>NZ_JAPWHY010000001.1:0-3127860 GCF_030587275.1 Janthinobacterium sp. SUN128 | reverse complement strand
AATGCGGGCAGCACGACGGCCGACATCACGGCGCGCGTGCTGAACTATGGCGTCACGGGCGCGCAAAGCCGCGTCTACGACGGCACCTTGCAAGCTGGCCTGAACGGCTACTTCGAAGGCCTGCTGACGGGCGACCAGGTCAGCATGACCGGCTTGCAGGGCAGCTTCCGCGACAAGCATGTCGGTACGGGCAAGGTGGTCGATTATCAGGTGGCGACGGGCCAGCTGACGGGTGCCGATGCGGGCAACTACGTGCTGAATGGAAATGCGGGCAGCACGACGGCCGACATCACGGCGCGCGTGCTGAACTATGGCGTCACGGGCGCGCAAAGCCGCGTCTACGACGGCACCTTGCAAGCTGGCCTGAACGGCTACTTCGAAGGCCTGGTGACGGGCGATCAGGTCAGCATGGCCGGCTTGCAGGGCAGCTTCCGCGACAAGCATGTCGGCAGCGGCAAGGTGGTCGATTATCAGGTGGCGACGGGCCAGCTGACGGGCGCCGACGCGGGCAACTACGTGCTGAATGGAAATGCGGGCAGCACCACGGCCGACATCACGGCGCGCATGCTGAACTATGGCGTCACGGGCGCGCAAAGCCGCGTCTATGACGGCACCTTGCAAGCGGGCCTGAACGGCTACTTCGAGGGCCTGGTGACGGGCGATCAGGTCAGCATGGCCGGCTTGCAGGGCAGCTTCCGCGACAAGCATGTCGGTATTGGCAAGGTGGTCGATTATCAGGTGGCGACGGGCCAGTTGACGGGCGCCGATGCGGGCAACTACGTGCTGAATGGAAATGCGGGCAGCACCACGGCCGACATCACGGCGCGCACCCTGAACGTCAGCTTCAATGGCGTCAACAAGACGTATGACGGCACGACGGGCGCGCAAGTGCACTTTGGCGACGACCGCATCCAGGGCGATGCCTTGACGGTGGCGGGCAATGCCGCGTTCGGCAACAGGAACGCGGGTACCGGCAAGGCCGTCAATGTCACGGATGTGGCGTTGAGTGGCGGCGATGCTGGCAACTATGTGCTGGGCAGCAATGCGGGCAGCACGACGGCCGACATCACGGCGCGCACCCTGAACGTGAGCTTCAACGGCATCAACAAGACGTATGACGGCACGACGGGCGCGCAAGTGCACTTTGGCGACGACCGCATCCAGGGCGATGCCCTGACGGTGGCGGGCAATGCCGCGTTCGGCAACAAGAATGCGGGCGCGGGCAAGGCCGTCAATGTCACGGATGTGGCCTTGAGCGGCGGTGACGCGGGCAACTATGTGCTGGGCAGCAATGCGGGCAGCACGACGGCCGACATCACGGCGCGCACCCTGAACGTGAGCTTCAACGGCGTCAACAAGACGTATGACGGCACGACGGGCGCGCAAGTGCACTTTGGCGACGACCGCATCCAGGGCGATGCCTTGAGCGTGAGCGGCAGTGCCGCGTTTGGCAACAGGAATGCGGGGGGCGGCAAGGCCGTCAATGTCAGCAATGTGGCGCTGAGCGGTAGCGATGCGGGCAACTATGTGCTGAGCAGCAATGCGGGTAGCACGACGGCCGATATCGCGGCGCGCGCGCTGAACCTGTCCGGCGTGGTGGGCAGCAAGGTCTACGATGGCACGACGGGTGCGCAGCTGAGTTTGGGCGATGACCGTATCGCTGGCGACAGTTTGACAGCCTCGGCGGTAGCCAGCTTTGCGGACAAGAACGTGGGCGCGGCCAAGGCCGTGCAGCTCAGCGGCGCGGCGCTGACGGGCGCCGATGCGGGCAATTACTTTATCGTCTTGCCGACGGGCTTGCTGGCCAGCATTACACCGGCCAGCCTGACCCTGGCAAGCCTGAGCGCCGCCGGCAAGGTGTATGACGGAACCACTTCCGCGGCGGTCAGCGCGTCGGCGAACGGCGTGCTGGGCCAGGATGTGGTCAGCGTGGTAGGCGGCAGCGGCAGCTTTGCCGACAAGAATGCGGGCGCGGGCAAGCTGGTGACGGCCAGCGGTTTCCGCCTGGCGGGCGCCGATGCGGGTAACTACACCCTGGAAACGACGGGCGGCACGGCGCAGGCATCAATTGCTCAAAAACAATTGTCGACCTGGGTCGGCAGCGGCAACGGCTTGTGGAGCGATGCCGCCAACTGGGATGGCGGCGTGGTGCCGGAAGGCGCGAACGTGCTGGCGGTCGACTTCAGCAACAGCAAGGGCATCGTCACCTACAGCGCGGCGGCCGGCAGCACCATCCTGAAAAACCTGAACTCGGCGACGGGCTTGTTGTTGACGGGCGGCAGCCTGACCCTCGGGGAAAGCGCGCTGGATCTCTCCGTGCTGAGCGGCCTGGCCGGCCTGGAAATCAACGGCGGCAGCCTGTTGCTGAACGGCAGCCTGTCGGCGGAGCGCTACGCGCAAGGCGGCGGGCTGCTGAGCGGCAAGGGCAACTTGCTCGTCGCAAACAGCTTCAGCCAAGCGGCCGGCGCCATCCGGCTCGCCGGCCAGCTGGCCATCACGCAAGCGGCTGGCGACTTGCGTTTCGCCAGCCTGGCGGCGAACGAAGTGAAATTGAGCGCCCTGAACGGCGCCATCGGCCAGGACGGCGCGCTGCTCGCCAGCAGCCTGGCTGCGCAGGCGCGTGATGGCATCGTGCTGGGCAATGGGGGCAACCAGGTGGTTAGTTTTACCGCCAGCAATAGTGCAGGGGGCGGCATTGCGCTGAACAATACTTCGGCGCCGGGCACCTTGACCCTGGGAACGCTCACCACGGGCGCGGGCAATATCGCCATCGACAACACGGGCGGTGTCGCGGCTGGCAATATCAATGCGCATGGCGGCAACGTCAGCGTGACGGCGCACAGCCCCGTCACTGTCAACGGCAAGATCGAGGGCAATGATATCGCCCTCAATGCCAGCACGGACGTGCTGCTGGGCGATGGCGCGCAGTTGGCAGCGGCGCGCCATGTCAGTTTGACGGCGGGTCGCGACATCCATGTCGGCGGCAATGCGAAGATTGTTAGCGGTGGCAATTTTGCCGCCAGCGCGGAAGGCCATGTGCGCTTTGCGGACACGGCAAGCGTCGCTTTGCCGGCAGCGTCCAGCATGAGCGTGCTGGCGAAAACGGGCAGCATCACGGGCGACTCGGGCGTGCGCATCAACCGCCAGCGCAGCGGCGTGATTCTGCTGGCGCCGAATGGCACGGTGAGCATGGCGGACGCCATCTTCCTGCCGGCGACGGCCATCGACAAGCCCGTGATCGATGCCGCCACGAGCGCGGCCATCGACGATGCCTTGCGCATCATCAAGCAGGCTGACCGTGCCAACGATACGCTCGCGTCCACGCCGCCAGCCAAGCTGGACGACAAGAAGCCGGACAGCAAGGATGTTGCCGATGCTGCAGATAAACCTACAGGATACAAATTCGATGACCCTACTAAAAAAATGTACTGCAATTAAGGCCCTGCTGTGGCTGGCCCTGATGTGCATGGGTGCGCACGCCTGGGCCGGCCAGGTGGCCGGTACCGTCATGCAATTGAGTGGTCCGCTGATGGCCAAGAAGGCGGATGGCAAGGTGAAAATCCTGGCCATCAAGTCCGAAGTCGAGCAGGGGGACACCTTGCTGACGGAAAAGGAGACCTATGCCTTGATCAAGCTGATCGACAATAGCGAAATCACCCTGAAGCCGAATACCAGTTTCGTGATCGAGCAATTCAGCTACACGGCCGAGCAGCCTGACGGCGACCATGCCATCTTCAGTTTGCTCAAGGGCGGCTTGCGTTCCGTCACGGGATTGCTGGGCAAGCGCAACAAGGAGCGCTTCGAGATGAAGACGCCAGCCGCCACCATCGGCATCCGCGGCACGACGTTTGTTGCCAGTTACGTAGCGCCGTCGGCACCGGCGCTGCCAACGGTATCGCCGCCAGTCGGGGCGGCGAGGGCGCCGGGCTTGTATGTGCAGGTGCTCGATGGCTTGATTCATGTCACCAATCCTGCCGGGACGCAAAATTTTGCTGCCGGCCAGTTCGGTTTTACGCCCAGCTTCAAGCAGCCGCCCGTGATGCTGCCCGTCAATCCCGGCATCCCGTTTACGCCGCCGCCGGCGTTTTCGACGCCACTGTCCAGCACGGGCGCCGGCGCCAACAGCGGCAAGCCCGCCGCCATCGACTGCGTGGTGCGTTAAGCATCCGCAAACAAGCCCGCACACTTTGCAAATAGGGCTTGACCTTCCCATCGTTGGATAGCAGATCCTGACCCTATTCGTTAATCTTTCGTACAGGATCTGCCATGAACCAGAGTGCACTCGTCCCCGCCGCTTTTCCTCCCGACGCCGCGCATGCGCAGGCGCTGGCCATTGAAGGCATGAGCTGCGCCTCGTGCGTGGGCCGCGTGGAAAAGGCTCTGGCCGCCGTGCCTGGCGTGAGCCAGGCCAGTGTCAACCTGGCCACCGAAGTGGCCAAAGTCACGTCCAGCACGCCGATTCCCCTGGCCACCTTGCAGGCGGCAGTGGAAAAGGCCGGCTACACGGTGGCGCAGCGCGAGATCGACCTGAACATCGCCGGCATGACGTGCGCCTCTTGCGTGGGCAGGGTGGAAAAAGCCTTGCTGAAAGTGCCAGGCGTGCTGGCCGCCAGCGTCAACCTGGCCACGGAAAGCGCGCGCATCAAGGTGACGGGCGGCCTGGAAGCTGGCACCCTG
This sequence comes from Janthinobacterium sp. SUN128, assembly GCF_030587275.1. Taxonomy (NCBI): domain Bacteria; kingdom Pseudomonadati; phylum Pseudomonadota; class Betaproteobacteria; order Burkholderiales; family Oxalobacteraceae; genus Janthinobacterium; species Janthinobacterium sp. SUN128. The sequence goes on along the minus strand of NZ_JAPWHY010000001.1, from coordinate 3,123,183 downwards.
ATCGCCGCCATCGACAAGGCCGGCTATGCCGCCAAGGTGCCCGCCGCCAGCCAGGCCAGCGCGCCCGCTGCCGCACCGAACCGTGACGGCATGAAAGTGGCGTTCGCGGCCGTGCTGGCTTTCCCCTTGATGCTGCCTATGCTGCTCGAGTGGGCCGGCATCCATTTGATGTTGCCAGGCTGGCTGCAATTCGCGCTGGCCACGCCCGTGCAGTTTTACTTTGGCGCACGCTTCTACAAGGCGGGCTGGAAGGCGGCCCGCGCCGGTAGCGGCAACATGGACTTGCTGGTGGCGCTGGGTACGAGCGCCGCGTACGGCTTGTCCGTCTACCAATGGCTGACGGCGGGCGCGATGCTGCCGCACCTGTATTTCGAAGCGTCGGCCGTCGTCATCACCCTGGTGCTGTTGGGCAAATGGCTGGAAAGCCGCGCCAAGCGCCAGACGGCCTCTGCCATCCGCGCGTTGCAAGTCTTGCGTCCGGAATCGGCGCGCGTGCGCCGCGACGGTGTGGAGCTGGACTTGCCCGTGGACCAGGTGAAAGTGGGCGACCTGGTGGTCATCCGTCCCGGCGAGCGGGTAGCCGTCGATGGCGTGGTGGTGGAAGGCGCCAGCCAGATCAACGAATCGCTGATCACGGGCGAAAGCTTGCCGGTCGATAAGCATGTGGGCGACAAGGTCACGGGCGGCGCCATCAATGCGGACGGCTTGCTGCTGGTGCGCACGCAAGCCGTGGGCGGCGAGACGACCCTCTCGCGCATCATCCGCCTGGTGGAAGATGCGCAGGCGGCCAAGGCGCCGATCCAGCATCTGGTCGACAAGGTCAGCGCCATCTTTGTGCCCGTGGTGCTGGTGCTGGCGCTGCTGACCATGCTGGGCTGGTGGCTCGCTACCGGCGAGCTGGAGAACGCCATCATCAATGCCGTGGCCGTGCTGGTCATCGCCTGCCCCTGTGCGCTGGGCCTGGCCACGCCGACGGCCATCATGGCCGGCACGGGCGTGGCTGCCCGCTACGGCATCCTGATCAAAGATGCGGAAGCGCTGGAAGTGGCGCACGCCGTCAATACCGTCGTGTTCGACAAGACGGGCACCCTGACGGTGGGAAAACCGGCGCTGGCGGCCCTGCATGCGCATGGCATCGAGGATGCGCGGCTGCTGCAGCTGGCGGCCAGCATCCAGCGTGGCAGCGAACACAGCCTGGCGACGGCCGTGCTGGATGCGGCTGCCGCGCGCCACATCGACCCCTTGCCAGCCACGGCCCTGTCGGCCTTGCCGGGCCGCGGCCTGGCGGCCCACGTCGATGGCCTGGAATTGAAGCTGGGCAGCACCCGGCTGATGCAGGAGTTGAACGTGGACATGACGCCGCTGGCCGCGCAGGCGCAGGAACTGGAAGCCACGGGCAACACGATCTCGTGGCTGGCGTCGGGATCGGAACTGCTGGGCCTGTTTGCCTTCAGCGACCAGGTCAAGCCGAACGCGCAGGCGGCCATTGCCCATTTGCACAGCCTGGGCATCCGCACCGTGATGTTGACGGGAGATAACCAGGGCAGCGCCGACGCCGTCGGCAAGCTGCTGGGCATCGACACGGTGGCGGCGAAAATGCTGCCGGCCGATAAAACCGCTAAAATTGTCGCGCTGAAAGGCGAGGGCGCGAAAGTCGCCATGGTGGGCGACGGCATCAACGATGCGCCCGCGCTGGCGGCCTCCGACGTGGGCATCGCCATGTCGACGGGCACGGATGTGGCCATGCATGCGGCCGGCATCACGCTGATGCGCGGCGATCCGGCCCTGGTGGCGGACGCCATCGATATCTCGCGCCGCACCTACAGCAAGATACGGCAGAATCTGTTCTGGGCATTCATTTATAACCTGATCGGCATTCCGCTGGCCGCCTTCGGCTTGCTCAACCCCATGGTGGCGGGCGCGGCGATGGCCTTCAGTTCCGTCAGCGTGATCAGCAATGCCCTGTTGCTGCGGCGCTGGAAAGCCCGCAGTCATGCAGCTAGCGCGCATACCAAGGAGTCATAGGATGAATATCGGCCAGGCGGCAAGCGAAACGGGCGTATCGGCAAAAATGATACGCTACTACGAGAGTATTGCATTGTTAAAACCCAGCGCGCGCAGCGACGCCGGTTACCGCATCTACACGCCGAACGACTTGCACGCCTTGCGCTTCATCAAGCGCGGGCGGGGTCTTGGCTTTTCGCTGGAACAGATCCGCGAGCTGCTGTCGCTGTGGCAAAACGACCAGCGCGCCAGCGCGGACGTGAAAGGCATCGCCCTGGCCCACGTGGCCGAGCTCAACAAGCGCATCGCCGAGCTGACGGAAATGCGCGATACCCTGGCCCACCTGGCGCAATCGTGCCACGGCGACGACAAGCCCGATTGCCCCATCCTGCAAAGCCTGGGGTTGGCTGGTGACACGGACGCGAAAGCATGTTGCCATTGATGTGAATCAACGGAGGGGCTATGGCGTATGAACTGTATTACTGGCCCACGATACAGGGGCGCGGCGAATTCATCCGGCTGGCGCTGGAAGAGGCGGGCGCCGACTACCGCGATATCGCCCGTTTGCCTGAACGCAAGGGGCAAGGCGTTCCCGCCATGCTGGCCTGCCTCGATGGCGACAGCATGCCTCAGGCCGCCTACGCACCGCCCGTGCTGCGCGATGGCGACGTGCTGATCGGCCAGACCACGAATATCCTCTTGTACCTGGGCCGGCGTCTGGGGCTGGCGCCGCGTACGGAAAGCGGCCGTTTGTGGCTGAACCAGCTGCAGCTGACGATGGCCGACTGGCTGACGGAAGTGCACGACACGCATCATCCGCTGTCGATGAATCAATATTACGAAGAGCAACAGCAGGCGGCCATGCTGCGCAGCGCGGATTTTCGCGAAACACGTTTGCCCAAGTTTCTTTCCTATTTCACGCAAGTGTTGTTGAATAATCGCAGCCGTGGCCAGTACCTGGTGGGTGCCAGACTCACGTATGGCGACCTGTCGCTGTTCCAGATGCTGGCCGGCCTGCGCTATGCGTTCCCGCAAGCCATGGCGCGCCTGGCGCCGCAGTATCCAGCCCTGTTTGCGCTGCACGATATGGTGGCGGCGCGGCCGAATATCGCCCGCTACCTGAAGTCGAAGCGCAGAATCGCCTTCAATGAAGAAGGCATCTTCCGCCATTACCCCGAACTGGACGGATAAAAAAACAGCCGGCGCAAAGGCCGGCTGTCCTGGTGCTGCTCTGCTGTTATTGTGCGCTGGTGACGGGGTAGCCCGCCTCCACGATGGCGGCGCTGATGGCGCCCAGTTCGCTCGATGACTCCACCGTGACGCGCTTGCTAGCCAGGTCGATCTGCACCTGTGCCGCAGGATCGATCGCCTGCACCGCTTTCGTGACCGAGCCGACGCAATGGCCGCAGCTCATGTTTTCAACTTGTAACTGATACATGGCAAGCACTCCTTGAATGATTAAGTGCCTCCACTGTAATCCTTGCCCCGGTGGGAAGGTCAAGCGGAAGCGTTGTGGCGTTTTAATGGAGCAGGAAGTCGACGGCTTGCATGGGTGGCGGCACGTTTTCGTCCTGCACGGATTCGCGCAAGCTGATGTCGATGGCGCGGCACATGGCTGACAGCGGCAGATCGTTGGCATCTTCGCCGAATGGCTCCTCGATCTCGTCGCCCAGCGCATCGAGGCCAAAGAAGGTGTAGGCGACGATGGCGACGACGAAGGGCGTCATGAAACCGAGCGAATCGACCAGGCCGAAAGGCAGCAGGAAACAGTACAGGTAGGCCGTGCGGTGCAGCAGCAGCGAGTACGAGAAGGGAATCGGCGTGCTGCGGATGCGTTCGCACGAGGCGCCGGCCGCTACCATGGCCGAGACCGTGTTATCGATCTGCGTGGCGAGGATGCTGTCGATGCGGCCTTGCGCGATGCAATCGGCCAGGTCGTGACCCATCTGCAGCATCAGGTAGTCGGACGGGTTCGCCGCCTTGCAGGCCGCTTCCCATTCGGCCGGGCGCAGCAGCGGCTGCAAGTCGGCCGGTCCGCGCGTGTCGCGCAGCTGGTGGCGCAAGGCGTGGCAAAAGGCGATGGTGCGGTAAATCATGCGCACACGCACATCGTTGAGGCCCAGCTTCGCGTGGGCCGGCGTGTCGCTGCGTATCATCGTCTGGCACTGGCGCGAGAAATTACGGCTACGCAAGACCAGTTCGCCCCACAGCTTGCGCGCTTCCCAGTAGCGGTCATAGGCGGCCGTGTTGCGAAAGCCCAGGAAGATGGCCAGTGGCAAGCCGATCAGGGTAAATGGGATGGTGGTGAGGATGACCTTGTGGTCGAACAAGGTGCCGTGGCACCAGGTGACGAGGGTGGCGATCAGGGTATTGACGATGAGCGTGGTGCGGATGCGCGGCAGGACGGAGCCGCGCACCACGAGGAACAGCCGTAGCGCCGAGGGACGCTCGCGCACGATCATGCTGTACTCCCGGTTTGGGGCTGGGCTGGCGGGGAAACGCGCACCTGGTGATCGGTAAGAGGGGAAAGACAGAGTGGCAATTGCCGGGAACAAAAAGCCCGCGATATATGCGGGCTGAGCAGGGTGTGCATGGGAAGCAAAGTAGGGGAGACGGCATGAGTATAGGCCGCAGGCCCGCTTCCAGCCAATTCACAGTGATAATGGGTATTATTCATTTCATGAATGAATATTTCATTTGTAAGTATTCGTGTGAATTTCAGTTGTCCGGGTTCTGCCCTTGCCTGATCTTCTTGCGATGTGCTGCCTGCTGCTGTTTCAATGCCTTGCTTGTCGTATAGCCATTACGAAACCAGCTTGTCTGCTTATGCTGACCCGGCCAACTGCAGTTCAGTACATTTGCCACGTCGGCGCAGTCACAGGCGCAGTCGACCAGGGGCACATCGCAGTCGCAATACCCCGCCTGTGCCTGCCTGCGCGCACTGTGCCGTGCCGGTGGCTGCAGCGCGCCGTGCTGGCGATGGCGTTCGCCGCAGGCGCGCAGGCGGCGTTGCAACAGCGCCAGTCCCGGACGCAAGCCGTGGCGCGCGATGACCTTGTAGCCATAGGCGGAACAGCTGTCGCGGCCTGTCAGCACGCGGTGGGCGCAGGAATAGCCTTTATAGGGCGACAGGTAGCGCTGGTAAGCGCGAATGGCCAACAGGGCCAGGCGTTTGCCGCAAGTGTCGAATGAGAAAATGCCAGCTCCTTTTTTCTATGCCATCAAGTCACTGGTGCGAGCATACGATAGGTATCCCGAAAATAATAGCGTCAGCAGGCACAAACTATCATGGTGATAAATGGAGAGAATTATGCGTGACGCGTCTGCTAGGCTGGGTGGGCAAATTGGAAATATTGTCTAAAAAAATTATCCCATCCCGGTAGCCGCCGCCAGGGGCATGGTCAAGCTGGTTTATCCTTCCTTTGAAAGTGATCTGCATGTTTACAGTTTCCAGCATCTGCCTCGCCACGTTGATCCTGTTGCAAGCGCCAGCCGGCGCCCCTGAGCCAGCAGCAGCAAGCGCTGGCCGCGCAAATCGACGCCAGTATCGCTCCCTATTACAAGGCGACGGAACCTGGCGCCGTCGTCATCGTCGTCAAGGATGGACAGCCCTTGTTGCGCAAGGCGTATGGCCTGGCCAGCGTGAAGGATGGCCAGCCGCTGACGCCTGACATGTCGCTGCGCCTGGGTTCCATTTCCAAGCAATTCACGGCCGTCGCCATCCTGCTGCTGGCCGACCAGGGCAAGCTGGCCATCACCGATGACATCACGAAGTTCCTGCCCGACTATCCGACGCATGGCAAGAGAGTCACGATCGAACAGCTGCTCGCGCATACGTCCGGCATCCACGACTACACAAGGAAGCCGGAATTTGTGCCCAACAGCACGAAAGACTTGGGCGTCGCGCAGATGATCGATTTCTTCAAGAACGATCCGCCCGACTTTGAACCGGGCACGCAGTGGAGTTACAGCAGTTCCGGCTATTTCCTGCTGGGCGCCATCATTGAAAAGGCATCGGGCCAGCCGTATGCCACGTTTGTGGAACAGCAGATCTTCGTGCCGCTGGGCATGAACGATACGGCCTATGAAGGCCACGAGCGCCGGCCCGCCAAGCGCGCGGCCGGGCATATCCGTTCGGGCGAGACGTATGTGCCGAACTTGCCCCTGAGCATGACGCAGCCGTATGCGGCCGGCGCGCTCGTTTCCACGGTGGACGACCTGGCGCGCTGGGACGCGGCCATCTCCGACGGCAAGCTGCTCAAGGCTTCCACCTGGCAGCAGGCGTTCACGCAGGCCAAGCTGAACGATGGCAAGGCGACCCGTTCCGGCTTGGGCTGGAAGGTGGGTACCTGGCAAAACACGCCCGTCATCCACCATAGCGGCGGCATCAATGGTTTTGCCACGTATGCGATGCGTTTGCCGAAGGAAAAAGTCTATGTGGCCGTGCTGGAAAACTCGGATACGGGCCTGGTCAATCCCGACGTGGTGGCGCGCAAGGCGGCTGCTGTCGCCGTGGGCCGGCCGTATCCCGAGATCAAGGTCATCACGCTCAAGCCCGCCATCCTCGATGCGTACGCGGGCGTGTACGCCATCAACGACAAGGCCGGCTATACGATCCGTAACTTCGAGGGCAACTTGCTGCTGCAGCGCACGGGGCGTCCCGCCCAGCGCATGCTGGCGTACTCGCCAAATGGCTTTCTGATTGAAAATACGCTCACCACTGCCGAATTCGAGCGGGGACCGAAGGGCGAGGCGCAGCTGATCCTCAATGACGGCGGCGAATCGAAGACGGTGCACGAACGCGCCAGCGCCGCCAAGCCGGCGCGTACGGTGGTCGCCATGACGACGGCGCAATTCGATGCCTACGTGGGCAAGTATGCGCTGGCGCCCGAGGTCTACCTGGAAGTGACGCGCGAAGGCGATAAATTCTTCGCCCAGGTGACGGGTTTCCGCAAGCTGGCCATGTTGCCGATGAGCGAGACGGCTTTCTTCTCGAATGAAGTCGATGCGGAAGTGCGTTTCAGCAAGGATGCCGATGGCAAGACGCAACAACTGGTGCTGCGCCAGGAGGGGCAGGATATGCCTGCCAAACGCGTGAACTGATCGCCGCAGTACCGCGCATGCCTGCCGGCCAGTCGATACTGCCGGCAGACATTATTTTTTCGTGTCCAGCCTGACCGATTCGCATTCTCAAGGCACCTGCTAAGTAAGGGAATCATTTCAGCAGTCCATTTGAGAGGCTTTACACCATGTCCGTTCGTCGCAAGCAGCGCTACTATATTTTTACACCGCAAATCCTTCCCATCGCCCGTGCCGTGTCGCTGGCCGTGTGCAGCCTGGCGCTGTACGCCGCCATGCCAGCCCTGGCGCAGGCGCAAGCGGCCAATGCCCAGCAGGCTGGCGCCATGCGCCTGGCCTACGACATTCCTGCCGGTCCGCTGGCGCCCGCGTTGCGCAGCCTGGCCAGCGCGGCGAATGTCTTGCTCAGCTACACGCCAGACCAGGCCAGCGGCAAGAGCACGGCAGGCCTGCAAGGCCAGTACACGCCGCAGGCTGCCCTGGCCGTCTTGCTGGCGGGTACGGGCTTGCAGGCGGTCGAACTGGCGGCGGGCAGCTACGTGCTGCGCGCCGCGCCTGTCGTGGCCAGCACGGCGCCCGACGCCGTCATGCCATTGATTTCCGTCATGGCGGCGGCTGACGCGGGCGAGGGCACGGTGTCGCGCGGCTATGTGCCCATCAGCGTGGCCGCCACCAAGATGGGCACGCCATTGCTCGAGACGCCGCGCGCCATTTCCGTTGTCACGCGTGAACAGATCAAGACGCAGGCCCCGAAAAGCATCGAGCAGGCGCTGGCCTATACGGCGGGCGTGCTGACGGACGTGACGGGTGCCGACGTGCGCATGTCGGGCGCCACCATCCGCGGCTTCAGCGATGGCAGCTCGTACTACCAGGATGGCTTGAAGCTGCTGTCGGCGGGCAGTTATGGTTCGTGGAATAGCGAAATGGCAGATCTCGACAGCGTCGAAGTCATCAAGGGACCCGCGTCCGTCTTCTACGGCCAGGGCCGCCCGGGCGGCATGATCAATGTCACTTCCAAGCTGCCGGGTGCAGACCACGTCAATAGCGTGGGGTTTTCCGCGGGACGCTATCACCGCTATCAGATCAATGCCGATCTGGGCGGCGCTGTCGCGGGCAACGATGGCTTGCTGTACCGCGTCACGCTGACGGGCCGCGATGCCGACGATCGTCCCATCGAATCGAAGAATAACCGCGTTTCCATCTCGCCCTCGCTGCGCTGGGACATCTCGGCGCGCACCAGCCTGACCGTACTGGGCACATATTCGCAAGAGCGGGGCACGCCGAAGCCATGGTGGCCCAGCCTGTTTGTCCATCCGCACATCAAGGACTTGCCCGTCAGCCGCACGGCGGGCGACCCGTCCTTCGACTATTTCGACCGCGATACGCGCGCCCTTGGCTATATGCTCGAGCATGCAACAGGGAATGGATGGAAGCTGACGCAAAACTTGCGCCATGCGACCATCAAGGTCGATTACCAGCATATCTACGCCATGGATTTGCTGCCTGACGGGCGCACGGCCACGCGCGGCAGCCTGGCGGAAAAAGTGGACGGCAAGACCTGGACGGTCGACAGCCGCGCGCAGAAGGACTTTCGCTGGGGCGAGATCGGGCACCGCTTCGTGGCGGGCATCGATTACCTGAAATACAAGGAAAACGATGGACTGGGCTTTGGCTGGGACGTGCCGAACCTCGATATCCATGCGCCGGTCTACCATCAATCGATCGCCGCACCGGGACTCGACTATACCGACACTGAACTCAAGCAGACGGGCATCTACACGTTGAACCAGTTCAAGCTGGGTGCATGGGTGGCGAACGCCAGCCTGCGCCACGACCGCGCGCGCAGCACGCAGCTCAATTCGGCGAGCACGCGCATCGACGACAATGCCACCACGGGCAGTGCCGGCCTGCTGTACCTGTTCGACAATGGCGTGGCGCCGTATGCCAGCTATGCCACCTCGTTCGACCCGGCCACGGGCCGCGACTTTGACGGCAAGGCTTTTCAGCCACGCAAGGGCAAGCAGGTGGAACTGGGTATCAAGTACCAGCCTGCCGGCACATCGACCATGTTGACGGCATCGCTGTTTGATCTGACGCAAACGAATGTCACCACGCCAGACCCGCTGCATCCGCGTTCGTCGCTACAGACGGGCGAGGTACGTTCGACGGGCGTGGAACTGGAAGGTACGTTCAAACCCTTGCCCGAGTTGAGCGTGCTGGCCGGCTATACCTATCTGGACCCGCGCACGACGAAGAGCAACCGCGACTACGAAATCGGCCGCCAGACCCTGCAGACGACGCGCCATGCGGCCAGCATCTGGCTCGATTACCGGCCCATGGCCGTGCCCGGCCTGATGCTCGCTGGCGGCCTGCGCTACCGTGGCAGTTCGCCCTACAATGGCGCGGCCAATGCGCTGTACATGAATGATCCGTACACCCTGGCCGATATCGCCGTGGCCTACGAAACGGCGCGTTACCGCCTGGCTTTGAATATCGGCAATGTATTTGACAAGAAATACTTTGGCGGCATCTTCCGTGGCGCCGAACGCGAAGCCCTGCTGAGTCTGAAGGTGAATTTCTAGCTGTAGCCAACTGGGGCTGTGCGATTACAGCCCCAGCGCGCGCCAGCAATACACGGCCAGTGCCGCCGCCCACGCCAGCAGGATCGCCAGCCCCGGCAGCAACAGCCATTTTGCTGCCGTCTCTTCCCACGTCACATACGGCTTGCCGCCGCGCGCGATGGCCAGCAGCGCCTGTCCCCCGTTCAAGCCGGCAAACGGCAACAGGTTCAAGGCGCACAGTTTCAACGAGAACAGGGCGAACACCAGCGCAAAGCCGTGTGTACGGGCAAACGCCTCTCCATTGCCCAGCAATTCCTGCGCCGTCGACAGCGGTGCCAGCGCGCCGTGGACGATTTGCCCGAAGGCCGCGACAAAGCTGTCCCAGCCCGAGGCTCCCATGATGCCCAGCGACAATGCCAGCAGCATCCCCACGCCGCTCAATGGCAGCAGCACCTGCTTCCATAGCGGCTGGAAGTTGTAGGCATCGAGGCAGGGATCGTCGTCATACAGTTCTTCTTCACGCGTATCTTTCAGCACCAGGCTGCCGGCCAGCGGCAGCAGCTTGACGTGGACTTTTCCCCAGGTCAGCACAGTCGGTCCCACGCCATAGCTGACGCTGCGGACCGTGATGCCGAACAGCCTGGCGCAGGCCGCCATGACGGAAATGTGGATGGACATGAAGAGGATGAAGCAGAGCAACAACTGAAAGGCGGGATGCATCGGGCTATGTGTCCAGAAGGAAAGGAGCGGTATTAGAACATGCCGCCATGAAAAGTCGCGCACATGAAAAAAGCCCCGGTTGCATCGCTGCAGCCGGGGCTTCGAATGACTGGGCAGCTCGCGCCGCCCGCTATCACTTACAGTACTTCGCTGGCGTGGTCGGCCAGGCGCGAGCGCTCGCCGCGGGCCAGGGTGACGTGGCCGCTGTGGGTCCAGCCCTTGAAGCGGTCGACCACGTAAGTCAGGCCGCTCGAGCCTTCCGTCAGGTATGGCGTGTCGATCTGCGCGATGTTGCCCAGGCACAGGATCTTCGTGCCGGGACCGGCGCGCGTGACGAGGGTCTTGACTTGTTTCGGCGTCAAGTTTTGCGCTTCATCGATGATGAGGAACTTGTTCACGAACGTGCGGCCGCGCATGAAGTTGAGCGACTTGATCTTGATGCGCGAGCGGATCAGGTCTTGCGTTGCCGCACGGCCCCATTCGCCGCCATCGGAGTCGGACTTGTTCAGCACTTCCAGGTTGTCGTCGAAGGCGCCCATCCATGGCGACATCTTTTCTTCTTCCGTGCCTGGCAGGAAACCGATGTCTTCGCCCACCGGTACCGTGACGCGGGTAACGATGATTTCATTGTAGAGCTTGGTTTCCAGCACTTGCGCCAGGCCGGCGGCCAGGGCCAGCAGGGTCTTGCCGGTACCGGCCTGGCCCAGCAGGGTGACGAAGTCGCATTCCGGATTCATCAGCAAGTTCAGCGCGAAATTCTGCTCGCGGTTGCGCGCCGTCACGCCCCACACATTGTTCTTCGTGTGGCTGAAGTCGCGCAGGGTTTGCAGCACGGCTGTCTTGCCGTTGATCTGTTTCACCTGGCCGTAGAACGGCGTTTCGCCGTTTTTCGGTTCCAGGTAGATGAACTGGTTGACCAGCAGCGACGGGATGAACGGGCCCGTCACGCGGTAGAACGTCGAGCTGTAGCCGTTCTTGCTTTCCTGCCACGATTCCATGTCCTTACCGTGCTTGTTCCAGAAGTCGTCCGGCAATTGCACGATGCCCGAGTACAGCAAGTCCGTGTCTTCCAGCACATGGTCGTTGAAGTAATCTTCGGCCGGCAGGCCCAGGGCGCGCGCCTTGATGCGCATGTTGATGTCTTTCGACACCAGCACGACAGGGCGGCCTTCCTGTTCCGATTCCAGCGAGCGCACGACGGCGAGGATCTGGTTGTCGGCCTTGCCCACTGGCAAGCCAGCCGGCAAGTCGGCGCTTTGCAGGCGCGTCTGGAAGAACAGGCGGCCCTTGGCATCCTTGTTGCCCAGCTTGGACAGCAGGATGCCGTGTTCGATGGCGTCGTCATCCGTGTTGCTGATCAGGGCGTCGAGCGTGCGCGAGACCTGGCGTGCATTGCGCGCCACTTCCGTCATGCCCTTTTTATGGTTGTCCAGCTCTTCCAGGGTCATCATCGGCAGGTACACATCGTGTTCCTCGAAGCGGAACAGCGAGGATGGATCGTGCATCAGCACGTTCGTGTCGAGCACGAATAGCTTGCTGATGCCGCGCTGGTCGGCGGCGCGGCTGGCGGACGACTTGAGCTGCACTTCGACAGCCTTGTGCTTGGCAGGATGTGGCTGCTCGGCTTGCTTGACGGGCTTGATCGGCGTGACCTTGCCTTTTGCCGCCGGCTTGGCTTTCGCTGCAGGCGCAGCAACGGCGGCAGGCGCGGCCGCGACCGGCGCCGGTGCAGCAACGGCTGGCGCCGGCTTGGCGACCATCAGGGCCGCCACTTGCTTGATCTTCGTGGCCGCATTGCGGACCGGCTTGGCAACTTCGGCGATCGCCGCTTCAATAATCGGTGCAGCCACTTTCTTGGCTGCCGGGGTTTTGGTGGCTGGGCGCGCTGCGCCTGCGGTTGGGTAATCTTGGGTGGCCAGGATAGTGGCTGGCTTGCTCGGTAATTTTGGCAGTGGCATCAGGATCTCAATCAAAAAATTTCTGGAATGAATCGCCCATGGGCAGCCAGCTTCTGGCGGCACTTCTCATGGGGTGGATGCGGGGGAACAACAATGCTACAGGACGAGTAACTGCCGGAAGGCCGGCAGCATGGCCGGTCATGGACGCCATCGACGGGCTGCATGCCCGCCTGGCGGAGTGGATGGAGGCGCTTCGTTGACTCAAAATGGCGATAGGTACCGTGAACTGAACTGCGGTTGAACCAGGCTCGCTGGAAGCCGACAACGCGCATTGGATCAAAAATGGACGATCAATTCAGATGCGCTACGAATTCCAGCACTTCTTCCACGTGAGTTGCGACCTTCACGCCTCTCCATTCTTTCACCAATCGGCCCTGGGCGTCAATCACAAACGTACTGCGCTCGACGCCACGGACCGTCTTGCCGTACATCTGTTTCATCTTCATGACGTTAAACAGCAGACAAACGGCTTCGTCCGGGTCGGAAATGAGCTCGAACGGCAGTTCCAGCTTGGCTTTGAAACTTTCGTGCGAGCGCAGGGAATCGCGGCTGATGCCGTAGATTTCCACGCCGGCAGCGACGAATTGCGAATACGCATCGCGGAAGGCGATGTTTTCCGTGGTGCAGCCAGGGGTGTTGTCCTTCGGATAGAAAAACAGCACCGTGGCCTTGGCCGGACGGCCCAGCAACTGAAAGGTCTTGCCGCTGGTCATGGCGGCGCTAAAGTCGGGTATGCTAACGAGGGATTGGCTATCAGCCACAGGTTCTCTCCTGAACGGTGATCATCAGCGCTGTTTTTAATCTGGCAACGCATCCAGGTGCAACAATACAGCATTCAGGCCGCTTTGCCCTGCACAATCAGGCGTCCCGAACGGCCTGGCAACTCATCCCAGGTGACGGGACAAACGGGCAAGTCCGTATTTTTTATCTTTTCATAATAATCGCCCATCGCTGCAAACTGGTAGCCCTGGGCTTTCCAACCAGCCAGCAGTTGTTCGAAAATGGGGGCGAGTTTCTGTCCTTCAAGTTCCGCATGCAAGGTATATACGTGATCGCGGGGATTATCCGCCGTCAGCGACAATATATGCGCGGCAACATTGCTCGTTGTGATCAGTTTGCCGTCGATTTCGCAGCCCAGCAATTCATCCAGGGTGGGCAGGGTGGTGGGCAATTGCACGCATTGCAGGATGGTGTTGCCATTGCGCACGCGGTGTGGGCCATTGCCAGGATGCACCATGGCGCCGCGCGCGTCGAGCATGGCGCGGCCATCGGAGGCAAAGCGGTAGCCGGCCGTGTCGTGTTCGACAAAGGCGCTGACATTCATTTGCCAGCCGGCCGCGCCGTGCGTGTGCGGCTTGGTGCCAAATACCTGTTCGTAGCGGTTGGCGGCCTTGCGCATCATGTTGATGGTCCAGGCGGCGTTGCGCTTGGCCACGTTGTCTTGCCACAGGGTGTGATCCCAGGTGTGGATGCCGCACTCGAAACCAGCATCGCGCACGGCGCGCAATTGCGCCGCGCACAGCTTGCCGATATCGGGTCCCGGCAGCAAGGTGCCGTACATCAATGTTTTCAAGCCGTAGTGTTCGACCACCGAGGTGCGCGACACCTTGCTGAAAAAGCCGGGCCGCAAGGCGCGCCGCAGGGCCCAGCCCGTGTGGTCGGGGCCCAGCGAGAACAGAAAGGTGGCCTTGGCCTGGTGCGCGGCCAGCATGCGCACCAGATTGCCCATGCCTTCACGGGTGCCGCGATAGGTATCGACGTCGATTTTCAGGGTCAGGAACGGCTTGCTCAACATTAATCCATCAGGGCTTTGGCTTGGGCTACCTGGCTGCGGTAGGCGTCGAAAATATTGCGCAGGGAATCGGCCATGGTGGTGGTCGGCGCCCAGCCCAGTTCTTCGCAGGTATTCGTGATTTTCGGCACGCGGTTTTGCACGTCCTGGTAGCCGGCACCGTAGTAGGCGCCCGAGGTCGTTTCCACGATTTTCACGTGTTTCGCGCCTTCGGCGTATTCCGGGTATTCGGTGGCCAGGGTCAGCATCATGCCGGCCAGGTCGCGGATCGAATAGTTATTGGTCGGATTGCCAATGTTGTAGATCTTGCCGCTGGCGATGCCGTTCTTGTTGGCGATGATACGGATCAGCGCATCGATGCCGTCGTCGATGTAAGTGAACGCGCGTTTTTGCGCGCCGCCGTCGACCAGCGAGATGTTCTCGCCGCGCACGATATGGCCGAAGAATTGCGTCACCACGCGCGAAGAACCTTCTTTTGGCGTGTGGATCGAGTCCAGGCCGGCGCCGATCCAGTTGAATGGACGGAACAGGGTGAAGTTCAAGCCTTCCATGCCGTAGCCCCAGATCACGCGGTCCATCAACTGCTTGGCGTTCGAATAGATCCAGCGCGGCTTGTTGATCGGGCCGCAGATCAGTTCCGAGTTTTCCGGGTCGAATTCCTCGTCATGGCACATGCCATACACTTCCGAGGTCGACGGGAAGACCAGGTGCTTGCCGTACTTGGCGGCCGAGCGCACGATGGGCAGGTTGGCTTCGAAGTCCAGTTCGAAGACGCGCAGCGGCTGCTTGACGTAGGTCGATGGCGTGGCGATGGCCACCAGCGGCAGGATCACATCGCATTTCTTGACGTGGTACTCGACCCATTCCTTGTTGATCGTGATGTCGCCTTCAAAGAAGTGCATGCGCGACTTGTAGTTGTCATCTTCCAGCAATTCCGTGATGCGGTCCGTGTTCATGTCCATGCCGTAGACATGCCAGTCGGTGGTTTCCAGGATGCGCTTGGACAGGTGGTGGCCGATGAAGCCGTTGACGCCTAAGATGAGGACTTTTTTCATGTGAGATTCTCTTGAGTGATATCAGTGTGTGCTGACGCGGGTGGTCAGGCTTGCTTGCAATTGCTGAGCCGAAATCGGCTCCCCGGCAGCCCTCAGCGCGGAAATGGCCAGCATGCGGCCGTCTCCGCAGACGCCAAAGATGCAATTATCCACTACCGCCAAGCCCGGTGGCAAACTTCCTGCGGAATGCTTGCTCAAACGGGCTTTTTCGATGATGTAAATGACATCGTTGACTTCGGTAAAGGCGCCAGGATAGGGTGGCGCGACGGCCCGGTGCAGGTTGTATACCTGCTGCGCGGGTAACTTCCAGTCGATGCGGCCGTCTTCCGGCTTGCGCCCGCCAAAGTAGCCGCCCTGGCGTAAATCGTTGAGCTGGCGTGGCGCCGTGCCGTCCAGCAAGGCCGGCAGCACGTTCCACAGGGTTTGTTCCGCCGCCACGGTGACCTTGCCGAAGACTTCGAAAGCCGTGTCGTCGGGCAGGATCGGCACGGCCGTTTGCGCGACGATGGCGCCGGCATCGGGCTTGACCGTCATTTCGTGCAGGGTGGCGCCCGTTTGCGGGGCGCCATGCAGCACGGCCCAGTTGACGGGCGCGCGGCCGCGGAATTGCGGCAGCAGCGAGCCGTGCATATTGTAGGCGGGCGCGACTTCCAGGATGCTGGCGGGCAGCATGTGGCGGTAGTAAAAGCTGAACAGCATGTCCGGCGCTGCCGCCTGCACCTGCGCCAGCAGCTCGGGCGCGCGCGGATCACCGGGCGTGATGTACGGGATGCCTTCGGCCTGGCACAGGCTGGCGACGGACTCGAACCACAGGTTTTCCGTGGGGCTGTCTTCGTGCGTGACGACCAGGGCGATATCGACGCCACCGGCCAGCAGCACCTTGATGCAGCGCACGCCCACATTGTGGTAGCCGAAGACGACGGCGCGCGGGGCGCCCATCAGCGGCCCACCTGGCGCTTTTCCAGGCGCACGTACGATGGCGCCTCGGCTTCCGCCTGGGCCATGCCGTCCTGCAAGATGGTTTGCACCACGTAGCGGGGACGGGCGCGCACTTGCTGGAAGATGCGTCCCACGTATTCGCCCACGAGGCCGATGCCGAACAGGATCACGCCCATCAGGAAGAAGGCGATGGCGAACAGGGTGAACACGCCCTGCGCCTCGGCGCCGAACAGGAAGCGGCGCGCCAGCAGATAGATCACCAGCAGGGCCGAACTGAGTGACAGCAGCATGCCCAGCATCGAAAAGATTTGCAGGGGAATCAGCGAAAAGCCCGTGACCAGGTCGAAATTGAGGCGGATCAGGCTGTACAGCGAGTATTTCGACTCGCCGGCCGAGCGCTCCTCGTGCTCGACGGTAATTTCCGTGGGCTTGCGGGCAAACGTGTAGGCCAGGGCGGGCACGAAGGTGTTGACTTCGGCGCACTGGTTGACCAGGTCGATCACGTTGCGGCCATACGCGCGCAGCATGTTGCCCTGGTCCGTGATCTTGATGTTGGTGATGCGCTCGCGCAGCCGGTTCATCATCTTCGACGCCAGGGTGCGCCAGGCGGAATCTTGCCGCTTGCGCCGGATCGAGCCCACGTAATCGTAGCCTTCGCGCATCTTTGCCACCAGGTTGCCGATTTCTTCGGGCGGATTCTGCAGGTCGGCATCGAGCGTGACCATGATTTGCCCGCGCGAAGCTTCAAAGCCGGCCAGGATGGCCATGTGCTGGCCATAATTACCGTTGAACAAGACTACGCGCGTGACGTCGGGGCGCTGGCGGAACTGTTCCGCCAAGATGGCCACCGAATTGTCGCGGCTGCCATCATTGATAAAGATGATCTCGTAGCTCGTCTGCAGGGCATCGAGGGCCGGATACAGGCGGGCGAACAGGCTGGCCAGGCCATCCTGCTCGTTGTAGATTGGAATGATAATGGACAGTTCAGGTTTCATCGGCGCGCTGCTCATTTGATGAGAATGGATTTGACGGTGGCGACGGCGCGTTCCACGTCCTGTGTTGTCATGGCGTAGAACATCGGCAAGGTCACGGTCAGGCGGCCGATCTTTTCCGAGACGGGGAACATGCCTTCGGTAAAGCCGCGTTCGCGGTACATGGTAAACAGGTGGATCGGTGCGTAATGATAGCCCGTTCCCACGTTCTGCTGCGCCATTTGCTGCATGAAGGCGGCACGCGTGCCGGGGCCATTGTCGGGCAGGATGATCTGGAACAAATGCCAGTTGCTGTTTTCAAAGTCCTGCACGGGCAGCTGGGCGCCGCTCTGCGCTTCGAAGTCGCTGCCGAATTGCGCGAAATAGTGGCGTGCCAGCGCGCGGCGGTGGGCCGTGATCGCGTCGATATTGGCGAACTGGCCCAGGCCGATGGCGGCCATGATGTCGCTCATGTTGTATTTGCCTCCCAGTACATCGACGTCGATGCCATCGACGCCGCTGCGGGTGACGCCCTGCAGCCGGTATTTCTCGGCCAGCTTCGCTTCTTCCAGGTTGTTGAGGACGAGGCAGCCGCCTTCGCCCGTGGTGATGTTCTTGTTGGCCTGGAAGCTGAACGAGACGAAGTCGCCAAACGCGCCGATGCGCTTGCCCTTCCAGGTGGAGCCGAATGCTTGCGCCGCGTCTTCCACGACCCTTAAATTGTACTTTTCAGCAATCGCATACAGGCGGTCCATGTCGACCGGCAAGCCGGACAGGTAGACGGGGATGATGGCCTTCGTACGCGGGGTGATGGCCGCTTCCAGCTTGTCGAGGTCGATGTTCCGCGTGACGGGGTCGATGTCGGCAAACACGGGCGTGGCGCCCACTTCGATGATGACGTTGGCTGTCGCTACCCACGACACGGGCGTGGTGATGACTTCGTCGCCGGGGCCGATGCCGGCGATGCGCAGCGCGATTTCCATGGTGCACGTGCCCGAATTGAAGGTGCGCACGGGACGCCCGCCGAAATACTCGGACAGCTGGGCTTCGAATGCCTGCACTTTCGGGCCGCTGGTGATCCAGCCCGAGCGCAGCACTTCGCCGACGGCGGCGATGGTCGCTTCGTCGATGGTGGGTTTGGAAAATGGCAAAAAGGGCAGGGTAGAGGTCATGGGGCGCAGTTCTTGGATCTGTATTGTGTCAGGGTATCGGCGTCGCCGAGGCTGCCAGTGCGGTCAATGGCCGCTGGCAGGCATGGCTATTTTATATCGTCAGTACGGCGGCGCAGCCGGTTCAGCGGTGAAAAATCCTGCTGATGCGGGGGCGGGGCAAGCTGGCCGGGGGCGCGATCCATACTGCCTCGCGCCCCTTTAAATATTTATTTGTTGGCAATGACCATGCGGCGCGCATCCTTGGCAATCACACGCATGGGCACGCCACGTTCCTGCAATTCCTTGTAACGGTACAGGCTGATAATGGCCATGTCGCGCACGCCGGCGTTGGCATCGTTCGTCCATTGCGTGATGAAAGTCTCGATGCTCGGGATGGACAGCTCGGGCTGCTGTTTCAGGCCAAACGTGAACTCATCCCAGTAATCGACGAGGATCACGGGCCGCTGCAGGTAGTACGTCAGCGACTGTTCATAGATGCCGACGGAATAGAGCTTGGTATCGGCCGTCAGTTCGGCCTGGATCTGCGGCAGCATGTCGGTGCCCGCGCGGTTCTGGCCATACAGTTCGGAGCCGGCCAGGATGCAGTGCGTGGCCAGGAAGCCGGCGCCGGCGATGGTCAGCACCGTCATGTCGCGGCGCAGCTGGCGCGCATGCAGCAAGGCCAGGGCGCCACCGGCCAGGGCGAAGAAGCCGGCCGCCATCAGCCATGGCTGGTATCCCTTGAGCGCGATCAAGGCTTCCGCGTCGCGCGCGCTGGCCTTGCCGAAGGCGATCGGTCCGCCGATCAGGACGGCCGCGCCCAGCACGCACAGCAGGCCGGCGGCCAGCATGCGCTGGCGGCGCGAGGCCGATTCCAGGTACAGCGCCACCAGCAGGGCCAGCGCCGGGAAGATGGGCACGATGTAGCCAGGCAGCTTCGAGGTCGAATAGCTGAAGAAGAAGAAAATGAAGACGGCCCAGACGAGCAGCATCAAGCGGGGCTGGAAGGCGCCTTCCTGGCGCTGGAACGCGGCGGCCAGGCTTTGCGGCAGCACGCCTATCCATGGCAGCATGCCGGGGATCAGCAGCACCAGGAAGTAATACCAGGCGCCTTCGCGCTTGTGGCCCTTCATCAGGAAGCGTTGGAAATGCTCATGGATGAAGAAGAAGTGCGGCTGTTCCGGATTGCGCAGGGCGACCAGCACGAACCACGGCGTGGCGATGGCAAGGAACACCAGCAAGCCCTTGACCAGATGCAAACGCGTCCAGATGCGCCAGTCGCGCGCACACAGCGAATACAGCACCAGCACGGCGCCCGGCAGCACGATGCCGATCAGGCCCTTGGCCAGCACGGCCAGCGCCATGGCGGCCCAGCAGGCCAGCATCCAGTTGCGCCGTTCAAGCGCCGTGGCGTCGTCGCGCTGGGCGATCAGCAGGCTGCCCATGGTGAGGGTCATCATGCCCGACAGGCCCATGTCCAGCGAATTGATCTGGCCGGAAGCGAGCCAGAACAGGCTCGACGCCAGCACCAGGCCCGCATACAGTCCCACGCGCGGGCCGAACACTTTCTTGCCCGCGTAGGCCGTCATGCACACGCCGATGATGCCGCACAGGCCGGTCCACAAACGGGCTTGCCATTCGCCCAGGCCGAAGGCGGCGAAGGTCAGCGCATTCATCCAGGTTTGCAGCGGCGGTTTTTCAAAGTACTTGATGCCGTTCAGGCGCGTGGTGATCCAGTCGCCCGTGACGAACATTTCGCGCGCCATCTCCGCGTAGCGGCCTTCGTCGGGCGGCACCAGGGTGCGCACGCCCAGCGCATACAGCGTGACGACGATGAAGATGCCCAGCAGCGACCACATCAGCACTCGCGACGAGTGCAGCTCGTTGACATTGATTTTCATGCGGCCTTGCCCGCGGCCGGGGCCAGGATCAGTGCCAGGGTGACTTTGCGGCCTTCGCCCATGAGGATATTGTAGGTGCGGCAGGCAGCCTGGCTATCCATGCATTCGACGCCGATGCGGCGCATGGTCAGCGCGGCCGTCAGCTTCGGGTGCACGAAGCGCTGGCGCTCGCCCGTACCGAGGATGACCACGTCGGGTGCATCGGCCAGGATTTGCGCGAAATGCGCCTCGTTCAGCTGTTCGAAACTGTCCACCTCCCACGCCCGCGGGGGCATTTCCGGCATGACGATCAGACTGTAGTTATACGGCTGGGCATTGATCTCGACGCCGTTTTCGTCATAGCCGGTGACAGTCTGGTATTGTTGGGTGCTGCTGGCATGGAGTTTCATGGCGATATCGGGGGCTGGTCGTGTCGGTTGATCGGTGCGCGCGCGGCCAAATTGCGTGCCGCGGCCAAGGGCGTAAGCATGCCATAAATGACAGAAAAGAGCGACTGAAAAGCAACATCCTTTCCAAATTGCAATGTTCGGCGCCACAGT
Organism: Janthinobacterium sp. SUN128; assembly: GCF_030587275.1. NCBI lineage: Bacteria > Pseudomonadati > Pseudomonadota > Betaproteobacteria > Burkholderiales > Oxalobacteraceae > Janthinobacterium > Janthinobacterium sp. SUN128. The sequence continues at coordinate 3,102,513 of NZ_JAPWHY010000001.1, read as the reverse complement.
GGCGATGCCTGCCTGCGCCATGGTAATGCTGCAAGATTAAGGGAAGATGAAGATGGCGCCCGCCCGATTGTCGTCCGAAGGCGCCGGCGTGGCAGAATCGGCGTCAAATGCCGGGGTTGGCCATGTTTAATTTGATAAAATGGCCTGTTTTCGGCGAGAATGGTTGTTTTCGCCTTGCAGTCTTTCGCATTGCAGTTTCACGGGTTCATAGTTCTGGCGCGGCTATCATGCTGCAAGTTCTGGTCACCGCGCCGCATCACGACAGGGATTTATTTTGCGACCGATTCAGAAATCGAATAAATTGGCGGACGTCTGCTACGACATCCGCGGCCCGGTCCTGGAAAAATCCAGGCAAATGGAAGAAGAAGGCCACAAGATCACCAAGCTCAATATCGGCAACCTGGCCGTATTCGGCTTCGATCCGCCCGACGAGATCGTGCGCGACATGATGCTCAATCTGCAGAACGCCGCCGGCTATACGGATTCGAAAGGCATGTTCGCGCCGCGCAAGGCCGTCATGCACTACACGCAGGGCAAGAATATCGCCGGCGTCACCATCGATGACATATACCTGGGCAATGGCGCTTCCGAACTAATCGTCATGTCGATGAACGCCCTGCTCAACAGCGGCGATGAAGTGCTGGTGCCAGCGCCCGATTACCCGCTGTGGACGGCCGCCGTCAGCCTGTCGGGCGGCAATCCCGTGCATTATGTGTGCGACGAGCAGAACGAGTGGTATCCCGACATCGAGGACATGCGCCGCAAGATCACGCCGCAAACGAAAGCCATCGTTGTCATCAACCCGAACAATCCCACGGGCGCGCTGTACCCGGTTTCCGTGCTGCTGCAGATCGTCGAACTGGCGCGCCAGCACCAGTTGATCATTTTCGCCGACGAGATCTACGACAAGGTGCTGTACGACGAAGCCGAGCACGTGTCGATCGCCTCGCTGGCCGATGACGTGCTGTTCATCACCATGAACGGCCTGTCGAAGAATTACCGCTCCTGCGGCTACCGTTCCGGCTGGATGGTGGTCTCGGGCGAAAAGCGCCACGCAAAGGATTACATCGAAGGCCTCAACATGCTGGCTTCGATGCGGCTATGCGCCAACGCGCCGGGGCAATTTGCCATCCAGACGGCGCTTGGCGGCTACCAGAGCATACAAGACCTGGTGGGGCCCGGCGGGCGCCTGTTGAAACAGCGCGATCTGGCGCACAAGCTGCTGACCGATATCCCGGGCGTCACCTGTGTCAAGCCGAAGGCCGCGCTGTACATGTTCCCGCGCCTGGACCCGGAGATCTACCCGATCGCCGACGACCAGCAGTTTGCCTATGAATTACTGGCCGAAGCCAAGGTCCTGATCGTGCAGGGCACGGGGTTCAACTGGATCGCGCCCGACCATTTTCGTGTCGTCTTCCTGCCCAACTCCGATGACCTGACCGAGGCCATGGGGCGCATTGCGCGCTTCCTCGAAGGTTACCGCAAGCGTCACGGCCGGGGCTGAATCAGCCAGCAGCAATCTCGATCAACCTGGCGCCGCCCAAGGGGGCGCCACTTATGAGCAGTCAAGCACAACTATGAAATCCATCAAGATCGGCCTGCTGGGCCTGGGCAATGTCGGTTACGGCACGTTCAGCGTCCTGAAACGCAACCAGGAAGAAATCAAGCGCCGCGCGGGCCGCGGCATTGAAGTCGTCGCCGTCGCCGTGCGCGACGTGGCGCGCGCCGAAGCGCTGGTCGCCGGCGGCTGCAAGGTCGTCAATGACCCGATGCTGATCGTCAACGACCCCGAGATCGACATCGTCGTCGAACTGATCGGCGGCTACGACCTGTCGAAAACCCTGGTGATGCAGGCGATTGCCAATGGCAAGCATGTGGTCACTGCCAACAAGGCCCTGCTGGCCGTGCACGGCAACGAAATCTTCGCCGCCGCCCAGGACAAGGGCGTGATGGTGGCCTTCGAAGCGGCCGTCGCCGGCGGCATCCCCATCATCAAGGCGCTGCGCGAAGGCTTGACGGCCAACCGCATCGAATGGATCGCCGGCATCATCAACGGCACCACCAATTTCATCCTGTCCGAGATGCGCGACAAGGGCCTCGATTTCGCCACCGTGCTGAAACAGGCACAGGAACTGGGCTATGCGGAAGCCGATCCCACCTTCGACATCGAAGGCGTCGATGCCGCGCACAAGGCCACCATCATGTCGGCCATCGCCTTCGGCATCCCGGTGCAGTTCGACAAGGCTTACGTGGAAGGCATCAGCAACCTCAATGCCGTCGATATCCGCTACGCCGAGCAACTGGGCTACCGCATCAAGCTGCTGGGCATCACCAAGCGCGCCACTGTCAATGGCGTGGAAGGCATCGAGCTGCGCGTGCATCCGACCCTGATCCCGGCCAAGCGCCTGATCGCCAACGTGGAAGGCGCCATGAATGCGGTGCTGGTGCATGGCGACGCCGTCGGCGCCAGCCTGTACTCGGGCCGCGGCGCGGGCGCCGAGCCGACCGCCTCGTCGGTGATCGCCGACCTGGTCGACATCACCCGCCTGGCCACGGCCGACCCGGAACACCGCGTGCCGCACCTGGCGTTCCAGCCGAACGCGATGACCGATATCGCGATCTTGCCGATGTCGGAAATCACCACCAGCTACTACCTGCGCATGCATGTGGCCGACCAGCCGGGCGTGCTGGCCGACCTGACGCGCATCCTGGCCGAACGCGGCATCTCGATCGACGCCATGCTGCAAAAAGAGCCGGCCGAGGGCGAGACGCACACGGACATCATCATGCTGACGCACCAGACGCAGGAAAAGAACGTCACGGCCGCCATCGAGAAGATGGAAGCGCTGAACAGCGTGGTGGGCACGGTCACCAAGATCCGCCTGGAAAACCTGAGCTGAGCGTTTTCAGCGATCCATGCAAAACGGCGCCCGCGGGCGCCGTTTTTTCATCCGATGGCGGTCTTAATGCTGCGGCACGTCGGGCGCGCCGACGGGGCCTACATCCATGCCGTCATAGCTGGCCAGCTGGTTGTCCTGCGCAAACGCCATCAGTTCGCCATTGCGCGCGTGCAGACTGTCGACGCCATGCACTTCGGCCTTTTCCACATGCAGCACCCACACGGGCGGTGCTGCCGGATCGTCGAGTTCCGGCTGGTACAGTTCCACCGGGCGGTAGCCCTGCAGCGCCAGCACGGTGGCGGCCTGCTCCAGCGGTTCGGACGTGGGGTTGGTGAAGTAATAGCCCCACAGCAGCGGCTGGGACAGGTCCCATGGCGCGTTCTCGGCGATATTGGCAAACAGTTCGCTTACATCTTCTTTGGTCATCATGACGGTGCCTTCCTTAAAATCTCAGGGCGCGATCTTAGCATCCATGCCGCCTGCTTGCCATTCACCCATAAAAAAACCGGCTGCATGGCCGGTTTTTTTATCAGCCGCTAACAACGGCTTGATTCTGATTCGCGCGAGCGTGAATTAGAACTTGTAACGCAGGCCGATCGACAGCAGGTCGGCTTTCAGTTTCATGCCATCCTGGCTCATCGTTTTGCCGAAGTTTTCATATTCAGCAACGGCCGACAGGTTTTTATTGAAGTTATAAGCAGCACCGATGCCAAACAGGGCAGCGGTTTTGTTTTTCGATTCGCTGGCGCTGAAACCGATCAGGTTCAATTTGGCTTTGGTGTGGTTTTGAGTAACGCCAACTTTTGCAAACAGCGAGAATTCAGCGTTCAGCGTTCAGTGGCAAGGTGCCGGTCGCGGCTGCGTAGATTGCGCTGGTTTCCATGCTCAGCGATTCCTTGCCTTCGCTTTCTTTCAGTTTGCCGAAATTGACATAACCGGCTTCTGCGCCGAAGTTAGGCGTGAAGTCGTAACCGGCATAAACTTTAAAACCGGTTTTGTTTTCTTTGCCCGAAGCGACATCGCCCGACAATTTCAATTCCGAACGGCCGGCATTCGCGCCGACATAAATGTTTTCAGCTTGTGCAAACAAAGGGAATGCCAGAGCGGTGCCGACGACTACTGCAAACAATTGCTTTTTCATATTAATCCTAGATAATTAATGCGGAGAGACTGTCTCGCCGCTTAATGGGAGCCGAATTGCATAGGGGAAAATATGTTTATGTAAGGCAATTATTTAAAAAATATTACAAATAAAATACGCGTTGTTTTTTTGTGACACCAATCGCGAAAAAAATAGCCGTACTGGCCATCCGGCGGCGCTATGCACCAGGCAGTGACGCTGTGTTACGGTTGGCGTATCGTCGCAATCAAGGCGCGCAGCCCGGCCGAGACATGGCGGTGGCCCGGATAGTACAGCGCCAGGCCCGGCATGTCGGGGCACCAGTCGTCGAGTACCCGTTCCAGCCGTCCATCGCGCAACGCATCGAGCGCCAGGTGTTCGGGCACGAAGGCGATGCCGATGCCGTCGATGGCGGCATCGACCATCAGGGGCTGGTCGGTCAGGGTGAGGGGGCCGGTGACATTGATCGTTTCGACAGCGCCCCGATGTTCGAATTCCCAGCGGTAGATCGCCCCGCTGTCGAAGCGAAAGCGGATGCAGTCGTGCCGCAGCAGGTCCTGCGGCACGCCGGGGCGGCCGTGTGCGGCGAAATAGGCGGGCGCGGCCACCGCTGCGAAGCGCACCGTGTCGGTCAGCCGTATCATTACCATGTCCTGCGGCACGGCCTCGACCAGCCGTATCCCCGCGTCGAAGCCGCCGGCGGTGATATCGCTGAGCTTGCCATCGGTGACGATATCGAGATGCACTTGCGGGTAGCTGCGCAGGAAGCGCGCCAGTACCGGCCGCAGGATCATGCGGATCGCGCCCTCGCTGGCATTGATGCGTACCGTGCCGCTGGGCGCCGCGCGCTGCTCATCGACTTCCCCGATCGCCTCGGCGATCGACGACAGGGCGGGCCGCAGCCGGGCCGCCAGCCGTTCGCCCGCATCGGTCAGCGACACGCTGCGGGTGGTCCTGTTGAACAGGCGTATGCCCAGCCGCTGCTCCAGGGTCTTCACCGAATGGCTGATGGCCGATGGCGTGACGTCGAGTTCCACCGCTGCCGCACGGAAGTTGCAATGCCTGGCCGCCGCCAGGAATACATTCAGCGTAAAGAGGTCCGTGCCATTCAATTGATGAGTGTTGCTCATTGGTGTGTAAAGAATTGTGGAGATAGTTTTGCTAATCAGTGTCTCATATACTGAATGAACTGACAACTTTGGAGGAACCCATGTCCACACACGGCAATTATCTGCCCGAGAAGGTGACGTTCAAATCGCACGGCGACGATGTGGTCGGCGTGCTCTACCGCCCCAAGGGCCAGGGGCCATTTCCCGTCGTCGTGATCCTGGGCCCTTATTCGTTTTCCAAGGAGCAGGCGCCGACCCAGTACGCCACCCGCCTGGCCGACGAGGGCTTTGCCGCGTTGGCCTTCGATCCGCGCACAGTGGGCGAGAGCGGCGGCATGCCGCGCCGGCTGGAAAACCCGCAGATGAAAAATGAGGATGTGGTGGCGGCGCTCGACTACCTGCTGGCCCGCGATGATGTGGACCCGGCGCGCGTCTTTCTGCTCGGCGTGTGCCAGGGCGGTCCAGAGATGCTCGACATCGCCTCGTATGAAGACCGCGTCAAGGCGGTTGCCTCGGTCACCGGCTATTACCGCGACCGTGAAACGGACCTGTTCATGATCGCCGCCGGCGTCACCGAGAATCCTTTCGACGTCGCCAGCGCACCGACGACGGCCCAGCTGGAAGCCTTGCTGGCGGCGCGGCTCGAGCGCGCCCGCGCCGCCAGGGCCGACTACGCGGCGAACGGCACGGTCGTATACCAGCCGCTGGTTTCTCCCGATCTGGGCGATCCGGTTGCCGGATCGAATGCCGGCTTGCCGGGGCCTCTCGTGTGGAGCTGGTATGGACCGTGGACGCTCAAAGGGTGGGATAACCGCTACGCCATCATGAGCGATCTCGATCACTTCGCCTATACCACCGTGCCTGGCGTGGCCAGGCTCAAAAAGCCGGCCCTGGTCGTGCATTCCGATACCTGCATGAACCCGGCGTCCGCGCGGCGGCATTTCGAGTCGATTCCGACGGAAGACAAAAAGCTGATCTGGGAAAATGGCACGCATCACTTCCAGTACTACGAGCAGCCCGACGTGGTGGACCGTACCGTTGGCCATGCCGCCGACTGGTTCCGCACGCACGGAGCCTAGCGGCCAGCACCGCCCGGCCGTCCTGGCCGGGCGCCGCCCTTCATGCGGCACCGCTGAAATGCACGCTGACCTTCAGTCCATGTCCGTTCGCCGCCGTCGCCAGTTCCAGCCGGGCGCCGTGCAGGGCCGCGATGTCGCGCACGATGGCCAGGCCCAGCCCGGCGCCGCCAGGATTGCTCTCGAGCGCGGCGCCGACCCGGTAGAACGGTGTCAACACGCGCTCGCGCTCGGCCGGCGGGATGCCTTTGCCGCTGTCTTCCACTTCCAGCACGGCGCCGTGTTCGTGTCCGTTCCCCGTCTGCGCCGCGCGCACGCGCAGGATCACGCTGCCGCCCTGCGGCGTGTAGCGCAGGGCGTTGTCGACCAGGTTGGCCACCAGTTCATGCAGCAGCAGGGCCTGGCCATGCACGGGTGCCTCGTCGGGCGCTTCCAGCGACAGGTCGATATGTTTGGCGACCGCGGTCATGGCCATTTCCAGTCCCACCTGCTGCGCCACGTCGCGCAGCGCGACAGTATCCATCGCCAGATTCTCGCCGCCATGCTCGATGCGCGCCAGGGTCAGGAGGCGGTTGGCCAGCAGCACGGTCGAATCGGTGGTGGCGGCGATCGAGCGCACGATGTCGCGCAGGGCGGCGATGTCCGGCGGCGCGCCCGCCTGGCGGTCGCACTCGCGCATGGCCAGTTCGGCCTGGGTTTTCAGCACCGTCAACGGCGTGCGCAGCTGGTGCGAGGCGTCGGCGATGAAGCGGCGCTGGCTGGCGATCAGCTGCTGCAGGCGCGACATGGAGCCGTTCATGGCACTGACCAGCGGGCGCATTTCCTTGTGTACCAGCGTGGGATCGACGTCGGACAAATCGGACAGGGTGCGCGTCTCGACTTCCGTTTTCAGGCGCATCAGCGGACGCAGCACCAGGCGCACGGCAAACCACACGAGGGCGCCCATCACCAGTATCATTGCCGCCTGCCAGATCAGGGTGTCGAACAGGATCTGGTTCGACAGGCCGCGCCGCGCGTCCAGCGTCTCGGCCACCTGGATCAGGGCGATGCCGCGCATCGAGTCGTCATACACGGGTTGCAGCAGGGCGGCGATGCGGATCGGCTTGCCGTGGTAGTCGGCGTGGTAGAAGCGCACCAGGGCCGGATAGTTCTGCGAGCGTGGCACGTTTTTCGGCACGGGCGGCAAGTCGCCATAGCCTGACACCAGCTCGCCATTGATGCCCGTCACCTTGTAGTAGATGCGGCCCAGTGTGTCGGTCTCGAAGCTGTCGAGCGCCACGTAAGGCACTTCGGCGACGACCTTGCCGCCGACGATGGAGACGCGCTCGGCCAGCGCCCGCGTCGATGCCAGCAAGGAGCGGTCGTAGGCCATGTCGGCCGCGTCGAGCGCGTTGCGGTAGACAAAAACGGCATCGAGCAGCACCAGCATCACCAGCGGAATGAGCAGCCAGCGCAGCAGCTGGCTGCGCAGGCTGCCCAGCGGCCGGCTCTGCACCCAGCGCCGGCGCAGGCGTTCGAGCAGCGGCAGGCGTGGGGCGCGCACGGTCATTTTGGCGCGGCCGGCGCCATCGCGCTGCGCGGCTGCAGCAGGTAGCCGATGCCGCGCAGGGTGGTGATGACGGCGCCGTCGGGCGAGCCGCTTTCCACGCCGTTCTCGAGTTTTTTGCGCACGCGGTGGATATACAGTTCGATGGCGTCCAAGTTGGCGTCGTCGGCCAGCGCAAAGACTTCGTCAAACAGCTTTTCCTTCGACACGGCCCGCCCCGAGCGCGTGATCAGCGCTTCGAGCACCGCGTGTTCGCGCGGCGTCAGGGCCAGCGCCGCGCCGCCATAGCTGAACATGCGCGTGACGGTGTCGAAACTGAGGGCGCCGCAGGTGTGCACGAGTGCCTCGTTGCCCTGGCTGCGGCGCAGCAGGGCTTTCACGCGCGCTTCCAGTTCGGCCAGCTCGAACGGCTTGGCCATGTAGTCGTCCGCGCCCAGGTTCAGGCCCTGCACTTTTTCATCGAGGCCGCCGCGCGCTGTGAGTATCATGACGGGAGTCTTGCCGCGCGTGCCGCCACGCGCGCGCAGGCGGCGCAGCACGTCCAGGCCATCCATCTTCGGCAGGGTCAGGTCGAGCAGCACCAGGGAATATTCCTGCGTATGCAGCAGGGCGTCGGCATCGGCGCCGTTGTGGGCGGTCTCCACCGTCAGGTGCGCGTCGCGCAGGGCCTTTGCCAGCCAGTGCGACAGCTCCAGATGGTCTTCCACTAATAATATGCGCATGGTCTCCGCCATTCGTTTGAATTGGTGCAGTGTAAGCCTGCCGGCGCCGCGCCGACAGGGGCGGCGATGAATATGTTTGCCCTCCTTGTGGCTGGCGGACGACACCTGTCAGTCTGAAAGCGAATTGAAAGGATCGCGCTCATATAGTGTGATCCTGATTCATGAAAATGATCAGGCATATCACTAATAACTATATCTAAGGGAGACACTCTACATGAAGAAAACTGCATTCTCGCTGGCCGCCATGGCGCTACTCGCCGCAGCCGGCAGCGCCCACGCCCAGTCGAACGTCACCCTGTACGGTCGCCTGGACGCCGGCATCAGCAACACCAGCAACGCCGGTCCGAACAAAAGCTCGATGACGCAGGTCAGCTCGGGCGGTATGAACACCTCGCGCTGGGGCATCCTGGGCAGCGAAGACCTGGGCGGCGGCCTGAAGGCCGTCTTCAATCTGGAAGGCGGCATCCTGGTCGACACGGGCGCGGCCGACGGAGCGCTGTTCAAACGCCAGGCCAACGTGGGCCTGGAAGGCGCGTTTGGCCGCGTCGTGCTGGGACGCTCGTTCACCACCGTGTATGACTTCGTGCTGCCATTCGATCCGATGGCCTATGCGCCGTTCTACTCGTGGGCCACTTCGGCCCACGCGACGGGTCCGAGCAAATACGGCATGACGACGGCCTTCGACAATATGGTCAAGTATTCGGGCAAGACGGGCGACTTCAGCTACGGCGCATCGTACGGCTTCGGCGAACAGTCGACGGGCAATTCGGATAGCGCCAAGCTGTCCACGGCCGTCACCTACAAGACGGGTCCCGTCAGCCTGCTCGCTACATATGAACAGGTGAACGGCAACACCATCGCCGGCGGCGCGCGCGACAAGACCACCGTCTACCACCTGGGCGCCATGTATGACGACGGCCCGTGGAAAGTGCAGGCGGCGGCGCGCGACTACAAGCTCGATCCGGCTGCCGCCGGCAAGGCCGATGTGCGCGGCACCCTGTACTGGGGCGGCGTCAGCTACAAGACCACGCCGGTCGTCACCCTGACGGGCGTGATTTACTACCAGGACGTGAAGAACGTGGCCGCCAACCTCGATGCCGATCCGATCATGTACGTGGCGCGCGTGCGCTATGCCCTGTCCAAGCGCACCGACCTGTACGTGGCCGGCGCCTACGCCAAGGCCAAGCACAAGCAGCTGGTCAGCCTGTCGCGTGACGATGCCGGTTTCGGCGACACGCAGCGCGGCCTGATCGCCGGCATCCAGCACCGCTTCTAAGGCATGACCATGCTGCGCACCGCGTTCCTGTCGCTGCTGCTGTTGTCCGCGCTGCTGCCCGCGCTGGCAAATGCCGCCGCGCCTGAAGTCGACTGCGTGGTGCCGTCCAAACCTGGCGGCGCCATGGACCTGACCTGCAAGCTGGCGCAGAAAGGCTTGCTGCAGCCCGATCCCGTGGCGGCGGCACCGTTCGCGTCCTCGGTGCGCATCAGCTATCTGCCAGGCGGCATCGGCGCGGTGGCGTGGCGCTCGATGGGCTCGCAGCGCCGGCGTGCCGAAGCAAACACCCTGGTGGTGTTTTCGGGCGGCTCGCTGCTGAACCTGGCGCAAGGCAAGTTCGGCAACGCCAAGACGGGCGACGTGCGCTGGGTGGCGGCGCTCGGCGCCGACTACGGCATGATCGCCGTGCGCAGCGACTCGCCCTACAAGACCCTGGCCGACCTGATCGCCGCGCTCAAGCGCCACCCCGACAAGGTGCTGATCGGCGTGTCCGGCACCATCGGCAGCCAGGACTGGGTGAAGATGGCGCTGGTGGCGCGCCGGGCCGGCATCGACCCGAAAGTGCTGCGCTTCGTCGCGCTGGAAGGCGGCGGCGAGATATTCACTGCGATGCAGGCCAATTACGTGCAGGTGATGTCGGGCGACACGTCGGAAGCGACCCTGAACGCGGGCGACAGCCATGCGCGCGTGCTGGCGGTGCTGTCGGAAAAGCGCCTGCCCGGCGTGCTGGCCAGCGTGCCGACGGCGCGCGAGCAGGGCATCGACGTGGTGTGGCCCATCATCCGCGGCTTGTGGATGGGGCCGCAAGTGCCGGAGCAGGATTACCAGCGCTGGGTGGCCACGTTCGACCGTGCCATGGCCACGCCGCAGTTTGCCCAGTGGCGCACGCAGGCAGGCATGTATCCGTTCGCGCTGACGGGCGACAAATTGACGCAGTACGTGAACCAGGCGGTCGAACGCTACTCCAGGCAGGCGGCCGAATTGGGCCTGATGCGCTGAATCCAATAGCCAACCATACAACAATCACAGACGGAGACAAACCATGCAAACCAAGACCATTCTCGCCATCGCCCTGGCCGCCGCTTTCGCCGGTACCACCGGCGCCGCTCTCGCCCAGGTACCGGCAGGTTATCCGGCCGATTACCAGAAGATCATCGACGCGGCCAAGAAGGAAGGCAAGGTGGTGATCTACAGCGCCACCGACAGCAAGGCCGCCGCGCCGCTGATCAAGGATTTCAGCGCCCTGTATCCCGGCATCTCGGTCGAATACAACGACATGAATTCCACCGAAGTGTACAACCGCTTCATTTCCGAAGTGGCCGCCGGCGGCAACACGGCCGACGTGATGTGGTCGTCGGCGATGGACTTGCAGATGCGCCTGGCCTCGGACGGCTATGCGCTCAAGTACAAATCCGTGGAAGCGTCCAAGATCCCCGGCTGGGCCATGTGGGACGACCAGGCGTACGGCACCACGTTCGAGCCGGCCGCCATCGTCTACAACAAGCGTTTGCTCGATCCGAAGGAAGTGCCGAAGAACCACGACGACTTCGCCAAGCTGATCGCCACGCCGAAGTTCAAGGACAAGGTCACCACCTACGACATTGAAAAGTCGGGCGTGGGTTTCATGTTCATGTCGCAGGACGCCAAGGAGTATCCGAAATTCCTGGCGCTGCAAAACGCGTTTGGCGTGGCCAAGGTGCGCGTGCAGTCGTCGACGGGCACCATGATGGAGCGCATTTCGTCGGGTGAAAACCTGATCGGCTATAACGTGCTGGGTTCCTACGCCCTGGTGCGCGCCAAGACCGACCCGTCGATCGGCGTGGTGCTGCCCAAGGACTACACCCTGATCCTGTCGCGCGTGCAGTTCATCAACAAGAACGCGAAGAACGTCAACGCCAGCAAGCTGTGGCTCGACTACATCCTGTCGCACCGTGGCCAGACCATCATCGCCAATGGCGCCAAGCTGTACGCGATTCGCGCCGATGTCACGGGCGAGACCACCTCGGCGGACCTGATCAAGGAAATCGGCGCGGCCAACGTCAAGCCGATTCCCGTGCATCCGATCATCCTGCAATTTTTGGGGCCTGCCAAGCGCATGGCCTTCTTAAAGCAGTGGAAAGAAACAGCCGGCAAAAAATAGGAACATCCGAAAAACCTACTGCGCGTCGCGATTTGCGGCCTCCGATGCTCACTGTGCATTCGCACAGCTCCGCTTCTCAGCCACAACTCACTGCCGCTCGCTACGGTTTTATCGGAGTTCCTTGGCCAGCCGCGGGCGTTCGCCGGCGGCTGGATGCCGCACCCTTCATTCATTGGATTCATCATGCAAACTGCTATCTTGCCGCTGCCTGCACGGTCGCGCTCTCCCTTGTCGCGCCTGAACTGGTCGCGCGGCGTGGTCGTGGCGATTACCCTGGTCGCCATCTTCCTGCCGCTGTTCCTGATTTTTTACCAGAGCTTTTTGAACGCGCCCTTCTTCATGCCGGTGCGCGAATTCGGCTTTGACTCCTACCGTTTCATCTTTGATGATCCCGATTTCTCGATGGCCTTCAAGAATGGCCTGATGCTGGCCTGCGGCCTGACCGTGATCGCCGTGCCGCTGGGCGGCATGCTGGCCTTCCTGATGGTGCGCACGGATTTGCCGGGCCGCGGCTGGGTGGCGCCCATGCTGCTGGTGCCGATCTTTGTGTCGCCGATGGTGATGGGCTTTGGCTACGTTGTGTCGATGGGGCCCGTGGGCTTCTATTCGATCTGGGCCAAGGAGCTGTTCGGCTTCGTGCCCTGGAATATCTATTCCTTCACCAGCATCGTCATCATCGCCGGCCTGACGCACGTGCCGCACGTCTACCTGTATGCCTCGTCGGCCCTGAAAAGCCTGGGCTCGGACGTGGAAGAAGCGGCCCGCGTGGCCGGCGCTTCGCCGATCCAGGTGATGCTGAACGTGTCGCTGCCGATGATCATGCCGGCGCTCGCATATGCGGGCGTGCTGGTGTTCTTCCTCGGCTTCGAAGTGTTCGGCCTGGTGCTGGTGCTCGGCGATCCGGAAGGCCACCTGGTGCTGCCGACCTATCTGTACAAGCTGACGAACAAACTGGGCACGCCGTCGTACCACCTGATGGCCGCCGTCGCCGTCTGCCTGGTGATGGTGACCATGCCGCTGGTGATGATACAGCGCTGGCTGCTCAAGTCCGCCAACAAGTATGTGTCGATCAAGGGCAAGGGCGCGCGCAGCAAGGCCATGCCGCTGGGCCGCTGGAAGTGGCTGGCGTTTGCCTTGCTGGCCGGCTGGCTGATCTTCACCATCATCCTGCCGTTGACAGGCATCGTGCTGCGCTCCTTCGTGCAGTACTGGGGCGAAGGCGTGCACCTGGCCGACGTGCTGACCCTGCAGCATTTCCGCGACATTTTTGACCAGCCATCGCTGGTGCGCGGCATCGTCAACACCATCCTGATCGGCGTCGTCGGCGGCGCGCTGGCCGTGGGCTGCTACAGCTTCATCGCGCTGGCCATGCACCGCAAGCAGGACGGCATCACGCGCCTGCTCGATTACAGCGTGCTGGTGCCGCGCGCCGTGCCGGGTCTGCTGGCCGGCCTGTCGTTCCTGTGGGTGTTCCTGTTCGTGCCGGCCTGGCTCGACGGCATATTGAAAGGCATGGACAACGGCGTGGCCTTGTGGCTGAGCGGCCATGTGATTCCCGTGCTGCGTGAAGTGCGCTCGACGATCTTCGCCCTGTGGCTCGCGTATTCGGTGGTGTGGATGGCTTACGGCATGCGCCTCATTTCCACGGCGCTGCTGCAAGTGGGACCGGAGCTGGAAGAGGCGGCGCGCGCCGTCGGCGCCAGCCGCGGCCAGGTGACGCGCGATGTGACCCTGCCGCTGATCAAATACGGCTTGCTGGGCGCCTGGCTGATGGTGTTCCTGATCTTCGAGCGCGAATATTCGACGGGCGTGTACCTGCTCTCGCCGGGCACGGAAGTGATCGGCGCGATGCTGGTATCGCTGTGGGCTGGCGGCTCGACCGACCTGGTGGCGGCGCTGTCCTTCATCAATATCACCCTGGTAGCCATCGGCCTGGGCATCGCGCTGCGCTTCGGCGTGAAGTTACACAACTGAGTTGCATAACTAAATACAAGAACTGAGACCACATCATGAATGAATTGACCGTCAATGAGCTGTACCTGGACTACGGCACCGGCGCCGCCGCCAACCAGATCCTGAAGGGTGTCTCGATGCACCTGAAAAAAGGCGAAGTGGTCGCCTTGCTGGGGCCTTCGGGCAGCGGCAAGACCACCTTGCTGCGCGCCGTCGCCGGCCTGGAAAGCCCGAAGGCGGGCACCATCCAGATCGGCGAGCGCAATGTCTTCGACGGCGCGCAGCATTTCGAGATGCCGGCCGAACATCGCAACCTGGGACTGGTGTTCCAGTCGTATGCGCTGTGGCCGCACAAGACCGTATTCGACAACGTCGCCTACGGCCTCAAATTGCGCAAGATGGGCAGCACGGAGATCGCCGCGCGCATCAAGGAAGTGCTGACGCAGCTGGGCCTGGGCCACCTGGGCGAGCGCTATCCGCATCAGCTGTCCGGCGGCCAGCAGCAGCGCGTGGCGATCGCCCGTGCGCTGGTGTACAACCCGCCCGTGATCCTGCTCGACGAACCGCTGTCGAACCTGGACGCCAAGCTGCGCGAGGAAGCGCGGGCCTTCCTGCGCGAACTGATCGTGCGCCTGGGCCTGTCGGCCCTGATGGTGACGCATGACCAGGGCGAGGCGATGGCCATTTCCGACCGCATCCTGCTGCTCAATAACGGCAAGATCGAGCAGCAGGGCACGCCGCAAAGCATGTATGAAACGCCGGACACCCTGTTTACGGCCGAATTCATGGGCAGTAACAATCGCCTGCCCGGCAAGGTGTTGCAGCGCGAAGGCAATCAGGTGCGCCTGCTGGTCGATGGCGCGTCCATGCAGGGCGTGGCGCGCGGCGCCAACGTGGGCACGGAAGTGACCACCATGATCCGCGTCGAGGAAGTGAAGATCAGCGCCACGCAGGTCGACAACGCCATCGAGCTGCCGCTGCTGACGTGCATGTACCTGGGCGACCGCTGGGAATGCCTGTTCGAGCGCGGTGGCGCCGAGAACATCAGCCTGCGCGCGTACTCGCGCCACAAGCTCGAGGCGGGCAAGTACTGGCTGCACATGCCGGCTGATAAGCTCTGGGTGTTTTAACGGTGACGAGGTGGCCATGCTGGCCACCTCATCCGTGCTGCCGCGTCCTTAATTCCCCCGCACGACGATTTCCTGCACCTTCGGTTCGCGCTGGCGCATGAAGCGCACGATGGAGTCGACGGTGACGACATCGATCTGGCGCGTCATGCGGCGTTCGAACGGGTGATCGTCAAAAGCGATATTGGCGCGGAACATGCGCGCGCCCAGGCGCGTGGCGGCGGGTATGCTGAGCGTTTGCGGCGCGTAGCTGGCGCTGCGCAGCCAGCCTTGCGCTTCGGCGCGCGTTTCGATCTTGCCCGGCTCGTTGCTGGCGGCGGCCAGGGTTTCCAGTACCCACTGATTCGAATTCTGGTACTTGGTGGAAAAAGGGTAGGCCAGCATATTGTAGTGCGGCTCATGCAGACGCTTGGGCGTGTTCGACGTCAGCAGGCGCACCAGTTGCTGCTGCGTATCCTGGCCGGGAATCAGGATCAGGGTTTCATACATGAACACATCATCCATGAAGAAATTGCCCAAGCCTTCGTTGTACAGCGACGATTGCGCCGTGCCGCATTCATTGAGTTCATGCACCACCAGCCAGCGGCCTTTCGGGTGGTCGCGCCAGGCCAGCGCCATGTGCGAATAGCGCAAATTGTACTTCGACAGGTCTTGCCCGGCGCGCGCCACCAGCGCCACCTGCGCGCCCGAGCCATCGAGCGCCTGCAGGGTCTTTTGCGCCAGGTCCATCGATTTGACGAGGGTGCTCGCATCCGTTTGCTTTTCCTCGCACGAGCGTCCCGCATGGGCGGCGCCGGCCAGGGCCAGGCTGATGACAATCACGGTCAGACGTTTCATGGGGTTTACGCTTTCGAATGGTAGAGGATGGCCTGGCCGGCGGCGTTCGGCACATAGGCGATGGTCTTGCCCGACAGCACCAGCATGTGGCCCGTCGAGACGGCCACCACGTTGACGACCGTGCCGGCCGCCAGCGACAGGCCTTGCATGGCCTTCTGGCTCAGCTTGACGGACGCCGTGGCCGCCTGCGAGGCGCCCTTGGCCGTGCTTTTCAGTACGAGGACGCTGCCGTCGGCCACGTCTTCCACCTTGTCGATGACAATTTCACCGGCGGCGGCCAGCACCGACATGGAGCCGACCAGCACGATGGCCGACGCCATGCTGGCGTTGTCGGACGCGTTGGTGGTGTCGGAATTGGCGGCCTGGGCCAGCGGCGCCATGGCGGCGCACAGCAAGGCGGTGGCGAGCAACTGTTTCATGGGATGTCCGTTCTTCATTGGTACTTACACTTTGGAGTGGTGCAGCAGCGCCTTGCCCAGTTCATTCGGGATGAAGGCGATGGCCTTGCCAGACATGACCAGCATGTGGCCGGTGGACAGCGCCACCACGTTGACCACGGTGCCGGCCGCCAGCGACAGGCCCTTGGCCGCTTGCGTGCTCATCTGGATGGATGCGCCGCCAGCCTCAGAGGCGCCTTTCAGCACGATGACGATGCCTTCGCCTACCGTTTCCACGCTGGCGACGACCACCTGTCCGGAGGCGACCAGCATCGACATGGAACCCGCGACGACCACGGCGGAACCCTGGCTGAGGTTTTGCGAGCCTTTCGACAGGTTCTCGGAGGCGGCGGCGTGAACCAGGCCGGGAGCGGCCACGGAGAGCGTCAACAGCGACAGGGACAGGCAGAGGGGCAGCAGGCGTTTCATGTGTTTCTCCTTCAAGTGTGCCAAGTGGCAACGCCATCATTGTAGACTGTGGGCAATTGGTCAATGAAAACGCTACTCGTAGCGGGCAGGCATACCGCAGGTAGCGTATTGCGCTACTTTTTTGCCGCTGGAACCGATGCTATTTATATAAAGGAAGTGCATGCCGCAAACCCACGCCTTGATCGAAGCCTTGAAACGCCTGTTGAAAGCGCGTTCCGTCACGTATGCCGAGCTGGCCCAGCGCATCGGCGTATCCGAAGCCAGCGTCAAGCGGATGTTTTCGCAGAAGCAATTTACCCTGCAGCGGCTGGATCAGATCCTGGTGGCCATCGGCAGCGATTTCCAGCAGCTGGCGCTGGCCGTGCAGTCAGCCCAGGCCGCGCCCACCCTGATCACGGGGCTGACGTATGCGCAGGAAAAGGAAATCATCGAGGATACCCGGCTGTTCGTGGTGGCCGTGTCCGCCCTGAATCTGTTGCCGCTGGAACAGATCGTTGCCATCTACGACATCAGCGAAGCGCAAGCCGTGAAATACCTGCTGCGCCTCGACAAGATCGGTTTTCTGGAACTGCTGCCGAATAACCGGGTCAAACTGTTGGTGGCGCGCACGTTTGCGTGGATACCGAACGGTCCCATCCATACGTATTTCAAAAAGGAAGCCTATGGCGACTATTTGAATTCGCAATTCGATGGCGAAACGGAATTGCTGCGCCTGGTGAACGTGATGCTGTCGAAAAAGTCCACGGCGGCCTTGCTGGAGCGCCTGAAGCAAGTCGCGGTGGAATTCTCGCAGCAGCACCAGGAAGACGCGCGCTTGCCTGGTGAGGAGCGCCTGGCCATCAGCTTCATGCTGGCGGCGCGGCCGTGGATGCCGCAGACGTTCAAGGCGCTGCTGCGGCAATAAGGCAGCGATATCGCGGCCAACCGGCTAATGTTGCTGCTTGTCGGTACTGCCTTGTTCCTCTTTCATCTGCGTCAGCAAACGCCAGGCAAAAAAGCCCAGCACGCCTACGCCCAGCAGCAGGGCCGCCCATAGCGCGGCCAGGCGCCATGGCGCACTGGTGCCAGCCGGTGCCGGCGCGGCGTCGCTTGCGCCAGCGCGCGCCGTCAACGCACCCAATGTGGCGATCGGCAGCGCCTGCAGTTCGCCGTCGCGATAGCCTGGTGCCACCTGCGCCAGCGGCTGCGCCACCGGTTGCGCGTCGGCTTTGCCGAACACCAGATGATATGGTCCCTTTCCGCCGGCCAGGAAAACCAGCGTTTCCGGCGTCCAGCCAAGACGCAACAGCGGCGCGCTGGTCGGCATCGCCGTACTTTGCGACTCGGGCCGCAGCACCCATTGCGTGGTCTGCACCACGGGCATTGCCAGGTCGCCGGAGACGCGTTCCTTGCCAGCCTCGCTGATGCGGTAAAAACTGGTGGTCAGCAGCGGCTCAAAATATTCGCCATTTGCCGGTCGTGTTTGCCGGTGCAGGGACAGGCGGCGCTGCGGCACATAATGACTTTGGCGATACACGCCCAGCGTGACGGGCAGCACCACATTGCGCTCCTTGAATTGCAGCGCAATGCTGTCGGCGGGAATCGCGATCGGCGTGGCATATGCCCAATCGCCAGCAAGTTTGCCTGGCGCACCTCGCAGCACGATGTTCGCGCGTGGCGGCGCCGCCTCGGTTTCGCTGACGGCTTGCGCCGCAATCGATGCAAACACCAGCGGCTGGCCTTCCTGCCAGCTCAGGCGCGCGTAGCGGAAAGCGCGCGGCGCAAAGGCGATGCTGTCGTTGGCCAGGGTTTGCGTGTCACTGTTGCTGAGCCAATTCAAGGTGGTGGTGCCGATGGCATCCCATTGCTTCAGGTCGTCGCTCACTTCCAGCAGTACTTGCGCACTGTAATTTTGAATGCGCTCCGGTGGCGTGAAGCGCAAGGCGGCGATGCGCCTGTCTTGCGTCTGCTTGCCCAGGTCGAGTATCAGCGCTTGCAGCGCCGCCGTGGCCGCTGCCGTGCCGGCGCGGGTGCTGACCGACAGCAAGCGGCCATCGTCCGCCGTGCGGATGTCGATGCCTTGCAAACCGTCGCCAGTTGCCGGCGCGCCCGTCACGGGGAAAATGCGGACGGGAATGGCTGTCCGCTGCGTCGCCGATTGGGCGGGCGGCGCGCCGATGGCATAGGCCAGGCGCTTGCCGTCGGCATCGAACAGCCGCACGTCGGCCAGGCTGGCCGAGCTGGCGTGCAGGTAGACTTCTCTGGGCAATGCCAGCTTGACGATGCCCGCGCCGGCCGGCGCGGTCACCGGCATGCTCCAGCCGTAGTCCTGTGGCCTGTCCTGGCCAGGGGCGGCCAGCGCGGCGCCTGCCAGCAGCAGGCTGCAGCAGATCAATGAGTGTTTCATGCTGCTCCTTGTTGCGGTTCGGCCGGCGCTGGCGCGGCAGCTTTGGGGAAGGGCGCCAGGTAGCCGATCAAGACCATCAGCAAGCCGACACCGACAAAGGAGATGATGCGTTCGATGCCGCCCACGTTCGACAGATCGATCAGGAACAGTTTCAAGACAACCAGTCCCAACAGCACAGCGCCCATGCTCCATTGCTGGCGCCGTTGATGGCGCGCCGCGTGGCGCATCAGCAGCAGGGCCGTGATGCTCCATACCAGCGACAGCATCGCTTGCACGAATTGCGAGGCCAGCATGGCGTCAAAGGTATACGGCACGCCGACATAGTGCGATACCGTGCGCAGCAGCATCAGGTTGAACCACACATACACGCAGCAGGCGGCCACGGCAGGCAGACGTGCTTGCCACAGGGCAGGCAGGGGCAACTGCTTCGCCGGCAGCAGGCGGTAGCTGGCAATGGCCAGCAGGATGGCAAAGCCCGTGCTCAAGTCCAGCGGATTGAGCAGCGGCAAGTAGGGCAGCGGTGCCATGGCGCCATCGTCGAAGATATTCCAGGCGGCAATCAGCAGCAGCGACCAGAGTGCGCCCAGCGGTATCAGGGTGCGCTGGTACCACTCTGCAATCGGCGCCACCGGCCAGGCGCCCGCGCGGCAGCGGCGGATCAGCAAGGCCAGCACCAGCATCATGGCCCAGGCCGGCAAGTAGCGGGCCCAGGCCGGGCTGACGCGGTCTTCATGCTGTGCCAGCCAGGCGTTGACATGCATGGCGCCGACCGGCCACAGCATCAGCCATGGCGCGGCAGTGCGCAGCGTATGCAGCAGGCGCTGTGCCCGCAGGCCGAGTTGCCAGCCCGCTTGCGGCCAGGCCAGCAGCAGGTATTCGCCGGCCGCCAGGGCGCTGGCCAGCGCCAGCCAGCTCAAGCCGGTCGGCAGGTAATCGCGCAGGTACAGCGCCAGCAGCATGTTGGCGCTCCACAAGCCCAGACCGAGCCAGGTAGCGACGGTGAACCAGCGCAGCTGCGGCCAATCGAGGCGCCGCGCCAGGATGGCGAACGCGGGCGTCGTGACGCACACGGCGATCAGGTACAGCGCCAGCCAGTGTTCGCCCGCGTGCGGCTGCAGCTCCAGGTCGCCGTCGATCAGGCGCAGCAGCCAGCTGACGAGCGGCACGAGGATGGCGGCAAACCACAGCAAGCCGCTCCAGACCAGCAGGGGGCGTGCTGCCAGAGCCAGCAGTTCGTCGCCGCCGCGCGCGCGCAGCGCAAGGAAACGGGCGCTGGCAAAGGCGGCGGCGCCCAGCAGCAGCGCGCTGAGGAAGGAACCGTCGAACAGGCTGGCCGGGTGCTGGTCCCAGGCCCAGCTGGCGCGGCTGAGCATGACCATGCCGGCCAGCACCTGCACGGCCAGCAGCAGCGCGCGCGGTGCATGCCATTGTTCGCGCCGCGCCAGCACCGCCAGCAAGGCGGCCACAGCCAGCGCGCTGACGGTGAGCAGGTTCAATTGCGTGGTGGCATCCGTGCGCAGCAGGATTTCGCTCCAGATGCCGCCCAGCAGCCAGGCTGCGGCGGCCGTCAGGAAGAGCACGGACAGGCTGCTCATGAACTCCGGATGCAAATGGCTGGCGTGGCGGCGGAAATTGTAGGCCATCACCAGCGCGGCGGCGGCCAGCAGCGCGCAGCCGAGCCAGATGTTGGCGTGCATGGCCGCGGCCGTATCGAGTTCCTGCATGGCGATCAGGAAGGCAATCCAGGCGGCCCCCTGCACCAGCAGGCCGAAGGCCCAGGCCAGTGTCTGGCGCTGGCGCAAGCCGACCCAGACGATGCCCGCGCCTTCCAGCGCCCAGGCGGCGGACGTCCACCGGCCATCGAGGGCGAACGGGATGGCCAGGGTGCCGAAGACGATGCCCAGCGCGAGGAAGGCTTCGGCCAGCAGTTTGAAACCTGCGCGGCGCCACAGTGCCACGGCCAATCCCGTGTAGCCCAGGCCGGCAATCAGCGCGGAAAAGGCCAGGCCGAAGTGAAAGTGCTGGACCAGGCCGTATTGCAAGCCCATGGCCGCCAGCGGCGTGCCAAAGACGAGGGTGCCATCCACGTAATGCTTGAGGCGCGGCGCCTGGCGCGCGCAGTAGGCGATGGCGATGCCGATATAGAACAGCACGAAGAGGATCAAGAACAGCTGCGTCGACAGGTAGTGCTCGGGCGTGTAGCGCAGCAGGCCCCAGGTGGTGGCGACGACGAAGGTAAAGCCAAAGCTCAGCACATTCAGGACGCGCCAGGCGCGTTTCAGGGCGATGGCGAAGACGCCCGCATTGAGCAGCGCGTAATAGCTGAACAGGCCGATATGGTTGCCGCTGCCCGTCGACACGAGCAGGGGCACGGCAAAGCCGCCGACGATGCCGAACACGGCCAGCCAGACGGCGTTTTGCAGCACGGCCAGCAGACACGTGAACGCCGTCAGCACGAACAGCACGGCAAATGCCAGGCCGGCCGGGATCAGTTCATACAGGCGGAAGGCGCCAAACGTCACCAGCATCAATATCGCCAGCGCCGTGCCCTGCAGCGGCAGACTGATGCCGGGACGGCTGAGGCGGATGCGCCAGGCCCAGGCCAGCAGGGCGATATCGGCCAGCACGATGCCGGCCAGGCGCAGTTCGATGGGCAGCGTGACCTGCGCCGACACATATTTGAGCAGGAAGCTGACGCCGAGGAAGAGGATCAGCAAGCCCAGCTTGGCGACCAGGTTGCCCGTGAATAGCCAGTTCTTTGCCTTGGCAACGAGACCGTCCGGGTGCGCGATCCAGGAAGGGGTGTTGGGGACGGCAGGAGCGGGCCGGGCTGGAATCGGCGGGGCTGGTTTTGGCGGCACGGGCGCGGCGGGTGCGGGAGCTGCTGCCGGCGCGGCCTGCGCCACTTCGGCCACCTTGAGTGCGGCCGCTTGCGGCACGGGGGCGGGCGTGGGCGGTGGCATGGGTGCCGGCACTGCCACCGGCGCCACGCTAGCGGGCTCGGCGGGTGCTACGGCAACGACGGACGTAGCCGCGGGCGCTTCGGCCTGGCCTTCCAGCGCCCGCAGGCGCTGCTGGATACTGTCGACTTCCTTGCGCAAGCGCGCCGTCAGCAACTCCAGATCCGCTACTTTCCTGCGGTGCTGCAGCACCAGCACGAAGGCGGTGACCAGCAAGGCCAGGATGGTCAATGATGTGAATCCAGACATGGAGGCAGCTTTCCGGAAGGGGCGGGCAGGGGCGCCAGCGGTATGCGCACATTACCTTATTATCAAGAAACAAGCGATTTCTGTTGTGTCAGGGTAAGTGCCAGCCAGCGCATGGAGCGGCAAGGCGAGCATGACGCGGCATGCCGTTTTCCATATTGACGCCAAGCAAGATGTCGACATTCAGATTGTCGTGCGCAAGATAGTGCTGTATTTTAGCAATTCCTTAATTGCCAGTTCCCCATGCCATGAGTCAAAGCAGCCAGTTTTCCTTATTGTCGCAGCGCCGTTTCGGGCCCTTCTTCTGGACCCAGTTCTTTGGCGCCTTCAACGACAATCTGTTCAAGACGGCCTTGATGGTGATCCTCGCCTACGATGCGCTGAGCTGGACCACGCTCGATCCGTCCACCATCACCAACCTGATTCCCGGCCTGTTCATCCTGCCCTACGTCGTGTTTTCAGCCACGGCGGGCCAGCTGGCCGACAAGTTTGAAAAGGCGGGCCTGGCCCGTTTCGTGAAATGGATGGAACTGGCCATCATGGCCGTGGCCGCCGCTGGGTGGATGACGCATACGCTGTGGCTGCTGGTGGCGGCCGTGGTGGGCATGGGCGTGCATTCGACCCTGTTCGGCCCCGTCAAGTATGCGTACCTGCCGCAGCAGCTCAAACCGGAAGAGTTGGTTGGCGGCAATGGCCTGATCGAGATGGGGACGTTTGTCGGCATTTTGCTGGGTGAAATCCTCGGTGCCGTCCTGATCGTGCACAAGCCGCTGGGCGTGGAACTGGTGGCTGGCGCCACCATCGCTGTGGCTGTGTTCGGCCTGGTCGCCAGCTACCGCGTGCCGCGCACGCCAGCGCCCGAGCCGGACTTGAAGGTGAGTTTGAACTTTGTTGCCGAATCGTTCCGCAACCTGAATTTTTCGCGCAAGAACCGTCCCGTCTTCCTGGCCATGCTGGGCAATTCCTGGTTCTGGTTCTATGGCGCCCTGATCCTGGCGCAGTTCCCCGTGTACTCGAAGGATTTCCTGCATGGCGACCACAGCGTGTTCGTGCTGCTGCTGACCGTGTTTTCCGTCGGCATCGGCACGGGTTCCTTGCTGTGCGAACGCCTGTCCGGCCACAAGATCGAGATTGGCCTGGTGCCGTTCGGCTCCATCGGCCTGTCGCTGTTCGGCATCGACCTGTATTTCGCCAGCAATGCGTATGCGAATACGCAAGTGGTCGATGCGCTGGCGTTCGTCAGCCAGGCGGGCGTGCCGCGCATTTTGATCGACATCGTCATGATCGGCGTCTTCGGCGGCTTCTTCATCGTGCCCTTGTTCGCCCTGATCCAGACGCGCTGCGACCCGAAACACATTTCGCGCACGATCGCCGGCATGAATATCCTCAACGCGCTGTTCATGGTGGCGGCGGCCGGCGTGGCCATCGTGCTGCTGGGACAAGGATTTACGATTCCGCAGCTGTTCCTCGTCACGGCCATCCTGAACGCGCTGGTGGCCGCCTACATCTTTTCGCTGGTGCCGGAATTCCTCATGCGTTTCCTCGCGTGGATACTCATCCAGACCGTGCACCGCGTCAAAGTGGTCGATGGCGAACGCATCCCGACGGAAGGGGCTGCCGTTCTGGTATGCAACCACGTCAGCTATGTGGACGCCATCGTCATCATGGCGGCCAGTCCGCGCCCCATCCGTTTCGTCATGGACCACCGCATCTTCAAGATGCCGCTGATGGGCTGGATCTTCCGCACGGCCAAGGCCATCCCCATCGCGCCGGCCAAGGAAGACCCGTTCCTCATGGAAAAGGCTTTCATCGATATCGCGCAAGCGCTGCACGAAGGCGAGCTGGTGTGCATCTTCCCGGAAGGCAAGCTGACGCGCACGGGCCAGATCAGCGAATTCAAGGGCGGCATCGCGAAAATCGTCGAGCGCAGCAAGGTACCCGTGATTCCGCTGGCGCTGCGCGGCTTGTGGGGGCATCTGCTGAGCCATCGCAATGGCCATTTGTTCGAGCGCGCTTTCAAGGCGGGCTTGCGCTCGCGTTTGTCGCTGGCCGTGGGCATGCCCGTGGCGCCCGAGGCCGCCACGCCGGAATTGCTGCAGCAAAAGGTACAGGAATTGCGCGGCAAGTGGAAATAAACGCTATTTTGTCCGCGTAGCTGTCCCCGTCCGCCGCGCCAGGTGCTGTTCCAGCAGGGCGGCGATGGCGGCGAAATCCACCGGTTTCGTCAGATGATGGTCGAAACCGGCTTGTTCCGTGCGTGAGCGCGCCTCGCCCTGGCCCCAGCCCGTCAGGGCGATCAGCAGCACTTCGCGTCCCTGCGCACGCTGGCGTATCTGGCGTGCCGCTTCATAGCCATCCATGTCCGGCATGCCCAGGTCCATCACGATCAGTTGTGGCCAGGCCATATCGACGGCCGCCAGCGCCTGTACGCCGCCATACGCGACCTTGGCGGCATAACCTTCGAGCTGGAACAAGCTTTGCAAGGAATCGGCCGCATCGAGGTTGTCATCCACCACCAGCACTTGCACGGGCGGGTCCGCGCCGGTGGGTGCCTCGCTGCCGGCCGCCGCCGGGGTGGCTGTCTGGGCGTCGCCGGCGCTGGCCGGCAAGGTGACGATGAAGCGGCTGCCGCGGCCGGGGCCGTCGCTGTACGCGTCGATGCTGCCGCCATGCATCTCGGCAAATTGGCGCGCCAGGCTCAAGCCGATGCCCAGGCCGCTGGCCATCTGGCCTGCCACCGTGCGCCCCTGTTCGAACATGGAAAAGATGCGCGGGATGGCATCGGGCTCGATGCCGATGCCATTGTCTTCGACCGTCACCTGCAGCTGCCCTTGCGCCAGGCACGCCGTGATGTGGATACGGCCGCCCTCCGGCGTGAACTTCACGGCATTCAAAACAATATTGGCAAAGATCTGCACCACCCTGGCATAGTCGGCGTGCAGCGTGATGGCAAGCGGCGGCAACGCCTGCGTGATGCTGATGTGCCGGCTGTCAGCAGCGGGCTGGCACAGTTCGATCACATGGTCGAGTACTTGCTGTAATTCAATATTTTCGCGCTGCAGCAGTACCTTGCCGCTGGTGATGCGCGCCACGTTGAGCAAGTCATCCACCAGCCGCGTCAGATGCGTCACCTGGCGCTCGATCACGCCGCTGACCTTGCTGACCTGCTCCGAGGCCGGATACAGGTGCTTGAGCAGGGCCACCGAAGTCTTGATGGGCGCCAGCGGATTGCGCAGTTCATGCCCGAGGCTGGCAAGAAATTCGTCCTTGCGCCACTGCGTCTCGCGCACCTGATACTGGCGCTGGCGTGCGCGCAGCATGGCGTGGGCCGAGGTGATCAGGGTCAATATGTGCACGGGGCGTTCCAGCAGGGTCAGGTTGCCCAGGGTGGCGACGGCTTGCCGCAAGGGCAAGGAGTCGAGTCCCGCATGCGTCAGCAGGATGATGGGCAAATCGGACCAGTCCGGCTGCTGGCGGGTGTAGGTGTCGAGTACGGCGTAGACGCCTGCATGCAAGGCCTCGTCCACCGTCAGCACGCCGCCGGCGCCCAGCACCAGCTGCTCGGCCAGCTCGCCGGCGGAGCGGCAGGCGTGGCTGGCGATGGCTACGCTGGCGAGTACCCTGGAAGTCAGGGAGGCGTCCTGGCCGCCAGGCGCGTAGATCAGGATACGCTGCTCCATGGCATTCCTAGGGGAAGGGCGTGCCGCCGACGGTGGGCAAACCGGACAGGATGCCGTGAAAGCCGGCCAGGGCCGGGCCGATGCGGATGCCCTGCGGGCTGATCTCGAAGCGGCGGATGCTGCGCTCGTGCGCGCTGCCGCGCTTCTTGAAGACGGAAATGGCTTGCCGCACCTCGCCTTCCGTTTCGTAATAGCGCAGCATGATGACGCCGTCGGCCAGGTAGCTGGCGTCGGCCGAGGTCGTCATTGCGGTGCCCAGCATGTTTTGTTGCACACCGACGAGCAGGGTGGCCACGCCGCGCTGGCCCAGGTAATTGAGCAGTTCATGCAGGTAGGTGCTCTGGAAGCGCTCGTCGGGCACCGCGTGCATGTAGCCGTTCAGGCTATCGATGACGATGACCCGGGCGCCCCGTTCTGCCGCGTCGACCACGGCCTGGGCGAACTCTCCCGGGGTCAGCTCGGCCGGATCGATCTGCTGTGCGCTCAGCAGGCCGGAGTCGAGCGCCGCCTGCAGACGCATGCCCACGTTGTCGGCCCGGTTCAGCAGCTTGCTGCGCGCTTCCTCGAACAGGAACATGGCGCACGGTTCGCCGCGCGCCGTGGCCGCGTGCACGAATTGCGCCGCCAGGGTGGACTTGCCGCTGCCGGCCGGGCCGGAAATGAGCGTGCTCATGCCTTCTTCCAGGCCGCCCCCTATCATGGTGTCGAGTTCGGGCACGCCGCTCGACAGGCGCCGATGGTCGCCATCGCGGCGCGTGTCGGCCGCCACCAGGCGCGGAAAGACGAGCAGGCCGCCATGGGCGATCTTGTAGTCGTGGGTGCCGCTGCGAAACGGCACGCCCCGGTATTTCACCACCCGCACGCGGCGCCGGTCATTGCCATAATCCTGGTTTTGCAGCTCCAGGGAAATGACGCAGTGGGCCACGCTACGCACTTGCAAGCCGTCGTCCACTGCGGAACGGTCATCGATCAGCAGGGTGGTGCAGTGCCGGCTGGCCAGGTATTGTTTCAATGCCACGACCTGGCGCCGGTAGCGCAGGGGATTTTCCGCCAGTAGTTGCAGTTCGGACAGCGAGTCGAGCACCAGGCGGGCAGGGCGGTGCTTTTCGATGGCGGCGAGGATGCGCTGGTTGGTCGATGCCAGTTCGATTTCCGACGGGTGGAAGATGGTGTACTGGCGCTCGGGGTCGAGGATGTCGTCGTTGGGCGCCACTTCTTCGATGGCGATGCCGGCCAGGTCCCAGCCATGCGACAGGGCTGCGGCGCGCAGTTCGATTTCGGATTCCGCCAGGGCGATATACAGCACGGGCACGCCGCTGCGCGCGCCTTCGGCCAGAAATTGCAGCGCCAGGGTGGTCTTGCCCGTGCCGGGAACGCCTTCGACCAGATACAGGCGCTCGGCCAGCAAGCCGCCCGAGAGGATGGCATCGAGGCCGTCGACGCCGGTCGACAGCAGTGGCGGCTTGTCCGGGCCGCTGGCGCCATCCTGCCGCCGTGTTTTTCGCGCCTGTGATGTCATCGTTGCGCCCCCGCTTTGCCACGCTGTGGAGACTATACTAGCGCGTTCGCCGCGGCATGTCTTTTCGATACCATTGGTAAATATTCATGGCGGCCGGCGGCCGCGCGTGGGGCAGTGTTGCGCGCGCGATCAAGGCTTCAGCAAAAAACGCATTACCCTGCTACAGTATTAATTCAATCCAACTTTCCCGCATTGCCGTTTTGCCGCCGTCCGCCAGCTCCCTGTTCCAATTGGCTGACGTGCAGACGCTGTCGCTGTCCTCATTTTATTGCATCATTGATAATTTAATTCGCTTGATAGTTACTATGTTTCAATTGTAACGATGCTTGACGATTTTAGAATGATCGTTCATTCTTTGATCTGCGTTAATAAATTTAGTCATTTCTAACGACACTAGCCAGCTTCTTTTTCAGAAAGTCCAAGATGCAACCAACTTTTTCCCTGACGTCGCCGCGTACGAGCGGCGCTATTGCCGTTCTGTGCGCCACTGTAATCATGGCCGGCTGCAGTAAAAAACAGGAAGCACCTCACGCGCAGCAAGCGCCACAGGTGGTCGTGTTTACTGTTAATCCGGCCGCGTTGCCGATGAGCGCCGAACTGCCCGGCCGCACGAATGCCTACCAGGTCGCCGATGTGCGCCCGCAAGTCGGTGGTTTGATCCAGAAGCGCCTGTTCGTCGAAGGCAGCGATGTGAAAGCAGGCACGGCCCTGTACCAGATCGATTCCGCCACCTACCAGGCGGCCTACAATTCGGCCAAGGCGGCCTTGTCGAAAGCTAAGGCCAATCTGCTGACGGCTGGTCCGAAAGCGTCGCGCTACAAGGAACTGGTCGCCATCGAAGGCGTGAGCCGCCAGGAATACGATGACGCCGTCGCGGCGTTCGAGCAAGCCAAGGCAGACGTCGAGTCCGCCACAGCGGCGCTGGAATCGGCGAATATCAACCTGAAATACAGCACCGTGACGGCGCCGATCAGCGGCCGCACCAGCCGCTCGACCGTGACGGCCGGCGCGCTGGTCACGGCGGGCCAGGCGGAAGCCCTGACCACCGTGCAGCAACTCGATCCGATCTATGTCGACGTGACACAGTCGAGCACGGATCTGCTGCGCCTGAAGCGCCAGATGGCCGACGGTTCGCTGAAAAAAGTGGGCGAAGGCCAGGCCAAGGTCGATCTGATCTTGCCGGATGGCAGCAAGTACAGCGAACCGGGCAAGCTGCAGTTCGCTGGCGTGACGGTCGATCCGACCACCGGCAACGTGGTCTTGCGCGCGCTGTTCCCGAACCCGAAAGGCGAATTGCTGCCAGGCATGTACGTACGTGCCCAGCTGGAAACGGGCGTCGATGAAAAAGCCATCACCGTGCCGCAAGTGGGCGTGACGCGCAACCAGAAGGGCCAGGCAACGGCCCTGATCCTGAACAAGGAAAACAAGGTCGAGCAACGCGTGCTGACCACCAGCGGTACGGTCGGCAACGACTGGCTGGTGACGTCCGGCCTGGCCGCAGGCGATCGCGTGATCGTGGAAGGCTTGCAAAAAGTCAAGCCAGGCGCACCAGCCGTTGCCGTGCCGGCCAAGGCGCCTGCCGCGCCTGCCGCTGCCGCCTCTGCCGCAGCATCGGCTGCCAGCGCCCACTAATTCAGGAGAATATTAATGGCCCGTTTTTTCATTGACCGCCCGATTTTTGCCTGGGTGGTCGCGATCGTCATCATGCTTGCCGGCGTGATTTCGATCCTCAGCCTGCCGATCGCGCAGTACCCGAGTATTGCTCCGCCGTCGATTTCGATCAGCGGCTCCTATCCTGGCGCCTCCGCCAAGACCGTGGAAGACGCCGTCACCCAGGTCATCGAACAAAAGATGAAGGGTATCGACGGCTTGCGCTACATGGCTTCGTCGAGCGACGCCACTGGCGGCATCAGCATTACGCTGACGTTTACCAGCGGCACCAATCCCGACATCGCCCAGGTGCAGGTACAGAACAAGCTGCAGCTGGCCACGCCACTGCTGCCGACGGCTGTCACGCAACAGGGTCTCGTCGTGTCGAAGGCCACCAAGAACTTCCTGATGGTGTTCGGCTTCATTTCCGAAAACGGCAAGATGGACCAGACCGACTTGAGCGACTATGTGGCCGCCAACGTCGTCGACCCATTGAGCCGTGTTGCCGGCGTGGGCGATGTGACGCTGTTCGGTTCGCAGTACGCCATGCGTATCTGGCTCAATCCGGCCAAGCTGCAAAGTTTCAACCTGACCCCGGCGGACGTGATCACGGCCGTGCAGGCGCAGAATGCGGAAGTGTCTGCCGGTGAACTGGGCGGCACGCCGTCCATCAAGGGCCAGCAGCTGAACGCTACCGTGTCGGCGCAAAGCCGTTTGCAAACGGTGGAGCAGTTCGGTGCCATCTTGCTGAAAACCACGACCGACGGCGCCATGGTGCACCTGAAGGATGTGGCCACCATGGAGCTGGGCCGCGAGAACTACAACACCGTGGCCCGCTACAACGGCCATGCGGCAACCGGCGTGGCGATCAAGCTGGCGACGGGCGCCAACGCGCTCGATACGGCCAATGCGGCGAAAGCCATGCTGGGCAACCTGAGCAAGCAATTCCCTGAAGGCATGAGCTACCAGGTGGCGTTCGACACGACCCCGTTCGTGAAACTGTCCATCGAAGAAGTGGTCAAAACCCTGGTCGAAGCGGTGATCCTGGTCTTCCTGGTGATGTATCTGTTCCTGCAGAACTTCCGCGCTACCCTGATCCCGACCATGGCCGTGCCGGTCGTGCTGCTGGGTACCTTCGGCATCCTGAATGCATTCGGTTACTCGATCAATACCCTCACCATGTTCGCCATGGTGCTGGCCATCGGCTTGCTGGTCGATGATGCGATCGTGGTGGTGGAAAACGTCGAGCGCGTGATGAGCGAAGAGGGCTTGTCGCCGCTGGAAGCGACGCGCAAGTCCATGACGCAGATCACGGGCGCGCTGGTCGGTATCGCCATGGTGCTGTCGGCCGTGTTCGTGCCGATGGCCTTCTTTGGCGGTTCGACGGGCGTGATTTACCGCCAGTTCTCGATCACGATCGTCTCGTCGATGGTGCTGTCCGTCGTTGTCGCGCTGGTGTTTACGCCAGCCTTGTGCGCCACCTTGCTGAAACCGGTCGAAAAGGGCCATCACGCGACCAACAAGGGTTTCTTCGGCTGGTTCAACCGCAGCTTCGATAGCAGCAGTAACAAGTACCAGGGCATGGTTGGCGCCATGATCACGCACCGCGCGCGCTCGATGCTGCTGTATGTGCTGTTGCTGGCCGGCCTGGTGTTCATCTTCATGCGCTTGCCAACGTCGTTCCTGCCGGAAGAAGACCAGGGCATCCTGTTTACGCAGATTCAATTGCCGACGGGCGCCACGCAAGAGCGCACCCTGAAAGTGATCGAACAGGTCGAAGACCACTTCATGAACAGCGAGAAAGATAACGTCGCTTCCGTGTTTGCCGTGGCCGGTTTCAGCTTCGGCGGTAACGGCCAGAATACGGGTATCGCCTTCGTGCGCCTGAAAGACTGGTCGCTGCGCAAGGACGTGGCGCAAAAAGCGCCGGCAGTGGCGGGCCGCGCCATGGGCAAGTTGTTGCAGATCAAGGATGCGATGGTGTTTACGTTTGCACCGCCTGCCGTGCTGGAGCTGGGTAACGCCACCGGTTTCGACATGCAGCTGCAGGATATCGGCGGTGTCGGCCATGACGCCCTGATGGCGGCGCGTAACCAGTTGCTGGGCATGGCGTCGCAGAATCCGGCCATGGTCGGCGTGCGCCCGAACGGCCAGGAAGATACGCCGCAGTACAAGATCGAAATCGACCAGCAGAAGGCAACGGCGCTGGGCTTGCAGATATCGGAAATCAACCGCGTGCTGAGCGTCGGCTGGGGTAGTTCGTATGTGAACGACTTCCTCGACCGTGGCCGCGTGAAGAAAGTGTTCATCCAGGGTGACGCCAGTTCGCGCATGCTGCCGGAAGACTTGAACAAGTGGTTCGTGCGCAATACCGCTGGCCAGATGGTGCCGTTCTCGGCCTTCGCCACCGGCAAGTGGATTTACGCGTCGCCACGCCTGGAACGCTACAACGGCTTGCCGTCGGTAGAGATCCTGGGTACGCCGGCGCCGGGCCAAAGCACGGGTGCCGCCATGAACGCGATGGAAGAAATGGTGGCCAAGCTGCCGCCTGGCATCGGCTTCAGCTGGACCGGCGTGTCGCTGGAAGAGCGCGAATCCGGTTCGCAGACGCCGCAGCTGTACGCGCTGTCCCTGCTGATCGTCTTCCTGTGCCTGGCCGCGCTGTATGAAAGCTGGTCGATTCCATTCTCCGTGCTGCTGGTGGTACCGCTGGGCGTGATCGGCGCCGTGCTCGGTACGTGGATGTTCGGCCTGTCGAACGACGTGTACTTCCAGGTGGGCTTGCTCACGGTGGTGGGCCTGTCGGCGAAGAATGCGATTCTGATCGTTGAGTTTGCCAAGGAAATGCAGGAATCGGGCATGTCGCTGCTGGACGCGACCTTGCATGCGGTGCGTCTGCGTCTGCGTCCGATCCTGATGACCTCGATTGCCTTCGGTCTGGGCGTGTTGCCACTGGCCATTTCCAGCGGAGCCGGTTCCGGCAGCCAGAACGCCATCGGTATCGGCGTGCTGGGCGGTATGTTGACGGCCACGTTCCTCGGTATCTTCTTCGTGCCGGTGTTCTTCGTGCTGGTGCGCGGCTTCTTCTCGAAGCCGGACGCGCCAACCACGCCGGCGACGCCTGGTTCGCCAGCCGTCACGCTTTCCAAGGATGCACATTAATATGAAAAAATCGCTACTCTCCATGGCGGCACTGGCCTTGCTGGCCGGTTGCAGCCTGGCCCCTACGTATGAGCGTCCGGCAGCGCCGGCGCCCACAAGCTGGCCGACCGGTCCTTCCTACAAGGCCGACACGGCCGCCGCCGACGCCAAGCCGGTGGCGGACGTCGCCTGGCGCGAGTTCTTTGCCGATGCGCGCCTGCGCCAGGTACTGGAACTGGCGCTGGCCAACAACCGCGACCTGCGCGTCTCGATCCTCAACATCGAGAAGGCGCGCGCCACCTACGGCATCGAACGCGCCGCGCTGATCCCGACCCTGTCGGCGTCCGGCGGCCAGTCGGCCAGCCGCGTGCCGAAGAACGCCAGCGCCAACGGCGAAGCGTCCATCAACCGCCAGTACACGGCGAACTTGGGCGTGTCGGCGTACGAGCTGGACTTCTTCGGCCGCGTGCGCAGCCTGTCCGACAGTGCGCTGGAACAATACCTGGGCACGGAAGAAGCACGCCGTGCACAGCAGATCAGCCTGGTGGCCGAAGTGGCCAGCACCTATCTGAACCTGGTGGCCGACCAGCAGCGCCTGCGCGTGGCGCAAGATACCTTGAAGAGCCAGCAGTCGTCGTATGACCTGGCCGTGCGCCGCTTCAGTGCCGGCGCCACTTCCGGCCTGGACAAGTACGATGCCCAGACCAGCGTCGAGTCGGCCCGTTCCGACGTGGCTGTCTACACGAGCCAGGTTGCGCTGGATCAGAACGCGCTGGTCTTGCTGGTGGGCGGCCCCGTGCCGGCCGACCTGCTGCCGCAAGGCGAGTTCGGCGCCGTCACGGCCCTGGCGGACATTCCGTCCGGCGTGCCGTCGGACGTGCTGCAACGCCGTCCCGACGTGCTGGCGGCCGAGCGCACCTTGCGCGCGGCCAATGCCAACATCGGCGCGGCGCGCGCGGCCTTCTTCCCGCGCATTTCGCTGACGGCCACGGCCGGTTCGCTGAGCGACAACCTGTCGGGCCTGTTCAAGGCGGGCAGCGGCACGTGGAGCTTCATTCCGCAGATCAGCTTGCCGATCTTCGATGGCGGCGTGAACCGCGCCAACCTCGATATCGCCAAGGTGCAGCGTGAAATCTCCGTGGCGCAATACGAAAAGGCGATCCAGGTCGCCTTCCGTGAAGTGTCCGATGCGCTGGCCCAGCGCGGCACCATCGACGAGCGCCTGCAATCGCAGGTCTCGCTGGTCGAGGCGTCGACGAAGAGCTACACCATCCACGACGCGCGCTACAAGCAGGGCGCCGAGTCCTACCTGAACGCCCTGGTGGCCCAGCGCGCGCTGTACACGGCGCAGCAGAGCCTGATCACGGCGCGCCTGGCCAAATCGACCAACCTGGTGACCTTGTACAAGGTGCTGGGCGGCGGTTGGCAGCCTGAGCAGACAGCCGTCGCGGCGGCTGGCGGCGCCCAATAATCACGGGGACGCCGACGCCGGCCTTGCCCGCAAGGGCAGGGCCGGCGCGCTACTGGAAAATCATGAACCAAGTTGAAAAGAAGCATCCGGATCCCGAGCGCGCCAACACGCGGCGCAAGCAGGTGCTCGATGCGGCCGAAAGCTGTTTCAGCCGCCGCGGCTTCCACGGCGCCAGCATGGCCGAGATCTCGAAAGCGGCCGGCATGAGCGCGGGCCACATCTATAATTATTTTGACAGCAAGGATGCGATCATCGCCGCCTTCGTCATGCAGAATACGGAGCGGGTGTCGAATCTGATGCAGGACCTGGCGCAGCGCGAAGACCCGCTGCAGGCCGTGATCGACAATGCGGGCGAGCATGTGCTCGAAGCGCTGGACCCGAAAACGTGGATGATGCCGCTGGAAATTTTTGCGGAAGCCTCACGCAATCCGGTGATCGCGGAAATGCTGCAATGCTCGGACCAGCGTTCGCGCCAGTTGTTTCTCTCCATCATCCGCGATGCGCGCATCAAGCGCGGCTTGCCGGCCGATGAAGAGATGCTGGAAGGCCGCCTGAATGCCCTCGTCGCCATTTACCAGGGCTTGCCCGTGCGCCTCATTCACAATCCGGACGTGAAAGTCGAGCCGTTGATCGCGGGCTTCCGCATCGTCCTGACGGCGCTGCTGCTGAACGAATAGGCCGCTTGCCAGGGCCATGCAAAAAAGTTTGTGCAGTTCGATATGAATCACGCGCAAAGCATGGCAAAAACCTAAAAGGCTCTGTTATAATTCCCACCTCGTCGGGGCGTAGCGCAGCCTGGTAGCGTACATGCATGGGGTGCATGGGGTCGGAAGTTCGAATCTTCTCGCCCCGACCATTAGATTCAAGGACTTAGGCCACTCTTCGGAGTGGCCTTTTTCTTTGGTGAGAGTTTTTATCCCTGCATTTACCCCTACGAAAACATGGGCTTGTTTGCAATCATTTGGCATGGATTGAAACAGGTTTTTCCTCCTGACGATTCTTTCCCAGGCCTGAGCATGTTTGTTTGCTGGCCGAATTGACCAGGCCTACTTGACGCCCCTTCATGTCCTCGCGAACGCCGCGACCCTGTCGTAAGCCCCCCATCGAACCCCAACTCTTTTAAGTCCTCGTGGAGTCCAGCCTTTCGGCGCATCCTGGTTCATGTCACCGGCGAGTGAGATTTCGTGTATTTTCCAGCTAGACACTGAGCCCTCCTATGCGGAGCGGCGATCAATTAGCGGATTAGACAAATACTCGGTGCAGCTATTCGGGTGGCTCAAGGCCGAGACGACTAAGCCGCGTAAGCAGCGGCGCAATTTGAAGCAGATCCATGAAGACCTGAAAGAGCTGGGCTACGTAGGGTCATACGACCGCGTGGCAGCGTTTGCCAAGCAGTGGAAGGCGGGTCAAACAGAGTGGGTCAATTCTGCGAGCAAACGAACACTGCGCTCGTCAGTCTTCGTTGGGAATCAGCATCAGCAGGTCGGTGGCGCCGATGTCGATGCTGCTTTGCGACAGGAGGGTGGTGGCCTGGCCCCGGTGATGCGTCTGATGATTGAAAAAATGCATGATCAGGCTCGAATAGCGTTTGCGCGACACCATGCCTTTCATGTTGGCGTAGCCGAGCGGCTGTTCCAGGTCGTCTGGCGTCAGGTCGGCGGCCCAGCGCTGTATGGTCTGGTCCAGCGTATGGCGCAGCTTGAGCAGGCCCGTCAGGTCTTCGGCCTGCGGCTGGTTCAGCGCCGCCGGAGCGGCCGCCGCGCGGATGGCGTCGAGCGCCGGCTGGCGTGCCGGATGTCCGCAGAAACGCTTGAGCCAGATCGTATCGGCGACGACAAGGTGGTTCATCGTGCCGAAGAGGGAGCCAAAAAAAGCCTTGCGGTCGGCAAAGAGCTCCTCCTGAGATAGTTGCCCAGCTGCACTATACAGTTTCTCATTCATTACTTCATTGTAGGCGGCCATTCGGACGATATGGTCACATGTGCTCATGAGTGCTCTCTCCATGTCAGGGCTGAATTACTGCACGTAAATAGTGTATGGTTTTGCAAGAATTGGCAAGCGTGCTACGTCCGCTCGGGTCGCGCCATCGTGCCAGCGTCTTGCGCTTGCTCAATTCTTGCCTCCGGCATTTCATTCCCCGCTACAGGCATTCTGTTCCCCCGTTTTCTGATTTGGTCATTGTGATCAGCCTGGCAACAGCCGTTTGGCCTATGATGGCCTGGCACATGCACGTGTGAAGTTTCCCTTCATTCATCAACCATGAGGTGTCCATGATCCGTTATGCCCTGCCTGCCCTGTTGTTTGCCGCCGCCCTGCCGGCGCACGCCCAAGCCCCTGCCAATGACACGCCGCTGATCGAGCGGGCGAAGATTTTTGGCAATCCCAGCAAGTCCGGCGGGCGCATCAGCCCGGATGGCAAGTGGCTGTCGTGGATCGCGCCGCGCGACGGCGTGCTCAATGTGTGGGTGGCGCCGGCCAGCGACCTGGCGCAAGCACGCCCGTTGACGGAAGAAAAGGTGCGGCCCATCCGCAGCAGTTTCTGGTCGCCCGATTCGAAAACCCTGCTGTTCATCCAGGACAAGGGCGGCGATGAAAACTTCCTGCTGTACGGCGTGAATGTGGCGAGCGGCAAGCAGATCAACTACACGCCTTTCGAGAAGACCCGCGTGCGGATAGTCCAGATCAGCAGCAAGGTGAAGGACCGCATCCTCGTCGGCATCAATAACCGCGATGCGCGCTGGCACGACGTGTACAGCCTGGACCTGGCCAGCGGCAAGCTGACCCTGGTGCAGCAGAATGATGGCTATGGCGGCTATGTCGCCGATGAACTGCTCAACTTGCGCATCGCCAGCAAGGCGCGCGCCGATGGCGGCATGACGTATTTCCGCCTGGCCGATGGCAAGGTCGAGAGCACGCCGCTGGCCGAAGTGGGCCTGGAAGATGCGCAGACCACGTCGCCGCTGGCGTTCACGGTCGATGGCAAGACCCTGTACTGGAACGATTCGCGCGGCCGCAATACCTCGGCGCTGCTGGCGCAGGACGTAGCCAGCGGCAAGAGCACGGTGGTGGCGCAAGACCCGCGCACGGATATTGCCGATGCGCTGTACGACACGCGCACGGGCCGCGTGCAAGCCTACACGGTCAATTTTCTGCAGCAGGAGTATCTGCCGCTGACGAACGACCTGAAAGCCGACCTGGCCTTCCTGAAAAAAAGTACCCAGGGCCAGTTCACGGTAACGTCGCGCACGGATGCCGACGATAAATGGCTGGTGGCCGTCGATGCCGTCACGGCGCCGCCATCGAGCTGGCTGTACGAACGCAAGACCAGGAAGCTCACGCGGCTGTACGTGACGCGTCCGGAACTGGAAGGCGCACCGCTGGTGCCCATGTATCCGCAGCAAATCAAGGCGCGCGACGGCCTGAACCTGGTGTCGTATCTGACCCTGCCGCAAGCATCGAAGGCGAGCGCCGGCGGCACGCCATCGCAGGCGGTGCCGATGGTGCTGCTGGTGCACGGCGGCCCGTGGGCGCGCGATACGTATGGCTACAACGGCTATCACCAGTGGCTGGCCAACCGCGGCTACGCCGTGCTGTCGGTGAACTTCCGCGGCTCGACGGGCTTCGGCAAGCAATTCATCTCGGCCGGCGACCTGCAGTGGGGCCGCAAGATGCATGACGACTTGCTCGACGCGGTGCAATGGGCGGTGAAAAGCGGCGTGACCACGGCCGACAAGGTGGCCATCATGGGCGGCTCGTATGGCGGTTATGCCACCCTGGCCGGCATGGCGTTCACGCCGACGACATTTGCCTGCGGCGTCGACATCGTCGGCCCGTCTAACCTGTTTACCTTGCTGCAAACCATACCGCCGTATTGGGAAGCGGGCAAGCAGCAGTTCTACAAGCGCATGGGCGACCCGACCACGGAAGAGGGCAAGGCGCTGCTGAAGGAGCGTTCGCCGCTGAACTTTGCGCAGAATATCCAGCGCCCGCTGCTGATCGGCCAGGGCGCGAACGACCCGCGCGTCAACGTGGCTGAATCGGACCAGATCGTGGCGGCCATGGCGGCCAAGAACATCCCCGTCACGTATGTGCTGTTCCCCGACGAGGGCCATGGCTTTGCCCGGCCCGTGAACAACATCGCCTTCAATGCGGTGACGGAAAACTTCCTGGGGCAATGCCTGGCTGGCCGCGCCGAGCCCATCGGCGCCACCCTGAAGGCGTCCACCGCGCAGGTCAAGCACGGTGCCGGGTTTGCTCCCGG
Source organism: Janthinobacterium sp. SUN128 (assembly GCF_030587275.1). Taxonomy (NCBI): domain Bacteria; kingdom Pseudomonadati; phylum Pseudomonadota; class Betaproteobacteria; order Burkholderiales; family Oxalobacteraceae; genus Janthinobacterium; species Janthinobacterium sp. SUN128. The sequence continues at coordinate 3,064,527 of NZ_JAPWHY010000001.1, read as the reverse complement.
GCTGGAGGAGGCGATGCGGTAGGCGAGGAAAGCAGTGCGGCAGGCTCTGCACAGGCGGCCGGGACGGATGACCCTTGCTGCCGCGTGCAGGGGGGGGGAAGACTTTCATGTCAAAAACTGTGTAAAAGCAGCAATGCTTCCATTAGAATAAATCATTGTTTCAATCACACAGCCCATGAAATGGAATGCCTGCAATGATGAATGTATTGACCCTGGAACACTTTGCCGCGCGCGTCAACGACACGTTTATCTCGGTCGGCGACGGGGGGGGCGCTTTCATCCTGAAGGAAGCGCGCCCGTTGCCATCGGCCACATTGGAAGGCCTGTTGCGGGCGCCGTTCAGCTTGTTATTCCATAACAGTTCCCCCATCCTCTTCAGCCAGAAAATCTTTCAGTTGCAGCATGATGCGTTTGGCGAGGTGGGTATCTTCCTGGTGCCGGTGGCGCGTGACAACCACGGCTTCTTGTATCAAGCGGTGTTCAACTGAGAATGCTGCTGAGGCGGGGCAGGCAGGGGCAGGCGGAGCCCGATGGCGCCGCCTGCCCGGAGCGTTCAAGCCTCAATCAAACGCGGGAAACTCGCCCTGCAGGGCGATGCAGAAATTTACCGCCAGCAAGGGCTGGCGATTTTCATGTGCCTGGCCGCCACCCGCGCTGCCGATGGTCAGTGGCGACAAGGTGGTGTTCGGCGTTGTCGCCGGCACGAATGCGTTCGTGCCGGTGATGCTGGTCAGGCCATCACCATTTTGCGGCACGTTGCGCTGCAGGGTGGCATTGGTCTGGCGGCTCAAGGTCAGTTGATGGGTGTGGTTGGGAATCTGCGTGATATTCAGCTGGACAGTATTGCTGCCGAACGTTTCGCCCATCACGCGCTGCGTCAAGCCTGGCCCCTGGCCCTGGCTGCAGGGCGCGCGTCCTGTGAAGTTGGGCAACTGGAAGGTGTTGACGCCATCGCCGCCATATTGCGTGCCGATTAGTGAAAACAGGGCGGTATATTGCCGGATTTGCAGGGTGGCGCCATTGCAGCTGGCCCATCCGTAGGGTGTGAAATTGAAGCCAAAGACTTGTATCTCGCCAAGATATGGTGATGTCACGGTAGGTTCTCCTGATCGATTTTATGGGCTGCGCTTGCGTGCTGGCTGTTATTGTTGGGATGGGTAAATGCCTGCCCATGCGATGCAAAACGAGGCGGTCAGGGTGGGCATGGTGTTGTCATGCGGCAAGCCGCTGCCTGCAGTGCCCGTTGCTGCGGGTGCCATGTCATAGGTCGTGAGGCCAGCCAGGCTGCTCGTGTACATCTTGTCGTTATTGACCGGGGCCGCCAGCTGTGCGCTGGTGCCAGGCGTGTTGATCGTCGCCAGTGTGCTGATCGCACTGAATACGTGCGTATGCGCAGGCATCTGGGTCGGCAGCAAGGTCACCGTTTCGCTGCCCCCCTTTTGTCCCATGGCCCGGGGTGTGAGGCTAGGGCCGGTGCCCTGATGCAAGGGCACCTGCCCGCGCAGGTCGGGTACACCGAATGTATTGACGCCGTCGCCGCCGTAGGTGGTGCCCAGCAGGGTATATAGCACCTCGTTATTGGCGATAGACTTCAGGCTGCCGTCGCAGGCAAACCAGCCTTGCGGTATGCGGGGAAAGGAAAACAGGCGGATCTCGCCGACATAAGGTGTAGTCATGACTCTGCTCCGTGGGAAGTGGCTGGCATGTTAGTTGCGCGATGGGAAGACGCCGTTCAGGGCGATACTGAAATTGAGTACCTGGAATGGCTGCATATTGCTATGCGGCAGGCTGCCGCCTGTCTGGGCCAGTACCAGGTTATTCAAGGGCACTTGCGGGCCTGCCGTGCCATAGATGGCTTCCGTGCCGCTGCCGCCATACAGGGTGTTGGTGGGATTCTTGGTGGTGCCCGGCGTGGTCAGCGCATTGGCCGCGTGCGTATGCGGTGGAATCTGACTCAGTGTCAAAGTGATAGCTTCCGCACCGTTACGAGCACCGACCTGGTAGGGGGCGGGTTGCCAGGAACCGTCCACTGAACTGCCTGAGCCGACAGGGGTGCTGCCTTGCAAGTTTGGCAAGGCAAAGTTGGTCGTGCCGTTCCCGCCGTAAAAGGTACCCAACAGGGCAAACAGCGCCTGATTCTGCGTAATTGGCAGCAATTGCCCGTTACATGCCGCAAATCCACGCGGCGCAAACCCAAATCCGCTCATCATGATTTGTCCCAAATACACTTCAGCCATCATCGTTCTCCCGCGGTTGGAATGTTATTAAATGCTAAAGGAATAATATTTTCCATTTGCAATCAATATTGTTTTTTGAAAAACCCTTTTTGTTATAGTTACTTTATTGAAATCTCGAGGTAGCATACGTTGTCGTATGGCAAGCGTCAACATCTGTTGGCTCTATGGAAGAGCCCGGAATAGGGACCGCTTGCAGCCTGAATCCATGGTTCTTTTTGTCTAAAAAACTCTGTATTGGAGAAATCATGTTGCGTATTTGCAACGATATCGTCGCCCGCCCGGCACATTTTTTGTTCCTTGCTTTTATCGCAGGAACTCGTAGGCGGGCAGCGGCTCGCCGGGTTGGCCTGGCGCCAGCGTTTGGCCGTTTCCTGCATTGCTGCGTTACGCTGTGCCTGCTGATGCTGGCGCTTGGCGCAGGCCCGGCGCAGGCAGCCAACGGTGATCCGAGCACGAAATGTATTCCCAATCAGAGGAGTTTTACCGTCGCATCAGGCGGTTCGTACGTCGTTGATTTGTCGTCGTGTAGCTTATTTGGCCTGACGGACAATGGCGCGACGGCCTTGCACGGCACGATTACCGGTCTCGTCAACAACGGTACCGGTATTGCGACCTACATCAATAACGGCGACGGGGCGCTGTCCGACAGCTTTGTCCTGTGGGATGAGGACAGCAAGGCGGTGACTTTTACGGTGACCGTGCTGCCCCCTGCGGCTGCCTTCACCGTGACACCGGGCAGCATATCGGCACCCGTGATCGGCGTGCCGTACAGCCAGGCGATGTTGTCGACCGGCGGTGTCGAGCCTTACAACTACGTACTTGTATCTGGCGCTTTGCCTCCTGGCATCACTGTGTCGTCGACCGGCGTCATTTCCGGCACCGTGAAGGCGACCGGCGCCTATGTGTTCGGCATCAAGGTGACCGACTCGACCGCAGGCACGCCACTGACCGTCACCAAGAATTACTCCGTGTCGATCGCCGTGCCCACCCTGAGCATCACGCCCACCGTGCTGGCGGCAGGCGGGTTGTCGGTGCCCTACAGCCAACAGATGTCTACCGCGAATGGTACCGATCCCTTTGCGTATGTGGTGGAATCGGGCAACCTGCCGGCGGGCATGACCCTGTCAAGCAGCGGCTTGCTCTCGGGCACACCCGGTGCCTTGGGCACCTACAACTTTGTGATGAAATCGACGGACAGCACGGGCGGCAACGGACCATACAACACGTCCAGAAGCTATTCCCTGGTGATCAACGCCCAGCCGCCGCCGACCATCACGGGGGTCTCGCCGGCGCTCGGTCCGCTTGGCGGCGGCACCGCCGTCAACATTACCGGCACCGGCTTTACCGGCGCAACGGCACTCAAATTCGGCAGCAACAATGGCCTCAGCGTTACCGTGGTCAATGCCACGAGCATCACCGCCACGTCGCCACCCGGTACCGGTGTCGTGAACGTATTCGTCACTACGCCAGGCGGCACCAACATCGCCGATGCGGCAAACCGGTTCACCTATGTTCCGGCGCCAGCGATCACGAGTATTTCGCCGACAGCGGGTCCCTTGGGTGGCGGCACCACGGTCACCATCAATGGCTCGGACTTGACCGGCGCGACAGCGGTGACCTTCGGCGGCGTGGCGGCGACCGGTTACACGATCGACGGCGCTTCGCAGATCACGGCGACGGCGCCCCCCGGTACGGGCACGGTGGATGTGCGCGTGACCACGGCCGGCGGCACCAGCGCCATCGTCGCGGCGGACAAATTCACGTATGCCGCAGTACCTGTGGTGAGCGGCATTTCGCCGACGGCGGGTCCCTTGGGGGGCGGCACCACGGTCACCATCAACGGCTCGAACTTGACCGGCGCGACAGCGGTGACCTTCGGCGGCGTGGCGGCGACCGGTTACACGGTCAACAACGCCTCGCAGATCACGGCGACGGCGCCCCCCGGTACGGGCACGGTGGATGTGCTCGTGACCACGGCGGGCGGCACCAGTGTCATCGCCGGGGCGGACAAATTCACGTATGCGGCAGTACCCGTGGTGAGCGGCATTTCGCCAAGCTCCGGATCCGTCGCAGGCGGCACCAGCGTCATCATCACCGGTTTGAATTTCAGCGGCGTCACGGCAGTGAAGTTTGGCGCCAACAATGCCAGCGGCTTTACGTTCAACAACGCCACGCAGATCACGGCGACGGCACCCTCGGGCATTGCAGGCACGGTGGACGTGACGGTCACCACGGCTGGCGGCACCAGCGTCACCAGTTTGGCGGATCAGTTTACTTTTGTGGCCTTACCAATTGCCGGCAATACCAGCGCGACGGTGGCGTATGGCAGCGGCGCCACCGTAATCCCCCTGAACCTGAGCGGCGGAGCGCCGACCTCGGTTGCCGTGGCAAGCGTTCCCTCGAACGGCACGGCGACAGCCAACGGCACCAGCATCAGCTATACGCCGACGGCAGGTTTCGGCGGCAACGACAGCTTTACCTATACGGCCAGCAACGGCGTCGGCACCTCGACGGTGGCCACCGTGACGATCACGGTCAGCCCACCGACCGTGACGCTGGCACCGACCAGCGTGGCAGCAGCAACGGTCGGCACGGCATATAGCCAGACCGTGACGGCCTCGGGCGGCAAGGATACCTATACCTATGAGATCCTTGCCGGCGGTACCTTGCCTGCCGGCGTGAGCCTGTCCAGCGGCGGCATTCTGTCGGGAACGCCGACGGCGGCCGGCACCTTCAATTTCACCGTGCGTGCCAAGGATAGCTCGACGGGCAGCGGCCCGTATTATGGCTCGCAAGCCTATACGCTGACGGTGGCGGCACCGACGATCGTCGTCGCGCCGACAGCCCTGTCGGCGATGGTGGTCGGCGTTGCCTTCAACCAGAGCATCACCGCCACTGGCGGGACGGCCACGTATGGCTTCGTCGCCAGCGGCACCGTACCTGCGGGCTTGACGCTGGCGGCGAACGGCACCTTGTCCGGCACGCCTACCACGGCAGGCGCGTACAATTTCACCGTCACGGCTACCGACAGCAGCATAGGTGCAAGCGCTCCTTTTACAGGTACGCATACGTATTCCGGCACGGTGGCACCGGGTGCGCCAGTTGCCGGCAATACCAGCGCGACGGTGGCGTATGGCAGCGGCGCCACCGTAATCCCCCTGAACCTGAGCGGCGGAGCGCCGACCTCGGTTGCCGTGGCAAGCGTTCCCTTGAACGGCACGGCGACAGCCAACGGCACCAGCATCAGCTATACGCCGACGGCAGGTTTCGGCGGCAACGACAGCTTTACCTATACGGCCAGCAACGGCGTCGGCACCTCGACGGCGGCCACCGTGACGATCACGGTCAGCGCACCGACCGTGACGCTGGCACCGACCAGCGTGGCAGCAGCAAAGGTTGGCACGGCATATAGCCAGACTGTGACGGCCTCGGGCGGCAAGGATACCTATACCTACGAGATCGTTGCCGGCGGTACCTTGCCGGCCGGCGTGAGTCTGTCCAGCGGCGGCATTCTGTCGGGCACGCCGACGGCGGCCGGCACCTTCAATTTCACCGTGCGTGCCAAGGATAGCTCGACGGGCAGCGGCCCGTATTATGGCTCGCAAGCCTATTCGCTGACGGTGGCGGCGCCGACGATCGTCGTCGCGCCGACAGCCCTGTCGGCGATGGTGGTCGGCGTTGCCTTCAACGAGAGCATCACCGCCACTGGCGGGACGGCCACGTATGGCTTCGTCGCCAGCGGCACCGTACCTGCGGGCTTGACGCTGGCGGCGAACGGCACCCTGTCCGGCACTCCTACCACGGCAGGCGCATACAATTTCACCGTCACGGCTACCGACAGCAGCACCGGGACAGGTACTCCCTTCAATGCCCAGATAAATTATTCGGGCACTGTAGCTGTTGCTGTGCCCATTGCTGGCAACGTCAGTGTCAACGTGCCGTATGGCAGTGGCGCCACCGCGATTCCCCTGAACTTGAGCGGCGGTGCGGCGGCTTCGGTCGCGGTGGCGACCGGCGCGGCGCACGGCACGGCGACAGCCAACGGCACCAGCATCAGCTATACGCCGACGGCAGGTTACGCTGGTCCAGACAGCTTCACCTATACGGCCACGAATACCAGTGGCACGTCAGCGTCGGCTAGCGTGGCGGTGGTGGTGGGCACTCCCATTGTCACCCTGACACCTGCCAGCCTGGCCAATCCGACGGCGGAGGCGGCCTACACTGCAACCTTGACGGCGGCGGGCGGCACGGCGCCGTACACCTTCAGCGTCAGCAGCGGTACCTTGCCCGTGGGCCTGAGCCTGAATGCGGCCACGGGCGTGCTGTCCGGTACGACCAATGTGGCTGGCAGCGTCTCTATCACCATCAAGGTCACCGATAGCAGCACGGGGACGGGGGCGCCGTTCAGCGCCAGCAACAGCTATACCTTGAGCGTCGCCGCGCCCGTAATCTCGGTCACTCCAGGCACCTTGCCAGCGGCGACAGTGGCCACGGCGTACAGCCAGCAACTGTCGGCCGCCGGCGGCGTCGCTCCATATGCCTACACGGTGTCGAGCGGCAATTTGCCTGCCGGTCTCACTTTGAACGGTAGTGGTTTGCTCAGTGGTACGCCGACGGCGGCCGGCAATTTCACCGTGAGCGTGCGGGCGGCCGATGCGCACCAGTTCACCGGCACGCAAAGCTATTCCTTGAACGTGTCGTCGGCCAACATTAGTCTGACGCCAGCAGCGCTGCCCAATGCGACGGCGGAAGCAGCCTACACTGCGACCCTGGCGGCGACGGGCGGCACGGCGCCGTATACCTACAGCGTGACCAGCGGCACCTTGCCCGTCGGCCTGAGCCTGAATGCGGCCACCGGCGTGTTGTCCGGTACGACCAATGTGGCCGGCAGCTTCCCTGTCAGCATCAAGGTCGCGGACAGCAGCACGGGCGCGGGGGCACCGTTCAGCGCTAGCAACAGCTATACCTTGATAGTGGTTGCCCCCGTAATCTCGGTGACGCCAGGTTCGCTGGCGGCGCCGAAAGTGGCCACGGCGTATAGCCAGCAATTGACGGCCAGCGGCGGCGTCGCTCCCTATGCCTACACGGTGTCGGCTGGCAGCCTGCCTGCGGGCCTGACGCTGAGCAGCAGTGGTCTGCTGAGCGGTACCCCAACGGCGGGCGGCAGTTTCACCGCGACCGTGCAGGCGGCCGATGCGCACCAGTTCACCGGCACGCAAAGCTATACCCTGGTGGTGTCCTCGGCCACGGTCAGCCTGACGCCGGCCACCTTGCCGAATCCAACGGCGGAAGCGGTCTACACTACGACGCTGACGGCAGCGGGCGGCACGGCGCCGTACACCTTCAGCGTCAGCAGCGGTACCTTGCCCGCTGGCCTGAGCCTGAATGCGGCCACGGGCGTGCTGTCCGGCACGACGAATGTGACCGGCAGCTTTACCTTCAGCCTGCGCGCCAGCGACAGCAGCACGGGCGCGGGCGCGCCATTCAGCGCCACCAGCAGTTATACCTTGACCGTCGGCGCGCCGACGATCACGCTCACGCCAGCCACCTTGCCGGCGGCGACAGTGGCCACGGCGTACAGCCAGCCACTGTCGGCCAGCGGCGGTGTCGCTCCCTATGCCTACACGGTGTCGGGCGGCAGCCTGCCAGCTGGCCTCACCTTGAGCAGCAGCGGCTTGCTGAGCGGCACGCCAACGGCCGCCGGCAGTTTTACCTTGACCGTGCAGGCGGCCGATGCGCACCAGTTCACCGGCACGCAAAGCTATACGCTGGTGGTGTCTTCGGCGACGGTCAGCCTGACGCCAGCCACCTTGTCCAATCCGACGGCGGAAGCGGCCTACAGCGCGACCCTCTCGGCGACGGGTGGCACGGCGCCATACAGCTATGCCGTGGTGGGTACTTTGCCCGCTGGCCTGAGCCTGAACGGGGCCACGGGCGTACTGTCCGGCACGACGAATGTGGCGGGCAGCTTCCCGTTCAGCATCAAGGTCACTGACAGCAGCACGGGCGTGGGCGCGCCATTCAGCGCGAGCAACAGCTATACCCTGGCAGTGGCGGCACCGGTCCTGACACTGACGCCGGCCAGCCTGGCGGCAATCCGTGCCGGCGATGCCTACAGCCAGACATTCACGGCGGCCGGCGGCATCGCGCCGTATGCGTACTCCGTGAGCGGCGGCGCCTTGCCAAGCGGCCTGGTGCTCAATGCGGCGACCGGCATCGTCAGCGGCACGCCAACGGTGGCGGGCAGCTACAACTTCACCTTGCAAGCGAAGGACGCGCACCAGTTCACGGTGCAGCAAGCGTTGACCCTGCAGGTGAACCAGGCGCCGCCGCCGGTGCCGAATGAAGCGGCGACCACCTCGGCCAACCAGGAGGTGAGCCTGACCATCGCTTCCACGGATGGCAGCCCGATCACGGATGTGACCATCGTCACTCCGCCGCAGCATGGGCGCGTCACGGTGGTGGCGAGCGGCGCGGCGGGGGGCGGCAGCGGCCGCTCCTTCAAGGTGACGTATGTGCCGAATGCGAACTACTTCGGTCCTGACGCCTTCAGCTACACGGCGACCGGGCCGGGCGGCACGTCCGCGCCCGCGACGGTCAGTGTGACGGTGGCGCCGCAGCCGGTGCCGGTACCTGTCGCCAAGACGGTCACGGTATTGGCGGGCACGCCGGTGACCCTGCCCGTGACGCAAGGCGCCACGGGTGGCCCGTTCACGGCCGTGGCCATCACGACGCAGCCGGCCAGTGGCACGGCAGTGGTCAATGGCATGGACATCGTCTACACGCCGGGCATCAATACCAGCGGCCAGATCAGCATCGGCTACACCGTGTCGAACGTGTTCGGCACTTCGGCGCCGGTGACGTCGACGATTTCCGTCAATCCGATGCCGCAGGTGGCCAGCCAGAGCGCCACGGTGGTGGCCGGCCTGACGGTCAATGTGGACCTGACGGCGGGCGCCACGGGCGGTCCGTTCACGGCGGCGAATGTGCTGAGCGTGGCGCCGGCGGAGGCGGGCAAGGCGGTGGTGCGCGACGTGGGCACGGCGGGCAAGCCGTCGTACCAGCTGAGCTTTGCGGCCTCGGGCAAGTTTGCCGGCGCCGCCGTGGTCAGCTACACCCTGAGCAATGCCTTTGCCACCTCGAAGCCGGGCGTGGTCAACGTGACGGTGACGGCGCGCCGCGATCCGTCGGTCGATCCGGAAGTGATCGGCTTGCAGGCGGCGCAAGCCGATGCGGCGCGGCGTTTCGCCAGCGCGCAGCTGTCGAATTTCACGCAGCGCCTGGAAAGCCTGCATGGCGACGGCTGGGGACGTTCCAGCTTTGGCCTGAGCCTGACGCCGCCGAACGACAGCGGCAACCCGACGGCGGCGCTGGCGCGCTGGCAGGCGGACGAAGCGGACCGCGTGTTCGGCACGGCCGTGAAACCGTTTATGCGCAAGGCGTCCCTGCGCCAGCCCGATGCCGGTTTCAGCAGCGAGCGGCAACAGGTGGATGTCAGCGGCGCCACGAATGGCTTGCCGGATATGCCGCAAAAGCCGGACACGCAGAAGCAGGCCCTGGCGCTGTGGCTCGGTGGTGCCGTGGACTTCGGCCAGCACTATGTGAATGGCCGTGACACGGGCTTCCGTTTCCGCACCAACGGCGTGAGCGTGGGTGGCGATTACCGCATCAGCGACCTGGCGACCCTGGGCGTGGGCGCCGGTTTCAGCCATGACCGCAGCGACGTGGGCCAGAACGGCAGCCGCAGCACGGCCGACAGCGCCGTGGCGGCCGTGTATGGCAGCTTGCGTCCGAGCAAGGGCGTCTTCCTTGACGGCGTGCTTGGCTACGGTACCTTGCAATACGATGCGTCGCGCTACCTCACCGATGGCAGCGGTTTCGCCACTGGTGAACGCGACGGCAAGCAAGTGTTCGGCGCGCTGGTGGGCGGCATCGAAATGCGCCAGGAAACGTGGATGTGGTCGCCGTATGGCCGGGTGGAACTGATGTCGGCCAAGCTCGATCCGTACACGGAGAAGGCGGCGGGCATCAACGCGCTGAGCTACTTCAAGCAGACGGTGCGTTCGCGCATCGGCGCGCTGGGCGTGCGGGCCGAGGGCATCTATGTGGGTGGCCTGGGCACGTGGTTCCCGCGGGCGCGGCTCGAGTACCGGCACCAGTTCCAGGGCGCCGACGATGCGCGCCTGGCCTATGCCGACCTGGCGGCCGACGGCCCCGTGTACGTGATCCGCACGGTGCCGCAGCAGACGGGCAACTGGACGGCGGGGCTGGGCGTCAAACTGCTGCTGTCGAACGGCATGACCATTACCCTGGACTACAACAGCAATCTGAACATGGATAGCGGGCGTAGCCAGTCGGTGATGTTCGGCATTGCCATGCCGCTCAAGTAATCAGTTAGCTTTCAGGCCAGCCCTGATCGCCGGCCCGGAGTCCATCCGGTCCGGCGATTTTTTTGGCTATGTCAGCGTGAGGAGCGGGGACTGTTCCATCGCCGCCACCACCTGCAGCAAGGTGTCGCCAAAGCCGCCGCGTGCCCTGGCATGGCGGCGGGCACTGGTCGTGACGCGCGGCGCGGCGCTCCAGGCGATGTGCGCACCGGATTCTTGCAGGGCCGCCACCATGGCCACGTCTTCGCTGCAAGCCAATGGCGCGAAGCCGCCGGCGCGCAGGTAGGCACTGGCGCGTACGCCGAAGTTGGCACCATGGATGTGGCGGTGGCCGTCGGCATCGGTGTAGGTGCGGGCGTAGTGTTCACGCAGCGCATCGGCGTTGGCCCCGTGCGGCGACCAGTCGTCCACGGCCACCGTGCCGCAGACGGCATCGGCGTTCAAGCCCAGCTGGGTACTCAGCCAGGAGGGCGAGACGCGCGTGTCCGCATCCGTAAATGCCAGCCAGCGTGCGCCTTGCTGCAGCAGCAGCTGTGCGCCGGCGGCGCGTGCGGCGCCCACGTTATGGGCATTGACGGCGATGCAGTCGAGGTGCCAGCGCAGGTCTGCCTGCATGGCGTGCGCCAGCACGATGCGCTGCGACTGGTCGCTGCAGGCATCGAGCACGATGACGATGCTGACGGCTTCGCCAGACAGCAGCGGGCAGGTGGCGGCAAAGCGCAGCGCCGCCAGGCAGTCGCCCAGGCACGCTTCCTCGTCATGTACGGGAACGACCACGCCTATCATGCGAAGCCCTCGCGTTGCGCCACCGAGCGCGCATCGTTGGACCAGATCTCCAGCAGGAAGTCGGTTTCCTCGTGGCGCAGCACCCGGTGCAGACCGTGCGCGTCCTGGAAGACCGCATGCACGCGCACGGTCGAGATGATGCGCTGCGCAAACGGCGCGCGCCAGTGGCAGGCGACGATGCTGCCGCCCGGCGCCAGGCTGGCGATGCTGTGTTCGACCACGCGCGCCAGTTCTTCCGGCGACAGGTAATAGGCGATCTCGCTGAAGACGATCAGGTCGAATTTCCCCGCACCAGGCGGGATGCGCGGCCAGTCCTGCGGCAGCCGGTGCTGTGCCAGGGTGACATGCGCATCCTGTTCCGCGTCCTGCAGGCGCTGGCGGGCCAGGCGCAACGCTTCGGCCGAGAGATCGGCCGCCAGCAGGCGCTCGCAGCGCCGTGCCAGTTCGACCGTCAATTCGCCGTTGCCGCAGCCCGGTTCATACGCGTGGCGGTAGCGCTGCTGCGGCAGGCTGGCCAGCAGCAGGGCCCGCTTGCGTTCCTCGTACCAGCGCTGGCGCACCAGCCACGGGTCGGCATCCTGGCGGTACAGCTGCTCGAAATAGCTGCCGCGCTGGTCGTCTGGCATGGACGAGGCATTCATAGAAAATACACTTCGCAGGCGTGCAGCAGGCGCTGCAAGGCATCGCCAGCCACGATGGCGGGACGGCCGGTAGACGGATCGGCATCCATCTGGCTGGCGAAGCAGCGCAGGGCGGCGCGCTTGCGCTGCAGGATCGGGTCCGGCAATGGCAGGCGATGCGCGCGGTGCCATGGTACGCGCGCATCGCCGGGCGCGGCCCAGTGCCAGCCCCAGACGGGCATTTCCACCAGGGTGGCGCCGCTGGCCGAGCACGCCGCAGCGCAGGACCAGCCACAGGCTTCATGGTCCGGGTGGCCATCCAGGCGCCAGGTGGTAAACACCGTGTCGCCGGGACGCAGCTGCGCTGCCAGGGTCGTGCTCAGCTGCGGCGTCATGGCTTCTCCACTGCCATCGGGCAGGTGCAGGCGCAGCCACGCGGGCGACGTCAGCCCCAGTACCTGCAGCGCCTGTGCGGATTCCTGCGGACGCACGCGGCGAAGGCGTTCCTGCGGCCAGAGTGGGGAGCCCGGGTGGCTGGCGTCGCCATCGGTGACGGCGACGAACAGCAGTTCGCTGCCCTGCGCCGCCAGCAGCTGCAGCAAGCCGCCGCAGGCGAGGATTTCATCGTCGGGATGGGGTGCGACGATGACGGCGCGCGATCCCGGCGGCACCAGTGTGTGGGCGCTGATGGCGGGGATGTCGTTCAACCCAGGCCAGGATAGCCAGACGTCGTCCGGCGTGCCGCGGCCTTCGATGCGGCGCGCATGCGTATCGGGAAGGGCGGGCATGTCAGAGCGCCCAGGGATGGTCTTCGGCACCGGCGACGATGCCGCCCAGCACGGCCTGGTCGCGTTCCGCGTGGCTTTGGCGCAGGAAGACGGGCAGGTCGGCCGCCAGGCGCGCGAAGCGGGCATCGCGGCACAGGGGGCCGGCGCCGAGGGCGCGTGTGGCCAGGTGCAGGACCAGGGTGGCGGCATCTTCCACCGCCAGGCGCAGGCGCAGCGCCAGGCCCATGACGTCGCGCTGCGGCTGTGCGTCGATTTCGGCAGCGCCTTCGCGCAGCAGGGCGCCGGCGGCGCGCAGCGCGCAATCGATTTTCCCCAGTTGCGCCAGGCGGACGGGATCGGGGGCTGCGTGCTGCGCGCGCGCATGCAGGTGGCTGGCGACGGCGCAGGCCGCGCCATACCAGGCGGCCGCGATGCCGGCGCCGCCATGCCAGAAACCGGGGCGCTGCAGATACGCGCCCGGCGCACCCACGGGAAAGGCGCGCGCGGCGGAAAAGGTCACGTCGACGCTGGCGCAGGCGAGCATGCCGACGGCTTGCCAGCCTTCGTCCGTGACGTGCACACCCGGCTGCGACAGGGCCACGGAGGCCAGGCAAGCCTGGCCGTCCTCATTCCAGCAGCTGATCAAGGCATGGCTGAGGCCATTCGCGCCGGAACACCATGCCTTGCGTCCATCGAGCACATAGCGGCCATCGGCTGCCTGCTGCAAGCGGACGCGCGCGCCCGGCATTTCCGCACACCAGACACCCCAGCTGCTGCCGGCCGGCACGCCGGGGCCATCGATTTCCGCCAGGATGGCGAGCGCATCGGTATGACCTTCATACAGCTTGAGCAGGGAGAGGTCGATGGCGGCGATGGCGGCCAGCATTTGCCAGCGCTGCAGAGTGGCGCCGTGGCCGGGCAGGGGCAGCTGGTCCAGTCCCGCCTCGCGCAAGCGGCGCAAGCCTTCGACGGGGGAGAAAGTGCTGTCGTGTGGCCGCAGCAAGGCGGTCAGCTCGGCGTGGGATGGCAGCGTAAAGGCGGTGGGCGACATGGCAAGCTCCTGTTTTTCAACAGAATAGCTTTCTATTTTCGCAATGTATGTTCGGTTCTACACATATGTTCGCTAACGGACCCGAGGCGCTGAAGCTGCGGGGCCACGGGCTCCGCAGCAAGTTACGCGCTTATTTTTTTACATACAGCATGTCGGGTTCATAAGCGGTGCCGTTATGCGAGAAGGTGTAGAGGTTGTTGTCGCGCAAGACGATGCCACCTTTGATGGTTTGCGCCGGGCGCATGCCTTCGTCGAGCAGGCAGGTGGAGCCGCCTTCATATTCGATGCACCATTGCTGTTTGCCATCTTTCTTCACGTATTGCACGCCAGGCCCCGTGACGTTGAATGCATAGGCGGGAATGGACAGGTTCAGCTTGTCGATGCGCACGTTGCTCGCGGCACCATTTTCCGTCAGTTTGACCAGAACGTCGACCACGCCATCCGGTGTCGCGCTGATCTTTGCCGTCATGGTTTCCGTCCCCAGCAAGGTGCCGCTGCAGCCGGTCTTGAGATAGGTTTCGGTGGTGGAGCTGAGTTCCATGGCGCCGCTGCCATCGGCTTTGGCTGCGACGACCATGATCTCGCGCTCATGTCCATCGCATGGCGCTTGCCAGGTACCGACATAGGGAGCCAGCGCCGATCCAGCATTGGAATTGCCTGCATCGCCGCTGCCGCCGCCACCGCCGCAACCTGCCAGCAGTGCGGTGCTTGATGCCAATAAGACTGCCACTATTTTTTTCATGCCCCATCCTTTTATTCCGGCAAGCATGCGTGCCGTGAGCGCGGCAACAGTATAAAAGGATGGATGAGGGGCAATTCTCACCGAATGTATTCGTGACTTGATTTAAATCAAGAGTAACTCGCTGCCGGCAGGAAAGGCCGGCTTAAAACTCTTCCCAGTCATCGCCTGCCGGCGTCTTGGCTTGCGTTCTTTCCGCTGGCGCCGGCTTGATCGAGGCGAGGCGCTTGCCTGGCGGCGGCGCCTTGACGGCTGGCGGCGTGCGCGGCGCAGCCACTGTCTTCACTGCCGGCACCGCCGCCTGTTGCTGCGCGCCCAGCTTGAACACGCTGACCACTTCGGCCAAATGGCTGGCCTGGTCTTGCAGGCTTTCGGCGGCCGCTGCCGCTTCCTCGACGAGGGCCGCGTTTTGCTGCGTCACGCCATCCATCTGCGCCAGCGCCTGGTTCACTTGCGCGATGCCGTCGCTTTGCTCGGTGGTGGCGACGCTGATGTCGGCCATGATGGCGGTCACCTTGCGTACGCTGTCGACCACTTGCTCCATGGTGGCGCCCGCCTCATCGACAAGCTTGCTGCCGACGGCCACCTTGCCCACGGAATCGTCGATCAGCAGCTTGATTTCCTTCGCTGCCGCCGCGGAGCGCTGCGCCAGGTTGCGCACTTCCGTGGCGACGACGGCGAAACCGCGCCCCTGTTCGCCCGCGCGCGCCGCTTCCACTGCCGCGTTCAGGGCCAGGATATTCGTCTGGAAGGCGATGCCGTCGATGACGCTGATGATGTCGACGATCTTGTTCGACGAATCATTGATCGAGGTCATCGTTTCGATCACCTTGCCGACCACTTCGCCGCTCTTTTGCGCCACGTCCGACGCCGAGGCGGCCAGCTGGTTCGCCTGGCGCGCATGGTCGGCGTTTTCCTTGACGGTGCCCGTCAGCTCTTCCACCGAGGCGGCCGTCTCTTCCAGCGAACTGGCTTGCTGTTCCGTGCGGGCCGACAGGTCATTATTGCCTTGCGCAATTTCCGCGCTGGCACGGGCCACGTTGTCGGCGCTGGCTTGCACTTGCAGCAGCACGGCGTGGATCTTTTCCACGAAGGCGTTGAAACCCTTGCCGATGACGGCCAGCTCGTCGGT
This sequence comes from Janthinobacterium sp. SUN128, assembly GCF_030587275.1. Taxonomy (NCBI): domain Bacteria; kingdom Pseudomonadati; phylum Pseudomonadota; class Betaproteobacteria; order Burkholderiales; family Oxalobacteraceae; genus Janthinobacterium; species Janthinobacterium sp. SUN128. The sequence continues at coordinate 3,048,808 of NZ_JAPWHY010000001.1, read as the reverse complement.
GCCCTTGACTTCCAGCTTGACGCGCAGGTCGGCGTCGCCGCTCGACAAATCCGTCATGGTGCGGCCCAGGGTGCGCAATGGACGCGTCAGCTGGTTGACGACGAGGATCAAAATGCCGGCCGTGGCCGCCGCGCACAGCAGGGCGACGATCAGGGTGTAGATCATCAGGTCGCGCGCCGAGGCCGTGGCCACGCTTTTCGGGAAGTTCAGTTCCACGCTCCACGGGGCGATATCGGGGTGGATCTGCAGCGGCTGCAGCAAGTGGATGTAGCCCTTGTCGTCCTCGTATTCATATGGCTGGCCCTGGCGCACCTTTTCCAGGCCGGCGGCCGGCACGTCGTCCGCCTTCTTGCCCAGGCGTTCGGGCACGGGGTGGCTGGCGTACAGGCCGCCATTCGAGATCAGGGCCAGTTTGCCGCCCTCGATCACTTTCAGGTCGGCAAGGATTTTCGCCAGGCGCGTGAGCATGAAGTCGGCACTCGCCGTGCCCTTGAAGCTGCCGTCGATCATGATGGGCGCCACCAGCGAAGCCATCAGCACGTTCTTGCCATCGACGGGGTAGATATACGGTTCCGTGAAAAACGTCTTGCCGGTGCGCTTGGGCACGTCGTACCAGTCGTTGGCGCCAGGTTTCGGGTCGAAGACGATGGGTTCGACTTGCAGCTTGCCGCCGGCGCCGCGCGTCCAGTAGGGCATGAAGCGGCCGCTGACGTCGTAGTACGGCTTCTGGTTGGCGAAATCCGCATCCTTGCCGTCGAGCGCGTTCGGCTCCCACGTCACGGCCGAACCGAGCAAGTCTTCCGAACTGGTCAGGGTCGCCTTGGTCAGCTCATTGATCTGCTCGCGCTGCAGGGGCAGGCTGGCGCTTTTGGTGCCGCGCATGGCGCCGGCCAGGCTGGACACGCTGGACAGGTTGCTGGCGATGCGCGCCTGCAGCGCGCCGGCCACTTCGCGCGCCGACGTGCGCGCCAGGTCCAGCGCGGCCGCTTCGGCGCTGGCGCTGCTCTTGTAGCCGATCACGGCCGCCGTGACGCCCAGGCTGAGGACGGCGAGCGCGGTGGCGGCGACGCAGATTTTACTGTTCAGTGAGAGTTGCATAAGGCTGTTCCTTGATGGGGATGGATATCGGTGTCATGGGCGTCGCGGGTAGCGCGCCTAGAACGTCTTGCTGACGGCCAGCACGACGGTGGCCGCGGCGGGATTCGATGTGTCGAACTGGCCGGACGCATTCGGGATGCCCAGGGTGTAATGGTCGTAGGCATCGGTGGCGCCCCAGGCGCGCGTGATGGCGGCGCTGGCGTTCCAGCCGCCGTCGAAGGCCCTGGTGACGCCGATCTTGGCGTCGCGCCAGTTCCAGATGGCATTGCCCGTGCCCGCCACCCGGCCATTGCCGGCGTGCAGGTTCAACGTCCAGGCATTGCCCAGGTCAACATTCGCGCCCACGTCGAGATAACCCGTGCCGCGCGCATGCGTGATGCCAAAGAAGTCGCGCGTGACGGTATGGTTGTATTTGGCGTACAGCATCTTGTAGCTGAGGCCCAGCGACAGTTCGCCATAGTCGTACTTGACACCCGTGGCGCGGTAGACGGCGCCCGGATACTTGTAGTAATACGCGAGCAGGCTGTAGCCCAGTTCTCCCACCGTGCCGCTGTAGCCGCCGTACAGGTCCCATTCGATGGTCGCATCCTCGATATAGCGGTCGCTGACGGTGGAAGCCCAGGTGCCCAGCGACCAGCCGCTCGGGTGCGCGTAGTCGGCACCCGCCTGCAGGGCGGGTTTGCCCCAGGTCTGGCGAAAGCCGCGCGAAATGTATTGCGAAGTGAGGCTGGCGTTGGCGCTGAAGGTGGCGGCAGGGCTGTCCGTCGTCTGCGCCTGTACGGGCAGGGCGGCCAGCAGGAGGAGGCAGCCGAGCAAGGGTGTTGCAGGAAAATGGTGGTGCGATGGCATGGCAGTCAGCTCCGTATTTGCTGGCAGCGGCCGTCCAGGCGCGTTGCCCTGATGGTTGCAATAAAAATGCGGAATGGACTTTTGTGGGGGCAAGGCGGCTTGCGGGCATGCTCGCATGAACATGCACACATTCTCACCAAACGTAACTGAAAGGATAGGGGCTGGGGCTAGTGGAAGTCAACAAAGTTGCGCTGCGGAAAGCGTAAGTTGTTGTTTCCTGGCACTTTTTCATGCTCCTGTCACATTTCCGGCCTGCCCCGGCTGGCGGCCTGTTGCAAGCCGGCCAGCAAGCCTGGCAGGGCCGCATGCAAGGCTTGCAGGCTGTCGGCGTCCAGCCCGGCCTGCATTTCCACCCGGCCCGAGGGCTGGCCCCAGACGACCTGTGCGCTGAGCCGGGCGCCGGCGTCGAGTCCCGTGACGCTGACCAGCAGCGCGACTTCTTCCGGGGCATCGTCGGGCATGTCCTCGAGCAGGCAGGAAATGCCGAAGTGATAATCCTGGAAAGCGCTGGCCGTACCGCTGGAAAAGGCGAAGACGGAGGCGAGCGCCCGGGGCACGGCGGCCGCGAGTGGCGGCAGGGCGGCGCGGAACAGGGGCAGCAAGTCGTTTTCCAGCTGGAGCACCAGCGGGTGGGTGTGGACGAGGACGGTCATGGCAGGATGGATCAGGTGGCGGCGCGCGATAGTAGCAGTTTTTGCGGCCACTGTGCTCATCTACTGGTCCTACCAGTGGCCTCAATCGTCGTCGCTGGTGACGCGCGTGCGCACGAAATCGATGTGGCTTTGCATGGCCGTGCGCGCTTCCTCGGGCTGGCTGGCGCAGATGGCCTCGCACAGGGTGCGGTGCTGCGACAGCAGGTGCAGCGACGTGGCGTCGTCCTGCTGGCGCAAGCCCGTGCCATTGATGGTGATGTGTTCGCGCAGCATGCCGATGATGCTGGTGTGCAGGTGCAAAAACATGGTGTTGTGCGACGCTTGCGCGATGACTTCATGCAGCCGTGCATCGGCCTGCGCCTCGCCGTGCTTGTCATCGCTGGCGCGCGCCTGTTCCAGCTCGGCCAGCAGCGCCATGATCTGCGCGCGTTCGTCCCCGCTGGCCCGCTGCGCCGCAAAGTAGGCCGTCGCCCCTTCCAGCACGCGGCGAAATTCCAGGATGTCGTCGCGCAGGGCAGGGTGGTCCGCCACCAGCTGGCTCCACGGCGAAGCCATGCCCGTGCGCAACTGATCCGTCACGAACACGCCCGCGCCGCGCCGGCTGCGCACCAGTCCCCGCGCCGCCAGCCGCTGCACCGCTTCGCGCACGGTATTGCGCGAGACCCCATATTGCAGCGCCAGCAGGCGTTCTGCCGGCAACTGTGCACCCGCCGGCAAGCTGCCGTCCAGCAGGGCCGTCTCCAGCCTGCGCATCACCATCTCGACCCTGCCCCGCGTTTGCATGCCTGTCGCCATCGCTGTCTTCCGGTGTTGTTTTAAAGTGGTCCGAGCAATTTGAAGTGGCTTGCGGAAGCTGGAATTATGCGTGAACCGGTCATTCTTAACAACACACAGCGGCGCCGCAGCAACACACAGAGCGCCGGGGAGACACACTCATGCAGCCAGACCCGCGCCAGCCGCGCCACGCTCCACGCCACTACCCACATGCGCCGCTCCAGGTGTACCTGTTCGCCACCTGCCTGGTCGACCTGTTCGTGCCGCAGGCGGGGCTCGACGCGGTGCGCCTGCTGGAACGGGAAGGCTTGCTGGTGCATTATCCGCGTGGCCAGAGCTGCTGCGGCCAGCCCGCCTACAGCAGCGGCAACCCGGAGCAGGCGCGCGCCGTGGCCCGCGCGCAGCTGGACCTGTTTGCGCAGCCGTGGCCCGTGATCGTGCCATCCGGCTCCTGCGCCGGCATGATGCGCCACCACTGGCCGCAGCTGTTCCAGGACGACCCGGTGGCCGGTCCCAAGGCTGCCGAACTGGCCGAACGCGTGTATGAACTGAGCGAATTTCTCGTCTGCGTGCTGCAGCTCGACCTGGCCGGCCTGGCCCTGGCCAATCCCGGGCAAGCGGAGGAAAACGTGGTGCTGCATACCTCGTGCGGGGCGCGCCGCGAGATGGGCACGCGGGTGCACGGCGTGGCCTTGCTCGACGCCTTGCCCGGCGTGACGCGCATCGAACACCAGCGCGAATCGGAATGCTGCGGCTTTGGCGGCACGTTTTCATTGAAACACCCGGATATTTCCGGCGCCATGGTCAGCGACAAGATCGCCTCGGCCTGCGCCACGGGCTGCGACCGGCTCGTCTCGGCCGACTGCGGCTGCCTGCTCAACATCGGCCACGCCGCGCAGCATCAGGGCGCGCCGCTGCCCGTCGAACACCTGGCCAGCTTCTTGTGGCGCCGCACGGGAGGCGCGGCATGAGCGCGATCTTGACCGCCCGCGAACGCATGCTGGGACGCCTGCGCGCCGCCGCGCCTTCCGCGCCCGAATCGGTGGAGGCCATCGATGCCGCCATCGACAAGCACTACGCGGCGCGCCGCGCGCAAGCGCCGCTGTCGCCACGGGGCCGGATCGCCGCCATACAGGCAGCCTTGCGCGCCGCGCATGCGGAAGTCGACTGCGTGAGCAGCGATGCCTGGCCAGCCTTGCTGGCGCAGCGCCTGGGCGCGCAGCAGGTGCGCCGCCTGCTGATGGATGCCGGCAGCGCCGAAGGGCGGGCCTTGTGCGCCGCCTTGCCGGAAGGCGTGGAAGCGCTGTCTTTCGAGCGTCCGCTGGCGCAGTGGAAGGGCGAATTGTTCGATACCGTCGATGCCGGTTTTACCGTCGCCCGTTCCGGCATTGCCGCCACGGGTACCCTGGTCATCGCGCCCGACGCGGCCACGCCGCGCACGGTATCGCTGGCGCCGCCCCTGCATGTCTGCCTCGTGTATGCCAGCACCCTGCACGTGGACTTGCATGCGGCGGCGCGCGCCGAGCGCTGGGCCGACGGCATGCCGGCCAACCTGGTGCTCGTGTCGGGTCCTTCGAAAACGTCCGACATCCAGCAAACCCTCGCCTATGGCGCGCACGGTCCGCGCTGGCTGTGGGTGCTGATCATCGATGACTTGCCAGTCCAGGAAGGAGGCCAGCCATGAACGCCAAGCCACTGCAATTCGTCAAGCCGGCCGACTTCCATGCGCGCGCCCGCGCCGCGCTGGACGACCCGAAGCTGCGCCAGAGCTTTCGCGGCGCCATGGATTTTTTACAGGACAAGCGCAGCGCCCAGTTCCCCGACGGCGACGAACTGGAACGCCTGCGCGACATCGGCGAAGCCGTGCGCCAGCACGCGCTGGCGCGCCTGCCCGAATTGCTGGTGCAGCTGGAAGACAAGCTGACGGCGGCCGGCGTGCAGGTGCACTGGGCCGAGGATGGCGAACAGGCCAATGCCATCATCCACGCCATCGCGGAAAGGAGCCGGGCGACGCGCTTCATCAAGGGCAAGTCGATGGCCAGCGAGGAGATCGAGCTCAATCACTACCTGGAAGCGCGCGGCATGACGTGCCTGGAGTCGGACATGGGCGAGTACATCGTGCAGCTGGCCGGCGAAAAGCCGTCGCACATCGTCATGCCGGCGATTCACAAGACGAAAGCCGATATCGCCGGCCTGTTCGCCGAGCATATTCCCGACGCGCCCTACACGGAAGACGTCGACAGCCTGATCCAGACGGGGCGGCGCGCCCTGCGCCAGGCGTTTGTCGAGGCGGACATCGGCCTGTCCGGCGTGAACTTCGCGGCAGCCGACACGGGCACCCTGTGGCTGGTGGAAAACGAGGGCAATGGCCGGCTGACGACGTCCGTGCCGGAGGTCCACATCGCCATCATGGGCATGGAAAAAGTGGTGGCCAAGCTGGAACATATCGTGCCGCTGGCCAGCTTGCTGACGCGTTCTGCCACGGGCCAGGCCGTCACCACGTATTTCAACCTGATTTCCGGCCCGCGCCGCGCCGGTGAACAGGATGGGCCGCGCGAAGTGCACCTGGTCTTGCTCGACAACGGCCGCAGCCAGGCCTACGCGGACGAGCAACTGCGCGCCACTCTGCAATGCATCCGCTGCGGCGCCTGCATGAACCACTGTCCCGTCTACACCCGCATCGGCGGCCATGCCTACGGCACCACGTATCCAGGGCCGATCGGCAAGATCATCTCGCCCCACTTGCTGGGCCTAGCTGCGACGGCGGACCTGGCCACCGCATCGAGCCTGTGCGGCGCCTGCGGCGAAGTGTGCCCCGTGCGCATCCCGATTCCGCAACTGCTGGTGCGCCTGCGCACGGAGGCCAATCGCAATCCCGGCGAGCAGGTGGCGCATCCGCTGCGTGGGCAGGGCGCCAAGTTCAGCCGCGGCGAAAGCCTGATCTGGCGCTTCTGGAGCGGCGCCTTCGCGCGCCCTGCCAGCTACCGTCTGTTCCGCTGGGCCGCCACGCGCCTGCGGATGCTGACGCCACGCGCGCAACTGGGCTGGACGCAGCATCGCAAGCCGTTGATGCCGGCGCCGCGCAGCCTGGCCGACCTGCTCAATGCGCGGGGCCAGGAAGAGTAGCGCCGGCATCCACAGAAAAATACGCCGCAAAAAAATACAGCAAAGCCGTTTTTTCACTTAACCCGCATCCACCGGAGGAGACCCGACATGCAAACCTGGACCCAACTTTATACACCGCTCGGCAGCTTGTGGCTGTCGTCGCTGGCGGCAGCCGTTCCCATCATTTTCTTCTTCATCGCCCTGGCCGCGCTGCGCATCAAGGGACACGTGGCGGCCGCCGTCACCCTGGCGCTGGCGCTGGCCGTCGCCATCTTCGCGTATGGCATGCCCGTGCCGCAGGCGCTGGCGGCGGCCGGCTACGGCTTCGCGTATGGCTTGTGGCCCATCGCCTGGATCATCGTCACGGCCGTCTTCCTGTACAAGATCGTCGTCAAGTCGGGACAGATCGAGATCATCCGCGCCTCCGTGCTGTCGGTGACGGATGACCAGCGCTTGCAGGTGCTGCTGATCGGCTTTGCCTTCGGCGCCTTCCTGGAAGGCGCGGCCGGTTTCGGCGCGCCCGTGGCCATCACCTCGGCGTTGCTGGTGGGCCTGGGCTTCAACCCGCTGTATGCGGCGGGCCTGTGCCTGATCGCCAATACGGCGCCCGTGGCCTTTGGCGCCATGGGCATCCCCATCATCGTGGCGGGCCAGGTGACGGGCATCGACCCCTTCCTGATCGGCGCCATGGCGGGCCGCCAGTTGCCGCTGCTGTCGCTGGCCGTGCCATTCTGGCTGGTGTTCATGATGGATGGCGCGCGCGGCGTGCGCGAAGTGTGGCCGGCCGCCCTGGTGACGGGCGCCAGCTTTGCCGTCACCCAGTACTTCACGTCCAACCATATCGGGCCGGAGCTGCCGGACATCACCTCGGCCCTCGTCAGCCTCGTGTCACTGACCCTGTTCCTGAAAGTGTGGCAGCCGAAGAATGCCAAGGTGGTCAACGCCGTCGGCGGCGGCGCCGCTGCGCTGTCCGGTTTTGGCGGCGCAGGCAGTGCGGACTTGCGCGGCAGCGGCAGCCGCGCCGCCTCGCCCTATACCTTGGCGCAAACGGCGCGCGCCTGGGCGCCGTTCGGCCTGCTGACGGCCATCGTCACCGTCTGGAGCCTGCCCGGCTTCAAGTCCCTGTTCGCCGCCGGCGGCGCGTTATCCAGCCTGGTCGTGAAGATCCACGTGCCTTACCTGGACCAGCTGGTGATCAAGACGATGCCCATCGTCGCCGCGCCGAAAGCGTATGACGCCGTCTTCAAGCTCGACCTGCTGTCAGCCGTGGGCACGGCGATCTTGCTGACGGCCGTGCTGTCGATGTGGATGCTGCGCATGAAGCCGCGCGATGGCATCAAGGCCTTCGTGGAAACGCTCGTGGAATTGCGCCGTCCCGTGCTGTCGATCGGCCTGGTGCTGGCGTTTGCCTTCGTTGCCAACTATTCTGGCATGTCGTCCACCCTGGCCCTGCTGCTGGCTGGCAGCGGCGCAGCCTTCCCGTTCTTCTCGCCGTTCTTGGGCTGGCTGGGCGTGTTCCTGACGGGGTCCGATACGTCGTCGAATGCCTTGTTCTGCTCCCTGCAAAACACCACGGCGCACCAGATCGGCGTGTCCGATACCTTGCTGGTGGCGGCCAATACGACGGGCGGCGTGACGGGCAAGATGATTTCACCCCAGTCGATCGCCGTCGCCTGCGCCGCCACTGGCCTGGTGGGCAAGGAATCGGACCTGTTCCGCTTTACCTTGAAGCACAGCCTGCTGTTTGCCGTGATCATCGGCATCATCACCATGCTGCAGGCGTACGTGTTCACCGGCATGATCCCGCACTGAGCGATCCGTAGAAGTACGTAGTAAAACTAGATGAAATGATAGTAAAACGTGCAGAAGGTCATGAAAATGACCTGATGCACTGCAACATATCGAGGATGGCCCGGCGCAATGCCGGGTCCGCGGCGATACCCTCCGCATCGAGACCCGACCCCAGCAGGGGCAGGCTGATGCAGGCTTCGTCGATCAGCCGCGCCGACATGGTGCGTACCGTTTCGCGCAAGGCCGCCTGCGCATGCGTGGCGCGCGGCGAGGCGTTCAGCAGCACCAGCGGCTTGTCGATGAACGATTCATTTCCCACCATCCAGTCCAGCCCATTTTTCATGGGGCCGCTCACGCCGTGCGCATATTCGGGGCTGGCCAGCATCAGCACGTCGGCCGCCAGGATGGCGTCGCGCAGGGCCGTCACGGCCGGCAGGCTGTCGGCGTCGAGGTCGGGATTGAACAGGGGTAATTCACCGAGTCCGGGATAGATGCGGATCTCGAATGGCGCTGGGGCAAGCCCTGCGATGGCGTGCAGCAGGGCGGTGTTCAGCGAGGCGGCGCGCAGGCTGCCAGCGATGGCGAGGATGGTAATGGGCGTTTGCATCCCGCCTGTATAGCCCATCCTGTGCTCAAGCGCAAGGCGAGCAGGATGGCGCTATCGTTGTTGCTACAGCCGGTGATGGGCTGCGTGCTGCAGTACTGATTAACGGCTCAGGCCGCTCATCCAGCTGGGCTGCGGGTTGGCGCGGGCCAGTTCGCGCATGCGGTATTCCAGGTCGTAGCGGTCGGTCGATTCGGCCAGATAGGCTTCTTCGTAAGCGCGCTCGCGGCGGTCGCTGCTTTGGTTCAGCCAGGCGCCCACGCGCTTGGCGGCGTGAACGAGGGTGGCGACGATATTGCTGTTTTGCGTGGTGTGGTAAGTAAATGCGGTAGACATGGCAGACTCCTTGTGTGGCGTGCCGCGTTGTGCTGCACTGCAATATAAGTATAGCGATTCCAAGTTATAAGGCTACTTTTGATTTCAAATGTCAGCTATTCATTTTTTAAATAACAGGCGGGAAAGCTGCGCAATACGGGGCTTTAAGGCATAATGCCGGCGCAGTATCGTAGTTTTACTACAAGACGTTTTTGTCCTGGATGTTGTTTTCAGACGCAGCCCGCAGGCGTGCCGCGCCCACAAGACATCGTTCTGACGAGAAACGGTCGGCCGTGCGCCTGCCGCGCGCGAGACGTGTCATGCCTGCCCCTCTATCGTTGATGGCAGTCATGGCCCACGCTGATATCTGCGTGGCGCTTGCGCGTCCTGGCGCTGCCCGGGTGGAAACGCTTCCATGCCTGGCGCGATCAACTTGGAATTGAAAAATGGAGAAGGTATGGAATACGTAAAGCAAGGCCAGGGCGTACCGTCCGCACGGGCCGGCACGCAAAACAATACAGGCGCCCTGATCATTGTCACGGTGCTGTTTTTCATGTGGGGATTGCTGACATCGCTCAATGATGTGCTGATTCCCCATCTGCGCTCGATCTACACCTTGACCTATGTCCAGGCGATGCTGGTGCAGTTCTGCTTCTTTGGCGCCTACGCCATCGTCTCGCTGCCGGCCGGCATGCTGATCAAGAAGATCGGCTACCAGCGCGGCGTCGTCGCCGGCTTGCTGATCGCGGCCGCCGGCTGCGCCATGTTCTACCCGGCGTCCACCGGCAGCTATGCGCTGTTCCTCTTGTCCTTCTTCATCCTGGCGGCCGGCATCACCGTGCTGCAGGTGGCGGCCAATCCGTATGTGACGGAACTGGGCGACCCGCAGACGGCGTCGAGCCGCCTGACCCTGACGCAGGCGTTCAACGCGCTGGGCACCACCGTGGCGCCGGCCCTGGGCGGCATGCTGATTTTGTCGGGCACCGTGCTGACGGTGCAGCAGTTCGACCTGCTGCCGGCAGCCGAGCAACTGGCTTACCGCGCCAAGGAAGCGGCCTCCGTGCAAGGTCCCTACCTGGTGCTGGCCGCCACCCTGGTGATACTGGCCGTGCTGTTCGCGCTGGCCAAACTGCCGAAGATTTCGCACGCGGATGATGCGGCTGCCGTGGCGCAGGATGGCCACAAGGTCTCGATCTGGTCGCACCGCCACCTGGTGCTGGGCGCGCTGGCCATCTTCCTGTATGTGGGCGGTGAAGTCAGCATCGGCAGCTTCCTGATCAACTTCCTCGGCGAGAGCCATATCGCTGGCCTCAGCCACGCCGATGCCGCCTATTTCGTCAGCTATTACTGGGGTGGCGCCATGCTGGGCCGTTTCGTCGGCTTTGCCGTGATGCGCTATGTCAGCCCGGGCAAGACCCTGGCCTTCAACGCCGCCGTCGTCATCGCGCTGATCCTCGTTGCCGTGTTCTCCAGCGGTCACACGGCCATGTGGGCATTGATCGCCGTCGGCCTGTTCAATTCCATCATGTTCCCGACCATCTTCAGCATGGCCCTGAACAAGCTGGGCGCGCAAACGGGTCAAGGTTCGGGCATCCTGTGCATGGCCATCGTCGGCGGCGCCATCGTGCCGTTCATCCAGGGTTTCCTGGCCGACCACATCAACCTGCAGCTGTCCTTCCTCGTGCCGGCCCTGTGCTACACCTTCATCCTGTACTTCGGCTGGAAATACGCCAGCATGTACAAGGACGATGCCGCCAAGTAAGCAAGGTGGAGCGATCAATCAAAAGGGTGGCCTCGGCCACCCTTTTTTTACGTCAGTGCGCGAACGGCGTGCCCAGCACGTCCTGGCATACCTCGAGCCAGGCGCGCGCCGCGTGCGACAGATAACGTCCGCTCCAGACATGCGCCACCTGCCATGCCACTTCCGGTTCGACGATGCGCACCGCCTCCAGCCGTTCGCCGGCCAGGCGGTGGATGAACGGCTCGGGCAGCAGGGCCACGCCCAGGCCCGCCGAGGCCATCGCCACCAGCCAGTCCCACTGGCCGCTCTGCGCGGCGATGGTCGGCGTGAATCCCGCTTGCGCGAAATGCTGGCGCAGGCTGCGCGTGAGGGCGAAATCATCCTTCAATAACACCAGCGGCAGTTCGGCCAGCGCCTTGAAGGGCAGTGTCGTGCGGTTTTTCTGGAACGTGCCCGGCTCGGCCAGGGCCCAGATCGGATAGTTGGCCACTTCCACTGCCACGAGATCGAGTTCCGGGTCGGCCGGCAGTACCGTCATGCCGATTTCCAGCTCGCCCCCCGCCACCTTGCGCTCGATCTGCTGGCCCGTGTCTTCCTGCAGGGTCAGGCTGATGTTCGGATGGCGCGCCCGAAAGGCTTTTAATACGGGCGTAAACAGCACGTTGATCATGGGCGGGATGCCGACCGCCAGGCTGCCGCGCTGCAAGGCCTGGGTATCGCGCACTTCCAGGGTCAGCTGGCGCATATTGGCCAGCATCTCCTGGCCGTGCTGGTAGACGATGCGGCCCGTGTCCGTCAGGGTCAGCTTGCGTCCGTCGCGCACCAGCAACTGGGCGCCCACCTCGTCTTCCAGCTGGCGCACCATCTTGCTGATGGTCGACTGGGTCAGGTGCAGCGACTCGGCCGCCTGCGTAAAGCTCGACAGGCGCACGGTTTCGACGAAATAGCGCAGGGAACGGATATCCAAGGGAGTGCTCAGTGTTGGCAGGGCATGAAAATATCGACTGGATGTGACGAAATTAATTCATGCCATGCATGTGGACGGGATTTTATACTGAAACCACTTATGGGGCTGGTGTATGACAGCCATCCAGTTTGAGAATATTAAGAATATCAGGAGCATCACGATGTACGAGGACCGTATCCGCCACCCAGGCTTGCTCAGTAAAATCATGAGCGCCGATGAGGCAGCCAAATTGTTCCACAACGGCATGCGTGTCGGCATGAGCGGCTTTACCCGTGCCGGCGATGCCAAGGCCTTGCCGCGCGCGCTGGCCGAACGCGCCCTGCAAGATCCATTGAGCCTGACCCTGATCACGGGCGCTTCGCTGGGCAATGGCAGCGATGGCCTGATGGCCGAGGCGGGCGTGCTGGCGCGCCGCATGCCGTTCCAGGTCGACCCCGTCTTGCGCGGCAAGATCAACAACGGTGAAGTCATGTTCATCGACCAGCACCTGTCGGAAACGGCCGAGCAGCTGCGTTCGGGCAACCTGGCCGCCGTCGACATCGCCGTCATCGAAGCGACGGCCATCACGGCCGCCGGCGCCATCATCCCGACCATGTCGGTGGGCAACTCCGCTGCCTTTGCCCAGCAGGCCACGCAAGTGATCATCGAAATCAACCTGTCCACGCCGCTGGCGCTGGAAGGCTTGCATGACATTTATATACCGCAAACCTTGCCGGGCCGCGAGCCGATACCGCTCACGCGCGTGGACCAGCGCCTGGGCAGCACGGCCATCGCCATCGACCCGGCCCGCATCGCCGCCATCGTCATCACGGACAGCCCCGACAGCCCGTCGAACGCCTTGCCGCCCGACGCGGAAACGCAGGCCATCGCCGGCCACGTGATCGCTTTTCTCGAAGGCGAAGTGGCGGCCGGGCGCATGGGCCCGGAACTGCTGCCTCTGCAGGCGGGCATCGGCACCATCGCCAACGCCGTGCTGCATGGCCTGATCGGCTCGCCCTTCCAGAACATGACGATGTATTCGGAAGTGCTGCAGGACAGCGCCATCGAGCTGCTCGATTCGGGCCAGCTGGCGTTTGCCTCGGCCTCGTCGATCACCCTGTCGGCCGCCGTGCACCAAAAGCTGATGGACAATATCGACCATTACCGCTCGAAAATCGTGCTGCGCCCGCAAGAGATCAGCAACCATCCCGAGATCGTGCGCCGCCTGGGCATCATCGCCCTGAACACGGCGCTCGAGTTCGATATCTACGGCAACGTCAATTCCACGCACGTGTGCGGCACGCACATGATGAACGGCATCGGCGGCTCTGGCGACTTTGCGCGCAATGGGCAAGTGTCGATGTTCGTGTCGAAATCGGCGGCCAAGGGCGGGCGCATTTCCAGCGTCGTGCCGATGGTCTCGCATGTCGACCATACGGAGCATGACGTCGACGTGCTGGTGACGGAGTGGGGTTTTGCGGACTTGCGCGGACTGGCGCCGCGCGAACGGGCGCCGCTGATCATCGAGCGCTGCACGCATCCCGATTACCGCGCGCAACTGCGTGCTTATTATGACGCGGCATGCCAGCGCGGCGGCCATACGCCGCACATCCTGGAGCAGGCGCTGTCGTGGCATGTGCGCTACCAGGAAACGCAGAGCATGCTGGCAGCGTAGCAGGCTTCGCTAACCTCAGGACAGGCAGGGCAGGGCAGGGCGGTGCTGCACCGCGCCTGCCTTTTTGTTTTTCCTCAGTACATATGCAGCGCCTTGGCGCCCAAGCCCAGCAGGGCAAACGTGGTGGTGGCCTGTATCCCCATGAACCACAGGAAGTGGGTGTGCATGTGCTTGCGGATGTCGCCCAGTTCCGTGCGCAAGGCGTGGCAGTCGCCGCGCAAGTCGCCGCGAAACTGCGTCAGGTCGGCGCGCAGCAACTGCGATTCGTCGCGCAACTCCGTACGCACATTGTCGAGGCCGTCGCCAAGACGCTGTTCCAGGGTCTTGAACCATAGCCGGCCATGTTCCCGGTCCGTTTCCAGTTTTGTCAGGCGCGCTTCCATGCGTACAGCATTGTGCGGGCCTTGCTGTTTGTCAAGCTGGTCCGTGGCATAGGCTTCGTTCATCTCGCCCTCCTTCGCGCGAGCCGCGCTGCACCAGCGCAGGCGGCTTCACTCCACTGTCCGCCTTTTCTGTCGGGACGGTTTGCGCTGGATCAAACGTCAGGAAGCCGGTGCAAAGCGTAAACGGATGCCTGCCGTGACCACGGCCAGCAAGTCGTCGATATGCGCGTTCATTTCCGGGTGCGGCGTCCATGGGTCGCCCGCATCCATGACGATGCGCAGCGAGACGAGGCCGTGCAGCGATTGCCAGAAGATTTGCGTCATCGTGTGCAGCGCCGGCTCGTCCTGGCGCACCAGGCCCGCCTGCGCCAGTTCGCCGAACAGGTGCAGCGCATAGGCGTACGGATCCTGCTCGATATTGCCGTGTTCGACTTCGACGGCGTCGAGCTCCGCATGCGGACGCAGCTCCATGAAGATCAGCGAATATTCGTCGGGATGCTGGAAGCCGTACTCGATGTAGGCGCGGCCGACCAGGCGGATGCGTTCCCACGGCTCAGTGCTGGCGGCGCAGGCCGTGCGCATGGCGCGCACCAGTTCCAGCAAGTCCTTGTCCATGGCCTGGGCGATCAGGGTGGCCTTGTCGCGGAACAGGGCGTACACGACGGTGGTGGAAAAGCCGGCCGCCTCGGCTACCTTGCGGATGGAGACGGCGCGCGCGCCTCCTTTCTTGATGAGATCTTTGACGACGTCGATGATGTGCTCGCGCCGCGCCTGAGCCTCGCGTAACTTTCTTTCCTGGATATTAGTTAACTTCTTGTCCACGACTCTTTCCTGGCGACTCTATGAAAGCAAGAATTATAGGGGGGCGATTGAGCGCCAATGTGTCAGCGGCTGTTACAAATCAGTTTTTTGTCCGGTAGATGCAACAGCTGACCGATTTTTCGCGCTTTTGCCCGGCACTTTTCCATCGATGCCCCGGATTGGTGCATAAATCGCCTGGCCAGGCTTTGCGAATGGGGCCAAAGGGCGGAAAATAGCGGGATAGCTTACACTGCGTTTTTAAGTAATCCCCGGGAAATTATTGTGAATTTATAGCGAACAGAAGCGGATGCGATGCAAGGCGCTCGCCGCGACGCAGTGCGAGCACTGCTAGGTGGGCAACACAGCAGCGCGCCGATTGTGGAGACTAGAAATCAGAAGAATTTATTGGGGGTTACTTAGCGCGCCGGCGCCAGCCCACGAGGCAACGCCGGAACACTTACATTCGGACGGGATCATTACATGACCATTAAAATCAGCCAGAACTTCGACTCGGGCGCCATCGACGTGGTGAGCGCCACCAGTGCCGGCGCCATCGACCTGAACTTGCGCAAGGATAGCCACGCCGACATCCACCAGTGGTTCCACTTCCGCCTGCAGGGCGCGCGTGGCCAGGCATGCACGATGCGTTTCCTGAACGCGGGCCAGGCCACCTATCCGGCCGGCTACGAAGACTACCAGGCCGTGGCCAGCTACGACAGCGAAAACTGGTTCCGCGTGCCGACCTCGTTCGACGGTCAGGTCATGACGATCTCGCACACGCCGGAACTCGACAGCGTGTATTACGCCTATTTCGAGCCGTATTCGTGGGAACGCCATCTGCGCCTGCTGGGCGAAGTGGCCGAGCATCCGCTGGCGCGCGTGTCCGACCTGGGCAGCACGGTTGACGGCCGCGACATGAACATGGTGACCATCGGCAACCCGCAGGCGGAAAAGAAGATCTGGGTCATCGCGCGCCAGCATCCGGGCGAATCGATGGCCGAATGGTTCGTCGAAGGCTTGATCGACTCGCTGCTGGACGATGCCAACCCGATCGCGCGCAAACTGCTGCAGCGCGCCGTGTTCCACATCGTGCCGAACATGAATCCGGACGGCTCCATCCGCGGCAATCTGCGCACGAATGCGGCAGGCGCCAACCTGAACCGCGAATGGATGACGCCTTCGCTGGAATCGAGCCCGGAAGTGCTGTGCGTGAAAAACAAGATCCATGAAACGGGCGTCGACATGTTCTTCGACATCCATGGCGATGAAGCGCTGCCGTACAACTTTGTGGCCGGCAATGAAATGCTGGAAAACTTCACGCCGGCGCAAGCGGCGCACCAGAAGGCCTTCATCGAGCGCTACAAGCAGGCCAGCCCCGATTTCCAGGACAAGTTCGGCTATGCGGCCAGCAAGTACAAATCGGACATGCTGACCCTGGCGTCGAAATACATCGGCCACCACTTCGGCTGCCTGGCGCTGACGCTGGAAATGCCGTTCAAGGAAAACGCCGACTTGCCGGATCCGGCCGTCGGCTGGAACGGCGCGCGCAGCGCGGCCCTGGGCGCGGCCATGCTGCAGCCTATCCTGCTGTCGCTGGATTGAACGGCGTTGTTCATGGGTATCGAGATCGAGCGTAAATTTTTGCTTGCCGGCGACGCCTGGCGCGGCCTGGGCCAGGCGGTCCTGCTGCGCCAGGGCTATCTGTCGTCCGCGCGCGAGCGCGTGGTGCGCGTGCGCATCGAAGGCGAGCAGGCGATGCTGACCATCAAGGGCGCGAACGTGGGCGCGACGCGCGGCGAGTGGGAGTATCCGATTCCGCTGGCCGATGCCGCCGAACTGCTCGACGGCCTGTGCGAACAGCCGCTGATCGAAAAGGTCCGCCACCGCATCGAACATGCGGGCATGGTGTGGGAAGTCGACGAGTTCCTGGGCGCGAATGCGGGCCTGGTGGTGGCCGAGATCGAACTGGCCTCGGAAGACCAGCCGTTCGAGAAGCCCGACTGGATCGGCGCGGAAGTGTCCGGCGACGCTCGCTACTACAACGCGAATCTGATCCGCCACCCGTTTTCGCAGTGGTGATGGTGGATTACTGGACGTTGTAATGAAAAAGGCGGAACCTCGGTTCCGCCTTTTTTGCATCAGGGGTGTTGTCGGATTACGCCGTACCGGCTAATCCGACCTACGGCCTATGCCAGCAGCGTAGGTCGGATTAGCGCGCAGCGCGTAATCCGACAACACCGTTACAGCATCAATGGAAGTGTTCCGTGCCTTGCGGCGTATCTTCCGGCATTTCCGCATGCGCCAGTTCGCCCACGGGATCGGCAAACAGGGGCGCGCCGCAATCGTCGCAGTATTCACCGACAAAGCGTTCCGCGTGGCGCTTGATCTGCGTCACGCCTGCGGCGTTCAGGTGCTCGATGATTTCATCGACGGGCGTCTTTTGCTTGTCCAGCGCGGCGATGCCGACCTGGATCAGGCCTTCGATCGGCGTGCCATCCTCGTCTTCCTGGCCATATAAAGGCCAGACGATGCCGTAGATCACGTCCGGCGCCTGGCGCAGGGTGAAGGCGATGCGGTACTCGTCCACCTGGCCATCGGCCGCTTCCTCGCCGAAACCGGCGATGACGGCGCGCAGTTCCGACGGCTCGATGGCCAGCGTGTGCGTCAGGTAGTGCACGGCGGCGCGCACGGAGACGGGGCGTATCAGCTTGTCCGCTTCGCGGCAGGCCACGTAATACGCTTCCGGCAGCAGCAATTCCAGGCCGCAGCCGGGCAGCAGGCGGGCAATCGTCGGCGTGGCCTGCGTGCGCCATTGTTCCAGGGCGGCGCTGCGCTCGGCGATGAAGTCGAGCTGGCTGGCCGGCGTCTGCCAGCGGAACAGCGGTGCGCCAGCAGGGGCCACCACGGCCACCAGCAGATAGCGCGTGTCGGCCAGGAAGGGCGCCGTTTCCGCCTCTTTGGCCGACGGCTTGACGGCCGTGCCCTTCAGGGCGGCCAGTGCCAGCTTCTGCGTCTTGGCATAGGTCTCGACGTGGCTGCGCGGCAGCTGGTCGATCGAATACAGGGTGGGCGCCATGGCCATCTTCGTACCGTCGGCCAGCAGGTGGGCGGCGAAATGCGCCGACAGCACGCCGTGCGCGTCGCCGGCCATGGGGCCGGAGGCGATGGAAAAGCGCGTCCACGCGAGGATGGGTACGGCGACCAGCAGGGCGTCGTAGCGCACGTCTTCATGCGTAATGACGGTCGATTCGCTGACGGCTTCAACGCAGTCCATCAGCACGTCGTAGGCGTTCAAGTCTTCCTTGAACAGGCTGCCCAGGGTGTTGTCGATGGTGTCCTGGTGGCCGGTTTTGAGTAATTTCTGGAGCTGCGTATCCAGGCTGTGTTCCCAGGACCGCTCTTCGAGACGGCTGGCTGCCTGTACGATCGCCTGGGCAAAGGTGACCAGGCGCTGGCTGTCGGCAGTCAGTTTATGGGATGAATCTTTGGAAGGACGACGCATGGCGGGATAAGAGTCTCGGAAAGTGAAAAAAATGGATCAGTCAAACAATGATAAACCCTTATAACCGTATTGTAGAGGATTCAGCCGCACGCAATACGTAAGCTATCCTCAGATCATGCCAATAGTCGGAATTTCAAGTCGGAACGGGGCGCAGGGACGAAAAAAAGCGCCGGTCGGAACCGGCGCTTTTATCTTGCCTCACAGCTGGGCTGATTACTCGGCCAGCAGTTGACGCAACACGAATGGCAGGATACCGCCATGCTTGTAGTAATCGACTTCGATCGGCGTATCGATGCGCAGCAGCACTTTTACGTCGACGCTGGTGCCGTCGGCGCGGTGGATCACCAGGGTGGCCAGTTGCTGTGGCTTGATTTCGCCTTCGAGGCCTTTCAGGTCGAAGGTTTCATTGCCGGTGATGCCCAGGGTTTGCACGCTGTCGTCGCCGATGAATTGCAGCGGCAACACGCCCATGCCCACCAGGTTCGAGCGGTGAATACGCTCGAACGAACGGGTGATCACGGCTTTCACGCCCAGCAGTTGCGTACCTTTTGCCGCCCAGTCGCGCGACGAGCCCGTCCCATACTCTTCGCCGCCGAAGACCATGGTTGGCGTGCCTTCAGCAACATATTTCATCGCTGCGTCATAGATCGACATCTGTTCGCCGGAAGGCTGGTGAATCGTGATGCCGCCTTCGACCGCCGAACCGTCCGCCTTGGCAGGGATCATGCGGTTTTTGATACGCACGTTGGCGAACGTGCCGCGCATCATGATTTCATGGTTGCCGCGACGCGAGCCGTAGGAGTTGAAGTCCGCTTTCAGGACGCCGTTTTCCTTCAGCCACTTGCCTGCAGGACCGTTTTCCTGGATCGAGCCGGCTGGCGAGATGTGGTCGGTGGTGATGGAATCGCCGAACACGCCCAGTGCGCGCGCGCCTTCGATGCCGGTGGCCACTGCCGCTGGCGTCATCGAGAAGTTGTCGAAGAACGGTGGTTCCGCGATGTAGGTCGATTTCGGCCAGTTGTAGACTTGACCGGACACGGTCGTGACTTTTTCCCACAGCTTGCCTGGTGCGCCCTTGACGTCGGCGTAGTTGTCCTTGAACACCTTGGCATTCATGGCGAACTTCATCATGGCCGAGACTTCAGCCGAGGTCGGCCAGATGTCGCCCAGGTAGATATCCTTGCCGCCCTTGCCCTTGCCGACAGGTTCCGTCATCAGGTCGCGCGTCATGTTGCCGGCGATGGCGTAAGCGACGACCAGCGGTGGCGAAGCCAGGAAGTTCGAGCGGATGTTCGGGTGAATACGCGCTTCGAAGTTGCGGTTGCCCGACAGTACGGCCGACGCGACGATGTCGTGCGTGGCAATGGCTGCGTTCAGCTCAGGCGTCAGGTCGCCCGCATTGCCGATACAGGTGGTGCAGCCGTAGGCGGTCACGCCGAAGCCCAGTTTTTCCAGGTATGGCAGCAGGCCGGCAGCCGTCAGGTACTCGGTCACGACGCGCGAGCCGGGGGCCAGCGAGGTCTTGATGTGCGGAGCGACTTTCAGGCCGGCTTCCACGGCTTTCTTGGCCAGCAGGCCGGCAGCCAGCATCACGCTCGGGTTCGAGGTGTTGGTGCACGAGGTGATCGCGGCGATCAGCACGTCGCCGTTCGACACTTTCACGCCGTTCGTCGTTTCGTACACGGCAGCCAGGTCGGCCGGGTTCTTGTTGAAGCCGTTTTCCGTGGTTGGCTTGGCGAACAGTTCGGCGAAGTTCGCTTTCACGTTGCCGATTTCGATACGGTCTTGCGGGCGCTTCGGGCCGGCCAGCGACGGAGCGACCGTGGCCAGGTTCAGTTCCACCACGCGGGTGTAGTCGATCTCGCCGGCTTTTGGCACGCCGAACAGGTTTTGCGCCTTGAAGTAGCCTTCGAACGCGGCGATTTCAGCCTTGCTGCGGCCGGTGCCCTTGAAGTAATCGATGGTGGCTTCGTCGACCGGGAAGAAGCCCATGGTGGCGCCGTATTCCGGTGCCATGTTGGCGATTGTCGCGCGGTCGGTCAGGGTCAGCGACTCGGTGCCTTCGCCGAAGAATTCGACGAACTTGCCGACGACTTTTTCTTTGCGCAGCAATTCGGTGATGGTCAGTACCAGGTCGGTGGCGGTGCAGCCTTCGCGCAGCGCGCCCGACAGGTTCACGCCGATGACGTCAGGCGTCAGGAAGTAGACCGGTTGGCCCAGCATGCCGGCTTCCGCCTCGATGCCGCCCACGCCCCAGCCGACCACGCCGATGCCGTTGATCATGGTGGTGTGCGAGTCGGTGCCGACCAGGGTGTCAGGGTAGTACACGTCGCCGGCTTTCTTGCCTGCGTGGTGCACGCCGCGCGCCAGGTATTCCAGGTTGACCTGGTGGACGATGCCGAAGCCTGGTGGCACGACGCCGAAGGTGTCGAATGCCTGCATGCCCCATTTCATGAACTGGTAACGCTCGTTGTTACGCGAGAATTCCAGTTTCATGTTCAGGTCCAGCGCTTTCTTTTCGCGGTAGTGATCGATGGTCACCGAGTGGTCGACCACCAGGTCGACTGGTACCAGCGGTTCGATCTTCTTGGCGTTGATGCCCATCTTGGCGGCCACGTTGCGCATGGCTGCCAGGTCGGCCAGCAGCGGTACGCCGGTGAAGTCTTGCAGCACGACGCGCGCCACTACGAACGGAATCTCGTCGGTGCGCTCGGCGGTCGGGCCCCAGCTCGCCAATTGCTTGACGTGTTCTTCGGTGACTTTTTTGCCGTCGCAGTTGCGCAATACCGATTCGAGTACGATGCGAATCGACACTGGCAGGCGGGAGACATTGATGCCCAGGCTTTTTTCCAGTGCAGGCAGGGAGTACAGCTTGCCCTTCTTGCTATCCGAAATATTAAAGTCCTTGAGCGTGTTCAGAGTGTTGCGGGACATGACCTCTCCTTGTTGGGTATCGTCTATTTATTGATTATTCAAATTACAAAACATGACTGAGCCCCCGAAGAGGCCCTTGCTACGCACATCAGCCGCCGGTGGCCGGCAGCACGCCCAGCGATGGCGCGGCTTCCACCACTGCCGCCGGCTTGGCTTGCTCCGCATCCTTGCATTCATTGGCCAGCTGGCGGCCCTGCTTGGAATCGAGCAGCATGCCTTTGGCCGGGATGCCGATCCAGACGAGACCATATAAACGGTTCTCGAAGCGGTTGGCGCCGGTGGTGGTGCCAACGCGGCTCAGGCGGTGCAGGCGCTTCTTCCAGCGCAGGGCGATGTGTTTGTCGTCAGTAGCATTGGTGTAGATGGTAATTTTATTACCAAGTTCACAATTGAAATCGGTGGAGGCCGAACCTGCGGTGTCCGGCTCGTCGGACTCTTCCTTGTCGACCATGGACATGGCCAGCGGATGCGCTTCCTTGGCGGCAGCCTTTGCCTTGGTGGCCTTGGCTTTCGGCTTGGCCTTGGCTTTGACCGCCTTGGCGTTTGCCGCTTCCTTGGTATCCGTGGCGGCGAAGCTGGCTGGCGCCAGCGTGAGGGTCATGGCGCCCAGCGCGACGCTGCAGGCAATTGCTAATTTGGAGAGGGACATCGTGTAATTCCTGTCAGTTTTCAGTGGTGCTGGAAGAGGGGGCGTTGAGTAATGCAGCGGCCGCCTCGGGCAGGCCGAGGCCTGCCAGTTTGGCGCGTTGCAAAACGGTCCAATAATATCGGTAGCTGGCGCGGTCGTGCAAGCGGCCATTTTGCGCAATCGGTCCCCAGTTGGCGCGCAGCGCTTCATTCAGGATGTTGCTGGCCTCGTTGACTTCGGACAGGCGCGGCGTGAAGGCCTTGATGATGGGCTTGATCTGGTCCGGGTGGATGCTCCACATGCGCGTGTAGCCGAACTCGGCTGTTGCGCGCTGGGCATCGTTGGCCACCACGGCCGAATCGCGCACGTCCGTCGTCACGTTGTGCGACGGTACCTTGCCGTGCGCATGGCAGGCGGCCGCCACTTCCAGCTTGGCGCGCACCACCAGCGGGTGCGTGAACTGGCCCGGCGTGCGCATGGCGGCGGCGGGAATGGCGCCGTAATGGGCCGAAACGAAATCCATGATGCCGAAGGACAGGCATTCGACCTGGGGCAGGGCGGCGATCGCATAGGCGTCGCGCAGCGCGCCATGCGTCTCGATCAGGATGTGCACGGGCAGGTTGTCGCGGCCGGCGCGGCGCGCGTGCAGGTTGATCAGGTCGATGGCCAGCATGGCATCCTGCACGCCGCCCACCTTGGGCACGGCGATGTAGGCCAGACGCGAGGCGGCGGTGCAGATGATTTCCACGTCGCGCGCGAAAAACGGGCTGTCGACGTCGTGCACGCGCACGCCGATGCGGTTGAACTGGTTCTCGTCGCTGGCCAGCAGGCCCGCGATCATCAGAGCGTGGGATTCTTCATTGCCGGCGCTGGCGCCGTCTTCGCAGTCGAACGTGATGTCGAACAGGGGGCCAAGCTCTTGTTGCAAAGCAATCGATTTACGCATCAGCTTTTCAGAGCCGGCGTAGTGGTCGCAAGCGGCGAGCAACAGCGGCTGGCGTTTGCCTTGGAATAAAACCTCGGAAGGGTGCATGCTTAAGGCATTTCTGCAGGTAAAAACTACTTGATAAAACAGCCGCGCCGCGAATCTCGCAGGGCGGCCTTCTTTGGCGGGCGGCGCATTGCCGCGCCGCCAAAACTGGACTTAGGCCAGCAGGTGTTTCACGCCTTCGCGTTCTTCCGTCAGTTCTTTCAGGGTCAGGTTGATGCGCTCTTGCGAGAATGCATCGATTTCCAGGCCTTGAACGATGGTGTACTCACCGTTGTCGGTGGTGACCGGGAAGCCGAATACGGTGCCTTCAGGGATGCCATACGAGCCATCCGAAGGAACGCCCATGGTGGTCCACTTGCCGGCGGTGCCCAGCATCCAGTCATGGATGTGGTCGATGGCGGCGTTCGCTGCCGACGCTGCCGACGACAGGCCGCGCGCTTCGATGATGGCGGCGCCGCGCTTGCCGACGGTTGGCAGGAAGGTGTTGGCGTTCCATTCCTGGTCGTTGATCAGGTCTTTCACAGCCTTGCCGTTCACGGTGGCGAAGCGGTAGTCGGCGTACATCGTTGGCGAGTGGTTGCCCCAGACGGTCAGCTTCTCGATGTCTTTCACGGCGGTGCCGGTCTTGGCAGCAACTTGCGACAGCGCGCGGTTGTGGTCCAGGCGGAGCATGGCGGTGAAGTTTTTCGCTGGCAGCGATGGCGCCGATTTCATGGCGATGTAGGCGTTGGTATTGGCAGGGTTGCCGACCACCAGCACTTTGACATTGCGCGAAGCGACGGCGTCGAGCGCCTTGCCTTGTACCGTGAAGATCTGGGCGTTCGCTTCCAGCAGGTCCTTGCGTTCCATGCCTGGGCCGCGCGGACGCGCGCCAACCAATACGGCCACGTCGACATCCTTGAATGCGGTCAGCGGATCGGAGTGGGCGGTCATTTCCGTCAGCAGCGGGAATGCGCAGTCGTCGATTTCCATCATCACGCCCTTGAGCGCCTTCTGGGCTTTTTCGTCCGGGATTTCAAGCAGTTGCAAGATGACAGGCTGGTCTTTGCCGAGCATGTCGCCATTGGCGATGCGGAACAACAGGGCGTAGCCGATCTGGCCGGCGGCGCCGGTCACTGCAACACGCATTGGGGTTTTAGCCATGATGAATCTCCAAAAATGGGAAAGAAAACGGGCTTGAAGCTGGGCTTACGCTTATCCGGAAAAACTATAATGATACCAAAACCGGCCCGCGCCACCGAATTGCTGGTGTACGCTGCCGTCACGCTTGTGCTGCACGAGGCCAGAGTGGCTGGCCGACAACATAAAACGCTGGCTCACAAGTTTTATCGAGGGCAGTTTAGGCCCCTGATCTGCATCTGTCAATCATATCTTATGTCTTATATAAGACAGATAACTACGAGTCTTTTACTGGACGCGGGCAGTGATTTGTGTTGAAATGTCGGACTATGAATTCCGCCTCGTCCAATCTGACCAACAATGCCACTGCTGCAAGCGGGGCGGTCAGTCCGACCGCGGGCACCCCGGCCACGCCCGTTGCTGCAGCGGCCGGCACTGCCGCCACCCCTGTTGCCAGCGTGAATACCACTGCTGCCGTGGCCGCGCCTGCCGCGACTGCATCGCCCACCTTCAGCCCCCTGTACCAGCAGATCAAGGCGCTCATCACGCAAAGCCTGCAATCGGGCGAATGGAAGCCGGGCGAACTGATTCCCAGCGAAGTCGAGCTGGCAGGGCGCTTCAAGGTCAGCCAGGGCACGGTGCGCAAGGCCATCGATGAACTGGCCGCCGAAAACCTCGTCATGCGGCGCCAGGGCAAGGGCACCTTCGTTTCCACCCATCATGAGGCGCGCGCGCATTTCCGCTTCCTGCGCCTGGTGCCGGACGAAGGAGTACCGCATTATCCTGAAAGCAAGTTTATCGAAGTCAAGCGCGTGCGCGCGCCAGCCGACGTGGCGCGCCTGATGGATCTGAAGTCCGGCGACGCCGTCATCTTCATCAAGCGCGTGCAGTATTTCGACGGCGTGCCGACCATCGTCGAAGAGCTGTGGCTGCCCGGCCTGATCTTCAAGGGTCTGACGGCCGAACGCCTGGTGGAATACAAGGGTCCCATGTACGGCCTGTTTGAGACGGAATTTGGCACGCGCATGATACGCGCGTCCGAACAGATCCGCGCCGTGTGCGCCGACGCGGGCGCCGCGCAATTGTTAAATATCGACCTCGGCACGCCCCTGCTCAGTTCCGAGCGCGTGTCGTTTACCTACGGCGACAAGCCGGTGGAACTGCGCCGGGGCCTGTACCTGACCAGTCGCCATCATTATCAGAATGAACTCAGCTGAAGCGGCGGGGCGCCCGCGGGCGTCCGAACAAGCAGCAAGGCTGAAGTGCATCGCTTGCAAGATGCCTGCCGCAAGGCGGGCAGCGGAGACAACGGAAAGCGCAGCGACAGCATGGCCCGCCCCGGCGGGCCGTGTTTTGCCGGCGATTCTGTAATTAAATTACGTGAACTACGGAAAGTAGCGCGGTATTTTGTAGTAAAAAACCATTTTGGTTATATGTAACAATAGATATTGGTATCGGTTGCGAAAATCGGCGAAAATCGCGGCTTCAATATTTAGTTGAAATTCAAAGGGGAGGTTTTTGTTATGTCTGAAGCCGTAAGAGAAGTACCAAAAAAAGAACGGCCGCAATTCCGTAACATCCATGTTACCGAATTGTCGAACTACCGCATGGCGATCGGCGCCATCGTCTCGATCCTGCATCGTATCAGCGGCATCATCATTTTCGCCCTGCTGCCGTGCATCCTGTACATGCTGGAACTGAGCCTGCGTTCCGAAATGTCCTACGCCTACTTCCAGGGCATCGCCTCGCACTGGTTCGTCAAGCTGATCACGCTGGGTCTGGTCTGGGCCTTCCTGCATCACTTCTGCGCTGGCATCCGCCACTTGCTCATGGACGTGCACGTCGCCGCCGAGAAAGAGCCAGCGCGCAATACCGCCAAGTTCGTTCTGGTGATCAGCCTGGTACTGACCGCTCTGGTCGCTTTGAAACTGTTTGGAGTATTTTAATGGCAAACAATAACATCGGACCGAAACGCCTCGT
This sequence comes from Janthinobacterium sp. SUN128, assembly GCF_030587275.1. Lineage (NCBI taxonomy): Bacteria > Pseudomonadati > Pseudomonadota > Betaproteobacteria > Burkholderiales > Oxalobacteraceae > Janthinobacterium > Janthinobacterium sp. SUN128. The sequence goes on along the minus strand of NZ_JAPWHY010000001.1, from coordinate 3,022,919 downwards.
CGTCGGCGCCCATTACGGCTTGCGCGACTGGCTGGCGCAACGCGTCACCGCCCTCGTCATGGTGGCCTACGTCGCCATCCTGCTGATCGCCTTCCTGACCGGTAGCAACTTCAGCTATGAAGGCTGGGCAGGATTGTTTGCACAGCAATGGTTCAAATTATTCAGCCTGGTGACGTTTGTCGCCCTGTTCTACCACGCATGGGTCGGCGTACGCAATATCTGGATGGACTACGTGAAAAGCGTTGGCCTCCGCATGACCCTGCAAATTGCCACCATGCTGTGGTTGATCGCTTGTGCCGGCTGGACGGTACAGATACTCTGGAGTGTGTAATCGTGGCAGCATATAAATCTGCAATCCCTACCCGCCGCTTTGATGCGGTAATCGTTGGCGCCGGCGGTTCCGGCATGCGCGCGTCGTTGCAGCTGGCTGAAGCCGGTCTGAACGTCGCTGTCCTGTCGAAAGTTTTCCCGACCCGCTCGCACACCGTTGCGGCGCAGGGCGGTATCGGCGCGTCGCTCGGCAACATGGCCGAAGACAACTGGTTCTGGCATATGTTCGACACCGTCAAGGGTGGCGACTATCTGGGCGACCAGGATGCCATCGAATTCATGTGCCGCGAAGCACCGAAGGTCGTGTACGAGCTGGAACACTTCGGCATGCCATTCGACCGCAACCCTGACGGTACCATCTATCAGCGTCCTTTCGGCGGCCACACGGCCCACTTCGGCGAAAAGCCGGTGCAGCGCGCTTGCGCGGCAGCCGACCGTACCGGTCACGCCCTGTTGCACACCCTGTACCAGCGCAACGTGCGCGCCCGTACGCACTTCTTCGTCGAATGGATGGCACTCGACCTGATCCGTGACGCCGACGGCGACGTGATCGGTGTTGTTGCGCTGGAAATGGAAACCGGCGAATGCATGATCCTGGAAGCAAAAACGACGGTCATGGCAACGGGCGGCGCAGGCCGTATCTTTGCCGCGTCGACCAATGCCTTCATCAACACCGGCGACGGCATGGGCATGGCGGCACGCGCCGGCCTGCCGCTGCAGGACATGGAATTCTGGCAGTTCCACCCGACCGGCGTGGCCGGCGCGGGCGTATTGATCACCGAAGGCGTGCGCGGCGAAGGCGGCATCCTGATCAATAGCGAAGGCGAACGCTTCATGGAGCGCTATGCGCCGACGCTGAAGGATCTGGCGCCGCGCGACTTCGTTTCGCGTTCGATGGACCAGGAAATCAAGGAAGGCCGCGGCTGCGGTCCGAACAAGGACCACGTGATGCTGGACCTGCGCCATATCGGCGCCGACACCATCGCCAAGCGCCTGCCGTCGATTCTGGAAATCGGCCACAAGTTCGCCAACGTCGACGCCACCAAGGAACCGATTCCTGTCGTGCCGACGATTCACTACCAGATGGGCGGCATTCCGACGAACATCCACGGCCAGGTCGTCACCCCGACCGGTCCGGACAATTCGGCCAAGGTTGTCAACGGCCTGTACGCGATCGGCGAATGCGCCTGCGTCTCCGTGCACGGCGCCAACCGCCTGGGCACGAACTCGCTGCTCGACCTGGTGGTCTTCGGCCGCGCGGCCGGTAACCACATCGTCAACAGCGGCCTGAAAGCCAAGGAAAACAAGCCTTTGCCAGCCGACGCTGCCGATTTCGCCATGGGCCGCCTGGCGCGCCTGGAAAACTCGACCGGCACGGAAACCGTGCAGGGCGTGGCGAACGAGATTCGCGCCACCATGCAGAAGTACTGTGGCGTGTTCCGTACCGACGCGATGCTGGACCAGGGCGTGATCGAAATCATGAAGCTTGACGAGCGCCGCAAGCACGTCTCGTTCAAGGACAAATCGATGGTGTTCAACACGGCCCGCGTGGAAGCGCTGGAGCTGGACAACCTGATCGAAACGGCGAAAGCGACCATCGTCTCGGCAGCGGCCCGCAAGGAATCGCGCGGCGCCCACGCCCAGGATGATCACCCGACCCGCGACGACGACAACTGGATGAAGCACACGCTGTGGTACTCGGAAGGCAACCGCCTGGAATACAAGCCAGTCGTGACCAAACCCCTGACGGTCGATACCTTCAAGCCAAAACCACGTACTTTCTAAAGGTCAGAACATGGCACGCACTCTCAAATTCAAAATCTACCGCTACGATCCTGACCAGGATGCCAAGCCTTACATGCAAGACCTGACGGTCGAACTGAAAGACACCGACAAGATGCTGCTCGACGCACTGCAGCGCATCAAGTCGGACGTCGATGACTCGCTGGCCCTGCGCCGCTCGTGCCGCGAAGGCGTGTGCGGTTCGGACGCGATGAACATCAACGGCAAGAACGGCCTGGCATGCACCACCAACCTGAACGAACTGTCGGAGCCTATCGTGCTGCGTCCGTTGCCAGGTTTGCCAGTCATCCGCGACCTGATCGTCGACATGACGCAATTTTTCAAGCAGTACGATTCGATTAAGCCTTTCCTGATCAACGACTCGATCCCGCCTGAAAAAGAACGCCTGCAGTCGCCGGAACAGCGCGAAGAACTCGATGGCCTGTACGAGTGCATCCTGTGCGCATGCTGCTCCACGTCGTGCCCGTCGTTCTGGTGGAATCCGGACAAGTTCGTCGGCCCGGCCGGCCTGCTGCAAGCCTACCGCTTCATCGCCGATTCGCGCGACGAAGCCACCGGTGCGCGTCTGGACAACCTGGAAGACCCGTACCGCCTGTTCCGCTGCCATTCGATCATGAACTGCGTCGACGTCTGCCCGAAAGGGTTGAACCCGAACAAGGCGATTGGCAAGATCAAGGAATTGATGGTCCGCCGCGCGATCTGATCCCCTGATCGCGTCCGCCGGGCGCCGTTTGCGGGAAGAGGGTATCCTCTCTTGCCTGCAGGCGGCGCCTGCAAAGCAGCACCGTGCCGCAAGGCACACGTAAAGTGGTAAACCAAATGACAGAATCAATTTTGTCCTCGCATCAGGCCGACCCGGCCAACCGCGCCCGCCTGCGCTGGCGTTCACGCCGTGGCCTGCTGGAAAACGACATTATCCTGACCCGTTTTCTCGATGCGTATGAAACCGAATTGACCGATGAAGAAGTTGACGCGCTGACGCGTTTGCTGGATTTATCGGACAATGCGTTAATGGATCTGGTACTGGCCCGTAAAGAGCCGGAAGGCGAAGTCGATCTGCCGCATGTGCGCGCACTGCTGCAACGACTGCGCATTGCCTAGACGCCTGGGCGATATATTGCAAACGGTGCGAGTGGCGCGCTGTAGCACTGCCGAATTGCGGTGCGAATTGCAGCCAGAATTTTTGATTTTAATTTCGACTCACTCCCGAGAAGGAAGAGCCCATGAATATCTCTGACACAAAAGCTACCCTGTCGTTCTCCGATGGCAGCCCATCGCTTGAATTTCCAATCTACAAAGGCACGGTTGGCCCGGACGTCATCGACATCCGCAAACTGTACGCCGGTAGCGGCAAGTTCACCTACGACCCAGGCTTTATGTCGACGGCCGCCTGCAACTCGTCGATCACCTACATCGACGGCGACAAGGGCGAGCTGCTGTACCGCGGTTACCCGATCGAACAGTTGGCCGTCAACGCCGACTTCATGGAATCGTGCTACCTGCTGCTGAACGGCGAATTGCCGAACGCGGCGCAAAAAGCCAAGTTCGTCGACACCGTCACCAAGCACACGATGGTGCACGAACAGATGCAATTCTTCTTCCGTGGCTTCCGCCGCGACGCGCATCCGATGTCGGTCCTGGTGGGCACCGTCGGCGCGCTGGCATCGTTCTACCATGACTCGCTGGACATCAACGACCCGCGTCACCGCGAAGTGTCGGCCATCCGCCTGATCGCCAAGATGCCAACCCTGGTCGCCATGACCTACAAGTACTCGGTCGGCCAGCCGTTCGTGTACCCACGCAACGACCTGTCGTACAGCGCCAACTTCATGCACATGATGTTCGCCAACCCGTGCGAAGAGTACAAGGTCAACGACGTGCTGGTGCGCGCCCTGGACCGCATCCTGATCCTGCACGCGGACCACGAGCAAAACGCATCGACATCGACCGTCCGTCTGGCCGGTTCGTCGGGCGCCAATCCGTTCGCCTGTATCGCTGCCGGTATCGCCTGCCTGTGGGGCCCTGCCCACGGCGGCGCCAACGAAGCGGCACTGAACATGCTGAAGGAAATCGGCACCGTCGAGAACATCCCTGCCTTCATCGAGCAAGTCAAGGACAAGAACTCCGGCGTCAAGCTGATGGGCTTTGGCCACCGCGTGTACAAGAACTTCGATCCACGCGCCAAGCTGATGCGTGAAACCTGCTACGAAGTGCTGCAAGAACTGGGTCTGCAAGACGATCCGCTGTTCAAGCTGGCGATGGAACTGGAAAAGATTGCACTGAACGACGAATACTTCGTGTCGCGCAAACTGTACCCGAACGTCGACTTCTACTCGGGCATCGTGCAATCGGCGCTGGGCATCCCTGTGTCGCTGTTCACCGGTATCTTCGCTATGGCCCGTACGATCGGCTGGATCGCCCAGTGGAACGAAATGATCGCCGACCCAGAGCAAAAAATCGGCCGTCCGCGCCAGCTGTTCGTCGGTTCGACCACGCGCGAAGTACTGCCACTGGACAAGCGTTAATCCAGAGCGGTATCAAGCAAACAAAAAACGGGCTTCGGCCCGTTTTTTTATGTGCGTGTTCGATGCAAGCCAGGGCCGCCGGGCTGTTATGCTCGGTTCCTGGTTCAACAGGAAGTGCAACGCGATGAATGAAGAAATATGCGCCCCCAGCGGCGTGGCTCTCGGCGATACGGCATTTGGTTATACCTTGTCGCTGATCGGCGGCAAATACAAGATGCTGATCCTGTATGCGCTGGCGGAAAACACCGTGCTGCGGCATAACGAACTCAAGCGCCATCTCGGCGGCATCGCCTTCAAGACCCTCAGCGTCGTGTTGAAGGAGCTGGAAGCCGATGGGCTGATCGTCCGCAAGGAATATCCGCAAGTGCCGCCCAAGGTGGAGTATTCGCTTTCCAGCAAGGGCGCCTCGCTGATCCCCGTGCTGCATACCTTGTGCGAGTGGGGCGAACGGCACCAGCCAGCCTGAGGCGGATGCGCATGGCCAAACGTCTTTCCACGGCCTTGCGGCTTACTTTTCTTACTGTATGAGTGGTAAATGTGCGTACTTGTGAAAAGTACTCGGCATGGTTATGCTGTTTTTGCCCCTGCAGGCGCGCGGCCACATGCCGCGTGCCACGGGGCAGGGTACCGGCTTGCCTGCTTTTCTGTGCAGGCGGGCCGGTGCGTCCATCCATTTTCAGGAAAGCAGCATGATGAAAACCCTCGTTATCGTCTTCCATCCCTCCATCGACACGTCGGTCGCCAACAAGCGCTGGTTGCAGGAGCTGGCGCAGTATCCCGACCGTTACACCATCCACGACGTACAGCAGGCTTATCCGGATGGAAACATCGATGTGGCGCGCGAGCAGGCGCTGGTGGAGGCGCACGCCAATGTCGTCCTGCAATTCCCCATGTACTGGTTCAACTGCCCGCCCTTGCTGAAGCGGTGGCTCGACGAGGTGCTGGCATATGGCTGGGCTTACGGCACGGGCGGCGATGCCTTCCGGGGGAGAAAGGTGGCGCTGGCCGTCACGGCAGGCATCCGCGAGGAGGATTTCACGCCGGAAGGCAGGTGGAACGTCACCCTGGCGCAGCTGCTGGCGCCGTTCGATGTCACCCTGGCGTACATCGGCGCCGACAACCGCCGCTTCTTTGCCTTCTATGGCGCGGAAGACGGGCCGAAGGAAGCGGGCTATGCCGATCGGCTGGCGCGCAGCGCGCAAGAATACGAGCGCTTCCTGGGTGCGTTGTAGGGCAGGCCTGCATCGTGTCAGTTGAAGGCCGCTTCCAGCTGGCGCAGGGCGACGTGCCGGCCTTCCAGTTGCAGGCTGTCGCCCTCATAGGGCTGGGGCATGACGATGCGGTGCGGCGCATTGTGCTTGAGGATGCCGCCCCAGTGGGCGACCCTGGCGCCGGCCTGGCGGCGGATCGCCTCGACCGTGGCGCCGCTGGCGAGGATGCGGGCTTGCGGAAAGGCTTGCTGCAGCACGCCCAGGCCGAAATAGGCTTGCGGTTCGGCCGCGCTGATATAGATGGTGGTCAGGCGCTTGCCGCTGGCGGCGATGGTGTGCGCTAACTGCGCCGCATCGCCGCGCAGGAACTGGGTATTGACGAGGATGGCGTCCGCCATGCCGCTCAGCAGCAGCGAAGTGGACGGTGCGCGGCCCAGCACATCCAGGCGGAAGGTCTCCAGCGTGCGGGAGGGGCGGGCGGCGCGTGCAAACATATTATTCTTTCTGCATTGGATGCTCTTGTCGCATATTATCCTTTCGACCAGGCGCGAGAAATAGGGTAGATTGCAATACTTAGTTGCATGGATCGGACGAATCAAGGGAGCACCGCATGGACCGCATCACCGCCGCACAAGTATTCGTCGCCATCGCCGAGCGTGGCAGCATGGTGGCCGCCAGCGAAGCGCTCGACATGTCGCGCGCCATGGTGACGCGCTACCTGGCCGAAATGGAACAGTGGGCGGGCGCGCGGCTGTTGCATCGCACCACGCGCCGGCTGAGCTTGACGGATGCGGGCGATGCCACCCTGGCGCGCTGCCGGCAGATGCTGGAAGTGGCTGGCGCCATGGCCGTCACTTCGCCCGAGGGCCTCGATACGCCGCACGGCTTGTTGCGCATCACCTGTTCGCAATCCCTTGCGCAGACGGCGCTGGCTGGCGCAGTAACCGCTTACCTGCGGCGCTACCCGCGCGCCGCCGTCGACCTGCAGATGGAGAACCGCGCCGTCAACCTGGTGGAGCAGCGCATCGACCTGGCGATCCGCATCACCAACGCGCTCGAGCCGAACCTGATCGCGCGCCAGCTGGCCAGCTGCGCCTCGGTGGTGTGCGCCGCACCATCGTACCTGGCGGCGCACGGCACGCCGCGCCGGGCGCAAGACCTGGCCCTGCACAACTGCCTGACGTACACGTATTTCGGCAAGAGCCTGTGGCAGTTTACGCATGACGGGGAAGCGCTCACTGTCCCCGTCAGCGGCCGCCTGTCGGCGAATGAATCGCTGGTCCTGCTGGTGGCCACGGTGGCGGGGGCGGGCATCGCCATGCAGCCGCGCTTTTCGGCCACGCCGCTGATCGCCAGCGGGCAGCTGGTGGAGCTCTTGCCCGCGTACCAGCCGCAGGACATGGGCATCTACGGCGTCTACACCTCGCGCCAGCACATGTCGCCCCTGCTGCGCACCATGCTCGACTTCCTGGTGGAGTGGTTTGCCGGCGATCCCGATTGGCTGGCGGCCATCGCGGCGGCGCCGTTGCCGGGCAGACCAGTTGGACGCAAGCGGCACGCCGGCAGGGCCGCCGATGTGTTGTAAGCATAACAGTGACAGGCTTGCAAGCCCGGGAAAATCAACAACACAGCTTACATTTGCTTGCCAAATAAAATTCAACTAGGCGTTGTTGCGTTACAATACCGCGTGCTATTCTAAATGACGGTATGCAGAATGCTGGTGCAATAAAAAAGCCCTTCCCCACAACTTGATGTGCAATCCGCTAACCGGTCAGGCCGTGTCGCGGAAGGTTAGATTAACCCGCTAATTCCTCGCGAAGCGCGAAGAAAGGTGAGCAATATATGCAGCAATTAACGACCAACTCCTACCTGTTCGGTGGGAATGCTCCGTACGTGGAAGACCTGTACGAGGCGTATCTGAACAATCCAGGCTCGGTACCCGATAACTGGCGTTCCTACTTCGACGCAATGCAGCACGTGCCTGCCGTCGATGGCACCAACAAGCCTGACGTGGCGCATGCCTCCGTCGTCGCCTCGTTCGCCGAGCGCGCAAAAGCAGGTCCGATCCGCACAGTGACCGCTTCCTTCGATGCTGAAATGGGCCGCAAGCGCGTCGCCGCCACGCAGCTGATCGCCGCTTACCGCTACCTCGGTTCGCACTGGGCCAACCTGGATCCGCTGCAACGCCAGGAACGTCCGATGATCCCGGAACTGGAGCCGAGCTTCTACGGCTTCACCGACGCGGACATGGACACCGTGTTCAACATCAGCAATACCTACTTTGGCCCCGAGACCGCCACCCTGCGCGATCTGCTGAACTATCTGCGCGATACCTACACGCGTTCGATCGGCGCCGAATTCATGTACATCTCCGACCCGGCCGAAAAGCGCTGGCTGCAAGAGAAACTGGAAGCGATCCGCTCCACCCCGAATTTCACCCCAGAGAAAAAAATCCACATCCTCGACCGCCTGACCGCGGCTGAAGGCCTGGAACGCTATCTGCACACCCGTTACGTGGGCCAGAAGCGCTTCTCCCTGGAAGGCGGCGAAACCTTCATCGCCTCGATGGATGAAACCATCCAGCGCGCCGGCGAAAAAGGCGTGCAGGAAATCGTTATCGGCATGGCCCACCGCGGCCGCCTGAACGTGCTGGTGAACACCCTGGGCAAGGCGCCGCAGGAACTGTTCGAAGAATTCGAAGGCAAGCATGGCGACGACCTGCCTGCCGGCGACGTGAAGTACCATCAAGGCTTCTCGTCGGACATCTCCACCGCGGGCGGCCCGGTCCACCTGTCGCTGGCGTTCAACCCGTCGCACCTGGAAATCGTCAACCCTGTGGTCGAAGGTTCCGTCAAGGCCCGCATGGATCGCCGCGGCGACGCGCAGGGCGCGCAAGTGCTGCCTATCCTGGTGCACGGCGATGCCGCTTTCGCCGGCCAGGGCGTGGTCATGGAAACGCTGAATCTGGCGCAAACCCGTGGCTACCATACGGGCGGCACGGTGCATATCGTGATCAACAACCAGATCGGTTTCACCACCTCGGATCCGCGCGATGCCCGCTCGACCCTGTACTGCTCGGACGTCGTCAAGATGATCGAAGCACCGGTCCTGCACATCAACGCCGATGATCCGGAAGCCGTGGTGCTGGCGACGCAGATCGCGCTCGACTACCGCATGGAATTCAAGAAGGACATCGTCCTCGACATCATCTGCTACCGCAAGCTTGGCCACAATGAGCAAGATACGCCGGCACTGACGCAGCCACTGATGTACAAGAAGATCGGCCAGCATCCAGGCACCCGCAAGCTGTACGCGGACAAGCTGGTAGCGCAAGGCGTGATCCCTGCCGATGGCGGCGACAAGATGGTGGCCGCATTCCGCGACGCCATGGACGCCGGCAAGCATACCGTCGATCCGGTCATCTCGAACTTCAAGAACAAGTACGCCGTCGACTGGCTGCCGTTCCTGAACAAGAAATGGACCGATTCGGCCGATACCGCCGTGCCGATGACGGAACTGAAACGCCTGGCCACCCGCATCACCACCGTGCCGGAAGACTTCAAGGTCCACTCGCTGGTGGAAAAAGTACTGGGCGACCGTGGCACCATGGGCCGTGGCGAAATGAACCTGGACTGGGGCATGGGCGAACACCTGGCCTACGCATCGCTGGTATCGTCCGGCTACGCCATCCGCCTGACAGGCCAGGATGCCGGCCGCGGCACCTTCGTGCACCGCCACGCCGTCTTGCATGACCAGAACCGCGAGCGTTGGGATGCAGGTACCTACATTCCGCTGCAAAACGTGTCGGACAATCAGGCGCCGTTCACCGTCATCGACTCGGTGCTGTCCGAAGAAGCCGTACTGGCCTTCGAATACGGCTACTCGACCGCTGAACCGAACACCCTGACGATCTGGGAAGCCCAGTTCGGCGACTTCGCCAACGGCGCGCAAGTGGTGATCGACCAATTCATCAGCTCCGGCGAAGTGAAGTGGGGCCGCGCTTCGGGCCTGGTCATGATGCTGCCGCACGGTTACGAAGGCCAGGGTCCTGAGCACTCGTCCGCGCGTCCGGAACGCTTCCTGCAGCTGTGCGCAGATAACAACATGCAAGTGGTGCAGCCGACGACGGCTTCGCAGATCTTCCATTTGCTGCGCCGCCAGATGGTGCGCCAGTTCCGCAAGCCGCTGGTCATCCTGACGCCGAAGTCGCTGTTGCGCAACAAGGATGCCGGTTCGCCGCTGACCGACCTGGCCAAGGGTGGTTTCCAGACCGTCATCGGCGAAGTCGACGACAAAATCGACGCCAAGAAAGTCAAGCGCGTGGTCGCCTGCTCGGGCAAGGTCTACTACGACCTGGTCAACGCACGCAAGACCCGTGGCCAGACCGACACGGCCATCGTGCGCCTGGAACAGCTGTATCCGTTCCCGCACAAGTCGTTCGCTGCTGAACTGAAGAAGTTCCCGAACCTGGTCGAAGTCGTCTGGGCGCAGGACGAGCCGCAAAACCAGGGCGCCTGGTTCCAGATCCAGCACAACATCTTCGAAGGCCTGGAATCGGGTCAGCGTCTGGCCTACGCCGGCCGTCCTGCTTCGGCGTCGCCTGCTGTCGGTTACTATGACAAGCACTACGCCCAGCAAAAAGATCTGCTGGAAACGGCATTCTCGAAGCTGAAGGGTTTTATCCTGACCAAGTAAGTGGCAGGATAGCGGGTGCCATGCGCATGCATGGCGCCTGTTCGCATACATCGTGACGGAGCGCCGCCCTTGCTACGCAGGGGCGGCGCCGCAATAACAAAATAAACGGAGTTTTACATGGCACAAATCGAAGTCAAAGTTCCCCAGTTGTCGGAATCGGTTGCAGAAGCGACCCTGCTGGCATGGCACAAGAAAGTCGGCGAACCAGTTGCGCGCGACGAAAACATGATCGATATCGAAACCGATAAAGTGGTGCTGGAACTGCCGGCGCCTGCCGCTGGCGTGATCGTGCAGATCATCAAGGATAACGGCGCCACCGTCGTCGCCGGCGAAGTCATCGCCATCATCGACACCGACGGCTCGGCCAAGGTCAGCCCGATGGAAGTGTCGGCCGTTGCCGCGCCAGCCCTGGCTGCTGCCGCGCAAGACACCGCTAACGCTACGGCGCCAGCCGCTGCGACCAAAGGCGATGTCGCCATGCCTGCCGCTGCCAAGATCCTGTCCGAAAAAGGTCTGTCCGCTGGCGACGTCGCCGGTTCCGGCAAAGACGGCCGCGTGACCAAGGGCGACGCCCTGGCCGCTTCCGCCAAGCCAGCTGTCGCGCCACTGGCGCCAGCCGCTGCCAAGCCAGCGCTGCAACAAGTTGCCACGCCGTCGGCCGCCAGCCTGGGCGACCGCCCTGAAGAGCGCGTGCCGATGAGCCGCCTGCGCGCACGTATCGCCGAGCGCCTGCTGCAATCGCAATCGACGAACGCCATCCTGACCACGTTCAATGAAGTGAACATGCAGCCGGTCATCGACCTGCGCAACAAGTACAAGGACAAGTTCGAGAAAGAGCACGGCGTCAAGCTGGGCTTCATGTCCTTCTTCGTCAAGGCCGCCGTCGCCGCCCTGAAAAAGTACCCGATCATCAATGCCTCCGTTGACGGCAACGACATCGTCTACCACGGCTACTTCGACATCGGTATCGCTGTCGGTTCGCCACGCGGCCTGGTCGTGCCTATCATCCGCAACGCGGACCAGCTGTCGATCGCCGACATCGAGAAAAAAATCGGTGAATTCGGCGCGAAAGCCAAGGAAGGCAAGCTGACCCTGGACGACCTGACGGGCGGCACGTTCTCGATCTCGAACGGCGGTACCTTCGGCTCCATGCTGTCGACCCCGATCATCAACCCGCCACAATCGGCCATCCTGGGCGTGCATGCGACCAAGGACCGCGCTGTCGTGGAAAACGGCCAGATCGTGGTACGTCCGATGAACTACCTGGCCATGTCCTACGACCACCGCATCATCGACGGCCGCGAAGCCGTCCTGGGCCTGGTGGCGATGAAAGAAGCGCTGGAAGATCCTGCACGCCTGCTGCTGGACCTGTAAGCACCGTAGTCCCCCGGCGTCGCCGCCGGGGCAATGTAGCTGATACCCCTTGCCAGAAGACGCAGCTGGCTGATCTCAATGAAAGAGGATTCCCATGAACGTCTCTGAAGAAATCAAGCGTCTGCACGAGTTGCACCTGGCGGGCGCCCTGAGCGACGCGGAATTCGCGCAAGCGAAAGCCAAGCTCCTGAGCAATATCAACCTGGACAAGCCGGGCAGCACGTCCGCTGCCGGCGCCGATGCGGCGGCCGGCCCGGCGAACGACCTGGTGCAGGAATTCAACCGCCTGCGCCGTTCGCGCAACGACCGCTGGCTTGGCGGCGTCTGCGGCGGCCTGGGCCGCGCTTCCGGCATGGAAGCGTGGATCTGGCGCCTCGTCTTCGTCCTGTTTACATTGACCTTCGGCTTCGGCGTGGTGATTTACCTTCTATTGTGGATTTTCGTACCAGACGAAGAGATTGGAATAACAAAACATGAGTACTAAACAATTTGACGTAGTTGTCATCGGTGCGGGCCCTGGCGGCTACATCGCCGCCATCCGCGCAGCGCAGCTGGGCTTTTCCGTCGCCTGCGTCGACGAGTGGTCGAACGCCAAGGGCGGTGCCGCTCCTGGCGGTACCTGCACCAACGTCGGCTGCATCCCGTCGAAAGCGCTGCTGCAATCGTCCGAGCATTTCGAACACGCGGGCCACAGCTTCGCCGAGCACGGCATCGATGTCGCCGGCCTGAAGCTGAACCTGGGCCAGATGCTCAAGCGCAAGGACACCGTCGTCAAGCAAAACAACGACGGCATCCTGTACCTGTTCAAGAAGAACAAGATCGCCTTCTTCCACGGCCGCGCCGCTTTTGCTGCCGCCGCCGCTGGCGCGTACGAGATCAGCGTGACGGGCGAAGCCAACGAAACCCTGACGGCCAAGCACGTGGTCATCGCCACGGGTTCGAACGCGCGCGAACTGCCGGGCGCACCATTCGACGAGAAACTGATCCTGTCGAACACGGGCGCACTGGCCATCGACGCCGTACCAGCCAAGCTGGGCGTCATCGGCGCTGGCGTGATCGGCCTGGAAATGGGCAGCGTATGGCGCCGCCTGGGTTCCGACGTCACCGTGCTGGAAGGCCTGCCGGTCTTCCTGGGCGCCGTGGACGAGCAGATCGCCAAGGAAGCGTCGAAGCTGTTCACCAAGCAAGGCTTGAAGATCAACCTCGGTTGCAAGATCGGTGCGATCACGCCGGGCAAGAAAGACGTCACCGTGGAATTCGTGGACGCCAAGGGCGAAGCGCAAAAAGCCGTGTTCGACAAACTGATCATCTCGATCGGCCGCACGCCGAACACGAATGGCCTGGGTGCCGACAAGGTCGGCCTGCAGCTGGACGAGCGCGGCTTCATCGCCGTCGACGGCGACTGCAAGACCAACCTGCCGAACGTATGGGCGGTGGGCGACGTCGTGCGCGGTCCGATGCTGGCGCACAAGGCGGAAGAAGAAGGCGTTGCCGTGGCCGAGCGTATCGCCGGCCAGCATGGCCACACCAACTTCAACACGATTCCCTGGGTGATCTACACCTCGCCGGAAATCGCGTGGGTCGGCAAGACCGAGCAAACCCTGAAGGCCGAAGGCATTGCCTACAAGGCCGGCACCTTCCCGTTCATGGCCAACGGCCGTGCGCGCGCGCTGGGCGACACCTCTGGCATGGTGAAATTCCTGGCCGATGCGACCACCGATGAAATCCTCGGCGTGCACATCGTCGGCCCGATGGCGTCCGAACTGATTTCCGAAGCCGTCGTGGCGATGGAATTCAAGGCCTCGGCCGAAGACATCGCGCGCATCTGCCACGCTCACCCATCCCTGTCGGAAGCGACCAAGGAAGCGGCACTGGCGGTTGACAAGCGCACGTTGAACTTTTAATTGTAGTTAGTCCTACAGGGGCGCTCGCGGATTTTTTCCGCCGGCGCCCTTGTGCGTTAAAGCGAATCCCATGAACGTAGAAGAGTTTTACCAGCACGCGTTGCAGAAGCGTGATTTCAAGGCCGATGCCGCCCAGCGGCGCGCGGTCGACCGCCTGCAGCTGTGCTATGACGAGTGGGTGGCCTACAAGGGCCAGCGCTCGAGCACCTTCAAGCGCCTGCTGAACCGTCCTGCCGTGCCGAAAGGCGTGTACATGTGGGGTGGGGTGGGGCGCGGTAAATCGTTCCTGATGGACAGTTTTTACTCGGTCGTGCCCCTGGTGCGCAAGACGCGCCTGCACTTCCACGAATTCATGCGCGGCGTGCACCAGCAGCTCGATGAATTGAAAGGCGTGGCCGACCCGCTCGACGAGGTGGCCAAGCGCATCGCCAAGAAATACCGTTTGATCTGTTTCGATGAATTCCACGTCTCCGACATCGCCGACGCGATGATCCTGTACAACCTGCTGTCGGCCCTGTTCGCCAATGGCGTGTCCTTCATCATGACCTCGAATTACGACCCGGACCTGCTGTATCCGGACGGCTTGCACCGCGACCGCATGCTGCCGACCATCGCGCTGCTCAAGGACAAGCTCGACGTGATGAACGTGGACGCCGGCGTCGATTACCGCGGCCGCGCGCTGGAGCAGGTGGAAAGCTACTACACGCCGCTCGGCGCGGACACCGACAAGGCCCTGCGCGACGCTTACACGCGCATCGCCGAGACAGCCGACGAAGATGCGCGCATCCGCATCGAGAGCCGCGAAATCCATTGCCTGCGCCGCGCCGGCGGCATCATCTGGTTCGATTTCGCCACCCTGTGCGGCGGTCCCCGCTCGCAAAATGATTACCTGGAAATCGCCAGCCGCTTCCATACGGTGATATTGTCCGGCATACCGGCCATGTCGGCGGCGCAGTCGTCCGAAGCACGCCGCTTTACGTGGCTGATCGATGTGTTTTATGACCAGAAGGTCAAGCTGATCATGTCAGCCGAAGTGCCGCCTGATGAGCTGTACACGAACGGCATGCTGGCCAATGAGTTTCACCGCACCGTTTCGCGTATCATCGAGATGCAATCGCGCGAATACATGGAAAAAGAACAGCGCGGCGCGGCCGACGCGATCGTTTGAGGCAGGGATAAGGAACATGATGGCAAATACACTATACAAGCTGGGCGCGGCGCTGGGCCTTGCCCTGGCGTTGTCCGCCTGCGCGCATCAGGGTAGCGCAGCATTGGATGAGGTCGGCGCGCCGCAGGTGCCCGCCACCTTGTCGGTGGAAGAAGCGGACGCCAAGCTGAAGCAGTCGGCCAGCGAGCGCGAGGCGGCGGAAAATGAGTTTGCCGCGCGCGAACTCGAGTGCTACAACAAGTTTTTCGTGAATAACTGCCTGGACCAGGCCAAGGAAA
The DNA here is from genome assembly GCF_030587275.1 of Janthinobacterium sp. SUN128. Classification (NCBI taxonomy): domain Bacteria; kingdom Pseudomonadati; phylum Pseudomonadota; class Betaproteobacteria; order Burkholderiales; family Oxalobacteraceae; genus Janthinobacterium; species Janthinobacterium sp. SUN128. The sequence goes on along the minus strand of NZ_JAPWHY010000001.1, from coordinate 3,007,631 downwards.
AGCGCCGCCTGATCCTCGTGCGCCTGCGTGCCGTCGACGCGGAAGCGAATTACTTCAAGCGGGCCGAATCCGTGCGCCTACGCGATATCGACCTGGCCCGGACGCAAGAAAGTGCGCGCCTGGATGCCGAGCAGCGCGCCGCGGCCCTGCCCAAGCCGGTGAAAGTGGTCGCGCCCGAGCCGGCGCCACCGAAGGCGCAAGGCAAGAGCGTGGCCGAGCGCGAAGCCGAGCACGCGGCGAAGATGGCGAAACAGGCCGCCGCCGATGCCGCCGAAGCGCCGCGCCGCGCGGCCCGTGAAGCGCAGTATGCGAAAAAACAGGCGGATGCCGTGGCGCGTCAGAAACGCGTGGCGCAACGCCTGGCCGAGCGCCAGGCCGAAGCGCAGGCCAAGGCTGCCAAGGCGGCTGCCGCCGCTGCCGGCACGCCGGCCGTGGCTGTGCCTGTGCCGCCTGCCAAATAAGACCTGCCGCGCAGGGGGCATGCCGGAAATGGCGTGCCCTAACGCGCGCGGCAGGTTAAACTACGCACTATGGCTGCCTGTGTACGCTGCGCGCGCCGGTTTCCCATTACTGTTACCAACACTGCCTGGAACGCAACACATGAGCGATGCACAGCAAATAGAGCGGCGCCTGATTGAACTCAACGTGGAACACCGCGACCTCGATGCCGTCATCGAGTTGCTGATACTCGATGGCCACCATGACGAGCTGCAGCTGCGCCGCCTGAAAAAGCGCAAATTGCAATTGAAGGATCACATCACCTTGCTGAAAATGCAGTTGGTGCCCGACGTTCCCGCCTGAGGGGCGCCAGTAGCGTCCAGTCCAGCCTTCACCTAAGTATATTTTGACCGATCACAATTTATTGCCCGCAAGTCCAGATGGCCAGCCTGCCGATCTGCCAGCCAGTCTGCCAGCCGAACCCCAGGCGGCGCCTGGCAAGCATGATGCCGACATCGAGCGCCTGTTTGGCGCCGGCGGCCCGCTCGGTCCGGCGGTGGGCAGCTACAAGCCGCGCCGTTCGCAAACGGAGATGGCGAAAGCCATCGCCAGCGCCATCGACAGCCAGACGACCCTGATCGCCGAGGCAGGCACGGGCACCGGCAAGACCTTCGCCTACCTGGTGCCGGCCCTGATGTGGGGCGGCAAGACCATTGTATCCACCGGTACCAAGAACTTGCAGGATCAATTGTTCCTGCGCGATATACCCACCGTGCGCGCCGCGCTGCAGGCGCCCGTTTCCGTCGCCTTGCTGAAAGGCCGCTCGAACTACGTCTGCCATTACCACCTGGAACGCACCCTGCAAAACGGCCGCATGACGTCGCGCGACGACGTGGGCCATCTGCGCGAAATCTCGCGCTTCATCAAGATGACCAGCTCGGGCGACAAGGCGGAACTGACCAAGGTGCCGGAAAACGCCATGATCTGGAATCTGGTGACGTCCACGCGCGACACCTGCATGGGCGCCGAGTGCCAGTATTACCAGGATTGTTTCGTCATGAAGGCCCGCAAGGAAGCCCAGCAGGCCGACGTGGTGGTGGTCAACCACCACCTGTTCTTTGCCGACGTGGCCCTGAAGGACACGGGCGTGGCGGAATTGCTGCCATCGGCCAACACCATCATCTTCGATGAGGCGCACCAGCTGCCCGATACGGCAACCTTGTTCTTCGGTAATACGGTATCGACTTCGCAAATCCTGGAACTGTGCCGCGACGTGCTGGCCGAAGGGTTGGCGCATGCGCGCGGCATCGACTGGGCCAAGACGGTCACGGTGGTGGAAAAGGCGGCGCGCGACCTGCGTTTGACCTTCCCGCAGGATATCGTGCGCCTGTCCCTGCCGCAGATCGCCCCGTCGAGCGATTTCTTCCCCGCGCTCGACACCCTCAAGGATGAGCTCGACGGCATGGTGGCCGTGCTGGAAACCCAGGCGGAACGGGCGGAAACCCTGGAACAGTGCAGGGTGCGCGGCGTCGAACTGGCGCAGCAGCTGAGCGGCTGGAAGTTTGATCCGAAGGCCAAGGTAGCGGCCGGCGAAGAAGCCGTGTTCTGGGTGGAAGCGTTTTCCAGTTCCTTGCAGTTGCATAAAACGCCATTGTCGATCGCGCCGATCTTCAACAACCAGCGCGAAGGCACGCCGCGCAGCTGGATTTTCACGTCCGCCACCCTGGCCGTGAAAAACGATTTCAAGCATTTTTCCGAACAGATGGGTTTGACGGGCGAACCGTCGCACACGTGGCCGAGTCCGTTCGACTATGGCCAGCAAGGCTTGCTGTTCGTGCCGCAAAACCTGCCGCAACCGAACTCGCTGGGCTACACGGATGCCGTCATCGATTGCGCGCTGCCCATCATCGAGGCGGCGGGCGGGCGCACCTTCTTCCTGTGCACCACCTTGCGCGCCGTCAAGCGGGCCGCCGAGCGCCTGGCCGATGAATTCAAGCAGCGCGGTCTGAATTTCCCCCTGTTCGTACAGGGAGAAAAGGGCCGCACGGAATTGCTGGACCAGTTCCGCGCGGCCGGCAATGGCGTGCTGATCGGTAGCCAGAGCTTCTGGGAAGGCGTCGACGTGCGCGGCGATGCCTTATCCCTGGTGATCATCGACAAGCTGCCGTTCGCGCCGCCCGACGATCCCGTGCTGGCCGCGCGCATCGAAGTGATGGAAAAGCAGGGCAAGAATGGATTCATGCACCACTCGCTGCCGGAGGCCATCATCAACCTGAAGCAGGGCGCGGGCCGCCTGATCCGCGACGAGGGCGACCGTGGCGTGCTGATGATCTGCGATCCGCGCCTCATTTCCAAGCCGTACGGCAAGCGCATCTGGCAAAGCCTGCCGCCGTTCAAGCGCACGCGCGACACCGCCGAAGTGGTGGAGTTCTTCCGCAGCCTGCCTGCCAAGGGCGCTTAAGCCCTCGCTTAAGCCCGGCTTGCCGGCGCCGTCCGCGCGCCGGCGTATTTCCCTTTGTTATCAAGCGAGTAGCGTTTTATGCGCGGCGCCGCCTTGCGCGCCTGGCATGCCAGAAATCGGCGCGATCACGCCAGTTTCTGGCTTTTTTCTGCATGTCCAGGACGCCAGACACATCTTTGTGCCAGCGCAAACATGCTTGTTGCCGAGCGGTCTACAGTGAGCTCATGCCTTGCAGGATCAAGGCGCGGCGATGGCAGGCCGCACGGGGAACAGGGGGATGCCATGGAGATCCGCTACGGCTGTTTCTTGAGCTACGCGCACGGCCAGTATGCGTTCATGAACAAGTTCAAGAATGACCTCATCGAGGCGCTGGCGTGCTATCTGGAGCCGCACCTGGACCGCGAGGAAGTCCTGTTCATCGACAGCGAGCAGCTGGGTGGCGGCGACGATATCGACCTGCGCGTGGCGCGCGCCATGTGCCAGAGCGTCTGCATGATCGTGCTGTACACGCCAAAATATGAAGCGCACGGCTATACGCGGCGCGAATTTGCCGCCATGCAGCTGATCGAACAGGAGCGGCGGGCCTGGTATGAACTGCCCAGCCACTTGATCATCCCCATCATCATGACGCGCCATCCGGACGGCTTGCCGCCGCAAATCACGGAGTCGGGCCTGTACGTCGATTTTTCCGGCTACACCCTGGCCAGCGGCGACCTGAAATCGAATCCGCAATACCTGCCCGATATCGAACGCATCGTGCAGCGCATCGCCACGCATTACCACTTGCTCAAGCGGTCAACACCGCCCGGCCACGATTGCAGCCGTTTCGTGTTGCCCGATATTCCACCGGAATGGCGCGCCATTCCGCCTCCCCACTTTCCGCGTTAATCACGTAAAAGGTCCTGTCATGGAATGCCAACGCCTCTCCCTGCCGCCTTTGAGCGCCCCTGGCGAAGTCGTCACCTTCTATTCCTACAAGGGCGGTACCGGCCGCACCATGGCCCTGTCGAACATCGCCGTCCTGCTGGCGCGCCGTGAAAACGCCAGCGTGCCCGTGCTGATGCTGGACTGGGACATGGAAGCGCCGGGCCTGCACCATTATTTCGAGCAGCACGAGGAGCGGCCGGGCGTGCTCGAGTTCTTCGAAGCATGCCGCCAGCAGCTCGAGCGCATCAGCCTGGAAACGGCGGGCGGACGCGCCGGCGGGCAGGCCAGGGGGCGCGAAGATGGAGGGCGCGAGGACGCGGCGCTGGCCCAGCGCGTGCTCGACGCCATCGACTGGCAGCAGTACGTGGTGCGCGTCGACCAGGGCAGCCCGCTGTACCTGATGCGCGCGGGGCGCTTCGACGCCAGCTACAGCGAGCGCCTGGCGCAGATGCGCTGGGATCAGCTGTTCGACACGTGCCCGGCCCTGTTCCGCTGCTTTGCCAATACCCTGGCCCAGCATTTCCGCTATGTGCTGGTCGATTCGCGCACGGGGCGCACGGACAGCGCCGGCATCTGCACCACCTTGCTGCCGAAAAAGCTCGTGGTGGTCTTCACGCCGAACCGGCAAAGCCTGGAAGGCGTCGATGCGCTCGTCACGCGGGCCATCGAGTACCGCCGCAGCCATGAAGACGAACAGCGTCCGCTGCTCGTGTACCCCTTGCCCTCGCGCATAGAAATGGGCGATGGCGCGCAGCGCGCCGAGTGGCGCCGCGGCGACGCGCACAAGGGCATCGCCGGCTTCCAGCCCATGTTCGAGCGCCTGCTGCGCGCTTCCTACGGCTTGCCGCAGATCGCCCTCGACAGCTATTTCGACGAAGTCCAGCTGCAGCAGACGAAAACCTTTGCCTACGGCGAGCAGCTTGCCGTGCGCATCGACCAGGGCGGCGACCGCTTTTCCCTCACGCGCACCTTCGAAGCGTTTTTGCACTGGCTGACGGGCGGCTACTTCCCCTGGCAATCGAGCCGTGAAATCGCCTTGCTGGGCGCCATCAGCGAAGCGCGCCAGGCCTTGCTGGCCGAACCGGGCCGCGCCGTGGCCCTGCCGCTGGCGCGCGACCTGGCCCGTCTGGGCGAGCTGTACCGCAAGGATGGACGCAGCGGGCAGGCGCTCGACGCCTTCCGCCAGAGCGTCGAGATCCGCGTGCGCCTGCTGGGCGAGGAGCATCCCGACAGCCTGGCGTGCAAGAGCGGCATGGCGCGCCTGCTGCGCCAGCTGGGCAAGCTCGATGAAGCCCGCTTCCTGGAAGAGGACGTGCTCGATGTGCGCGAGCGCGTGCTGGGCAGCGAGCATCCCGACACCTTGGCTGCCCGCGCCTGCCTGGCGAAGACCCTGTTGCTGCAGGGGGAGCTGGCGGCGGCGCTGCTGCTGCAGGATGCCGTGCTGGCAAGCCATGCGCGCCAGCTGGGCGGCGAGCATCCGCTGACCCTGGAAGCGATGGATGGCCGCGCCGCCACCTTGCTGCGCATGGGCCGGCTGGCGCAGGCGCAGCAAGTGCTGTCCACGGTGGTGGCGGCGCGCGAGCGCCTGTTTGGCGCCGAGCATGGCGATACCTTGCGCAGCAAGCTGGCCCTGGCGCAGGCCTTGGGGCGCGAAGGCGACCTGGAAGGGGCGCGGCGCCTGTTCGCTGCCGTGCTGCAGGCGCAGGAGCGGCGCCTGGGCAGCGACCATGCGGCCACCCTGGCCACGCGCGATTTGCTGGCCGATATCGTGGCCGGGCAGGGTGACTGGGCCGGCGCGCGCCAGCTGCATGAAGACCAGGTGGCGGCGCGCGAGCGCACGCGCGGGCTCGACCATCCGGAAACCCTGATGAGCCAGCGCAAGCTGGCCGAGGCGCTGCTGCGGCGCGGTGAACTCGATGCGGCGCGCAGCGTGCAGGAGCAGGTACTGGAAGTGCATGCGCGCCTGCTGGGCGAAGACCACCTCGATACCTTGCACAGCAAGACACAATTGGCCGGCACCCTGCAGCAGCAGGGTGACAGCGCGGCCGCGCGCCTGCTGGAAGACGCCGTGCTCAGCGGCAGCGACCGGCTCTTGAACGCGCCCGTCACGGGGCATGCGGACAGCGTGCTGGACGGTGCGCGGCATTTGCAGGAAACCATCCTGGCCGGCCGCGCCAACGGGCACGAAGGGGCCGAGCCGGATACCCTGGCCAGCATGATCTCGATGTTGCAAGGCATGATAGAACGCGAACAGTATGCGCAGGCGGGCGAACTGGCCGAACATCTGAAGTCCTGCCTGCTGCGCCCGGGCGTACCTGGCAAGCTGCGCAGGCGCGGCATGGCGCAGCTGAAAAGAATGTACAAATTGCAAGGCGACCTGAATGCCTTGCTGGCCTTGCAGGAAGATGAAGTGCAGGCGCTGGAAGGGGCGTTGTCGGAAGCGCGCATCGAGCAGCGCTGATGCGGCGCGCCATGTCCGCGCGGCAGCACAAATAATGCTGTCTATCGGCGTGCGGCATGCGCAGTGTTGGCATCGCTTCGGGTAAAATCCCGTTATGAGAATTCTTATCAGTAACGACGACGGTTACCTGGCGCCAGGCCTGGCGGCCCTGGCCGACGCGCTCGCACCCATTGCCGACATCGTCGTGGTGGCGCCCGACAGCAACCGTTCGGGCGCATCCAATTCGCTGTCCCTGGACCGGCCCCTGTCCGTGCACAAGGCCGCCAACGGCTTTTACTTCGTCAACGGTACGCCCACCGATTGCGTGCACGTGGCGCTGACGGGCATGCTCATCGAGCGCCCCGACCTGGTGGTGTCCGGCATCAACAACGGCCCCAACATGGGCGACGACACCCTGTATTCGGGTACCGTGGCGGCCGCCACGGAAGGCTATCTGTTCGGCATTCCCGCTATCGCCTTTTCCCAGTCGCAGTTCGGCTGGGCCAACCTGGACGCGGCCGCCCGCGTGGCCAGGGAAATCGTCGAGCGCCAGTTTGACGCCCTGCAGAAACCGTATCTGCTGAATGTGAATATCCCGGCCATCCCTTACGAGCAAATGCAAGGCGTGGTGGCCACGCGCCTGGGCAAGCGCCATTCGGCCGAGCCCGTGATACGCGCGCTCGACCCCCGTGGCCGTGAAATCTTCTGGATCGGTCCTGCCGGCGCGGCCAAGGAAGGCGGTCCGGGCACGGACTTCCATGCCGTTGAGCATGGACAAGTATCGATCACGCCGCTGCAGATCGACCTGACCCATACCACCCAACTCGATGCACTGGCAAAAGGCCTGGCATGAGCGCTCACTATGACCGATAAGCCGCGTACCTTCCCCCTTACCCTCGATTCGCTGGCCGGCAAGCCCGCCAGGCAGGGCGGGGGACAGTCGCTGGCCCAGTCCAGGATCGCCACGCCGCAGACGGCCACGCAGAATGCGGCGCAAAACGCGGCGCGGGGCGTGGCGCAGCCGTACGGCATGCACGCGGCCATCGCGCCGTCGCGCGCCCAGGTCATCGCCAATGAGCGGGCGCAGCCTGCGGTGGTATCGCCGCCGCGACAAAACCCGCTCGTCTCGGAGGCCGTGCGCCGGGCCATGGTAGCCCGCGTGGCGAAGCAGGGCGTCAAGGACCAGGTGGTGCTCGACGCCCTGCAAGCCGTGCCGCGCCACATGTTCATGGACGAGGCGCTGGCGTCGCAGGCGTATATCGACGCCTCCTTGCCCATCGGCCACCACCAGACCATTTCGCAGCCGTACATCGTGGCGCGCATGATCGAAGTGATGCGCCAGGGCGGCAGCCTGCAGCGCGTGCTGGAAATCGGCACGGGCTGCGGCTACCAGGCGGCAGTGCTGTCGCTGGTGGCGAAAGAGGTGTATTCGATCGAGCGCATCCGGCCCCTGCACGAGCTGGCGAAGGCCAATCTGCGCCCGCTGCGCGTGTCAAATCTGCGCTTGCAGTACGGAGATGGTATGCTTGGCCTGCCGCAGGCGGCGCCCTTCGACGGGATCATCCTTGCCGCAGCCGGCCTGGAAGTCCCGCAAGCCCTGCTGGAACAGCTGGCGCCCGGCGGGCGTCTGGTTGCGCCGGTGGGGGCTAAATTGCAACACTTACAACTCATTACCCGGGTGGGGAAAATGGAATGGACTAGCCAAACCCTGGAAGATTGCCATTTCGTACCTTTGCGCCCGGGCACCATATGATCCCCGGATCAGCTAGCAAGCAGGACATACAATTACATGCGAATGATTAAGAAAAGTAACATACTTCTATGTAGCATCACCTTGGCCGCGCTGTTGAGCGGTTGCGGCACCACGGGCGTCCAGGCGCCCGTCGTGGAGCGCCAGCCATCGAGCAGCAGCGCCGCAGCCAGCGATCCGCGCGACCGCGACCCGGCTTATTACACGGTCAAGCGTGGCGACACTCTGTTGCGTATCGCCCTCGAGCACGGGCAGAATTACCGCGACCTGGTGGCCTGGAATGACTTGAGCAACCCGAACGACATCAAGGTCGACCAGGTGCTGCGCGTGTTGCCGCCAAATGGAGACACGGGCGGCGCGCAAACGTCGGCCATCGTCATGCCGCCGGTGACGGAAGTCAAGCCGGCCGCGCCTGTCGTGCCGAAGAAAACGGGTCCGCGCGGCGAGAAGCGCGCGTATTCCGACGCCACCCTGGCCGAATTGCGCGCCGATGGCGGCAGCAGCGACGTCAAGCCTGCGCCGGCCCCGGCGGCAGCCGTCGCCACCGCACCGGCCGCCGCCGCGGCAGCCCCTGCGGCATCGGCGCCCGGCGACGAGAAAATCAGCTGGATGTGGCCTTCCGAAGGCAAGGTCATCGGCACTTTCGACGAAGGCAAGAACAAGGGCGTGGATATCGCCGGCAAGGCGGGCCAGCAGGTGGTGGCCGCCGGCGCGGGAAAAGTCATGTATGCCGGGAGCGGAATCCGTGGTTATGGTAATCTTGTCATCGTGAAGCACAGTAATAGTTTATTGTCGGCGTATGCGCATAACCGCAGCATCCTGGTGAAGGAAGGGCAGAACGTCAACAAAGGCCAGGCCATCGCCGAAATGGGCGATTCCGATGCCGACCGCGTGAAGCTGCACTTTGAAATCCGCCAGCAGGGCAAGCCTGTCGACCCTTCGAAATTCCTGCCTAACCGTTAGGTAAAGCAATGACACACGCGCCGCACGATCAGCTGGACGATGACCCGGAACCCCCGGAAGACGGGGCAGACGAAGTCGTGACGGACGATGCCGGCGAACTCGACGGCATTGACGCCGTCGACGCGGGCGAGGGCGGCGAGGTGGCCAGCGTCAGCGTGCTGGTCGAAAGTGTCGATGAACTGAAAAAAGTGCTGGCGGCCGAGCTGTCGACCGATACCACGCAGCACTATCTGAACCAGATCGGCACGCGGCCCCTGCTGACGGCGGCGCAAGAGGTGCATTACGCCACCCTCGCCAAGCAGGGCAATTTCGAAGCCCGGCAAACCATGATCGAGCACAACCTGCGCCTGGTCGTGTCGATCGCCAAGCATTACATCAACCGCGGCGTGGTGTTGCTCGACATGATCGAGGAGGGCAACATCGGCCTGATGCGGGCCATCGACAAGTTCGAGCCCGAGCGCGGTTTCCGTTTTTCCACCTACGCCACCTGGTGGATACGCCAGAGCATCGAGCGCGCCATCATGAACCAGGCGCGCACGGTGCGCCTGCCCGTGCACATGGTGCGCGAACTGAATCAAATTCTGCGCGGCAAGTACCACCTGGAAGCCCAGCACCACGATGGCAAGGATGCCACCGCGGAAGACATCGCCCACCTGGTGGGCCGACCCGTGGAAGAGGTGCAGGATATCCTGGCCCTGTCCGAGCACGCTACTTCGCTTGACGCGCCGCTCGACAACGACCCGCAATCGTCGCTGATGGACATGTTGCCCGGCGCCAGCGAAGACGGTCCTGACGCGCGCGCGGAGCACCATGAAATGACGGTGCTGGTGCGCGACTGGCTGACCAAGCTGCCCGACAAGCAGCGCGTGGTCATCATGCGCCGTTTCGGCCTCGACAACGACGATCCGGCCACCCTGGAAACCCTGGCCGAGGAAATGGGCGTGACGCGCGAGCGCGTGCGCCAGATCCAGCAAGAGGCCTTGATCAAGCTCAAACGCGCCATGGCCGCGCGCGGCGTCGTGCGCGACTCCTTACTGTAGCAAGTCTGAGAAAACGCCCATGGCGGCGTTGCATGGCCTCGCCGTACTGTCGTACTGTCTTCGGCCACGCGCCTTGCCCTGCGCATTTTCTCAGGCTTGCTGCCCGGTGCGGGCTTGAGCGGCTTTTGCCTGTCGCGATCTGCTATCATACGCCCCGCTCGCGGCGCCTGACCTTTCCCCCATTCTTTCAAGTTCCAGCGCGGCCCTGCGTCCTGGCCCACTCTTACCTATTGATCGCTATGCAAGAAAATATCATCGAAATCAAATCGCTCGACATGGACGCCCGTGGCGTTGGCCATATTGAGAACGAAGACGGCTCGCCGGGCAAGGTCGTGTTTGTCGAAGGCGCCTTGCCGGGCGAGCGCGTCAGCTTTGTGACGTTCAAGAAAAAGAAGAACTGGGAAATGGCCCGCATGACGGCGCTGCACCGCGAATCGTCGATGCGCGTGACGCCCAAGTGCAAGCATTTCGACAATTGCGGCGGTTGCTCGATGCAGCATCTGGAGCCGTCGGCGCAGGTGGCGATCAAGCAGCGCGTGCTGGAAGACAACTTGTGGCATATCGGCAAGGTGCGTCCGCAGAGCATCATGCGCCCCATGTATGGCCCGACCTGGGGCTACCGCTACCGCGCGCGCCTGTCCGTGCGCCACGTCAAGAAGAAGGACGCCGTGCTGGTGGGCTTCCATGAAAAGAAATCGGCGTTCGTTGCCGACATGGATAGCTGCGAGATCTTGCCGCCACACATCTCGGCCATGCTGCTGCCGCTGCGTGGATTGATTGCTTCGCTGTCGATCTTCGACCAGATGCCGCAGATCGAACTGGCCGTGGGCGAAGACGTCACCGCCATGGTCTTGCGCATCATGGCGCCGTTGACGGCGGACGATGAAACGAAACTGAAGGCCTTTGCCGACGAGTACGGCGTGCAATGGTGGCTGCAAGTCAAGGGCCCGGAAACGGCCGTGCCGTTCTATCCGCTGGACAAGCAATTGCATTACCTGCTGCCGGAATTCGGCGTCAAGATGCCGTTCAAGCCCGTCGATTTCACGCAGGTGAACCACCACATCAACCGCGTGCTGGTGTCGAAAGCCCTGCGTTTGCTGGAAGTGCAGCCGACAGACCGCGTGGCCGACCTGTTCTGCGGCCTGGGTAATTTCACCTTGCCGCTGGCCACGCAGGGCAGCGAAGTGGTGGGCATCGAAGGCAGCACCACCCTTACGGAGCGGGCGCTGGAAAACGCGCTGGCCAATGGCCTGGCGGAAAAAACCTCGTTCTCGACGCGCAACCTGTTCGAAGTGACGACGGACGACCTGATCGCGCTGGGCAAGTTCGACCGCATCCTCGTCGATCCGCCGCGCGATGGCGCCATGGCCCTGTGCCAGGCGCTGGTCGGCCTGTCGCAAGTGCGTCCGGACCTGCTGCCGAAACGCATCGTCTACGTCTCCTGCAGCCCGTCGACCCTGGCGCGCGACGCCGGCATCCTGGCGCTGGAAGCCGGCTATGTGCTGAGCAAGGCGGGCGTGGTGAACATGTTCCCGCACACTTCCCACGTGGAGTCGATGGCGGTATTTGATTTGCCTCAATAGGTAGTGCAGCGCGGCGGGTGGCCAGGCAGGCACCCGCCGCTGCCGCGTTCAGCGGCGCCGCGAGCTCCCCCAATACCACTTACAGCGTGTTATAAAACTGGTCTGTATTTTCCCGATCCAGCGTCTTTTTACATCCTTCCTCTGCCGTTTTTTCATTGTCCAGTAGGACAACACGCCATTTGCCTCCGCCGCTGCGCTTCTTGCGCAAAGTGGTATTGCCCACTTTGAGGCCACTTCAAAACCACTTGACCGCCTATTTTTTCAGCAGCATGCTGTTCTTGCAACTGCAAAAAACAAAATCACAGGGTAGCTCTTCATTGAAGCAAAGTGGTATTTCCGCAAACCTGAACAGGAGACAACGTGGAAAATTTAATACTCAAAAAAACGATCAGGAACATGATGGTATGTCTGGCCAGCGGTGGCGTGCTGGCGGCATGCGGCGGTGGCGGCGGTGACGCCGGCGCGCCGGCGGGGTCGCAATTGCTGGCGGCCAGTACCGTGGTCGCTTGCGTGCCGTGGCAAGAGGGCGGCACGTATAACGCGGGCACGGTGGTCACCTATCTGGGCGCCAATTACACGGCCCTGGTGACGCAGACGGATCACGTGGGCTCGGGTTGGAATCCCGTTTCCACGCCGAGCCTGTGGAGCGCCGGCGGCACCTGCGACGGCGGCACCACGCCGACGCCGACTCCCACCCCAACGCCGACTCCCACGCCAACCCCGACACCGGCGCCTACGCCGAACCCGACGCCCACTCCGACGCCAACGCCAACCGGCGGCACCTGCGCGCTGGCGTGGGTGGCCGGCACGGCCTACAGCGCGGGCGCCACCGTCAGCTATGCGGGCACGAATTACCGCGCCAACTACTGGACGCAGGGCGACAATCCGTCGACCAGCAGCGGCGCCGCCGGCACGGGCAAGCCGTGGACCAGCCTGGAGATCTGCAGTACCACGCCGACCCCGACACCTACTCCAACCCCGACGCCAACCCCGACTCCGACGCCGACGCCTACTCCGACTCCGACTCCGACTCCAACTCCAACTCCAACTCCAACACCTACTCCGACACCAACGCCAACCCCAACGGGCCGTGAAGTCGGCTCCTATTTTGCGCAGTGGGGCGTGTATGGCCGCGACTATGAAGTGGCGAATGTGCACACGAGCGGCGTGGCCGACAAGCTGACCTTCATCAACTATGCCTTCGGCAACATCTATCCGAAAAACGGCGGCTATGAATGCGCCATGATCACCAAGACGGAGCCGGGTGCGACGAATCCGAATTCGCCGGACGCGGGCACGGGCGGCGATGCCGAGGCCGACTACATCCGCACGCCGAAGCGCACCGTCGATGGCCAGGCGATTCCTTGGGATGCACCGTTGTCGGGCAACTTCCTGCAGCTGAGAAAACTCAAGGCGGCGCACCCGAACCTGAAATTGTTCATCTCGCTGGGCGGCTGGAGCTGGTCGAAGAACTTCTCCGTCGGTTCGGCCACGGATGCGCTGCGCAAGCAGATGGTACGTTCCTGCATCGATATCTACATCAAGGGCAACCTGCCGGTGCAGGGCGGTCGCGGTGGCGTGGGCGCGGCGGCCAACATCTTTGACGGCATCGACATCGACTGGGAATATCCGGTCGGCGGTGGCCAGCCGTACAACACGGTCAGCCCCAACGACAAGCGCAACTTCACCTTGCTGATGGCGGAATTCCGCAGCCAGCTCGATGCGCTCGGTGCAGCCAACGGCAAGCGCTACCTGTTGACGGCCGCTGTCGGTGCCGGCAAGGACAAGATCGACAACACGGAGCCGGCCCTGTACTCGCAGTACATGGATTGGATCAACCTGATGACCTACGACTTCCACGGCGGCTGGGAAAACAGCACCAACTTCAACGCCCAGCTGTTTGCCGACCCTGCCGATCCGTCGACGGGCATGGCACGTGAATATGTGGGTGACAAGGCGGTGCAGTACATGATTGCCGCCGGCGTGCCGCGCGACAAGCTGCTGCTGGGCATACCGTTCTATGGCCGCGGCTGGACGGGCGTGGCGCCGGGGCCGAATGGCGATGGCCTGTACCAGGCGGCCACGGGCACGGCGCCGGGCACGTACGAGTCGGGCATCGAGGACTATAAAATCCTCGTGGCCAAGGCTGGCACGCGCTACTACCATCCCGTGACCAAGCAGCTGTACCTGTACACGGGTGCAGGTGGCCAGTGGTGGAGCTATGATGACCCGACCGTCATCGGCACCAAGGTGAAATATGTGAAGGACCAGGGCTTGCGTGGCGCGTTCTCGTGGGAACTCGATGGCGACGCGAATGGCGTGCTGGCAACCGAGGTGTGGAAGGTGCGGTAATACTGCGCTAGAGTAGGAGGCGGCCGGGCGGCATACGCTGCCCGGCCGCTTGTTCACATAAAAAAACAGGAGACGGGCGATGGCGGCGGTATCGACATTCGGAGTCAAGCAGAAAGAACAGCAGCCGGAACAGGAGCTGAGCCGCGAATGGCGCAGCTGGATCGCGGAAAACCTCATGCTGGGCAGCCACCCGTCGGCGCTGATGCCGGTGCTGCAAAAGGCAGGCATTACGGAGGCCCTGGCGCGCCGCGAAGTGGAGCTGGCGCTGCAGAGTCCCTACCTGGCCGGCGCCGTGCGCCTGTCGAACCGGCTGGCCAAGCGCGACTGGGTGATCGACATCCAGCGCAAGCTGAACCAGTTGCGTCCACCCGAGATTCCCCGCCGCGAGAAACTGACGGCGCACGAGTTCCTGACGGAGTTCTATTCCACCAACCAGCCGGTGATCATCACGGGCATGATGGACGACTGGCCCGCCATGGCCAAGTGGAGCCCGGCCTATTTCCGCGAGCATTACGCGCAGCGTGAGGTGGAAGTGCAGTTCGGCCGCGAGGCGGATGCGCAGTACGAAATGAACAGCGTGGCCCACAAGCGCAAGATGGCGTTTGGCGAGTACGCCAGCCTGGTCGAGGGCAGCGGCGCGACCAATGATTTCTACATGACGGCGAATAACAATTCGCAGAACCGGCAGGCGCTGCGCGAGCTGTGGGACGATATCGGCCAGCTGCCCGAATACCTGGAACAGAGTGGCGGCCCCACGGGGTTTTTATGGTTCGGCCCGGCCGGCACGGTGACGCCATTCCACCACGACCTGACGAACAACTTCATGGCGCAGGTACAAGGGCGCAAGCGGCTGCGCATCATGGCCGCCTGCGAGGTGGCGCGGGTGTACAACCAGCGCCACTGTTTTACGCCCGTCGACGGGCGCGATATCGACCTGCAGCGCTATCCGCTGATGGCGGACGTGCAAGTGCGCGAATGCGTGCTGGCGCCGGGCGAGATCCTGTTCCTGCCCGTCGGCTGCTGGCATTTCGTCGAAGCGCTCGACATATCGATGACGGTGGCGTTTACCAATTTCAAATGGGATAACGATTTTTACAGCAAGTATCCACCGAATCACGACTTTTGATCGTGGGCTAAGCTGCCGCGAACAGCCGCCGTACAGGCGGCTTTTTTCATGCTTCAGAGCGTTTCGTGCAAAAAATATTTCCATGAAAAAATTGATTCAAATCATTTCACAGCAAATATTTTGATATGAATGGCCATGATGTTTCATTATCCAGATGGCGATGGCGGGCGGATAATTTTATGGCTGGCGCGGCGCCGGGCTGCGGAGTGGACTCGCCGGCGCGCCAGCACCGACAACCATCTGGAGGCGGCAGGGCATGAACACGCAGCACACGACACAAGCATCTATGCAGTTGCAGCACACACCGAAAATCACGCTGGACACGCGGCTGACGCGCGAAGCGGCCGAGCTGCTGGCGAAGGCCGACATCCATTTGAATGGCCGCGCCGCCTGGGACATGCAGCTGCGCAAGCCGGGCGTACCGGAGCGCGCCTTCGCCAGCGGTAACCTGGGCCTCGGCGAAGCGTACATGGATGGCGACTGGGACGCGAACCAGCTTGACGAATTCTTTTGCCATTTGCTGCGCGCCAGGGTGGCCGACGACGTGCGCCCCATGCGCCTGGCCTTCCATGCGCTGACTGCGCGCCTGTTCAACCTGCAGACGGAGCGCCGCGCCTGGATGGTGGGCAAGGAGCACTACGACCTGGGCAATGCCTTCTATGCTGCCATGCTCGATCCGCGCATGACATATACCTGCGGCTACTGGAAGGATGCCGGCAACCTGGCCGAGGCGCAGGAAGCCAAGCTCGATCTGATCTGCCGCAAGCTGCGCCTGGAACCGGGCATGCGCGTGCTCGATATCGGCTGCGGCTGGGGCAGCTTCATGCGCTATGCGGCGGAGAAATACCAGGTGCGGTGCGTGGGCGTGACGATCTCGAAGGAGCAGGCAGCGTATGCGCGCGGCATGCCGGGCGGCGAGCACCTGGACTTCCGCCTGCAGGACTACCGCGACACCGATGAAAAATTCGACCGCATCGTCAGCATCGGCATGTTCGAGCACGTGGGGCACAAGAACCACCGCACCTTCATGGAAGTGGCGCACCGCTGCCTGGAAGACGACGGACTGTTCCTGCTGCACACGATCGGCAAGAACAAGCGCCATTCCACGTGCGATCCGTGGATCGACAAATACATCTTCCCGAATGGCGACTTGCCGTCGCTTGGCCAGATCGGCGACGCCATCGATGATCTGTTCGTGGCCGAGGACTTGCATAACTTCGGCGCCGACTACGACAAGACCCTGATGGCCTGGCATGCGAATTTCGAGCAGGCGTGGCCGCGCTTTGCCGCCCAGCTGGGCGAGCGTTTCCACCGCATGTGGTCCTACTATCTGCTGTCCTGCGCCGGCGCCTTTCGCGCGCGCGACCTGCAGCTGTGGCAATGGGTGCTGGCCAAGCAGGGCGTGCTCGGTGGCTACGAGCGTGTCAGTTGAGATGTGCGGCAACTGATATGATGGATTGATGGATATCAATCAAGCGCGTACCTTCCTGGAAGTGGCGTCCTGCGGCAGTTTCATCATGGCCGCTGAACGCATGCACGTGACGCAGACGGCCGTCAGCGCCCGCATCCGCTCGCTGGAGCAGCAACTGGGGCGCCAGCTGTTCGTGCGCAACAAGGCGGGCGCGCGCCTGACGTCGGCCGGCGAGCGCTTCATGCGCCATGCGGCCACCATGGTGCAGGTGTGGGAGCGGGCGCGCCACCAGGTAGCCTTGCCGCCGGGGCGCGACGACGCCGTCAGCATCGGCTGCGAGCTGAGCCTGTGGCAGCCGCTGCTCGGCGACTGGCTGATACGCATGAGCCGCGACTGTCCCCAGATCGCCTTGCGCGCGGAAGTCGACAGCCCCGCGCGCCTGCTCGACGCCGTGCATGACGGCTCGCTGGACCTGGCCGTGCTGTACAACCCGCCGCAGCGCCCGGGCCTGGCCAGCGAATTGCTTGCCGAGGAAAAGCTGGTGATGGTGACCACGCGCGCTGATGGACAGATGCATGCCGACACGTATGTGTATGTGGACTGGGGCCCCAGCTTCGCGGCCAATCATCAGGCGGCCTACCCGGAGCTGAGCAGCCCGCCCGTCTCGATTTCGCTGGGGCCGCTGGCCCTCGTGTATCTGCTCGACGTGGGCGGCGCCAGTTACTTCCGTATCGGCAGCGCGCAACCCTATCTCGATGCGGGGCTCTTGCACCGCGTGCGCGACGCGCCCGAATTCTCGCATTCGGCCTACGCCGTCTACGCGGCCCAGCGCGACAACCCGACCCTGGACCGCGCCCGCGCCTGCCTGTTGGAGGTGGCGGAAAGGGGCAAATAGAGCCGACAGACGTAAAAAAGCCGACCCGAGGGTCGGCTTTTATTTTCGTGCGTTAGCGCTTAGTCGCGGCTGCCGCCTGCAAATCCTAACAACGACAACAGGCTGGTGAAGATGTTGTACACGTCCAGGTAGATGCGCAGGGTGGCCGAGATGTAGTTGGTCTCGCCGCCGTT
Source organism: Janthinobacterium sp. SUN128 (assembly GCF_030587275.1). NCBI lineage: Bacteria > Pseudomonadati > Pseudomonadota > Betaproteobacteria > Burkholderiales > Oxalobacteraceae > Janthinobacterium > Janthinobacterium sp. SUN128. The sequence continues at coordinate 2,990,072 of NZ_JAPWHY010000001.1, read as the reverse complement.
AATGATTTGCTGCACGTCATACAGGATGTAGGCCGAGAAGATGGCGATGGCGACCATGGAGATCACGATCGACAGTGCCGACAGGCCCAGGAAAATGTTCGCTACCGATGCCAGGATCAGCACGATCACGCCGGCGAACAGCCATTTGCCCATGGCCGAGAAGTCGCGCTTCGAGACCGTGGCGATCGTCGCCATCACGGCCAGGATGGTGGCCGTGCCGCCGAATGCCGTCATGATCAGCATGCCGCCATTCGAGTAGCCGAGCGTGCGCGTCAGGATAGGCGTGAGCATCAGGCCCATGAAGAAGGTAAAGCCGAGCAGGACGGCGACGCCGAGGCCCGAGTTCTTGGTCTTTTCAATCGCGTACATGAAGCCGAAAGCGACGGCCATGAAGATGATGAAACCCATGCCGCCGGTCAGCATTGGCAAATGCATCTGCACGCCGATGAAGGCGCCCAGCACGGTCGGGATCATGGACAGCGCCAGCAGCCAGTAAGTGTTGCGCAAGACCTGATGGCGGACTTGCTGCATGCCCCCCGACAGGTCAAAGGTGCGTTGCATGTTCTGATTCATAGTGCCTCCGTGTTGTCAATTCAAATTACTGCTTTACCCAAGGATAGCATGAGGGCCGGAATTTGCCAAAAAAGCAGCTTAAGATTTCATTAAACGGGGGCAGGGTGGCAAGATGCCCCCTGCCTGTCTGGGTGATATGGGGTGGAGTATGGTAAAATCAAAGGTTGATTGAGTTATCAATTTACCGTTTTAAACCTTACTTTTTATTGGAGTTTTCACACATGGCAATCGAACGCACCCTGTCGATCATCAAACCAGACGCAGTTGCAAAAAACGTAATCGGTCAAATCTACTCCCGTTTTGAAAACGCTGGCCTGAAAATCGTTGCAGCACGCATGACCCAACTGTCGCGCGAACAAGCCGAAGGCTTCTACGCAGCGCACAAAGAACGCGGCTTCTTCAAGGATCTGGTCGACTTCATGGTTTCCGGTCCAGTCATGATCCAAGCCCTGGAAGGCGAAAACGCCGTTCTGGCCCACCGTGACCTGATGGGCGCGACCGATCCGAAGAAAGCAGAAAAAGGCACGATCCGCGCCGATTTCGCCGATTCGATCGACGCTAACGCCGTACACGGTTCCGACGCTGTCGAAGCTGCTAAAGTGGAAATCGCTTACTTCTTCCCAGAACTGAAGGCTTAATTGCCTTAGATAACGTTATTTCCTGGCGTTATCTGTGAAATAACTTATCACCCCCTGTTCCCGCTGCGCTGTGGAGTTTTCGCTCCGGATGCGCGCGGGGACGGATTTTTAGAATAGACAAGATCATGAATACGACGACCCTCACCAACTTGCTGGACCTCGATCCCGCGCAACTCATCGCCTACTGCGCCGAGTTGGGAGAGAAACCGTTTCGTGCGAAACAATTGCAACGTTGGATACACCAGTTCGGCGCTTCCGATTTCGACGCCATGACGGACCTGGCCAAGTCGCTGCGCGACAAGCTGGCCACGCGCGCCGAAGTGCGCGCCCCGGCCATCATCAGCGACCACACGTCGACGGATGGCACGCGCAAGTGGCTGGTCGACGTAGGCAATGGCAATGCCGTGGAAACCGTGTTCATTCCGGAAGAAAACCGCGGCACCCTGTGCATCTCGACCCAGGCCGGCTGCGCCGTGAACTGCCGTTTCTGCTCGACGGGCAAGCAAGGCTTCAACCGCAACCTGTCCGTGGGCGAAATTATCGGCCAGCTGTGGATGGCGGAATTCGAATTGCGCCGTACCAAGGGCATCGAACCGGGCCCGAAAGGCGAGCGCCAGATCACCAACGTGGTGATGATGGGCATGGGCGAGCCCCTGCTGAACTTTGAGCCGACCGTCACTGCCCTGAAATTGATGCTTGACGACAACGCCTACGGCCTGTCGCGCCGCCGCGTGACCCTGTCAACGTCGGGCGTGGTGCCGATGATGGACAAGCTGTCGCAGGAAGTGCCGGTGGCCCTGGCCGTCTCGCTGCACGCCTCGAACGACGCCTTGCGCGACGGGCTGATTCCACTGAACAAGAAATACCCGCTGAAGGAATTGATGGCGGCCTGCAAGCGCTACCTGGAATTTGCCCCGCGCGACTTCATCACCTTCGAGTACTGCATGCTGGACGGCGTCAACGACAGCGACGAGCATGCGCGCGAACTGCTGGCGCTGGTGCAAGACCGCGAGTTCGGCGTGAACTGCAAGTTCAACCTGATCCCGTTCAATCCTTTCCCCGAGTCGGGCCTGTTCCGCTCGAAAAATCCGCGCATCAAGGCATTTGCCCAGGTGCTCATGGATGGCGGCATCATCACCACCGTGCGCAAGACGCGCGGCGACGATATCGATGCGGCCTGCGGCCAGCTGGCCGGTGAAGTCAAGGACCGCACCCGGGTGCAGGAGCGCATGGAAAAGATGACTGAGTATCAACAAAAATTTGGCGCCAATTTCGGCAAGATCGTGGAGATCCGCTCCTGATGCGGGGAAGCATGGCTTATCCTGGCGTACGTGCCGTGGCTGTTGTCAGCCTGGGCGTGCTGCTGGCCGGCTGTGCTTCCACCGCAGACAAGGAGCAGGCTGCATCTGTCGAGCAGCGCGCCGCCTTGCGCTTGCAGTTGGCCAGCGCCTATTATATGCAAGACCAGTTTGTGGTGGCGTTGGCGGAAGCGGAGCAGGCGGTGCAGCTGGTACCGGGCAACGCCCAGGTGCGCGGCATGCGCGCCCTGATTTTTGCTGCTATGCGCCAACCCGTGGCTGCTGAAAAAGATTTTCTTTACGCATTGCGCCTTGCGCCCCACAATCCCGAGTTGAGCAATAATTATGGCCTGTTTCTGTGCCAGACCGGGCGCGCGGCGCAGTCGTTGGCGTATTTTGATGCCGCATTGCAAGATGTCGCCTATGGCACGCCTGAACTGGCGCTGCATAATGCGGCGGCGTGCAGCCTGGTCATGAAAGATTACCCGCGCGCCGCCGGCTACTGGCTCAAGGCGGAGCGCATCGCACCTGGCGCGGCAATTACCTATGCCGGCCTGGTGCGCGTGTATTACCAACAGCAAGACTACCGGCAAGCGGCTCATTACCTTGAGCGGCTCGGTAAAGTAGCGACAATGGAGGGCCAGACGGCCGATGTGCTGTGGCTCGGGATCAAGGTGCAGCATAAGCTCGGGGATGCGGGTGCGGAAGCTGGCCTGGGGGCGCTGTTGCGCAACCACCATTCCGGCTCCCCCGAATATGCTGCTTATCAAAATGGGGCGTTTGATGAGTGAGACAGGGATACCAATGAATTCAGAGTGGGCAGAAACGCCTCAGCAGCAGCCCCAGGGCAATCTTGCGTTGGCAGGCGCACAGTTGAAAGCGCAGCGCGAAGCGCTGGGCTGGCCGGTGGAGCAGGTGGCCGACCAGCTCAAGCTGGCGCCGCGCCAGGTGATCGCGCTGGAAGAGGGCGACATGGCGGCTTTGCCGAATCTGGCCGTGGTGCGCGGTTTCGTGCGCGCCTACGCCAAGGTGGTGCGTCTCGACGCGGCGCCGCTGGTGGCCATGATCGAAGTCCATCCGGCGCCGGCGCAGCAGGACCCGGCCGCGCCCGTGCGGCGTGAAATTTCCGCCACGTTTTCCGAATCGCGCTTCCCGTCGATGACGCAGCGCTCGTCGAACCAGACTCCCCTCTGGATCGCCGGCGCCGTGGCTGTCGTCGTGGCGGCTGCCTTTGGCGCGTATAAACTCGGTTATGTGCCCGCCAGCCTGCTGTCCTCGCAGGCCGGGAAAGAAACGGCGCATGCGGAAGTGGGCCCCGTGGAAACGACCCTGATCAAGCCGGGCCAGGACTTGACGCCCGTGCAGTCGCCGTCCGTGCCCCTGATTTCCGTGCCGCCGCCGCCAGGCAACGATACGCAGACGGGCGCACCGGCCGCCGTCGCTTCGGCGCCGGCCGCTGCCGTAGTGCCGCCAGCCGCCGTGCCCGCGCCCGCTCCAGCGGCGACGGCTGCCGCCACGCCGCCCGCGGCTGCAGCTGCCGTGGGCGCGAATGCGCTGGTGCTGAAGGTCGAGCAGGATTCCTGGGTGGAAATTCGCCGTCCCGGCAGCACGCCGCTGATTTCGCGCATGGTCAAGGCGGGCAGCACGGAAACGTTCGATATTACGGGACCGGCCACCCTGGTGGTAGGCAAGCCGGGTGTCGTGCAGGCAACCTTGCGCGGCGCCAAGCTGGATCTGCCGACCGTTGCCGGCGGCACGATTTCCCGTGTCAGCATCAAATAATTGCAGTAACCGTTCAAGCAAACTCAGAAGATAATATTATGGCTACCTCGAAAACAGCGATCGGCTCCGGTCCATCCGGCCGTCGCGACAGCCGCAAGGTGCTGATCGCGCACGGCCAGCGCCAGATCTGGGTGGGCGGCGACGCCCCCGTGGTGGTGCAGTCGATGACGAACACGGATACGGCCGACGCCATCGGCACGGCGATCCAGATCAAGGAACTGGCGCGTGCCGGTTCGGAGCTGGTGCGCCTGACGGTGGACCGTCCGGAAGCGGCCGCGGCCGTGCCCTACATCCGCGAGCAGCTCGACAAGATGGACATCGACGTGCCGCTGGTGGGCGACTTTCACTATAACGGCCATACCCTGCTCAACGATTACCCCGATTGCGCGCGCGCGCTGTCGAAGTACCGCATCAACCCGGGCAACGTGGGCAAGGGCGCCAAGCGCGATACGCAATTCGCGCAAATGATCGAGGCGGCTTGCCGCTACGACAAGCCGGTGCGCATCGGCGTGAACTGGGGCAGCCTGGACCAGGCCTTGCTGGCGCGTATCATGGATGAAAACGCGGGCCGCGCCGAACCGTGGCCGGCGCAAGCCGTCATGTATGAAGCGCTGGTGACGTCGGCGATTGAAAACGCCGTGCGCGCCGAAGAACTGGGTCTGGCGCGCGACAAGATCATTCTGTCGTGCAAGGTTTCGGGCGTGCAAGACCTGATCGCCGTGTACCGCGAATTGGCGCAGCGCTGCGACTATCCGCTGCACCTGGGCTTGACGGAAGCGGGCATGGGCAGCAAGGGCATCGTGGCGTCCACCGCGGCCCTGGCCGTGCTGCTGCAGGAAGGCATCGGCGACACCATCCGCATTTCGCTCACGCCCGAACCGGGCGGCGACCGCACGCGCGAAGTCATCGTCGGCCAGGAAATCCTGCAAACCATGGGCTTGCGCAAGTTCGCGCCCATGGTCATCGCTTGCCCAGGCTGCGGCCGCACGACGTCGACCACCTTCCAGGAGCTGGCTGACAACATCCAGACGTATCTGCGCGAGCAGATGCCGGAATGGAAGAAATCGTATCCGGGCGTGGAAGCGATGAACGTGGCCGTGATGGGCTGCATCGTCAACGGCCCCGGCGAATCGAAGCATGCGAACATCGGCATCAGCCTGCCCGGCACGGGCGAGTCGCCTGCCGCGCCCGTGTTTGTCGACGGCGAAAAAGTCGTCACCCTGCGCGGCGAACGCATCGTCGAGGAATTCCAGGACATCGTCTTGAATTATGTTAAAAGCCATTATGGCAAGACCGCGCCGGTTGCCGCGTAATCGGTCGGGTAGGTCGGATTAGCGGGGCCGCCGAGGCGCGAAGCGCGTCATCCGACAATCAAGTTAAAGCAAAGAAGAACACTATGTCCGAAAATAAAAAAGCAGAAAAAATTACAGGCGTGAAGGGCATGAACGATGTCCTGCCAGCCGATGCCCCGCTGTGGGAATTGTTTGAAAACACGGCGCAATCCGTGCTGCAAAGCTATGGCTTCCAGCAAATCCGCACGCCGATCGTGGAAGAAACGAAATTGTTCGCGCGCGCCATCGGCGCCGTGACCGATATCGTGGAAAAGGAAATGTATTCGTTCACCGATTCGATGAACGGCGACAACCTGACCCTGCGTCCTGAAGGCACGGCCGGCGTGGTGCGCGCCGTGGTCGAGCACAACCTCGTCTACGAAGGCCCGAAACGCCTGTGGTACAAGGGCCAGATGTTCCGCCACGAGCGTCCGCAAAAGGGCCGCTATCGCCAGTTCCACCAGTTCGGCGTGGAAGCCATCGGCTTCACGGGCCCGGATATCGACGCCGAGATCATCATGCTGTCGCGCCGCCTGTGGGATGACCTTGGCCTGGAAGGCATCCGCCTGGAACTGAACTCGATCGGCGACGCGGCCGAGCGCCTGCGCCACCGCGCCGACCTGATCGCCTACCTGGAAAGCCACAGCGAGCTGCTCGACGAAGAAGCCAAGCGCCGCCTGCACAGCAATCCGCTGCGCATCCTCGACACCAAGAACCCTGCGATGCAGGACCTGGTCAATGGCGCGCCGAAGCTGCTGGACTACCTGGGCGAGGAATCGCTGGCCCACTTCCACGGCGTGCAGAAGATATTGAACCACAACAATATCCCGTTCACCATCAATCCACGCCTGGTGCGCGGCCTCGATTACTACAACCGCACGGTGTTCGAGTGGGTCAGCGACAAGCTGGGCGCGCAAGGCACGGTCTGCGCCGGTGGCCGCTATGACGGCATGGTGGAAATGTTCGGCGGCAAATCGACGCCCGCCGTCGGTTTCGGCATGGGCGTCGAACGCCTGGTATTGCTGATGAAAGACGCGGCCGAGCCCGAGCAGCCGGCCCAGTGCGACGTCTACCTGGTGCACCAGGGCGAGCAGGCAGGCTTGCAAGCTTTCGTGCTGGCCGAGCGGATTCGCGATGCGGGCCTGGACGTTGTGCTACATTGCGCAGCGAGCAACGGCGGCGGCAGCTTCAAGACGCAAATGAAAAAGGCCGACGCCAGCGGCGCGGCGTTTGCCGTGATCATGGGCGACGATGAAATCGCCAATAACGTCGCTACGGTGAAAGCCATGCGCGAAGCCGATGCCGGCGCGCAGCAGAACACGGTGCCGTTCGACGATGTCGTCGACTACGTGGTGGACCAGATCATCGGCGACCACGATTGCGGCCATGACCACGGCCCTGGCGGCCACGTGCATCACCACCATTGATTTGCAGCAAGACCGTACTACCCTCGATCAACTACTCATTAAAACTGACGACCCATGGCATACGATCACGAAGAACAAGAACAACTGGCAACCCTCAAGGCCTGGTGGCAGCGCAATGGCAATCTGACCTCCTGGGTCCTGATCGTGGCGCTGGCAGGCTACAGCGGCTGGGCTGGCTGGCAGTACTACCAGCGCACGCAGGCTGCGCAAGCGGGCCAGCTGTACGACGAACTGCAAAACGCCATCGCCGCCAAGGACGCCGCCAAGGTGATGCGCGCGGCTGGCGACATGCAATCGCGTTTCAGCGGCACGGCGTATGCGCAGATGAGCGCCCTGGCCGCGGCCAAGGTGGCGTTCGATGCGAATGACCTGAAAACGGCCAAGACCCAGCTGCAATGGGTTGCCGAGCACGGCACGGAAGAGTACAAGGCCATCGCCAAGCTGCGCCTGGCCGGCGTCCTGCTGGATGAAAAAGCCTACGATGAAGCGCTGAAAGTGCTGGCGACGGCTTCCGTGGCGCAATTTGCCGGTGCCGTGGCCGACCGCAAGGGCGACGTCCTGGTGGCGCAAAACAAGCTGGCCGAGGCACGCACGGCTTACCTGGCCGCTCTGGCCGCGACGGACAAGAACAATCCAGGCCGTCAATTGATCCAGGTCAAGCTGGAAGCGATTGGCGGTACGGTACCGGAAGACAAGGCCAAGGCTGACAAGGCTGCCGCCTGACAGGAACACTGACGGCGTGGCCGGGCGGCGTTGTGCGCCGCCTGCCTTGCCCTTACAAGTACAAGAAAAAGGTTGGATAACACTTATGCGTGTCACTGAAAAGCTGGTAGCTGCAAGTCTGTTGGCCCTGATGGCCGGTTGCTCGTCCTGGAACCCGTTCGCCTCGAAAGATCCGAAAGTCGAACCGGCCAAGCTGGTCGAGTTAAAATCGAGCATCGCCGTGCGCGACGCCTGGAAGTATTCGATCGGCAAGGCCGGCGTGTACGCCTTCACGCCTGCGCTGGCCGGCAACAGCCTGTACGTGGTCAGCGCCGATGGCGCGCTGGCGCGCCTGGACGCGGCCAGCGGCCGTGAGACGTGGCGCGTCAAGGCCGGCAGCGACATCACGTCCAGCGCCGGCAGCGATGGCACGCTGGTGGCCGTGGGCGCCGCCAAGGGCGCCGTGCTGGCGTTCGATGCCGACGGCAAGCAGCTGTGGAAGGCTCAGGCGTCCAGCGAAGTATTGACGGCGCCCGTCGTAGGGCAGGGCGTGGTGGTGGTGCGCAGCGTGGACAACCGCATCGTCGGTTTCGACGCCAAGACGGGTGAACGCAAGTGGACGGTGCAGCGCGCCACGCCGGCCTTGACCTTGCGCAATGCGCCGGGCATGGTGCTGGGCGGCGCGAACATCTACGTGGCCCAGCCAGGCGGCAAGCTGCTGGCTCTGACGGCGGCCACCGGTGTGGTACGCTGGGAGATCGTCGTCAGCGAACCGCGCGGCGCCACCGAACTGGAACGCGTTTCCGATATCGCCGGCGCACCGGTGGTATTCGAAGGCGAAGTATGCGCCGTCACGTACCAGGGCAAGGCGGGCTGCTTCGATGCCGCCACGGGCGTGCCGCGCTGGACCAAGCCGATCTCGTCCGATGTGGGCGTGGCCGTCGATCAGCGTTTCGTGTTTGTTGCCGACGCCCAGGGCGCCGTCGTGGCGTTCAGCCGCGAAGGCGGCCAGAGCGCCTGGAAGAATGAGGCGCTGGCGCGCCGCCGCCTGTCGACGCCGGCCTCCTACGGCCGCAGCGTTGCCGTCGGTGACTATCAAGGTTACATCCACTTCCTGTCACGGGAAGATGGCGCATTAATAGGTCGTGTCAGCACCGACGGTAGCCCGATTGTTTCGGCTCCCGTTGTTGCCGGTTCGAATTTGATTTTTCAAACCCAATCAGGGACAGTGACCGCTCTCGCGGTCGAGTAATACAATGAAGCCGGTAATTGCACTAGTAGGTCGACCCAATGTTGGGAAATCGACTTTATTCAATCGTCTGACCCGCTCGCGCGATGCGCTGGTGGCGGATTTGCCTGGGTTGACGCGCGATCGTCACTATGGCGAAGGCCGTGTCGGCGAACGTCCCTTCCTGGTCATCGATACGGGTGGTTTCGAACCCGTCGCCAAGGAAGGCATCATGCACCAGATGGCACTGCAGACCAAGCAGGCCGTGGCCGAGGCCGACGTGGTGGTGTTCATCGTGGACGGCCGTCAGGGCCTGACCCCGCATGACAAGACCATCGTAGACTTCCTGCGCAAGAGCGGCCGCCCGGTCTTGCTGGTGGTCAACAAAAGCGAAGGCATGCGCTACACGGCCGTCGTGTCCGAATTCTATGAATTGGGCATGGGCGATCCGTATGCGATCTCGTCGGCGCACGGCGACGGCGTCAACGACCTCGTCGAAGTGATGCTGGACCTGGCGTTCGCGCAGCGTCCGGATGAGCCTGAAGAGCTGGAAAAGACCGACCGCGGCATCAAGATCGCCCTCGTCGGCCGTCCGAACGTGGGCAAGTCGACCTTGATCAACACGCTGCTGGGCGAAGAGCGCGTGATCGCCTTCGACATGCCGGGCACGACGCGCGATTCGATCGAAATCCCGTTCGAGCGCGATGGCCAGCAATACACCTTGATCGACACGGCCGGTATCCGCCGCCGCGGCAAGGTGTTTGAAGCGATCGAGAAATTCTCGGTGGTGAAAACGCTGCAGTCGATTTCCGAAGCCAACGTGGTCGTGCTGATGCTCGACGCGCAGCAGGATATCTCGGAACAGGACGCGCATATCGCCGGCTTTATCCTGGAATCGGGCCGCGCGCTGGTGGTGGCCGTGAATAAATGGGATGGCTTGCAATCGCACGAGCGCGATGAAATCAAGATCGATATCGACCGCAAGCTCGATTTCCTGTCGTTCGCGCAGATGCATTTCATTTCGGCGCTGAAGGGCACCAATATCGGTCCGCTGATGAAGTCGCTCAACGCGGCGTATGCGGCCGCCATGTGCGACCTGTCGACACCGAAGCTGACGCGTGCCCTGATCGAGGCCGTGGAGAAGCAGGAGCCGCGCCGCAAGGGGTCGATTCGTCCGAAATTGCGCTACGCTCACCAGGGCGGCATGAACCCGCCTGTGATCGTTATTCACGGCAATGCGCTCGACGCCGTTGGCGATCCTTACAAACGCTATCTGGAAAAACATTTCCGCGATACGTTTGCGTTGGTCGGCACGCCGCTGCGGATCGAACTGCGCACGGGTAAAAACCCGTTTGCACGCACGCCAAGCAAGTAATGATTTAAATGCTGAATTAAGTGCATATTAAGGCGCCGCAGAGATAATGCGGCGCCGACAGCCAATTCAATGGCTTTTGCACGAGAATAATAAAGTGTTAATGCGCCATGCGCGACAGCGATCGCGAAAACAGGTTACAGTAGCTATGACGCATCTTTCTTTCTTTGAAAGGTGTGAGAGCACTTGAAATCAAGCGAGTCGCCTCCAATTCTTACACAACAACATAAACAACGGAGCTGTTATGAGCAACAAAGGGCAACTGTTACAAGACCCATTCCTCAATGCATTACGCAAAGAGCATGTTCCTGTCTCGATTTACCTGGTTAATGGCATTAAATTGCAGGGCCATATCGAATCGTTCGATCAATATGTCGTATTGCTGCGCAATACGGTGACACAGATGGTGTACAAGCATGCCATCTCGACAGTGGTGCCGGCCCGTGCCGTCAATCTCAATATTGAATCTGAAGCGGAGTAAAGCGTTGAGCTTGACGGCCCAGCGCCTTTCACCCTCTATCGCCCCCGTCCGCGCCAGCGGCGCTGATGCGTTTGCATCGGCGTCGGCGTCCGCCGCAACTCATCAGATGCCATCATGCGCGCGGCACTAGTCGGGGTTGACTTCGGTCACAGCGACTTCGCCGCCAGCATGGAGGAACTCATGCTGTTGTCGCGTTCGGCTGGCGCGGACCCGATTTCCACCATCACGGCCAAGCGATCCAGTCCCGATTCCGCGTATTTCGTCGGCAGCGGCAAGGCCGATGAAATTGGCGACGTCGTCGTCAACGATGGCCTGGAAATCGTCATTTTCAACCATGCCCTCTCACCCGCCCAGCAGCGCAATCTGGAAAAGCGCCTGAATGTGCGCGTGCTCGACCGTACCAGCCTGATCCTCGACATCTTCGCGCAACGCGCCAAGAGCCACGAGGGCAAGCTGCAGGTCGAGCTGGCCCAGCTGCAGCATCTGGCCACGCGCCTGATCCGCGGCTGGACTCACCTTGAGCGGCAAAAGGGCGGTATCGGCTTGCGCGGTCCAGGCGAGACGCAGCTCGAGACCGACCGCCGGCTGATCGGCGACCGCGTCAAGGCCTTGCGCGCCCGTCTGGAAAAGCTGCACAAGCAGCGCGAAACGCAGCGCCGCGCGCGCGGCCGCAATCACACATTCTCGGTGTCCCTGGTCGGCTATACCAATGCCGGCAAGTCGACCCTGTTCAATGCCGTGACCAAGGCCGGCGTGTACGTCGCCGACCAGTTGTTCGCCACCCTCGACACCACCTCGCGCCGGGTTTACCTGGGCCAGGAAGTGGGTAACGTGGTGATCTCCGACACGGTCGGCTTCGTGCGCGAATTGCCGCACCAGCTGGTGGCGGCATTCCGCGCCACGCTCGAAGAAACCATCCATGCCGATTTGCTGCTGCATGTCGTCGACGCCGCGTCGCCGGTGCGCATGGAGCAGATCGAGCAGGTCAACCTGGTCTTGAAAGAGATCGGCGCCGATCATATTCCGCAAATCCTCGTGTGGAACAAGATCGATGCGGCCGGGCTGGAGCCTTCGGTGGAGCGCGACGAATATGCTACGATCAGTCGCGTGTTCGTCAGTGCGCAGAAGGGCAGCGGGCTCGACCTGCTGCGCGATGCGATAGTCGAGATGGCCAGGAAGGCGCCCGGTTCGGCCCACCTGTACCAGAACGATGAAGCACCGCAGGAAGATCAGTTTGACGGTCAGTACGACCAGCACGATGGCGCCGCCCCGGACCAGGACGAAGAGCCTGGCGAGGACGATAGGATTTCCACCCACTCCCAAGTCGGAACACGATAGTTATGCTTGTCTCCCTACTCAAAAAAACAGGCTTGAAGTTGTCCCTGAACGATCCCCGCTGGGGCAATCGCAAGGACGACGGCAAGAAAGCCCAAGAAGGCAAAAAGCCCGGCGAAGGTCCGCCGGACCTCGATCAGTTGTGGCGTGATTTCAATCAGCGCCTGAACGCCTTTTTCGGACAGAAGAACCGTCCCGACAACGGCGGCAATAACAACGGTGGCGGCGGTGGTCCGCGTCCCGACATGAAGGGCGCCGGCATCACCGCCGGCGTGGTCGGCGTGATCGCCGTCTTCATCTGGCTCGCCAGCGGCGCCTTCATCGTGCAAGAGGGCCAGAACGGCGTCGTGCTCACGTTCGGCAAGTACAGCCACACCACGCCGGCCGGTTTCAACTGGCGCTGGCCGTATCCCTTCCAGACCGACGAAACCGTCAACGTGTCGCAGGTGCGCACGGTGGAAGTGGGTTACCGCCAGTCGCTGCGCAACAAGCAGGCCAGCGAGTCGCTGATGCTGACGGACGATGAAAACATCATCGATATCCAGTTCGCGGTGCAATACACCCTGAAAGATCCCGTGGCGTGGCTGTTCAACACGCGCGACCAGGAAGACACCCTGCGCCAGGTCGCCGAAACGGCGATCCGCGAAGTCGTCGGCCGCAGCAAGATGGACTTCGTGCTGTACGAGGGCCGCGAAAAGGTGGCTTACGATACGCAGCAGCTGATGCAGCAGATTCTCGACCGCTACAAGGTCGGCGCCGTCATCACCAACGTGACGATGCAGGCCGTGCAGCCGCCGGAGCAGGTGCAAGCCGCCTTCGACGATGCCGTCAAGGCAGGCCAGGACCGCGAGCGCCAGAAGAATGAAGGCCAGGCTTACGCCAACGACGTCATTCCAAAAGCCCGCGGCGCCGCATTCCGCCTGATGGAGGAAGCGGCCGCGTACAGCGCGATGGTGACCGAGAACGCCGCCGGTAATGCTTCGCGCTTCAAGCAGGTGCTGGTCGAGTACCAGAAGGCGCCGGTTGTCACGCGCGACCGCATGTACCTCGAAACGATGCAGCAAGTGTTCAGCAGTGCCAGCAAGGTCATGGTTGACGCGAAGACGGGCAGCAATCTGCTGTACCTGCCGCTCGACAAGCTGATCGCCCAGACGGCTGCCACCGATGCCGCCGCTGCCGCCGCCCGTGCTGCCGCGACACCCGCAGCCAACACCGTTTTGCCACAGGAAGCCATGCCGACAGTAGAAGTCAATACGCGCCGCGACAGCCGCTCTTCGCGTGAACGGGAGAGCCGCTAATGAACCGTATCGTAGCCGCCCTGATCGCGGGCTTTATCGCGATCATGCTCTTGTCCTCGACCGTGTTCGTGGTCGACCAGCGTAAGTATGCGGTCGTCTTCGCCCTCGGTGAAGTCAAGGAAGTCATCAGCACGCCGGGCCTGTATTTCAAGCTGCCGCCGCCGTTCCAGAACGTCCTGTACCTGGACAAGCGCATCCTGACCCTGGATACGCCGGAACCGGAACGCTTCATCACGGCCGAAAAGAAGAACATCCTCGTCGACGCGTATGTGAAGTGGCGCATCGCCGACCCGCGCCTGTATTTCCGCAGCTTTGGCGGCGATGAAAAGCCGGCCCGCAACCGCATGTCGCAAATCGTCAAGGCAGCGCTGAACGATGAAATCACCAAGCGCACCGTGCGCGAAGTGATCTCGGGTCAGCGCGGCAAGGTGATGGAAGCGATCCTGGCGAAGGTCTCGGCGGAAGCCAAGGCCATCGGCGTGGAAATCGTCGACGTGCGCCTGAAACGCGTCGACTACGTCGAGCAGATCAACAACTCCGTGTATGAGCGCATGAAGTCCGAGCGCGTGCGCGTGGCCAATGAGCTGCGTTCGACCGGTTCGGCCGACTCCGAGAAAATCCGCGCCGACGCCGACAAGCAGCGCACGGTGATCCTGGCCGAAGCGTATCGCGAAGCCGAGAAGATCCGCGGCGAGGGCGATGCCAAGGCATCGCAGATCTATGCGGAAGCGTTTGGCAGGAATCCGGAGTTCTACAAGTTTTACCGTAGCCTGGAAGCCTACCGCGCCACGTTCAAGGACAAGGGCGACGTGATGGTGGTCGATCCGAGTTCGGAATTCTTCAAGTACTTCAAGGGCGGCGGCGCAGCCGGTTCGGCCAAGAAGTAAGGCAGCATCGAGACTGCGCCCGGCCGCAAGGACGGGTGCGGCAGCAGCGGGGCCGGCATCAATGCCGGCCCCGTTTTTTTTGTGTCCGCCATGCTGTTGCGGGAAGGCGTAAAATGCGGTGTTTTTAGGGCTGTGCGGCAGCGTTTCGGACAACTTATCCCTAAAGGCCCGTGTTTTCGCGTAAAATATCAGGTTCGGCCTCTTGCCTGGCGCGCCTGCCGCTGCCTCGCATGATGCATTTTTTCAACTTTCTTCCGTATCTCGCTCCCTCATGCCGAATTGGCTTTTGCCCGAAAATATTGCCGATGTTCTGCCGTCGGAAGCGCGCAAGATCGAAGAGCTGCGCCGCCTCATGCTGGATAATTTCCGTCTATACGGATATGAACTGGTGATGCCGCCGCTGCTCGAGTATCTGGAATCGCTGATGACTGGCGCTGGCAAGGATACCGACCTGCGCACGTTCAAACTGGTCGACCAGCTGTCGGGCCGCATGCTCGGCCTGCGCGCCGACATGACGACGCAAGTGGCGCGCATCGACGCGCACCTGCTCAACCGTGCCACCGTCACCCGCCTGTGCTACGCCGGCAGCGTGCTGCATACCCGTCCGTCGGGCCTGCACGCCACCCGCGAGCCGCTGCAGATCGGCGCCGAAATCTATGGCCACGCCGGCCTGGAAGCGGATGCCGAGATCCAGGAACTGGCGCTCGCTTCGCTGGCACTGGCCGGATTCGACGCGGTACGCCTGGATTTGTCGCACGTCGGCCTGTTGCGCGCTATCATTGCGCAAGACGCCAATGCCGAGCGCGACGAAGCTGCGCTGTACACCCTGCTGCGCGCGAAAGATGCGCCGGGCCTGCGCGCCCTCACGGCCGGCTATGACGCCGTGACGCGCGATGCGCTGCTGGCCTTGCCGAACCTGTATGGCGACATCGACGTGCTGGCGCGTGCGCGCGAAGTGCTGCCGCCGCTGCCGGGCGTGCTCAAGGCGCTGGCCGAACTGGCCGCGCTGGCAGGATCCGCGCTGGGCCGCGCCGAAGTGGCGATCGACCTGGCCGACCTGCGCGGCTACCAATATGAAAGTGGCGCGATGTTTGCGCTGTATGTACCTGGCTTGCCGAACGCGGTTGCGCGCGGCGGCCGTTATGACCACGTCGGCGAAGCGTTCGGCCGGGCTCGTCCCGCGACCGGCTTCTCGCTCGATTTGCGCGAACTGGCGCGCCTGTTGCCGACCGCGGAACGGAAGCATTCGATCCGCGCGCCGTGGGGCAGCGCGCCAGAATTGAAGGAAAAAATCGCCGAGTTGCGCAAGGCGGGCGAGGTCGTGATCCAGAGTATGCCGGGTCACAGTAATGAACAAGACGAGTTCGAGTGCGATCGCGTGCTGGTACTTGCCGATAATGGTAGTAGCTGGATTCTTAAAAACTTAGGTTGAGTGATGTCAAAGAAAATTATGGCAAAGAACGTTGTTGTCATCGGCACCCAATGGGGCGATGAAGGTAAAGGCAAGATCGTCGATTGGTTGACCGATCACGCCCAAGGTGTGGTGCGCTTCCAGGGCGGCCACAATGCAGGCCACACGCTGGTCATCGGTGGCGTGAAAACCGCGCTGCAGCTGATCCCGTCGGGCATCATGCGTCCAGGCGTCGCCTGCTACATCGGTAACGGCGTGGTCGTTTCCGTGCCGGACGTGCTGCGCGAAATCGACAAGCTGGAAGCCGTTGGCGTCGAAGTCGCCTCGCGCCTGAAAGTGTCGGACGCCGCACCGATCATCCTGCCTTACCACTCGGCACTCGACCTGGCCCGTGAAGCTGCGCGCGGCGCGGCCAAGATCGGCACCACGGGCAAGGGTATCGGCCCGGCCTACGAAGACAAGGTGGCGCGCCGCGCCATCCGCGTCGCCGACCTGCTGAACGAGAGCCGTTTCGCTGAAAAACTGGCGGAAAACCTCGATTACCACAACTTCGTGCTGGAGCACTACCTGAAAGCTCCGCGCATCGATTACCAGAAGACCCTCGACGACGCGCTGGCCTATGTGCCGCGCCTGCGCCCAATGGTCACCGACGTGTCGAGCGCGCTGTACAAGGCGCACAAGGCCGGCGCGAACCTGCTGTTCGAAGGCGCACAGGGTTCCCTGCTCGACGTCGACCACGGCACCTATCCGTTCGTCACCTCGTCGAACTGCGTGGCCGGCAATGCCGCCGCCGGTTCGGGCGTCGGTCCTGGCATGCTGCACTATATCCTGGGCATCACCAAGGCTTACACGACGCGCGTCGGCTCTGGCCCGTTCCCGTCGGAATTGCCAACGGATGCGGGCGTCGGCCACCACCTGGCGCAAGTCGGCCATGAATTCGGCACCGTGACGGGCCGCGCCCGCCGCTGCGGCTGGTTCGACGCTGCCTTGCTGCGCCGCTCCGTGCAGATCAACGGCGTGACGGGCATGTGCTTGACCAAGCTGGACGTACTGGACGGTATCGAAACGCTGAAACTGTGCACCGGCTACACCATCGACGGCGTGGCCACGGACATCTTCCCATCGGGCGCCGAAGAAGCCGCCCGTTGCGTACCTGTGTACGAAGAGATGCCAGGCTGGACGGAAAGCACGGTCGGCGCGAAATCGCTGGCGGCCCTGCCGGCAACGGCGCGCGCTTACATCAAGCGCATCGAAGAACTGGTCGGCGTGCCGGTGGACATGGTTTCGACCGGTCCGGATCGTGAAGAAACGATCGTGCTGCGCCACCCATTCGAGTAAGCTGCTGGACACAATCCGCCGCAAGGCGGATTTTTTTAATCACGCTAATAATAAGATTCCACTATCATGACTACCCCACAATCGAACGATCAACATCTCTGGGTCAACTGGGAAGAATACCACCGCCTGATCGAGCGCCTGGCGCTCAAGGTCTACGAATCGGGTTGGAAATTCGACCAGGTATTGTGCCTGGCGCGCGGCGGCGTGCGTCCCGGCGACGTGTTCTCGCGCATTTTTGATTTGCCGTTGGCCATCCTGTCGACCAGCTCCTACCGCGAAGACGCGGGCACGGTGCGCGGCGACCTCGATATCGCCAAGTACATGACCATGACCAAGGGCCCGCTGGCTGGCCGCATCCTGCTGGTCGACGACCTGGCCGATTCGGGCGTCACCCTGGACAAGGTCACGCGTCACCTGAAGGAAAACTTCCCTGACGTGACCGAAGTCAAATCGGCCGTGATCTGGCTGAAAGGCTGCTCCGTCGTGCGTCCTGACTACTTCCTGGACGAACTGCCGCACAATCCGTGGATCCACCAGCCGTTCGAAGACTACGACGGCCTGCGTCCGCACCAGCTGGCGGCGTGGATCAAGAAGGGCGAAGCAGGCAAGTAATCGCGTGTGCGCTTGCAAAAAAAAGACGATCGTGTATCGTCTTTTTTTTCGTCCAAGGAAATGCGATGACCATACTGACGACGGCGCGCCTGCGCCTGGAACCCATCACCGAGCAGCACTACGAGCGCATGCGCACCCTCAACACGGATCCCGAGGTGATGACCTATCTGAATGCGGGCCAGCCCGAGACGGAAGAAAATACGCGCGCGGCCGTCACGCGCATCACGGGCCGCTGGGCCGAGTGGGGCTATTCGTGGTGGGCGCTGATACGCCTCGATGATGGCGAGATGGTGGGCATGGCTTGCCTGCAGCATCTCGATGGCGACAAGACTAAACCGCATGAAATCGGCTGGCGCCTGGCGCGTACAGGCTGGGGCCAGGGCTATGCCAGCGAGGCGGCTGCCGCCATCGTCGCACATGCTTTCGATGTCGTCGGCGCGCCCGCAGTGGTGGCTGTGGCCCATCCCGACAATGCCGCCTCGATCAAGGTCATGACGCGCCTGGGCATGCAATACGTGGGCATGGGGCGCCATTACGACCTCGATTGCGTCGTGTACCGCCTGGCGCGCCCGTGACGGCGATGCGCAAGCCCTTGAAGCTGGGCTGCAGCTACGGCGTGCGGTTTTCACCCGATGGCACGCGCCTGGCCGTGCTGGGGCGCGACCTGGTGCTGTGGGACGTGGCGGCGCGCCAGAAGCTGTGGCGCGGCAAATTCATCGCGCACATGTCGGGCATGGCCTTTTCGCCCGACGGCAGCCGGCTGGCCATCAAGAGCACGACGGGCCAGATTGCCGTGGTGGATGCCGATGCGGGACAATTGCTGTTCAATTTCCAGAACAAGAAGGATGGCGAAGGCTGCGGTCCCGCGTGGTCGCCGTGCGGCCGGTATCTTGCCGACGGCGGCTGGGATGGCCGCCTGCGGGTGCGCGACGCGCAAACGGGCGAGGCGCTCTTCACGCAGGCGCACCCGGGCGAGATGCTGCGCGGCATGTGGGCTATCGATGGCGGACGGCGTTTGCTGCTCCTGCATGGCGTCAAATCGGTGGAAGAGGGGCAAGTGCAGCTGCCCGACTATTGCAGCGTGTGGGACTGGCCGCTGCAGGCGGGCGCCGGCCGCGTGGTGCTGTCGCTGCCGAAGCTGGCGTCGTGCACGCCGTCGCCCGATGGCACGCTCCTGGCCGTGCTGCATTACGCTGAAGGCCAAGAATGTCTGTCCGTGCATGCGCTGGACGATGGCCGCCGGCTGGCCACGGTGGCCGTGGAGGCGGGCGGCGGTACGGGCGACGCCTTGCGCTGGCTGCCCGACGGCAGCGCGCTGGGGCGCATCGGCAAGGGCAAGCTGCTGTTCTACGCCTGGCCGGGACTCGGCGTGCTTGCCGAACACGCCGTTGCCTATCCCTGCGCGCTGGACTTCTTGCCTGGCTCGCCACTGGCCGCCATCGGTTCCTGGGAAGCTGGCATGCTGATGGATCTGAACCTTCACAAGGAAAGCGCATGATCACCTGTTACCTGCGTTACATCATCGACCCGTATAAATTGCGGGAATTCGAAGCCTACGGCAAGCTGTGGATACCGCTGGTCGAACGTTTCGGCGGCCAGCACCACGGCTACTTTTTACCCTCCGAAGGCGCCAGTAACGTGGCGCTGGCCATGTTCTCGTTTCCCAGCCTGGCTTTGTACGAGCAGTACCGCAGCGACTCGATGCAGGACGCCGAATGCCAGGCCGCCTTCCGCTACGCCGAGGAGACGCGCTGCATCGTCAGCTACGAGCGCAGTTTTTTCCGCCCCGTGTTTGCCTGAACAGGGTCAGTCGCGCTGTGGTGCGCCCAGGGGGAAGAGGTGGCGGTATGGGCGCGCCTCTTCCACCGCGCGGGCGAACGATGGGCGGGCCAGCAGGCGCGCGCGGTAGGCGCGCAGCAGGGGCAGCGTTGCGGGAATCGGCTGGGTCCAGTCCGCGTAGAACAGCGCGGGGGCGGCGGCACAGTCGGCCAGGCTGAAGTGGTCGGCGGCGGCCCACGTCCTGCCGGCCAGGTACTCTTCCAGCCAGGCGTAGGCGAGGTCCAGCTTTTCGCCGGCAAACGCGCGGCCTTCCCTTGTCTTCACCGGGTCGCCGGTCAGGGCTGCACCGACGGCATGCTGTACGGGTGTCATGACGTGCAGGTCGAAATAGCGGTCGAGAAAACGCACGTCCAGCGCCTGCATCGGATCGTCCGGCAGCAGGCGCAGCGGGCCGGGATGGGCCAGTTGCAGGTATTCGATGATGATGCTGGTCTCGGCGACGTTGCGCTCGCCGTCCACCAGCAGCGGAAATTTGCGCAGCGGCCAGCGTTCCAGCCATTGCTGCAGGTGCTGCGGCATGTCCGGCGCCAGGCAGCGGAAGGAGAACGGGATGGCGTTCTCGTACAGGGCGATGAGCACCTTCTGCGTGTACGAGGAAAAGGGATGGCCGTAGAGGATCAGCGACACGGTGGGAACTCCTGTCATTGTGAAAGGTTGGCAACACGCGCGTGTGCCAACGATAGTGCAATGACAGGATCAATGCAAGCGGTCCGCGCCGTTCCCGCTTGCCCCCGTGGCGCGCCCGCCTAGCCGAGGTTCGCCAGGTAGCGCAATCCCGTGATGCTGGGGAAGAAGCAATACACGCCGCCACGCGTGATGACGCTGCGCGAGAAATGCTGCAGTTCGGTATTGCCGCTTCCCTTCGCGCCCACGCCGGGCAAGGTGAAGGAACTGACGGCCGGGTCGTTGATGCCCAGGAATACGTCCTGGCCGCTGATGTTGAACGTGGCATCGCCCGCCTCGGGACCGGCCGGGCCGACGGCCGATTTGACGAAGGCATCGTCATTGTTCCATTGCTTCATCAGGAATTCGAACTGATTGCGCAGGCTGGCATTGATGAAATAGCCGACCAGGCCGCGCTGCGCTGCGATGGGCGCTGCCGGATCATATTCGCTGCCGTAGGGCATGGCGCGCCGCACGATGCGGTGGTGGCGAGCGGAGGCGCCCACGACGGCTTCGTCGCGCGGATTATTGCGCCGGATGTGCGCGCCGATCGGGCATTTCAGGCCCAGCGTGTCATCGAGGTCCGGCTGTCCATCGACATAGTGAAAGCGGTTCAGGCTGGCGTCCGGCAGCACGGGCCCGGCCTCGTCCGGCCTGAGCACGAGCGGATTGCCGTTGCGCCAGCGTCCGCACATCTTGGCGGCCACCATTTCGGTCGTGAGTCCGGAACTGGCCGCGCCCTGGCTCAGGATGCTGTCGAACAGGGGCACGTCCTGCTCCAAGATGCGGAAGGCGGCATAACTGCCATTGGTGGATAGCTGCGGCGGCTGCACCTGGTAGGTGCCGCCGTTTTCATTCGGATAGCCGAGCAGGAATTCCCCCGTCTTCACGCTGTTGAGCGGGTCAGGGTCGTGTTCGCGCTTGCGCTGCGGGGCGCCATCGACGTCGGGCTGGGCGATGCTGTCGCGGTAGCCGAAATGCACGCGGTTGTCTGGCAGGGCCACGCCGTCGTGCGCATACAGTTCGCGCCAGCCGGTGGCAAAGGCGCGGCGTAGTGTGGCCGAGGTTGCCTGCAGCACTTCCGTCGATTCGCTGACCCACAGGCTCAGCAGCGCATGCACCTGGCCATGCTGGGTAGCCGGCCCCAGGTTGCCGAGCCAGTGTTCGGGGGCGCTGTCGCCTACGTCGCCCACGGCAGTGACGCTGGCCGGATCGGCCGCGCCCCGTTGAAATGCCTGGTCAAAGGTGGTCAGGTCGGTCGCGGCAACGCCCAGCGCCGACAGGCCGGGAGCGGTAAAGCTGAGATTCAGGAAGCAGGGCGGCTTGGGGTGGATGTGCCGCGCGGTGGTAATGGACGGCAAGCCGTCGCTGCCGTCGAGCAGAGCCGCGATGGTGCGCCGTGCCTGCGCCGCATCCGTGATGCTGAAGATGAAATGGCGCGCCAGGTTGACGCGGTAGCCGCGCAGGATCGTGCCTTGCACGTCGTCGTAATCGATGGTGGAATCGGCCATGCTGTCTCCGGGGGCTGGGGTGGTGGCTGGCAGGGTGGTGGGGCCGCTTGCGCAGCCCCGGCGTGGCTTTCGGCTCAGGTTCGGAATGCGGCGATGATTTTCTGGACGGTCTGCGGATAGGCGCTATACAGGCCGTTATTGGGCACGTGCTGCGCGGCGTCGTTGGCCGTGATGAAGGCTTCAAATGCGGCCACATGGTTGGCAACAGGAATCAGCGCCTTGCCGCCCACGACAAATTGCAGCAGCGCGTCGAATACCTCGCCCAATTGGCCCACGAAATCTTCGATGTAGTCGTTGAAGTTGCCGTCATACTCGGTGATCACGCCGATGATCAGGCTATCGGAAGTGCCCGCCGATTGAATGTTGGGCAGCAGATTGGGCTGGGAGCGATCCAGCAGGGTGAAGCGGGCAAAGTGCACGGTACCGATAGTGGTAAGGGCGGCATTGATCTTCGCCTGGAATTCCACCAATGTTGCGGCGATGGCGGTCGGATTGGTGCCGGGTAGCGCCGGCATCATTAAGCACAGTGGATTTGCCATGGGAGGCTCCTCATTACGTGGTTGTCGGGAGGACCGACACTACGCCGCGGCGCCTACTGCGTCAAAAGCTATATTTTCACATTTGTTGCTAATTACGCACTGTTGCAACATGATAGTCGATATGAAATCCGGTCTCATGTGGATAGTTGCTGAGGCTGGACAGCGCAGGCGGACACTCTGCCGCCGTGCTGTTCCAGCCTGTTTCGGGAAGCGCAAGGGGCGCCGCCGGCAAGCCGGGTTCCGTCGCCATTATTTTTGCAGGATGGGACGCTGACGCTCCCGATTGCCACGCCTCAATCCTCGGCCTGGAATTCGCTGGCCGAGACGAACAGATCCCACGAGGCGATGAACAGGGCCGCCACCACGGGGCCGATGACGAAGCCGTTCAGGCCAAACAGGGCCATGCCGCCCACGGTCGACAGCAGCACCACGTAGTCGGGCATCTTGGTGTCCTTGCCGACCAGGATGGGGCGCAGCACGTTGTCGACCAGGCCGATGACGAAGACGCCGAAGGCGGCCAGGCCTGCGCCTTGCCAGATGGCGCCCGTGGCCAGGAAGTAGACGGCCACGGGCGCCCAGACGAGGGCGGCGCCGACGGCCGGCAGCAGCGACAGGAAGGCCATCAGCACGGCCCACAGCAGGGGCGCGGGCACGTCCAGGAACCAGAACGCCAGGCCGCCGAGGGCGCCCTGGGCGATCGCCACGAGGATGTTGCCTTTCACCGTGGCGCGGATCACCGTGGTGAAATTGGTGAACAGGCGCTGCTTGTATTTTCGGCTCAGCGGCACGGCGCCCTTGATACGGGCTGACAGGGCGGAGCCATCGCGCATGAGGAAAAACAGCAGGTACAGCATGATGCACAGGCTGGTGAGGAATTCAAACGTGTACAGGCCCACATTGATGGCTTTCACGGCCACCACCTGGCTCACCTGCGTGGCGCCCTCGGCCAGCTTGTCCTGCAGGCTGGCCAGGCTGGTCAGGTGGAAGCGCTCGAGCAAGTTGATCAGCCATTGCGGCAGCACTGCCATGATTTTATCGAAGAACATGGCGACCGTGATTTCGCCCGAACGCACCATTTCCACGACGCTGGCCGCCTGGTTCACCAGCGACACGGAAATGAGCGACAGCGGCAGGATCACGATGACGACGATGAGCAGCAAGGTCAGCAGCGACGCCAGGCCGGCACGGCCCCTGGTTTTTCGCAGCAGCCAGCGGTACACGGGCGCGAACAGGATCGCCAGGACGACGCCCCAGAAGATGGCGCCCGCATACGGCGCCAGTATCCAGCCGAAGCCGATGGTGACGATGCTCAGGAGGAGCAAGAACACTTTCTGGTGCAGCGTGAGAGTATGCATGGGTGGTAGCGTAATGATAAGGGTTGAGTTGTCCCATCATAAGCGAGGCGTGGTGCGGCGCGCCATACAATTGTGCCTTGGCAGTCTGTGCGCGAGCGTGCCTGGCGCCGGCGGGCTGGCAACACGGTAGCGGCAAATCCAGTAAGCTGTCGCTCCAGGCGTTCCATCCCGGGCGCCTTTGACTTGGACTTCAGGAACGCGCGTGGCCGACAACATTCACTTTTATGAACCTGCACAGGGCCACGGCCTGCCGCATGATCCCTTCAACGCCATCGTGGGACCGCGGCCCATCGGCTGGATCGCTTCGCGCAGCGGCGAGGGCGTGATCAACCTGGCGCCGTACAGCTTTTTCAACGCCTTCAATTACCACCCGCCGCTGATCGGTTTTTCCAGCATCGGCCGCAAGGATACCTTGCGCAATATCGAGCAGACGGGTGAATTCGTGTGGAACCTGGCAACCCGGCCGCTGGCCGAGGCGATGAATGCCAGCTGCGCGCCGGCGCCGCCCGAGGTCGATGAATTCGCGCTGGCCGGCCTGACGCCGGCCGCCTCGTGCATCGTGAATGTGCCGCGCGTGGCCGAAAGCCCTGTCTCCTTCGAATGCCGGCGCACGCAGATCATCGAGCTGCAGGGCGTCAATGGCGCTGGTGTCGGCAGCTGGCTGGTGCTGGGGGAAGTGGTGGGCGTACATATCGCGCGCCACCTGCTGACCGATGGCGTGTACGACACCGCGGCAGCGGCGCCGATATTGCGCGGCGGCGGTCCGGCCGATTATTTCGAGATCGGACCGGACAGCTTGTTCCACATGCGCCGCCCCAGCTATCCCTGAGCCAGGATCTATTTCTGCATGATGGGATCGCGTCCCAGGGTGCGGGCCAGCGCGCCGCCGTCGCCGCGCCAGAATTCGCGGTCGGCCAGGCGCACGCGTTCGGCCGCATGCTGCATGTGTTCCATGGCCGCCTGGCGCGCCCGCTGCGGGTCGCCGTCGGCAATCGCCTGCACGATCTTTTCATGTTCGCGCCGCACTTCGATGGAAAAGTCCGTGCGCCGCGCTTCATTCGCGCGCGTTACCTTGACGGCCGAGCGGATCGGGTCGGCGAACATGGCAACAAACTTCGGCCAGTAAGGGTTGCCCGTCGCCTCGGCGATGCACAGGTGCAGGCGCACGTCTTCTTCCACGCCATCGACGCCGGCCGCCACGGCTTCCTCAATGCGCCGCAGCGCGTGTTCGATGTCGGCCAGCTGGCCCGGCGTGCGCCGCACGGCTGCCAGCGCGGCGATTTCCGCTTCCAGTCCCTGGCGCACTTCGATCAGGTTCAGCAGCGATTGCACCGATTGCTCCGTCAGCGCATCGCCGCGCTCCCCGGCCTTCGCGCCATCCTGCGCGCAGACGAACGTGCCGCTGCCCTTGCGCGTGACGAGGATGCCGTCCGCCTGCAGCAGGGCGATGGCTTCGCGCAGCACCGTGCGGCTGACGCCAAAGTGGCTGGCCATGGCTTGCTCCGACGGCAAACGCGTGCCGCCGGCCAGGCCATCGTGGTGGAGCTGCTGGCGCAGCCGTGCCGCCACGCGCGCACCCAGGGTGCCGGTGGTGAAGCTGCCCGCGGCGGGCTCCGGCGCGGGAAGGGTGAAGCTGAACGTGCGGTCCATCGGGTGCATCCTTGCGCTAACGGTTTTCAAATGGGGATTGCCTGCTTGCCATTATATGGAATATACAGCTTGACACACATAAAACACACACATAATATACATCCATACAAATTTTAGACAAGTTGCCAGCCACCACCGGTGGACCATAAAAACCCGGCACGGTCGATCCCCCAGTGATCAGGAGACAAGCATGGAAGTGTCACAGACAATGCCGGGCCAGCCGGCCGGCGCGGCCGCAAGCCAGAAAACCATCGATGACGCCGTCTACCGCAAGGTGACCTGGCGCATCATTCCCTTCCTCATGCTGTGCTACATCGTCGCTTACCTCGACCGTGTGAACGTGGGCTTCGCCAAGCTGCAAATGCTGGCCGACCTGCAGTTTTCCGAAACCGTGTATGGCCTGGGTGCGGGCGTGTTCTTCCTTGGCTACTTCCTGTTCGAGGTGCCCAGCAATGTGATGCTGCACAAGATCGGCGCGCGCGTGTGGATCGCCCGCATCATGATCACCTGGGCCATCATCTCGGGCGCCTTCATGTTCGTTACCACGCCAACCCAGTTCTACGTCATGCGCTTCCTGCTCGGCATCGCCGAAGCGGGCTTTTTCCCCGGCATCATCCTGTATCTGACCTACTGGTATCCGTCCGAGCGCCGCGCGCGCATGGTGTGCACCTTCATGGCCGCCATTCCCGTGGCGGGCCTGATCGGCGGCCCCCTGTCGGGCTGGATCATGGAAACCTTCGCCGGCTGGCACGGCTATGCGGGCTGGCAGTGGATGTTCGTGCTCGAAGCGATTCCCGCCGCGCTGATGGGCGTGGCCGTGCTGCTGTACCTCGATAACAGCATCCGCGCCGCGAAGTGGCTGACGGAAGATGAAAAAGTCATCCTCGAACAGCGCATCGCCACGGAAGCGCAGGGCAAGGTCTCGCACCCGTCGATCCGCGCCATGTTTGCCGACCCGCGCATCTGGGTCATGGCTCTGATTTATTTCTGCTGCGTGATGGGCCAGTATTCGCTGACCTTCTGGCTGCCCAGCCTGATCAAGGCGGCCGGCGTGACGGGCGTGCTCAATATCGGCCTGTTCACGGCGATCCCGTACTCGGTAGCCGTGGCGTCGATGATACTGCTGGGCCGCAGTTCGGATAAATACCGCGAACGCCGCTGGCACATGGCCATCCCGCTCGTGGTGGGCGCCGCCGCCATCGTCTGCAGCGCGCTGGCCGGCGCCCACAACACGGGCTGGGCCATCTTCTTCCTGACGATCGCCGCCGGCGGCATCCTCGCCGCCTCGCCCATGTTCTGGAGCCTGCCGACGGCCTTCCTCGGTGGCGTCTCGGCCGCTGCCGGCATCGCCGCCATCAACTCGGTGGGCAATCTGGCCGGTTTCGCGGCGCCGTACATGATCGGTTCCATCAAGGACCTGACACAGTCGACCGACATCGCCATCTACCTGCTGGCCGGCATCCTGGTGATTGGCGCCATCATCATCATGCGCGTGCCGGCCAAGCTGGTGAACAAATAAAACTGGAGTAGAAGATGAACGTAGCAATCAAAAAAGTGGGCGTGATCGGCCTGGGCGCTATGGGCATGGGCATCGCGCAATCGTTGCTGCGCGCGGGCTTCGACGTGCATGCCTGCGACGTGCGTCCCGAAACCGTGCAGACGCTGGCCGGCCAGGGTGCCCATGCGGCGCCGTCTCCCGCCGCGCTGGCGGCGCAGGTGCAAGCCTTGCTGATCGTTGTCGTCAATGCGCAGCAGACGGAGGCCGTGCTGTTTGGCGAACACGGCGCGGCGGCCAGCCTGGCGCCGGGCAGCGTGGTGATCGCCTGCGCCACCGTGGCGCCCGAGTTTGCCGAGGCCCTCGGCGCGCGCCTGGCGGCCATGGGACTGCGCTTCATCGACGCGCCCATTTCCGGCGGCGCGGCCAAGGCGGCTGCCGGCGAGATGTCGGTGATGGCGGCCGGCGCGCCCGAGGCGTTCGACGCTTGCGGCGGGATTTTCGACGCCATCTGTGCAAAGCTGTACCGTCTGGGCGAACAGCCGGGGCAGGGTTCGAAAGTCAAGATGATCAACCAGTTGCTGGCCGGCGTGCATATTGCCGCCGCCGCGGAAGCGATGGCGCTGGGCCTGCGCGCCGGCTGCGATCCGAACGCCCTGTACGAAGTGATCTCGAACAGCGCCGGCAGTTCCTGGATGTTCCAGAACCGGGTGCCGCATATTTTGAAAGGCGACTACGCGCCGCTGTCGGCCGTGAATATCTTCGTCAAGGATTTGGGCATCGTGCTCGATTACGCGAAAAAAAGCGTGTTCCCGCTGCCCCTGTCGGCCACGGCGCACCAGATGTTCATGCAGGCGTCGGCGGCAGGCTTTGGCGGCGAGGACGACTCGGCCGTCATCAAGACTTTCCCGGGCATCGATCTGCCGGCGAAAGCGTAACTGAATAAAAAGGAACAATCATGACCGTACTACTGGGATGTATCGCCGACGATTTCACGGGTGGCACCGACCTGGCCGGCATGCTGGTCAAGGCCGGTATGCGCACGGTGCAGCTGATCGGCGTGCCGCAAGGTCCGCCGCCAGCCGATGTCGACGCCGTCGTCATCGCCCTCAAGTCGCGCACGAATGCGCCCGAGGAGGCGGTGGCTGAATCGCTGGCCGCGCTGGCCTGGCTGCAGCAGGCCGGATGCAGGCAGTTCTATTTCAAGTACTGCTCCACGTTCGACTCCACGCCGCGCGGCAATATCGGCCCCGTGGCCGAGGCGCTGATGCGGGCGCTCGACACGGATTTTACGATTGCCTGCCCGGCGTTCCCCGCCAACGGCCGCACCATCTACAAAGGCAACCTGTTCGTCGGCGACGTGCCGCTGGCCGAATCTGGCATGCGCGACCATCCCTTGACGCCGATGACGGATTCGAACCTGGTACGCGTGCTGCAGCAGCAGGTGCAAGCCAAGGTAGGCCTGGCCGATTTCTCCGTGGTGGAGAAGGGCGCCGCCGCCATCGCCCAGCGCTTCACGGACTTGCGTGGCCAGGGCTGCCATTTCGCCGTCGTCGATGCCGTCTCGAACCGCGACCTGGAAGCCATCGGCGCCGCCTGCGCTGACTTGAAACTGATCACGGGCGGCTCCGGCATCGCGCTGGGACTGCCACAGAATTTCCGCCAGCGGGGCCAGTTGGCGCCATCGCCTGCGGGCCAGGCGGGACGTTTGCCGCCACCGACGGGCTTGCGTGCCGTGATCTCGGGCAGCTGCTCCGTTGCCACGCAGCAGCAGGTGGCGCACTTGCGCGAACTGGCGCCATCGTTCCACGTCGACCCTTTGCAGCTGGCGGCCGGTGGCGAGGTGGTCGACGCCGTCGTGGAGCAAGCCCTGGCCTGGGCCGGCACGCACCTGGCGCAAGGCCCGGTGCTGATCTACGCCACGGCCACGCCGGACGCCGTGCGCGCCGTGCAGGCGCAACTGGGCGTGGAGCGGGCCGGCGCCCTGGTCGAGGAAACCCTGGCCGCCATTGCGCAAGGGCTGGTGCGCCTCGGCGTGGGCCAGCTGATCGTCGCTGGCGGCGAAACGTCGGGCGCGGTAGTAAAAGCGCTGGGCGTGGCGGGTTTGCGCATCGGGCCAGAGATCGATCCTGGCGTGCCGTGGACGCAAGCCTTGCCGGCGCTGGGCGAAGATGGCGCGGCGCCGTTGGCGCTGGCCCTCAAGTCCGGCAATTTCGGCACGGTGGATTTCTTCAGCAAGGCCTGGCAGGTGCTGGCATGAGCACCACGGAATCGCGCCAGCGCGAGCTGATCGTCGACTTCGGCAAGTCGCTGTTCGAGCGGGGCTTGACGGCCGGCAGCAGCGGCAACCTGAGCGTGCGCCTGTCCGACGGCTGGCTGCTCACGCCAACGAATGCCAGCCTGGGGCGGCTCGATCCGGCGCAATTGTCAAAGCTGGACTGGGACGGCAACTTGATCAGCGGCGCGCCGCCGTCAAAAGAGGCGTTCCTGCACCGCGCCATGTATGCGGAGCGGGGCAGTGCCGGCGCCATCGTGCATTTGCACTCGACGCATTCGGCGGCCGTGTCGTGCATGTGCGGCTTGAACCATGACGACTGCATTCCACCCCTGACGCCATATTTCGTGATGAAGGTGGGGCGCTTGCCCCTGGTGCCATATCACCGGCCGGGCGACCCGGCGCTGGCGGGCGCGATTGGCGCCATGGCGCGCAAGCATTCGGCCGTGCTGCTGGCCAATCACGGTCCCGTCGTCTCTGGCACGAGCCTGGAAGCGGCCGTGTATGCGGCCGAGGAACTGGAAGAGACGGCCAAGCTGTTCCTGCTGCTGCGCGACGTGCCCACGCGCCCGCTCGACGCGGCGCAGATCGCCGACCTGAAGCACACGTTCAAACTCGAACTATAAGATTCCCAAGGAGATACCGCATGCCCCGCTTTGCCGCCAACCTGACCATGATGTTCAATGAAGTGCCCTTCCCGCAGCGCTTTGCCGCCGCCGCGCAAGCGGGTTTCCAGGGCGTCGAATTTCTGTTCCCTTACGATTACGCGCCGCAGGAAGTCGCGGGCTGGCTGCGCGAGCACGGCTTGCAGAACGTGCTGTTCAACCTGCCGCCGGGCGACTGGGCGGCCGGTGAGCGGGGCATCGCTTCGCTGCCGGGCCGCGAAGCGGAATTCCGCGCTGGCGTGGCGCGCGCCATCGAATACGCGCTGGCGCTGGGCACCCCGCGCGTGCACATGATGGCGGGCTTGCTGCCCGTAGGCGCCGACCTTGCCCTGCACCGCGCCACCTACCTGGCCAATCTGCAGTACGCGGCCAGGGCCGTGGGCGAGCATGGCATCGAGCTCTTGATCGAACCGATCAACGGACGCGACATGCCCGGCTACTTCCTCGTCACGCAGGCGCAGGGCCATGCGCTGCGCCTGGAGTCGGGCGCGTCCAACGTCAAGGTGCAGATGGATTTTTATCACACGCAGATCGTCGAGGGCGATATCGCCATGACGTTCAGGAACAACTTCGATGGCATCGGCCATGTGCAGATCGCCAGCGTCCCGGCCCGCAATGAACCGGACGATGGCGAAGTCAATTACCCGTATTTATTCACGCTGCTGGATGACCTGGGCTACGAGGGCTGGATCGGCTGCGAATACCGTCCGCGCGGGCGCACCGAAGATGGCCTGGGCTGGCTCGCCGCTTACAACAACAAACAAGGAGCATGAAGATGAAAGTACTCATTACCGGCGGCGCCGGTTTCCTGGGACAGCGCCTGGCGCGCCAGTTGCTGGCGCAAGGCCAGCTGACGGACAGCCAGGGCCAGTTGCAAACGATCAGCGAGCTGGTATTGGTCGACGTGGTGGCTGCGCATGACTTCAACGATGCGCGCGTAACAGTCGTCACGGGCGACATCGCCGACGGTGCCCTGATGCGCGCCACCATCGATGCGCAGACAAGCTCGATCTTCCACCTGGCCGCCATCGTCAGCGGCCAGGCGGAAGCCGATTTCGAGCTGGGCATGCGCATCAACCTCGATGCGTCGCGTTTGCTGCTCGATATCTGCCGCGAACTGGGACACAAGCCGAAAGTGGTGTTTACCAGTTCCGTGGCCGTGTATGGCGGCCAGCTGCCGGACGTGGTGCAGGATACGACGGCGTTGAACCCGCAGTCGTCCTACGGCGCGCAAAAGGCCATCGGCGAGCTGCTGCTCAACGATTACAGCCGCCGCGGCTTTGTCGATGGTCGCGTGCTGCGCTTGCCCACCATCAGCGTGCGTCCCGGCAAACCGAACAAGGCGGCGTCGTCGTTCGCCAGCGGCATCATCCGCGAACCCTTGAATGGCGAGGCGGCCGTCTGCCCCGTGTCCACCGACCTGCGTCTGTGGCTGCTGTCGCCGCGCGGCGCCATCGCTTCCCTGATCGCCGGCCATGAATTGGCGGGCGAGGCGTTTGGCGCCAGCCGCACGGTGAACTTGCCGGGCTTGAGCGTGAGCGTGGGCGAAATGATCGCCGCACTCGAAGCCGTGGCCGGCAGCGAAGTGGCGGCCCGCATCAGCTACGCTCCCGATCCTGCCGTCGAGCGCATCGTCAAGAGCTGGCCCGGCGCCTGGGATGCGGCACGGGCCGAAGCGCTGGGTTTGACGGCCGATGCGGATTTCGCCGCCATCATCCGTGCGTATGTCGACGACATGAAAGCGGCCGGCTAGGCGACTGTCGCCAGCTGCGAGCGGCGATAGTCGAGCGGCGTACTGCCCACCAGTTCCGCAAAACTGCGGCTGAAATGGGCCTGGTCAAAAAAGCCCAGTTCATGCGCCAGGCTGGCCAGGTCGGGCGCATCGGGCTGCGCCAGGCGCCAGATCGCTTCCTGCAGGCGGTAGCGCTGGATCACCCATTTCGGCGGCACGCCCACGTAGTTGGCGAACAGGCGCTGCAGCCGGCGTTCGCCGATGGCCATCTTTTCGCACAACTGCGCCACGCTCGCCGGGCCGTTGCGGGCCGCCGCCGCGGCAGTCAGCCTGGCGGCCAGCAGGGCGGCGTCATCGACTTGCGGCAGCCTTGCCTGCAGCAGCGCCTGTGCCTGCGCCACCATGGCCGTATCGCCGGCTTGCCGCAGTACCAGCGCCTCGGCTTGCGCAGCCGGCATGTCCAGCAGGGCATCGGCGGCGATGGTCGTATCGGTGAACGACGATAAGGGCTGAGTGATGAACGGGCGCAGGCCGCCCGGCGCAAAACGCACGCCCAGCACCTTGCCTGCACCAATCAAGGGCCTGTCAAATGCGCCGCGCACCACGCCATGGATGGCGGTGCGCCCAAGCTCGAAAACCAGGTGGGCGTTCGGGTAGGGCAGCACGCGCTGCGTCTGCGGCGCGCAGCCCCGCCTGTCCCATTCCACGACCCAGAAGTACTCGACGAACGGCGCCAGCGCGCCAGCCGGCGGATAGGTCGCCAGCCGTATGCGGCGCGCCGCTGCCTGCGGGTCGACGATGCCTTTCGGCGCCTGGCCGCGCGCGGCGAGCACATTGCGCGTGCTGTCGGTTTTATCCAATATTTGTCTCCTGCGCTGCCTTAATCTGCTTCTCTCGCATCGATTGAAGGGGAATCATGAAATCACACAGCTTGCCGGGCCTGGTGCTGGCCGCATGTTGTCTATCGGTGGCGCCAGCCGGCGCCGCCTCGTTTGCAGAAGGGGATCATCGCATGCATGTGCACGCCACAGGAAGTTTCAGCATCACCATGACGCCATCCGCGGCGCCGCAGCGCTCCGGGCGCACGACCTTGGGCAAGGTACTGCTCGACAAAGTCTATGCCGGCGACCTGGTCGCCACTGCCACGGGCGAGATGCTCAATGCCGTCACCGACACCAAGGGCGCGGCCGCTTATGTCGCCATGGAAGCCATCACGGGCGTCCTGCAGGGCAGGGAAGGCAGCTTCGTGGCGCAGCATGCGGGCACGATGGCCGATGGCAAGCAGCAGCTGTCCATCGTGATCGTGCCGCATTCCGGCACGGGGCAGCTGACGGGCATCAGCGGCACGCTGGCCATCCGCATCGTCAATGGCCAGCATTTCTACGACATCGACTATTCGCTGCCGCAGCCGTAGGCCAGCCAAGGCACGGATAGCCGTTTATTTGCCCAGGATCGACGCCACGTTGTCGGTGCCGGGCGCGCCGAACAGCTGCTGCTTGAGGACGTGCAGTTGGTCGCGCACCTGCGCCGCCTTTTCGAACTCCAGGTTCTTGGCGTGGTCGACCATCAGTTTTTCCAGGCGCTTGATTTCCTTGCTGACCTGTTTCTCGCTCATGGCTTCGAACTTGGCCGCTTCCTGCGCCACTTGCAGGGTTTCGCGCGCTTCCTGCGGGCTGTAGACGCCGTCGATCATTTCGCGGATCGATTTCTTCACGCCGATCGGGATGATGTTGTTGGCCGTATTGAAGGCGATCTGCTTGGCGCGGCGGCGTTCCGTCTCGTCGATGGCGCGGCGCATGGAGTCCGTGATGCGGTCGCCGTACAGGATCGCCGTGCCGTTCAGGTTACGCGCGGCGCGGCCGATGGTCTGGATCAGGCTGCGCTCGGAGCGCAAGAAGCCTTCCTTGTCCGCGTCGAGGATGGCGACCAGCGACACTTCCGGCAAGTCCAGGCCTTCGCGCAGCAGATTGATCCCCACCAGCACGTCGAAGGTGCCCAGGCGCAGGTCGCGCAGGATTTCCACGCGCTCCACCGTCTCGATATCGCTGTGCAGGTAGCGCACCTTGATGCCATGGTCGCCCAGGTATTCCGTCAACTGCTCCGACATGCGCTTGGTCAGGGTCGTCACCAGCACGCGCTCGTCCTTCTTGATGCGCTCGACGATTTCCGACATCAGGTCGTCCACCTGGCTGCTGGCGGGGCGCACGATGATCTGCGGGTCGACCAGACCGGTCGGGCGCACGACCTGCTCGACCACCTGGTCGGAATGGCTCTTTTCGTATTCGGCCGGCGTGGCCGAGACGAACACGGTCTGGCGCATCTTCTGTTCGAATTCCTCGAATTTCAAGGGCCGGTTGTCGAGGGCCGACGGCAGGCGGAAGCCGTAGTCGACCAGATTCGTCTTGCGCGAACGGTCGCCGTTGTACATGGCGCTCAGCTGGCCCGTCAGCACGTGCGACTCGTCGAGGAACATCAGGGCGTCGGGCGGCAGGTAGTCGACCAGGGTCGGCGGCGGCTCGCCCGGCAGCGCGCCGGACAGGTGGCGCGAGTAGTTCTCGATACCCTTGGTGAAACCGATTTCCGCCATCATTTCCAGGTCGAAGCGCGTGCGCTGCTCCAGCCGCTGTTCTTCGATCAGTTTATTCTCCTTGCGGAAGAACTCGAGGCGCTCGCGCAGCTCGTCTTTGATGGTCTCGACGGCGCGCAGCACGGTGGAGCGGGGCGTCACGTAGTGCGAGCCCGGGTACACGGTGAAGCGGGGGATTTTCTGGCGCACTCTGCCCGTCAGCGGGTCGAACAGCTGGATCGATTCGATTTCGTCGTCGAACATTTCCAGGCGCACGGCCAGCTCCGCATGCTCGGCGGGGAAGATGTCGATGGTATCGCCGCGCACGCGGAAGGTGCCGCGGCCGAAATCGACCTCATTGCGCGTGTACTGCATCTGGATCAGGCGCGCGATGACGTCGCGCTGCGCGACCCTGTCCTTGACGCGCAAGGTCAAAATCATCTGGTGGTACTCGTTCGGATTGCCGATACCGTAGATGGCCGAGACGGTGGCGACGATGATGACGTCGCGCCGCTCCATCAGCGACTTGGTGCACGACAGGCGCATCTGTTCGATATGTTCGTTGATCGACGAGTCCTTTTCGATGAACAGGTCGCGCTGCGGCACGTAGGCTTCCGGCTGGTAGTAATCGTAGTAGCTGACGAAGTACTCGACGGCGTTCTGCGGGAAAAAGTCGCGGAATTCGCTGTACAGCTGCGCCGCCAGGGTCTTGTTCGGCGCGAAGACGATGGCTGGCCGGCCCATGCGCGCGATGACGTTGGCCATGGTGTAGGTCTTGCCCGAACCGGTCACGCCCAGCAGGGTCTGGAAGGCCAGTCCGTCGGCAATCCCCTCGGATAACTGGTCGATTGCCGTGGGCTGGTCACCGGCCGGAGGGAAGGGCTGGTGCAGCTTGAAGGGGGAGTCCGGGAAAGAGATAATTGCGCTTTCCGCCTCGCTGGCGGTAGATAATTCGGGCATGTGAATCAGACCTTTGTTAGAATAGTGCTCTGCTGGCGGCCCTGGCGTTGTATTTTGGGGCGCTGTCTACAACTCCGCTGTGAACCTGCTTCCAATCGAATCCAATCTTATCATGACGAACCCAACTGTTTCTGCCAGTCTGTTTAGCGCCATCGAGATGGCCCCACGCGACCCGATCCTGGGCATCACCGAAGCATTTAACGCGGACCAGAATCCCGCCAAAATCAATCTGGGCGTTGGCGTCTATTATGACGACAACGGCAAGGTGCCTCTGTTAGCTTGCGTACGCAAGGCAGAAGCCATCCTGATCGAACAGGCGGCGCCACGCACCTATCTGCCGATCGAAGGCCTCGCTGCCTACGACAAGGCCGTGCAAGAACTCGTATTTGGCGCCGATAGCGCCGTAATTCAAGAGCGCCGCGCCGTGACCGTGCAAGCCATCGGCGGCACGGGCGCATTGAAGATCGGTGCCGACTTCCTGCAGCGCTTCGCGCCGGGGGCCCAGGTCTACATCAGCGACCCAAGCTGGGAAAACCACCGCGCGCTGTTTGAAAACGCCGGTTTCGTCGTGAATAACTACACCTACTACGATGCCGCCACCCATGGCGTGAACTTCGACGGCATGCTGGCCAGCCTGAACGCCATGCCAGCCGGCTCCATCGTCGTGCTGCACGCCTGCTGCCACAACCCGACCGGCGCCGACCTGAGCGTAGCCCAGTGGGATCAGATCATCAGCGTGGTGACCTCGCGCGGCCTGGTGCCGTTCCTGGACATGGCGTATCAAGGCTTCGCCAACGGTATCGCCGAAGATGGCGCCGTGGTGCGCCGCTTCGCCGACGCGGGCGGCCCGCTGCTGGTGTCGAACTCGTTCTCGAAATCGTTCTCGCTGTACGGCGAGCGCGTGGGCGCCCTGAGCGTCGTCGCCGCCAGCGCCGACGAAGCGGCCCGCCTGCTGTCGCAGCTGAAGCGCGTCGTGCGCACCAACTACTCGAACCCGCCAGTACACGGCGGCAAGGTGGTCGCCACCGTCCTGGCCACGCCGGAACTGCGCCAGCTGTGGGAAGAGGAACTGGCCGGCATGCGCGTGCGTATCCGCGAAATGCGCAATGCCTTCGTGGAAAAACTGAAAGCCAAGGCGCCAGGCCACGACTTCGAATTCGTGCGTCAGCAAATCGGCATGTTCTCGTACTCCGGTCTCACCAAGGAGCAGGTGGCGTCGCTGCGCGAGCAGTCGATCTACGCCGTCGACACGGGCCGTATTTGCGTGGCAGCATTGAATTCGCGCAATATCGACATCGTTATTGACGCGATCGCCAAAGTGCTTTAAGATCTTGCTTCTTCGGCGCTGCATGCAAGTGCGGCGCTGATGGCGGTAGAAAGTCGGCGATGGCCGTGTTTGTGTAGATGCAGTATCAGTCTTGCAAATATGGAACAAGCGACATATAATATTGCCTCTTTTCCCTGATAGCTCAGTTGGTAGAGCGACGGACTGTTAATCCGCAGGTCCCTGGTTCGAGTCCAGGTCGGGGAGCCAGAATTCGGAAGGCCACGTTGAAAAACGTGGCCTTTTTTGTTATTGCGCCGCCGGCATGGGCGCCAGGGCAAGATAAGATTTTCCCTATGGAAATCTGGACAGCGCCAAGTTTGGCCTATATAATACGGCCTCTTTTCCCTGATAGCTCAGTTGGTAGAGCGACGGACTGTTAATCCGCAGGTCCCTGGTTCGAGTCCAGGTCGGGGAGCCAGAACATCAGCAGTATCGAAAAGCCCAGCCTTCACCGGCTGGGCTTTTTGCATTTCAGCGCGCCGCGATTGGCGCAGGCAGGGTCTCGATGATCGCCTGCTGGAATTTTTCCGGTTCATCCTGGTGTATCTGATGTCCCGACTGTTCAAATAAAAACAGCCCCTTCCTTGGCGCCTGCAGTTGCTCAAAATAGTCTTGCGTGATGCGGGTGGAGGTCTGGATGTCGTTCTTGCCAACGAAGAAATAGATCGGGCAGTCGACTTTCTTCAGGGTCTTCGGCAAATCGATATGCATCACTTCGCTCCATACGGGCGACCAGGCTTTGGACCATTGCAGAAAGCCGGCCTTGAAGCCATCGCTGGTCGCAAAAGCCTTTCCTTCTTTATGGAAAAGCCATTTGCGCAAGTAGAACAGGTCTTCATCCTGTTGGAAGGGGATATGCACCTGCGCCAGTTCCTTGCTGGCGACGGCATCGTCCCGGAAATGCGTCTTCAAATGGGCCAGCAATTCCTTTTCGCTGGCCATCTGGCTGATGACGGGATTGACGGCGAAATACGCATGCAGCAGTTCCGGATGGCGCTCGACGATATGAAA
Source organism: Janthinobacterium sp. SUN128 (assembly GCF_030587275.1). Classification (NCBI taxonomy): domain Bacteria; kingdom Pseudomonadati; phylum Pseudomonadota; class Betaproteobacteria; order Burkholderiales; family Oxalobacteraceae; genus Janthinobacterium; species Janthinobacterium sp. SUN128. Next base: position 2,952,771 of record NZ_JAPWHY010000001.1, on the reverse strand, counting down.
ACCCAGCACATTGCCCCAAGAACTGCCCAGCAGGTATATTTTTTCCTGCTTGAGCTCTTTTCGCAGAAACATGATGACCTGGTACGTGTCCTGCTTCATCTGCGCGACGGACGGCTGGCTTGGCGATGGATTGAGTTTCAGGGTTTGTCCCGCATCGCGCTGATCCCATTGCACCAGCGTAAATCTATTTTTCAGGATGCTGGTAAAGGCATCCGCATTCTTCATCATCGAGCTTCCGGGCCCGCCCGATAAGAAGAGAAGAACAGGCTTGTTGGAATCATCTGTTTTGATTTGCACAAACTGCCTGATTCCGCCGATGTCCGGTGTCAGCAGCGTGTCGATGGCAACTGCTTGTGCTTTGCATGCATACAATGGCAGCAAGGCGATGAATAGTATTGCCAGTAGCTTGTTTTTTGTCATGGGCTGATATGGATGGTTATCTACGGGTATGGGGTGTCCATGGGGGATATTATCCGAATAGCATGTTGCATATAGAAAATATTTGCGGCATGGCGGACCGCTGTCTGTGTGTTTTTCCATTTTGCGCTATCCTGAATGCAACCCCATAGGAGAGCTGCCACCATGACCTGTTCTATCCCGTTGCGCCATATCGTCCTGTGTGATTTTCTTGAGGACATTACACCGGCCAAGCATGCCGAGCTGGTCTATGAGTTTTCCCAGCTTAAACACCGCATCCCCGGTGTGCTGCAATTCGAATGGGGGCCGAACGTCAGCCCGGAAGGTCTCGATGACGGCTTTACCGATTGCTTCAGCTTGAGCTTTGCCGATACCGGCGCGCGCGACTCTTACCTGGCCCATGCCGCGCACCAGGCGTTTGTCGAGCTGCTCAAGCCATGGCTGGGCCGCGTACTGGTATTTGACTATCATCCGCAGGAAAATCCGGGCTGAATGGCGCCATACGTAATTTTTTTAGCGTAAATCTGGACAACTGAAAATTGGCGCTATAGAATGCGGCCTCTTTTCCCTGATAGCTCAGTTGGTAGAGCGACGGACTGTTAATCCGCAGGTCCCTGGTTCGAGTCCAGGTCGGGGAGCCAGAACATCAGCAGTATCGAAAAGCCCAGCCTTGACGGTTGGGCTTTTTGCATTTCAGGGGTTGCTCGCTTGTGCGTGGCACATCATAGAGTCATCCTCATCATTTTCAATTTCCTGATCGCCAGAGCCCCGGTGCGAAAACGGCTGACGCTTGGCGAATTATTTATTATTAACTTAAGAATATTATTGATTTTTTAAGTTTCCAGCCTTAAGCTGATGACTTCAAGAAAAATAAATTTCTTGAATAAAATAAAAGGGATATTGGATTATGCGTAAGTTGACTGCTTTGGCTGGTGTAGCTGCACTGATTCTGGTTGCGCCTATGGCGCACGCTAACTTGTTGAGCAACGGCGGCTTCGAATCGAGCACGTTTAGCGGCCCGTTCGCTCAGATAAACAGCGGCGGGCGTCTGGGTGCCTGGAACGTGGACAGTGGCAGCGTCGACATCGTCAATCAATACTGGAAGCATGCGGAGGGCAATTACAGCCTGGATTTGAACGGCAATTCTGGCGGACGTATTTCGCAGTCTTTCGGCACCGTGATCGGACAGCAGTACAACGTCAGTTTCAGCCTGGCCGGCAATGCCGAAGGCGGAGGCAGCCTCAAGCTGGTGGATGTGGGCGTGACGGGCGTGCACAGCTTCACGTTTGACAGCACGGGCCGGTCTCCTTCCAACATGGGCTGGGTAAACGAAGGGTTCAGTTTTATTGCCACCGCGGCCAACAGCACCTTGTACTTTCAAGGGAATAACAAGAACAGCGTGTGGGGTGCGGCACTCGACAACGTTTCGGTCACGGCCGTGCCGGAACCATCGACCTATGCCATGCTGGCTGCCGGTCTGGGTCTGATGGGTTTCATGGCACGCCGCCGTCGCACGCAACGCGGTTAAGGAGCTTTTCCAGGCTGAGGTGCTGCCGCTCAACGCAGTGCAACAGTCGCCACGCAAAAAGCCCGGTCCTTCACCGGGCTTTTTTGCCTTTCACCGCGAGCGCCGATGGCACGCTGATGCAGCTTCAATTTCCTATGCGCAGCGCTTCCAGTGCCTGATAGTCTGCTTGTATCTGCTCCGCCGTGGCCGGCGGACTGCTTGCCGCATGCGGCGCATCGCCCTGGAATACCGTGCCATATTTCGCATGCACGCCGCCGCGTTCGCGCATCGCTTGCAGCTGTCCGGCGGTGGGGGCGATGCGAAAGCGGGGCAGCAAGTCGTCCAGTACCATGCCAGGCAATTGATTGTAGTTAATGAGCTGCAATTGGCCCGCGGCGGCGTGCGGCTGAGCGGCCTTAAACAGGCTGGACAGCACCACGCCCGCATAGCCATCATGGTCGCCCGGGGCTAGCTGGTGTGCGGGTAGCGGCAGCAGGGCCGGGTGCAGCATGCCGGGGATCATCTGCGGCCCCCGCTGGCGCTGGTGCGAGGCAAGCACGGCTTGCGGTTCGCGGTACAGGAACAGGCAGGGCGTATCGGGAAACGCCTGGCGCAGCAAGGCCAGGTTGTGGATGTGCCAGCAATCGAACTTGATGAAGAAATGCGTCTCCTCGCCCGTGCGGCGCTGGCCCAGTGCCAGGATGGCCTGGCGCAGCAGGGCGATGCTGTCGCCGCCCGTCATGCCATCGTGATGCAGGCGCAGCAGCGAGTCGATGACGGTTGGCTCGGACAGCACCACGCATTGCGGCAAGGTCGCCAGCAATTGCGTCAGCAGGGTCGAACCGCAGCGCGAGACGTGGAAGATGAAGGCATCGGGCGCCAGGCAGTCGCCTAGCGTGGCCAGCGCCGCCAGCGGCGTGTGGCAGATGCGGCGCTCATCCCAGGGCTGGCGCGCCAGGGTGTTGACAAAGAATGGTTCGCTGAACGGCTGCTGCCCCAGGTCGCGCCAGCAGAGGGATACCTCGCCCGTCTGCGCGTCGTGCCGCGCAAAGAGTGGATACCAGCGGCGCATGTCCATGCCCGTATGCCAGGGAACAACAGTACCCCTGGCCAGCAAGCCTTCCTGCTGGGTCAGGCCATGTCGGGCGCTCATGCCGCGTTCCCGGCGCCGTCGGCCAATGCCGCCAATTCCCTGGCCAGTGCCAGGCTGGCAGGCGAGGGCGACAATCGCAGCTGGGCGATGACGGCCCGCACATTGCCATCGTGGATGCCGGGGTCGCCATACTTGTGGGCCGCTTTCGGCACGAATCCCGCCGAGGCGAACAGCGCTTCGAGCCAGGCATTGGTGACGCAGTCGAGCACGAGGTGGATGCGCGGCGTCATGCCCCGGTTGTGCACCGCATGCAGGCAGCTGGCGTCCATGTACCAGGCGTGCCCAGCCGTGAAGTGGACAGTTTCGCCATCGATGGTAAACAGCACCTGCGGCGAAGTGTGGATGGGGATGTGGATGCGGATCAAGCCATCGGCCAGCGACGTGCCGGCGTCGCGGTGCGCGCGGATGATGGCGCCCGGCGCCAGCGCCATCAGGCGCGCGGCGCGGATCTCGCATGCGAAGCTGGCGAGCACTTCGCGCAGGCGGGGGCAGCGCGCCAGTTGCGGCGTGCCTGCGTAGGCGGCGCCGTCGACGGGCATGATGTTGTCGGCTGCACCGCCGGGCGAGCGCAGCGGCACGCAGCTCCAGCCCTGGTCGTAGGCGCCCGTATTGAAATGGCTGATCCACTCGTCCGCGGCGAACTGGTCGCTGTCGCCCTGCATGCGCACCACGTCGAAGTGCAGCGGCAGCTGCAGCCAGCTGCTGGGGATATGCTGTGCCGGCACTATGGCGCGCTCCATTCCAATTGCTCCTGCACCTCGTTTTCCCCGCGCCCGCGAAAGCCCAGCCGCTGGTACAGGGCGCGCGCGGCGGCGTTGCTTTTGTTGACGGCAAGGTGGATCTGCCATTGCTCCGCGCCCGCTTGCGCCTGCAGGCCGCGCAGCACGGCGCTGCCGGCGCCCTGGCCTTGCGCGGCGGGCAGGATGGCGATGTCGACCAGGTGCAGCACCTGATCCTGGCGGTCCAGGATCAGGCGGCCGATGGGGGTATCGCCGTGCTGCAGCACCAGGTACACGGCGTGCGGATACGCCTGGCGGTAGCCGTGGCTTTGCATGCGCTGCTGCATGGCGATCAGCTGTTCGATGACGGCGGGCGCGGCCGGCATCTGGCGCAAGTCGCCGCGTGTGGAACTGTACAGCGCGGCGGCAAAGCCATCGTCGTCGTCGCGCTGGACGCGCAACTGGTAGGGGGCGGGCAGGCTGGCGAGGACGAGGGTGAGGTCGGAAAGCGGCAAGGCGTGCATCGATGCTCCGGTAGGTGTTTGCGGCTGGAGATAAATTAACAGGCGTACAGTTATTTGCTATGCTGCCAATTTTTCCGCGTACTTGCAATCATTTCAAGGAAGCCGCCATGCATTCTGTCTTTATCCCGCCTTGCCAGTGGAGTCTCGCATGAATCCGGCACGCGCGGAACTGGCCGCCATCGCGGCTGCGCTGTGCGATCCGCAGCGTTCGCTGGCAAGCCTGGTCGGCGAAACGGTGCAGCTGCGCCAGCTCGTCGAACGCCATTCGCGCCTGTCCATGGACCGGCAGGACGGTTTGCGCGACGGCGAAAGCTTTCTTCCCAGCGGCTGGGCCATCTCTCCCGTGCAGGCGGGCCTGTGCGCGCGCGAGCCGTACCGCAGTGCCGCCTTCATCCAGGGCCTGGCCCTGGCCGTGCGCGAGCGCCTGGAGGTGAGCGGTGGCCGGCCGGTGCGCGTGCTGTATGCGGGCTGCGGACCGTTCGCCTTGCTGGCCCTGCCTGTGATGGCCGTGCTGGATGCGGATTTGGTGCAGTTTGTCATCCTCGACGTGCATGCCGAGACCCTGGCCTATGCGCGCGAACTGATTGCAAGCCTGGGCCTGGATAGCCATGTCACGGCATACATTTGCGCCGACGCGGCCGCCTACCGCATTGCTGGCGGCGCCATGCCGGACGTGATCGTCAGCGAAACCATGAATACGGCGCTGGGCAAGGAGCCGCAGGTGGCCATCCTGCGCAATCTGCACGCGCAAGCGCCTGCGGCGGCGCTGCTGCCGGCATCCGTCACCGTGCACCTGGGTCTGGACCGGCGCGCGCCTGGCGAGCCGTGCACCGACTGGGGCCGCGTGTTTGCCCTCGATGGTGACGCCTTGCGCGCCTGGCAGGGCAGGCAGGACGAGCAGGGCGACAGCTTGCCGGCCGCCAGCATCCGCCTGCCTGACGTGCTGGAGCAGGCGCCGCGCCTGCTGACGCGCATCCGCGTGCATGGCGACATCATCCTGGGCGACCATGACTGCAGCCTGAACCTGCCCCTGGCCCTGCCGGGCAAGCCGGCCCTGGCTGGCGGCAGCGTGCTCGACTTCCATTACCGCCTGGGCGGCCAGCCGGGAGTGGCGTTCAGCGTGCGCGACACGCCTGAATCCATCCAGGAATTGCACCAGCCAGTATCTCAGTCGTAATACTTCATTGGCAGACAATTTACTTCTGTAGGATAATATGGAACCGGTTCCATCTATGCGCAAATGCAATGTAGCGCAATCATCGAAGTCAATAAAACAACAAGTCTTGCGGGAGTCTCATGAACCATCCAGGCAGCGAACCATCTGCAACATCCGTTTCATCCCTTCCCCGCATCAGCCGCCGCCACGCCCTGATCGGCCTGGCCGCCTTGCTGGCGCAGGCAGGTTTCTGGAGCAATCCCCTGTCCGCCGCCATGCAGGCGCCGGCCAGCGCTCCGGCACCCGGCCTGGCGCCCGTCACGATGCTGTTCTACACCTTGTCGCAAACGATCACGGGCCACCGCGATTTGTCCGCCGACACGGCGGCGCGCATCGAGCAAGCCATGCGCACGAACGTGCCCGGCTTTGCCGAGCGCTTGCCGCAGCTGGGCGCGCTGCTCGTCACGGGCCAGGAAGCGAAAGCCCTGCTGGCGGCCGCTACCGCCGCGGACGCCGGCTTGCGCGAGCTGGCGCTGGGCATCGTTGCCGCCTGGTACACGGGCACTATCGCCGGCAACGCGGCGCAGGGCACGAAGTCCATCGTCGTCGCGTATGCGGAAGCGTTGATGTACCGCACGGTGGCCGATGGCCAGGTCGTGCCGACCTATTGCAATTACGGCCCCCTGTGGTGGCTGAAGGCGCCGCCGGCCGTGCGCGTCTCCGCGCCCGTGGCGCCAAAACCCGTACCGGCCCCGGCCACCACCGGCACTCCCGAACCGAAAGGCAAGCAAGCAAAATGAAATCACCCCAATTCAAGAGTAATGGCGACGTCGCCGCCGATGTCGTCATCGTCGGTACTGGCGTCGTCGGCGCCATGATGGCCGACCAACTGGCCGCGCAGGGCCATTCCGTGATCATGCTGGAAGCGGGCCTGCGCATCGAGCGTGGCCAAGCCGTGGAAAACTGGCGCAACATGCCGTTCGAGAACCGCGTCGGCTCCGACTTCCAGGGGCTGTATCCGCAGGCCGACAACGCGCCCGCGCCGCTGTATTTCCCGAAGAATAACTACGTGGAATTGTCCGGCCCCAGCGGCAGCAGTTTCCAGCAGGGCTATCTGCGCACGGTGGGCGGCACGACCTGGCACTGGGCCGCGTCGTGCTGGCGCCATCTGCCGTCCGACATGCGCATGAAAAGCGATTACGGGGTGGGGCGCGACTGGGCCATTTCCTATGATGAGCTGGAACCGTACTATTGCCGCGCCGAGCAGGAAATGGGCGTGGCCGGCCCCAACGATCCTGCCTTGCAGTCGCCCAGCGAACGCAGCGCGCCGTACCCGATGGACATGGTGCCCTGGGGCTATGGCGACAAGCGCTTCGCCGAAGTGGTCAACCCGCACGGCTACCGCTCCGTGCCGATCCCGCAAGGCCGTTCGACGCGTCCATGGCAGGGCCGCCCGACGTGCTGCGGCAATAACAATTGCCAGCCGATCTGCCCCATCGGCGCCATGTACAACGGCATCCACCACGTGGAGCGGGCCGAGTTGAAGGGCGCGGGCGTGCTGGCCGAGGCCGTCGTCTACCGCATCGAAACGGACCAGAACAACCGCGTGACGGCCGTGCACTGGTATGACGCGAAGAAACAGTCGCATATGGCGACGGGCAAGGCTTTCGTGATTGCCTGCAACGGCATTGAAACACCGCGTTTGCTGCTGCTGGCGGCCAACCAGAACAATCCGAACGGCATCGCCAACAGTTCCGATCAAGTCGGCCGCAACATGATGGACCACTCGGGTTTCCACTGTACATTCCTCGCCAATGAACCGATCTGGACGGGCCGTGGTCCTGCGCAGAGCAGCTGCCTGGTGGGCCCGCGCGACGGTGCCTTCCGCGCGCAGTATTCGGCCAACAAGATGATCCTGAACAATATCACCCGCGTCGGACCCGCTACGCAGCAGTCGTTAAAGCTGGGCCTGGTGGGCAAGGACCTCGACGATGAAATCCGCCGCCGCGCCGCGTTTGGCGTGGACTTGTCGATCAGCCTGGAACCGCTGCCCGAGGCGCATAACCGTTTGACCTTGAGCAAGACGCGCAAGGACCCGCTGGGCCTGGCCTGTCCCGACATTTACTATGACGTGGGCGATTACGTGCGCAATGGCGCGAAGGCCGCGCATGCGCAGCTCGAGCACATCGGCAAGCTGTTCGGCGCCGTGGAATTCCATATCACCGACAGCCTGAACGCGAACAACCACATCATGGGCGGCGTCATCATGGGCAGTAACCGTGCCGATTCTGTGGTCGACGGCAATTGCCGCGCGCACGACCACGCCAACCTGTGGCTGCCGGGCGGCGGCGCCATGCCGTCGGCCAGCGTGGTCAACACCACCCTCAGCATGGCCGCGCTCGGCTTGCGCGCGGCCGACGACATTGCCCGCACCCTGGCAAGGGAGGCAGCATGATGCGCCGTTTATTACTGAGCCTGGCGCTGGCGGCCGGCTTGCCGCTGGCCGCCCACGCTGTGCCACCGGCACCGCCTGTCACCCTGACGCCGGACCGCCCGGCCGCGCCTGCCGCCGCCAGTCCCGATGCGCGCCTGGAGCGGGGCCGCTACCTGGCCATCGCGGCCGATTGCATGGCTTGCCATACGGCAGCGGGCGGCAAGCCGTATGCGGGTGGCTACGCCATCGATTCGCCGCTGGGCACGATCTACGCGACGAACATCACGCCGTCGAAACAAGGCGGCATCGGCCACTACACGGAAGCCGACTTTGCGCGCGCGCTGCGGGAAGGCGTGCGCGCCGACGGCAGCCATCTGTATCCGGCCATGCCCTACACCAGCTATGCGCAGCTGACGGATGCGGACGTGGGCGACCTGTATTATTACTTCATGCAGGCCGTCAAGCCCGTCGACGAGCCGGCGCGCCAGACGGCCCTGCCATTCCCGTTCAATGTGCGCTTGTCGATGCTGGGCTGGAATACCTTGTTCCTTGACAATAAACGCTTCGTGCCGGACCCGGCGAAGAGCGCGCAGATCAACCGCGGCGCCTACCTGGCCGAAGGCCTGGCGCACTGCAGCGCCTGCCACACGCCGCGCAACGCGCTGATGGCGGAAATCGGCAGCCAGACCCTGGCCGGCGCGTCGCTTGGTTCCTGGCATGCGCCGAACATCACGTCCGACAAGGTCAGCGGCATCGGCGCGTGGACGGATGCGGAACTCACGGCCTACCTGAAGACGGGCCATGTGGAAGGCAAGGGGCAGGCGGCGGGCGGCATGGCCGAAGCCATCCAGAACAGCCTGCAATTTTTGCGCGACGACGACGTGGCGGCCATCGTGGCCTGGCTGCGCACAGTGCCACCCGTGCGCGCGCCGGGCCAGACGAAAGCTGCCTTCAGCCATGGCAGCGCCGCCAGCGAAGAGCCGCTGCTGCGCGGCATGGCCGGGTCCACCGAGCACCATTCGCTCAACAGTGGCGCCGTGCTGTTTTCCGGCTACTGCGCCAGCTGCCATTCGGCCAGCGGCGCCGGCAGCACGGGCCAGGCCTATCCCGCCCTGTTCCACAACACGGCGACGGGCGGCAATACGCCGGCCAATCTGGTCTCGGCCATGCTGTTTGGCGTCGAGCGCAAGATCGAAGGGGAAGAACACGAAGCGTTCATGCCCCGTTTCGACCAGCGCTCCTACGTGCAGCCATTGACGGATGAGCAGATCGCCTCGATCGCCAATTGCGTATTGAAACAGTACGGCAACCCGGATGTGTCCGTCACGCCCGCGTATGTGGCGCAGGCGCGCAGCGGCGGCGAGAAGCCCGTGCTGGCGCGTGCGCAACCGTTCATGCTACCGGGCGGCATCGTGGGAATCTTGCTGCTGATCGCGCTGTTCGTTTGGCTGCGCCGGCGCCGCCAGCGCAAGGGATAAGGGTAGAAGCGACGCCGCAGCGGCGGCGAATATGAACGTTGGGCGCAACTTGCAGTAAAATGCAGGCTGAAAAATGGTTACGAGCAATCGTAGCCATTTTTTATTCTGGCCTGATCCTGGCGATTGTTTTCGTCTTATTTGAAAATTGACAATGTCCCATTCCCTGCATCACCAATTTTTACGTTTCGCCGCCGTCGGCGCTTCCGGCACGGCCGTGCAATACAGCGTGCTGTGGGGCGGCGTGGAATGGGCCGGCATCAGCGCCGCCGCCGCGTCCGGCATCGGCTACATCCTCGGTTCCGTCGTCAACTACCTCCTCAATTACTTTTTCACGTTTAAAAGCGACAAGGGCCATGGCGAGGCGGCAAGCAAGTATTTCACCTTGCTGGGCATCGGCTGGTGCATCAATACGGGCCTGATGTGGCTGCTGGTACACCAGCTAGGCTGGTATTACTGGCTGGCGCAGGTGCTGGCGACGGGCATCGGGCTGGTCTGGAATTTCGCGGGCAGCCGCTGGTGGGCCTTCAAGCCGGTCGGCGCAGCGGGAAAGTAGTCATTTCGTCATAAAAAGAGGCGCACTGGCCACACGCAGGCGCCCGGTTTTACCAAAACAAGGGGTTAATCATGCAGTTCCTGGAACGCTATTTCAAACTGAAGGACAACGGGACCAATGTGCGCACGGAGCTGCTTGCCGGCCTGACCACGTTCCTGACGATGGCCTACATCATCTTCGTCAACCCGTCCATCCTCGGCGACGCGGGCATGCCGAAAGACTCCGTTTTCGTCGCCACCTGCCTGGCGGCCGCCATCGGCACCCTGATCATGGGCCTGTATGCGAACTACCCGATCGCGCTGGCGCCGGGCATGGGCCTGAATGCGTACTTCTCGTACACGGTGGTCAAGGGCATGGGCATGAGCTGGGAAGTGGCGCTGGGCGCCGTCTTCATTTCCGGCTGCCTGTTTATCCTCGTCAGCCTGTTCAAGGTGCGCGAAATGATCATCAACAGCATCCCGCCCGCGCTGCGCACGGCCATCACTGTCGGTATCGGCCTGTTCCTGGCCATCATTTCCCTGAAAAGCGCGGGGGTGGTGGTGTCGAACCCGGCCACCATCATCGCCCTGGGCGACTTGCACCAGGCGGCGCCCATCCTGGCCATCCTCGGTTTCTTCATCATCGTCGCGCTGGACCGCCTGAAAGTGCCGGGCGCCATCCTGATCGGCATTCTCACCATCACCGTCGCCAGCTTCTTCTTTGGCGGCAACCAGTTCAACGGCATCGTTTCGACGCCGCCCGCCATCGAGCCGACCTTGTTCAAGCTCGACATCATGGGCGCGCTGTCGATCGGCATCGTCAACGTGGTACTGGTGTTTTTCCTGGTGGAATTGTTCGATGCGACGGGCACCCTGATGGGCGTGGCCAACCGTGCCGGCTTGTTGAAAGACGGCAAGATGGAACGCATGAACAAGGCCTTGCTGGCCGACAGCACGGCGATTGCCGCCGGCGCCTGCCTGGGTACGTCGAGCACGACGGCCTTCGTGGAAAGCGCTGCCGGCGTGCAAGCGGGCGGCCGCACGGGCTTGACGGCCGTCGCCGTCGCGCTGCTGTTCCTGGGCAGCCTGTTCTTCGCTCCGCTGGCGCACACGGTGCCGCCGTACGCGACGGCGCCCGCGCTGCTGTACGTGGCCTGCCTGATGCTGCGCGAACTGACCTTCATCGACTGGGATGACAGCACGGAAAGCATTCCTGCCGCCATCACGGCGCTGATGATGCCGTTTACCTATTCCGTGGCCAGCGGCGTGGCGTTCGGCTTCATCACCTATGCCGTCTTGAAACTGTTGACGGGCAAGGGCAAGCAGGTATCGGTGGTGGCTTATATCATCGCCGCCATCTTCCTGTTCAAGTTTATCTACCTGGGCGAATAGCAAGTTTGCCGGCAAGCAGTTGCCGCAGCAATGACAAGGCCGCCCGTGCATCCGCATCGGCGGCCTTTTTTGATGGGCGGCTGAGAACCTATCCCAGTAGATGAATACATCCGCTGCTGGCGCCCCTCAAAAGCGGGGACTGCGTTGTTCGTCGTTGCGTGGCTCGCCACGCGTCCTCCTCACGCCTTGTCCGCGCTCCTGATCCGCTGCCAGCAGAAGACGCTCCCTACTGGGATAGGCTCTTACATCAGCAGTGCGGCCACCAGGTCTTTCTTGTGGTCGCCGGCGCTGCCGTCGAAGCGCAACGCCGCTTCCACATGCGCCAGGTGCTCGACCATCAGGCGCGCCGCCAGGTCGGCGTCGCCGCTGCGCGCCGCGTCGAGAAAGCGGCCGTGTTCGTCGCACGAGCAGGCCGCGTCGTGGCCGGACTGGTACAGCATGGTGATGAGCGAGCTGCGGCCCACGAGTTCGCGCACGATGTCGCGCAGCACGGCGTTGCCGGCGATATCGGCCAGCAATACGTGGAAGTCGCCCAGCAGTTGCGAGCGCAGCGGCGTGTCCCGTGCCAGCGCCTGGCGTTCCGCTTTCAGGTGCCGCTCCAGCATCCGGTAGTCGGCAGCTTTGGCCCGCGCGACGAATTCGCGCGCCAGGGCCGCCTCGATGATGCGCCGCGCGGCAAAGATGTCGCGTGCCTCCGCCTCCGTTGGCTGGCTGACGAAGGCGCCCTTGTCAGGCACCATGCGTATGAGTTTGTCTTTCGAGAGTATCAGCAGGGCGGCGCGGATCTTGGTGCGGCTGACGCCATACAGCCGGCACAGCGCCTCCTCGCGCAGCCGCGTGCCGGGCGGCAATTGGCGCGCCACGATGGCGGCCGCCATATGCTCGGCAATTTCCGCCGAGCTGTCGCCGCTGCCGGGTTGGTCCACCAGGGTTGCGCTTGATTCTGTCATGTCGGATGAGAGCAGTAAGCCAGGGGCAAGGCGAACCTTGCAAGCGCATGTCCGCGTGGCGGCGTGGTTGACGCCCCGTTGCCGGCATGCGGTTGTGCGCCTTGCGTGTCGCTAAGGCCTGGCTATTCTACTATCTTGCGTGGCGCAGCGCAGACGGACCCTGCCATCTGGCGAGGCTGGCTCGCTGGCGGCCTGTTTTGCTGGCCATGCAGATTGAAACTGGACATGGGAAATTTTGACGTATATAATTCGGCCTCCTTTCCCTGATAGCTCAGTTGGTAGAGCGACGGACTGTTAATCCGCAGGTCCCTGGTTCGAGTCCAGGTCGGGGAGCCAGAACAAGCAGCAGCAAAGGGCCACGTGGCAACACGTGGCCCTTTTGTCATGCGCGCACGGTTTCCCGTTCGCGCTGGCCATTGCTTCAGTGCCTTGGCGACGTGCGCGATGCCGGCCCGCTGGTGGCGGGGGCGCGCGCAGTGTTTCCCGGATCAGGGATCCACAAACACGTCGAAACGCACCTTCAGCGGGCTGCCCCACGAGATATCCACCCAGGCCCGGAAACCGCCGTTATACGGTGCGATGTTGTACACGGCCATGCGGGCTGAGCCGATAAAACGGTCCTGGGGCGTCGCGGCATACTCGCTGATGTTGAGCAATACGCGCGAATTGGCCTTCACGTTGGCATTGGCGAAGTTGACCGAAGGATGCACGCCATTGGCCGTCCACGTGTAATAGGTGGTGAAGGCGGCGGGGCTCAGGTTCAAGTCTTGTGCGGCAGCGCCTTTTGCACTCTTGCCTTCCTGTTCCATCGGCGCATCGGTTTCTTCCAGTGCCAGGTTGCTGCCGGTGCGGTGTTCTACTTTCATTTCCATGATGTACTCCTGATCGATAGTTTGGACGCCGCGCCTGTCGTCGTGCGGCAAGACGCCTTATCTGTTGCCGTGACGGCCAGTGTCACGTCCTGGCTGATAAGGTAGCCGCCTGCTCCATGCTGTTGGAGTAAGCCATTCTAGGCAAACGCGCGGGCAAAAAGCGCGCGGCGCCGCCGGAAAAACGGCGCACACTTGTGCTGGCGCAAACACCTTGCAAGCAGGCGGGAATATCTTTTCCAGCAGGCTATTTTTACGGGGCGCCACGCATGCCGTGCAGGACAATGGCACAATAGGCCCAGCCGACCTGCCGATGCGAGCCTAGCCCATGCCGATACTGAACCTGAGTGCCGAAACCGATATCTATTACGAATTGATCGAAGGCGACCCCGCCAAGCCTTGCCTGGTATTCCTGCACGAGGGACTCGGTTGCTGTGCGATGTGGAAAGATTTCCCCGCGCAGCTATGCCAGGCGACGGGGTGCCGCGGCTTGCTGTATGACCGCCATGGCTATGGGCAGTCGTCGCCGCTGGCGGCGCGCCGCCAACTCCATTATTTGCACGACTACGCGCTGTGCGAGCTGCCGCAGGTGCTCGCGGCACTGCTGCCGGGACAGGACCATTTTCTCGTCGGCCACTCCGATGGCGGCAGCATTGCCCTGATCTATGCGGCGCAGCAGCCGCCGCGCTTGCGCGGCATCATCACCGAAGCGGCGCACGTGTTTGTCGAGGGCATCACGCTCGATGGCATCCGCGTGGCGGATGCGGCGTTTGGCGCGGGCAAGCTGCGCGCGCTGGCGAAATACCATGGCGACAAGACGGAGACCATCTTCAAGGCCTGGTCGGATACCTGGCTCAGTTATGGTTTCCAGTTCTGGAACATCGAATACCTGCTGCCCTCCGTCGAATGTCCGGCGCTGGTGGTGCAGGGCAGCGAGGACCAGTACGGCAGCGCGGCCCAGGTCGACACGATCGTGGCGCAGGCGCTCAACGCCGTGCCCGCCATTGTCGAGCAGTGCGGCCATACGCCGCACCAGGAGCAGCCGCAGGCACTGCTGGCGCTGATGGAAGGTTTTTTGCAAGGTCGCATGGACGCGGCCACTCACCCGAGAACTGTATGATAGACCACCTGGATCACCTGGTATTGACCACCCGCGACAAGCCCGCCTGCATCGATTTCTATACGCGCGTGCTGGGCATGCAGCTGGAAACGTTTGGCGCCGGCCGCCATGCGTTCAAGTTTGGCGCGCAAAAAATCAACCTGCATGAGGCCGGCAAGGAATTCCTGCCCAAGGCGGACTTGCCCACGCCCGGCTCGCTGGACCTGTGCTTCATCGCCGCCGTGCCGCTCGACGCGTTCATCGCCCACCTGGCGGCGCTGGGGATTGCCATCGAGGAGGGACCGGTGGCCCGCACGGGCGCCAATTGGCCCATCCGCTCCGTGTATCTGCGCGACCCGGACCGCAACCTGATCGAAGTGTCCGAACGCGCCTGAGGTTCGTCAACCGCCGGCAATACCCATCAATGGCAGGCGGGATCGCTGTCCCAGCGGCCCGAGCAGATGCGCGAGCGGCACAGCATGCCTTCGATCAGGCCCAGCTGCTGACAGCGCCGCAACAGTTCCGCCGTTTCCTGCTCCCCCTCCCGCTGGCGCAGCACCACGTCGCGCACGGGCGCCGCCGTGCTTTCTTGCCGGTGCGCATGGGCCACCATCGCCGTCAGCAAGGTCACGTCGCTGTCGCCGGGCGCGGCAACCGGCCTCGGTCCCTGAGGGCGCGCGGCGGCCTGGCGCACGGGCGGTAGCGTCTTGTGCGGTGCGCTTGCTGTCGTGGCGGCCATCGCAGGCAAGGGCGGTCCCGCCGTATTGACGATGGTGGCCGCCTGCGACGCGTGCGGCGGCACCGTTGGCGCCGGCATTGCGGGCGGAGCCTCAGTCACCGCCGTGACGGGCGCCGGCGGCAGGGGCAGGGGCAGGACGTCCGTGTCATACGCGAGCACGGCCGTGATCAGCACCACCAGGCACAGCGCGCCAGCGGCCCAGTGCCGCCAGCCGGGGCGCCAGCGCAGTGCAGGTCTGGCCACAGGCGCGGCGATGCCGTGTTCGAGCTGCGACAGGATGCCCTTGCCTTCGATGCGCGCGCCAGCCGCGCCGGTCTTGCTCAACAGGTCAGGGCTGCGCGCCTGGCCATCCCCGTTTTTCAGTAAAGACAAAATATCACCTCCGCAGTGGAACAAACTCGACTGACCTTGATGTAAACCGCGCTCATGCGGACCTCGGACGCCTACGATCTAGCGATGCCGCCGAGCATGCTGCCCGGCCCCCGCTATTCCCGTCACGGAGCGCCCATGTTCGTCGCCCTGGTCTTGATGTATTTCCTGCTCGCCTGTCTTGCCTGCTGGCTGCTGCTGTTTCCCGGCGGCCGCGCCATCGTGCTGCACACGCTCGTCAACCTGGGCTGGCGCATGCAGCGGCGCGCGCAGCACCTGAAGGGCGGCAGCGGCGCGCAGTGGCAACGCGTGCAGCGGCACACGGGCTCGGGCATGGCGCGCGCCTGGCAGCTGCTGTGGCTGCATCGCTGGCTGAGTTTGGCGGGCAGCGTGCTGGTCATCGTGCCGCCGCTGCTGGCCTGGCTGTCCAGCGACCGCATCGCCTTGCGCGGCTATGCCGACCAGCAACACGCGATCAATGACCAGGTCAGCGATTTGCTGAAGGGCGAGCAGCTGGTGCCGCCGCCGGCCTTGCCGCCGCTGCTGTTTTCCACGGCGGAAGTAACGCAGCTGCGCCCGCTGCTGGGCGGCGCCAGCCGCAACTGGCAATTGCTCGACCACGATTTCGCGCAGCGCCTGCTGCTGGTCTTCAAGATCATGAAAGACGTGCATGGCTACGACATGGTCTTGCTGGAAGGTTATCGCAGCCCTGCGCGCCAGGATCAATTGGCGGCGGCCGGCCCGAACGTGACGAACGCGAGGGCGTTTCAAAGCTATCACCAGTATGGCCTGGCGGCCGATTGCGCATTCATGCATGAAGGAAAGCTCATCATTTCTGAAAAAAATGCCTGGGCCATGCGCGGCTACCGTTTATATGGCGTGACTGCCGAATCGGTGGGCCTGCGCTGGGGCGGGCGTTGGACCATGATGGATTTTGGCCACACGGAATTGCCGCAACCGCGCGTGCTGGGCAAGTAAGCCGCGCCAGTCATTCTAGCGCCGGGTTTCGGCCTGATTTTCACCGCTGCAAGCTTACTTGCGCGGCGTCAATGGCAGGCCAGCGCCTGCCGCGCGCTGGCACCTGGTACTTGTCATATGTCAACAAAGGCGCGCCGCATTGCTGTCAGCATGGGCCGAATCCGCCTCGCTGCGCGGCGGCGTTCCTCCTGCTTTGCGACCTCACCCTGGGCTCATCATGCTGCGAAGAATCTGGCATTTCCTCACCGACAGCTGCAATCTGACCATCCTCGGCTTCATGGCGCTGGCCGTGTTCCTGTACCTGGGCGCCGAAGTGCTGGAAGTGGCGCTGGTCTGGGCCCTGGCCTTACTGCTGCTGGCCTTGGTCACGTGGCTGGGCCTGTGGCTGTGGCGCCGGCGCCGCGCGCGGCGCGATGCGCAGGCGCTGGGGCAGGCCATCCTCAACGAAGCCGAGATCGCCGCCGCGCAAGCCGCTTCGGCATCCACTGCCGGCAGCACCCAGCGGGGGGAACTCGACGCCGTGCGCACGGGCATGCTGGCCGCCATCGAGACCATCAAGACGTCCAAGCTGGGTCTCAAATCGGGCGCCGCCGCCTTGTACGAATTGCCGTGGTACATGATCATCGGCAATCCGGCCGCCGGCAAGAGCAGCGCCATCCTGCATTCGGGCCTGCAGTTTCCCTTTGCCGACGGCAAGATCGTGCAAGGCGTGGGCGGCACGCGCAACTGCGACTGGTTTTTCACCACGGACGGCATCGTGCTCGACACGGCGGGACGCTACTCCGTCGTCGACGAGCACCGCGGCGAGTGGTTCGGCTTTCTCGACCTGCTGAAAAAATACCGGCGCAAGGCGCCCATCAACGGCATCCTCATCGCCGTCAGCATCGCCGAATTGAAAGGCGACCCTGATGTCGGCATGCAACTGGCGCGCAGCCTGCGCAAGCGCGTGCAGGACGTCATCGAACGCCTGGAAGTGTTCGCGCCCCTGTACATCGTGTTTACCAAGGCGGACCTGATCGCCGGCTTCACGGAGTTTTTCGCGGATGCCGAGCGTAGCGAGCGCGAGCGTGTCTGGGGCGCCACCATGCCCTACCAGCGCAAGTTGCCCACGGCGGATTTGCTGGCGTTTTTCGATCAGGGTTTCGATGAATTGCACGATGGCTTGACGGAACTGAGCCTGGCCAACATGGCGCACCGGCAACGCAAGACGATGGCGCCCGGCATCTTTACCTTTCCGCTGGAATTTGCCGCCATCAAGCCGGCCTTGCGCGCCTTCATCGCCACCCTGTTCGAGGAAAACCCGTTCCAGTTCCAGCCCGTGTTCCGCGGCTTTTACTTTACCAGCGCGCTGCAGGAAGGCGAGCCCGTCAGTGCCTCCTCGCAGCAGGTGGCGCGCCGCTTCGACCTGGCCTTCGCGCCGGCCCCGGCCGCGGTACCGTCCGGCGCGCGCCAGCATGGCTATTTCCTGCTGGAGCTGTTCCGCAAGGTGATTTTTGCCGACAAGCACCTGGTGGCCAACTATGCCAACCGCGCCAAGCTGCGCTTCAAATATGCCGTGTTCTTTGCCGCCACGGTGTCGCTGGGCGCCTGCCTGGGCGGCTGGAGCTGGTCCTACCTGGGCAACCGGCAACTGGTGGCCAACGTCGAGGCCGATTTGAATAAAGTGGTGAAGCTGCAGGAGCGGCGCCTGGACTTGCAGTCGCGCCTGGAAGCGCTCGAGATCTTGCAGGACCGCATCGAGCAGCTGGAAGCGTACCGCACGCAACGGCCGTGGTCCCTGCGCCTGGGCCTGTACCAGGGCGAGCTGCTTGAACGCAAGCTGCGCGAGGAATATTTTGCCGGTGCGCGCCAGGTCATGCTCGGCCCCGTGGCGGGCGCGCTGGAAGCCTTGCTGTTTGAAATGAACGCCAGCGCGGACCAGTTGCAGCCCACGGCGCGCACGCCGCAGACGCCGGCCGCCGCGCCAGCAGCGTCCGCGGCACCGCGCAGCGTCCAGTACCAGGCGGCCAGCGCGACGAATGTGGAAGATGCCTACAACGCGCTGAAAACCTATCTGATGCTGGCCGATAAGACGCATGCGGAAAGCAGCCACCTGAATGACCAGCTGACGCGTTTCTGGCGTGCCTGGCTGGAGGGCAACCGGGGCGCCATGCCGCGCGAGCAGATGATACGCAGCGCCGAACGGCTGCTGACGTTCTACCTGGCGCAGATCGGCGATCCGTCCTGGCCGCGCATCGAGCAGAAGCTGGCGCTGGTCGACCAGGCGCGCGAAAACCTGCGCCGCGTGGTGCGCGGCATGCCGGCGCGCGAGCGCGTGTATGCCGACGTCAAGGCGCGCGCCTCGACGCGCTTTCCCGGCATGACGGTGGCGCGCATCGTCGGCGAACAGGATCAGGCGCTGCTGGCGGGTAGTTACGCCGTCTCCGGCGCCTTTACGCGCCAGGCCTGGGAAAAGTTCGTCGAGGGCGCGTTTCGCGATGCCGCCAACCGCGAGCTGCAAAGCGCCGACTGGGTGCTGAAAAGCGCCTCCACCGACGACCTGACCCTGGAAGGCAGTCCCGAGCAGATCGAGAAAAACCTGGTGGCCATGTACAAGGCCGACTATGCGCGCGAGTGGCAAAAATTCGTGCAGGGCGTGGCCGTCGCCGATCTGCAAGGTTTTGACGGCGCCGTGCAGGCGATGAACCGCCTGGGCGACCCGCAGTCGTCGCCGATTGCCAGGCTGCTGACGACCATCTATCAGGAAACCTCATGGGACAACCCGGCGCTGCAGAATGCCCAGTTGCGCCAGGCCGAGCGGGGCATCGTCGCCTGGTTCAAGGAAACCGTGCTGCGCCGTGCGCCGTCGCCGCTGACGGCCAGTCCCGCCGCTCTCAATGCGCAGCTCGACCCGGCCCGCCTGGACAAGCCCATGGGACCCGTGGGGCGCGAATTTGCGGGCGTGGGCAAGCTGGTGGCGGCCAGGGACAACAATGCATCCCTGATGCGCGCCTACCTGGAAGCGCTGTCGAAACTGCGCAGCCGTTTGAACCAGCTGAAGAACCAGGGCGACGCGGGGCCGGGCGCGCGCCAGTTCATGCAGCAGACCCTGGAGGGCAGCGGTTCCGAACTGGCCGACGCCCTGAAACTGGTCGACGAGCAGGTGCTCACGGGGATGAGCGACGCGCAAAAGCAGGCGATCCGTCCCATCCTCGTGCGCCCGCTGATGCAGACCTTTGCCGTCATCGTCGCGCCGGCCGAACTCGATATCAACAAGACCTGGGCGGCGCAGGTGTATGAACCGTTCCAGAAATCGCTGGCCAACAAATATCCATTCGCGCCCACGGCGCGCATCGAGGCGAGCAACCTCGAGATCGGCCAGTTCTTCGGCCCGGAAGGCCTGGTGGCGAAATTCGTCACCACGTCCATGGGCCCGCTGGTGGTGCGGCGCGGCGACGTGCTGGCGCCGCGCACCTGGGCCGACATGGGCATCAGCCTGTCGCCGCAGGTGGTGGCGCGTTTCCCCGGCTGGATCGCGCCGCTGGGCGCGGGCGGCGTGGCGGCCACGTCGACGGCGGCGCAAACCATCTTCCAGATCCAGCCGTCGCCCGCGCCGGGCACCCTGGAATACACGGTGGAGATCGACGGCCAGCAGCTGCGCTACCGCAACACCCCGGCGCAGTGGACGAACATGGTCCATCCGGGCCCGCAAGGCGCGGCGGGCCAGCAGGGCGCGCGCATCACGGCCGTCACCTTCGACGGGCGCACGGTGGAACTGTTCAACGAGCCGGGGCAATTCGGCTTGAAGCGCATGATCGACGCGGCGGCCAAGAAGCGCAAGGATGGCGGCGTGTTTGAACTGCGCTGGGCGCGCGGCGAGGTGGCCGTGGCGGTCGACCTGAAAATCACCAGCAGCGCCGAGACGACGGGCGCGGGATCCGCCACGGCGGTGCAGGAGCAGGGCTTTCGCGGCATGCAGCTGCCCGAGACGATCGTCGGCGCGCCCGGTGCTTCTGCCGCGTCCCCCGCGCCTCCCGCGCAGGCCATCGCCGCCGCAGTCATGCCCGGAGTTTCGCCATGATGCGCGCGGCGCAGCAGGTGCGCCTCGGCTACTTTGGCAAGATTCCCGCGCGGGGCGACTTCATCAAGGCTTGCGACAATCACGCGCTGGTGCAGCTGCTCGACGACTGGCTGGCGCAGGTCATGACTGCCCTGACGGTGGAACCGCGCTGGAAGCTCAATTACGACGCCTTGCCGCCGCTGCGCTTTGCCTTCGTCGGCACGCGCAGCCGGCGCGCCATCGCCGGGCGCCTGGAAGCGAGCAATGACCAGTCGTTGCGGCGCTTTCCCTTCATGGCCATGGGCGCGCTGGAAGTCGATGACGCGGAGACCTTTGTCGCTTGCAGCCCGCTGGCGCTGGCGCCGCTGTGGCAGCGGGTGGAGCAGCTGTCGCAAGGCATCGTGGCCAGCGCCGAACCGGGGCCGGCCCTGCTGGCGCTGGCCGGCAACGTGGTCGAAGTCGAACCGGCGGCACCTGATCACGCGGCGCGGCTGGCTGCCTTCCTGCAGGCGCAGACGGTGCACGGCTTGCAGACGCTGCTGGCATCGCCCGCGTTTCCCGTGACGGTGCGCGAACTGCTGCTGGGCCTGGGCATGCTGCTGCAGCCGGTGCGCCAGAGCGGCTTGCCGCGCCTGGAAAAAAGCCTGGTGCTGCCGCTGCCGCAGGACGCGCAGCTGCGCGACCTGGTGGCCAGCTTGTGGCTGCACCTGATCGCGCCTTTTCTGAGCCTGGCCGATTTCGAACTGGCGCTGTTCTTTTCCCACCTCGACGAGGCGCCCGTGCTGGTGATCGGCTTTTGCGGCGCCGACCCGCATGGCTTGCGCGCGCTGATCGATCCGCAGGCCGGCTGCGAACGGCTGATCGTGTTCGACCAGCTGGACTGGGTCGAGGAGCAGCTGGGACGCGATGCCGCCCTGCGCCAGTTTTCCGCCTGCCTGCAGCAGGAACAGCTGTCGCTGCGCTCGGCCTGCGCCATGTTTGCCGATACCTTTGTCTGAAGGATTGCGATGAAATATCCTGTCATTCTCCTGCTGCTTGGTGCGGCCACTCCCTGCCACGCGCAGGCGCAAGCGCCCCAGACGCCGCTGCCGGGGCAGATCCTTGTCACGGGCACCCTGGCCGACGAGGCGGGCAAGGCGGCCGTGCTGGCCCGCCTGCGCGAACTGTATGGCGCCGAGCGCGTGGTCGATCAGATCGCCATCGGCAGCGTGGCCGTGCCGGCCAACTGGAACGCCTACGTGCACAAGCTGATCGCGCCGAACCTGAAGCTGATTTCACGGGGGCAGATCAGTATCGACGGCAATAACGTCAGCGTGCGCGGCGAAGTGGCGAACGAGGCGCAGCGCCAGCAGATCGCCAGTGACATCGCCACCAGCCTCAATCCCACCTACGTCGTCAACAACGGCTTGCGGGTCAAGGCGGCGGAGGCGGAGCAGGGCTTGCTCGATGCGGCGCTGGACAAACGCATCATCGAATTCGACAGCGGCAAGGCGTCCATCACGCCGGCGGGCCTGGCCATCCTCGACGAGATGGCGGCCGCCATGCTCAGGCTGCGGGGCCGCAAGGTGGAGGTGATCGGCCACACGGACGACACGGGCCTGCGCGCCAGCAATGTGGCCTTGAGCCAGGCGCGCGCCGAAGCCGTGCGCGCCTACCTGGCCAGCAAGGGCGTCGCGGCCGATTCGGTGCTGGTGTCGGGCCAGGGACCGGACCGTCCCGTGGCCAGCAACGCCACGGCCGATGGCCGGGCGAGGAACCGGCGCATCGAGTTCCGTATTGCGCAATAGATTGGCTTGACACCTCACAGAACCGTAGCGAGCGGATGAGAGTTGTGGCCGAGAAGCGCAGGTGTGCGAATGCACATTGAGCATCGCAGGCCGCAAATCTCGACGCGCAGTAGGTTCTGTGAGGTGTTCAGGGCAGGGTGATTGTCAGGTGCGCGGGGCGCGGCGCCAGCTTGACCAGGTCCGCATACGCGGCCAGGGTCGTTTGCGTGCCGCGCGTCAGATGGGTTTTCAGGCCCAGGTAGGCGCAGATGGCCAGCAGGGCGAAAAAACTCGACAGCGCCCACAGCGGCACGTCGCTGCCGCGCTTGTTGACCACCTGGTCGGGGCGTTCCGCGCGCGGCGCGAAGCCGCGGCTCTTGCCCTTGATGTGGGCGATCTCGTCGCCCAGGCGCGCCGTCAGGTAGCTGAGTTTTTCGCCGCCGTCGATCGCATACTTGCCCTGAAATCCCAGCAATAAACACATGTGGAAGACCTGCAGCGCCTGCACGCGCATGGCGCCCTTGCCGCGCAAGGCGTCGAGCCGGTCGAAAAAGTGTTCGCCGGCCAGCTGGTCGCCAAAGATCAGCAGCTGCAGCGGGCGCCGCTCCCACTGCTTGCGCAGGGCGAAAGGCGAAGCCAGGATGATTTCATCGACGGCCGCGCAAAACGCATACTTGGCTGCCTCGATATCGTCGCCATCGGCGCGCATCTTTTTTGCTTCGCGCTCGAAGTCGTCGAGGAAGGCCGTGATGCGGTCCATGAAGCTTTGCTCGTCGCCGGGTGCCGAACCGTGCTTCAGCATGAACAGCATGTAAAAGCCTTCGTGCATCAGGTCCAGCAGGGCGCTGCCGGCATGCCGGCTGCTGCTGGTTGGGGTGGAACCGCGTTGTCCCAGCAGGGAGGGCGCTGCGCGCCGTTCGATGAGCTGGCTCATGCCGTCACCGCGATCAGTTCCAGCTGCAGGTCGCGTATGCCGGCCGGCACGTACACGGAGATCGATTGCGCCTTGAGCATCTGTTCATATAGCACGCCACGGTTTTCAATCGCAAAATAATAGGTGTCGGGGCGCACGGGAATGGCGGCCGGCACTTGCGGCGCATGTGACAGTTTCAGGCCGGGCATGGCCGTGAGCACGCATTTTTCCACGTCGTCGGGCGCGCCCACCTTCACGCGCAGCGGCACCACGTCCACCAGTTCGATGGCGGGCATGGCGGCGCGGATCGCCAGGTACAAGGTGGTGTGCTGGTCGATCTTGCCCGAATCGAGCTTGCCCAGGTAGTACGACGGCTGGTCCTCGAGCAGGGCGATGGAAAAATACTTCGACGAGATGACGGTGTCGAGCAGTTCGCGGATGATGCCGTCGATGGCGTCGAAGCAGGCGCCCGGTTGCGCGTGGTCGTAGGCGGGCAGGCTGGCCAGCGTGTAATGCTTGGAGTAGCTGAGCAGGCCGCCCGCCAGTCCCAGCAGCGCTTCGTACAGGCGCTCCGGATGCAGGGCCGGATGGCGCACATAGTGCATCAGCGCGGCGGCGGCCGTGCTGACCGTGTGCAGCAGCCAGAACGAGGACACGTCGCCGGAGCGGAACTCGATCACGTTGCGGCTCGGTTCGCGGTGGTGGCCGTGCAGCGCGCTCACCTTCGCCTGCAAGGCGTCGAGCAGGTGTTCCAGCACGCCTTGTAAGCGCGGTGCGCCGGCGATGGCCAGGCTGGGGGCCATGAACGAGGGCACGGGTTCGAAGCCGCCCGATACCGTGCGCCGCAGGGCGATCAGCGGCAGGCAATCGTAGGAAGCACGTGCCTCGCTGTCGGGAATCAGCCGCACGGTCTTCTTCAGGTAGGCCACGTCGGCCACGGCGGACTCCGTAAACAGGTCGGGCGTGGCGCGCATGGCGTGCGCAAAGCGCGTGGCCGCCGGCATGCCTGCCGTCGATGCCTGCGCCGTGTAATTCATGCCTTCGCGGTTGAGGATGGGCAGCGCCGCGTAATATGTCACTTCCTGCACCGCCGGTGGCAGCGCTTCCAGGTCCACCGGCAGGGGCAGGGTATCGCTGCCGGGCGCGCCGTCGCCCAGCGACTCGAACACTTCGCCGTCGCGGAAGATCGCCGACAGGGCATGCAGGCGCAAGGTGCCCGTCTTCAGCGCCGCCAGGTCCCACGCCATGTGCGCCACGCCCCACAGGTAGGGATGCAGCGCGCTGGCCGTGTGATGCAGGCGTGCTTCGTGATACTGGTCCTGGCGCTGGAAATGCTGCGGCCGCAGGAACAGGCCCTCTCCCCACAAGATTTTCGCTGCCATGCCCATCTCGTTTCTCCTTGAATGTGTGGCGTGCCGGTGTGCCTTGCTGCCCTGCGCTACTGGCAGCGCAGGGCAGCCAGCGGCGCCATGCCGCTATCCATGCTGGCGACGCTGAGCGCGCAGGCGTGCAGGCCGACGGTGATGCCGCCGCGTTCCGCGTCCGCTGCGACAAAGGTGGCGCGCCAGCGCTGTACCGCAGGCGCGCGGAACAGGGCTACCACGCCGATGAAATATGCCTCCTTGCTGACTTTTTCCTGTACTTCGTAGCGCTGGCCCGGCACCAGCAGCACTTCCTTCACTTCCATCAGGTCGGCGCCCAGCGCGGTCTTTTCGCGCTGCGCGTCGAGGAAACTGTCGTAGGGCGCCTGCTCGAAGGCGGCGCGCTGGCGCAGCTTGTAGATGCGCGCCACCAGCGCCAGCGGCCGGCCGTCGGCATCCGTGTTGAGGCGCTGCGCCGCATGCAGGCGGATGCTGACATTGCGCGGCGGCTTTTGCGCGTCGGGCAGTTCCGCTGGCGGCTTGGCCATGCCGGCCACTTGCAGCGCCGCGTTGGCCAGGGTGCCGATGGCGCCGCCCGCACAGCCGGCCAGCAGAAGGGCCGGCAGCAGTGGCGCGGTGGCGCGGGCCAGGCGGCGGAGCGGGGCGTCAAATGGCATGGGTGATCTTTGCAAGGTGAGCGGTGGAAATAAAAGTGTTGCAGTCATTTAAGCGCATGCAGGGGCGACCCGCTTGCGTTGGCACAAAGTCCGCCTGCGATCAAGATAATTACTGCGCCAGATCAGGATTCATGTCGCTGCGCGCGGCTGTGATGTGGAACTTCTTCTTTGCTGATTAATCTCAATTTGGCAAAAAAAATGGCGATCAATAATGGCCTCCACCAAGGCGCCGCCCATCTTTCCCAGCGGTAGCGTCCTCCACGTGAAGGAATGCCCCGATGAAGCCAGCCACCATGTTGCCCCGTATTGCCTGCCTCGCCAGCGCCCTGCTGCTGACCGCCTGCGCCACGCCAGAACAGCCGGCGCCCCAAAAACCTGCCGCGCCGACCCTGGCGCAAGTGATGAGCGATGCCGATGCGGCCGCGCGTGCCGGCCAGTACGAGCGCGCCATGACCCTGCTCAAGGCCGGCGGCAGCAGTTACCCGGCCGACAAGGCGCCATGGCTGCAAATGGCGCAAATGAAGTTCGACCGCGGCCAGTACGGCGACGCCATCGGCCATGCGCTCGAAGCGCTGGAACGCGATCCGGACGACAAGGTCGCCAACAGCATCGTCGCCGTCAGCGGCTTGCGTTTGTCCGGCAAGGCGCTGTCCGACCTGTCGCGGCAAAACAATCTGAATGGCTCGCTGCGCTCGGAAGCGCAGGATCTGGCCAAGCTGCTGCGCGCGAGCATCGGCGAAGACGTGCTGGTGCCGCCGGCCAAGCGCCCGCCGGCGGCCGGCAAGCGCGCTGCCATGTCCGGCTCCGGCTCACCGGCGGCGAAGGGCGCGGCAGCGCCGGCAAGCGTGGCCGATCCGTTCAGCGGCTTGAAATAAGCGAGCATCCCCACCATCCCCTTGCAAAGGAAGCGACATGCCCAAGTCCGACAGCGTGCAGAAACGCCTGCAGAAGATACGCGCGCCGCGCGTGCAAATGACCTATGACGTCGAGATCGGCGACGCGATTGAAAACAAGGAGCTGCCCTTCGTGGTTGGCGTGCTGGGTGACTTTGGCGGCAATCCGGACAGCGAGAAAAAGCGCCTGAAGGACCGCAAGTTCGTCGCCCTCGACCGCGACAACTTCGACGAGGTGCTGGCCGGCGTGGCGCCGGTGGCGCGTTTCGCCGTGCCGAACCGCCTCAGCGAGGCGGGCGGCACGTTCGCCGTCGACCTGCATTTCTGTTCGATGGACGACTTCCGCCCCGAATCGGTGGTGCGCCAGGTGGCGCCCCTGCGCAAGCTGCTCGAGGCGCGCACCAAGCTGGCCGACCTGCGCAACAAGCTGGCCGGCAACGACAAGCTGGAAGACTTGCTGACGGAAGTGCTGAACAACACGGACAGCCTGGCCATTCTGAAGCCGCAGTTCCCGGCGCAGGAGGATTGAGATGAGCGCCCAGGCAGAAGCCCCAGAATCCCTCGCTGTATCCGCATCCGATGCGCCGGCCGCCACCGATTTGCTGGACCAGATCGTCGAGCAAAGCCGCGTCGCCAAGTCCGGCGCCGAACATGCGCGCGCGCGCGACCTGATCTCGGAGCTGGTGGCACAGGTGCTCGATGGCACGGTGCTGATGTCCAGCAGCCTGTCGGCCACCCTGGACGGGCGCGTGGCGGAAATCGACCGCCTGATCTCCACCCAGCTCAGCGAAATCATGCATGCGGCGCCGTTCCAGCAGCTTGAGCAAAGCTGGACGGGACTGCGCTACCTGGTCGGGAATTCCGATACGGGCACGCGCCTGCAGATCCGCATGTTCAACGCCACCAAGCGCGAACTGGTGAAGGATTTCCAGGCCGCGCTGGAGTTCGACCAGAGCAGCATGTTCAAGAAGGTGTATGAAGAAGAATTCGGTACCTTCGGCGGCGCGCCATTCGCCGCGCTGCTGGGCGACTTCGCCATCTCGCGCCAGCCGGAAGACATGTATTTCGTCGAGCAGATGTCGCACATCGCCGCCGCCGCGCATGCGCCCTTCATCGCCTCGGCCGCGCCGGAACTGTTTGGTCTGGAAAGCTACGGCGACCTGGGCAAGCCGCGCGACCTGGCCAAGGTGTTCGACACCATCGAGTACGCGAAATGGAAAGCCTTCCGCGAATCCGAGGATGCGCGCTATGTCGGCCTGACCTTGCCCCGCTTCCTGGGCCGCCTGCCGTTCAATCCCGTCGACGGCACCACGGTCGAAGGTTTTAACTTTGTCGAGGAAGTCGATGGCAGCGACCATCACAAATACCTGTGGTGTAACGCCGCGTATGCGTTCGGCTGCAAGCTGACGAGCGCCTTTGCCGACTACGGCTGGTGCGCCGCCATCCGCGGCGTGGAGGGCGGCGGCCTGGTGGACGACCTGCCGACCCACACCTTCAAGACGGACGAGGGCGACGTGGCCCTGAAATGCCCGGCCGAGGTGGCGATCACCGACCGCCGCGAAAAGGAATTGTCGGACCTGGGCTTCATCTCGCTGGTGCACTGCAAGAACACGGCGTATGCGGCGTTTTTTGGCGCGCAGTCGGCGCAGAAGAGCCGCAAGTACAACAGCGACGCGGCCAACGCGAACGCGGTGCTGTCATCCCAATTGCAGTACATCTTTGCCGTTTCGCGCATCGCCCACTACATGAAGGCGATGATGCGCGACAAGATCGGCAGCTTTGCCGCCGCCTCCAACGTGGAGGATTTTCTGAACCGCTGGCTGATGCAGTACGTGCTGCTCGACGATAACGCCAGCCAGGAACAGAAGGCGCAGTTCCCGCTGCGCGAGGCCTCGGTGCAGGTGCATGAAGTGCCGGGCCGGCCTGGCGTGTACCGCGCCGTGTCGTTCCTGCGGCCGCACTTCCAGCTCGATGAGTTATCCGTTTCGCTCCGACTGGTCGCGGAGTTGCCGAAGTCGACCAATTCCTGATCCACCCACCTTTCAACCAGAGGAGCACACCATGGCAATCGATGTATATCTGCAGATAGACGGCATCAAGGGCGAGTCCACCGATGACAAGCACAAGGACTGGATCGAATGCAAATCGGTCAGCTGGAGCGTCGCGCAGCCGAAGTCCGCCACCGCATCGACGGGCGGCGGCCACACGGCCGAACGCTGCGAGCACAAGGACATCGTCATCTCCAAGCTGGCCGACCTGGCCTCGCCGGTGCTGCTGCAGACCTGCTCGGCCGGCAAGACCATCCCCAAGGCGCGCTTCGAATTCATGCGCGCCGACGGTCAGGGCGAGCGCGTCAAGTATTTTGAAATCGAAATCGAGAATGTGCTGATCGGCGCCGTGACGCCGAACGTGGAAGAGGGCGATATCCTCGGTGAACACGTCGGCTTCAAGTTCTCGAAAGTGAAGTGGAAATACACGCAGCAAAAAGTGACTGGCGGCGCCGGCGGCAATACCTCGGGCGGCTGGGACCTGGCCGCGAACCGCGTGGCTTGATCCATGGTGCGCGGCGCGCGGCGGCCACCTTCGCCCGCGCGCCGTGCCGACTTTTCAGGAGAGCGCATGGACAGTTATGTACCTGGCCTGTTCGACCGCCTGATGGGCGACGGCGGTGCGGCGGGCGGCGTGGCGGTGCGCCTGTCGCTGGAACAATTGAAGGATGCGGTGGCGCGCGACCTGGAAGAGCTGCTCAACACGCGCGTGGCCCTGCCGCCCGGCGCGCTCGACGCCTATCCGGAATGCGCGGCATCCATCGTCAACTATGGCCTGATCGATTTCGCCGGCATGTGCTTGTCCAGCAGCGATGACCGCGCCCGCATCTGCGCCGCGCTGAAGGCGGCCATCGAACGCCACGAGCCGCGCCTGCGCAATGTGCGCGCCCGCCTGGAGCGCGAAGCGGGCGCCATCAACCGGGTCGGCTTTGTGATCAGCGGCACCCTGGCCGTGAGGTCCGGCGGCGAGATGGTCAATTTCGACGCCGTGCTGCAGCCGTCGTCGCTGCGCTATTCGATCAACCGCAAGGGAGTCGCCGTATGAGCAACAACCTGAAAACCCTGATCGCCAAGTTCAATGACACGGCGCGCACGGCCGCCACCCGCGCCGCCGCCATCTGCGTGGGCCTGGGCCAGTACGAAGTCGATATCGAACACCTGTTTTTGGCCTTGCTGGAACAGGAGCGCAGCGATTTCGTCACCATCGCGCGGCGCAGCGAAATCAGCCTGACGGCGCTGGAGGCGGACCTGCGCCGCGAGATCGGCAGCTTCAGGACGGGCAGCGCGCGCACACCCGTGTTCTCTCCCCATTTGCCGCTGCTGTTCGAACACGCCTGGCTGATCGCCTCGCTGGACACGGCGCAGCCGGGGCCTATCCGCAGCCGCCACCTGTTGCTGGCGCTGCTGACGGAACCGGAGCTGTCGCAGCTCGCGTACCGCGGCTCGAAGCTGTTCGCCCGTTTCAGCGTGGAGCAATTGAAGCACCATCCGGACAAGCTGACGGCCGGCTCCGGCGAGCAGGAAAGCGCGGCAGTGCCGCAGCCTTCCGAAACGGCCGTCGACCCGCTGACTGCCCTGGCCAGCAAAACCCCGGCGCTGGACCAGTTCACCACCGACCTGACGCAGCTGGCGCGCGATGGCAAGCTCGATCCCGTGATCGGCCGCGAGGCGGAGATACGCCAGGCCGTCGATATCCTGCTGCGCCGGCGCCAGAACAATCCGATTCTCACGGGCGAGGCGGGGGTGGGCAAGACGGCCGTGGTGGAAGGCCTGGCCTTGCGCATCGCCGCCGGCGACGTGCCCGAGGTGCTGCAGGGCGCGCACATCCACGCGCTCGACATGGGCTTGCTGCAGGCCGGTGCCAGCGTGAAGGGAGAATTCGAAAGCCGTCTGAAGAATGTCATTGACGAGGTGGCGAAAAGCCCGCATCCGGTCATCCTCTTCATCGACGAGGCGCACACCATGATCGGCGCCGGCGGCCAGGCGGGGCAGAACGATGCGGCCAATCTGCTGAAACCGGCGCTGGCGCGCGGCGCCCTGCGCACGATTGCCGCCACCACATGGAGCGAGTACAAAAAGTATTTTGAAAAGGATGCGGCGCTGGCCCGGCGCTTCCAGGTGGTGAAGGTGGAAGAGCCGAGTGAAGACATCGCCTGCGCCATGCTGCGCGCCATGGCGCCGCTGATGGAGCGCCATTTCGGCATCCGTGTGCGCGATGCCGCCCTCGTCGAGGCGGTGCGCCTGTCGCACCGCTACATCAGCGGGCGACAGCTGCCCGACAAGGCCGTCAGCGTGCTCGATACGGCGTGCGCCAAGGTGGCGCTGGGCCAGCGCGCCACGCCGGCGCAGCTGGAAAACGCGCACCGGCGCCAGGAACGCATCGGCGCGGAAATCGCCGCCCTGGCCCGCGAGGCGGCCGATGGCGAAGTGCCCGATAAAGCCGGCGCCGCACGCTTGGCGCAGCTGC
This sequence comes from Janthinobacterium sp. SUN128, assembly GCF_030587275.1. Taxonomy (NCBI): domain Bacteria; kingdom Pseudomonadati; phylum Pseudomonadota; class Betaproteobacteria; order Burkholderiales; family Oxalobacteraceae; genus Janthinobacterium; species Janthinobacterium sp. SUN128. The sequence goes on along the minus strand of NZ_JAPWHY010000001.1, from coordinate 2,922,292 downwards.
GGCGCGAACATGACGAGGGGCAGGCGGCGGTCGCGGCGCTGGCGCAGCGCTGGGAGCGCGAAAAGGCGCTGGTGGCGCAGATCGGCGACTTGCGCGCGCAGCTGCGCGGCGAGCGGCCGGGCGAGATCGGCGCGGCGCGCCTGCTGGCGCTGAAGGACGAGCTGGCGGCCCTGCAGGGCGACGCGCCGCTGTCGCCGCTGGAAGTCGATGCGCAGGTGGTGGCCGGCATCGTCGCCGGCTGGACCGGCATCCCGCTGGGAAAAATGCTCAAGGACGAGATCCGCACGGTGCTGACCCTGGATGGGGCGCTGCGCGAACGGGTGCTGGGACAAGACCACGTCATCGAGGCGGTGGCGCAGCGCGTGCGCACGGCGCGCGCCAGCCTGGACGACCCGAACAAGCCGCAAGCCGTGTTTTTGTTCACGGGACCGTCCGGTACGGGCAAGACGGAAACGGCGCTGGCGCTGGCCGACCTGCTGTATGGGGGCGAGCGCAAGCTCATTACCATCAACATGAGCGAGTACCAGGAAGCGCACAGCGTGGCCGGCCTGAAAGGCTCGCCACCCGGCTATGTCGGTTACGGAGAAGGCGGCGTGCTGACGGAAGCCGTGCGGCGCCAGCCCTACAGCGTGGTGCTGCTCGATGAAGCGGAAAAAGCCCATCCCGACGTGCTGGAACTGTTCTTCCAGGTGTTTGACAAGGGCGTGCTCGATGATGCGGAAGGGCGCGAAGTCGACTTTCGCAACACGATCATCATCGCCACCTCGAACCTCGGTTCGGGCGCCATGATGGCCGCCTGCCTGAACCGGGCAGCGCAGGACTTGCCCACGCCGGCCGCGCTGGAAGAACTGGTGCGCCCGCAACTGGTGGCGCACTTCAAGCCGGCCTTGCTGGGGCGCCTGAAGGTGCTGCCCTTCTATCCCCTGAACGACGCGGTGCTGGCCGAGATCATCGTGCTGAAACTGGCGCGGATAGACGCGCGCATCGCGCGCAACCACCAGGCGCAGTTCAGCCATGACGCGGGCCTGGTCGACGCCGTGCTGGCGCGCTGCACCGAGGTTGATTCGGGCGCGCGCAATGTCGACCAGATCCTCAATGGCAGCTTGCTGCCGGCGATCGCCGAAGCGGTGCTGGCGCGCATGGCAGGAGGCGAGCCGGTGGCGTCGATACGCGTCAGCGCGAATAAGCAGGGACAGTTCAAGTACACGATCCGATAATCCATCTTCCGGAGAGCGCCATGTTCAATCTGGAGCAATTGCTGCACCCCGTCAGCGCCGTCAGTCCATGCGGCGAAGACCTCACCTTCAGCCAGGAGTTCGACGCCATCGCGCGCGCGCGCCAGCACGATGATCCCACTCTGGACCAGGGCGAGTGGGTGACGGCGCTGAAGGAAGCCGACTGGCCTTTCGTGGCGACGCGCTGCGAACAGCTGATCGCGGCGCGCAGCAAGGATTTGCGCGTGGCCGTGTGGCTGGCCGAGGCGCATGCGAAGACGCGCCACTTCCGTGGCCTGGGCGATGGCTATGCGCTGCTGGCCGGCCTGTGCGAGCGCTACTGGGATGGCCTGTACCCGCTGGCGGAAGAGGGTGACCAGGAACAGCGCATCGGCAATGTCTTCTGGCTGCTGTCACGCACGCCGCAGCTGCTGCGCGAGATCCCGCTGACCGAAGGCGCAGATGGCCTGTTTTCATCGCAGGATTTCGATGCGGCGCGCCAGCGCGCGGCCGCCAGCCTGGCGCAGGGCGCAGCGGATCAGGGCTGGGGCGATACGCGGCACGACGAAGGGGCGACCCTGGCGCAGATGGAGGCGGCGCGGCAAAGAAATACGCGCGCCTTTTCCGACGGCTTGCTGGTCGATGCGCAGTACTGCATGCAATCGCTGCTGGCGTTCGAGCGCAGCGTCGATGCGCGTTTCGGCGCTGATGGCCCGAGTTTTCGCGCCGCGCGCGAAGCGCTGGAAAACGTCATTCACTTCATCGCGCCGCTGTCGCCAGGCGCGGATCTTGCCGGCGCGCCGCCCTCCGCTGGCCAGGGCGCTGGCGGCAGCGGGGGCGCCATCGTGCAGCGCCAGCAAGCGCTGGCCCAGCTGCGTCAGGTCGCCGATTTCTTCCGCCGCACGGAGCCACACAGCCCCGTCGCCTACCTGGCCGAGAAGGCCGCCAGCTGGGGTGAGCTGCCGCTGCACCTGTGGCTGCGCGCCGTCGTGAAGGACTCCGCCACCCTGGCGCAGCTCGACGACATGCTGGGCACGAACAGTGCAAACGGGTGATGGCGCTGGGCCCTTCCATGCTACTCTTCGGGCATGTTCAGAATGCTCTTTTTTCCTGCCGCGCTATGCCTGTTCATCGCTGCCGGCGCGCGGGCCGGAGCTGCGGTGCCGCTGGTGATTTATGGCGACGATGATTATCCGCCGTACTCCTATGTTGAACATGGCCAGATGAAAGGCATCTACACGGAGATCGTGCGCGAAGCCGTGCAATCGATGCCGCAGTATGCGGTGCAGCTGCGCCCCGTGCCCTGGAAACGGGGCGTGCTGATGCTGCAGACGGGCGAGGCGTTTGCCCTGTATCCACCGTATTCGTGGCGCAGCGAGCGGCCGTATGTGCGCTATTCCGTGCCGCTGCTGATGGAGCAGCTGGTGGTGCTGTGCAACCAGGACGTGCTGGCCAAACGCACGCTGCGGCAGTGGCCCGCCGATTACGGCGGCCTGCACATCGGCGTGAACGCGGGTTTTTTGCTGGGCGATGCGAAGCTGACGGCTGCCGTTCAAGCGGCCAACATCGTGTTCGATACGGCCAAGGGCACGCGCACGAATCTGCTCAAGCTGATGCGCGGGCGCATCGATTGCTATGTCAGCGACCGCCTGTCGGCGCAGTGGGAATTGCAGCGCATCCGGCGCGAGGGGCCGCCGGGCACGCCGATGCAGGCGATACACGAAACCGCACAGCTGGCCAGCCAGCAGGGCCACCTGGGTTTTACGGAACGCCGGCCTGCCGCCTACCCGTATCGCGATGATTTTATCAAACAATTCAATGCCGCCATCGTGCGCATGCAGAACAATGGCGCGATCCGCCGCATCGTCGACCACGCATTGCAACCCTGACGTTGCAACCTTGATTTCCCCCGATGGAGAAGACCATGAAAAAATTGCTGTTCCTATGTGTGCTCGTGCTGGCCGGCTGTGTGGGCCGGCCCGAGAATATTCATCCCGTCAATAACTTCGACACGACCCGCTATCTGGGCAAATGGTATGAGATCGCGCGCCTCGATCATTCCTTCGAGCGGGGCCTGAGCCAGGTGACGGCCGATTACAGCCTGCGCCAGGATGGCGGCCTGAAAGTGCTCAACCGCGGCTACAAGGATGCGGACGCTGTCTGGAAGGACGCGGAAGGCAAGGCGTATTTCGTCGACAAGAAAGACGTGGGCTACCTGAAGGTGTCGTTTTTTGGTCCCTTCTATGGTTCCTACATCGTCTTCGACCTCGACCAGCAAAATTACAGCTATTCCATGATCAGCGGCCCCGACAAGTCTTACTTTTGGTTGCTGTCGCGCACGCCAACCATGGACCCGGCCTTGCAGCAGCGCCTGGTAGAGAAAGCCGCTGGCCTGGGTTTCGATACGTCAAAATTGATCTATGTAAAGCAAAACTGACCTTGCTTGCCTGCCGCCCATTCGTGGCGGCATACCGCCTTCTGGCTGTTGCTTTTCTGCATGTTATTTCTTGCAATACCACTCTGATTCACTCACAATCTGCTCCAAAGTAGTGCGCTGCGGCGCGCTGCCATTCCGGTGGCGAGTGTCCGTTGCGCCACCGCTCGTGATTGCCGCACGGCAGATGCCTGCTATATGATACGTAGCAGTAGGTCGGTTTCGTGGCGTCTGTGCATCGTTTTTCTTCAGATAGGAATCACGCAATGAAAAACCTCAAAATCGGCGTACGTCTCGGTGGCGGTTTTGCCGCCGTTCTGCTCCTGTTGACCAGCCTGACCGTGGTGGGCATCGTGCAGATGCAAAGCGCCAGCAAGGAAACCGATGCGCTCGTCAACGTCAAGGTGCGCAACGAGCGCCTGATCGGTGAATGGACCAAGGTCATCGAGGTCAATGCGGCGCGCACGGCAGCCGCCTGGAAAGTCAGCGATCCCGAACACCAGAAGCAGTTTGAACAGGAAATGGCGGTCTCGTCTGCACGCGCCACGGAAATCCAGAACGATATCGGCAAGAGCGAACTGAGCCCGGACGAGCAGGCGCTGTACCAGGAAGTGCTGAACACGCGCAAGGCCTACACGGAAGTGCGCAAGAATGTGTTCAAGGCCAAGAATGCGGGCGACCTGGAACTGGGCAAGCGCCTGTACGAAGGCGACATGGCCGTCAAGCGCGACATCTACCTGGCGTCGCTGAAGAAGCTGGAATTGCTGGAAGCCAAATTGCTCGATGAAACCGCCGCGCAAATCCGTTCGCGCTACGAGAATGGCCGCATGCTGCTGATCTCGCTGGGCGTGGTGGCCATCTTGCTGGGCATCGCCTGCGCCTACTGGATCACGCGCTCGATCACGCGCCCCATCACGCGTGCCGTCGAAGTGGCGGAAGCCGTTTCCGCCGGCGACCTGACCAGCCATATCGTCGTGGAAAGCCGCGATGAGACAGGGCAATTGATGCATGCGCTGAAAAACATGAACGATAAGTTGGTCAGTATCGTGGGCCAGGTGCGCGCGGGCACCGAGTCCATCAGTACGGCGTCGAGCGAAATTGCCGCCGGCAACCTGGACTTGTCGTCACGCACGGAAGAGCAGGCCAGTTCGCTGGAAGAGACGGCGTCTTCCATGGAAGAGCTGACGTCCACCGTGAAACTCAATGCGGACAATGCGCGCAGCGCCAACCAGCTGGCCATCGACGCGTCGCAGATCGCCAGCAAGGGCGGCGTGGTGGTGTCGGAAGTGGTCAGCACCATGGGCTCGATCAACGATTCCTCGCGCAAGATTGTCGACATCATCAGCGTCATCGACGCCATCGCCTTCCAGACGAATATCCTGGCCCTGAATGCGGCCGTGGAAGCGGCCAGGGCCGGCGAGCAGGGCCGTGGGTTTGCCGTCGTGGCGTCCGAGGTGCGCAACCTGGCGCAGCGTTCCAGCGCGGCGGCCAAGGAAATCAAGGGCTTGATCGACGATTCCGTGCAAAAGGTCGAGGCCGGTTCGCAGCTGGTGGACAAGGCGGGCCGTACCATGGACGAGATCGTGCAAAGCATCAGCCATGTGACGCAGATCATGAACCAGATCACCGACGCCAGCGATGAGCAGCGCGCCGGCATCGAACAAGTCAACCAGGCCATCGGCCAGATGGACCAGGTGACGCAGCAAAACGCGGCCTTGGTGGAAGAGGCGGCCGCGGCGGCCGAATCCATGCAGGAACAGGCGGCCAAGCTGGCTGACGTGGTGGGCCTGTTCAAGCTCGATGCAACGCAGCACTATGTTTCGGCCAGTGCTGGTCCGTCCATGACAGCGTCTGCGCCAGCAAAATCTGCCACTCGACCTGCACCCGCCATCCAGCCTGCCAGGCACCGCGCGCCGGCGGCAACCGTAGCCGCGCCCGCGCCGGGCAAGGCGGCGCAAGCGGAAGCTGCGCGCGCACGCGTGCCGAAGGCGCCGGTGGCGTCGGGCGCCGACGAATGGGAAGAGTTTTAAGCGCAGATTCCCCTTGGCATGGCGTGGGCGCTACAATCGCGGCTTGAAGACAGCCGCGAACCCGCTCCGCCATGACTACCCGCCGTACCTCCAGCCCGATTTCCAGCGCTATCTCCAGCCCTGCCGCTGCCTCGTCCTCCCTGGCGGAACCCGCCAAACGGGCGCGCTGCCCAGTCTGCCTGCGCGCCGCATCCAGCTGCATTTGCCGCTGGATCGCCCCCGTTTCCCACGCGGTGGAAGTGCTGATCCTGCAGCATCCGCTGGAAATCCACAATGCCAAGGGCAGCGCCCGCTTGCTGCACCTGAGCTTGCCCAACAGCCGCATGTTGACGGGCGAGCAGTTTGCTCCCGATACGCTCGCTGAATTGCTGGACGGCAAGCACAACGTGCTGCTGTATCCGGATACGCCCGGCGACCGTTCGCTGGGCATCGCGCCGCCGCCAGCGCTCGACCCCGCCATCTTGCTTGATCCGGCCCGATTCTCGGCCCGGTTGCGGCTGGTGGTGCTGGATGCTACCTGGCGCAAGAGCCGCAAGATGCTGTATCTGAATCCCCTTTTGCAACAGCTGCCGCGCCTGCCCCTGCGCGATACGCCCGCATCCCATTACCTGATCCGCAAGGCGCACGCGCCAGACCAGCTATCGACCCTGGAGGCGACGTGTTATGCCCTGATGCAGTTGGAGCAGGACGCGGACCGCTTCGTTCCCCTGATCGCGGCATTTGACGGCTTTGTCGCGCAGCAGTTGAGTTATGTCATGCCGCATGGTGAAAAAGCGTGAAACGGCATCACGCCAGCCCTTGATCTTGCCCGCGCAGCGGCATAGTATACTGTACGTATATACAGTTGATGGGGCCGTTCATGAAAGCAATCATTCCAGAGCACGATGACAGCTTCGCCGGGCAAGCCATGTTGCCGCCGCAATCGCTGAAAGCCCGGAAGGGGCGCGGGGCAGTCTCGAACCTGCAAGGGCGCTACGAGGTGCACGCGCGCGCCGGTTTCGATGACGGCTGGAGCGTGGGATGCCTGGATGAGGAGGCTGGAGAGGCGGCGGCGCCGGGCTGGAAGACGCAGGTCAGCGACGAGCAGGCGCGCACCATCCTCACGCGCAATGCTTCGCCCGATTTGCCGTTCAATGTCTCGCTGAATCCATACCGGGGCTGCGAACATGGCTGCATCTATTGCTTTGCCCGCCCCACGCACAGTTATCTGGGGCTATCGCCGGGCCTGGACTTCGAAAGCCGCATCTACGCCAAGGTGAACGCCCCCGAACTCTTGCGGCGCGAACTGGCCAAGCCATCCTATGTGACCGAACCGATCGCCGTGGGCGTGAACACCGATGCGTATCAGCCGTGCGAACGCGAACGGCAGCTGACGCGGCGCGTGCTGGAAGTGCTGCACGAATGCGACCACCCCGTGGCGCTGATCACGAAATCGTCGCTGATCGAGCGTGATATCGACATTCTGGCTCCCATGGCGGCCCGGCGCCTGGCCGCCGTGGCCGTCACTGTCACCACGCTCGACCCGGCCATCGCGCGCACCCTGGAACCGCGCGCTGCCGCCCCGGCGCGACGCTTGCGCACGATCCGCACCCTGACGGAGGCGGGCATCCCCGTGGGCGTGAGCATCGCGCCCATCATCCCGTTCGTGACGGAACCGGAAATCGAGCAGTTGCTCGAAGCCGTGCGCGACGCGGGCGCCATCCACGCCCATTATGTGGTGCTGCGTCTGCCGTGGGAAGTGAGCCCCCTGTTCCAGCAATGGCTGGAAGCGCACTTCCCCGAACGGGCCCAGCGCGTGATGAACCGGGTGCGCGAAATGCGTGGTGGCAAGGATTACGACAGCGCGTTCGGCGCGCGCATGCGGGGCGAAGGCGTATGGGCCGACCTCATCCGCCAGCGCTTTGAAAAAGCCGTGCACCGGCTGGGCTTGCATGGCAAGGGCGGCCGCTTCAAGCAGCTCGATTGCACGCAGTTCCGTCGCCCGCTGGTGGTGCCGCCGCTGGGCGCGAAAGTAAAAAATGGCAATGCGGGGCAGCTGGATTTGTTTTAAGTTAAGTCATTCTCGCCGCCGAGAATGCTGGGGCGCGCTCACGAGCTGAAAGGCGGGCGACGCTGACCTGCGGCCGGGGGATTGCCGCAGGTTGCCGGGAGCGGCGCGCCATCGTCCGGGCATCTTGAGGCAGGGTCTTGCCCGGGCACCGCAGGGTGCCGCGGTGCTGCCGTGCGGTGCTATGTTGGGGTGCTATCCTGCCGCGTTATTCTGTGTCTGTGTCTGTGTCTGCATCTGCATCTGTGCCAGATGTTGCTCGATGGCAAAGACATGGGGATCGCTCTTGCCCAGCTCGCGCAGGGCGCTGGCCAGGTGCAGCAGGTATTCGCTGTTCGGGCCGCTGGGGCCGTTTGAACGGGCGATCTGGCGCGCGATGTCCAGTTCCGGGGCGGCACCGAGGAAGGCGGCGTTTTCCTCGTTGGCGATGTACACCAGGCCTTCGACCTTGCTGCCATCGTCGAAGGTGATGTCGGTGGCTAAACGCAGGTAGCCGTTCTTTTCTCGGTGGTCGAGGTGGGCGAAGACTTCGGGCGTGATCAGGTAAGCCATGCCATCGCACACGGCGCCTGCCTGCGGCACGATGGTGGCGACCCGGCCCGGCGCCATCGGCGTGCCCCGGTGGTCGTGCGAACCTTGCCAGAAGCGCCGCGTCCAGCCGGCGATGCTGGCCGGGCGGCGCTCGATGTAGGGGAAATCGGCCTTGTAGATCAGCGAGCCATAGCCGAACAGCCAGACCTGTGCGTGGCCATCGAATTTGTTCATGCGCTGGTTGATGGCGATGGTGGCGGCGTCGATGGACGACAGCTCGTTCAGGGCAGCTTGGGTCATGGTGCGGGCGGTATGGAGTGATGCGCCATTATAAAGGGGCGGCGGCCGAACCGTCCGCAGGCAAGGCCACGCGTGCTGCGCCGCCGTTCGCCCCCACGTTCCATTCGTGCGTCTCGACGAACTGGAACAGGAAGGCCATGAAGCTTTCGGCCGCCGGCGACAGCGAACGTCCCGTCTTCGTGTAGACGAAGAAGCGCCGCGTCAGTTCCGGCTCGTGCAGGGCGCGCATGTGCAAATCATATAGTTTGACCATCGGTTCCGCGTACGGCAGGCAGACCGTGATGCCGAGGTTGGCGCTGACCATGGCCAGCGCCGTCGTCATGAAGGTCACTTCGTTATAGGGGTTGAGCGACAGCTCGCGAAACGCGCCGTGCATGTCGCGCAGCAGGCGTTCAGTAAATTGCCCCTGCAGCGAAATGAACGGGTAGTCGCCCACGTCGGCCCAGGTGACGCGCTCTTTCTGCCGCAGCGGATGCTGCTCGGGGTAGACCAGCACGAAGGGCATTTCGAACAGCACTTGCGCGGCGATTTCCGCCGTCGGATCGCGTTCGGGACCGATGCCGAAATCGACTTCGCCGCTGAAGACGCGCGCCGAGACATTCTCCACGGGGCAGTCGACGAGGCGCAGCTGCACGTCCGGGTGCGCCTGCCGGTAGGCTGCGATCACTTCCGGCAGCAGGGTGCACGCCATCATCTGCGGCGCGGCAATGCGCACCAGGCCTGTCTTCAGGGCCTTGCGCTGGGCGATGCCAGCCATGGCGCCATCGAGGTCTTCGATCATCTTTTCAAACAGCGGATACAGTTCGCGGCCGATTTCGGACAGCTGCGCCTTGCGCGTGCTGCGCTCGACCACGCGCACGCCCAGCACGCTTTCCAGTTCCTTGATCAAACCGCTCAAGGCGGACTGCGTCACGTGCAGGTATTCGGCGGCCAGGGTAAAACTGCCGGTCTTGGCCAGTGCCACGAAGGCGCGCATCTGTCGCAGGCTGGGACTCATAAGATAATCCGATAAATCAATGGTTAAAAATTGTTTGTATGATAGCTGGAACTCGATTCTAATGGTGAAAAGCTGAAAAACAGGCCAGCCATTGCGCCCAGGGCGCCATCCATTGGAGACAAGCACATGAAGATCAAGCAAATCCACCACGTCGCCTACCGCTGCATCGACGCGAAGAAGACCGTCGAGTGGTACGTCAAGCATTTGAACATGAATTTCGTCCTCGCCATCGCGGAAGACCTGGTGCCGTCGACCAAGGCGCCGGACCCGTACATGCACGTCTTCCTCGACGCAGGCCAGGGCAATGTGCTGGCCTTCTTCGAGCTGCCGACGCAGCCGCCGATGGACCGCGACCGCAATACCCCGGCATGGGTGCAGCACCTGGCGCTGGAAGTGGGCAGCATGGACGAACTGCTGGCCGCCAAGGAGCGGCTGGTGGCCGGCGGCATCGAGGTGCTCGGTCCCGTGAATCACGCCATCTTCCAGTCGATCTATTTCTTCGACCCCAACGGCCACCGCCTGGAACTGGCGGCCAACGTGGGCACGCCTGAAATGATGGCCAAACTGGACGCCGTCAAATGGGAAATGCTGGAAGAATGGTCGCAGACGCGCCGCGCGCCGAAACACGCCGCCTGGATGCACGCGCCGGCGGAAGCCTGAGCGCGGTAGCTTGAATACGGCAGACCGACACTCTCTGACATACATCGAACAAGGAACACCATGAAACTCGCAACCCTGAAAAACGGCAGCCGCGACGGCGCCCTGATCCTCGTCAGCCGCGACCTGCGCCAGTACCAGCGCGTGGCCGCCATCGCGCCCACCCTGCAGGCAGCGCTCGACAACTGGGACGCCGTCGCGCCGAAACTGGAGCAGGCGTATGCCGACCTGAATGCGGGCCAGGCGCCGGACGCCCAGCCGTTTGACGCGGCGCTGTGCCACTCGCCGCTGCCGCGCGCCTACCAGTGGGCAGACGGTTCCGCCTATATCAACCACGTGGAACTGGTGCGCAAGGCGCGCAACGCGGAAGTGCCGGCTTCGTTCTACACGGACCCGCTGATGTACCAGGGCGGCTCCGACAGCTTTATCGGTCCGCGCGACCCGATCTTCGCCCTGTCCGAAGAGTGGGGCATCGACCTGGAAGCGGAAGTGGCGGTGATTACGGGCGACGTGGCCATGGGCGCCGGCGTGGACGACGCGGCGAAGGCGATCCGCCTGGTGATGCTGGTCAACGACGTCTCGCTGCGCAACCTGATTCCGGGCGAACTGGCCAAGGGTTTCGGTTTCTTCCAGTCGAAGGCGGCCAGCGCGTTTTCGCCCGTCGCCGTCACGCCCGATGAGCTGGGGGCCGACTGGGCGGACAGCAAGCTGCACCTGCCGCTGCTGGTGGACCTGAACGACAAACCGTTCGGCAAGCCGAATGCAGGCGAAGACATGACCTTCAACTTTGCCCAGCTGGTGGCGCATGCGGCGAAGACGCGCGAACTGGGCGCCGGCAGCATCGTCGGTTCGGGCACCGTGTCGAACAAGCAGGGCAACCTGTTTGGCTCCAGCATCGAGAACGGCGGCGTGGGCTATTGCTGCCTGGCCGAGGTGCGCATGTATGAAACCATCGAACACGGTTCGCCAAAGACGGCGTACCTGAAGTTCGGCGACACGGTGCGCATCGAGATGCGCGACGCGGCCGGCGCCAGCATCTTCGGCAGCATCGAGCAGACCGTGGCCCCGTACGCTGGTCGCGCCTGAGGGGAGGGCGCCCCATGAAGCTGTACACCTATTTCCGCAGTTCGGCCGCCTATCGCGTGCGCATCGCCCTCAATTTGAAGGGCATCGCCTACGACAGCATCCCCGTGCATCTGCTGCAGGACGGCGGCCAGCAACTGCTGCCCGTCTACCGCGCCGTCAACCCGTCGGCCCTGGTGCCTGCCCTCGATGACGGTGGCGCCATCCTGACGCAGTCGCTGGCGATGCTGGAATATCTGGACGAGACGCGGCCAGCCGTGCCGCTGCTGCCGGCCGATGCGCTGGGACGCGCCAGGGTGCGCGCGCTGGCGCTGGCGATCGCCTGCGACGCCCATCCGCTGACGAATCTGCGCGTTTTGAAATACCTGAAAAATACCCTGGGGCTGTCGGACGAGGCCAAGCAGGAGTGGTACCGCCACTGGATGGCCGAGGGGCTGGCGGCCGTGGAAGCGCTGCTGGCGCAGGGCGACCCGGCCGGCACGGGCCTGTTCTGCCATGGCGGCAGCCCGACGATGGCCGACTGCTGCCTGGTGCCGCAGGTATTCAATGCACAGCGTTTTGCCATCGACCTGGCGCCGTACCCGCGCGTGGCGCGCATTCACGCGCATTGCACCGGCTTGCCTGCGTTTGCCGCCGCGCATCCGTCGCAGCAGCCTGACGCAGAATAAGTTTGATCCGCATCAAGCCGCGAACCGCCCCGGCCAGCATGCAGGCCGGGGCTTTTTTATGCGTGCTTGATTTTGGGCAGTCAATGCCAGCTTGCCGGTAGGCTACAATTTGCGTTTGCCCAAATACTTCACGCCCCATGACCGCAACAATCGTTCCTGCCAGCATCACCGATGCCCTGTCCCTGGCGCACGCTTCCTGGCGTCCCATCCTGCTGCGCGGCTTGCAGGCCGTGATGGCGGCCGACCCCGCCTACCTGCCGGCGCTGGCCGTCGACGATTACCTGCCCACGCAGGGCCGGCTGTTTGCCGCCTTTGCCTTGCCGCTGGCACAGGTGCGCTACGTGCTGGTGGGCGAGGGACCGTATCCGCGCGCCGAGAGCGCCACGGGCGTGTGCTTCATGGATGGCGCCGTCGGCAGCCTGTGGTCGGCGACGGGCCTGTCGAAGCCCGTCAACCGCGCCACGTCCCTGCGCAACTTCATGAAGATGCTGCTGGTGGCCGATGGCCAGTTGCAGGGTGGCGACACGTCCGGCGTGGCCATGGCGCCCGTGGCGGCCGCCGCGCAGCTGCCGGGCAGCGGCATGATCCAGACCCTGCCCGACTTGCAGCGCAAGATGACGGAGCAGGGCTTCTTGCTGCTCAACGCGGCACTGGTGTTCCGTTCCCACGTGCCGCCCGTGCAGGATGCGCGCGGCTGGCTGCCCTTCCTGCAGGTGGTGCTGGAAGCGCTGGCGCAGCAGGGCGGGGCGGCCAAGCCGCAGCTGGTGCTGTGGGGCAAGATCGCCGAGCTCATCAAACGCCTGCCGGTGGCCGCATCCTTGCCGCAGGTGACGGCGGAACATCCGTATAATCTGTCCTTTATCGGCAATCGTGACATGCAGGCCTTGTTTGGGCCGATGCAACTATTGCGTGCTTGAGCTTGAATCATCGCCTGTCTGGCGGAAGTGCGGGGAATATGCAAATCAGTAACGTGGAAGAATTGAAGGCGTGGATCGCGGCGGGCGGCGTGCCCGACTATCTGTATTTCTGGGGCCACACGCCGGCGCAGCCGCAGGTGGCCGACAAAAGCTGCTTCAGCCAGTGGTTTCCGTCACCGTTCAGCCTGGCCGGCGTGACGTATGCGACGGCCGAACACTACATGATGGCGCAAAAGGCGGCCCTGTTTGGCGACACGGCCGTCCAGGCGCGCATCGTGGCGGCCGAGCGGCCGTCGGAAGTGAAGAAGCTGGGACGCGAAGTGGCGAACTTTGACGCCAAAGTATGGGAAGCGGCACGTGCCGGCATCGTCTTCGATGGCAATTTTGCCAAGTTTTCACAAAAGGCCGCGCTGCGCAAGTTTCTGCTGGGCACGGGCGAGCGCGTCATCGTCGAAGCCAGTCCCGTCGACCGCATCTGGGGCGTGGGCCTGGCGTCAGACAATCCGCGCATCCTGGACCCCGCCAGTTGGGACGGCTTGAACCTGCTGGGGTTTGAACTGATGAAAGTGCGGACCGCTTTACGGGGCTGAGAACGCCCTGCGATTTCCCGACTGTTGTTTTCCTGAAGCCGCCGCGCCTGGCGCGGCCGGCCATGCCCCTTCCAGCCCTGTGGTCATCGAGGGGCGCTCTGACAAACCCCGCCGAATTTGTTATACTTGACTAAATCATTCAACTACTCGGGGTTTGAGGAGTTGAAAAACCGCAATATTTTAAACCAGTTGACCAGAGGATGTATGCGTCTGACTACAAAAGGCCGTTTTGCCGTGACAGCGATGATCGATCTTGCCCTGCGCCAGGGCAAGGGACCGGTCACCTTGTCCGGCATCAGCCAGCGCCAGTCGATTTCCCTGTCCTACCTGGAACAGCTGTTCGGCAAGCTGCGCCGGCATGAGATCGTCGAGTCGATCCGCGGCCCAGGCGGCGGCTACAGTCTGGCGCGCCGTGCAGACAAGGTGACGGTGGCCGACATCATCATCGCCGTCGACGAACCGCTGGATGCCACGCAGTGCGGCGGCAAGGAACATTGCCACGGCGCCGACGCGGCCACGGGTGCGCGCTGCATGACGCATGAATTGTGGTCCACACTCAACGAAAAAATGGTCGATTATCTGGATTCTGTGTCCTTGCAGGACCTGGTCGACCAGCAGAGACAAAAGATTGCCGAACAAAGCGTGATGGTGATGCACCGTAACCACGCCGCCCTCGGTTGATAATGACAAAAATACCAGTTGCTGATTGCAGGAGTTATTGATGAACGCCCCAGAAAAAAACGTAGGCCAAGTGCACTTTGAAACCGCACCGCATTTCCCGATCTACATGGATTACTCGGCCACCACGCCGATCGATCCACGCGTCGCCGACAAGATGATTCCGTACCTGCGCGAGCAGTTCGGCAATCCGGCATCGCGCAGCCATATGTATGGCTGGACGGCGGAAAAAGCCGTGGAAGAGGCGCGCGGCTACGTGGCGGCCCTGGTGAACGCCGATCCGCGCGAAATCATCTGGACGTCCGGCGCGACGGAAAGCAACAACCTGGCCATCAAGGGCGCGGCACAGTTCTACAAGACCAAGGGCAAGCACATCATCACCGTCAAGACCGAGCACAAATCGGTGCTGGACACGGTGCGCGAACTGGAACGCATCGGCTTTGAAGCGACCTACCTGGAACCGCAGGACAACGGCTTGATCACCGTCGAGCAGCTGGCCGCGGCCGTGCGCCCGGACACCATCCTCGTGTCGGTCATGCTGGTGAATAACGAAATCGGCGTGATCCAGCCGATCGACGAAATCGGCGTGTTCTGCCGCTCGAAAGGCATCATCTTCCATTGCGACGCTGCGCAAGCGACGGGCAAGGTCGTCATCGACCTGCAAAAGACCAAGGTCGACCTGATGACCTTCACGGCACATAAAACCTACGGACCGAAAGGCGTGGGCGCCCTGTACGTCTGCCGCAAGCCGCGCGTGCGCCTGGAAGCGCAGATGCACGGTGGCGGCCATGAGCGCGGCCTGCGTTCGGGTACCCTGCCGACGCACCAGATCGTCGGCATGGGCGAAGCGTTCCGCATCGCCAAGGAAGAAATGGACAGCGAAATCGGCCGCATCAAGGCCTTGCGCGACCGCCTGGCCAAGGGCTTGCAAGAGATCGAAGAAGTCTACATCAACGGCGACATGGACCACCGCGTGCCGCACAACCTGAACGTGAGCTTCAACTACGTTGAAGGCGAGTCGCTGATCATGGCGATCAAGGATATTGCCGTGTCGTCCGGTTCGGCCTGCACCTCGGCCAGCCTGGAACCATCGTACGTGCTGCGCGCCCTGGGCCGCAGCGACGAACTGGCGCACAGCTCGATCCGCTTCACCATCGGCCGCTTCTCGACCGAGGAAGACATCGACTTTGCCGTGAACCTGCTGAAATCGAAAGTACACAAGCTGCGCGACCTGTCGCCGCTGTGGGACATGTTCAAGGATGGCATCGACATCAATTCCATCCAATGGGCAGCCCACTAACCAACACCGTGGCCCCTGTTGACGGGGCCGGCAAGAATATTAAAGGAGCATCAAAATGGCTTACTCGGACAAAGTACTCGATCACTACGAAAACCCGCGCAACGTGGGCGCTTTCGACAAGGGTGATGAAACCATCGGCACCGGCATGGTAGGCGCGCCTGCCTGCGGCGACGTGATGAAACTGCAGATCAAGGTCGGCGCCGATGGCCTGATCGAAGATGCGAAATTCAAGACCTATGGCTGCGGTTCGGCCATCGCATCGAGCTCGCTGGTGACCGAATGGGTCAAGGGCAAGACCCTGGACCAGGCACTGGCCATCAAGAACACGCAGATCGCCGAAGAACTGGCCCTGCCGCCAGTGAAGATCCACTGCTCGATCCTGGCGGAAGACGCCATCAAGGCGGCAGTATTGGACTACCAGACCCGCCATCCGGCAGCGTAGAGCGCCTGAGAAAACGCCCATGGCTGCGTTGCATTGCCTTGTCGTACTAGTCGTACTGCCTTCGGCAATGCGCCTTGCCCTGAACGTTTTTCAGGCACTCTAGAATTTGTTGGATTTTGATACCTGTTCCCATGTGGGAACAGGAGCGGAGAAATACATGATCACACTGACCGAAAAAGCGGCGAAACACATCAACCGTTATATCGAACGGCGCGGCAAGGGCATGGGCCTGCGCTTTGGCGTGCGGACCACAGGCTGCTCGGGCCTGGCTTACAAGCTTGAGTATGTCGATGAAGTGGCGGCCGAAGACAGCGTCTTCGAATCGCACGGCGTGAAAGTCTTCGTCGACCCGAAAAGCCTGCCTTACATCGACGGCACGGAACTCGATTTCGCGCGCGAAGGCTTGAACGAAGGCTTCAAGTTCCACAATCCGAACGAAAAAGACGCCTGCGGCTGCGGCGAGTCCTTCAGGATTTAAACAGCTGGCAAGACCCCGGTCGGTGCGCTGTACCCATCGATTGCGGTACAGCGACCACTGACCATTATGCAAAACCACTTCGAATTATTCCAGTTGCCGGCGCAGTTCTCGCTCGACATGAGCGCGCTCGACTCTGCCTACCGCGACGTGCAGGGCAAGGTCCACCCGGACCGTTTCATCAACGCCAGCAGCGCTGAAAAGCGCGTGGCGATGCAATGGGCCACGCGCGCCAATGAAGCCTATCAAACCCTGAAAAGCCCGCAAAAGCGCGCGCAATACCTGTGCGAACTCAATGGCGTCGACCTGCAGACGGAGTCGAACACGGCCATGCCCGTCAGCTTCCTGATGCAGCAGATGGAATGGCGCGAAGAGCTGGGCGACGCCCGCGCCGGCAAGGATGCCGACGCGCTCGACGCCCTGGACCGCCAGCTGCGCGGCGAACGCAAGGCCTTGCTGGCCCAGGTGGCGGCCCAGCTGGACTCGGCCGACTACGCGAATGCCGCGCAAAGCGTGCGCGCCTTGATGTTCCTCGACAAATTCGGCGAGGAAGTGCGTTTTGCCTATGAGGCCATCGAGGCTTGACCAGGCGATCGCTTGACCGGCGTGCCAAGCGCCAGTCTGGCCCGCGACTTATAATGCGCGTCAGGCATCAACTGCATCACGCAAAAAATTAATCGAGGCACGAATACAATGGCACTTCTGCAAATTTCCGAACCAGGCATGTCGACCGCGCCGCACCAGCACCGCCTGGCCGTCGGCATCGACCTTGGCACCACCAATTCCCTGGTCGCCACCGTCCGCAACAGCATCCCCGAGGTGCTCAACGACGAAGACGGGCGCTCCTTGCTGCCCTCCGTCGTGCGCTACCTGCCGAACGGCCACGCCAACATCGGCTACAAGGCCCTGGCCGCGCAAACCACCGACCCGAAGAACACCATCGTTTCCGTGAAACGCTTCATGGGCCGCGGCCTGGCAGACATCGCCTACGCGGAAAACCTGCCCTACGACTTCCAGGATACGCCTGGCATGGTGCAGCTGAAAACCGTGGCCGGCGTGAAAAGCCCCGTCGAAGTGTCGGCGCAAATCCTCGCCACCCTGCGCCAGCGCGCGGAAGATTCCCTCGGCGACGACCTGGTGGGCGCCGTGATCACCGTGCCAGCCTACTTTGACGACGCGCAGCGCCAGGCAACCAAGGATGCGGCGCAGCTGGCCGGCATCAACGTGCTGCGCCTGCTGAGCGAGCCGACGGCCGCCGCCATCGCGTATGGCCTCGACAACGCTTCCGAAGGCGTGTACGCCGTGTATGACCTGGGCGGCGGTACCTTCGACATCTCGATCCTGAAACTGAGCAAGGGCGTCTTCGAAGTGCTGTCCACGGGCGGCGACTCGGCCCTGGGCGGCGACGACTTCGACCGCCGCCTGTTTTGCTGGATCAGCGAGCATGCCAAACTGGCGCCGCTGTCCGACGAAGACACGGCCATCCTGATGGTCAAGGCGCGCGAGATCAAGGAATTGCTGTCGACCAAGTCGGAAACGACGATCGACGCCAAGCTGAACTCGGGCGAAGAAATCCATCTGCGCATCACGGCCGAAGAATTCGCTGCCATGACTTCGCACCTGGTCGTGAAAACCATGAACGCCATCAAGAAAGCCCTGCGCGACGCGAACGTGGATGCGGACGACGTCGACGGCGTGGTGATGGTGGGCGGCGCCACGCGCATGCCGCACGTGCAGCGCGCCGTGAGCGAATTCTTCCACACGACGCCGCACGCGAATATCGACCCGGATAAAGTGGTGGCGCTGGGTGCGGCCATCCAGGCGAACTTGCTGGCAGGCAATCGCGCCGCCGGCGACGACTGGCTGCTGCTGGACGTGATCCCGCTGTCGCTGGGCATCGAGACCATGGGCGGGCTGGTGGAAAAAATCATCCCGCGCAATTCGACCATCCCGTGCGCCAGAGCCCAGGAGTTCACGACATTCAAGGATGGCCAGACGGCCCTGGCCGTGCACGTGCTGCAGGGCGAGCGCGAACTGGTCAGCGATTGCCGTTCCTTGGCGCGCTTCGAGCTGCGCGGCATTCCGCCGATGGTGGCGGGCGCCGCGCGCATCCGCATCACCTATCAGGTCGATGCGGACGGCTTGCTGTCCGTCTCGGCGCGCGAATTGCGCTCGGGCGTGGAAGCGTCGATCAGCGTCAAGCCGGCGTATGGCCTGGGCGACGAGGACATCGCCCGCATGCTGCAGGATTCGTACACGTCGGCCGACGTCGATATGGTGGCGCGCGCGCTGCGCGAAGAGCAGGTGGAAGCGGAACGCATCCTGCTGGCCACGCAGTCGGCGCTCGATGAAGACGGCGGCTTGCTCGATGACGCTGAACGCGTCACCGTGGATGGCTTGATGAACAAGGTGCGTGACGCTATTGCGCAATCGCAAAGCGGCGCCATCGATCACCAGGCCCTGAAGCTGGCGATCGAGGCGCTCGCCGACGGCACCGAGGATTTCGCCTCGCGCCGCATGGACCGCAGCGTGCGCACGGCTCTGACCGGCAAGTCCCTGGACCAGGTCGTATAAAACTAATTGAACAGCGGGCCGCGCACATGCCGCGGCCGCGCCCCGAATGACAGACTGAAAGAAGACACCATGCCACAAATCGTTATCCTGCCGCACGCCAAGCTTTGCCCGGACGGCGCCGTCATCGAAGCACCTGCCGGCAAGTCCATCTGCGACATCCTGCTGGAAAACGACATCGACATCGAGCACGCCTGCGAAAAATCGTGTGCCTGCACCACCTGCCACGTGCTGGTGCGCGAAGGCATCGAATCCTTGAACGAAGCGACGGAACTGGAAGAGGACATGCTGGACAAGGCCTGGGGCCTGGAAGCCGTGTCGCGCCTGTCGTGCCAGTCCATCGTGGCCGAGGCCGACCTCGTCGTCGAAATCCCGAAATACACGATCAACCAGGTCAGCGAAGGCAGCCACTAACATGAAATGGTCCGACATTCACGTGATCGCAGAGGCTTTGTTCGACGCGCATCCGGACATCGATCCCCTGACCGTGCGTTTCACCGACCTGCACAACTGGGTGGTGGAACTGGACGGCTTCGACGATGACCACACGCGCGGCGGCGAAAAAGTGCTCGAAGCGATACAGATGGCGTGGATCGATGAAGCGCGCTAAGGGCGCGGCAACCGCCGCCACCGTCGCCGCTGTGCCGAAAGACGTCATCACCGCCGCCAGCAACATGCCCGAAATCAAGGATGGCCAGTCGGTCGCCTTGCTGCAGGAATTGCACATCCTGACGCGCGACGGCAAGATGAACCAGGACAGCCGCCGCAAGCTCAAGCAGGTGTACCACCTGACGCAGTTCATCGAGCCGCTGCTGCGCGAAGTGCAGCTCGATCATCCTGGCGTCTCGCTGGTCGACCACGGTGCCGGCAAGTCCTACCTGGGCTTCATCCTGTACGACCTGTTCTTCAAGAACGGCAACGACGGTTCGCACATTTACGGCATCGAGACGCGCGAAGAACTGGTGCAGCGTTCGCAGGAGCTGGCGAAGAAATTCAAGTTTCCCGGCATGTCGTTTTTACCGCTGTCCGTGGCCGAATCGACGGAATCGACCTTGCTGCCGCAGCAGATCGACATCGTCACGGCCTTGCACGCATGCAACACTGCCACCGATGACGCCATCCACTTTGCCTTGAAGAAAAAGGCGAAATTCATGGTGCTGGTGCCATGTTGCCAGGCGGAAGTCGCTTCCGTGTTGAAGAAGAACAAGGGCAAGAGCCTGGGCAAGAATGTCTTGACGGAACTGTGGCGCCACCCGCTGCACACGCGCGAGTTCGGCAGCCAGATCACCAACGTGCTGCGCTGCCTGCAGCTGGAAGCCCATGGCTACCAGGTCAGCGTGACGGAACTGGTGGGCTGGGAGCATTCGATGAAGAATGAGCTGATCATCGCCAGTTACAAGAACTTGCCGCGCCAGCGCCCGACGGAACGCTTGCAGGAAGTGCTGCAAACCCTGGGCCTGGAAGAGATGGGGCACCGTTTCTTTGCCGAGGAATTGGCCAAGGCCACGGCCTGATTGTTGGATTGCGCGGCAAGCCGCGTAATCCAACCTGCCTGATGCGCCACGTAGGTCGGATTAGCGCAGCGTAATCCGACAACCACCTGCGCAATCAACAAGAGGGGAGGAGCGGGTCGGTTACAATACCGGCTTTCTCCTCCTCTTGCTTTTTGCGCCTCCCCATGACCACACCTATTGAAATGCCCACCGTCCGCCTGGCCAAGCGCCTGTCTGAAGACGTGCCCTGTTCGCGCCGCGAGGCCGAGCTGTATATCGAGGGCGGCTGGGTAACGGTCGATGGCGTGCTGGTGGAAGAGTCGGGCGCGCGCGTGGCCGACAATCAGACGGTGGTGTTGCTGCCGAATGCGACCCTGGAAGAAATGCCGCCCGTGACGATCTTGCTGCACAAGCCGGCCGGCATCAATGGCGGCGTGGGCGCGGAAGGCAAGCCAGCCTTGAGCTGTTTGCGTCCTGAAGAAATTTTTACACCGGAAAATGTGGCGCCCAGCTCCGTCACGCGCTTCCTCAAGCGCCACCTGATCGGCCTGACCATCACCAATCCGCTCGAGACCATGGCTTCCGGCTTGCTGGTGTTTACGCAAGATTTCCGCGTCGCCCGCAAGCTGGTCGACGAAGCGAAAACCGTGGAGCAGGAATTCATCGTGGAAGTGTCGGGCGCCATCGCCGAGAATGGCCTGGCGCTGCTCAATCACGGCTTGCCCTTCAATGGCAAGCCTTTGCCGCCGATCAAGGTCAGCTGGCAAAATGAAACGCGCTTGCGCTTTGCCCTGAAAAACGTGCAGCCGGGCCAGATCGCCCACATGTGCAAGATGGTGGGACTGGACGTCGTCGCCATGAAACGCTTGCGCATCGGCCGCATTTCGATGGGCGCCATGCCGTCAGGTCAGTGGCGCTACCTGCAAGGTTACGAGAGGTTCTAAAGCTGCGGCGCCGTGATGGCGTGGTTTTCCGCAAAGCTTTTCCATAGCCGTTCGGCAATATTCAAGGCGATGGTATCGGCCTTCTCTTGCAGGGCCGCATTGCCCATGCTCTCGGTCGTGGCGAAGAACAGGGTCAGCCAGCGGCGGAACATGCAGGGCGTCAAATTTTCCATTTGCGCGTGCTGGGCCAGCGGCTTGCCGTGGTAGCGCATGGTGCCGCGCAGCAAGCCTGACCAGAAATCGATTAATGTTGCCAGATGGGCATCCCAATCCTTGACCTCGGCGGCAAAGATGGGACCCAGCATGGCGTCGTCGCGCGCGGCTGCATAAAAGGTGTGGACGAGATGCTTGACTTCGTCTTCGCTGCAGACTTCCTCGCGGTAGGGGGCGAAGCGTGTGTGGGGGAGGGGGGCGGTATTATTCATGGCATGCCATGATCGCAGAGCCCCCGTGGCGCTTCAATGACCCAGGTCAAGCCGCGCAAAAACTCAGGCGGCGACTTTCTTCGACTTCTTTGCGGGGGCCGGCAATTGGACGATCTGTGTGCCCACCAGCTTGTCGTGCAGGAATTGCCCATTGCCCGTGAACAGGGCCGTGCTTGACCAGGCCAGGATGCCGATGCCGATGGCACCCAGGGCAGTCCAGTGCTGCAGGTCGAAGGCATACGCCGCCACGAGCGCTGGCAGCAGCCACATCCATGACAGGACGTAACGGTACGCGGCCACGCGCAGCGGCACGTGGGCATGGCCCGGCAGTACCAGTTGCAAACGCCACGTCTTCATGGCCAGGGTTTGCCCTTCGCGGCTCCATTGATGGATGAAATACGCCCCCATGACGAGGAAGGCCAGGCATTGGCGCATGTGTTCCGTCAACGGCGTATGCGCGCCTTGCACGGCCAGTTCAAACAGCAGGAAGGGCAGGAACAGCACGGCCAGGGCCAGCAGCGACTCGTACACCATGGAAATCAGGCGACGCTTGATAGTGGGATGGGAAGTGATGCTGGCGGCAGGCGTGCTATTTGACATTGGTTGGCAGTGGGGCAGGCGTGGTAGGTGGCGTGACTGGCACGGCGGCAGGGTCGCTTGCCGGCACTGCCGGCGCTGCGGGAGCGGGCGGCAGGACGGGCACGGCGGCGGCAGGCGTTGCCGGCGTGGCGGGCGCCATGAGCACGGGCGGCTTGCTCGTGTTGGAATTGATCGCGGGCACTTTGCCCAGCGGTTTCTTCGGCACGAGTTCCGTCGCCAGCTTTTTCTTTTGATCTTCCGGCAATTGCTGGTACTGCTCCCATTGCGCGGTTTTTTGACCCGGATCAATCTTCTTCGTGCGCGTATAGTTTTCGCGCACGAGGCGGCGCTGTTCCGGCGTCAGCTTGATCCATTCGCGCATGCGTTCATGCACGCGGGTTTGCTCGTCCTGCGTCATGGAGGCAAAACGGCTGGCGATATCGAGCCATTTCTGCTTGCGCAAGGCTTCCAGCTTGTTCCATTCGCCCGCCAGCGGCTGCAGGGCTTCCTGCTGCGCGCGCGACAGCTTGTTCCAGGACGGGTTATCGCTGGCCTTCGGCGTGCCGCCTTTGCCTGCCGTGCGGGGGGAGCCGGGCTTGACGGCCGGGGCCGGGGGCGGCGCCACCACGGGCGCGGCCGCCACGGGAGGGGCGACGGGAGCGGCATGTTGCTGCGCTCCTACCCAGGCGGCGCCAGCGAGGGCGCAGGCACCCAGGCCGATGCCGCCAGCCAGCCAGCCTTTGCGTACGCTCGAGCGTGCCATGTTTATTGCTCGCGTTTCGTCAGGTAGGCGTTGAAGCCATGGTCCATGTAGGCGGAGAGCGGCAGTTCGTCCGATAGCACGGCGGCGTCGATTTCTGCCAGTTCGGCAATATGTTGTTCCTGCTCAAACTGATAGATGCCCACCATGCCGCCGACCAGCAGCAGCAGGGGGATGATCACGCTCATGCGGCCCAGCCACGACAGCGGTTCGACAAACAGGCTGCTGGCCACGCCGGCGAACACATTCTGGCGCACGGCGACGGCGGCGGGCGCGTCCGCCTTCTTGCGCGACAGGGCCAGTTTGCGTGCCGCTGCCAGGCGATCGGTGGCCGATGCGGGCAGGTCGTCGAGTTTTTCGTTCAGTGCATGGCGCACTTTGTAAGCGAAATTGAGATCGTCGGTGTTCATAATTTAATTCCCTTGGCTTTCAGCGATTCGGCGAGCGTGTGGGTAGCTCTAGAGCAATGTGTTTTCACGCTACCTTCGGAGCAACCCATCGCTTCCGCTGTTTCAGCCACATCCATGTCCTGCCAATAACGCATGAGGAAGGCTTCGCGTTGACGTGAGGGCAGTTTTTGTACCTCTGCATCAATCAAATCAAGGATTTGCGCGCGTTCGACCTGGTCGGCCGAGGATTCGGCGGCGCTGGAGCCCTGTTCCGATTCATAAGTATCAAGTATATCAAAATCCTCATGCTCGTCGCCCGAGGGCTTCATGCCGGAGAAGAGGCTGACCCAGGTGTTGCGCACTTTTTCGCGACGGAAATAGTCGAGTATGGTGTTTTGCAAGATGCGCTGGAACAACATCGGCAGCTCGGCGGCCGGCTTGTCGCCGTACTTTTCGGCCAGCTTGATCATGGCGTCCTGCACGATGTCGAGTGCCGATTCTTCCTTGCGGACCGCGTAGGCGGCCTGCTTGAAAGCGCGCCGCTCGACATTTTCTAGAAAGTCGGATAATTCTTTGTCTGTTGCCATGCGGTATGGGGCGAGCTAACGGCTGCGTGTGCTGTGGGCGGAGAGGAGGCGGAACTGCTTTTCGTAAACTGAGCGCATGCTAGCAAAAAATGTGCGTTTCCGCATGGTTTTTGCATATCGGGTGAGTAAAAAGGCAGCAGCGCTGACATTTTCCTTGACCATAATGGTGCAACGCGATAACGTATGGGACGCTTTGAACACCCCAAAGCCCTATGGTCAGGTCGCGACCGGCACACAAGGCCATCCGCGGCAAGACGCGCTTTCATTTGTAGGCAGTTTGTTCTAACCCGCGCCACAAGCGCGAGCGGTTCGTACAGGCGCCACAGAAACTCCGGCCAAACGAGTTGCGTTAAGCGTTGTTTTGTAAGGTATCTATGGGTGCCCAAAGAAATGTCGTGACCGCATGAAAAGGGAAGCAGGAGCACTGTCGCGCACGGCGAACTTCGTCAGGAAAGAACATCCGATCAATCTCCAATGGACCTTGAAAGGAATGTTTCATGAATACCGAAGCAGCAGCAGGACCAATTACCGGCGCAGAAATTGTCGTGCGCTGTCTGGCTGAAGAGGGCGTCGAGCACGTCTTTGGATACCCGGGCGGAGCCGTACTCTACATCTACGACGCCATCTTCCAGCAAAACAAATTCCAGCATATCCTGGTACGCCACGAGCAGGCCGCGATCCACGCCGCCGATGCCTATTCGCGCAGCTCGAACAAGGTCGGTGTCGCTATCGTCACGTCCGGTCCGGGCGTCACGAATGCCGTCACGGGCTTGTCCACCGCGTACATGGACTCGATTCCCATGGTCGTGATCTCCGGCCAGGTTCCGAGCCACGCCATCGGGCAGGATGCGTTCCAGGAATGCGACACGGTCGGCATCACCCGCCCCGTGGTCAAGCACAACTTCCTCGTCAAGGACGTCAAGGACCTGGCAGCGACGATCAAGAAAGCCTTCTTCATCGCCCGTACCGGCCGTCCGGGACCCGTGCTGGTCGATATCCCGAAGGATATCAGCATGCACAAATGCCATTTCGACTATCCGAAGGAAGTCGAGATGCGTTCCTACCGTCCCGTCGACAAGGGCCATTCCGGCCAGATCCGCAAGGCCGTGCAATTGCTGCTGCAAGCGGAACGTCCGATGATCTACACGGGCGGCGGCGTGATCCTGGCAAATGCCTCGGCCGAGCTGAACAAGCTGGTCGACCGCCTGGGTTTCCCATGCACCAACACCTTGATGGGCCTGGGCGGCTACCGCGCCTCGAGCGAGCAGTATGTCGGCATGCCCGGCATGCACGGCACCTATGAAGCGAACATGGCGATGCAGAACTGCGACGTCCTGATCGCCATCGGCGCCCGTTTCGATGACCGCGTGATCGGCAACCCGAAACATTTCGCTTCGCATCCGCGCAAGATCATCCACGTGGACATCGATCCATCGTCGATTTCCAAGCGCGTGAAGGTCGATATTCCCATCGTCGGCAACGTCAAGGATGTGCTGATCGAATTCCTGGCGCAACTGGACGCGGCCGAAGCCAAGCCGAACGTCAATGCATTGAGCAACTGGTGGAAGCAGATCGCCGAATGGCGTGGCCGCGAATGCCTGAAATACCCGACCTCCGACCTGGTCATCAAGCCGCAAGCGGTGGTCGAGAAAGTATTCCAGATCACCAAGGGCGACGCCTTCATCACGTCCGACGTGGGCCAGCACCAGATGTGGGCTGCGCAATATTATGGCTTCGACAAGCCGCGCCGCTGGATCAATTCCGGCGGCCTGGGCACCATGGGTGTTGGCTTGCCGTATGCCATGGGCGTGCAGATGGCCAATCCGGACGCCACCGTTGCGTGCATCACGGGCGAAGGTTCGATCCAGATGTGCATCCAGGAATTGGCGACGTGCAAGCAGTATCATTTGACGCCGAAGATCATCATGCTCAACAACCGTTTCCTCGGCATGGTGCGCCAGTGGCAGGAAATCGATTACGGTTCGCGCTATTCCGAGTCGTACATGGATTCGCTGCCCGACTTCGAGAAGCTGGCTGAAGCCTACGGACACGTGGGCATGAGAATTGAAAAACCGGGCGACGTTGACGGCGCCCTGAAAGAGGCGTTTGGCATGAAAGACAGGCTGGTATTCATGAACTTCATTACCGACCAGTCCGAAAACGTGTGGCCCATGGTGAAAGCCGGCAAAGGCCTGTCCGAAATGATGCTCGGCTCGGAGGACCTCTAATCATGCGCCATATTATTTCTGTCTTGCTGGAAAACGAAGCGGGCGCCCTGTCGCGCGTGGTGGGCCTGTTCTCGGCACGCGGCTACAACATCGAAACATTGACGGTGGCGCCGACGGAAGACTCGACCCTGTCGCGTATGACCATCGTCACCAGCGGCTCGGACGACATCATCGAGCAGATCACCAAGCACCTGAACCGCCTGATCGAAGTGGTGAAGGTGGTGGACCTGACCGAAGGCCAGCATATCGAACGCGAGTTGATGCTGATCAAGGTTCGTGCCGTGGGCAAGGAGCGCGAGGAAATGAAGCGCACCGCCGATATCTTCCGTGGCCGCATCATCGATGTCACCGAAAAGACGTACACGATCGAACTGACCGGCAACAAGGTCAAGCTTGACGCGTTCATCGATTCGATCGACCGCGCCGCCATCCTGGAAACCGTCCGCACGGGTGGTTCCGGTATCGGCCGCGGCGAACGCATCCTCAAAGTATAAAAAGACAAGCAGCTCTACGCGGCCCTGGCGCCGCATTTAAAACAACAACGCATCATCAAATTATAGGAAATACCATGAAAGTTTTTTACGACAAAGACGCTGACCTCTCCTTGATCAAAGGCAAAAACGTTGCCATCATCGGCTACGGTTCGCAAGGCCATGCACACGCACAAAACCTGAACGATTCGGGCGTCAACGTCACCGTCGGCCTGCGCAAGGGCGGCGCTTCGTGGACCAAGGTCGAGCAAGCGGGCTTGAAAGTAGCGGAAGTCAACGACGCCGTGAAAGCAGCCGACGTCATCATGATTCTGTTGCCGGATGAAAACATCGCCCAGGTCTACAACGAAAACATCGCCCCGTTCGCCAAGCAAGGCGCCGTCCTGGCCTTCGCCCACGGCTTCAACGTGCATTACGGCCAAGTCGTGCCACGCGCCGACCTGGACGTGATCATGGTCGCGCCGAAAGCCCCGGGCCACACCGTCCGCGCCACCTACACCCAGGGCGGCGGCGTGCCCCACCTGATCGCCGTGTACCAGGACAAATCGGGCATCGCCCGCGATATCGCCCTGTCGTACGCCTCGGCCAACGGCGGCGGCCGTGCCGGCATCATCGAAACGAACTTCCGCGAAGAAACTGAAACGGATCTGTTCGGCGAACAAGCCGTGCTGTGCGGCGGCGCCGTGGAACTGATCAAGGCTGGCTTCGAAACCCTGACGGAAGCCGGTTACGCGCCTGAAATGGCCTACTTCGAGTGCTTGCACGAACTGAAGCTGATCGTCGACCTGATCTATGAAGGCGGCATCGCCAACATGAACTACTCGATCTCGAACAACGCCGAATACGGCGAATACGTGACCGGTCCTAAAGTCGTGACCTCGGCCACCAAGGATGCGATGCGTCAATGCCTGAAAGACATTCAAACGGGCGAATACGCGAAGAGCTTCATCCTGGAAAACAAGGCAGGCGCACCGACCCTGATCTCGCGCCGCCGCCTGACGTCCGAGCACCAGATCGAAGAAGTGGGCGCGAAACTGCGCGCCATGATGCCTTGGATCGCCAAGAACAAGATGGTCGACCAGTCGAAGAACTAAGCAGTTCCAGCTCTTCAGACAAAGCCGGCGCAAGCCGGCTTTTTTGTGCGCAGGCGCTTGGCAGGCAACATCCGTTACAATCAGGCCCATTCAACAATACCGTCAGTCTCATGCTTGTTTTTTCTAAAGTTTTTGTCGGGAATCTTCATGTGGTCAAGCGACCCGTCGCGGTTGCCGTCAGCTGCTGGTTTCTGCTCATCGGCTCGCTATTAGCGCTGGCGTCGGCTTTCCTTGGCCGCCACGATCCCGCCATGCTGGCCGCAATGGGGGACGGCGTGATTCCCGCCGAGGTGCAATACGCGATTTTGCTCTTCAGCCAGGGCATTACCCTGGTGGCGGCGCTGGCCATGCTGCAACGGCAGCGTGGCGCGCGCACGGTGTATCTGGTGTGGGGCGTGATCGACATTGCGCTCTGCCTGGCGACCTTGCCGGTCAAGATGAACGTCTTGCCTGGTGCGTTCACGTTCGCCGTCATTTGCGCCTTCCTGTACAGTCCGAAATCGAATGCCTGGTTTTCGCCACGCAAGGCGGCCAATGATGCCTGCATGACACCAGCTTGAGCACTGCCGGTTCAAGCACGGCTGTCTTGGCGCGCACGCTTTTCGCCCGCCTCCTATATAATTCCGCCCTTCCTTTGCAGTTTCCTATGGACTGCATCTGTTTCGGTATCTGCCGACCGCAACGCGCATCACCGCTTTTGTAGCACGCCAGGCGCTAATTGATCAGCCGCTTGCGCAACCTGAAGGACCCCTATGACTGACCGCATTACCGCCACAGTACCCATGCCGGGCACTGCAGAATCCTCCGTTTCCGAACGGCTTCCCGTCCTGGCCTTGCTGGCCCTGGCCATGACGGCGTTTCTCGCCCTCCTGTCGGAAACCTTGCCGGCCGGCTTGCTGCCGCAGATTGCCCGGGACCTGAATATTTCCGAAGTCATGACGGGCCAGCTGGTGACCGTGTACGCCATCGGCTCGATCCTGACGGCGATTCCCCTGACGGCCCTGACGAGCGGCTGGCGCCGGCGCAATGTCTTGCTGCTGGCCATCATCGGCTTTTTGATCTTCAATACGGCGACGGCCCTGTCGCCCAACTATATGGTCGCCCTGGCCTCGCGCTTCGTCACCGGCATGGCCGCTGGCCTGGCTTGGGGCCTGATGGCCGGCTACGCGCGCCGCATGGTCAGCGTCGAACAGCAGGGCAGGGCGATGGCCATTGCCATGATCGGCACGCCGCTGGCCCTGTCGCTGGGCGTGCCGCTGGGCACCCTGATGGGTGGCGTGCTGGGCTGGCGCAGCATCTTCGGCATCATGTCCGGCATGGCCGTGCTGCTGGTCGCGTGGGTGTTGCTGGCCGTACCCGATTATCCGGGCCAAAAGAATGGCGAACGCCTGTCGATCCGTCAGGTGTTCATGACGCCGGGCGTGCGGCCGATCTTGGCCGTCATCGTCGCCTGGATGCTGGCGCATAACATTCTGTATACCTACATCGCGCCGTTCCTGGCGCCGTCCGGCTTGCGCCCCCGCGTCGACCTGGTGCTGCTCGTGTATGGCGTGGGCTCGCTGGCCGGCATCTGGCTGGTCAGCCAGCTGATCGACCGCTGGCTGCGCCCGCTCGTGCTTGGCTGCATCGCCGCGTTTGCCCTCGTGATGGTGGCGCTGGGCCTGGCGATGGACTCCCCGATCGTCATTTATGTCAGCATGGCCATCTGGGGCATCACCTTTGGCGGCGCCGGCACCTTGCTGCAGACGGCGTCGGCGGACGCGGCCGGCGACGGCATGGATGTGGCGCAGGCCATGGTGGCGACCATCTGGAACGTGGCCATCGCGGGCGGCGGCCTGGCGGGCGGCATGCTGCTCGACGGTTATGGCGCGGCGTCGTTCCCGTGGGCCATGCTGGCCTTGCTGATGGTGGCACTGACCATCGCCTGGCGCGCGCACCGGCATAGTTTCAAGCCGGGCCGGCGCAGCGGCGGTGCAGTGCACGGTCACTAATAACATTGTTATTTTGAATGGCACTGTGTTGAAATGTGAGCAGATGTGACTGGCAAGCACATTTTGTGACGATTTGTTAATTTGCGCCACAGGAATGAATGAGGCGTTAGAATCTACACAGTTTGACAAGTTTCTCAGGCGAAAGGGATGGCAAAAGCGTCCCCTTCGCTGGCTGTCAGCCATATTAACTACCTAGGAGTACCCCCATGACCGTGATGAAATCCGTCCTTGTTGCCGCCGCCGCCACCGTTGCCCTGAGCGCACAAGCCCAATCCCTGCCGACCAACGGCACCCTGGTGGTCGTACCCGCGTTTGGCGAAGTCAAGCATGTCAATGACCAGGTGGTCGCTACCCTGGCCGTCGAAGAACAGGACAAGGACAAGGCTGCGGCCGCGTCGAGAGTCAACCAGAAGATGAACAAGGGTATCGCCATCGTCAAGCAGGCTGATCCATCGGCAGCATTGAAGTCGTACGGCTACTACACCTATCCCGTGTATCCGGAAGAGCGTCCATTACCGGCTGGCGCCGTGGCCAAGCCGCGCCTGCCAACGGCCTGGCGCGTGGGCCAGTACCTGGAAGTGACGACGGCCAACCTGGCGTCCCTGCCAAAAACCGTGTCGGCGGCGCAAGGCGTGCTGACCCTGAATGGCTTGAATTTCGGCCTGAAGCCGGAAACCATCCGCCTGCTGGATGACCAGCGCATCGCCGCCACGTATAAAAACCTGAACGAACGCGTGGCCGCCATCGCCAAGGCCATGGGCCGCAACGTTTCCGACGCCGTGCTCGATACGGTGGACTTCGAAGGTTCGGGCAACTATGTCACCGAAAACCGTGCTGCCGCCGCACCGATGATGATGCGCAGCGCCAAGATGGCTGAAGACAGCACCGTTGCCGAACCAAGCTTCGAGCCGGGCGAAACGACGCTCGATATGCGCGTCGTCGGCAAGGTCAAGTTCAAGTAAGCTCAAGTAAGCTGATTCGCGCGGAAATGCTTCCGCGTTAGCATGTTGTAAAGATCATGGGGCTGCTGGCCCCATGGTCGTTTTTGCCCCATTATTTCCAGGAGAACACTATGACCGTCATGAAAGCTATGCTGGCCGCCGCCGCCGCTACCTTTGCCCTGAGCGCACAAGCCCAGGCCCTGCCCACCTCCGGCACCCTCGTGGTGGTGCCCGCCAACGGCGAAGTGGTGCATGCGAACGACCAGGTGACCGTCACCCTGGCCATCGAAGAGCAGGACAAGGACAAGGCCGCCGCCGCCTCGCGCGTGAACCAGAAGATGAACCAGGGCGCGGCCATCGTCAAGAAAGCCGACCCGCAAGCCGTGCTGAAGACCCAGGGCTACTACACGTATGCCGTGTATCCGGAAACGGCGCCCTTGCCGCCGGGCGCCGTCGCCAAGCCGCGCGTGCCGACCGGCTGGCGAGTGGGCCAGTATCTGCAGGTGACGACGACCAACCTGGCCGCCTTGCCGAAAACCGTGTCCGCGGCGCAAGGCGTGCTGACCCTGAACCGCCTGAATTTCGGCCTGGCGCCCGCCACCATCCGCAAGCTCGATGACCAGCGCATCGCGGCCGCGTACAAGAACTTGAACGAGCGCGTGGCCGCCATCGCCGGCGCCATGGGCCGCAATGTCAACGATGCCGTGATCGACACCATCGATTTCGAAGGTTCGGGCAATTACGCGCAGCGCGTCAGCGTGGCCGGTGCGCGCAACATGAGCGCCGATGCCATGGGCTACGGCGGCAACCAGGTGGCCGAACCGAGCTTCGAAGCGGGCGAAACGACCCTGAACATGGGCCTGGTGGCGAAGATCAAGTTCAAATAGGATAGTATCGGCGTCAATATTGCCAGCTTGACGCCGCCGCGCTTTTCTTTGGCGGTGGCTCCTCTATAATGGCAACATCGGCAGGCGCATGCCGTAAGACGAATGCGCCTGCCATCTGGCACCGAATCCCCGCAGTACACAAGATATGGAACAACATGGCAAACTTCCCCCGTCGTAGAGGCAAGAACGGCACCCCCGCAGTATCCAAAGCGTCCCGCTTCAGCAAATTCGTGCGCCAGCCGGTGACCGATGGCACTGGCAAGAAAACCTTGCGCCGCCGCGGCATCTATCTGTTGCCGAATGCCTTCACGACGGCAGCCCTATTTTGCGGCTTCTACGCCATCGTCATGGCCATGAACCAGAAATTCGAACACGCAGCCTGGGCCATCTTCATCGCCATGATCCTCGACGGCCTCGACGGCCGCATCGCCCGCCTGACGAATACGCAGAGCGAATTCGGCGCCCAGTACGACAGCCTGTCCGACATGGTGTCGTTCGGCGCCGCGCCGGCGCTGGTGATCTATGAATGGTCGCTGCGCGGCATGGGCAAGCTGGGCTGGCTGGCCGCCTTCGTGTATTGCGCCGGCGCCGCCTTGCGCCTGGCACGCTTCAACACGAATATCGCCGTGGTCGACAAGCGCTTCTTCCAGGGCTTGCCCAGCCCGGCGGCGGCGGCCATGGTGGCCGGTTTCATCCTGCTGATGAACGACCTGGAATTTGCCGGCAACCAGCTGGCCTGGGTCTCGTGGACGATCGCCCTGTTCTCCGGCCTGACCATGGTCACCAACGTGCCGTTCTACAGTTTCAAGGATGTGAATTTCCGCAAGTCCGTGCCCTTTATCGTGGTATTCCTGCTGGCATTATTCTTTGCGCTCATTTCCATCGATCCGCCGAAAGTGCTGTTCCCGATCTTCGTCGCCTATGGCCTGTCCGGCTACGCCGTGTTTTTCTGGCGCATGGCGAAGGGCAAGCCCGTCAGCATCATCCAGACCGACCCCGAGCATTGATGCGCTGAGTCGGTAGCGTCGCCAGTCTTCAGCCAGCCAGGAGCAGCCATGAACACCAGCAACCGACTCATCATTTTTGACACCACCTTGCGCGACGGCGAGCAATCGCCGGGCGCTTCCATGACGCGCGAGGAAAAGCTGCGCATCGCCAAGCAGCTCGAACGCATGAAGGTCGACGTGATCGAAGCGGGCTTCGCCGCTGCCTCCCAGGGCGATTTCGAGTCGATACGGGCGATTGCCGGCGCCGTGCGCGAGTCCACCATCTGTTCGCTGTCGCGCGCCAACGACCGCGACATCGCCCGCGCCGCCGAAGCCCTGCAACCGGCCGAGCGCAAGCGCATCCACACTTTTATCGCCACCTCGCCCCTGCACATGCAGATGAAGCTGCGCATGACGCCCGAGGAAGTCTTGCTGCAGGCGCAGAACGCCGTGCGCTTTGCCCGCCAGTTCACGGACGACATCGAATTCAGCCCCGAAGACGGCAGCCGCTCCGACGAGGATTTCCTGTGCCGAGTGCTGGAGGGCGTGATCGCCGAGGGCGCCACCACCATCAATTTCCCCGACACGGTGGGTTACGCCGTGCCGGAAATCTTTGGCAATACCATCAAGCGCTTGCGCGAACGCATCCCGAACTCCGATAAAGCCATCTGGTCCGTGCATTGCCATAACGACCTGGGCCTGGCTGTGGCCAATTCGCTGGCCGGCGTCATGATCGGCGGCGCGCGGCAGATCGAGTGTACCGTCAATGGCCTCGGCGAGCGGGCCGGCAATACGGCGCTGGAAGAAGTGGTGATGGCGCTGCGCACGCGCGCCGCCTATTACAACTTGACGGTGGGCATCGATACGACGCAAATCGTGGCGGCATCCAAGATGGTGTCGCAAATCACGGGCTTTGCCGTGCAGCCGAACAAGGCCGTCGTCGGCGCGAACGCATTTGCGCACGCCTCCGGCATCCACCAGGACGGCATCTTGAAGGCGCGCGAAACGTATGAAATCATGCGCGCCGAAGACGTGGGCTGGACGGCCAACAAGATCGTCCTCGGCAAGCTGTCGGGACGCAACGCCTTCAAGCAGCGGCTGCACGAGCTGGGCATCGCGCTGGAATCGGAAGCGGACATCAACGCCGCCTTCCTGCGCTTCAAGGAGCTGGCGGACCGGAAATCCGAGATCTTCGACGAAGACATCATGGCTCTCGTCAGCGAGGAACAGCAGGCGCAGGAAAGTGAGCACTACCGTTTCATTTCACTGACGCAGCAGTCGACGACGGGCGCCGTGCCGCATGCGCGCGTGGAATTCCTCGTCGGCGGCAAGCAACTGAGTTGCGAAGGGCGGGGCGACGGCCCCGTCGACGCCACCGTCAACGCCATCGAAAGCGCGGCCGCCAGCGGCGCGGAACTGGTCTTGTTTTCCGTCAATGCCATCAGCACGGGCACGCAGTCGCAGGGCGAAGTCACCATGCGCCTGTCGCGTGACGGGCGCATCGTCAACGGCGTGGGCGCCGACCCGGACATCATCGTCGCGTCGGCCAAGGCGTATCTGTCGGCGTTAAATAAACTGCACGCCAAGGATGAGCGCATCGATCCCCAGCCGTAAGAGGGACGCTGGCAATCTGTCACCAGAAAAAGCGCCGCTCTTCCTTGGCTGGATCGGGCCCGTTCATCATCATGCGCACGATGCCGTCGTGGTCGAAATGCACGTGCATCATGGAATCCCAGACGCCCGATTCCTTGTAGCGGTAGGACCAGACGTGCAGTTTCGGCAGCGACAGGTACGATGTTTCCGTCGGGCGGCCCAGGGTGTGCAGCACGTCTTGCTGGGTCGACACACCCACCTTGATGCGGGCAAAGCCCGGCGTGTCGAGCACTTGCTCGTAGGAAATTAGCTTGTCATCGGGGCCGAAGCGGGCCATGTACGTGTATTGGCCGTACGGTCCCGTCGCGTATTCCAGTTCAGGCCCGGTGGGCAATTGATAGATATTCGTCGGCCGGCCCAGGCGCGCTTCCACGGCGGCGCGCGGCTCGCCCGGCTGGGGCGGCGGGACGTTCCAGCTGGCGCAGCCGGCCAGCGCGGCAAACAGCAGCGGTGTTGCTGATTTGAGCAGTTTTTTCATGTTTGACCTCCTGAAATGCAGGAAAATCCTATCATGCACCGAGAAAAGGCCGCACGGCAGGATACAGGCGGGCATTTTTCCGATATACTTGCGCGTCTGGTTGGAAGCATAGGCCAGTATTTTAATAATCGTAGTTCACGGTGGATAGGGTTCAGACTCTGTGCACCGCATGTGAAAGGTTTATCATGACAGTAGAAAACATCAACAAAGCCGCTATCATCGCGGACAACGCACGTGGTCAAAACGACACCGGCTCCCCTGAAGTGCAAGTTGCACTGCTGACAGCTCGCATCAACGAACTGAACGGCCACTTCAAAGCCCACTCGAAAGATCACCACTCCCGCCGCGGCCTGATCATGATGGTCAACCGTCGTAAGAGCCTGTTGTCCTACCTGAAGGCTAAAGACGCTACCCGTTATCGCGACCTGATCGCTAAACTTGGTCTGCGCAAGTAATTTTTGCCGTACAAGGTTTATACAGAAATGCCTGCGCCAGTTCGCTGACGCGGGCATTTTGTCATTTGAATTCCGGATTTATATCGAGAATTACAGTATTCTCTCCCGATATCATGTTTTAAAAGTAAAGTAGTAAAGGTGGCAACGATGTTTCTGCCGCCTGTGGTGAGGTGAACGACAGCCCCTGAAAATCTGTCGGCAATTAGAAAAGGGATACCCCATGTTTAACAAAGTTACGAAAACCTTCCAGTACGGTCAACACCAAGTGACCCTGGAAACCGGCGAAATCGCACGTCAGGCATCCGGCGCAGTGCTGGTGTCGATCGAAGATACCGTCGTTCTGGCAACGGTAGTGGCACGCAAAGATGCCAAGCCAGGCCAGGATTTCTTCCCTTTGACGGTTGATTATGTCGAGAAAACCTATGCTGCCGGTAAAATCCCGGGCGGTTTTTTCAAGCGCGAAGGCCGTCCTTCCGAAAAAGAAACACTGACATCCCGTTTGATCGACCGTCCTATCCGTCCGCTGTTCCCGGAAGGCTACCTGAATGAAGTGCAAGTCATCATTCACGTGTTGTCGGTCAACCCTGAAATCGATCCGGACATCGCCGCCATGATCGGCGCCTCGGCCGCCCTGTGCGTATCGGGCGTGCCTTTCAACGGTCCTATCGGCGCAGCGCGCGTCGGTTACGCCAATGGCCAGTACATCCTGAACCCGACCGTCCAGCAGCTGAAAACGTCGGAAATGGACCTGGTTGTCGCCGGTACCGAAACGGCTGTGCTGATGGTCGAATCGGAAGCGAAACAGCTGTCCGAAGAAATCATGCTGGGCGCCGTGGTCTTCGGCCACGACCAGATGAAAGTCGTCATCGACGCGATTCACGACCTGGTGCGTGACGGCGGCAAGCCGGAAGTGGAATGGGCGCCTGCGCCGAAAAACGAAGCACTGATCGCCCGCGTCGCGCATTTCGCCAACGCCAAGATCAATGACGCGTATCAAACCAAGGACAAGCAAGAGCGTACGGCCAAGCTGAAAGCGGCGACGTCGGAAGTGATCGCCGACCTGTCGGCCGAAGCGGCTGCCGCCGGCGGCGCGTCCATCGACAGCGCTGAAGTCAACAACATCCTGTTCGACATCGAAGCGAAAATCGTGCGTACGCAGATCCTGGACGGCGAGCCACGCATCGACGGCCGCGACACGCGCACCGTGCGTCCGATCTCGATCCGCACCAGCGTGCTGCCACGCACCCACGGTTCGGCCCTGTTCACGCGTGGCGAAACGCAAGCGCTGGTCGTGGCGACGTTGGGCACCGCCCGCGACAGCCAGAAGATCGATGCGCTGATGGGCGAGTTCACCGATTCGTTCATGCTGCATTACAACATGCCTCCGTTCGCCACCGGCGAAACGGGCCGTGTCGGTACGCCAAAACGCCGCGAAATCGGCCACGGCCGCCTGGCCAAGCGCGCGCTGATCGCCGCCCTGCCAGCAGCTGAAGAGTTCAGCTACTCGGTGCGCCTGGTGTCGGAAATCACGGAATCGAACGGTTCCTCGTCGATGGCATCGGTGTGCGGCGGCTGCCTGGCACTGATGGACGCCGGCGTGCCGATGAAAGAACACGTGGCCGGTATCGCCATGGGCTTGATCAAGGAAGGCGGCAAGTTTGCCGTGCTGTCCGACATCCTGGGCGACGAAGATCACCTGGGCGACATGGACTTCAAGGTAGCCGGTACCCGCAACGGTATCACGGCGCTGCAGATGGACATCAAGATCATGGGCATCACCAAGGAAATCATGCAAGTGGCACTGGCGCAAGCCAAGGAAGGCCGCGAGCACATCCTGGGCGAAATGCAAAAAGCCATGCCGCACGTCAAAACCGAACTGTCCGATTTCGCGCCGCGTCTGATCACCATCAAGATCAACCCGGAAAAAATCCGTGACGTGATCGGCAAGGGCGGCGCCGTGATCCGCGCGCTGACCGAAGAGACGGGCACCCAGATCGACATCAGCGACGAAGGCGTGGTCACCATCGCTTCCGTCGACGCCGCTGCCGGCCAGGAAGCCAAGCGCCGCATCGAAGAACTGACCGCGTCCGTCGAAGTGGGCAAGACCTACGAAGGCACCGTGCTGAAACTGCTGGACTTCGGCGCCATCGTGCAAGTCATGCCAGGCAAGGACGGCTTGCTGCACATCTCGCAGATCGCCAACGAGCGCGTCAACGCCGTGGCCGACTACCTGAAAGAAGGTCAGCTGGTACGTGTAAAAGTTCTGGAAACGGACGACCGCGGCCGCCTGAAACTGTCGATGAAAGCTGCCGAAGGCAACGAAGCGCCAGCCGCTTGATGTCCTTCAGGTACGCCTGAGTGCGGCTTCGGCCGCATGCTTAAAAACCGCCGGCGCGCAAGCCCTGGCGGTTTTTTTATGCGCCGCGTTTGCGCTGTATCGAAGGCGTGTGCCGCCTTGCTCGCCTGTCTGCACCGGCCTTGATCCAGCGCGTATCGGCCGCTGCCGCGCCTTGTAGATTCGGCATGGGATATTCCCCTGAACGAGTCTTCCAAGGAGATGCAGCATGCGCACATTCTGCGGGCTGGCCGCCGCCTTTCTGCTTGCCGTCGCGCCCGGTGTCCGGGCACAGCTGGACAATGCACCCATGCCGGTGCCGCTGCCCATTCCCATCGCCGCCGCGTCCGCGGCCATGCCGGCGCAAGACCTCGACGCCTTGCGCGCCGTGCATGCGCGCGAAATCAATGACCTCAGCACCTTCAAGACGGCGGGCTTGCAGCGTGAAGCGATCGATCCCTACCTGGACAGCGCACCGGGCCGGCAATTCTTGCGCGAACTGCGCGCCGCCGATCCTGCCGCCCCGGCCGAGACGATTTACGCGCGCGCGATCGAGCAGCTTGCTTCCGGTAGCACCTTGCCAGATTTGCAAGCCATGTCGGCCGCGCTGGTAAAAATCGTGCCGCATGGCCAGAATGTATCGCCGTACTCGCCGTATTTCACTACCAGCGCACAATTGCAGCTGGCGTCGGGCCGTTGCGCCAGCCTGGCCGACTGTTTTGGCTTGCCCTTGAAGAGCGAGGCGCCGCTGTATGATGTGTATCAGATCATGCCCAAGGGCACTGTCAACGTGTTCGTCAGCCAGGTGGCGCCGACGCAAGAGCTGGGCGGGCTGGTGCGGCGCCGTGGCGGGGCACAGCAATATCTGCTGCCCAACCGCAGCCTGTGGTCGGCCCCCGTGCTGATCGGCACGATCAAGAATTAAGGAGAGATGATGGATCAACAGCGTTTGCAAGCCCATGCCGCCGAACTGGAGCAATTGCTGGCCCGGCTGGCGCCTGCCGATGGGGAAGTGGCCGACCTGCGCAGCGCGCTGGAGCCGCTGCTGGCCTTAGCTGGCAGCGGGGCCTTGAGCGCGCCGCTGCCGTGGGGCGACATCCCCGGCGGGCGTTACTTTACGGAAGGCGGCTTGCGCCAGTACCCTGAACTGGAGCAGGCATTTGCCCGTTTCCGCATCGAAGCGACGGGTGGCGAATCGCCGGCCCTGCGCAAGCTGCGCGGCGAGTTGTAATTAATATATGGTATCAATTGTTGTTTATGGGTAATTGACTGTCAGTATTGCTTGACGACAAAATCTTATTCATCGACCATGGCGCATCCCTCCCGATTTTCTCTTTTTTATTGGATGCACCATGTTGTCCTCCCTTAAGGCGCGGCTGATCGCCATCGCCGTTTCCATCGTCGTGCTGGCCATGCTGGCCGTTGCCATCGCCAATTTCTTCACTACGCGCTCAAGCACCCTGGCCGCGCTCGACACGCAGATGCTGCAGTTGTCGCACAGCCATGCCGCGGCCATCGCCGAATGGCTGCGTTCCAAGCAAGCCGTCGTGGGCTCGCTCAAGCAGGGCGCCACGGCGGCCGATCCGCTGCCGGCCCTGAAGGCTGCCGAACAGGCGGGCACGTTTGACATGGCGTATATCGGCTTTGCCGACAAGCATGCCGTCTTTTCGCAAGAGCGCAAGCGCGCCGCAGACTATGATCCCACGGCGCGGCCCTGGTACAAGCTGGCGTCCGAAGCGGGCGGCCCCGTCATTACGGCGCCGTATATCGGCGCCAGCACGGGCAAGCTGGTGGTGACGTTTGCCGAGCCGCTGGGCGGCAAGGGCAGCGTGACGGGTGTGCTGGCCGCCGACGTGATGATGGATGCCGTGGTGCAAAACGTCGCATCGATCAAGCCGACGGCGTCCAGCTATGCCTTCCTCGTCGATGGCGGCGGCAAGATCATCGCCCACCCGGACGACAAGCTGACCTTGAAGCCCCTGGCCGAGCTCGATCCGGGCCTGAGCGCGCAGGCGCTGGCCGATATTGAAAAGAGCGGCGATGGCGCCGCCATTCGCCTGGGCGAGCGTGACGGCATCTTGCATGTAAGTAAGGTGCCGGGCAGCGACTGGTTGCTTGCCACCGTGCTCGACCGGGCAGAGGCGACGCAAGCATTGACTTCCATGCTGCGCGCCTCGGCCTTGACGGCCTTGCTGGTGCTGGCCCTGGCCGCCACGGTATTGAGCGCGCTGGTGGCGCGCGCCTTGCGCCGCCTGGGCCTGGTGCGCGATGCGATGGAAGCGATCGCCACGGGCGACGGCGACCTGACCAGCCGCCTCGACGCGGAAGGCTCGGATGAGCTGGCGCAGATCGCCAAGGCGTTTAACTTGTTTGTCGAAAAAATCGCCACCGTGCTGGTGCAGATCCGCAGCATCAGCACCCTGGTGCGCAGCGAGTCGGCTGATATTGCCGCCGGCAATGCCGACCTGTCCTCGCGCACGGAAGCGCAGGCGGGCGCGCTGGAAGAAACAGCCAGCTCGATGGATGAGCTGACCTCGACCGTCAAGCAGAATGCGGAAAACGCGCATGCGGCCAATGAACTGGCCGTGTCCGCTTCGGAAGTGGCGGCCAAGGGCGGCCGCGTGGTGCAGCAAGTGGTCGGCACCATGGCCGGCATCCAGGAAAGCTCGCGCAAGATCGTCGACATCATCGGCGTGATCGACGGCATCGCCTTCCAGACGAATATCCTGGCCCTGAACGCGGCCGTCGAGGCGGCGCGCGCGGGCGAGCAGGGCAGGGGCTTTGCCGTGGTGGCGTCCGAAGTGCGCAACCTGGCGCAACGCTCCGCTGGCGCGGCCAAGGAAATCAAGGAATTGATCGGCGACTCGGTGGAGAAAGTGGATGCCGGCGGCCGCCTTGTCGATGAAGCGGGCCAGACCATGGACCAGGTGGTGGCGTCGGTGCAGCAATTGACCACCATCATGAGCGAGATCACGGTGGCCAGCCGCGAACAGAGCGCCGGCATCGGCGAAATCAATACGGCCGTCACGCACATGGATACCATGACGCAGCAAAACGCGGCCCTTGTCGAGCAGGCGGCGGCCGCCGCGGAAAGCCTGCAGGAGCAAGCCGTGGACCTGGCGCAAGCCGTCGGCATGTTCCGCCTGGGCGATGCGCCAGCTGCGGCACCGGCGTCCGTGACGCGCCTCAAGGCCAAGCCTGTGGCCCCTGCGCCGCGCGCGCCGGCCCGCGCGCTGTCGCCGGCCAGGCCCGTCAAGGCGGCCAAGGCGGGCGCTGACGAGTGGGAAGAGTTTTAAGCGCGCAGCAGTAAATCGACGTTTATCCGCGTTTTTGTCAGGCCAGCCTGCCAAAAGCGCAGTTCGTCGCAATCGGCGTGTCTGCCGCGAGCGGTATGGCTATAGTGATCACATACCGCAAGCCCACTGCCAGACACCCGAGGAGAACAACATGAACGTCGCTAAAAACATGGAAGTCATTGCCGTTGCCGCCGCCATCCTGATCAGCGCCAGCTGCTACGCCATCGCCCCGGCCGCCCCGGCCCTGCAAGTGGCCAGCTCCACCGCCACCCTGGCCGCGCCAGCGGGCAAGACTGCCATGCACGTGGTGGTCGTCAAGGCCAAGCGCCTGAACGCCGCCGAAAAAGCCCGTTTCGCATAATTGATTGTCAGCAATTTTTGCTGCTGCTACAGTGGCAGCCAGTGGCAATGCGCGGGAGCTCCACGAGGGCGCCGCGGCACATAAAAACAAGATACCGAGGATGCATTACATGAAAAAGACACTGCAACTGGCGCTGCTGTTCCTGGCGACTCTGGGCCTGGTGCGCGGCGCGGCCGCCGAGACCCGCTTGCTGGAAATGCGCAACGTCGACGCCCGCGTGGTGCGCGTCAAGCTCGATGGCGTGATGGAAGTGCGCATTCGCCAGGGCAACGTGCCTTCGCTGAGCATCACGGCCGACAAGCGCTATATCGCCGATGTCAGCACGGCGCAAAGCGGCGATACCCTGCACATCGAAACGGAAGTGCGCGGCTTCAAGATCGGCCCTTCGTCGATCCGCGCCGACCTGGTCTTGCCGAACTTG
This sequence comes from Janthinobacterium sp. SUN128, assembly GCF_030587275.1. NCBI lineage: Bacteria > Pseudomonadati > Pseudomonadota > Betaproteobacteria > Burkholderiales > Oxalobacteraceae > Janthinobacterium > Janthinobacterium sp. SUN128. The sequence continues at coordinate 2,880,564 of NZ_JAPWHY010000001.1, read as the reverse complement.
CGCGAACTGAGCTCGGAAGGTTTTGGCAGCACGGACATCACGGGGTTCAAGGGCGAGGAACTGACCCTGTCGCTGGAAGGGGCGGGCAGCATCAAGCTGGTGGGCGATTACCGCAAGCTCAATGCCAGCCTGGGCGGCGTGGGCAGCATGCAGATATGGATAGGTAACAATGAGCGGGCCGAGCTGGACTTGCAGGGCGCCGGCTCGGTGGTGCTGGGCGGACGCGGGCGGCTCCTGAAAGCCAGCCTGGGTGGCCTGGGCAGCCTGAATGCACAGCAGTTCGAAGCGGACGCCGTCAACCTGGAATTGAGCGGCCTCGGCAACGCCACGGTGAATGCCCATACGAATGCCAAGCTGAACTTGAGCGGGCTCGGTTCGGTGGTGGTGTACGGCAAGCCGGTCAACCGCGATGTCAGCGTCGAGGGCCTGGGCAAAGTTAGCTGGAAGTAAAAGCATCCTGCCGCAGGCCTTTTGGCAGGACAAGAATAAGTAGTCAGACCACATCCCATTCCGATGAAAAAACTGATCATTACATTACTCATGCTGTTGACGATACAGCTACCCGCGCGGGCTGGCTTCGCCGAAGGCGCCAGCGCCTACAACAACAAGAATTACGCGCTCGCCTACAAGGAAATATTGCCACTGGCTAAAACCGGTAGCGCCGATGCCCAGCACTTGCTGGGCTTGATGTATTACATGGGGCGGGGCTTGCCGCAGGATTACAAGCAAGCCATGTTCTGGCACCGCAAGGCGGCCGAGCAGGGCAAGGCCGACGCCCAGTATGTGGTGGGCGCCATGTATTACACGGGCAATGCCGTGCTGCAAGACCATAAGCAGGCCGTCGGCTGGTTCCGCAAGGCGGCCGAGCAGAACCATGCCGAGGCGCAGCAGGTGCTGGGCCTGATGTACCGCTACCACATGGGCGGCGTGCAGCAGGATAATGTCATCGCCTACATGCTGTGGAACCTGGCGGCCGCGAATGGCAACGCGAATGCGGCCGACCAGCGCGCCGCCGTGGTGCGCAAGATGACGCATGAGCAAGTCGAGGAAGGGCAAGCCCTGTCGGCGAAATGGAAGCCGGGTACGCCATTGCCGCGGCAGTCGAAGACGGGCGGCGCCTAAGGGGGAGCGGTGCCCTGCAAGGGCTGGCGGCTTGGCGTACAATCGCCGTTTTCCTTTGAGAGAGTCCCGCCATGCGTGCAGTTGCCATCAGCCAGCCAGGTCCCGCCGACGTTTTGCAGATCGCCGAACGTCCCATGCCGCAATATAAGGCGGGCGAACTGCTGATCAAGGTGCACGCGGCCGGCATCAACCGTCCCGACGTGCTGCAGCGCCTGGGCAAATACGCGCCGCCAGCCGGCGCGTCGGACTTGCCGGGCCTGGAAGTGGCGGGCGAAGTCGTCGATGGCGATTTCAGCAACACCGCATTCAAGAAGGGCGACCTGGTCTGCGCACTGGTGCAGGGCGGCGGCTATGCCGAATACTGCGCCGCGCCTGCCGGCCAGTGCCTGCCTTTGCCGCAAGGCTTGACGGCGCTAGAAGGCGCGTCCCTGCCCGAGAATTTCTTTACCGTCTGGAGCAATGTCTTCGACCGCTGCGCGCTGGCTGATGGCGAAACGTTATTGGTGCAGGGCGGCACGTCCGGCATCGGCGTGACGGCCATCCAGCTGGCGGCCGCGCTCGGTCACCGCGTGTTTGCCACGGCGGGCAGCGACGAGAAGGCGCGCGCCTGCGAGGCGCTGGGCGCCGAGCGGGGCATCAATTACCGCACGGAAGATTTCGTTACCGTCGTCAAGGAATTGACCGGTGGCAAAGGCGTCGACGTCATCCTCGACATGGTGGGCGGCGACTACCTGCCGCGCGAAATCGATTGCCTGGCCGACGATGGCCGCATCGGCCTGATCGCCGTGCAGGGCGGCACCAAGGCGGAACTGGACCTGGGTAGCTTGCTGCGCCGCCGCCTGACGGTGACGGGTTCCACCCTGCGTCCCCGTTCCGTCGCCTTCAAGGCGGCCATCGCCAACCACCTGCGCGCGACCGTCTGGCCGCTGATCGAGGCAGGCAAGATCAAGCCCGTGATCTATCAAACTTTCCCGTTGGAAAAAGCCAACGAGGCGCATGCCTTGATGGAAGCGAGCACGCACGTGGGCAAGATCATGTTGCAAGTTGCCTGAAACGGGGCACTGCCTGTTTGACCGGCATCGGTGCCGGAGTTAGAATGACGGGTTATTAGAATTTAGGCTACTATGCGTCGCAAACTCGTCGTCGGAAATTGGAAAATGAACGGCAGTCGCACCTCGAACGCGGTGTTATTGTCTGAAATAGTTGCTGGCCTGGCTGCCTCTGGCGCCGCCAGCGCCGTCTGTGTGCCTGCGCCGTATCTGGCGCAGTGCCAGGCGCAATTGGCAGGCACGGCTCTTGGCTGGGGCGCGCAGGATGTGTCCGCGCATGCCGGCGGCGCCTACACGGGAGAAATCTCGACCGCCATGCTGCAGGATTTTGGCTGCGGCTACGTGGTGATCGGGCATTCCGAGCGCCGCGCCTACCATGGCGAGAGCGATGCGCAAGTGGCGGCCAAGACGGTTGCCGCGCTGGCGGCAGGCATCACGCCTATCGTCTGCATCGGCGAAACGCTGGCGCAGCGCGAAGCGGGCCAGACCAATGCCGTGGTGGCGCAGCAGCTGGGCGCCGTGCTGGCGGCGATTTCCGCCGACGACGTGGCGAAACTGGTGCTGGCCTATGAGCCAGTCTGGGCCATCGGCACGGGCAAGACCGCCACGCCGCAAATGGCGCAGGACGTGCATCAGGTATTGCGCGCCCAGTTGGTGGCAAAGAATGCGGTAGCGGCCGCCGGCGTGCAAATCCTGTACGGCGGCAGCATGAAGCCGGAGAACGCAAAAGAATTGATGGCGATGCCGGATATCGATGGCGGTCTGATCGGTGGAGCAGCATTGAAGGCGGCGGATTTCCTGGCAATTATTCACGCCGCTGATTGAATTAATTTAAACTAAGAATGGAATTGCAATGAACATGATGTTCAATCTGGTAGTGGTAGTACAGGTTATTTCGGCATTGTCGATTATCGCGCTGGTGTTGCTGCAGCACGGCAAGGGCGCCGACATGGGCGCCGCCTTCGGTTCGGGCGCCTCGGGCAGCCTGTTCGGTGCGACGGGTTCGTCGAACTTCATGTCGAAATCGACGGGCGTTGCCGCCGCGATCTTCTTCGGCGCCACCCTGGCCCTGTCGCTGATGGCCAATCAGCGCGCCACCACGGTCGGCGGCGGCGTGATGGATAAAGTCGTCAAGCCAGTGCCGGTCACCGGCGCGGGCGCGATCCCGACGACGGTGCCAGCAGCCCCTGCGGCACCAGCGGCCAGCGCTCCAGCGGCGGCGGCACCGGTTGCCAGCACCCCGGCCGGGGCGATTCCGAAGTAATTCTGTATTAACTCGATGCCTCATCGAGAGTAATTCTCATTACGGGCAGATTATTGCTCAATGTTTTAGCAGTGCGGCAGGAAAAAATCGTGACGCGCTGGAAGATGTAAAAATTTATCGTTTTTATCTGTGTTTTGATGCATTTGTGCATTAACTTTAGCGGCAAAGCAGAGTAGAATACGGGCCTTACCGCCGACGTGGTGAAATTGGTAGACACGCTATCTTGAGGGGGTAGTGGCGAAAGCTGTACGAGTTCGAGTCTCGTCGTCGGCACCAGAAATCAGAAGCCAGCAACGGCGCACGAGCCATGGCTCGTACAAAGTTGCTGGCTTTTTTTACGAGGATGTGTCGTTCGATCCTGGTCTTAGCTTTGATTGGGGTCGTGCGTTAGATACGCTGCAAATGATCGCAGCGTCCTCATTTAACCGATCGTTCAATATAAGCTCATCAATCGTGAACCTCGAAAATTACTTCCCCGTCCTGCTGTTTATTATTATCGGCCTTGGTGTCGGTATCGCTCCCCAGCTCCTGGGGCGCCTGTTAGGTCCTAACAAGCCTGACGCAGCAAAACTCTCCCCGTACGAATGTGGCTTTGAAGCATTCGAAGACGCGCGCATGAAATTTGATGTGCGCTACTATCTGGTCGCAATCCTGTTTATTTTGTTCGATCTGGAAACGGCATTCTTTTTCCCATGGGGCGTTGCAATGCGCGACCTGGGCTGGGCCGGTTTCGTCACGATGATGGTGTTCATCGCTGAATTCGTGGTCGGATTTTGGTACATTTGGAAGAAAGGTGCCCTTGACTGGGAATAAGCCATGGCTATTGAAGGCGTATTAAGCGAAGGTTTCATCACCACCTCGGCCGACAAGCTGATCAACTGGGCGCGCACCGGGTCTATGTTCCCGATGACGTTCGGTCTGGCCTGCTGTGCGGTCGAAATGATGCATGTGGGCGCAGCCCGCTACGATATGGACCGTTTCGGCGTCGTGTTTCGTCCGTCGCCGCGTCAGTCCGACGTCATGATCGTTGCCGGCACCCTGTGCAACAAGATGGCGCCGGCCCTGCGCAAGGTCTACGACCAGATGGCAGAGCCACGCTGGGTCATCTCGATGGGTTCCTGCGCCAATGGCGGCGGGTACTACCATTACTCCTATTCCGTGGTGCGCGGTTGCGACCGCATCGTGCCCGTCGACGTGTATGTGCCTGGCTGTCCTCCGACCGCTGAAGCCTTGCTGTACGGCATCATGCAGTTGCAGAACAAGATCAAGCGTACCAGCACGATCGCACGCTAACGGGGCCGTTTCAGATTATGACAACACATTTAGAAGTATTGCAAAACGCCCTCGGCACTGCCCTGGGCGATCGCGTTAGCACGACGGTTGCGCTGGGCGAAGTCACCCTGGTCGTCAAGGCCGAGGACTACCTGGCCGTGATGCAGACCTTGCGCGACGATCCGACCCTGCATTTCGAGCAGCTGCTCGACCTGTGCGGCGTCGACTACTCGACCTATGGCGACGGTAGCTGGGATGGCCTGCGTTTCGCGGCCGTGTCGCACTTGCTGTCGGTCAAACACAACTGGCGCGTGCGCGTGCGCGTGTTCGCACCGGACGACGACATGCCGCTGCTGCCTTCCGTGGTGGGCATCTGGCGTGCCGTCAACTGGTACGAGCGCGAAGCATTCGACTTGCTGGGCATCCTCTTCGAAGGCCACAACGACTTGCGCCGCCTGCTGACCGACTACGGTTTCATCGGCCATCCGTTCCGCAAGGATTTCCCCGTCTCCGGCTATGTCGAGATGCGCTACGATCCGGAACAAAAGCGCGTGATTTACCAGCCCGTGACGATCGAGCCGCGGGAAAACGTGCCGCGCGTGATCCGCGAAGAACATTACGGGATGAAATAATGGCTGAGATTAAGAACTACACCTTGAACTTTGGGCCGCAGCATCCGGCCGCGCACGGTGTGCTGCGCCTGGTGCTGGAGATGGATGGCGAAGTCATCCAGCGCGCCGACCCGCATATCGGCCTGCTGCACCGCGCCACCGAAAAGCTGGCAGAACAGAAGACCTACCTGCAATCCGTGCCGTACATGGACCGTCTCGACTATGTGTCGATGATGTGCAATGAACATGCGTACGTGATGGCCATCGAAAAGATGCTGGGCCTGGAAGTGCCGCTGCGCGCGCAATACATCCGCGTCATGTTCGACGAGATGACGCGCATCCTGAATCACCTGATGTGGCTCGGCACCCACGCGCTGGACGTTGGCGCCATGGGCCCGTTCCTGTATTGCTTCCGCGACCGCGAAGACTTGTTCGACGCCTACGAGGCAGTGTCGGGCGCGCGCATGCACGCGGCCTACTACCGTCCGGGCGGCGTGTACCGCGACTTGCCGGACGCGATGCCGCAGCACAAGGCGTCGATCATCCGCAACGCCAAGGCCATCGGCAAGCTCAATGAAAACCGCCAGGGTTCCCTGCTGGACTTCATCGAAGACTTCGCGCGCCGTTTCCCGAACTCCGTGGACGAGTACGAAACCCTGCTGACCGACAACCGTATCTGGAAACAGCGTACCGTCGGCATCGGCGTGGTCTCGCCGGAAGATGCGCTGGCCATGGGCTTTACGGGCGCCATGCTGCGCGGCTCGGGCGTGCAGTGGGACTTGCGCAAGAAACAGCCGTACGAAGTGTACGACCTGATGGATTTCGACATTCCTATCGGCACCAACGGCGATTGCTACGACCGCTACCTGGTCCGCGTGGAAGAGCTGCGCCAGTCGAACCGCATCATCAAGCAATGCGTGGAGTGGCTGCGCAACAATGAAGGTCCTGTCATGACAAGCAACCGCAAGGTGGCGCCTCCGGGCCGCGTCGACATGAAGACCAACATGGAATCGCTGATTCACCACTTCAAGCTGTTTACGGAAGGTTTCCACGTGCCGCCAGGCGAGGCCTACAGCGCCGTGGAACATCCGAAGGGCGAGTTCGGCGTGTACCTGGTGTCCGATGGCGCCAACAAGCCGTACCGCATGAAACTGCGCGCGCCAGACTACGCCCACTTGCAGTCGCTCGACGAGATGGCGCGTGGGCACATGCTTGCCGACGCCGTGACCATCATCGGGACGCAAGATATCGTGTTCGGCAGTATTGACCGCTAAGAGGCAAAAAGTATGTTGTTATCAGAGCAATGCTATAAGAAAATTGACCGTGAGTTGGCCAAGTACCCGGCCGACCAGCGTCAATCCGCCGTCATGGCCGCGCTGGCCCATGCCCAGGATGAACTGGGCTGGCTGGCACCGGAAACCATGAAGGAACTGGCCGATTACATCGGCATGCCGGCGATTGCCGTGCAGGAAGTGGCCACGTTCTACAATATGTACAACGTGAAACCCGTGGGCAAGCACAAGATCACCGTGTGCACCAACCTGCCATGCGCCCTGTCGGGCGGCGTGCGCGCTGCAGACTACCTGAAGCAGAAGCTGGGTATCGATTTCCGCGAAACCACCCCTGACGGCCAGTTCACCCTGGTTGAAGGCGAGTGCATGGGTGCGTGCGGCGATGCGCCTGTCTTGCTGGTCAGTAATAAAACCATGTGCAGCTGGATGTCGAACGAGAAGATCGACGCCATGCTGGAGGAACTCAAGAAATGACGTCACTCCACAACCGCCATATCGATCCATTGATCCTGAAGGATCTGGATGGCAAGAACTGGCATTTGCAAGATTATGTGAACCGCGGCGGCTACAGTGCCCTGCGGCGTATCCTGGAAGAGAAAATCACGCCGGAACAGATCATCGCCGACCTCAAGGCTTCGTCCTTGCGCGGCCGTGGCGGCGCGGGTTTCCCTACCGGCTTGAAGTGGAGCTTCATGCCGCGCCAGTTCCCGGGTCAAAAATACCTCGTCTGCAATACAGATGAAGGCGAACCGGGCACTTTCAAGGACCGCGACATCATTCGTTACAATCCCCATGCCCTGATCGAAGGCATGGCCATTGGCGCTTACGCGATGGGCATCACCGTGGGTTACAACTATATCCACGGCGAGATCTTCCAGGAATACCTGCGTTTCGAAGAAGCGCTGGAAGAGGCGCGCGCCGCCGGTTTCCTGGGCGACAAGATCATGGGCAGCGAGTTCTCGTTCCAGTTGCATGCGCACCATGGTTATGGCGCCTACATCTGCGGCGAAGAAACGGCCCTGCTGGAATCGCTGGAAGGCAAGAAAGGCCAGCCACGCTTCAAGCCGCCTTTCCCTGCCTCGTTTGGTCTGTACGGCAAGCCGACGACGATCAACAACACGGAAACCTTTGCGGCCGTGCCATTCGTGCTGAACATCGGCCCAGAGAAATACCTGGCGATGGGCAAGCCGAACAATGGCGGTTCGAAGATCTTCTCGATCTCGGGCGACGTGGAAAAACCGGGCAACTACGAAGTGCCGCTCGGCACCCCGTTTGCGACCCTGCTGGAACTGGCAGGCGGCATGCGCGGTGGCAAAAAGATCAAGGCCGTGATCCCTGGCGGCTCGTCCGCTCCGGTGATCCGCGGCGACATCATGATGCAGACCGACCTGGACTACGACTCGATCGCGAAAGCCGGTTCGATGTTGGGTTCGGGCGCCGTCATCGTGATGGACGAAACACGCTGCATGGTAAAGGCGCTGGAACGCCTGTCCTACTTCTACTTTGAAGAATCGTGCGGCCAGTGTACGCCTTGCCGTGAAGGCACAGGCTGGATGTACCGCATGGTGCACCGCATCGAGCAGGGGCAGGGTCGTCCAGACGACCTGGACATGCTCAACTCGATCGCCGACAACATCCAGGGCCGCACCATTTGCGCGCTGGGCGATGCGGCTGCCATGCCGGTACGGGCCTTCATTAAGAATTTCCGTGAAGAATTTGAATATCATATCGAGCACAAGCATTGCTTAGTGCCCGCATATATCTAAGCTGCGTCAGGTAACGATCACCATGGTTGAAATCGAAATAGACGGCAAAAAAGTCGAAGTCCCTGCTGGTAGCATGGTGATGGACGCCGCCAACAAATTGGGAACCTACATTCCGCACTTCTGCTATCACAAGAAATTGTCGATCGCAGCGAACTGCCGCATGTGCCTGGTCGAAGTGGAAAAGGCGCCCAAGCCTTTGCCCGCTTGTGCGACCCCGGTCAGTGCCGGCATGATCGTGCGCTCCGCCAGCGATAAAGCTGTGCAGGCGCAAAAGTCGGTGATGGAATTCTTGCTGATTAACCACCCGCTCGATTGCCCTATCTGCGATCAGGGCGGCGAATGCCAGTTGCAAGACTTGGCCGTGGGTTACGGCAAGAGCGAATCGCGCTACAAGGAAGACAAGCGCGTCGTGCAGCCGAAGGAAGCCGGTCCGCTGGTGTCCATGCAAGAAATGTCGCGCTGCATCCAGTGCACCCGCTGCGTACGCTTTGGCCAGGAAGTAGCTGGCGTGATGGAGCTGGGCATGATCGGCCGCGGCGAACACTCGGAAATCGTGTCCTTCGTCGGCCAGACGGTCGACTCCGAACTGTCGGGCAACATGATCGACCTGTGCCCGGTCGGCGCACTGACCTCGAAGCCGTTCCGCTACAGCGCCCGTACGTGGGAACTGTCGCGCCGCAAATCGGTCAGCCCGCATGACGGCCTGGGCGCGAACCTGATCGTGCAAGTGAAAGCTGGCAAGGTCAAGCGCGTATTGCCTCTGGAAAACGAAGCCGTCAACGAGTGCTGGATCTCGGACAAGGACCGTTTCTCGTACGAAGCGCTGGACAGCGCCGAACGCCTGACGTCCCCGATGCTGAAACAAGGCAACGAGTGGAAAGAAGTCGATTGGCAAACGGCGCTGGAATACGTGGCGCACGGCCTGAAAAACATCAAGCACGAGCATGGCGCTGACGCCATCGCCGCGCTGGCAACGCCGCATTCGACCGTCGAAGAGCTGGTACTGCTGCAAAAAGTGGTCAACGGTCTCGGTTCCGAGAACGTCGACTTCCGCCTGCGCCAGACCGACTTCGCGCTGGACGCCGGCGTCAAGCCATGGCTGGGTATGCCGATCAACGAATTTGGCCAGATCAAGCGCGCCTTCGTCATCGGCTCGTTCCTGCGCAAGGACCACCCATTGCTGGCCACGCGTTTGCGCGCGTCCGTCAAGGGCGGCGCCAAGCTGTCGATCCTGCACGCCTCCGACGATGAGCAGCTGATCACCATCGCCAACAAGATGATCGTCGCGCCTGGCGATTGGCTGGCGGCCTTGTCGGAAGTGGTCGTCGCCGTTGCCAAAGCCAAAGAAATCGCCGCGCCAGCCGGTTTTGAAGCGATCGCCGCTTCGGACGTGGCTGTCGCCATCGCCGCCAGCCTGATGGCTGGCGACCACGGCGCCGTACTGCTGGGTAACGCGGCAACGCAACACCCGCAAGCGTCGCAATTGCATGCTGCCGCGCAATGGATCGCCGAACAGACGGGCGCCAAGCTCGGTTACCTGACGGAAGCGGCCAACACGGTTGGCGCGCACCTGGTCGCCAAGCCGCGTGCCAATGTGCAAGCTGCCTTTGCCGCGCCGAAAAAAGCCTACGTGCTGCTGCACGCCGAGCCGGAACTCGACGCTGCCAACCCGCAAGCGGCCCGCGCCGCCCTGGATGGCGCCGACATGGTCGTGGCGATGTCGGCCTTCAAGCACGGCATGGATTACGCCGATGTCTTGCTGCCGATCGCTCCGTTCGCTGAAACCTCGGGCACCTTCGTCAACTGCGAAGGCCGCGCGCAAAGCTTCAACGGCACCGTGAAACCGCTGGCGGAAACCCGTCCAGCCTGGAAAGTGCTGCGCGTCCTGGGCAACATCCTGGGCCTGGCCGGTTTCGACTACGACACTTCCGAAGCAATCCGCGACGAAGCGTTTGGCGCCGGCGTGACCGATCTGTCGGCACAGCTGAACAACATCGCCAAGAACGCGCCGGAAGCGGCAAGCTACGCACCGGCTTCGCCTGCGCTGCAACGCATCGCCGACGTGCCGATCTACTTCGCCGACGCGCTCGTGCGCCGCTCCGAACCGCTGCTGCGCACGGTCGATGGCGCCGCACCGCAAGCGCACCTGTCCCTGGCGCTGGCTGACAAGCTGGGCATCAAGGCGGGCGACAAGGTCAAAGTGGCGCAAGGCTCCGGCAGCGCCATCCTGGTGGCGGCACTCCATGCCGGCCTGCCAGCCAATGTGGTGAAAGTGTCGGCGGCGCATGCCTCGACGGCTAGCCTGGGCGGCATGTTCGGTGACATCACAGTTGAAACAGCAGAGGGGAAAATCTGATGGCTCTGCCTGAATTTGTAAACGTCATCAACAGCGGTGGCCAGGACTTGCTGGGCGGCTCGTGGCCGTTCTTCTGGACCCTGATCAAGATCCTGTGCGTGCTGTTGCCTCTGATGGGCCTGGTTGCCTACCTGACCTTGTGGGAACGCAAGCTGATCGGCTGGATCCAGATCCGCGTGGGCCCGAACCGCGTGGGTCCGCTGGGCTTGCTGCAGCCGATCGCCGATGCGCTGAAACTCTTGTTCAAAGAGATCATCATCCCGTCGAAGGCCGCCAAGGGCCTGTTCGTGATCGGCCCGATCATGACCATCATGCCGGCCCTGGCCGCCTGGTCGGTCGTGCCGTTCGGCCCGCAAGCCGTGCTGGCCAACGTCAACGCAGGCTTGCTGATGCTGCTGGCGATTACCTCGATGGAAGTCTACGGCATCATCATCGCCGGCTGGGCCTCGAACTCGAAGTACTCGTTCATGGGCGCCATGCGTGCTTCGGCACAGATGATTTCGTATGAAATCCCGATGGGCTTCGTGATGGTCATCGTGCTGATGGTCTCGGGCAGCCTGAACTTCATCGACATCGTCGGCGGCCAGCAAATCGGCTTCTTCGCCGACAAGGGCGTGAACTTCCTGTCGTGGAACTGGCTGCCGCTGCTGCCGATGTTCGTCATCTACCTGGTGTCGGGCCTGGCTGAAGCCAACCGTCACCCGTTCGACGTCGTCGAAGGCGAGTCGGAAATCGTCGCCGGCCACATGGTTGAATATTCGGGCATGGCCTACGCCATGTTCATGCTGGCCGAATACGCCAACATGATCCTGATCGGCGCGCTGGCTTCGATCATGTTCCTCGGTGGCTGGTCCGCACCATTTGCTTTCCTTGAGTTCTGGGGTGGTTTCGGCGGCTTCTTCTGGCTGTTCGCCAAGACCTTCTTCATCGTGTCGGTGTTTATCTGGGTACGCGGTACTTTCCCACGCTACCGTTATGACCAGATCATGCGCCTCGGCTGGAAAGTGTTTATCCCGTTGACGCTGGTCTACCTGGTCTTCGTCGCTGCCTGGATGCAGACATCCTGGAATATTTGGAAGTAAGAGAGTGCATACGAATGGATAAGGTAAAAGATTTCTTCAGCAGCCTCTTGTTAGGCGAGCTGATCAAGGGCATGGCGTTGACAGGCAAGTACATGTTTTCGCGCAAGATCACGGTGCAATTCCCGGAAGAGAAGACACCGATCTCGCCGCGTTTCCGTGGCTTGCACGCGCTGCGCCGCTACCCGAACGGCGAGGAACGTTGCATCGCCTGCAAACTGTGCGAAGCGGTTTGCCCGGCGATGGCCATCACGATCGAATCGGAACAGCGTGACGACGGCTCGCGCCGCACCACGCGTTACGATATTGACTTGACCAAGTGCATCTTCTGCGGTTTCTGCGAAGAGTCCTGCCCGGTCGATTCGATCGTCGAGACGCAAATCCTGGAATACCACGGCGAGAAACGCGGGGATTTGTATTACACGAAAGAGATGTTGCTGGCCGTGGGTGATCGTTATGAAAATGACATCGCCGCTGCGCGCGCCGCCGACGCACCTTATCGCTGATGGATGCGCCGCAGCTGACCAGCTGCGGCGCGCCCCTCGTTCATCTGTACGTCTATTGGGTTTTTTATGGACTTTAAAACAATTTTGTTTTACGCCTTCGCGCTGATCTTGATTCTGGCAGCGACGCGCGTCATCACGGCCCGTAATCCGGTCCACGCAGTACTGTTCCTGGTACTGTCCTTCTTTTCCGCAGCGGGCATCTGGATGCTGCTGCAAGCTGAATTCCTGGCCATCGTGCTGGTATTGGTGTATGTCGGCGCCGTGATGGTGCTGTTCCTCTTCGTGGTCATGATGCTCGATATCAATATCGACCGCATGCGCGAAGGTTTCTGGGGCTATCTGCCACTGTCCGTGACGGTGGGCGTGATCATCGTGCTGGAAATGGCCGCTGTCCTGTGGCACGGTTTCCGCAACTTTGCGCCTAGCATCGCTCCGGTCAACGTCAACCTGGGCGGCACCAAGGAACTGGGCCTGCTGATCTACACGAAATATGTGTTCGCCTTCGAGATCGCTGCCGTCGTGCTGTTGGTGGCCATCGTTGCCGCGGTTGCACTGACCCTGCGCAAACGCAAGGACACCAAGCATTTTGCTCCGGGCGATGCCGTGCGCGTCAAGCGTAACGACCGCCTGAAGATCATCAAGATGGACGCGGTCGTCGAGCGTCCTGCGGCTGAGCCGGAAGTTAAGGAGGCACCATGACATTATCGCTCACACATTTTCTGGTCCTGGGCGCGATCCTGTTCGCAATCTCGATCGTCGGTATTTTCCTGAACCGCAAGAACATCATCGTATTGCTGATGGCAATCGAATTGATGCTGCTGGCGGTGAATATGAATTTCATCGCGTTCTCCCATTTCATGGGCGACGCGGCCGGTCAGATCTTCGTTTTCTTCATCCTGACGGTTGCCGCCGCTGAGTCGGCTATCGGTCTGGCTATTCTGGTGGTGATGTTCCGTAATCTGGATACCATCAACGTCGAAGACCTGGACAGCCTCAAAGGCTGATGTTTTTCAGACTCGATCTCTCGAATAATAACGATTAAGGTTCATCATGGCGGGGCAACTCCTCAACCCTAACCTCCTTCTTGCCGTACCGCTGGCGCCGCTGGCCGGTGCCGCGATTGCAGGCTTGCTTGGCACCCAGTTCCTGGGTAATTTGGTCGGACGCAAGACGTCGCATACCGCGACGATCCTGGGCGTACTGATTGCGTTCATCCTGTCCGTGCAGACACTGCTGGCAGTGATGGATGGCGCGACATTCAATGGCACGATCTATAACTGGATGACGATCGGCACCCTGAAGATGGAAGTGGGCTTCCAGATCGATTCGCTGTCGGCGATGATGATGTGCGTGGTCACCTTCGTCTCCCTGATGGTGCACATCTACACGATCGGCTACATGAAGGACGACGAAGGCTACAACCGCTTCTTCGCCTACATCTCGCTGTTCACCTTCTCGATGCTGATGCTGGTCATGGCCAACAACTTCCTGCAACTGTTCTTCGGTTGGGAAGCCGTGGGCCTGGTCTCTTACCTCCTGATCGGTTTCTGGTACCAGCGTCCGACGGCCATCGTGGCCAACATGAAGGCTTTCCTTGTCAACCGCGTGGGCGACTTCGGCTTCATCCTCGGCATCGGCCTGCTGCTGGCCTACGCCGGCACCATGAACTACCAGGAAGTGTTTGCCAAGAAAGACGAACTGGCGCTGTTGAGCTTGCCAGGTACCGACTGGGCCCTGCTGACCGTTGCCTGCATCTGCCTGTTCATCGGCGCGATGGGCAAATCGGCGCAGTTCCCGCTGCACGTGTGGCTGCCTGACTCGATGGAAGGTCCTACCCCGATCTCGGCACTGATCCACGCCGCGACGATGGTGACGGCCGGTATCTTCATGGTCTCGCGCATGTCGCCGCTGTTCGAACTGTCCGACACGGCACTGTCCTTCATCCTGGTGATCGGCTCCATCACGGCGCTGTTCATGGGCTTCCTAGGCATCATCCAGAACGACATCAAGCGCGTCGTCGCTTACTCGACGCTGTCGCAGCTCGGTTACATGACCGTGGCGCTGGGTTCGTCCGCGTACTCCGTGGCCGTGTTCCACCTGATGACGCACGCATTCTTCAAGGCACTGCTGTTCCTGGGCGCCGGTTCCGTCATCATCGGCATGCACCACGACCAGGATATCCGCAACATGGGCGGTCTGCGCAAGTACATGCCGATCACCTGGATCACTTCCCTGATCGGTTCGCTGGCCCTGATCGGCACGCCGCTGTTCTCCGGTTTCTACTCGAAAGACAGCATCATCGAAGCCGTCGAAGCGACGCACATCTGGGGTGCTGGCTTTGCCCAGTTCGCCGTGCTGGCTGGCGTGTTTGTTACCGCCTTCTACTCGTTCCGCATGTATTTCCTCGTCTTCCATGGCAAGGAACGTTTCGGCCAGGCGCATGCGCACGGTCACGACGACCATCACGCACCGAAAGCGGCCCATGGCGCGCACGGCGATGCGCATGACGACCACCACGAAGAAGAGGAAGACGACCACGCGCACCACGGTCTGGAACCTGGCCAGAAGCCGCACGAGTCCCCATTCGTCGTATGGTTCCCGCTGGTGATGCTGGCGATCCCGTCGCTGATCATCGGCTACCTGACGATCGGCCCGATGCTGCATGGCGATTTCTTCAAGGGCGTGATTTTTGTCGGCGAAAACCATCCAGCAATGGAAGAGTTGTCGCATGAATTCCACGGCGCAATGGCGATGGCGATCCACGGCCTGTCGACGGCACCGTTCTGGCTGGCATTGTCCGGCGTGGTGGCAGCCTACTACTGCTACATGGTCAACCCGCGTGTACCGGCCTGGTTCTTTGCCAAGTTCCACGCGATCCACACCCTGCTGGACAACAAGTACTACATGGACAAGTTCAATGAAGTCGTGTTCGCCGGCGGTGCCCGCTTGCTGGGTAATGGCCTGTGGAACTTCGGTGACAAGAAGCTGATCGATGGCCTGCTGGTCAACGGTAGCGCCAAGGTCGTCGCCTGGCTGTCCTCGCTGTCGCGAGTGCTGCAGACCGGCTACATCTATCACTATGCATTCGTGATGATCCTGGGCGTGCTGGGCTTCCTGATCTATTTCCTGCCATTCTGGCCCGCTAAGTAAGCTGACCTGATAAAAGAATACTGAGAACCATGATGCAGTCTACGATTTCTACACTACCTCCTTACCTGAGTCTGTCGATCTGGGTGCCGATCATTTGCGGCGTCCTGATCCTGGCTCTCGGCCGCGACAGCAAAGCGGGCTTTACCCGCTGGCTGTCGCTGGCTGGCGCCGTGCTCAGCATGCTGTGCACCTTGCCGCTGATCCAGCATTTCGACAACGCCGCGCACGGCATGCAATTCGTCGAAAAAGCACCGTGGATTGAAACCTTCAATATCTGGTACTCGCTGGGTATCGACGGCCTGTCGCTGTGGTTCGTGCCACTGACGGCGTTCATCACCGTCATCGTCGTCATTTCCGCTTGGCAAGTGATCGAGAAGCGCATCGCCCAGTACATGGGCTCGTTCCTGATCCTGTCGGGCCTGATGATCGGCGTGTTCTGCGCGCTGGACGGCTTGCTGTTCTACTTCTTCTTTGAAGCAACCCTGATCCCGATGTTCATCATCATCGGTATCTGGGGCGGTTCGAACCGCGTGTACGCGTCGTTCAAGTTCTTCCTGTACACCTTCTTCGGTTCGCTGCTGACCCTGGTTGCCATCATCTACCTGCGCAATGTGTCGGGCACCTTCGACATCCTGGCCTGGCATGCGTTCAAGCTGACGATGAACGAGCAGATCTTCATCTTCCTGGCCTTCCTGATGGCGTTTGCCGTCAAGGTGCCGATGTTCCCCGTCCACACGTGGTTGCCGGACGTCCACGTGGAAGCGCCAACGGGCGGTTCCGCCGTGCTGGCCGCCATCATGCTGAAACTGGGCGCCTACGGCTTCCTGCGTTTCTCGCTGCCGATCACGCCGGACGCCAGCCACTACCTGTCGGGTTTCATGATCGCCTTGTCGCTGATCGCCGTGATCTACATCGGTCTGGTTGCCCTGGTGCAAACCGACATGAAAAAACTGGTCGCCTATTCGTCGATCGCGCACATGGGTTTCGTGACCCTGGGCTTCTTCATGTTCAACGACATCTCGGTGCAGGGCGGTATCGTGCAGATGGTCTCGCACGGCTTCATCTCCGGCGCGATGTTCCTGTGCATCGGCGTGCTGTATGACCGCATGCATACCCGCAACATCGCCGACTACGGCGGCGTCGTAAACCGCATGCCGAAATTTGCCGCCTTCTTCGTGCTGTTCTCGATGGCCAACTGCGGTCTGCCTGCGACGTCCGGCTTCGTCGGCGAGTTCATGGTGATTCTGGGCGCGGTGAAATACAACTTCTGGATCGGTCTGCTGGCTGCAACGGCACTGATCTGGGGCGCGGCGTACTCGCTGTGGATGGCCAAGCGCGTGGTGTTCGGCAAGATCAAGAACAAGCATGTGGCCGAACTGACCGACATCAACAAACGTGAATTCTTCATGCTTGCTGTGCTGGCCATCGCCGTGCTCGTGATGGGTCTGTACCCAGCCCCGTTCACCGACACGATGCAAACTTCGGTTGCTGACCTGCTGCAGCATGTCGCCACCAGCAAGTTGCCTTAAATAGAAGACCGATAACATGACTAATGCACCTAATCTGGTACCGCTGTACGCGGAAATCTTTCTGCTGATCGCCACGTCGGCGCTCTTGCTGATCGATATGTTCTTGCCTGCGGCGAAGCGTTCGATCACCTATGCGCTGTCGCTGCTGACCCTGGCCGGCTGCGCCTTGCTGACCGTGGGCGACTTCAATGCGGGCACCACCGTCTACACGTTCCACAACATGTTCGTGTCGGACCCGATGTCGCAGCTGCTTAAACTGTTCTCGTACGGCGCCGTGGCGCTGACCTTGATCTACTCGCGTGCCTATGCCACCGACCGCAGCATGCTGTCGGGTAACCTGGGCGGCGAGTTCTACGTGCTGGCCCTGTTTGCACTGCTGGGTCAGATGATCATGATCTCGGCCAACAACTTCCTGATCATCTACCTGGGTCTGGAACTGATGTCGCTGTCGCTGTACGCACTGATCGCCTTGCGCCGTGACAATGCCAAGGCCACGGAAGCGGCCATGAAATACTTCATCCTGGGCGCGCTGGCCTCCGGTTTCATGTTGTACGGTATCTCGATGCTGTACGGCGCCTCCGGCACCCTGGACCTGGGCGAACTGCGCGTGGCGCTGGAAAACGGCAAGACCAACGGCACCATCATGGTCTTCGGCCTGGTGTTCCTCGTTGCCGGCCTGGCCTTCAAACTGGGCGTCGTGCCATTCCACATGTGGGTGCCTGACGTGTATCAAGGTTCGCCGACGGCAGTGACCCTGCTGCTGGGCGCGGCGCCGAAACTGGCCGCCTTCGCCATCACCCTGCGCTTGCTGGCCGAAGGCTTGCTGCCGATGGCACATGACTGGCAGCAAATGCTGCTGGTGCTGGCCGTGATGTCGCTGGCTATCGGCAACTTCACCGCGATCGCGCAAACCAACCTGAAGCGCATGTTGGCGTACTCGACCATCGCGCAAATGGGCTTCGTTCTGCTGGGCCTGCTGTCCGGTACCGTGGATGCACCGAACAACACCCTGAACGCGGCTGGCGCAGCCACCGCCTACGGCGCCTCGATGTACTACGTCATCACCTACGTGTTCACCACCCTGGGTACCTTTGGCGTGATCATGTTGTTGGCACGTAATGGTTTCGAAGCAGACGAACTGGCCGACTTCAAGGGCCTGGGCAAACGCAGCCCGATCTTCGCGCTGGTGATGACCCTGTTCATGTTCTCGCTGGCCGGCGTGCCGCCGCTGATGGGCTTCATGGCCAAGTACTCGGTGCTCGCTTCCGTGCTGGCGACGGGCCAGCTGTGGCTGACCATCGCTGCCGTGCTGTTCTCGCTGATCGGCGCCTTCTACTACCTGCGCGTCGTGAAAATGATGTGGTTCGACGAGCCGACGGACGGCAATGTGCTGGTCGTGCATGGCGACATGCGCGTCGTGCTGGCCCTGAACGGCGTGTTCGTCCTGGCGCTGGGTGTGATGCCGAACAGCATCCTGGCTGCCTGCGCGACCGCCATCACCAAGACGCTGGCGTCCTGACCGATGGATGTCACCGCCTCGAGCTGGCTGGTGATCGCCCTGGGCATCCTGGGCGCCAACCTGCCTTTCCTGAACGAGAAACTGTTTGCCGCCGTGCCCCTGAAAAGGGCGGCGCAAGCAGAGCAGGGCTGGCGCAAGCCGCTGGCGCTGCGCCTGCTGGAGATGGTGATTCTGTACTTCATCGTCGGCGCCGTGGCGTTCGCGCTCGAAGCGCGCATCGGCAACGGTTTCCCGCAGACGTGGGAGTTCTATGCCATCACGGGATGTCTGTTCCTGGTGCTGGCCTTTCCCGGCTTCGTCACACGCTACCTGCGCAAACGACATTAGCCCCATCGACCGAAAGCGGCGCCTCTGGCGCCGTTTTTTTTTATTGAGCATAATCAAGGTATGGATACTGAACGCATGGATATGAATTTAACTGAGACCAAGGTGGACGGCGAGCTCGTCTACCAAGGCGGCTTCCTGCGCGTGCAGCGCGACCGGGTTGCGCTGCCGGACGGCAAGATCACGGCGCGCGAATTCGTCCTGCATCCGGGCGCCGTCGTCATCCTGCCGCTGCTCGACGATGGCACGGTGCTGATGGAACGCCAGTACCGCTATCCGCTGGACCGCGTCTTCATTGAATTCCCGGCCGGCAAGATCGACGCGGGCGAATCGCACCTGGCGTGCGCCCAGCGCGAATTGCTGGAAGAGACGGGCTACACGGCCAGCGACTGGCAATTCGTCTCCACCATCCATAATGCCATCGCCTATTCCGATGAACACCTGGAGCTGTTCCTGGCGCGCGGCCTGGTGGCCGGCGAACGCCAGCTCGATGAAGGCGAATTCCTGGAAACCTTTACGGCCACCGTGCCGCAGCTGCTCGACTGGGTCAAGGATGGCACGATCACGGACGTGAAAACCGTCATCGGCATCTTCTGGCTCGACAAGATCACCAGCGGCGCCTGGCAACCGGCCTGATTCCGCACATGCGCGCGGCTCTCTTTTTGCTGCTGGCGTCTGCCAGCCTGGGCGCGCACGGGGCCGCGCGCACGCCGTTCCAGGTGCGCTGCGAAGACACGATCAGCAAGACGGTGTCCGTGCTGACGGCGCAGCAGAATGGCTACAGCATCGACACGCATCTGCCGTACAAGGCCCTGACCGTCATGAAGGGCACGGCGCGCGCCAATACCTGGGTACTCGGATTGACGAAGACGGATTCGCGCGTGGCCATCGCCCTGGCCGGCCCCATGCTGCAAGACCCGGCCAGCGGCTATGAATGCGTGGCGCCGCAGATTACCGTGTCCCTCACGTATGCGCCCGTGGTGATCTATATCGGCCGCGAGTTTGCCCCCGGCACTTGCGCGTATGATGAGATACTCGCGCACGAGCTGCGGCACATGAAGACCTATATGGAACATTTGCCGCGCGTGGAAAAGACCGTGCGCGCGGCGCTGGCCAAACGCTTCGAGGCGCGGCCCCTGTATGCGCCCAGCGGCACGGCCAAGGCGGCGCTGGCGCGCGAGATTGACACGGGCTGGTTGCCGTATATCAAGGCTGAAATGCGCAAGGTGGAAACCTTGCAGGCGGCCATCGATTCTCCGCAAGAATATGCGCGCCTGAGCAAGGCGTGCAAGGGCGAAATCCAGAACATCCTGGCGGGCAAGGCAGCCGCCGCCAACTAGACAAGGAATGGCATGACAGCAGCACCGAACACCGTCCGTTATTTTGCGCTGATCCCCGCCGCCGGCGTGGGCGCGCGCATGGAAGCGGGCAGTCCCAAGCAATACTTACCTATCGCCGGCAAACCCATGCTGCGCCACGCGCTCGACGCCTTTCTCGCCAGCCCCCTGATCGCTCACACGTATGTCGTCGTCAGCGCGGAGGATAGCGTGATCGACACGGTCGTGCCGGAGCAGGGCGTGACTGTGCTGCGCTGCGGCGGCGCCACGCGCATGGAGACGATCCTGAATGGCTTGCAGGCCGTGCACGGCAGCATCGGTGCCCACGACCAGGTGCTGGTGCACGACGCGGCGCGTCCCGGCCTGACGCCGGCCCTGATCGAAAAGCTCATCGGCGAGGTGGGCGACCACCCGGCCGGCGGCCTGCTGGCCTTGCCCGTAGTCGATACCGTCAAGCGGACGGGGCCGGACGGCCTGTCGGCGCAGACGGTGCCGCGCGATCATCTATGGCTGGCGCAGACGCCGCAAATGTTTAGCTATGCGCTGCTGTACCAGGCCTTATCCGAAGCGCCCGACCCGCAAGCGATTACGGACGACGCCAGCGCCGTCGAAGCGCTGGGCCTGGCACCCAGGCTGGTTGAAGGCCACCCGCGCAACCTGAAGGTGACCTTGCCGCGCGACATATACACGGCCGAACTGTATTTGGCCAACCCTTGAATTCTACAGAGACCCGCATGAACACAACGACTCCCGTACTGCCTTTCCGCATCGGCCAGGGCTATGACTGCCACGCGCTGGTGGAAAACCGCGACCTGATCATCGGCGGCGTGAAAATCCCCCATCACCTGGGCTTGCTCGGCCATTCCGATGCGGACGTGCTGCTGCACGCGATCACGGACGCCATCTTCGGCGCCGCCGCCTTGGGCGACATCGGCCGCCATTTCCCCGACACGGACGCACAGTTCAAGGGCGCCGATTCGCGCACCCTGCTGCGCGAGGCCGCGCGCCGCGTGCAAGCGACCGGTTATATCATCGGCAATATCGACGCCACCATCATCGCCCAGCGCCCGAAAATGGCGCCGCACATCGCCGCCATGTGCGCGAACGTGGCCGAAGACCTGGGCGTGAGTGTGGGCCAGGTCAACATCAAGGCCAAGACGAATGAAAAACTGGGCTACCTGGGCCGTGAAGAAGGCATCGCGGCCGAAGCCGTGGCCTTGCTGCTGCGCGCCTGAGCGTACCCGGCAGCTCCTTTTTAAGGATTCCTGAAAATTAATATTTCCAAATTGAAATTTGGTGAAAATTTAACGTTATTGTCATGATAATATTTGTCCGCTTTTTCGGACGCGACAAGACGTCACTTTATAACCACGGGAAATATTGAAAGAACGGAATCATATGCGTAGTCGTATGCAGGGCCCAACCACGCGCTGGTTGGGAGCGGGTATGTTGGCCATCGCCATGCTGGCCGGTTGTGGCGGCGGTAGCGGTGGTGGTGGCGGCGGAAACGATACCGTATCGCCGCCGCCGGTTAACACGGCGCCAAAAGCCGCTGTCTTCTTTGCCGGTACGGTCAGTACTGGCGCCAGCGGCGCCGATGCTACCGTCACCACAGGCGCTGATGTGGTACTCGATGCGTCTGGTAGCAGCGATGCGGAAGGCGACGTGCTCAGCTATATCTGGAGCCTGGTCGCCAAACCTGCTGGTAGCGCTTATGTGCCAGTTACTCCCACCAGTCCCAAGCTCAGTATCAAGCCCGATGTACTGGGTAGCTATGTATTCAATTTGCGTGTGACGGACAGCAAGGGTGCGTTTTCCGAAAAGAGCGTTACTGTGATTGCCGACAATACCCCACCGAATCCGGTCACTGTGATTCGGGCAACCTTTACAGCGGTGCCGGTGAATCAGCCACTCCTGACCGTGTCGGTCGGTTCTGGCGTGGCGCTTGACGCCTCGGGCAGTACGGATGTTGACGGCGACGTCGTCAGTACGACGTGGCAATTGATAACAAAGCCGGTTGACAGCATGTCCACGCTATATGTCACCGGCCAAGGTTCCGTCTTCTCGCCCGATGTGATGGGCATGTACCAAGTCCGCGCCCACACTACCGATGGCAAGGGCGCATATGCCGACACGGTGTACCAGATCAGTGCCGTCAACAGGGCACCGGTCGGCATCATTCGCGGTACGGTGGCTGTTATCAGCCGCGACACGCAGACGGTGCCGATAGGTCAGCCGGTGGTCACTAGCGGCATCCTGAGCTATGACGAGGGTGGCGCACCCCTGAGCTATGCCTGGGCGGTTGATACCCGTCCGTCCGGTTCTGTTGCCGCTGTAGGCGAAGCGACGGCTGCGATTCCTGCATTCACGCCGGACGTGGTTGGTGCTTACGTGTTGTCGCTGACAGTGAGCAACGGCCGCCAGACGGCGGTAGCGTACCTGAAGATCAATGCGGTCACGTCGACTTCGCGCGTGGTCGCATTGCCTTTCAAGCCGGTTGAGATGCGTTATAGCCAGGCTGTCGACCGTCTGGTCGTGGTCACGGCGGAGCCGTACGCCATCAAAGTCATCAATCCGGTCGATGGTGCGACCACCGGCATTGATCTGCCGACAGCGGTCAATGCCTTCAATCTGAGTCCGGACGGCAAACTGGCTGCTGTGTTGCATGATGGCGTGGTCAGTCTGATTGATCTGGTGTCGGGGAGCCTGTTGAAATCGACTGGCACTGGAGGCATGCAGACGGAAGTATTCGTTACCAACGCCGGCGTAGTATTTCTCTCAGGTCAATCGACTGTTTCATATGCGCGGCCCGCTGTTGCTGTTATCAACGCACGTACGGGACAGTCATTGCCTTCGCTTGAGTTTGCCAATAGTGGTTTCTATGGCGCCCTGCGCGGTGTGTTTGCGGCATCGAAGAACAAGGCCTTTCTCTCGCAGGGTAATTACGCGACGCTCTCGTATTTCACTATTGACCCGCAAACGCACGCCATCCTCACCAATAGCACTGTGTATAGCGACTATTACATTTCGTCACCGTTCTTCCTATCGCCGAAGGAAGATATATTGTTTGCCTCAAACGGTAGCTACTTTAATACTGACACGTTGCAATACATGGGGCGCTTTACCTTTGGCTCAAGCAGTGGCAGCAGCAACAGCATGCAATCGATGAGTTATTCGCCTGCCAGAGCGGAAGTGCTGCTGATGGAAAGCTCGCTTGACTACGCTTATCCAGCCTACGATAAGGTATATCAAACCAATTACAAGAAATATAGCGGCGAACTGCTCTTCCCTGCAGGCAGTGTCAGTCTGCCGGTGATTGGCGGCGAGCAAAGTTATGGCATCGGCATTTTCCATACGGCGGCCGGCGATCCGGTGGCGCTGGTCCAAACGGGCGGATCCCAGAAAAATACGCCGCGCGTCAAGTACCATCTGATCTATCGCTGATAGCCTCTGCCAGGCGGCGCGTCTACCTGGTAATCTGTGCTATTTTTAAAGGCGGCGCGATGGCAAAGACCATCGCGGCCGCCTTTTTTATTGACGACACAGGAGAATTCCCGATGCCAATCATCAAGCGCACACGCCTTGCCACCGCATTGCTGCTGGGAGCCTTCGCGGCCTTGGCCATGCCTGCCCACGCCGAACTGCAAGCCACGGGCGAGCCGCCTGCCGCGAAACAGGGTTGGAAGGCCGAGACCGTCGCGCAGGGCGTGCGCCAGCCGTGGGGTATCGCCTGGCTGGGCGAGGGCCGCGCGCTCGTCACCAGCAAGCAGGGAACATTGCATCTGCTGAATGGAAAGACTTTTAGCGACGTGGCGCTGGAAGGCATGCCCAAGGTGTTTACGGGCGGGCAGGGCGGCTTGCTCGATATCGTCCTGCACCCGCAGGATGCGGGCAAGGCGCAGCAGCGCGTCTACATGACGGTGTCGACCGGCAACAATGACGCCAACCGCACGACCCTGGTGCGCGGCGTGTTCGACGGCAAGAAGGTGACGGGCATCCAGACCCTGTTCAAGGTCGCTACGGACAAGAGCGGCGGCCAGCATTTCGGTTCGCGCCTGCTGTGGCTGCCGGACGGCACTTTACTGATGAGCGTGGCCGATGGCGGCAACCCGCCGCTGCGCATCGGCGACCGCCTGGCGCGCGAGCAGGCACAGAATCTGGCCACGCACCAGGGTTCCATCCTGCGCCTGACGGAAGACGGCAAGCCGGCACCTGGCAACCCGCTGGCCGCCAAGGGTGCCTTGCCGGAAATCTGGTCGTATGGCCATCGCAACGTGCAGGGCCTGGCGCTCGATCCTGTTTCCGGCCGCGTGTGGGCCACGGAGCACGGTCCGTATGGCGGCGATGAGCTGAACCTGGTGGCGGCGGGAGGCAACTACGGCTGGCCCCTGCAAAGCTATGGCGCCGACTACACGACGCATGAACCGGTCGGCAAGCATGAAGTGGCCGGCATGCTCAATCCGAGCGTGGCCTGGGTGCCGTCGCCGGCACCGTCGGGCCTGGCCGTCTACACGGGCGACAAGATTGCCGCCTGGCGCGGCAGCATCTTCAGCGGCGGCCTGGCGGCCAAGGATATCCGCCGCATCGCCGTCGATGCCAGCGGCAAGGTGACGGGGCAGGACCGCCTGGCCATCGGCGCGCGCGTGCGCGACGTGCGCCAGGGGCCGGACGGCTATCTGTATGCGCTGACGGATGAAGACAATGGCCGCTTGCTGCGCATCGTGGCGCAGTAGCACGGCAGGCGCCATCTTCGCTTAAGATGGCGCCTTTACTTCATTCAAGGTGGCGGCATGGCCCGTGATACTTATGCATACCGGCACGTCGCCGTCGAATCGCGCGCCATTGATGGCCGCGTGGAAATCCGCCCCGTGCCGGGCCAGGCTTTTTCGCCCGAGCTGGCCGTGCAGTGCTCGCGCCGCCTCGTCGACCTGCAGCGCTACCCGCTGGGCAGCCGCTTTCTGCTCTTTGCCAAGCTGACGGATCGCCTGGGCGGCACGCCCTTCCTGTATGCGTATCACGGCGATGCGGACGTCGTGATGACGCCGGCCGAAGTGACGAAATTCCTTGGCGAATTCCGCCGCGGCCGCATTTGATTCCTACGATGTGACGCAGGCCGCGCCAGCCTTGGGGTTGGCCTGTGGCTTGCCAAAGATGGCGATCGTCAAGGCGCAGCCGAGGGCGAACAGGCCGCCGACCACCATCGCGCTCGATACGCCCAGCCGGTCGACGGCCATGCCTCCCAGCAAGGCGCCCGACGCCAGCGACACTTGCACGATGGCGACAAACAGCGCGCTGCTGCCTTCCATCAGGTGTGGCGCCGCCTTGAACATCCACGTCTGCACGGCGATCGGCATGGCGCCGAAACCGAAACCCCATACGGCCACCAGCAGCATGGCGGTAAGCGAATGGCTGCCGAACGCGGCCAGGGCCAGGGTGGACAAGCCCAGCACGGCACCCGTCACCATCAGCGCGGCCCGTTCGTAGCGGCCGGCAGCCCAGCCGCCCGCGAGGTTGCCGATGAAGCCGGAAGCGCCATACACGAGCAGCATGGCGCTGACCGTGCCGGCCGCCAGGTGCGAGATTTGCGTGAGGAACGGCGCGATATACGTGTAGGCGGCGAACTGGCCCGTGAAGATCATGGCTGTGGCGATTAGGCCCAGCCTGGCCTTGCGGATGCCGAAAATCATCGGCAACTGGCGCAGGCGGATGGCTTGCGTCGGCGGCAGCTTGGGCAGCAGCAACAGCTGGCCGAGGAAGACCAGCACGGCAATGGCGCTGGCCGCGCCGAAAGCGACCCGCCAGCCCACCAGCTCGCCCACCAGCGCGCCGGCCGGCACGCCCGCCACCGTGCCCAGCGAGACGCCGGCGAAGATGATGGACATGGCGCGCGACGCATGCTGCGGCGCCACCAGGCGCGGGCCGATGGCGCTGCCGATGGCCCAGAAGCCGCCCACGCCCACGCCCAGCATGGCGCGGCCCAGCAGTATCCACGCATACGACGGCGCCAGCGCCACCAGCAGGTTCGACGCCACCAGCAGGGCCGTGAGAGCCAGCAGCACGATGCGGCGGTCCAGGCGGCCCGAG
Source organism: Janthinobacterium sp. SUN128 (assembly GCF_030587275.1). Taxonomy (NCBI): domain Bacteria; kingdom Pseudomonadati; phylum Pseudomonadota; class Betaproteobacteria; order Burkholderiales; family Oxalobacteraceae; genus Janthinobacterium; species Janthinobacterium sp. SUN128. Next base: position 2,854,304 of record NZ_JAPWHY010000001.1, on the reverse strand, counting down.
CCGACGGTGACAAAGATGGCGGCAAACGCGGCAACGATGCCGGGCGTGGTGATCATCAGCCCCGCCTGGCCCTTGCTGATGGCCAGTTCGGCCGCCATGGCGGGTAGCAGGCCGACGGGCAGGAATTCGGAGGTGACGAGGGCGAAGGCGCCGATGCCGACCGATAAGACGGCCAGCCATGGCGCCACGGTGGTATCGTCGCCAGTAGCGTTGGAAGGTGTGTGCATAGGGGTTCCTGAAAAGCCGGGAGGTTTTTAACCGGTCGGTATATAATCAGGGAAGGCGGACAGTGTTGTCAATAATTTTTTACCGAACGGTATGAAACAAGATAAAAATGAGGAAGCGGTCAAGGCGAAAACGGGGCGGCCACGCACGTTTGACGCGGATCAGGCGCTCGATTGCGCCATGAAAGTATTCTGGGAAAAGGGTTATGAAGGCAGCTCCCTGCCGGAATTGACGAAAGCCATGGGCATGAACCGGCCCAGCCTGTATGCCGTCTTCGGCAACAAGGAGCAATTGTTCCACAAGGCGCTCGAACGCTACAGCGACACGCGCATGCGGTTCTTCGACGCGGCGCTGGAGCAGCCGACGGCGCGCCAGGTGGTGGAAGCCTTGCTGACGCAATATGTCGACGCGCAAACCATGCCGGACGGTCCGCACGGCTGCATGGGCGTCAATGCGGCGCTTGCCTGCAGCGACGATGCCTTGCCGATCCGCGATGAATTGTTTGCGCGCCGGCTGCGCGGTGAAATCAAGCTGCGCGACCGCTTGCGGCGCGCCAGGGAAGAGGGTGATTTGCCGCCCGATTCCTGCCCGGAGCAGCAGGCGCGTTTTGTCGTGACCCTGTCGCAGGGCATGGCCATCCAGGCGGCGGCCGGCGTATCGCGCGAGCAGTTGCAGCAAATGGTGGGATTGCTGCTGCGCAATTGGCCGCTGTAACTATCCTGTCGGGGCGATGGTCTTGGCCAGGTCGCTGGGCGCCTTGCGCCGCCAGGCGGCCGTCAGGGCGGCGGCCAGCATGTCCAGCTCGGCGTCCGCCAGGCGCACCGTGATGCCGGCCAGGCGTTCTCCCCACCAGAGTTTCTCGCAGCCCGATGGCGTGATGACGGTGGCGATGTGCGCCGCTTCCGCATCGAGCAGCACGTTGATGTGCTCGTCATCGGGCAGGGTGGCAAAGATCTTCCCGCCCACGCGGAACGCCGGACGGTCGTGGTGTTCTTCCTCGGTGGTGTCGGGAAACGACAGTGCCAGATAGCGTAGTTCTTCCAGGTCGACCATTCCTCTTTCCCCCTCATCGGACAGATAGCAGCGTGACTGCATTTTGCCATGCTGTTTCACCCCGTGGTGCAGAGGCATGCGAAAAGAAATGCGCAAGATGCGACACTGACGGACTGGTCTGTGGTGCAGCCGCGACACGTCACGTGCCGCGCATGGTCGCCGCTCCAGAGTGAGGGATGGGTTTTTTCTGCCACTGGATAGGTGCTTGCCATAAAAATATCTTTCATGGTTAAAAGAAAAATACTTTTCTTCCAAGGAATTTGAGCTAGAATAGCTTCATCGTCTTACCTGACCCGTCAATTGTCTGGCCTTGTCCCGGGAACCCGAACCCTTTCCAGGACGCTTGCAGTGCCGCCATGGCACGCCGCAAGTCCGCGCTGTTTCGCGGAAGCCATGCCCCCGACCGCTCATTCCTGCAATCCCTAGCGCTACGCCGACACGCCTCAATGCAGCGTGTATTCAGCTCCAGCGCCCCTTGCTGCGCCCACTGAATACTTACTTACTGGATACCATCATGAAAAACTTGCCTAAAATCGCTTTGTCCCTGATCGCTGTCGGTGTGTTTGCCCACGCGAACGCCAGCACCATCACCCTGTCCACCGGCTATTCGGGCGCCGGCGCGCAAAGCTCCGCCGCCGACTACCAGTCCGTTGTGAATGCCGCCGTGGCCACGCCTGGCGCCGGTTATGGCTCGACGACGATTGCCAGCTATGACAACATCAACAACAGCGGCCTGTTTGGCAGCGGCTCGAACATCGCCTTCAAATCCGTCATCAACTTTGGCGTCGGCGCGGCCGATGCGGGCACCTGGAGCTTCCGCAGCGGCGTCGATTTCGGCAAGGGCGGCGCCCTGTTCCTCGACGGCGTGGCGCTGGATTTCAAGAGCAATGACATGTGGTGGGCAGGCAACTACAACAATGGCAGCCAGTTCCTCAGCGGTTCGAGCACCCTGGCGGCCGGCAACCATACTCTGAGTATCTACGGCCTGGAAGGCTGCTGCGATGGCGGCCAGCAAGCGCAGTTCAAGGCGGGCAACAACAATTTCGTCAGCTTCGGCGCCAATGATGGCTTGATCTCGGCTGTTCCAGAGCCAACCACCTACGCCATGCTGCTGATCGGCCTGGGCTTGCTGGGCTTTACGGCACGCCGCAAGCAGGAATCCAAGTTCTAAGTTTGTATCGCCGACCTCGCCGCGCCTGATGGCGCGAGATAAAAAGCCCGCCGGTCTGTCAGGACACGGCGGGCTTTTTGCATGGCGGCGGCTTAATCGCCGCTGTCTTCGTCTTCGTCGGCACCCTTGGCCGCCTTGCCGCGCTCGGCATCGACGGCGCGCTGCAGGCTGGCCGCATCGCGGAAGAAGGCGTCCGTCGTGTGATCCGGGCTCAGGCGTAAGGCGGGCGGGTAGATCACGGACATGTACGGCTCGTCGGCCAGGCGGCCGCTGCTCTGCAAATTGCTCAGCAGGATCAGGGTCGAGCCAAGGATGGCCAGCACGACGGCAACGAGGCCGAAGCGGCGCGGGTGCTGCGGCTTGATCGTGCACAAATGGTAGTAGATCATGGCGCAGACGATGACGATGAACATGTGCCGTCCGTAGCGCGTCAGCACTTCCAGCGACAGCGCATACGCCGCCATGTTGCTGCCCAGTTCCCACGCCTCCATGGCCAGCAAGCCGCAGCCGATGATGAACAGGTGGCGGCCGAAGCGCGCCACATGGCCGAACAGGCGGTTTGCCACGGCCCAGATCGACGCCCACACGAGGCCGCCGGCCAGCGCGTAGGCGATGATCATCAGGTAGGAAATCGGGTCGAAGGCGTCCGCATCGCTGAGCCAGTTGCTGAAGGCGGCCGAGGCGCCGATCATGGCCAGGCCGGCGACGGCGGGGCGCAAGCCTTCCCAGTCATGCCGGGTGGTGTCGCCCAGTTCGGGCGCCACAGGATGGTCGCTGGCGCGCACGCGCAGGCGCGTGTGGCCCAGGCGCACGATGCTGTTGCCGGTCATGGCCACTTGCAGTTGCCGCTGGCCCCGGTGGATCACGCCATTCTGGCTGCCCAGGTCGCGCAGCAGCAGGCCGCCTGCGCCGTCGTCCTCGACAATGGCGTGCGCGGCTGCCGTATGCGCATCATCGAGGATGAAGTCGTTGTCGTAGCCGCGGCCGATGCGGATCGGCAGGGATGCCATGCGCTGGCGCTGCCGCACTTCGCCATTCTCGGCGAGGATTTCGATGAAGTATGGTGCTTTCATGGCTTGCGCCCGCTTTCCCGCGACAGCGCTTCGAGGAAGGTGCGCGTGACGCGCATGCCGTTGGCGTAGGACACGCCGCGCGCGTCGATGCGGCTTTGCAGGCTCATCAATGGCTCATCGGTGCTGGCGGCCAGCAGGGCAAAGTCGTACAGTCCCGTAAACTTGCGGTAGGCGCGCACGCACAGGACGGCGCGCAAGGGTAAGGTCTTGTTCTTGACGAACTGTTCGGTGCAATGGGGGCCCGTCAGGTGCGCGCTCTTGTAGCTGCCGAAACTTTCATTCTTGAACGAGGCACTGGCCAGCTCGGAAAAGCGCAGCGGCCCTAGTTCGCTGCTGCGCAAAAATTCGTGGCGCATCGACACCTGCCCCGTCTGCAGGGCGCCGGAGATGAAGATGGCCGATTCCATGGCACAGCTGGTATTGTCGAGCATATAGGGTTTGTCGGACTTGACGTTGGAGCGGCCCCAGCAGCGCATCTGGTTGGATTCGCGCACGGGCACGCGGTACGGGCCCATGGCTTTCAGGCTCAAGGGCGTGTCGAGCAGGCGCGCCAGCATGACTTCCTGGTGCGCCAGCAGCTGCGCCGTCACCAGCGGCTTGAAGTCCTTCGGCGGCTTGCCTTGCTGCGCCACCTTGGCCAGCAATTGCTGGGCATAGCGGGCGGGCACGAGAAAACTGACGAGTTCGCCATCGAGGCGTTTCGATACGTTCACGCCGGCCACATCGCCATTTGCCGTCACGCTGGGGCCGCCGCTCATGCCGGAATTGATCGGTCCCGTAAACATCAGCTGGTCGTAGAAGCTGCGCGTGACGACGCCATTATAGGAACCTTCCGAAATGGCGAAGCCCAGGTCCAGCGGATTGCCCATCGAATACAGGTACTGGCCTTGCGTCAGCGGCGCCAGCCCTTCCGGCATCTTGAAGAAGCCCGTGCCATGGCGGTTCACGCGCAATACCGCCAGGTCGTGCAGCACGTCGACGGCCAGCAATTCCACATTGCCCCGCTGGCCGCTCGTGTCGACCCATTCGCCCACATAGGTGTCCGGGTCGAGGGCGAACTGGGAGACCACGTGATAGTTGCTCACCACCAGGTCGCCCGTGCCGATCAAAAAGCCCGAGCCGACGGACGACTGCGTGCGGCCGTTCTTCAGCAGCACGCGCACTTGCAGGATGTCGGCGCGCGCGGCCGTGTACAGCTTTTGTGCGGCCGAGGAGGGCGGCGGCAGGGCCGCATGTTCGGTGGCGGCTGGCGCGGCGGTGGCCGGCGGCGGCTTGATGGGGGGAGTCGAAGCGGTGGGGGCCGCGGCTGGCGCGGCAGGTACAGGCGCTGGGCCCGCGTGGGCGCCTGCGGCAGCGCTCAGGCTGGCCAGCAAGAAGGCGAAGTTAGATAATTTCATGCATCCTTTGTGCGTGAGCAGGAGCGCGGCCGGCGCGGCGCGGTATCGAGCACGCACCGGCCCGGGGCACTACAGGGCGCCGTCTTCCAGCGCCGGTGCCGTTTCCGGCGTCATCATGTGACCGAGCTTGCTTTGCTTGGTATTCAGGTAATGCTGGTTGAAGGCGTTGCGGTTGACCAGCAGCGGCACCCGTTCGGCCACCGTGATGCCCAGCGCTTCCATGGCGGCGATCTTGCGCGGGTTGTTCGTCATCAGGCGCAGGCTGTGGATGCCGAACTGCGCAAACATGGGTTTGCACAAGGTGTAGTTGCGCGCGTCGGCCTTGAAGCCCAGCTGTTCATTCGCCTGCACCGTGTCGGCGCCCGCCTCTTGCAGGCGGTAGGCGCGGATCTTGTTGATCAGGCCGATGCCGCGCCCTTCCTGGCGCAGGTACAGCAAGATGCCGCGGCCTTCCTCGGCGATGCGTTTCAGGGCGCCTTCAAGCTGGGCGCCGCAGTCGCAGCGCTGGGAAAACAGCACGTCGCCCGTCAGGCACTCGGAATGCACGCGCGCCAGCACCGGTTCGCCGTTGCCGATATCGCCCAGCACCATGGCCAGGTGTTCCTTGCCCGTGGCGTGCTCGACAAAGGCGTGCAGGGTGAACTGGGCCCACGGCGTCGGCAGTGCGCAGGAAGTCGTGTAATCCAATTCGCCTGTCGCCAGGATGTCTGCGCCGCTTTGCATGGTTGTGCTCATATAAGTAATTATCAAAAATAAAAGGCGCGCGACACCACTCCGGTGCCGGCGCGCCTTGCCATCATACCAAAAAGCAGGGAAACGTTTCCCCTGGCTGCCATTCGGTCGTCGCAATGTCTGGTGATAAGCCTTACTTAGGGACACTTCCTCCTTTTACAAGGTGAACTGCTGGCTTTGCCTGGCGGATGCCGCCGCCAGGCACGGGACATCAACTGCCGATGCGTCCGCCGTCGTTCTTGGTGATCACGATGGTGGCCGAGCGGGGACGCTTGCCGGCGCCATAGCCGGCGTTGGCCGGCCACTGGCTCGTGTATTTGGACGGATCGCCGATATTCGCCAGCGAGGTGTTTTCGCCCGGGTGCTGGATGTTGATGAACATGGTCTTGCCATCGGGCGTTTCGCTGATGCCCGTGATTTCCGAGCCGACCGGTCCCACTAGGAAGCGCTTGAGCGTGTCGGCAGTGGGTTTCTTGCCGATGAAGGTGTCGACCGCCAGGTTGCCGCCGGCCGCCGTCGCGTAGTTCAGGGTGGACTTGGCGCCATCGCCGACCTTGCCGGGAATGGCCGCCAGCATCATGCAGTTGGTCACATCCGTGTAGGCGCCATCATCGGTCTGGATCCAGCAGATGCCCGTGTACGGGCTGAAGGCCAGGCCGTCCGGGCTCGAGAAATCCTGATCGGCCGTCAGGTTCGACAGGTTGATCTTGCTGGCGTCGGCGCCGCTTTCGGCGCCAAACAGGTAGACATCCCAGGTAAAGCTGGTGGCCGCGGCCGCGCCCGTGCCTTCCTTGAAGCGGATGATATGGCCGTTCGGATTGCCGTTCTGCGCGCTGCTGCCCTTCATGTCCGTGTAGGCGCGCGGGTTGGCGCTGTCCGGCGCCAGCTGCGACGAGCCGCTCGGATTGACGGTGCGGTTCGAGTTGTTGGTCAGCGTGTAATAAATCTCGCCATTGGCAGGATTGACCGAGCACCATTCCGGACGGTCCATCTTCGTCGCGCCCACGGCGTCGGCCGCCAGGCGGGCATTGACCAGCACGTCGGCCAAATCGGCGAACTTGTAGGCGCTGTACGCCTGGATCAGCGCGTTCGACATGGCCAGCTCGATCCACTGGCCCGTGCCGTCGGCGGCCAGCTTGGCCACGTACAGCTTGCCCGAATCGAGGTATTTGTCGCCGGTGGCCATGCGGTCGGCCGGATTGGCGTCCGCGGCGGCCCAGACGGCGGTCGTGACGAACTTGTAGATGTATTCGTTGCGCGAATCGTCGCCCATGTAGACGGCCAGCTGCTGGCCCACGGCCGGCACGCTGAAGGCGGCGCTTTCATGCGCGTAGCGGCCCAGGGCCGTGCGCTTGCGGATAGCCTTGGTCTTGTCGTACGGGTCCATTTCGACGATGTAGCCCATGCCGTTCAATTCATTGCGGTAGTCGTCGCTGCCGTTGCTTGATGCGCCGATCTTGCTCAGGTTCCAGCGCGCGTACTTGTCGTCGCTGCCGCCCGTTTCCCAGCCGTGGCGCGAGGCGCCGCCCTGGCTGCGGCCATAGCGGTTCAGCGAAGCGACGGACTTGTCGCCGCGCGCCGCATTGTCGGTGGCCGAGCGGGTGAAGTAGCCGGCCCAGTTTTCTTCGCCGGAAAGGTAGCTGCCCCATGGCGACTTGCCCGTGCCGCAGTTGTTGATGGTGCCGCGCGTCTTGGTGCCGGTCGGCGAATACTTGGTCACCACGAGGGCGTTGCCGCGCACGGGGCCGGCAATCTCGATGTCCGTCAGCGGCGTGACGCGGCGGTTGAAAGCGGAATCGTTGACGGTGGCCCAGGCGCTGCCCGTCTTCCTGACTTCCACCACGCTCAGGCCGTGGACAGCCACTTCCTTGTCGACTTCGGCGGCGGGACGCGGCAGCGTGGTGGTGCCGCCATTGACGTGCAGGAAGTGCGAGGACAGTTTTTCGTCCGTGGTCGCTTCGTGGTTCATGGCCAGCAAGCCCCGTTCCGCGCCGGACGCCAGCGGCGCGCCAGCGGCGGAGAGGCCGTAGTATTCCATGCCGTCGTGGTGGTCGCCGGCGCGGTTGTCGAAATCGGTATCGCTGCCGTCGTTCTTGTAGGCAGGCGTCGCCGCGCGCAGCGAGTCGCCCAGCGCATACAGGGCGGTGGCCGTGTAGCCGGCCGGCACCGACACGACGTCGGCCAGGCTTTTCGGCACGGCCGTGAAGGCCAGCAGTTTTTCGGGCGTTGGTGTTGGCGTCGGCGTGATGGCGACCGCATCGCTGCCGCCGCAAGCGGACAGGCCCATCGAACCCATGACGGCGGTAGCGGCCGTGACGGCGCTGCCGCGCAGCCAGTTGCGGCGGCTCAGGCGGGCGTTCAGGATGCTGTTGAAGTGGTTGTCGTGGGACGCGTTGCTGTCAATGTCGTTCAGATCGGTGGCGCTGATGGCCAGATCGTTGGGCTTGTTCATGGGCTGCGATGTCCTGTGGTTGCGTGATTTAAAGGCAACCGCATGATAGTTGTCGAATGTGACAGCGCCATGTCAGCTTGATGACAAAACGGTGACAGGCTGCCGGCCGGGCGGGGCGCGTCCATGACGGGCCCGTTCGGTCAGGCAGCCTTGGCCTTATTTGGCCTGGCGAAAACCGCGCTCCACCAGCAACAGCATGCCGCCGAAGATGGACAGGTTCTTCAGGAAATTCGTCAACTGGTCCTGGAAGTGGGCCGCGTCGGCGCTCCAGAAGGCGTGGAAGATCAGCGTGGTGGGGATCAGGAACAGCGCCAGGGCCAGCGCCGCCCAGCGCGCCTGCCAGCCCGTGATCAGCAGCAGGCCGCCGCCCACTTCCAGCACGATCACGCCCACCAGCAAAATATTGGCGATCGGCAAGCCCTGGCTGGCCATGTAGCCGGCCACGCCCGCAAAGCCGCCGATTTTCAGCAGGCCCGAGACAAAGAACAGCACGCCAAGGGCGGCACGGCCGAGGGGCAGCAAGACGTTGGTTTTGTTTTCCATGATTTTTCTCTTTTTCTATATTGATCAATTATTTGGGTAAGTCGAAGACGAGGAATTCCGCGTCTTCCGGCTGCGTGATGATGACGCTGGCTTCCTGCGTCAGTTTCAGCGCATCGCCCGCTTTCAATGGCGTGCCGTTGACCACCAGGCTGCCGCGGATCAGGTGCACATAGGCGAGGCGGCCTTCGTCGAGCGCATGTTCGGCCTGTTCGCCTTCCTGCAGGATGCTGGCGTAGATGGCCGCATTCTGGTGGATCAGCACGGAACCCTGGCGGCCGTCGCTCGAGGCGATCAGGCGCAGCTTGCCCCGTTTGCTTTCCGGCGTGAAGTGTTTCTCTTCATAGCTGGGCGGAATGCCCGTCACGTTCGGCTGGATCCAGATCTGCAGGAAGTGCAAGCCATCCGTTGCCGAGTGGTTGAACTCGCTGTGGCGCACGCCGCTGCCGGCGCTCATGCGCTGCACATCGCCGTAGTGCAGGACGGAGCCCGTGCCCATGCTGTCCTTGTGTTCCAGCGCGCCGTCGAGCACATACGAAATGATTTCCATGTCGCGGTGGCCGTGCGTGCCGAAACCCTGGCCTGGCGTGACCCGGTCTTCATTGATCACCAGCAAGGGGCCAAAGCCCATGTGCAGCGGATCATGGTAGCTGCCGAAGGAAAAGCTGTGGTGGGAATTGAGCCAGCCGTGGTTGGCGGCGCCGCGTTCTTCGCTATGACGAATCTGTAACATGGTGGACTCCGTTTCTATAAGTTAATGTGCGATAATTTCGAAGGGCCGTTGCCTGGCGCTGTGCCGTGGCGTCTTTTCTGCCCCTCGCTGTACGATGAACAAAGTATAGGCCCCTCTGCAGAGAAAGAAAAACGGAAAATCTTGCGACCTATGATCGAAAAAATCGAATGTTAAGACTGAGCCTGGAAGCCCTGCAAATCGTTGACGCCATCGACCGCCGCGGATCGTTCTCGTCGGCCGGCAAGGAGTTGCATAAAGTCCCGTCCACCATTTCCTATACCGTGGCCAAGCTGGAAGACGACCTGGGCGTGCAAGTGTTCCAGCGCAATGGCCCGAAAGTCATGCTGACGGCGGCCGGCCAGGAATTGCTGAAGGAGGGCCGTTATCTGTTGAAGGCGGCGCAGGACCTCGAGCACCGCGTGCGCAGAGTGGCGTCCGGCTGGGAAACGGAATTGTCCATCGGCATCGACTCCATGTTTTCCGCCGTGGCCCTGGCCGACGACGTGCGCGCCTTCTATGACGTGGCGCAGCAGACGCGTTTGCGCCTGTCGCAGGACACCCTGTCGGGTACGTGGGAAGCGCTGCTGGACCGGCGCGCCGACTTGCTGGTGGGCGCGCCCGGCGACGGGCCGGCCGGCGGCGGCTATATCGCGCAGCCGATCGGCATGCTCGACTTCGTCTTTACCGTGGCGCCCACGCATCCTCTGGCGCAGGTGCGGGAACCCTTGTCGCGCGGCCACCTGCAGCAGCACCGGGCCGTAGTGGTGGCCGATTCGGCGCGCCAGATGGCGCCGCGCACGGTGGGGCTGTTGCTGGGGCAAGATGCCTTGAGCGTGCCGAACATGCAGGTCAAGTTCGACTACCAGGTGCTGGGGCTGGGTTTTGGCTTCCTGCCGGGGCCGTGCGCCCGCGCCGCCATCGCGCGCGGCTTGCTGGTGGAAAAGGCCGTGGAAGAACCGAAACCGTCGGAAACGTTTTACCTGGCCTGGCGAGTGGGGGAGGATGGCGCTGCGCTGCGCTGGTGGATGGCGCGCATGCGCGAACCGGATGTGTTTGCCCGCCTGGCGCAGCATCTGCCGGGCCATTCGGCGTAGGCCTTAAAATGTTGACATACGCCAACACTTTTAAGTTACCATATTCACAGTATTTCCCGCCCGACCTCCACGCCCCATAGTGGGATTTTGATGATTACACACACCGCAGCGCCCCTGATATGTTCCCCTGACCTGGCTCTAGAGTGGGGTTGCCATGCTTGAGGCGAAGGTTGCGCTGTGCCTGCGCCTGGCCCAGGATGCCCGTGAACAGGCGGGGCCGCAGCAGGCCGCCACCATGGCGCGGCTGGAGGAAGAACTGGAGCGGCTGCGCGGCGCCAGCCGCCCCGTGGTGCGCGTGGCGCCGGCCGACGCCTTGCTGGAAATCGATCCCGATGGCTTTTTGATCGGCTGGAACCATGGGGCCGAACAGATGTTCGGCTATTCCGAACTGGAAGCGCTGGGCCAGCACATCCTGTTTTTGTATCCGGAAGACGACGCGGAAGCGAGCGTGCTGGAGCTGCATTTCACCCAGGGCGACGTGGCCACCGATGTGCGCCGGCGCAAGAAGTCGGGCATGGTGACGTGGTTGCGCATGCACCGCCACGTGATCCACGACCAGGCCGGCAAGGCGTGCGGCATGGCCGTGCGCCTGTCGGCCATGAGCGAGCCCCTGTCCGACGTGGACAAGGTCAGGTTGCACGCGCGCATCATCGAAGACAGCGAGCAAGCCGTGCTGATCACGGATGCGGAAGAGCGCATCGTCTCGATCAACAGTTCCTTCAGCCGCATCACCGGCTATTCGCCGGCAGAAGCCATCGGCCGCACGCCGGACTTGCTGCGTTCTGGCGTGCACGACCCCGATTTCCGCGCCAAGGTGCGCGCCGCCATGCGGGGACACGGCTCCTGGCGCGGCGAAATCATCGGCAAGCGCAAGAATGGCGAACTGTTCCCGCAAGACGTCACCATCAGCGTCGTGCGCGATGAATTTGGCGAGATCAGCCACGTGTTTTCCCTGTTTTCCGATATCTCGGTGCACAAGGATGCCGAAGCGCGCATGCAGCGCATGGCCAACTACGACAGCCTGACGGGCTTGCCCAACCGCTGCCTGCTGAACCAATTGGTCGACCAGGGCCTGGCCGAAGCGAAACGCCAGGGTACGCATGGCGCGCTGATGGTCATCGACATCAGCCGCATCGGTTCCATCAGCGACACGCTGGGCCATGAAGTGGGCGACCAGCTGGTGATCGCCATCGGCCAGCTGTTCCGTGGCGCCCTGCGCGACGCGGACATCCTGGCGCGGGTCGACAACAGCAAGTTCGTCGTGGCCCTGCTGCATATCGAAAAGCGCGAACACGCGGCGAATGTGGCGCAAAAGCTGCTCAATTTGCTCGAAGCGCCGATCAATATCGATACGCACGCCCTGCACGTGGGCGCCAGCATCGGCATCACCGTGTATCCGGAAGACGGCCTGGAAGCGCCGGCCCTGTTCCGCTTTGCCGACGTGGCCGTGTCCAAGGCAAGCCAGACCATCGAATCGACCTTCCTGTTTTACCGCGAAGACATGAACCGCAGGGCCAAGGAACATTTGCGACTGGAAAGCGAAATGCGTTTGGCCTTGGGCGACAAGGAACTGGAATTGCACTACCAGCCGAAAGTGAGCCTGGCCAGCGGGCGCATCGTCGGCGCGGAAGCCTTGCTGCGCTGGAAGCATCCGATGCGCGGCATGGTCTCGCCCGGCGTCTTCATCCCCGTCGCCGAGGAAACCAGTTTGATCCTGGAGCTGGGCACCTGGGTGCTGGACGAGGCGTGCCGCCAGATCCGCAACTGGGAAGACCGGGGCCTGCACATGCCGGCCATCGCCGTCAACCTGTCGGCGCGCCAGTTCGATGAACAATTGCCTGCGCGCATAGCGGCCGTGCTGGAACGCTATGGCGTGCGGCCCGACCAGATCATGCTGGAAATCACGGAAAGCCTGCTGATGCGCGGCGCCGACAAGGTGATCGACATCATGAACCAGCTGGTGGCCATGGGCCTGGCGCTGGCGCTGGACGACTTCGGCACCGGCTATTCCAGCCTGGCCTACCTGAAGAAATTCCCCATCAGTACCTTGAAAATCGACCGCTCCTTCGTCATCGGCTTGCCCTTCGAGGAAAACGATTGCGCCATCGCCCGCGCCATCGTCACCATGGCGCAGCAGTTGCGCCAGGAAATCGTCGCCGAAGGGGTGGAAACGGCCGAACAGATGCGCTTCCTGCGCGAACTCGGTTGCGACCAGTTGCAAGGCTATCTGTTCAGCCCGGCCGTGCCGGCGGCCGAGTTCGAGCTGATGTTCGATGAAGGCCGGCAGTTGCGGCTGGAAGAGCTTGCCTGAGCCAGCGGCTGTCAGACCTTGAGTCGTCCACGGAAACCCCGGCTCGCATAATACGATTCGGCGCCATTGTGGTAGACGAAGACCTGTTCATAGCGGCGGTCGCAAAACAGGGCGCCGCCCAGCGCCCGGATGCTGTCGGGCGTCGCGATCCAGCTCGAGGTTTTGCGGTCGAACGGTTCCAGTTCCTGCAACTGGCGGTATTGCGCCTGCGTCAGCAATGCGATACCCATCGCTTGCGCCATGGCAACCGCGTTGCCGGCCGGCTTGTTGGCCTTGCGCGCGGCCAGGGCCGCGGCATCGAAACACAGGCTGCGCCGGCCGATGGGACTTTCTGCGGAACAATCGCAAAACGTGACGGCGCCCGTGTCGCCGGCATGCCCGATGACGTCCGGTTCGCCGCCCGTGTCTTCCATTTGCTGCAAGGCGGCCAGGCTGGCGGGAGCGGCATTCAACCGCGCCAGCACGCTGTCCCACGTCAAGTCCGGATGGCGGTGCATGTGCTGGCTGAAGCGGGTTTGCAAGGTGTGGATCAAGTCATCGTGCATGACGCGGCTCCCTGAAGTTTCAACGATATCAACGATAGGGCCGATTATAGGACGCGCTGCTTGTCGGCGGCGCTCACCCCAGTTTTACTTTTTCCAGCAGATAATCGAGCATCACGCGCACCCTGGCCGGTACTTGCAAGCCCGGCCCCACAAAGACGGCGTGCACGAGTTCCTTGTCGCCCGGATTGTAGTCCTGCAGCACGGGTATCAAATCGCCTTGCTCGATATCGCGCAGCACGTGCTGGCGCGAAAAGCGTCCCAGTCCCATGCCTGCCAGCACCAGCTGGCGCATGCTTTCGCCATCGCTGACGCAGGTATTGCCCTGCGGCGCCACCTGCACGGTGTGGCCCGCCTCATCGAGAAAGGGCCAGGTTTCGTTCTGGCAGCGGAAATTGAAGGCCAGCAGATTGTGCGTGGATAAGTCTTGCGGCGTGCGCGGCAGGCCGTGGCGCGCCACATACGCGGGCGAGGCGACGACTATCATCGCGTCTTCACCCAGCTTGCGCGCCACCAGGTTCGATTCCTTCAGCTTGCCCGTGCGGATGGCGATGTCCGTGCGGTCTTCCAGCAAGTCGACGATGGCATCGCTGACCACCACGTCAAGCACGATGTCGGGATAGCGCTGCGCGAATTCGGGCAGGATGGGCAGCAGATGGCGCACGCCGAACGGCACGAAGCAGTTGATGCGCAAGCGCCCGCGCGGCGCGGCGCCCTGGGCCGCTTCGCGCTCGGCGCCATCGATATCGTCGAGGATGCGCTTGCACTGCACGAAGAAGGCGTCGCCTTCGGGCGTCGTGTGCAGCTGGCGCGTGCTGCGCTGGAGCAAACGGGCGCCGAGCCGGGCTTCCAGGCGACTGACGAGTTTGCTGACGGCCGACGGCGTCAAGGCCAGGCGGCGCGCAGCGGCGGAAAAGGCGCCCGTTTCCACCACGGCCACAAACACGGCCATCTCGAACGCGCGGTTGATGTCTTGCCTGGCCATTATTGAATCCATTTCACAGGTGTTTCCATTATTGGAGTCTATATCAAAAGCGTTTCCATCGATACACTGGCTGGCTTGAACTCTGCCGGAGAAATACCATGACCACCGCAAGCCCTGTTTCCACTTCAGCCAGCAAGATGCCGCCCGGCGTGCTGGCGCTGGCCGTCGGCGCCTTTGCCATCGGCGTCACCGAATTCATCGTCGTCGGCATCCTGCCGACCATTGCCAAGGATTTGCATATTTCCATCGAGTCGGCCGGCTCGCTGGTCAGCCTGTATGCGCTGGCGCTGGCCATCGGCACGCCGCTGCTGGTGCTGCTGATGTCGCGCCTGCCGCGCAAGGCGGCCTTGCTGGGATTGATGAGCGTGTTCCTTGCCGGTAACCTGCTGGCCGCCTTTTCGCATACGTTTGAACTGTTGCTGCTGGGAAGGGTCATCACGGCCGTGGCGCACGGCACCTACTTTGCCATCGGCGCCACCGTGGCCGCCAGCCTGGTGGACAAGGCGCAGGCGGGCAGGGCGATTTCCGTGATGTTTGCGGGCCTGACGTTGGCCATGGTGATCGGCGTGCCGTTCGGCAGCTTCCTCGGCAATTTGATGGGCTGGCGCTTGCCCTTTTTTGCCGTCGCCGTGCTGGCTGCGCTGGGTCTGGCGGCAATGGCGCGCTGGCTGCCGGCCGGCTTACAGCAGGGCAAGGGCGGCAAGGCCATGACGCAGCTGGCGGCCCTCGGCAGCGGCCCCATCCTGACCATGATGGCCGTGACGACGTTCGGCTTTGGCAGCAGCTTTGCCGCGTTCACGTTCATTACGCCCATCCTGACGGATGTGACGGGGTTTTCCGCCACCATGGCCAGCGCCTTGCTGATCGTGTTCGGTGTCGCCACCTTTGCCGGCAACCTGGCGGGCGGCTACCTGACCAGCCACCTGGGCTGGCAAAAGGCCTTGCGTGCGATGCTGCTGTTGCTGGCCGTCACGCAAGCGGGCGTTGCCTTGAGCATCAGCTCGCCATGGATGATGACGGCGATGCTGTTCGTCTGGGGCGTGTTCGCCTTTGGCCTGTCGCCCGCCTTGCAGGCCGGCATGCTGGCCACGGCCGAGCGCTATACGCCGCAAGCCGTCGATTTCGCTTCGGGCCTGAACATTTCCGCGTTCAACCTGGGCATTTCCTTCGGCTCCATGCTGGGGGCGCTGATGGTCTCGCGCCAGTTGATGGCCTCGTCGCCGTGGGCCGGCGTGGCTGCCGCATTGCTCGCCTTGCTGCCGCTGGCGTGGCTGGCGCGCAAGAACCTGGCCGCCCATGTGGCGGGTGCTGCCGCGCACTGAGGTTCAGGTATGCACGGCGGCGGCCGGCGCCCGTTTCTGGCGCTGCGCCATGTAAGAGCTGCCCATCGATGCCGCCATGATCATGGCGATGGCCAGCCATTGCGGGGCACCGAGGCGCTCGTCGAGCAGGATGTACGCCAGCATGGCTGCCACGGCCGGTTCCATGCTGCTCATGATGCCGAACGCTTGCGGCGTCAGCCGCTTCAGGGCCACCATTTCCAGCGAGATCGGGATGGCGCTGGAAATGAGGGCCACGCCCAGCCCCACGGCCAGCACGACAGGCGAGAGCAGGGCGGCGCCGCTGTGCATCACGCCGACGGGCACGACCACCAGGGCAGCCATGGCCAGGCCCAGCGACACGGAGTGGCCCGCATGTAAATGGCTGGCGCGCTTGCCGAAGACGATATACGAGGCCCAGCAGACGGCGGCGCCCAGGGCGAACAGCACGCCGGTAGGATCGAGGTTGCTGACGTCGTGGCCGAGCGGCAGCAGCAGCGCCAGTCCCGCCACGGCTAGGGCCACCCAGACGAAGTCGATGGGGCGGCGCGAGGCGAGCAGGGCCACGGCCAGCGGGCCGGAAAACTCGATCGCCACGGCGATGCCGAACGGAATCGTGCGCAAGGCCATGTAGAAGCACAGGTTCGTCAAGCCCAGCGCCGCGCCGTACAGGGCCACGGTGCGCAGGTCGGCGCGGCTCAGCTGCCAGCGCCACGGGCGCCAGAACAGCAACAGCAGCAAGGCGGAAAAGCCCACGCGCACGGCCGTCGTGCCCTGTGCGCCCACCAGCGGGAACAGGCTGTGCTTGGCCCATGACGTGCCCAGTCCCAGGCAGGTGACTGAGCCGAGGATGGCCAGCAGGGGAATCAACGAGGAATAGCGGCGTAATGGCATGGTGATAAAAGGCTTGATATCGGAATAGCGAAAGTTTATTGTGTCTGCTCCGATATTTGCACTGCATTTTGACCTTCATGACGCAACTTTCGCTCACGCCTTCTCTTGCCCTCGATGCCTTCGACCTGGCGATCCTCGACATCTTGCAGCGCGATAACACGACCTCGCAGCGCGAAATCGCCCAGGCCGTGCACCTGTCCGCACCTGCCGTGCAGCGGCGCATCCGCCGCCTGCGCGAGAGCGGCGTGATCCGTCATGAAGTGGCAGTGCTCGACGCGAGCCGCCTGGGCCGCCCCCTGATCCTGACGGTGGAAGTGCATTTGCACGACGAGCACCCGCAGCGCACGGCCGGCATGCGCGCGCGCATCATGGCCGAGCCTGCCATACAGCAGTGCTACGGGATCACCGGCGAGGCCGATTACCTGCTGATCATAAGCGCCAGCAGCATGGCCGAATACGAAGCGCTGACGGAACGCCTGTTCGGCGGCGACGACAATATCCGGCGCTACCGCACCTCGGTGGCCTTGACCTGTCTCAAGATGGGCTTGTACGTGCCGCTGGGATAGAGAAAAGGCCAGGCAGATGAAGCTATCCAAAAGCAAGCAAGCCGCCGTGACGGCAGCCATGCCCGCCAGCCTGTCCGCTGCCGTGGCTGCTTATCAATGGGCGCGCGACAGCGGCGGCGAGTCGGACGCTGCCGTCTACCGCCTGCATGGCAGGGACGGTGTGCCGGACCTTTACATGAAGCACGGCAGGGGTTGTGCCGCCGCCGACATCGCCGATGAACTGGCGCGCCTGCGCTGGCTGGCGCAATACCTGCCCGTGCCTGCCGTGGTCGAGTTCGCCCGCGTGGCAGACCCGGAGCAGGCATGGCTGCTGATGACGGCCATCCCAGGCACAACGGCGTCAGCGTTGCTGGAAGCGAACCCTGCGCTGGGCTTCGCCGTGGTCGACGCGCTGGCGGCCTTCCTGCGCCGCCTGCACGCGCTGCCCGTGAGCGACTGCCCGTTTGACGCCGGCCATGCTGTCCGGCTGCCCCAGGCGCGCCAGCGCATCGATGCGGGCCTGGTCGATGCGGGCGATTTCGATGCCGGGCGGGCAGGCTGGACAACGGAGCAAGTGTGGCTGGCGCTGCAGGAGTGTCTACCCCTCGCACCCGACCTCGTCGTCACGCATGGCGATTTCTCGCTGGACAATATCCTCCTGCACGAAGGCGCCGTCGTCGGCTGCATCGATGTGGGGCGGGCAGGCGTCGCCGACCGCTATCAGGACCTGGCCATCGCCTGGCGTGGTCTCGGTGAGTTGGACACCTCGCTACAGCAAAGGTTGTTGCGGCAATATGGGATCCTTGATGCCGATCAAGGCAAGCTGCAATATCACTTGCTGCTCGACGAGCTGTTTTGAATGCGATCCGCGGGTAGCCGCCGCCTGCGTTCCGGGATAATCAGCAGGATGAATGTGGGAGCTGAATGATGGGTGAGCAAGAAAATTCGCGTCTGCTTGAGCCTGGCCTTCTTGCTGCCTGGCTGGCTGCACGTTCGATTGCCCGTGGCTTGGCGTTGCCCGTGCCGGATCACGGCGGCTGGCGCGTCGATACGGGCTTGCCCGGTGAAATCCGGCGCCATGTTTTTTCGGGACCTGTGCCAGGCATCAGCGCGCTGGCAGCCTCGATTGACCATCCGCATATTTTCATCAAGATGTGTGGCTCTGGAGAACAATTGCTCCGCCTCTTGCCGGATCGATGGCAATTGCTACCCGGAGGGTTCTTCATGACGCATGAAGGCAGTCTGCAGGCGCCAGCTCTGCCGGCCGGGTACCTGCTTGACGTCACGACGTCGCAGGCCATCACGACGGCGCGCATTCTGACCGGCGATGGCGCTGTTGTCGCCAGTGGCCATGCCGTGGAATATGCGGGCGTCTTTGTGTTTGACCGCATCGTCACCGAAGCCGGCCACCGGCGTCGGGGGCTGGGGCGGGCACTGATGGCCGCGCTGGCGGCCAGGCAAAGGTCGGGCGGTGCGCGCCGGGTGCTGGTGGCAACGGAAGATGGGTCGAAATTGTATGCGAGCCTGGGCTGGCATACTCAGTCGCCGTATTCGACGGCAACCATCATGTAAGGCCAGGATATTGCACTTGCGTACGTGGATGCTGACAGGCCATGGCACAGCTCACGGTTCGTCGCGTTCGGCATCGCGTTCCCGGCAGCTCAGTGACGCGTAATGGCCTTTCGGCATCCGGGTCTTGATGGCAACTTCGTTCAGTGCATGGCGGATATCGACAGGGTCGGTCAAGGTGCAGCGCTGGGCGCGGGCGAACGCTTGCAGCTTCTGCGTGTTGCCGCGCACCTTCACCGTCATGCCGGCGCCGGGGCTGACACAGCAGCCGATGTATTGCGTGATGTATTCTTCCTCGATGAGCACCAGTTCATGCCCCATGAAGCTGGCGGGCTTTTTCAGCAGGTAGTAATCGGTGTAGTCGGCGCGCTGGTCGGGGTGCTTGCCGATGTAGCCTTCGCGCATGTAGGCCCGGATGGCCTTGCCCGAGGTGCCGACTCTTTCCGTGGTGCCCTTTTTCAGCTGCAGCGCATGGAGCAAGCCGCTTTCAAGGCCTGGATCGGCTGCGGCGTGGGCGCTGGCGCAGCTGGCAGCCAGCAGAAACGAGCCGATCAGGCGGCGGGTGCGGCGCCATTCAAGCATGGGATGGATTGCTGGCATACATTTCACGTGAAGAAGAGAAGAGGCGCAGTGTAGCGCACGCCACGCAGTGCGCATGGCACAATGCGTGATCCGCACGCCACGTGCCACTCACCCCAGGACTTTCATGACCCGCGCCATCCTTGACGAAGCCCAGATCCATCCCGCCGCCCGCCCCTTGATCGGCAGCAAACACAAGGACATCGTGCGCGAGGTGCAGGCGGCCATCGCCGCGCACCAGGTGGTGGTGGTCGGCATGGCGCTCAATCCGTTTCCGCGCAAGGCGCGCAAGATCCTCGACGTGCTGGGCACGCCCTACCAGTACCTGCAATACGGCAGCTATTTGAACCAGTGGCACCGCCGCAATGCCCTCAAGATGTGGACGGGCTGGCCCACGTTTCCCATGGTCTTTGTCAACGGTGTGCTCATCGGTGGCGCCAGCGAGCTGCAAAAGCTGGTGGAAAATGGCGAGTTCAGCGCCATGCTGGCAAAGAAGGTGCGCCAGTTTTAAGGTCTGCCTTATTCCCCAGGCCGCCACGGCGATTTGCGCGTGCGCAAGGGGTCGAGCAAGCCGCGCAAATCGTTGTGGTCGAGCTCGTACATCAGCGCAATCAAGCTGCCCAATTCGCCCGAGGGGAAGCCCTCGCGCGCGAACCAGCCCAGGTAGTGTCCCGGCAAGTCGGCCAGCAAGCGCCCCTGATATTTCCCATATGGCATTTCGCGCGTGACCAGCAGCGCCAGTTTTTCTGAATTCATGGTGGTGATCCCGTGTGGATGCGGCCAGTGTAGCAGACCGCTCTATTGTTGATTTGTGCGCAACTATCTTCTGCCTGATGAGGTATTTTTCGAAACAAAGAAAACCCCGATACTGCATGCCAACATCATTTATCGGAGTTTGCCATGCCCATTGCCTTGCTCGCGCTGACCCTCAGCGCATTTGCCATCGGAACCACCGAGTTTGTCATCGTCGGGCTGTTGCCCACCATCGCCGCGGACCTGGGCGTCAACCTGCCATCGGCCGGCTTGCTGGTCAGCCTGTATGCGCTGGGCGTCGCCGTCGGCGCGCCCGTGCTGACGGCCCTGACGGGCAAGATCCCGCGCAAGACCTTGCTGCTGTCCCTTATGGTCTTGTTCACCCTGGGTAACTTGCTGGCGTGGAAATCGCCCGGCTACGAAACCCTCGTCATCGCCCGCATCCTGACGGGGCTGGCGCATGGCGTGTTCTTTTCCATCGGCTCGACCATCGCCACGTCCCTGGTACCGAAGGACAAGGCGGCCAGCGCGATTGCCATCATGTTTACGGGCCTGACCGTGGCCCTGGTGACGGGCGTGCCGCTGGGCACCTTCATCGGCCAGCATTTCGGCTGGCGCGAAACCTTCCTCGCCGTCTCGGCCCTGGGCCTCGTGGCGTTCATCGGCAGCCTGCTGTACGTGCCATCGAATATCGCCCACAGCAAACCGGCGTCCTTGCTGCAGCAAGTGCAGGTATTGGGCCAGCCGCGCCTGCTGTTGGTGTATGCCATGACGGCCGTCGGTTATGGCGGCTCCTTCATCGCCTTTACCTACTTGGCGCCGATTTTGCAGCAAGTATCGGGTTTCAGCGCGGGCGCCGTGGGCGTGGTGATGCTCGTGTATGGCGTGTCCGTGGCGTTCGGCAATATCTGGGGCGGCAAGCTGGCCGACAGGACAGGCCCTGTCAGTGCCCTGAAACTGATCTTTTTACTGCTGGCGGCCGTCTTGCTGCTGTTGACCTTCACGGCGCCGCATCCCGTGCTCGTCGTCATCACCGTGCTGCTATGGGGCGCCGTGGCCTTCGGTAATGTGGCTGGCCTGCAAGTGTATGTCGTGCAGCAAGCCGAGCACTTCACGCCCCGCGCCGTCGACGTGGCTTCGGGCCTGAATATCGCCGCCTTCAACCTGGGCATCGCCGGCGGCGCCTGGGGCGGCGGCTTGATCGTCGAACACCTGGGTCTCGTGCACACGGGCTGGATCGGTGCCCTCGTCGTGCTGGGCGCGTTCGGCTTGACGGCCTTGAGCGGCCGGATGGATCGGCGCTATCCCATCCCCGTGCGTGCTGGCGGTGAAAAGTCGATCCATGCGGTGGGGCATTAAATTTCTGGCGGCCCGGCCTGTACAGTAAGTTTCTGGCAGAAAACATCAAAACGGGCGAGAATAGGGCTTACCTTCCTCTGGCCCATTCTCCCCATGTCCGATACAGCAACGTCACCCCTGCGCTTGCGCGCCGCCATCAATCCGAAACCGCTGGGCGTTGCGCTTGTGCTCATCCTGCTCGGCGCGTGGTACCTGGCGCAAACGGTCGGCATCAAGCAGGCCGCGCTGTATGTGGTGGGTGCCTTGCTCGGCATCACCCTGTATCACGCGGCCTTCGGTTTTACGTCCGCCTGGCGCGTCTTCATCGCCGATGGCCGCGGCGACGGCTTGCGCGCGCAAATGCTGATGCTGGCCGTGGGCGTGGCGCTGTTCTTCCCCGCGCTGTCGGCCGGGACCCTGTTCGGCACGCCCGTCGCGGGCCTCGTTTCTCCCGCCGGCACCTCGGTGATCTTTGGCGCCTTCATCTTCGGCATCGGCATGCAGCTGGGCGGCGGTTGCGCGTCCGGCACCCTGTACACGGTGGGGGGCGGCAGCACGCGCATGCTCATCACCCTGGCCGCCTTCATCGTCGGCTCCGTGATCGGCACGGCGCACATGCCGTTCTGGACGGCGCTGCCGCAGCTCCAGCCGATTTCCCTCGTCACGACCCTGGGCCTGGCGCCCGCGCTGGCACTGAACTGGATCGTCTTCGCGCTGATCGCCGGCATCACGGTGCTGGTGGAAAAGCGCCGCCATGGCAAGCTCGTCGCCACGCCCCTGCGCCCGGCACAGGCATCACCCTGGCTGTATGGCCCCTGGCCGCTGGTGACGGGCGCCGTTGCGCTCGTCGTGCTGAACTTCGCCACCCTGGCGCTGTCGGGCAAGCCGTGGGGCGTGACGTCCGCGTTCGCCCTGTGGGGTGCCAAGGCCGCATCCGTGGTCGGCATCGACACGGCCAGCTGGGCTTACTGGTCGACCAAGGCGAATGCCGCCGCCCTGGCCGCTCCGTTGACGCAAGACAAGACTTCCGTGATGGATATCGGTATCGTGCTGGGCGCCATGCTGGCAGCCGCCCTGGCCGGCCGCTATGCGCCCGTATGGCGCATCCCGCGCCGCTCGCTGATCGCCGCCGTCGTCGGTGGCTTGCTGCTCGGCTACGGCGCGCGCCTGGCCTATGGCTGCAATATCGGCGCGTATTTCAGCGGCATCGTCTCGGGCAGCCTGCACGGCTGGCTGTGGCTGGTCTGCGCCTTTCTCGGCAACGTCATCGGCACGCGCTTGCGTCCGTGGTTCGGCCTGGAAGTGGAGAGAGTGAAACCGACCGGCTGCTGACGCCGGCGTAATCAGGGGCTTTGCTGTATATTTCTGCCCCTGTTCCCCTTTGTCGCCAGCGCATCGCCCATGTCCCCCCTCATCCTGTTTGCCGTCGTCCTCGCGTATTTCCTGATCCTGCTGGGCGTGGCATGGCGCACGTCGCGCCATGCCACCAACGACAGTTTTTTCATCGGCAACAAGGACAGCAACTGGATGCTGGTGGCCTTCGGCATGGTGGGCACGACGCTTACGGGCGTGACCTTCATCAGCGTGCCTGGCGCCGTGGGGAGCAACGGTTTCGGCTATATCCAGCTGATGATCGGCTATGTGCTGGGCTATCTGACCATCACCTTCATCTTGCTGCCGTTGTACTACCGGCTGCAGCTCACGTCGATTTACCGCTACCTGGAACTGCGCCTGGGGCGGCGTTCCTACCAGAGCGGGGCGGCGTTTTTCATCCTGTCGCGGCTGCTGGGCGCCACGGCGCGGCTGTATCTGGTGGTCAATATCCTGCAAGCGACCATTCTTGATAGCCTGGGCGTGCCATTCTGGCTGACGTCGTGCGTCGTGCTGCTGCTGATCCTGCTGTACACGTATGAAGGGGGCGTCAAGACCATCGTCTGGACCGATACCCTGCAAACGGCGTGCATGCTGGCGGGCCTCGTGATTTGCAGCGTGTTCCTGCTGCGCGAGATGGACCTGTCGCTCGTCGACAGCCTCGAGCGCATGCGCGCGCAAGGCCTCACGCGCATCTTCACCACCGACCCGGACAGTCCCGCCTATGTCTGGAAACACATTCTCGCCGGCATGTTCATCACCATCGCCATGACGGGCATGGACCAGGAGATGATGCAAAAGAACATTTCCGTACGGACCTTGCGCGATTCGCAAAAGAACATGCTCAGCCTGACCGTGGTGCTGACCGGCGTGCTGCTGCTGTTCCTCTTCCTCGGCGGCTTGCTGCACCTGTTTGCGCCGCTGGCGGGTGTCACCGCGACAGGGGATAAACTGTTTCCCGCCGTGGTACTCGGGCATTTCCCCGCCGTGGTGCAGCTGATTTTCTTCATCGCCCTCATTTCCGCCCTGTTTCCCAGCGTGGACGGGGCGTTGACGGCGCTGACGTCCACTTTCTGCATCGACATCCTCGGCGTGCAGCGCAGGCGGGATTTGAGCCCGGCGGCGCAGATGCGCTGGCGCCGCCGCGTGCACCTGGGGTTTGCCGCACTGTTTTTGATCCTGATCATGGCCTTCAAATGGCTCGATGATCCCAGCATGATAGTCGTGATTCTGAAGCTGGCCAGTTATACCTATGGTCCGCTGCTGGGCTTGTTCGCTTTCGGCCTGCTGAGCCGGCGTGGCGTGCGCGACCGCTGGGTGCCTTTGGTGGCCGTGGCCGGGCCGCTGCTGTGCGCGCTGATCGAAGGGGAACAGGCGCTGCTGTTCGAGCATTACCGCATCGGCCTGGAATTGCTGATACTGAATGGTTCCCTCGTGCTGGGCGGCCTGTTCCTCATTTCCACGCCGCCAGGGCAGGGCGCCCAAGGCGCGCAATACTTGTCAAAATAAGACGAATCCCAAGACGATCGCGGCCATTTTCAGCTATATTGATTTCCTTTAGGTACATAACCTCACGGAGCATCAATGTCACTCAACCCCTTCCCGCCGCTGCGCCGCGGCTTTGGCGCATTCTGGCGCGCGCTGGACGCCACCCGCCGCGCGGTCATCAACCTGATTTTCCTGCTGATCGTCATCGCCATCCTGATCGCCATCTTTGGCGGCGGCGCCAAGCCCCTGGCGGAAAAGACCACCCTGGTGCTGGACTTGCAAGGCCCGCTGGTCGAAGAAACCCCGGGCGGCGTGCGCGAGGCCGTGCTGGCCAATGTCAGCGGCGAAGTCAAGAAAAACGTGCAGCTGCGCGACGTGCTGGCGGTGCTCGACACGGCGGCCAAGGACAAGAACATCGGCTCCATGGTGATCCTGCTCGACGAGTTGCAGGGCGGCGGCCTCGCTTCGCTGCGCGAAGTGGCGGCCGGCGTGGAACGCTTCCGCGCCACGGGCAAGAAAGTCACGGCCTGGGGTTCGAGCTACAACCAGCGCCAGTACCTGGTGGCGGCCAAGGCCGACGAGGTATTCCTGCACCCGATGGGCGGCGTCATGCTGGAAGGCTTTGGCCGCTACCGCAATTATTACCGCGACGCGCTCGACAAAGTGGGCGTGACGGTGAACCTGCTGAAAGTGGGCACGTATAAAAGCGCGGCAGAGCCTTTCATCGCCAACGGCCCGTCCGAAGCGGCGGCCGAAGCGGACCGTTACCTGAACAACGGCCTGTGGACCACCTATACGACGGACGTGGAAAAGGCGCGCAAGCTGCCGGCCGGCGCCATCATGCAATCGATCGATGCGCTGCCAGCGCTGATGACGGCCGCCAGCGGCGACCTGGGCAAGCTGTCGCTGGACGCCAAGCTGGTCGACGGCCTGAAAACGCGCGATGAACTGCGCCAGTTCATGATGGCGCGCGGCGCCAAGAACACGGAAGGCACGAATTTCCGCCAGGTGAACTATGCCGATTACCTGGCGCGCCTGCGCCCCGTGCATATCGGCGACGCTGTCGGCGTGGTCATCGCCTCCGGTGAAATCGGCGACGGCATCGCGGCACCGGGTTCCATCGGCGGCCTGTCCACCTCGCGCTTGATCCGTCAGGCACGCGAAGACAAATCGATCAAGGCCGTCGTGCTGCGCGTCGATTCGCCGGGCGGCAGCGCCTTCGGCTCGGAATTGATCCGCCGCGAGCTGGAACTGACGCGCGCCGCCGGCAAGCCGGTGGTCGTCTCGATGGGCAACGTGGCCGCTTCGGGCGGCTACTGGATCAGCACCTCGTCCGATGAAGTGATCGCCGACGCGGCCACCATCACGGGTTCCATCGGCGTCTTCGCGATTCTGCCGACGGCCGACAAGGTGGTGGAAAAGCTGGGCATCCACACGGCCGGCTCGCCGACCACCTGGCTGGCCGACGCGGGCAACCCGTTGCGTCCGCTCGACCCCCGCTTTGCGCAAGTGATCCAGGGTTCGATCAACCACGTGTATGGCGACTTCCTGAACCTGGCCGCCAAGGCGCGCAAGACGACGCCGGAAAAGATCGATGAAGTGGCGCAGGGCCGCGTCTGGACGGGCTTGCAGGCCAAGGAGCGCAACCTGGTCGACCGCATCGGCAGCTATGGCGATGCGCTGGCCTCGGCGGCCAAGCGCGCCAACCTGGGCGCCGACTACCGCGTGACGTACCTGGAGCAGGAAACGTCGAACGTGGACCGCCTGATCGGCATGTTCGGCTCCAAGGCCATGGCCTCGCTGGGGCTGGGCGAGCACGTGAAACTGGGCCTGGCCACGACCGGCTTGCCGGCCGATGCGGCGCTGGGCATGGCGCAGGAGCTGAGCTGGCTGTCGGGCATCACGCGCGAGCACAAACCGTTCATGGCCCTCACGCACTGCCTGTGCGAAGTGCCACTCGGCAGCAAGTAACACCTGACCAAATCTACTGCGCTCGATGATTTGCGGCCTGCGATGCTCACTGTGCTCAAGCACAGCTCCGCTTCTCGGTCACAACTCATCTTCGCTCGCTACGATTTTGTCAGGCGTTACACGGCAATATAGATGACATACTCAAGCCGGCTTTGCCTGGCTTGTTTCACATCAGGAGCAAGGCATGGCAAGCGACATGAGCGGAGAAATTGACACGGCAGTCACCATCCGGCCGTGCGTGAAGGGTGATGAACAGGCGCTGGCGCTGGTGGGGCAGGCCACCTTCCTGGAAGCCTTCGCGGGCATCCTCGATGGCGCCGACGTCATCGCCCATTGCCAGCGCCAGCACGACGCGCAGCTGTACCGCGACTGGCTGGCGCTGCCGGCCATGCACTTGTGGCTGGCCGAGGCCACGCCTGGCGGGGCGCCCGTCGGCTACCTGGTGCTCAGCCCCGCCGGCTTGCCGGTGGCCGACCCGCGGCCGGACGACCTGGAAATCAAGCGCATCTACCTGCTGCACCGCTTCCAGGGCCAGCGCGTGGGCCAGCGCCTGATGCAGGCGGCGCTGAGCCAAGCGCGCGCCAGCGGGGCAGGGCGGGTGCTGCTGGGCGTGTACGCGGAAAACCACGATGCGCTGGCGTTCTATATGCGCTGCGGCTTTGCGCAGGTGGGCCGGCGCACCTTCCGCGTGGGTCGCACCGACTATCAGGATGTCATCCTCGGCATGACGTTGTAAGCGCAAACGTCCCCGCGCGGCGCCAGGTCAAGCCGGCTGGCGGGAGATTTGTAGCGAGTTTGTATCTGCATGCGAGTCGCCCGCGCACCGCTGGCGCCGGGGCGCGACGCCCCGCAAGCCTGATTTTTCCACCGTTCCCCCACAGGGGCGGCATGCCTGCCGGCCCGCCTGATCCTCCCATGCCTGCCAGGCTGTGTGTAATTGTTTCAAGTAGAAATGAAACAGTTACATGACTATGCTAGAGTCGTTTCACGCTAGGGAACGATGTTTTTTCAGCTGATTTTCAGCTCTTGATTCCCCCGGCTTTGTACCGAAACAACCCCGAAAAACGGTCGTCCGGCCTGAGTGTGTCCCACCTCGGCCGGCGCCACAGACTCGCCGTGCCAGCGGCCACTACAAGGATAAGCGATGGATTCGCAGACAACACCCAATACCCCGCGGCGCAGCCGCCGTTCGAAAATCGTCGGCACGGTCATCGCGCTGGCCGTGATGGCTGCGCTGGGGGGCGGTGCCTGGTACCTGACCCACTCCGGCACCAGCGCCCAGGGCGGCCCCGGCATGGGCGGTCCTGGCGGTGCCGGCGGGCCAGGCGGCCCGGGCGGGCGCCGCGGCGGCCCTTCGACCACCGTGGGCGTGGCCACGGCCGTCAAGTCCGACCTGCCCGTGGTGCTCGATGCGCTGGGCACCGTGACGGCCGCCTCCACCGTGACGGTGCGCCCGCAAGTGTCGGGCATCCTGAAGGAATTGAAATTCAAGGAAGGCGGCATGGTCAAGGCGGGCCAGGTGGTGGCGCAGATCGACCCGGCCCAGTTCGAGATGGCGCTGATGCAAGCCACGGGACAGCGCCAGCGCGATGAAGCGCAATTGGAAAACGCGCGCCTGACCCTGAAGCGCTATCAAACCCTGCTGGGCCAGGATTCCATCGCGCGCCAGGACGTCGACACGCAGGCCGCCCTGGTGAAACAGCTGGAAGGCACCGTCATGACGGACCGCGCGGCCGAAGGCACGGCGCGGCTGAACCTGGGCTACACCAAGGTGGTGTCGCCGATCAGCGGACGCGCGGGCCTGAAGGTGGTCGACATCGGCAACCTGGTGAGCACCGGCGATACGGGCGGCGTGGTGGTGGTGACGCAGCTCTCGCCCATCGACGTGGAATTCTCCGTGCCGCAGGATAAGGTGCAGACCATCCAGGAACGCCTGAATTCGGGTTCGGCCCTGGCGGCGCTGGCGCTGGACCGCACGCGCACGCATACCCTGGACAAGGGCAGCTTGAGCGCGCTGGACAACCAGGTCGACGTACAGACGGGCACCGTGCGCGCCAAGGCCCGCTACACGAATGACAAGATGGCCCTGTTCCCCAGCCAGTTCGTCAACGTGCGCCTGGAGCTGGGCAATATCACGGGCGCCGTGCTGGTACCCGTGACGGCCCTGCGTCACAGCAATAACGGCGACTTCGTCTACGTGCTGAAAGCGGATAAAACCGTCACCGTGCGCATGGTCACGCGCGGCCAGGCCACCACCGACATGGTGGAAATCCGCGCCGGCCTGGAAGCGGGAGAACAAGTCATCACGGAAGGCGCCGACCGCCTGAAGGAAGGCGCGAAAGTCACCCTGGCGGGCGACAAGCCTGCCATGGGCGGCGCAGGGGGCGCGGGAACCGCCAACGGCGAACGCCGCCACCGCCGCCAGCACGCTGACGGCGCGGCCAGCGCATCGGCCTTGGCATCCGCGCCGGCCAGTGCACCGGCTGCAACCCCCGCGAAGGGCGCAGCGCAATGAGTCCATCGACGCCATTCATCCAGCGCCCCGTCGCCACGGCGCTGCTGATGCTGGCCATCGTGCTGGCGGGGCTGGTCGGCTTCAAGTTCCTGCCGCTGGCCGCCTTGCCGCAGGTGGACTTCCCCACCATCCAGGTGCAGACCCTGTACCCGGGCGCCAGTCCCGAAGTCATGGGGCAGACCGTGACGGCGCCGCTGGAGCGCCAGTTCGGGCAGATGTCGGGCTTGCAGCGCATGAGTTCCACCAGCGCGGCCGGCGTCTCCATCATCACCCTGCAATTCACCCTGGGCCAGACGCTGGACGTGGCGGAGCAGGAAGTGCAGGCGGCCATCAACGCGGGCGGCTCGCTGCTGCCCACCGACTTGCCGGCGCCGCCCGTGTACGCCAAGATCAACCCGGCCGACGCGCCCGTGCTGACCCTGGCGATTACCTCCGACACGATGCCGCTGACGCAGGTGCAGAACATCGTCAACACGCGCCTGGCGCTGAAGATCAGCCAGGTCAATGGCGTGGGCCTCGTTTCACTGTCGGGCGGCCAGCGTCCGGCCGTGCGCATCCAGGGCGACACCAAATTGCTGGCCTCGTACGGCCTGGGCCTCGACAGCCTGCGCACGGCCATCGCGGCGGCCAACGTCAACAGCGCCAAGGGCAGTTTCGACGGCCCCACGCGCTCGTTTACCATCAACGCCAACGACCAGCTGGTCACGGCGGAAGACTACAAGCGCCTGATCATCACCTATAAAAATGGCGCACCCGTGCGCCTGTCCGACGTGGCGAATGTCGTCGACAGTGCGGAAAACACGCGCCTGGGCGCCTGGTCCGGCAAGCAGCCGGCCATCATCCTGAACGTGCAGCGCCAGCCCGGCGCCAACGTCATCAAGACGGTCGACGCCATCAAGGCCCTGCTGCCGGACTTGCAGGCCAGCCTGCCGGCGGCCATGAAGCTCGATGTGCTGAGCGACCGCACGACGGGCATCCGCGCTTCCGTCGAACACGTGGAAATGGAACTGCTGTTGTCCGTGCTGCTGGTGGTGCTGGTGATCTTCGCCTTCCTGCACAGCATGCGCGCCACGGTGATCGCCAGCCTGTCCGTGCCGATCTCGCTGATCGGCGCCTGCGGCGTCATGTATCTGCTCGGCTACAGCCTGAACAACCTGTCGCTGATGGCGCTGACCATCGCCACGGGCTTTGTCGTCGATGACGCCATCGTCATGATCGAAAACATCGCCCGCTACATCGAAGAGGGCGAAACGCCGATGGCCGCGGCCCTGAAGGGCGCGTCGCAGATTGGCTTTACCATCATCTCGCTGACGGTCTCGCTGATCGCCGTGCTGATTCCCCTGCTGTTCATGGGCGACGTGGTGGGCCGCTTGTTCCGCGAATTTGCCATGACGCTGGCCATCACGATCCTGATTTCCGTCGTGGTCTCGCTCACGCTGGTGCCGATGATGTCGGCGCGCTGGCTGAAAAGCCGCGCCGATGAAAAGGTCAGCGCCACGGGCCAGCGCATCCAGGCCTTCCTCGACCGCGTCATCGTGCAGTACGACCATGCGCTCGTGTGGGTGCTGAAACGCCAGGGCTTGACCCTGCTGGTGGCCCTGGCCACCTTGCTGCTGACCGTCGTCCTGTATATCACCATCCCGAAAGGCCTGTTCCCCACGCAGGACACGGGGCAGCTGAAGGCGCGCATCGAAACTTCGCAAGCCGTCTCGTACGAGCGCATGGCTGCCTTGCAGCAGGCTGCCGCCAGCGCGCTGCTGGAAGATCCCGCTGTCGATACCCTGAGTTCCCTGGTGGGCGTGGATGCGGCCAACAACACCATGCTGCATACGGGCAGCATGCTGATCAATCTGAAGCGTCCGCGCAGCGGCAACCAGGATGACATCATGGAGCGCCTGCGCAACCGCGTGGCCAAGGTGGCCGGCGTGACCCTGTATCTGCAGCCGACGCAGGATCTCACCATCGATGCGGAATCGGGCCCGACGCAGTACCGCGTGTCACTCGAAGGGGCCGACACGGCCACCGTCACCGAGTGGGCCGGCAAGCTGGCCGCGCGCATGCGCGAAAAATCGCAGCTGCGCAATGTCGTCACGGATGCGGGCGCCACGGGCGCCGCCGTCACCGTGGGGATTGACCGCGACAGCGCCGCGCGCATGTCCGTCACCACGGCTACCGTCGACGACGCGCTGTACAACGCCTTCGGCCAGCGCATCATCTCGACGATTTTCACGGAAACCAACCAGTACCGCGTGATCCTCGAAGCGCAGCCGGGCATCGTCACCACGCCGTCCGACCTGTCGGACCTGCAGGTGCGCACGGGTTCCGGCAAGTCGACGCCGCTGTCCGCGTTTGCCAGCGTCAGCGAAAAACAGGCGCCGCTGCAAATCACGCACGTGGCGCAATACCCGGCCACGACACTCGGCTTCGATACGACGCAGGGCGTGGCGCTGGGCAGTGCCGTCGACGCCATCCGCCAGGCCGCAAAGGATATCGCCTTGCCGCCATCGGTGACCCTGACCTTCCTCGGCGCGGCCGGCGCGTATGAAAACTCGCTGTCGAACCAGCTGTGGCTGATTCTGGCCGCCGTCGTCTGCGTGTACATCGTGCTGGGCGTGCTGTACGAAAGCTACATCCACCCGCTGACGATCCTGTCGACCTTGCCGTCGGCCGGCGTGGGCGCCTTGCTGGCGCTGATGCTCTCCGGGCAGGACCTGGGCGTGATCGGCATCATCGGCATCATCCTCCTGATCGGCATCGTCAAGAAGAACGCCATCATGATGATCGACTTCGCCATCGAGGCCGAGCGCGACGAGGGCAAGAGCCCGCAGGAAGCCATCCACCAGGCGGCGCTGCTGCGCTTCCGCCCCATCCTGATGACGACCCTGGCGGCGCTGTTCGCGGCTGTACCGCTGATGCTGGGCTGGGGCGAGGGCGCCGAGTTGCGCCGCCCGCTGGGCCTGGCCATCTTCGGTGGCCTGATCGTCAGCCAGGTGCTGACCCTGTTTACCACGCCCGTCATCTACCTGGGCTTCGACCGCCTGGGCCAGCGTTTCGCTTCAAAGACACGTGGCGTGAGCCTGGACAAGCCGGGCGATAACGCGGGGAGCGCCGCGTGAACCTGTCCGAACCGTTCGTCAAGCGCCCCATCGCCACCGTGCTGCTGACCATCGGCATCGCGCTGGCGGGTATCGGCGCCTTCTTCGTGCTTCCCGTCTCGCCGCTGCCGCAGGTCGATTATCCGACCATTTCCGTCAGCGCCAGCCTGCCCGGCGCCAGTCCCGCCACCATGGCCACGTCGGTGGCCACGCCGCTGGAACGGCGCCTGGGCGTGATCTCGGGCGTGAACGAGATGACGTCGTCGTCGGGCACGGGCTCGGCGCGCATCAACCTGCAGTTTGACTTGAACCGCAAGATCGATTCGGCCGCGCGCGAAGTGCAGGCCGCGATTGCCGCCTCGCGCGTGGACTTGCCGGCCACCTTGCGCAGCAACCCGACCTACCGCAAGGCCAATCCGTCCGACGCGCCCGTGATCATCCTGGCGCTGACGTCGAAAACGCGCACGCCGGGCCAGATCTACGATGCCGTGTCGAACCTGGTGCAGCAGAAGGTGGCGCAAGTCAAAGGCGTGGGCGACGTGGAACTGGGCGGCGGCTCGCTGCCGGCCGTGCGCGTGGAACTGCTGCCGTACCAGCTCAATCACTATGCCGTGTCGATGGAAGACGTGCGCGCGGCCATCCAGGCCAGCAACGCCAACCGCCCGAAAGGGGCGATTTCCGGCGACGAGCGCAGCCTGCAGATCTATTCGGGCGCGACGACGGCTTCGGGCGGGCGCAGCGCCGCCGATTACCGCAGCCTGGTGGTGGCCTGGCGCGACGGCGCCGCCATCCGCCTCGACGACGTGGCCGAAGTGGTCGACGGCGTGGAGAACAACAATACCCTGGGTCTGTTCAACGGCGACCCGGCCGTCATCGTGCTGATCACGCGCCAGCCGGGCGCCAACGTCATCGCCACGGTGGACGGCGTGCGCGCGCTGCTGCCGCAACTGCAGGCGCAACTGCCGGGCGACATCAAGCTGCAGGTGGCGTCCGACAGCACCAACTCCATCCGCTCCTCGCTGCACGAGATCGAGTTCACCCTGATCCTCTCCATCGTGCTGGTCGTGCTGGTGGTCAGCGCCTTTTTGCGCAGCGTGCGCGCCACCATCATCCCGGCCGTGGCCACCATCGTCTCCTTGCTGGGCACCTTCGGCGTGATGTACATGCTGGGCTTTTCCCTGAATAATCTGTCCCTGATGGCGCTCACGGTGGCCACGGGTTTTGTTGTCGACGATGCCATCGTGGTGCTGGAAAACACGCAGCGCCACATCGAGGCGGGCATGGACCGCTTCAAGGCGGCCCTGCTGGGCGCGCGCGAAGTGGGCTTTACGGTGCTGTCGATCAGCCTGTCGCTGGTAGCCGTCTTCATCCCGCTGCTGTTCATGGGCGGTCAGGTGGGGCGTTTGTTCCGCGAATTTGCCGTGACCCTGTCGGCCGCCGTGATGATTTCGCTGGTCATTTCGCTGACGACCACGCCGATGATGTGCGCCTGGCTGCTGAAAAGCGGCGAGCAGCACAAGCCACCCGGCCTTGTCGCGCGCTGGTTCGAACGCGGCTTCGAGCGCATGCTGAAAGTGTACGAGCATTGCCTGGACTGGGCCCTGTCCAGCGCCGCTCTCGTGATGACCATCCTCGTGTTCGTCGTCGGCTTGAACGTGTACCTGTTCGCGGCCGCGCCCAAGGGCTTCTTCCCGCAGCAGGATACGGGCCAGATCAACGGCGGCATGCGCGCCGACCAGAGCATCTCGTTCCAGGCCATGCAGGCTAAATTGCGCCAGCTGGTCGACATCATCAAGGACGATCCGGCCGTCGCCACCGTCGTGGGGTTTACGGGCGGCGGCAGGGCAGGGGGCGGCTTCATGTTCATCGACCTGAAACCCGCGTCGCAGCGCACGGACAAGGGCCAGGCCGTGATCGCGCGCCTGCGTCCGCAGCTGGCCAAGGTGACGGGCATCTCGCTGTTCCTCAACCCCGTGCAGGATTTGCGCATGGGCGGGCGTTCCAGCAATTCGACCTACCAGTACACCCTGATCAGCGACAACCAGGCGGACTTGAAGAAATGGGCGGCCAGGCTGGCCGACCAGATGAAGATGCAGCCGGCCCTGATCGACGTGGACACGGACCAGGCGGAAAACGGCGTGGAAACCTTTGTCAGCATCGACAAGGACCGCGCCACGCAGCTGGGCGTGCAAGTCAAGGATATCGACAATGCGCTGTACAACAGCTTCGGCCAGCGCCAGGTGGCGACCATCTACGATGAGCTCAACCAGTACCACGTGATCATGGAAGTGGCTCCCCGCTATGCGCAAAGCCCGGAAGCGCTGCGCTCCGTGTACGTGCCGGCGTCGAATGCGGCTGCCGTCGCCGCCACCGGCACGACGGCCGCCAGCGCCGCCACGGCCACCACCAGCGTTGCCGCGACGGCGTCCAACACGACGGCGGCGCGCGACCCGTCCAGCGGCTCGGCCCTGTCCACGACCCTGGCGCGCATGGTGCCCCTGTCGTCGTTCAGCAGCTTTGCCGAAAGCTCGACGGCGACGTCCATCAACCACCAGGGAGGGGAACTGGCCACCACCGTGTCGTTCAACCTGGCCGACGGCTATCCGCTCAGCGACGGGCAGGCTGCCGTGGCCCAGGCGGAGTCGGAAATCGGCATGCCCGTGAATGTGCGCGGCAGCTTCCAGGGCTCGGCGAAGAGCGCGCAGGACAGCAACAAGGAGCAGCCGCTGCTGATCCTGGCCGCCATCGTGGTGATCTATATCGTGCTGGGCATCCTGTACGAAAGCCTGATCCACCCGATCACCGTGCTGTCTACCTTGCCGTCGGCAGGGGTGGGCGCCGTGCTGGCATTGCTGATGTTCCGCATGGAGTTTTCCATCATCGCCCTGATCGGCGTGTTTTTGTTGATCGGTATCGTCAAGAAAAATGCTATATTGATCATCGACTTCGCGCTGGAGGCCGAGCGTTCGCGCGGACTGACAGCTGTGGAGGCGGTGCGCGAGGCATGTTTGCTGCGTTTCCGCCCCATTCTGATGACCACCCTGGCGGCGGCGCTTGGCGCCTTGCCGCTGGCGATCGGTTTCGGCGAGGGGTCAGAGCTACGCCAGCCCTTGGGGGTCGCCATCATCGGCGGCCTGATTGCCAGCCAGTTACTCACATTGCTGACCACCCCGGTGGTCTACATCCTGCTCGACAAGCTGCGCACGCGCAGCGCCGACGAGCAGCAATTGAGCCGCATTCCTGGGCCAGATAACCCGAGCACACAATCATGAAGCAAGTAAAACCTATTCCATCCGCCGTTCCCGCGCGCCACCTGCTGGCGCTGGCCGCTGCCGTTCTGCTGGCCGGCTGCGCCGTCAGTCCCGCGTATGAAACGCCGACGGCCGCCGCGCCGCAAACGTTCAAGGAGGCGGCCGGCTGGCAGCCGGCCGTGCCGGCCGACACGCTGGAACGGGGTCCGTGGTGGACCCTGTTCGGCGATGCGCAGCTGAACCAGCTGGCCGACAGCATTGAAGTATCGAACCAGAACGTGGCGGCCGCCATCGCCTCCTACGAGCAGGCGCGCGCGCTGGTGCGCGAACAGCGCGCCTCGCTATTCCCCACCGTGAACCTGACGGGCAGCGGCGCCCGCTCCGGCGGCGGGGGCGAGCAGCAGACGAACAACAACTTCAAGGCCGCCATCGGCGCCTCGTGGGAACCGGATATCTGGGGCCGCCTGCGCGCGGGCGTATCGGGGGCGGACGCCAGTGCCGCGGCCAGCGCGGCGGACCTGGCCGCCGCCCGCCTGTCGGCGCAGGGCGAGCTGGCCACCAATTATTTTTCGCTGCGCCAGAGCGATGCGCAGATCGCGCTGCTCAATTCCACGATCGACGGCTACAAGCGCGTGCTCGAGATTACCGGCAACCGCTTCAATTCCGGCATCGCCGCCAAGTCCGACCTGCTGCAGGCGCAGACGCAGCTGGCCAATGCGCAGATCGATCTGTCCAGCCAGACGCGCGCGCGCGCCCAGCTCGAACACGCGATCGCCATCCTGCTGGGCCGCGCGCCATCCGACTTCAGCCTGGCCGTGGCGCCGTGGACCCTGACCGTGCCGGACGTGCCGCTGGGCGTGCCATCGACCCTGCTGCAGCGCCGTCCCGACATCGCCGCCGCCGAGCGCAGGGTGGCCGTGGCCAACGAGCAGATCGGCATCGCCCGTTCCGCGTATTACCCGAGCCTGAACCTGACGGGTTCCTACGGTTCCGGCGCCAGCAAGGTGGGCGACCTGTTCAATGCATCGTCGAGCCTGTGGTCGCTGGGTGTGTCGGCCGCGCAAACCCTGTTCAACGCGGGCGCCACGACGGCCAGCGTGGACGCGGCCAAGGCGGGGCATGAAGCGGCCGTGGCGCGCTACCGCCAGACAGTGCTGTCCGCCTTTGGCGCCGTGGAAGACCAGTTGTCGGCCACGCGCGCGCTGGCCGAGCAGCTGGCCTTGCGCCAGCAGGCGTCATCGGCGGCCGACCAGGTCGAGCAGCAGATGCTGAACCGCTACAACGCGGGCCAGGTCGGCTATACGGAGGTGGTGACGGCGCAGGTGACGGCCCTGTCGGCGCGCCGTTCGCTGGTGCAGGCGCAGGCGGACCGCCAGACGACGGCCGTGGCCCTGATCCAGTCGCTGGGCGGCGGCTGGCATGTGCCGCAGGCGCAGTAGAGGGCGGGAGTAAAGGGCAGGCTGGCGCAGGGCAAATCCCTGCGCCAAATTTGCGTTTTGCCGCGCATCTTGAGTGCTAGAATGCAAGATTATCAATTGCTGGCCATGGCAAGGTTTGCCGAGGCTGGTTTCTAGCAGACGATGATAACCCGCAAACGCAGCAAAACCAGTCTGGTCAGCCTGCCCACTGTTCCTGAAGCGCCCACCATCGGTTTTCCCGTGGTGGCCATTGGCGCTTCCGCTGGCGGACTCGACCCTATTGTCGCTTTCCTGACCCATGTGCCGCTGGAAAGCGGCATCGCCTATGTGGTGATCCAGCACCTTGATCCCACGCAAAAAGCCCTGTTGCCGGAACTGCTGCAGCGGGCCACCAGCATACCCGTCACGGAAATCACGCACCAGGCGTCATTGCGGCCCAACCATATCTATGTGATTCCGTCGAATGCCGACCTGGGCCTGTCGAAGGGCCGTTTCCTGCTCAGCGAACCGCTGCAGCTGCGCGGACACCGCTTGCCCATCAATGCCTTCTTTGAGAGTCTGGCGGTCGAGCTGGGCGAACTGGCCGTGGGCGTGATCCTGTCGGGCATGGGCAGCGACGGCACGCGCGGCTTGCAGGCCATCAAGCAGGCCGGTGGCCTGACCCTGGCCCAGCATCCCGATACGGCCAAGTTCGACATGATGCCGCAGAGCGCCATTGCCGCCGACGCCGTGGACCTCGTCGATTTTCCCGACAAGATGCCGGAAAAGATCATCAGTTACCTGTTTCGCAGCAGTTTCCTGGAGTTGCCGGGCAAGGAGCCGAGCGGACGCAATTCTTTGCAGGAAATTGTCGCCTTGCTGGCCGAACATACGGGCAACAGCTTCTCGGACTACAAGGTCAATACGGTCCTGCGCCGCATCGAGCGCCGCATGAGCTTGTACCAGATGACATCGATGGAAGAGTACATTCCCTATCTGCGCAACAATCGCGTGGAAATCGACTTGCTGTTCAAGGAATTGCTGATCGGCGTGACGAATTTTTTCCGCGATCCGAAAGTGTGGGAATACCTGAAAATGGTGGTCTTGCCGCAAATGCTCGCGGCCCACCCGGAAGGGCGCGCCTTCAAGGCCTGGATTCCTGCCTGTTCCACGGGAGAGGAAGCGTATTCGCTGGCCATGGTCTTCCATGAAGTGGTAGCCGGCAGCAACCCGCCATCGAAGTACAGCCTGCAGATTTTTGCCACCGACCTGTCGGCCGACGCCATCGACCGCGCGCGCCAGGGCCGGTTTCCGCCAACGATCAGCAGCGATGTGTCGGCCGAGCGCCTGGAACGGTTTTTCTTGCAGGACAAGACCGATTACCTGGTCAGGAAAGAGATCCGCAACATGATCATCTTTGCCCAGCAAAACATCATTTCCGATCCGCCGTTTACCAAGCTCGATATCCTGTGCTGCCGCAACCTGTTGATCTACCTCAATGCCAAGTTGCAGCAGCGTTTGATTCCCCTGTTCCATTACGCCTTGAACCGCGACGGCGTTTTGCTGTTGGGCAGCGCCGACACGCCCGGACATTTTTCCGAGCTGTTCGCGCCGCTGACGACGTCGACCCGGCTGTACCGCCGGCTCGACAACCTGGCGCGCCAGCGCTTGCTGACGTACTTCCCCACGAAGGTATCGTCGGCCACTCCTCCTACCCCCAGCGACACGAGAGAAGTCAGCATGACTGGAAAAATCCAATCCCATGTCGAGCAATTATTGCTCCAGAAATATTCGCCTGCGGCCGTGCTGCTGAACCAGGATGGGGACATCCTGTATATCAACGGGCGCACGGGCGCCTTCCTGGAGCCGGCGGCAGGCAAGGCCAACTGGAATATCCACGCCATGGCGCGCGATGGCCTGCGTTACGAGCTGGCGGGTCTGATCAAGCAGGCGCTGCAAAGCGACAGCCTGGTACGCCTGAAAGGCTTGCTGCTCAAGGATCACGCAGGGCAGGCGCAGGCCGTGGATTTGACGGCGGAAGCCTTGCGCCAGCCCGAAGCGCTGCGCGGCATGCTCTTCGTGACGTTTGCCAGCATGCCGCTGGCCGCCACCCCGCGCCGGGGCCGCTCGCTGAATCCCAAGGTGCTGGAACTGGAACAGCAGCTGATCCAGGCACGCAATGAAATCCAGGCCGTGCGCGATGAAATGCAGACCTCGCGCGAAGAATTGAAATCGGCCAACGAGGAATTGCAATCGACCAATGAAGAGCTGCAATCGGCGAACGAAGAGCTGACTACCTCGAAGGAAGAAATGCAGTCGCTGAACGAAGAACTGTACACGGTCAATGCGGAGCTGCAATCGAAGGTCGACGATTTGTCGCTGGTCAACAGCGACATGAAAAATCTGCTTAATAGTACCGATATCGCCACCATTTTCCTCGACAGTGAGCTGCGCATCCGCCGCTTCACGGCGCCGGCCACGCAAATCTACAAGCTGATCCAGACGGACCTGCGCCGTCCGCTCAGCGACATCGTCAACGACCTCGCCTACCCGAACCTGGAAGTGGACGCGCTGGAGGTCATCCGCAGTCTGGTGTTTTGCGAGCGGCAGGTGCAGACCAAGAACGGGCGCTGGTACAACGTGCGCATCATGCCGTACCGCACGGTGGAAAATGTCATTGATGGTGTGGTCGTGACCTTTATTAACATTACCGAGTCAAAGGTACTGGAGGCCCAGCTGCGCCAGATCCAGGCCGGCGCCGTGGCAGACGGGAAAGCAGGAGAGAGCGCGTCATGAGCGAACCATTCGACGAGGAGGGCGGGCCGGCCAGATTGCGAGAGCAGGCCGGGCAATTGGCGGCGCAGCAGCGCCAGCCCGTAGCGCCGCCGCAGTCGAATGAAGACGTGATGCGCCAGCTGCATGAGCTGCAGGTCAGCCAGATCGAGCTGGAAATGCAGAGCGCGGCCCTGGCCGAACTGGAGCAGCTGAAGAATGAATTTGAAAGCAGCCGCGACCGTTATGCGCAGCTGTATGAGCAGGCGCCCGTCAGCTATTTCTCGCTGGCGCGCGGGGGTGTCATCACACGCGTCAACGTAGCGGCCTGCGGCTTGCTGCAGCGCGACAAGAACCGGCTGTTGGGACGGCGTTTCGAGCAATTCGTTGCGCCGCAGGCGCAAGGGGACTTCCGCCGCTTCCTCGATGCGGTCTTTACCAACGGTGCGCGCCAGGTGCTTGAAGCGCAATTGTTCGAAGGCGAAGCGGGTGGCATGAGCGGCATGGTGCGCATCGAAGCCAATTACGATGCGGACAGCGCCACGGCGCGCATGGTGGTGACGGACCTGGGCGACGAGCACGCGCGCGAATCGGCCTTGCGGCGCGCTTTTGTGATACTCGACAGTATCCGCGAAGGCGTGCTGGTGACGGACAGTGCCAACCGCATCATTTCCGTTAATCCCGCTTTCACTACCATTACCGGCTACCAGGCGGAGGAAGCCATCGGCCGCGATCCGTCCTTCCTCGGCGGCGGCACGCATTTGCCGCATTTCTATGAAGCCATGTGGCGCAGCCTGCACCAGGATGGCAGCTGGTATGGCGAACTGGTGAACCGCCGCAAGAATGGCGAGCGCTTCGTCGAGTCGCTGTCGATCACGCCCATGCGCAGCCCGGATGGCGCGATCAGCCATTTCGTCGGCGTGTTTTCTGACATCACCGAGCGCAAGCTGGCCGAAGCGGACTTGCGCGAGCTGCACCGCGAGCTGGACCAGCGGGTGGTCGACCGCACGGCCGAATTGCTGCGGGCCAACCAGCATCTGCAGCTGGAAGTACACCAGCGCGAGCGGGCGCAGGAAGCCTTGCGCGATGCGGAGCGCTTCTTTCACGCCACCATCGATTCATTGACGGACCGCGTGCTGGTGCTGGACCGGGCGGGCCGCGTCGCGCATGCCAACCAGGCGTGCCTGGATTTTGTCGGGCAGATGCAAAAACCGCAGAATTACCTGGAGTTTTGCGAGCTGGACCCGCGCTGGCAGCGCAGCGCCGGGCGCGAGCTGGCCGCCGGCATTCGCGCCGTCATTGCCGGCAATGCGGACACGTTTGCGCTCGAGTATGAGTTTGCCACGCGCGCCGGTCCCCGCTGGTCGCAGGCCAGGATCAGCCGCTTTCTCGGCGAAGGGCCGCTGCGCGTGGTGGTGGCGCATACGGATATCACCGAACGCAAGCTGATGGATGGTGCCCTGCGCCAGTCGCATGCGCAGCTGCGCCAGCTGGCGCTGCACCTGGAAACGGCCAAGGAGGACGAGCGCAAGCGCATTTCGCGCGATATCCACGATGAACTGGGACAAAACCTGCTGGCGCTGCGCATCGATATTTCCATGCTCAGCGCGCGCACGGAAGGTTCCCATCCGCGCCTGCACCGCCGCGTCGGCGCCGTGCTCAGCAACGTCGACACCACCATCAAGAGCGTGCGCGGCATCATGAACGAGCTGCGCCCGATGGCGCTGGACCTTGGCTTGCAAGCGGCCATCGAGTGGCAGGTGGGCGACTTCCGCAAGCGCAGCGGCGTCGCTTGCCAGCTGCTGATACGCGACGAGGCATTGTTTTCCGCCATCGGCAGCCAGGTCGAGATCGTGCTGTTCCGCATCGTGCAGGAAGCGCTCAGCAACGTCATGCGCCATGCCCAGGCCAGCCAGGTGGAGATCGAACTCAGCTCGGATGCCTGCGCCGTGTATGTGGCCATCAGCGACAACGGCATCGGCATCACGCCGCAGCAGCAGCGCAAGAAACAGTGCTTTGGCCTGATCGGCATCGCCGAGCGGGTGACGGCGCTGGGCGGGCAATTCGAGGTCGGCATGCCGGCATCGGGCGCCGGTTGCCGCCTGGCCCTGCAGATTCCCTTGCAGGGGACGGGGCGGCCGGCCGCCTGATACAGAAATTGCAATGGGTTAATTTTTGCCGACTC
Organism: Janthinobacterium sp. SUN128; assembly: GCF_030587275.1. Taxonomy (NCBI): domain Bacteria; kingdom Pseudomonadati; phylum Pseudomonadota; class Betaproteobacteria; order Burkholderiales; family Oxalobacteraceae; genus Janthinobacterium; species Janthinobacterium sp. SUN128. The sequence goes on along the minus strand of NZ_JAPWHY010000001.1, from coordinate 2,812,954 downwards.
ATGCCGCCTGGACAGGCTATACTTTCGCCTGCTATTTATGGAGGGGCATATCTTGTTCAAAACAATCGTTTTACCAGTCGCCTTGTTGGGCGCGTTCGCCGGCGCACACGCCGACGAAGGGCAGTGGCAACCACACCAATTGCCACAGCTGAAAGCCGAACTGAAACGGGTCGGCATCGAAATTCCTGCAGAAAAACTGGCTGACCTGAGCAAGCACCCGATGAGCGCCATTGTGTCGCTGGGCGGCTGCTCGGCCGCTTTCGTTTCCGACGCCGGCCTGGTGGTGACGAACCACCATTGCGCGTATGGCGCCGTGCAGCGCAATTCCACGCCGGAACACAATTACATCACCAACGGCTTCCTGGCCAAGACGCGCGCCGCAGAGCTGCCGGGCGGTCCGAACAGCCTCGTGTATGTGACGGACAAGGTGGAGAACGTCAGCGACCGCGTCTTGAAAGGCTTGACGGCCGACATGAGCGGCCGCGCGCGCCACGAAGCCGTGGAAAAGCGTATCAAGGACCTGATCGCCGAATGCGAAACGGACAAGATGTACCGCTGCTCAGTGCCTGCCTTCCACCGCGGCCTCGAGTACTACCGCATCCGCCAGATGATGATACGCGACGTGCGCCTCGTGTACGCGCCATCGGACAAGATCGGCAACTTCGGCGGCGATATCGACAACTACGAATGGCCGCGCCACACGGGCGATTATTCGTTCCTGCGCGCCTACGTGGGCAAGGATGGCCGTCCGGCCGACCCGTCGCCCGACAACGTGCCGTACAAATCGAAGGATTTCCTGGTGGTCTCGGCCGAAGGCTTGAAAGCCGGTGACGGCATCTTGCTGGCGGGCTACCCCGGCCGCACCAGCCGCTACAAGCTGCCGGCGGAAATCCGCTTCGCGCGCGATACGGCCTTCCCTTTGAAAGTGTCGGAACTGCAAGCGGACCTGGCCGTGATGGCTGACGCCACGAATGGCGACGCGGCCGCTGCCGTGCGCTATGCGAGCGTGGTGAAAAGCATCAACAACGTGCTGAAGAAAACCCAGGGCTTGCTCGATGGTTTCGCGCGCAAGGACATCGCCGCCATCAAGGACGTGCAGGATGCCGAGTTCCGCGCCTGGTATGCGAAGCAGCCGAACGTGTCGCCGACCCTGCTGGCCGAACTGGACGCGGCGATCGCCAGCGACATGGCCTTGAGCGAAGAAGAGTTCGCCTGGAGCGTGGCCACCAACAGCGACTTGCTGAAAAGCGCGCGCACCCTCTACCGTTTGTCGCTGGAGCGCCAGAAGGCGGACGCCGAGCGCGAATCGGGCTTCCAGCAGCGCGACCTGGCTTTCATCAAGGCCCGTCTGGCCCGTCTGGAACAGTCGTATGTCAACAAGGTCGACCAGGCGCGTTTTGAAGCCGGTCTGAAGCGCTACGCGCAACTGGCGGCGAAGAGCCATCCGCAAGGCCTGGACGCGCTGCTGCCGGCGCCAGCTGCCGTGGCGGCCCTGTACCAGCAGACGCAACTGGCTGACACGGCCAAGCGCCTGGCCTGGCTGGAAAAGGACCAGGCCGCTGTTGCCCAGTCCGACGACGCCTTCATGGCGCTGGCCATCAAGTTGCAGCCCGTCGAGGCGGCGCTGGAAGAGCGCCGCAAGGAAATCGACGGCAACCTGGAACGCGTGATTCCGCAATACATGCAAGCCGTGATTGCCTGGAAAAAGTCGCAAGGCAAACCGGTCTATCCTGACGCCAACTCGACCCTGCGCGTCACGTATGGCACGGTATCGCCGTACTCGCCGCGCGATGGCATCACCAAGGGACCGTTCACGACCGTGGAAGGCATCGTCGAGAAAGTCACGGGCAAGGCCCCGTTCGAAGCGCCGCAAGGCTTGATTGACGCCGTCAAGCAAAAACGCTACGGCCAGTTCCGCGACCCGGCACTGGGTACGGTTCCCGTCAACTTCCTCACCAGCGCCGACACCACGGGCGGCAATTCCGGCTCGGCCGTGATGAACAAGCGTGGCGAATTGATCGGCCTGAACTTCGATTCGACGTATGAATCGATCACCAAGGACTGGTACTTCGACACGGCCATCACGCGCGCCATCCACCTCGACATCCGCTACATGCTGTGGGTGATGAAGGAAGTGGACCATGCGGATAACTTGCTGCAGGAAATGACCATCAAGTATCCGAAGGCTGCCAAGAAGTAATTTTTCCCAGCTGGGATAAAAGCCGCATCCGCCGCAGGGCCGATGCGGCTTTTTTGCGGCGGCGCCACGTATAATTCCCATTCACCCTTATTCATTTCCGACAGGCCCGCCATGCCCCTGACTCCCGATTCGCCGCCTGATTGGCAAACGTTTGAAACAGCATACGACGTCGAAGAAACCTGCTTCAAGCTGGCCAGCGCGTCGCTGGCCTTGCTGGGCGCGTCCCCATTCAAGGATCAGGCATTTTCCGCCTTTGCCTTCAACGCCGTGTCGTTCCCATCCCTTTCGCTGAGCCTTGACACCGATCCCGCCAATCGGGAGCGCGATTACTATCCTCCGGACTGGTCGAACGAGTGCATCGAAGTCGACGTGCCGGAAATCGGCCAGCTGTGGGAGGAGGGGTATGCAAGGATCGAAGGCGCGCTGCTCGAGCTGATCGACGCTGCCGATGACGAACTGCTCGATGCCATCGAGGAGGGCTATCTGCACAGCCTGAGGAAAACCATGGTGCGGCTTGAAACGCGCCAGGCTTTCGAGCAGATCAAGACCTGCCCGCAATTCTGGACCGTGGTCACGCAGATCGACGCCGATACGGAGGAAGAGGAGCGGCTGCTCGACCAGGTGCGCCAGGGCCTGCCGGCGTGAGCCTCCGCCGCCATTGCAGGCCGCGCGCTATAGCAGGGCCTGCCAGCGCCTGACTTCCGCGTCCGTCAGCATCGGCCCCCAGCTGCCGCGCAGCGCCGCATCGTGCTGCACATAGTGCGCAAGCGGTGGCGTCGCCACGCCGTGCCTGGCACAGATATCAAGGACGGCTTCCAGCTGCCGCCGGCTTGCCGGAAGGTCATCGCCATACCAGGTGCAGGCGCTCGTTTCCAGCACATGCCCGACAAGCTGCTCCAGCGTGCCGAGCAGGTGCCCGGGCATGGCCAGGCGGATGTCATCCGGCCAGGGGTCGCCCATGCCGGTCACCGCCAGGGAAGCAAAACCATGCTCCCATGCCGAAAAATCCCCAGGCGCGATCTGCGCCACTTTCCACACGTGTTCGGCGAATGCGGACAGCGCCGGATGGTGAATGTCAAAGCGCTGGCAAAAGCGTTGCAGGCAGCTTACGGCAATGCATTGCCTGGCGGTCACCGAGAGCGTGTCTATCGATATGTTGTGCATGAAAGTTCCTGACGTTGGCACTCGCCGATCACTGGGTCAATCTGACTTGATTGCGGTTGCCCCGCCTGGCAAGGCAGCCTGCCGCAACGCCTCCACCGGCAACTGGAAAAAGCGCGGCACCATCGCCGGCGACAAATCGTCGCCGCCGTCCGCCATGGCCAGGCGGCCACTGAGCAGCAGCATCACGTAGCCATGGCCCAGCGACCAGCCGGCGCTGGCGGCGGCCTTGTCCCAGCGCGGGTCGAGGCCCGCTTCGCGCACGGCCGCGCCGGCCGTCTGCAGCACGTACTGGAAGCATGCTTGCGCCGCTTCCATCAGGGCGGGGAACTGGCGCACGTCTTGGTGTTCGAACATCAGCCGGTAGTGGGCTGGCGCGGCCAGGGCAAATTCGATGTATTGCTGGCCCAGCAGCTGAAAACGCTGTTCGGAGGGCAGGCTGCCCTGCGGCGGCAGTTCTGCCTCCCATTTGGCGATCAGGCTGGCGAAGCCGGCTGCCGCCACGTCGGCCAGCAAGGCTTCCTTGCTGGGGAAGTGGCGGTACACGGCGGCGATCGACACGCCCACCGTGCGCGCCAGTTCGCGCAGGGAAAGGGTGGCGTCGCTTTGCTGCGCCAGTTGGGCGATGGTGGCGGCGACCAGGGTGTCGCGCAGGTTGCCGTGATGGTAAGTACTTGTGCTTGTCATTCTATGTTATCGCTGTTCACATTGTCGTGTATGATGGCCATGTTATCACTGAACACATGGAGAGCACATGCAAGAGATAAGCAACGTGGTACGCGCCGTGGCCTTGCCGCCAGGCGCCAGCATCGCCCCCTTGTATCCGGGCAGCAACCTGGCCGACGCGTATGCCGTCGGCCTGCCCAGCGCTGGTGTACGGCAGATGGATATGCAGGCCCTGGCGCGTGTGGTGCTATGCAGCCAGCCGCGCTGGGCGCAGTGGCTGCTGGCGGTGCGCGACACGATAGTCTCACCCTTCGGCATCAAGACGGCAAGACAGCTGGCGGCCAAGCCTGATGGACGCATCGGCATCTTCCGCATCTTTGCCGTCAGCGATGATGAAATCATCGTGGGCGAGGACGATAGCCACCTGGACTTCCGTTTGTCCGTGCTGCGCAACCGGGACGCGGGGCTGCATGGCAGCGTTACCTTTTCCACCGTCGTGCATTGCCATAACTGGATAGGGCGTACCTACATCCTGGTGATCCGGCCATTTCACAAGCTGATCGTGCGGCGTACGCTGGCGCGCGCCGTCAAGGGGGGCTTTGCCTGAGTAGGGAAGGGCTGCGGCGGTGCGGGCAATCTTGCTTATTCATGGCTGGTATTGCATACTGCACCACCAGCCTCATCACGATTCCCATGAACGATACGCTTCTCCTGCTGGGTTTTGCCACCACGCCGCTTGAACTGATTTCCTTTGTCCTGGCATTGACAACCGTTGCGCTGAACATCCGCCAGAATCACTGGGCGTGGCTGTTCGCCATCATTTCCTCGGCCGCCTACGGTTTCGTGTTTTTCGAATCGCGCCTGTATGGCGACATGGCCTTGCAACTGCTGTTTATCAGCGTCTCGTTCTGGGGCTGGTACCAGTGGCTGCACCCGGCCAGTGGCGGCAAGACCTTGCCCGTCACGCGCCTCGATGGACGCGGCTGGATGGCGTGCGCCGCGGGCTGGCTGGTCGGTTTTCTGCTGATCGCCTGGCTGCTGACGACGACGGATACGGACGTGCCCCACGCGGACGGCTTCCTCACGGCCGGCAGCCTGGTGGGGCAATTCCTGCTGTCGCGCAAGAAACTGGAAAACTGGATCGCCTGGATCATCGTCGACGTGCTGTATGTGTGGCTATACCTGCACAAGGGACTGACCCTGACGGCCGTGCTGTATGCCTTCTTCGTCGTGATGGCCATCATCGGCTTGCTGGCGTGGAGAAAGTCGGCCCCGGCCGCGCCGAGCGCGATGGTCCTCAAGTGATGGAGCGTTGCGTGCGCGTGGACATCCTGGGCGCGGAATCGTCGGGCAAGTCGACCCTGGCAGCCGCCCTGGCCGAACGCTACGGCACCGTCTGGGTGCCGGAATACTTGCGCGAATTTGTCGAGAAGCAGGGCCGGGTGCCCGTCGCAGCCGACCAGTTTGGCATTGCGCGAACGCAAGTCGAACGTGAAGCGGCTGCCACCGCGCAGGCGCGCCACTTCCTGTTTTGCGATACGACGCCGTTGATGACGGTGGTCTACAGCCGCCATTATTTCAATGGCGCCGATGCGCCGCTGGCGGCGCTGGCCGATGCCACGCAGTACGACCTGACGTTGGTGACGGCGCCCGACAGCCCGTGGGTGGCCGACGGCTTGCAGCGCGAGTCGGAAGCCGTGCGCCAGCTGATCTACCGCTATCTGCTCGACGAGCTCGATGCGCGCGGCATCGCCTACCACGTGCTGCACGACAGCCTGGAGGCGCGCCTGGAACAGGCGGCGCCCTTGCTGCAGCAGGCGCTCGATGCGGCGCCTGCCTCTACGTCAACTTAATTAAAAGTCGAATTGCGCCGACACCTTCAAGGTGCGGCTTGCACCCGGGAACAGGTAGCCGCCTGCTTCCGGAGTCACATCGCGCCAGTAGAACTTGTCCGTCACGTTGTTGACGGTGGCGCGCAGCACGGCTGGCGTGCCGGCCAGGCGCGTGGCCCAGGCGGCGCCCAGGTTGAACACGCTGTACGAAGGCACGAAGGTGGTGTTGTTGTTTTCAAACGCCTTTTTGCCCGCATATTCCCAGCTGCCATTCACGCTCAAGCCCGCCACCTGCTGCACGGCGTAGTTCGCGTGCACGGCCGCCTTGAAGGCCGGCACGTTGGGCACGCGCTTGCCATCGTAGTCCGCACTGCCCGTGCCTGATTGCTGGCTGTTCAGGGCCGTGATGGACGCGCCCAGGTTCAGGTTGGCGCTGGCCTTGCCCTGGGCAGATAATTCCAGGCCACGGTGCTGGGCCTGGCCCGCGCGCACGAAGTTGTAGGTGCTCATGCTGCTGTCGAGGTACTGGTTGAATTCCAGGCCTTTGCGGATCTGGAACAGGGTGGCGGCCACCATGAAGTCCGGCGTCAGGTCCGCCTTTACGCCCAATTCGACCTGCTTCGAGCGGCTCGGCGTCAGTTCCACATTGGCATTTTCCGCGTAGCGGTCGGCCGTGCCGCCGTGCTCCATGCCCTGCGAATACGATGCATACACGGCGATATTGTCTTGCGGGTTGTACACCAGCGCCACGTTCGGCAACAGGAAGTCGTGCTTGGCGCGGATTTCCGTGTCGGCCTTGAGCACATACTGGTAGCCATCCACATTGATGTGGCGCAGGCCGCCATGCAGCTTCCAGTTGGGCGCCAGGCTGACGATGTCTTGCACGAAGACGGATTTTTCCTTGTCGTTGCGTACCAGGCGCACGGGGCCCGTGACGCCGTCGGATGGCACGACGATGACGGGGCGATAAATGTTGCTGATGCCCACTTCGTCGTACACGTACTTGCCGGCCCGGTCCTTGCGGTTGAAGTACGACACGCCGGCAGTGAATTCGTGGCGCAGGCTGCCGGTGGCGAACTTGCCCTGGATCATGGCTTGCGCGCTCAGCGGCTTTTTCGTTTCGCCCAGGCTGCGGAAGTCCCATACGGAGAAATCGCCATTGCTGCAGAAGACGGGCGCCCAGCCTTCCGGGCTGCAGCCATACGGATACGCCGTGTAGTCGTCGCGCTTGAACGAGTGCTGGTTGGCGGACAGGGTGGCGTGCCAGTCGTCATTGAAGGCGTACTGGAAGCGCAGGCCCAGGTTGCTGGTGACGGTTTCCACCGGATGCGTCCACGGCTGCTTGTTGAGCATGGCGTCGGCGCTGATGTTGGCCGGCAGGCTGCCGTTGCTCAGCAGCTGGAAGCCGGGCGCCGTGACCTGCGCCTTGTCCTGGTAGTCGGCGTCGAGCTGCAGCAGGGCTTGCGGGGAAATCTGCCAGTCGAAGGCGCCGGAAATGAACCGACGGTTGCCGTCCGCGCCCTTGATGTAGGAACGCAGGCGCTCGGCCGCCACGTTGACGCGGTAACCGAAGCGCGTGTCTTCCAGGCGTCCGCCCAGGTCGACGGCGCCATACACGGTGCCCCGTTCGCGCGCTTCCACGGTGACGGTGCGCAGCGGTGCGGCGGTGGGGCGCTTGACGATGAAGTCGATCACGCCGCCAGGCGCGGCCACGCCTGCCTGCAAGCCGGCCAGGCCTTTTAAGACTTCGATGCGTTCCTTGTTTTCCAGCGGAATTTGCGTGTCGCCAGGAATGGCTACGCCATCCTTGCGGTAGCTGGAGTTCGTGTCGAGCTTGAAGCCGCGGATGGTGAACTGTTCCGCGTAGCCGACGGCGTTGTACGACTCGTTGATGCTGGCGTCGAGCTTGACGGCATCGCTGAGATTGCGGATCTGCAAGTCCTGCATGTCTTTTTGCGAAATGACGGTGACGGACGCCGGTGTCTGCAGCAGCGGCGCGTCGGCAAAGCCGCCCACGGAGGCGCGCTTGGCGGCCGGCGCCTTGCTGGCCGTGACGACGACTTCGGCCATGTTTTGGGCCTGCGGATCGGCGGCTTCGGCGGTGTCGTTCGCAGCAAAGGCAGGCGCGGCAAACGCGTGCAGGATCGCCAGGGTCAGTACAGGACGGGAAAAATGCGCAGATAAATTCGGTGTGGACATAGATTGCTCGTGGTTCAAGCCGTCTCTGTAAAGAGCACGGCAGGCTGCTTGTTCGGCTGGCGCCAACGCAGGAGCTATCAAAGGAGGGAGGTACTTTGCGCTTTCCTTCGCTGGCATTATCCAGATCAGGTACGAAGGGTATCTCTCACCCGGATGACTGCTCCAGGACCCCTAGCGAAATGACAGCTTAGCATGAACCACGGCCAGCTGTCCCCCTGGCTGACCGTTTTACAACAGTGTGGCTGGAATTTGCAAACTGCGCTACAGACTCAGTTCCAGCACCTTGCGGCTGACGGCGGGCGTCACTTCGCGCTGCTCGCCCAGCGCCGTCATGCCGTGCGCTTCCAGGGCGGACACGACGGCATCCACGCTGGCGTGGTTCAGGCCGTAGTCGGCCAGGCGCGTTTTGACGCCCATGTGGCGGAAGAAGAATTCCGTGCGCGCGATGGCGGCCTCGATGCGGCCATCCTCGTCGCCGCCGTCGAGTCCCCAGACGCGGGCCGCGTATTGCAGCAGCTTGGCGCGCTTGGCCTGCTTGCGCACGCGCAGCATGCTGGGCAGGATGATGGCCAGGGTCTGGGCATGGTCGAGCTCATACAAGGCCGTCAATTCGTGGCCGATGGCGTGCGTGGACCAGTCCTGCGGCACGCCCACGCCGATCAGGCCGTTCAAGGCCAGGGTGGCGCTCCACATCACGTTGGCGCGCACGTCGTAGTCGTCCGGGTGCGACAGGGCTTTCGGGCCTTCCTCGATCAAGGTCAATAAAATGCCTTCGGCGAAGCGGTCCTGCACGGACGCGTTCACAGGGTAGGTCAAATACTGTTCCATGACATGCGCAAACGCATCGACGACGCCATTGCCCACCTGGCGCAGCGGCAAGGTGAACGTTTTCGACGGGTCCAGCACGGAGAATTTCGGATACACCTTGCGGCTCATGAACGAGCGCTTTTCCTGCGTGGCCTTGCGCGTGATCACCGCCGAGCCATTCATTTCGGAACCCGTGGCCGGTAACGTCAATACCGTGCCGAAGGGCAGGGCGGCCTCGACGATCTTGCCGCCTTTCGCCAGGATGTCCCACGCCTCGCCCTCGTGCAGGGCGGCCGCGGCGATGAATTTGGTGCCATCGACCACGGAACCGCCGCCGACGGCCAGCAGGAAATCGATGCGCTCGCTTTTCACCATGGCCACGGCCTGCATCAGGGTTTCATAGCTGGGATTGGGTTCGATGCCGGCAAATTCCAGCAAGGTATGGCCGGCCAGCGCCGCCTTGACTTCATCGTAGACGCCGTTCTGCTTGATGCTGCCGCCGCCATACGTCATGAGCACTCTGGCATGCGGCGGGATCAGCGCCGTGATGGCGGCGATCTGGCCCTGGCCGAAGAGGATTTGCGTCGGATTGTAAAAGTCGAAATTGAACATGGGGCTCCTGCCGCTGGGGTTTAGGCTGTTGCTGAGCCATGATTATGGCCGAACGGGTGGAAACGTGTCGTGGACGCTTGAGCTTTTCGCCCGCGCGGTGGAGAATGCAGCCGATGTCACCACCACGCGAAAAGGAATGCGCATGACCAACGTCCCACTGGAAGAATCCGGCTTGCCGGCCACCGCGCTCGATATGCACCGCGCCATCGGCGCCACCATCGCCGCGCTGCAGGCGCTGGACTTGAACAGCCAGCGTTTCGAGGCATGCACGGACCCGGAACTGCGCCGCGTGCTGGCGCATGCGGGCGACACCAGCCGCAAAGAAGCGGCCATGCTGCTCGAATGGATGCGCCGCCGCGATGCGCGCCTGGACGCGGCCATGAAGGAAGCGCTGTTCAAGGCGGGACCGATTGTTGCCCAGTATCACTATGACGAGAAAATATTGTAACTATTGGTTTGTTGCTGTGGCGTACCATGCGCCACTTTTGCATCGTTTCGCGTAGACTGTGCCCCGAACACGATTTTGGGGGAGTTTGCAACGATGAGATCATTACCATACCGAGAAGGCAGCTGGTTTGCCGTGCCCTTGCCGGGCGGCGGCTATGCCGTCGGCGTGGTGGCGCGCAGGGCGCCTGCCGGGCGCATCATGCTGGCGTATATGTTCGGGCCGAAGCGCGACAGCTTGCCGACGCTCGATGAGCTGGAAGGCTTGCGGCCGGAACAGGCCGTACGTCGCCTGCGCACGGGCGACATGGCCCTGCTCAACGAGCGCTGGCCCCTGCTGGGTGACAGCCTCCACTGGGAGCGCGACGCCTGGCCCATGCCGGCCTTTATCCGCCGCAATGAATCCTTGCAGCGCGCCTGGCGCGCCAGCTATGCGGACGCCGACCCTGCCAAGCTGAACCGCGAGGAATCGATCCCCTTCGATACGCCGGGCATGGAGAGCGATTCCCTGTACGGCTACGGGGCGACGGAATTGCTGATGAATAAATTGCTGGCGCAAGAGCAGGCGTCCGCTTGACCGTTGTCGGGCGGCGAAAACGCCGGAGCCGGTAGCGTAGGTCGGATTAGCGCCTGGCGCGTAATCCGACAGGAACAGCCGACAATGTTGTCGGATTACGCGAGGCAAGGCCTCGCTGATCCGACCTACGCCGCTGGCAAGCTGATCTGAAACGCGAGGCCGCCGCCTTCGCGGTTGCGCACTTGCAATTCGGCACCATGGCGCAGCAGCACGCGGTCGACGATGGCCAGGCCCAGGCCGGCGCCGTTTGCCTGCCCGCGCGCCGTGTCGAGGCGGGTGAACGGCTTCATCAGTTGCTCGATCTTTTCTGCCGGCACGCCCGTGCCGTGGTCTTGCACTTCGATGATGACCTTTTTCGCGCCGTGGCTGGTGCGCACCTGGCAGGCGATGTCGATTTCCGTCACGTCGCTGCCCGGCGTCTTGCCATAGCGGCGCGCATTCTCGATCAGGTTGTTCAGCACGCGGCGCAGGTCGGTGGGGTTGCCCATCGCATGCGCGCCGTCGGCGATGCTGGCGTTGATCTTCACATCCGGCAGGCGCATGGCTTCGCGCGTCATGTCGCTGAGCAGGCCGCTCAGGTCGACGTCCGTAAAGCTCGACGCTTCCGTCGGCTTGGCGTAGTCGAGGAACTGGCCGATGATGGCGTCCATCTGCCCGATATCGGACTGGATGCCTTCGCGCGCCTCGTCCGACAGGTTCGCCATTTCCACTTCCAGCTGCATGCGCGCCAGCGGCGTGCGCAAATCGTGCGAAATGCCGGCCAAAATCACGGCACGGTCCGATTCCACCTGTTTCAGATCATCGACCATCTGGTTGAAGCTGCGGTTCGCCTCGATAATTTCGATCGGGCCCTTTTCCGGCAGCGGCGCCGGCTGCTTGCCCTTGGCGATATCGCGCGCGGCCGCCGTCAAACGCGACAGCGGCAGATTGATCAGGCTGGAAATGATGGCTGCGCCCAGCAGGGACAGCAGCGACACCAGGCTGGCCCAGCCCAGCCACTGGAAGCCCGTCAGGCCGCGCAGGCGCTCACGGTCCAGCATCAGCCAGTACTCGTCGTCGTCGATCTTGAAGCTGACCCAGAAGCCGGCCACGCCGTTGACGCGCGCGGAAAAGCGCGTGTCCTTGCCCAGCTTGGCCTTCACCAGCGCCTCGATGTCGGGCATCAGGTAATTGTCGGGCGGCGGCTCGATGCGGTCGTCCTCTTCCAGCGAGAAGATGCGGATGCCTTCATTGCTGACGAGGTCGAACAGCAGCTCGCGGCGCAGTTCGGGAGCCGAGTGCGTCAGTGCCGCATGCGTGATGGTGACGACGGAAATGATCTGGGCGGAAATCTGCTGCGCCTGCGGCTCGCGCTGGATGAAGGAAATCATGCTGAACCAGGCGATCATGCTGACCGTGGTTAAGGTGCCGAGCAGCAAAAAGGTGCGCCAGAACAAGCCGCTTTTCAGCCGCGCCAGGCTGATATCGGGAAAAAGCTTCATCATGCCTCGCCTGCGATCAGCGCGGCTGTCCGTCCGGGATAAAGACGTAACCTAAGCCCCACACGGTCTGGATGAACAGGGGGCTCGACGGATCAGGTTCGATGAGTTTGCGCAGGCGCGAGATTTGCACGTCCAGGCTGCGGTCGAACACTTCGTATTCGCGGCCGCGCGCCAGCTCCATGAGTTTCTCGCGAGACAGCGGCTGGCGTGCATGGCGGGCAAACACTTTCAGCACCGAAAATTCACCGGTCGTCAGCGGCACTGTTTCGCCATTCTTTTTCAGGGTACGCGTGCCCAGGTCCAGCACGAAGTCGCCGAATTCGAAGGTTTGCGGCGTTTCCGACGGCGCGCCCGGGATTTCATCGGGACCCTTGCGGCGCAGTACGGCGCCGATGCGGGCCACCAGCTCACGCGGATTGAATGGTTTCGGCAGGTAATCGTCGGCACCCATTTCCAGGCCCACGATGCGGTCCACGTCTTCGCCCTTGGCCGTCAGCATGATGATCGGCGTCTGGTCGCCCGCGCCGCGCAGGCGGCGGCAGATCGACAGGCCGTCTTCGCCCGGCAGCATCAGGTCGAGCACCAGCAGGTCGTAGCGTTCGCGCAGCCACAGTTTGTTCATGGCCGTCGCGCTTTCTGCCGTGAAGACATTGAAGCCCTGTTCGGTCAGGTAGCGCCGCAGCAGGTCGCGCAGGCGCACATCGTCATCGACTACCATGATTTTTGCCTGGTGGCCGTGGATCGATTGCGTTGTTGTATTGCTGCCGGAAGTGGAGGTTGTGGTCATTTAGGGTGTCGTGTTATCTTATATTAGTTGCTATAGTAACGCCTCGCGCGGCGTCGGCAAGGGGCTGTGGCGACCCATTACAAAGTGTTACAAACTTTACCCAATTACTCTTACTGCACCGTGTAAAGCATCATACACTGGGGCCACAGTGGAAATCAGCTTTAGTTTATACGGCATCGCGGAAGAGGAACTCAATGAATATCTTTACTAAAAAAATTCACGCCGCTCCCAGCGCAGCTATTGCTGCACGTACGACCGTGCTGTCCGCATTCGCCGTTTGTTCCGTGTTTGCCGCCAGCCTGGCGGCAGCGCAAAACCAGCCGCCGCCACGCCGTGACGACCAGCAGCAAATGCAGGCCCAGCGGTATGAACAGGTACAGCGCAGCAACAGCAATGATACGCGACTGCGCGAACAGCGTGACGCACGCAGTTTCGACACGCGCGCAGAAGAGCAGCGCCGCGCCAACGAAGGCGCCGACGCCTCGCGCCGCACGGGCCGCATGACGCCCGACGAACGGCGCGACCTGCGCCGCCAGATCAACGAAGTGGGGCAGGACATTTACTCGAATCCCCCGCGCCGCTAGACAGCCATCCCCCTCCGACAGGGCCATCTCGCAAGACATGGCCCTGTTTGCATCTGGCCGCATGCATTGTTGCTCAGTCAGGCACACGGCCCCGCCCCGTGATATTGTTCTAGTGCACGGAGGCAATTCTTTGAAATGGCTGCTGGGGGAGGCAAGGCGTGAGCGACGACGACACACCCGTTCCGGATGCGGTCCCCGCAGGCGGCTTGCCGCACGGCCTGGTCCAGCGCGACGAGGGCGTGTTCCTTGACCTGTCGCTGGCGCCGGCGCAGCTGCGCACCGCCGTCGAGCAGCTGTTCCAGTCGGGCCAGCTGCTGGCCGGCCTCGATTACGGTTTGTTCCTGCTGACCCTGTTTCATGCCCCTACTCCCCGCGCCGCGCCCAAGGGCGATGCCCTGCTGCGCATCGCCGTGCGCGTGGCGCCATTCCCGCCCGCGCGCCGTGCGCTGTACAAACAAATCAAGATCCGCGGCGACAGCGCCGAATTTTACTTTGAAGCCTTGCCTGCGGACGCGGACGGCCAGGTGCCGGCGCGCCGCGAATTCGACGAGCTGGTGGCCGACCTGTGGTGCAAGGGCGTGCACTACGGCATCGATAGCGCGGCCGTGCGCGCCATTCTTGCCAGCGGCAAGGCCGAACGCATCACGGTGGCGCGGGTGCTGCCGCCACAGCCGGGGCGCGACGCCCAGCTGGTCGAAGTATCGCAAGGCATCCACCGCGACGATGCGCCGCGCGAACGCTCCGATGGCCGCCTGGATTTGCTCAGCTTCAAGAACCGCTTTCCGCAAGTGAAAAAACACGCGCGCCTGCTGCGTCTGCTGCCGGGGACTCCCGGCTTGCCCGGCTACGACCTGGCCGGCAAGGCGCTGCCACCGCCCGCGCCGCTGGAACTGGACCTGGCCACCGTGGCGGGGCCAGGCACGGCGGTCGAGCATTTCAGCGATGGCGATTTCGTCGTGGCCACGCAAGATGGCTATGTGAATGTCGATGAACACGGCAAGATGTCCATCGAAAACAAGATCGTCAGCCGCGAAGGCGTCAGCAGCCGTACGACGGGCAATTTGAAGCTGAGCGCCGCCTACGAGGAGTATGGCGAAGTGCAGGAGCAGCGCCAGCTCGACGGCAGCGACATCACCATCCATGGCGACGTCTACGGCCACTTGCACTCGCATGGCGGATTAATATGGCTACAGCGCAACCTGGTGGGCGGCACGGCCTTCAACGAGCGTGGCGACGTGCGCGTCGAGGGCGTCGCTTCCGGCTCCGTGCTGCAGGCGCTGAGCGGCGAAGTGCATGTGAAGCGGGCGGAAAGCTGCGTCATCGCCGGCACGCGCGTGGTGATCGACAGCGCCAGCAATTGCGAGATCATCGCCGACGAGGTCGTCATCGAACTGGCCGAAGGCTGCGCCGTGGCGGCGCGCACCATCCGCATCGGCAGCGCCGGTCCCCGCAAGCAGGTGGAGATGCTGCTGTTCCCGCTGGTGCCCGACTTGAGTGCGCTGGAACAAAAGATCGCCGAGAGCCTGGCGAAGGCGGCGCAATTCCTGCAGGTGCAGCACAAGCGCCAGCAGGAAATCGATGCCATCGCGCAATTGCCCGAGGTACGCAACTACCTGACCCTGGCGGGCCAGCTGCGGCGTGGCGAATTGCAACTGCAAGCAACGCAGCAGGTACAGTACGACAAGCTGGCCGCGCGCATCGCTCCCGTCCTGAAAGAGGTGGCGCGGCTGCGCGTGGAGGTAAAACAGTCGGAAATCCTGCACGCGCAGATGCTGGCGCTGGTGGAACAATTGCGCCAGGAGCGGCAGGCAACGGCGGGCCAGTCGCGCTGCACCCTGAGCCTGATTGATGGCGAGACGACGGTGCGCGCCCTCGTCGTGCCGCCCGGTCCGGCCAAGGTCTACGACCGGCCGCCGAAGGAAATCAAGGCCTTGCTGCGCAGCGCCACGCCGGCCACGCAGCCCGTGTTCGCGGACAGCACAGGCAGCCTGGACTGGGCCTACCAGCCGCCACTCTGATCAGTCGATAACCTTGCCGCGAGATTGTTTGAGGACGCTGTGCGTGCTCTTGCTGTCGAGACGGCGCCGCTGCGAGCTGCGCGTGGGCTTGGTGGCGCGGCGCACGGCGGGCAGGAAGGTCACGCTGTCGATGATTTCCTGCAAGCGCCGCAACGCTTCTTCCTTGTTCTGTTCCTGGCTGCGCGACTGCTGCGCCTTGAGCACCAGCACGCCATCCTTGCTGATGCGGCTGTCGCGCAGGGCCAGCAGCCGTTCCTTGTACGCTTCCGGCAGCGACGAGGCGGCGATGGGGAAGCGCAAATGGATGGCGCTGGACACCTTGTTGACGTTCTGCCCGCCCGGGCCTTGGGCGCGGATGGCGGAAAATTCAACTTCAGCGGGGTTGACGAGGTGTTGCATGGCCTGCCTGTTGGGGAATGATGGGGGTATTGTAAGGGAAGATGGCTGCGCCGGCGCAAGGCCGGGCGCTGAGGCCAGGCTGCCTTCCGGGAAAGTTGATGTTTCTCAACGCCGCCTGCGGCGATGCTGGTTAGCATGGGGCCAACGTTGCGCCACTGCGCATCCTGGCAGCGCCTACCGGATGAAAGGAACACCATGCAGCCCACGACCACGCCTGGCGCCGCAACGACCCAATACCTGACGCAGTACTTGAGTTTCCGGCTGGGCGGCCTGGAATACGGCCTCGATTATCGTTGCGTGCGGGAACTGCGTCCTCTGAAGGAACTCGACCGTTTTTCCTCGGAAGGGGAAGTGCTGCACAGCGTGGCCGTTTCGCGCGGCGTAATCATCCCCATCGTCGACATGCGCGCCGCGTTCGGCAGCGCCCACGGCGCGCCCGACCCGGCCACCGACGTGATCATTTTGCAGCTGAGCAATGGCGTGATGGGCATGGTGGTCGATGGCGTCACCGATATCGTCAGCCTGGCCGCCAGCGACATCGCCGCCGTGCCCGGCCTGGGCGAGGCGGAAGCCGATTACCTGCTGGGCCTGGGCACGGTGGCGGGACGCCGATTGATCCTCGTCGACATCGACCGCCTGATGGCGATCCGCAGCCCCAGTCCCATGCAGGCAGCCTAAAAAAAAGACGACCCGGGAGTCGTCTTTGTGTTTTGCGTTAGCCCAGTTTCTCTAACTGATCCTGCAAGTCCAGCCATTCCGCTTCCAGCTGCGCCAGGTCCTTGGTGAAGAAGGTCTGGTCGGCCAGCAATTGCTTGAGCTTGGCCTTGTTGGCCGCGTCGTAGATGGTCGGCTCGCCCAGCTTGGCGTCGGTTTCCGCCTTTTGCGCATTGCGCTTGGCGATCTGCTCTTCCTGGCGCTTGATCTTGTTTTCGATCGGTTTGCGCAGGGCGGCGGCCTTCTGGCGGTCTTCCGCTTCCTTGCGCTTGTCGCGCACGGGCGCGGCAGGGGCCGGGGCGGCGGCTACCGGCGAAGGTACGGAAGACGTCACGGGGAAGTCAGTCTTGTTGGCCTTGCCGGCGGCCGGCAGCACGTCCGTGCCCTTGCCCAGCTTGGTCTTGAACAGCCAATCCTTGTAGTCGTCCAGGTCGCCGTCGAACGGTTGCAGCTTGCCGTCGGCAACGATGATGAATTCGTCCGTGGTGGCGCGCAGCAAGTGGCGATCATGGGAAACGACGACCAGGGTGCCTTCGAACTGCGCCAGCGCTTCCGTCAGCGCTTCGCGCGTTTCCAGATCCAGATGGTTGGTCGGTTCATCGAGCAGCAGCAGGTTAGGACGCTGCCAGACGATCAGGGCCAGCGCCAGGCGGGCTTTTTCGCCGCCCGAGAACGGTGCGATGGACGCGGTGACCATGTTGCCGGGGAAGTTGAAGCCGCCTAGGAAGTTGCGCAGTTCCTGCTCGCGCACGGTCGGGGCGATCTTCGCCAGATGCCACAGCGGCGATTCGTCGTGGCGCAGCATTTCCACCTGGTGCTGGGCGAAGTAGCCGATGTTGAGACCCTTGCCCATGGTGGCGTCGCCCGTCAGCGGCATCAGTTCGCCGGCGATGGTCTTGATCAGGGTCGACTTGCCGGCGCCGTTCTGGCCCAGCAGGCCGATGCGCTGGCCGATCTGTAGCGAAAACTTGATGCCGTTGACGATGGTTTTATGCGTGATTTCGCCCGTCGCTTCGTTCTCGATCTTGTAGCCCGCATCGACGTCTTCCATCACCAGCAGCGGGTTCGGCGCGCTCAAGGGCTCGCGGAATTCGAACGAGAATTCGGCGGCGGCGCGCAATGGCGCCAGCTCTTCCATCTTCGCCAGCGCCTTCATGCGGCTTTGCGCCTGGCGGGCCTTCGAGGCTTGCGCCTTGAAGCGGTTCACGAACGATTCCAGATGGGCACGCTTGCGCTGCTGCTTTTCCAGCGCGCCGGCGGCCAGGATCATCTGCGCCGCGCGTTGGCGCTCGAAGCTCGAGTAGTTGCCCGAATAGCGCTTCAGCTTGCGTTCGTCGATATGCACGACCACGTTGACGACTTCATCGAGGAAGTCTCGGTCATGGGAAATGATCAGCAGGGTGCCGGCGTAGCGCTTGAGCCAGTCTTCCAGCCAGATGATGGCGTCCAGATCCAAATGGTTGGTCGGTTCATCGAGCAGCAGCAGGTCGGATGGGCACATCAGTGCTTGCGCCAGGTTCAAACGCATGCGCCAGCCGCCGGAGAAACTGGCCACCGGTTGCTGCATCTGGTCCAGGGTGAAGCCCAGGCCCAGCAGCAATTGCTCGCCGCGCGACTGCACGGTATACGCGTCGGCATCGGCCATGGCGCTGTAGATTTCGCCGATGGCGATACCGTTTTCCGACGTGGCAGGCTCCGATTCCAGGCGCGCTAGTTCCGCTTCCAGTTTGCGCAGGGTGACGTCGCCGTCGATTGCATAGTCGAGCGCGGCACGGTCCAGCGGCGGCGTTTCCTGCGCCACGTAAGCCACGCGCCATTTGGCCGGGAAATCGATCTCGCCCTGGTCAGGGTGCAATTCGCCACGCATCATGGCGAACAGGCTCGATTTGCCCGCGCCATTGGCGCCGATCAGGCCGATCTTGTCGCCCGGATTGAGGGTGACATCGACTTGTTCGAGCAACGGTTTGATGCCGCGCATCAGGCTTACTTGTAGGAAACGTATCATTTTTTTCTTTGTAAAGGCTGGGCTTTGACCCCCGCCGTAAAAACATCGTGTAGGTCGGATTAGTCCGAAGGACGTAATCCGACGGGTGCCGCACAGGCATGTCGGATTACGCTACGCTAATCCGACCTACCAATTCCATTAAACCAGCTTCAACTGCTCGGCCGTCAGCAGGAAGACCATGTCGTCGCCGGCGCTCGTCGTCAGCCAGGTCAAGCCCAGTTCGCCGAAGGCCGCTTCCGCGTAGGCGCGTTCGTTGCCGATTTCAATCATCAGGATGCCGTCATCCGTCAGGCGTTCGGCCGCGCCGGCGATGATCTTGCGCACCAGGTCCATGCCGTCGCTGCCGCCGTCGAGGGCGATTTGCGGTTCAGCCAGGTATTCCTGGGGCAGGGCGCCCATCGAGGCGGAATTCACGTATGGCGGATTGCTGATGATCAAATCATATTTCTTGGCCGGCACGTTGGCGTACAGGTCCGATTCGATCAGGGTGACGCGGTCCTGCAATTTGTACGTGTCGACGTTGCGCTTGGCCACGGCCAGCGCGTCGGCGGAAATGTCCACGGCGTCGACTGCGGCGTTCGGGAAGGCATCGGCCATCATGATCGACAGGCAGCCCGAGCCGGTGCACAGTTCCAGGATGTTTTCCACGGCTTCCGGTTCCGCCACCCATGGCGAGAAGTATTCAGGGATCAGTTCGGCGATGAAGGAGCGGGGCACGATCACGCGCTCGTCGACGTAGAAGTTATACGTGCCCAGCCAGCCTTCCTTGGTGATGTAGGCGGCCGGCACGCGGTCGATGCTGCGGCGGTCGATGACGCTCATCACGCTGGCCACTTCCGACGGCAGCAGCTTGGCGTCGAGGAAGGGTTCGAGCTTGTCGAGCGGCAACTTCAAGGTGTGCAGGATCAGATAGGCCGCTTCGTCGAACGCTTCGGCGCTGCCGTGGCCGAAAAACAGCTTGGCGGTATTGAAACGGGTAACGGCGTAGCGCAGCAGGTCGCGTGGCGTGGAAAACGGGTTCGGGGTCATGGCATTCTCGAAAAGACGGTGTTCTGGCCCGCCGTGACGGGCCTCGGTATTCTGGTTCAGACGGGCAGCAAATGCTCCAGCGTGCGCCGGTAAATATTCTTCAGAGGATCGATGTGGCGCAGTTCGATGTGCTCGTCGATCTTGTGAATACTGGCATTGGGCGGCCCGAATTCTATCACTTGGGGGCAGATTTGCGCGATAAACCGGCCATCCGAGGTGCCGCCCGTGGTCGACAGCTCCGTCGTGAGGCCCGTTTCTTCCAGGATGGCGGCGGACAGCGCATCGGAGAGGGTGCCGCGCGGCGTGAGGAAGGGCAGGCCGCTCAGGGTCCACTGCAAATCGTATTGCAAATCATGCTTGTCGAGAATGGCGTGGACCCGTTCCTGCAGGTTTTCCGCCGTGCTGGCCGTGGAAAAGCGGAAATTGAAATCGATCACCATGTCGCCGGGAATCACGTTATTGGCACCCGTGCCCGCGTTGATGTTGGACATTTGCCATGAGGTCGGCAAATAGTACTCGTTGCCGGCATCCCATTTTTCCTCGACCAGATCGGCCAGCGCCTGCGCCGCTTCGTGAATCGGGTTTTTTGCCAGGTGCGGGTAGGCGATATGGCCTTGCACGCCCTTGATCGTCAGCCGGCCCGACAGCGAACCGCGGCGGCCGTTCTTGATCATGTCGCCCAGCTGCGCGCTCGACGTCGGCTCGCCCACCAGGCAATAGTCGATCTGCTCGCCGCGTGCCTTCAATTGCTCGCAGACGATGACGGTGCCATCCGTGGCCGGGCCTTCCTCGTCGCTCGTGATCAGAAAGGCGATCGAGCCCGTGTGCCCGGGCGTGGCGGCGATGAATTCCTCGCAAGCGACCACCATGGCGGCGATCGAGGTCTTCATGTCGGCCGCGCCACGGCCGTACAGCTTGCCGTCGCGGTGCGTGGGAATAAAGGGCAGCGAACGCCATTGCTCGACGGGACCGGTCGGCACCACGTCCGTATGCCCGGCAAAGACGAAGACGGGCGATGTCGTGCCACGGCGCGCCCACAGATTGGTGACGTCGTTCGACTGTATCGTCTCGCAGACAAAGCCCAGCGGCGTGAGGATATCGATCAGGTGCTGCTGGCAGCCCTTGTCGTCGGGCGTGACCGAAGACAGGGCGATCAGTTTTTCGGTCAGGGCAAGGGTTTTGGAGGTGGTCATGGGTAAGGTCGTGCCGGCAACATCGTTCCGGTGGTCAACTAAGTATGGTTACAGCGAGAAAAGGGTCTTGTACTGCGCATCGGAAAACGCCACGCTGAACTGGCCATCCTTGTCCAGTACGGGGCGCTTGATGATGGACGGGTTTTCCAGCATCAGGTCCAGGGCACTGGCTGCATCGACGGTGGACGCCTTGCGCTCGTCGGACAGGGCGCGCCAGGTCGTGCCTTTCTTGTTGACCAGCACATCCCACGGCAATTGCTGCAGCCACGCCTCGACGGTGGCGCGTTCCAGGCCCTGCTTCTTGAAGTCGTGGAAGGTGAAATCGAGTTGTTGCGCGGCCAGCCAGGTGCGGGCCTTTTTGACGGTATCGCAGTTGGGGATACCGTAGAGTGTAATGGTCGTCATGGGTAGGGCTAAGGGGAATGAATGCGGTTCGCTTGACCGTGGCGCTTGCGCCAGGGAAAAATGCGATGGTAGCCGCCATTATACAGTCGATGCGCAGTCGATGCGGCAGTGCAACACGCCCCAGTGATTTGCCCTACACGGGCCGTGGCGCCGCCTTGCCCGATTCGGCCGGACCGAAATGCAGGCCAAGTCGCAAGGCCAGGGCGCGCAGGGCGCCGCTTTCCTGCAGGTGCAGGGCCAGCGCGATGTGGCCGTCGGGGCGCACGAGATAGGCCGCGTCGCGGCCCAGGCCGGCCAGTTTGGCGGCCACGTTATAGGTGTAGCAATGCACGGGCAGTTTCAGCACGCGCGCTTCGTCGAGCAGCTCGGGCGCTGCTTCGCCATAGATGTGCAATTGCCAATCCATGCTGCGCAAGGCCGTGAAATTGTCTTGCGTGCCGTCCGAGAACCACGGCAGGCGGTCGCCGCCGCGCAGGTATTCCGCATGGCCGGCGGAAAGGGCGCTGTCTTCATAGCTGATCTGGATTTGCGACACGGTCCGGAACAGCAGCCGGCGCGCGCGCGCGAAGCCGGAGAGGAAGGGCAGCGCGTGCGGCACCAGCCAGCGGCGCAGGAATTGCCCGGCCATGCCTTGCGCGACGATGGCCTGGAAGGCCCGGTCGGTGGTGGCGACGAGCTTGCGGGCAAACACGATGCGCTCGCTTTCATAGGTGTCGAGCAGGGCGTCGTTGCTTTGTCCCCGCAGTTTTTGCGCCAGTTTCCAGGCCAGGTTGACGGCGTCGCCCAGGCCCGTATTCATGCCCTGGCCGCCCACGGGGCTGTGCAGGTGGGCCGCGTCGCCGAGGATGAAGCAGCGCCGTTCGCGAAACTGGGCCGCCACCCGGTGGTGCACCTTATACGTGGAAAACCAGTTCACGTGTTCGACCTCGATGCCCAGCAAGGCTTGCACCTGCTCCCGCACGTCGTCGAAGACGGGCGCCGGCGCGCCATCGGGGCGGTCGGGCAGGATGCCGATCAGGCGCTGCATGCCGCTGGTGCGCACGGGCAGCATCAGCGCAAACGAGTTCGCGCCCAAATGGGCGTGCAAGTCCGTATTCTTGCCGGCCACTTGCGCGTCGGCCACGTAATACAGGTGGTCGTAGGTGCCGCCGGAGAACGCAAAGCCGGCGATCTCGCGCACCTTGCTGCGGGCGCCGTCGCAGCCGCAAATATAGTTAAACGTGCAATATTGGCGTTCGCCATTGTTCAGCAGGATGGCTTGCACTTCGCTATCGTCCTGCGTCCACAGGTCCAGCGCCACGTTCCATTCCACGTGCACGCCGGCCGCCGCCAGTTTGCTGATCAGGAAGCGTTCATGCTCGTCCTGGGGCAGGCTCAGCACGAAAGGATAGGGGCTCAGCCCTTCGCCGATCTCGCCCAGCGCCAGTTTCACCAGCTCCTCGCCGCCTTCGTGGATATGCATGGCATTGATCTTGATGCCCAGGTGCACCAGCTCGTCGGCAAAGCCCAGCTGCTGGTAAAACTCCAGCGTGCGCGCATGCACGGCCATGGCCCGCGACGCCTGGCCCGGACCGCTATTCCTGTCGATGATGCGGCAATCGACGCCATGGCGCGCCAGGCGCAAGGCAAGCATGAGGCCGGTAGGACCGGCGCCGACGATCAAGACGGGAGGAGTATTCATGCCATCCAGTATAGGACAGGATGGGGGATGGCTGCGCGACGATTGAAGTTGCTCGCCGGAAATGAAAATGTCCCGCCGAAGCGGGACATTCAGGGTGCTACGTGCGCCTTGCGGCGCAGTAATTAAATACCGCGCAGCAGTTCGTTGATGCCGGTCTTGGCGCGGGTTTTTGCATCCACGCGCTTGACGATCACGGCGCAGTACAGCGAGTACTTGCCGTCTTCCGAAGGCAGGTTGCCCGAGACCACGACGGAACCGGCTGGCACGCGGCCGTACGTCACTTCGCCCGTGGCGCGGTCGTAGATCTTGGTCGACTGGCCGATGTAGACGCCCATCGAGATGACCGAGTTTTCCTCGACGATCACGCCTTCGACGATTTCCGAGCGGGCGCCGATGAAGCAGTTGTCTTCGATGATGGTCGGGTTCGCTTGCATAGGCTCCAGCACGCCGCCGATGCCGACGCCGCCGGACAGGTGGACGTTCTTGCCGATCTGCGCGCAGGAACCGACGGTGGCCCAGGTGTCGACCATGGCGCCTTCATCGACGTAGGCGCCGATGTTGACGTAGGACGGCATCAGCACGACGTTCTTGGCGATGAAGCTGCCGCGGCGGGCAACGGCTGGCGGCACCACGCGGAAACCGCCCTTGACGAAGTCTTCCTTCGTGTAGTTGGCGAACTTGGTCGGCACCTTGTCGTAGAACTGCATCGTGCCGTCCGATGGCAGGACGACGTTGTCTTCCAGGCGGAACGACAGCAGCACGGCTTTCTTGACCCACTGGTTGACGACCCAGTCGCCCGAGGTTTTTTCCGCTACGCGGATGCTGCCGTTGTCCAGGCCATTGATGACATGGGAGACGGCGTCGCGCAGTTCGGCAGTGCCGTTGCCCGGATTGATCTCGGCGCGGTTTTCCCAGGCCAGGTCGATGATGTTTTGCAGTTGTTGGCTCATGATGATGTCTTGTTTATGTAGGGGTTGATGCGGATGCGGAAAGCTGCTGGCAGAATTTTACTATGCGCAACGCTGCTTCCAGCCCTTCGGCCGTTTCGGCCACGAGGGCCATGCGGATGCGGTTGCGGCCCGGATTGATGCCGTGCGCGTCGCGCGCCAGGTAGCTGCCAGGCAATACCGTGACATTATATTCGGCGTACAGCCGTTGCGCGAATTGCGTGTCGGACAGTCCCGTGCGGCTGACGTCGGCCCACAGGTAGAAGCCGGCGTCCGGCAATTGCACGTCCATCACCGATTGCAGCAGCGGCGTGATGGCGTCGAACTTTGCGCGATACTTTGCGCGATTTTCCTCGACATGGGTTTCGTCGTTCCAGGCCGCGACGGAGGCCGCCTGCACGGCAGGGCTCATGGCGCCGCCGTGGTAGGTTCGGTAGAGCAGGAATTTTTTCAGGACTTCCGCGTCGCCGGCGACAAAGCCCGAGCGCATGCCCGGCACGTTCGAACGCTTCGACAGGCTGGAAAACACCACCAGGCGCGCATACGGGCGCTCGATGGTGGACAGGCCCAGCATGTGCGCCGCCTGCAGCGCGCCCAGCGGGGGCGTGTCGCCGTGGTAGATCTCGGAATAGCACTCGTCGGCGGCGATGACGAAGTCGTAGCGCTCGGACAGGGCGAACAGGTGTTCCCAGTCCGTCAGGGTCAAGACGGCGCCCGTCGGGTTGCCGGGCGAACACAGGAACAGCAGTTTGACCTTTTCCCACACGCTGGCCGGTACGCTGTCGTAGTCGCAGCCGAAATTGCGCGCCGGGTCGGAATTGACGAAATACGGTTCGGCGCCAGCCAGGTAGGCCGCGCCTTCATAGATCTGGTAAAACGGATTCGGGCTGATCACGAGCGAGCCGGCCGACGGGTCGATCACCGTTTGCGCCAGCGCAAACAGCGCTTCGCGCGAACCGTTCACGGGCAGGATTTGCGTGGCAGGATTGAGCTTGGGGATGCCGTAGCGGCGTTCCAGCCAGCCGGCGATGGCCGTGCGCAAGGCTTCCGAGCCGATGGTGGTCGGATAGCTGGCCAGGCCATGGATATTGTCGGTCAATGCCTGTTCGATGAACGCCGGCGTCGGGTGCTTGGGTTCGCCCATGCCCAGGCTGATGGGCGCATACTCGGGGTTGACCGTCACGCCAGCAAACAGCTGGCGCAGCTTTTCAAATGGATATGGTTGCAGTTTAGCAAGAAGTGGATTCACGGAACGGACCAGGGCAAGAGTGGAAAGACGATGTTGCTAAGCGGCTAACTGGCGCGGCAAACTTGATGCCGGTCAAATAATAAGCTGCGTCTTTCATTATAGCCGTCCTCGCGGGCCCGCTGTGCAAGCCGCATCGGGCCGCGTCGGCCTGATCGTTGCCCGGCTTGCCACGGCATGCCGTAGCGGGGAGTGCCGCGCCATGGCGTGGCAAGGTAAAATACGCTATGTCTACCTTACTTCCCACCCTGCTTGCTATTGAAACGTCGTCCGAACTGGCCTCCTGCGCCTTGTTGCGCGGCGATGCCGTCCTGTCCCGCGCCTCGTCCGGCGTGCGCACCCATTCCCAATCCATCTTGCCGATGGTGCAAGAATTGCTGGCCGAAGCGGGCGTCAGCCTGGCCGACGTGGACGCCATCGCCTACGGCTCCGGTCCCGGCTCGTTTACGGGCGTGCGCACGGCCTGCGGCATCGCGCAAGGCCTGGCCTATGGCGCCAGCCTGCCCGTCGTGCCCGTTGTCACGCTCGACGCCATGGCCCTCGCTTGCCACCAGCAGCATGGGGCGCAACGCATCGTGACCGTGCTTGACGCCCGCATGGGCGAAGTGTACTGGGCGCAATATGATTACCAGGATGGCTTGCAGCTCGTTTCGCCACCGGCACTGAGCGCGCCGACTGGCGTAGCGCCGCAAGGCGATGTTGCCGGCTGTGGCAACGGCTTTAGTGCCTATGCCGAAGCACTGGCCGCGCTGCCATGCGCTGCGACTGCTGACGCGGCCATCATGCCGCATGCCGTGCAGGTGGCGCAACTGGCGCGCATCGCCTTTGCCGCCGGACATTTCGTGAAGGCGGCCGAGGCGCAGCCTTTGTACTTGCGCAACAAGATCGCTTACACGAGCGCGGAACGGCACGAGATGCAACAGGCCAAGGCCGCCGCGGAGCCGGCACAATGATGGAGGCGGGCAAGGACGCAGTGACGCAGGACGGCAGCGCGGCAGGCTGGGACTTGCTGCGCCTCGACTATCAGCCCATGGTCGAAGCGGACCTGGTTGAGGTGCTGGCGCTGGAGCAGCGCGTGTATCCGCATCCTTGGACACATGGCAATTTCGTCGATTCCCTCAAGAGCGGCTACCCGGCCTGGGTGCTGCGTGACGTGGACGGCACCTTGCTCGGCTACTTTTTGCTGATGCTGGTTGTCGATGAAGCGCACTTGCTCAACGTGGCCGTCGAGGGCGCCATCCAGGGCCAGGGGCTGGGCCGCTTCCTGTTGAATCAGTCCTGCGCCTGCGCGCGCCAGTTGGGCATGGAATCGATGCTGCTGGAAGTGCGCCCGTCGAACGTGCGCGCGCTCGATATTTACCAGCGCTATGGATTTGAACAGATCGGCCGGCGCAAGGGATACTATCCGGCCAGCAACTCGCAACGTGAGGACGCCATCGTGATGCGTTATACCTTATGAGCCGCAGCGCCGTTTTCCTCGATGAAATGGGCGTCGGTCCCCTGTGGCGCTTGCGCCAGGGCGCCGCACCCGAAGCCGTTGATGTCGTCGAAGCTCCCGTGGAGATGGAAGTCGCCGTGGCGGCTCCCATGGCCGAAGCCGCTCAAGCCGTGACTGAGGTGGTTGCCGAGGTGGCCGCTGCTGTCGTCGCCGAAGTGGTCGCCGAGGTGAAGGCTGACGTACCCGTACCCGTCGCCGTTGCCGCTACACCCGTTCCCGCCGCCGAGCCGGACGACACGGCCTGGTTCGACGATGCGCCGCCACCGCCGCCTGCCAAACAGCTGAGCGATACGGATATCGCCGCCCTCGACTGGGAAGGCTTGACGGTCGCCGTCGCCAAGTGCGCGCGCTGCGACTTGTGCAAGACGCGCAAGGGCGTCGTCATGGGCCGTGGCGACCGCCAGGGCGCTTGGCTGATGCTGGCCAGCAGCCCCTCGCGCACGGAAGAACGCGAAGGGCGCGCCTTGCCGGGCGAGCAGGGCAAGTTGCTCGACAATATGCTGAAAGCCATCGAAGTCGATGCGGGTCGCGACGTGTACATCACGCATTTGCTGAAATGCCGTCCGCTCGACGAGGCTGGCCAGGAGCGCTTGCCGACTGAATCCGAGGCCGCCGCCTGCCGTCCGTACTTTGATCGCGAACTGGCTCTGCTGCAGCCGCGCACCATCGTGACACTGGGGTCGATGGCCGCCGCCGGCATCAATCAGGGCGAAAAACCCGTGCGTGGCAAGGTGCGCCAATTGGGCAATGCCTCGGTCGTGGCCACCTTCCATCCGGAAATGTTGTTGCAGGACAAGACGGGCAAAGCCAAGGCGCGCGCCTGGGCCGACCTGTGCCTGGCGAAAAGCACGCACGGTGATTCGCACGGTGAGTGATGCGGCCGTCGTCACCTTCCAGGCCCGCTTCGAGCAGCGCTGGGGGCATCTGACGCACCCCCGCGTGCGTGCGCTGGCCTGGCTGCTGGACTCGCCCGACTTGCTGGACCCGGCCAGCCCCCACTGGCGCGGGCGCATCGCCAGCCTCGCGCCCGTCACGCCCTTTGTCGCGGCATGGATGGGGGCGCTGCAGGATGATCCGTCGCCGCTCGATGCGGCGCTGGGGCCGAAATTCTATTCCCGCCTGGGCCTGTATGCTGAAAAGCTGCTGGCCTTTTATTTTGAGCAGCATGGAGTATTGCAAGCGCATGGCTTGCAAGTGCAGGTCAATCGCAACGACACGGTGGGCGAGTTCGATTTTTTGCTGCGTGATGGTAACGACTTGCTGCACTGGGAATTCGCCACCAAGTTCTACCTGCTGGAAGGCGCACCCGATCCCGGCATTTTCAACCACTTGATCGGCCCCAATCTGGCCGACACTTTGGGCTTGAAGATGCGCAAGATTCTCGACAAGCAGCTGGCCTTGTCCCGTCATCCGGCCGCGCAAAGCCTGCTGGCGCAACCTGTGCGCGCGGCGCAGGCACTGGTCAAGGGCTGGCTGTTCTATCCATCGGACGCCACGCCCGCCATGGACGGCATTTCCCGGGAGCATGGACACGGCTTCTGGTGCACGCCGGCCCAACTGCCGGCGCGGCGCTATGTCGTGCTGCCGCGCCTGCAATGGCTGGCGCCATTCAAGGGGCGCGACGTGGAAGTGCTGGACGTGGATGCCTTGCGCGCACAGTTGTTTGATCTGGCGCAACCCGTGATGGTGGCAACGGTGGATACTATCGAAGGCTGGGAAGTGGAGTGCACGCGCGGTTTTGTCGTGCCACATGACTGGGTGGAGCAGGCTGCCGCGCGGCGGCTGACAGGCACGTTACCTGCGTAACCATGTACCGTGAGCCTAATGCCGAAGTCATGTAGGTCGGATTAGCGCGTAGCGCGTAATCCGACGTCACATTGCTTAATGTTTCTGCTCGCCAATCAAGGACAGATTGTCATGCTCTGCCTGGTTCAGCTTGTGCTTGCGCATGATCATGTACATGGTGCCGGCGACGAACAGGCCGAACAGGGTGATGATGATATTGAGCGGCAGGTGCAGGCGGATCATGATCGAATACACGGCCAGCATGGTCAGAATCGACAGGTTTTCATTGAAGTTCTGCACGGCGATGGAATGGCCCGCGCTCATCAGCACGTGGCCACGGTGTTGCAGCAGGGCGTTCATGGGCACGACGAAGAAGCCGGACAGGGCGCCGATCAGTATCAGCAGCGGGTAGGCGATCCACACGGAGTGCACTTGCGTCATCATCATGACGATCACGCCCATGGCGATGCCCAGCGGAATGACGGTCAGCGATTTGCGCAGTGGAATGAAACGTGCCGATAGCACGGCGCCGGCGGCCACGCCGATGGCGACCACGCCCACCAGGCTGGTCGCCTTGTCGAAGGGCATGTTCAAGGATTGCTTGGCCCATTCCAGCACGATCAGTTGCAAGGTGGCGCCAGCGCCCCAGAACAGGGTCGTCACGGCCAGGGTGATCTGGCCCAGCTTGTCTTTCCACAGGATGGAATAGCAATTGGCAAAATCGGTAATGAGTTTGATAGGATTGCGTTCCTGGTGCGGATACACGCAGCCCGTGTCGGGAATCTTCAGGTTGGCCAGGGTCGCCAGCACATAGATGCCGACCACCACGCACAGGGCCGCTTCCGTCTTGTTGGTGATACCCGTGTCGATCAGGGGGAAATCGAAGGACAGCAGCATGTCGGACACGTGGCCGCTGACGAGCGCGCCGCCCATGACGGTGCCGAGGATGATGGAGGTGACGGTCAAGCCTTCGATCCAGCCATTCGCCGCCACCAGCTTTTCCGGCGGCAGCAGTTCCGTCAGGATGCCGTACTTGGCGGGCGAGTACACGGCCGCGCCAAAACCGACGACGGCGTAGGCCAGCAGCGGGTGTACGTGGAAGAAGACGAGGGCGCAGCCGAAGATCTTGACCATGTTGGCGATGAACATGACCTTGCCTTTCGGCAGAGCATCCGCGAAGGCGCCGACAAAAGCGGCCAACAGCACGTAAAACAGGACGAATGACAGTTTGAGCAGCGGCGTGATCCACGCCGGTGATTTCATGGACACCAATAAATCGACGGCGACAAAAAAGAGGGCGTTATCTGCCAGCGAGGAAAAGAACTGCGCCGCCATGATGGTATAAAAACCACGATTCATTCTGGAATGCCTGAAATCATATCTGGCTTGCTTTATACCACGAAAAAACGGCAAACCCCAAGTTTGGACGGGGCTGCTTTGCATAGTCTTGTCTAAGCGAAGCTTAATTTTTCTGCCGTAGAAAAATACACATACATGTGAGCATTTTGTACATGCTGTCCTGGGCGACCATCGCAGGCATTCCCTTGCCGGCTTGCCGACCCGCATCCAGCCCATCCGGTAAAATACGGCTTTCCCACCCGCCGTGAACGACGCATATGCCCAGGCCCCTTATCGCCACCATCCATCTCGATGCCATGCAACACAATCTGGCGCGCGCCCGTGCCGGCGCCCGCGGCGCCAAGGTGTGGGCCGTCGTCAAGGCGAACGCCTATGGCCACGGCCTGGAACGGGCCATGCGGGGCTTTTCTGACGCTGACGGCCTCGCGCTGGTCGAGGTCGATTATGCCGTGCGCTTGCGCGAACTGGGGTGGACCAAGCCCATCTTGCTGCTGGAAGGGTTTTTTGATGCCAGTGATTTGCCGGTCATGGCGCAATATGGATTGAACGGCAGCGTGCATTGCGAAGAACAGATCGCCATGCTGGCAGCGGCGCACTTGCCGTACAGCATCGATGTGCACTTGAAAATGAATACGGGCATGAATCGCCTGGGTTTCACGCCGCAGGCCGTGGCGGGTGCGTATGCGCGCCTGCGCGCCATCCCGCATATCGGTACGATCACCTTGATGACGCACTTCGCCAATGCGGACGAGGCGGCGCCCACGCGCTTGCCTTTGGCCCAGCAGATGCTGCGTTTTGAAGCGGGCGCAGCCAGCATAGGCACGCCGCTGCCGCGCAGCCTGTGCAATTCGGCCGGCGTGCTGCTGCACCACCTGGACAGCGATTGGGTGCGCCCCGGCATCATGCTGTATGGCGGCACGCCCAGTGGCGCTCCCGGCGGCACGTCGGCGCAGGCATTCGGCTTGCTGCCCACCATGACCTTGCGCAGTCGCATTATCGGCATCCAGGATATCGCCGCCGGCGAAGTGGTGGGCTATGGCAGCCGCTACGAAGCGGCCGGCAATATCAAGGTGGGCGTGGTGGCCTGCGGCTATGCGGATGGCTACCCGCGCCACGCGCCCGAAGGCACGCCCGTGCTGGTCGACGGCGTGCGCACGGGCCTCATCGGCCGGGTGTCGATGGACATGCTGATGGTCGATCTGACGCACGTGCCGGGCGCAAAAGTTGGCAGCGCCGTCACCTTGTGGGGCCAGGGCATGCCGATCGACGAGGTGGCCCTGGCTGCCGGCACCATCGGCTACGAGCTGATGTGCGCACTGGCGCCGCGTGTGCCCGTGGTCGAAGCGACACAGTGACGGCGGCCCGCTGTTTGTATATACTGTATATATAGACAGCAGTTTCACCTTACCCGGGCAAAGTACATCATGGCAAAAGTCAAGACCATCTACACCTGCAGCGATTGCGGCGCCATCAGCAACAAATGGATGGGGCAATGCACCTCGTGCAACCAGTGGAACACCATGGTGGAAACCCTGCCTGAGACGGGCGGCAACAACCGCTATTCGAATCCGCAGCACATGTCGCTGGCGCAGACGGCGCCCGTGCTGTCGCTCGATGATATTGACGCCATCGACGTGCCCCGCTTCGGCACGGGCATCGAGGAATTCGACCGCGTGCTGGGCGGCGGCATGGTGGCGGGCGGCGTCGTGCTGATCGGCGGCGACCCCGGCATCGGCAAGTCGACCCTGCTGCTGCAGGCGCTGGCCAACATGTCGCACCACAAGCGCGTGCTGTACGTCAGTGGCGAGGAATCGGGCGCGCAGATCGCCCTGCGCGCCAAGCGCCTCGTCATCGATGCCAAGGAACTCAAATTGCAGGCCGAGATCCAGCTGGAAAAGATCCTGTCCACCTTGAACGACCTGAAGCCGGAAGTGGTGGTGATCGACTCGATCCAGACCGTGTATTCGGACGCGCTCAGCTCGGCGCCCGGTTCCGTGGCGCAAGTGCGCGAATGCGCGGCCCAGCTCACGCGCGCGGCCAAGCAGACGGGCGTGACCATCATTCTGGTCGGCCACGTGACGAAAGAGGGGGCGCTGGCCGGTCCCCGCGTGCTCGAGCATATTGTCGACACGGTGCTGTATTTCGAGGGTGACGCGCACTCCAGCTTCCGCCTCGTGCGCGCCATCAAGAACCGTTTCGGCGCCGTCAATGAGCTGGGCGTGTTCGCCATGACGGAAAAGGGTCTGAAGGGAGTATCGAACCCGTCCGCCCTGTTCCTGTCGCAGCATGACAATCAGGTGCCCGGTTCCTGTGTGATGGTGACGCAGGAGGGCACGCGTCCGCTGCTGGTGGAAATCCAGGCCCTCGTTGACACGAGCCACTTGCCCAACGCGCGCCGCCTGTCCGTCGGCCTGGAGCAGAATCGCCTGGCCATGCTGCTGGCCGTGGCGCACCGCCATGCGGGCATCGCCGCCTTCGACCAGGATGTGTTCATCAACGCCGTTGGCGGTGTCAAAATTACGGAACCGGCGGCCGACCTGGCCGTGTTGCTGGCGATCAACTCGTCGATGCGCAACAAGCCCTTGCCGCGGGGACTCGTGGTGTTTGGCGAGGTGGGGCTGGCCGGTGAGATCCGCCCCGCGCCACGGGGCCAGGAGCGCTTGCGCGAAGCGGCCAAGCTTGGCTTTACCCTGGCCGTGGTGCCCAAGTCGAACTTGCCCAAGCAAGTCATCGAAGGCCTCAAGGTCATCGGCGTCGAGCGTATCGATGAAGCATTCAACAAGCTGCGCGACCACGAGTAAAAGTTGGTATGGTTTAAATGCCAAGCTTGAGACAAGTCAAACAGAATTTCCGTTTAGAACTATAATATTTGTCCGATGGATTCTCCCCATGAATCCGCATCGACAATGAATTGATAGAGAAGCGGAATACAGTGTCAGTTGAGCAAAGGCAGGGCGCACGCAAGATATTGCGTGCCAAGGCGATGTTGGTAATGGATGGTGCGGGCCCCGTGGCGGCGCGCACCCTCGATGTGGGGCCGGGCGGGATGGCGGCCGTCATCGCGGAACCGGTGCCGACAGGCAAGAAGGGCAAGGTGCTGTTCGAATTGTTTTACGATGGCGCAGCGCACATCATCGAGGCGCGCGTGTCCGTCTCGCACTGCATTTTCAGCAGCGCAGGTTTCAAGGTGGGACTCACTTTCCTGCAGTTGGACATGGCCGTCAGCAGCGCCATCTCGAAATTCATGCGCTGAGGCAAGCCGGGAGGGGGCTGCAGGTGAACTGCGCTAAAATGGTGCATATGGGTTTGCAGTCAGGAAAAACCTGTTCTGTTCGCTGTTTTGATATTCCAGTAATACTGCATAATTATCAACCAGAAGAGGGGCCTTGCCGCGTCACGCGCGCCTGCCGTCCGTCTCTCGCGCAGCACGGTCACGACCTGAACCGTGCGCCATGACCTTACATCCGACGGGAATGCCTACCATGTTTAATTCGACCATCAACAGCAGGGCCTACACCAACAATACGCAGCAGACGACGCAGGGCAATATCTCGGCCGATGTGTATGCGAAGGTGGAGCGCCAGATGCAGTCGCAAAACACGGGCGTCGTCAAGCTCAACGCCAGCCTGGCGCGCGACCAGGCCAAGTTCTCGGGCCTGGGCCAGCTGCAATCGGCGCTGGCGAAATTTCAGACCGTGGCCAAGAACATGGCCGGCAGCGGCCTGGCCACGTCGGCCACGTCCAGCAGCAAGGATGTGCTGAGCGCCACCACCACCGACAAGGCCGCCAGTGGCAGCCATGAACTGAACGTCAAGCAACTGGCGCAGGGCCAGACTCTGCTCAGCGGCGCACAGAAATCCTCGAGCGCGGCGATCGGCACGGGCGCGCCCGCGCTGGTGAAGATCGAAGTGGGCTCGGCCGACGGCAAGCAATTTACGCCAGGCAGCGGCAAGATCATTTCGCTGACGATTG
The DNA here is from genome assembly GCF_030587275.1 of Janthinobacterium sp. SUN128. NCBI lineage: Bacteria > Pseudomonadati > Pseudomonadota > Betaproteobacteria > Burkholderiales > Oxalobacteraceae > Janthinobacterium > Janthinobacterium sp. SUN128. The sequence goes on along the minus strand of NZ_JAPWHY010000001.1, from coordinate 2,779,353 downwards.
ACAGCAGCAACAATAGTCTCGACGGCATCGCCGCCGCGCTCAAGCAGCAGGGGATCGACGCCAGCGTGGTCAAGGGCCCCGATGGCTACTCGCTGGCCTTGAATGGCAAGAGCGGCGCCGACAGCAGCATGCGCATCAGCGTGGCTGGCGACGCGGCCGTCAGTAATTTGCTCAGCTATGCGCCCGGCGCCGGCAAGGGCATGCAGCAGACGGCCGCCGCGCAGGACGCGCTGCTGACCGTTGACGGCAAGGAAATCAAGAGCGCCACGAATACCCTGACGACGGCCGTCGAGGGCGCCACCATCGAATTGAAGAAAAAAGGCACGACGGACCTCGTCATCGCCAAGGACAGCAGTCAGATCGCCAGCAACGTGGCCAACTTCGTCACGGCCTACAATGAACTGAACAGTAAGCTGCAGAGTCTGCAGCAGGGCGATTTGAAGTCCGACACGGCCCTGGGCCAGGTGCGTTCGCAGATGGAGCAGGTGCTGCGCACGGCCAGCACGGGCGTGCCATCGTCGGTGCTGGGCAGTGCCGGCGTGACCTTGGGCAAGAGCGGCGAACTGGTGCTGGACGATAAAAAGCTCAAGGCCGCCATCGCGGCCGATCCGGACGCCGTCAGCAAGATGTTTACCAATAACGGCAAGGGCGTGGCGGACCAGTTCGTCAGCAAGATCGGCGAGCTGACGGGCGAAACGAGCATCATCCGCAAGGAAGTGCAGACGGTCGGCAAGGACATCACGACGCTCACCAACAAGAAAGCCGTGCTGGCCAAGGCGCTGACGGCCCAGGCGCAGGCGCTGGTGAAAGCATATTCGGCCCAGGAACAGATGGGAACGAACTCGGCCTTGCCTGGTTATACCGGCAAGAATTCCTTGTTCGACTTCATGGCTTAAGAGCGCACCGCTAAAGCGCCCATGGCGGCGTTGCATCGCCTTGCCGTACCAGCGTACTGCCTGCGGCGCTGCGCCTTGCCCTGAGCGCTGTATCGGCGCGCTTTCCAGTTGGCTAGATTCTGTCGCCCTGGGCAAAGAAGGCTGACGGCGAGCTGCCGAAAGTCTTCTTGAACATGGCGGAAAAGGCCGACTGGCTGGCATAGCCCAGTTCTTCGGCCACTTGCGACAGCGGCACGCCGCGCGCGATCAGGGGCGCCGCGTGCGCCAGGCGCACTTGCTGGCGCCACTGGCCAAAACTCATGCCCAATTCCCGTTCGAACAGCCGCGCCAGGGTGCGCTCCGAGGCGCCGACTTGCTGCGCCCAGTGTTCCAGGGTCTGGTGCGAACCCGGTTTCTCGATCAGGCTGTCGCACAGGGTTTTCAGGCGCTTGTCGCTGGGCAAGGGCACGCGGATGGGGCGCGTGGCCGAGCGTTTCAACTCATCAAGGATCAGTTCGGCCAGCAGCGCCTCGCGCGCCGGTTCCTGGCCCGGATCCAGCTGTTCCAGCGCCATGATCAGCTGGCGCAGCAGGTTCGACACTTCCAGCACCTTGCAGTCGCGGCCCGCGAATGGCGCGCGCGCGGCATGGATGCACAGGGGGCGCAAGCGGGTTTTTTCCAGTATCGTGACGGCATGCTCCACGTTGGGCGCGATCCAGATGGCGCGCATGGGCGGCAGCACCCAGCTGCTGTTGTTGGCGGTGATGCGCAGCACGCCTTCGAGCGCCATGGTCACCTGACCCCATGGATGGCTGTGCGGCAAGAGAAATTCATCGGTTTGCAGGTCGCGCGCGACCATCGTCACGGGGATGGTCGCGCTGGGCACTTCCCGTGGCGGACACATGCGGGTATGGTGGAGGATAGGTACACCCATCAGCTTGGCCTTAATTCGATAAATTATGTCGTTCTGTCGGAAAACAGACGATGGTATTTTGCATACACTTGAGCTTCACCAGTATAAGACAGGGTATGACATGATAACAACTAACTCGGCAATGGACTTGCCACCTCACTCACCGCCAACTCTGCGCAACGATGCGCGCGTCATCGCCCTGGTGGGGCTGGCGCATGGCGTGTCGCACTTCTACCATCTGATCCTCGCGGCCCTGTTCGTCTGGCTGAAACCGGCCTTCGACCTGTCGTATGCGGAGCTGGGCCTGCTGATGACGGTATTCTTCATCATCTCGGGCGTGGGGCAGGCGCTGGCCGGCTTTGTCGTCGACCGTTTTGGCGCCCGCGCCGTGTTGTTTTCTGGCATCTTCTTGCTGGGCGTGTCGGCGCTGGCCCTGTCCACCGCGCACAGCTATGCGGCGCTGATGCTGGGCGCCATGCTGGCCGGTATGGGCAACAGCGTGTTTCATCCAGCCGACTACACGATCCTCAACCAGCGCGTTTCGGCGGCCCGCGTGGCCTACGGCTTTTCCGTGCATGGCATCAGCGGCAACATCGGCTGGGCCCTGGCGCCCCTGTTCATGACGTATGTGGCCACCCAGTATGACTGGCGAGTGGCGCTGCAATGCGCGGCCGTGCTGCCGTTTGGCGTGCTGCTGATCCTGTTCCTGAACCGCCACGCCATCCGCCCCGAGCCCGTGAAAATGGTTGCGCCAGGCCAGGCGGCCGGCGGCGAAGGCACGCTGGACTTTCTGCGTTTGCCAGCCGTGTGGATGTGCTTTGCCTTCTTCTTCATTACGGCCATCGCCCTGGGCGGCATCCAGAGCTTTGCCAGCGTGGCCCTCGTCAAGCTGTATGGCATGAGCCTGGCGCTGGCCACCAGCGCCTACACGGCCTATATGCTGGCCTCGGCCGTGGGCATGCTGGCCGGCGGCGTGGTGGGCGCGCGCAGCAAGCAGCCGGACCGTAACGTCGCCATCGCCTTTTCCGCCGCCGCGCTGCTGGCCGTGCTGCTGGCCATGGCCGTCGTGCCGGCCTGGGGCGCGGTGGTGCTGATGGGCGCCATCGGCTTGATGTCGGGCGTGGCGGGGCCATCGCGCGACCTGATGATACGCGCGGCAGCGCCGAAGAATGCCACCGGGCGCGTGTATGGCGTCGTGTATTCGGGCCTCGACAGCGGCCTGGCCGTCGGTCCCCTGTTCTTTGGCGCGCTGATGGATGGCAACCATCCGGCCCTGCTGTTTGTCTTCATCGGCGTGTTCCAGGCGCTGGCGATTGCCACGGCCGTGGGCGTGGGCGGCAAAACCCGCGCGGCGGCGCTGCAAAAGGCTTAGAATCGTTGCCATCTGCCACTCAAGGAACTCCCATGACCTTTGCCACCACCGACCTGTGCGACGACTATGCAGCCATGCTGGATGATGGCACCCTGGCCGTGCTGCCGCCCGTGTACCGCGCCTTTGGCCAGCGCGTGCGTTTCAGCGGCCCCGCCACCACCTTGCACGTGTTCGAAGACAACGCGCTCGTGCGCAGCACCCTGGAAACGCCGGGCCACGGCCATGTGCTGGTGATCGATGGCGGCGGCAGCCTGCGCCGCGCGCTGGTGGGCGGCCAGCTGGGCGTGCTGGCCGAAAGCAATGGCTGGGCTGGCATCGTCGTCGATGGCTGCATCCGCGACAGCGAGGAAATCAATGTCTGCCAGATCGGCGTGCGCGCCCTGGCCACGCATCCGCGCAAGAGCAACAAGACGGGCGCCGGCCAGCGCGACGTGCGCGTGCAGATCAGCGGCGTGGCCGTGCATCCGGGCGACTGGATCTACGCCGATGCGGACGGCATCCTGGTGGCGCGCCAGGAACTTGATTGAGGCATTCCTCTCCGGAAGATGCGTTGCAAATTGTCTACATTAAATATATTTTTGCAAAGTTCTTTGATTTTTATCATGGCTGGGATATGATTTCACTTAAGGTAACTTTAATGTCAACAAAGCAAGGAAATCAGATCATGAAAATCGCCACCATCGCCGCAGTTGCCGCCCTGTTCGTCGCCGGCAGCGCCAGCGCCAGCCCCGTCAACCTGATCGCGAATGGCAATTTTGAAACGGTCGCTTCCGGTTACGCCTTCGACAGCGGCTTTAAAGTCGTCAACAGCGGTTCGTCGGGCATCACGGGCTGGACCGTGGGTGCCAGTTCCGTCGACCTGATCCGCAATGCGTATAACGCCATCGATGGCTACAGCATCGATTTGCTGGGCACGCCAGGTCCGGGTTTCCTGTCGCAAAATTTCAGTGTCGTTGCCGGCCAGACATATAACCTGAGCTTTGACATGGCGCGCAATTCCGGCGGCCCGGCAGGCCAGGGCGTGAGTGTCAATTTCGGCGGCGTGGCCGGGGATTTCTACTCGACGGCTGCCGCTTCGAACACCTTGTACAGCAACACGCTGAGCTTCACGGCCGCTGCCACCGGCCTGGCGACCCTGTCGTTTGCCAGCGCCGCCAAGGCCGGTACGCCGTTCGACAATTACTCGGGCGCCGTGATCGATAATGTTTCCGTGATGGTCGCCGTGCCGGAACCGGAAACCTATGCCATGCTGCTGGCTGGCCTGGGCCTGATGGGTTTCCTGCGCCGCCGCAAGGCCGCCAGGTAATCCCGGCTCCGCCCCACGTCAGACCGCCTGCTGCATTGCACAGGCGGTTTTTTGTTTTTCAGGGGGCTGGTGCTGCCTCGGCATCTCCCCGCAACGGACAGGCGGCCGCCTGCGGCTCCATCCGCCGCGCCAGTTCGCCGCGCAGCTGCGTCAAACCGGCGATGCGCGCATCGATGTCGGCCAGCTTGCGCGCCAGCGCCGCGCGCAGCAGGTCCGCCATGGCCGGATCGCCTGCGCCGGCCAGCAGCGGCATGTCGGCCTCGATTTCCGCCAGCGTAAAACCCAGCTGCTGCGCCGTGCGCAGGTAGCGCAGCCAGTCGGCCGCCTCGGGCGGATAGTCGCGGTAGCCATTCGCGCCGCGCCGCGCGCGCAGCAAGCCCCGCTTTTCATAGAAGCGCAGGGTATCGCGGCTCAAGCCGGTCGCCTGCGCCATCTCGCCGATCTGCATGGAAATATTCCTTCATAAAATGCTTGACCATGGAGTGTACTCCAGCCTTGAGAATGAATGCTTTCCATACACAGGAGTTCCCATGTTATCTGTTGTTGCTTTCCGCCGCCTGGTGCGCGCCAGCGCCATTTATGATGTGCTCATGACGGCCGCGTTTGTCACGCCGTGGACGTTCCTGCTCATGCGCGAGCACTTGAACGCCCTCAACCTGGCCCTGGGCGGCGCGCCACTGCCAGTGTTCGAACCCTTGCATTTGCTCATCAGCAGCATGATGGGCAGCGTGGTGATGGTCTGGTCGGTGCTGCGCATGCTCGATCCGCAGCCGCGCTTCGGCCGCTACGACGCGGTGGCCCGCTACCTGTTTTCCACCTGGATGGCGTGGGCCTTGCTGATGACGGGCCAGCCCCTGCTGTGGCTGTTCCTCGTGCCGGAACTGGCCTGGGGCCTCGCGCAAAGCTTGCCATTGCGCCGCAGCGAAGGTGGGCGGGAAGGGCATCCACGCGAATCGCTGTTGAGATGACGATAACGAAATGCAATAATGGCCGTGCTCGCAGTGCAACAATGACTGCAATGAACGACTCTAAGGGAATGAATATGCAGCAGGATGCCGCTGGAAAAAACATGGCGTTGCTCGATCCGGTGGTGGCGCCGCGCATCGCGGTGACGCGCCTGGTGACGGGCCTGCTGCAAGGCTTGTTGCTGTACTGGCTGTACAGCACTGCCCAGGACAAGGTGTGGCCCGCCACGGAAGCCTATCTGCTGGGTCCGTTGATGTTGATCAGCCTGCTGCTACCGATCCTGCTGGTATCCAGCCTGGGCCATATGTCGGCGAAGCGCATCGTGCTGTGGATGGCGGGCGCCGCCGTCGTGCTGGCCGTGCTGGCCTGGCATGACGTGGCGCGCGGCGCCGAGCACGTAATCTGGGGCAACTACAAGCCGGGCGCGCCCCTGCGCGTCATTTCCGCCCAGCTGTTCGGTTTTTGCGTGGTGGGCTTCTATATTGCCCACGCGCTGGTGCTGGCCAGTGCCCAGGATGGACAGCGCATCGCCCGCTATCCCACCTACTTTGAAATCGCCTGGAAGCTCGGCATCCAGCTGCTGTTTTCCCTGCTGTTCGTGCTGGGCCTGTGGCTGGTGCTGTGGCTGGGCGGGCAGCTGTTCCTGCTCATCAAGCTGAGTTTCCTGAAAAAACTGCTGGGCCAGGCCTGGTTCGTGATTCCCGTCATCTGCTTCGCGTTTTCGTTTGCCATCCATATCACGGACGTGCGCCCGTCCATCGTGCGCGGCATCCGTACCTTGCTGCTGGTGCTGCTGTCGTGGCTGATGCCGATCGCCGCCGTGCTGGTCTCCGGCTTCCTGCTGACCTTGCCATTCATCGGTTTCGAGCGCCTGTGGGCCACGCGCCATGCGGCGTCCGTGCTGCTGGGCATGGCCGGCGTGCTGGTGGTGCTGATCAATGCCGCCTTCCAGAATGGCGAAGTGGGCCATGGCGTGGTGCGCGGCATCCGCCTGGGCACGCGCCTGGCCTGCCTGCTGCTGCCGTGGGTGGTGGGCATCGCCATCTATGCGCTGACCCTGCGCGTGATGTCGCACGGCTGGACATCCGACCGCCTGATCGCGGCCGCCTGCCTGCTGGTCGCCACCTGCTACGCCGCCGGCTATGCCTGGGCGGCCAGCAAGTATGGCGACTGGCTGCACCTGATCGCCAACGTCAACGTAGCCACCGCCGGCGTCACCCTGCTGGTGCTGTTTGCCCTGTTCTCGCCGCTGGCGGACCCGGCGCGCATTTCCGTGGCCAGCCAGATGGCGCGCCTGAACAGCGGCAAGGTTGGCGTGGACAAGTTCGATTTCGAATACCTGCGCTTCCAGGGCGCCCGCTATGGCCAGGCGGCCTTGCAGGAATTGAGCAAACGCACGACGGGGCCCGACGCGGCCATCGTGCGGGCCCGCGCCGACGCCATGCTCAAGCGCCAGAACCGCCTCGACGAAACGGGCGCGCTGAGCGACGTGTCGATCAACCTGACCCTGCGCCCGGCCACGGCGAAGTTGCCGGAGAGTTTCCTGCGCCAGGATTGGACGCAAGTGAGTCCGGCCTGGCGCCTGCCCGCCTGCTTGAAGCGGGCAGGGCCGCAGTGCGACGCGTATCTGCTCGATTTCGATGGCGATGGCAAGCAGGACGTACTGCTGATCAGCACTGACCCGCGCGCCTCGTCGGTGTTGCTCGCGGAAAAGGAAGACGGCAGCTGGTCGGCGCGCGGGCAAATCCCCACGGATGCCCTGCGCTGCAAGCCCCTGCGCGAGAAGCTGCAGGCGGGCGAATTCCAGCTGGTGCCGCCGAAAGTGCGCGAACTGGAAGTCGACGGCCAGCGCGTGCCGATGACTTTATATACGCCAGAGGACGAGGTCAGCTGCCCCGATGAGACGGCGCCGACTCCGTAAATGGCAGTGAGAGGACTTGGCGCACGGGACCAAGCCTCTTGCTGCTTCCGAAAGCAGCAACTTCGTGCGCTGAATCATTCAGACTGCCCGGTATCGGCTGCGGATTCAATCGCTCAACGCAACACACTGTTCAGATCGTTGAGCAGGTGTCTGGTAGTGTAGCGTCTTCCTGTGGCAGTTCGACTTGAACTCTGAAAGCGATGACGAGAGAAGCGAACAGCATCACAACGCCAGCAATAATGAAAACGCCTGTGACGCCACCAAACCCGAACATCATGCCACCCAATGCCGCGCCGGCAGCTATTGAGGATTGCACCGCAGCGACGACCATGCCGCCAGCCGTCTCCGCTTGATCTGGAACGGCACGAGCTACCCAGTTGGACCAGGCGACAGGTACGCCGCCGAACGCCAAGCCCCAGAGGGCCACCAAAAGCATCAGGCCGGTTCCCTGGACTGGCAGTAAAATCATGCCGAATGCCGCCAAGCCCACCAGCGCAGGCATACCCACTAAAGTAGCATGCAGGCTACGCTCCATTAGCCAGCCGGCCAGCAGCGTGCCAATGAAGTTGGCGACACCAAAACCCAGGAGCATCAGAGACAAACTGTTTACATCAATATGGGCAACGCTTTCAAGCGCGGGGCGAATATAGGTGAACAATGCGTATTGCCCCGTATGGGCAAGTACACAGCCCAACATCCCGATCCCGATCCCCGAGCGACGCAGCAGTGCCAGGACAGACGGGGTGCGCATCATCGTGCGCGGTGCCATACGGGGCAGTGTGAACAATTGAAACAACAGTGTTAGCCCTCCGACAGCTGCGGCTGCTATAAATGCACTGCGCCAGCCATATATCCCCCCCAAGTAGCTGCCCAACGGTACGGAAACAACCGTCCCGATGGCGATACCGCTGAAGATTATGGATAGCGCTCGCGGCACTGATTTTGCTGGCACCAGTCGCATAGCCACGGCTGCCGCCATACTCCAAAAGCCTCCCAAGGCGACGCCCAGCAGAATGCGCATCACCAACAACACTGTCAGGCTTGACGATAACGCCACCAACAAGTTCGACGCGATCATCAGCACTGTGAAAGCTAACAAGACGACACGTCGGTCAAAACTGCGCGTCAGGCGCGGCACTGAAAGCCCAGCGACCATGGCCACGACGGCCGTCACCGTCACTGCCTGACCAGCTAGCGCCTCCGACACACCGAGATCGAAGGCCATCGGGGTCAATAGGCTGGCTGGCAGGTACTCCGCCGTCAGGAGGCCGAAAACGCCCATTGCCAGTGAAAACACTGCCATCCATGCTGCTGCCGCTGGCTCTGCAACAGACGCATCGCTCGCGTTGGGCGTTTGCCCATTACCCAAAACATCATTGTTCATCTCTAACATTCCTAAAACGATCAGAGTCGAAAGTCTAGAGCTAAAGCCCAGGATGATCTATGATGACAAGTCTTGATGTTTTGATCGAAACTCCTGAAATGCCCAAGAAGAATCAAGTTTTCCCGTCCTCTGGTCTCGTCAGTGAACTGTTGATGGGGATGCGCCTGCGTGGCGTCCAGTACCGCCGCATTCAGACCGGTCCAGCTTTCGGCATAGGCTTTGAAGACAAGCCAGGCCACGCCTACTTCCACTTCGTGGCTGTTGGCACTGCCTATCTATGTACGGATGATGGCGAGTTGCATGAGCTGTCCGCCGGTAGCGCGGTGTTCATGCCGCACGGCAGGAGGCACCAGCTGCTATCGGATGCGGGCGTTGCATTTCAGGACATCGACAAGTTCGATGTCGCGCCCCTTGGTGACGCCGTTAGCGGAGTCGACACATGTCCCAGTACGGCCTCCGTGCCCAGTGCAATTATTTTTTACGGCTGCATGGAATTCGATCTCGGCGGGATGCAGGGGGTCGGTAAGTTGATGCCAACCGTCATGGTGGCCGACACGCAAGCGCAAGATTATCCGGGCTTGCTGCCTGTGCTGGATTCAATGAAGCGTGAAATCTGCGCCGGTCGTATTGGCTTTGCAGGCATTCTGGCTCGACTGGCAGAGGTTGCTGCAGCAATGATCGTGCGCGGCTGGATTGAATGCGGTTGTGAAAGCGCCTCCGGTCTCCTCGCCGCATTGCGTGATCCGCGCCTCGCTCTTGCCATATTGGCGCTGCACCGCCAGCCAGGACGGGAATGGACAGTTGCACAGTTGGCTGCGGAGTCGCATGTCTCTCGTTCTGTCTTCGCACGACGCTTTCAAACCACCATCGGGGTGCCGCCCCTGCGGTATGCCACGGAGCTGCGGATGCGTCTTGCTAAACAATTGCTCACTCACGAAAGAGTGTCCATCGACGCCGTTGCCCAACGCCTTGGCTATACATCTCAAGCCGCGTTCAGTCGTGCTTTTAAGCGCGTCATCGGCAGGCCGCCGGGTCGCGATCGGGAAGTGCTGTGAGGAGAATAGCTTTCGGGGAGCAAATATTGATTTGGTGCGCCACTTTTCAAACCTCGCCACTAGAAGGTTTATTTTTGATATGTTATTGAAAAGACCGTGTGTAACGTTTACACCGACGCAGGAAGACGACGCGGATGAACTTGTCGCACTGCGCATTGAGGCGATGCGCGATAGCCTGATGCAGGTGGGGAGATTCGATCCGGTTCGAGCGAGAGAGCGGTTTCTGTCAGGCTTCTTGCCGGAGCACACACGCCATATTGAAACAGAAGGCAAACGGGTCGGCTTTGTTGTTCTCAAACAGCAACCAAAGGCCATGCTGCTCGACCACCTCTATATTCATCCAAACAACCAGGGCAATGGTATCGGGGCCGTTGTTCTCGCTCGTATTATCGAAGAGGCAAACGCTCTTGGTTTGCCGGTTCGAGTGGGAGCCCTGCGCGGTAGCGACTCAAACCGTTTCTATGTGCGCCACGGATTTATATTGATCGAGGAAGGAGACTTTGACAATTATTACATTCGTCCATGCGAAATGGACACCAGGCGCCCGGATCAAATGTAAAGCGCCATTTATAATAAAGATGAGCCTCCGTTTTGTGGCGGAAACTGCCAATGAGCCCAATTGGCAATCCACCAGTTGCGTTGCGCGCCTGCGGTGGAGTTTGTCCGGGCAGGGCCGCCTGTATCGCCGCTGTAGCAGTCGTCCGACTGATACAGCATGTGCTTGTACGCGTCGCCTTGTGCCTTGTCCCTGCCGTGCCGCGCTTCTAGACTGGGGCCTTCTCCACGCTGCGACTGCCTGCCATGACCGAACTCCTGCCCCTGATGAGCTATTGCTTTGTGATGTCCGCCACGCCCGGGCCGAACAATGTCATGCTGGCCACCACCGGCGCCAATTTCGGCTATCGCGGTGCGCTGCCGGTGATCCTCGGCATCCAGGCCGGCATCTTCGTGCAGACCGTGCTCATGTGCGTGGGGCTGGGCAGCGTGTTTGTCGCGTATCCGATGGCGCAGCAGGTGCTGCGGATCGCGGGCGCGCTGTACCTGATATTCCTGGCCTGGAAGCTGGCTGGCGCCTCGGTGGCCGGAAGCAGCGCGCCGAAGGCCGTGTCGTTTGCGCAGGCGGCCCTGTTTCAGGCGCTGAATCCCAAGAGCTGGCTCAAGGCGGTTACCATGGCGTCGGTCTTCATGCCTGCGCAGGGCAATATGCTGGCCAGCGCGCTGCTGGTGTCCGTGACCGGCACCGTGGTGGGCACGCCGTGCAACGCCATGTGGGCGCTGTTCGGCGTCTCGATCCGCAGCGTGCTGAAAGCGCCCCGCAACCAGCGCCTATTCAATCTGGCGATGGGGGCCGTCCTGCTGCTCCTCGCCCTGATGTTTTTACGCTAGACTGCCACCCATGTTCGCCATCGACCGCTCCTCCCCCATCGCCCTGTTCAAGCAGATCGAGGCCGCATTGCGCCTGCAGATCGCGCAACGCGTCCTGCCTGGCGGGACCAGGCTGCCGTCGATCCGCCAGCTTGCCACGCAGCTCGCGGTCAGCACCAACACCGTGGTGGTGGCGTATGACAGGCTGGTGGCCGCAGGCGTCATCGATACGCACGGCACGACAGGCTTCTTCGTCTGCGCACCAAGCGATGCCAGCCGCGCCATTCCCGACGAGGTGGCGCTGGAAGCGGGCCAGGAGCAGGAGCCGGTTTGGCTGAGCCAGCAAGTGAACGACCAGCGGCCGGGCGTGCTGCTGGCCAGCAGCGGCGCCTTGCCGCCCACCTGGCTGCAGGACGCGCTGCCGGCGGCTGCCGTGCAACGCGGTCTGGCGCGCAGCGCGGCCGGCATGGCCTCGCGCTGTCCGCCGCAAGGGCTGGCCGAACTGCGCGAGCAGATCGCGCTGCTGTTGCGCGGCATCGGCATCGCTGCGGATGCCAGCCACATCCTCACCACTTTCGGCGGCACCCATGCAATCGACCTGATCTGCCGCACGTTTCTGCAGCCCGGCGATACGGTGCTGGTGGAAGACCCCGGATACTTCCTGATGTTCGGCAGGCTGCGCCAGGACGGCGTGCGCCTGGTGCCCATCAAGCGCCGCCCCGATGGCCTCGACCTGGACGAACTGGAAGCGGCCTGCCGCGCGCACCGTCCGCGCCTGCTGTTCGTGCAGACGGCTTTGCACAATCCCACCGGGTGGAGCAGCAGCGCCGCCAACCTGCACAAGGTGCTGATCATGGCGCAGCAGCATGGCTTCCTGATCGCCGAAGACGACGTGCACGGCCATTTCCAGCAGGGCCACAGCACGCGGCTGGCATCGTTGTCCGGACTGGACGGCGTGATCTATTACTCGAGCCTGTGCAAGGCGCTGAGCCCGGCCCTGCGCATGGGCTACCTGGCTGCGGCGCCCGCTTTGCTCAAGCTGCTGATGCGCACCAAGATCCACGCCATCATGACTCTGCCTGCGCTGAACGAATACGTTTTGCTGGAAGTGCTCAAGGCCGGCAACCTGCGCAAGCACCTGGAGCGGCTGCAACGCAAGATCATGGTGGCGCGCAACGCCAGCACGCGGCAACTGAGCGCGGCCGGCGTGCTGTTCGAGCAGCCCGGCGACGCCGGCATTTTCCTGTGGGGCAGCATGCCCGAAGGGCTGGACGTGGACTTGCTGGTGCAGGACGCCTACCGCAACAAGATCCTGCTGATGCGCGGCGCCGCGTTCTCGGCCAACGACACGCCCGACCAGCACATCCGCTTCAACGTCGCCTTCAGCCAGCATCCCCGCGTGAGCGCCTACCTTGAAGAACGCCTGCAGGCGGTGGCTGGCGCGCGCTCAAGCCTGGCCCGCGCCAGCGGCGCCGCCAGCATCGGCGGCAAGTTCTGAGCATGGTCTGCGCCTGCCTTCATGATTTGTTGATATTCTGGAGGGGCTCTTTTTTCGCCAGCGTGTCAATTTGGTGTGCCGCCACCCTTCACCGGGACGGCGCACCGGTTGCCCATTCCACTTTTATCAGGGAAGCGCCATGAACAGACAGATCATCCTCAACCTGCCCGTGAAGGACCTGGAGAAATCCAGGGCCTTCTTTTCCGCCCTGGGCTTTGCCTTCGATTCCCGCTTCAGCGGCGAAAACGCGGCGTTCATGAATATCGTCGACGGCAGCATCCAGGCCATGCTGACGACCGAAGCCTTTTTCCAGTCACTGATCGGCAAGCCGGTGGCGAATGCGAAGCAAGCCAATGAAGTCGTCATTTGCCTCAGCTGCGAAAGCCGGGAAGAGGTGGACAGCCTGATCGCCAGGGCCAAGGCCGCAGGTGGCCGCATACCGCATCCGCCCGAGGACCACGGTTTCATGTATGACCAGGGCTTCGAGGATATCGATGGCCACCTGTGGAACCTGGTCTGGACGGCGCCGGAAGCCTGACGCGCCGAGTCAGCGGAACAGGCCGTATCAGTTCTTCGTGCGCACCTGGCGCACATGGTTTTCCAGTTCGCTGAACGAGGGGCGTTCCGTGGCGGAAATGACCTTGCGGCCGAATTCCACGGCCAGCGCCGGGGCGTAGCCGTTCAGGCTGGCCAACAAGGTGACTTTCACGCATTGGTACATCTTTGCCGTTTCATGGTGCTTGCGGCGCAGCAAGCTGGCCAGCGGCGCGATGAAACCGTAGGCCAGCAAGATGCCGATGAAGGTGCCCACCAGCGCCTGCGCGATCAGCACGCCCAGCTCGGCCGGCGGCAAGCCGACGGAGGCCATCGTGTGCACCACGCCCATCACGGCGGCCACGATGCCGAAGGCGGGCATGGCGTCGGCCAGCTGCGAAATCGTCTGGATAGGCATTTCCGCATCTTCATGGTGCGTTTCGATCTCGTTATCCATCAGGTTTTCGATCTGGTAAGCATCCATATTGCCCGACACCATCAGGCGCAGGTAGTCGGTGATGAATTCCAGGATGTGCTCGTCACCAAGCGTGTACGGGTATTTCACGAAGATGGGGCTGCGGTAAGGGTCGTCGATATCGTCTTCGACCGACATCAAGCCTTCCTTGCGGATCTTGCTGAGGATTTCATACATCAGCCCCATCAGTTCCATATAGCGCGCCTTCGTGTATTGCGAACCGTGGAACAGGGTGGGCAGGGCGGCGAACGTGGCGCGGATGGCCTTGGCGTCATTGCCGACAAAGAAGGTGCCCAGCGCGGCGCCGCCGATCATCAGCAGTTCCAGCGGCTGGAACAGGGCGCCCAGGTGGCCCCCCTGCATGGCGAAGCCGCCAAAGACGGAAAACAGCACGACGAGAAATCCGAGTATGACTAGCAAAACCTACTCCTTCATAATATTGCCATATCGCAATATTGTAGTTTAACCTGATTTGGCCGCCGTGGCCGCTTCCGGCTGCAACTGCTGGATGAGAAAATTGATAAAAGCGCGCACTTTGGCGGGCAACTGATGGCGGCTCGGATAATAGGCGTACAGGTCGGCCGGCGCCAGCGCGTAGTCGGCCAGCACCACGCGCAGGCGGCCGCTGTCGAGGTAGCGGGCCAGGTCCCATTCCGAGCGCAGCAGGATGCCGTGCCCGTCCAGCGCCCAGCCCAGCACCACGTCGCCATCATTGCTGGCCACCGTGCCGCGCACCTTCACCGTGTGCGTGGCGCGGCCTTTACTCAGGCGCCAGATGCCGTAGGCGTCGTCGTTTTGCCGGTGCACGATGCAGCGGTGCTGCGCCAGCTCGTCCGGGGTGTGCGGCGTGCCGTGCGCCTGCAGGTAGGCGGGTGAAGCGCACAGGAAACGCCGGTTCGACATGATGCGCCGCGCCGACAGGCGCGTGTCGGGCAAGTCGCCGAAGCGGATGCCCAGGTCGTACGCCTGCTCGACCAGGTTGATGGGGCTGTCCGTCAGTTGCAGCTGCACTTCCAGCTGCGGGTGGCGCAGGGCGAATTGCGACAGCAGGGGGGCGATCACCGTGCGGCCGAAACCCAGCGTGGCATTCACGCGCAGCAAGCCTTTCGGCTCCGCGCTGCCGCTGGCCAAGGACTCTTCCATGGCGCGGATATCGTCGAGGATTTGCCGCGCCTGCTGCAGATAGCTTTCGCCGTCGCCCGTCAGGCTGATGCGCCGCGTGCTGCGGTTCAGCAAACGCACGCCCAGGCGCTGCTCCATGAGCACCAATCGCTTGCTGACGGCGGGCGGCGTGATGCCCAGCTCGCGCGCCGTGGCCGACAGGCTGCCCAGCTTGGCCAGCAGCACAAAGAAGGCCATTTCCGTCGTGGCGTCGCTTTTCATTATTAACTTCAAGTGAAGAATGGTTTAAATTACTATCGATTATACGGTTTCATATCGCGGTTAAGCTGGCGTCCTTGTTTTCACCTCCAGGAGACCCGCATGAAAATCGTCGAAATCCGCGAAAAGACCATCCCCATCTCTTCCCCCATCCGCAATGCCTACATCGATTTCACGAAGATGACCCTGAGCCTGGTGGCCGTCGTCACGGATGTCATGCGCGACGGCAAGCCCATCGTCGGCTACGGCTTCAATTCGAATGGCCGCTACGGCCAGGGCATGCTGATGCGCGAGCGCTTCATCCCGCGCATCCTCGACGCCGATCCGGCCAGCCTCGTGACGGATGACGGCAGCAACCTCGACCCGCACAAGGTGTGGGACTGCATGTACACGAATGAAAAGCCGGGCGGCCACGGCGAACGTTCGGTGGCCATCGGCACCATCGACATGGCCATCTGGGACGCCGTGGCGAAGATCGACAACAAGCCGCTGTTCCAGCTGCTGGCCGAGCGCCACGGCACGGGCGTGCCGGAAAAAAAAGTCTTCGTGTATGCGGCCGGCGGCTATTACTATCCGGGCCAGAGCCTGTCTGCCTTGCAGGATGAGATGCGCAGCTATATCGACCGCGGCTACACGGTGGTCAAGAAAAAGATCGGCGGCGCCTCGCTGGACGAGGATCTGCGTCGCATCGACGCCATCATGGAGGTGCTGCAGGACGGCCAGAAGCTGTGCGTGGATGCCAACGGCCGTTTCGACCTCGACACCTCGATCGCCTACGCCAAGGCGCTGCGCCAGTACGACCTGTTCTGGTATGAAGAGGCGGGCGACCCGCTCGACTTCGAGCTGCAATCGACCTTGCGCAGCTATTACGACAAGCCCATGGCGACGGGCGAAAACCTGTTTTCCATGCAGGATGCGCGCAATCTGATCCGCTACGGCGGCATGCGCGCCGACCGCGACTGGCTGCAGTTCGATTGCGCCCTCAGCTACGGTCTGGTGGAATATTTACGCACGCTGGATATGCTGCACCAGCACGGCTGGTCGCGCAGCCGCTGCATTCCGCACGGCGGCCACCAGATGTCCTTGAATATCGCGGCCGGCCTGGGCCTGGGCGGCAATGAATCGTATCCCGATCTGTTCCAGCCGTTCGGCGGTTTTCCCGATGGCGTGCGGGTGGAAAACGGCCATATCACCATGCCGGATCTGGTTGGCATCGGCTTCGAGGGCAAGGCCAACCTGTATGCGGAAATGCGTGCCCTGAGCGGCCAGTAAGCGCTATGGCGTTCTTTGCCAGAAGCGCAGCCGGTTGCCGAACGGGTCCGCCACTTCCAGGATGCGGCCCCAGTCCTCGTCGCGGATGCCGGGCCGCGCATACGGGTAATCCTTCGCCTGCAGCTCCGCGTGCAGGGCGGCGATATCGTCGACGGGGATCAAGAGCGCAGCACCCGGCGTGGCATCGCCGTAGTGCTCGGACAGGTGCAGCACCAGATCGCCGCGCGTCACCTGCAGGTATAGCGGCGCCGTGGGCGCGAAGCGGTGTTCCCAGTCCAGGGTAAAACCGAGAAAACCGAGGTAGAACTCGCGCGTTTTTTCTTCGGAAAAGCTGCGCAGGATGGGGATGGCGGGGGACAGCTGCATGGCGGCCCTTTCAACAAAGGTGGCAAGATTCCTATTCTAGCGTCAGGCCAGCGCCTGCCGTTTCATGCGCGCGGCGGGGCTGGCCTTCTCCCAGCGGAACAGCCACATGATGATCAATTTGGTCGTGGCGCTGACGCAGGCCAGCAGCAGCAAGGGCCAGCCTGTCGCCAGTCCCATGACGCAGGCAAAGAAGATGGTGCTGACATCCATCGCCAGGATGAACTGGCTCATTTTCAGGGACACGGCACCCGTCTTGCCCGAGCGCCAGATCAAGCGGATCTGGTGCGCGTAGCCCTGCGCCAGCAGCACGGTGACGGCAACGATCAGGCTTTGCGAGATCACGCGTTTTTCATCCGTGAAGGTGGGACCGAACAGCAATCCCGCCACGCCCGCACCCAGCAGCAGCGCGCACGCCAGCAGCGCGTTGCGCGATGCCCGGCTGCGGCGGTCGCGGTCGATTTCATACAGGATGCCCAGCGCGATCAGCGAGGCGATCAGGCGCGGCCAGACGATGTAGTGGTTGAAGGGCGTGATCGAATAGCCGTACACGAAGAAGGCGCAGTAGGCGAGGAAGCTGACGGTGAACTGGTTGAGCGACAGGATGTCCGTCGCATGGCCTGCGCCCAGGCTGGCGCCGTGCTTGCGCCGCCAGATTTTTTGCAGCTGCGACCATAAACCAAGCAGGCTGACGACGATGAAGAGGGAGTTGAGGCTGCCGGCGATGGCGTACAGTGAACTGGATTGCAAGGTGTCTCCCTGGAGGGCAAGGCAGCCCTGTGAGATGGGACGCCTTGTCTATACATTTTGCAACATATTCTCATGAGGTAAATTGCCATGCAAGCAATATTTCATGTCTGGCTGACTTTGCCAATACTTGCCCGAACTCACCTCTCGCCGTACTTGCCCCTATAATCATGGCATGACTTTCTTATCACTGCGTGCCCGCTCCGTGCTGGGCAGTATCGGCAAAATGGCCGTTTCCCTGATTCTCCTGTTGACTGCACTGTGGGGCGCGCTGGCGCTGTGGTACCAGCTGTCCGGCGGCACGGCGGCGCAAGCCATCGGCGCGCTGCTGTGGGGTGCGCTGGGCGTGGCCAGCATCGCGCTGTGGTGGACGCGCGGCGATGCGCGCGTGCTGCTGCCGTATGCGGCCGGTTTTATCCTGCTGCTCGTGTGGTGGAGCCTGATCACGCCGAAACAGCAGCGCGTGTGGGCCGACGATGTGGCGCGCAATGTGACGGGCACGCTGAAGGGCAATCTCGTCACCCTGGACAATGTGCGCAATTTCGACTGGCGCAGCGACGACGACTACACGGTCAAGTGGGAACAGCGCAGCTACGACCTCGACGAACTGCGCACGGTGGACACGGCGCTGTCGTACTGGACGGGGCCCTATATCGCGCATACCCTGATCTCGTTCGGCTTTGCGGACGGGCGCTTTTTGACGTTTTCCATCGAAATCCGCAAGGAGAAGGGCGAGAGCTTTTCCGCCATCGGCGGCTTCTTCAAGCATTTCGAGATGAGCCTGATCGCCGCCGACGAGCGCGACATCCTGCGCGTGCGCACGAATGCGCGGGGCGAGGACATGCATCTGTACCGCGTGATGATGCCGAAAGCGGCCATGCGCTCGCTGTTCCTGGCCTACCTGGACGAGGCGCAGGCGCTGAAGAACAAGCCGCAGTTCTACAACACCCTGACGGCCAACTGCACCACCATCGTCTTCGAGATGGTGCGCCGCATCGTGCCGGGCCTGCCGCTCGATTATCGGCTGATGGCTTCGGGCTACCTGGACCGCTACCTGTTCGACGTGAAAGGCCTGGTGCCCGGCCTGAGCTTCCAGCAGCTGCGCACAGGGGGCCACATCACGGCGCGCGCGCGCGCCGCCAACGACGATGCGGATTTTTCGCACACGATCCGGCGCGGCATGCCGGGCTATGACGAAGCGGGCTTCCCGAAGCTGCAAATGCCCAGGCAGTAAGCGCCTGCTTTATACTGTCGCTATTCCGACCGGCCGCACATTGCGGCCGGTCTCACTTCATGACTAAATAATAAGAAGGCCCGCTATGCCATTTTCCTCACTGGGTCTGATTCCCTCCCTGGTCCGCGCCGTCGACAAGGCCGGCTATGCCGCGCCGACGGCCATCCAGGCGGCCGCCATTCCCGCCATCCTGCGCGGCAGCGACGTGCTGGGCGCGGCGCAGACGGGTTCCGGCAAGACGGCCGCCTACGCGCTGCCGCTGCTGCAGGCGCTGATGGCGCCCGTTTCCGGCCCGCGCCAGGTGCGCGCGCTGATCCTCGTGCCTACGCGCGAGCTGGCGGCGCAGGTGGGGCAGACGGTGCACGCGCTGGCCAAGCCGCTGCCGATCAAACTGAAGATTTCCGTGCTGTTCGGCGGCGTGTCGATCAATCCGCAGATGATGGACTTGCGCGGCGGCGCCGATATCGTCGTCGCCACGCCGGGCCGCCTGCTGGACCTGGTGCGCCAGAATGCCATCAAATTGGGCGGCGTGTCGCTGTTCGTCCTGGATGAAGCCGACCGTTTGCTCGACATGGGTTTCAGCGAGGAGATCAACGCCATCCTGGCGCTGCTGCCCAAGCAGCGGCAAAACCTGTTCTTCTCCGCCACCTTCCCCGACAGCGTGCAGGCACTGGCCGACAGCCTGCTCAAGGAGCCCGTGCGCATCGAAGTGGCGTCCGAACCGCAGGATAGGCCCGACATCGTGCAGCGGGCCATCACGGTCGACGTGCCGCGCCGCACGCAGCTGCTGCGCTACCTGATCCTGCAGCAGCAGTGGGAGCGCGTGCTGGTGTTTGTCGCCACCAAGTACGCGGCCGAACACGTGGCCGACAAGCTGCAGCGCGCGGGCTTGCACGTGGGCGCCTTCCACGGAGAATTCAGCCAGGGCACGCGCAGCCAGCTGCTGGCCGACTTCAAGGCGTGCCGCTTGCAGGTGCTGGTGGCCACCGACGTGGCCGCGCGCGGCATCGACATCGCCGGCTTGCCGGCCGTCGTCAATTACGACTTGCCCCGTTCGGCCGTCGACTACACGCACCGCATCGGCCGCACGGGCCGCGCCGGCGAAAGCGGCACGGCCATCAGTTTCGTGACGGCCGACACGGAAGCGCATTTCCGCCTGATCGAAAACCGCAACGACTTGCGCATCGTGCGCGAAGTGGTGGCCGGTTTCGAGCCAACGGAACTGCCCGAGCCCGTGAGCACCGTGACGGACACGGTGAACGGCGGCGTGAAGGGTGCGCGCAAGAGCAAGAAGGATAAATTGCGCGAAGCGGCAGCCCTGGCGGCGAAGGCGGCCGAGGGCAATTAAATCGCCCTTATGTGCGCTAGCCGCTTGAACGGCTGGCCGTCCCGCTTTAAGATGATGTTTCTATAAAGCAAGGGGACTGTTGATGCACATGACATTCATCACGCGTGCGGGCGCTCTGGCTTGCGCGCTGGCGCTGGCAGGCTGTGCCGGCATGGGCGGCAAAAGTGATGGCAGCGGCATGCAGATGCCGGGCAAGGCGCCTGCCGATGCCGCCGTGGCCGCCACCTGGTACAACCCGCCCAGCGAATTTCCCGGCATTTGCCTGACCCAGTTCAAGGATGGCAGCCTGCGTTTCGATGGCGGCTTCGCCTTCTATAATCCGGGCCGCTGGGCGTATGACAGCGCCACGTCCGAGCTGCGTTTGCAACTGGCGCCGACGCCATCGCTGGAACTGTCGCACGCGCAAATCGTGCAACACATGAACCTGCTGCGCATCGAGGCGGACAGGAGCACGCTGGTGTATGGTGTGAAAGCCGATACCAAGGCCATCGGCCTGGGCGGTTTTGTGTTTTACCGCGATACGCCTTGCCCGCCACGGCGCGGATAGGTAGCGGATAAATGCCATACAGGAATATTTAGTCGTATAATTTCAACGCAAGCTGGCTGCCGCGCAAGACTCGCAAGACTGTCCCGCGTAGCAGATTCCCCCTCCAGGCAAGCTCCGATATCGCCATGGCGATGAGAGGATGGTCCGATGGATTTGCACGACGAGCATGGCATGCCGGCTACAGCGGTGCTGGCGGCGGATGCCGGGCAGCAGCCTGCGGCGCCACCGCGCACCTTGCTGCTGGTCGATGACGAGCCGAATATCCTCGCTTCCCTCAAGCGCCTGCTGCGGCGCGATGGTTACCATATCCTGACGGCGGGCAGCGGCCAGGAAGGGCTGGAGGTGCTGGCCAGCCATGTCGTCGACGTGATCGTGTCGGACCAGCGCATGCCCGGCATGCTGGGCGCCGACTTCCTGCGCAAGGCCAAGCTGCTGTGTCCGCAAACCATCCGCATCATGCTGTCGGGCTATACCGAGTTGCAGGCCGTCACGGATGCCGTCAACGAGGGCGCCATCTTCAAGTTCCTCACCAAACCATGGGAAGACCATCAGTTGCGCGAGCATATCGCCGAAGCCTTTCGCCTGAAGGGCATCGATGACGACAATGTGCGGCTCAATGGGCAGTTGCGCGAGGTCAACCTGGCGCTGGCGGCAGCCAATGCCGCCATGCAGGCGCTGGTGAGCCAGCAGCAGCACCAGATCAGCCGCGACGAAGTCAGCCTGGGCATCGCGCGCGAATTGCTGCAATTTCTGCCGCTGCCCGTGATCGGGCTCGATGAGGACGGCATGATCGCCTTCATCAACGCGGCGGCGGCCAATCTGTTCGAACGGGGTGCGGCCCTGCTGGGCAACGAAGCGGCGATCGTCTTGCCGCAGCTGTTCGGCGGGCAGGGCGCACCTTGCCTGGCCGCCATCGATGGCCAGCCGTATGCCGTGGCGATCCATCCGATGGGCATGCATTCGCGTTCGCGCGGCAGCCTGGTCACCCTGAGCCGTCATGGAGCGGGTACATGAGTATAAGCGTGAGTACAAGCGTGAGTGACAGCGGCCGCGAGATTTCCATGGAGCAGGCGCAGGAAGGTATGGTGCTGGCGCAGGCGCTGAGCGACGCCAGCGGCGCCGTACTGCTGGCCCAGGGCGCCACCCTGACGGCGGCGAACCTGACGGCCTTGCGCAGGCGCAATGTGGAGCGCTGCCACGTCGTCATGGACGAGGCGATTGACCCCGCCGCGCAGGCGCATGCCGAGCAGGAACGGGCGCGCCGCCTGGAACGGCTGGCCGTGCTGTTCCGCGCCACGCCGCCCGATTCCGCAGGGGCGGAACTGCTGGCGCTGCTGCAGCGCTACCGGCAAGGGGGCGCGGCATGACAAGGCTCAGTTTTGAACACATCATCCGCCAGATACAGGAACTGCCCTCGCTGCCGGTGGTGGTGCTGGAGCTGCTGTCGAGCATGGACCAGGACGACACGGACGTGCATGTGCTGGCGCAAAAGATCGAGCTGGACCAGGCCCTGGCGGCGAAGACCCTGCGCATCGCCAACTCCTCGTTCTACGGCATGCAATCGAAGGTCACCAGCATTCCGCAAGCCGTTTCCGTACTGGGTTTTCACAGCATCCGCACCGTCGTCACGGCCTGCGCGTTGACGGGCAGTTTCGCGCCCGTCAGCGGCGGCTTCGATTTCCAGGCGTTCTGGCGCCATTCGCTGGCCACGGCCATCGCCGCGCGCCTGCTGGCGCCGCACTTGCGCGTCAATCCCGAAACGGCGTTCACGGCCGGCCTGCTGCACGACCTGGGCACCCTGGTGCTGGTGACGCGCTTCCCGGCCGAGCACGCGCTCGTGCGCAGCTACCGCCAGGCGCATGACTGCCAGATGGCCGATGCGGAACTGGCCGTCATCGGCATCGACCACGCGCAGGTGGGAAGCGCCCTGGCCGCCTACTGGAAGTTTCCCGAGGCGATACAGCAGGCGGTGGCCGACCACCACGCCATCGACCGGCTGGAGGCGGGCGGCTTGCCGCTGGCCGTGCATCTGGCCAATGCCGTCGCCCTGGCGCTCGACCTGGCCGGCGTCGATGATGCGCTGGTGCCGCCCCTGTCGCCCGCGGGCTGGCGCAGCGTCGCGCTGGATGAGCAGGCCTGGCTGGCGCTGCTGCGGCAAACGGAACACACCTTCGATGAAATGTCGCGGATCATGCTGGCATGAACAGGATACAGGCCATGGAAACAGACGCAGGGCAGGCACTGTCCGCCACGCCGGAACGCCGTCAGGGCGATTCCATCGCGCTGTCGGCGTTTTTCGATGGCCATCCCGTGGCCACTTTCGCCATCGACACGGACCACGTGATCACGCACTGGAACAGCGCCTGCGAACAGTTGACGGGCTTTACGGCCGCCGAGATGGTCGGCACGCGCGACCACTGGAAGGCGTTTTATCCGCAGCCGCGCGCCTGCCTGGCCGACTTGCTGGTGGCCGACGATATCGCGCTCGGCGAAAATGACCTCTACCTCGGCAAGCTGAAGCGCTCTCCCGTGATCCCGGGCGCCTTTGAGGCCGAGGATTTCTTTGCCGATATCGGCCCCGAAGGCCACTGGCTGCATTTCACGGCGGCGCCCCTGCGCGACCGCCAGGGACGCCTGGTGGGCGCCATCGAAACCCTGCGCGACGTGAGCGAGCGGCGCCTTGCGGAACTGGCGCTGCGCAAGGCGCACGACAACCTGGAACACCTGGTGGCCAAGCGTACGGCCCAGCTGGCCGACATGAACGAGCGCCTGGCCGACGATATCCGCCAGCGCCAGATCGCCGATCTCGAATTGCGCGAGCGTAACCTGGCCCTGACGGAATTGAACAGCAAGCTGTCGCTGGCCCAGCAAAAACTGCTGCAGTCGGAAAAACTGGCCTCGATCGGCCAGCTGGCCGCCGGCGTGGCGCACGAGATCAACAATCCCATCGGCTATGTGTTTTCCAATGTCGGCACGCTGGAAGGGTATCTGGACGACCTGTTCAGCATGCTCGACGCCTATGAGGAAGCGGAACCGGCCGTCGCCGACCCCGTGGTGGCGGCGCGCCTGCGGGCGCTGCGCGAACAGGTCGACCTGGACTTCCTGCGCACCGACATTCCGCTGCTGATGGGCGAGTCGAAGGAAGGCATTGCGCGCGTACGCCGCATCGTGCAGGACCTGAAGGATTTTTCGCGCACGGATGCGCACCAGGAGTGGGTCTGGGCCGACCTGCGCCAGGGCATCGACACCACGCTCAATATCGTGAACAACGAGGTCAAGTACAAGGCCGACGTGGTGCGCGAGTACGCCGACATTCCCGATATCGAATGCCAGCCTTCCGAACTGAATCAGGTGATCATGAACCTGGTCGTCAACGCGGCCCACGCCATGGGCGAGGCGCGCGGATGCATCACCCTGCGCACGGGCAGCGACAACGCGACGGAAGTGTGGATCGAGGTCGAGGACACGGGCGGCGGCATCGCGCCCGAACACCTGTCGCGCATTTTCGACCCGTTCTTCACCACCAAGGCCGTCGGCAAGGGCACGGGGCTGGGCCTGTCGCTGGCCTACACCACGGTGCAGAAACATCACGGCCGCATCGACGTGCGCAGCATCATCGGCCGCGGCACCACCTTCCGCATCACCTTGCCCGTGCGCCAGGCGCAGGCCGTCGCACCATGACCGAACAGGACAGCATGAGCACCGGTACCAGCGCCAGCACCGCGGCCGCGCCGCCCACCATCCTGTGCGTCGATGACGAACCGAATATCCTCTCGTCGCTGCGCCGGCTGTTCCGCCCGCACGGCTACCGCGTGCTGACGGCCGATGGCGGCGCGGCCGGCCTGGCCCTGCTCGAGAGCGAGACGGTGGACCTGGTCATTTCCGACATGCGCATGCCGCACATGGATGGCGCGCAGTTCCTGGCCCAGGTGCGCCAGCGCTGGCCCGGCACCATACGCTTGCTGCTGACCGGCTATGCCGACATCCAGTCCATCCTCGACGCCATCAATCAGGGCGAGATCTACCGCTACGTGACCAAGCCGTGGGACGAGAACGATATCGTGCTGGTGGTGCGCCACGCGCTGGAACGGCGCGCGCTGGAGCAGGAAAAGCTGCGCCTGGAAGCGCTGACGGCCAGCCAGAACGTGGAGCTGCAGGCGCTCAACGCCAGCCTGGAAGCGAAGGTGGCCACGCGCACGCAGCAGCTGAAGCAGTCGCACGACGAAGTGCAGGCGGCCAACGAGCGCCTGAAGGCCACGTTTGTGACGACGATCAAGGTGTTTTCCAACCTGATCGAGATGCGCGGCGGCAAGCTGGCAGGCCATGCGCGGCGGGTGGCCGAGCTGTCGCGCAAGCTGGCGCAGGCGCTGGGCCTGGAAGGGCAGGAGGCGCGCGACGTGTTCATCGCGGCCCTGCTCAAGGATATCGGCAAGCTCAGCTTGAGCGACGATGTGCTGGAGTTGCCGGCCAGCGCCTGGACGGGCGAGCAGCTGGCCGCGTTCCGCAAGCATCCGCTGCGCGCCGAACAATTATTGATGGCGCTCGAGGAGCTGCGCGCCGTTTCCGTGATCCTGCGCTCGCAGCTCGAGCGCTTCGACGGCGGCGGCTTTCCCGATGGCCTGGTGGGCCTGGCCATTCCGATGGGGGCGCGCATCCTCGCGCTGGCGTCCGATTACGACGGCTTGCAGATCGGCGCCATGGTGCAGCGCAGCCTGCGCGCCGAGGAGGCCCGCACCCTGATCTACGACAGCGTCGGCAAGCGCTACGACCCGGCCGTGGTGGCCGCTTTCCGCAGCATCATGGAAGAGACAGAACCGCCGGCGCGCGACCTGACCGTGCTGTCGGGCCAGCTGGAACCGGGCATGGTGCTGTCGCGCGACCTGATCAGCCGTGATGGCTTGATGCTGCTGGCGGCCGAGCACGTGCTGACGGCCCGCGTGATCGCCCAGCTGCTCGACTTCGAAAGCAAGAATGGCGGCCGCCTCAGCATCCGCGTGTATGTGCCCGTCAAGGAAGGCTAGGACACTGCCTGGGCCGCTGGCGGCGATATGGGCAGGTGCACGGTAAAGCGCGTGCCGCGACCCACCTCCGACGCCACGTCGATGCGTCCGCCGTGCTTGTTGACGATGCCGTATGACAGCGACAGGCCCAGGCCCGTGCCGCTGCCGACGGCCTTGGTGGTGAAGAACGGTTCGAAGATGCGGTTCAGGTGCTCGGGCGCGATGCCGGCGCCCGTGTCGCCGATCTCCACCCAGACCCAGTCGTCCGCGTGGCCGGTGCGGATGCTGATCACGCCGTCGCTGCCGATGGCCTGGCCCGCGTTGACGAGCAGGTTCATGAAGACCTGGTTCAGCTGCGAGGCGAGGCACAGTATCGGTGGCAGTTCGCCATAGTGTTTCTCGATGCGCGCCTTGTATTTCAATTCGTTGGCGACGATATTCAGGGTGCTGTCCAGGCCCGCATGCAGGCTGGCCACTTGCCAGTCCGTCTCGCCCACGTGGGAAAAATCCTTCAGCGCCTGCACGATGTCGCGCACGCGTTTGAGGCCATCCATCGATTCGCGCACCAGGTCGCCGATGTCGTCCTGCAGGAAGGCCAGGTCGGCCTGCGCGCGCACCTGGACCACGTGCGCGGCCAGGGCCGGGCCGTCGAGCGGCTCGCGCATCGCCGCCTCATATCGGGCGATGACGTCGAACAGGGTGCCGACATAGGCTTGCAGCGAACTCATGTTCGAGTTGACGAAGCCGATCGGGTTATTGATTTCATGCGCGATGCCGGCCGCCAGCTGGCCGATGGACGCCATCTTTTCCGATTGCAGCAACTGGTCGTGCGCTTCCTGCAGCTTGCTGATCAGTAGTTGCTGCTCTTCGCCGCGCGCCTGCAGCATCGCTTCCATGCCCTTGCGTTCCGTGATGTCCGTCAGCGAGCCGATCACTTCGAACGGCACGCCATGCTCGTCGCGCACGAGGCGCAGGCTGTCGTGCATCCACAGATAGCTGCCGTCGCGCACGCGGAAGCGGTATTCGTAGGCGCGCGCGCCTTCGACGAAGATCTGCGCCAGGCTGGAAAAAATCCCGGGAGCATCGTCGGGGTGGATATGGTCGAACCAGAAATTGGGGTCGGCCACCATCTCCTCGGGCTGGTAGCCCAGCACATTCAGGGCATTGTTGCTGACAAACGTCATCTTGAAGTCGCCGCTGGGCACGGTGCAATAGATGATGGAGGGAGTATTGTCGAGCAGGTATTGCAGACGCACGGCCGTGGCGGCCGGTGCATCATCGCCAGGAGCCGCCCCGGCATGCCGGCCGGTATCGGGAGTGGAAAGGTCGAAATCCTCGAACTGCATCGTCACACCTCGCTGCCTGCACGGCATAGCTGTCATCCTGCTTCGATTATGCCTGATTCCGCCTGCCTTGGGCCGCCATCGGCGCGCTCAGGGGGCCAGCGGCTGCTCGACGATTGCCATGCGCCGCGCGATGCGCTGCGCCGCCAGCGTGTCGCCCGCCTGTTCGGCGCGCAGGCGCTGCACGCCCAGCCACGCCAGCAGCGGCCGGCGCCAGCCCTGGTCCGAGGCGGTGGCCACGGCCGTATCGAGCAGTTCCGGCGTGGCGCGGCTGGCACGCAGCAGCACGCCGGCCGCCACCAGTTGCGACAGCGGGTCCTTGATGGCCGCCACGGCGCTGGCGGCGGCCGTGTCGGAGCTGGCGCTGGCTGCCGCCCGCTGCACTTCCGGCAGCAGGGCGACGTCGGCCGCCTGCGCCTTGCCGGCCAGCCAGGCCGCATACGCGCGGTCGGCGGCTGTCGCATCGGCTTGCAGGGCGTCAAAGCCGGTGCAGTCCTCGAAGGCCAGGCTGGCCACGCGCGTGGCGCAGCGCAGCAGTTCGATGCGCGCCACGAGTTCAAGCTTGCCCGTGCCGGCCACCTGGCTGCGGGCGCGCCGGAATTCCGTCTGCTCGACGAGGGCGTTGCCGCCCAGGTAGGCCGCCTGGAAGCGCTCGACGGAACTTTGCGCATTCATTTTCCAGTCCGGCACGGGCGGGCCGCTGGAGCAGGCGGCAAGCAAGGTGCACAGCAGGGCGGCGATGGCGGGGCGGGATATTTTCATGGCAGTTTGATCTCCGGATTGCGCTTGAACGGCCATTTGCGGTTGATTTCATTGACCAACTGCTCGACCTTGCGCAGATTGCTTTCCACGTCGGCGCGCAGCGGACCCAGGTCGGCTGTCGCCGCCTTGGCATTGGCGCCCACGGCCTGCGCCTCGACCAGCACGGCGTCGACTTTTTTCAGGCTGTTGCGGGTGTCGGCCAGCAGGGCGTTCAGCTGCACGATGGTCGCCTGCGCATCCGTCATCACGCCTTTGTCGCCGAAGACGCGCGTATCGGCATTCGCCACCAGGCCATCCGTGCGGCGGGCCAGCTGGTCCGCCGTGATCAGCAGGGCGTTGGCCCGCTCGACCAGCAGGCGCGACTGCTTGTCGTCGCCCGTCAGCAAGCCCATGGCGCCGCCCGGGCCGCTCAGCTTGCCGGTGACGGCCTGCACATTGCGCAAGGTGCCGTCGAGCGCGGAATCGGTGCCCGTCAGGCTGGCCACGTTGTTCAGCAAGTCCTTGGCGGCGGCCAGCAGGCGGGGGATTTCGGCCGCCATGTCGCCCACCAGCAAGTCGCGCGTGGCGTCGTCGGGCAGCGGCGGGTCCGTCAGGATGCCGCTGTAGGCGCGCAGCTTGGCGCCGCCCACGATGCCACGTTCCAGGGTGAAGATGGAGCTGGTGCGCAGCCAGTGCGCATCTTTTCTCGGCACGTCGATGATGACGCGCGCGCGACCGTCCGGCGCCAGCTCGATGCGTTGCACGCGGCCGATGGGAAAGCCGGAAAAGGTCAGGTCGGCGCCCACGCCGACGCCGTCGGAATCGTCGGCCGTCAGCACCAGCGTCTGCGTGGCTTCGAAGGCGCCGCGCGCATACATCAGGTAGACGACGGAACCGACCACCAGCACGAACATGAAGACGAGCAGGATGGCCGCCTTCAGTTCCGCGTGGCGCACGGGCGGCGGGGCGGGCAGCACGGAATCTTGCGTGAGACCGGCGGGCGCCGTGACGTCGACCTGGTCGGGATTCGGGGGTTGGCTCTGGCTCATGGCTTCTGGCTCTCGTATGGGTGGTTCGGGATCGCTGGCGGTGGCGGGCGGGGCATCAGTAGTAATTGCCCATCAGCGAAGCCACTTCGACCAGCAGGATGACGGAAAACAGGCGCAGCATTTCGGACAGGCCGTGCGCGGCCCACAGGCGGTTGCGCCGGCCGTGCGGCTCCTCCGGATAGTAGGAAGAGGCCAGCGGGATCAGGGCCACGGCAAAGCTGAAGAAGATGACCTTGAGCATCAGGATCAGGGCCACGGCCGGATTGAATATCTGCCCCACGACGCGCGTGTAGCCCTGCAGCGCCCACGGCGTAAAACCGTAGATGGTGACATAGGCGAGGATGAGCGAGGTGACGCAGCTGACGATAGCCAGCATCCACACGGCGAAGATGCCTGACATGACACGCGGAAAGTATTCGCGGCGCAGCAGGTCGACGCCCTGGCGCTGCATTTTCTCGAGCATGCCGGACGAGCGCATTTGCGCGAACGCAATGCCGTCGGGCAAGGTCAGGCGCAGCGCCACGAACAGGGCGGCCGTCAGCGGTATCAGTTCCAGCACCAGCACGCGCACCACCATTTCCAGCGCATAGCGCGACAGGCCGTAGCTTTGCGCGCTGACGACGACGATGCGTATCAGCACCAGGCTGACCAGCGCGCAGGCGACGCTGAACCACACGAGGTTCGGCGCCGTATTCGTCACCAGGCGGTGCGCGAGGATGGGGCGGTTGTCGCGGTTATAGCTCGATGGCGACAGGGCCAGCGAAAACACGAGGATGGCGAAATGCAGCATGCGCCACCAGCTGACCAGCCAGGCCATGGTGGCCCGGTGCAGGCGGCGCAGGCTGATGATGAGGGAGACGGATAGAGTCATCATGGCATCTTAACATTGGATGCGTTCGATACAAGCGATTGTCCAGCAGTGCACGGCAGGCCCGCTATTGGCCGGCCACGCTGGCGACGCTGTGGATAATCGCGTCGGCCGCCGCCCGTACACGGGCAGAGCGGTTCAGGTCGGCATGCATGACCAGCCACACGTCGTAGCTTTCCGCCCGCTCGGGCCAGATGCGCACGAGCTGCGGGTCGATGTCGCCCAGGTGCGTGGCCAGTTCGGCCACGCCCAGGCCCGCGCGCGTGGCTTCCTGCAGCATCGCCGCCGAGTTTACTTCCATGGCGACCCGGGCGTTGGCGACGGGTTCGCAGGCGATTTTCTCCGCATGGCGGGGCGTCACGGAATGGTGGTAGATGACGATATCGTGGCCGGCCAGCGCCGTGCCGCGCACGGGTTCGCCCCGTTCGGCCAGGTAGCTTTTCGACGCGTACAGGCCCAGGCTGCGCTTGACGAGGTGGCGCGAGATCAGGTCCGGGTCGGTGGGACGCACGCCGCGCACGGCCAGGTCCGCTTCGCGCCGCGTCAGGCTGGCCAGCGCGGGCGCCACGTTGAGCACGATGCGGATGTCTGGGTGCGCCGCATGCAGCTGCTGCATGGCGCGGATGACGAAATGGCTGGCCATGGTGTCGGTGGTGGCCACGCGCACCAGGCCGCTTAAACGATTGTCGACGCCCTGCATCTCGCGCTGCAGCTTGTCGGCCGCCCGTTCCATCGCTTCGGCCGCCGTGAGCGCCAGTTCGCCGGCCGGCGTGGGCACGTAGCCGGACGGCGTGCGCAGGAACAGGGTGGCGCCCAGCGAGCTTTCCAGCGCGGCCAGGCGGCGCCCGCACGTGGCCTGGTCGATGTGCAGCAGGGCCGCCGCGCCGCGCAGGGTGCCGGCCCGGCCGATGGCCAGAAAGATGCGCGCGTTATCCCAGTCCATAAGCCCAGTCCATGACTTGTTTTCCTGTCGTGATGCTGATGCATTTTTGCATCATAGTGCTGATTTTATGCCTGTTTACTGCATCATGCAACGCTCGCATAATGGCTGCCCCGCTGTCCCTGCAAGGAAATACCATGTCCGCCCCCACACCGAGCCGCGCCAGCGGCTTCATCCTGCTGACCCTGGCGTTCGGCTTCGTCATGGCGATGATCGACGTCACGGCCGTCAACGTGGCCCTGTCCGATATCGCGCTGGACCTGGCCATACCGCTGACGGGCCTGGTCTGGGTGGTCGACGGCTACACCCTGACGTTTGCCGCGCTGCTGCTGGCCGGCGGCGCGCTGGCCGACCGCTACGGCCCGAAAGCCGTGTACCAGGGCGGCCTGGGCGTCTTCCTCCTCGGCTCGATCCTGTGCGGCGCCGCGCCCGACGGGCATTTCCTCACCGCCGCGCGCTTGCTGCAGGGGGCGGGCGCGGCCCTGTTCATGCCCAGTTCCCTGAGCTTGCTGACGCACAGCTTTGACGACGAGCGCGAGCGCACGCGCATGCTGGGTGCCTGGTCGGCGCTGGTGGGCGTGGCCGGCGCATCCGGCCCCTTGATCGGCGGCATCCTTGTGCACCAGTTCGGCTGGCGCAGCGTGTTCTGGGTGAATGTGCCGCTCGGCGTGCTGGCCATCGTCATGGCGCAAGTGCTGCTGGCCGCGCCGGCGCGCCAGCCGCGCGATCTGTCGCTGCTCAGCCATGCCTTGGGCGTGGCGGCGCTGGCGGGCCTCAGTTTCGTGCTGATCGAAGGTCCCGTGCTGGGCTGGCTGGCGCCGGGCGTGCTGGCGGCGGGGGCCTTGACGGTGCTGTCCGCCGGGCAATTGCTGCGGCGCGAGCGCAGCGGCAGCCATCCGCTGTTGCCGCGCGCACTGTTCCACAGCAGCAGCTTTGGCGCGGCCAATGGCGTGGGTTTCCTGATCAACTTCTGCGTGTTCGGCCAGCTGTTCTTATTGAGCCTGTTCCTGCAGCAGTCGGGCGGCGCCGATGCCTTGCAGTCGGGCTTGCGCCTGCTGCCCATGATGGCGGCCTATACGGTAGGAAACTTTATGGCGGGAAGTATTGCGGCGCGTTATGGCACGCGCTTGCCCATGCTGCTAGGCTTGCTGGTGGGCGCTGGCATGGCCTTGCTGCTGATGGCCTTGCGTCCGGGCACGCCATATTTTCTGCTGGCGCTGGGCACGGCCGTCATGAACGTGGCCATCGGCATCGCCATTCCCGCCATGACGGCCACCGTGATGCGGGTGGCCGGCAAGCTGCATGCGAACAGCGCGGCGGCAGCCCTGAATGCGAACCGCCAGATCGGCGCCCTGGTGGGGGTGGCCCTGATCGGCAGCATCCTGCACATGGTGCCGGACTGGTCGCTGCGCTTGCCGCTGGCCTACGCGACGATTGCCGTCGCGTATGGCCTGGCGGCGTGCCTTGTGTACAAGCATGTACATTTGCCCAAGGCCGTGGCCGCCTTAAGCTAGCTTACTGTTCGCGCGTGCTGCGCCACTCCACCAGTTCCTCGATGGTGAGGATCGGCATGCCGTGCAATTCGGCGAAGCGTTCGATATCGTCGCCGCGCATCATGGTGCCGTCCGGGTTCATCAGCTCGCACAGCACGGCGGCCGGGTTCAGGCCCGCCATGCGCGACAGGTCGACGGAGCCTTCCGTGTGGCCACGGCGCTCGAGCACGCCACCGGGCGCGGCGCGCAGGGGAAATACGTGGCCAGGGCGCACCAGGTCGGATGGCTTGGCGTTCGGCGCGATGGCGGCGCGGATGGTGGTCACGCGGTCGGCGGCCGACACGCCCGTCGTGACGCCGTCGCGCGCCTCGATGGAGATCGTGAACGGCGTGCCGTAGCGGCTGCCATTGTCGGACGACATGGGCGGCAATTCCAGCGCGCTGACGACGTCCGTCGGCAGGCACAGGCAGACGATGCCGCTGCATTCGCGGATCAGCAGGGCCATGGTTTCGTTCGTCAATTTTTCGGCCGACAGGATCAAATCGGCTTCGTTTTCACGGTCGAAATCGTCGAGCAGGATGACGGGAATGCCGGCGCGCATGGCGGCCAGGGCGGATTGGATGCGACCTTCCAGGTCGTTGGAAAGCAGGGTGTAGCTGTTGACTAACATGGTGAAACGCTCCTCGCATAGGCGAAAAACGCTGCAGGGCAAGCGAATAGACGCAGCCGGCCGCATCGACAGGTCGATCGGACATCGCGTTTACTGCACATCTTCTTTCATCCGGACTATACCGTCGGCTCTGGAATCACACCAGATCTGCTGACCTTATCAGGCGAAACCTGACAAGCGCTCGCGGGCTTGACCGTTGCCGGTCTTACCGCCGGTGGGGAATCGCACCCCGCCCCGAAGACGTATTGTTGTGCCGGTCCACATGACCGGCGGCAATACTTTAGCACAATTGAAAGAAGCTGGCAGGGCACTGTTGAGTTTGTCATTGGGCAAAGTTGCCTGGGGAAAGCAGTTCTTCCTAAGCTGTTTTTAATGGCGGAAAGACGATTTCAGTGTAAGGTACGCTTACTGAATCTTACCGTTGAGAATACATGAAGCTGAGTAAATTACGCCTGATCTCGGGCGCCGTCTTGCTGGCGTGCGCCTGCATGGCCCAGGCGGAAATCCGTTTGAGCGATCCCCTGCCGCTGGCACCAGAAGTTACCGTCGGAAAACTGCCGAACGGCTTGACCTATTACATCAAGAAAAATGCCCGTCCCGCGCAAAAAGTGGAATTGCGCCTGGTGGTGAAAGCCGGTTCCATCCTGGAAGATGACGACCAGCAAGGCCTGGCCCATTTCACGGAACACATGGCCTTCAATGGCTCGACGCATTTCAAGCGCAATGAACTGATTTCCTATCTGCAATCGATCGGCGTGAAGTTCGGCGCCGACCTGAATGCCTACACGAGCTTTGATGAAACCGTGTACGTGCTGCCGATTCCGACGAACAAGAAGGAAAACCTGGAAAAGGGTTTTCTCGTGCTGGAAGACTGGGCGCATGGCTTGAAATTCAATCCGGCCGATATCAACAGCGAGCGCGGCATCGTGCTGGAAGAGGCACGCCTGGGCAAGGGTGCCAGCGACCGCATGAACAAGATCCTGTATCCGAAGCTGCTGAACGGTTCGCGCTATGCGGAACGCATGCCGATCGGCAAGGAATCCGTCTTGAAGACGTTCAAGCCGGAAGCCATCAAGCGTTTCTACAAGGATTGGTACCGTCCCGACCTGATGGCCGTGATGGTGGTCGGTGATGTGGAACCGAAACAGGCTGAAAAGCTGATCCAGCAGCATTTCGGCAAACTGAAAAATCCCGTGAAACCGCGTCCGCGCCTGTACGCGGAAGTGCCGCAGCGCTCGCAAACGGAAGCGCTGGTGATCACGGACAAGGAAGCGCCGGACGACACCGTCTTCATCCGCTACCCGATCCGCGCCGCGCAGGAGCCCGTCACCATTGCCGACTACCGCCGCCAGATGATCGAAAACCTGTATGGGCAAATGCTCAGCGCGCGCATGCAGGAATTGACGCAGCAAGCCAATCCCCCGTTCATCCAGGGCGGCAGCAGCATGGGCAAGCTGGTGCGCGGCTATGAATCGTTCAGCGCGTATGCCTTGTTGGGCAAGGGCGGCGTGCAGCCGGCCGTCGATGCGCTGGTGCAGGAAGATGAGCGGGCGCGCCGCTTCGGTTTCAGCCAGGACGAGCTGGACCGCGCGCGCAAGAACATGCTGCGCAATTACGAGCGCGCGTACAGCGAGCGCGACAAGTCCGATTCGGCCGGTTTCGTGGCCGAGTATTCGCGTAACTTCCTGGAGCAGGAAGCCATCCCCGGCATCGCCAATGAATTGTTGTACGCGCAGGAACTCTTGCCGCAGGTAACTCTGCAGGAAATCAACGAGACGGTGGCCAAGGTGATTCCCGACCAGCAAAAGAAATTGGTGGTCTTCATGGGCGCCGAGCCGAAAGCGGGTGCCAGCGTGCCGACGCAGCAGCAATTGCTCGACGCGGTGGCGAAGGCCGAGCAGCAAACCATCGAGCCGCGCACGGAAAAAGTCCTGGCCAGCAAGCTGATGGACGGCCCGCCGGCCGGCGGCAGCATCGCCTCGGAAAAGTTGAATAGCGCCATCGGCGTGACGGAACTGACCCTGGGCAATGGCGTGCGCGTGCTGCTCAAACCCACGGACTTCAAGAATGACCAGGTGCTGATGGGCTCGACGCGTTTCGGCGGCCAGTCGCTGTTTGGCGATGCCGACATCTACAACGCCCGCTACGCGAGCGCCGTGGTCGGCAGCATGGGCTTGAAAGACCTGGCGCCGCTGGACTTGCAGAAAGTGCTGGCCGGTAAGACGGTCAACGTGGGCGCTTCGCTGGGCGAACTGAGCGAAGGCTTTGGCGGCTCGGCCAGCAGCGCCGACGTGGAAGCCATGCTGCAACTGGTGTACCTGTATTTCAACGATGTGCGCAAGGATGCGGGCCTGTACCAGTCCTTCATCGGCAAGCAGCAGGACCTGGCGAAAAACAGCATGGCGCAGCCGGAGGCCGTGTTTTACGATGCCATCCAGCACGCCATGTTTGGCGACAACCCGCGCGTCGATGGCGTGCCGCGTGTGGCCGACTTCGACAAGGTGGGCCTGGACCGTTCGCTGGAAATCTTCCGCCAGCGTTTTTCCAGCGCGCGCGGCATGACCTTCATCTTCACAGGCAGCTTCGAGCTCGACAAGATCAAGCCCCTGATCGCCAGCTACCTGGGCACCTTGCCCGTGGCCGACGTGCCGCACGCCTACCGCGACGTGGGCATGCGTCCGGTGACCGGGATCGTCAAGAAGGATATCTACATGGGCAGCGAGCCCAAAAGCACGATTTCCATCACCTTCAATGGCGACGTGGCGTATTCGGATGAGCAAAAGCTGACCCTGCAGGCGCTGGGCGAGGTGCTGAACCTGAAAGTCATCGAAGTGCTGCGCGAAAAGATGAGCATGATCTATGGCGGCGGCTTTGAAACCTCGATGGGCCAGCATCCGTACGGCCATTACTCGGTGGCCTTGAACTTGCCCACCGGACCGGAAAACGTGGACAAGGTGATCGCCGCGGCGTTTGCCGAAATCAACAAGATGAAGACGGACGGGCCATCCGCGGCGGACCTGGAAAAGGTCAAGCTGAACTGGATCACGCGCCAGCAGAAATCCTTGCGGGAAAACAATTACTGGATGAACCAATTGATGGGTTCGGTAACGCAGGGGCGCGACCCTGCGCACATCCTGCGCTACGAGCAGCGCGTGCGCGCCATCACGCCGCAAGCCGTGAAACTGGCGGCGCAGCGCTACCTGGACATGCACAATTATGTGCAGGTAGTACTGTATCCGGAACGTAAAAACGTTGCAGCCAAGTAAGCTTCATTGTTGAACTGCAGGGGCGGCAGTGTGGCGAAGCTGTTAAACTGCTGCTTATTGATGTGATCGCAATTTAACAAGCAAGGAAATACGATGGCTAAGAAAGAAGAACTCGATCCGGAAACCCTGGAGTTGATCAACTGGTGTATCGAGGTCGAAGGCTTCCTCGTGGCGGGCGGCGCCACCGTGGCGCAGGCGCAGGACCACATCGAAGAGCAGGTCGAGTGGTTTACCGACCAGTTCTACGACGGCTTGACGCCGGAAGAGGCAGCCAAGGAAGCCTTGGCCTGACCTTTCAGTCAGACTTCAGCAAGACATATGCGGGCGGTGCCTGCCGGGCATCAGCCTGGTAGCGCCGCCCGCTTTGCTTTTCTGAAAAGATTTCCACATGGAAATTGTTTATAATTCCACATTTTATTCTTTACCCAGGCACCCATGACACTCCGTTCGCGCATTCTCCTCCTGTGTTTCAGCACCTTGCTGGGCATCGTCCTCATCGCCTCGTTTTCCCTGTATTCCTTGCGCCAGACCATGATGGCGGAAAGGGTCGAGCAGCTGACGGTGCTGGTGGAATTGGCCAATGCCTCGGTGGAAAAGGCGTATGCGCTGGAACAGTCTGGCAAGCTCACGCGTGAACAGGCGCAGCAGCAGGCCAAGCTGGCCATCGGCAGCTTCGTCAAGGACGAGATGTATTATTTCGTGCGTGATTTCAGCACGGACTTGCTGTACGTGCACCCGAATGCGTCGCGCATCGGCACGCCGCAAAAGAACATGAAGCAGTCGGGCGACCGCTACCGCGCGGCCCTGGCCACCAGCCGCATCGGCCTGGTGCAGGCGGACGGCACGCGTCCGGGCGTGAAGGACCCGGTGGCGAAGATGTATGCCGTGGTGAAATTTGCGCCGTGGGATTGGCTGATCGGCACAGGCACGTACATCGATGACATCAACCACAAGTTCTGGGCCCAGGCAGGCGTGCTGCTGGCTATCGGCGGCGCGCTGATGCTGGTGGTGGGCGCCCTGGCGGCCTTGATGCTGCGCCGCATCCTGGGCCAGCTCGGTGGCGAACCCGACTATGCAGCGGCCATCGTGGCGCAAATCGCCCAGGGCGACCTGACCACGCAGATCGACACCCGCCCCGGCGATACGTCCAGTCTGTTGATGGCGATCAAGGCCATGCGCGACAACCTGGCCCATCTGGTGAGCCAGGTGCGCACCGATGCGGAATCCATTTCCACGGCATCGGGCGAGATCGCTTCCGGCAACCACGACCTGTCGGCGCGCACGGAGCAGCAGGCGGGATCGCTGGAAGAGACGGCCTCGACCATGGAAGAAATGACCTCGACCGTGCGTCAGAATGCGGACAATGCGCGCCAGGCGAACCAGCTGGCTATTTCTGCCTCGCAAGTGGCGAGCCAGGCGGGCGGTGTCGTGAGCCAGGTGGTCGACACCATGGGCGCCATCAATGCCTCGTCGAAGAAGATCGGCGACATCATCGCCGTCATCGACGGCATCGCCTTCCAGACGAATATCCTGGCCTTGAACGCGGCCGTGGAAGCGGCGCGCGCGGGCGAGCAGGGCCGTGGCTTCGCCGTCGTCGCCAGCGAGGTGCGCAACCTGGCGCAGCGTTCGGCTGCGGCCGCCAAGGAGATCAAGCAATTGATCGACAGTTCCGCCGAGCAAGTGGGCGCCGGTGAAAAACTGGTGGCGCTGGCGGGCGAGACGATGGAAAAAGTCGTCTCCAGCGTGCAGCATGTGACCGATATCGTGGCCGAGATTTCCTCGGCCAGCGCCGAGCAAAGCGCCGGCATCGAGCAGATCAACCAGGCCATCGTCGAGATGGACAACATGACGCAGCAAAACTCGGCCCTCGTCGAGCAGGCGTCGGCGGCGGCGCAAGCGATGAACGAGCAGGCGGCGGGGCTGGCGCAGATCGTCAGCGTGTTCAAGGTGGGTGCAGTGGCGCCGGCAGCGGCAGCACTACAGCGCAGCGTGCCTGCGGCGCGGCGCCTGACGCGCTAAGCGTTTTTTTCTGTCACTGGGGGAACTTAATCCCGGCTCACCTGTCCAAACTTTTTCGTCCTCACTGGACGCACAGAAGAGGTGAGCATGACAGACGGTTTTTCCTATCACGCGGCGTTCGCCCGCAACCTGGGCTGGGTCACGCAGGCGGAGCAGGATAGCTTGCGCGGCAAGCGCGTAGCCATCGCCGGCATGGGCGGCGTCGGTGGCGTGCATTTGCTGACCCTGGCGCGGCTCGGTATCGGCGCTTTTCATATCGCCGATTTCGATACCTTCGATATCGCCAACTTCAACCGCCAGGCCGGCGCCATGGTCTCCACCCTGGGGCAGCCCAAGGTGGCCGTGCTGGCGCAGATGGCGCGGGATATCAATCCCGAACTTGAGATTAAACAATTTCCAGACGGTATACACGACAGCAACCTGGCCGAGTTTTTTGCCGGTGTCGACCTGTATGTGGACGGCCTGGATTTCTTCGCCTTTCCCGCGCGCCAGGCTACCTTCGCCACGTGCGCCCGCCTGGGCATCCCCGCCATCACGGCCGCGCCGCTGGGCATGGGCACGGCCGTGCTCAGCTTCATGCCGGGCGGCATGACGTTCGAAGAGTATTTTGGCTGGGGCGACTTGCCCGAGGAAGAAAAAGCCTTGCGTTTCCTGGTCGGATTGGCGCCGGCCGGCTTGCACGGCCCCTATCTGGTCGACCCGTCCGCCATCAACCTGAAGGAGCGGCGCGGGCCGTCGACCATCATGGGCTGCCAGCTGTGCGCGGGCGCGGCCGCCACGGAAGCCTTGAAGATATTGTTAAAGCGGGGCAAGGTGATGGCGGCGCCGCACGGCATGCATTTCGACGCCTACCGCAACAAGCTCGTGCATACCTGGCGTCCGGGCGGCAACCGTCATCCGCTGCAGCGCCTGACGATGGCCATCATCAAGCGGCGCCGCGCGGCGCAGGGGGCATAAATGGCGCAAGCACCGCAGATCGATCCCGTACTGGAAAACATCCTCGACCAGGCGCGCTGGGCGCCCAGCGGCGACAACACGCAGCCGTGGCGCTTTGAAGTCGTGGACCCGCGGCACGTGGTCGTGCATGGCTTCGATACGCGCAGCCATTGCGTGTATGACCTCGACGGCCATCCCAGCCAGCTATCGCTCGGTGCCTTGCTCGAAAGCATGGCACTGGCGGCCAGCAGCCATGGCTTGCGCATGGAAGCGCGCCGGCGTCTGTCCATGCCCGACACGCTACCCACCTTCGATGTGCGCCTGGTCGACAGTCCCGGCATGCAGCCCGACCCGCTGGCGGCCTTCTTGCCGCAGCGCAGTGTGCAGCGGCGCCGGCTCAGCACGCGCAGCTTGCGCGCCAGCGAAAAGGCGGCGCTGGCGGCCAGCTTGCCGCCCGGGTACGGCGTGCAGTGGTTCGAAGGCGGGCGCGCGCGCCTGGCCTGCGCGCGCCTGATGTTCGACAATGCGAAGCTGCGCCTGACCATGCCCGAGGCGCACAAGGTGCACCGCGACGTCATCGAATGGGGCGCGCGCTTCAGCAGCGACCGCATCCCGGAGCAGGCGCTCGGCGTCGACCCGATGACGGCGCGCCTGATGCGCTGGGTCATGCACAGCTGGCGCCGCGTGGATTTTTTCAATACCTGGCTGGCTGGCACCGTCGCGCCGCGCCTGCAGATGGACTTGCTGCCGGGCCTGTATTGTGCCGCGCATTTCATGCTGCTGGCCGATGCGCCGCCGCGCCACATCGACGATTACGTGGCGGCCGGCCGCGCCATGCAGCGCTTCTGGCTGACGGCCACGCAGCTGGGCCTGCAATTGCAGCCGGAACTGACGCCGCTGATCTTTGCCCGCTATGTGCGCGAACGGCGCACTTTTTCGCGCACCGATGGCATGCAGGAGTTGGCGCAGGAGCTGGCCGCGCAATGCCAGGCCGTGCTGGGCGCCACGGCGGTTGAGCGGGCCGTGTTTCTCGGGCGCATAGGCGCCGGGCCGGCGGCC
This sequence comes from Janthinobacterium sp. SUN128, assembly GCF_030587275.1. Taxonomy (NCBI): domain Bacteria; kingdom Pseudomonadati; phylum Pseudomonadota; class Betaproteobacteria; order Burkholderiales; family Oxalobacteraceae; genus Janthinobacterium; species Janthinobacterium sp. SUN128. The sequence continues at coordinate 2,739,414 of NZ_JAPWHY010000001.1, read as the reverse complement.
AGTGCGCGCTCGCTGCGCCGTCCGCTGCAAGACTTGCTGGTGGCGCCAACGGCGGGGCAGTGAGGCGCGCGTGACGCCATGCGCGCGCCTCAGCCTTGTCGGCGCCGTGGCGCCAGGCTGGCCAGCGCTGCCAGGCCAGCCGCCAATAGCGGCAAGGTTCCCGGCAGCGTCACTGGCGTGACGCCTGGCACGTAGACCAGTTCGGAACTGTTCAGCATGTTCAACACCAGCGTGTAGTTGCCCGCCACCAGGTGATCCGTGACGGCGCTGTACTGCCCGCCGCATGTCGTGCCGATGCCGGTGCCTGTGGGGGCGCCGCAGCCGCTGGGGTCGTAGGTGAACATGCTGCCGCTGGTGAGCGGCGTTTGCGCGTAGCCGGTATTGAGGTTGGCGGCATCGGCCAGTTCGGTGCCGCCCAGGATGCCGGAACCGAGATTGCCGTCGGGCGCCCAGCTGAAGACGATCTGGCCATGTTCATCGATGATGCTAAACGTCATCGCCATATTCGTGGTGGCCGCCGAGCCTGTGCCGGCCAAGGCGTCCAGGTACAGCTGCATGAAGGGCAGGGCCTGGAAGTCGAAGGCCATGGTTGCGCCCGGTTGGCCGACGACAAAATTGACGGTCATCGCGGTGCTGGAACCATTGCGTCCCGAGGCGTCGGCGCTGCCGCCGCCCGCCAGGAAGGTTTCTGCCGCGTTTACGGTATGTGTGCTGGTCGAGCCCGGTGGAAAGGGGGGGATTTGCGAGGTGACGATTTGCGCCTCGCCGCGCGCATACGAGGCATTGCCCATGCCTTGCTGGGTGAAATCATTCTCTCCCTTGGTGACGGCGCCGCGTGTCGCTTGCGGCGCGTCGATCTCATTGCTGCCGCCCTTGATGATGCTGCTGCCGTTGAGCGTGGCGGTGGTGCGCGACAGGTCGATGTTGCTGAGCAGGGAGACGGAGCCGGAGGGATTGCTGATGACCAGGCCAAAGACACTGGTGTACGAATAGCCGTAGGCGGCGGCGCTGGCGGTGCCGCTGCTGGCCAGCAGCAGAAAGGCGAACAAGACCGTTGGCAGTCGGGTGCAAGAAAATGTCGTCATGAAAAATCCTCATCTCCTGATCGGCCGCGTTGTAAGGAAAACCGACAGGCTTGCCACATAAAAAAGGCGAGGAGAGCCTCCTCGCCTGTGAATCCCCCTGTTGCCTGGTTCAGGCGGCAACCTTGCGGCGACGGGCATAGCCCAGGCCAGCCAGACCCAGGCCCAGCAGAGCCAGGGTGCCGGGCTCAGGCGCGGCCTGTTTCACCAGATCCACGCTTTCCACCGCATTCAGGGTCAAGGTGTAGTTGCCGGCTGTCAAAGCATTGCTGACGGAGCTGAAGTTGCTGCCGCACGCGGTGCCGACACCGGTGCCCGTGGGCGTGCCGCAGCCGGATGGGTCGTAGGTGAATAGATTGCCGCGCGTGAGGAAATTGGTCGCCAGGCTGGTGTTCAGGTTGGCGCCATCGGCGTTTTCCGTGCCGCCCGAGATGCCCGAGCCGATCACGCCATCGGGCGTCCAGTTGAACACGGTTGCGCCGGTCGCATCCGTGATGGTGAAGGTGACGACCAGATTGGCCGTGGCGGTGGACAGCTGCCCGACCGTGCTTTGCAGGAAGACCTGCATGAAGGGCGAGGCCAGGAAGTCAAAGCTCAGCGTTGCCGTGGGCGAACCGACGATGAAATCGACGGAGAAGCCCGTGGTCGAGCCATTGCGCCCGGACGCATCGGCCGTGCCGGCGGGGCCGTCCAGGTGGGCTTCGGCCACGTTCACCACCTGGGTGGAGGTGGAGCCGGGCGGGAACGAAGGGAACTGCGTGCTGACGATCTGCGCATCGCCGCGCGAATAGGTGTTGGTGGGGCCTTGCTGCGTGAAGTCGTTCTCGCCTTTGGTGACGGCGCCGACGTTGGCGCGGAGGGCATCGAGCGAGCCGGCGCCGCCATTGATGACGCTTACCCCATTCAGGGTGGCCGTGCTGCGCGAGATGGTGGTGCTGTTGGCCACCGTGATCTGGCCCGTTGGCACGCCGATCACGAGGCCGAAGATGTTGTTGTAGGAATAGCCGTAGGCGCCCGCCTGTGCGCTACCTGCGGCGCACAGCATGGCCAGTGCCGCTGCGGCCGGGAGCAGTTTCAGTTTCGAGAGTTTCATTGTATTCACCTCGTGGTTGAGTGAGTCTGGAAGTCTTGCTGAGTCCTGTCGGCAGGTGCTCATGGCCAGTACCTAGCGACTTCCATGCCAACGCATGAGGCCCTTTTGAAATCAATGACTTGGCGTGTTTTTGTTGATGCGGTGCAGGCTTTGCCGGACTCGCTGTAAGAAAAACCGACGCTGCCCGTCAAGGCTGGCTGCCTTGCGGCAACGAGCCCAGCAGGGCGTGCACATGGGGTAGCAAGCGTTGCCCTGGCACATAGTCGCGCATGGCCGTGGCCAGCTGGCGCGCCGCCAGCTTGACCTGGCCATCGTCGAGCATGCGCGTGGCGGCATGGCGCAGGGCGGTTTCCTGGAAGCGGTCGGCGCGCAGCAGCAGGCCGGCCCCGGCCTCCGTGATGCCGTGCATGTTGAGGAATTGATCGAGGTTGCCGGCGATACCGATGACGGGTACGCCCGCCGTCAGCGCCTGTTGGCTGGTGGGGCTGCCGCCGTTGCAGATCACCAGGCTGGCGCGCCGTGCGGCCACATCGCCCGGCAGAAAGGGCGCGACATAGGCATTCGGCGGCACGGCATCGACGCGGATGGTGCCGGCCGTGGCTGCCAATACGGTGACAGGCAGGGGCGCCAGCGCGCGCAGCACGCGCGGTAGCAATTGCCCCTGGCCGGAACTGCCCAAGGTGACATAGATGATGGGGCGTCCGCTGCTCAGTTCCGGACGCTGCCACCAGTCCGGCAAGTCGAGCGGCGGCGCCCAGATGATGGCGCCCAGGTAGTCGTGCGTGGACGGCATGGCGTGCGGCGGGAACAGTTGCGGAATATCCGCATACAAGGTGCGGTCGGCATCCGTATAGATGCGCCGCAAGTCGCTGCCCAAGGATGGCAGGCCATGGCGGCGGCGCACGCGGTTCAGGGGCACGGCATGCGAGGCGAAGGCCAGCGGGCGGATCAGGCGGAACAGGGGGGCGGCCAGCCAGATGGGCAGCAGGCTTGTCAGGGGCAGGCTGGGCACCGTGTAGTGCTGGCGCACGTACGGACTCCAATAGGCATTGCTGAGCGTAATGTAGGGAATGCGCTGCAGGCGCGCGCTGACCGACAGCGACAGGCGGAAGTCGCCGATCACGAGATCGGGCTGGACCGCATTGAGCAGGCGCAAGTCGTCTTCCACGTACGCGTGCAGGGTGCTTTCCGTGTAGACAGGCTTGCCGTGCGCCAGCGCCTGCAGGAATTGCAGCGATGAAATGCTGTCGATGCGCCAGCGCCGGAAGGAGGCTTGCTTGAAGCAAAAGTCATAGCCATCGGCGCAGGCAAAATGCATCTCATATTTGTCCTCGTCGAGTCCCTGGGCCAGGCTCAGGGGGCGGCCGACGTGGGCCAGGGTCACTGCCTCGGCCATAAAGAGGATTTTTTTGCGCGCCATGGGGATCGCTTGCACTCGCAGGAGAGAGACCTGCCAGGTTGGAGTGGCGCTGCGCCGTTTAGTTCCCCCGTCGCGTGCCACTGGCGGGCGCCAGGATTTGGCCGCATCGGCTAGAGTGGGGCAAAGGAGGTCACATGCAAACCCAATTCCGTCCTGCCCTGTTGCGTGCGCACAGCACGCCCGAACCCGATATGCCGCCACCGCCGGAAGGCGATCCCGTCACGCCGCCGCCGGAAACGCCGCCCCACATCGATCCCGTGCCCGTCGAGGAGCCGACGCCGCCGCCACCGCCCGTGAAAATGCAGTGACGGGGAGGTGTGTGCCGCGTTTATTTCCGATCGGAAATGGACTGCGCGGTAGCCGCCGGCGCCACGCCATTTAAACAACAAAAACGTCAATAAATGTTGCCGAGTGGATACAAATCAAACTCTAACTGTCGAGTGTCATGCGGCCGTCACGATTCTGTTCTTATAATGAGACATCATAAAAATTCTTGTACAGGAGACCATCATGGGCAATTCCTTGCATAACAAAATCTACCTGGGCCGGCGGCCTGTGATGACCAGCAAAAACCTCGTGGCGCTGGCCCTGGCGGGCGCCGTGGCGGGTTGCGGCCTGGCCTGGCTGCTGCTGCGCAACTATAAATAAGGGCTGTCCTGCCCGTCTTCCAGTCAGCCGTCCGCCGCGCGGGCGGTGACTGATTCACGTTGCCTGTTGCCGATGCGCAGCGGGGCGCGTACCATGGGGGCCGAACACCTGGCCTTTTATGGAAAAGTAATGAAGAACGAGAAATTAACAACCGATGAATATGACGCGCTGGAGCAAGTTGCACGCGGCATCAAGACCGAGCGCCCCAGCGCTTGCGTTGCCCGCAATGCCAAGCGCCTGTCCGGCCTGAAGCTGCTCAGCTATGCACGCGATGGCCGTCTGTCCATCACCGAGAAAGCACAGCAACTGCTGTTCCTGCGCCGCTGCATCATGGGGCTGCGCGCCGTCGCCACCGATCCCCTGACCAAGCTGGAATCGGACGTGGCTTACTTCCTGGGCAAGAAAGCCCACATCGTGGCGCGCGCCGAAGGCGAAGGCTACGACATTTCCGACAAAGGCCGCGAGTCGCTGGCCGATATCGACACCCTGGGCCTGTAAGGCTCACAACCGGCCCTCGTGGCCGGTTTTCACATCTCCCCTCACTTTTAATTTCCCCCTTTGGAGAATACTTTGGACAGCGCGATGAACTGGTCGGCCCACGAACTGACGATGACGGTCTTGATGACGCCCGATATGGCCAATTTTTCCGGCAACGTGCACGGCGGCACCATCCTGAAATACCTCGACAGCGTCGCCTATGCTTGCGCCAGCCGCTATTCGGGCAGCTATGTGGTGACCCTGTCGGTGGACCAGGTGATGTTCCTGCAGCCTATCCACGTGGGCGAACTGGTGACGTTCCTCGCGTCGATCAACTACACGGGCACGACGTCGATGGAAGTGGGTATCCGCGTGGTGACGGAAAACATCCAGCAGCGCCTGGTGCGCCACGCCAACAGCTGCTATTTCACGATGGTGGCCGTGGATGCCAACCGCAAACCGGTGGCCGTGCCGCCGCTGGTACTGGAAACGCCGGAACAGCACGCGCGCTTCGAGCAGGCCAAGCTGCGCAAGCTGTCGCGCCAGAAAGTGTCGAAGAAATAAATGCGGCGGGCATGAAAAAAACGGCCACCAGAGCGATCTGGTGGCCGTTTTTTATTGCTTGCCGCCCGTGGGCGGCATGGCGCCGTGATTAACGGTCGCCGTAGCTGCGGCGTGCGCCGTCGGTGCTGCGCGGGTTGGAACCCTTGTAGCCGCCGCCGGTGCTCGGTGCGCCGTCTTTGCGTGGTGCGCCTGGCTTGCTGAACGTGCGTTGACCTGGCTTCGCGCCGCCACGGTTGTCGCCTGGTTTCCAGCCGCCTGGACGGGCGCTCGAACGTGGAGCCGATGCCGTTTTCTTAGGCTCGAAACCTTCGATGACATTGACCGGGATCAATTGCTTGGTGAAGCGTTCGATACGCTTGACGTTCATGCCTTCAGCGTGGTTCACCAGCGAGATGGCCAGGCCATTGCGGCCAGCGCGGCCGGTACGGCCGATGCGGTGGACGTAGTCTTCCGGGAACTTCGGCAGATCGTAGTTGAACACGTGGGTGATCGTTGGCACGTCGATGCCGCGGGCGGCAACGTCGGTGGCAACCAGCACCTTGACCTGGCCGCGGCGCATGCCGTCCAGGGTGCGGTTACGCGCGCCCTGATGCATGTCGCCGTGCAAGGCGGCAGCCGAGAAGCCGGCGATGTTCAGACGGTCGGCGATGGTGTCGGCGTCACGCTTGGTGGCGGTAAACACAACAGCCTGGTCCAGCGATTCGTCGCGCAGCAGGTGGTCCAGCAGGCGATTCTTGTGCGACAGGTCGTCGACGAAGTGAACGCGTTGGGTGATGTTTTCATGCTTGTTGCTCGAGCTTGCCACCTGGATGACCAGCGGGTTCTTCGTGATGCGGCGAGCCATGTTGCCGACGACGCCGTCCAGCGTTGCCGAGAACAGCATGGTTTGACGGCCTTCCGGCGTCGCTTCCACGATCTTTTCGATGTCGTCGATGAAACCCATGTCCAGCATGCGGTCGGCTTCGTCCAGCACCAGGATTTCCAGTTGCGAGAAGTCGATCTTGCCCGAGTCCATGTGGTCGATCAGACGGCCAGGGGTAGCGACCAGGATCTCAGGATTCTTGGCCAGCAATTGCATCTGTTTAGGGTAAGGCATGCCGCCCAGGATCGACACAGCCTTGATGCGGCGGATGCCGGTGCTGTACTTGTCGGTATTGGTGGTCACTTGCAGGGCCAGTTCGCGCGTTGGCGTCAGCACCAGCATTTTTGGCTGGGCAGCCTTGAAACGTGGACGCTCGCCGCGGGCGCGCGATGCTTGCATTTCCTGGTTCGGCGTCTTGCCGGCGGCGCTTTGTTCGGCGCTGGCCAGTTTGTGCAGCGATGGCAGCATGAAAGCTGCCGTCTTGCCCGAACCGGTCTGCGACGAGACCAGCAGGTCACGGCCTTCGATCGCGGCTGGAATCGCTTGCGACTGTACCGCGGTTGGCGCGGTGTAGCCCGATTCGGTCAGAGCGGCGATGATGGACGGATGCAGGCCTAAGGATTCAAATGTCATTCTTTTTCTTTCGTGAAAATCAGCGTTCTTGCAAAAAGCAGAACGCAAAATAGCAACGCCAACCAAAACGAAATGACTCAACTAGAAAGAAATTTCGGCACAAAAGCTTTGCGCCGGGACGGTGTCAGGTGCGACACACAAGGCGGGAGGGCTTTATAAGCGGCATCCTGTGGATGCGCTAAGGCTTGCGAAGCTGCTAAGTTTGTAGTGCATGTAACTGCGGTGTTGCCAACGCTTCAAGGAAACATATTGCAGCGCACAACGACACTATACCGTATTTGCAGCCGTTTTGCACGGCTTAAATGGGAAGAAACGACAGTCCTACCACGTTTTGATCATGTTTCCTATGTGAAATCAGTAAGAATACGTAGTTTTCTTCCGTTTAATGGAGCATGGCCACGATGTCGGCGGGCAGCGGCGGCGCCTGTCGCGTTTCCCTGGCCAGGTTGATTTGCCGGGCCGCTTGCGCCACGTCGACCAGGCTGCGTTCCAGCTGGTAAGTCCCCTTGGCCTGCAGCCAGGCCAGCACGTCGGCCAGGTGCCAGATGGTGGCGCTGCCCTCATGTACGGGCGCGGGGAAGTTGTGGCGGTGTTTGTTCATCAGCTTGTGCAGGTTTTGGCGAGACAAGCCCAGCACTTGCGCCACGTCCGTCAGTCCCACGAAGTCGGGGGCGGCCTCGGCCAGCACGGCCCCGGGCACGATGGCTTTCACATCGGCCATGGCGCTCAGCAGTGCTTCGCTGGCATTGCTGGCCTCGCGCGTGAATTCCAGCGCCAGGCGTCCCGCTTGCCCGATGCCGGCCAGGGCATCGTCGCAACCGCCGCCGCCTAGGCGCTCGGTCAGCGCATCGAGGTCGGTTTCGTTATCGGGCAGGCGGTATTTGAGAGTAAAGATGTAATCCATGATGGCTACCCCTTGGATTTGCGTTGCATGCAGTCGTGCATCAGCTTATTGAAAGTGCAATTGTCGACCACCCGCCGTATCGCCCGCGCATGGTTGCCGGGATTTTTCGGCGTGCTCCAGATGCAGGCGATGCAGAATTCGCCGCAACGGCAGCCGGCATCGTTGTACGGGCAGCAGATCTTGCCCCAGGCATGGCTGCCACCCGTTTCCACGCGCCAGCCCTGGCTTTCCGCGTGGCGCAGCGCCGCTTCGATGTCCTTCTTCGGGTGCGGGGAGCGCGCCATGCGATGCCTCCAATGTAGGTCGATATTTTGTGGTTGTCAAGTGACAACCACAAAATATCGGCCATCACCGCCTCACTCTACTTCGGGATTCACGGCCATCACTTGCGAAAAGCCGCCATCGACGTAGGTAATCTCGCCCGTGATGCCGGAAGCCAGGTCGGACAGCAGGAAGGCGGCCGTGTTGCCGACCTCTTCGATGGTGACGTTGCGGCGCAGCGGGGCGTGTTCGGCCACAAAGCCCAGGAGTTTGCTGAAATCCTTGATGCCGGAAGCGGCCAGGGTCTTGATGGGGCCGGCCGAGATGCCGTTGGCGCGGATGCCGCGCGGACCCAGCGATTCGGCCAGGTAGCGCACGGATGCTTCCAGCGAGGCCTTGGCCAGGCCCATGGTGTTGTAGTAGGGCACGGCGCGCACGGCGCCCAGGTAGGTCAGGGTCAGCACCGAAGCGCCCGGATGCAGCAGGGGCAGGGCGGCCTTGGCCATGGCGGGAAAGCTGTAGGCGGAAATGTCGTGCGCGATACGGAAGCTGTCGCGCGACAGGCCATCGAGGAAGTCGCCGGCGATCGCTTCGCGCGGCGCAAAACCGATGGCGTGCACCAGGCCATCGAGATGTTCCCAGTGGCGCGCCAGGTCGCTGAAGACGGCGCTGATCTGTTCATCGCTGGAAACGTCGCAGTCGAATACCAGTTCGCTGCCGAATTCCGCCGCAAATTCCGTGATGCGCTCCTTGAAGCGTTCGCCCACATACGTGAAGGCGAGGGTGGCGCCTTCACGGTGGCAAGCCTTGGCGATGCCATAGGCGATGGAACGGTTCGACAGCAAGCCCGTGATGAGGATTTTTTTGCCTTGCAAGAAAGCCATGACGACTCCTGTCTGGGTAGGTGGGCGGGGTGGGCGGATGTACAACCGGCCGCGACAGCAAAGCTGTGGCGGCCGGTGAGGTAGGTCAATACAGCTCAGGCGATCAGTGACGGGCCTTGGCGCGACTGTTGCCACCGCCGCGCTGGATGCGCGGTTTCACCAGGGAAATTGGCGCGGCTTGCACCTTGCCACCCTTGGCGGCGCGGCGCAGTGCCTTGGCGGCCCGTTCCGGACGGTCCGCTTCCAGCAGCATGGTGGCGCTGTCGGCGATTTCCTGTGTGATGTCCTTGTTCATCGTGGCCGAAGTTTTCGGCACGAGGATGGTGGAGCCGGCGCGCAGGCTGGTGCGCTGGGGAATATTGTTGGCCTGGCGCAGCACGTCGGCCGTGGTGCCGAATTTCGACGCCAGGGTTTCGATGCGTTCGCGCGCATTGGTGATCTTGTGCGTCGTCCAGCTGGACAAGGCATGGCCCCATTGCGCCAGGTTGGTGGTGAACTTGGCGGCGTTTTCCTGCGGCAACAGAATCTTGGTCTTTTCGCCGCCGATGATGACGGGGCGGTTAAATTGCGGATTCAAGGCCTTGAATTCATCCATTGACAGCTCGGCCAGCTGGGCGGCAACGGTGATGTCGATGTCGCTGGTCTTGTCGATGGCCGTGAAATACGGCTGGTTGTCGACCACGGGCAGGGTCAGGCCGAACTGGGCCGGATTGGCGATGATGTTTTTCACCGCTTGCAGTTTCGGCACGTAGTTGCGCGTTTCGGCCGGCATCAGGTCGGCCAGGCTTTCGAAGTCGGTCGGCTTGCCCAGCGCCTGGTTTTTCTTGATGGCGCGCTGCACGGAGCCTTCGCCCCAGTTGTAGGCGGCCAGGGCCAGTTGCCAGTCGCCAAACATGTCATACAGGCGCTGCAGGTAGGTCAGGGCCGCATCGGTCGAGGCCAGCACGCCGCGGCGCTCGTCCTTGAACATGTTTTGCTTGAGGTTGAAATCACGCCCGGTGGCGGGCACGAATTGCCACATGCCGGCCGCATTGGCGCTGGAGAATGCTTGCGGGTTGAAGGCGGACTCGATGAACGGCAGCAAGGCCAGTTCCGTTGGCATGCCGCGCTTTTCCAGTTCCTGCACCACGTGGAAGATGTAGCGCGATGCGCGCGCCGTGGTGCGGGCGATGTAGTCGGGGCGGGTGGCGTACCAGTTGACGTGGTTCGCCACCAGCTGGTTGTTGATGTCGGGAATCGCATAGCCGCTGCGGATGCGGCCCCAGACGTCGGCTTCGCGCAGCGGATCGGAATTGTCGCTGAGGTTTTTCAGCAGACGGTCGGTCTTTTGCAGGCGGTTGTCGAGGGTGGGGAGTTTCGCCGTGACCTGGGCGGTCATCGGGATCAGGGCGGGTGCGGCGGCGGCGACTGGCGCGTTATCGCTCTCAACACCGGCTTCGTACGCCTGGCTGAGGGCGGGCGCAAGCGCCAGGGCCAACGCCGCCAGGACGGTAGATTTAAAGGAGTTTTCGTGCATAGTGTTCCATTGTTGTCGTCGGAGAAACATCGGACAGACCCATGATCAAGCAGCGAGTGTACGTATATCCACATGCCGGAGTCAAGAATTATGTCAGCATGATGACAGGAAATAAGCGGCAATAAGTGGGTAACGGCTGAGTTTCCATTCGCAAATGCTGTCATTATTGCAAATTTAATTTGCCCGATGCGTGATTCGGCCGCTGTTATAGCATACATGGAGAGGAGGCTGGCGCAAGCCTGGATGGCGCCCGGTATGAGGCTGCGCAAAAGTGCGTACAATTTGGCTTTGGCCGGCCATTCAGCCGCCGGCCGCCTTATTAATAGAGAGTTAAGTATATGAACACCCCGCCGCGCCACGACGACGACAACGCCGTCATCATCGCCAATACCGTTGCCTGGCTGGAAAAGGCCGTGATCGGCCTGAACCTGTGCCCGTTCGCCAAGGCCGTGCACGTCAAGAAGCAGATCCGTTATGTGGTGTGCGAATCGGGCAATCCGGAAGATCTGCTGGCGATGCTGATGGACGAGCTGCAAACCCTGGCCGACACGGATCCCGAACAGATCGACACGACCCTGCTGATCCATCCGTACACCTTGAACGATTTCCTCGACTACAACGAGTTTCTCGACGTGGCCGACGCGGCCGTGGAAGACATGCACCTGGCCGGCGAACTGCAAGTGGCCAGTTTCCATCCGAATTACCAGTTTGCCGAAACGTTCGAGGACGACATCAGCAACTACACCAACCGCTCGCCGTACCCGACCCTGCACCTGCTGCGCGAAGACAGCATCGAGCGCGCCGTCGAGGCGTTCCCGGAAGCGTCGGAGATCTTTGACAAGAATATTGCCACGCTGGAAGCGTTGGGTACCGAAGGCTGGGAAAAGCTCGGCTTGCCGAAGGTGTCCTGATGGCGGACAAGGAATTGCCGCCGCGTCCAGACACGCCCTGCGTGGCCGTGTGCTCGACAACCTTTGATGAAATCTGCCGCGGCTGCGGCCGCAGCGTAGTGGAAGTGGCCCACTGGGTGTCGATGACGGATGAAGAGAAGGAAGTGGTGTGGGTGAGGATTCTGGCGCAAGGCTATCCGCGCCGGAATACCTGATTTACCCCAACTGCGACTGTCGGGGTCAGACCAGACGGGGGAATGCTTCCCAATGGGAAGCATTCCGATTCCGAAGGAACTGACCCCGCTACTTTTGGCGCTAGTGATTAATAGCTGCCAATAAAATCTTTCTTGCCCACTTCAATGCCATTGTGGCGCAGGATGTCGTACGCCGTCGTCGCGTGGAAGAAGAAGTGCGGCAGCGCGTAGTGGAACAGATAGGTCTGGCCCGTGAAGTGCTTGGTCTTTTCGCCGCTGCCGGTGGTGATGGCGCGCGTTTCGCTGCCGTCGATGTCCGCTTGCGGCAGGCTTTCCAGGAAAGCGATGGTTTTCACGATGCGCGCTTTCAGTTCCGCAAAGCTCTGTTCGCTGTCTTCATACGGTGGCACGGCCACGCCGGCCAGGCGCGCGCCGCAGCCCTTGGCGAAGTCGGTGGCGATCTGGATCTGGCGCACGAACGGCAGCATGTCCGGGAACAGGCGGAATTGCAGCAGGGCGTTCGGGTCGATTTTCTTGTCTTGCGCGTGCGTTTCCGCCTTGTCCAGGATGGCAGCCAGGCTGCCCAGGATCTGTTTGAAGACGGGGATCGAAGCGGAGTAGATGGAGAAGGTCATGGTGGTTCCTCTAGGTAAAGTGGCGCGATGATAGCAAGCTGCGCGCTTTTCTGCTGGCGCCGGCCGGGCGCGCCGGGCGGCGTGTGGTTTTTCAACCCTGTTTATATGACATGAGGTAGGCGCTGGCGTGTGTTTATTGGTGACTTCCCCCGCTTTTTCCATGCATAATTGCTCCTGATAAAGTTTCTTCCCGCCTCACCACCCGATTCCCCTGTAAAGTCAATGATCGCCCGCCTGATCCCTGTTGCCCTGTTGCCGCATGTTTAATTCACCTTACCAGCGCCTGCGCGCCAGCCTGCGTGTGCTGTACGGCTCGTCTATCTATGGCGCCTTGCTGCTGGTGGTATTTGGCGGCCTCGTCGTTCCCGCCATCTTCGGCAGCTATGTGCTGGTCGGCGTGCATGAGCGCCAGTCGGCGCGCACCAGCCTGAACGAAGCCTTGCAGCGCAATGCCGATATCCTGGCGCTGGGCATGCAGGAGTCGCTGTGGAACATGAACGCGGAATCGGCCCACTCGCTGGTCGAGTCGGTGATGCGCGACCGTTCCGTGCTGCTGGTGAAGGTGCTGGGGCAGGGCGACACGGAATTCATCCGCCTGCAGGCGCCGCAGCGGCCCGTGGGCAATCTGTACCGCGCCGAGCGCGACATCCTCGTGCGCGGCGAACGCATCGGCCACGTCGTCGTCGAGATGGACGATGCGCGCAGCCAGCAGGAGCTGCGCGAAAAGCAGATCTCCTATATTTTCGTGCTGGGCGCGCAACTGGCCGTGTCGATGGCGCTGATCGTGCTGTTCCTGAACCGCCGCCTGTTGAAGCCCCTGCGCCGCCTGACGCGCTTTTCCGACCGCCTGTCGCACGGCGATTTCGACACGCCCCTGACCTCGCACAGCACTGACGAGCTGGGTCGCCTGACGGCCCAGCTTGAGCAAATGCGCGCGGCCATCGGCCAGTTGTTCGAGGATGTGGGCCAGCGGGAAGAGCGTTTCCGCACCATCGTCACGCAGGTGCCGGGCGCCGTCTTCCGCTACCGGCCCGACGGCCCCATCGATTTTGTCAGCGATGCCATCGAAGAGATTTCCGGCTATTCGGCGCGCCAGTTCATGCGCGGCACCACGCATGCCTGGGCCGACCTGATCTGCCCGGAAGACCGCCGCGAGCACCGCCGCGCCGTCCGCCAGGCGGTGGCCGAGGTGCGTCCATATGCGCTGGAATACCGCATCATCGACGCTTTCGGCATCGAGCGCTGGGTGGCCGAGAATGGCCAGCCGCAGGCGGGCGAGCAGGGCGTCATCTGGGTCGACGGCATCATTGCCGACATCAGCCAGCGCAAGCACCACGAGATGCGCATCGAAGCGCTGCTGACGGAGCAGAGCGCGATTCTCGACAACGTGATGTTCGGCGTGATGTTCGTGCGCCATCGCCGTATCATTTCCGTCAACCGCCGCTGCGAAGAACTGTTCGGCTACGAGCATGCCGAGATGACGGGTAATTCGACGGCCATGGTGTTTATGAGTTCGTATGACTTCGAGGAGGCGGGCGAGCGCCAGTATCCGGCGCTGGCCATGGGCGGCGATTTCAGCGAGGAGCGCCAGTACAAGCGCCGCGACGGCAGCCTGTTCTGGGCGTTGGTCAGCGGCTGCGCGCTCGATCCGCTGCGCCCCAATGAAGGCAGCATCTGGGTGTATGCCGACATCACGGCGCGCAAGGAAGCCGAGGAAAAACTGCGCCTGTCGGCCACCGTGCTCGAACATATCGCCGACGGCGTGATGGTGGTCGATGCCAGCGGCATCATCGTCACCGTCAATCCCGCCTTCACGCAGATCACCGGCTATGCCGAAGCGGAGGCGGTGGGCCAGCACTCTTCGCTGACCCGCTCGGCGCGCCACGACTCTGCGTTCTACGAAGCCATGTGGAACGAGCTGAAGGGCAGCGGCTTCTGGCGCGGCGAAATCTGGCATCAGCGCAAGAATGGCGAGCTGTATCTGGAGTGGCTGACCATCAGCGCCGTGCGCGACGCGCGCGCCGGCACCACGCATTACGTGGGCGTGTTCAGCGATATCACCCTGATCAAGGAGTCGCAGGAAAAGCTCGACCACATGGCCCACCACGATCCGCTGACGGCCCTGCCGAACCGTTTGCTGTTCCACGACCGCCTGCAGCACGCCTTGCTGCGCGCCGCGCGCGACCAGGAGCAGCTGGCCGTGCTGTTCATCGACCTGGACCGCTTCAAGAACGTCAACGACACCCTGGGCCACCATGTGGGCGACGAATTGCTGCAAAAGGTGGCCGGCCAGCTGGCGGCCCGTCTGCGCGAAGGCGATACCCTGGCGCGCCTGGGCGGCGACGAGTTCATCGTGCTGCTCGAACGCGTCGACGGCGAGTACGGTGCGACGCAGGTGGCGGAAAAGCTGATGACCATGTTCGATCAGCCGTTCACGGTGGCCGACCACGAACTGTTCGTCACCTGCAGCGTGGGCATCAGCCTGTATCCGGACGATGCGCTGGACTTGAACATGTTGATCCGCAATGCCGACGTGGCCATGTACCAGGCCAAGGCGCGCGGGCGCAATGGCTACCGCTTCTATGCGCCGTCGATGACGGGCGAAGGCGTCGAGCGGCTGCGCCTGGAAACCTTTTTGCGCCGTTCGCTGGAAAAGAACGAGATGTTCCTCAATTACCAGCCGCAGGTGGAAATCGACACGGGCCGCCTGGTCGGCGTCGAGGCGCTGGTGCGCTGGAACCACCCGGAACTGGGCCTGGTGCCGCCGGCGCGCTTCATCCCGCTGGCCGAAGACAGCGGCTTCATCAACCAGCTGGGCAAATGGGTGCTCGACGAAGCATGCCGCCAGATGATGCGCTGGCAGGCGCAGGGCTTGCACGTGCCGAAGATGGCCGTGAATCTGTCGGTAAAGCAGTTCGAGCGGGGCAGCATCGCCGGCATGGTGGCCGACATTCTGAAGGAAACGGGTCTCGAGCCGCAGCGCCTGCAGCTGGAAGTGACGGAGTCCGTCATCATGAACACGGGCGACGCGCTCGGTTTCATCAACGACTTGCACGCCATCGGTGTGGGCCTGGCCATCGACGATTTCGGCACCGGCTATTCCTCGCTCGCGTATCTGAAGCAGCTGCCCGTGCAAACCCTGAAGATCGACCGCTCCTTCATCAAGGATATCTCGACGGACGTCAATGACGAAGCGATTGCGATTGCCATCATCCAGCTGGGCAAGAGCATGCAATTGTCCGTGATCGCCGAAGGCGTGGAGACGGAAGAGCAGGCGGCTTTCCTGCTGCGCCATGGCTGCAAGCTGGCGCAAGGTTATTTTTATAGCCGCCCGGTGCTGGCACAGGATATGCTGGAGCGCTGGATCGACCCGCTGGATCAACCACTAACCAATTAAAGGGTATCCCATGGCCGGAGAAAAAAATACGTCGCGCCGCCGTTTCCTGCTCCGCGGCCTGGGTCTCGGCGTGGCCGGCGTGGGTGCCCTGGTGCTGGGCTGGGGCGTGCTGCCGCCGCGCCAGCGCCTGCATGGCAGCGTGCCGCTGCCGCTGCAGGATGGCGCCGTGGCGCTGAACGGCTGGCTGGCCGTCGGCACCGACGGCACGGTGACCCTGGCCATGCCGCGCAGCGAGATGGGGCAGGGCGTGCACACGGCCTTGCCGATGCTGGTCGCAGAGGAGCTCGACGTGCCGCTCTCCAGCGTGAAGCTGATCCAGGCACCCATGGACAAGATCTTCGGCAATGTCGCCATGCTCCAGGACGGCTTGCCTTTCCACCCGGACGACCAGGGCCGCGTAAAAGCGCTGGCCCAGTGGACGGTGGCCAAGGCGGCGCGCGAGCTGGGCGTGATCGTCACGGGCGGCTCGTCGAGCGTGAAGGATGGCTGGGGTCCCATGCGCGAAGCGGGCGCGTCGGCGCGCGCCATGCTGGTGGGGGCCGCCGCCGCGTTGTGGCAGGTGCCGGCGACGCAGTGCCGCACGGAAAATGGCGCAGTGCTGCACCCGGATGGGCGGCGCGCCAGCTACGCCAGCCTGGCGCAGCGCGCCGCCGCAATCGACCCGGGCACGCCCGTGCTGAAGCTGCCCAGGGATTTTAAATTGATCGGCCAGCCGGCGCCGCGCCGCGATACGCCATCCAAAGTCAATGGCAGCGCGCGTTTCGGCATCGATGCGCGCCCGCCCGGCATGCTGTATGCGGCCCTGCATCTGCCGCCGCGCCTGGGCGATATCCTGTCCGCGTTCGACGCGGCGCCCGTGCTTGCCATGCCCGGGGTGAAAAAGGTGCTGGACCTGACGCCGCACCTGGCTCAGCGCAGCGTCTCGTGTGCCGCCGTGGTGGCCGACACCTGGTGGCGCGCCAGGCAGGCGGCCGCCGCCTTGCCGACGCAGTGGAAGGCTGGCCCGCAGGCGAATTTGTCCAGCGCCGGCGTGTATGCGGAGTTTGCCCGTCTGCTCGATAGCGAAGCGGGCTATGCCTATCACACCAGCGGCCAGGTGGAAAGCAAGGCCGTGCAGGGCATGCGGCAGGTTACTGCCGAGTACCGCGCGCCATTCCTCGCGCACGCCGCCATGGAGCCCGTCAATTGCACCGCGCAAGTCAAGGATGGCAAGGTGATGCTGTGGGTCTCGACGCAGGCGCCCGGCATCGCCGTCGACGTGGCGGCGAAAGTGGCCGGCGTCGCTGCGAAGGACGTCGTCATCGAGGTGCTGCTGCTCGGTGGCGGTTTCGGCCGCCGCCTGGAAGTGGACATGATTGCCCAGGCCGTGGCCATCGCACTGCAGTGCGGCGGTGCGCCCGTGCAGTTGGTGTGGACGCGCGAACAGGATACGCAGCACGATATGTACCGTCCCGCCGCGCTGGCCCGCTTTGCGGCCCGCCTTGATGAACACGGCCGCATCGCTTCCTGGGACAATAAATCCGTCAGCGGCTCCATCACGCACCAGTTTTTGCAGCGTAATTTCGGCTTGCCCGGTGCGGGGCCGGACAAGACCACGGCCGAAGGCGAATTCGACATGCCGTATGAAATTGCCAGCCAGCGCATCGCCCACGTGATCGCCGACAGTCCCGTGCCCATCGGTTACTGGCGCTCGGTGGGACACTCGCACAACGCTTTTTTCAAGGAAAGCTTTATCGACGAACTGGCCCACGCGGCGGGGCAGGATGGCATCGCTTTCCGCCGTGCCATGCTGGTGCGGCACCCGCGCCACCTTGCCGTGCTCGATGCGGCAGTTGCCAAGGCGGGAACGCCTCCGCCCGGCCATGCGTATGGCGTGGCCTTGCATCAGTCGTTCGGCAGCATCGTGGCGCAAGTGGCGCAGGTGTCCGTGGAAAATGGAGAAATCCGCGTGCAGCGCGTGGTGTGCGCCATCGATTGCGGCATCGCCGTCAATCCGAACATCATCGCCCAGCAGATGGAGTCGGCCGTGCTGTTTGGCCTGTCGGCGGCGCTGGACGGCGAGATCACCTTCAAGGAGGGAAAAGTCGAGCAGGCTAACTTCCACGACTATCCCGTGCTGCGCATGGGGCAAACGCCCGAGGTGGAAACCGTCATCATCGCCAGCGCCGAGCATCCAGAAGGCGTGGGAGAGCCCGGTACGCCGCCGATTGCGCCGGCCGTGGCCAACGCCGTGTTCATCCTGACGGGAAAACGGCTGC
Source organism: Janthinobacterium sp. SUN128 (assembly GCF_030587275.1). NCBI lineage: Bacteria > Pseudomonadati > Pseudomonadota > Betaproteobacteria > Burkholderiales > Oxalobacteraceae > Janthinobacterium > Janthinobacterium sp. SUN128. Next base: position 2,721,696 of record NZ_JAPWHY010000001.1, on the reverse strand, counting down.
GCAGCCTGCCGCTGCGCCTTGGGTGATGTTTAATCGGCCAGGGTGGCGGCGAGGAGGTTGCGCAGATTGCAGTCGCGCTGCCAGTCGCGCCGCTCCTGCGTGCTGGCGGCCAGCGCCGCCAGTTCCGCCCCGCTGAGCGCCTGCTGCGCCTGCACCATGCGGTGCGCCAGGCCGCCGTCGGGCAGCACGGTGCCGAAAAAGGCCACGTTGTCCTCGTGCTGGATCAGCAGGGTGGGGAAGTTGTCGATGTCGAGGTCGCCCACCACGTCGGCCTGGTCTTCGATGTCGACCCAGACGAAGACGGTGTCCGGATGGCGCGCGGCCAGTTCCTCGAATGTGGCGCGGTAGCTGCCGCAAGTGCCGCACCACAGCGCGCACAGGCAGGCCACCGTCCAGCGCGGGCCGGCCAGGGCTGCCGCGACGTCGGCGCGGTTATCGGTCGTGAGGGTCAGGCTGTGCATGGTCGTATCTAGTTAGTAGGGCGATGGACGCCGGGCGCCCGATGCGCGTATTCTACCGCGCCCGGCCACCACAGTCCCGGGAATGCATGGGCTTGTTTATCCGTGTTTTTTGATGCAATACACCTTTCTGGTGGATAATGCTGGTAATTGCGCGCTGATTACGCTGGTCCATGCTGTTTCCTGGCCCCGCAGCCTGACCCCTCCAGTCTGTTTTCATGCCCTGCCCGGTGTCAGCGCTCCCGCCTTTATTTATTTTTATTATGGAATTAGCCAGCTTATGTTGAGTTACCGCCACGCCTTTCACGCGGGTAATCACGCCGATGTGTTGAAACATTATGTGCAGATTCAGTTGTTGCAATATCTGAATCAAAAAGATACCGCCTATAGTTATATCGATACCCACTCCGGCGCGGGTGTGTATGCGCTCGACGGCGGCTATGCGTCGAAAAATGCCGAGTACGAAACGGGCATCGCGCCCCTGTGGGACCGCACGGACTTGCCGGCCTCGCTGGCCGAGTACATGAAGCTGATCAAGGAAATGAATCCGAGCGGCAAGATGCGCTACTACCCGGGGTCGCCGTACTGCGCGGACAAGGTCAGCCGCGAGCAAGACCGTCTGCGCCTGTTCGAGCTGCATCCGGCGGACGCAAAGATTCTGGCCGACAACTTCCGCAAGGTCGAGGCGCATGCGCTGGCCCAGGGCGAGCGTCCAACCGTGCGCGGCAAGCGCGTGCTGATCACCAAGGCGGACGGTTTCCAGAGCCTGAAAGCCCTGCTGCCGCCGCCATCGCGCCGCGCGCTGGTGCTGATCGACCCGCCGTATGAAGACAAGATGGATTACCGCAAGGTCAAGGACACCCTGGCCGACGCCCTCGTGCGCTTCCCTTCGGGCATGTATGCCGTCTGGTACCCGGTGCTGCAGCGCATGGAATCGCGCCAGTTTGCCGACAAGCTCAAGCAATTGCCCAGCTCGGACTGGCTGCACGTGACCCTGACGGTCAACACTCCGTCGCCGGACGGTTTTGGCTTGCACAGCAGCGGCATGTTCATCTTGAACCCGCCGTACACGCTGGAGCCGATGTTGCGCGAAGTCATGCCGTACCTGGTGAAGGTGCTGGGCCGCGACGATGGCGCGAAGTTCGTATTGGAAACGGGCAAGGGCGGACAGAAAAATACCGGTACAAGAAGAGTGTAATCATACTTCTCTTGGTAGTGCTGTAATAAAAAACGCCACGGGCAATGTACCCGTGGCGTTTTTTTATGGGCGGGGGATTACTGTCCCAGCAGCAAGAACACGGTCGGTTTCTTGTGGAAGTCAGGTGCCTTGCCGGCGGCCAATTGTTTCTTCCACTGGCCGCCATTCCACGTTTGCACGCTTTCCGTGTCCAGGCTCAGGTCGGTGGCAACGCAGATCAGGGTCGATGGCGCGCATTGCGCCACCAGCGCTTCGAGCATGGCCGCATTGCGGTACGGAGTTTCGATGAACAGCTGGGTCTGCTTTTCCGTGCGCGAACGCACTTCCAGTTCCTTGATGCGCTTGGCGCGCAGGGCCGCATCCGTGGGCAGGTAGCCGTTGAAGGCGAAACTTTGGCCGTTCAAGCCGCTGGCCATCACGGCCAGCAGGATCGACGATGGCCCCACCAGCGGGCGCACCTTGATGCCGTGCTGATGCGCCAGGCGCACCAGGTCGGCGCCGGGGTCGGCCACGGCGGGTACGCCTGCTTCCGAGACGAGGCCCGCATCGCGCCCCGCCAGCAGGGGTGCCAGCAAGCCGGCCAGCGCTTGCGCCGGGGTATTTACGTTAAGTTCGGAAATCGTGATTTCCTGCAGCGGCTTGGCCAGCGGATGCTGGTTGCCGATCAGTTTCAGGAAGGCGCGCGCCGTCTTGGCGTTTTCTGCCACGAAATAATCGAGCTGCGACGTGATCTGCCGTACTTGCTCTGGAATGATGTGGGCCAGCGGGTCGGCCGGGCTGTCGGACAGGCCGAGGTGGTTGGGAATCAGGTACAGGGTGCCGGTCATATTGTTATTGTCGGTAAATTAAAGGGTGAAGAACGCGACGCCCGCCTTGCGCAGCATGCCGGTGAGGGCGATCAGGGGCAAGCCGGTGAGGGCGGTCGGGTCAACGCTGTCGATGCGCTCGAGCAGGGCGATGCCCAGGCCCTCGTTCTTGGCGCTGCCGGCGCAATCGTACGGCTGCTCGATGCGCAGGTAGGCATCCAGCTCGGCATCGGGCAAGTCGCGCACGGTGACGAGCGTCTGGATATCTTCCACTTGCGCCACAGGCGGACTCTGGCGGCCATCGAGCAGGCACAGGGCCGTGTGGAACACGGTCTGGCGCCCGCGCATGGTTTGCAGCTGCAGCAGGGCGTTCGCATGGTTGCCCGGCTTGCCGATCTGCGCGCCATCCAGGGTGGCGACCTGGTCGGAGCCGATGACGAGGCTGCCAGGATAGCGGTCGAGCACGGCCTGCGCCTTTGCCTGGGCCAGGCGCAGGGCCGTGGCGCTGGGGCTTTCGCCTGGCAGCGGGCTTTCGTCGAGATCGGGAACGGCGACCTCGAAAGGCAGGCGCAGGCGTTCCAGCAATTCCTTGCGGTAGGTCGAACTCGATGCAAGAATCAAGCGCAATGGGACGGAAGTTGGTATCATTCGGTAGTGGATGGCGGCCGGCATGGTCGCGCTGGTCGATGTCAGTGGAATTTCACGCAAATTCCAGGGCGCAGAGCCCACAACTGAGGCTCCATGCGGCATGACGGTGTTGATGAAGTTGTCATGTTTATGGCAATGATTGCGTCAAAAAAGATGCTTAGCCTTTGACTCCGTGCTAAAAACCCTGTTATTATCGCAGGTTTTCCGGGGAAATTTTCTACCAATGAATGCTTTTGTGATCGACGCCTTTGATTTTTGTCGTATCAGCGGGAGCCGCGAGGGTGTAACTCCTGTCGCTGAAATGACCCGGTTGACCAAGGATTGTGCAGATAGTTCTGGCGAGATCGCCTGGAAGATCGTCGGCGGTACCAGCAAGCTGGGCTACCCACAACTGACCTTGTCGGTCAACGGCACCGTTCAGCTGGTTTGCCAGCGCTGCCTGACTCCGTATGCTTACGCAATTGATTCGACGACCACTCTGATGCTGGGCAAGGATGACGAGCACGCGGACGAGATCGAAGAAATCATCAACGATGAATCGATCGACGTGATCGTCGGCAGCCGCAGCATGGATGCCGCGGCCCTGATCGAAGATGAAGCCTTGCTGGCCCTGCCGCAGGTACCCAAACACGACGTCTGCCCCGATACGGCGCAGCTCGATGCTCTCAAGACTGAAAAGAAGTCGCCGTTTGCGGCACTGAAAGACTTGAAGCCAGAATAAGTAGTGTAAGAAAGGAAGCCTCAAAAGCCGTAGCGAGTGGTCAGCGCAGCAGGTTTGTGAGGTTCCGAGTAAAGAACGTGTCAAACGCGTGTAGTAATCGAGTATGGCAAGTGTAGTGAAATGTAATTGTAATAAACGATGTCGGTCCGGGCTATTTTCGGGTAGTCTTTGCCGCTGGGATACTCGATTCGCATGTATTTGCTAATCGATTGTGCTAAAATTTTAGAACTTATGTATTAGGAGTCATCATGGCAGTTCAACAGAACAAGAAAACCCCTTCCAAGCGCGGCATGCACCGTTCGCACGACTTCCTGGTCGCGCCGCAATTGAGCGTCGAGCCAGTTACCGGCGAAACACACATGCGTCACCATATCAGCCCTAACGGCTTCTATCGTGGCCGTAAAGTGTTGAAGACCAAAAACGACGAGTAATCGACGTTTTTGTTGGGTAAGATGAAAGCGGTGTTGCGTGGTTATTCGGCGTGGCGCCGCTTCTTCTTTTTTATCGGCTGCAATTCATCTTGCGCACCCGTCATTTTGAATCAAGCTTGCTCAGGCGGTGCATGACATGCTGCGCCCTGCATATGCTCCAGTCCGATTCACATCTTGCCGCACGCCCGCAGCGGTATTGAATCAACACAAATGACAATCAAAATTTCTATCGACTGCATGGGCGGAGATCACGGTCCCTCAGTCACTATCCCCGCAGCAATTTCCTTCGTAAAACATGAGCCTGAAGCTGAACTGATCCTGGTTGGATTGGAAGACGTGATCCGTGCCGAACTGAAAAAACATAAAGCCGACACGCATCCGCGCCTGTCGGTATTGCATGCCTCCGAACAAGTTACCATGGACGATCCCCTGGAAGTGGCCCTGCGCCGCAAGAAGGATTCCTCCATGCGCGTGGCCATCGAACAGGTCAAGAACGGCGTGGCGCAAGCCTCCGTTTCCGCCGGTAATACGGCAGCCCTGATGGCCGTCTCGCGCTATGTATTGAAAACCATGTCCGGCGTCGACCGCCCGGCCATCTGCAGCATCTTGCCGAATCAAAAGAACGGCCCCACCTACATGCTGGACCTGGGCGCCAACGTCGATTGCGAACCGCATCACTTGCACCAGTTCGCCATCATGGGTTCCGTGCTGGTGTCCGCCATGGAAGGCATCGCACGCCCGACGATCGGCTTGCTGAACGTGGGCACGGAAGATATCAAGGGCAATGAAGTGGTGAAACTCACCTCGAAGCTGCTGCAGGCCGACCACGAGCGTGGCGCGCTGAACTTCTACGGCAACGTGGAAGGCAACGATATCTTCAAGGGCACGACCGATATCGTCGTCTGCGACGGTTTTGTCGGCAATGTCACCCTGAAAGCCATCGAAGGTCTGGCGCGCTTCATGAAAGACGTGCTCACTTCCGAATTCAAGCGCAATCCGATTACCATGCTGGGCGCGCTGATCGCCCGCGGGGCCCTGAAAGCCATCGGCAACCGTTTGAATCCATCGCGTTACAACGGCGCCAGCCTGCTGGGCTTGCGTGGCCTCGTCTTCAAGAGCCATGGCAGCGCCGATGCCTATTCGTTCGAATGGGCCTTGCGCCGCGCCTTTGATGCGGCAAAAAATGACGTGCAAGCGCACCTGGCCAGCCTGATCGCCGAGCTGATGCCGCGCACGCCAGTACCGGACGAACCTACATCAACAAGCTCTACCATTTAGTGGACGGGTATTTGCATGACTGTTTTTAGCAAAACTTACAGCAAAATTATCGGTACCGGCAGCTACTTGCCGGAGAAGCGCGTCACCAACCAGGATTTGACCGAACAGCTCGCCGCCAAGGGCATCGAGACGTCGGATGAATGGATCGTGTCGCGCAGCGGCATTTCGGCGCGCCATTACGCGGCGCCGTCGCAAAACTCCTCGGACCTGGGCGTGGAAGCGGCCAAAAAAGCCCTGGAAATGGCTGGCCTGAACGGCAATGACCTGGACCTGATCATCGTTGCCAGCTCGACTCCCGATTTCTTCGGCAGCTTCCCCAGCACGGCCTGCATCGTGCAAAACAAGCTGGGCATCACGAACAACTGCGCTGCCGTCGACGTGCAAGCCGTCTGCAGCGGTTTCGTGTATGCGGTGGCCACGGCCGACAGCTTCATCCAGTCGGGCATGCACAAGAATGTGCTGGTGATCGGCGCCGAAGTGTTTTCACGCATCCTCAATTTCGACGACCGCGGCACCTGCGTGCTGTTCGGCGACGGCGCCGGCGCCATCGTCATGACGGCCTCGAAGGAGCCGGGCATCCTGGCCACCAAGCTGCACGCGGACGGCCGCCACTCGAACATCCTCAGCGTGCCGGGCAGCCTGGCTGGCGGCGCGCTGGACGGCAGCGCCTTCCTCTACATGGATGGCCCGGCCGTATTCAAGCTGGCCGTGTCCGTGCTGGAAAAGGTCGCGCACGAAGCGCTGGAACACGCCAACATGACGTCGGACCAGATCGACTGGCTGATCCCGCACCAGGCGAATATCCGCATCATGAACAGCACGGCCAAGAAACTTGGCTTGCCGCTGGAGAAGATGGTTGTCACCGTCGACCAGCATGGCAACACCTCGGCCGCCTCGATCCCGCTGGCGCTGGACATCGCCGTGCGCGATGGCCGCGTCAAGAAGGGCGACAACGTCATGATGGAAGGCGTGGGCGGCGGCTTTACCTGGGGCGCCGTGCTGGCGCGCATGTAATCCCGCAACACTATTAAAAAAACGGAGTCGACATGACACAATTTGCATTTGTTTTCCCAGGTCAAGGCTCGCAAGCGATTGCGATGCTCGACGGTTTCGCCGGCAACCCCGTGGTTGCGCAGACCGTTGCCGAAGCGTCGGACGCCCTGCAATTCGACCTGGGCAAGCTGATCGCCGAAGGTCCGAAGGAAGAACTCGATCTCACCACCAATACGCAGCCGGTGATGCTGACGGCGGCCGTGGCTTTCTACCGCGCCTGGCTGGCGGCCGGCGGCCCCGTGCCGACGGTCGTGGCCGGTCACAGCCTCGGTGAATACTCGGCGCTGGTCGCCGCTGGCGTCATCCCGTTCAAGGATGCCGTGCCGCTCGTGCGTTTCCGCGCGCAAGCCATGCAGGAAGCCGTGCCCGTCGGGCAGGGCACGATGGCTGTCGTGCTGGGCCTGTCGGATGACGACGTGCGCGCCGCCTGTGCGGAAGCGGCGGCGGAAAACCCGGCCTTGGTGGTCGAGCCCGTCAATTTCAATGCGCCAGCACAAGTCGTCATCGCCGGCCATACGGCGGCCGTCGAGCGTGCCTGCGAACTGGCCAAGGCCAAGGGCGCCAAGCGCGCCATGAAGCTGCCCGTCTCCGCGCCATTCCACTCGTCGCTGCTGAAGCCCGCATCGGACCGTTTGCGCGAATACATGGCCGGCTTGACGTTCTCGGCGCCGCAAATCGCCCTGATCAACAACGTCGACGTGGCCATCGTCAACGATGTGGCCGGCATCAAGGATGCACTGGTGCGCCAGGCAGCCAGCCCCGTGCGCTGGGTGGAAACCATGCAAAAAGTGGCGGCCGACGGCATCACGCAAGTGATCGAGTGCGGTCCGGGCAAGGTCCTGATGGGCCTGGCCAAGCGCATCGATCCGGTGCTGGTGGGCGACGCCATCGTCGACCAGGCCTCGCTGGAACGCATTTTGACGCAGCTCAAATAAACATCAGACCGCGGCAGCCTGCCTGCCGCGGTTGCTCTTAAGGATACTCATGAATTTAGCAAATCAAGTCGTGCTGGTCACGGGCGCCTCGCGCGGCATCGGCCGCGCCATCGCCACCGAACTGGGCAAGCAGGGTGCCACCGTGGTCGGCACCGCCACCTCGGAAAGCGGCGCGCAAGCCATCACCGATTACCTGGCCGCCGAAGGCGTGACGGGCAAGGGCCTGGTCCTGAACGTGACCGATGCGGCGCGCTGCGCTGCCGTCGTCGATGAGGTGCAGAAAACCTACGGCAGCCTGTCGATCCTCGTCAACAATGCAGGCATCACGCAAGACCAGCTGGCCATGCGCATGAAGGACGAAGAGTGGGACAGCGTCATTTCCACCAACCTGTCGGCCGTCGGCCGCCTGTCGCGTGCCGTGCTGCGCGGCATGATGAAAGCCAAAACTGGGCGTATCATCAACATCACGTCGGTGGTGGCTTCGTCGGGTAATCCTGGGCAAATGAATTACGCGGCGGCCAAGGCCGGCGTGGAAGGCATGAGCCGCGCCCTGGCGCGCGAAATCGGCAGCCGCAACATTACCGTGAACTGCATCGCCCCGGGCTTCATCGATACCGACATGACCAAGGCGCTGAGCGAAGAGCAGCACGCGGCCCTGTTGACGCAAATTCCCCTGTCCCGCCTGGGCAAGCCGGAAGACGTGGCAGCTGCGGTGGCCTTTTTGGCTTCGCCGCAAGCGGCGTATATCACGGGCACGACCCTGCACGTGAACGGTGGAATGTACATGAATTGATGTGAAAGCTAGACGGGGCGGGCGTTTGTGGCATGATTCAACGGCCGTTTTTGTCTATAATCGCATCTTTTAGCAGCAGCTTCGGTCGAATTAGCAGCAGACACCGAAATTAGTATTCGGACGCGCAAACCTGATAAAATGCGCGCACTTTCCGTAACACACACTTTGGAGCCATAACATGTCGGATATCGAACAACGCGTTAAGAAAATCGTCGCTGAGCAACTGGGCGTTGCAGAAGCAGACATCAAAATCGAATCCTCCTTCGTCGACGATCTCGGCGCCGATTCCCTGGACACCGTGGAACTGGTCATGGCCCTGGAAGACGAATTCGAAATGGAAATCCCTGACGAACAAGCTGAAAAAATCACCACCGTGCAACAGGCGATCGACTACGCCACTGCACACGTCAAGGCCTAAGCCTGTCTGACCGACTTCAGGAGAATCGCTTGAGCCGTTCTAAAAACCGTCGTGTTGTTGTCACCGGCCTGGGCTGCGTTTCACCTGTCGGCAATACTATTGCCGAGGCGTGGGGCGCAATCATTGAAGGTAAATCCGGCATTGCCACGATTACCAAGTTCGATGCACTGCCATTCACCACGCATTTTGCTGGTGAAGTCAAAGGCTTCAATATCGAAGAGTACATCTCCGGTAAGGAAGCCCGCCACATGGATACCTTTATCCATTACGGCATGGCTGCAGGCATCCAGGCGATGCAGGATTCCGGTCTGGAAGTCACTGAAGAGAACGCCGAGCGTATCGGCGTGATCATCGGTTCCGGTATCGGTGGCTTGCCGCTGATCGAAGAGACCAAGTCCGAGTACGAAAAGCGCGGTCCGCGCCGTATCTCGCCATTTTTCGTGCCTGCCTCGATCATTAACATGATCTCTGGCAACCTTTCGATCAAATATGGTCTGAAGGGCCCGAACCTGGCGATCGTTACAGCGTGTACCACCGGTTTGCACAGCATCGGTGCCGCAGCGCGCATGATCGAGTACGGCGATGCCGACGTCATGATCGCCGGCGGTGCTGAATCGACCGTGTCGCCACTGGGCCTGGGCGGTTTCGCTTCGGCGCGTGCCTTGTCGACCCGCAACGACGATCCGGCAACGGCATCGCGTCCGTGGGATACCGACCGCGACGGCTTCGTGCTGGGCGAGGGCGCTGGCGTCATGGTGCTGGAAGAGTGCGAGCACGCGGTGGCCCGTGGTGCCAAGATCTATGCCGAAGTGCATGGTTTCGGGATGAGCGCAGATGCTTATCACATGACCTCGCCGCTGGAAGATGGTAGCGGCGGCAGCAAATCGGTGATCGCGGCCCTCAACAACGCTGGCTTGAACGCGGATCAGATTCAGTACCTGAACGCGCACGGCACGTCGACCCCGCAAGGCGACGTGGCGGAAGTGATGGGCATCAAGCGCACCTTCGGCGAGCACGCCAAGAATCTGGTTGTCAACTCGACCAAGTCGATGACGGGCCATTTGCTGGGCGGCGCGGGCGGTCTGGAAGCGGTGTTTACGGTCTTGGCATTGCACCATCAGGTGTCGCCACCGACCATCAACATCTTCAACCAGGATCCGGCTTGCGATCTCGATTTCTGTGCCAACACGGCACGTGATATGAAGATCGATTATGCAGTGAAGAATTCGTTCGGCTTCGGCGGAACGAATGGCACGCTGATTTTCGGTAAAGCGAAATAAGCAGGAACTTTCAAGCGCTCGCTACGGTCAAACTGTAGTGAGCGCTGATTCGGCGCCAACGCTCGTTGGCGCCTGAATTTGCCCGGCATGGTGCTGGCGCGCCTTTTTTTCCCATGAAGTATGTCGATCGCGGTAGCGGCTGTCATTCGCACGCCTGTCTGTTTGCGCCTGTTGCAAGCGGTGCTGGGGTTGTGCGCGGTGCTGGCCGCCTGGCCCTTGAGCGGTGCGTGGCGCGTTGCTGCCCTGTCCGGGACTGCTTCCGGCCCTAGTCAGCTGGTGGGCGGCTACGCGCTGGGCTGGGGTTCTGCGCTGCTGAGCGCGGCTGGCGGCGTGTTTTTGCTGGCTTTGCTGCGCCGGCGCAGAAAGCCGCAGGCGCTTGATATTTCGCCGGTTGGCCAGTTGCGCCTGGCGGTATATCTGGAGCATGGCGAGGTGCCAGGGGCTATTGCTGACGGGGGAGCGGAGCCGGCCGGGCCGGGGCTTGCGGGGGTGCAGGGGCTGCGCCTGTTGCCGGGCTCGACCTTGTGGCCGTCGCTGCTCGTGCTGTGCCTGGCCGATGCGGCCGGGCGGCGCACGGATGTGCTGGTGCAGCGGGGCGGCGGCTGCGCCGCCTTCCGTCCGCTGGCCGTGGCTTGCCGGGCGATCGCGGCGCGGAACAGGGAAGAATAAAAGTGCGGCGAACACTGAACTTCTTGCAGCGGGCCAACTCTATATCCATACAGGCGCCCACGCTGCATGACTACAGGGACATCGGGCGTGAGGACAGAGCGCGAGTATGATCAGTTACTGGTCGAGCGGGTACAGGCTGGCGACAAACGGGCATTTGATGTGCTGGTATCGAAATATCAGCGCCGCTTGATGCGCCTGGTGTCGCGCCTCGTGCATGACCCGGCGGAGGCCGAAGATGTGGTGCAGGAAACCTTTATCAAGGCCTACCGGGCGCTGCGCCATTTCCGCGGCGAGGCCGCCTTTTATACGTGGTTGTACCGCATCGGCATCAATACGGCCAAGAATTATCTCGTCACGCAGGGGCGGCGCGCCGCCACGTCCAGCGATACCGACGCCGAGCAGGCGGAGTCTTTCGATGACGGTAATAAATTGCGCGATAACAATACACCCGAATCGGTGCTGGCCAGCAAGCAGATTGCCGCCACCGTCAATGCGGCCATGGATGTGCTGCCCATCGAGTTGCGCACGGCCATCGTGCTGCGCGAGATCGAGGGCCTGAGCTATGAGGAAATATCGGAGATCATGGCGTGCCCCATCGGCACCGTGCGCAGCCGGATTTTTCGCGCGCGCGAAGTGATTGCGGAGAAATTGAAGCCATTGCTGGACATGCCGATTGACAAGCGCTGGTAATCTGGGGAGTATGAGGTTGGCATGGCTGCGTCCGTTTTCCGCACCGACCCTCTTGAAATGGCAGGATCCATCATGGATACGCACACACGATTGCACGAGACTATTTCCGCGCTGGCCGATGGCGAGCTGGCGGCGAACGAACTCGAACTGGCTTTTGCCGCCCTCGATACGCCATCGGGACGGCAAGCCTGGGATGCCTATCGCCATATCGGTGACGTGCTGCGCTCGGAGCAGTGCGGCCATGCCTTGAGCGCCCAGTTCGATGCGCGCCTGGCCAGCCGCCTGGCCGCCGAGCCGGCGCCCGATGAGCCGGCTGCCCATGCGGAACCGCTGCCACCCCGTGCCGCCGGCATCGTGCCGCCGGGCGCGGCCGAACCGCTGGAGGCGGGGCCGCTGGCGCAGCGCTAGCTGTCGCGTTTTCCATCTTATGCCAGGCTTAACGTTCCTGTCGCCCTCTTGACACTGGCCTTCGGTACGATTGACACTGTGCACAGGCAATATCTTGCTTTTGCGATATATTGTTGCATTGTTTGCTATGCGCGCTGTCAGGTGGGTTTGCCCCTGGTTTTCCGACATGACGGCCAATCATGCGCGCAGGCAATTGCCTGATCCGCGTTTTGATCCGTTTACCGTTTATATATACTCGAAAAGATCCTTTCCATGAAAAAAAACATGTGTGCCGCCAGCAAGTCGTTTTCAGTGAAGACGCTTTCCGCCTTATTGTTCGGTACGGCTGGCGTCTTCCTTGCTCCCACCATGCTGGGCCTGGCGCCACAGGCGCAGGCCGCCGTGCCTTCCGTGAAACTGCCTGATTTTTCTGATCTGGTCGATGCCGTCGGCCCGGCCGTGGTGAATATCCGCACCACCGAGCGCCTGAAAATGGGCGCCGCCGGGGCTGGCGTGGGCGGCCAGGATGAGCAGGAAATGCAGGAATTCCTGCGCCGCTTCTTTGGCGGCGCCATGCCCACGCCGCGCCAGCAGGCGCCACGCGGTGGCCGCCGCGCCGTGCCGCAGGAGCAGGAAGTGCAGCGCGGCGTCGGTTCCGGCTTCATCATCTCGGCCGATGGCTATGTGCTGAGCAATGCCCACGTGGTCGATGGCGCCGACGAGGTGTACGTGACCTTGACGGACAAGCGCGAATTCAAGGCCAAGGTGATTGGCGCCGATGCGCGTACCGACGTTGCTCTGCTGAAAATCGAGGGCGGCAACCTGCCGCGCCTGACCATCGGCGACTCGGACAAGATCCGCGTGGGCGAGTGGGTCATCGCCATCGGTTCGCCGTTCAACCTGGAAAATACGGTGACGGCCGGCATCATTTCCGCCAAGTCGCGCGACACGGGTGACTACTTGCCGCTGATCCAGAGCGACGTGGCCGTCAATCCTGGCAACTCGGGCGGTCCGCTGATCAATATGCGCGGCGAAGTGATCGGCATTAATTCGCAGATCGCCACCTTGTCTGGCGCCTACAATGGCATTTCGTTTGCCGTGCCCATCGATGAAGCCATGCGCGTGGGCGAGCAGCTGAAAAAGACGGGTAAAGTTGTGCGCGGGCGCATCGGCGTGCAGATCGGCGAAGTGAGCAAGGACGTGGCGGAATCGCTGGGCTTGCCGAACGCCAAGGGCGCGCAAGTATCGATGGTGGAGCCGGGCGGCCCGGCCGACAAGGCGGGCATCAAGCCGGGCGACATCATCCTGAAATTCAACGGTGCTCAGATCGAGCGTTCGTCCGATCTGCCGCGCCTGGTAGGCGGTGCCGCCGTCAACGGCAAATCCACGATAACGGTCTGGCGCAAGGGCGCGCAGCAGGATATTCCCGTCACCGTCGTCGAGCTGGAAAGCGAGAAGACGGCGAAGAAGGGCGCCAAGGAGCCGGAAGCGCAAGCCGTCAACGCACTGGGGCTGAAGGTCAGCGACGTGCCGGCCGCGAAGAAGCTGGAATTGAAGATCGATGCGGGCGTGCTGGTCGACGAGGCGGATGGTGTGGCGGCCCTGGCTGGCCTGCAGCCTGGCGACGTGATTTTGCAATTGAATAACGTTGCCGTGAAAGACGCCAAGCAATTCAACGCCCTGGTCGCCAAGCTCGATCCGAAAAAGACATCGGCCGTGCTGGTGCGCCGTGGCGACGTGGCGCAATTCGTTTCGCTGCGTCCATCAGCGAAGTAACTATGTGATCATCCCGCATTCCGGCCGCAGCCGGGATGCGGTATTCTTCCCGCTATGCACTTCACCCTCTATTCCCGCAGTTATTGCCACTTATGCCAGGATATGCTTGATGCCTTGCTCCTGCTGCAGCCGCCTGAAACACCGTTTACCGTGGACGTGATCGATATCGATGCCTCGCCCGATGCCTCGCTGCTGGCCCGTTTCGATGAACTGGTGCCGGTGCTGTTTGGCGACCTGGCGCAGCCCGAGCTATGTCATTATTTTCTTGACGAAGAGGCTGTGCGGCGCTGCCTGGTGTAGCTTAACTGTCAATATTGACACTGCATTGCACCATTCTGGTGCCGAAAACAGCCGAAAATGTCGGCTTGCCCCGGTGCCGGCCTCATAAGACGGGCTTTCTACTCTGAAATCCGGTAAAATGGGGAGGTCGAAAAAGCTACTGTCCGAGGCAGCAGCTTCTGTCGCTTCAAAAGCGCTCGCCTGGGCATGCAGATGTCCTGCTCGGAGCGCTTTTTTTCATCATGAGTGGGGCGCCCGGTTTTGGCCCTGTTTGGCCCGAGCATGATCCCCATGATTCCTGTTAAAGCAGTGTCGTCAACTTCGCACTTATATTAGTTAATGAACAACATACGCAATTTCTCCATCATCGCCCATATTGACCACGGTAAATCGACCCTGGCTGACCGCATCATTCAATTGTGCGGCGGCTTGTCCGACCGCGAGATGGAGGCGCAGGTGCTCGATTCGATGGATCTGGAGCGCGAGCGCGGCATTACCATCAAGGCGCAAACGGCGGCCTTGCACTACAAGGCGCGCGATGGCCAGATCTACAATCTGAACCTGATCGATACGCCAGGCCACGTCGACTTCAGCTATGAAGTGTCGCGCTCGCTGTCGGCGTGCGAAGGCGCGCTGCTGGTTGTTGACGCGTCGCAAGGCGTGGAAGCGCAAACCGTGGCCAACTGCTACACGGCGCTGGACCTGGGCGTGGAAGTGGTGCCCGTCCTGAACAAGATCGACTTGCCGAACGCGGATCCTCCGAGCGCCATTGCCGAGATCGAAGACGTGATCGGCATCGACGCGGGCGACGCCGTGCATTGCTCGGCCAAGACGGGCTTCGGCGTGCTGGACGTGCTCGAACAATTGATCGTCAAGGTGCCGCCACCGAAGGGCGACCCCGATGCGCCGCTGCAGGCGCTGATCGTCGACTCCTGGTATGACGCCTATGTGGGCGTGGTCATGCTGGTGCGCGTCATCAACGGCACCCTGAAACCGAAAGACAAGATCCGCCTGATGGCCACCGATTCGGTGCAGCTGGTGGAAGACATCGGCGTGTTTTCGCCCCGTTCGCAATCCTTGCCGCAATTGTCGGCAGGCCAGGTGGGCTTCATCATCGCCGGCATCAAGGAATTGAAAGCGGCGAAAGTGGGCGACACCGTCACCCTGGCCAACCGTCCTGCCGCCGCGCCATTGCCCGGTTTCAAGGAAGTGCAGCCGCAAGTGTTCGCCGGCCTGTTCCCCGTGGAAGCGAACCAGTACGACGCGCTGCGCGACTCGCTGGAAAAACTGAAATTGAACGACGCGGCCCTGATGTACGAGCCGGAAGTGTCGCAGGCGCTGGGCTTCGGCTTCCGCTGCGGCTTCCTGGGCTTGCTGCACATGGAAATCGTGCAGGAACGCCTCGAGCGCGAATTCGACATGGATCTGATCACGACGGCGCCAACCGTGGTGTATGAAGTGATCCAGCGCGACGGCACCATGATCAACGTCGACAATCCATCGAAGATGCCCGATCCGTCGCGCATCGAGGAAGTGCGCGAACCTATCGTCACGGTCAATCTGTACATGCCGCAGGAATACGTGGGCTCCGTGATCACCCTGTGTATCGGCAAGCGCGGCATCCAGATGGACATGAGCTACCACGGCCGCCAGGTCAAGCTCGTGTATGAAATGCCGATGGCGGAAATCGTGCTGGACTTCTTCGACCGCCTGAAGTCGACGTCGCGCGGCTATGCCTCGATGGATTACGAGTTCAAGGAATACCGCGCGGCCGACGTGGTCAAGGTCGACATGCTGATCAACAGCGAAAAAGTCGATGCGCTGGCGATTATCGTCCACCGTTCGAACAGCCAGTACCGTGGCCGCCAGGTGGCTGCCAAGATGCGTGAACTGATCCCGCGCCAGATGTTCGATGTGGCCATTCAAGCCACCATCGGCGCCAACATCATTTCGCGCGAGAACGTGAAAGCCTTGCGCAAGAACGTGCTGGCCAAGTGCTATGGCGGCGATATCAGCCGCAAGAAAAAATTGCTGGAAAAACAAAAGGCGGGTAAGAAACGCATGAAGCAAGTGGGTTCCGTGGAGATCCCGCAAGAGGCATTCCTGGCAATTTTACAAGTGGATGGTTAATCAATGAACCTGCAAGTGATTTTAGGAAATTTCGCTTTAATCCTGTTCGTGCTGATGGTGTTGACGGGCCTGGTCTGGTGCCTGGATGTGTTTTATCTGTCCAAGCAGCGCCGCAAGGCGGCCGACCGCGCCCTGGCCGAGTTCGACGCACGCCAGTCCAAGCTGGCCGCCGAGGGCATCAAGTCCGATGCGGGCGGCAGCCGCGCCAGCATCGAGGCGGCCCTGTTGCGCCAGCCGACCTGGGTCGAGTATTCGGGCAGCTTCTTCCCCGTCATCGCGCTCGTGTTCTGCCTGCGCTCGTTCCTGTACGAGCCATTCAAGATCCCGTCGAGCTCGATGGTGCCGACCTTGCTGGTGGGCGACCTGATCCTGGTGAACAAGTTCACCTATGGTATCCGTTTGCCGATCGTCAACAAGCGCATCATTGAAGTCAACGATCCGCAGCGCGGCGACGTGATGGTGTTCAAGTATCCGAAAGATATGTCGCAAGACTATATCAAGCGCGTGATCGGTGTGCCCGGTGATAAAATCACCTATGAAAACAAGCGCTTGACGGTCAACGGCAAGGAAGTGGCCTACACGCCGCTGGACGACTACCTCGATGACGAAAGCACGGTCTACCACAAGCAGTTGGAAGAAAACCTGACGGGCGTGAGCCACCGCATCCTCAACGACGAGCCTGCTCCAACGTTGAACTTGCGCGAAGTGAAGGATTTCCCGCACAAGGATGCGTGCAACTACAACGAAGACGGTTTTACGTGTGTAGTGCCACAAGGCAATTACTTCATGATGGGCGACAACCGCGACAATAGTGCGGACAGCCGCTACTGGGGCTTCGTGCCGAACGAGAACATCGTCGGCAAGGCTTTCCTTGTGTGGATGAACTTCAGCAATCCGAAACGCGTGGGCGGCATACACTAAGCCGGTCTGGTCTGTAAAGGACCAGCCATGGCTGCCGCGCCGATTCCCCGCGTGGCGGCCAGCCGAATTACTCAGATGACACAGAAACAACAATGAATCTTCAGCTATTGCAAACCCGTTTAGGCTATACGTTCCAGGATGCTGGCCTGTTGCAGCAAGCCTTGACGCATCGTAGCCACAGCAGTTTGCATAACGAGCGGCTGGAATTCCTCGGCGACTCCATCCTCAACTGCGTGGTCGCTTCCATCCTGTACGAGCGCTTCAAGTCCATCGACGAGGGCGACCTGTCGCGCCTGCGCGCCAATCTGGTCAAGCAGCAGTCGCTGTATGAAATCGCGCAAAAGCTGGAACTGTCGCAATTCCTGCGCCTGGGCGAAGGCGAGCTGAAATCGGGCGGTTTCCGCCGTCCGTCCATCCTCGCCGATACCCTGGAAGCCTTGCTGGGCGCGATTTTCCTCGACACGGGCTTCGACGCCGCCAGCACGGTGATCCGCGCCTTCTACATCCCCATCCTCGATTCGGTCGATCCGCAAACCCTGGGCAAGGATGCCAAGACCCTGCTGCAGGAGTTTTTGCAAAGCAAGAAAATTTCGCTGCCACAGTACAACGTGGTGGCCACCCACGGCGCCGCCCACAGCCAGGAATTCGAGATCGAATGCCTGGTGCCGAAATTGAACATCCAGGTCTACGGCCGTGGCGGAAGCCGCCGCGCCGGTGAGCAAGCCGCCGCCAAACTGGCGCTGGACGTGGCCGAGCAGGCGCTGTTGAAGTCGCCTGCCGCCAGCCGCAAGCCCAAACCGCGCGCCGCCCAGCTCAAGCTGGCCGGCATTGCCACCATCCAGAGCGACGACGCGCAAGCTCCTGCAGCCCCGGCGATCGCCGCTCACACTAAACAGAATCGACACTAGCATGACAGCCACCAAAATGCCCGACAACTTCCGCTGTGGCTATATCGCCATCGTGGGCCGCCCCAACGTGGGCAA
This sequence comes from Janthinobacterium sp. SUN128, assembly GCF_030587275.1. Taxonomy (NCBI): domain Bacteria; kingdom Pseudomonadati; phylum Pseudomonadota; class Betaproteobacteria; order Burkholderiales; family Oxalobacteraceae; genus Janthinobacterium; species Janthinobacterium sp. SUN128. Next base: position 2,703,842 of record NZ_JAPWHY010000001.1, on the reverse strand, counting down.
ATCGACCCTGATGAACGTGCTGATCGGCGCGAAGGTCAGCATCACTTCGCGCAAGGCGCAAACCACGCGCCACCGCATCACGGGCATCCAGACGGTGCCGGACGCGCAGTTCATCTACGTCGACACGCCTGGCTTCCAGACGCGCCACTCGAACGCGCTGAACAAGACGCTGAACAAGACCGTCACGAACACCCTGATTTCCTCGGACGTCATCCTGTACGTGATCGAGGCGGGCACGTTCGGCCCGGCCGACCAGCAAGTGATGGACCTGTTGCCGAAGGAAGTGCCATGCATCCTCGTCATCAATAAATCGGACCGCGTGAAGGACAAGGCCGTGCTGCTGCCGTTCGCGCAAAAGATCGCCGCCATGCGCGACTTCGCCGCCATCGTGCCTGTTTCCGCCAAGCTGCACTTCCAGTTGGAAGGCTTGCAGAATGAAATCAAGCGCTTCTTGCCGGAAAACCAGCCGATCTTTGGACCGGACGACATCACGGACCGCAGCGAGAAATTCCTCGCCTCGGAGATCGTGCGTGAAAAACTCTTCCGTTTCGTGGGCGACGAACTGCCGTACACGAGCACCGTGCTGATCGAGAAATTCGAGCAGGAAGGCGATCTGCGCCGCGTGTTTGCCGCCATCCTGGTCGAGCGCGATACGCACAAGTCCATGATTATCGGCAACAAGGGCGCGCGCCTGAAGGAAGTTTCCACCCAGGCCCGCCTGGATATGGAAAAGCTGTTCGGCGGCCCCGTGTACCTGGAAATCTGGGTCAAGGTCAAGTCGGGCTGGGCCGACAACGAGGCGGGCTTGCGCGCCTACGGCTACGAGTAATCCGCAACCCGGGGGCGACGCCACACGCATGAGCACCACCACGCCAGCGCTGCACCATCCTGCGCCAGCTTCACCTGCTGTTTCCGCACCTGTCCCCGCGCCGGTGGCCATCGCGCCGCCGGCCGTACCTCCCACAGCACCCCGGCGCAGCCGTCCGCCCACGCGCGACGGCCGCATCACGGGCCAGCCAGCCTTCGTGCTGCACAGCTACCCGCATAAAGAAACCAGCCTCATCGTCGACGTGTTTACGCGCGAGTACGGCCGCATCGCGCTCGTTGCCAAGGGCGCCAAGCGGCCCCATTCGCAGTTGCGCGGCGTGCTGCAGACGTTCCAGCCGCTGCAAGCGGGCTGGACGGGCAAGTCCGAGCTGCGCATTCTCACCGGTGCGGAATGGGTGGGTGGTATGTTGCCGCTGGAAAAGACTGCCTTGCTGTGCGGCTTTTATTTGAACGAATTGCTGGTCAAATTGCTCGCGCGCGACGACCCGCATCCCGTCCTGTTCGACCACTACGTTGCTACCTTGAATCAACTGGCGCACAATGAGCCGCCGCCCATCGTGCTGCGCAAGTTCGAGCGCGCCCTGCTCAAGGAAACGGGCGTGGCGGCCGACCTGACGCGCTGCACGGGCACGCGCCAGGTCGTCGAGGCGGGGCAGGTGTACGTGGTCGACCCGGAACGGGGGCCGCGCCCGGCGCGCGCCGCCGACGCCTGGCCCAGGATCACGGGCAAGACCTTGCTCGACATGGAGCGCGAAGATTATCTTGACGTGGCCACGCAGGCGCAAAGCAAGCTGCTGATGCGCTTTTTGCTGGCCCATCAACTGGGCGGCGCCACCTTGAACACGCGCCAGATACTGATTGATTTAATGCAGCTGTAGCTGCGGTTTGCAGCAGGACAGCACTTTACGGATACCATTTATATGAGCTTTTTGCAGCCTTCCGGCCCCGTCATCGACCTGGGCGTCAACATCGACCACGTGGCCACCTTGCGCAATGCGCGCGGCACCGCGTATCCGGACCCGGTCCGCGCGGCCCTGCTGGCCGAACAGGCCGGCGCCGACGCCATCACCCTGCATTTGCGCGAAGACCGCCGCCACATCAAGGATGCAGACGTGATCGCCATCGCGCCGCAATTACTGACGCGCATGAACCTGGAAGCGGCTGTCACGGCCGAGATGATCGATTTCGCCTGCCGCATCAAGCCGGCGGACGTCTGCCTGGTGCCGGAAAAGCGCACGGAAGTGACGACCGAAGGGGGCCTGGACGTGGTGCGCTACTTCAAGGAAGTGCAGGCGGCGGTGCAACAATTGCAAGGCGAGGGCATCCGCGTGAGCCTGTTCATCGATGCGGACGAGCAGCAGATCGCTGCCGCCGCCGAGCTCGGCGCGCCCGTGATCGAGCTGCACACGGGGCGCTATGCCGATACGCAAGGCGCCGAGCAGCTGGCGGAACTGGAGCGCATCAAGGCGGGCGTGCTGTTTGGCGTGGGCCGCGGCTTGAAAGTCAACGCGGGCCACGGCTTGCATTACACCAATGTGCAGGCCATCGCCGCCATTCCCGATATTGCTGAGCTGAACATCGGCCACGCCATCGTCGCGCATGCCGTGTTTGTCGGCTGGGAAAACGCCGTGCGCGAAATGAAGGCCATCATGGTGGCCACGCGCCTCGGTCACAGGGCCTGACAGGGGAGTAGGGCATGATCTACGGCATCGGTACCGATATCTGCAAGATACCCCGCATCGAGGCGGCCCTGGCGCGGCACGGCGAGCGTTTCGCGAAAAAGATACTGGGGCCGCAGGAGCTGGAAAAATTCCGCGCCCGCAGCGCCAAGAATGCCGCGCGCGGCGTGCGCTTCCTTGCCACGCGCTTCGCGGCAAAGGAAGCGTTTTCCAAGGCCATCGGCCTGGGCTTGCGCATGCCGATGACCTGGCCCGCCGCGCAGATGCTGAACCACCCCAGCGGCAAGCCGATGATCGTCTGCAGTGGCGTGCTGGCGCAGTTCATGGAGAAAAATCGCCTGAGCGCGCAAGTGACCATCAGCGACGAGGAAGAATATGCGGTCGCGTTCGTGATCGTGGAACAGGCAGTGTAACTATAAGTGCGCAATGAGCCAGCAATGACCGAAGCAAGCCCAGAACCTTCCTTGGCGGAAACGCCACCCGATCCCCGCGCGCAAGTGCTGGCGACCGTCGCCAAGCTGCCGAATTTGCCCGGCGTGTACCGCTATTTCGACGCCGCCGACAAGGTGCTGTATGTCGGCAAGGCGCGCGACCTGAAAAAACGCGTCTCCAGCTACTTCCAGAAGAACCTGGCCAGTCCCCGCATCGCCATGATGGTCGAGCGCATCGCGCGCCTGGAAACGACGGTCACGCACAGCGAAGCGGAAGCATTGATCCTGGAAAACAACCTGATCAAGGCGCTGCAGCCGCGCTACAACATCCTGTTCCGCGACGACAAGTCGTATCCGTATCTGAAGATCACGAATGGCGATGCGCCGCGCATGGTGTATTACCGGGGCGCGGTGGACAAGAAAAACCAGTATTTCGGGCCGTTCCCCAGCTCCTGGGCCGTCAAGGAATCGATGCAGATCCTGCAAAAGGTGTTCCTGATCCGTACCTGCGAGGACAGCGTGTATGCGAACCGCACCCGTCCCTGCCTGCTGCACCAGATCGGCCGCTGCAGTGCGCCCTGTGTGGACCTGATCAGCAAGGAAGACTACAAGAACGACGTGGAAAACGCGGCGCGCTTCCTGCGCGGGCGCCAGAGCGAAGTGCTGGCCGACCTGGAAAAGAAAATGCACGCGTTTGCCGCTGAATTAAAATTCGAGCAGGCCGTGGTGGTGCGCAACCAGATCGCCTCGCTGTCGCGCGTGCTGCACCAGCAAAGCATGGAGACGACGGGTGACGCCGATGTCGACATTCTCGCCGTGCTGTTGCAGGGCGGGCGCGCCTGCGTCAACCTGGCCATGGTACGCGGCGGACGCCATCTGGGCGACCGCGCTTATTTCCCCAGCCAGCTCAGCGATGCGGCAGCGATTGCCGAAGAACCGATCGAGGTGGAAGTGCTGGCCGCCTTCCTGGCCCAGCACTACACGGAAAAATTCATCCCCGGCACCCTGATCCTGAATATCGAATTCGACCAGCCGGCCCTGATGGTGGCGCTGATGGAGCAGTGCGGCCACCGCATCAACCTGATCTTCCAGCCGCAGGGTCAGCGCCGCCAGTGGCTGGAGATGGCGCAAAAGGGCGCCGAGATTTCGCTGGCGCGCTTGTTGTCGGAACAGGGTTCGCAGCAGTCGCGCACGCGCGCGCTGGCCGAAGCGCTGCGCCTGGAAACGGAAGACCTCGACAGCCTGCGCGTGGAGTGTTTCGACATCAGCCATACGCAGGGCGAGGCGACGCAGGCGTCGTGCGTGGTGTTCCACCACCACGCCATGCAGAACGGCGAATACCGGCGCTACAACATCAATGACATCACGCCCGGCGACGATTACGCGGCCATGCGCCAGGTCCTCATGCGCCGTTACGAGAAAGTGGCGAATGGCGATGGCGTGATGCCCGACGTGGTCTTGATCGACGGCGGCAAGGGACAGATCGAAATGGCGCGCCAGGTGTTCGCCGAGCTTGGACTCGATATCAGCTTGATTGTCGGCGTAGCCAAGGGGGAGGGGCGCAAGGTGGGCCTGGAAACCCTGCTGTTCGTCGATGGCCGCGCGGCGCAGGAACTGGGCAAGGAATCGGCGGCTCTGATGCTGATCGCGCAAATCCGCGACGAGGCGCACCGCTTCGCCATCACCGGCATGCGCGCCAAGCGGGCCAAGACGCGCCAGACCTCGCGCCTGGAAGAGATCGAGGGCATCGGCGCCAAGCGCCGCCAGAAATTGCTGTCGCGCTTTGGCGGCTTGCGCGGCGTGGTCGACGCCAGCATCGAGGATCTGATGTCGGTGGAGGGGATTTCCACGCAGCTGGCAGAAGAGATTTACAAGCAGCTGCATTAGAACTCCTAACCAAACCTACTGCGCGTCGCGACTTGCGGCCTGCGATGTTCACTGGCTCGGCGCCCCCGTGTCAAGCACAGCTGCGCTTCTCGGTCGCAACTCACTACCGCTCGCTACGGTTTTGTGAGGGTTCTATGACGGCCTGGTCCGGTGCCGCGGTAACCGGACTAGGCTAATACCCTGGGGCCATGTAGACTAGTGGCGCTTTCTTCACGCTTTCCTCATGTTCAATTTACCCGTCGGCCGATTGCTCTCTTATGCCTTTTAATATTCCCATCCTTTTGACCTGGCTGCGCGTGGCCCTGATACCGCTCGTCGTCGGCGTGTTTTATCTGCCGCCGTCGATGCTGCTGCATGGCGACCAGAACCTGGTCGCCACCCTGGTCTTCATTGTTGCGGCCGTCACCGACTGGTTCGACGGTTTCCTCGCGCGACGCTGGAACCAGACCTCGGCCTTCGGCGCCTTCCTTGACCCGGTCGCCGACAAGCTGATGGTGGCGGGGGCCTTGCTGGTGCTGGTGCAGCTGGACCGTGTGAATGCCGTGCTGGCCTTCATCATCATCGGCCGCGAAATCACGATTTCCGCGCTGCGCGAATGGATGGCGCAGATCGGTGCATCGAAATCGGTGGCCGTCAGCTCGATCGGCAAGATCAAGACGGCCGCGCAAATGACGGCCATTCCCCTGCTGCTGTACCACGAAGTGATCTTTGGCGCGATCGACACGCACGTGTGGGGCGAGAAGCTGCTGTGGATCGCCTGCGTGCTGACAGTGTGGTCGATGTTCTATTATTTGCGTCTGGCATGGCCGCTGATCAAGGAAAAGGCCGGCAACCTGCATTGAGGTGGATAAACGCCGATAGCATTGGTCTGGCGTCTTTTTAACCCAAACGCAAGAGCTGGGGTCAGACCCAAAGGGTCTGACCCCAAATATTTTGCAAAACACCAGATATTGCCCGTTGACAGCCCCTGTAATCCCTCTATAATGCTGGCCTGTTGTTGATGACGCGGGAGTAGCTCAGTTGGTAGAGCGCAACCTTGCCAAGGTTGAGGTCGAGAGTTCGAGACTCTTCTCCCGCTCCAGTTTTCTGGATCGTGTCATAGGTAAAAACAGCGAATGCAGTAAAAAGTAGTACTGGCGATGTAGTAGAGCTTCTGATACAATGTTGTCCACTGCGGGAGTAGCTCAGTTGGTAGAGCGCAACCTTGCCAAGGTTGAGGTCGAGAGTTCGAGACTCTTCTCCCGCTCCAGTGAATACTGGATCAGCAGTAAAGCAGCACTGGTAAACGGTAGTAAAAAGCAGTAAAATAGCGGTTCGTATGCGGGAGTAGCTCAGTTGGTAGAGCGCAACCTTGCCAAGGTTGAGGTCGAGAGTTCGAGACTCTTCTCCCGCTCCAGCGAAAGCTGAAGCAGTACAGCAAGAATGGCAGTAGCAGAAAATAGAAGCTCCAATGCGGGAGTAGCTCAGTTGGTAGAGCGCAACCTTGCCAAGGTTGAGGTCGAGAGTTCGAGACTCTTCTCCCGCTCCAGAATTCTAAAGGGAAGCTAAGCTGGCTTCCTTTTTTTATCCGCCGCGGTACGCAGCGAGATTAAGCAGTAACCAAGCTCCAATGCGGGAGTAGCTCAGTTGGTAGAGCGCAACCTTGCCAAGGTTGAGGTCGAGAGTTCGAGACTCTTCTCCCGCTCCAGTTTTCAAGGTGTGCCGCAAGGCCCATCCAAGCAGTTCCTCTGGCGAGGTAGCAAAGAGGTTATGCAGCGGCCTGCAAAGCCGTTTAGACGGGTTCGATTCCCGTCCTCGCCTCCAGATGAAAAAAATAGCCCACTTTCGAGTGGGCTATTTTTTTGTCCGCGCATTTGCCTGACTTTTGCCGGCTGCGCATCTTGTATAATGCCGGCAAGCTCAGCCGCGCCGCCTGGCGCCTTGATGAAACTTCCCCTTTCCGCCATACCGATGTAGTCACTGACGACTTTCCTGCTCCGATCGACCTCAGCGCAGCTTTTTTGTGAGGCCCGCTGGTATGGCTGTGCCTGATGATTGTCCATCAGGCCGGCATTTTCCTGTTCCGACTTTGGATACGCATCAATGATCAACACAACTTTTCGGGATGAGTGGTTCTCGAACCTGCAAAAGAACGTCCTGGCGGGCTTGACCACTTCCTTTGCCCTGGTGCCTGAATGCATCGCCTTTGCCCTGGTGGCGCAATTGAATCCCCTGATGGGCCTGTATGGCGCCTTCATCATTTGCGCATTCACGGCCATCTTTGGCGGACGCCCCGGCATGATTTCCGGCGCCGCCGGTTCCATGGCCGTCGTCATCGTGGCACTGGTGGCTCAGCATGGCGTGCAGTATCTGCTGGCCACCGTGGTGCTGAGCGGCATCCTGATGGCCTTGTTCGGCATCTTGCGCCTAGGTAAGCTGATACGCATGGTGCCGTATCCGGTGATGCTGGGCTTTGTGAATGGCCTGGCCATCGTCATCGCCATGGCCCAGCTGGAACACTTTCGCCAGGCCACGCCGCAAGGCGAAACCTGGCTGCAAGGCAGCCCTTTGTATGTGATGGGCGCGCTGGTGCTGCTGACCATGGCCATCGTCTACGTGCTGCCGCGCCTGACCAAAGCCGTGCCGCCGGCGCTGGTGGCCATCCTCGGCGTGGGCGTGCTCAGCCATTTCTTGCACCTGCCCACGCGCACCCTGGGCGACCTCGCGCATATCGCCGGCGGCCTGCCGGCCCTGCATTGGCCCACCGTGCCGCTGGACATGGCGACCTTGCATATCATTTTCCCGTATGCAGCCCTGATGGCCATGGTGGGCTTGCTGGAAACACTGCTCACTTTTAATCTTACCGATGAGATGACTGAAACGCGGGGCCAGCCGAACCGCGAATGCATCGCCCTCGGCGCATCGAACGTCGTTTCCGGCCTGTTTGGCGGCATGGGCGGCTGCGCCATGATCGGGCAGACGATGATCAACCTGAGCTCGGGCGGCCGTTCGCGCCTGTCGGGCGTGACGGCTGGCGTGATGATTTTACTGTTCATCCTGTTCCTGTCGCCGCTGATCGAGCGCATCCCGCTGGCCGCCCTGGTGGGCGTGATGTTCGTCGTGGCGCAGCAGACGTTTGCCTGGGGTTCCTTGCGCGTACTGGGCAAGGTGCCTTTGCAGGATGCGCTGGTGATCGTTGCCGTGACGGTCATTACCGTATTCACGGACCTGGCGATGGCCGTGCTGTGCGGCATCGTCATCGCCGCCTTGAATTTTGCCTGGCAGCATGCGCGTGAAATGCGTGCCGATATCGATGACAGCAGCGCCGGCATGCGCGTGTACCTGCCGCATGGCACGCTGTTTTTTGCTTCCACTACGCATTTCCAGGAACTGTTCCAGCCAGCGTCGGACCCGGCCCGCGTCATCCTTGACTGCCGGCACCTGCACATGGCCGATCACTCGGCCATTGCCGCCATCGAATCCTTGTATGAACGCTATGACAAGGCGGGCAAGCATCTGCAGGTGACGCATCTGTCCGTCCGCAACCAGGCCTTGCTGCAGCGGGCCGGGGTGGATGTCGGCGTGGCGTAAAATAGGGGATTGTTGAATGTCTGTGGAGTGTGAATGCTGTCGAACGAACAAGAGCAATTGTTGCAACAAAGCCAGGCGGGATTCGACGCCTACTATGACGCGCTGGGCGCCTCGCTGGTGAATTTCGTTGAGCGCCTGGGCATCCAGCCGGCGCACGAAGTGCTGACCAACGCGGCCGAATACCTGCCGTATATCGACGCGGCCATGCGCACCATCGTCATCCGCGACGAGAGCTGGCAGTGGGTAAAAACCATGCTCGGCTATTTTATCGGCGAATACTTCGTGCAAGGCCATGCGGGCTGCTGGTATGTGGAAACGCGGGCGGAGTCGCCGCATTTTTGCCGCATCATGGTGGGGGGCTTCGAGCATGGCTTGCCAGCGGACGCCGCCATCGATCCGGAGGCGCTCGCGCTGGAATTTCTGGGGCAATCCGTGCCGCGCGAGTTGGCGGTACTGATCGCCAAAGCGCAAGCCCATGCGGCTTGATGCCGCACGGCTTGCTTAAGCAGATTTAAAACTCTTCCCACTCGCCTTCGGCCGGCGCAGTTGCCTTGCTGCTGGCGCGCGTCGCGGGCAGGCGCAGGGCAGGGGCCGAAGCCTTGCGGGCTGGTGCGGCAGCAGTTGGCGTTGCGCTGCGCTGTGCCGCTTTTACGCTGAAACGGTCGGTCGCTACTGCATTGGCATCGAGGCGGAAGACGCTGACCACCTGCGCCAGTTCGCTCGCCTGTTCCTGCATCGCTTCGGCCGCTGCCGAGGCTTCTTCCACCAGGGCCGCATTTTGCTGGGTCACCTGGTCCATTTCGGAAATGGCCTGGTTGACTTGCTCGATGCCCGCGCTCTGCTCTTCGCTGGCGTTGCTGATCTCGCTCATGATGGACGTGACAAAGCCGATGCTTTGCACGATTTCTTCCATCGTCTTGCCGGCCTTGTCGACCAGGTCCGTGCCCACGTCGACCTTTTGCACGGAGTCGTCGATCAAGCCCTTGATCTCTTTTGCCGCCGCTGCCGAGCGCTGCGCCAGGTTGCGCACTTCCGTGGCCACCACGGCGAAGCCGCGGCCCTGTTCGCCGGCGCGCGCCGCTTCCACGGCCGCGTTCAATGCCAGGATGTTGGTCTGGAAGGCGATGCCGTCGATGACGGAAATGATGTCGACGATTTTCTTCGACGAGGTATTGATTTCGCCCATGGTGGCGACCACTTCGGCCACCACGGCGCCGCCGCGGCTGGCGATGCCGGCCGCGTCGCCGGCCAGTTTATTCGCCTGGCGCGCGTTGTCGGCGTTCTGTTTGACGGTCGAGGTCAGTTCTTCCATCGACGAGGCCGTTTCTTCCAGCGAACTGGCTTGCTGTTCCGTGCGCGACGACAGGTCCTGGTTGCCGGCGGCGATTTCCGCGGAGGCCGTGGCGATGGTGTCGGTGCCGCTGCGCACCTGGCCCACGATACCCACCAGGCTGTCGTTCATGGTTTTCAGGGCATGCATCAGCTGGCCCGTTTCATCGCGGCCCTGTGCCGTGATGGTGCTGGTGAGGTCGCCAGCTGCCACGGTTTCCGCCACTTTCACGGCGGCGCGGATGGGGCCGGTGATCGAGCGCGTGATCCACCACGCGAAACCGATGCCCATCAGCACGGCCAGCACGCCCATGGTGATCAAGAAGATGCGGGTGCCGCTGTAGGCTTCGATGATGCTGGCGCCGACGCCGTCGGCAGCCTTGATCTGCATGTTGGCAAAGCGTTTGACTTCGGCCAGGTAGGCCACGGTGATGGGTGCCACTTCCTTGTCGAACACGACCTTGGCGCCTGCCACGTCGCCGTCGGCCTTCATCTTGAAGGCGCGCGCGCGCGTCGTCACGTAGTCGGTGCGGACCTTGCGCACGACCTTGAATTGCTCGATCACGGCAGGATTGAGCAAGGACGCGATGATGTCATCCTGCAGCTTGCTGGAACGCTCCGCATCGACTTTCAAGTCTTCCTCGATCTTGGCGCGCACGACAGGATCGGTGATCTCGAACGAGGCGACGCCGCGCACGCTGTTGAGTTCAATGATCTTCGACCATTCGGCCACCATGCGCTGGTTCTTGATGCTGGTATTGATGAGGCGGTAAGTCAGGTCGCTGGCCGTCTGCATGCGCACGAGGGCGGTGATGGTCAAGGCGGCAAGCAACAGCAATACGACAGCAAAGCCGACGCCAAGGCGGCTGCCGATGTTCAGGTTTTTCATGTAATTCCTAACAGTTTAATAGTCATGATCGCCGCCGCCAGCAGGGGCGGACAGGCGCCGCAAGGCGCAGGGGATCGGGGTCTTCGGGTGCCGCGTGATGGCTGTGCGGCGCGCCACGCTGAGCGTGGCGATGGAGGTGAAGCAAGGGGCATGTCGGTCAGGCTGACCGCTGCCCAGCAAGCCGCAAGTATAGCATTGACGCAGAGAAATAGTTTTTCAAAGCAATTTTAATTGTTTTTTGATATTAATTTCCTGTTGTGTTTTTACATCAAGTACCTGTTCTATAAGTACTATCACTTACATAAGTGCTGACTTATCGCATGGCCGCCTGATAAAATACTAATGATAATCATTCGTATTAAAACATCGACCAGGGAATTGTATGCAGCGCAAGCCAGGATTCAAACCGATCACCATCGCCGTACTGGGCGCCTTGACCTTTGGCGCCACGCCATTGGCTACTTGGGCACAGGAAAGCTTGCCCGCCGTCACCGTGACGGCGGCTAAGGACAAGGATGGCTATGTTGCCGCCACCTCCGCCAGCGGCACCAAGACGGAAATGGCTTTGCGCGACGTGCCGCAGACGATCAACGTGGTGCCGGCCGCCGTCATCCGCGACCAGAACGCCATGTCGATCCAGGACATCATGAAGAACATCCCCGGCGTGGGCCTGTCCACGGGCGACGGCCAGCGCGACCAGGTGTTCATCCGCGGCTTCACGGCCATCGGCGACCAGTTCGTTGACGGCTTCCGCGATGACGCGCTGTACTTCCGCGACCTGTCGAATGTGGAGCGCCTGGAAGTGATCAAGGGGCCGGCTGCCGTGCTGTACGGCCGCGGCTCCTCGGGTGGCCTGGTCAATCGCATCACCAAAAAACCGGGCGTGGATATCACGGACGTGGCTCTGAGCCTGACGAACACAAAAGGGCGCCGCGGCGAAGTCGACGTCGGCCGTGTCGGCGAGACGGTGGACTGGCGTGTCACGGGCGCGCGCGAATTGTCGGACAGCTACCGCGACCAGCAATTCATCAACCGCACGGCGCTGGCCCCTTCCGTGGCCATCCGCTTGTCGAGCGCGACGAAACTGCTGCTGCAGGGCGATTACCTGGAAGACCGCCGCCTGACGGACTTCGGCATTCCGTCCTACCAGGGCCGCCCCGTCGCCGTCGATGCGGGCACCTATTATGGCGCCGCCAACGCCCGCGATGCGGACTTCAGCCAGTCGCGCGTGGTCTCCACGGCCGCGACACTGACGCACAAGTTCAGCGATAGCTTGTCGCTGCGCAATGCCTTCCGTTACTACGATTACCACCTGGACCGCAACAACACTAACATTTCCGGCAACGTCAACGAAGTCAAGGGCACGATGAGCCTGGGTCACGCCAAGCTCAACCGCGACGAGAGCGGCTGGTTTAACCAGACGGAACTGACGCAAAAGCTGGTCACGGGCACCTTGCGCCATGAAGTGCTGTACGGCGCCGAATTCGGCAAGCAAACCAAGGATGCGTCGAGCTGGGCTTCGACCGTGGTGGCGACGAATGTATCGATCTTCAACCCCGTCCTGCCGCAGGTGAACCGCAGCAAGCTGGGCGTGCGCAGCGATACCTTCGGCACCTATGACACGGCCGCCGCCTACGTGCAGGACGCCATCAGCTTCAGCGACGAATGGAAGGCGCTGGCCGGCCTGCGCTACGACCGCTACAAGCAGCAGTCGCGCCTGGCCAATGCGCTTGGCGTGACGACGGCGGACCTGTCACGCACGGATTCGGCCTACAGCCCCCGCGCCGGCCTCGTCTGGCAACCGAGCGCCGTGCAATCGTATTACGCGTCGTGGAGCCGTTCGTTCCAGCCGAGCGGAGAAAACTTCGCCCTGGCCGCCAACAATGCCGACCTGGCGCCGGAAACCACGCGCAACACGGAAGTGGGTGCCAAGTACGACCTGTGGGGTGGCCGCGCCAACGCCACCGTGTCGCTGTTCCGCTTGGAGCGCGACAATATCAAGACCAGCGACCCGATCACGAACCGCATCGTGCCCGTCGGCACGCAGCGTACGGACGGCCTGGAACTGACCTTCAACGCGGACTTGCACGATGGCTGGAAGATGATGGCCGGCTACGCTTACCTGGACGCCACCATCACCGATTCCATCGCCGTCGACCGCAGCGTGAATGCGCCGGGCACGACGACGGCCAGTTCCGTCGCCATCAAGGGCAAGCGCGCCACTTTGACGGCGCGCAACACGGCCAATCTGTGGCTGACGAAAGACCTGGGCCACGGCTTCACCGTGGGCGGCGGCGCGAATGCCGTGGGCAGCCGCTTCGCCAACCCGGGCAACACCGTCGTGCTGCCAGGCTACGTGACGGCCGACGCCATGGCCGCTTACCGCACGGGCCGCTATGAAGTGCAACTGAACGTCAACAATATCGGCGACACGCGCTACATCGTCTCGGGTCACGGTTCCAGCCCGAACCTGAGCTTGCCGGGCGCGCCGCGCAACGTGGCGCTGACCTTGCGCTACAGCTTGTAATTTGTCATTTTTCTGACGCATACCAAACCCGCTCGCGAGCGGGTTTTTTCATGGTGGGTAGCGATGTGCAAGCGTGCCGGGCAGGCTGGCATTGTTTAGAGGGAATATTCGGTATCGTCAAATTAATGTTGACTAAAGGCAATTTTTTCCAGCGGACTAAGCCTTGTCGGAGTTTGAGGGGTAAAATACTGTCATACGGCACAGGCATGGTGCTTATATCTTGGTGATATGACACGACCACGACGCCGTATGACTTTTATTTACTCACATCATAGAGGCCTGAATATGGTTCAGATGTCCAGGCGCCAGTTCCTTCGGGTAACTGGCGCGACCATTGCTGGTTCCAGCCTCGCCCTGCTCGGTTTCGCACCGGGCCAGGCGATGGCGGAAGTGCGGCAATACAAGCTGTCTCGCACGACCGAGACACGCAATACCTGTCCCTACTGTTCGGTAGGATGCGGCGTCCTGCTGTATGGGCTGGGCGACGGCGCGAAAAATGCCGTTTCCAGCATCATCCACGTGGAAGGCGATGCCGATCACCCGGTGAACCGCGGCACGCTGTGCCCGAAAGGCGCCAGCCTGGTCGACTTCATCCACAGTCCGAACCGCCTGAAAGTGCCCGAATACCGCGCACCGGGCGGCACGGAATGGCAACCGATCTCCTGGGATGTGGCGCTCGACAAGATCGCGCGCCTGATGAAGGATGACCGCGATGCCAACCTGATCGAAAAGAATGCCGACGGCAAGACCGTCAACCGCTGGCTCTCCACCGGCATGCTTGCCGCGTCCGCCGGCAGCAACGAGGTGGGGTATCTGACCCACAAGACAGTGCGCAGCATGGGGATGCTGACCTTTGATAATCAGGCGCGTGTATGACACGGACCGACGGTGGCAGGTCTTGCCCCGACGTTTGGCCGTGGCGCGATGACGAATCATTGGGTCGATATCAAGAATGCCGATGTGATCTTGGTCATGGGCGGCAATGCAGCAGAAGCACATCCTTGCGGATTCAAATGGGTAACGGAAGCGAAGGCGCATAACAAGGCCAAGCTGATCGTTGTCGATCCGCGCTTTACCCGTACCGCATCCGTGGCAGATTACTACTGCGCCACGCGTACCGGCACGGACATCGTCTTCCTCGGCGCGATCATCAATTACCTGCTGACGAACGACAAGATCCAGCATGAGTACGTGCGCAACTACACGGACATGCCCTTTATCGTGCGCGAAGACTATGCGTTCGAGGATGGCCTGTTCTCGGGTTTCGACAAGGAAAAAGGCAAGTACACGGACAAGGCCACCTGGGATTACGAGATCGGCGACGACGGCTATGCCAAGGTCGACCCGACCCTGGAACACCCGCGCTGCGTCTACCAGATGATGAAGAAGCACTACGCGCGCTACACGACCGAGATGGTCGAACGCACGTGCGGCGTGTCGGCCGACAAGTTCCACAAGGTGGCGGAGGCATTGGCTTCGACCGCCGTGCCGGGACGCGCCGGTACCATCCTGTACGCGCTGGGCTGGACGCACCACTCGACGGGCGCGCAAACCATCCGCACGGGCGCCATGGTGCAGCTGTTGCTGGGTAATATGGGGATCGCCGGCGGCGGCATGAACGCCTTGCGTGGCCACTCGAACATCCAGGGCTTGACCGATCTGGGCCTGATGTCGAACCTGTTGCCAGGTTACATGACCCTGCCCAACGAAGGCGAGCAGGATTTCGACGCCTACATCGCCGCGCGCGCCACCAAGCCGCTGCGGCCGAACCAGCTCAGCTACTGGAGCAATTACCGCAAATTCCACGTCAGCTTCATGAAGACGTGGTGGGGCGACTTTGCCACGGCGGAAAATAACTACGCCTTCGACTACCTGCCGAAACTCGACAAGCCGTATGACTTGATGCAAGCCATCGAGAACATGCACCAAGGCAAGATGACGGGCTATATCTGCCAGGGCTTCAATGTGCTGGCGTCCGCGCCGAACAAGCAGAAGGTCACGGAAGCGCTGTCGAAGCTGAAGTTCCTCGTCATCATGGATCCGCTGGCCGTGGAAACGGGCGAATTCTGGAAGGCGCACGGGCAGTACCACGAAGTCGATCCCACCAAGATCATGACGGAAGTGTTCCGCCTGCCGACCAGCTGCTTCGCCGAAGAACGCGGTTCGCTGGTGAGCTCTTCGCGCGTGCTGCAATGGCACTGGCAGGCGGCCGAACCGCCGGGCCAGGCGCGCAGCGACCTGGAGATCATGTCCGGCCTGTTTCTGCGCATGCGCAGCATGTACCAGAAGGAGGGCGGCAAGTTCCCCGATCCTATCGTCAACCTGACGTGGAATTATGCGCAGCCGCATAATCCGCAGCCGGAAGAAATCGCCCGCGAATTCAACGGCCGTGCGCTGGCCGACCTGTACGATCCGAAGGACGCGACCAAGCTGCTGGTGAAAAAGGGCGAGCAGCTGGCTTCGTTTGCGCAATTGCGCGACGACGGCACGACCACCAGCGGTTGCTGGATCTTCGCCGGCAGCTGGACGCAGGCGGGCAACCAGATGGGACGGCGCGACAATAGCGACCCGACCGGCATCGGCCAGACGTTAGGCTGGGCCTGGGCGTGGCCGGCGAACCGCCGCGTGCTGTACAACCGCGCCTCGTGCGACTTGAAGGGCAAGCCTTTCGACCCGACCCGCAAGCTCATCGAGTGGAATGGCACGAACTGGAGCGGGGCCGATATTCCCGACTTCAAGGTCGACGAACCGCCGGAAAACGGCATGGGTCCGTTCATCATGCTTGGCGAGGGCGTGGCGCGCTTCTTTGCGCGTGGCGCCATGGCCGAAGGGCCGTTCCCCGAGCATTACGAGCCGTTCGAAAATCCGCTGGGCTACAACCCCATGCATCCGAAAAACCCGCAGGCGACCAGCAATCCGGCCGCGCGCGTGTTTGCCGATGACCGGAAAATGTTCGGCACGCACGAGGAATATCCGCATGTGGCCACCAGCTACCGCCTGACCGAGCATTTCCATTACTGGACCAAGCATGCACGCCTGAATGCCATCATCCAGCCGCAGCAATTCGTTGAAATCGGCGAAGAGCTGGCCAAGAGCATCGGCGTCGTCGCCGGTGGGGAAGTGCGCGTCAGTTCCAAGCGCGGTCACATCATCGCCAAGGCCGTCGTCACCAAGCGCATCAAGGCTTTGATGATCGAGGGCAAGCCGGTGCATACCGTGGGCCTGCCGCTGCACTGGGGCTTTACGGGCGTGGCCAAGCCGGGGTATCTGATCAATACCCTGACACCGGGCGTGGGGGATGCGAATTCGCAAACGCCGGAATTCAAGTCCTTCCTCGTGAAGGTGGAAAAAGCATGATGGGAGCTCAATAATGGCACTGCAATCCTTAGATATCCGGCGCCTGTCGGCTACCACGGTAACGCCGCCGCAAGCGCGCAGCCCGGTGACGGGCACCGTGGCCAAGCTGATCGATGTGTCGAAATGCATCGGCTGCAAGGCTTGCCAGACGGCGTGCATGGAATGGAACGACTTGCGCGATGAAGTCGGTGAAAACCATGGCACCTATGACAATCCGACGGACCTGACGCCGCAATCGTGGACGGTGATGCGTTTTGCCGAACACGAAAACAACGACGGCAACCTCGAGTGGCTGATCCGCAAGGATGGCTGCATGCACTGCGAGGACCCGGGCTGTCTGAAAGCCTGTCCGGCGCCGGGCGCCATCGTGCAGTACACGAACGGCATCGTGGATTTCCACCAGGAAAACTGCATCGGCTGCGGCTACTGCGTGGCCGGCTGTCCTTTCGACGTGCCCCGCATTTCGAAAAAGGACGACCGCGCCTACAAGTGCACGCTCTGCTCCGACCGCGTGGCCGTGGGCCAGGAACCGGCCTGCGTGAAAACCTGCCCGACGGGCGCCATCGTTTTCGGCACCAAGGAAGACATGAAGGTGCATGCGGAAGAGCGCATCGTCGACCTGAAGTCGCGCGGTTTCGAGAACGCGGGCCTGTACGATCCGCTGGGCGTGGGCGGCACGCACGTGATGTACGTGCTGCATCATGCGGACAAGCCGAAGCTGTATTCGAACTTGCCGGAGCGCCCGCGCATCAGTCCGATGGTGGGCTTCTGGAAGGGCTGGTCCAAGCCGCTGGCGGTGGCCGGCATGGCCGCCACGGCCCTGGCAGGCTTCTTCCATTACACGCGTGTCGGTCCGAACGAAGTGAGCAAGGACGAAGAGCACGAAGCGCTGGAAGAGGCCAAGCGCATCCGGGAGGAAGACCATGAGCCACAGTGATCTGCATGATGGAAAGCTGCGCGACAAGGATGGCAACCCGCTGATCCAGCGCTACGACCCGAACGAGCGCACGAATCACTGGGTGACTGCCATCACCTTCGTCATGCTGGCGCTGTCCGGCCTGGCCATGTTCCATCCCTCGATGGCGTGGCTGGCGAACCTGTTCGGCGGCGGGCAATGGACGCGCATCCTGCATCCGTTTGCCGGCCTGGTGATGTTTGTCTCGTTCGCGATCCTCGTGGTGCGCTTCTGGCACCACAACAAGTTCGAGGACGGCGACAAGCAGTGGCTGAAACAGATGGACGACGTGCTCAACAACCGCGAAGAAAAGCTTCCGAAGATCGGCAAATACAATGCCGGCCAGAAGATCCTGTTCTTCGTGCTGCTCGCTTGCATGGTGGGCTTGCTGCTGTCGGGCATCGTGATCTGGCGCGCGTACTTTGCGTTCTATTTCCCGATTCCCGTCATCCGCGCGGCCGCCCTGCTGCACGCCGTGTGTGCGTTCGGCATCATCTGCTCCATCATCGTGCACATCTATGCGGCACTGTGGGTCAAGGGTTCGATCGGCGCCATGGTGCGCGGCACCGTCACCTACGGCTGGGCGCGCAAGCACCATCCGAAGTGGTTTGAGGCTGTCATTCGCAATACAAAAGACTAAGTTCTTGATATTGATGACACCGGCATTACCCGGGGTCAGTCCCAGGACTGACCCCTTTCTTTTTATCGATTAGAATACTTTACAGCCCCTTTTTTGATGGGAAACTCCATTGGTACAACGCATTCTTCAGCCAGGCGAAATCGAAGGCCTGGACCACAACGCGATTCCGCGCCTGCTGCTGCCGCAGCCTGACAGCCTGTTCAAGGCGCGCGCCTTGCGCTTGCGCGAACTGGCGCAAGGAAAAATCAAGGGCATTCCCGTCGATGCGGGCATGCAGGGCTACCTGGTGCTGATGGCCGCGCTGGCCGATGCGCAGGCCGCCGTGGTGGGAAAACTGGCGCCCGGCGCCGTGCCTGCCGCCGACCCGGACGCGCTGCGCCGCGCCATCCAGCACCGCATGCCCGTGCTGCCCGTCAGCGGCGCCCGTCCGCCCGTCTGGCGCGACATCTTTGCCAGCCTGCTCGATGAACTGGCCGCCACGGCGACAAGCCAGCTGGCATTGTCCGGCGGCCTGACGCAGGTGCTGGCCCAGCTGCGCGCGCTCGATGCGCCAGCGCTGGACGCCTGCGCCGATGCCGTGCTCGATGAAAACGGCGACAACCTCAATCCCATGCATGCGCCGTTCGTCGCGGCCGCCCTGCAAATTTTATGGTCGGTGTCGGCCAGCGAATTGCGCGCCGCGCGCGTGCCGGACCTGGAAACGGGCGCCCTGTGCCCCGTCTGCGGTTCGCACCCCGTCGCCAGCGTGATCCGCATCGGCGGCGGGTCGCAGGGCTACCGCTATCTGCACTGCGGCATCTGCGAAAGCGAATGGCATATGGTGCGCGTGAAGTGCTCGACCTGCGAACAGAATGGCAAGATCGCCTACCAGGGCCTGGACGCTGCCGACGCCGCGCCGTTCGACCCCGTGACGGCGAAGGACGACAAATTGCCCAACAAGGCGAACGATCCGAAGAAGGTGGCGCGCGCGGAAACCTGCGACGACTGCCACACCTACCGCAAGGTCTTCAACCAGGAACACGATTACAACGTCGAACCGCTGGCCGACGACCTGGCCAGCCTGATGCTCGACCTGCTGGTGGGCGAAGCGGGCTACCAGCGCGCCAGCGGCAATCCGTTGCTGTGGCTGGGAAAGAGCGACAGCGGCGAGGGCCAGCAGTCATGACGACGGGGCAAACCGTGCGCCTGCCATCGGTAGACCGCATCCTGGGCGACACGGCTTGCCTGGCCCTGATTGCGCACCATGGCCGCGTGCAAACGCTGGCCTGTGCGCGCGCCGTGCTGGCCGAATTGCGTACGGCCATGCTGGCGGGCGCCGTGTGCGAAGAGGGCGCGTCGATTGCCGCCATCGCCGCGCACATGGAGGAACGGCTGCAATCGCAGTCGCGCTCGCAACTGCGCGCCGTCTTCAACCTGACGGGCACCGTGCTGCACACGAACCTGGGCCGCGCGCTGCTGCCCGACGCCGCCGTGCAAGCCGTGGTGGAAGCGCTGCAGTGGCCGATGAACCTGGAATTTGACCTGGAAACGGGCAAGCGCGGCGACCGCGACGACCTCGTCGAGGAATTGCTGCGCGAACTGACGGGGGCCGAAGCGGCCACCGTCGTCAACAACAATGCGGCCGCCGTGCTGCTGATGCTGAACACCCTGGCGCAGAACAGGGAAGTCATCGTCTCGCGCGGCGAACTCGTGGAAATCGGCGGCGCCTTCCGCATCCCCGACGTCATGACGCGCGCCGGCGCCGTGCTGCGCGAAGTGGGCAGCACCAACCGCACGCACCTGGCCGACTATGCGAATGGCGTGAATGACGACACGGCCCTGTTGATGAAGGTCCATTGCAGCAATTACGCGATCACCGGTTTTACCAAGAGCGTGGAGCTCGACGAACTGGTGCCGCTGGCGGCAAAACACCATGTGCCGACCGCCGTGGACCTGGGCAGCGGGACCCTGGTCGACCTGGCGCAATACGGCCTGCCGCATGAAACGACGGTGCGCGAAACCATAGCAGCGGGGGCCGACCTGGTCACCTTCAGCGGCGACAAGCTGCTCGGTGGCCCCCAATGCGGCGTCATCGTCGGGCGCGCCGACCTGATCGCAAAGATCAAGCGAAACCCCTTGAAACGCGCGCTGCGGGTCGGCAAGCTGACTCTGGCCGCCCTGGCCCCCGTGCTGCAGCTGTACCGCGCGCCGGACTTGCTGGCCGAACGGCTGACCACCTTGCGTCTGCTGACGCGTCCCGCGGCCGCCATGCGCGCGCAGGCGGAAGTCCTGCTGCCGCTGCTGCAAGGCGCGCTGGGCTTGCAGTACGTGGTGACGGCTGAAGCCATGACAAGCCAGATCGGCAGCGGCGCCTTGCCCGTCGACCAGCTGCCCAGCTTTGGCCTGGCCATTCGCAGCGCGCCCGGTTCGCGCCTGAGCAATCCATTGGGCGTGCTGGAGCAGCGTTTGCGCGCTTTGCCGTACCCCGTGATCGGACGCATCGGGCAAGATACGCTAAGGCTCGACTTGCGCTGCCTGGAAGCGGCGCACGAGACGACCTTCATCGCGCAGCTTGCCGGGTTGTCCGCATGATCGTCGGCACCGCAGGCCATATCGACCATGGCAAGACGACGCTGACGCGCGCGCTGACGGGCGTGCACACGGACCGCCTGAAGGAAGAACAGGCGCGCGGCATTTCGATAGAACTCGGTTATGCCTATCTGCCGCTGGCGGACGGCACGGTGCTGGGCGTGATCGACGTGCCCGGCCACGAGAAATTCATCCGCACCATGGCCTCCGGCGTGACGGGCATCGACTTCGCCCTGCTGGTGGTGGCGGCCGACGACGGCATCATGCCGCAGACGCACGAGCACCTGGCCATCTTGCAGCTGCTGGGCGTGACGCAGGGTGCCGTGGCGCTGACCAAGATCGACCGCGCCGATGGCGCCCGCGTGGCGCAGGTGGAAGCGGATATCGAAGTGCTGCTGGCCGGCACGCCGCTGGCCGGCAGCCCGATTTTCCCCACGGCCGCCAATGGCGACAACGATGCCGGCGTGGCCGCTTTGCTGGCGCACCTGACGCAAGCGGCGCGCAGCCTGCCGCAGCGTGATGAACGGCGCTTGTTCCGCCTCGGCGTGGACCGGGTGTTCACCTTGTCGGGGCAGGGCACCATCGTCACCGGCACGGCGCTGGCGGGAAGGGTGCAAGTGGGCGACATGCTGCAACTGGCGCCCGGTGGCGCGCAAGCGCGGGTGCGCAGCATCCATGCGCAGAACCGCGCAGCCGGGACGGGCATGGCGGGCCAGAGATTGGCGCTGAACCTGGCAGGCATCGACCGCGAGCGCATCGAGCGGGGCAACTGGATCGTCGCGCCCGAGCTGGCGCAGTGTGCCGAACGCCTCGACGTGGAACTGACCCTGCTGCCCGACGCCGGAGTACACCTGAAGGCCTGGTCGCCGCTGCACGTGCACCTGGGCGCGGCGCACCAGCTGGCGCGCGCCGTCATGCTCGATGGCGAAACCCTGTCGCCGGGACAGACGGGCAGGGTACAACTGGTATTCGAGTCTCCCATGCACGGCGTGCCGGGCGACCGTTTCGTCGTGCGCAACGCGCAGGCGACGCAAACGGTGGGCGGCGGCATGGTGCTCGATCCGTTCGGTCCCGCGCGCAAGCGGCGCAGCCCGGCCAGGCTGGCCTGGCTCGATGCGCTGGCCGCGTTTGTCGCGCACGGCGACTATGCGGCCCTGCTGGCGCAAGGCCCGCTGGGCTTGCGCGAATCGCTGCTGGTGCGCCTGTCCCTGCTGCCGGCGGACGCCCTGGCGCTGCCGCCCGACACGCGGCGTATCGCCCTGCGCGGTGGCGATGCCCTGCTGGTGGCGCCGCCGGCGTTGCTGGCGCTGGAAGGGCGGGTGCTGGCAGCATTGGAAACCTTCCACGCGCGCGCGCCCGACGAGGCGGGGCCGGAACTGTGGCGTTTGAAACGCATCGTCGACGCGGAGATGGAAGACGCCTTGTGGAGCCACCTGGTCGAAGGCTTGCTGGCGCGCGGCGAGGTGCTGGCGCGCGGCGCCAGCCTGCACTTGCCGACGCACAGCGTGGAACTGACGCCGCAGGAGCAGGCGGTGGCCGAGCCCTTGCTGGCCGCCCTGGAGCAGGGGCGATCCGATCCCCCGTGGACGCGCGACCTGGCGCGCGGCTTCGGCCTGGCCGAGGATGAAACGCGCCGGCTGTTGCGCAAACTTGCCAAGGCAGGGCAGATCAGCCAGGTCGTGCACGACCTGTTTTATCACCAGGCGGCGCTGGCCGAGCTGGCGCAGCTGGTGCGGGAACTGGCGCACAAGGCGGAAGGGGATGCAGGCTTGCCGGCCGGTAATGGCGCCGTGGGCGCGGCCACCTTCCGCGACGCCAGCGGCCTGGGCCGCAAGCGGGCGATCCAGGTTTTGGAATTTTTTGACCGCGTCGGTTATACTCGCCGTGTTGGCAATGGGCATCTATTACGCCCGCAAGCGTTGTGGTCCTACACCGCAGCCTTGCCCAAGAGCTAAGTACTAGTTCAGGTACCGCGGAAAGCACACTCATCCGGTGATGTGGCCGGGCTTCAAACCCGGTGGAGGGCGTCAGACGTTCTCCCGTAGGTTCGACTCCTACTGTTTTCCGCCAATCATTTCTCTCTCCTCCTCCCTTGCATCATCCTCCGCTGGCGTTGGCCTGTTGCCACGTTGTGGAAAGTATGTCCCGAAATTGACAATATCCGGCAATGCCAGGGTGAGCCGATGGTAACATCGGCTTGTATCCCCTGTGGCAGATGAAAGCAAGCATGAAACAAGCAAGCATGGCACGGCTGCTGGCAGTGGCGCTGCTGATGCCGGCGCTGGCCGCGGCGGCGGACGTGCGCATCGTCGGCGAGCATTTGCCGCCGTCGAGCATGATGGAAGGCAATGTCGTCGTGGGACGTGAAACGCTCAAGGTGCGCGACATCATGGCGCGCGCCGGCCTTTCCTACAGCATCGAGCTGCTGCCGTGGAAGCGCGCGTATGCGCAGGCGCTGCGCGAGCGTGATACCTGCATCTTTTCCACCAGCCGCACGCAGGAGCGCGAAGCGCAATTTCGCTGGATCGGTCCCCTCAACGAAGCCGAATGGATACTCTACGGCCTGGCCGAACGGCACCTGGCGTTGCGCACGCTGGCCGATGCGCGCGGCCTGGTAATCGGCACGGTGCTCGGCGACGCGCGCGACGATTACCTGCGCCAGCACGGCTTGAGAGTTGCGCCCGTGACGCAGGAGTGGCTCAATCCGCAAAAGCTGCTGCTCGGACGCATCGACTTGTGGGCCGTCGGCATGGCGGTGGGCAGCAAGCCGTTTGCCGGCAAGGAGTGGGAGGGCAAGGTGGTGCCGCTGCTGACCTTCAACCGGGTGCAGACTTACCTCGCCTGCAACAAGCAATTGCCCGAGACGCAGGCATTGGCCATGCAGCGGGCGGCGGCGGCCATGCGCCGCGACGGCAGCATGGCGCGCGAACATATCCGCTAAGGGCCGCTTCAGCTTTCCAGCCACTGGCGCACGCAATTGCGTCCTTCGCGCTTGGCCTGGTACAGGGCCTGGTCCGCGTGGCTGTAGGCCGTTTCAAATGCCGTGCCGGCGCGGTTCCAGCTCAGGCCCACGCTGATGGTGATGGCGCGCGTGATGGGCGCGGCATGGCGCTGGCGGCCGACAGTCTCGCAGATGCGCTGCGCCACTTGCGCCGCGTCGTCGCGCGAGGAGGTGGGCCAGACCACGGAAAACTCTTCGCCGCCGACCCGGCCGATGGCCGTCTCCTGTCCCAGCAATCCTTTCAGGCAGTCGACCACGGCCTGGATTACGCCATCGCCGGCAGGGTGGCCGAAATCGTCGTTGACCTGCTTGAACAGGTCGATGTCGAGCACGATCAGCGCCATGTCGCCCTGCGCCAGGCAGCGCGAGGCGTGGTCGATCACGGCGCCGCGATTCAGGGCGCCCGTCAGCGGGTCGTGCGTGGCGCGGTATTCGAGCTGGCCGGCCAGGGTTTGCAATTGCCGGTTCAGCAGATGCATGTCGCGCTCGGCGCGGTCGCTGCGGCCGATCAGGCGCCGCGTCTCGCGCATCAGCCGCTCGTAGTGATTGATCAGTTCACCGAGCACGCGCCGCTGTTCCGCGCTCGACGCGCTGGCGTCGGCGTGCATGCGGCGCGCGGCAGCCAGCGCCGCCGCTTCCACGGTGAACAGGTCGGGCTCCAGTCCGGACTCGGAGATGGCGGCGCGCATGTCCTAGTTGCCCTGCACGGGATGGTCGCGGAAGTCCAGCGCAGTGAAGTCCTGCTGCAGCTCCTGGCCGAATTCCAGGATGGTGTCGTCGTCCTCGTCGTGATACCAGTTCAGGCGCACCTGGTTGCCGTCCACGGCCGCCTGGTTCAGGGTGTCGAACAGGGTAAACAGCATCTTCGTGCTGGAGCTGTTGAAGTAGGCCAGCGAGACGTTGACGGTGATGGCTGCTTCGCGGCAGCCTTCCAGGTAGGCGCGCACGGCGGCGATCAGCGGGCCATAGAAGGCGGCCGCGTTTTCCGGATACGACTCGCCCTTGATCGACAGGGTGTGCTGCTCGAAACGAAAGTCGATTTCGGGCGAACTCGGGGTCGCGGCGATGAACAGTGGTGACGGTAATTGCATATGCTTTCCTGAGTCGGCTCTTTCAAATGATGGCTTTGATGCAGAAGATGGTGTGGCCCGGTTCCTGGGGATCCTGGACGAATTCGAATTCCAGCGGCTCGCTGGCGTCGCGCGCCATGGTGAGGAAACCCAGGCCGGCGCCCTTGCTGTCGGCGGGCGCTTCCTCGCGCAGGGCCTTTTTATACGCCAGGCGGATTTCCTCCATCGTCATCGTGTGCAGCGGTTCCAGCCGGGCGCGGATCTGCGCCACGTTGTCCGTCGAGACGGGGTTGGCGCACAGCAGGAAAAAGCTGTCGCCGCGCGTGCCGATGCAGAACGAGCCGCGCCGCATCTGCTGGTCCAGCTGCGCATCGGGCGTCAGGCTGTCGGCGGAATAATGCATGATGTTTTGCGACATCTCGATGAACGAGGAAAAGATGCGCCGCCGCGTGGGCCCGGCCGCACCGGCCGTATCGAGGCGCGCCTTGATGGTTTCGGAAATGGCATTCACCACGTGCTGCGAGAAATAGCCCACGTAAAAAAAGATGATGTTGCGCTTGCGGGCCACATCCCAAAACTCGTTGAATTCTTCGTACAGCACGTCCGTGCTCCTGGCTAGCCGGTGACCCGGTTTCTTGTTGATAAGGTGGCTCGATGGCGCCAAAACTACAGGCGGAAACAGAAAAAGGTCAGGTCGTCGCGGCGCGGCTGCTTGCCTTGCCATGCGGCGCTGTCCTGCAGCAGCGCCGCCGCCACGTCGCTGGCGGAAGCGTCGCGCCGCGCCAGCAATTGCTCGCGCATGCGCCGCTTGCCGTAGGCGATGTCGCGCGCACCGCCGATCTGGTCGAGCAAGCCGTCGGTGGTGAGGAACAGCAGGCTGCCGGCGGGAATGGCCAGCGTCTCGTTGTGCCAGCAGTAGCCGGCTGGCGTGTCGACATAGCCCACGCCCATGCGCGCGCCGTCGATGGCGCGCACGCTCTCTTCGCCCGGCGCGACCACATGCAGCGCCAGTTTCGCGCCCGCAAAACGCAGGCTGGCGCTGGCCGTGTCGTAGCACAGGAAGGCGCAATCCATGCCGTCGTTCGAGCCGGCGTGGCTGGTGGCTTCACCGCTGCCGGCGCCATCCTGGCCCAGCAGGGTCTTGATGGCGCGGCTGACGGCGCCGATCAGGGCGGCCGGATCGTGCGGCCCCAGCTCGCGCAAGGCCTGGCTCAAGGCCGACGAGGCGATCAGGGTCATGAAGGCGCCCGGCACGCCGTGGCCGGTGCAGTCGGCGATGGCGGCGAACCAGCCGCCCGCGTGGCGCTCGAAAAAGTAAAAATCGCCGCCGACGACGTCGCGCGGCTGCCATTCCAGGTGCGCGTCGGGCAGGGTGGCGCGCAATTCCGCATCGGAGGTGCGCAGCAGGGCGCGCTGGATCACGCTGGCGTAATCGATGCTGTGCATGATTTGCCGGTTTTTTTCCGCCTGCATGGTGGCCACCACGTTCATCAGCTGCAAGCCGAAGCCCACGCCGGCCAGCGCGCCATCGGAAGTGATGATGAAGCCGTCGGCCAGCGCCTTTTCGCCCGCTTCCACGGCGCGGAAGGTGAGGTCTTCGATGCTCATGGCGCCATCGACGATCAGCGGTTCCTTGTCCATGAAGGCGATGCAGCTCTTCTTGCCGTACACCTCGTGATAAAAGGGCTTGGACATCTGCGACATGAAGATGTTGCGGCTGATCAGGCCGATGGGCTTCTGCTGCTCGGTGACGGGCAGGCTCATCATGTCGCGCCGTTCCGTGAACAATTCCAGCACGGCGAAGTTGCTGGCGTCGGCCTGCACGGATTCCGTGGGGATGCACAGGTCGGACGCCACGGACGTGCGATAACGGGGAAGATGCAATCGAGAAGCGTTGAACTCCACAGCGGCTACCTTTACATGACGATCGGACCCTTGTTGTCGCGACGGCAAGGCGACTGACAAACAGGCAATATCATCATGGTAGCCTTGGAATATGACGGCTTGATTACCAGCTTGTCAAAACCGTATGCAAGATGGCTGCATGGCAAGCAACTTACAGGCGCCGGGCCAGCACCTGTGCCTGCGCCAGCCAGCGCGCGCGCTGCGGCTCGGTGGAGTGCAGGATGGGGCCGAAGCTGGCCACCCTGACGGGCTGGATGCCGCAAAATTCCAGCGTCGTCTTGCGCAGCTGGTGGATGCCGGGCATGCGGTAGACCCAGCGGAAATACCAGGGCGGCGTATCCATCGTCACCAGCAGCTGGGCCGTGCGGCCTTTCAGCAGTTGCGCCGGGAAGGCCTTGCCGGGGCGATATTTGAAAGCGTAGCCGGGCAGGAAGACGCGGTCGACAAAGCCCTTCAGCAGGGCCGGTGCGCCGCCCCACCAGATCGGGTAGGCGAACACCAGGTGTTCGGCCCAGCTGATGGCTTCCTGCGCCGCCAGCAAGTCCGCTTCCAGCGGCTGCACCTGGCGGTAGCCTTCGTGCAGGATGGGATCGAAGTCCAGCTGGCCCAGGCGCAGTTCGCGCACAGTGTGGCCTTCGCTGCGG
The DNA here is from genome assembly GCF_030587275.1 of Janthinobacterium sp. SUN128. NCBI lineage: Bacteria > Pseudomonadati > Pseudomonadota > Betaproteobacteria > Burkholderiales > Oxalobacteraceae > Janthinobacterium > Janthinobacterium sp. SUN128. The sequence continues at coordinate 2,676,562 of NZ_JAPWHY010000001.1, read as the reverse complement.
GCCGTGGTGGCATAGGCCTCGGCCAGGGCGGCGCAAAAGCTGTCGCCCGACGGGTGGCCGAGGAGTATCAAAATGCGCTTGGGTGTCGTCTTGGTCATGATGCAGGCTGTCCGTTAAAGAAGAGCTTGCATGCTAAAGCCTGCCCCTGGGGGCAGAGTCAAGCGGCCTCTTGCAGACGCTGCTGTGCCAGGCAGTCGCGGATTTCCGTGTCGATGTCGGCCAATTGCGCATCGAGCTGGCGCAGGCGGGCGATATCCTGCCGCACCTGTGCGCGCTTGGCGGCGATGTGCTGCGACAGGACGGCCCAGTCGGTATCGTCGCCGGCCAGGATGGGCAGCAGTTCGGCCAGGCGGAAGCCCAGAGCCTGCGCCTGGCGTATCAGCCTCACTTGCGCCAGGTCTTGCTGCGTGTAGACGCGGTAGGCGCCCGAGCGGCGCACGTCGCCCAGCAAGCCCAGCGCTTCATAGTGGCGCAAGGCCTTGGGCGAGGTGCCCGCCAGGCGGGCGATTTCTCCGATGTACATGCTGGTCCTTTGTTGAGCTGAGCTGCGGCGCACGCAGTGTAGCGCAGGTGGCTTGCCAGGCGCTACGCTGCGCGCTGCCTCAGGACGCTTTGCGCGGCGGGACTTTCTTCGCCGTGCACTCGGCGCAGGTGCCGTACAGCGACAGAGCGTGCTCGTGCAGCACGAAGCCCCGCTCGGCGGCGATCTCGTTCTGGCGCAGTTCAATGCCTTCGTCGACGAATTCATCGACCTTGCCGCAGCCTGTGCAGACCAGGTGGTCGTGGTGCTGGCCTTCGTTCAGTTCGAACACGGCGTGGCCGGATTCGAAGTGCCGGCGAAACAAAATGCCCGCTTCGGCAAACTGCATCAGCACGCGGTAGATGGTGGCCAGGCCCACGTCAATTTTTTCGGCCAGCAAGAGTTTGTAGACATCGTCCGCACTCAGGTGCTTGATCGTGCCTTCTTGAAACAGCTGCAGAATCCGCAAGCGGGGGATGGTTACTTTCAAGCCCGATTCACGCAGTTCCCTCAATATATCCATGTCTCCCATTCCTTTTTGTAGTCGCTTGAGCGAGGTAGTGCATTATATCGCAAATGATAATCATTACTATTCTCATTTGTATTGTGCGGAGTGGAAATATTATGCTGGCTAGCCGGCCGGCAGACCAGTGACATCGGCGCAAGCGTCGATTGCGTTGCACGCATCTTGCGTTGCAATTGCAAAACCAACGGTGATATCGCTACACTGTGCAGCAAGGAATAACAATGGGGCAGGAAGATGGACCGATTTGATGCGATGCGCATTTTTACCCGCATCGTCGAACTGCGCAGTTTCACGCAGGCGGCGCATGACCTCGGCTACCCGAAGGCGACCGTCACGCATGCGATCAAGCAGCTTGAAGCGCGGCTGCGCGTGCGCCTGCTGCAGCGGACCACGCGGCAAGTGACGCCCACGCCCGATGGCGAGGCATATTACCAGCGCTGCGCGCGCCTGCTGGCGGACCTGGAAGAAACGGAAGCCGTGTTCAGTTCGGCGGCCCAGCAGCCGGCCGGCAAGCTGCGCATCGACCTGCACGCGACCCTGGCCATGCATTTCGTCATGCCCGTGCTGGACCAGTTCTGCACCCGCTATCCGCTGATCGAACTGGAAATCGGCATGGGCGACCGCCTCGTCGACCTGGTGCGCGAAGGCGTCGATTGCGTGCTGCGCGTGGGCGAGCTGGGCGATTCGTCCATGGTGGCGCGCCGCGTGGCGCTGCTGGAGCAGGTGACGTGCGCCAGCCCCGCCTACCTGGCCGCGCACGGCACGCCGGAGAGTCTGGCGCAACTGGATGGCCACCGCGCCGTCAATTTCTTTTCCACCCAGACGGGCAAGGTCTGGCCCTTCGATTTCAAGGCGGATGGGCAGCGGCACAGCGTGGCCTTGCCGGGCACCGTGTCCGTCAACAGTGCGGACGCATACCACGCCTGTTGCCGCGCGGGCATGGGCTTGATCCAGGCGCCCCGCTACCATCTGGAGCGGGCGCTGGCGGACGGCGACCTGGTGGAAGTGCTGCGGGACTTGCGGCCCGACCCGTTGCCCGTGTCCGTGCTGTATCCCCACCACCGGCAATTGTCGCCCCGTGTGCGCGTGTTTGCCGACTGGGTCGCCAGCCTGTTTGGCGGCGTGCATTGATACGTAGGCGTGCGCTGCGCTGCCGCATTTTCTTGACTTGGGCAAAGGAAAAAATCCCTCTGATGATGCCATCTAGCACTATTTGATGTGGATCAAAGTTTTTGTTGCACTGCACTCTTAGACTTCGCAGCGTTACTTAACGACAGAGGGAAATAAAATGAAAAAGTCCGCAACTGCAGCAGCAATCGTCCTGGCCGCCATCGGCGCATTCGCCGGCAACGCAATGGCACAGGAAAGCCCATGGCTGGTCCGTGCGCGCGCCGTGCATATCGATCCGGCCAACAAATCTGCTCCCGTTGGTGGCGTCGGCGCATCCGACCTGATTCACGTCAGCAGCAAGACGATTCCTGAAATCGATATTTCCTACTTCTTCACGCCAAATATCGCTGCCGAGCTGATCCTGACGTATCCGCAAAAGCATGACGTCACCTTGTCCGGCACGAAGATCGGCAGCTTCAAGCATTTGCCGCCGACCCTGTCGCTGCAATACCACTTCATGCCTGAAAAACAGTTCAGCCCATACGTGGGTGCGGGCGTGAACTACACGAATATCTCGGACGTGAAATTGCTGAACGGGGCCGGCCGCCTGGAACATGACAGCTGGGGCTTTTCGCTGCAAGCCGGTGTCGATTACAAACTGGACAAAAACTGGTCCTTGAACTTCGACATCAAGAAAGTGCAGATCCGCAGCGACGTATTGGCCGGTGGCGCCAAGATCAGCGAAGTCAAGGTGGATCCACTCCTGATCGGCGTCGGTGTGGGTTACCGTTTCTAAGCATGGCATGACGGCGTCCACGCGGCGCGGGCAATAAAAAAACGGCCAGGTGTGAACCTGGCCGTTTTTTTGCGTGCAGCGCTTTGCTTTATTTTTTCAGCGTCTTTTCCAGCGCCAGCTGGTAGTCCGTCTTTTCGTAGCCGGCCAGGTATTTGTTCGTCGCGTCGAGGAAGGCGCGCGAGCGGTAGGCCGCTTCCAGGTCCTTGACCCATGGCTTGGCCTTGTCGGCCGTGCGGATGGCGACCAGGTTGATGTAGCTGTCCGAGATCTTTTCCACGGCGAGGGCCGACGTCAGCTTCATGCCGGCGGCCAGGGCGAAGTTACCGTTGACAAAAGCGTAGTCGGCGTCGGCCAGCGAACGTGGCAGCTGCGCCGCTTCCAGCGGCACCAGTTTCAGCTTCTTCGGGTTTTCCAGCACGTCGCGCTCGGAAGCGCGCAGCGGATCGACGTTCGGTTTGAGCTTGATCCAGCCCATCTTGGCCAGCATCACCAGCGCGCGCGCCTGGTTGGTCGGATCGTTCGGCATGGTGATGGTGGCGCCGTTCTTCACGTCGGCCAAGGACTTTTGCTTGCCGCCGTACAGGCCGATCGGCATGGTCGGCACGGTGATCAATGAGCTCAGTGGCAGCTTGTTATCGGTGGCGAACTTGGTCAGATAGACGATGTGCTGGAATACGTTGGCGTCCAGCGAACCTTCGGCCAGCGCGTAGTTCGGCTGCACGTAGTCGTTGAATTCCACGATCTTGACCTTGTAGCCCTGTTTTTCCAGGATAGGCTTGATGCCCAGCTTCAGCTGGTCCGAATACGGGCCGGAGCTGGTGCCGATGACGAGTTCTTTCGGGTCCTTGGCGTGGGCGGCGGTGGCGAAGGCCAGGCTGGCGGCGGCCAGGAGCAGGTTGCGGCGAATGTGGTTCATGCTTTTCCTTGTACTGAAATACTGAATATGAATTAACGTTTGTCGAGGCGCTTGGCGATGCGCGTGCCGGCGAACTGGATGGTTTGCACCAGCACGATCAGGATGGCCACGGTGGCGACCATGATGTCCGTCTCGAAGCGGTAGTAGCCGTAGCGGATGGCCAGGTCGCCGATACCGCCGCCGCCCACCACGCCGGCCACGGCCGAATACGACAGGAAGCTGATCGACAGCACGGTCAGGGCCAGCACCAGGCCGGAGCGCGCTTCCACCAGCAGCACGCGGAAGATGATCTGCATTTCTGACGCGCCCATGGCATGCGCCGCTTCGATCACGCCGCGCGGCACTTCGCGCAGGTTCTGTTCCACCAGGCGCGCCAGGTAGGGAATGGCGGCGAACGACAGCGGTACGCTGGCTGCCAGCGGGCCGATCGAGGTGCCGGCGATGATGCGCGTAAACGGCGTCAGGGCGACCAGCAGGATGATGAACGGGAAGCTGCGCACGGTATTCACCAGCCAGCCGAGGATCGTCGACAGCGGACGGTTTTCCAGCGACTGGCCTTCCGAGACGAGGAACAGCAGGATGCCCAGCGGGCCGCCGATCAGGATGGCGGCGGTCAGTCCAATGCCCAGCATGGTCATGGTCTGGCCCAGCGCCACCCAGATTTCCGGCAGCAGGTTGATGACGTTATTGATCGATTCTTCAAACATGTGTTGCATCCTTCCATGCGGTGGCTTCAAACGCCTCGGTGCCGTAATAAGCCAGCTCGCGTCCCAGCGCCGTCTTGCGCGGGGTGGCCGTGTCGCTCAAATCGAATTGTTCGGCGATGGCGCCGTTTTCCACGACAGCCACGCGGTTGCAGATGGCGCCCAGCACCGACAGCTCATGGCTGACGATGACGATGGTCACTCCCAGGCGCGCATTGATGTCGCGCAGGGTGTCGAGCAGGGCGCGCGTGGTTTCCGCATCCAGCGCGGACGTCGGCTCGTCGCACAGCAGCACGTCCGGGTGGCTGGCCAGGGCGCGGGCAATGGCCACGCGCTGTTTCTGCCCGCCGGACAATTGTGCCGGATAGCTGTGCAGCTTGTCGGACAGGCCCACCAGCGCCAGACATTCCTCGACGCGGGCTGCGATCTGCTCGCCCTTGGTCGTGCCATGGATTTTCAGTGGGAAGGCGACGTTGTCGAACACGCTGGCGTTTTGCAGCAGGTTGAATTGCTGGAAAATCATGCCGATATTCTGGCGCGCGTCGCGCAATTCGCTCTTGCCCAGGCGTGTCAATTCGCGCCCGGCCACGGTAATGGTGCCGCTGTCGGGGCGCTCGAGCAGGTTAATCAGGCGCAGCAAGGTCGATTTGCCGGCGCCGCTCTTGCCGATCAGGCCGAAAATATCACCGGGATAGACTTCCAGCGTGACCGATTTGACCGCGTGGAATTGTTCGCCTTTGGGCAGCGCGAAGGTCTTGTTTGCGCCATCGATGCGAATCACCGGCGTACGGTGTGGTGTGGTCATGCAGTGTTTCCTTTTTTATTGGACCGTGACAGGCTTGCTTGCAGGGGCCAAATCGCCCAGCCTGCCACGTCGGTTGCGTAGTATACCTCCGATCGTGTTATTACTCCTACGACAGAATCTTGCTTTGAATATGCAAATAATGTCTATATGGGTGTTTGGCGAGAGTAAAAGCGGTTTTTGCGCGATCAGCCAATGGAAAATTCGACGGGAATCGATAATTCCAGCGGGTCCGGCCGTTCCTTGGGGATGCGCGGCAGTGGCGCGGCCCGTTGCAAAGTATCGAGCGCTGCCTGATCCAGCGCCGCGGAACCGGAGCTGCGCTCGATGGCGGCGGCCAGCACCTGGCCATCGCGGTCGATGCGGCAGCGCAGATACACCACGCCCTGTTCCTGCTTGGCGCGCGACGCCGTCGGGTAGCGGCGGAAGCGCTCCATGCGCGCCAAAACCTTGCCTTCCCAGCTCGATACGCCGCTGCGTAGCTCCTGCGGCGCGGGCGGCAGGGCAGGCGAGGGCGGCGCCGCCGCGATGGACGGCGCCGCCGCCGGTGCCGGTGTCACGGGCGCATGCCGCACCTCGGCAACGGCCGCGATGCTCTCGGCTTGCGGCGGCATGGGTGCGGCATCCGGCTGCGGCAGCACCAATTGTTGGATTGCCGGCGCTGCCTTTTTGGCAATGGCGGCGGATGGCGCGGCGGCGGCGCTGACCCGTTCAGCAAGATTCTGCTCCAAAGGGCGGGGCGGGGCGGCGGCCGGCAGGAACAGCAGCATGGCCGGTTGCGCGGAGTCGGGCACGATGGCCAGCACGGGCGCTGCCGGCGCGCGGTGGTACAGCGCCCATCCCAGCAGGGCGCCATGCATGGCGAAGACGGCGGCTATCGTCAGTGGACGGCGCCAGTCGGTCGGCGGCGTCTTGTCGGCGGCGGCCGTCGGCGCCGGCCCTTCCGGGCGGCGCAGCAGATAGATGAGGACGGCGATTTCCATCGCGCCCACCATGGCGATCACCCACCAGGGTGGATGGCCGAGGCACATGGCGACAAAGCCGATGGCCATGCCCAGGCAGGCCATGGCCTTGCCGCGCCGCGACACGGCGCGATGTTCGCGCCACTGCCGCAGGGGCGCGCCAAAGCGGGGGTGATGCAGCAGCCAGTGCTCCAGGCGCGGCGAGGCGCGGCTGAAGCAGGCCAGCGCCAGGATCAGGAAGATCGTCGTCGGCATGACGGGCAGCAGGGCGCCGATCACGCCCAGCGCCACCATCAGCATGCCGGCGGCCGTCCACGCCCAGCGGCGCAGGCGTGCCGTGTGCGCTTCCGCGCCGGCCTGGATGACTGGCTCTTCCATCAGGCGCAGGCCTCCACGTGGCCGTGCATGCGCAGGAAAGCGGCGCGCGCGCCGTCGATCATGCGCGCTTCACCCGCCTCATCGAGGATGGCCGTATCGAGCACGGAGGTAAATTCGCGCCAGTGCCGCGCGCGTCCGTCAGGGTGGCCGGCCAGGTGGCGCGCGCCGTGATGCTCGTCCAGGCCGATCTTGCCGGCCAGTTTATACAGGATGGCCGCGCCCAGCTTCGAGCCTTCGCTCACATACAGCCAGCCCAGCGCCGTGGCCAGGTCCAGCTGCGCGTCGAACGGCGGCGTGGCCGCATCGGACGGCAGCGCGGTGTCCAGGTCGCGCAGGTCGGCGGCGATGCTGGCGTAGCGGCGGCGCTGTTCCAGGTCCGGCAGCAGGGCCGCCAGCTGCGCGTTGTCGTACAGCGCGTCGACGTCGCGCAGGAACGCGTACTGCGCCTGCAAAAAGCGCGCATAGTTCTCGCGGCTGGAAAACGGTGCGCTGGCCATGATGCGCTGGTCCAGCAATTCGTGGGTGGCCATGGTGTCGGCTTTCAGGCGCTGGCTGCGGGTTGGGGCCGCGTTAATCGGAACGGCGTTCAAGGTGCTGCTGGTGTCGCTTGCTGCATGCATGGAATATCTGCTCTCTATTATAAGGATGAATCAAATCAGAAACGAAGGCCAAGCGTGACGCGTGCCGTGCGGCCCGGTCCCGGCATCAGGCTCAGGGTCAGCGGATCGAGGTAGTAGCGGTCCGTCAGGTTGTCCACCGCCACGTCCAGGGTGGCGTTGGGCGTGATTTTGTAGCTGGCAAACAGGTCGGCCAGGGTGTAGGCCTGCGTCAGTACTTGCGGCGAGGTGCCTGTCCACGACTGCCAGACGGCCTTGTCGTCCTGGCGCGCGAGCGGATGGCCGACATGGGTCAGGCGCGTGCCCACGGTGAGCTTTTCCTGCAGCCAGCGCGTACCCAGGGTCAGGTTGGCGCTCAGCTTGGGCTGGATATGGTTGCTGACATACGAGCTGGAAAAACCGATGGGCGAGCAGTCTGGCGTGTTCCAGATATCCGATTGCCACTTGCTGGCCTTGCGCAAATACGCTGCCGTGGCCGCGTCGCAGATCAGGGTCTTGCGGTTCCAGGTGCCGGAAAAATCGGCAAACACGCTACCCCGGTCATATGACGATTGCAGTTCGATCCCCGAGACGCTGTATTTGTCCGTGTTGGCCATCGAGAAGTTTTGCGCATAGGCCGGCAGGTCCGGGATCGGGCGGCGCGTGATGTAGCCATGCGTGACGTTGTCGAAATACGCGACGCGCAGGCGCAGCTTGTCCGCGGCGCTCCATACGCCGTCCTTGACCAGGCTGACGCCGATTTCGCGGTTATGGCTGCGCTCCGGCTTGAGCGGCGACGAATACGTGGCGGAAAAGCCCATCGTCGATTCGTACAGGCTGGGCATGCGCAGGCCGCGCGCGTCGCGCAGGAACAGGCTGACGCTGTCGGACAGGCGCGCCGTCAGCGCGAAGGTGGGCGAGAAACCGTGGTCCTTGCGGCGGATCGGCGTGCTGTACTTGAACAGGCCGGGGATGGCGTCGCGGAAGACATAATCGTTGCCGCTCCACTGGTCCACCTGCGAGATGTCCAGCGGCGCCGGTTCCTCGCCATAGCGTTCCACCATGCCGCCCACCAGCGCGGGATTGGTGGCCGCCGTGAACTGGCCCTGCGCATCCTGGTACCATTTCGCGGCGCCGAGCTGGTCGCCGTCCTTGTCCCACATGGTGACCCATTGCCAGCCCTGCGGCTGGTACTGCTGTTCCGCGCGGCGGTTGCGGTCGCGGGAATCAAAGCGCTGGAAGCGTCCGCCCGCGTCAACGGTCAGCCAGTCGCGTGCCTGCCACTGCAGCGACGCGAATACGCTTTGCTCGTGGCGCTTGCCGTTGCGCAGGGTGTGATTGGCGTTCAAGTCTTCATCTAGGATGCGCACGCTGTCGGCCGGACCGATATCCTCGTTCTGCAGGGACAAGCCGTAATCGAGCTTGAGCGCGCCCATGGCGGTGGCGAAGCGCGAGGTGTTCGTCAGGTCGGCGCCGACGCGGCGCGCCTGGTTCTTCGCCAGGTACAGCACTTCCACGCACTCCTTGCATTCATGGTCGCCCGGATTGGCCTTGCCTTCCAGCGGATTGCTGAAGATGTCGCCGTTGCGCGACTTGCTCTGCATGTCCGTCAGCCACAGGTTGGCCTTCAGGTCGATGAGGTTCTGGCCTTCCGGCTTCCACTCGTAGCGCGCCGTCAGCGCGTTGGTGCGCACCTGGCTGGGGTCCCACTGGGGGATGCTGCCGGTGCTGTTGCGGTAGATTTGCGAGGGCATGATTTCGCCATAGCTGCTGTCGAAATAGCGGTAGCCCAGTTCCAGCTTCTGCTCGTGCGGCAGGCGCAGGTTGGCCTTCAGCAGGGCCGAGGTGGTGCGGTTGGCCGTGTTCAGCACCTCATCGCCGCGCTTGAAGAACTGCGTCACGCCATTGTCGTCGCCCCATTCGTTGAGCATCTGATAGCGTTCGAAACCGCGGGTGCCGGAAAAATAATTGCCGATGCTGCGGTGGCTGATGGCCGCCACCAGGTCGTAGTCGTCCTGGCGCGTCGCCACGGCGATGCTGCCAAAGCCGCTGCGCGGGTCGCCCAGCTTGTTGCGGTGCGTGCGCGGCGCGCTGCCGAAATCGCCGGGTGCCGTGACGCTGTTGTCCTGGATGCCGCCGCGCAGGCGCACGCCCGTGCGCTGGCCTGCCAGCAGAATGTCTTCCGGGCGCAGGGTCTGCATGCTGACCATGCCGCCGATGGCGCCGGCGCCCTGCGCCGACAGGTTCGGGCCCTTGTCGATGCGGATGGCGCTGATCAGGTCCGGGTCGATGTAGCTGCGGTCGGCGATACCCGCGTAGCCGCGGTAGACGGTCGACGATTGCAGGCTGCCGTCGATCAGCACGGGCACGCGGCCCTGGCCCTGCATGCCGCGCACGTTGACGTCGACGGCGCCGCTGTTGCGGCTGTCGCCCACCTGCACGCCGGCCACGCCCTTGAAGATATCGGCCGGCGAGGTGCCGCGGAAGCGCTCGATCTGTTCGCGCCCGATGTACACGGAGGCGGCCGGCGTCAGGTAGGGCAGGTCGGCCGGATCCGTGTCGTCCGCCTCGAACGTGCCGCTGCCGCCCTGGCCATTCACGCGCAGGGTGCCGATCTGCACCGCGCCGGCGGCGACAGGCGCGGGTGCGCTGATGATGATGGTCGTGCCGCCCTGCAGCTGTGCTTGCAGGCCGCTGCCGGCCAGCAGCTGGCGCAGCGCCTCGGGCAGCGAATGCCGGCCTTGCAGCGGGGCGCTGTGCCGGCCTTCGGTCAGGCGCGCATCGGCCAGCAGCACCATGCCTGCCTGGCGCGCCAGTTCGTTCAGCGCGCGGTTCAACGGTTGCGCGGGGATCTGCCATTCCACCTGCGCCACCGGTGCGGTGGCGGCATGCGTGGCGGGTGTGGCGAAGGCCAGGCCGATGGCCAGGAACAGGGGAGACAGGCGGGCGTGCAAGGGATGGCGCGGTGGAGTCATGTGCATGTTTTTCCTATGGTGATGTGGTGATCATTCATAGTTAAAACGAATGAGTATCATTTACCCTGACGTGCGGATTGATTTTATTTCGCTGCATGTTCCGGCAATCAGCGGGCGACGATATGCAGCTTGCCGTCCTGGCGCAGCAGGCGCACGGGTAGCGCCAACGGCAGGGCGGCGGCAAATTGCGCTGGCAGCTTCGCGTCGAAGCTGCCGTTCAGGCGCAGGCCGGCCAGCGCCGGATCGCCGAGCACGAGGTTTGTGTCGCCATAGCGCTCGAATTCGGCCAGCGCTTCGGCCAGGGTGGCGTCCTCGAAATCGAGGCGCCCGGCACGCCAGTTGCCCACCGCTTGCGCGCTGACCCTGGTCAGCGTTTTCACGCCCTGCGGCGTGACGGTGACAGCGTCGCCCGCCTGCAGCACTTCAGCGCGCGCGTCGCCTTCCCCTTCCACGCGCACCGTGCCTTGCGCCACGCTGACTTGCGTGGCGGCCCCTACATGGCGCACGGAAAAATGCGTGCCCAGCACCGTGGCCGTGGCCGGCCCCGCCAGCACCTGGAATGGACGCGCCGGGTCGGCCTGCACATGGAACATGGCCTGGCCGCGCAGCAGGCGCACGGTGCGCCGGTCGCGGTACAGGGCCACGTCGACGGCGCTGCCGCTATCGAGTTCGATGCGGCTGCCATCGGGCAGGACTTGCGTGGCGAACTGGCCGCGCAGCGTGCTGTAATCGTGCTGGAAGCCGGGCTGCTGCAGATGGCTGGCCAGCGGCCAGGCCAGCAGGCCGCACAGCAGCAGGCAGCCGCCGGCTAGCGCGCCGCGCGGCAGCCGGCTCGCCGCCAGCGGTAAATGCGCCAATCGCTGTAGCAGCGAAACAGGGGCCGCGGCGGATGAGGGCAGGGCGGGCTGGCTGAAGGCGGCCACGCGCTGGGCGGGCAGGCTGGCCAGCAGCGCGTCGGTGCGCGCCAGCGCATCCCAGGCATGCTGGTGGCGCGCGTCCGCTTCCAGCCATTGCCGCAGCGCCGCCAGTTCAGGCGCGGCCAGGCCGGCGTCGTGGCGCAGCAGCCACTGCGCGGCCTGGAAATCGATATCGTCTGCCGGAGTCGGGTTGGGTGTCATGCGCGGTCTTTTCCAGTATCGCGTTCGGGCATGCCTTTTTTACAGGCGAGCATGCCATTGATGATATGTTTTTCCACCATGTTGACGGAGATATCCATCTGGGCGGCGATCTCGATCTGGCTCATACCTTCGAATTTGTACAGCGCGAAAGCCTGTCGGCAGCGCGGCGGCAAGGCTTCGATGATGGCCAGCAGGCGTTCCATGGTTTGCCGGTCGTGCAGCCGTTGTTCGGGTTCGTCGGCGCGTGGCGCGCGCAGCTGGAAATGCGGTGTGTCGATGTCGTCGTGGGGGCGGCGCTGGCGCAAGCGCTGTTCGTCGATGGCGATGTTCTTTGCCGTCACGTACAGCAGTGCGCGCTGGCCGCTATCGGATGCTATGCCCCCTTGCAGGGGAGCTGCGCCGCCGAGCGGCTTGCGCGCCAGGATGCGGGCGTAGGCTTCCTGCACCACGTCCTGCGCCTTGTCGCGGCAGCCGGTGGAGCGCGAAATCAAGCGCAGCAATTCCTGGTAATAGCGTTCAAGCACCGCGCGTTTCCTCGTTATCAAAGCCGGCAATGATAGCAAGCCCATCAAATAATAACAAGAATCATTCTCATCTGTGTTGCTGGATAACGCTGGATATTTTTGGCAATGCAGACAATAATCGGCAACAGAAGGCGCTGTGGCGGACCTTATTGGCGGGTATTATCGATTTTATCGATGCTAACTAGGTATATTTTCCGTTTTACATCGATCTTCATGCCATGCATAATCTGTTGCAACTGAAGCCAGACAATCAGCCGCATGCGCCATTCGCCTGCAGCTGCTTGCGGTTTTGACATCCTCCACTTTCTATCAGGAACCTACAATGAAAAAACTGCTCGCTTTTATCGCCGCCGCCGGCTTCTCGCTGTCCGCGTTTGCCGCTCCTGAAGTCTATGTCATCGATGGCAGCCACACCTTCCCCCGTTTCGAGTACACCCACATGGGCTTCTCGACGCAGCAAAGCCGTTTCAATAACACCACCGGCAAGGTCACGCTGGACCGTGCCGCCAAGACGGGCGCCGTCGAAGTGCTGATCGACACCAAGTCCGTCGATACGGGTTCGACCCTGTTCAACTCGCACATCCAGGGCGAAGATTTCCTCGACACGGCCAAGTACCCGGTCGCCACCTACAAATCGACCAAGTTCAATTTTGACGGCGACAAGCTGGCTTCCGTCGACGGCAACCTGACCCTGAAAGGCGTGACCAAGCCAGTTACCCTGACCGTCACCTCGTTCACCTGCGCACCGCACCCGATGCTGAAAAAAGACGCTTGCGGCGCCAACGCCACGGCCAAGATCAAGCGCTCGGAATTCAACGCCGGCAAATATGCGCCAGCTGTCAGCGATGATGTCACCCTGACGTTTGCCATCGAAGCCATCAAACAGTAATTGTTGGCAGCATGATGCAAAATGGCGGCGGACTTCGGTCCGTCGCCATTTTTTTGTCATTGGTGGGTCGGATTACGCGCTTCCCGCGCTAATCCGACCTACACGGGTTGCTGGCTACGATCACGCCAGGTGATGCACCTCCTGCTGCCCATACACGGGGGTAGTTAATCCCTCCATGCGCGCCTTCAGCTGCAGCGACAGGTATTGCGAATAGTGGCGCGACTGGTGCAGGTTACCGCCGTGGAACCACAGCGCCTGCTGCTGCGTGGGCTTCCACATATTGCGCTGTTCGCCCTCCCACGGGCCCGGGTCCTTCGTCGTGGCGGAACCGAGTCCCCAGACCTTGCCCACCTTGTTGGCCACCTCGGGCGAGATCAGGTCGGCCGCCCAGCCATTCATGGAGCCGTAGCCGGTGGCGTACACCACCAGGTCGGCCGGCAGTTCCGTGCCGTCGGACAGCACGATGGAACGGGCTTTCAATTCCTGCACGCCAACGCCGCTTTTCAGCTTGATCTTGCCCTCGGCGACCAGCTCGGAGGCGCCCACGTCGATGTAGTAGCCGGAGCCGCGGCGCAGGTATTTCATGAACAGGCCGGAATCGTCGTCGCCGAAATCGAGCATGAAGCCCCGTTCTTCCAGGCGCGCATAAAAGTCCGCGTCGCGTTCGCGAATGGCCTTGAAGACGGGCTTCTGGAAGTCGGCCAGTATCTTGTACGGGATCGAGGCGAACGTCAGGTCGGCCTTGGCCGTCGTCATGCCGGCGGCCAGCGCCCGTTCCGAGTACAGGTCGCCCAGCGCCAGGTCCATCAGCGAGTCCGACTTGACGATGTGCGTCGACGAGCGCTGCACCATGGTCACGTCCACGCCAGCTTCCCACAGGGCGGCGCAGATATCGTGCGCAGAATTGTTCGCGCCGATGACCACCACCTTCTTGCCGGCATACGCATCCGGCCCCGGATGCTGCGACGAGTGCTGCTGCTCGCCCTGGAATATGTCCATGCCCTTGAACTTCGGCATGTTCGCCTTGCCCGACATGCCGGTGGCCAGCACCAGCTGTTTGGGCTTGAGGGTGACGGGCTGGCCGTCGCGCAGGACCTGCACCGTCCACTCGCCGCTGGCCTCGTCGAAGCTGGCCGATTCGCATGAAGTCGAACCCCAGTAGTTCAGCTCCATCACCTTGGTGTACATTTCCAGCCAGTCGCCGACCTTGTCCTTGGGCGTGAAGACGGGCCAGTTGTCGGGGAAGGGGATGTACGGCATGTGGTCGTACCAGACGGGGTCGTGCAGGCACAAGGATTTGTAGCGCTTGCGCCAGCTGTCGCCGGGGCGCGCATTTTTCTCGATGATGATGGTGGGGACGTTCAGCTGGCGCAGCCGCGCGCCGAGCGCGATGCCCCCCTGGCCGCCGCCGATGATGACGCAGTAGGGCTGGCGCGCGTAGCCCAGTTCCGCCGCTTCCTGCTCGCGGTGCTCCAGCCAGCTGCTGCGATTCGTGCGCGCGCCGTGTTCCGCGCCCATGGGCCGCCGGCCGCCCTTGGCTTCCTCAAAACCCTTCAATTCGCTCATGGTGGTAAGCAGGGTCCAGATCTTGCCGTCGCGGATGCGGATGAAGCCCACGCCGCGCGCCACGTTCGTTTCCACCGTGATCCAGCTTTGCAGCACGCCACCGGCTTCCACCGCATGTTCGCCATCGGCGATGCGGATGGAAACGGGCTGCACGGCGCCCAGCTGGACGGCCAGCATGGCGGCGATCTGCTCGCGGCCCTCCAGGGTTTTCAGGTTCCAGGTAAACAGCACCAGGTCGCGCCAGTAGCCGTCCTGTTCGAACAGTTGCGCGGCGCCCGTGCCGTCGCTGGCGCGCAGAGCGCCTTCGAGCTGCTCCAGGATGCCGGCCACGGCCAGGTCGTGCGGGTTGATTTCGGTTTGCATCGTGTCTCCTCCAAGTCTGCTGACTTTATGATGGGATGCGGCTGTCTTGCCGCTGACGATGTTGTAACACTGGCGTTCTGGCGCCGCATCCCGCAGCGCAGCATGGCTGAAGTTGAGACGGAAATCTCAGCTTTTCGATCGGTTACTGGCGGTGCGGCGGCACGATTTTCAAGTGCTTGAGGCGGCGGTACAGGGTGGCGCGCGAGATGCCCAGCATGGCGGCAGCCTGCAGCGGACGCCATTTGGCGGCGTTCATGGCGTGGGCGATGCGCGTGCGCTCGGCCAGCTCCGGCGGCGTGCAGGCCAGCACGCCCTCCGTCACAGGGGCCGTGTTCTTGACGCGTGTTCGCGCGCTGGCCTGGCGCAGCGGCGCGCGCACGCGGGCGTGCAGCCAGGTGCTGCCGCCGGCCAGGCGCAGGGACAGCAGATTGTGTCCCGCGCGCGCATCGAACAGCCGCTCGGCGCGCACTTCCAGCACCTCGCCGACGGGACGCGGCAGGACGTCCAGGCCCCCGATGACATCGCGCGCGCAGCGGTTGGCGGCGACGATGTCGCCATGCTCGTCGATGGCGAGCAGCATCTCCGGCTGCACTTCCACGAAGTGGCGGTTGCGGTGCGCCAGCAGGATGCAGCAATGGCCGTAGGACTTGAGAAAAAATCCGTCTTCGATCAGCGTCGCGCCTTGCCGCACCAGTTGTTTTACCAGGCGCTGGCTGTCGCGCGCGTCGGGCGAACTCAGGGCCGACGCATCGAGCACGCCGATCAAGTCGCCGTGCGGCGAAAAAATCGGCGCGGCGCTGCAGGTCAGGCCGGTGAACGCGGCGCGGAAATGGTCGGTCTTGTGCACGGTGATGGCTTCGTGGTCGAGCAGCACGGAGGCGATGCCGCACGTGCCTTCCTCTTCTTCCGACCAGCACGAACCGG
The DNA here is from genome assembly GCF_030587275.1 of Janthinobacterium sp. SUN128. Classification (NCBI taxonomy): domain Bacteria; kingdom Pseudomonadati; phylum Pseudomonadota; class Betaproteobacteria; order Burkholderiales; family Oxalobacteraceae; genus Janthinobacterium; species Janthinobacterium sp. SUN128. The sequence goes on along the minus strand of NZ_JAPWHY010000001.1, from coordinate 2,660,893 downwards.
GATACAGGCCCGCCTTCTTGAAATCCTTGCGCTGGTCCGTGTCGACCACGTAGTCGATGGTCACGCCGCGCGCATTGGCGAGGATGACGCAGTAGCCCGCTTCGCGCACCATGGCGTGCAGGCGCGGCAGGCACTGGCCCGTGGAGCGCAGAAAATTTTCCTCGGACTGCTGGATGGCGCGCAGTTCGGCGCTTGTCAGGATGCGCGGCCCTGTCGTCGAGGCGGGGTCGAGCCGGTAGTCGTCCAGCGAGCGCCGGTACGACGAGGCCAGCCTGGCCGTATCGGCTCCCGGATTGACGATACGGCCGGCGATCAGGTCGCGCACGCGGTCGATATGGCTGGTCTGGCGGACGTAGGGCATGGCGCTCTCCAGTGTCTCGGTATCTGGTGTTGTGATGGTCTTTCCGTTTGTAGCACGAAGCGCCGGCACATGCATGCCGCATTGCAGCATGGGACTGCCGTGAGACGTTTGTCTCACCACGGCCGCACCGCACGATAGGATGCCTTACAACAAGAGCATCTCTGATAACATTCGCTCAAATTGACAGTCAGCCAGCGCAAGGGATATCTATGGCAATGCAAACGATGTTCCTGGTACGCAGAACGATGGTGCTGGCCTTGCTGGGCGTGAGCGCCGCCTGCGGCGCCGCCGGCCAGCTCGATCCCGATGGCCAGAGCAGCATGGAAAAGGAAGTGGCCCGGCGCGCCGCCGTCGAGCCGGCCATCGGCGCCGACTGGCAGGTGACGCGTTCCATCGAAGCGGGCGTGCAGGTGGCAGGCGAGAGCAATCTGTTCTGGAAGCTGTCGAATACGCCAGCGCGCAATCCCGGCTTCGATTTCCATCCCTACTGGTACGAGTTCTATGTCAAGCCGGCGCTCGGCTTCAAGCGCAATCTGGGCGACGGCAAGCAGCTGTATGCGCGCGTTTCCGCCGTCGGCTCGGGCACCTTGCGCCACGACCCTTTTGGCGCGGGCGATACGGGCCGCATCTCGATCGAGGAATTCGTCGCCGGCATCCGCATGCCGATCGGCGGTACGCGCGCCACCCTCGACCTGTCGGCCGGCGCACAGAGTTTCACGCTGGGCACGGGCATGCTGGTCGCCAATGGCGGCTCGAACGGTTTTGACCGTGGCGCGCTGAAACTGGGGCCGCGCAAGGCCTTTCAGAATTCCGTGGTGGCCAAAATAAGCCAGGATGCGCTCAGCGCCCAGGCGTTCTATCTTGACCCGAATGAAAACCCCGACAACGATTCGGGCACGCGCGTCGTGGGCGTTGACGTCAGCTACGCGCCCGCGAACGACCGCAAGGCGGGCATCGCGTATGGCAAGGCGCCCCGTTCGCATGCCGCGTATCCGCAGGCGGCGCCGGGCGGCATCGGCGCGCCGCTGGCCGTGCCCGATGGCCGCAAGGACCTGCAGTTCGTGTATGGCTACGCGCGCGTGCCCGTACTGCCCGCCGTGCTGCCGAAAGGCTGGTTCGGTGTCGACGCGGCGCGCGAATGGAATACGCGCGAGCCGATGCGGGCCTGGGGCTGGCGCACGGAGGGGGGCTTTTCCCTGCCCGACGTGGCGTGGACGCCGAAGTTCACCCTCGGCTACCAGAGCTTTTCCGGCGACGATCCGCGCACGGCGCGCAACGAGCGCTTCGATCCGCTGTTTTTTGAAGGCACGCCAGGCGCCTGGGCTTCGGGCAGCAAGGCGACCTGGGTCTTTGTCAATGCCAACGTGAATGCGCTGCAGGCCACCATCGAGCTTCACCCGACGCCGAAAGACACCGTGACTGCTTACCTGGCCCAGGTACGCGCCAACCGGATGGGCAGCCCGCTGCAGTTCGGCCAGGCGACGCGCCTCGACGTGCCGGGCGACGCGCCCGTGGTGATCTCCGGCGTGCTGCGTCCGATGCTGGCGAACGATGTCTTCGTCAAGTATGTGCGCGTCGTCAACCCGAATACCTACCTGACCCTGGGCTTCAGCGCCTCGTTCGCGCAGTCCGGCGTGAACCAGCTGGTGAACGGGCAGGCCCGGACCTGGACGGGCTGGCTGGCCAACGTCGTATGGGTATATTAAGTATTCCGTTTATCAAGGAGAGCATCACATGAACGATTTCCCCAGCATGAAACGCCTGGCCCTGGCTGCCACCTGCCTGGCGCTGGCCGCCGGCGCCCATGCGGCAGAAGCGACGGCGCCGCTGTCGGCCGCCGCCAGCGACCCGGCTACACTGCAATGGATGGTGGGCGCGCCGCCGCCGGCCGATAAGATCATCCGCTTCGACGATGGCAGCTATTTCAATTTCCCCCAGCTTCGCTGGAGCGTGTCGCACTTCCGCCAGCTGATGCCGACGGTGGAAGTGGCGCGCGGCCTGAAAGCGCCCGTGCCTTTGCCGCGCGCGCTGCGCAGTGATATCGACAGCCTGCGCTTTACGCCCCTGGGCGCGCAGGACGCGATGACCTGGGAGCAGTCGCTGGGTGCCAACTACACGGACGGCATCGTCGTGCTGCACCGGGGCCGCATCGTGTATGAACGCTATTTCGGCGTATTGAAGGAGAGCGGCCAGCACGGCGCCATGTCCGTGACGAAGTCCGTCATGGGCACCATCGGCGCGGCCCTGGTAGCCGAAGGCAAGCTCGATCCAGGCAAGAAAGTGGCCGAGTATGTGCCGGAACTGGCGAAGTCCGCGTTTGGCGACGCCACCGTGCGCCAGGTGCTCGACATGACCACGGGCCTGAAATTCAGCGAAGATTATGCGGATCCGAACGCGGAAGTATGGCAGCACGCGGCGGCCGGCAGCCCGCTGCCCAAGCCGAAGGATTACACGGGGCCGCGCAGTTATTTCGAGTACCTGCAGACGGTGCGGCACGAGGGCAGGCATGGCGAGGGCTTCGGCTACCGCACGGTCAACTCCGACGTGCTGGGCTGGATCATCGCCCGCGTCACGGGGCAGAACGTCAACGAATACCTGTCCGAGCATATCTGGAAAAAGCTGGGGGCCGAGCAGGATGCCTACATGACGGTCGATTCGACGGGCACGCCGTTTGCCGGCGGCGGCTTGAATGTGGGCTTGCGCGACCTGGCCCGCTTCGGCGAGATGCTGCGCAACGATGGCCGCTACAACGGCCAGCAAATCATCCCCCGCGCGGCCGTCGACGATATCCGCCGCGGCGGCGACAAACAGCTGTTCGCCAAGGGCGGTTATGATTTGCTCAAGGGCTGGAGCTACCGCGACATGTGGTGGGTCACGCATAACGACCATGGCGCCTACATGGCGCGCGGCGTGTACGGCCAGCGCATCTACATCGACCCGAAGGCGGAAATGGTGATCGTGCGTTTCGCCTCCACGCCGACGGCGGCCAACGCGGCCAACGACCCGACCACCACGCCGGCCTTCGAGGCGCTGGGCAAGTTGTTGCTGGCCAAGCCGAAGTAATCTGCGGGCGGGCCCGTGCCAGCCGTGCGGCGGAACGGGCGCAACTGCAATACACTATCCTTTCGTCATTATTTGTTGCTTGAATGATATTCATGCAGCGCACGCAAGGGGAAGCACCGTGGAAACCAGCCAGCAGGATCAACCGCGCCCGCCGCTCTGGCGGCGCCTGCTGTGGCCGGTTGCCCAGCTGGGCTCGGCCTTCAAGCTGACGGGCACGCACCTGCTGCACCACGTGATCGGCGCCAGCCTGATCGCCGCGCTGATGCTGGCGCTGGAAGGTTTTCACGTGCTCGAATGGCTCGATGCGGCCATGCTGCGCGCCAGCGCGGAACAGGGGCAACTGCTAAACCGGGGCAAGGACCCGGGCGCCGCCTACCGGCCCGGCATCATCGAAATCGACCAGCCTGCGTTCGAGCAGGTCTTCGACGAGCGCGAACCGCTGGAGCGTTCACGCCTGGAACAATTGATCGCCAGCGCCGCCGCGCGCGGCAGCAAGGTGCTGGCCATCGACCTGGACCTGGCGCCAGCCGTGTACGAGCAGCACAAGGCGGGCGAGCGGCCGCTGGACCGCCTGCTCGACCGGCTGGCCGCCGATGGCCGGCAACTGGTGCTGATCTTGCCCGAGCAATCGGACCGCAATGCGAACCTGCCGTGGATACGTGCGCGCTGCGCCGCCGGCATCCACTTTGCCAGCCCGCGGATCCGCGAACGCATGGGCGCCGTTACGCGCATCGAGCTGAAAAGCCCCGTGCTGGCGGCCGTGGCCTTCGAGCTGGCGCATGGCGCCGACGAGCAGGAGCAGAAGCAACCCATGCCGGCCGCCCTGTCCGAGCAAAAGGAAGTGGTGGCGCTGGCTGGCCGCGTGTGCCAACTGGCGCGGCGTACGGGCAGCGAAAAGGAGTTGGCGCGCTGGGCGTTCGAGCCCGTCATCCGCGGCGACGCCAAGGCGGCGGCCGAACAGAACGCCGTCACCGCACCGTTTCACCCGGCCGCCGTGGCGCCGGCATTCCTGAATCCCACGCGCACGCGCGTCAAACTGATCGATGGCCAGGCCGGCGTGGAGGCCGTGGCATTGCGCAAGAATGTCGTGTATCTCGGCAGCACGTATGACGTGCGCGACCGCTACACGACGGCCGAAGGCGAGCAGGCCAGCCTGCACCTGCATGCGGCCGCCCACACATCGCTGGGCATCGGCACGGCCGACGTCAATAAATATGCGGTGTTCGCGGCCGACATCGTCATCGGCGTGCTGCTGGGCTGCCTGTTCGGCGGCCTGTGGACCCTGTACGGCCGCGCCGAACTGGCCATCGACCGGCGCATGGAAGACCACGATTTCAGCCGCCTGCACCGCATGGGCACCCTGGCGGAATTCTATGGCATCCGCCTGATGCTGGTGCTGGTGTGGGCCTCGCCGTTTGCCATCGGCGCACTGGCCATCTATTTGTCGCGCGGCTTGCTCGAACAGGGCTGGTGGGTCAACCCCGGCCCCCTGATCGCCGGCATGTTCCTGCACGCGATGTCGCTGCGCGACGAAGCCCACCATCCGCACGAGGAAGTGCCGGGCCTGTCCGTGTGGGCCCAGCTGCGCCGCACGCATCCGGGCATCGTGCTGGTGCAGGCGCCGCTGGCGGTGCTGCTGTTGGTGGTGGCGCTGGTGTAGCGAGATGGCAGTTGATTAATTGATCAGCTTCAACCCCGGCGGCAGCGCCTCGCCCAGCATGCGTTTGGTGTTCGCTTCGTCCAGCTGCGTCACTTCGCTGACCATCGCTTGCCACAGGGGCGGGGCGCCCACGGCTTTCAGGCGGGCCAGGATGGTGGTCCGCAGCTCGTCGCCGATGTCGCGCGAGCGGTCGCCCGTCATGCGTGCCAGGTGGGTGGCGGCGAAGGCGGCCGGTTCCACTTTTTTCCAGTCCAGCGCCAGCAGCACGTGCAGCCAGTCGGCCACGCTGGCGCTGTCGACCACTTCGTGCGCGCTGCCGTGGAAGGGCTGGCGCGCGCCGACCCTGGCCAGCGCCCACAGGGTATTCGTATCGGCCGCTTCCCCCTTCTTGCTGGCTTTCTCCAGCCGCTTGATCAGCCAGGCGCCCACTTCGGCCTTGTAGGCGCCGGGGATGCGCTCGAGCGAGGCGCCCAGGCGCAGCATGTCGTCGTCGCTGCCGTTGACCAGGGTGACGGGGCGGCTGCCGCGCTGGGCCGCATCGGCTTGCAGGTTGAAGGCGAAGTCGTCCAGCAGGCGCAGTTGCTGTTCAGGGTTCAAGCCACCGGCCACCCGGCGCCATAGGGTCCACCATTCGGCGCACACCTGGTTGTCCTTGTGATGCTGCACGCCCGCGTCGAACATCGCCCACAACTGCTCGATGCGCCACGGGTCCAGCGCGTCGCCATAGCCGGGCCGCAAACAGTAGCCGGCCAGGTTCAGCCAGACCCGCTCATGCTCGGCGGAGCGGCGCCGGCCACGGGCGCGCAGCAGCAGGGCGTCGAACAGCTGGCGCAGCAGGGGAGTCTCCCAGCTTTCGCGTCCGCTCAGCCCCCGTTCCAGGTGCTGGCGCAGCTGCCGCACTTCCTTGGCTTCGACCTTTTGCGCCTTGCCGCCGAAGATGCGCTCGATCTTCTCGACCGCTTCCTTGATGCGTGGCGAAACGGCTTGAGCCTCGCCATCTCCTTGCTCTTCCTGCCCAGCGCGCAACTGGAATTCCAGCAGCCAGCGCTGGCTGGCATCCGCTGCGGCCACGCAATGCACTTCCAAAGTCCCTACCTCGGTCATGACTGTCGCCAGCTGCACGGTGATTTCGCGCTTGTCACTGGCATCCTGTTTGTCGTGCAGCACGCTGGCCAGCGGCGGCAGGCGCAAGTATTCTCCGGCGTCCAGGTCGACGATTTCGCCCAGTTGCGGCGGCGTGCCCGCCTCAAAGAGGGACGTGGCCAGGTGGAAGCGCACGGGCCTGCCCAGGCGCAGCGCGAACAGCCGTTCGGTCAGGCGGATTTCCTCGCCGCTTGCGCTGCCACGGGGCAGGATGCAGACGGCGCGCTTGTCCTTGCCCGCTTCGCCCAGCACGAGGAAATAGCTGCGCGGCGAGCCGCCGCCGATGCGCGGCGCCTGGCCGCGCCGGGCCAGCGCGTAGGCGACGGCGCCACGGGCCACGGCCACGTCTGGATTGTCATTGTGCAGGATGGTCAAGGGCTGACCACGCCAGTGTGCCAGGGTCTCGGCCAGGCGGCGCGCCAGCGCGTCGGCGCGGAACACGCCGCCATTGAGCAGCAGGGTATCGGGCAGTGCGCCCTGATGTTGTTGTAAAAAGCCGGCCAGGTGACGCGTGATGGCCGCGTCCTGCGCATACGGTAGGCCGAATTCGACGATGCCTGCGCGGCCCTTTCTGGCCACCTCGCTCAGTTCCACCTTCGGGAAGAAGCCATCGACCACCATGGCCGCCACTTCCTCGCGCGTGACGTCGACGGAACGGCTGCCGCCGATCAAACGAGATCCTGCACCCAGCAGGGTGACGGTGGCGCTCTCAGGTGCATCGTTCGACAGCAGCAATTCCTTGGCGGCGCGGCAGCGTTCCATCAGCTGCGACAAGCGCGCGGCCGATAGCTTCATGCCACCTTCGCTGCCCGCCGCCATGCGCGTTTCCACCAGGTGGGCCAGCGCCAGGTCCATATTGTCGCCGCCGAGGATCAAATGATTGCCCACGCTGCTGCGCGTGAGCTGCGGTTCGCCGTCGTCATCGAAGTCCACGTCGATCAGGCTGAAATCCGTGGTGCCGCCGCCCACGTCGCAGACCAGAATGCGGCGCGTGTTGGCCAGGTCCTCGCGCAGGGTGGCGCGCTGGCGCTGCAGGAAGTCATAAAAGGCCGCCTGCGGTTCTTCTACCAATCGTAGCGCAGGCAAGCCCGCCATGCGGGCCGCTTCCAGGGTGAGTGCGCGCGCACCCTCGTCGAACGAGGCGGGGATGGTCAGCACCAGTTCCTGTTCCTCCAGCGGAGAATCCGGGAAGCGGTGATTCCACGCGGCGCGTACATACGCGAGATAGCTGGCGCTGGCCGCGACAGGCGACACCTTGGCCACGTCGGCCTCGGCGCCCCACGGCAGGATGGGCGCCTGGCGGTCCACGTTCGCGTGCGACAGCCAGCTCTTCGCGCTGGAAACGAGGCGGCCCGGCACCTGGGCGCCGAGCTGGCGTGCCAGAGCGCCCAGCACGGCATGCTCCAGGTCCTGCTGCGGCCATGGCAGCTGCAAGTCGCCCGCCGCCAGTTCGCCGGCGGCAGGGTGGTAGCGCAAGGACGGCAGCAGGGGGCGTGCACCCACTTCGCCGGGAGCGACCAGCTGCTCGATGGCGAACAGCTGGATGCCCGCCTGCATATCGGCTGCATTGGCCGCATTGGCATAGGCGACCACCGTGTTGGTGGTGCCCAGGTCGATGCCGACCAGGAAGGCCGGCTTGCCCACAGCGCTGCGCATGCCTATTGCTGCGGCGTGCCGCGCACGTCGAATTCCACCTTCCAGCGCTCGGTGCCATCAGGGGAGACGGCCAGCAGCTCCAGCGTGCCCGCTTCCGTCACGCGCGCGTGCAGCTTGACTTGCACCACGTCGCCGGCCTGACGGCCTTCGGCGGACAATGTCGCCTGGATTTCGCTCAGCTCCTGCAATTCATCGGGGCCCCAGAAATCGAGCAAGTCGCCGATCTGGTCGTTGCGCCGCGTGGACGAGGCGAAGAAGCGGAAGTGCACAGGCTCGCCCACGACCAGGCCGAATTGCTGGCCTGGCAGTTCCAGTTCGCTGCCTTCTTCCATGCCGAACGGCGCCACGCACAGGGCCTGGATAGGCGGTTCCATGCCGGGGATGGCCGGCATGGCCGACTCGATGGCGACATAAAAGGCGCTGGCCGTGCCGCCGCGGATGCGTACGCCATGGCCGCGCCGCACGTAGCTGTAGTAGGCCGCGCCGCGCGCCACGGCCAGGTCCAGGTCGGCCCCGGCCAGCATGCGCGCCGGTTCCGCGCCTTCCATGTACAGCCAGTCGTTGACGGTGGCCATGATGCGCTGCACCAGCAGGTCCGACTTGAAGACGCCGCCGTTGAACAGCACGGCCGTCGGGTGCAGGAAGCTGGCGCCGTCCGCCTGGCGGCCGGCAAAGCCTTCTAGTTCGGCCGTTGCCGCCACCTGGCGGCCCAGGAACGCGGCCAGGTGGCGCGTGATGGCCGCATCCTGCGCATACGGCAAGCCCAGTTGCGTCAGGCCGGCGCGCGTGCGCACGGCAGGACGGCTCGATGCTTCCACTTGCGGGAAGAAGCCGTCGAGGATGAAGGTGGACACTTCCGCGCGCGTCAGTTCCGTGCGGATGGAGCCGCCGATCAGTTTCGAACCGCGGCTCGGCACGACGATGGGCGCCACATCGAGGCCGCTGTCGGCCAGCAGGCTTTCCTTGGCGCTGCGGCAGCCGTAGGTCAGCGCGCGCATCTGCCAGGCGTCCAGTTGGGTGCCATTGGCGGCCAGCTTGCGGGCCACCAGGTGGGCCAGCGCCAGGTCCATATTGTCGCCGCCCAGCAGGATATGTTCACCGACTGCCACGCGGTGCGGTTCCAGCACGCTATCGCGCTCGAGCACGGCGATCAGCGAAAAGTCGCTGGTGCCGCCGCCCACGTCGACCACCAGGATGATGTCGCCCGGCTTGACTTCCTTGCGCCAGCGGCCTTCGCTGGTCTGGATCCAGCTGTACAGGGCCGCTTGCGGCTCTTCCAGCAAGGTCAATGAGGAATAACCGGCCGCCTGCGCCGCTTCCATCGTCAACTCGCGCGCTGCCGGGTCGAACGAGGCGGGAATGGTGACGGTGATTTCCTGCTCGGCGAACGGCGCTTGCGGGTGGGCGTTGTCCCAGGCCTGGCGCAAGTGCGTCAGGTAGCGCGTGGCGGCCGTGATGGGCGAAATGCGCGCGACTTCGGCTGGCGCGTCGTTCGGCAAGATCGCCGCGCGGCGGTCCACGCCCGGGTGGCACAGCCAGCTTTTCGCGCTCGACACCAAGCGGATCGGCGTGGTGGCGCCGCGGCTGCGGGCCATTTCGCCAACGACGAACGGCGCTTCGGCTTCCTCGGTGACCCAGGGCAGGGCCAGGTCGCCCGCCGCCACTTCATCGGCGTGCGGCAGGTAGACGAACGACGGCAGCAGCGACAGCTCTTCGACGGTGCCCGGCGCCGACAGCTGCGGCACTTTCAGCACGCCATGGCTGGACTTTTCGCCGTCGCTCTCGACCAGGTTGACATATGACAGGGCGCTGTGGGTGGTGCCCAGGTCGATGCCGATGGCGTAGCGCGGGGTAGGGTTGATCGTGTCGCTCACAGTTCCACCTCGGCCGGTGCCAGGATGGCGGCGTCGTGCTGCTCGCTCAGTTTCGGCAGGCGCATGCTGGAGGCGCGCCAGCCGCGGTGGCTGAGGGTACCCGTGAACGGCGCGGAGCCGACCACGTTGCCCGTCAGGCGTACCTGGGCGCTATCAAAACCTTCCTGAAGGACGATGCGGCTGCCTTCGGCTTCCTGGCGCACGGCCTCGATGGTGAAATACTCGCGCATGACCTTGGCGCAGCCTTCATGCACCACGCGGGCGGCCGCGCCGATATCGGCATCGGTATGGCTGCCCAGGTTTTCCTGGGTGAAATCGATCAATCGCGCTTCGCGTTGCAGCAGGGCCAGCAATTGCAGGGCCGCGTCCGGCGTCGCTTCCTTCAAAATGACGGGCGCGGCGGCTGGCACCGGGGCAGGGGCCACTGGCGCGACGGGAGCGGCGGGCGCCGCCTCGGGCAAGGCCAGCTTTTCCACGCGGGCCGCATAGGCGGCGTCCGACAGGGTGCTGAAGAAGGCGCCGAAGGCCAGCGGGACACGGCGCCAGAACGATGGGTGCGACGATGATGTGCTCATAGGGAACTCGTTTCTCTGATCTGTAGGGAGGCGTCGGCGGCGCGCCGGAGGGCAGGTCCGCTTCGCAGGGTAGTGCATGTGCCGCGCCAATATGGCCGGCTGCGTTTGCCCGCATGATACCAGCTACCGGGCCGCCGCCAAAGTCGCCGCCCCCCGCGCAGTAAGGCTGAGGCGTGGTTTTTCTTTGTTCCTGCGCAAGGAAACGCTCGATTTCGTGCCGTTTCGACTAGAATCGCGCATTATCTTTTTGCATGACCTTGATGCCATGTCTACCGACTTTTCCCCGTATCTAGCCAGCAGCACTTACATCGACAGCGACCATCCTGCCGTGCGCGCCAAGGCGGCTGCACTGGCGGCAGGCGCGGTGGGCGACGCCGCCATCGCGGCCCGCTGCTTTGCCTTCGTGCGCGACGAGATCGCCCATAGCTGGGACTACCAGCGCAATCCCGTCACCTGCCGCGCTTCCGACGTCTTGCAGCATGGCACGGGCTATTGCTATGCGAAGAGCCATCTGCTGGCGGCGCTGCTGCGCGCCAACGGCATTCCTGCCGGCCTGTGCTACCAGCGCCTGGCCGTGGGCGAGGTGGGGCCACCGTTCTGCCTGCATGGCTTGAATGCCGTGCATCTGCAGGAGTTCGGCTGGTACCGCATCGATGCGCGCGGCAACAAGCCCGGCGTCGCTGCCGCCTTCACGCCGCCACGGGAACAGCTGGCCTTTCCCGTGCTGGCGCCCGAAGAGCGCGACTTGCCGGAAATCTGGCCAGAACCGTTGCCGCAGGTGGTGGCGTCCTTGACCTGCCATGCGACCGTGCAGGATGTGGCGGCGCACCTGCCCGATATCGAATTGTTGCCGCTGCAAAAATAATCCAAAGAAAGAAATCATGAAAAAAATATCCATATGCCTGTTTGGACTGTTGCTGCTGGCCGGCTGCGGCAGCAAGGGCGAGAGCGGCGGGCAGTCGAGCGCCGCGCGTCTCGAAGGCAAGGAAAAGGGCAGCGAGTTCCTTGCCTATGAACATAATGTCAGCGTCGATACGCGCGAGGCGCAAGTGCGGCCCCTGTATGAAAAAGTGGTCGCCGCCTGCAAGGCCGATACGGAAAACGGCTGCCTGCTGCTCGATTCCAGCGTCGACAGCGGCCGCTACGTGCATGCGCGCATCAGCATGCGCGCCAAGCCGGCCGGCATCAAGAAGCTCGTCGCGCTGGTCGCGGCCGAAGGCGACGTCACCAGCCAGGGCACCAAGGTGGAAGACCTGGGCCGTCCCGTGCTCGACAGCAAGAAACGCCTGGAAATGCTCAAGCAATACCAGGCGCAATTGCAAGACCTGGAAAAACGTTCGGGCACCAACGTCGATGCCCTCATCAAGGTGACCAAGGAACTGGCCACCGTGCAAGTGGAACTGGAGCAGGCGACGGCCGCCAATGCGCTGTTGATGCAGCGTATCGATACGGACTTGTTGAACGTGGCCATCAGCGCCGAAGGCAGGCAATCGTTCTGGCGGCCCGTCAAGCGCGCGCTGGGCAATTTCACGGAAAACCTGTCGGAAGGCGTGGCCAACGCCATCACTGCCATGGCCTACATCCTGCCGTGGCTGATCGCTTTCGTGCTGCTGTTCCCGCTGGGCCGCAAGGGCTGGCGCCGCCTGCGTGGAGCTCCGCGCAAGGATTGATGCCGGGATTGCTGCGTCCTGCGCACCGTTTTACGGCAATTTGAAACCTGGCTGCACAGTCCTTGTGCAGCCAGGTTTTTTTTCGTGCGGCGAGCGCCGCTTGCACCATGGCGGACGCCTGCCGGTGCTGGCATGCATTCTGCTTTAACAACATGGCAGACCCAGCTCGACCCCCACGAACCCATCACAGGAGTCCCCATGACACGACGCATCATCCTGAAAGCGGCCGCCGCCGGCGCACTGGCCCTGGCCATGTCCACCACCATGCAGGCAGCCTTGGCCGCCGACACGATCAAGGTGGGCATCTTGCACTCCCTGTCGGGCACCATGGCCATTTCCGAAACGTCGCTCAAGGATGTGGCGCTGATGACGATCGCCGAGATCAATGCCAAGGGCGGCGTGCTGGGCAAGAAGCTGGAAGCCGTCGTCGTCGATCCCGCGTCGAACTGGCCCTTGTTCGCGGAAAAAGCGCGCCAGCTGGTGGCGCAGGATAAAGTGGCTGTCGTGTTCGGCTGCTGGACATCCGTGTCACGCAAATCCGTCTTGCCGGTGTTCAAGGAACTCAACAGCCTGCTGTTTTACCCGGTGCAATACGAGGGCGAGGAGCTGGAAAAGAATGTGTTTTATACGGGTGCCGCGCCGAACCAGCAGGCGATTCCTGCCGTGGAATACCTGATGAGCAAGGATGGCGGCGGCGCCAAACGCTTCGTGCTGCTGGGCACGGATTATGTGTATCCGCGCACCACCAACAAGATCCTGCGCGCCTTCCTGAAAAGCAAAGGTGTCAAGGATAGCGATATCAGCGAGGTCTACACGCCGTTCGGCCACGCCGATTATCAAACCATCGTCGCCAACATCAAGAAGTTTTCCACGGGCGGCAAGACGGCCGTCATTTCCACTATCAATGGCGATTCCAACGTGCCGTTCTACAAGGAATTGGGCAATGCGGGCTTGAAAGCCACGGACGTGCCCGTCGTCGCGTTTTCCGTGGGCGAGGAAGAGCTGCGCGGCATCGATACCAAGCCCTTGCTGGGGCACTTGGCGGCGTGGAATTACTTTGAATCCGTCAAGAACCCCGTGAATGCGGTCTTCATCAAGCAGTGGAAAGCGTATGCCGTGGCGCAAAAGCTGCCGAACGCGGGTTCGGTCGTGACGAACGACCCGATGGAAGCGACCTATGTGGGCATCCACATGTGGGCGCAAGCCGTGGAAAAAGCGAAATCGACGGACACGGACAAGGTGATCGCCGCCATGGCCGGCCAGAGCGTCAAGTCGCCGTCCGGCTTTACCCTGACCATGGACCCGACCAACCACCACCTGCACAAGCCCGTGATGATCGGCGAGATCAAGGCCGACGGGCAATTCAATGTCGTGTGGAAAACCAAGGAACCGATACGCGCCCAGCCGTGGAGCCCGTTTATCAAGGGGAATGAGGGCAAGCAGAAGTTGTAGGCGCTATTACCCACCAGCAAATGCCGGGGTCGGACCCTCAGGGTCCGACCCCAGTCCTCGCCTTTGGGGTAAGCGCACGCCCCGTGCAGTTTTTCCATGGAACTTACAATGAGGTTCATCTCCAAACTGCTGGTCCTCGCCTGCCTGTTGCTATCCTCGTTCGCGCAGGCTGCCATCCCTCCCGATCTGCTCAAAGCGCTATCCGGCGACGATCCCGATACCAGGATCGCCGCCGTCGCCCAGATTGCCGCCCTGGCCACGCCCGAGGCCGCCCGGGTGCTGCAAGCCTTGCAGGACGATCAGTTATATGCGGCCCCCGACGGCAAGGTGTATATCGTCGACGGCGAGCAGGCATATGAGCCGGCAAGCGGCCAGAGCGTGCCGCTGCCCGATGGCATCGACGGCGTGATGGTCAATAACCGCTTGCGCGCGGCCGTGGCGGGCGCCTTGTCGGGGTTGAAACTGCTGGCGCCCGAGCGGGCCACGCGCCTGGCCGCCGCGCAGGCGCTGCAGCAATCCGTCGATCCCGCACAGGTCCCCCTGATCCGCACTGCGCTGGCGCAGGAAAACGATGCTGACATCAAACAGATATTGCAGCTGCTGATCGCCAGCGCCAACCTGCATGCGCCCGACGCCGCCACGCGCAAGGCCGCCGTGCAGGCGCTGGCGGGCAGCAGCGATGCGCGCCTGCTGCCCGTGCTGCAAGCCATGCTGGAGAAAGGACCAGATGGCAAGGCCGGCGAGCCGGACGAGGCCGTGCAGCTGGCCGCCATCGAGACCATGCGCCAGATCAAGGGACGGGTGGCGCGCATGGAGTTCGCCGGCAATGTGTTCTACGGCATTTCGCTGGGCAGCGTGCTGCTGCTGGCCGCGCTGGGGCTGGCCATCACGTTTGGCTTGATGGGCATCATCAACATGGCGCATGGCGAACTGCTGATGATAGGCGCCTACACGACCTACCTGTGCCAGCTGTTCTTCCGCAGCTATCTGCCTGGCTTGCAGGATGCGTATCTGCTGGCCGCCTTGCCGGCCGCCTTTTTTGTCGCGGGACTGGTGGGCGTGATGCTGGAGCGCACGGTGATCCGCTGGCTGTATGGCCGGCCGCTGGAAACCCTGCTGGCCACCTGGGGCATCAGCCTGATCCTCATGCAGGCCGTGCGCACGGTCTTCGGCGCGCAAAACGTGGAAGTGGCCAATCCCGCCTGGATGTCGGGCGGCGTCACCGTGCTGGGCGGCCTCGTGCTGCCGTACAACCGCCTGGCCATCATCGCCTTTGCCATCGTCGTCGTCGTGGCCGTATGGCTGATCCTGAACAGGACGCGGCTGGGACTGTTCGTGCGGGCCGTCACGCAAAACCGCCGCATGGCCGATTGCGTGGGCGTGGCCACGGGCAAGGTCGACATGCTGACCTTCGGTCTCGGTTCCGGCATCGCGGGGCTCGGTGGCGTGGCCCTGTCGCAGCTGGGCAATGTGGGGCCGGATCTGGGCCAAAGCTACATCGTCGATTCCTTCATGGTGGTGGTGCTTGGCGGCGTGGGCCAGCTGGCCGGCACCGTGATCGCCGCGCTGGGGCTGGGTGAAGTCAACAAATTCCTCGAACCGGTGGCGGGCGCCGTGCTGGCGAAGATCGCCATTCTGGTGTTCATCATCATTTTCATCCAGCGCCGGCCGCAGGGCCTGTTTGCCATGAAGGGACGCAGCGTCGAATGACTACCTCCTATCAAATCAAGCCTGGCCTGTTCACGCGGCCCGTCTGGCTGGCCATCGCCGCATGCACGGTGATGGCGGCGTTGTTGCCGGTTTTCAACCTGGCGTTTGCGGAAGGGCATGCGCTGCATGTGTCCGCCTATACGGTGGCGCTGGTGGGCAAGTTCATGTGCTACGCGCTGGCCGCGCTGGCGCTGGACCTCGTCTGGGGCTACACGGGCATATTGTCCCTGGGCCACGGCGTGTTCTTCGCCCTGGGCGCGTATGCGCACGGCATGTATCTGATGCGCGCCATCGGCGACCAGGGCCAGTACCGCAGCAGCCTGCCCGACTTCATGGTCTTTCTCGACTGGAAAACCTACCCCTGGTACTGGGCGTTTACGGAACATTTCTGGTACTGCATGGCGCTCGTCGTGCTGGTGCCGGGCGTGCTCGCCTTTGTGTTTGGCTACTTTGCCTTTCGCTCGCGCATCAAGGGCGTGTATTTTTCCATCATCACCCAGGCGATGACATATGCCTTCATGCTCTTGTTCTTCCGCAATGACACTGGCTTTGGCGGCAACAACGGTTTCACGGATTTCAAGACCATCCTCGGCCATAGCATCACGGCGCCCGCCACGCGGGCTGTGCTGTTCCTGCTGACTTTGGCTTTCCTGCTGGCGGCCTTGATCGGTGCGCGCGTCATCGTCCGCTCGAAACTGGGCCGGGTGCTGCAGGGCGTGCGCGACAGCGAGGCGCGCTTGATGTTCCTAGGCTACAACCCGTTGTGGTTCAAGCTGTTTGTCTGGACCTTGTCGGCCGTGCTGTGCGGCATCGCCGGCGCCCTGTACGTGCCGCAGGTGGGCATCATCAACCCGTCCGAAATGTCGCCGGCGAACTCCATCGAGATGGTCGTGTGGGTGGCCGTGGGCGGACGTGGCACGCTGATCGGTCCCATCCTGGGCGCCTTCACCGTCAACGGCTTGAAAAGCTGGTTCACGGCTGCCTTGCCGGAACTGTGGCTGTTCGCGCTGGGCCTGTTGTTCATCGTCGTGACGCTGTTCATGCAGCAGGGCATGCTGGGCGTGCTGAACAAGCTCAAACGTAAAAAACTCGCCGCCATGGCAGAGGAGGCCGCATGAGTATCCGCATGTTGCCCGGCATGGCCAGCGCGGAAGCGGGGCCGACGTACTCGCGCGTGAAAGGTGAGGGCGTCGATACGACGCACGGCGCCATTTTGTACCTGGAAGACATCAGCGTGTCCTTCGACGGCTTCAAGGCCATCAACAAGCTCAGCCTCGATATTTCCGTGGGCGAATTGCGCTGCATCATCGGCCCGAACGGGGCGGGCAAGACGACGATGATGGATGTGATCACGGGCAAGACGCGTCCCACGTCCGGCACGGCCTGGTTTGGCCAGACCATGAACCTAGCCACCATGACGGAAGCGCAGATCGCCCACGCGGGTATCGGCCGCAAGTTCCAGCGCCCCACCGTGTTCGAGCAGCACACGGTGTTCGACAACCTGGAACTGGCGATGAAGATGGACAAGCGCGTGGCGCCCACCCTGTTTGCGCGCCTCACGTCCGAGCAGGAAGGCAAGATCGAAGCGATATTGCGCCTGATCCGCCTCAACGGCCAGGAGGCGCGGCCGGCGGGTTTGCTGTCGCACGGGCAAAAGCAGTGGCTGGAAATCGGCATGCTGCTGATGCAGGAGCCGCAGCTGATTCTGCTGGACGAACCCGTGGCCGGCATGTCGGATGCGGAAACGGCGCGCACGGCCGAGTTGCTCAATGAATTGCGCGGCAAGCATTCGATCATGGTGGTCGAACACGACATGGGTTTTGTGACGGAGATTGCCCGGCAAGGCATCGTTACCGTGCTGCATGAAGGCGCCGTGCTGGCGCAGGGCCGCATGGACGAGGTGCAAGCGGACGAGCGGGTCATCGAAGTCTATCTGGGAAGGTAAGCATGCTGGAAGTCGAACAATTGAATCAATACTATGGCTCCTCGCACACCTTGCGCGGCATCAACCTGTCGGCGCGCAAGGGCGAATGCCTGGCCTTGCTGGGCAGGAATGGCGTGGGCAAGACAACCTTGCTGAAATGCCTGATGGGCGTGCTGCCCGTGGCGCAGGGCAAGGTGGTGTTCCACGGGCGCGACATCACCAGGCTGGCGCCCCATGCGCGGGCAAAGCTGGGCATGGCTTACGTGCCGCAGGGCCGCGACATCTTTGCGCGCCTGACGGTCGAGGAAAACTTGCTGATGGGTATGGCGAGCAAGGGTGGCCGGCAAGCTGCGCGCATCGATCCCCACGTGTATGAGCTGTTTCCGGTGCTCAAGGAGATGCTGCAGCGGCGCGGCGGAGATTTATCGGGCGGGCAACAGCAGCAACTGGCCATCGCCCGCGCCCTGCTGGCCGAGCCGCAGCTGATCATCTTCGACGAGCCGACGGAAGGCATCCAGCCCTCCGTCATCAAGGATATCGGCCGCGTGATCAGCGTGTTGAAACAGCGGGGCGACATGGCCATCGTGCTGTGCGAACAGTATTTTGATTTTGCCCGCGAGCTGGCCGACGAATTCATCGTCCTGTCGCGCGGCAGTGTCGTCGCCAGCGGCAAGGCGGAACAGATGGATGGCGAGGACGTGAAGCGGCACCTGGCCGTGTAAGGTCAGACGAGCTGGAACCAGCCCAGCACGGCGCCGGCTGCCAGCAGCCACAATAAATGGATCTTCGTGCGCCAGATGATCAGGCCAGCCACGATGGACAGGCTCCACAGGGGCCAGTCCGTACGGATGTCATGGTTGGCGCCGCCCAGTATCATGCCCGTGGAAATCAGCAGGGCGACGACGATGGGCGCCATGCCTTGCTTGAAGGCGCGCACGGGGCGCAGGTCGCGGTTGCGGTAGCCCCACTGGGCCGCCACGTAGGTGAGGGTGGTGCTGGGCAGCATGATGCCCACCATGGTCACCAGCACGCCGAGGTAGGCCGCCGCGTAGCTGCCCGCGTTCATGCCCACGTTCCAGCCCATCAGGGCGACGAACAGCACGTTGGGGCCGGGCGCGGCCTGGGCGATGGCGATCGATTCGTTGAATTGCGCCTGTGTCAGCCAGCCATGCTGTTCGACGAGGAAGCGGTGCATTTCGGACGTGGTGGAAATGGCGCCTCCGATCGACATCAGCGACAGCATCAGGTAGTGGCCGAACAGGTTCAGCCAGTCGCCCGCGCTCAACACCAGTTGCAAGGGCGGATTCATGCGGACAGCTTTCGGTAGGTCAGCAGGCAGCCGATGCCGCCCAGGCCCAGCAGGATGTACAGCAGGGGCCAGCGGAAGATCGCCACCATCAGCACGCCGAGCACGGTGATGGACAAGGTCAGCCACAAGGGCAGCGGATGCTTGCCCAGCGCGGCAGCCAGTTTCACGCCCGTGGCGGCGATCATGCCGGCCGAGACGGCCGCCATGCCGCGCAAGGCGCCCGCCATCTGCGCATTGTCGCCAAAGCGCGTGTACAGCACGCCCAGCACGAGCACGATGAGGAGGGGCACGGCCAGCATGCCGGCCAGCGCCGTCAGCGCGCCTTTCAAACCGAAATAGCGCCCGCCCACCATCAGCGACAGGTTGACGACATTTGGCCCGGGCATGATTTGCGCCACGGCCCAGTCTTCCAGAAATTCTTCCTGCGTCAGCCAGCGCTTGCGCTCGACCATCTCGCGCTGGATCACGGCCAGCACGCCGCCAAATCCCTGCAGGGCCAGCCAGGTGAACGAGAAGAACAGGTCGGCAAGCGAGGCGGGCTGCGGGCGGGGCAGGTCGGGCTGGATGGAGGAGGGGGAGGGCATGGCTGATTATCGCCGTGGCCGATCGCGCTTGTCCATCGCTTTCGGCTGCGCTTGTGCCTGCAAGAAAAAAACCGTGGCTCATGTTTCCCTGCCATTGACATCGAGAGTTTATCGGCAATACTTTTATCGGCAACATGACCGCTGTCCCTGTCCGGGCTGTCGCGGGTCGCACCGCTACGCCGTCTCCTCCCTCCGTCCCCTTCGCAGGAGTTGTTCATCATGCCTCATTCCACAGAAACGCTGCATATGCCCGTCAAAACCGTGGTGCTGCATGCCCGGGTCGACCAGAAGATGTGCGATATCGTCAATCTGGGCATCGCCGTGCAGGCGGCCTTCAGTACCTTGTGCGCACTGGAATACCTGAAGTCATACAATGTCGCCCCGGAACTGATCGAGCGCGTGCTGCTGCATCCCGAGCAGCGCCGCCAGACCGTGCATTGAGTATCCCCACGGCAACTGTGTTGCCGGAGGCCGCGATCCGCTGTTGTCGGATTGATCATTACGGCTCAGTTATGCACAAATGATGAGTTAACGAAATTGGCGAAATAATTTTCTTGTGATTATGTGTGAGTTTCTAAGTACTTGATTTTAATGTGTTTTATTTTTGCTGTTTGATTGAGCAGTTTATTGAAAGCCGCACGGGCTGTGGCTTTGAGGCCTGTCAATAGGCCCTTATCCACAAAGATATCCACAGTCCGTGTGGATATCTGAAAAAGCGCTTAACAATCCGCCACTTAGGAAATGGGAGCCGCCCAACCCATGCAATCGGCGGGCAAGATGGGCCAAAACGGGGCATTCCACAAGCCTGTATGCCTATCCAGTGCTCTTGTTTTTATGACTGAAAGTAGCGGCCGATGGTCAGGGCGTGCCGCTGGCCGGCGCCGCCGGCGTGTCGCCGCACTGGGCCAGGGCGGCAGCAAGTTCGGTAACCTGTTGCTGCGCTTCGCGCAAGGTGGCATAGGTGCGCAGCGAGGCGATCACGGTGGTAAACAACTTGCGCGTGGTGAGGTCGGTCTTGCACCAGAAATCGTTGATGTCGTAGTCGATGATGATGCGGTGTTCCAGGGCCTGGCCGGGCTGGCCCGTGCGCAGGATGATGCGCACGGCGCTGTTGTGCAGTTCTTCGCGGACCTGGCGCGCCACTTGCAGCCCGGCATCCTGGGTTTCCATGATGACATCGAGCAGCACCACGGCGATATCAGGCGTGCTGCGTAGCAAGGCCAGCGCCTCGGCGCCCGAATACGCGTGCAAAAAGCTCAGCCTGCGTCCCTGGAAGCTGGCCTGGCTGAGGGCGAACTTGGTCACCACATGCACGTCGACATCGTCATCGACAATCAGCACGCGCCAAGGCGCCGCAGTGGACGGTTCTGCCGCCGCGTCTGTCCGTCCCAGCGGTTCGTCGACCAGCCAGTCGGGTTCGTCCGCCTCCTTGGCGGCGCTATCGCTATCTATATTCATGCGTTTATCCACCGTTGATCGTACTCGCTACTCCACACTATGCCAGTCTGCGGGGTTTGTCAAAACAATGCTGTTCAAGCAAGACGGCCTCGCGCCACATCGGCTTATGCACAGCAAAAATATATTTTCATGGTGGCAGATTAAGTTTGCGCCAGCGCAAATTCATGATTGCAAGTCATTGATTTCATTGGGGTAAAAAATTGCCTGTGAAATCAGCAAATTATTGAAACCCGCATCAATACTGGCGTTGCGGCTTGTCAAGAGGGGCTTATCAACAACTTTATCCACAGTTGCTGTGGATATCTAAAAAAGCCGTGAAAAAACCGGGGCTTAGCGCCGATTCGTACGGCGGGGGGAAGCATTCATGCGGCCAGACCAAGCCCGCCCAGTTGGGCAAAGGCATGCAGGAAGCGCTGCTTGGCTTCGGCCGGACCCATGGCCTCGATTATACCGGGCAAGGGGGCGATGCCGTCAAGGTAAGCCCAGCGTTCGGCCGAGTGCGGCATCAGGTCGCGCTTTTCCGTGGCCAGCGCGATCAGGTCGGCCCGCTTGATGGGCGCGTAATCGGAAAAATCCAGCCCATACGTGGCGGCGATGATGGCGCTGACCTTGTCTTCCAGTACGGCAAATTCCGGCAGCAACACTTTCAAGGGTTTCACCATGTCGCCCAGATAGGCTTCGGCCGCGTCGTGCAGCAGGGCGGCCAGGCGCAAATGGGGTGGCACCAGTCCGGCGACGATCAGGCTGTGCTGGGCGACCGAGTAAAACACCTGCGTCTGTCCATTGAAGCGGCACTGGTAGGCGAGGCCGTGGGCGATGTCCTCGATGGCTACCTTGTCGATATGCGGGCGCAAGGGATAAAAACGGTTGCCTGAATAGGTGGAAACGTAGTCGGTGGTAATCATTGCCATGGCATGTTGCTCGGAATGCTCAAGATGCTTCATCGTACACCCGATGGCATGGGCTTGCCCCGGCTGCCGTGCGCAAGCGGCTTTCTGCCGGGATCGCCTCCAAGCCTATGCATCTTGGCAAATCCTTTAATTTATTTCATATCATTCATTGATATTTCTCAAATACACTGTAGAAATCTTGTTTGACTGAAACTTAAAGGGGACAGGGCAATGACGGCGACACCTTCGGCAAGACCTTCGTATATCTATCAGGGCGGTTCGGTGATGATGCACTCGCCGCTGCAATTGAAACAGTCGGAAATGTACGGTTATTTCGTCAGGGGCGAACTGGCGAAACTGCAAGCGACCGTGAATACCACCCTGAACCAGGTGGCGGGCAGCAAGATGACCCTGAAAGCCCTGTCGCCGTATGTCATGCTGACGTTTACGCGCGTCAACCATGCGGACTCCGCCAACCCCGTCGACCAGGCCAAGGGCTGGATCACGGAAGTCGACATCGTCACCTGGATCATGGTGGGCCAGATGGATGCCCAGGGCAAGCTTGCGCATATCTACTGGTATCCGTGCCACATTTTCGTCGATGACGCGATGGCCCTGATCAACGGGCGCGAGCTGTTCGGCTATCCGAAATACCTGTGCGACTACGAGATTCCCGCCGCCGGCAGCGAGCCGCTGCGCTGTTCCGTGGCTGCCAAGGGCTTCCAGCATTTTTTGCCGGAAACGAAACTGGCCCTGCATCCGTTGCTGGAAGTCAACGCCACCGTGCAGACAGGGCAGCACAAGAGCGTCAACAGTTTCCTGGAACTCATCGAGCAGGCGTTCCAGATTTTCCTCTCCATCCCCGATTTCTTCGACATGGACCAGGCCGGCTGGGCCGATATCTTGTCCTTGCTGCGCAACCCCCGCATCGACCAGATATTCCTCAAGCAATTCCCCGACAGCGCGGGCGTGAAAGCCGTGTACCAGGCCCTGGTGGCCGCGCCCGCCGAGATCAACCGCCTGCACAGCGCGCGCCTGCTCGGCTATGAGTATGAATGCACGCTGCACGCGTTCGACAGCTTCCCGCTGGACCAGACCCTGGGTCTCAAACTGGGGCCGCAGGCGGCGATATTGCCGTTCCAGGTGAATTTCGATTTCACGGCCATGCCGGGCGAGGAGCTGGTCGACAATTCCCGCATCGCGCCGGAAAAGATCGCCATCCTCGGTGGCGGCGTGGCGGCCATGACCACGGCGTATTATCTGACGAACCAGCCGGGCTGGCAAAACCGGCATGCCATCACCGTCTACCAGCTGGGCTGGCGCCTGGGCGGCAAGGGGGCCAGCGGGCGAAATGCACAGGTGGGCCAGCGCATCGAGGAACACGGCCTTCACATCTGGTTCGGCTTCTACGCGAATGCCTTCAAGATGATCAAGGAAGCGTACGCGAGCCTGGAGCGTCCGCCCGGCGCGCCGCTGGCCACCTGGCGCGACGCTTTCAAACAGCACGATTACGTGGCCCTGTCGGAAGACGTCAAGGGCAAGTGGCGCAACTGGTCCATCGTCTTTCCCACCTTGCCGGGCGAACCGGGCGAGGGCGGTGAAGACATCACCCTGTGGCAGATGGCCATCGCCATGGTGGGCTGGATCGAGCAGTGGATCCGCCAGATCCGGCAAGTGGCAGACGCCGACGCGCGCATCGTGCGCGCCAGCGCGTCGCAAGGCGAAGGCGTGTGGCCGGGCTGGCTGCGCCGGCTGGCCGACGAAGTGGTGGGGCAGGCCGATGAACTGGGCCTGGACGTGGGCCTGTCCGTGGGCGCGCTGGTGGCGCTGGTAGCCGACCTGGCGCCCGATTCCACGCGCCACGACCAGGCGCGCCACCAGCTGCTGGCCAGTACCCTGAACGGCATCCGCGCGTGGCTGCGCCTGCGCTACCGCGCCCTGATCGATGGCGACGATGAATTGCGCCGCCTGTTCATTTGCCTGGACCTGGGCATAACGGTCATGAAGGGCATGTTCGAGGATGGCGTGTTCAAGAACGGCTTCGACGTCATCAACGATATCGACTTCCGCGCCTGGCTGAAAAAACATGGCGGCGACGAGCAGTTCAGCGTCAATTCGGCGCCCGTGCGCGGCTTCTATGACCTGGTGTTCGCCTACGAGGGCGGCGATTTTGCGAAGCCGAATATCGAGGCGGGAACGCTCTTGCGGGCGATGGCGCGCATCGGCCTGGCCTACAAGGGCGGCATCATGTTCAAGATGCAGGCCGGCATGGGCGACACGATTTTCACGCCGCTGTACGAAGTGCTGCGCAAGCGCGGCGTGGAATTCAAATTCTTCCAGCGCGTGGAAGAGCTGGTGCCGGGCGCGGGCGACATCGACAGCATCCGCATCACGCAGCAGGTGCAATTGAAGGACCCCGCCGCCGGCTACGCGCCGCTGGTGGACGTCAAGGGACTGGCTTGCTGGCCCAGCGCGCCCGATTATGCGCAGCTTGATCCAGCGCAAGCGGCCCTGCTGCAAGCGCAGGAAGTCAACCTGGAGTCGTACTGGAGCGACTGGCCGCAGCAGTACCAGCAAGCGTTCGGCCGGCAGCTGCCCGCCACGGTATTGAAGAAGGGCGTCGACTTCGACAAGGTGGTGTTCGGCATTTCCATCGGTTCGCTGCAGGCCCTGTGCCCGCAACTGCTGGCGCAAAGCCCGGCCCTGCAACTGGCGGCCGACAAGGTACAAACCGTGGCCACGCAGGCCTATCAGGTGTGGCTCAACAAGGATTTGCGTCAGATGGGCTGGACCACGCAGCCGAAAGGCCAGCAGCCGGTGCTGTCGGCCTTCACGGAGCCGTACGACACATGGGCGCCGATGGATCAATTATTGGCGCACGAAGACTGGCCGGCGGGGCATGAACCGAAAAATGTCTCGTATTTTTGCAGCGCCTTCCCCGTCGACAGCTACCCGCCCGTCACCGACACGGATTTCCCGGCCCGCTGCGCGGCCAGGGCGAAGCAGGGCGCGCTGCATCAGCTGGAGCGCGAGATCGGCGCGCTGTGGCCCGAAGCGGGCGGGCCGGGCGCGTTTCCGTGGCAATGGCTGGTCGATGCGAAGGAGGGGGCGGGGCCGGCGCGCTTCGACAGCCAGTACTGGCGCGCGAATGTCGACCCGTCCGAGCGCTACGTGATGTCGGTGGTGGGCAGCACGCAGTACCGGCTGGCCACCGACCAGTCGGGCTTCAGCAACCTGTTCCTCACGGGCGACTGGATCAAGACGGGCCTCAATGCGGGCTGCGTGGAGGCGGCCGTGATGGCCGGCATGCAGACCTCGCGTGCCATGACGGGCTATCCGGCCGTGATCCAGGGGGAGACGGATTTTTAGTTATTTCGCTATGATGGCGTTTCATTGTTCCCTGCGCGAGCGAGCCATGCAACGCCTGATGCTGTTGAGTCTTTTCCTTGTCCACCTGCACGCGGGCGCCGCGCCGCCCGGCGCGATTGTGCTATGGCCCGGCGCGCCGCCCGGCGGAGCGGCGCCGGGCCCGCAGCGCGACAGCGCCAAGGGCTCCATCACGCAGGTCGAACAACCGTATCTGATCGCGCACCGCCCGGCGCAGCCGAACGGCATGGCCATCCTGCTGGTCAGCGGCGGCGGCTATGCGCATATCGAGGCGGGCAAGGAGAGCGGCCCGGCCGCCAACTGGCTGCAGGCGCAGGGCATCACGGCGTTTGAGCTTGTGTACCGCTTGCCACGCGAAGGCGGTGGGGTGGCCGCGCCATTCCAGGATGGCCAGCGCGCCATGCGCGTGATCCGCGCGCGGGCGGCCGAGTGGGGCATCGATCCGGCGCGCATCGGCATGCTCGGTTTTTCCGCCGGCGCGCACCTGGCCGGCATGACGGCCGTGCAGCCTGACGCTTCCCGCTACGCGCCCGTCGACGCCATGGATGGCGTCTCCGCGCGGCCCGACTTTGCCGTGCTGATGTACCCCGTGCTGACCATGCAAGCGCCATTCGACACGACGCACGCGAAGAAACAGTTGCTGGGCGCCCATCCCACGCAGGCGGCGCGCGACGCCTTGTCGGTGGAACTGCAGATCGATGCGCGTACGCGGCCCGCTTTCATCGCGCAGGCGCTGGACGATCCCATTTCCCCGCCCGAGAACAGCCGGCTGATGGCAGCAGCCCTGCGCCGCGCAGGCGTGCCCGTCGAGCTGCATTTGTTCCAGCACGGCGGCCATGGCTGGGGCCTGGGCAAGCCGGGCAGCGAGCCAGCCGCCTGGCCGCAGCTGCTGCTGGCGTGGCTGCGGGCGCATGGCTGGATGGCTCAGCCGGCAGGCTGAGCTTCCAGGTCGCGCCGCGCCGCATCCAGCGCAGCCTGGAGCTGCGGCAGGAACTGCTCCACGTTATCGAGCTGGCCGTTCGATGCCAGGGTTTCCATCTGGTGGCACAGGCCGTGCAGGGTGGGGCGGCTCAGGTAGCCGGCGCTGCCCTTCAAGGCGTGGAAGGCGGCAGCGGCAGCGCTGGCGTTGCCGTCGCGCACGGCGTGGCAGGCCAGGTCCAGGCGCCGCGGCGCCTCCGTCAGGAACGCTTGCGCGATGCGCTGCAAGTGCTGCGGCGACAGGCCTGCCAGCGGCAGGATGTGTACGGGCGCCGTCATGGGATCGGCAGGCACGGGTGGCTCGTCGGCGGCGCCTTCCAGGCCGAACTGGCGCGCCAGGGCGTCGTCTTCGGTGGGCGTGGCAGGCGGCAGCGCGTGGCCGCGCGCCAGCAGCAGGTCGATGATGGCGTCGATTTTCTCGAACAGCAGCGCTTCGTCGACCGGCTTGCTGAGGAAGTCGTCCATGCCGGCGGCCAGGTAGCGTTGCCGGTCATGTTCGCTGGCGTTGGCCGTCAGCGCGAGGATGGGAATGTGCGCGTCGGGAATGGGGAATTGGGCGTTGCCGCCGTCGCGGATCAGGCGCGCGGCCTGTTCGCCATCCATCTGCGGCATGCGGCCATCCATCAGCACGCAATCGTAGGCGCCGGATCCCAGCGCGCGCAGCGCCTGCTCGCCGTTTTCCACGATGGTCACGTCATGTCCCATGCCTTCCAGAAGGGTGCCGATGATGATCTGGTTGGTGCGCACGTCTTCGGCGCACAGGATGCGCAGGCGGCAGGCGTGGCGCGCGTGGCGTGCGGGCCGGCGCGCGTCGGCCGCCGGCGCGCTGCCGTCTTGCAGCGGCAAGGTGAAATGGAAGCGCGAGCCGATGCCGACGCGGCTTTCCACGCCGATCGTGCCCCCCATCAGTTCAACCAGTTCCTTGCAGATGGCCAGGCCCAGGCCCGTGCCGCCGTAGCGGCGCGTGGTGGAATGGTCGGCCTGCTCGAATTTCTGGAACAAGCGCGGCAAGGTGTCCGCGTCGATGCCGGGACCCGTATCGCTGATGATGAATTCGATGGCGCTGCGGCCATCGTGGCGCGGCGGCGTGCGGGCGCGCCGCACTTCCAGCAGCACTTCGCCATTGGCCGTGAATTTCAGCGCGTTCCCCAGCAGGTTGATGAGGATTTGCCGCAGGCGCGTGGGGTCCGCGCGCACGTAGCGCGGCAGGTCCAGCGCCAGTTCGCGGCGCAGCAGCAGGCTCTTGGCGTCGGCCTGGCCCTGCACGATGCCGGCCGCGTCGCTGATCAGAGCCAGCAGGTCGAAGTCCACGGTTTCCAGGGTCAGCTTGCCCGCGTCGATCTTCGAGAAATCGAGGATGTCGTTGAGGATGGTCAGCAGCGATACGCCATTGTGCAGGCCGATGCGCAGGTATTCCTGCGTACGGCCACGTACAGACTGGTCGCGCAGGGCGAATTTCAGCATGCCGATGACCCCGGCCAGCGGCGTGCGGATGTCGTGGCTCATGGCGGACAGAAAATCGATGCGGTGGCGGCTGACCACTTCCGCGTGTTCCTTGGCCTTCAGCAGGGCGTCGTTGCTGAGGGTGAGCGCCAAAGTCCGTTCCTGCACGCGCTGTTCCAGGTTGTTGCGCAGCAGGCGGATCTGGTCGGCCAGGGCAAACGCCAGCAGCAAGCCGTCGAAAGTGCCGCCGAGCAGGGTCACCAGCTGGGCGTTGGCCACCATGGCGGGCATCAGGCCCAGGTTGGCCGGCAGGATCAGAAAGCCGGGCAGCATCAGGGCGACGAAGGCCAGCACGAAGAAGCGCGCCGGCTGGTAGCCGCGGCACCAGACGACGATGCCGCAGATGAGCGCCATCAGCATCCAGATGCTGATGGTGATGGTGGCCAGGGTGTGGGCATACGACAGGGCGAAGAAGCAGCTGGGCAAGAGCAGCAAGGGCAGCACCAGGTTGACCTTGCTGATCCGGTACAGCAGGGGCGAGTAGTCGCGCAGGCGCAGGAAATGCGTGTAGAACAAGGTGCTGAAGACGGGCAGCAGGAAAAACGGCACGTAATGCAGCTGCAGCATGTGCCAGTCGAACAGGTCGGCAAAGACGTGGAAGGTCATGGCCCAGGCCAGGCCATAGGTCAGCACGTACAGCGCGTAATAGGCCGAGGCTTTTTCCAGGGTGATGGAAAAGATGAAGAAATTGAACAGGCCCAGCGCCAGCAGGGCGCCGATGGACGCCACCATCAGGAAGTTTTCCTTGCCCACCAGCTTGCGGTAATCCTGCTGCGTCTTCACGCCGAACATGGGCGCGCGCGCATAATAGGGGCTGGAAAAGCGGATCAGGATGTCATATGTGGCGCCCGGCGCCAGCTGCACGTTCCTGCCGTAGTGCAGCAGATATTCGTGCGGACGCTGGTAGCCCGTCAGCAGGGTCTGCGGCGCCGTCTGTGGCCCGGGGCCATACACGTGCAGATCGACCAGGTCGATCAGGGTATCGTTCGGGTCGATGACCCAGGCCGCTACGCTGCTGTCGTTGCGCACTTGCGCATGCAGCCAGTAGGCGCCGCCGAACAGGTCGACCTGTTCGGCCGGGCGCTGGCGCGCCAGCCAGGCGGGCAGGGCGGCCGCATCGGCAGGTGCGGCCTCACTTCCGGCGAGAAACAGTTGCCCACCGTTGCCCAGGTGCTGGATGCCTTGTTTGTTCAGGGGCAAGGGTGTCGCCTGCGCCGCACCCGCCAGGCCCAGCAGGCTGATCAGCAAGCTGAACAGAAGCGGCCAGCCGCATAGCCAGGCGCTGACGCGGGAGCTGGAAGCGCGGTGGCTGGATGGGGGCGGGTGGGCTGGCATCGATGGGTTTGGTGATGGTCGCGCGGGAAATGGCGGCAAAGCCGTTTGCTGTGGAGTACCCATTTTAATCGACTCTCGGTGGCACACGGGCAATTTCATGTCCTGCCGGCATGGCGAGCGCTCCGGTATCATGGCGCCTTTTGCTTGCGAGATATTCATGCTCAGTCCTGACCAGTTCCTGGCCTTCCTGGCCGCCGCCGTCGTCATTACCGCCAGTCCCGGCCCCGACAACCTGATGGTGCTGGGCGTGGGCATGTCGCGCGGGCGCCGCCAGGGCATGGCGTTCGGCCTCGGTTGCGCCCTCGGCTGCCTCACGCACACCGTGCTGGCGACCATCGGCGTGTCGGCCCTGCTGGCCGCCTCGCCCACCGCATTTACCCTGCTGAAAGTGGCTGGCGGCCTGTACCTGGTGTGGCTGGGCATCGGCGCCTTGCGCAGCCGTGGCGGCGCAAAGGTCGATGGCGCGGCGGCCTTGCCCGACGAGTCCTTGCTGCGCCTGTTCGGCAAGGGATTGTTTGCCAACAGTATCAATCCGAAAGTCGTGCTGTTTTTCCTCTCGTTCCTGCCGCAGTTCATCGTTGCTGGCCAGGGCAATGCCAGCTGGCAGACGGCGCAGCTGGGCCTGGTCTTCACGGCGCAGGCTTGCGTGCTGTTCGGCCTGCTCGGCTATTTTTCCGGCGCCGTCGGCAAGTGGCTCAACCGCCGCCCGCGCGCCGGCCTGTGGCTGGACCGCGTGGCCGGCACCATCTTCATCGGCCTGGGCTTGCGCCTGATCCTGGCGCGCTGATTTCCTGCCGGGCGGTGATGCGGAACGCCAGTTCCATCTGATCCTGCACGGCCATGGCCCCGCCCAGGACGGCGAAGGGCACGATGCCGAAGTCGCTCTGTTTCAGCAGCAGGCTGCCGCTGGCCTGCAGGCGGCGTCCATCGGCCGCTTGTTCGATCCGTACCGGCAGCTGCAGCGTGCGCGTCACGCCATGCAGGGTGATGTCGGCCTCGAGCACTTCCTTGTTGCCCGTGCGCCGGGCGTCGATGCGCACCCACGGATAGCGTTCCGCCTCGAGCACGCGCACCAGCATGTTGTGGCGCGTGCCGGCGATGGCGTCGGCCGACGGCGTCGTCGTCAAGCCGGCCGCCTGGCGCAGGCTTTCTTCATCCACACTCATCTCGTCTAGCCGGAACTGAAAGGCGGCGCGTCCCGGCGCGGGCGCCACCACGCCCTGCAGGTTGCGGCTGGCGATCACGTGGTCATGTCCGAGCCGCGCCAGCGCGCCGCCGCGGCGCACGGTGATGGTCAGCAGGGATTCTTGCGGGACGATGTGCAGCACCTGCACGCCCCGCTGTTGCCACGCTGGCGCTTGCATGGCTGGTGCCGGAACTGGCGCGGCTGGCAGCGAGGCGGCGGGCGGCGGCGCGAACGGGGTGCAGGCCGCGAGCAAGGCGCAGGCGCAGGCCAGCAGCGTGCGGCGGTAGGCATGTGGCGTCAATGAGGACTCCTGGCAGTGGATGGCAACGGTGTGGCGCAGGGCGCAATGGGGCGATAGTAAGCGATCCGGGCATCGGCGGGATAGTCGGTTCGCGAGCGCGCCCGTTTTTGCAAGACCAATTCGGCCTGCCGGATGTCCTGTTTCACAGGGCGGCATGCGTGAATAAAATGAAATTGGTATTAAAGCAGGTGTTTGAGAATGAATGGGAAACAGTGCAGGATCGAATTATGGGCGCTTGGCCGCGGAAGGAAAATACGCATTGAAATAATTGGTGATAATTGGCATTAATAATTTCTTTTGAAAAACAAACTATGCATTTGATAGTTTCACATGATTATGTAAATGATAATTTAAATATTATGTCGAGCTAATCAGTATGGGGTAGAAAATACAATCCCAGTATTACTACATGATTAATTTGATGATTGTGTTGCGAAATATCAACGAGATAATTTAATTTCTTTGTTGAAAACAAAAAAGTCACTGTTGTCGTACGCTTGAACTGTTACTTGTTCATATAATCATGACAATTAAATGTCATTTTTATATGCATCTGTGCTTGCCGCAGTACACTTCTTAGCGAACAACATGATCAAAACATCACAGGAAACGGCAGGCCGTTCCGGTCGCCATGCAGCTTTTTCGTCCTCCGGGCGCTACACGGGGATGCTGGCCGCGATAGTCCGCCGCACCCGCTTGCCCCAGTTTTCCAAGTGTCATGTCGTTCCGCTGGCCCTGGCTTCCCTGCTGCTGGGTGCCGCCGCGCCCGCCAGTGCGCAAGTGCTGTGGGAGGATTACCGGGGCATCGAGCGGGTGCCGGCCAATCCGCTCGCGCCCAATTACAACAATGGCTTCAACGCGGGCAGCGCTGGCCGGCTCGCCAGTCTGGCGGCGCTGGCCACCAATCCTCCCGCCAACGCGGCGCGCATGGGCACCTCGCCGCAGCTGGACTGGGCCAATGGCACGGCCGGCAATCCTGCGCAGTTATGCAACCTCGACACGCAGCAAACGTCGGCTGCCTGCCGGGCCTGGATCATGGGCCGGGTGATGTACACGCTGGTGGTCTTTCCACAGGCAGGAAATTACAAATTCAGCGTTGCGCATGATGATGACGTGAAAGTCGATTTCTCGACCCAGTATTCGACGAATTACCGCAATACCGTGTACAACGTGCCCGTGGGCAGCGTGGCCGAATATTCGAATAATGAAACGGATTTCCAGAATTTGGCCGGCAATTTCAATAGCGCCACGCCGGGCGGCTGTTATCTGGCTCGCGTCCTGTGGAATAACGTGGGCGGCATCAATTATTTGCACATGCGTTGGACGCGTCCTGACAATGTGACGGAAATTATTCCCGCAGCGCAATTGCGCGATCCCAGCCTGGCCAGTTCCTATGCCAATTGCACCAATAGCAAGACCGACCTGGCCGTCGGCAAGGTGGGCCCGGCGCAGTTCTCTGTCGGCAAGCCCTTGAGCTATACCGTGAAAATCTGGAACCGCGGCCCGGCCCTTAGCACGGGCGCTGCCTTCAACGATATATTGCCAGCCAGCTTGAGCAATGTCAGCTGGACTTGCGCCGCCAGCGGCAGCGCTTCCTGCGGCACGAAAACCTCGGGTTCGGGCAGCAACAGCGTCGGTATTACCTTGGGTAATTTGCCCGTGAATGCGGCCGTCAGCGACCCCACCACGGGTTCTTATCTGACCGTGACGATCACGGCCACGCCGGGCGACGCCGCCAGCATCGTGAATACGGCCAATGTGATCGTCTCGCCCAATGAAACGGATAGCGATCTCAGCAACAACAGCAGCAGCACCACGGCCACGGTCAGGACGAATACCTTGACGGTGCTCAAGGTGCTGGCGCCCGCCGGCGACAGCGGCCTGTTCATCATGAATGCCAACGGCACGGCTGGCGCGCAGGGCGGCAACGGCGCCACGGCCAGCGCCGTAGTGCGAGTAGGCAACCTCGCGACGTTCGCGGAAAGCGCGGGCACGGCCACCATCCTGGCCCAGTACCAGAGCAGCTACAGCTGCGCGCGCACGGATACGGCCGCCATCATTTCCAGCGGCGCGGCTAGCGCGGGCAACCTCACCATGCCGGAAGCCCCCGTCACGTGTACCATCAGCAATCGCCGCCTGCAGGCGGACATGCAGGCGGTCACCACCGTGCCGCCCGGCCCCTACAATGCGGGCAGCGCCATCACCGTCACGGGCGTGTGCACGAATAACGGCCCCGACAACGCGGCCGCGCCCACCTGCGTGATGAGCGGCTTGCCGGCCGGCGCCACGCCCAGCTGCAGCGCGCCCGTGTCGCCCTTCATTCCCGGCTCGCGCATCAATTGCAGTTCGACCTTCAACCTGCCCGCCAGCGGCAGCCTGACTATCACCACGACGGCCGGCTCGACTACGCTGGACCCGATCCCAGCGAATAACGTCGACAGCGAGCCGCTGGGCGTCGTCAGCCCGCTCGTGCGCGTGCAGAAAACCGTCGACAAGGCGGCCGCCACGGTGGGCGACACCGTGCAGTGGACCTTGAGCGCCGCTAACACGGGCACGGGCGCCACCACGGCGGCCCTGACCCTTGCCGATACCCTGCCGGCCAACCTGGCCAGCATCGTCGTCACGCCCACGGCGCCCACCACCTGCGCGGCGCTGGCCGGCAACACGCTCACCTGCACGGTGCCGTCCGGCCTGGCGCCGGGCGCCAGCGCCCAGGTGATCGTCAGCGCCAGCCCCACGGCGGCTGGCAATTTCATCAACAGCGTGCTGCCGTCGGGAGGCAACGGCGCCGGCTGCGTCACGCCGGCCGCCTGCCAGACGACGACCGTCGTCAGCAAGCCGCTGGTCGACGTGACCACGACACTGAACGGTTTCCCCGGCACCTCGAACGCGGGCGATGTCATCGCTGGCGTCGTGACCTATGCCAACCTGGGACCGGGCGCGGCCGAAGGCGTGACGTACAGCCTGCAACTGGCCACAGGCCTGGCCGGCGTGTCGGTCACTGGCGTGAGCGGCACGTATGACGCGGGCACCGGCCTGATCACGTTCACGGGCTTGCCCGCGACCCTGGCGCCGGGACAGAGCGTCAGTTTCAACCTGTCGTACACCCAGCCGGGCAGCAATATTTCCTCGGTAACCAGCATCATCGCCACCACTTCCACCGAGGTGGCGAACGATTATCCGAACACGGCCACGGTGACGGTGCCGGGACCGAACGTGCGCGTCACCAAGACGGCCGACAAGGCCACGGCCAACGTGGGTGAGAATATCGTCTGGACGATCACGGCCAGCAATACGGGCAATGTCGCCAACCAGGGCGTCGTCAGCCTCGCCGATTTGCTGCCGCCGAACCTGGTGGTGACCAGCGTGGTGGCCGCACCGGGCGTGACGTGCCCGCCGCTGGCCAGCTGGGTGGCGTCGAGCACGCAGACGTGTACGGTCGCTGCCGGCCAGCTGGCCGCCCTGAACGGCAGCCGCACGGTCATCATCACCGCACACGCCACGGCCGCTGGCAGCCTGTCGAACCGCATCATGCCCAGCGGTCCGGACAACCCGGCTTGCAGCTCGGCCAGCGTATGCCAGACGACGAGCACCATCACCAGTCCGAAAGTAGCGGTGAAGAAAACCGTCGACCATGCCAGCGTGAATATCGGCGCGTCCCTGAGCTGGAGCGTCGTGGCGACGAACAGCGGCGATGGGGTGAGTACCGCGCCCATCACCCTGACCGATACCTTGCCGGCCAATCTGGCGAGCCTGAACGTGGCGCTGGTCGGCAGCGCCACCTGCGCCGTACCAGCGGGTAATATCCTCACCTGCACGGTGCCAGCCGGCCTGGCCGCGAACGGCGGCATTGGCGGCTTTACCGTCACGGCCCAGCCCACGGCTGCCGGCACCTATGCCAATACCGTCGTGCCGTCCGGTTCCGACAACCCGACGTGCGCCACGGCCGGCGATTGCGCCACCACCAGCACGGTGACCAGCCCCAGCGTGGCCGTGACGAAAAGCGTCGACAAGACCACCGTCAACCTGGGCGACACCATCACCTGGACCTTGAAAGCGCGCAATAACGGCAGCGGTCCGACGAACGCGGTCATTACCTTGACGGACAGCTTGCCCGCCAATGTGGGCGCACTGCAAATATTGCCCGTTGCGCCAGCATCATGCGGCGTGCCGGTCGGCACCACGCTCACGTGCAGCGTGCCGGCTGGCCTGGCCGCCAACACGGAAGCGAGCATCGTCGTGAAAGCCGTGGCCAATGCGCCGGGCACGGTGGCCAACAGCCTCGCGCCTTCCGGCCCCGACAATCCTGCCTGCGCCACGCCGGGCGTGTGCCAGACAACGACGACCGTCACCAGCCCGAACGTGAGCGTGAAGAAAACCGTCGACAAGGCCACGGTCAACGTGGGCGAGACGATCACCTGGACCTTGACTGTCAGCAATAGCGGCACGGGCGCCAGCACGGGCGCGGTGACCTTGAACGATACCTTGCCGGCCGGCTTGACGAATGTCGTCGTCAGCCCGCAGTCGCCCGCCACCTGCACCCCGCTGGCCGGCGCTACCCTGGCGTGCAGCGTGCCAGCCGGCCTGGCCGCGGGCGCTTCCGCCAAGGTGTTCGTGAGCGCCACGGCCACACTGGCCGGCGCCGCCGTCAACGGCGTGGTGCCAGGCGGTCCCGATAACCCGGCCTGCGTGCAGCCCGGCGATTGCGGCACCACCACCACGGTGGTCAAGCTGCTGGTCGACGTCACCACCACCCTGAATAATTTCCCGCCGAATACGCTGGCGGGCGACACGATTTCCGGCACCGTCACCTACGCCAACGTGGGACCGGGCCCGGCCGAAGGCGTGACGTACACCCTGCAGCTGACGCCGGGCCTGGCCAACGTCACCTTGACGGGCGCCGTGGGCAGCTACAATCCCGCCACGGGCGTCGTGACCCTCAGCGGCTTGCCTGCGACCCTGGCGAATGGCCAGAGCACGAGCTTCAATGTCGGCTATACGCAGCCGGCCGACAACCTGTCGACGGTGACATCGACGATCGCCACCACCTCGGTGGAAGTGGCGAACGACTTGCCGAACACGGCCATGGCGACCGTGCCCGGTCCCATTATCCGCGTGACGAAACTGGCCGACAAGACGACGGCCAACGTGGGCGAGACGGTGACGTGGACCATCACGGCGACGAACACGGGCAGCCTGGGCAACCTGGGCGTGGTGACCCTGACGGATATCCTGCCGGCCAACGTGACGGTACTGGCCGTGACGCCGGGCGCTGGCGTGACGTGTCCGCCGCTGGCCAGCTGGCTGGCCAACAGCGCGCAAGCGTGCACCATCGCCCCCGGCCAATTGGCCGCCGTGAATGGCAGCCGCAGCATCACCATCAGCGCCACGGGAACGGCAGGCGGCAGCCTGGGCAATAAAGTGCTGCCGAGCGGACCGGACAATCCCGCCTGCGCGCAGGCCGCCTCGTGCCAGACCACGACTACCATCCTCAGTCCGCAAGTGGCCGTGCGCAAGACCGTCGACAAGAGCAGCATCAATGTCGGCGACGCGCTGACGTGGACCATTGCCGTGGCGAACACGGGCACGGGTGCGACACGCGGCGTCATCACCCTGACCGATACCTTGCCGGCTAATCTGACCGTATGGCAAGTCCTGCCATCGGCGCCGGCCACTTGCGCCGTGCCGAATGGCAACCAGCTGGTGTGCGCGATTCCCGCCGGCATGGCCGCAGGTTCCACCTTGAATATCATCGTCAAGGGCCTGGCCACGGCGGCTGGCGCCTTCGTCAATACGGTGGTGCCGAGCGGCCCGGACAACCCGGCCTGTCTGCAGCCCGGCGATTGCAGCACCACCAGCACGGCCGTGAAACTGCTGGTCGACGTGACCACCACCCTGAACGGCTTCCCCGGCAGCACGCACGCCGGCGACACGATTGCCGGCACGGTGACCTTCAGCAATATCGGCCCCGGCGCGGCCGAAGGCGTGAGCTACAGCCTGCAGCTGGCGCCCGGCCTTGCCGGCGTCACCTTGAATGGCGTGACGGGCAACTATAATGCAGGGTCGGGCCTGGTGACGTTCACCGGCGTACCCGCGACCCTGGCGCTGGGGCAGGGCTTCAGCTTCCAGCTTGGCTACACCCAGCCGGCCAGCAATCTGTCGACCGTGGTCAGCCGCATCGCCACGACGTCGACGGAAGTGGCGAACGACCAGCCAAACGTGGCGACCGTCACCATGCCTGGTTCCA
This sequence comes from Janthinobacterium sp. SUN128, assembly GCF_030587275.1. Classification (NCBI taxonomy): domain Bacteria; kingdom Pseudomonadati; phylum Pseudomonadota; class Betaproteobacteria; order Burkholderiales; family Oxalobacteraceae; genus Janthinobacterium; species Janthinobacterium sp. SUN128. Next base: position 2,624,627 of record NZ_JAPWHY010000001.1, on the reverse strand, counting down.
TCATCCGCGTCAGCAAGACGGCCAACAAGGCCGTGGCGAACGTGAACGAGGAAATCATCTGGACGATTACGGCCAGCAACACGGGCAGCCTGGCAAACCAGGGCGCCGTGGTGCTGACGGACTTGCTGCCGCCAAATATTGTCATCACGGCAGTGACGCCTGACAGCGGCGTGACGTGTCCGCCGCTGGCCAGCTGGGTCGCCAACAGCAGCCAGAGCTGCAGCGTGGCTATCGGCCAGCTGGCGGCGGGCAATGGCCAACGCCAGATCGTGCTGACCGGCAAGGCCAGCGCGGGCGGCAGCCTGGCCAACCAGCTGATGCCGAGCGGACCGGACAATCCGGCCTGCTTCCAGGCCAGCAGTTGCCAGACCAATACCACCATCACCAGCCCGGCTCTGGCGCTGAAGAAGACCGTCGACAAGATTGCGCTGAATATCGGCGATAGCCTGAGCTGGAGCATCACCCTGGCCAACACGGGCACGGGTGCCAGCACGGCCGTTGCCACCGTAACGGACACCTTGCCGGCCGGCCTGGCGGATATCGTCGTCACGCCCGCCGCGCCCGTCACCTGCGCGCCGCTGGCCGGCAATATCCTGACGTGCAGCGTGCCGGCCGGCCTGGCCGCAGGCAGTGCCGCCACGCTGCAAGTGACGGCGCGCGCCGTCGCCGCCGGCAGTCTGGCCAATAGCGTCAGCGTCAGCGGCCCGGATACCCCCGTTTGCCTGCAGGCGGGCGATTGCGGCACCACCAGCACGGTCAGTTCGCCCCTGTTGACGGCGAGTAAAACCGTCGACAAGACGGTGGCCAACGTGGGCGACAACCTGATATGGAGCCTGAGCTTGCGCAATACCGGCACGGGGCCCAGCACGGCCATCGCTACCCTCAGCGATACCTTGCCTGCGGGCCTGGCGAACGTGCTGGTCACGCCGGTGGCGCCCGTCACTTGCGCCGTACCGGTGGGCAATGTCGTCACGTGCAGCGTGCCGGCCGGCCTGGCCGCAGGCAGCGCCGCCAGCGTCAAGCTGAGCGCCACGGCCACCGCATCGGGCAGCCTTGTCAACGCGCTGGTACCCGGCGGGCCGGACAATCCCGCCTGCGCCGTTCCCGGCGATTGCCAGACCACCACGGTGGTGTCGAAACTGCTGGTCGACGTGACCACGACCTTGAACGGCTTCCCCGCCAGCAGCAATGCGGGCGACGCCATCCGTGGCGTGGTGACCTTTGCCAATACGGGGCCGGGCGTGGCGGAAAATGTCACTTACAGCCTGCAGCTGGAAACGGGCCTGGCCGCCGTATCGCTCAGCGCCATCAGCGGCGCGCCCGGCATCAACGGCGCCTACAACAGCAGCACGGGCCTGTTCGTGCTGAGCGGCTTGCCGGCCACCCTGATCGCGGGGCAGAGCGCCAGTTTCAACCTGTTCTACACCCAGCCGGCCAGCAACAGTTCGCGCATCAGCAGCGTGGTGGGCACCAGTTCCACGGAAATCGTCAATGACTTGCCGAACACGGCGACGACGAACTTGCCAGGCCCCGTGATCCGCGCCAGCAAGACGGTCGACAAAGCGAACGCAGCCGTGGGCGATATCCTGACCTGGACCATCACGGCGGTCAACACGGGCAACTTGCCGAATCAAAACCCGGTCGTCGTCAGCGATGTGCTGCCCGCCAATATCGTCATCGTCAGCGTGACGCCCGATGCGGGCGTCACGTGTCCGCCGGCGGCCAGCTGGACGCCAGGCAGCGTGCAGGCATGCACGGTGGCGGCAGGTCAATTGGCCGCCAGCAATGGCAGCCGCAAGATCGTCGTCACGGGCCGGGGATCGGTGGGCGGCAACCTGTCGAACCGCGTCGTGCCCTCCGGCGGCGACAATCCCGCCTGCGACACTGCCAGCGCCTGCCAAGCCACGAGCACCCTGGTGGCGCCGCAAGTCGCGGTGCGCAAGAGCGTCGACAAGAGCAGCGCCAACGTGGGCGACTTGCTGACCTGGACCATTACCGCCAGCAATGGCGGCACGGGCGCGACCAAGTCCGCCATCGTGCTGACTGACAACTTGCCAGCCGGCGTCAGCGGCGTACAGGTGTTGTCGACGCAACTGGCCACTTGCGCGCCAGTGGCCGGCAATATCGTCACCTGCAGCGTGACGGCTGGGCTGGCGCCAGGCGGACAGGCGCAAGTGGTGCTGCGCGCCACGGTAAGCGCCGCCGGCGTGCTGCAAAACACGGTGTTGCCTGCCGGTCCCGACAACCCCGTGTGTATCCAGGCGGCCGATTGCACTACCAGCACCACGGCCATCAAACTGCTGGTCGATGTGACGACCACCTTGAACGGTTTCCCCGGCACCACCAATGCGGGCGACCAGATCAACGGCATCGTGACCTTCAGCAATGCGGGCCCTGGGACCGCCGAGAACGTGACGTACAACCTGAAACTGGCGCAGGGCCTGATGGGTGTGACCTTGAGCGGCGCCGTGGGCAACTATGACGCCGTCAGCGGCATGCTGACGGTACAGGGTTTGCCGTCCAGCCTGGCGCTGAACGACGTGCACAGCTTTGGCTTGTCCTATATCCAGCCGGCCAGCAATGTGTCGACCATCGTCAGCATCATCGCCACCAGTTCCACGGAAGTGGCGAACGACTTGCCGAATACGGCAACGGTGACCATGCCGGGTCCCGTGATCCGCGTCACGAAGAGCACCAGCACGGTCAACGCCAACGTGGGCGACAGCATCGTCTGGACCATCACGGCCGTCAACAGCGGCGGCGTGGCCAACGCGGGCATCGTGACCCTGGCCGATATCCTGCCGGCGAATATCTCCGTGCTGGCAGTCAATGCCGACGCCGGCGTGACGTGTCCGCCGCTGGCCAGCTGGGTCGCGAACAGCGTGCAAAGCTGCCGCATTGCGGCAGGTCAATTGGCAGCCGTGAATGGCGCGCGCAGCGTGCGCGTGACGGCCACCGGCACCCTGGAAGGCAATCTGTCGAACCGTGTCATGCCGAGCGGTCCGGACAATCCGGCCTGCGCGCAGGCCAGCAGCTGCGAATCGAGCGTGGTGCTGACGGGGCCGAAAGTGGCGGTCAAGAAAATCGCCAACCGCGCGGCCGCCAACGTGGGCGAGACCGTGGTGTGGACGATCAGCGCCACCAATTCGGGCAGTGGTCCCACGCGCGCCGCCATGATCCTGGTCGATACCTTGCCGGCTGGCTTGACGAATGTGGTGGTGACGCCGCTGCGCGCCACCTGCGCGCCCGTGGCCGGCAATGTGCTGACCTGCAGCGTTCCTGCCGGCCTGATCGGCAATGGCGGCGAAGCCAGCGTGGAAGTGTCGGCCACCGTCACCCAGGCAGGCAGCGCGCGCAACAGCGTCGTGCCATCGGGGCCCGATGCGCCGTTGTGCCTGACCCCAAGCGATTGCCAGACCAGCACCAATGTCACCAGCCCCAGCGTAATGGTGAAGAAAGTGGCGGACAAGGCCAACGCCAGCATCGGCGACACCGTCAGCTGGACGATCACGGCCGCCAACGGTGGCAGCGGCGCCACCACGGCGGCCATCGTCCTGACCGATGACCTGGCTACCAGCCTGACGGACATCGCCGTCACGCCAGCGGCCCCCACCGTGTGCGCACCGCTGGCGGCAAATAAACTGGTCTGCACGGTGCCGGCCGGCCTGGCGCCCAATGCCGTGGCCGCCGTCACCGTCAGCGCGAAAGTGGCCGCCAGCGGCAGCTTGAGCAATACCATCGTGCCGACCGGCACGGACTTGCCGCGTTGCGCGCAAGCATCCGATTGCACGGCCGTCACGGAAGTGGCGAATCCGGCCATCGGCGCGGCGCTGGGCGTGGGCAAGGTGACACAGCTGTCGGCCAAGGTCTTCAATGTGCCGTACACGGTGGTCGTCAAGAATGTGGGCAAGGGCACGGCATCGAACGTGCAGGCGCTCGACAGCCTGCGCGCCGCCTTCCCCGAGCCGGTGGCGTGCCGCATCGTCACGCCGCCTGCCGCTCCGGCCATCGGCGGCAGCAGGCAGCTGGCCGTCAACCCGGGCTTCACGGGCGGTTGCGGCGGCAGCGATCTGCGTTTGCTCAGCGGTGATGCGGCTCTGGCCGAAGGCGAACTGAGCGTCATTACTTTCACTGTGGAAATCACCGTGCAAGACAGCAGCGCGCCGCAGTACAACAACAGCGTGTTTGCCAGCGCCCTGGGCGGGAACATCGCCAACGGTGGCGGCAGCATCAGCGTGCCGCCGGCGCCGGCGGCAGGTGTCATCGCCGCCAATCCGGGTTACACGCCGCCGGCGGGCAGCCTGGTGTTTGACGCTTCCAACAATGGCGGCGGCCATGCGGGTGCCGTGGCCACGGCCGCCGACGTGGCCGCACTGGTGGAAAAGGTCGACCCGAACCGCAACGGCAATGCGTCGGAAACCGTGGGCGGCGTGCCGTTCACGGGTGAAGACACGCCCACGCCCGTGGTCTTGCTGCGCCAGGTGGTCGATGTCATCAAGGCGGTTTCGGCCCAGCAGCAAGTCGATGCCAGCAAGTTCGAGATCAGCTACACGGTGCAGGCGGCCAACCGCTATCCTGCCGGTTACCCGACCTCGACCATGGTGCAGGTGGCGGAAAACCTGAGGGCCGTCTTCCCCACAGCCACCAGCGTCACCCTCAAGCCGGGCAGCCTGGCCGTCACGGCGCGGCCCGCCAGCGCCACGGCCTGCGTCGCCAATCCCGACTTCAACGGTGCCACCGTGTTTGGCTTGTTGAATGGCAAGGGTGACTTGCAGCCGCAGGAAAGCTGCAGCATCGGCTTCACGGTGCTGGTCGACTTCGGCAGCGTGGCGGCGATTCCCACGGTGCCGCAATTGAACCAGGTGTATGCGAGCACCATGTTCGGCACGGATGGCGGTGGCATGAACATCGGCCACAGCTACAGCGGCACGGGTACGTCGACGACGCCGGTGGCCCCGGCCAGCGTGCTGGCCCTGGCCAGTTCGGCCGATACCTTGCTGCTGCCGGCCACGCCCGGCGCGACGCCGCCGAGCTTCACGCCCGTGGTGTTCAACACGACGGACAAGCCGATGTTGTTGATCAGCAAGAGCGTCAACAAGACGCAAGCCGAGATCGGCGACAGCCTGCAATATACGATCGAGGTGAAGAACACGGGCGTGGCGACGGCATTCGGCGTCAGCGTGCTCGATAAACTGCCGGCCGGTTTCCGCTATATCGATGGCACCACCACGCGCAACAATGTGGTGCAGCCGGATCCGTCCGGCAAGCCGGGGCCGCAGCTGAGCTTCAAGCTGGAATCCCTGGCGCCGAACGCCAGCGCCAGCTTCCGCTACCGCCTGCGCGTGGGCGTCGGTTCGCTGCAGGGCGACGGCGTCAACCGCGCCCAGGCAACGACCACCAACGGCCCGCCGTCGAACGAAGCGCGCGCGAAAGTGAAAGTCACGGGCGGCGTGTTCACCACGGATGCCTGCCTCGCCGGCAAGGTGTTTGTGGACTGCAACAATAACCACGTGCAGGACGGCGAGGAGCTGGGCATTCCGGGCGTGCGCCTGTACATGGAAGATGGCACGAACTTCACCACGGACGTGGAAGGCAAGTACAGCTATTGCGGCATCACGCCGAACAGCCATGTGATCAAGGTCGATGGCGCGACCCTGCCACGTCTGAGCCGCATGATGGAAGCGTCGAACCGCAACCTCGGCGACCCGCACAGCCTGTTCCTTGATACCAAGAACGGCGAACTGCTGCGCGCCGACTTTATCGAGGGCTCGTGCTCGAATCCCGTGCTCGAGCAAGTCAAGGCGCGCCGTGCCCAGGGCGAAGTGCGCAGCGTGGAAAGGGAGGGCAGGGGACCGGGACTGAGTTTCAGCAGCCAGCCGGCCGCCGCACCGGCCCAGGCGACGGATAGCGCCAACCAGCCTGTCGTCGCGCCCCGCCTGGCCACGCCAGCCGATGGAGGCAGCCATGCGCAATAAGCCTCTTTTACCCTACTTGCCGCCTGCCAATGCCGCCAAAGAGAAACAAGCCATGAAGAGAACGCTCCCCGCGCCCCGGCGCATGGCCGCCGCGCTGGCCCTGCTGGCATTCCCGGCCGCCAGTCTGGCGCAACTGCCCTTGCCGGAGCATGCGGCAGGCTCCGTCGTGGCGGCGCCGTCCTTCCTCGCCGGCAAGGTCGGCGGCACCGATTACGCCATCAACCGGGGCGTGGCGCGCATCGCCGTCGAGACGGATCACGGCGAGGCACCGGCCGATGGCCAGAGCCCCGTCAAGGTGACGGTCAGGCTGTATGACGCGCAGGACAAGCCCTTGACGGGCACGGCCTTGCTGACCATCGAGGCCAGCGGCGGGCGTATCCTGCTGCCCGGCGCCCGCACGGATGAACTGGGCCCGGAGCGGCGCGACGCCGACAAGGTCACGCCCGGCACGCAATTGACGGTGGAGGATGGTGTAGCGAGCTTCAGCCTGCTGGCTCCGGCCACGCCGCAGGACGTGCTGCTGCGCGTGTCGGCCGGTGCCGTGGCGGCGCAGGGCACGATCAGTTTCTTGCCGGAACTGCGTGACATGCTGGCCGTGGGCTTGATCGACGGCATCATCAGCAAGCGCAGCCTGTCGAGCAGCGACATTTCGCCGTCGCGCTTCAATGACGGTTTTGAACGCGACATCGTGCGCTGGAGCCGCGCCTTCAACAATGGCAAGGCCAACGTGGCGGGCCGCGCGGCGATGTTTTTAAAAGGGACGATCCGTGGCGACGCCTTGCTGACGGCCGCCTACGACTCGGACAAGGATACGCGCGCGCGTCTCATGCGCGACGTCAGTCCGGAAGAGTTTTATCCCGTCTACGGCGACAGTTCCGTGCGCAATTTCGACGCCCGCTCCAGCGACCGCCTGTACGTGCGCATCGACCAGCAGAAAAGCTATGTGCTGTACGGCGACTTTGCCACCGGCGACGGCTTCAGCCAGATGACGGGCGGCGGCGCCGTGGTCAACTTGCAGCAGAGAAAATTGGGCCAGTACAACCGCACGGCCACGGGCGGGCGCGGCCATTACGAGCGGGATGGCATCGTCGCGAATGCCTTCGCCATCAACGATAGCCTCAAGCAGGTCGTCGAGGAATACCGGGCGAACGGCACGTCGGGACCGTTTGCCGTGCGCAACAACAACGCCATCGAAAACTCGGAAAAGATCGAGATCGTGGTGCGCGACAAGAACCAGAACGGCAATATCGTGCAAGTGACGCAGCTGCGCCGTTTCGAGGATTACAGCTTCGAGCCGTTCAGCGGACGCATCCTGTTCAAGCAGGCGATTCCCGCGCTGACGCCGAATGGCGACCCGCAATCGATCCGCATCAGCTATGAGGTGGACCAGGGCGGCGAAAAATTCTGGACCCTGGGCGTGGATGGGCAGGCGCAACTGGGCAAGATGGTGTCGCTCGGCGGCTCGGCCGTGGAAGATAAAAACCCCTTGTCGCCGTATAAATTGCACAGCGTCAATGCGGGCTTGCGCTTCGGCGAGCACAGCCTGCTGGTGCTCGAAGTGGCGCGCACCACGTCCACCAGCTACAGCGCGGGCGGCAGCATCTACACGACGCCGTCCGGCCAGGCGGGCGAGCTGCGCGATGAAGTCAGCGGCAATGCGGCCCGGGTCGAGTTGCAGCACAAGGATGACAAGCTGGAAGCGAAAGCCTACTGGAACCGTTCCGACAGGGATTTCAACAATACGGCGGCCGGCATCACGGGCGGACGGGGCGAGGCGGGCGTGAAGGCGGGCTACAAGCTCAGTCCCGCCGTCACCGTGTATGGCGAGGCCATCCGCAGCGACGAGCGCAGCACGGATGCGCGCCGCGATGCGCAGCGCCTGGGCGTGGCGTGGAACGCCAGCGAACGCTGGCTGCTCGACGTGTCCGTCCAGCACATGAAGGAGAGCGGCGGCATGCCGTCGACGGCCGGCATCGCGCCGAATACCTCGCCGCTGGGCACGGGCCTCAATCCCACGGGCGGCTTCTTCGGCAACGGCACGGCCAATACGGCCATCGATCCTGTCACGGGCGGCAGCATCACCACGTTTGCGCCGATCAATCCCGGCGCTGCCACGGGCACGACGGCGCCGCTGGACGCCACCACCGTGCGCCTGGGGGCGCAATACAAGGCCACGGAGCGCTGGACGCTGAATGGCGACGTGGAAAAAAGCGTCTCCGATGCGGACCAGCACCGCTATGGCCTGGGCGCGCAATACCAGCTGGCCGAACGCAGCCGCCTGTACGCGCGCTATGAAAACCAGACGGGGCTGGCATCCGCCTACTCGCTCAATCCGGCCGACCGCAGCACCAGTTTCATCGCCGGCGCGGATACGGGCTACATGCCGGGCGGCACCGTGTTTGGCGAGTACCGCATGCGCGACGCCATGGATTACAGCCTGAGCAACCAGCGCGACCTGCAGCTGGCGTCCGGCTTGCGCAACACGTGGAACCTGGGCGAGGGGCTGGCGGCGAACACGAATATCGAATACCTGAAAGTCATGAACGGTCAGCAACAGCAAGCCGTGGCCGTGGCGGCGGGATTCGACTATGCCGTCAATCCCCTGTGGCGTGGCTCCGTCAAGCTCGAGTACCGGCGATTGTTCGACAGCGAGATCGCGCCGGGCAACCAGCGCCAGGATCAATGGCTCAATACCATCGCCTGGGCGCGCAAGCTGAGCCGCGACTGGACTTTGCTTGCGCGTAATTACCTGCTGTACACGCGCAACAACGACGACGCCAGCGGCGCGCCTGTCGGCAACGTGCTGCAGGATAGGGCGCAGCTGGGCTTTGCCTGGCGCCCCGTGGACGACAACCGTTTCAACGGCCTGGCCCGCTACGAGTACAAGACTGTGCGCGACCAGTCGCAGATCGATGGCGACAATTACCGCGCGCATATCGTTTCCACGCACCTCGATTACCACCCCAGCCGTCCGTGGTGGTTCACGGGCCGGGTCGCCGCCAAACACAACAACGACAAGAACCTGCCTGCCGGGCAAGAGAAATACACGGCATGGCTGTTTTCCGGGCGCACCGTGTACGACATCAGCAAGCACTGGGATATCGGCGTGCTGGCGGCCGTGATGGGCAGCCCGCAAGGGGGCAGCCGCCAGTGGGCCAATGGCGTCGAAGTGGGCTATCTGCTGGCGCAGAACCTGTGGCTGTCGGCCGGACACAACTGGTCGGGCTTTTCCGACCGCGACCTGACGGGCGCCGACTACACGGCGCGCGGCCCCTACCTGCGCCTGCGCTTCAAGTTCGATGAAAACCTGTTCAAAGGCAAAGACGCCACCATCAACCGTACCCTGGCCCGGCCATGAAAACCACCATGACTCCGAAAATGACACCGACGATGACACCGACGAAGATAACAATGAACGCACTGATACCGCTCGCCAGCCTGCTGGCCATGGGACTGGCCCAGGCGGCCACGCCCACCCTGCCGACGGCGCCGCTGGCCATGCCCCAGCTGCGCATCAGCGACCAGGCCGTCTCCGCGGACCAGCAGGCTTACCGCGTGCTGCAGGAGCGCATCAAGAAGCTCAACGACGGCGGCGTGCGCGTGGGCGATTATTACCTGTCCAAGGCGCAATGCTGGCTCGACGTGTCCTTCCATGAGTACACGCGCAACGACCGCTCGGCCTTTCCCCTGCAAGCCTTGCAGGAATCGGCAAAGATCGTCGCCGCGCTGGAAGACGGCAGCACGCCCAATCCTGGCGACGCCACGCCGCTGCTGAACGATGCCACGCGCCTGCGCGACGATCTGTGGTCCGGCTTTGGAACGTTGCGCGAGTCGCCCGGCTTCGCCTGCGCGGCGCAGAAGGTGGCGTGCGGCGAAGTGGAGCTGGTGCATGCGGGCAATGAGTACAAGCAGCAGGGCTGGCGCCACGCGAATCCCTACGTGCAGCTGGCCGAGGATGCGCAGGCCGCCGCCCAGTCCGCCGCTTCGGCTTGTCCGGCCGACAAGCCGAAGCCGCCGGAAATCCTGCCGCCGCGCATCGAGCATGAGCGCATCACGCTGGACATGGATGCCTTGTTCCGCTTCGACAAGGCGGGTGCGGCCGACGTGCTGCCGCAGGGCGTCGAGAAAATCCGGGAACTGGCGGCGCGCCTGAAGCAGGGCTATGTGCAGATCGATACGCTTTCCGTAACGGGCCACACGGACCGCCTGGGTTCGGACAGCTACAACCAGGCCCTGTCCGAACGGCGCGCGCTGACGGTGAAGCAGTTGCTGCGCGAGCAAGGCATCGCCAATGTCATCAGCGCGTATGGCAAGGGCAAGGCGGAACCCGTCGCCGCCTGCGACAAGGTGGCGCCGCGCGCCGCCCTGATCGCCTGTCTGCAGCCGAACCGCCGCGTGGAAATAGAGTTGACGGGTATCAAAAGTTCCGCGAAGGAGGGCGGCGCACCATAGCGCTACGTCATAAGGCGGTCATATGGCGCTGTTATGATGCTTTTGTTGGCACACAGCATGCAATGCGCAAATCACTACGCTCCGGGAGCGATAGGATGCAGGCATGACTCAACAGCTTAGCCGGTGAGCTCAACCATCGGCACCAGATATGTAAAACTTGTTTTATAGTAATGATTGCAGGGTGGGACAGGGGAAATGCGGGGATCGGGCGGGGATTTAATGAAGTCCTAAGCCTGTTTCCGGCAAGGGCTGGCATAGTGGATACATGGCGCACGGAAACCCCGGGCGCAAGGTTGCCGGACACCTCAATGACCGGCACGATTTCCACTTTTTCATGTGTTTTCCGTTTTATCCCTGCGCTCTGAAACAGCGTTTCAACCGGCTACCGCACCTTGCGAAGCCGGTTTTTTTTGCCCGGATTTTCGTACAGGGCTGGAAAATGCCCGGCGCCGCCTTACTGCGGCGCCGGGCGCGGGCGCTTAGCCCGTTTGCTTGGCCAGCCACGCATCGACGGCCGGCAGGCGCTCGGCACGCACCTTGATGCGGTATTTGATGCCGGCCACGGAACTGTCGGCGTCGCCGCGCGCGCTGGCCGGCAGGTTGGCCTGCGCATACGCTTCCAGCTTGGCGATCATTTCCGGTTGCGCCGAACCGGCCGCCAGGCGCGGGAAGTAGCGGCTGCGCGAACTGGCGTCGATGCGCGCATTGACTTGCTCCAGGTGCGCCAGCGCGAAGTCGAAGGCCATCTCAGGATGCCTGCGCGACACGCGCGAGATCATGGCCGGGCTGTTGGTCACGCCAGGTTCATCCGTCAATGCCAGCGCCAGCGCCCGCTGCGCCAGGGCCGCATCGTCGGTCGAGGCCAGCAAGTCGTACAGCTGGTTCTTGACCAGCGGCGTCTTTTCCCGCTGCGCCTTGGCGTGCAGCTGCTCCCAGGTGGCGGCGTCCGCATGCTGCGCCACCACGCCCAGGATGGTGCGGCGCAACGGCGCAGGCATGGCGGCCGCATTTTGCTCACCGGCCTGTTCGCTGGCCGCGTAGCGGCGGCGCGCTTCGGCGATCACCCCCGGCTCGCCCATGTCGCCGAGGATGGAAATCAGGCGTCCGCGCAGGGTCGCCACGCTCGATGCTTCGCCCGCGCGCGCTTCCCAGCCCGTCTGCGCCATCATCGGCGCCAGGCGCGCCATGGCAAAGCGGCCGAAAGCCTGCTGGCGCGCCTTGCTTTCCGCGCTATCGCCCGCATACTGCTCATACAGGCTGTTCAGCGAGCCGGCCACCCGGCCCAGCACTTGCGGGTCGGCCGACAGCGGCGTGGCCTTCACCAGTTCCAGGAAAGCCGCCGGGTCTTGCAAGCCCGCCATGCCCAGCGACTGGCTGTCCGCCAGCAAGCCCAGCTGGTCGATCGGCGCCAGGCGCGCGAAGCTGCCCGCCAGCGCGTGCGTGCCGGCTGGCGCGTACAGGGTGCGGTAGTAGCCGCTCTGGCCCGCGTTCACCAGCAGGGCGCCGCAACCGGGCACGTTCAGGGTCGCCTTGCCATTCTTGATCACTACCTTGGCCAGCTTGCCGTTGCCGACCGTCGAAGCGATCACCGGCACTTTCCACGACAGCGGCTTCTTGTCCGGCTGATCCTTGGAAAATTCCGTCTGCGTCAAGGTCACGCGCGTACTGCCCTTCCTGCACACGGCTGCGCCGACGGTGATCATCGGCACGCCCGGCTGCAGGGTGAAGTCATGGGCGATGGCGCTGACGGGCTTGCCCGCGGCCGCATCGACTTCGCGCCACAGGTCGTCCGACACCGTATTGCCATATGCATGCTTGCGCATGTAGCTGCGCACGGCCGTGCGCCACGTGTCGGCGCCCACGTACGCTTCGAGCATGCGGATCACCGCTTCACCCTTCTGGTAGGTGATGCCGTCGAAGGCCTGGCTGGCCTGTTCCACGGTGGCGATGCGCTGCACCACCGGGTGCGTGGTGCGCAGCGCATCCTGGCTCATCGCCGATTCGCGTCCGCCCACGTTGGACAGGGCCGTGTTCCATTCCGGGTGCAGACGCTCCGTGGTGCGGCTTTCCATCCACGACGCAAAACCTTCGTTGAGCCACAGGTCGTCCCACCAGCGCATGGTGACCAGGTCGCCGAACCACTGGTGCGCCATTTCATGCGACAGGGTGGTGTAGATGTTTTCCTTGTCGGTCTGCGTCGAGATGGTCGGGTCGAGCAGCAGGCCGTATTCGAAGGTGAAGACGGCGCCCCAGTTTTCCATGGCGCCGAAGAACTGGCTGCGGCCCGGCGCGGCGATGTTGTCGAGCTTGGGCAGCGGATAGCGCACGCCGAAATAATCGTTGTATTCGCGCAGCAGGGCGGCCGATTCGTCGAGCGCGAAGCGGCTTTGCGCCAGCGCGCCCTTCTTCGTGATGACGCCTATTTCCGTGCCGTCGCTCATGGCCGTGGCGCGCTCGAAGTCGCCCAGGCCGAAGAACAGCAGATAGGTCGACATGCGCGGCGTGGTGGCGAAATACACGTGCTTCTTGCCATTGCCCAGCTCTTCGCTGCGGGCGATCGGCATGTTGCCGACGGCCATCTGGTTGCTCGGCACGACCACGTCCAGCGCGAAGGTGGCCTTGTAGTCCGGTTCATCCCACGATGGCAGCATGCTGCGCGCATCCGAATTCTCGAACTGCGTGTACAGGGCGCGCTGGCGTCCTTGCGGCGTATCGTAGTCGAGCGAGAACAGGCCCGTCGCCTGCGTGCCGATCTTGCCGGTGTAGTCGATGCGCAACAGGTACTCGCCCTTGGCCAGCGGCTCGGCAAAATGCACGGTGGCCGTCTGCTTGTCCGCATCGATATCGATCTTGCGCGTCACCTGCTTGCTGCCGCCCGCGCCTTCGATGGCGGCGGCGGCAAACGCCAGGTTCAAGGCATTGAAGGTGATGCTGGCCGTTGGCGTGTCGACGGCCACCTTGATGGCGGCTTCGCCCTTGAAGGTCGAGGCGGCGGCATCCGGCGTGATCGACAGGATGTAGTGCAAAGGCGTGACGCCGCGCGGCAGCTGCGTGGTGGTGCCAAGGGCGTGGCTGGCCGACGCGTATTTGGCGGCGGGCGCGGCGTGGCCCGGGGTGAAGCCGGTGACGGCGGTCAGCGCCAGGACGGCGGCGGCCAGATGGCTGCGGCGGAAACGCGGAGTCGGTGTGCGATGCATGGTATGCCCTTCGTTCATGGGTAAAACGCCCGCCGGCCGGGTAGGCTGCGAGCGTTGATGGCGGTTGGGGGACATCGCTGGAACTGGAAGCCAGCGTTCCCGTACAGCAATCTAAGTGGAAATGGGGGCAAAGTCAACGCGCCAGGAGCGCCGCACCACGACGGTGCGCTGGTATGATGGGCGCCTGACTGCATTGCCACAGGCTGGTGCCGCACCTGATTGTCAACCACCATCCACCACTACAACGAGACGAGACCTGCACATGAAACTGACTATCAGCCCCCGCACGCCCAATCCACGCCGCGTCACCATGTTCATCGCCGAGAAGGGCATCACCGGCATCGAGGAAGTGGCGCTCGACCTGATGGCGGGGCAGCACCGCGATCCCGCCTTCCTGGCGAAAAACCCGCTGGGCCGCGTACCCGTGCTGGAATTGGCGGACGGGCGCGTGCTGACCGAGACGCGCGCCATCTGCACCTACCTGGAAGGCTTGCAGCCGCAGCCGAACCTGATGGGCGAAGGCTTCGAGGAACGCGCCTTCATCGAAATGGCCGACCGCCGCGTGGAACTGCATTTGTTCAGCGCCACCGCCAACTGGGTGCGCCACGGCCATCCGGCCCTGGTGGCGCTGGAAAACCCGCAGTTTCCCGATTTCGCCGCGGCGCAGGCGGGCAAGCTGCGCGAAACGGCGCAATGGCTGGACCAGGTGCTGGGCAGCCAGCCGTACATCGCCGGCGAACGGTTCACGATTGCCGACATCACGGCTTTTTGTGCGCTGGAATTTGCGCGTGGCCTGATGAAGTACCGTCCCGGCGCGGAAGGCTTGGCCAACCTGCAGGCTTACCGCGACCGCATCGCCGAACGCCCCAGCGCGCAGGCGAAGTAGGCAATCCTGCAGCGGGGCAGGCCGGGCAGGTCGGATTAGCGGGATGCGTAATCCGACACCAGCCCATTACTTCAGCTGCTCCAGCAGGAAGGTGTAGGTCAGCGCCCACATCAGCGCCTGCTGGTCGTTGTTGGCGGCACCCGCATGGCCGCCTTCCGTGTTTTCCCAGTACAGCACGTCGTGGCCTTGCTCTACCATCTTCGCCACCATCTTGCGCGCATGGCCAGGGTGGACCCGGTCGTCGCGCGTCGAAGTGGTAAACAGCACGCGCGGATATTTCTTGTCCTTGAAGACGTTCTGGTACGGCGAGTACTTGCTGATATAAGCCCATTGTTCCGGCACGTCCGGGTCGCCGTACTCTCCCATCCACGAGGCGCCCGCCAGCATCTTGTTGTAGCGGCGCATGTCGAGCAGCGGCACCTGGCTGACGACGGCGTTGAACAGGTCGGGACGCTGCACCAGCACGGCGCCCGTCAGCAGGCCGCCATTGCTGCCGCCCATGATGCCCAGGTGGCGCGGGCTGGTGACCTTGCGCTTGATCAGATCCTGCGCCACCGAGATAAAGTCGTCATACGCGCGCTGGCGGTTTTCCTTCAATGCCGCCTGATGCCAGCGGGGACCGAATTCGCCGCCGCCGCGGATATTCGCCAGCACGTACACGCCGCCCTTTTCCAGCCACGCCACGCCCGTGGTGCCGCTGTAGCTGGGTTTCAGCGACACTTCGAAGCCGCCATAGCCATACAGCACGGTGGGGTTGCTGCCGTCGAACTTCGTCTTCTTGGCCATGATGGCGAAATACGGCACCCTGGTGCCATCCTTCGATGTCGATTCGAACTGCTCCACCTTGTACGGCGCCGCGTCGTAGTAGGCGGGCAGCGACTTGATTTTCGTGCGCTTGTCGCTCTGCGCCGTGGCCAGGTACAGGGTGGTCGGATTGAGGAAGTCGGTCACCGTCAGGAAGTATTGGTCCGAATCGACGGGATCGAGCGCGCTGACGGCCAGGGTACCCAGCTTGGGCGCATCGACGGCGCGGCGCTGCCACTTGCCGTTCACGTGGCGCAGTTCCGTCAGGCGGTTCTTGACCTTGTCCAGGGTCGTCACGAGGATGGCCGATTTCGTCGCCGTGACATTGTCCAGCGAAGACGTGGCCGTTGGCGCGTACAGCACTTCCAGTTCCTGCTTGCCCTGCATGAAAGACTTGAAGTCGGTCGCCAGCAGCGAACCTTGCGCATAGGTCTTGCCGTTGACTTTCCAGTCCGAGCGCAGAGTGATGACCAGCTGGTCGCGCACGGTGAATGCCGTCGCGTCGTCCGGTTTCGGCACTTTCTTCAACTCGGCGCCGTCGCGCAGGAACATTTCACCGCTGTAGAAATCGATTTGCCGCTCGATGAACTGGTGTTCGTGGCCGGGCGTGAAATCCTTGTAGGCGCCCGCGCTCAGGTCGTCGGCTTTGGCTTCATACAGCGTTTGCGCCTGCGCCAGCGGCGTGCCGCGCTGCCACTGCTTGATGATGCGCGGGTAGCCGGAGCTGGTCATCGAGCCGGGGCCGAAATCCGTGGAGACGAACAGGGTATCCTGGTCGATCCAGCTGGCGCTGCCCTTCGCTTCGGGCAGGGTAAAGCCGCCGTCGACAAAGGCGCGCCTGGCCACGTCGTATTCGCGCACCACCTTGGCGTCGCCGCCGCCGCGCGACAGGGAAATGAGGCAGCGTTCGCCCTTCGGATACAGGCAGGTGGCGCCGCCCCAGACCCAGTTTTCACTTTCGCCGGCGGCCAGCTGGTCGAGGTCGATCACGGTTTCCCAATTTGGCTCGGCCAGCTGGTATTGCGCCAGGGTGGTGCGGCGCCAGATGCCGCGCACGTGCTGGGCGTCGCGCCAGAAGTTGTAGTAATACTCGCCTTCCTTGCTGACGTAGGGAATGCGTTCCTTGGAATTGAGAATGGTTTTCAGGCGCGCCTGCAGGGCGGGGAAGCCGGGCTGGCTTTCCAGTTCCCTGGTGGCGACGGCATTGTGCTGCCTGACCCAGGCCAGCGGCTTGTCGCCGAGGACTTCTTCCAGCCAAAGGTGGGGATCGGTAGGGGCGGTGGCGGGCGCCGTGGCTTGGGCATGGGCGACGCCCGCCGTGGCCAGGCCCAGCAGCATGCTGCCGGCAAACTTGCGATAAAAAGACATGGACAGGGTTCCTTGACGATGGTCGGTTGTGCCGTGTTGCTGTCAAAACGGCGCACCCATGGTGCCATGGATTGCTGCGGGGAACCAGTGTCTATAAACGACTATTTAAGAATTAACATGCTTTTCCAATATTGTTTGCTGGAACGGAAGCAGGCCGCAGAATCTGCGGCGTGATGCGCCCTTCAGGGGGCGCCAGGCCCAATCAGGGAGGTCACGGTGAGCCGTGTCTTGTCGACATCGCCGCCGTCGGGGTGATAAATCCACAATGCCTCGTTGTCGCGGCTGTCGATGAACAGGATGCGCGTATTTTCCTCGCCGATGGCCAGGCAAGCCGCCAGCTCGGCAGGACTGAACGGTGCTGCCTGCTTCGAGCCGGCTCCCGCCGCTTGCGCCAGGGTCTGGGCAAAGCCTGCCAGTTGCCTGACTGCCAGATAGCTTGTTCCATCCACATCGACCTCCTTGCACAACTCGTCCAGGCTGTACAGTGTGAAAGGATCTTCATCGCTGCAGATCGCCACCTCGCGACGCGACTTTCCGCTGTGGAGGTAATCGAGATAGGCCGGGGGCAGGGCCACTTTTTCCCTGGCCAGCAATTTGTCCAGCTGCTTGCCGCTTTTCTTCGCTACCCTGGCAGCCTTGGGCGCGGCAGCTTCGCAAGCCTGCGCTGTCCAGGCGACCGGATTGAACTGGAACATCCTTGTACATGCGGGGCAGTGCAGGAACATGAACGTCATCTTTTTGGCGATGGCCGTCGTTAAGAACGCGCCATCCGACGCTGCCATTGCGCTGGGGGCGAATGAGTGCCCGCAGTCGCCATCGTAGGGGCAAGTGATCTCTGTCATGGTTCAGATTGGTGTCGCATTGAAGTAGTGTTCCATACGCAAAGCGATCTCCTCTTTTTCTTGCGGATAAGATGCCTTGGGGTTTCTTTCCCAGTAGGCAATGCCTTCGTGCAAGGCCCACAAGGCTTTTTCCTGCTTGCCGGCCATCAGATAAAAATCGCAGGCCCTGGCATGCGAGCCTTGCGCTTCGACCAGGGCCAGGGCCGCCTTTTCCCAGTTGGACCGTTGGTCGAGCCAGGGAATGGCCAACTCCAGCAGATTGTCCCGCAGGCAGGCCATGACTGTTGTCCGATGGGACGGATCGACGAGCTGGTGTTCCTTGTCCTCCTTGCCATCGATGACAGGAAATTGCCAGTTTCTGATATTCCAGTCGGCCACATCGCCAACGATATTGTTGGCAGGTTCGTGAGCGTAACGCGCCTTGTGCCACGATGTATAGGATCTGGACGAAACCTGATAGTGGCTCCAGAATGCCACGCAGACATGCTCTTCGTTATGGCGGTTGGCCTGGAAATGGATGGCCTGGACGAATTCGTTCTGCGTGCGCTTGAACGTCAGCTGGCTTGGCGAGAACTTGAAGCCTGCTGCGCTCAGCGGCTCCAGCAAGAACGCTTCGATATGGGCGATGATCAGCGCTTTTGGCTTCATTGGGTTTCCTGGCATGGGTTGCTTGCGCCGCCTTGCTGTCAACATGCTGTCCAAACGGCGCTGCCATGTTGCCACAGATCAGTGCCAGCACACCTTGCGGCGGGCAATCGTGCGAGGGACAACCTGCCGCTATTTTTCCTGCACGCTTCCAGGGTCTGCGTGGTGGCCAGGCAGCCTGGCCACCACCTTGATCTCGAACTGGAAACCATACAGCCACGTCACGCCCACGGCCGTCACCGTCGGGTGCGGCGCCTGGCCCCAATATCCGGCCTGCACGATATCCCAGATGCGCTGGAAGTTGGCCTGCGGGTCGACGATGAAGATGGTTACGTCCTGCACATCGTCGAAGGTACAGCCGGCCGCTTGCAAGATGGCGTTCAGGTTGTCGAACGCACGCCGGACCTGGGCGTCGAGCCCGGGTTCGGGCGTGCCGTCTTCGCGGCTGCCAACCTGGCCGGAGACGAACAGCAGGCCGTTGGCGCGCACGGCCGGGGAATAGCGGTTCTGTTCATACAGGGCTTGGCGGCCCGGAGGGAATACGACGTCGCGTTTCATCAGCTTTCCTTTGTTGATGCAGCGAAGTTGCTGCCTGGAGAACACTTTATCTGCTGCCAGCCGGCTGATAAAGCGGCCAGAATCGCCTGCACTGTTTGTATAATCCAAACAATCGAATGGCGGAGGTGTAGATGGACAGGTTTGATGCGATGAAGGCTTTCGTGCGGGTGGTCGAGACGGGCAGTTTTACGCGGGCGGCCGCGACCTTGCACATGAGCCGCACCACGGTGACGCAGCTGGTGCAGCAGCTCGAGGCGCGGCTGCGCCTGAAGCTGCTGAACCGCACCACGCGCAAGGTCAATGTAACGGCCGATGGCGCCGCCTACTACGAGCGCATCGTGCAGGTGCTCGACACCCTGGAAGAAATCGAAACGAGCTTGCCGCACGCCGCCGCCTTGCCGCGGGGCCAGTTGCGGGTGGACGTGCCCAGTCCGCTCGCCGCTTTGCTGCTGGTGCCGGCGCTGCCCGGGTTTCATGCGCGGTATCCCGATATCGTGCTCGACATGGGCGCCAGCGACCGCATGGTCGACGTGATCGGCGAGAATGTCGATTGCGTGATACGCGGCGGTGACATCACCGACCAGTCGCTGATGGCGCGCAAGCTCGCCGACTTGCCGCTGGGCGTGTATGCGGCGCCCGCCTATCTGCAGCGGGTGGGCACGCCCTTGCATCCGCTGGACTTGCAGGACAGCGCGCACCGCATCGTGCGCTTTCGCTGGGCCAGCAGCGGCAACGGCTTTCCGTACGTGATGCACCGCGAGGGCCAGAGCGTGAAGATCCATGGCCAGTACGTGCTGTCGATCGACGACGGCAACGCCTACCTGGCGGCCGGGGTGGCGGGGCTGGGCGTGCTGTGGCTGCCCGACTACATGGCGCGGCCGCACGTGGCCAGGGGCGAGCTGCTGCCGCTGTTCCCCGCATGGACGGTTGATGCCATGCCGCTCTATCTTGCCTATCCACCGAACCGCCATGTCAGCAAGAAACTGCGCGTCTTCATCGACTGGGTGGCCGAGCTGATGGCCCGGCATTCCGCCCCCGCTGCCACTGTCACCGTCACGGCAACTGATTGATCCACACGGGCGCCGACCAGACGATGTTGCCATCGTCCTGCACCAGCCGCGCGTAATAGAAGTGGGGGCCGGGCGCGGGCGTGAGGGTGAGTTCGGCCTGGTCAGACACTTGTGTGACGGAGCCATTGCTTCCCGGCACGCCGTGGAAGATGGCAATGGCGGCCGCTTGCCGCCCCGCGCTGTTGCTGAAATGCGTGGCCAGGTGCAAGGGGCCATGGTTGTCGAAACGCTCGCCCATCAGCTTGCCGTTGGCCGTGAACAGCAGCTGCGCATGCTTGTCCATGGTGGCGAACACGCGGCGCGCGCGCAGCGCTTCGAGGAAGCTGTCGCGTGAAACAGGCATGCCGGCGGCCGGGCTGGTCACCAGCACGGCCGTGCGGTTGCCATACGACGCGCCCCAGTTGGCGCAGTGGTTGTCCTGGTTGCTGCTGAAGGCCAGGTGGTAGCCGGCTGACAGGGCGCGGTTGCAGGCTGCCTCGTAATTGCTGCGCCGCGTCTCCGTTTCCTGGTCGTTGGTGGAAAACGCGGACGTGTTCATGACTTCGCACAGCACCATGGCCGCGTCGCCATCCGGCGTGTAGCCCAGCGGCTGGCCATTGACGAGAAACTGGCCCGTTTGGGCGGGGTGGTTGAACTGGCCGACCCAGCCCCGTTCGCGCATCAGCGCGTACAGGCCCGCGTAATCGCCCTTCGGCGTTTCCACCTCGGCCAGCAGCTCGCCCAGGGCGTTCCGTTCCCAGCCCAGCAGCTGCTCGCTATTGAAGATGTTCAGGTGGCCGCCCTTGTTGATGACGCCCCATTCCATGCCGTACAGGGCCAGGAAACCGGGGTGGGCGGCCGAATACGCGGCCGCTTCGGCCAGCCCCGTCTGGTACAGGGCTGTCGCTTCGGCAGCGGTGGCGGCTGGGTTGGTGCCGTCGGAACCGTCATACATATGGTTGTGCTCGGATGTCAGCAGGGCGTCGAGCCCATGTTGCTGCGCATACTTGTAGGCATCTATGGGGCCGAAGGGCGCCGTTTGCGGATCCTGCGCGCCATGGCAGGCGTCGAGCGCCGCGCCGCCGTCGCTGTGGCGCGTCTGGCTGTGCAGGTTGGCGTAGACGATGCGGTAGCCGGGCTGGCCTTCCAGGCTGGGCAGTTGTTGCAAGCCGGCCTGGAAGGCGGGCACCGTGGGCGCCGTGCTGCTGCGCCGCAGCACCTGGATCGGCCATTGCTGCTCCACCTGCGTTTCCTGTGGCGTGCCCGCATCGGCCACGGCAAGCAGGCGCAACTGGTACAAGCCGTCTGGCGCCAGCCCCCGCCGTTTGGGCGCATCGGCGCCGGCGCGGCCATCCCAGGGCAAGGTGACACTCATGCCGCCGGCACCTACCTGTTGCGTGCCCGACCAGCGCCGCAGCACGGCGCCTTGCGGCCCCGGGCCGGACAAGGTCAATGTCCAGCGCACCGCATGGGTGCGGCCTTCGCCCGGATAGGCGAGGCGCACGACAAATGCACGCGCCTGCGTTGCCCGCTCGCCGCGCGCGGCGTGAAAGGGCGCGGCGACGGTGGCATCGAGTTCGCTGTGTTCCTTCGGCTCTTGCGCGGCGGCAGTGTTACTCCACGTAATGAGCAGCAGCCCCGCACACACCCCAGCCAGCCATGGCGGCCGTAGCCAACGCAGTGTCTTGACCATCGTGGCCTCCCGTACTGCTTCAGATGGCAGTTAGACAAGATATGCCATTTGCTGGTTCCCGCATGCACCAGCAAGTGGCATGCTTGCACCGTGATTGGCCATGATCTGGCGCAAAGCCGGTGTGAATGATGCTGCGTGCCCGTCAGGCAAGCTGGCACGGCACTTGCTAAACAGAAGGTACGGATCAACGGCGATCCCCTGAATAAACGCACAACGGTCCAACGACGGACCACATGGACAACGGCGTCCGCCCAGGCTGATTTTTCTCATCGGCGGGGGCGGGCGCCGTTTTGTTTTATCAACGGGATATTTCGGGAACCTATCATGGCCAGCCAAAAAGCAACGAGCATCGCGCTCTTCTCCCTCGCCACGCCACCCATGCGCGCATTCCACCTGACGTGGATGGCATTTTTCGTGTGTTTCTTCGCATGGTTCGCCTGCGCCCCCTTGATGCCGGTCATCAAGGGCGAGTTCGGCCTTTCCTTGGCACAAGTGGCGAACATCAATATCGCGGCCGTCGCCATCACTATCCTCGTGCGCCTGATCGTGGGGCCATTGTGCGACCGCTACGGCCCACGCAAGACCTACACGGGCTTGCTGCTGCTGGGTGCCATTCCCGTGCTGGGCGTGGCCGCTTCGCAAAGCTATGAAAGCTTTCTGTTCTTCCGCCTGGGCATCGGCGCCGTTGGCGCCAGCTTTGTCATCACGCAATATCACACCTCCGTGATGTTCGCGCCCCGCGTAGTGGGGACGGCGAATGCGGCGGCAGCCGGCTGGGGCAATGCGGGCGGCGGCGCGGCGCAGGCGCTGATGCCCTTGCTGCTCGGTGCCGTGCTGATGCTGGGCGTGTCCGAATCGATGGGCTGGCGCGTGGCCCTGCTGGTGCCGGGCGTGCTGATGCTGGTGATGGCCGCCCTCTACTGGCGCTATACGCAGGATTGCCCGGAAGGTAATTACGCGGACTTGCGCGCCGCCGGCGTGCCTATCGAGGGTGGCAAGAAGGGGGGCTGGGACAGCTTCAAGGCCGCCAGCAGCAATTATCGCGTGTGGCTGCTGTTCGTCACCTACGGTGCCTGCTTCGGCATCGAAATCTTCATCCACAACATCGCCGCCGTGTACTACGTCGACCATTTCGGCCTGTCGCTGAAATCGGCCGGCCTGGCCGCCGGCAGCTTCGGCTTGCTGGCCCTGTTTGCCCGCGCTTTGGGCGGCTGGATGTCGGATAAATTGGCCCTGCGCGGCAACCTGAACAGCCGCGTCACCCTGCTGTTCATGCTGATGATCGGCGAAGGCGTGGGCCTGCTGTGGTTTGCCAAGGTCGACAGCGTCACGTACGCCGTCATCGCCATGCTGGTCTTCGGCCTGTTCACCCACATGGCGTGCGGCGCGACCTACGCGCTGGTGCCCTTCATCGACAGCCGTGCCCTGGGCGGCGTGGCCGGCATCATCGGCGCCGGCGGCAACGTGGGCGCCGTGGCGGCCGGCTTCCTGATGAAGGGCACGGGCGACATCCGCCAGACCCTGATCATCCTCAGCGCGCTGGTGGTGATCTCGGCCCTGTGCGCCATCGCAGTGCGCTTTACCCGCGAAGCGGCCGAACCAAACATGGCCGCGGCCTGAGGAGAGAACAATGAACCACCCCTTGAACATCGTCGTCCTTGGCCATGGCATGGTCGGACACAAATTCCTCGAACGCCTGGCGCTGGAGAACAACACGCGCCTGTCCGTGATGGTCTTGTGCGAAGAGCCGCGCCCCGCCTACGACAGGGTGCACCTGTCCGAATTTTTCAGCGGAAAATCGGCCGAGGACCTGTCGCTGGTGGCGCCCGGCTTCTTCGACAAGGGCAACGTCGTCCTGAAGCTCAATGCGCGCGCCGTGTCCATCGACCGCGCGGCAAAAACCGTCACCGCCAGCACGGGTGAAGTGCTGGGCTACGACAAGCTGGTGTTCGCCACCGGCTCCACGCCGTTCGTGCCGCCGCTGCCGGGCAAGGAGCGCGATGGCTGCTTCGTCTACCGCACCATCGAAGACCTGGAAGCCATGCTGGCCTGGGGCGGAAAGTCAAAAACAGGCGTGGTGATCGGCGGGGGATTGCTGGGTCTCGAATGCGCGAAGGCCTTGAGGGATCTGAAGCTGGACACCCACGTGGTGGAATTCGCGCCGCGCCTGATGGCCGTGCAGGTCGATGAAGGCGGCGCGCGCGTCCTGCGCCGCAAGATCGAGGAACTGGGTGTGACCGTGCACACGCAAAAGAATACCCTGGCCATCGTCGACGGCGAAGCGGCCACGCACCGCATGCAGTTTGCCGACGGCAGCCACCTGGAAGCGGACATGATCGTCTTCTCGGCCGGCATCCGCCCGCGCGACGAACTGGCGCGCGCCTGCGGCCTGGACGTGGGACCACGCGGCGGCATCGCCATCGACGACAGCTGCGTCACGTCCGATCCGGACATCTACGCGATCGGCGAATGCGCGCTGTGGGGCGGCCTGGTGTTTGGCCTGGTGGCGCCCGGCTATGAAATGGCGCGCATCGCGGCGCGCCACGTGCTGCAGGAAGAGGGCGAAGCCTCGTTCAAGGGCGCCGACATGAGCACCAAGCTCAAACTGATGGGCGTGGACGTGGCCAGCCTGGGCGACCCGCACGGCAATGCGCCGGGCAGCCGCTCCTACCAGTTCATGGATGAACGCAAGCAGATCTACAAGAAGATCGTCGTTTCCGATTGCGGCAAATACCTGCTGGGCGGCGTGATGGTGGGCGACGCCAGCGAGTACGGCACCTTGCTGCAGATGATGCTCAATAAAATCGAGCTGCCGGCATCCCCCGAGTTTCTGATCCTGCCCCAGGCAGACGGCCAGCAAAAGGCGGGCCTGGGCGTGGATGCCTTGCCCGAGTCGGCGCAAATCTGCTCGTGCAATGACGTGTCCAAAGGCGCGCTGTGCGCGGCCGTCGCCGATGGCGCCACCACCATCGGCGCATTAAAATCCTGCACGAAAGCGGGCACCGCGTGCGGCGGCTGCGTGCCGCTGGTGACGCAGATCATGAAGGCGGAAATGCAGAAGCAGGGCCTGGCCGTCAACAACCACGTGTGCGAACACTTTGCGTACTCGCGCCAGGAATTGCACCACTTGGTCCGCGTGGGAAAAATCCGCAGCTTCGGCGCGCTGCTGTCCGCGCATGGCCAGGGTTTGGGTTGCGACGTGTGCAAGCCCGTGGCGGCGAACATCCTGGCATCGTGCTGGAACGATTTCGTCCTGTCTCCCGTGCACGCCAGCCTGCAGGACAGCAACGATTATTTTCTCGGCAATATCCAGAAGGATGGCACGTATTCCGTCGTGCCGCGCATGCCGGGCGGCGAAGTGACGGCCGACGGCCTGATCGCCGTGGGCATGGTGGCGAAAAAATACGGTCTCTACACGAAAATCACCGGCGGCCAGCGGGTCGACCTGTTCGGCGCGCGCGTCGAACAGCTGCCGGCCATCTGGGAAGAACTGATCGCGGCCGGCTTCGAGTCGGGCCACGCCTACGGCAAATCGCTGCGCACGGTGAAATCGTGCGTCGGCTCCACCTGGTGCCGCTATGGCGTGGCCGACAGCGTGGGGTTTGCGATCCAGCTGGAAAATCGCTACAAGGGCTTGCGCACGCCGCACAAGATCAAGTTCGGCGTCTCCGGCTGCACGCGCGAATGCGCCGAGGCGCAGGGCAAGGACATCGGCCTGATCGCCACGGAAAAGGGCTGGAACCTGTACGTGTGCGGCAATGGCGGCATGAAGCCGCGCCATGCGGAGTTGCTGGCGTCCGACCTCGATGAAGCCACCCTGGTGCGCTACGTCGACCGCTTCCTGATGTTCTACGTGCGCACGGCCGACCGCCTGCAGCGCACCAGCGTGTGGCGCGACAATCTGGAAGGGGGCCTCGATTACCTGAAAGCCGTCGTCGTGGCCGACCGCCTGGGCATCGCCCACGAGCTGGAAGCGGACATGCAGCACGTGGTCGACACGTATGCCTGCGAGTGGAGGGAGGCCGTTTCCAACCCCGCCGTGCGCCAGCGCTTCCGCCATTTCGTCAACAGCGACAAAGGCGATGAAAACGTGGTGTTCGTCGAAGAGCGGGGCCAGATCCGGCCCGCCACGCCAGATGAACGCCGCAGCACCGTGATCCCCATCCTTGCCGTGGAGGCTTGAGCCATGAATGCGATGAATGAACTGTCCGGCGCCACCGCCGATAACTGGGTAGCCATCTGTCCCTTGACCGACATCGTGCCCGACACGGGCGTGTGCGCGCTGCTCGGTGGCCGCCACGTGGCCGTGTTCCGCGTCGGCGATGCCGCGCCGCGCGTGTACGCCATCGACAATGTCGACCCGAATGCGGGCGCTTCCGTGCTGTCGCGGGGCCTGGTGGGCAGCATCGGCGAGCGCGTCGTGGTGGCGTCGCCCATCTACAAGCAGCACTTCGACCTGGCCAGCGGCGAGTGCATCGAAGCGCCCGAGCATTCGGTGGCCACCTGGCCGGCGCGCGTGTTCGCGGACATGGTGTGGGTGGCCCTGTGAACCCGCCCCGGCGTCCCGCGCTCGTGGTGGTCGGCAACGGCATGGCCGGCATGCGCACGGTCGAGGAGCTGTTGAAACTCGCGCCGGACCTGTACGACATCACCGTGTTCGGCGCCGAGCCGCACGGCAATTACAACCGCATCCTGCTCTCTCCCGTGCTGGCCGGCGAAAAGTCGGTGGATGACATCATGCTGCATACGCGCGACTGGTATGCGCAAAACGGCATCACCCTGCACGCGGGCGACCCCGTCGTGCGCATCGACCGCAAGGCGCGCACCGTGCAGTCGCTGTCCGGCATCACGGTTGCCTATGACCGCCTGCTGCTGGCCACCGGTTCCACGCCCTTCATCGTACCCGTGCCGGGCCATGCGCTGCCGGGCGTGATCGGCTTTCGCGACATCAGCGACGTCGACACCATGCTGCAGGCGGCGCGCACGCACCGCCACGCGGTGGTCATCGGCGGCGGCTTGCTGGGGCTGGAAGCGGCCAACGGCTTGCAGCGCCAGGGCATGGACGTCACGGTCGTGCACATGAGCGGCGCCCTGATGAACCAGCAGCTCGATGCGCCCGCATCGATGCTGTTGAAATCGGCGCTGGAAGCGCGCGGCCTGCGTTTTCTGATGCACGCGCAAACGTCCGCCATCATGGGCAGCGCCCGCGTGGAAGGCGTGCAGTTTGCGGACGGCAGCAGCATCCCCGCCGACCTGGTGGTGATGACGGCCGGCGTGCGCCCCAACATCGCCCTGGCGCAAGCGGCCGGCCTGCACTGCGAACGGGCCATCGTCGTCGACGACTGCCTGCAAAGCTACGACCCGCGCGTGTACGCCGTGGGCGAATGCGTGCAGCACCGGCGCGCCACCTTCGGCCTGGTCGCGCCCATCTGGGAACAGGCGCGCGTGTGCGGCGCGCACCTGGCCGGCGCGGGACACCGCCGCTACGTGCAGCAGGCCAGCGCCACCAAACTGAAAGTGACGGGCATCGACCTGTACTCGGCCGGTGACATCATCGGCGGCGAGGGCAGCGAAGACCTGGTGCTGCGCGACCCGCGCCGCGGCGTCTACAAGCGGCTGGTGGTGCAGGGCAGCCGCCTGGCCGGCGCCGTGCTGTATGGCGACGTGCAGGACGGTCCCTGGTATTTCGACCTGATCCAGCAGCGCCGCGACATCAGCAAACTGCGCACCCATTTATTGTTTGGCCAGGCGCTGTGCGCCCAGGCCGCCTGACAGCGACCAACAGGATACTTTCATGACTAGCTGCATGCCCGTGAAAACCACTTGCCCGTACTGCGGCGTCGGCTGCGGCGTGGAAGCGACACGCCTTCCCGACGGCGCCATCCGCATCGCCGGCGATAGCGGCCACCCGGCCAACCTGGGCAAGCTGTGCGTGAAAGGCTCGGCCCTGGGCGACACCCTGGACCTCGACAAGCGCCTGCTGCATCCGCAGGTGCGTGTCGATGGCGTGCTGCAGCGCGCTTCCTGGGATGCCGCGCTGGACCAGGTGGCTGGCGGCTTGCGCGCCATCATCGCCGAGCACGGCCCCGACGCCGTCGCCCTGTATGTCTCGGGCCAGCTGCTGACGGAAGACTATTACATCGCCAACAAATTCATGAAGGGCTATGTGGGCAGCGCGAATATCGACACCAATTCGCGCCTGTGCATGTCGTCGGCCGTGGCGGGCCACAAGCGCGCGTTCGGCGAGGATATCGTGCCGGGCTGCTATGAAGACCTGGAACTGGCCGACATGGTGGTGCTGGTGGGCTCGAACACGGCCTGGTGCCACCCGATCCTGTTCCAGCGCATCACACGTATCAAGGAAAGCCGGCCGCACATGAAACTGGTGGTGATCGACCCGCGCCGCACGGCCACCTGCGAGCTGGCCGATTTGCACCTGCCCTTGAAGCCGGGCACCGACGTGTGGCTGTTCAACGGCTTGCTGTGCTACCTGGCACGCGAAGGCGTGATCGATGACGATTTCGTCACGCGGCACAGTGCGGGACTGGACGAAGCGCTGGCAGCCGCCCACGTGGATTGCGGCGACCCCTTGCAGGTGGCGGCCATCTGCAAGGTCGACCCGCACGCCTTGCTGGCGTTTTACCAGGCGTTTGCCGCCACGCGCAATGTCGTCACGGCGTTTTCGCAGGGCGTGAACCAGTCGTCCTCCGGCACGGACAAAGTCAACAGCATCATCAACTGCCATCTGGCGACGGGGCGCATCGGCCAGCCTGGCATGGGGCCGTTCTCGCTTACGGGCCAGCCAAACGCCATGGGCGGGCGCGAAGTGGGCGGCCTGGCCAACATGCTGGCGGCGCACCTGGAGCTGGACAAGCCGCTGCACCGCGAAGCCGTGCAAACCTTCTGGGGCTCCCCGCGCATGGCAAGCAAGCCTGGCCTGAAGGCGGTGGACCTGTTCCAGGCCATCGAGGCGGGCAAGGTCAAGGCCGTGTGGGTCATCGCCACCAATCCGCTGGTCAGCATGCCGGACGCCGACCAGGTACGCCGCGCGCTGGCCAAATGCGAACTGGTGGTGGTGTCGGACATCAGCGCCGGGTCGGACACGAATGCCCATGCCGACGTGCTGCTGCCGGCCCTGGGCTGGGGAGAGAAGGATGGCACGGTGACCAATTCCGAGCGCCGCATCTCGCGCCAGCGGGCGTTTTTGCCGGCGCCCGGCGAGGCGCGCGCCGACTGGGACGTGCTGTGCGACGTGGCACGGCGCATGGGCCATGCCGGCTTCGATTTCACGTCGCCGCAGGCCATCTTCGACGAACACGCGCGCCTGTCCGCCTTCCGCAACGCGGGAGACACGGTGCGCCTGTTCAACCTGGGCCACCTGGCCGGCCTGGATGCGGCGCGCTATGACGCCCTGGCGCCGCAGCAGTGGCCGCAGGGCCAGGCGAGGTTGTTCGGCGACGGCCGTTTCGCGCATGCGGACGGGCGCGCGCGCTTCATTCCCACGGCGCCGCGCGCGCCGCGCAACATGCCCGACGAAGACTATCCGCTGATCCTCAACACGGGCCGGGTGCGCGACCAGTGGCACACGATGACGCGCACGGGCAAGGCGGCGAAACTGTCGGGCCACATCGCCGAAGCCTTCATCGACATCCACCCGCAGGATGCGCTGCTGTACAGCGTGCGCGAAGGCGAGCTGGCGCGCATTTCCAGCGCCTGGGGCGCGATGGTGGCGCGGGTCGTGCATGGCGGCGGCATCGCGCGCGGCCAGGTCTTCGTGCCGATACACTGGAGCGACGCCAATGCGTCCGATGCGCGCGTGGGCGCCGTCGTCAATCCCGTCGTCGATCCTGTCTCGGGCGAGCCGGAATTCAAGCACACGCCCGTGCGCATCGAGCAGTTCCGCGTGCACTGGCATGCGTTTGTCCTGAGCCGCACGCCCTTGAACCTCGACGGCGTGGCGCACTGGACGCGCATCCAGGGCGAGCAGTTCCTGCGCTATGAGCTGGCCGGCCGCCAGCGCATCGAAGACCTGGGCGCCTGGGCGCGCGCGCTGCTGGGCGTCACGGACGACAATGCCGACTGGCTCGATTATGCGGACGCCAGTGCCGGCGTGTACCGGGCCGTGCACCTGGACGAGGGCCGCATCGCGCAATGCGTGTATGTCTCGCCGCGTCCCGACCTGCCGTCGCGCAGCTGGCTGGCGGGCCTGTTTGCGCACGCGCAAATGGATGCGGCCGACCGCGCCGGCGTGCTGCTGGGGCAACCCATCGGCAAGGGCGTGGACGCGGGGCCCACCGTGTGTTCGTGCTTTGGCGTGGGACGCAACACCATTTGCGCCGCCATCCGGGAGCAAAAACTGACGACGACGGCGCAGGTGACGGCCTGCGTCAAGGCGGGCGGCAATTGCGGCTCCTGCGTGCCGGAGATACGACAATTGCTGCTTGAGGCGCGCAGCGCTGCCTGATAATCTGTCCTTTCCTGCGCGGCTTTGTTATATTGCCAGCTCTACAAGAGGAGAGGCAGTGTGATGACAGCAGGACAACACGACACGGTCTGGCTGACGGGCTTGAGCGGCGCCGGCAAGTCCAGCATCGCCGATGCGCTGGCGCGCCGGCTCAAGGCGCAGGGCCGCGCCGTGGCGGTGCTCGACGGCGACCAGCTGCGCCATGGCTTGAACCGCGACCTGGGTTTTACGCCCGAGGACCGGCATGAAAACATCCGCCGCACGGCCGAAGTGGCGCGCCTGATGAACGGGGCGGGCCTGACCGTCATCGCCGCCCTCATTTCGCCGTACCGCGCCGACCGGGCCATGGCCGCCGCCATCATCGGCACGGCGCATTTCATCGAAGTCCACGTCAGCACGCCGCTGGCCGTGTGCGAGGCGCGCGATCCGAAAGGCCTGTATGAAAAGGCGCGCGCGGGGCAGTTGGCGCAATTCACGGGCATTTCCGCCCCTTACGAAGCGCCGCTGGCGGCCTCGCTGACCCTGGACACGGGCACCCTGGCGCTGGACGAGTCGGTCGAGCGCCTGTACCGGTATTTGCAGCGGCGGACGTGACGGCATGACGGCGACAAGAGGGACATTGCGCAAATGGCTGCGCCGGCGCCTGCCCGCCAGCCTGAAGGCGCGCATGAGCGTGGTCGTCTTCCTGCTCGTGCTGGGCGCGGTGGCTTCGCTGGCGCTGGCCACCCTGGCCGTGGCCGAACGTGGCATGCGCGACGTGACGGGGCGCCAGCAGTACGTATCGCTGGCCAGCGCCGCCGTCTTCATCGATGAGGAACTCGACGCGAAGCGCAATGTGCTGCGCGCGATGGCGGACAGCCTGGCGGCCAGCGGCGCGCACGACGGCGCCAGCCTGCAGCGTTTCCTGGCCGCGCAAACGGTGCTGGGGACGGAGTTCTATTCGGCCGGCGTGGTCGGCATCGACGGCGACGTCCTGGCCAGCGTGAGTCCCTTCAAGCCGCAGGCGGGGCTGAACGTGAAGGGCCGTCCTTACTTTGAACAGACGCTGGCGACCCGGCGCTCGGTGATTTCCGCGCCGCTGAACGGCAGTATTTCCGGCATGCCCATCGTGGTGGTGACGCAGCCCGTGTTCGACGCGCAGGGCGGCGTGCGCTATGTGCTGGCGGCCAGCGTCAACCTGCGCCAGCCCGATTTCCTGGGCCGTCTGGGCGCCCTCAAGCCGGGGCAGGGCGGCTATCTGTACATCATGACCAGCGAAGGCGTCATCGTCGAGCATCCCGACAAGTCGCGCATCATGCAGCATATCGAAGCCCATGGCCCCGTGAGCGTGCCCACGCGGCGCGCCATGCAGGGCTACGAGGGCTGGCTGACCGGCACCACCACGCAAGGCGTCGATGCCCTGTTCGCCTACCACCGCATCGCCTCGACGGGCTGGATACTGGCGTCCGTGTATCCCATGAGCGAGGCCTTCGCGCCGCTGCACGCCATCCGCAGCAAGATCCTGCTGGCCGCCGTGCTGCTGGCGGCGCTGGCGGGCCTGGCCGGCTGGCGCGTGGTGCTGCGCCTGCTGCTGCCGCTTGAGCGCTTGCGCCGCCAGGTGCACCAGATCCGCCGCCAGCGCCTGGGCATCGAGGCGCTGCAGATCGAGCGGCGCGACGAGATCGGCGACTTGAGCCGCGACTTTTACTCGCTGGTGGCCGAGCGCGAAATCGCCGAGGCGCAGACGCGCGACAGCGAGCGGCGCCTGAAGCTGCTGACGGACCACGTGCCCGTGGTGATCGTCTATATCGACCGCGAGCACCGCTACCAGTTCATCAACGCCACGTTTGAAAAATGGTTCGGCAGGTCGCAGCAGGAAAGCCTGATGCAGTCGATCCGCGACGTGCTGGGCGAGGAAGCGTACCAGCTGCGCGAGCAATACCTGCGGCGCGCCTTCGCGGGCGAGGAGGTCGAATATGAATTCACCATCGGCGGCGAGGGGGACGCCGGCCGGCGCGCCTTCCAGACCAGCTACGTGCCTGACGTGGGCGAGAGCGGCACGGTGGAAGGCGTGTATGGCCTGATCCACGAAATCACCAAGACCAAGGCGATGCACACGGCGCTGCAGTTTGCCGCCGCCACCGACACCCTGACGGGCATCGCCAACCGCCGCCGCTTCGACGAGCAACTGGCGCAAAGCATGCAGCGCACGCGGGCTGCGCGCGCGCCGATGGCGCTGGCCTATCTCGATATCGACCGATTCAAGGCCATCAACGACAGCCTGGGACACAAGGCGGGCGACGAGGTGCTGAAGGAATTCGCTTCGCGCCTGGTGCGCAGCGTGCGCGCCAGTGACCTGGTGGCGCGCCTGGCCGGCGATGAATTCGTGATCATTCTCGAAGGCGTGAACGGCGCGGCCGAAGTGCGCCACGTGGGCGCCAAGATTATCGACGCCATCCGCCAGCCCTTCGAACTGGCCAGCGGCCCGCTGCCGGTGACGACCAGCATCGGCATCGCCATCTTCCGCGAGGGCGCGCTGACGGCGGCGCAGTTGCTGGACCTGGCCGACCAGGCCCTGTATGCAGCCAAGGGGCAGGGCCGCGATGGCGTGGCGCTGCTCGAGGCGGCGCCCTGAGTATTACAGGGTGGCAGTCCAGTGGTCGAGCTGCTGCGTGGTGGCCGTCACGCCGCCGCACACGATGACCAGCACATTGCGGTAGGGCGCCAGTTCCTGCACCTTGCCGTAGACGGCCGCCAGCGCCGCGCCGCAGGCCGGCTCCACTACCAGGCGCTGGTCGGTGATGAAGCGCTGGCAGGCATCGACGGCGGCCTGGTCCGACACCACCACGCTGTGCAGCAGGCGCGTCTGGCTGATGGCGAATGCCTGCGCGCAGACCTGGCGCGCGGCCAGCGACGTGGCGATGCTCGTCACAGCCGGCAGGGTCACGTGTTCGCGCGCGGCCACGGCCGCCGCCAGCGAGGCCGCGCCTTGCGTTTCCACGGCCACCAGGGCCACGTCATCCCAGCCGTTGCGCTGCAAGCCTTCGGCCACGCCGGCCAGCAGGCCGCCGCCGCCCACCGACAGCACCACCGCGTCCGGTTTCAGGCCCGCGCGCGCCACTTCATCGATCATGCCGGCGTGGCCCTGCCACAGCAGCGGGTCGTCGAACGGATGCAAGAAGGCGTCCTGCGGCGTGAGCATCGACTGCGCCAGCGCGTTCGCTTCCTGCCACGCGGCGCCGTGCACGATGACTTCGGCGCCTTCCTGCGCGATCAGGGCCCTGGCCCGTTGGCTGGTCGTTTCCGGCACGACGACGATGACGGGAATGCCCAGCTGGCGACCCGCATAGGCGACGGCGATGCCGGCATTGCCGCCGGAAGAGGAGATGAAACGGCTGGTGCCGCGCCGCGCATATTCTTCGCAGGCGAGGCCGATGCCGCGGATCTTGAAGGAGCCTGGCGGTTGCAGGGCTTCGAGCTTGAGCCAGATGGCGCGTTCGCTGTGCAGGCTCAGGGCGCGTGAGTTGAGCAAGGGAGTTTCGATGTGCAGGGCCATGCGTGTTCCTGGTAGACAGTCAGGCCAGCATCATAGCCGAAGCGCCCGCGCCACCGTGTCACCCTTGCAGGGAGTGTTACTGCTGTTAATTCAGCGGGGCGCTCTTGAGCTGATGCGTGCGCGCCACTTCCTTCATCGCTTCGAGCAGGTCGTCGCGCAGCTGGCGCGGCAGCTTGCCAAAGAATTCCTCGTCGTTCTGGTCGGCCATCTCGGCCAGCACGGGCACCAGCGCCTCGCCTTCCGTGGTCAGTTCGATCGAGTGCTGGCGGCGGTCGGCCAGCAGGATGGACTTGCTGACCATGCCCTTGCTTTCCAGGCGGTCGATCAGTTTCGATACGGCGCCCTTGCTCATGCCGGACACTTGCGCCAGCACCGTGGGCGAGGTGCAGCCCAGGCGGAACATTTCGCGCAGCACCACCCATTCGGAGACCGTCACGCCATTGGCTTCGGCTTTTTTCTGGAAGCTGTGGGAAACGTGGTTGGAAACGAAACGCAGCCAGTAACCGAGGTGGGCTTCCAGCTCGCTGACGGGGACGCTGTTGGGATGGGCGGATTGCGGCATGGCGGCCGCTTCAAAATTATGGCTCATTTCTTTTCCTTCACTGGGCGGCGTTGCCGGCATGGTTAAGGCCTTCACGCTTGCTGTCGAGTGGTTTGTTTGGGAACAATCATCGTGCTTGAGATAGTTTTAACACTGTTTTCACAGGAAATCACTTACCGGCAAAGAGTTTTTCCTTTTTTCTTGCTCTGGAGAGATAAAAAAACAATATCAAGCAAATAATCGTATTGCCAGAGAGGAAGATTAAAAAAATAACTCATGTTGCATCAATGGTAACAGCATTTTTGCCGAATTGATAAATATTTCATATCATTCGGTGCGCTTGCCCACACACGGCGTATTGCCCACGCGACAGTGCGGGGTTTTCTTGCAGAAATGCGGCCCGCTCAGGCCAGCACCACCTTCACGCCCGCGTCGCGCAATACTTCGGCAAAGCGGGGCGGTGGCGGCGCATCTGTAAACAAGATGTCGATTTGCGCCAGGTCGGCCAGGCGCACCAGCGCCTTGCGGCCGAATTTATGCTGGTCGGCCACCAGCCACACTTCGCGCGACTGCTCGATGATGGCTTGCGCCACCTTCACTTCGCGCGCGTCGAAGTCGCGCAGGCTGCCGTCTTCGTCGATGCTGGAAATGCCGATGATGCCGATGTCGACCTTGAACTGGCGGATGAAGTCGATGGTGGCTTCGCCGACGATGCCGCGGTCGCGCCCGCGCACCACGCCGCCGGCCACGATGACTTCGCAGGCGGCGTTGTCGGCCAGGATGGCGGCCACGTTCAGGTTGTTCGTCACCACGTGCAAGCCCGTGTGCCGGCCCAGCGCGCGCGCCACTTCCTCGGTGGTCGTGCCGATATTGATCAGCAGCGAACAGCCGTGCGGCACCTGCGTGGCGACGGCGGCGGCGATGCGCCGCTTGGCGTCGCTGTTGAACACCTGCCGCTGGCTGTAATCGATATTCTCCACGGACGAGGGCAAGCCGACGCCGCCGTGGTAGCGGGCCAGCAGGCGCGCTTCTTCCATCTGCTTGACGTCGCGGCGCACGGTTTGCGGCGTCACGCCCAGCTGCTGGGCCAGCTCTTCGACGGACATGGTGACCTTCTGGCGCACCACTTCGAGCAGGCGGCGCTGGCGGGGATTCAAAATCATGGATTTGTCTCTTTAAAAATCATAAACGAACAGAAACGAACAAATAGTGATGAAAATATGTTGCTATGAGTTCGCATTCTGGCGTATCTTATTCATATTGCATGCGTATTACCAGATGGTGATCTTAACGACAGTCGCCGGCGATGCCTAGTCTTTCCTCGCCAGCGTGTCCCCGACATACACGGAGTCCCGATGACCGCAGCACAGCAAGGTGTGGAGACAGCGATGGCATGCGATGTGCTGGTGGTGGGCGGCGGCATCAATGGCGCCGGCATCGCGCGCGATGCGGCCGGGCGGGGCTTGTCCGTGGTGCTGTGCGAAAAGGACGACCTGGCCGCGCACACCTCATCCGCATCGACCAAGCTGATACACGGCGGCCTGCGCTACCTCGAATACTATGAATTCGGCCTCGTGCGCAAGGCGCTGATCGAGCGTGAAGTGCTGCTGCGCTCGGCGCCGCACATCATGTGGCCGCTGCGCTTCGTCATGCCGCATGCGCAGGGCCAGCGTCCCGCCTGGCTGATACGCGCCGGCCTGTTCCTCTACGACATGCTGGCGAAGCGGGAAATCCTGCCGGGCTCCAGCGGCATCGACCTGATGCGCCACGCGGCCGGCAAACCGTTAAAACCCGAGTTCAAGCGCGGCTTCGTGTATTCCGACGGCTGGGTCGACGATGCGCGCCTGGTGGTGCTGAACGCCATCGATGCGGCGGACAACGGTGCACATGTGCTGACGCAGACGCGCTGCACGGCCCTGTGGCGCGACGGCGCGGGTGCGGACGCTTCCTGGCAGGCGACTCTGCTGCGGAGCGACGGGCGTGAGCTGTCCGTGCGTGCGCGCAGCGTCGTCAATGCGGCCGGGCCGTGGACGGCCGAATTCCTGCAGCAGGCGGCGCCCGGCGGACAGGGCCGGCATTTGCGCCTGATCAAGGGCAGCCATATCGTCGTCAAGCGCCTGTTCGAGCATGATCACGCGTATATCTTCCAGCATCCGGACGGGCGCATCGTGTTTGCCATTCCGTATGAACACGATTTCACCCTGATCGGCACCACCGACCTCGACTATCACGGCGACAGCGGCAAGGTGGAAATCGACGACGAGGAAATTCGTTACTTGTGCGAGCTTTCCAGTTACTATTTCAGCAAGCCCATTGTGCCTGCCGATGTGGTGTGGACGTATGCGGGCGTGCGCCCGCTGGTGGAAGACGCGGCGGCCGATGCCAAGGCCGTCACGCGCGATTACCGCTTCGAACTGGACCAGGAAGGTGCGCCGCTGCTCAGTGTTTTCGGCGGCAAGATCACCACCTTCCGCAAGCTGGCCGAGGAAGCGCTCGATGTGCTGGAGCCGTTGCTGGTGCCAGAGCAGAGCAAGCGGCGGCGGGCCTGGACGGAGCAGGCTTGCCTGCCCGGCGGCGATGTGTATGGCGCCGTGCCGCAGAATAGGGCCGTGCGCGAGTTCGGCCAGTTCGTGCAAGGCTTGCAGCGCGAGTATGCGTGGCTGCCGGCGGCGCTGGTGGCGCGCTATGCGCGCGCCTACGGCACGCGCATCCACGTACTGCTCGATGGCAGGGCGGACGTGGCGGCCATGGGCGAAGAAATCGCCGCCGGCCTGTACGCGGCGGAAGTCGACTATTTGCGGCGCCATGAATGGGCCGTCAGCGCGGCCGACATCCTGTGGCGGCGCTCCAAGCTGGGTCTGCACCTGCCGCGCGAGACGGCGGATAGGCTCGATGCCTGGCTGTTGCAGCACCCTTTGCCGTAAGCACAACACGTTGGCGACCGCGCTCCACAGAGGGTGCGGCGAAGAATAAGAAACCATCACTGGAGGAGAAGCGCGTGCAACTGGTACTGGACAAGATCAGCAGGAAGCAGGGGGCTGACGACTTTTTATATCCGATGTCGCTGGCCTTGGTGCCGGGCGCCATCAACGTCTTGCTGGGCACCACGCGTGCCGGCAAGACGACCCTGATGCGCGTGATGGCGGGCTTGGACAAGCCCAGCGGGGGCACCGTGACGGCCGATGGTGTCGATGTGACGGGCGTGCCCGTCAGCCGTCGCAACCTGGCCATGGTGTACCAGCAATTCATCAACTATCCGGCCTTCACCGTCTACGACAATATCGCCTCGCCCTTGCGCTTGCGCAAGGTGCCCGAGGAACAGATACGGGCGAAAGTGCTGGCGCTGGCCGAGCGCCTGCATATCACGCCGTATCTGCAGCGCACGCCCGGGGAACTGTCGGGCGGGCAGCAGCAGCGCACGGCGCTGGGGCGCGCGCTGATCAAGGATGCATCGTTGCTGCTGCTCGACGAGCCGCTCGTCAACCTCGACTATAAGCTGCGCGAGGAATTGCGCCGCGAATTGACGGAACTGTTTTCCAGCGGTAGCACGACGGTCGTATACGCGACCACGGAGCCGTTGGAAGCGCTGCAGCTGGGCGGCCACGTGGCCGTGCTGCACGAGGGACGCCTGCTGCAGCAGGGGCCGACCCTGGACGTTTTCAATGCCCCCAATTCCATCGATGTGGCGCGCACCTTCAGCGACCCGCCCATCAACCTGATCCCCGCGCGCGTGGATGCGCACGGCGTGGCGCAGGCGGCGGACGGCCTGTCGATACACCTGAGCGGCGAACAGCGCGCCCGCCTGGGCGACAGTACGGAGGTGATCCTCGGGGTGCGCGCGCACAGCCTGCATCTGTCTCCCCAGTCCGATGGCGACGTGCCCATCGCGGCGCAGGTGGACCTGGCGGAAATCAGCGGCTCGGAAACCTATGTGCATGCGCGCCGCGGCGAGCTGGCCCTGGTGGCGCAGCTGGGCGGCGTGCACAACCTGGAGATCGGCAGCGCCTGCACCGTGTATTGCCAGCCGCATGCCTTGCTGATCTTCGCGCAAGACGGCGGGTTGCTGTTTGCACCGGGAGGAGCTTGACATGGCGCGCATCGAACTGGTCGACCTGGCCCACGCCTACAAACCGAACCCGACGGCGCCAAGCGACTACGCGCTGCGGCCCATGAGCATGGAGTGGCATGACGGCGGCGCGTATGCCTTGCTGGGACCGTCCGGCTGCGGCAAGACGACCTTGCTCAATATCATTTCCGGCCTGGTGAAACCGTCGCATGGCAAGGTGCTGTTCGACGGCAAGGACGTGACGCAGCTGCCGACTGAGGCGCGGAATATCGCGCAAGTGTTCCAGTTTCCCGTCATCTACGACACCATGACCGTGCACGACAATCTGGCGTTTCCGTTGCGCAATCGCGGCTGGAAAGAGATCGAGGTGAAAAAGCGCGTGCAGCAAGTGGCGCAGATGCTGGAATTGACGGGCGACCTGAAATTGCGCGCCAGCGGCTTGTCCGTGGATGCCAAGCAAAAGATTTCGCTGGGACGGGGCCTCGTGCGTCCCGACGTGGCGGCCGTGCTGTTCGACGAACCGCTGACGGTGATCGACCCGCATTTGAAATGGCTGTTGCGCAGAAAATTGAAGGAAATCCACCACGAACTGAAATTGTCATTGATCTACGTCACGCACGACCAGGTGGAAGCGCTGACCTTTGCCGACCAGGTGGTCGTCATGACGCAGGGCGAAGTGGTGCAGACGGGCAGCGCGCAAGCCCTGTTCGAGGAACCCGAGCACACGTTTGTCGGTTATTTCATCGGCAATCCGGGCATGAACTTGCTCGATTGCACCTTGGACGATGGCGGCGTGCGCGTGGCGGGGCAGCTACTCGCCGTGTCCGCCGCCGCGCGTGCGGCGCTGTCCGGCGCACAAGGAAAAATCACGGTGGGCGTGCGGCCCGAATTCGTCGAGTGCGTCAAGGCGTACCCGGGAGAAGAGGGGGGCGACCACTGCCTGGATGCCACGGTCACGGCCGTGCGCAACATGGGTACGCATTACCTGGCGGAATTCCAGCTGGGTGGCGCGACGGTGGCGGCCAAGCTGCGCGCCATCGATGCCGTCGCGGGAGATGCCGTGCGGCTGCGCTTTCCGCCGCAACGCACCTTGTTCTATGTCAACGATAAGCGGGTGGCCTGATGATACATAACGGTAAAACCGATAACAACCGCCGCGCCTGGCTATTGATCCTGCCCGTGTTGCTGTGCGTGGCCTTTTCCGCCATCCTGCCGCTGATGACGGTGGTGAACTATTCCGTGCAGGATATTCTGAGCCCCACGCAAAAGGTCTTCGTGGGCACGGAGTGGTTCCGCATGGTCATGCTGGACGGCGACCTGCACAGCGCCTTGCTGCGCCAGCTGCTGTTTTCCGGCTCCGTGCTGGCGATCCAGATTCCGCTGGGCATTTTGATTGCCCTGTGTATGCCGGCCGACGGCTGGAAGGCGTCGCTGGCGCTGGTGCTGATCGCGCTGCCCTTGCTGATTCCCTGGAACGTGGTGGGCACCATCTGGCAAATCTTTGGCCGCGGTGATATCGGCCTGATGGGCTATACCCTGAACCAGCTGGGCTTTGACTACAATTACAACGGCAATTCGCTCGACGCCTGGCTGACGGTGATGGTGATGGATATCTGGCACTGGACGCCCCTGGTCGTGCTGTTGTGCTATGCGGGCTTGCGCGCCATTCCCGACGCGTATTACCAGGCGGCCCGCATCGACGGCGCCTCGCGCCTGGCCGTGTTTCGCTACATCCAGCTGCCGAAACTGCGCAATGTGCTGATGATCGCCGTGTTGCTGCGCTTCATGGACAGTTTCATGATCTACACGGAACCGTTCGTGCTGACGGGCGGCGGACCGGGCAATGCGACCACCTTTTTGTCGCAGTACCTGACGCAAAAGGCCGTGGGCCAGTTCGACCTGGGGCCGGCGTCCGCTTTTTCCCTGATCTATTTCCTCATCATCCTGCTGTTCTGCTTTGTGCTATACACGTGGATGCAGCGCGTCGGCACGGGAGACCAGAAATGATGCACAAGAAAATGAGCAGTGCCATCCTCGTCGTCTTTTTGCTGGCGTCATTGTTGCCCATCTACTGGATGCTCAACATGTCGCTCAAGACCAACGAGGAAATCGTCGGCGTACTGAGCCTGTGGCCCCAGCAACTGACGTTCGCCAACTACCACACGATTTTTACCGACCGGTCGTGGTACAGCGGCTACATCAATTCCATGATTTACGTGGCCTTGAACATGGTGATGTCGGTCACGGTCGCCTTGCCGGCCGCGTATGCCTTCTCCCGCTACAACTTCGTGGGTGACAAGCATTTGTTCTTCTGGCTGCTGACCAACCGCATGACGCCGCCCGCCGTCTTCCTCGTGCCATTCTTCCAGCTGTATTCGACGGTGGGCCTGATGGATACGCACCTGGCAGTGGCGCTGGCGCACATGGTCTTCAACGTGCCGCTGGCCGTGTGGATACTGGAAGGTTTCATGTCCGGCGTGCCGAAGGAAATCGACGAGACGGCGTATATCGACGGCTACAGCTTTCCCCGCTTCTTCATCCGCATTTTCTTGCCAATGATCAAGTCGGGCGTGGGCGTGACGGCCTTCTTCTGCTTCATGTTCAGCTGGGTGGAACTGTTATTGGCCCGCACCTTGACGTCCGTCAATGCTAAGCCGATTGCCGCCACCATGACGCGCACCGTGTCGGCGGCCGGCATGGACTGGGGCGTGCTGGCGGCGGCCGGCGTGCTGACCATCGTGCCCGGCGCGCTGGTGATCTGGTTCGTGCGGCATTACATTGCCAAGGGTTTCGCGATGGGGAGGGTGTGACATGGAAAATACCGATAGCACAGCCAGCCTGTTCGGCTGGATGGCGTGGACGCCGGAAGTGGCCATCTTCTTTATTTGCATCGGCCTGATGCTGGCCGGCATGACGGTGTGGCAAATCCGTTCGCCCAGCATCGAACGAAAAGGTTTCCTGCCCATGCCGACCACGCGCGGCGACCGTTTGTTCATCGGGCTGTTGACGGCCGCGTATGTCAATCTGGCGTGGGCGGGGTTCACGGAAATGCAGCAAGCCATTGGGGCTGCGATCAGTTTTGTCTTGTTGTTGGTTGTAATGCGTTGGGGATGACCGGCTTGCCGGTGTTGATGGATGCCGTACCGCCAGCAGGCGGCCGGTAAAAACTATAAAAGGAGATTCACGATGAAATTGAAGTTCACGGTCTTCGCGGCTGCGGCCATGCTCGTGTCGAATGCGGCCCTGGCGGACGCCAAGCAGGCGCAAACCTGGATCGACAAGGAATTCCAGCCATCCAGCCTGAGCAAGCAACAACAGCTTGCTGAAATGAAATGGTTCATCGATGCGGCGGCCAAGCTGAAAGCCAAGGGCATCAAGGAAATTTCCGTGGTCTCGGAAACCATCGACACCCACGTCTACGAATCGAAGACCCTGGCCAAGGCCTTCGAGGAAATCACGGGCATCAAGGTGCGCCACGACATCATCCAGGAAGGCGACGTGGTGGAAAAGCTGCAGACCTCCATGCAGTCCGGCAAGAGCATCTATGACGGCTGGATTTCCGATTCCGACCTGATCGGCACGCATTACCGCTATGGCGCCGTCGAGCCGCTGTCCGACTACATGGCCGCCAAGGGCAAGGAATTCACGAATCCGGGCCTGGACCTGAAGGATTTCATCGGCATCAGCTTTACGACGGCGCCCGATGGCAAGGTGTACCAGTTGCCCGACCAGCAATTCGCCAACCTGTACTGGTTCCGCGCCGACTGGTTCGCGCGCAAGGATTTGCAAGCCAAGTTCAAGGCCAAGTATGGCTACGAGCTGGGCGTGCCGCAGAACTGGTCCGCGTATGAAGACATCGCCGACTTCTTCACGAATGACGTGAAGGAACTGGACGGCAAAAAAGTCTATGGCCACATGGATTACGGCAAGAAAGACCCATCCCTGGGCTGGCGCTTCACGGATGCGTGGCTGTCGATGGCTGGCGCGGCTGACAAGGGCATTCCGAACGGCATGCCTGTCGACGAATGGGGTATCAAGGTGGCGGCCGACAAGTGCACGCCCGTGGGTGCATCGATGTCGCGCGGCGGCGCCACCAATTCGCCGGCGGCCGTCTTTGCGCTGACGAAATACATCGACTGGATGAAGAAATACGCGCCGCCGCAGGCGAACGGCATGAATTTCTCGGAATCGGGTCCCGTGCCGGCACAGGGCGAAATCGCCCAGCAAATCTTCTGGTACACGGCATTTACGGCTGGCATGACGAAACCGGGCTTGCCGGTGGTGAACAAGGACGGCACGCCGAAATGGCGCATGGCGCCGTCGCCGCACGGTCCGTACTGGAAAGAGGGCATGCAGAACGGCTACCAGGACGTCGGTTCCTGGTTCCTGTTCAAGTCCACGCCGGATGACCGCAAGGCCGCCGCCTGGCTGTATGCGCAATTCGTCACGTCGAAAACCGTGTCGCTGAAGAAATCCATCGTCGGCCTGACCTTCATCCGCGATTCCGACATCCGCCACGATTATTTTACGAAACACGCGAACGAGTACGGCGGCTTGATCGAGTTCTACCGCAGCCCCGCCCGCGTGGCGTGGACGCCGACGGGCAACAACGTGCCCGACTATCCGAAGCTGGCGCAGCTGTGGTGGAAGAACGTGGCCACGGCCATCACGGCGGAAAAAACGCCGCAAGCCGCCATGGATAACCTGGCCGAGGAAATGGACCAGGTCATGGCGCGATTGCAACGTGCCGGCATGAAGGCGTGCGCGCCCAAGCTCAATCCCAAGGTCGATCCGAACCAGTATCTGTCGGACCAGCACGCCCCATGGAAAAAGCTGGCGAATGAAAAGCCGAAGGGTGAAACGATTGCCTACGACAAGCTGCTGCAAGCCTGGAAAGAAGGCAAGGTAAGGTAAACTGCCTGCACTGTCCTGAGGGCACGGAGTGAACACCCTCCGTGCCTGTTTTTACCCGCTTTTCGCACCACCAGACAATGACCAAATACATACTTGCTTTAGATCAGGGCACCACCAGTTCGCGCGCCATCCTGTTCGACCATGCGGGACGGCCGCACGCCAGCGCGCAGCGGGAATTTCGTCAGATTTTCCCCCAGCCGGGCTGGGTCGAGCATGACGCGGGCGAAATCTGGGCGTCGCAAGAGGGCGTGCTGCAGCAGGTCTTGCGCGACAGCGGCGTGGCCGCTTCCGACGTGGCCGCCATCGGCGTGACCAACCAGCGCGAAACGACGGTGCTGTGGGAGCGCGCCACGGGCGAGCCCGTCGCCAATGCCATCGTCTGGCAAGACCGCAGAAATGCGGC
This sequence comes from Janthinobacterium sp. SUN128, assembly GCF_030587275.1. NCBI lineage: Bacteria > Pseudomonadati > Pseudomonadota > Betaproteobacteria > Burkholderiales > Oxalobacteraceae > Janthinobacterium > Janthinobacterium sp. SUN128. The sequence continues at coordinate 2,581,235 of NZ_JAPWHY010000001.1, read as the reverse complement.
TTACTGCGAGCAACTGGTCGAGCAGGGCAAGGCGGACTTGATCCAGCAAAAAACGGGTCTCGTGCTGGACGCCTATTTTTCCGCCACCAAACTCAAATGGCTGCTCGACAACGTTCCCGGCGCCCGCGCGCGCGCCGAGCGGGGAGAGCTGGCCTTCGGCACCGTCGACAGCTGGCTGATTTACAAAATGAGCGGCGCCCATTTGACGGACACGAGCAACGCGGCGCGCACCATGCTGTTCAATATCCACACCCTGCAGTGGGACACGGATCTGCTGGCGCTGCTGGACATTCCCGCCTCCTTGCTGCCCGACGTCGTGCCATCGAGCGGCGTGGCGGCGCACACTTACACAGAATTGCTGGGCGTGTCCGTGCCGATCGCCGGCATCGCAGGCGACCAGCAGGCGGCCACGTTCGGCCAGGCCTGTCTGAAACCGGGCATGGCGAAGAATACCTACGGCACGGGCTGCTTCATGCTGATGAACGTGGGCAAGCGCCCCTTGCCATCGAAAAACCGTCTGCTGACGACGGTGGGCTGGAGCCTGGGCGCGGGCAGCGACAAGACCGACTATTTGCTCGAAGGCAGCGCCTTCATCGCCGGCGCGGCCGTGCAATGGATGCGCGACGGCATCGGCATCATCCGCGACTCGTCCGAAGTGGAGGCGCTGGCCACCAGCGTGCCCGATTCGGGCGGCCTCGTCTTCGTGCCCGCGTTCGCGGGCCTGGGCGCGCCGTACTGGGACCCGTATGCGCGCGGCACCCTGATCGGCATCACGCGCGGCACGGGCAAGGCGCATATCGCGCGCGCGGCATTGGAGGGCGTGGCTTACCAGAACGTGGACGTGCTGTCGGCCATGCAGGATGACGCGGGCATCGCCTTGAGCGAGCTGCGCGTGGACGGCGGCGCGGCCCGCAACGACATGCTGATGCAGTTTCAGGCCGACATCTTGAATGTGCCCGTGGTGCGCCCCGTGGTGACGGAAACGACGGCCCTGGGCGCCGCCTACCTGGCGGGCCTGGCCGTGGGCTTCTGGGAATCGCAGGAAGAAATCGCCGCCCAGTGGCAGGTGGGACGCCGTTTCGAACCGGCCATGGCGGCCGACGAACGCCTGACGCGGCTGCACAAATGGCAGCGGGCGGTGGAGCGCTCGCGCGACTGGAGCGAGTGACTGCTTACTGGCCTGGCCTTGCCATCAGCTTTGTCGCCCGCTTCAGCAGGCCCGGCAGCAACAGGGCCGCACCGGCGGCGCACAGGGCGCTGGCGGCATAGGCTAGGCCCGCCGTGATCGATTGCGTTGCAAATGCCAGCGCGAAACTGCCATATAGCACCGCGCCGCACAGCGCGCCCGCGCAGGCCGACAGCCAGTGGCCATGGGCCACGTCCACACGCCGCGCCAGCGCGCCAAAGGCGGCGATGCACAGCCCCAGCATCAGCACGCCAAACAGAGAGAGGCTTGCAGCAGCGCCAATCGGCTCCGCATCGGCGGCGGCCATCGACGGCACTGCGCATGCGGCCACCAGGCCAAAACCGGCGGCAAAGGCAAGTATCTTCATGGTCAGGATTTCACGTAATACACAAGGTAGCCCACGGTTTCCCTGGGAACGGAATACAGGTCGCGCAGCTCGAAATAGGGCGCGTGCACGTTGCCGCTGACGGCGATGCCGCTGCGCTCCAGCGCCAGCCGGAAGCGGGGCACGTGAAAATATTGCGTGGCAACCATGGCCGTGCGCCAGCCATGCTGGCGCATCAGGGCCGCCGCATTGCGGGCCGTGGCGTCCGTGGTCCAGCCTTGATTATCCTCAAGGATGGCGTTGGCGGGCACCCCGCGCGACTGCAGGTAGCGGGCCATGGAAGCGGCCTCGTCGAAACCTTCCTTGCCCGTGGCCCCGCTGACGAGGATGTGCGGCGCCCGGTGTTCCTGGAATTGCTTGAGCGCCACGTCGAGGCGCGCCTGCAGGCGGGGGCTGGGCGTGCCGTCGGGCGCAATCGTATTGCCCGGCACGACGATCACGTCGGCGGGGGCCAGCTTGTCGTTGAGTCCTGCCAGCACCAGGGCGGCGGTGGCCAGCAGGAAAACACCGGCAGTGCTTGAACCGAGCAGTATTATTTTTCGCATTGCGCATCATCAAGTTGGGAATGGACGCATGATACCCGTCCATTCCCGCCGGCGTCAGTTCGCCTGCGCCTTGCGCGCGCGCTGGTTCGACAAGTAGATATTGTCCTTTTCCAGCGGCTTGCCCTCGCGCACGGCAGCGAGCCAGTCCTGCGTGCTGGCGACGGCGGCGAAATTCGAGTGGAAGACGGCGCTGAAGACGCGGTGGATTTCCTCGGCGCTGGCCGTGCCGCCCGCGTTGGCGTAGGGCAGGGTGCCAGTGGCATCCTGCAGGAATTCGACGTGCAAGCCATCGTGCGCGGCGTGGTAGATGGTAGCGGCGTCGCAATTGTGCGTCATGTAGCCGACCACCGTCAGGGTGTCGATGCCGTGGCCCTCCAGCCAGGCGCGCAGGTCCGTGCCCGCAAAGGCGCTGCCCATGACCTTGTTGATGCGGTGGTCAGCGGCAAACGCGGCCACTTGCGGATGCAGCTGCCAGCCGTCGCTGCCCCTGGCGAAGATGGGCGAGGCTTCCGGCGCATCGTGCTGGACGACGATCACGGGCACGCCGGCGGCGCGGGCGGCGGCCATGGCAGTGACGATGTTCGGCAGGGAAATATCGATGGACGGATATTCGATGGGCATGTCGCCCGTGAAGTATTCATTTTGTACGTCTATGACGAGCAGGGCGCGGCGCGGGTTGGTGGATGTTGCGGCAGACATGGATAACTCCTGGCATGGTTGAACGGGGAAGGGCTTCCCCGATACCGTCATTGTCTGCCCGTATGCTGTCAATAAAAAGTGGCCCGAAGGCATATCTACGATAAAATCGGGCCATGACTACTATTCCCGCTTCTGCCTCTCCCTTGAGCGTGGCCGTGATCGCCTTCGACGGCATGACGCCGTTTCACCTGTCCGTGCCTTGCCTCGTGTTCGGCGCCCAGACGGACGAGGCCGATCTGCCGCCTTTCCACGTGCGCGTGTGCGCCGCCGATCCCGCACCCCTGCGCACGGCGGCCGGCTTCGGCATCACGCCCGAGTTCGGCCTGGAAGGACTGGAGGGGGCCGATATCGTCATCATGCCCGCCTGGCACGACGATTGCCGCGATGCGGCGACGCCCCTGGTCGCGGCGCTGCAGGCGGCCAGCCGGCGCGGGGCGCGCATGGTGGGCCTGTGCCTGGGCGCGTTTCCCCTGGCACAGGCAGGCTTGTTGGATGGCAAGAGCGCAGCCACGCACTGGGGCATGGCGGACCGGCTGGCGGCCCGTTATCCCAAGGTCAGGGTGGACCGGGAAGTGCTGTACGTGGATGATGGCGGCGTGCTGACGTCGGCCGGCGTGGCGGCCGGCCTCGATTGCTGCCTGTATCTGCTGCGCCAGCTGGCGGGCGCCGAGGTGGCCAACCGGGTGGCGCGCCGGCTGCTGGTGGCGCCGCACCGCCAGGGCGGGCAGGCGCAATTTATCGCGCGTCCGCTGCCCGTGTCCGGCAGCGAAGGGCGTTTTGCCGAGGTATTGGCCAGCGTGACAGGCGATTTGGGGAAGGCGCACAGCATCGATGCGCTGGCCGAACAGGCCGCCATGAGCCGGCGCAATTTTACGCGTCACTTCCGCCAGGCCATGGGCACCTCGTTCAAGCAGTGGCTGCTGAATCAGCGCCTGGCGCATGCGCAAGGCTTGCTGGAGAAAAGCGCGGCATCGATCGATATTGTGGCGCAAGAGGCCGGCTTCGGCACGGCCTTGTCGCTGCGCCAGCATTTCCGGGCCAGCTTGCAGACGTCGCCATCGGCGTATCGCAAGCTGTTCCGGCAGCAGCTAATTCCTGCCGGACGACCATAGCGCCGCCGGGTCGCGGCTGCCCTGCGGCAGCTTCGCGCTGACGGCGATTTGCCGCGCAAGGAAGGCGGCAGGCTCGAAGGCGTAGCGCTCCTGGAAGGAGACGGTTTCCGCGCTCATCAGTTCGGCGTAGGTCTGCATCAGGGTCGAGGCGGAAACATGGTTGCCTTGCTCCAGGTAGGTGGCGATGGCGGCCAGCAGCACGGGGTAATCGGCATTTTCCTTGCTGCCGCCAAAGTTGAACGACAGCTGCCCGCAGGCGCGCCAGATGGGGTCAAGTTCCCCCTCCGGCACCGCCTGCGTGCGCAGCCATTGCAAGGCCTTGAATGGCGGGCCGCCAAATGACGGCGGCGAAATGATCGCCTGGATGGCCACCTTGACGGCTTCACCAATTCTTCCTGCGCGCACATACTGGCCATGCAGCAGCACCAGCGCATCCGTGTATTCGGGCACGATGGCGAGCGCCGCTTCCAGCAGCGCGATGGCCGCGTCCGGGTTGCGCTGCGCAATCAATTCCTTGGCCTCCAGATAGGCGGCGCGCGGCGAAGCTGGGTCGTCGGCCAGCGATGGCGCGCCGACATATTCGTCCTCCGCTGCCGCGCAGGCTTGCAAGAACGTCGTCAGGCTGGAAAAGTGCGGCTGGATGCGCCACTCGTCGTGCCACGTCTCGACGACGATAGGTTCGGATGCTTCGCGGCCGATGGGCCAGTACAGGCCGAAGGTGTCGCCATTGCCCAGTGCGCCTTCGGAAAAGGGGGTGAAGCCGAGGGGCGGGTAAGGCGTGTCGTGTTGCCAGTCCTTGTCTGTCGAGATATGGGCGAGGCGTGCGGGTAATAGCATGGGGGCACCGGAGAATAAAACGCCAGTGTAGAACAAGACGACGCCGCCGGGCGTCCGCCAGGGCGGGCTTGGCAGGGCAGGCCCATCTGACTCGCCCCGATCAGCGTCCGCTGGCTTGCGGCTTGAGCAGGCGCAGGGTATTGATCGTTGTCATCAGGTCGGAGAAAGAGTCGGCCTGCATCTTGCGCATGACGCTGGCGCGGTGCAATTTGACCGTATGTTCCACCGTTCCCAGTTCCGCCGCGATTTGCTTGTTCAGCCGGCCAGCGACCACCAGCTCCATGACCTGGTGTTCGCGTTTCGTCAGCCTGCCCAGGCGCAGCTCGATGGAACGCAGCAGCGCCCGGTCCGCGGTGAGCCTGCCATTCAGCTTGAGCGCCAGTGTCACGGCATCGAACAGGCGCAGGGCGTCGACGGGCTTGGTCAGGAAATCAACCGCCCCCAGCTTCATGGCCTTGACGCTGCTGGCCACGTCGCCATTGCCTGTTAGAAAAATCACCGACAGCAGCGATTCGCAGTGCAGCAGGTGTTCCTGGAGCAGGGGACCGGACATGGCGGGCATGGACAGGTCCAGGACGAGGCAGCCCGCCTGCTGCAGGTCGGCCTCGGCCAGAAACGCTTCAGCGGAAGAGAAGGACTGTACCTGGTGGCTGGTACAGGAAAGAATTCTTTCCAGTGCGCGCAGGATGAACGGGTCATCGTCGACGAGGAAAACGCAGGGCGCTGCGGCACTGGTGTTATTCATCAATGGGTATGGTGAATTCAATGGTGGAACCGAAGGGATAGGCGGAGCGGGCCCAGATTTCGCCATAGTGGGCAGCGATAATTTTCTTGCAAATATTCATGCCCAGGCCCATGCCGCCTTCCTTGGTGCTATAGAAAGCATCGAATATCCTGTCGTGATGGTCGGGCGGCAAGCCGACCCCCGTATCGCTGACGGTAAACAAGGCATATTTGCCCAGATAGTGGCGCACCGACAGGTAGATGCACTTGCGCTCGTCGGGCAAGTCCTTGACCGCGTCGATTGCATTGGCCAACAGATTGATGAGGACTTGCTGAATCTGCACCAGGTCTCCGCTGACATGCATTTCGTGGTCGCAATATTCCGTCAAGCGAATATTTTTGAGCGCCAGGTCGTGCCGCATGAATTGTCGTACGCTGGCCAGTACGTCATTGACGCGTATACGTTCCGTGCACTTCTTGCCGGGATACAGCAGTTTCCTGATTTTCGTGAGCACCGTGGCAGCCCGCTTGGTCTGATCGATGATGTCGCGGATGATCGCCAGTTGTGCGGGTTCATTGAAGTGCCGGTTCCTGATCATGAATTCCGCGGCCTGGGCATTGCCCAGGATGGAAGTGAGCGGCTGGCTCAGTTCATGGGCGATGGCGCCGCTCAATTCGCCGGCCAGGGTGACGCGCGACAGGTGCATCAGTTTGAGCTCGTTGTCTTGCAGCGCGATCGTGGATGTCATTTCGCGCGAGCTAGCCTCCTGCATCGCCTGCCGCATGATTTTCATGGAGTAAGCGATGGAAAAACTTAAGGCGATCACGGAAAAAATCGTGCTTTCCGCCATATGGAAATTATGTTCAAACAGATGCTGGGAGGTAATGAAGTTATCCAGGCTAAGTAGTTTTAAGGAAAGTGTTGTTCCAAGCGGAAAGAAAGCAATCAATAGAAAAATGGCATTCATATTTTTGTTCAGGCATAGAGGAATAAGCAGAATCAGAAGGACAAGTATATTGGTCTGCACGAGTATCGTATTGATGGTATAGCTGGCTGCATAGCCAATCAGGAATGCCAGCGGCGACGCCAGTAAAATGGCGACAGTGATGATGTTGTAGATTGTGATGAAACTGTTGGATGGAAGATCCGGCATTTTAAGATAGGATCTGGCGAAAATGAAAAAAAAGAACATGCACAGTGAAAAGAGGAATGGCAGTAGTGAATTGTTGAATTCGGGATTGCTATAGAAGAGAAATTCAGCGCTGGCGCCATAATAGAAGAATGTGGTTGAACTCAGCAGGGCGAGAAATGCCGCGTAGATGATATGAATATTGTCTTTGGTGGAGATAAAAAGAAAGATGCTGTAAATGCAGAAGGCCAGCAGGCAGCCAAAATACATTCCCATCAAGAGTTTTTCCTTGGATTTCTGCAGGAAAAACGTATCGCTGGCCTGCACGGTAAGGGCAAGCGGTTCCTGAAAACCGTCCAGGCTGGCAAGCCTGGCATACACTGCCAGCTGTTGTCCGGCAGCGATGGCCAGCGGTAAGGACAAGGTCCAGGACTGTTGGTAGCGGAAATTGAAATTGCGCCGGTCGCCGCTATGGATGCTCGTCATGAGGCGTCCATCGGCCCTGTCAAGCACATGCCAGTCTACAAAATCCTGCAAGGGCGTGCCCAGGTCAACCGTCACCTGCGCCGGCTGCGGGCCAGAATTGTCGAGGTTGAACCTGATCCACCGGCAAGCGCCAGCGGGGCCGACGTTGGGCGGCTCCCCCGTCACGGAGATCCAGTGCGGGCTATGCCTGACGGCATCGACTGGCTGTTCACAGCTGCTGTCTTCCAGTGCCTGGTAGTGCCGGAGCAAACCTAAGCTCGTCGGCTGCGCGGCATCTATCGTCTCCCTCCCTTGCGCTCCGACATGCGCCGCAAATCCCAAGACACTGATTGCTATTGAAAAGACAATGTAGGTAATGAGAAGCCAGTAATTTATTTTGAAAATAATTCCCCCATATTCCCTAAATAGCAACATTGCTGTTATCTCCATCAGTGAGACGATTTGGTTGAAGTTGCCGAGCGAGATGCTACGGATTTCGGGTGCCGCTATCAATAGAACCAAAGTGTAGTATCGCTTGCTTAAGGATAAATGTACCGTGTCGTGGTTAGATTTCCAAGTGGAAATATCATGAATGCATGGCGAATAAGGAAATATTAGTAAAATAAAATTTACAAAAAACGCACCCTTGCTTAAGCGGTAAGTATTTTTTAAATAATGGCGATGTGGGAGCGGAGATGCGTGCATTACACAAAAAAATGGCGGAAATATGCAGGGTGCCTCATGCCGGTGCGTATGATTTATCGCAGCAGCGATACTTTTATCTGGAATTGAAGACGCCGAGTCTGGCATTGCAATGCATGGCCTTTATTGGCATGCTCGCGTCATATTTCCTGGCTGGCAGATTATCTTATGCGGTGGGTCAGGAATATTTTATTTGTGTAGCCGGAGTCTTGCTTGGAATTGTGATCAGCTGCAGGGCAGGAAATTTACGGTATCTGAATATTGGCGGCCTGGTGACCGCCATTTTTTCCTGTGCCGGCTTTCGCGTGCTCATGTCGGCAAGCGGCATTAGCGGGTACTGGATGTTTCCACTCGGAGTCTTGATGACGGTTTCCATTTCGGCCATCGCCAGTGATCCATTGACGTATCTGGTGCTGATACTGGTTGTGTGGTTTTTACTGGGGCTGGGCGGTTTCGAGCAGGCGTTGCTGGCCAGCGGCGAATGGTCGGTAATGTATGCGGCGGCGGGGGTGTTGATAGGCCTGCTTTTCAGCAGCTGTTTTTTTCGCCTGCGCTATATGCACCATGTCGCCACGGCGCGCCTGGAAGACATGGCTTACCGCGATTATTTGACTGGCATACCCAATCGCCGCTGTTTTCTCGATGCGCTGCATGCGGCAATGAGAGATGGCAAGTCGTCGCCTGCTTACCTGTTAATGGCCGATGTCGATGATTTCAAGATGATTAACGATGAATTTGGACATGATACCGGCGATATCGTCCTGCGGGAGCTGGGCCAGATTATTGCCGCGTCGGCGGCAGGTTGTCCGCACGGGCGGATCGGCGGCGAGGAATTCGCCATGCTGATCGATGCCGACCTGGCGTGCGTGGCCTACATTGCGGATCAGCTGCTGGATAGGGTGCGGCGCTCGACGGCAGTCAGGCGGGGCGTGACGATCAGTGTCGGTATCGCGCGCATGCAGGGAAATGCCGTGGCGGACGGTTTCCGCAGGGCCGATGAGGCGCTGTACAGCGCGAAACTGTCCGGCAAGGATTGCGTGGTCTTTTTTCCCGACGCAGCGCCAGCTTAGGCGCCGTACCTCAAGAAATGCAAGCAAGAAGATGCGCGTGCAAGTGCGCAGGCCGCCGTGGCTATACCATTCACAGGGGAAATGATATGAATATCCGTACGATCAAGGGCAAATTGGCCATCGCCTTTGCCGGACTGGCGCTGATGGTGCTGGCCGTTTCCGGCATTTCCATCACCTCGCTGCTGGATGCGAATGCGCGTTTCGATTCCTATTTGTCCGAAACGAATGCCCGTTCCGTCCTGGTTGCCAAACTGCAGGAGGCGGTTGATAGCCGGGCCATCGCCGCACGCAACTTGCTGCTGTTTGTGAATGCACAAGATATCGCGCAGGAAAAGGAGCGTGTCGCCGAAGCCCACGCCCGGGTGCAGGCGCAGTTGCGGCAATTGCAGCGCAGCGCTGCGCAATCGGCCCAGATCACCGAGACAGCGACCAGACTGATACGGGAAATGGAAGCGGTGGAAGCCCTGTATGGGCCGGTGGCGTTGTCCATCGTCGATTTGGCGCTGACTGGTCAGAAGTCTGCCGCCATCGACAAGTTGAACCGCGAATGCCAGCCATTGCTGATGCGCCTGGAAAGGACGACCAATGAGTACGCGCGTTATGCCGCGGCCAGAGCCGAGGCGCGCTTGCTGACGGGTAAGCAGGCGTTTGCCGCCCAGCGCAATCTGCTCGTCGGCGTTTGCCTGCTCGCTTTCATGGCGGCTGGCGGCGCCGGGCTGTGGATCGTGCGCACCTTGTTCCGTTCCTTGGGTAGCGAACCGGCGCTGCTGGGCGCGGCGGCTCAAAAAGTTGCTGGAGGGGATTTGAGCCATGCAGGCGAGCAAGTGCAGGCGCCGGGCGGCAGTGTCATGGCCTCGCTGGTGGCCATGCAAACAGCCCTGGCGACGATGGTGGGCCAGGTGCGCGAAGCGTCGCAGGCGATGTCCACGGGGGCAGTGGAAATCGCCATGGCCAATACCAGCCTGAGCATGCGTACGGAGGAGCAGGCGTCCAGCCTGGAGCAAACGTCGGCCTCGATGGAGGAATTGACTGGTGCTGTCAGCAATACGGCCAACGCGGCCAGGAAAGCTACCGAGCTGGCCAACTCCGCCTCGCGGGTCGCCAGCCGGGGTGCCGACGTCGTTGCCCGGGTGGTGCAGACCATGAATGCGATCAATGCGGGTTCCCAGCGCATTGCCGATATTCTTGGCACCATTGACGGCATTGCCTTCCAGACCAATATCCTGGCCTTGAACGCGGCCGTCGAGGCGGCGCGCGCGGGGGAGGAGGGACGGGGCTTTGCCGTAGTGGCCAGCGAGGTGCGTAACCTGGCGCAGCGCAGTGCCGTCGCGGCCAAGGAAATCAAGGTGCTGATCGACGCCTCCGTGGCCAGCGTGGCGTCGGGCAGCCGCCTGGTGCAGGATGCCGGCGTGACGATGGATGAAATCGTCGACAGTGTCGGCCATGTCATGGCCATGATAGGCGAAATCAGCACTTCGGCCAGGGAGCAGAGTGATGGGATCGGCCAGGTCAATGTGGTGGTGAGCCAGCTTGATCGCATGACACAGGAGAATGCGGCAATGGTGGAGCAGACGGCGGCGGCCGCCGAGCAGTTGAAGGAGCAGGCCATCCAGATGGCGGCGCTGGTCGGTACGTTCAGGCTCGGCGACGAGTGCGATGGGGCGGGCAGTCCACAGGCAATCGATGCCGGCGCGCGCAGGCTTGCCCTGGGCGCCGTTGCCGCACCATGCCCGGCCTGAGCCGTGTATTCACGGGAGCAGGTGTTTACTTGCGCGGCTCGTGTATCCGGAATTTCTTGACGATGCCCGCCTGGTCGAACATGACGGCCACCTCGCGCGTGCCCTTTTCGCCCAGCAGGGGGATCAGGCGCGTCATCTTGGGTGCTTGCAGCTGGTTCTTGTAGACCCAGACTTCATAGCCGGGATCGAAGCTGACGACGGTGGCGTTGCCCAGGGCAGCGTCGAGGTCGAGGCGGGTGGTCTTGCCCACCTTGATGTTTTGATAGATCGCGCCATTGTCCGGCGCGCGGTTGACCTTGTATTCACTGGCGGTGCACATGGCCACGGCCAGGCCCGCGAGGCAGGAAGCTGCCAGTTTTATCAATGTGTTCATACGGACTCCCAGTGTGCATCACTGCTTCCAATCTCAGAGGGGACGGGCGTGATGTCAGGACAGGAGTGTGCTTGTGTCGCCGCGAATGTGCTACAAGATTATACAAAGGTGCAAAATTTGATGCTGTCGGTACCGGTAGGCGGTACCTTCACCGATTTTGCAGCACGTCGGTCGACAGCGCCAGGGTTTCCTTGATTTCTTCCATCACCACATAGCTTTTCGATTGCGCGGCGCCGGGCAGCTGCAGCAGCATGTCGCCCAGCAGCTTGCGGTACTCGGCCATTTCATGGATGCGCGCCTTGATCAGGTAATCGAAGTCGCCCGACACCAGGTGGCATTCCTGTACCTCGGGAATTTGCAGCACTTCGCGGCGGAATTGCTCGAAGGCGGACGCGGATTTTTGATTCAGCGTAATCTCCACAAAGACGAGCAGCTTGGCGCCCAGCGCGGCCGGGTTCACCTTGGCATGGTAGCCCGTGATGACGCCGTCGCGCTCCATGCGCTTGACCCGCTCGATGCAGGGCGTGATGGACAATCCCACCTGTTCGCCCAGGTCTTTCATCGAGATGCGGCCATCCTGTTGCAGGATGCGCAGGATGTGGCGATCCAGCTTGTCGAGGCCACGTGCCGATTCTTTAAGGATTCTCATGATTTATTGCTGAATATCTCGATTTATACGTGAACAAATACTGGCTCTTTCCCAATATGATAGCGGTTAATCTGGCGTCAGCCTAAAAAATATAATGAGGAAACTATGCGTATCGTGATTCTGGGTAGCGGCGTCATCGGCGTCACCAGTGCTTACTATCTGGCCAAGGCAGGACATGAGGTGACCGTCATCGACCGCCAGCCGGGCCCGGCACTGGAAACCAGCTTCGCGAATGCGGGGCAAATCTCGCCCGGCTACGCTTCGCCATGGGCTGCGCCCGGCATTCCCCTGAAAGCCGTGAAGTGGATGATGCAGCGCCACGCACCGCTGGCCATCTCGCTCGACGGCAGCGCCGCCCAGCTCAAATGGATGTGGCAGATGTTGCGTAATTGCACACCGGAAGCGTATGCGGTGAACAAGGAACGCATGGTACGCCTGGCCGAATACAGCCGCGATTGCTTCAAGGTGCTGCGCGCCGAGGCCGGCATCACGTATGAAGGCCGCCAGCAAGGCACGATGCAATTGTTCCGCACCGAAAAGCAATACAACGACGCCGCCAAGGATATCGAAGTGCTGAAAGACGCGGGCGTGCCGTATGAAGTGCTGCAGCGCAACGAATTGTCGCGCGCCGAACCGGCCCTGGAAGCGGTCAAGGATAAACTGTTCGGAGGCTTGCGCCTGCCCAACGATGAAACGGGCGATTGCCAGCTGTTTACCACGCGCCTGTCCGAAATGGCCGTGGCGCTGGGCGTGAAGTTCCGCTATGGCGTCGCCATCGATGCATTGCTGACGCAGGGCGATGAAATCGCTGGCGTGCAATGTGGCTCGGAAATCGTCAAGGCCGACTCCTACGTCGTGGCGCTCGGTTCCTATTCGACGGGCTTCATGAAGCCGCTGCTCGACATCCCCGTGTATCCGCTGAAGGGCTATTCGATCACCGTGCCTATCGTCAACGCGGCCAAGGCGCCCGTGTCGACCATCCTCGATGAAACCTACAAGATCGCCGTGACGCGTTTCGACGACCGCATCCGCGTGGGCGGCATGGCGGAAATCGCCGGCTACAACCTGAACCTGAACCCGCGCCGCCGCGAAACCCTGGAAATGGTCGTCAACGACCTGTTCCCCGGCGGCGGCAACACGGCCGAAGCCACCTTCTGGACGGGCTTGCGCCCGATGACGCCGGACGGCACGCCGATCGTCGGCCGCACGCCGCTGCGCAACCTGTTCCTCAATACGGGCCACGGCACCCTGGGCTGGACCATGTCCTGCGGCTCGGCGCAATTGCTGGCCGACCTGATGTCGTCGAAAAAGCCGGCCATCCTGGCCGACGACCTGTCCGTCAGCCGCTACAGCGGCGCACAGGGCAATGGCAAACTGCAACACGCGGTGGCCTGAGATGGGGGCCAGCATGCCTCCAAAGGAACGTAGCGGCGCCATCTTGACGGTGGACCTCGACGCCGTGCGCGCCAACTACCGCTTGTTGCGCGACAAGGCGCATCCTGCCGCCTGCTCGGCCGTCGTGAAGTCCGACGCGTATGGCCTCGGCGCCGCGCAAGTGGGCGCGGCCCTGTATGAAGAAGGTTGCCGCCATTTCTTCGTGGCCCACCTGGAAGAGGGTATCAGCCTGCGCCCGCACGTGGCGCCGGACGCCTCCATCTTCGTGCTGCACGGCCCGCCCGTCGGCACGGAAGGAGAATTCACGGCCCATGGCTTGACGCCAGTGCTCAACAGCGAGCCCCAGGTGGCCGGCTGGCGCGCGCATGCGAAGGCGCTGGGCACCACACTGGACGCCATCGTGCAGGTCGACACGGGTATGTCGCGCATGGGCCTGTCGCCGCAGGAAATCGACGCCTGGCTGCTGGACCCGCATTTTCTCGACGGCATCAAGGTGCGCTACATCATGAGCCACCTGGCTTGCGCCGACGAGCGCAGCAACCCCATGAATGGCGAGCAGCTGGCCCGTTTCACCGCCATCCGCGCCCGTCTGCCGCAGTACCGCGCCAGCCTGGCCAATTCCTCGGGCATCTTTTTATCCCCCGATTTCCACTTTGACCTGGTGCGTCCCGGTGCGGCCCTGTATGGCATCGGGCCGCAGGGCGGCGAACCGAATCCCCTGCGCTCCGTGGTGCGCCTGCAAGGCAAGGTCATGCAGACGCGCACGATTGCCGCCGGCGACCACGTGGGCTACAGCCGCCGCTACACGGCCAGCGAGCCGCGCCAGGTGGCCACTGTTTCCGTCGGCTACGCTGATGGCTGGCTGCGCAGCATGAGCAACCAGGGCCTGGCCATCGTCGACGGCGTGAAAGTGCCGCAGATCGGCGCCATCTCGATGGATTCCATCACGCTCGACGTGAGTGCCATCGCCGGCGACCGCGTCGCGCCGGGCAGCCTGGTCGACCTGATCTGCGCCGAACATCCGGTCGACGCGGTGGCAGCCATGGCCAATACCATCGGCTATGAGGTGCTGACCAACCTGGGCGGACGCTATTACCGCGAGTATCGAGGCTTGGCTGGCGGCGCACGCTAAGCAGCGCAAAACCGATGATTGTGTGGCAAGATAGCCCCGGTGTGAACTCCACTCCGGGGCTTCTTTTTAATCATCATCGGGGATTTATATGAGTCAATATAACGTTGCTATCATCGTCGGCAGCCTGCGCAAGGATTCCTTCAACCGCAAGCTGGCCGAGGCCATCATCAAGCTGGCGCCGCCCGAGTTTTCCTTCAAGCACATCGAAATTGGCGACTTGCCGCTGTACAACCAGGATGACGATGGCGCGCAGTCCGAGCAGGTGCTGCGTCTGAAGTCGGATATTTCTGCTTCGCAAGCTTTGCTCTTCCTCACCCCCGAATACAACCGCTCGATCCCCGGCGTGCTGAAAAACGCCCTCGACCACGGCTCGCGTCCGTATGGTCAGAGCGTGTGGGGCGGCAAGCCGGGCGCAGTGCTCGGCGTTTCCGTGGGCGCCACGGGCACGGCGCTGGCGCAGCAGCATTTGCGCAATGTGCTCGCTTACCTGGACGTGCCGCTGCTGGGACAACCGGAAATGTTCATCCAGGCCAAGGAAGGCTTGTTCGACGAGCATGGCGGCATCGGCCCGGGCAGCCTCGGTTTCTTCCAGGGCTGGATGCAGCGCTACACGGACTGGGTCCGCAAGCACGTCATCCACGCTTGACGCATATCAAGGCGGCAGCGCTCTGCGTTGCCGCTTGTACACATTCTTTGATCATGGATGCCAACATTTCAATATTGGCACGGGTGTCTCGGTATAATGCGCCCTTTCTTTAGCGCAATACTTTCCGATTTTTTGCCGACCCATGTGGACTAAACCTGTTCTGCGCATGAATTTGCGCCGTTTGATCGTGCTCGTGGCCTTCGCCAGCGCCCTGGTGTCCCTGGCCAATACCTTCTATGCCAGCTACAGCGTGCAGCGCCAGTTGCTGATCGATACCACGCTGGAAGCGAACCATGCCTACGCCAGCAAACTGGCCAGCACGGCCGAGGATTTCCTGCAGTCGGCGCGCCAGCAACTGGCCTACAGCGCCGGCAGCCTGCCATCGCGCATGGGCGACGAGCACTGGCTGACGGACGAGGCGCAGCGCCTGCGCCTGCAAACGAACAGCTTCAATTCCGTGCTCATCGTCGATGCCCAGGGCAAGGTGCTGGGCGTGTCGCCGGAAACCCTGGCCTTGAAGAACCGCACGCTCGATTCGGCCGGTGCCGTGCAGGCGCTGCGCGAACGGCGCCCGCTGGTGACGCAGCCGTACGTGTCCTCGGCCGGCAACCTGGTGGTCTTCATTTCGCATCCCATCCTGGGCAAGGATGGCCGCTACCTCGGCTATGTGGGCGGCAGCATCTACCTGAAACAGAAAAATATCCTGTACACCATGCTGGGTCAGCATTACTACCGCGACGGTTCCTACCTGTACGTGGTCGACCAGAGCCGGCGCCTGCTGTACCACCCGGACCCCGAGCGCCTGGGCGACGTGGCCGGCAGCAATGAAGTCATCGATGCCATCATCGCGCAGCAGGGCGGCGGCAACCGGCGCATGCACAACAGCCTGGGCGTGGACATGCTGGCCGGCTACGCCATCATGCCGTCGACGGGCTGGGGCATCGTGGCGCAGCGCCCCACGGCCATGACCCTGGCCCCGCTGAACCAGCTGATGGCCAACACGGTATGGCATTCCCTGCCGATTGCCTTGCTGAGCCTGCCATTCATCTGGTGGCTGGCCAGCCTGATTTCGCGGCCCCTGGTGCAGCTGGCCGAAGGCGCGCGGCGCATGGATGCGCCCGGCACTGCCGAGCACATCGCCGCCATCCGCTCCTGGTATGTGGAGGCGGCGCAAATCAAGAAAGCCCTGCTGAAGGGCCTGGCGCTGTTGCAGAACAAGATCGGCAAGTTGAAGACCGACGTGCAGACGGACCCGCTGACGGGGCTGTCGAACCGGCGCGGCATGGCGGCGGCGCTGGATGCGTGGCAGGCACAGGCGCGGCCGTTTTCCGTCATCGCCATCGATATCGACCATTTCAAGCAAGTCAACGACCAGTGGGGCCATGCCGTGGGCGACGAAGTCATCCTGCGCCTGGCGCAGCTGATGCGCGCCTGTTCGCGCGATGCCGACGTGCTGTGCCGCAATGGCGGCGATGAATTCATCATGCTGCTGCCCGATGCCGACCTCGACGTGGCCATGCAGGTGGCCGAGCGCTTGCGCGCCAAGGTAGCCGCCGCCGTGATTCCCGGCGCGGGCTTTGTCACGGTATCGCTGGGCGTCGTGTCCTCGGAACAGGAGGCGGGCAATACGGACGCCGTGCTGCGCGCCGCCGATGCGGCCCTGTACGTGGCCAAGGAAAATGGGCGCAATTGCGTGGGCATCACGGAGCCCGCCTGACAGGCGGGCCGTGCGGCATGAACTGATACGCTGTTTTCTGTTGCATCTGAGCCTGTTTCGTTTGCCTGCCAGCGCTTACCATATAGCCCTGATGAGGTACAACGAGGATAACGGACATGGCAGGGTTGGATGTTGATGACGTTTGAGCAAGAACTTGGTATCCGCTGCGACGTCAATGGGCGACCACACCCGCTGGCCTTCCTCGGATGCCGCGGACTCAACTATGGCCAGCACAGCGTGCTGCCGTTGCACCCATTTCGCCTGAGCGTGCCGGAAACGGCGCTGGCGGGCCTGCTCGACGAGCCGTTCAACAGTTTTATCCAGACTTGCCGCGAAGACGACCTGCAGGACGAGGAAAGCGACTTGCCCGAGCTGATGCAGGCCGGCTATCCCGACATCACGGCCATGCTGGCGGGCCACCGGCCGCTGCTGGCCGAAATGCTGTACGACTTCATGATCAATGATTTGATGGACGCGATCGGGCGCGCCAGCGGCTACCGGCCCCTGCGCGCACGCTACTGGGGCGATGTCGAGGCGGCAGATGCCCGCGCGTATTTCACCGTCAATGAAGTGCAAAAAGTGTCTTTTGCCGATGGCCAGGCCATCTTCGAAGGGCAGGGCTACTACGGCATCTATGTCATCTGGCTGACGCACGGCTACCGGCGCCAATAGGGGCTTGACCTTCCTCGTGTGGGAAGGTTTATAGTGGCGCCATGAATCGTGCCTTTTTCCGCTTTCTCGCCCGCTCGCTGCTCTGGCTGCTGGCCGTCACGCTGCCCATGCAGGGCTTTGCGTCGGCCATGCGCAGCTGCTGCGTGGACGAGCTGGCGGTCGCCGTCACGGTCGCCGTCGAGGCCATGCAGGCACCCCAGTGCCATGACATGGGCGACATGGCCGGCATGCACATGCAGGACCAGCCGATGAAAATGGCCATGGACGATGGCGGCGCCACGCACCACGGCCACGATTGCAGCAACCATGGCGCGTGTATGGTGGGCGCCACGGCGCCGCCCGGCATGCCCGCCTTGCACGCCTTGACCCTGCGCGCGCCGCGTCCCGCGCTGGCGCCCGACTCCCTGTTCGCCGGGCATATCCCGCCTGGTCCCGAACGTCCCCCGAGAAGCACGCGCTCCGCCTGACCGCCCGTTGAACCTGGCGGTGCCGCCGTCGCACGTCCCAGCATCTTGAGCCTTGCACCGGCCGCGCCAGCGTTCCAGTCGCGCGCCCGCCGCGCAACACCCTGTCATTCAAGGAATACCATGAAACACCTGTTCAGCCTCGCGCTGGCTGTACTGCCGCTGGCCGCCGCAGCGCAATCTCCGTCCGCCCCGCAAGAGGCGCAGGCATCCGTGCCTGCCACCACTTACCGCTCCGCCTTCCTCGGCTACCGTCCCGCCGCCGAGGACGACGCCACGCCCGACCAGGCCTGGCGCGCCGTCAACGAGAAAGTCGGCAAGGCCGGCGGCCACATGGGCATGATGAAGATGGACGGCCACAAGATGGATGGCCACAAGATGGAGGGGCACAAGATGCCGATGGATAAGCCGGGTCCCAAGCCGGATGCCCAGCCCGCCCCGCAACACCAGCATGAAGGACACTGACATGGCCCGCTTCACAAAATCAACTTGCCTGACGCCGCTGGCGCTGGCGGCAATCTTGCTGCTGAGCGGCTGCGCCAGCTTCAGCCAGGATGGCGGCATGCAGGCGGTGTCCGCGCTGGCCGACGCCCGCACGGGCGCTCCCGCAGCGCTGGCCGACAAGGGCGGCGAGGAAAAATTGGCTGCCCTGCTGGCCCAGCCCCTGGATGCCGACAGCGCCGTGCGCATCGCCCTGATGAACAACCACGGCATGAGGGTGGCGCTGGCCGAACTGGGCGCGTCCGAAGCGGACCTGGTGCAGGCGGGGCGCTTGCGCAATCCCGGCCTGTCGTTCGGCCGCTCGCATGGCAGTCACGGCAATGAAATCGACCGCGGTGTCAGCTTCGACCTGGCCGGCCTGCTGACCATGCCGATGCGCGTCAACATCGAGAAGGGCCGTTTCGAGCAAGCCAAGCTGCAGGCCGTCAATAGCGCCGTGCAACTGGCGTCGGACACGCGCCGCGCCTACTTCAATGCCGTGGCCGCCGTGCAGACGGAAGCTTTCATGCAGCGGGCGCTGCTGTCGGCCGAGGCGGGCGCCGAACTGGCCACGCGCTTGCAGCAGGCGGGCAACTGGAGCCGCCTCGACCAGGCGCGCCAGCAAGTGTTTTATGCGGACGCCGTCGGCGACCTGGCCCGCGCGCGCCACCAGGCCACGGCCACGCGCGAGCACCTGACGCGCTTGCTGGGCCTGTGGGGCAAGCAAACGGCCTTCACCTTGCCGTCGCGCTTGCCCGATTTGCCGGCCAAGCCAGCCGAGGCGGGCAATATCGAGGCGCAGGCGATGGAGCAGCGCCTCGACGTGCAGATGAGCAAACTCGACGCGCATGCCACGGCCGACGCGCTGGGCCTGGCCAAGGTGACGGGATTCGTCAACGTGCTCGACGTGGGCTATAGCAACAAGAGCAGCAGCGAGGCGCCGCGCGAAAATGGCTATGAAGTCTCGCTGGAATTGCCCCTGTTCGACTGGGGCTCGGCGCGCAATGCCAAGGCGCAAGCGTTGTATGAGCAGTCGCTGCAGCGCACGGCGGGCACGGCTGTACGGGCCCGCTCGGAAGTGCGCGAGGCTTATTCGAGCTACCGCACGGCCTATGACCTGGCGCGCCACTACCGCGATGAAGTTGTGCCGCTGCGCAAGACGATCTCGCATGAAGTATTGCTGCGTTACAACGGCATGCTGGCCAGCGTGTTCGAACTGCTGGCCGATGCGCGCGAACAGGTTGCCAGCGTCAACAGTGCCATCGAGACCCAGCGCGATTTCTGGATTGCGCAAACCGAACTGCAAGGCGCCATCAATGGCAGCGGCCCAGCCAACAAGGAATAATGATGATTACACGTAGAAACTTTTTCATGAACGCGGGCGCTGTCGCCCTGAGTGCCGCCGCTGTCAGCAGAGTCGGTGCGGCATCGTTGCCGGAAGCCGTCAGCATGGCTGGCGCCGACACCAAGGCGCCGCCACCGCCGCCAAACGGGCGTCCATACAACCCCGTCGTCACCCTGAATGGCTGGTCCTTGCCTTGGCGCATGAACAACAACGTCAAGGAATTCCATCTGGTAGCCGAACCCGTCGTGCGCGAACTGGCGCCCGGCATGATGGCGAATCTATGGGGCTACAACGGCCAGTCGCCAGGGCCCACCATCGAAGTGGTGGAGGGCGACCGCGTGCGTATCTTTGTCACCAATAAATTGCCGGAGCACACCAGTGTGCACTGGCATGGCCAGCGCTTGCCCAACGGCATGGACGGCGTCACGGGCCTGACTCAGCCCGGCATCGCTCCGGGCAAGACCTTCGTCTATGAATTCGTCGCCAAGCGGCCCGGCACCTTCATGTACCACCCGCATGCCGATGAAATGACGCAGATGGCCATGGGCATGATGGGTTTCTGGGTGACGCACCCGAAAGACCCGAACTTCATGAAGGTGGACCGCGATTTCGTCTTCTTGCTCAGTAACTACGACATCGATCCGGGCAGCTACACGCCGAAGATCATGACCATGACGGATTTCAACCTGTTCACGTTCAACAGCCGTGTCTTCCCCGGCATCGACCCCATGGTCGTGCGCCAGGGCGACAAGGTGCGCGTGCGCGTGGGCAATCTGACCATGACGAACCACCCGATCCACATGCATGGCCATGAATTCGAGGTGACGGGCACGGATGGCGGCTGGACGCGCCCCGAATCGCGCTGGCCCGAAGTGACGACGGACGTGGCCGTGGGCCAGATGCGCGCCGTGGAATTCACGGCCACGGACCTGGGCGACTGGGCCTTCCACTGCCACAAGTCGCACCACACGATGAATGCCATGGGGCATGACGTGCCCACCATGATCGGCGTCGACCACCAGGGCGTGGCCGCAAAGATCAACCAGCTCGTGCCCGGCTACATGGTGATGGGTGAGCGGGGCATGGCCGATATGGGCGAGATGCAGATGCCGATCCCCGACAATACCTTGCCGATGATGGCGGGCGACGGCCCGTTCGGCGCCATCGGCATGGGCGGCATGTTTACCACAGTCAAGGTGCGCAAGGACCAGAAACCGGGCGACTACCGCGACCCGGGCTGGTACAAGCACCCGGCCGGCAGCGTGGTCTATGAATGGACGGGCGCCTTGCCGGAACCCGTGCGCGGCCAGGGGGCGGGCAAGCAAGTGGTGAAAGGCGGCGTCGAGATGACGGTGCGTAAACCTGGCGCTCACACGGGCCATTAACGCGGGCAATCAGGTACCGTCCTGAACGGCTTGCCTAGCATGGCAAGCCGTTTCGTGTGTTGCTATAAATCAATGAATTGTTGTTTGGTGACAATCCGAGCATTTTTTTCCGTGTTTTTTCTTTATATTCAAGCCAGTACGCTCCAGTTACATCGAGTATCGGCCAGTCTTATGGGAGAAATCATGTTGAACCGGATGAAGGTGGGAACGCGTTTGCTGACGGCTTTTTTTTGCGTTGCGCTAATGGGGGCCATCGTGGCCGGCATCGGTATCTTCAACATGGGCAAGATCGATACCATGGCGGGGCAGATGTACAACCATGAATTGCTGGGCTTGTCGTACATCAAGGAAGCCAATATCGCCTTGATCAAGGTGGGCCGCGCGCGCAGCAATTTCTTGCTGGCGACGACGGCCGAGGAGCGCGCCACGCGCCAGGCCGACATCGCCAAATTTCTCGATTCAAACAGGGCCTATCTTGCCAAGGCCCAGCCGCTGTTCGTCACGCCGGCCGCCAAGGAACTGTTTGCCCGCTTTGCCGCCGTCGAAGCCGAGTACGTCGTCACCATGCAGCAGGCGCTCACGCTGGCCGCGGCCGAACCGCTGGCCCAGCGCAGCGTGCAGCTGATCGAACTGCTCAACAAGACGCGACTGCATGCCGATGAGCTCGACGGTGTGCTCGACAAATTATCATTGCAGAAAGAAGAGCGCGCCAAAGCCGCTTCCGAGCAAGCCTCGGGCGTGTACCAGGCCAGCCGCAGTTTCATGATCGCGCTGGTGCTGGGCAGCGTGGCCGCCGGCCTGGCGCTGGGTGCGCTGATCACGCGCGGACTGACGCGCCAGCTGGGCGGCGAACCGGCGTATGCCGTCAAGATCGCCGGCGCCATCGCCGAGGGCGACCTCACCGTCGATATCCGCACGGCCAGCCACGACAGCGCCAGCCTGTTGTTTGCCATGAAAACCATGCGCGACAAGCTGGTGGGCATCGTCAGCCAGGTGCGCTCGGGAACGGACACCATCAACACGGCCTCGGGCGAAATCGCCCAGGGCAACCTCGACCTGTCGTCGCGCACGGAAGAGCAGGCCAGTTCGCTGGAAGAAACGGCGTCATCGATGGAACAGCTGACGTCGGCCGTGCGGCAGAACGCGGACAATGCGCGCCAGGCGAATGCTCTGGCCGGTGCCGCCTCGGAGGTGGCCGGCAAGGGCGGCGCCGTGGTGGGGCAGGTGGTGCAGACGATGGAATCGATCAATGCGTCTTCGCGCAAGATCGTCGACATCATCAGCGTCATCGACAGCATCGCTTTCCAGACGAATATCCTGGCCTTGAACGCGGCCGTGGAAGCGGCCAGGGCGGGCGAGGAGGGGCGCGGATTTGCCGTCGTGGCATCCGAAGTGCGCAACCTGGCGCAGCGCTCGGCCAGTGCCGCCAAGGAAATCAAGACCCTGATCGGCGACTCCGTCGAGCAGGTGGAGATCGGTTCCAAACTCGTGCATGACGCGGGCAAGACGATGGATGAAGTGGTCGCCAGCGTGCGCCAGGTGGCCGACATCATGCAGGAAATCACGGCCGCCAGCGCCGAGCAAAGCGCCGGCATCGAGCAAGTCAACGAGGCCGTGCTGCAGATGGACCAGGTGACGCAGCAAAACGCGGCCCTGGTGGAGGAGGCGGCGGCCGCCGCCGAATCGCTGCAAGACCAGGCGCACTCCCTGACGGAACTGGTGGGCGTGTTCCGCCTGCATGCCCAGGCCGAGCACATCGCCGTGGCGCCGGCCAGCAACGTCACGCCGCTGCGCCGGCCAGTGCCGGCCGCCAGGCAGCGGGTGCGGCGCCTGGCCTGACGGCGGCGGGATCGGGCGCAATCGGCGCGGCGGTGGTAGGCTGTCGCTATTGCGCGTTTACCACTTCCGGGTCTTTCATGCCGTCTTCCTGCTTGCTGTGCTTACCTCTGCTGTTGCTGTCCCTGGCGCCCCTGGCGCAGGCGCAGGACAGCGATCCCGTCCTGCCTTACCGTCCTTCGGTGGCCAGTCCCGCCCAGCTGCCCGTGCCGGGCCAGCTGGAATTCGAGGCCGGGGGCCTGCTGTCGAAAACGGACGACACGCGCCGCGCCAGCCTGCCGTACACGTTCAAACTGGCGTTTACGCCCGAATGGGGCGTGCTGCTGGAAGGCGAGGGCTTCGTGCGCGCGCGCGACGCAACGGGCCGGCGCGAAACGGGCGTGGGCGACACGACGGTCGTGCTCAAGCGGGCCTTTTTGCTCGACAGCGCTACGGCCCTGGGCCTGGAGCTGGGCTGGAAGTTGCCTACAGCCAAGGACAGCATCGGCAGCGGCAAGAGCGACGTGTCGCTGAACGGCATTCTCAGCCGCGACCTGGGCGCCGTGCACGTGGATGCCAACCTGAACGCCACGCGCCTGGGGGCATCGGACCCTGGCGCGGGCAGGGTGCAAACGGGCTGGGCGACCTCCTTTTCCACGCCCGTCAGCGACCGCTGGGGCGCCACGGCGGAAGTGTCGGGCACGCGCTTGCGCGGCGCGCCTGCCACGGCCCAGCTCTTGTTGGCCGCCACCTACAGTCCCACGCCGCGGCTGGCCATCGATATCGGCTTGGCGCGCGGTTTGACGGCGGCGTCGCCGGACTGGTCGCTGTTCAGCGGCCTGGTCGTGCCTTTGGGTAAGCTGTGGTGAGATTGCCACGGCTTTCCTTATGTGTCCTTGCGAACAAACAGTTGGTTGTACAAGGTCTACAATTGCGGCATAACTGATAAAAGGAGTGCCCCATGAAAACCCTCATTCTCGCCGCCGTCCTGCTGTCGGCCGCTACCGCTGCCGTCGCCCAGGTTGGCGTCTCCGTCACCGTCGGCCAGCCGGGCTTTTACGGACGCATCGACATAGGCGATTATCCAGCGCCGCAATTGATCTATGCCCAGCCCATCATCGTGCAGCGCCCGCAATACTATTCGGCGCGCCCCATTTATCTGCGCGTGCCGCCCGGCCATGCGAAAAACTGGTCGAAGCACTGCCGCAAGTATAATGCCTGTAACCAAGAGGTATATTTCGTCCAGGATAGTTGGTATAACAACCAATATGTGCCCCGTTACCGCCAGCAGCATGGCGACCATGGCCGTCCCGATTATGGTGACCGCGGCCGTCATGACAACAAGCATGACAAGCACTTTGACAAGCATGATGACAAGCGCGACAAGCATGACAACAAGCATGACAACAAGCCGGGCAAGGGCCATGGCAATGGTCACGGCAATGGCAACGGGCACAGGGATTAACACGCAGGAGGATCTTTGCACAGTAAAATCGTTATCGTAGGGGGAGGAGCAGGCGGCCTGGAGCTGGCCTGCAAACTCAGCCGCAAGCTCGGCGCCGGCCAGGTCACCCTGGTCGACAGCCGGCTGTACCATATCTGGAAGCCTTCGCTGCATGAAGTGGCGGCCGGTACCCTGGACATTCATCAAGAGGGCCTGTCGTACCAGATGCTGGCGCATGACAATGGTTTTACCTATGTCTATGGTCCTTTGATCGGGCTCGACGCCGCGTCGAACAGCCTCACCGTGGGCGCCATCGCCACCGACAAGGATGAGCAGCTGCTGCCGCAGCGCACTGTCAGCTACGACCAGCTGGTGCTGGCCGTGGGCAGCACGTCGAATTACTTCGGCGTGCCCGGCGCCCAGGAAAACACGATTTCCCTGAATGCCACGGAAGATGCCGAACGTTTCCGGTTGACCCTGCTGAAACTGCTGGCGATGGCCGAGCAGCGCCAGGGCGACGCGGGCCACCCCGGTGTCGACATCGTCATCATCGGCGGCGGCGCCACGGGCGTGGAACTGGCGGCCGAATTGCGCGAAGCGAGCGGCGTGTATGCGGCGTATGGCTTCCAGAATCTCAACGCCATCAAGGATGTGCGCATCACCCTGCTCGAAGGGGCGCCGCGCATCCTGGCGCCGCTGCCCGAGCGCGTGTCCATCGCCGCCTCGAAACTGCTGCATAAACATGGCATCACGGTGGTGACCGACACGCGCGTCACCACGATCGAAGCCGACAAGGTGACGGTGGCCAGCGGCACAAGCTATGCGGCCGACATCTGCGTGTGGGCCGCCGGCATCCGCGCGCCGGAATTCCTGTCCACCCTGGGACTGCCGACCAACCGCGCCGGCCAGCTGGAAGTGACGGGCATGCTCAATGTGCAGGGCCACGCGAATATTTTCGCGCTCGGCGACTGCGCCGCCTGCACGGGGCCCGATGGCAAGCTGGTTCCCCCGCGCGCCCAGGCGGCCCACCAGCAAGCCGATTACCTGCTGAAAACGTTCCTGCTGCAAGCCAAGGGCAAGCCGCCGCAAACGAAGCCGTACGAATACCTGGACTACGGTTCGCTCGTGTCGTTTGGCCGCACCACCTCGGTCGGCACCCTGATGGGTTCCCTGAAGGGCCTGAGCTGGTTCGTCGAAGGGTTTGTCGCGCGCGTGATGTATGTCAGCCTGCACCTGATGCACCACAATGCCGTGCTGGGCAGCGTGCGCACGGCAGTCATGGCCATGGGCCGTTTCCTGATCAAGCGCAGTACGCCGCAGGTCAAGCTGCACTAAGCCGTTGCTATCCCATCAAAAAGGGGCCTTGCGGCCCCTTTTTATTTGCCGCGCGCGATGGGCGCCGCTTCGCAGCGTCCCCGCGTCATGGGGAAATCGATGGTGGTGAGCTTGCCCTTCAAGGTGCCGCTGATGCTGGCATGCAGGATGCGCTCGCTGTCGCGGCGGTAGATGATGCGGCTCGGGAAGTCATTGTCCAGGTTGGCGAAGATGAATTCATTCGGCTTGTCCTGGCGCAGCAGATTGAAGATCACGGGCGGCTGGCCCGACGGCTGCACGATGTAGGCCAGCTGGCCCGGCTCGGTGAGGCGGATCTGCACGAATTCAAAGGCCGTCGTCTTGCCGCCCTTGACGGTGCGGCTGGTGCCGAGGATGGTGCCGCCGGCGGCCGTGCTCCATTGTTCGCCGGAGCCGGGCTCGGCGCCATCGACGTTCCAGCAGCCGGCCAGCCAGGCCAGCTTGTCCACGGTTTCCGGCGGCGGCACGGTGTTGTCGGCGGCCTGGGCGGCACCCATGGCCAGCAGCGCTGCCAGCAAGGTCGTTGCGAGTCGTTGCATGCCATCTCCTGTCGTTGCGATGTTAGCGGTCACTAGGGCACGCCGGCGGCGCGCCTGACCAGTGTAGCCGATGCTGGGCTGCACACGGCAAACACTTTATACTCGGGAAAGATCTCGACCGTCACTATCATCACGCCAAGGACAATCATGCACGATACTTCCACGCAGCCGCGCGGCGCCGCCAGGCCGGGCCAGTTCGACGACCGCTACATCAGCCTGAAAAGCCTGGGCCTGGACCCGGAGCAGCTCGATTTTTACCAGCTGCTGCTGGCCTGCAGGGCGAAGGGGGAAGCCGGGGAAAGCCTGCGGCAGGTCGCGCGTTTCCGCACGGATGGCTATGGCAAGTCCCGCTTCATCAGCAGCCTGGATGCGTTGCCGGCGCCGTTGGCCACGTTTCCCCTGTGGCGCGCCGAGCTTGACGGCTGGCCCGGCGAACTGGCGCGCGAGGACTTGCTGGCGCGGGCCTGTGTAGCGCTGGAGCAGCCGGTCGGCGTCTTCCTCGCCTCGACCGGCTGGCGCACGGCATTGCCCGACATTTGGCAAACCCTGCTGGCGCTGGGATGGCGGCAGGCGGGTTCTCCGGCCGATGCCGCCCTGGCGGCGCAATTGACGGATGTGTTGCGTGTTGGACATTTCTTGCAGGTGCTGGAAGGCGATCGCGCCAGCCTGGCCGGGCATGGCGCGCGCTGCGATGTGCTGGGGGCGCAACTGCTGTTGCCGGAAGAGGGGATGCCGCTACCCCGTTGAGGCGGGCAGGGCGCCCGTTGCGGGAAGTTATTCTTTTGGCGTAACGCGCGGCAAGACGACGGTCAGGGCCGTGCCGCCTTGCGGATTGGCCGTCAGGCTCAGGCTGCCGCCCAGGTAATGCACGCGCTCGCGCACGGAGCGCAGGCCGTGCTTGCTCATTTCGACGGGCTCGCTCTTCGGCAGCCCCACGCCGTCATCCTTGACGGTCATCATCAGCGCGTCCTCATTGTCGTCGATGATGATATCCACTTGCGTGGCGTGGGCGTGCGCGGCGATGTTGCCTAGCGCTTCTTCCAGGGTGCGCAGCAGGGCCACGCCCACGTTGCGCGGGCAAATCAGTTCATCTTCGGGCAGGCTGCAGCGCACGGTGATCTTGTGCTGCTCGGCAAATTGCGCGGCCAGCTCGCCCAGCGCGACATTTACGCCGAGAAACTCGAGCTTGTCGTTCCACAACTTCATCTGCATCTGGCGGTTGGTCTCGATCACATTCAGCAGCAATTGCTTCATGGTCGCCGCGCGGTCGAGCAAGGCGGCTTCCTGCGGCATCTTTTGCGTCAGCAGCGACAGGTGCATGGTCAGCGCCGTCAGCGAGGAGCCGAGGCTGTCGTGCAACTGGCGCGACAGGGCGCGCCGTTCATTGTCCCAGCTGGTGTTGACATGACCCAGCAACTCGCTGAGATCGGCGGCGCGTTCCGCATCGGCCTGGGCCGCTTCCTTGTTCGGATCTGTTTGTGCGGACATAGCGCCCCGTGAATGGTGAAAGGTGAGGACCAAATTCAAGTTGTGGATCATACATGAGGATTTCATCGCGGGGCGCATGGATGGAAAATTTCTGTCTTTTCGGCAATTTTGATCTCCTTCCATCATTTTTATATGATAGGCAATATTGTCGCTTTCGCCAGCGGGC
Source organism: Janthinobacterium sp. SUN128 (assembly GCF_030587275.1). Taxonomy (NCBI): domain Bacteria; kingdom Pseudomonadati; phylum Pseudomonadota; class Betaproteobacteria; order Burkholderiales; family Oxalobacteraceae; genus Janthinobacterium; species Janthinobacterium sp. SUN128. The sequence goes on along the minus strand of NZ_JAPWHY010000001.1, from coordinate 2,553,579 downwards.
AAAGTTCCCGTCGTTACGTACGGCTGCGCACATACCGGGACGCTGCGCGCTGCCATAGTGGGGCTGTGCATCCCCATGCAGCATAGCCGCCCTGCGGCGCAGGGCGCGATACAGGCCCGCTTACCGAAACGAAAGGACATGCCATGAATATCGATACCATCGTCGACAAGGAATACCTCGACAAAAGCTTCCGCGACATCGTCAATGCGCCCATCAGCGCCCTGCGCGGCGTCAGCGCGAAGGATGCCAAGGCCTTGCAGCAAGCGTTTGGCGTGAACACCGTGCGCGAACTGTCCAACCTCAATTTCGTCAAATGGGCCAGCGCGCTGGCCATCCTGGCCGATGAGGAGGGCATGAGCGGCGAAGAGCGGGCCAAGGAAGAATTGCTCGATGACGCCGTGGAAATGACGTTCCCTGCCAGCGACCCGATTTCCGTCGATGCCGGCATCACGCGCATCGAAGTGCCGCCGGAAACCGTCAATGCGCAAACGGATCACCAGCATGCGGGCCAGCATGAAGTGAGCGCTGGCAAGAAATAAAGCGTCCAAAGCAAAAAAACCGGCTGGCCGTGAGGCTTGCCGGTTTTTTTTACGTGCCGCTCAGTAAAGAACTTCAGGCGATCGGAACTTCAGGCGATCGATGGGATGCTGCTTTTCTGCATGTTGACCTGCGAGGCGATCACTTCGTGCGGCGTGCAGCAAAAGCGGTTCTTGCCGGCGCGCTTGGCTTCATACAGGGCCGTGTCGGCCGCGCCCAGCAGGGATTCGACGGTGCTGGCGTCGTCCGGGTAGATGGCGATGCCGATGCTGGTCGACAGGCGCAGAGTCAGGTCGTTGATGAAATACGGTTCGGAAATGACTTCGATCAGCTTGGCGGCCGGTTCGCGCGCGTCGCCCTTGCCGGCCAGGTTGCCCAGCACGATGACGAATTCATCGCCGCCGATGCGCGCCACCGTGTCTTCTTTGCGCGATGCGCCCACCAGACGGCCCGCCACCATTTTCAGGATATCGTCGCCATAGCCGTGGCCGTAGCTGTCGTTGATGGCCTTGAAGCCGTCCAGGTCCAGGTACAGGATGGCGGACTTGCCGCGGTTGCGGGCCGATTGCTGCAAGGTATGCTCGATGCGGTCTTCCAGCAGGCGCCGGTTCGGCAAGCCTGTCAGCGGATCGTGCAGCGCCAGTTCCTGCTGCTGCTTGCTGTATTGCGCCAGTTCCTTGTACAGCAGGCGCACTTCCAACATGTTGTGGATGCGTTTGTGCACTTCCATCAGGTCGAAGGGCTTGCTGATGAAGTCGCGCGCGCCCGCTTCCAGGGCGGCGATCTTGAAACTCGGCTGCGCCGTCAGGGCCAGCACGGGCAGGTAGCCGCCATGCTCAATTTCCTTCAAGCCTTTCATGACCTGGAAACCATTGAGTTCCGGCATTTGCAGATCCAGCAAGATCAGGTCGTAGCAATGCTCCTGGTGCAGGGGGCAGACCTGCGCCGGACGCATGGTGGCCGTGACATTGGTGTAGCCGGCATCGCGCAGGATTTCCAGCATCAGGTCGACATTGTCGGGTGAATCGTCAACGACCAAAATTTTGGCTTTCAAAATCTCATCTTGGCTGGGCATGTAGGGTCTCGGTTATACGGTCTATGCAACACTGGCTTCTACCGCAGCGAATAGGCTGGCGGCGCGGCTGACGGCGGTCGGATGATAGTAGCGCCTTGCAACAAGATAGGGCGCACAACAGCGCTTGAACTCGCTTCTGCCAATGACGGCAGCCAAGGTCGACGGTCTCCAGCCTGCCATGCAGGTGTGCTTCTGCATTTCAGTGTAGCAAACTTCAGCTTAGTTGCTTGTAGGACAGTGCCGCGTCTGAAAGTAGGAAGGCTAAACCACAAAATAGTTATTTTGTTCTGCACTATGTATTTCTTTGCATCATCTTTTTGCGGGCTATCTTGCCGCCCTGGCGGCGCTGTTCAAGGCGGCGAGCCGGTCACGCGCGCCGCGGCCAGTTGCGCCACTGCCGCCACCAGTTCGGCCGGGTCGAGCGGTTTCGACACCCAGTCCTGGAAGCCGCTGGCCAGCGCCCGCTGGCGATCCTGCGGTTGCGCAAACGCCGTCAGCGCCAGCGCGGGCAGCCGGGCCGCCTCAGGGGAGGCGTGCGCGCGGACTTGCGCCAGCAAGTCGAAACCGTCGGCATCGGGCATGCCGATGTCGCTGACCAGCACATCCGGGCGCACCTGGTCCAGCAGTTGCAGCGCTTGCGCCACGCTGCCGGCGCTATGCACTTCGGCGTTGTTGTCGCGCAAGATACGCTCCGTCAGCTCGCGCGCATCGGCTTCGTCATCGACCAGCAGCACCGTGACGCCGCGCAAGTCATGGCTGGCGGACGGGGCGCTGCCCGCCTGGCGCGCGGCAACGGCCGGCGTCCCCAGGGGCAGGCGCACGGTAAAGCTGGCGCCCTGCATGTCGCCGGCGCTGCTGACGGTGACCGTGCCGCCGTGCTGCTCCACCAGGTGCTTGACGATGGCCAGCCCCAGCCCCAGGCCGCCATGCCGGCGCGTGGTCGAGGCGTCGGCCTGGCGGAAGCGGTCGAATACGTGGGGCAGGAAATCTTTCTTGATGCCGACGCCGTTGTCGGCCACCGTGATGGCCAGGCGGGTCGCTTCGCGATGCACGCCGATATCGACCCGCCCTCCTTGTGGCGTGAACTTCAAGGCATTCGACAGCAGGTTCCAGATCACTTGCTGGATGCGGCTGGGGTCACCCGTGATGCGGCCCGCATCGCTGGCGATATTGCTGTGGATGGCGATGTGCTTGGCGTCGGCCGCCGGGCGCAGGGTTTCGATGGCCGAGGCGATGATGCTGGCGGGCACGATGGTTTGCAGGTCGAGCAGCACCTTGTCGGAGGTGATGCGGCTCATGTCGAGCAAGTCTTCGATCAACTGCGCCTGTGCGCGCGCATTGCGTTCGATGCTTTGCAAGCCGCGGTGCAGGTCGGCCTCGTCGCGCGTGCCGCGCCGCAGCACCTGGGCCCAGCCCAGGATGGCCGACAAGGGCGTGCGCAGTTCATGCGACAGGGTGGTGAGAAAATCGTCTTTCAGCTGGTTCGTGCGCTCGGCCTCGGCGCGCGCCTCGCGTTCGCTGTCGAGCAGCACCTTGCGCTCTTCCGCGGCGCGCGTGGCGGCCGCGTACAAGCGCGTATTGTCGAGCGCGACGGCGGCCTGGGCCGCGATGGCCGAAACGATGCGTTCGCTGCGCGCACTGAACATGCCCGCCTGCGGATGACCGAGCAGCAAGCGCCCCAGCAACAGGCCCGAGCGCGAGCTGACGGGCAGGCTCAGGCAGCTGCGCAGCGGCGGTGCGCCGCCGGCGCTGGCGTCGGGCGCGGCCAGCAAGTCGTTCTGGCGCATGGCTGGTCCTTGGCGCAGTTCCGTGGCAATGGCATCGGCTTCGCACAGGCTGATGCCGTTGACGGCGCGCGCCGCGGGCAGCGGGGCGGCGCTGTCGTGGAGCTCGCCCGCATCGTCATAATACAAGGCGCCGAAGTGCGCGCCGCTGATGCGCGTGGCCGCATCGACGGTTTCCTGCAGCAGGGCCGGCAAGTCCAGGGTGCCGGCCAGGGCCGCGCCCGTATTGTTGAGCAACTCCAGCACGCGCGTTTCATCGCGCAGGGCTTCCTGCGCGCGCTTGACCTGGTCGACATCGGTGCTCGTGCCAAACCAGCGCAGCAGCTGGCCGCCCCGGTCGCGCACGGGATTGGCGCGCGTCAGGAACCAGCGGAACTGGCCGTCGGCGCCACGGATGGGGAACTCCATTTCGAAGGGCGTGCCATCGCGCAAGGCAGCCTTCCAGGCATGCAGCATGGGCGGCAGGTGCTGCGCGTGATAGGCGATGCTCCAGCCATCGCCCGCCATCTGTTCGGCGCTGGTGCCCGTATAGTCGTGCCAGCGCTGGTTGTACCACGCAATGGTGCCGTCGAAGCCGGCGATCCAGGCCAGTTGCGGGATGGAATTGGCCAGCGCGCGCAAGTCTTCTTCGCTGTGGCGCAAGCTTTCTTCGCTGGCCTTGCGCTGGCTGATGTCCTGGATATACGTGGTCAAGCCATCGCTGGAAGGGAAGATGCGCACTTCCAGCCAGCGCCCCAGCGGCGTGTACAGCAGTTCGAAGCTGCCGCCGTGCTGTTGCGCCATGGCGCGCCGATACTGCGTTTCCAGTTCCGTGCCCAGCAGTTCCGGGCAGGCTTGCCACAGGCTGCTGCCGGCCAGGCTGGCGCCAGGCGGACGCTGCGGCGCGAGCATGTCGGTGCCGCGCGTATTGATGTAGCGGATGCGCCAGTCGCGGTCGAGCAGGCAAAAGCCATCGGTGATGCCCTCCAGCAGGTTGGCCAGGCGCTCGTCGGATAGGCTCAGCGGCGCTGATGGGGGAAGCAGATCTTGCTCGCGGTCATGCTTGGCCATCGGAAATCCTGCAACAGTGAGTCTGCCGCACGGGCGCTTGCCCCGCCGGGCCGCCGCCGCTAAGCTCAGTTAAATGGGGCATGATGGAATTACCCGCCGTCATGAATTAGGGGAGGCACAAGCGCCCCTGCCTGAGTGGTATTGTAGCCCCAAGCGCCGCGCCGCCACCGCACGCTTGCGCGCCGCCTGCAGATAGCACTGGACAGGCTGGAAAGCAGTCCCTATAATCCCGCTTCTTTCGAGACAGCAACTTCTCGATTCGCTGGAAGCTCCTGTGAAAGCAGAAGTATCCATCGATAAAAAGGCGTGAGCTTTTTGGCAGTGAAAAGGTAGTCGATCATGCGGGGCGGTATTCTGCAAAATCAGCTAAGCGATTGAAAAATCGAACTTTTCAAAGCGAAATGAATACGCTATAATGTTTGCCTGCGCGGCTGTAGCTCAGCTGGATAGAGTACTTGGCTACGAACCAAGGGGTCGTGGGTTCAATTCCTGCCAGCCGCACCAGAATACTGAAAATCAGACTTTGCCTGGTTTTGTTGTAACAAGTTTCACCTCCATGCTGTTGATGGAATGTTGTAGAAGTTTTGCGGCTGTAGCTCAGCTGGATAGAGTACTTGGCTACGAACCAAGGGGTCGTGGGTTCAATTCCTGCCAGCCGCACCAGTATTGCCAAGATGAAGTTCGCTTCATGTTGATGAAAGTTTCAAGCTTCGCGCCGTCCGGCGAAGTGTGTCAGAGTTTGCGGCTGTAGCTCAGCTGGATAGAGTACTTGGCTACGAACCAAGGGGTCGTGGGTTCAATTCCTGCCAGCCGCACCAGTATTTGCAGTAGTGAAAAAAACCCGGAAAGTTCGCTTTCCGGGTTTTTTTTTCGTCCTGACGGGACGCGGGCAGGGTGCATGTTGGCGGCCTGGGCAATTGTGAAATATCCGCACGGCGCCCTTTGCCATTCTGCAAAGCCCTGCTATAATCTTGTCTTAGGCGGCTGTAGCTCAGCTGGATAGAGTACTTGGCTACGAACCAAGGGGTCGTGGGTTCAATTCCTGCCAGCCGCACCAGAATATCGGGGGTCAGATTGTAAAATCTGATCCCCTTTTTCGTTTCTGAATGGATTTACGCTGCGCCAGTGGCGCCACGCCGGTATTGCAGGCGAAACGCGCGTGGCGTGACTTGCCTGGCGGCGCGGAACTGGCGGTTAAAATGCGCGAGGTTGCGGTAGCCAGCCTCTTGCGCGATGACGGCGATGGCGAGATTGCTTTCGATCAGCTGTTGGCAGGCGCGGCCGATACGCAGCCGCGCCAGGTATTCGCCCGGCGTGCAATGCGCGTGGCGCTTGAAACAGCGGTGAAAGGCGCCCAGCGACAGGGCCGCCCGCTGCGCCAGCGTTTCCAGTGCAATCTCTTCCCGGAAATGCGCGTGCATGAAGTCAAACACGATTGCCATGCGCTTTTGCTGCCCATCGGGCATCGGCGCCTGCGCTGTTGACGCCAGCGGCTGCGCACCACCGTCGCCCGCCAGATCCAGCAGCACGTCGAGCAGCAGCGGCAAGCGCTGCGGTACGGGCAGCGCATTCAATTGCAGCAGTCTGGATGCGTTGCGCGCGCTCGTTGCCGGTGAAAAATGCAGGGCAGGGCCGGCGCGGCGCGCCAGTTGCCGGACGCTGTGCAACTCCGGAAAACAGGCCGCCAGCTGTTCCACCCATTCGAGGGAAAACCATACGACGACGGCCAGCATGGGCTGCGTGCCGTCGATGCGTTCGCTGGCCGACCACGTGTGCGGCAAATTTGGCCCCAGCAGCACCAGGTCGCCCGGCTCGAAATCGCCCAGGTGGTCGCCGATGTAGCGTTGCCCCCGCGCATTGACCGTCAAGGTCAGCTCGAACTGCGGGTGGTAGTGCCAGATGAAGGGAATGGCATCGAGTTCGCGCCACAGCAAGCCCCAGGAGTGGCCTGTCGGGATCGTGACTTGTTCGAATAAAGGCGTCATCGTGACGTTTTAAGGTAGCAGATAGTCAGGATAGTATCAGTATTGGTTGCTGCGCACGCATTTTACACGGCACTGCCGAAGCACAATCTGTCTCACACCAACACAGGAGACAGCGATGCAAGAAGACCGATATCAATACGGCGAAGACCGTCCCGGCAACCCGTCCGTGGCCTACACGGAACAAACCCAGTTGCGCGACATCCGGAAACAGCTGCCCCTGCGCGTGCTGTCCGACAGCGACTTTTTGCACTGGCAAACCTACGGTTACGTCATCGTCAAGGATGCCGTGCCGCCGGAACAGGTGCGCCGCACAACCGATTTCCTGTGGGAATTCCAGGGACTCGACCAGCATGACCCCGCCACCTGGAACCGGGACCAGTTGCGCGACCACGCCATGAAAGAGCTCAACGGTTCCGGCATGGTCGAGGCTTACCACAACCAGACCCTGTGGGATAACCGCCAGACCCAGCGCGTGTATGACGCCTTTGTCGACATCTGGGACCGTCAGGATTTGTGGGTGACCATCGACCGCGCCAACCTGAACACGCCGAACAACGGCAAGCGCAAGTTTGGCGGCTTCATCCACTGGGATGCCGACACCACACTCGACCCGTTGCCCGTCAACGTGCAAGGCGTGCTGGCCCTGTCCGACACCTCGCCCGAGAGCGGCGGTTTCCAGTGTTATCCAGAATTGTTCAACAACTTGCTCGCGTGGCGCAAGACGGTGCCGCTCGATCGCAACCCGTGGCAGCCAGACCTGGCGACGGTGCCGTATCCGATGGAATTCATCGCCATGAAGAAAGGAGAGCTGCTGATCTTCAACAGCCTGCTGGCGCACGGCATCCGCCCGAACACGTCGGCGGACCAGGTGCGCCTGGCGCAATACATTTCCTTCACGCCAGCGCAGGAAGACAATCAAGCCTTGCGCGACTGGCGCGTGCAAAGCTGGCGCGAGCGCAGCGCGCCGCAGGGCTATGCGTTTCCCGGCGACCCCGAGGAAAAGGAAAAGCTGCGTTATCCGCAGGCACGGTTGACGGCGCTGGGCGAGCAGATCCTCGGCGCGCGCGACTGGTAAGTGTGGCGCCAGGTCCGGTGGCATTGCCTGCCGGATAGACAATTGCAGGCAAATGCACGATCATGGTTCGACTTGCCATCGACCGAGGAAACGCATGAGTATCATCACCTGCATCGAAGACTTGCGCGTGCTGGCCCAGAAACGGGTGCCGCGCATGTTTTACGACTACGCCGATTCCGGCTCCTGGACGGAGTCGACGTACCGCGCCAACAACAGCGATTTCGCGAAGATCAAATTCCGCCAGCGCGTGGCCGTCAACCTGGAAAACCGCAGCCTGGCTTCGACCATGGTGGGGCAGCACGTATCGATGCCGGTAGCCCTGTCGCCCACGGGCTTGACAGGCATGCAGCATGCGGATGGCGAAATCCTCGCGGCCCAGGCGGCCGAGCGTTTCGGCGTGCCATTCACGCTGTCGACCATGAGCATCTGCTCGATCGAAGACGTGGCGGCGAACACGACGAAACCGTTCTGGTTCCAGCTGTATGTGATGAAGGACCGCGAATTCATCAACCGCCTGATCGACCGTGCCAAGGCGGCGAAATGCGGCGCGCTGGTGCTGACCCTGGACTTGCAGGTGCTGGGGCAGCGCCACAAGGACTTGCGCAACGGCCTGTCGGCGCCACCGAAATTGACGATTCCCAACATCATCAACATGGCCACCAAGCCGCGCTGGGTGGCGGGCATGCTGGGCACGAAGCGGCGCGGCTTCGGCAACATCGTCGGCCATGCCACGTCCGTGTCGGACATGTCGTCCCTGTCGGCCTGGACGCAGCAGCAGTTCGACCTGAGCCTGTCGTGGGCGGACGTGGAATGGATCAAGCAGCGCTGGGGCGGGAAATTGATCATCAAGGGCATCATGGACCCGGAAGACGCGCGCCTGGCCGTGGAAAGCGGCGCCGACGCGCTGATCGTCTCGAACCACGGCGGGCGCCAGCTCGATGGCGCGCAATCGTCGATCGAAGCCTTGCCCGCCATCGTCGACGCCGTCGGCAGCCAGATCGAAGTGCACATGGACGGCGGCATCCGCTCGGGCCAGGACGTGCTCAAGGCCGTGGCCCTGGGCGCGAAAGGCGTGTACATCGGCCGCCCCTTCCTGTATGGCCTGGGTGCCATGGGCGGCCCGGGCGTCACCAAATGCCTGGACATCATCCGCAATGAACTCGATTTGACGATGGCATTTTGCGGCTTGCGCGACCTGCAGCAGGTGGACAAGAAGATCCTGCTGCCGGGCACGTTTTAAGCGGCAATCCGCACAATATCAAAGCCTTCCGAGGCCTGGGGCGGCACGAAGTGGCGCGTGATGGCGTCAAAATCAGCGTCGCTGGTGGAGAACGGGTGCAGCCCGCTGGCATTGCGCTGGCGCAAGCGCGCCTTGCATTCCTCGTCCGACACGTCCAGGTAATGTAGCATGTGCGGCGTGCCTGCCTGCTGGAACAGTTCGCGCATCCAGGCGCGGCTGGCGGGCGTATTCGCGGGGAAATCGAGGACGACGGACACGCCCGCCTGCAGCATCTGCAGGGCCAAAGGGGCGATGGCTGCGCGCAGCCGCGCAGCGCAGGCCGCGTAGTCGGCCAGGCTGGCGATCTGGCCCGGATACAGCTGCGCCAGCAAGCTGTCTTCGCTGATGCGCACGGTGTGTGGCGCGCTGGCCAGCCGGGTGGTCAGGGTGGATTTGCCCGAGGCAATTTTGCCGCACACGAGGTGCAGGGTGGGGGCAGCGGTGGTGCTGGAGGTAGGGGACATGGTCGCTCGCTAGAAAGAAATAATGCCTGCGAGACGTCTTGATCTATTACTGCAAATCAAAGCCGCCTCTCAGGCGGCTTTGGCAATCACTGTCCTGCTAAGCCACCATCGGTCGAATGGCGGCAATAATCGATGGCAGGGGAGGAAATGGCGATTGCATGGGGTAACGATGCCATGCGGACATGGCCTTGTCAATGCCGGCGCGTCCCTACTCGAAGGATTGCCAGTACTGCGCATAGGGCTCCATGCCCATGCTGGCGCGGCGCTGCTCCAGGTGCTGCGGGTCTGCGATGGGAAATGCGGTGCTCTTGCCATCGCTGCCAGTCTGGAATTGGCTGCCGTACAGCTGCGGCAGCTTGTCATTGGTCAAGTCACGGTCGATCGCCAGTGCCAGCTTCGAAGGCGTGATTTCCCCTTGCTCTGCCGCCGTTCGCATCAGGGCCAGGCTGCTTTTGAGGAAGGCATTGGATCCATGCTGGGCGATCAGCCACGCGCTGCCCGCCGCCTTGTAGCCGACCATCGTTTGCGTGGGCCAGCCCTTGCTGGCGATGATTTGCCGCAAGCGTTGTTCGCGTGCTTCATCCGTGGCCAGCATGCGCTGGCGTGTGGCCAGGTCCGGCCCCGTTGGCGGGAATCCCGCGCGCAGGGCCTGGTCTTCCTGTTCCATGGTCCGCAATTCGGCTGCCAGCGCCGCTTCGGGCAGCGCGGCCGGATACAGCAGGAAGTCCAGCGCGCCCGCCGTGGCAGCGCTGAAGATGAGCTTGGGTTCCGCTTCCCAGCCGGGCGATTGCAGGAGCAGTGCCAGTGTGCTGCCTTCCGGTACGTCAATGCGGTAGCGGCCATTTTCGACCGTGCCATGTATCTGCGGCTCGCCGTGCATGCGCTCGGCAACGATGCTGATGGCTTGCGGCAGCGGTGGGCCGTTGCTGCGGATGGTGCCGCTCAGTTCGAAGGCGCCCGCATGGACGCTGCAGCATAGCAGGATGGCGAAGGTCAGGCGTGGCATGGGAGTCCGTTCATGAATGGGGGAGGTCGAGCAAGGTCCACTTTTCGCGGAACGTGGCGTCATCGAGCGGCCGCGCATGCGGGTCGTCTTGCCGGAACAGCCCGCCGATCAGCATCTCCTGGATGGCATCCGTGAAACCGCCGTAGGGCGAGGCGCTGCCCCACTGGCGGCGCGTGCGGGCGAAGACGACGGCGTCTTGCTGCACGGCCAGCTGCGCCAGCGCTGCCTGCAAGGTGGCAGCGGCGTCCGCTCCCATGTCCGTGGCGATGGCGCACACCAGGCGCTGGCCGAATTGCAGGGGCTTGCCTGCCAAGCCCAGCAGCGATTCATTGGCCAGGGCGAGGAACACGTCGGGCGCCTGGCCGTCTTTTTCGCAGGCGGTCCAGGCGGGCGCCCACGTTTCCAGACTCATGAACCGTGCCTCGGTCGTTTGCGCCGTGTGCGTCCACTTCGCGTGCGATTTGGCATCCCAGCCCAGGCGGCCAAAGGCAATCGGCTTGCCCTTGGGATTGTATTGATGACTGCGCACGCCGGCCTTGCCCCGCGCGCTTGCCTGCGCCATGAGGCCGTCGAGGCTGTCGGCAAACGGCGCCCATTGCGCGGCATCCCACAGGGGCGCGGCACCGGGCGCGGCCAGCAGCAGGAACACTTCGTAATCACGTGAAAAAAACGCCATGCACTTTTTCCTTGGCAAATGGATGGAAAATCTTGTCGCAATATTATAGTTGTGGTTGCGATATGGCCGTCCGCTGGCTGGGGCGCAGCAGGTAGACGCCGTACAGGCACAAGGGCAGCACGGCCAGCAGGGCGATGTACGGCAGGATCGACGCGCCGTCTTCGGCCGGGTTCGGCAGGGTGGCCGTCACCAGCGCGTAGTCCCACAGTCCATGTACGAGCACCATCGGCCAGACGGAGCGGGTGCGCAGGCGGATGGCCGCATAGCCGACGCCTTGCAGGGTGGCGGCGACGGCTTGCCACAAGGCGCCGCTGACGTCGCCCGTGGCCAGGCCGTTGACCGTGTGGGCCAGGCCGAACAGCGCCGAGGACATCAGGACGGCCGGCCAGACGGCGTAGCGGTCCAGCATGCCTTGCAGCAAGATGGCGCGGAACATCAGCTCTTCCGAGACGGCCACCAGCGCCGCATTGCAAGCGACGATCAGCAGCACGCGCGGCTGCGGCCAGCCGCCGGCCCAGGCCAGCAACAGCATCAGCAGCGCATACAGCAGGGGCGGCGAGACGAGCCACAGCGTTTTCCATGGCTGCGGCGCGCACAGGCCCGCCGCGCGGCGCTGGCTTGAGGCCAGCAGAAGCGCCAGCGCGAACAGGGCGGCCAGCGCCCACGACAGGCCGATGCGGCCGGTGACGGCGGCGCCCGGCAAGGCGTAGCCGGCCGCTTCCAGCCAGCGGCCGCCCAGGCTCAAGCCCAGCCAGATGGCCAGTGCGATGAGGGTGACGGGCATGGTGAAGGCGATTCTAGGGAAGGGCATGGTTGGCTTCGGTGTTGGCCGCGTCGGCTACTGCGTACATGGGCGAATCATGAAGTTGCATCAATGATATGGTGGAAATATTGCCATACTACATTAAAAGCAGGCGTACAAATTGCCACATCGTTATAGTTGCATGGAATAATAAGCATTCGTCCGTTTGCCGCCAGACTGGAGCGCCATGACCTACAGCAAGACCATCACCACTGAACGATTGATCCTGCGCAAGCCGCAACCATCGGATGAGGCGGCGCAATTCGCCATGCATTCCGACCCCGAAGTGATGCGCTATTTCAGCGAACCACCATGGACCGATGCCAGCCGCGCCGCGCGCCAGATTGCCGAGGACATCGCCGCTTTCGAGAAAGAGGAATTCTTCCGCTTCGCCGTCGAGCTGAAGGCGACGGGCGAATACTTGGGCAGCTGCAGCCTGTTTTCCGAGCACCGCCAGAACCGCCGCGCCGAGATCGGCTACGCGCTGGGCCGCCCATACTGGGGCAACGGCTATATGCACGAAGCGCTGTCGGCGCTGATCGAGTATGCGTTTGTCGAGCGCGACCTGAACCGCCTGGAAGCCGATATCGACCCGCACAACGCCGGTTCGGCCAGCGCCCTGGAACGCCAGGGTTTCAACAAGGAAGGGTTTCTGCCCGAACGCTGGATCGTCGGAGGCCAGGTCAGCGATTCGGCCTTGTACGGCTTGCTGCGGCGCGAGTGGGAAGCGCGGCGCCTGCTGGAAGAATAAACATGCGAGAGCACAGGACTGCGCGCTGGTCGTCCCCTGCGATCGTGGCGCTGGCCATCATTGCGACGATCAGCGTATATGTGCTGGCCGCTTACCTGTCGCGCTTTTTCCCCTCGGAGCAGGAGATGTGCACCGCCACGTGCGCGAAGGAGAACCAGGTCGGCTATCTGGAGTATCTCCATAGCGCGCAGCAAACGGCGGGAATGAGAGATAAGGGGCCGACACAATGCAAGTGCCGCTGACGCACAGACAGGATCAGGAGTCATGAGTAAGACGATGCAAGAAATCGAAGTCTTCCAGCAAGCGTTGGGCCACACCTTGCCAGCGTACTATTTGGCTTTTCTCAAGGACTGGCACGAAGACATGCGCGGCGAACAGGTATTGCTGTACGGCGCAGAGAGCTTGCGGGAGCGTAACGAGACCTATGACACGCAGCAATCCTGTCCTGGCTATATGACCATCGGCGACGACAGCGGCGGACGCGCCGTCATGCTGGCGCTCGATGACGCTGAGCGCGCCGTCTACCTGGTGGGGCATGGCTCGATGCAGCGCGATGATTTCGAGCTGGCCGCCGATGATTTCGTATCCTGGCTGGCCGCCGATTGCCCGCTTGACTAAAAAGGATGCAAGGCGATGAAAGCTGCTGATTTACCCGCTTCAGACCATCCGCTGGTGACTTTGCGCCAGCTGGAACGTAGCGACGCGCCCGCCTGGTATGCCTACCTGGCCGACCCTGCCGTCGTGGAGCACACGAGCTGGAACTTGCGTTGCGTCGACGATCTGCAGGCCAATTTCGATGACTACGCATCGGCAGAACCGTCTTCGTCCATACGGCTGGCTGTCGTGCTGCGCGAGGGTGGCCAATTGGTGGGCACGATCGGCTTCAACGCCATTTCTCCGCAGCACCGCACGGCGGAGATCGCCTACGATCTTGCTCCTGCCGTGTGGGGGCAGGGCGTGGCCACGTCCGTCTGCGCGTCGGTCGTGGACTGGGGTTTCCAGCGCCTCGGCTTTCTGCGCATCCAGGCCACTGTGCTGGAAAGCAATGAACGTTCGGTCCGCGTGCTCGAACGCTGCGCTTTCGAGCGGGAGGGCTATCTGCGCTGTTACCGGCAAGTTCGCGGAAGATCCGGCAATTTCTGGCTGTATGCGCGCATTGCCGGCGTGCGATGAACAAGCTACCCTTGAGTATCCTGTTGGTGGAAGACCACCTGGCCATCGCGCGCCAGGTGCTCGACTTTCTCGACGGCTTGCGCTGGCAGACGGACCATGCGGGCACGGGCGCGCTGGCCGTGCAATTGGCCACGTGCAACAGCTATGACGTGGTGCTGCTGGACCTGAACTTGCCCGACATGGATGGCTTGCAAGTGTGCCGCGCCATCAAGGCAGCCGCTCCCAGCAATGTGCCGATTTTGATGCTGACGGCGCGGGACGCGTATGAAGACAAGGCGCGCGGTTTTCGCAACGGCGCCGACGATTACCTGACCAAGCCGTTCGACCTGCGCGAGGTGGCTTTGCGCTGCGAAGCGCTGGCGCGCCGGCAGCAGTTGCACGTGCACCAGGAAATACGCGTGGGGCCATTCACCTTGCAGACGCGCGCAGGGCGCGCCCTGTATGGCGACGCACCGCTGCCGCTGACGCAGACGGGTTTTAAAATCTTGCTGCTGCTGTGCCGCGAACATCCGCATGCCGTCTCGCGCTCGGCCTTGCTGCAGCAACTGTGGGGCAGCCAGCCGCCCGACAGCGATGCGCTCAAATCGCACATCTATGCGCTGCGCAAGCAGCTGGAGTTGCTTGGCGGGGCTGGTGCGGCGGGCATGCTGGTGACCATACCGCAGCTGGGCTACCGCCTGGCCTTCGATGCTGCGGCGTCTGCATGAGCAAGTCGATCCGGCAGCGCCTGTTCGCCGCCCTGGCCGGCTTCGCCGTCCTGCTGTGCCTGTGCTACACGGGCCTGGCGCTGGTGATCGCCTACGTGACGGAAGACATGCTGGTGCAGCGCCTGCTCGAGCGCGAAGCGGCGGCCGTCAGCATGCGCTGGCAGCAGCACGGCAAGCTTACGCCTTCCGGCAGCGACCTCATCACGGTTTATGGCAGTTACCTTGACTTGCCTCAAGCGGTGCGCGCGCAAGTGCCGCCGTCCGCGCCGCGCGGGGAAGTGTTTACGAAGACGGGCCAGCATTATCACGTGCTGGCGCTCGATGTCGTTGCCGGCGGCAAGCCGGCCCGCTGCTATCTGCTGGCCGACGTGGCCCCCGTGCTGGTGGTGTCGCGCCTGGCGCGGGAAGTAGGCGGCGTTGTGCTGGGCGTGGCGCTGGCGCTGATCGCCCTGGCCTTGCTGCTGGCATACTGGCTTGCGCGGCGCCTCGTGCTGCCCTTGCAGCGTCTGGCCCAGGAAGCGCGCCAGCTGGCGCCCGGCAGCGCCGTCCATTTCAGCGAGCGCGACCGCCCCGACGAGATCGGTTTCCTGGCGCGCCGCCTGGAAACCACTTTTGCCGAACTGCAGTCGGTCTTGCGGCGCGAACAGGCATTCACCCGCGACGTCAGCCATGAATTGCGCACGCCGCTCACCCTGATGCATAACACCCTGGCGCTGGCGAATGCGCAGCCCTTAAGCGGGCAGGAACAGGCGCAGCTGCGGCAATCCATGGACGAGATGCGCGCCACCATCGACGTGCTGTTCGCGCTGGCGCGGGCCGAACAGCTATCGGGCGTAGTGGTGGAGTTGCGCGGCTGCATCGAGCAATGCCTGCTGCGCCTGCTCGACGAACATCGCTGGGATGCCAGCCTGCTGACCCTGGACTTGCCCGAGCGGCTGGAGGTGCTTGGCAACCCGCCACTGCTCATGTTGCTCATCAATAATTGCCTGGCGAATGCCCTGTTCCATGGCGGCCCCGACTGCCGCATCAGCATTGCGTTCGCGCAAGGCCGCCTGAACATCGTCAATACCGTGCAGGCGGGGCATCCACGGCGCATCCACGGTTTCGCGCATGGCCAGAACCTGCTGCTGCGCCTGGCACAAGCCATGCAATGGGACATTGTTTTCCACCCCGGCGCGACGCAGTACCGTGTCGCCATCCTTCCCGCCCAGGCGCGATAAAAGAAGTCGCCGGATTTCACCGTGATTTCACCTCGTCTTGCTTATGCTGGCTGCTCTTTTATTTGAAGGGAAGCCCATGAAAATCACCATCAGCCTGTTCGTCCTGTCCTGTCTGTGTACGCCAGTGCTGGCGCAGGTGCAATCGCTGCAGCACAAGGAAGACAAGCGCCGCTACATCGTCTATACGCCCGCCGCCTACGACAGTGCGCCGCAGCAAGCCTTTCCCGTCGTCTTCAATTTCCATGGCGGCGGCATGAGCATGGCCGAGCAGATGCTGTACACGCAGATGAACAAGACGGCCGAACGGCACCAGTTCATCGTTGTGTACCCGCAAGGTATCAAGCAGGACTGGAACGTGGGCTTCGGCATGGATTACCTGGCGGGCACGGATGATGTCGGCTTTACGCAAGCCATGCTGGCCAAGCTCAAGCAGACTCACCGCATCGATGACAAGCGCGTGTATGCCACGGGCTTGTCGCGTGGCGGATTCTTTGCCCTGCGCCTGGCGGCCGAGCTGCCGCAGCAGTTCGCCGCCGTCGCCTCGGTGGGGGCGCCGATGCCGGAACCGGTGCTGCAGCAGCATAAAAAGACGGACAAGGTCGGCATGCTGTTGATACAGGGGACGGCCGACAAGGTCGTGCTGCATGAAGGCAAGGCTGCCAGCTACCTGTCGGCAGCAGGCACGTTCGATTACTGGCGCAGGCACAACGGCATCGAAGGCGCCACGCCACCGGCGCGCCTGCTACCCACCGTGGCAGGTGACGATACGCAAGTGACGCATGTGGCGCAGGGCAATGGCGCGCAGCAGGTGGCCTTGCTCACCGTCAAGGACGGCGGCCATACCTGGCCGGGCGCCGATGCCTTCAATATCGGCCTGCCCATCGGCAAGACCACGCGCGCCATCGATGCGAATGAAGTCATGTGGGACTTTTTCAGCCGCCATCACCGCTGACGCCATGCTAGGATGGCGGCCATCGCTGCAGTGCTATGCGGCAACTTGAGGGGAGCATGGTGGCAATGTCAGAAGCAGGTATCGCGGCCATGGCCGAGGCGATCTTCGCCAAGCCCGGCGCGGCCGTGGCGCAGGCGTATTCGGAGGCGGAACAGGAAACGCTGCACTTTCATTCGCCTGCCGAGCTGTGCGCGTATGCGGCCAGGCTGGAGGCCGAAGGCGCCAGCGAGGTGCTCCTGGCCGTGCATTACCCGGACATGGGCGGGCAGTTTTCCCCGCGCCGTATCGCGCTCGACCCGGCCAAGTGCGCTGGCCTCACCTACCGCTACGTGTGCGAAGGCTGGGGCCTCATCCGCGTGTACCTGCGCTTGTCCAGCGGCAAGGGACTGGCGTCGCATGTGGGCGCCAATTCGCAGAAGCGGGCGGAAAAATGGCAGCCGCATTACCCTGAATTCGGTCCGACCGACGCCTGGCACTGGGATGCCGTGGGCCGCCATGAACGCCGGCTGATCCGCGTGCTGAAGAAGGTCGCCGCGCAGGAAGGCTTGTCATGACGGACGCGATGCACATCAATCCCGCCACCATCTTTTGCCGCTCGCTGGCGCAGCTCTCCGCCATGCTCGACAAGACCGGCACCGCGCCGCACATGATGGCGGCGCGTTTGCACCCGGACATGCTGCCGTTCGCCCAGCAAGTGCGCGCGGCCGTGAGCTTTTCCCTGCGCGGCTGTTGCCCGCTGGCGGGGCTGGAAGTGGCCGATTTCAGCGCCGCCGCCAGTCTGCAGGAGCAGATCGCGCACACCATGCGCTACCTCAAGGACATTCCCCCGGAACGCTTTGACGGGCCGCCCGGGCGCATCTGCCGCGACCGCGCCGGCTTTGCCGATATCGCCTTGCCCGCCGACGAATATTTGAATTTGTACATCCTGCCGAATTTCTATTTTCACTTCAGCATGGCGTATGCGATCGCGCGCAGCGGCGGCGCGGCCATCGGCAAGGGCGATTTCGATGGTTATCACGCGTATGCGCCGGGTTTCAGCTTTGAGCGGCCTGCCGCGCCGTAGTTCCTACAAGCCCGCATCCTTCCACGATGCCAGTCCCAGCCGCTTCAGCAGCCGGCCCGACAGCCCGCAGCTCCAGCAGCTCATCTGGATTTGCCGGTGCCGGGCCGGCCCATGCGCATGCCAGGCTTGCTCGGCGTAATCGAGCAAGGCTTCGCTGAGCGGAGAGGCGTCGGCCACGGGCGGCAGGCGCGTCATCAGTTCAAACACGCCGTGGGTGGTTTCCTTGATCTGCAGCAAACCTGCCAGCAGGGCGCGCAGCACGGCGGCGTCGATGCTGGTGCTCGCTTGCGTGCAGCGCTGCTGCCAGGATAGCGGGCGCGCCTGCCACAGGGCCAGCAGCGCCGGCACGTCGGCGGGCTGCAGTTGCCCGATCAGCTCAGCCGCCTCCTGAAACAGGTCGAGGCGGTCATACTCGCCGCTGTCCAGGACCAGCAGCTCATCGAGTTCGTGCAATACGCTCATGCCACCACGTTCGTGGGCGCGCCGCGCTCGAACGCTTCCACGTTGCCGATCAAGATGTCGGCCAGCTTCTGCATGGCTTCCCCGCTGGCCCAGGCCGTGTGCGGCGTGAGGATGAAGTTGGGCAGGCGCAAATTGAGCAGCGGGTTGTCCGGCAGCGGCGGCTCCTTGGATAACACGTCGAAGCCGGCGCCGGCGATCACGCCGTTCGTCAATGCCTCGGCCAGCGCCGCTTCATCGACGAGGCCGCCCCGCGCCGTGTTGATCAGGAGGGATGTGGGCTGCATGCGCGCCAGCTCTGCCGCGCCGATGATGTTGCGCGTCTTGTCCGTCAAGGGCAGGTGCAGGCTGAGCACGTCGGAGGTGGCCAGCAATTCGTCGAACGTCACTTGCGTCACGCCGTCCTCATCGATAGGGGAGCGGTTGTGTACCTGCACCTGCATGCCGAAGGCGCGTCCCAGTTGCGCCACGGACTTGCCCAGCGCGCCATAACCGAGCAAACCCAGGCGGCTGCCGGCCAGGTCGCGGATCGGGTGGCCGAACAGGCAGAAGCGGTCCGATGCCTGCCACAGGCCCGCTTCCACATCGGCGCGGTAGGCAAACAGCTGGCGGCGCAGGGCCAGTATCAGGGCCAGGGTATGCTCGGGCACGGTGGCGCGCGCATAGTCGCGGATATTCGCCACGACAATGCCCCGCTCGCGGCAGGCGGCCAGGTCGAGGATGTCCGTGCCAGTGGCGGCCACGGCGATCATCTTCAGGTCCGGCAGCTGCGCCAGCTCGGCCGCGCGCAGCGGCACCTTGTTCGTGATGGCGATGCTGGCGCCTTGCAGGCGAGACACCGTCTGTTCGCTGCCCTTGGTATGCGGATACTCTTCCCAGCCGTGCGCAAAGGCGGGCGGGCGCACGGTGGCGACCAGGCTGTCGCGGTCGAGAAAGACGATGCGGTGCGGCTGCGGCGATGTGCTTGCTGTTGTCATGGCTGGACCTCGGTCAGGTTGGCGCGCGCGCTCGCGGGACTGCTCTTGCCCTTGAGCTGCGTGGCCGGGTGGTTGGTAAACATGTCGGCGACCCATTCGACAAACACGCGCACCTTGGCGGACAGATGGCGGTTGGGCGGATAGATCACGTGGATGGGCAACGGGTCGGATTCCCATTCGCCGAGCAATTCCACCATTTTTCCCTGTTCTATCAGGGGCGCAAGCATGAAATGCGTCATTTGCACGATGCCCAGGCCCGCCAGGCCGGCGGCCGTATAGGCGTTCGAATCGTTCAGGGCGATATGGCTGGGCATGGCGATTTGGATGCGTTCGCCGGCGCGCGTGAAATCCCAATCAAACGTTTTGCCTGTCTTGGCGGAGAAAAAATTCACGCCCCGGTGCTGCGCCAGGTCGTCCGGATGCAGCGGCGTGCCGTGCTGCGCCAGGTAGCCGGGCGAGGCGCAGGTCATGAAATGCAGCACGCCGACCCGGCGCGCGATCAGGTTCAGGTCGCCCAATTCGCCGCCGCGCACGGCGCAATCGACGCCTTCCTCGATCAGGTCGACGGGACGGTCGCTGCAGCCCAGTTCCAGCGAGATGTCCGGGTAGCGGGCAAAGAAGTCGGGCAGGGCGGGAATGATCAGTTCGCTGGCCAGGGCCGTGGGCGCATCCACGCGCAGGCGCCCGCTGGGGCTCAGGCGCGTGCGCGACAGCGATTCTTCCGCCTCGCGCACGTCCGACAGGATGCGCACGCAGCGTTCGTAATAGGCGGCGCCGTCGGACGTGATGCTGACATGGCGCGTAGTGCGGTTGAGCAACTTAACCGACAGGCTTGCTTCCAGCGACTGGATCAGGGTCGACACGGTGGCTTTCGGCAGCTGCATGTTTTCCGCCGCGCGCGTAAAGCCGCCCGCATCGACGACTTGGATGAAAACTTCCATGGCTTGCAGCTTGTTCACTTGAATTCCTATCACTTTATGCGTGATTATTCAGAATCCTGAACAATCAATTCGTCATTGCACTCTTTATCAGATTGTAGATCAAGTCTATAGTTGTTGTACTGCAGCATAAGATGATTGCCGCAGGAAGTTCACAGGAGAAAAATCATGGGTCATCGGAATGGAATCTTTGCAGTGCTCGCTCTCGCTATGAGCTCGCTCGCTCTGGCCGCGATGGTATCGTCGGATGCATACTCGATGGCGGCGCAAAGCGAAGCCAGCGGTTATAGCGCCCTGACCCATGAAGTGGGCGGTGCCGCCCTGTTGTGCCTGAACGACACGGTGCTCGATGTTGCGGTGCAGCCGGTGGTGGCGCAATGAGCTTTGCCGACACCGCGGCCGAACTGGCGCCTGGCCAGGCGCTGAAGATACGCGACATCCAGGTGCAGGGCGCGCAGGATGCGCTCGGCGCGCGCGTCTACACGGCCGGCGTGCCGGGCGCCAGGCAGCCGAACCTGATGGTTTTCTTCCATGGCGGCGGCTTTGTCGACGGCGACCTGGACGATGCGGACGACTTCCTGCGCTGCCTCGTGCTGAGCAACCCCGACCACGTGGTGCTGGCCGCGAACTACACCCTGGCCCGTGTGCGGCCATTTCCCGCCGCCGTGGAAGACGCGCATGCCGTGCTGCTGTGGGCAAAAAAGAACAAGTCCAAGCTGGGCTGGACGGGCAAGCAGATGGTGGTGTCGGGCATCGAAGCGGGCGCCAACCTGGCTGCCGTATGCGCCATGATGTCGCGCGACCGGGGCGGACCGCCCCTCGCGGGCCAGGTGCTGATCATGCCCATGCTCGATCCCGGCCTGTCGACCTGCTCGATGCGCAACTTGCCGACCTGTCCTGACCTGGCGGAAGTGGCCGATCAATGCGCCGCCGCCTACCGCGGCTATCTGCCGAATGCCGCTGACCGTACCCATCCGTATGCGTCGCCATTGCAGTCGAGCCGCCTGAAGAACCTGCCGCCAGCGCTCATCCTGTCCAGCGAAGACGACCCATTGCGCGACGAGGCTGAACAATACGGCAGCAAACTGATCGCCTGCGGCATCAAGACCACCGTGCGGCGCATGGCCGCCGCGCCGCTGCAGGACGCCACCGCCCGCAATGAGTGCGCTTGCAAGGTGCAGGTATTGAGCGAAATTAGCAGTTTCGTCGCCGGACTGGGGCAGGAGCCCGAGTCATGACGCCGCCATCCGCGGCACCGCAAAAAAACTTACACTAATCAGTTTACTTTTTGAGTTTTGGTTGCTACACTACGCAGTGTAGTTCCCTTCCTGCCTGAGTTGTGCGTTCGCACAGCCAGCTTCGTCGTCCCCGTCCGCTTTTAAGCAGCTGGCGGCCTGTTTACCTTTGATCGAGCGCCGTCGGGCGCCATGGCACCACCATTCACTTTTTCAGTTGGGTTGCTTCCTGCCGCCCATACCATTAGAAATTTTCATAAAACAGGGAAATAAAATGAAAAACGTTCAACAATTTTCCACTCTGCTCAAGCCCCTGGCTGCCTCGCTCGCGCTGGCAGGACTGGTGGCCGTGAGCCTGGCTGGCTGCGATTCGGCCAATAGCAAGGTGCCCGACGCGCCAGCGGCCGGCGGCCCGCCCATCTCGGCCGCCGCCGTCGTTGAAAAACAGATCACGGAAACACAGGAATTCTCGGGCCGCCTGGAAGCGATCGAGCGCGTGGAAATCCGCTCGCGGGTCGGCGGCTTCATCACCGCCGTCAATTTCAAGCCGGGCAGCGAAGTGAAAAAGGGCGACGTGCTGTTCGTCATCGATCCGCGCCCATTCCAGGCTGAAGTCTCGCGCGCCGAAGGCACGGCCGCTTCGGCCCGCGCCAAGGCGGAACTGGCCAAGCTGGAACTGTCGCGCGCTGAAAAGTTGCTGGCCGAAAAAGCCATCGCCCAGCGCGAATTCGACGAAAAGGCGTCGGGCTTGAAAGAGCTGGACGCGAACGCCCGCTCGGCGCAAGCCGCGTATGAAGCGGCCAGGTTGAACCTGTCGTACACGCAGGTGCAGGCGCCGATCAGCGGCCGCGTCAGCAAGGCGGAAATCACCGTCGGCAACCTGATCGACGCTTCCGCCATCCTCACGTCGGTGGTGTCGACGGACCGCATCTACGCCAGCTTCGACGGCGATGAAGATACGTATCTGCGCGTGGCCGGCACGGCGCAAAAGGGCACGCCCGTCACCGTCAAGGTAGGCTTGGCCAACGAAACGGGCTTCCCGCACGAAGGCAAGCTGGAATTCGTCGACAACCAGCTCGATCCGGCCACGGGCAGCGTGCGCATGCGCGCCACCTTCGCCAACGCCGAGCGCCAGCTGGTGCCGGGCCTGTTCGCGCGCATCCAGCTCGACGGCGGCAACGGCCCGCAGGCGCAAAGCACGGCGCTGTTGATCTCCGACCGCGCCGTCGGCACGGACCAGAGCCGCAAATACGTGTACGTGGTGGGCGCCGACAACAAGGCCGAATACCGCGCCGTCAAGCTGGGCCCGGCCTCGGATGGCTTGCGCGTGGTGCGCGAAGGCTTGAAGGCGGGCGAAAAGATCGTCGTCAACGGCTTGCAGCGCGTGCGCCCCGGCGCCCCGGTGACGCCGCAGATGGTGGCCATGGATTTCGATCCGACCGCGCCTGTCGCTCCCGCAAAACCTGAAGTAAAAGACGCCAAGATCGCCGCGAAAGCAGCATCGACTTCCAAGGAATAAACATGAATTTTTCCCGCTTTTTCATCGACAAGCCGATTTTCGCGGCGGTGCTGTCGATCGTCATATTCGTGGCCGGGCTGCTGTCGATTTTCGGCCTGCCCATCTCCGAATATCCCGACGTCGTGCCGCCATCCGTGGTGGTGCGCGCGCAATACCCGGGCGCCAACCCGAAAGTGATCGCCGAAACCGTGGCCGCGCCGCTCGAAGAGCAGATCAACGGCGTCGAGAACATGCTCTACATGTCCTCGCAAAACACGTCCGATGGCGCGATGATGCTGACCGTGACCTTCAAGATCGGCACCAACGTCGAGCAGGCCGAGACGCAGGTGCAGAACCGCGTGCAGCGCGCCTTGCCGCGCCTGCCCGAGGAAGTGCGCCAGATCGGCGTGACGACCGTCAAATCGTCGCCTAACCTGACCATGGTGGTGCATCTGGTTTCGCCGAACAAGCGCTATGACGACATGTATCTGCGTAACTACGCGGTGCTGAACGTCAAGGACCAACTGGCACGTCTGCCCGGCATGGGCGACATCCAGATCTTCGGCGCCGGCGACTACGCCATGCGCATCTGGCTCGACCCGCAAAAGGTGGCGGCGCGCGGCATGACGGCGAACGACGTCGTCGACGCCATCCGCGAGCAGAACGTGCAGGTGGCTGCAGGTGTCATCGGCGCTTCGCCGGCGAAAAACTCGGACTTCCAGCTGACCGTCAATACCCAGGGCCGTCTGCAGACGCCCGAGGAATTCGGCGCCATCATCGTGCGCACCAATGCCGACGGCGCCGTGACGCACCTGAAGGACGTGGCGCGCGTGGAAATGGGCGCCAACAGCTACTCGCTGCGTTCGCTGCTGAACAATAATCCGGCCGTCGGCATGGGTATTTTCGAAGCGCCGAATGCCAACGCGCTGCAGCTGTCTTCCGACGTGCGCGCCAAGATGGACGAACTGAAAAAAGACTTCCCGCAAGGCGTGGAATACCGCATCGAGTACGACCCGACGCAGTTCGTGCGCTCGTCCATCGAAGCCGTGATCCATACCCTGCTGGAAGCCATCGCCCTGGTGGTGCTGGTGGTGATCATCTTCCTGCAAACCTGGCGCGCATCGATCATTCCGCTGCTGGCCGTACCCGTCTCCATCGTCGGCACCTTTGCCGTGATGCTGGGCTTTGGCTTCTCGATCAACACGCTGTCGCTGTTCGGCCTCGTGCTGGCCATCGGTATCGTCGTCGATGATGCCATCGTGGTGGTGGAAAACGTCGAGCGCAACATCGAGGAAGGCTTGTCGCCGCGCGACGCCACCATCCAGGCCATGAAAGAGGTCAGCGGTCCTATCGTCGCCATCGCCCTGGTGCTGTGCGCCGTGTTTGTGCCGATCGCCTTCGTGCCTGGCCTGTCGGGCGAGTTCTATCGCCAGTTCGCGCTGACCATCGCCATTTCGACCGTGATCTCCGCTTTCAGCTCGCTGACCCTGGCGCCAGCCCTGTCGGCCGCGCTGCTGAAACCGCACGATGCGCCGAAAGACGCGCTGACGCGCGGCATGGACATGGTCTTCGGCCGCTTCTTCGCCTGGTTCAACCGCTTCTTCGGCCGCGCTTCGCACCGCTATGAAGCGGGCGTGAAAGGCGTGTTGGGCCGCAAGAGCGCTTCGCTGGGCGTGTATGCGCTGCTGGTTGTTGCCGCCATCTTCACCTTCAAGTCCGTGCCGGCCGGCTTCGTGCCGGCGCAGGACAAGCAATACCTGGTGGGCTTTGCGCAATTGCCTGACGCCGCTTCGCTGGACCGCACGGAAGATGTCGTGCGC
The DNA here is from genome assembly GCF_030587275.1 of Janthinobacterium sp. SUN128. Taxonomy (NCBI): domain Bacteria; kingdom Pseudomonadati; phylum Pseudomonadota; class Betaproteobacteria; order Burkholderiales; family Oxalobacteraceae; genus Janthinobacterium; species Janthinobacterium sp. SUN128. The sequence continues at coordinate 2,529,053 of NZ_JAPWHY010000001.1, read as the reverse complement.
CGCATGTCCGACGTCATCAAGTCGGTGCCTGGCGTCGAATCGACCATCGCCTTCCCCGGCCTGTCGATCAACGACTTCACCAATGCGCCGAACGCCGGTATCGTCTTCGCCACCCTGAAACCGTTCGACGAACGCAGCAGCAAGGAATTGTCGGGCGGCGCCATCGCGGCCGAGATCAACAAGCGCCTGGGCGGCATCCAGGACGCTTTCATCATGGTCTTCCCGCCACCGCCGGTCAACGGCCTCGGCACCATCGGCGGCTTCAAGATGATGATCGAAGACCGCGGCAATCTCGGTTACGACGCGCTGTACAACGCCACCCAGGCACTGGCCGCGAAAGCGTACCAGACGCCGGAACTGGCGGGCGTCTTCTCGGGCTACCAGATCAACGTGCCGCAGCTGTTTGCCGACGTCGACCGCGTGAAAGCCAAGCAGATGGGCGTGCAGCTGCAAACGATTTACCAGACCTTGCAGATCAACCTCGGTTCGCTGTATGTGAACGACTTCAACCAGTTTGGTCGCACCTACCAGGTGCGCGTGCAAGCCGATGCGGCGTTCCGTTCGCATGCGCAGGATATCGCGCAGCTGAAGGTGCGCAATGACAAGGGCGAAATGATCCCGCTGTCGTCGTTGATGCGCGTGAAGGATAGCTATGGTCCGGACCGCGTGCAGCGCTACAACGCGTATGCCGCAGCCGACTTCAATGGCGGCGCCGCACCTGGCGTATCGAGCGGCCAGGCGCAAGCCGCGCTGGAACGCATCGCCAAGGAAGTGCTGCCGCAGGGGATCGCGTATGAATGGACGGAGCTGACCTACCAGGACATCTTGTCCGGCAATACGATGATCTATGTCTTCCCGCTGTGCGTGCTGCTGGTATTCCTGGTGCTGGCCGCCCAATACGAAAGCTGGACCCTGCCGCTGGCCGTGATTTTGATCGTGCCGATGTCCATCCTGTGCGCCTTGCTGGGCGTCAAATTGACCGGTGGCGACAATAACGTGTTTACCCAGATCGCGCTGTTCGTGCTGGTGGGGCTGGCGTCGAAGAATGCGATTCTGATCGTGGAATTTGCCCGCGAACTGGAAGAGCATGGCCGCACCGTCGTGCAAGCGGCGCTGGAAGCGTGCCGCCTGCGTCTGCGTCCGATCCTGATGACGTCGATCGCCTTCATCATGGGCGTGGTGCCCCTGGTGTTCTCGCACGGCGCCGGTTCGGAAATGCGACATGCGATGGGCGTGGCGGTCTTCGCCGGCATGCTGGGCGTGACCTTCTTCGGCCTGTTCCTGACGCCCGTGTTCTATGTACTGCTGCGCACCCTGGCGCAGCGTTTTGAGAAAAAACCAGCCGATGCTGCCGCCAAGCCTGCCGCCGCGCCAGCATTGAACCTGGAAGGAGATATATATTGAAAACCAAGGAAATCATCTGGCGCGTCAAGCCCGTGCTGACCGCCATGGCAGCAGCCGTGCTGCTGGCGGCCTGCGCGGCGCCGGAGTTCAAGCAGCCGCAGATCGAGACGCCGACGGCGTTCAAGGAAGCGCAAGCCTTGTCCGCCGTGCAGACGGCAGCCGATGGCACGCGCTGGAAACAGGGCGTCCCCGCCGAGCGCCAGGCGCGCGGCGAATGGTGGCTGGCCTTCAATGATCCGGCCCTCACAAGCCTGATCAACGAAGCCACGCAGGCCAACGCCAACCTGGCCGTCGCCGCCGCCCGCGTCAAGCAGGCGAGGGCGATTGCCGGCATCGCCGAAGCGGACCGCATCCCGCAAGTGGGCGTGAACGTGGGTGGCCAGCGCAACCGCGCTTCCGCCGTGTCGCTCGGCTTGCCGAACGGCGCGCCGGTGGCTGCCACGAATGTCTACCAGGCCAACCTGACGGCCAGCTACGAAGTCGATCTGTTCGGCAGGGTCGCCTCGAACGTCAGCGCCTCGCGCAGCGATGCGCTGGCCGTGGAAGCGACATACCGTTCCGTGCTGCTGTCCTTGCAGGCCGACGTGGCGCAGACCTATTTCCAGCTGCGCGCCACGGATGCCGAACTGGCGACCCTGGAACAGACGGTGCGCCTGCGCGAGGAAAGCGTGCATGTGAACCAGCGCCGCTACGACCTGGGCGACATCGGCGAATTCGACCTGTCCCGTGCCCGCACGGAGCTGTCGACGACGCGCGCCGAAGCCATCGGCCTGCAGCGCCAGCGCGCCACCAGCGAACATGCGCTGGCCGTCCTGCTGGGTAAACCTGCCGCCAGTTTCACGGCGACCGTCAACCCGCTGCAGGACAGCGGCTTCCTGCCCGTGATCCCGGCCGGCATGCCGTCGTCCCTGCTGGAGCGCCGTCCCGACATCGCGTCGGCGCAGCGCACCATGGAAGCGTCGAATGCGCGCATCGGCGTGGCGAAATCGGCCATGTTCCCCGCCTTGACCCTGAACGCCTCCGGCGGCGGCGCGTCCGATACCTTCTCGGACATCTTCAAGTGGAGCAGCCGCTCCTGGCTGCTGGGCGCCCTGATGTCGATGCCGATCATCGACGGTGGCCGCAACAAGGCGGCCGTGAGCCGCAGCGAAGCGCAGCTGGAAGAGTCGGTGGCGACGTATCGCCAGAGCGTGCTGGTGGCCTTCGCCGAGGTGGAAGACAACCTGGCCGGCTTGCGCATCCTGTCGGGCCAGACGCAGCAGATCGACGAAGCCGTTGTTTCGGCACGCCGCTCGGCCGACCTGGCGCAAAAGCTGTATGACGCGGGCCGTTCCAGCTACCTCGATCTGCTGGACGCGCAGCGCAACCTGGCCACCATCGAGCGCAATGCCGTGCAACTGCGCGGCAACCGCGCCGTCACCACGGTGGCGCTGATCCGCGCCCTGGGCGGCGGCTGGGGCGAAACGGAGCCGCAGGTCGCGGCCAACTAGTTTCCCGGCACCGCGGGCTGGATCAATCCGGCCCGCGACGCGGGAGCCTGCCAAGAACGGCGTCGTGCACTGCACGGCGCCGTTTTTCTGTTTTCAGCGAGTTGAATCCGTTTGCGGAAAAGCGGCGTAAGTACTCCTGCAATCATGCAAACGCAGTCATCCAGGAGATATCATCATGCGCACCTTCGTTCCCGCAGCATTGTTCATTACGTCCATGCTGGCCGCCAGCGCTCCGTTTGCCGCCGACATGACGACCATGGTGGGTGGCCAGAGCATGTATCCGTCCAAGGACATCGTCGATAACGCCGTCAATTCGGCCGACCACACGACCCTGGTCGCTGCCGTCAAGGCGGCCGGCCTGGTCGACACGCTGAAAGGCAAGGGTCCATTTACCGTGTTCGCGCCGACGAATGCGGCCTTCGGCAAGCTGCCCGCAGACACCGTCGAGACCCTGGTGAAGCCGGAAAACAAGGCGACCCTGACGAAGATCCTCACCTACCACGTGGTGCCCGGCAAATACGACTTCAAGGCGCTGGCGAAGGAAATCAAGATGCACGACGGTAAAGCCACCTTGCCCACGGCCAGCGGCGGCAAGCTGATGTTCGCCATGAACGGCATGCACAACATCGTCGTGATGGACGAGAGCGGCAACAGCGCCAATATCAGCACCTATGACGTGTACCAGTCGAATGGCGTGATCAATGTGATCGACACGGTGCTGATGCCGAAATAAGCGCACAAAAAAGCGGACGAAAAAAAAGACAGGGAAAACCCTGTCTTTTTTGATGGTGCCGCCGCGATTACTTGGCTGGCGCTGCTGGCGTTGCCGGTACTGCTGGTTCCGCAGGCGCTGCCTTGTCGGCTGGCGCGGCTTTCTTTGCCTTGTGATGCTTGGCTTTCTTGTGCGCCGCTGGTTTGACGGCGGCTGCCGGCGCTTCGGCCTTGGCGACAGGGGCGACGACAGGAATCGGTGCCACTGGAGCGACTGGCGCGACGGCTGGCGTCTGGGCGAAAGCGGCGGTGGCGAACAGGCTGGCGATCAGGGTGGCGATAACTTTTTTCATTTTAGGATCCTTGGTATGCGTGGTCAGTAAAGTGTGTCGGAATTACTTGGCTGGAGCCGCTTCGGCGGTGGCCGATGCCAGCTTTTCGTCAGCCTTGGCCTTGGTTTTCTTGGCTTTGTGGTGTGCCTTGGCTTTGGTGGTGGCCGCTTCCGCTTTGGCGCTGGCGACGTCCGTTTTTGCGGCGACGACGGCTTTCGCTTCCTTGGCATCCGCCTTCACGACGGCTTGCGCTTCCTTGGCGTCCGCTTTCACGACGGCCTTGGTGTGGGCCGCTTCCACTTTGGCGGGCGCTGCCGGAGCGGCCGCAGGTGCTGCCGGGGTTTGGGCGAAGGCTGCAGTTGCGAACAGGCCGGCGATCAGGGTAGCGATTACTTTTTTCATGGTGCAGTCCTCAGTGGTGGTTTGTCTGGTATGTCTGTTGGTGTCGGGATGATTCCCGTGTCACTGAGCATAAAACGCGCCCCCGGACGCTTGCGTTGACGGTCATTACAAACGCTTACATCTGAGTTGCATCCGCTTTCAGGATGGCCTTCAGGATGTCTTCCGACCGGCGCTGCCCATACCCCTTGCCATACGCGCTCGATGCGATGCTGACCACCATGCGACGGGCGGGTATCACATAGATCTTGTTGCCGCCATTGCCCGAGGCGAAATGCACGGCAATCTTCCGTCCTCCGACGTCCTGCGTCTTCGCGTACCAGAAATAGCCGTAGCTGTCGGCGTAGCGGTCCACGGCGCCGATGGCCACGCGCGGCGCCAGCGCGGCTTGCAGCCAGGCGGCATCGATAATCCTCTTGCCGTCAAATACGCCTTCGTCGAGCACCATCTGGCCGATCCTTGCCGTGTCGCGCGCGCGCAGCGACAGATTGCCCTGGCCTTTCGGGTGACGTGCCACGTCGCGGCCCCAGCTCCAGCGGGTGATGCCCAGTGGCGCGAACAGCACCTTGGCGGCGTAGTCTTCCAAGTCGGCGCCGCTGGCGTTTTCCACCACTCTGCCCGCGACATATGATCCCAGCGAGTTGTAGCGATACATGCTGCCCGGCGCCGTGGCAGCCGGTATCGCACGCACGAAGGCGGCCGGGTCGGGCGACGCATCGAGCTTGTCTTCATTGCCAGGCGACTGTTCGTCTTCATCGAAGGCGGCCAGGCCCGAACGCATGGTCAGCAAGTCGTCGAGGATGACCTTGCCTGCCGCGCTGCCGGCGACATCGGGCCAGTAGTCGCCCACCGTTTTTGTCGTGGCCAGCTGGCCGCGCGCCACGGCCGCGCCCACCAGCAGGGCGGTGATGCTCTTGCCGGCCGAGCGGATGTCGTGCAGGGTATCGACCGTCTCGCCGTTGTAATAGCGTTCGGCCACGACGGCGCCATCGCGCAACACGACGACGGCGCGCAAATCGCCATGGCTGTCGCGGTCCTGGGCTTGCAGGACTTGCTCCAGGGTGGCGGGGATATCTTGCGCATTGGCGGCGCAAGGCAGATACAGGGCGGTAGTCAGGATGAGGGGCAGGTGGCGCATGGGATAGGCTTCGCGGCGATGGTGGAAGTGCCAGTGTCCTCCATGTGCACCGCTTTGTCGCGCGCAAGCTGGCCGGTTCGATGAAGTTTGCATGAAGGCGCGCAGGAAGCCATGGCATTTGGCGCCGCGCCATGCAAAAAGGACAGCCGAAGCTGTCCCTGGTAATCGGCGTGGTCACGCAAGCGCAGACCCGGCGGACGCGCTTGCGTGACGTCGTTCGCGCTTACTTCGCTGGCGCTGCCGGCACTGCGGGAACGGCTTCCGCCGCTTTGGCCGCATCCGCTTTCACTTTGGCTTTGCTGGCCTTGTGATGGGCTTTGGCCTTGGTGGCTTTGGCGTCGGCCTTGGCGCTGGCCACATCGGCTTTCGCATCGGCGACGACGACCGCTTCCTTGGCATTGGCTTTCACGACGGCCTTGGTTTCCTTGGCTTCAGCCTTGGCCACGGCTTTCGTGTGGGCCGCTTCCGCCTTGGCTGGAACCGATGCTGCTGGAGCGGCAGGGGTTTGGGCGAAGGCTGCGGTAGCGAACAGGCCGGCGATGAGGGTAGCGATAACTTTTTTCATTTTATTTTCCTGGCGAATGGTGAGCGATGGTATGTCGATGATTACTTGGCTGCTGCTGGTGCGGCTTCCGCGGTGGCCGATGCCAGTTTCTCGTCAGCCTTGGCCTTGGTTTTCTTGGCCTTGTGATGCGCCTTGGCCTTGGTGGCCGTTGCTTCCGTTTTTGCGCTGGCGACTTCCGTTTTTGCGGCCACGACGGCTTTCGCTTCTTTTGCGTCCGCTTTCACGACGGCTTGCGCTTCCTTGGCATCGGCTTTCACGACGGCCTTGGTGTGAGCCGCTTCCACTTTGGCGGGCACTGCCGGGGCGGCAGGGGTTTGGGCGAAGGCTGCGGTAGCGAACAGGCCGGCGATCAGGGTAATAATTGCTTTTTTCATGGTGCAGTCCTCGGTGGTGGTTTGTCTGGTGTGCCGGGATGATTCCCGTATCACTGAGCAGAAAACGCGGCCCGGAAGGTAATGGTTGACCTGGTTTACACTTTCTTACAATCAGGTGATTTGAGCGACGTTAATTGAAGAAGAAGGTGTGAAAATGCAAAAAGACAGCCGAAGCTGTCTTTTTGCATGGTGCCTCCCGCCATGGCGGGATGGCGATCACTTCGCTGCTGCGGTCGCTTCAGCTTTGTCTTCGGCGGCTTTTGCCTTGGCCTTGGTGGCTTTGTGATGGGCTTTGGCCTTGGTGGCTTTGGCATCGGCCTTGGCGCTGGCCACATCGGCTTTCGCATCGGCGGCGACAACGGCTTCCTTGGCATCGGCTTTGACTACGGCCTTGGTTTCTTTGGCTTCTGCTTTTGCCACTTCCTTGGTGTGCTTGGCTTCGGCCTTGGCAGGCACGGCTGGCGTTTGAGCAAAGGCTGCGGTAGCGAACAAGCCGGCGATCAGAGTAGCGATTACTTTTTTCATGGTGCAGTTCCTCGAGAAGTGGGGTTGTAGTTCAGGAGATGCATTTCCCCTGTCACTGAGGCAAAAACGCGCCGTACGGCAATAGCGTTGACAGCGATTCGGGCTAATTACAAACACTTACATTTGCCGGGGCAGGTACTCTGTTAGCTGGCGTACGGCGCCAGGGACGGCAGCGGCCTAGACTCGATGCCATCGTCACCGCATGGGTCCGCCATGAAAGCCGCCTTGAAAACCTATCAAGCCAAGCGCAATTTCGCCGCCACGCCCGAGCCTGCGGATGGCGGCGAGGAAGCGGGCGAGGCGCTCACCTTCGTCATCCAGAAGCACTGGGCCAGCCGTTTGCACTATGACTTTCGCCTGGAACTGGACGGCACGATGAAAAGCTGGGCCGTGCCGAAAGGGCCCAGCTACGACCCGCGCGACAAGCGCATGGCGGTGCAGGTGGAAGACCATCCCATTGCGTATGCCGGTTTTGAAGGCACGATCCCCGAAAAGCAGTATGGCGCGGGCAAGGTCATCATCTGGGACAAGGGGACGTGGCAAGCCCAGCCGGCCACGCCTGATGCGCGCAAGGCGCTGGCGGCCGGCGAACTGAAATTGACCCTGCATGGCCACAAGATGCATGGCAACTGGGTGCTGGTGCGCATGAAAGGCAAGGGCGATAAACGCAGCGCAAAGCAGCCTGCCTGGCTGCTGATCAAGGAAAAGGACGCATTTGCCCGGCCGGCACTGGAATTTTCTGTCGTGGACGAGTTTCCCGATAGCGTCAAGAACAAGGCCATGCCCAAGCGCAAGAAGAGCGCGGACGGCTCCGCAGCGCCGGATGCCGATTTGCCCGCCATCCTGTCGCCGCAGCTGGCTACCCTCGTCGATGCGCCGCCGCCAGACGCGCAGCAGTGGCTTTTCGAAGTGAAATTCGACGGTTACCGCATCCTCGCGCGATGCGATGGCGAGCGGATCAATTTGATCACGCGCAATGGCAATGACTGGACGGAAAAACTGCCGAAGCTGCGGCAGGCGCTGGAACAGTTGAGTTTGCCGCCGGGCTGGTATGACGGTGAAATCGTCGTCAACGACGCCAGCGGCCACCCGGATTTTGGCGCATTGCAGCGCGCGTTCGATGCGGAAACGACCAGCGAGATCGTGTATTACCTGTTCGACGTGGCGTTTTTCGATGGCCACGATCTGCGGGGCCAGCCTGTCGAGGCGCGCAGGGCGTTGCTGGAACAGTTGCTGCAGAGCTTGCCAGCGTCGCCCCTGGTGCGCTTCAGCGCCGCGCTCGACGCGACGCCGCAGCAGATACTGGCCCACGCCTGCCGGCTGGGGCTGGAAGGCGTGATCGGCAAGCGGCGCGGTTCGCCCTACGTCACGCGGCGCTCGGGCGACTGGATCAAGCTCAAATGCGGGCTGCGCCAGGAATTCGTCATCGGCGGCTATACGGCGCCGCAGGGCGCGCGCGAAGGCATCGGTTCTTTGTTGCTGGGCGTGCATGATGACCAGGGCAGGCTGCTCTATGCGGGCAATGTGGGCAGCGGCTTCGACGATGCCAGCCTGCGCGAATTGCGGCGTCGGCTTGACGTCCTGGCAGCCGGGACGAGTCCGTTCGCGGGCAAGGCGGGTGGCGTGCGCCAGCCCATCTGGGTCAAGCCGCAACTGGTGGCCGAAGTGAGCTTTGCGCAATGGACCAGCGGTGGCGCCGTGCGCCATGCCGTGTTTCACGGCTTGCGCGAGGATAAACAGCCAGCCGCCATCGTGCGCGAGCGCGCGCAGCGAATCGACAGGGAGAAGACGATGCAGAGCAAATCCACGCCGGACGGCGTCTTGCCGGCCAGTTTCAAGGTCAGCCATGCGGACCGGGTGATCGACCGGGACAGTGGCGCGACGAAGATCGACCTGGTGCGCTACTACGCCCTGGTGGGCAAGCTGATGCTCGTGCACTTGCGCGGGCGGCCCGTGTCGCTGGTGCGCGCGCCGGCCGGCGTGGGTGGCGAGCTGTTTTTCCAGAAGCATGCGGACACGTCCAGCATGCCCGGCGTCAAACAGCTCGATCCCGGCCTCGATCCGGAGCATGCCGCCATGCTGGAAGTGGCCAGCACACAGGGCTTATTGTCTGCGGCGCAGTGGAATGTGGTGGAATTTCACACGCAAAACGCCCTGGCCAGCGCCTACGACACGCCGAATCGCCTGGTGTTCGACCTGGATCCGGGCAAGGGCGTGGCCTGGCCCGCCATCCGCGAGGCGGCCGTATTGCTGCGTGCCTTCCTGACGGAGCTGGGACTGCCCGCCTGGCTGAAAACCAGCGGCGGCAAGGGCTTGCATGTGGTCGTGCCGATCCGCCCGAAACACGATTGGGATACGGTCAAAGCGTTTTCGCAAGCCATCGTGGCGCACATGGCGCAGCTCATTCCGCAGCGCTTCGTCCTGAAAAGCGGCCCCGCCAACCGCGTCGGCAAGATTTTCATCGATTATTTGCGCAATGGCCGGGGCGCCACCACCGTATGCGCGTGGTCTGCCCGCACGCGGTCGGGGCTGGGCATTTCCGTGCCGCTGGCCTGGGATGAACTCGACAAACTGAAGGCGGGCGATCAGTGGAACGTGGGCAATGTCCACAGCCGTCTCGACGTGGGCAACGCGCCATGGGACGGCTACGCGCGCAGCGCGAAGGGCCTCGATGCGGCGATGAAAAAGCTGGCCTTTATTCCGCCGGCTTGAACGGCAGGACGGCGCGCGCCAGTTGCAGCGCTTCCTCGATGGCCGCGTTGAGCTGAGGAATTTCGACGGGCTTGGTCAGGTAGCGGAAAAAACCCGCGGCCAGGCCATGCCGGATATCGCCCTTCATGGCGTTGGCCGTCAAGGCGATGACGGGGATGTGCGCCGTGCGCGTATCGTTGCGCAGGATGCGCTGCGCCTGGTTACCATTCATGCCGGGCAAATTGATATCCATCAGGATGACATCGGGGCGGCGTTCCAGCGCCAGCGCGATACCCTGGCGGGCGTCGGTGGCCGAGATCATGCGCAGATGGGGCAGGAAGCTGACGATATCTTCCACCAGCCGCAGGCTGGCCGGATTGTCTTCCACGTACAGCAGCAGGGCCTGGCCGCCGGCATCGTCCCGGACGTCGCAGGCGGGCTCGGGCAGGTATTCCGGCTGCCGGTTGGCGGGCGGGGCGGTCATGGTGTCGAGTTCGATCCAGAACACGCTGCCCACGCCGACGCAGCTGTGCACGCCCATGCTGCCGCCCATCAGCTCAACCAGGCGCTTGGTGACGACCAGGCCGATGCCGGTGCCTTCCTCGCTGCCTGCCTCCTGTCCCAGGCGGTTGAACGGCTGGAACAGCTCGGCCATCTGTGCGTCGTCCAGTCCCTTGCCCGTGTCGCGGATGGCGATGCGCACGCGCTGCGCCCCGGGCTGCGACACTTCCAGCTCCACCTTGCCGGCCGGGCGGTTGTACTTGATGGCGTTTGACAGCAGGTTCAGCAGCACTTGCTTGAGGCGCGTATGGTCGGCCCTGAGCGTCAGCGCCTCGCAGGCTGGAAACACCAGGTGAATCTGGCGCTGCTGCGCCTGTTCTTCCACCATGACGCGCACTTCCTCGAGCAGCACGGGCAGCGCCACCGGCTCGATCGACAGGCTCAGGCTGCCTGATTCGATCTTCGCCAGGTCGAGGATTTCATTGATCAGGGTGAGCAGGTGGCGGCCCGAGGTGACGATGTTTTGCACGAAGGCGCGCTTTTGCAGCACGGTCGCGGGCAGGGTTTCATTGGCCAGCAGCTGGGCGAAGCCGAGGATGGCGTTCAGCGGCGTGCGCAATTCATGCGACATGCTGGTGAGAAAGCGGTCCTTCGCCTGGCTGGCCCGTTCCAGTTCGATTTTCTGTTCGTTCAGCGTGCGCTCGATGCGCTTGCGCTCCGTGATGTCGCGGATGGCTGACGAGACCAGCACGCCTTCCTCCGTTTCCAGCGGCGACAGGCTGATTTCGACGGGAAATTCGGTGCCATCGCGGCGCAAGCCGTACAGTTCCAGGCCCGCGCCCATGGAGCGGGCGCGCGGCGCCGCGGAAAAGGACTGGCGGTGATGCGGATGATCGTGTGCATAGCGGGCCGGGATCAGCACTTCCACATTGCGCCCGAGCAACTCCGCGCGCGAGTAACCGAACAGCCGTTCCGTTTGCGAGTTGACGAGCACGATCTCGCCATCGCCGTTGACGATGACGATGGCGTCCGGCGCCGATTCGAGCAGGCCTCGGAACTTCTGCTCGGCCCGGCGGCGGTCGCTGACGTCGCGGATGGCGCTGATGACGAAGGTGCCGATCTCCGTCTGGATCGGCGACAGGCTGATTTCGACGGGGAACTCGACGTTGTCCTTGCGCAAGCCCAGCAATTCCAGGTCGGCGCCCATGGTGCGCGTACGGGGCTGGTCGAAATAGCGCGCGCGGTGCCCCACGTGCGCATGGCGCAGGCGTTGCGGCAGCAGACTATCGATTTGCCTGCCGCTCAATTCGCCTTCCGCATAGCCGAACAGGCGCTGTGCCTGCTGGTTGGCCAGCACGATGGCGCCCGTGGCATTGACCATGATGACGCTGTCCGGCGTGGACTCGAACAGCACGCGGTAGCGCACGTCGACGAACTGGGCGTCGCGCGCGGCCTTCAGCAAGGTCGTGTCCTTCATGGTGGAAATCAGGTAGCAGTGGCCATCCGGCGCGCGCTGTGCGGCCTGGCATGCCACGTCGACGTAGATGAGTTCGCCATCTTTGCGCCGCCGCAGCGATTCGCGGTCGTAGCTGCCGTGTAGGATCAGTTGCTCGGCGATCAGCGGGCCAGCTTCGGCCTGTCCCGGCAAGGAGATCAGTTCCCACAGCGTGCGGCCCAGCGCTTCGTCGCTGGCATAGCCGAAAATGCGCTGCGCCCCCGCCGTCCAGCGCATGACGACATGCTCTTCGTTCGTGATGACAACGCCGCCAGGGGCGTTGCTGAGGATAAGCTGATCGAACTCGGCATCCATTTTTTCCGCACGCATGACAGGGCTTGCCGGGTGGCAGGCCTGTGCATAACGTAGCGAGAAGCCGGATCAAAGTCAATGCATTTATATGATGGCAGAGTCTCGCTAAGCAGGTAGGGTGGTTCAGGCCGCCTTGCGCCTGGCGGGCGGCGGCTTGCGGGCGGCGGACGAGGCCGCGCGCTTGCGGGCCTGCGCGGCGGACGCTTTCTTGCCCAGGCTTTGCTGCAGCAGGGCGACCAGGTCGATCACGTTGCTGCCGTGCTCTTCTGCTGGCTCGGGCGCGGGCGGCGTGATGGTCTTGGTCTGCTTGGCCTTGACTTTCTTCTTGACCAGCGCCAACACGTCTTCGCGGTAGCTGTCGTGGTATTGCCCGGGTTCCCACGCTTCGCTCATGCCTTCCACCAGCGACAGGGCCATCTTGAGTTCCTTGTCGGAAATGCCGGCCGATTTCAGGGTGCTGCCGGGCAAGTCCAGGTCGTCTGTGGGGCGGATTTCATCGGCGTAGCGCAGGGTGTTGAGCACGATGGCGTCGCCCACGCACACGAGTGCGCACAAATGCTGCTTGGTGCGCATGACCACGCTGGCGATGCCCACTTTGTTCGCCTTGCGCAAGGTTTCGCGCAGCAGCGCATAGACTTTTTCGCCGCCCTTGGCGGGCAGCAAATAATACGGGTGCTCGTAAAAGGTCAGCGGCACTTCAAGCGCATCGACAAAGGTCAGTATGTCGATGGTTTGCGTAGCCTTCACATTGGCTTGCCTTAAATCTTCCTCGGACAGCACCACGTACTCATCCGTCTTGTATTCATAGCCCTTGATGATGTCGTCCCACTCGACTTCCTTGCCCGTCTTCTTGTTGTAGCGCTTGTAGCCGATGGGTGAAAAGTCGCGCCGGTCCAGCATGGACAAGTCCAGTTCATGGTCGAGGCTGGCTGAAATCAGCTCGACGGGGATGTGCACAAGGCCGAAGCTGATGGCGCCTTTCCACAGTGCGCGCGCCATCGCCTAGTTCCCCACGCTGCCGGTGATGGGCAGGACGATGCCGCTGATATAGCTGGAACAGGCGGGCGAGGCCAGGAAGACGTAGGCGGGCGACAGCTCTTCCGGCTGGGCCGGGCGGCGCATGTCCGTGTCCTGGCCGAATTTCTGGATGTCCTCGGGGCTTTTGTCCGCCGGGTTGAGGGGCGTCCAGACCGGCCCGGGCGCGATGGCGTTCACGCGTATGCCCTTGTCCAGCAAGTTGCCGGCCAGCGCCATCGTAAACGCATGGATGGCACCCTTGGTGGTGGAATAGTCGAGCAAGTGCTTCGAGCCTTGCAAACCCGTCACGGAGCCCGTGTTGATGATGGACGCGCCGCGCTGCAAGTGGGGCAGGACGGCCTTGGCCATATGAAAGTAGCCGTAGACATTGGTTTTCATGGTGAGGTCGAAGCGTTCCTCGCTCAGATCCAGCAAGGATTCCGCATGTTCCTGGAAGGCTGCGTTGTTGACCAGCACGTCGATGTGCGTGAACTTGTCCAGCACCTGGCTGACGGCTTGCTGGCAAAATCCCTGGTCGCGCACGTCGCCGGCAATCAGGAGGCAGCTCTGTCCTTCCGCTTCCACGTAGCGCTTGGTTTCGTGGGCGTCCGCGTGTTCGTTCAGGTAAATGATGGCGACATCCGCCCCTTCGCGCGCGTACAGCACGGCCACGGCGCGGCCGATGCCCGAATCGCCGCCCGTGATGATGGCGACCATGCCGGCCAGCTTGCCGCTGCCGCAGTAGTCGGGCGCCAGGAAGCGGGGTTTCAATGCCATCTGTGCTTCAAGGCCGGGCTTGTCCAGGTGCTGGGCGGGCAGGGGAGGCGTCGGCTGGTTGCGGTGGCCCGTCTGCACAGGCGGCTTGCTTGCCTTGCCTTGCTTGGCGGCATCGCGCTGCTTGTCTTCCTGATCCTGCTCCTGCTGTATGCTGCGCTGCAAGTTACCGGCGGACTGGTCCTTGTTCTCGTTCATGCTGGCCTCCCTGGAAACGAAGATCCAGTATCGGCGCGGCAACCGCATCAAACGGTGCGCTTGCTAACAGAGTGGCGCAAACAGGCGTAAAGTTATATGATGATTGACATAAATGTGGGAGGGCAGCATGAAGGTAAGCAGGGAACAGGCGGCGCTGAACCGCGAGCGCATCGTGGAGGTGGCGGCCAAGTTGTTCCGCGAAAAGGGCTATGACGGCATCGGCGTGGCCGATTTGATGAAGAACGCGGGCCTGACGCATGGCGGTTTCTATGGCCATTTCGCGTCCAAGGAAGACTTGATGATCGAGGCGTGCCAGCATGCCCTGGAGAAATCGCTGGCAGGCTGGCAGGCAAAGGTCGCCAGCGACCCGCAGCGGGCGCTGCCGGCCATTATCGACAATTATCTGACCACCCGGCACCGCGACCAGCCCGGCGGTGGTTGCCCTGCGGCGGCCATGGGCGTCGACGTGGCGCGCATGTCGCCCGGCGCGCGTCCCGCGTTTACGGCGGCCACGCAGCAGCAGTTCGCCTTGCTGCAGGGATTGCTGCCCGACGGCGTCCCGGAAGAGCGGCGCCAGCAGGCGATAGCCACGTTTGCCGCCATGGTGGGGGCCATGGTGCTGGCCCGTTCCGTCGATGACGAAGCCCTGTCGGTGGAAATCCTCGATGCCGTGAAGGCGCAATTGCTGCAAGAGTGAACGCGTTCCCCCTGTCAGCCGGCCTCGTCGCATGATAGGCTTCGGTTTTCAGATTTCGGGATCATCCATGCTGCTCTGGCTCAGGCAATACCGGCGTCCTCTGTTGGCCGGAGACATCACTGCCGGTATCGTTGTCGCCATGATGATGGTGCCGCAAGGCATGGCTTATGCGCTGGTGGCCGGCTTGCCGCCCGTGGTGGGCATCTATGCCAGCATCTTGCCGCCCGTGCTGTACGCCCTGTTCGGCAGCAGCATGACGCAATCGGTGGGCCCCATGGCCATCGTATCCCTGATGACGGCCGCCGCCCTGGCGCCGCTGGCCGACCCCGGCTCCTCCTTGTATATCGTCCTGGCCGCCCAGCTGGCCTTCATCAGCGGCCTCGTCCTGTTGCTGTGCGGCGTGCTGCGCCTGGGCTTCATGGCCAGTTTCCTGTCGCGCCCCGTGATCAGCGGTTTCAGCAATGGCGCCGCGATCCTGATCATCTGGGGCCAGATCACGCCCTTGCTGGGTGCCACCTGGCCCCACTGGCATACGCCCAGCCTCGTGCTTGGACTGTCCGGCCTGTTGTTCCTGTGGCTGGCCAAGCGTTATCTGTCGCGCCTGCTGCAGCGTTGCGGCCTGAACCAGGTGGCGGCCGACGTGGGCGCGCGTCTGGCGCCGATGGCGCTGGTGCTGGCCGGCATCGCGCTGGTCGCCTATGGCGGCCTGGAAGCGATGGGCGTGCAGACGACGGGTCACGTGCCCAGCGGCTTGCCGGGCCTGAACCTGGCTACCTCGAGCGCCCATTGGCGCACCCTGCTGTCGCCTGCGCTCCTGATCGCCTTCATCATCTTTTTGATGAGCATGTCCGCCGCCCAGACCCTGGCGCAAAAACGCGGTGAAAAGCTGCAGACCAACCGCGAACTGCTGGGGCTGGGCGCGGCCAATGTGGCCAGCGCGCTGTCGGGCGGCTTCCCCGTCACGGGCTCGATTTCCCGCTCGGCCGTCAATTTCCAGGCGGGCGCCAACACGCCCCTGGCCAGCATCATCACGGCCGGCCTGCTGGCGCTGGCGCTGGTGGCGCCCACGGGCTGGCTGGCCCTGCTGCCGCTGCCCGTTCTGGCGGCCACCATCATCTTTGCCGTCAGCAGCCTGCTGGACTGGGACACCTTGAAACTGTCGTGGCGCTACGACCGCAGCGATGCGCTGGCCCTGCTGGCGACGACGGCCGGCGTGCTGGTGCTGGGCGTGGAAGCAGGCGTGGTGATCGGCGTGCTGTTGTCGATGGGCACCCTGATCTGGCGCGCCAGCCGCCCGCACATCGCCGTGCTGGGGCGCATCCCGAATAGCGAACACTTCCGCAACGTGGAGCGCTATGAAGCGCAAACCTTGCCGGACGTCTTGCTGTTGCGCATCGATGCGGGCCTGTTCTTCGGCAACGTCGAAGCCGTGACGGAGCGCGTGGAAGACGAGTTGCGCGGCCACCCGACGGCCCGCCACCTGGTGCTGGTGCTGTCGGCAGTCAACCAGATCGACAGCACGGCCTTGCTGGGCTTGATCGAACTCAACAGCGCGCTGATCAAGCGCGGCATCAGCCTGAACCTGGCCGAAGTGAAAGGGCCCGTGATGGACCGCCTGCGCCAGAGCAGTCTATTGAAAGACCTGAGCGGCAAGCTGTACCTGAGCACGGCCCTGGCGACGGCCGATCTAAGTGGGGAAAAAGCATGACGATGGAACTGAATCTGCACGGCGAGCCGCGCGTGGTGGATAGCATCCTTGCGCTGGAGCAAGCGCTGCATGAGGCGCGCGCGCTGGCGCAGTGCGAGCTGTGGCTGACCTTGGCCACGAACGCGGAGCAGGGCCCGGCCCTGTGCATGTTGCGCAATGGCGGCAATGCCTGGCTGATGTATCTGTCGGGGCAGGACGACCTGAGTTTTCACTCGCTGGGCGACGAGGAGGCAGACGGTGCCTGCAGCTATCTGCTGACCAATGGCCAGGTGGACGAGTATCCCGAGGCATGGTGCGTGGACGTGGAACAATGCCAGTGTGCCTATGCCGAGTTTTTCAGGACGGGCGGCGCGCGGCCGGCCGCCATCGCGTGGGAGGCGGATTGACATGCCGCAAACCATCATCGCCGATATCGACCGGGACTTGCTGGCCGCGCTGGACGCCAGGGCAGGTTTGCTCACGCTGCGCGCCATCCTGCTGCGTTACAAGGCCAGCGGCGTGACGGCCGCGCAAGTTGCCGCCTTGTTGCAGGAATTGCGTCCCGCCACGCAGGAAGGGCCGCTGGAAGACGTGATACTGGACGCCCTCGACATGGTGACTGGCTGGTGCACGCCGCAGCTGCGGGTATGGGACGGGGCAGGAGACGAGCATGCATCCTGACAAGTTCAAGCAGGTGGCTGGGTTGCCGTCCGCCGAGCGCCATGCCTACTTTGTGCGCAAGGCAGCCGATACGCAAGAAGTGTGGGGCTTGTACCGCGATGGCTGGGCCACGGCGCAAGTCGACGGCAAGGTTGCCATCCCGTTCTGGCCGGAAGTCGCGTTTGCGCAGGCGTGCGCCAGCGGCGACTGGGAATATTTTCAGCCGTGCGCCATCGCGCTCGGCGATTTCCTGGCCAAGTGGCTGCCCGGTATGAACCAGAATGGCCAGCTGGCTTTCGTTTTCCCTGTGCCGCAAGGCAGCGCCAGCATCGCGGCGTCGGCTGATTTACTGAGGGATTTGCAACATGAATCAGAGCAATATGAATGAGGGCAAGGAGCGCCTGGACGCCTGGTACGACGGCTCGGCCATCTGCCTGATCGCCGTCGGCGCACAAGGGGACCCGCTGGACCTGGGCGGCGACGAAGTGCGCGCCCTGATCGCGAAGCTGCAGCACTGCCTGGCCGAGTCCGAAGCTGCTGCGACGGAGGACTGACGGCTCAGGCGCCCGCCAACGCCTTTTCCATCGCCACGCTGGCCAGGCTGATGCCGCTCGGGTGCGCATACGCTTGCTCGCGCAAGGCTGTAAAGCCGGCAGCCGCGTAAAACGGCACGGCATTGAGCGACGCGGACAGATGCAGACGCGCAATGCCGCGCCCGCGCGCCAGTTGCTCCAGCGCCGCCAGCAGGCGCTTGCCGATGCCGAGTCCCGCATGCGCGGGATCGACAAAAACGGCGTCCACTTCCTGCTTGTCCGCATCGAGCATGGCGTAACCGGCAATGATCTCGCCCTGCATCGCCACGATGCCGCCACCCGCAGCCAGCATGGCGGCATAAGAGTCCGGCACGGGCGAGGCCGTCCACACAGTAATTTGCTCCGCTGCATAGTGCGTGGCGCAACTGATGCGCACAGCCACCGTGCGCAGGGCCCACAGGGCGTCGATGTCGTCGGGCAGGGCGGGGCGCAGGGGAATGGGCATGGGCATGGAAGCCTTCCGGGCAAAAGGACCATGCTAGCGCAATGGCTTGCATCACGCCAGCAAGAGTGCTTGCCACGTTTGTCCAGCCATCACTGCGCCGGCTTGTCCGGATCGATGTAGTACGAACCCGGCGGCGCACCCGGCACTTTCACCCGGAACTTCAGGCCGGACAGCAGCTTGTCCCACAAGGCGATGGCTTCGTCGTCGCTCAGCGATGCGGTGTCGGCAGCGCCGACCATATTGTGGGCGACTTTGGTGTACATCTTGACTTCCAGTACGGACGGATTTGCGATGTCTTTCGGTTTGCCTACCAATGCCCATTCAAAATCATGGACACCATCGGTACGCCGTATCAGCGACTCTTCGCCTTTCCAGTGTTGAACGGTACGTTTGCCTTCGCGTAGCAAGGTGCGCTTGGGATAGTTATTGCGTTGAATTTCTTTTGCATCTTGTATGCGACTGAGTAGTGATAGTTTTCCACGCAACCTTGATTCAAATTCTGTCGAAGGGTAGTCGCCATATGCATCTTTATTTGAACTGATGGAGATAGTAACATCTGGCAAGCTGGGTAAATAAATTCCTACGTCGTCTATTTCTTGATATTTATACTGATTTTCACTCAGGAATCCATGCTCTACGCAAAGTCCTGGTGTGACCGGAATTTCTTCCGTATCACGTAAACGCAGACTTTTTGCTTGAAGGAGTTGTCTTTCCGCTGTTGCTCTTTCGGTGTCGCCATTGCCGACAGCATCACCTATCGCAAATATGAAATCCCCTTTATTTATTAAGGTTCGATAAATTATAAAATTATCTTCTTTGGCTGAGCTGCTAGTGTAGTATCGAAGTTGCCAACTGTTTTCTATTGGACCATTGCCATTGTAAATAATTTCAGGGGAAATATTAAGGGATTTTATTTTTCTTAAATCAATTTCTGCTTAGTGCTTTAAATTATTCGGGCCTCCTTTAAATAAATCCACTGCCGAGTTCCCGATTATTAATTCTGCTTCG
Source organism: Janthinobacterium sp. SUN128 (assembly GCF_030587275.1). Classification (NCBI taxonomy): domain Bacteria; kingdom Pseudomonadati; phylum Pseudomonadota; class Betaproteobacteria; order Burkholderiales; family Oxalobacteraceae; genus Janthinobacterium; species Janthinobacterium sp. SUN128. The sequence goes on along the minus strand of NZ_JAPWHY010000001.1, from coordinate 2,510,037 downwards.
TTGGGTAGATTTAATAGATATCTGCCAAAGCATAGTTTTTTTGTGTTCTGGAACAGGGTTTCTATTTTTCTTTTTTGAATTGTGGTTCCGTTCATTTTTTTTGCCCCATGTATTTTTGGCAGGTGATTCTCATTTGCCGCTGTTTGGATTGATATTATTAAAATGATGAGTATAAGTATTTTTTTATAATTTTTCATAATTATTCCCATTTTGCTGTTTTTGCAATTTGCACAATTGAATAAAGCATAGACGCTAGGACATGTGGATGAGTATAGCTATTTTGATGTTCATATCCAGTTCCAGCTTTCTCCCCATGGAGAAATTTTTTTCCAGGTATGTGTTTCGCTGAGCGATCCGATGGGACGGTTTCATCGCCAGCAGAACTTGCTGGTTGTAATTTTAGCTTCAATACACGTGTTCCCGCTTGTATAGTGAGATTGCCTTTCGCATCATCACTCAGCAGCCTCCATTTATTTGGCGGGGGCGTCGCATTTTCTGGATGGTTTATTTTTTTTATTTCTAATCCTTCAATAACCTTGAGCGTAATTTCTCCATAACTTAGGAACTCTTTTGATGCGCAATAACTAGCGTATGTGTTTGGATGAAATATTTTATCTATTTCCCTTAATAATGCAGAGGCATCTTTCAATCGTTGCATGACATTGCTTATGCCTCCTCCTTTGTTAATCGGAATATTTGCCGGGTTCACCCACGAAGGATTTATGAGCCTCCACCAAGCATTCGCAGGTTGCAGGTAAATACCCTCCAGCGCGCTTTCCTTATCGCGTGGCCAACTCCAAAGTAATTTATCACTTACGTCAACAACTTTGAGCCATTCTTGACCATATGCCGTGCCGGGCATCATCTCTAGAGGTGCTTGCGTATTTGCGAGAATCGCGGTGGCGTGTTCGCCGTCGATGCCGAGAACTTGGGCTGCGAGTGTATTTAATGGGCCGCTCTTTTCCTGAAAACCGAAACGCATGCGTTTGTATGCACTGGCGGCTCCTAATGTAGGCATCACGTTATGATATATTCCAAGTATTTTTACAATTTTATCATTAAGCATATTTCCATATTTTGGATGCATTAAAGCCCTGGCGAGCAAACCTCCCATGCTGTGCGTGATGAGAATGACTTCACTGCATTTAAAGCCACATTTCTGATAACCTATTACTATGCCGCGTATGCGTTCGGCAATAACGGCGGCAGAAATGGCATTGCTCTGTAGGAAATTGTATCCCAACGCATGAACCGGATACCAGCATGGAGAAATCTTTAACATATCAGAATTGTTAATTGCTGTTCCGGAGGAGGCGCCAAATTCTTTTGGATCTTTTATTATAAGCTTCGCAATGGATGGGTGGGATTGTTGGCCATATGAATATCTGCCCGTTGTTTGATCGGAAGGATCAATTTTCCAATGAGGTAAAATTTGCCCATTTTTTACTATATTATTCATGAAGAATTCTGTCTTTTGAAGCATTTCTCCATATGCGCCGGCGAAAAGAACTTCGCTCCATCCTCGCCATCGTGCAATATGTGCTGGCGTTTCACGTATCTCACGGGGAATAAATCTTCCTGTTACTCCAGGTTTCTGAATGGAATCTACTTGTGCATTTTTTTTGGAGCTAACAGAAATCAATGGTGGAACTCCAGGAAAATCGTCAGGAACATTGTTGTGGCGTACGTCGGATCCTTTGGTGATATCTCCACCTGGAAAGAAACGTTCATTTTCAATTGAATATTGATAGTACTCAACTTCAGTTTCGTTCGGGTCAAAAGCCAATTGTCGATCTCTTGGGGATGCACTCCTGAACCAACCACCTAGACCGCTACCAGTTGCAACCGCCAAATTTCCGGATTTGTCTACCATGTCATCAGGCCTCCATGATCTGTTATCTGGTCGCTTCAGATCATATTGACGTTTTTTTGTTATTCTTAAGTTGCTACCCATAACACCCGGTAGAAATATGATAGGAATTATTTTCTTAGGTGGAATAATTACGTCATGACGAATCGTATCTTTTATTTCAGTCATATTGACGGTGTATTCAGCCCATCCGCCAACACTCTGCCTAAACTCGCCTTGGTGATTGCCGTGTTCATTCAGATCCATATCGTCACTCATGGAAGTTCTCCCTTGTAGCGTATTGTGTAGCTATCCATGCTGTCCCCTTTCTGTACTGGGGTGTGTCCACCACTGCTACTCTTTTCGCTGATTCTGTGACCATCTTCGCGTATTAACTCAAAGGCTATATCGGGGGCGGGTGTGCCGTCGACTTGCAGCAGTCGGACAGCCTGATCAAAACTGCTGTGCGGCCTCTCATTGAATTCCTGCGACACGCTCTTCGGCGCCAATGTTTCCAGATTGCCGTTAAAGAGCACGGGAGAAGAGGTGAAGAACTGCACCTTGTCGCTGATTTCCAGCATGTGGTTGGCGCCGTGCAGGCGTACGCCTTTTTTGCCCTTGATGTTGACCCAGTCCGCTTCGCTGATCAGAGACAAGACTTTCTGGGCGAGGATTTCCACCTCGTCGCTGTGGGCCTGGATGGACACCTTGCCGCTGGCGGCGATCAGTTTCATGCCGGCCTTGTGCACGAACAGGCTGAAGGTCCTGGCAATGCTGGCAAACATGCTGTCGCCGCTGGCGAGTGAAATATGCTTGCTGCTGGAGAGCGCCACATGCTCGCTGGCGGCGAGGTGGATGGACTGGGCCGTGCTCAACTCGATGCCGGCCGGGCTGGCCAGCAGCAAATGCGGTTCGGACAGTTCCGGGAAATCGCCGCCGGCGCCCTTGATTGCGGCGTTTTGCCGCTGGATGGACTCGGCGACGGCGCCTTGTTGTGCTGCGCTGTCTTGCGCGCCCGCGTCGACAGCCATGCCGGCCAAGCCTTGCTGCAGTTGACGTGCTTGCGCCAGACGGGCCTGTGTTTCGTCGAGTTGCTTGACGGAGCCGCCGCCTGCCGGTGTTTCGGTGGTGATCAGCATGCCTTTGGCCGCGCGCAGGGCGCCCCAGGCGCTGCTGGCCAGTTCAAAGCCCACGCCGCGCGCTTGCTTGCGGCCGGCATTGTCGTCGATGCGGGTGATATTGCCCAGTGAAAGCCGGCTGTCCTGGTGTTCGCTGCGCAGCTGCGCCTGGATCGCACCCTTGGTATCGTCGAGCACGAGATGGTTGGCGCTGCGGGCGCCCAGTTCACGGCTGCGCAAGCCGGACAGGGCACGCTGCTGCGGCAGTTGCCACGGCGGCGGATTGGCGCTGTTGTAGACCACGCCGATGACGATAGGGTGGTCGATATTGCCGTCCTGGAACTGCACAACGACTTCCTGGCCCACGCGCGGCAAGGCGATGTGTCCCATTTGCTGACCCGCCATCGGCATCATGACGCGTATCCATGGCGAGCTGCGCTCATCGAATTCACCCAGACGATCCCAGTGAAACTGCAGGCGGATGCGTCCCAGTGCATCGGTATGGATTTCCTCTCCGGCCGGTCCGACCACCAGCGCCGTCTGCACACCGGCAACCACGCACGGTGTGCTGTTGTAGCCAGGACCCGGCCGCCAGCGGATGTCCCGACGCACGCACACCAACTTGTTGACATAGTGGGAAGGTGTGCCAGGGCCAAGCTGATAATTATTGCTGGCGCTATGCACGACTGACAGGATCAGGTACTCGCGTTCGGCGATATTGTCCGGGCGCTCCTGGCCAGGCTGGCAGCGTTTTTCCTCGGCGCTGAAATGTCCATCGAGCCGGAAGCAAAGGCCAGGCTGTGCGCCACGGTGATTGCCGGCCGCCTCGAAATACTGGCGCAAATGGTCGCTTTCTTCCATGCGGCGTTGCGCCAGGGATTCTCCCTCGCCGATATTCTTATAGCCATATGCGCCCGTGTTTTCATATAGCTCGTGGGCAAATACATCACCCTGGCGATTCAGGGAGTAGCCGCTGGCAAGGCGCGGCTGGGGATTTTTATAGTCGAAACTGGCCAAGGTCAGCTGCCCGGAGCCGATCCGGCGCACGGCTTGCCACTGTTGCAGGCCATCGTCTTCCATGGCACCCGATTCGGCGTGAAAACGCATGGCTCCGTCTCCGGACGCCGTGGCGACCATGTCCGCCAGGGTGCTGTTGTCCGCGAGCCACAGCGTATGGCCATCGGCGCGGTGTTCGTACCAGTAATGCCAGCCCAGCGCCTCCCAGCGCCGGTGCAGGTGGTTATAGTCGGTCTCATTGTGCTGGTTGGCGCAGGTGATCTGCGGATCGTCCCCATGGATGCTGGTTTTCCAGTCGCGCTGCTCGTAGTGTGCGAACGTTGTTTCGGTCAGCTGCATCACGCTTTGGCCATGAAAGGACACATTGTCCTGGCGCAGCCGGGCGAAGGCCAGCCATGGTTGCAGCACCATGCGGTACCACGCAAAGCCGCCATCGGCGCGCAGCAGGCAAAACTCGCCCACATAACCATTGAAGTGGCGCAGCGTGCCATCGTCGCGCACCATGGAAATGCTCACCATGCGGCCCATCATGGCCTTGAGCGCAATATGCGCGTCATCGGACAGCAGTTCGGCCTCGAAACGGAAGTCGCGCGACACCTCCTCCCTGGCAGTCAGCGAATTGACCAGCAGGATGGCGCCGGCTGGCCCATCTTCATGGGGGAAATCGATCTTCAGCAGGCGCCGTTCTTGCGCGGCGAGGTCGAAGGCCGACAGTGCCGCCTGGATGCTTGCATGCATGGCCTGCCTCCGTTACAGGGATGTGATCAGGTGGGCGCCGCAGGCGGTGGCATCGCCGTCATAGGCGTACGGCTTGCCCATGTGTTTTGCGCCGGCGCCATCCGGCGTGATCGGAAAACTGCCCTTGCACTTGGGGCAGAACGTTGTGTCGTCAGCCAGCGCCGCAGTCTTCCCCATCACGGTGCTGCCGGACGATGCGCTGGTGACCTTGCCGCCGTGATCGGTTGCGTCTCCGAGCCGGATGACGCCGCGTCCCGCATGTTTCATGCTTGCCTCGCTTTCCATGAGTGAAGTACTCAAGCCAGTTGCAGCAAATAACGCACTTCGGCGTCACGTACCTTGCCTTGTGCTGACTGCAAGAACGTCGTCCAGCCCAAGCGCCGTCTTTCTGAAGGGTTGGAGCTCAGGAGCAGGGGAGTAATGCATGGCGGACTCAATATCAGCCGCACTTCATATTGCAAGTCTGGTACGACGAACAGCGCCAGCATCTTTGCCAAAGCCGCCGCGCCTGTGCTGCGCGGCAGAAAGCGTTGCAGGCCAGCAGCATCCAGCGGACCGATATGCAGGCACACGCGCATATCCTGGCGCCACAGCCGCAGGCCAAGCGTTGCGCCGCGCGCCAGGGTAAAGTTGACACTGCCCAGCAGGCTGCGCCTATCTTTTTCAAGATAATCCCAGCCGCCGACAAATTGTTGCAGGGTGACGGGTACGGCGCAGTACTCGGCCAGCACGGGGCCGATTGCTTGCGCGGAGACGGGGCGGCAGCGCAGCAGACCCGCGTACCAGGCCGCGACATCCTGCGTCACAGCATCAGTTTCTCCGTTCGACGGCAGTGCAGTGCGCTGCACGCCGGCCAGTGCCATCAGCAAAGGTAGTTGCGCATCCGTTGCCTGGGTCTGGAGCGTGGATTCCAGTCGATACTTTTCCCACGCCTGGTAATACAGAGTGAGCATGCGGTGCGAAAAGATATCGAGGAAGGCCGGGACGCCGGCGTCTTTGCTCGACAAGCGGTGGCCGGCGATACGTTCCGAATGGTGCAAAGGCAAGGTACCTCCGATGCCCAGAAAGCGCATGAACGTCGGTATCAAGGTCAGCTGTTCATTGTCGTCGAGTGAAAGCTGTTCGATTTCACTGGCGGGAAAACTCAATGACAAGCTGTTCTTGAAACGCAACACCTGGCCAAAGGCTTGCGCATGGGACACGTTCTGCTGACGTAGCCAGCACAGCAGAATACGTATTGCCTGCACGAATTGGTAGCGGTACGGCTCGGCCAGCAAGTGGTGCATTACACCAGATTCTGCAGTCCGCTTCTTGGTTTGCATCGGATCAGCTCCTCTCCGCTTTGCAGTGACAGCACCACCAGTTCGATGAAACTGTTGATTTGCACATATAGCCCAAGGAAGTGATCGATCACCTGCACAAACAGGTGCATGCTGCTGCCGACGAACGCCCCCTCGTCAAGCGTGATGCGCACCTCCACGCCATGTGCCAGCGAGGTGCCGCGCTTGTGCCGCAGCCAGGTCGTGGTCGGCAAGTGCGTCAGTGCGACGATGCCGTCGATCTGGCGTTGCGAGCTTGCCGATTGGGACAGGTCATACAGTGTCAGCATTTCGCGCAGCGCCGGCAAGCCCTCCTGGACCAGCGCGTGATGATTCAGCGTCAGGTGCGAAATCAGGCGCCAGTGCAGGCCCGCGCCCGGTGAAAAACGTCGCGGCTGGCTGGGGCGTCGCAGCATGTGCAATGCGGGTCCGCCGCCGCACGGTTGCAAGTCTCCTTGCGGCTGGCCATATTTGAGCGATAGCGGAAGATCGCGGTTACTGCATGTCAGCGACAGCGACAAGCTGGCCTTTTCATGGATCAAGGGATTGAAGTCGCCATCGACCAGCGTGATTTTCTTTTCATGGCCAGGACTTTTGATGGCCAAAGCCATGTCGTGGCGAACGATCCAGTAATGGCCTTGTTGCGCCGCGCTTTCGCCATGGCGCAGGCTGTACAGCGGGCGAAATTCGGTCAGCGTGCTTTCCCCTCCCCGCTGGCGCAACAAACGCACCGTATCGACAGTGACGACTTCGTAACCATGGGCATGGGTAGCATGGGCCAGCACGGCGTAGTCGGCTTTCTGCCGGGTGATGGCGATCGGCACGCCTTCCTGGCGGAAAAGATTGACCGCCGGACTGCAGCCCAGCCTTAAGTTTTCGCTGGAAATGCTGGACAACATGCGTGCCGCAGCGCAATCGGGTCGCAAACCTGCCATGCACAGATGCAGGGTAAAGCGCTGGCACCCAGGCGGCAGGGCCGTACTCAGCGTCGCGATATCGATGTCGAAGAAATTGAATTTTTCCGGATACGCAAAATACTCGCTCAGGATGCGGTAGGCCGGCTGGGAACGGGCACCGAAAGGTATCAAGGCATCCGCGTCGGCGAAGCCGACGGGCGTCAAGGGCACGGCGGGTAAAGCAAACCATTGCACTGCGTCGATGGACACAAAAGCGCAGACTGCATGCATGAACAAGGCATCGCGCAATGCGGCGGAAAAAGAAGCTTCGCCATCGATGAAAACGCGCAGTGATGCAGGCGCTGCGTCGAGATGCCGGATGCCGATGTTCAGCGAGGAACTGGCTTGTGCCGGCAGGCGTATGCCTGCCGGCGCCTTGATCATCGTATCGAAAAACGTGCTTTCCAGTACCGATGCTCCTGTCGTCATGCCGTAGGCAGTCTTGAAGCGGCAGCGCACGCCGCGCACGGGTGTTGCGTCCATTTCACTGCCCGCCGGCAAGTGCAATACGCCCGCTCCAGCGGCGGGGACTGACTGGTGAACGATGGTGCACGATGGAAAGGGGCGCAGATAATGGGGGAACAGGGCCTCGAACAAGGCTTCGGTAAATTGCGGATAGTCGTCATCGAGCCGTTTCGAGATGCGTGCCGCCAGCATGGCCACCGATTCGATCAAGTGTTCGACATGCGGATCTTCGCAAGACTCGCCGGACATGTGCAGTTTGCCGGCGATTCGCGGATAGCGTTCGGAGAACTCACGGCAATGTCGCCGCAGCATCACCAGCTCGCGTTCGAAATACGGCAGCAAGTCCTCCATCTCTCTTTTCCTGTGTCTTTGCGGCGGAATGGCCAGTATCCGAGCGTTTGCTCAAAGGTAAATTGCGTTTGCGCAAATAATTGAATAGGGTTACTGCGCAACATCAAAGACGTCAACGCTGGCAACATCAGACTGGCAAGGCAGCATGATTCCAACGGTCAACATGGAGAACGCGATGACATTGCCATCCAAATTACTTTGGTCCGAAGGACTGGCCATCGGTCCCCAGCAGTTCCAGCAACTGGACCGCTACCATGAAGCGCGCCTGCAACGTCTGGCCTCACTCATTAATCCACATTTATGGGGCGTGCACAGCGTCAGCTGGAATGCGGATGCACTGGCCAACAACACCCTGCGGGCGGACGCCATGTCGCTCGTCTTTCAGGATGGAGAGCTCTTTGACGCGCCGCTTGGCGATGTATTGCCCAGTGCGGTTGACCTGTCCAAGCTACCTTCCAGCGAACATAGTTTTACGTTCTATGCCGCGCTGCCCGCGCTGCAGGCACATGGCGGCAATTCGAGTTCTGCCGGCGCGCGCTATGTTCAGGTGGATATCGAAACCCCGGATCTGTATAGCGAAGCAGTCAGCATTGACGTGGCTTACCTGAAGAAACGCGTGTATCTTCTGTCGCAACTGGAGCCCCTGAACGATTACCTTGCCATTCCGCTGATCCGTTTGTACCGCGCTGGCAATGGCGGCTTTGAAGTCGATACGTCCTTCATTCCACCTGGCCTGACCATCAGCGCCGAGTCTTCTCTGCAAAAAATGCTCGAATCGCTGATCGACCGCATGGGCGCGAAAGTTGAGGCGCTGTACAGCCGCCACCGTCAGCCCGGTAAAAATACGGTTGAATTTCATGGCGGGGATGTTTCCTCATTCTGGATGCTCAATACATTGAGTACGGCCAGCGCCACGCTCAGCCATTGCGCCAGTTATCGGCGCCACCATCCCGTATATTTGTTTGAAAAATTGATGGCATTGGCCGGTGGCTTGATGACGTTTTCGAAAAAATACACACTGAGCGACTTGCCGGCGTATTGTCACGATGACGCGGCTCCCGGTTTCGGCAAGCTCGATGGCATCATTCGCGACCTGATCGATACTGTGCTGCTGTTGCGCTACTTCCCGATTGCACTGTCCAACGACATGCAACAAAACACCCACTATCACGGCTTGCTCGATGCCAAGCGGATTGACCGGCAGACTGAACTCTGTCTTGCGGTAAACGCCGATATGCCGGCGCTGGAACTGGTCGCCACGGTGCCATTGCAGTTCAAAGTTTCCTCTCCGGACACTATCGAACTATTACTGGGGCGGGCGCTTCCGGGTGCCGAGTTGCGTCATATGGCCCAGGTCCCTGCCGAAGTGCCAGTGCGGCCCAATACGTATTACTTTTCGATCGATAACAAGGGCAGTATTTATGACAGCATGATCAAGGCCCAGGCGATTGCGATTTATGTGCCGTCTGGCATAAAAGGGTTAAAGCTGGAATTGTTCGGTATCAGCGGCACCGCCGCGTAACGATGGTGGACGCTGCGAGCGGTTGTCTTGTCAAAAGATTGCCCTAAGGAATAGACTTGCCCCTGCAGTTGACGTTATCATGTTTTTGTAAGTGTCGGTGGCTGAGCAGTCAGCGCATAGTTGAAACATGGTGACAGGCGGGAGTGAGCATGGGCATGGCGAATGATGCGTGATGTGCCGGGCGGCTGGCGGCCTGGCGGCGGGATGGGCAGGGCAGCGGTGCGTCGCTGTGGCCGCGCATTGCTGCTGGCGTTCTGTGTCGCCGCAGCCCCGGCCGCCGTGCCGGCTGCGACGCCGGCCGCTGCGCCGCCGCACCAGGGCCAGCGCGTGCTGTTTCTCAACGCCTACGATTACGGCCGCGCCGGCGTGGAGTCGTACACGCGGACCTATGTGGCCGCCATGGCCGCTGCGGGCCTGGCCAGCGAAGACATCATGGTCGAGCACCTGAACCTGAATACCCAGGGCGACCCGGCGCTGCGCAACGAGATGCGTGATTTGTTGCTTTTAAGATACACCCAGATGATGGGCCGCAAGGCCGACCTGATCATCGCCATGCAGCAGCCGGCGCTCGATTTTTTATTGTCCGACCTGGCGCCGCTGGCGCGCGGCGTGCCCGTGCTGGCGATTAACACCTCGGGCAAGGCTTTGCCGGCCGGCAGCCCGGCATCCATCTGGCAGCAAAAGGCGAATGTCGATTTCCCCGGCACCCTGGCGCAAGCCATGGCGCTGTTCCCGGAGACCAAAACCATCGTCATGGCCGTCGGCGCCAGCGAGGCCGACCAGGCCTTGAAGCGCAACATGCAGCAGGCGGCGCAAGCGTGGCAGGGCAAGGTGGCCATGCGCTACCTCGATGACCTGACCCTGGAGCAGATGCGCGCGGCCGTGGCGCACCTGCCCGCCGATACCTTGCTGGTGGCGGGCAACGTCAACCGCGATGTGGACGGCGCCATCGCCACGCCCGTGCAGTTTGCAGGGGAACTGGCGCGGCTGGCGAACGTGCCCGCGTTCGGCATGTACAACACGAACGTGGGCAAGGGGATCCTCGGCGGCTCCATCCTGCACATCGAAGGGGCCGCGCAGCAGGTGGCGCAGATGTCGCTGGCCGTGTTGGCCGGCAAGGCGCCTGCCGCGCCGGGCGCCTTGCTGCCGCCGGTCCGCCCGGTGCCCATGTATGACTGGGAACAGCTGCAGCGCTGGGATGCGGACTTCAGCCGGCTGCCGCCGCACACCCTGTTCTTCAACCGCCCGCCACAGCTGTGGCACGAACACCGCGTCGCCGTGCTGTCGGCCGGCGCCGTGTTTCTCGCCATGGCATGCATGCTGAGCGCCTTGCTGCTGCAGCGCCGCCGCTTGCGCCGCGCCGAGAGCGATGCGCGCGAAAGCGAGCAGCGCTTCCGCATCCTCGTCGAGCATGCGCCCGAAGCCATCGTCGTGTATGACCTGGACCTGGACCGCTTCATCGACGCCAACAGCAGCGCGCAGCGCATGCTGGGGATGTCGCGCGAAGCGCTGCTGGCGCGCGGGCCGTTCGACCTGTATACCGGCGAGCAGCCCGATGGCCTGCCGCTGGGACTGATGATGGAAGAGCATCTGCGCCGCGCCATGCTCGGTGAGCCCATCCTGGTTGAACGCAATGTGCGGCGCGCCGACGGCAGCATCTTTCCCTGCGAAGTGCGGCTGGTGCGCTTGCCGATGGAAGGGCGGCGCCTGGTGCGCAGCGGCATCGTCGACATTTCCGAGCGCAAGCAAAGCGAGCAGGAGCTGCTCGGCTACCGCGACCATCTGGAAGAATTGGTGCAGCAGCGCACGGCGGCCCTGTCGGTGGCCGTCACGGAGGCCGAATCGGCGAACCGCGCGAAAAGCGTCTTCCTGGCCAACATGAGCCACGAATTGCGCACGCCCTTGAATTCCGTGATCGGCTTTTCGCAGATGATGGCCGATTCGAGCAGCATGTTCGAGGAAGAAAAGCATAACCTGGCCATCATCAACCGCGCCGGCCACCATTTGCTGACCTTGATCAACGATATCCTGGAATTGTCGAAGATCGAGGCGGGCCGCATGCAGCTGCAAGCGGGGCCCGTGGACTTGAATGGCTTGCTCGACGAGGTGCTCGAGATGGTGCGCATGCGCTCCGGCGACCAGGGCATCGCGCTGCGGCTCGAACGTGCCGGCGTGCCGCCGCTGGTGCGTCTCGATGGCGCCAAGCTGCGCCAGGTGCTGTTGAATTTGCTGTCGAACGCGCTCAAGTTCATCGAGCAGGGCAGCGTGACCCTGTCGCTGGCCTGCCAGGCGGACGGCGATGGACAGGTGGCGCTGGCGTTTGCCGTGCGCGATACGGGTAGCGGCATCGCGGAAGAGGATCTGGAGCGCATCTTTGAACCGTTCGTGCAGGCCGACAGCGCCGTGGCGCAGGCCGGCACGGGACTGGGGCTGACCATTTCGCGCGAATTCGTGCGTCTGATGGGCGGCGAGCTGCGCGTCGAATCGACCCTGGGGGCCGGGTCCCGCTTCAGTTTCGAGCTGCGCGCGCCGGTGCTGCAGCAGCCGGCCATCGCGTCGCTGGCGCCGGGCCGCGTGGCGCGCCTGCCGCCAGCCCAACGCGGGCGCATGGTGCTGCTGGTCGACGATGACGATAACTGCCGCAAGCTGCTGGCCGGCTTGCTGGCGCCGCTGGGCTTCCAGCTGCACGAGGCGGCGGGCGGCGTGCAGGCACAAGCCATGCTGGCGGCGCAGCGCTACGACATCGTGCTCAGCGACTGGCGCATGCCGGACATGGATGGCCTGGCGCTGACGCGCTGGCTGCGCGCGCAGCCGGCGCTGGTGCAGCCGCGCCTGGTGATCATGACCGCCTCCGCCTTCGAGGAGGAAAAACAGGAAGCGCTGGCGGCCGGCGCCGACGGTTTCCTGCGCAAGCCGATCGAGCAGGAGCACCTGTTCGCCATGCTGGAGCAGCAGCTGGGCGTGCGCTTCCAGCGTACTGCCGCCGCGGCGCCGCGCGTGCCGGTGGCTGTCTTTGACTTGCAGCAGGCGCTGGGCCAGCTGGGCGCTGCCGAGCGGCAGGCGCTGCTCGAATCCGTGCAGGCCCTCGATCTGCGCCGCAGCGCCATCGTGCTGGCCGGCGTGGCGACCAGCCTGCCGCAGCTGGCCGCGCATATCGCCGCCATGCTGGAACAGCATCAGTACCAGCCGCTGTGCGTCTTGCTGGCGCAGCTGGCGAGCGAGCCGCAGGGCGAGGACGCATGACTTTTCACTTGCCTAAAGACGCGCGCCTGGGCGGCGTCTCCATCGTGCTGGCCGTCAGCGTGGCGCTGACCTTTGTCGTCACCGCGCTGCTGCTGGTGTTTGCCGTGCTGTTTTACCAGTCCGAACGCGAGCAGCGCTGGCAGCAGCTGCATCGCAGCCTGGCCGTGAGCGCGGACCAGCTGGCCGTGGCCATCGAACTGCCATTGTGGAATCTCGATGAAAAGCAGATGCAGGCCATCATGCGCAGCATGCTGGGCAAGCGCGACCTGGTGGCCAGTTCCCTGACGCCGGGCATCGGCAAGGAGGCGCTGGTCTTGCGCCGCACGGCAAGCGGCGCCATCGACAGCTTTTCCTCGCTGTCCGCGGAGCCCGACTGGCTGGTGCAGCGGCGTCCCGTGACGATGGGCGGACAGGTCATCGGCAGCGTGGCCGTGTATGCGACGCCGGCGCTGCTGCACGCGCAGCTGCAGCAGCGCGCGCTGGGCATCGGCGCCATGATCGTGGCGCTCGACGTGATCCTGGTGGCCAGCGTCTGGCTGCTCATGTGGTGCCTGATGCTCAAGCCCCTGAAGGCGATCGGCCAGTATGCGGCCGGCATCAAGGCGGGGCAGGGCGAAGCATTCGGCACGCCGCCGAAAGCCTGGTTCCTGGGCGAACTGCGCACGCTGTACCGCTCCATCCGCGACATGGTGGCACTGCTCGACAGCCGCTACCGCGCCCTGCAGCGCAGCGAGGAGCGCGTGCAGATGGCCACCGGCGCGGCCAGCATCGGCATCTGGGACTGGAACGTCGTCAACGATGCCTTGCAGTGGGATGAACAGATGTACGCGCAGTTCAAGGCTGATGCGGACAGCAGGATGGCACCCGCGGCGATCTGGCGCGCGGCGCTGATGCCCGACGACGTGCCGGCCGCCAAGGAAGCCCTGCGCGCCGCGCTCGGAGCCGGCCAGGCGTTCACGCACGAGTACCGCATCCTGTGGCCCGATGGCGCCATCCGCTACATCAAGGCCGATGCCGTGATCTTCCGCGACGGGCAGGGCCAGCCCATGCGTCTGGTGGGCTCGAACTACGACATCACGGCGCACCGCGAGGCCGAACTGGAACTGCTGCGCCACCGCCATCACTTGGAAGAGCTGGTGGCCGAGCGCACGAGCGCCTTGTCGGTGGCCGTCAGCCAGGCGCAGGCGGCGAACCGCGCCAAGAGTACCTTCCTGGCGAACATGAGCCATGAATTGCGCACGCCCTTGAATTCCGTGATCGGCTTTTCGCGCCTGATGGCCGCCTCGCCCAACATGCAGGACGATGAAAAGCGCAACCTGGCCATCATCCACCGCTCCGGCAATCATCTGCTTACCCTGATCAATGAAATCCTCGAACTGTCGAAGGGCGAGGCGGGACGCCTGCACGCGCAGACGGCCGTGGCGGCGCTGGCGCCCCTGTTGCAGGAAGTGATGGACATGCTGGGCATGCGCGCCGAGCAGCAGGGCCTGGCCCTGCGCCTCGATTGCGCGGACCTGCCTGCGGCCGTGGTGCTTGACGCGACGCGCTTGCGCCAGGTGCTGCTGAACCTGATGTCGAACGCCGTCAAATTTGCCGGCGGCGGCGAAGTGACCTTGCGCGTGCGCGCTGCGCGGCGCGATGGCGATCAATGGATGCTGTCGTTTGCCGTCAGCGACACGGGCATCGGCATCGCCCCGGAGGACCAGCAGCGCATTTTTGAACCCTTCGTGCAGGCCGACAGCGCGGGACCGAAGGATGGCACGGGCCTGGGCCTGGCCATTTCGCGCGAATTCGTGCAATTGATGAAAGGCGAACTGACAGTGGAATCGATGCCGGGGCAGGGCGCCACCTTCCGTTTCAGCATTCCCGCGCAGGCGGCGGAAGCGCCTGTGCAGGTGCCCGTGCCGCTGCCGGCGGCGCTGGTGCCCGAGGCGCCGCCGGCGCTGCGGGCGCGAGACTTGCAGTTGCTGCCAGGTGAAGAGCGAGCGGCCTTGCTGGTGGCGCTGCGCGAATTGAACTTGGCCAGGGTGGCGCTGCTGCTGGGTGACTTGCCGCCGGCGGCTGCGCCCGTGCTGGCGCCGCTGCAAGCCATGCTCGACCAGCATCAGTACCGCCAGCTGTGCGACTTGCTGGAGAGTGAGGGCGCGCCGGCGCACGCTTGAAAAGTGTGGGCTGACAACATCGGATTCGATGAAAAGACGGGCTAAGTGCCACCGATGGATGGTGCTAAATTGCAATAAAGATTATGATGATGGTACGTAGTTCATCGCAAAGAAATGTCTTGTCCAGCGCGGCAACGGATCGCCGCGCCTCATCCAAAGCTGAGAGAACTGCTACATGCACCGCGATTTTTCGGAAGTGAACTCGAAGGGCGAAGTACTGATCGTTGAAGATACGCCGGCTTCGCTGAAGCTGTTGAGCGATTTGCTGGGCGGCGCCGGCTATGCGGTGCGCCAGGCGCCGAACGGTGAACTGGCCCTGTGGACGGCCCAGGCGCGCCCGCCGGAGTTGATCCTGCTCGACGTGCGCATGCCGGGCCTCGACGGCTTTGAAGTGTGCCGCCGCCTGAAGGAAATACCGTCCCTGCGCCAGGTGCCGGTGATCTTCCTGTCGGCCCAGTACGATACGGACGACAAGGTGCGCGGCTTCGCGCTGGGCGCCGTCGATTTCATCGCCAAGCCCTTCCAGGCCGAGGAAATCCTGGCCCGCACGGACGCCCACGTGCGCCTGGCGCGGGCGCAGCTGCAGCTGGCGCAGGAGCGCGCCAACCTGGAGCGGCGCGTGGCCGAACGCACGGCCGAACTGGAGCAGGTGGCCAGCACCCTGGCGCGCGAAGTGCAGATCCGCCGCGCCAATGAAGAATTGCTGCGCCTGTCGGGCCAGGTCTTTGAAGCGACCCAGGACGCCATCCTGATCACGGATCCTGCCGGCGTCATCGTCACGGCCAATCCCGCCTTTACGCGCATCACCGGCTACGCGGCGCAGGAAGTGGTGGGCACGGACATCCTGCGCCTGCATGCCGAATACACGGGCGAGGCGGTGCTGCTGGCCCTGCGCCAGGGCTTGCGCAGCAGTGGCTGCTGGTCGGGCGAGGTGCAGACGCGGCGCAGGAGCGGCGACACCTATCCCTGCCTGCTCAGCGTCTCCACCGTGCACGGGCCCGACGGCGCCGTCGTCAACTACATCGGCGTCTTCCTCGACATCAGCGAGCGCAAGGCCGAGCAGCATCTGATCGATTTCCTCTCCTACCACGACGCGCTGACGGGCCTGCCGAACCGCGTGCTGCTGCGCGAGCGCTTCGAACAGGCGCGCGCGAACGCCCTGCGCGACAGCCAGCAGGTGGTGCTGATGTGCCTGGACCTGGACCGCTTCAAGAACATCAACGATTCGCATGGCCAGGCCGTGGGCGACAAGGCGCTGCAAGTGGTGGCGCGTTTCCTGTCCGGCTGCGTGCGCGAGGGCGACACGGTGGTGCGCCAGGGCGGCGACGAATTCCAGATCCTGCTGCAGGACGATGCCCTGCTGGGGCGCACCCTGGGGCTGGCGCAAACCATCCTGGCCGGCTTGCGCGAAGAACTCAGCGTCGATGGCGAGCGCCTGGCGCTGACCACCAGCATCGGCATCGCCATGTGCCCGGCCGACGGCGACAGCCTCGACGACGTGCTGCGCCATGCCGATACGGCCCTGGTGCGCGCCAAGGAAATGGGACGCGACCATTACGCCTTCTTCACGGAGCGCATGGGCAGCGATATCCGCGCCCGCCTGGCGATGCAGCAGCAGCTGCGCGGCGCCATCGGCCGCGATGAATTCGAAGTGCACTACCAGCCGCAGATGTGTTTGCGCACGGGCGCCTTGCTGGGCGCGGAAGCCTTGCTGCGCTGGGATAATCCGGTGCTGGGCAAGGTGCCGCCCGGCCTGTTCATCGCGCTGGCAGAGGAATATGGCTCGATCACGGCCATCGGTGAATGGGTGCTCGAAAGCGTGTGCGCGCAGATCCGCGCCTGGCACGACGCGGGCCTGGGCAGTATCAAGGTGGCCGTCAACCTGTCCGGCAAGCAGTTCGCGCAAGACCGCACGGTGCCGTTCGTCGAGGCGGCCTTGCGCAAATACGGCATCGCGCCCGCCTGTCTGGGCATCGAGATCACGGAAAGCACCGTGATGGGCGATCCGGACAAGGCCGTGGCGGCCCTCACGCGCCTGAAGGATATCGGCGTGGGCATTTCGCTCGACGACTTCGGCACCGGCTATTCCAGCCTGGGCTACCTGAAGCGCTTTCCCATCGACGTGCTGAAGATCGACAAATCGTTCGTCGACGATGTCACCACCAGCAGCAGCGATGCGGCCATCGCCCGTTCCGTCATCTCGCTGGCGCACAACCTGGACATGCGCGTCATCGCCGAGGGCGTGGAAACGCGCGAACAGGTCGACTTCCTGACGGAACACGGCTGCGACGAAATGCAGGGCTATTACTTCAGCCGCCCCCTGGCCGCGGAAGCCTTCACGGCCTTGCTGCGCGAACGGCGCATCCTGGCCGTGGCGGTGGCCTAAGCGCTGCGGTGCGGCCGATGCACCATGCCGGTGCGTTCGCTGCAGCGCGGTGCACGATTCTCACTTTTATTTCCCCTGACGCTGGCACATATCCTGCTTAGGTAATCGCTTATTTACGCGATTGCCCCGCATGCCAGACAGTACCCCTCCAGCCATGCTTTTGCAGGCCAGCGCGCACGGCGCCTGGCAGGCGCATTTGCGCCTGGGCTTTGCGCTGCACGATGGCGTCAGCCGCCTCGTCGAGCGTACGCACAGCGGCCCCCTGCGCGTGCAAAAGCCCCTGTATCCGGAGGGCGATCGCGTCTGCCACGCCATCATCATCCATCCGCCCGGCGGCGTGGTGGGCGGCGACCAGCTGGCCGTCGACGCCACGGTGGGCGAGGGCGCGCACGCCTTGCTCACGTCCCCGGGCGCCGCCAAGTGGTACCGCGCCAACGGTCATGTCTCGGGCCAGCACATCATGCTGCGCGCCGCCAGCGGCGCGGCCATCGAATGGCTGCCGCAGGAGAGCATTTTCTTCGACCAGGCTTGCGTGCGCCTGCGCCATGAAGTGGAACTGGCGGCCGACGCCGGCTACATCGGCTGCGACATCGTCTGCCTGGGCCGCAGCGCCTCGGGCGAAATGTTCAACACGGGCAGCATCAGCCAGCAGGTGCGGATCCGCCGCGGCGGCAAGCTGCTGTGGTGGGAGCAGGGCGTGTTGGCCGCCGGCGGCGCGCTGATGGCCAGCCCACTGGGCCTGGGAGGCCACACCGTGTGCGCCACCCTGATCGCCATCGGCACGCCCGTTTCTCCCGCCGTGCTGGCGGCCGTGCGCGAGATCGCCGTGCCGGACGGCGCCGCGTTTGGCGCCACGCACATGAAATCGCTGGTGGCGGTGCGCCTGCTGTGCGGCGACAGCGAGGCGGCGCGCCGCATCATGCTGGCCGCCTGGCAGCTGCTGCGTCCCGCCATGCTGGGGCGCGACGCCGTCGTGCCCCGCATCTGGAACACTTAATCAGGAAAGAAGCGCAAGGAAAACCATGGACCTGACTCCCCGCGAAAAAGACAAGCTGCTCATTTTTACGGCCGCGCTGCTGGCCGAACGGCGCCTGGCGCGCGGCTTGAAGTTGAATTATCCGGAAGCGGTGGCCCTGATCAGCGCGGCCATCATGGAAGGGGCGCGCGATGGCAAGTCGGTGGCGCAGCTGATGTCGGACGGTACGAAGATACTCTCGCGCGCCGACGTCATGGACGGCATCGCCGAGATGATCCCCGATATCCAGGTGGAGGCGACCTTCCCTGACGGCAGCAAGCTGGTCACCGTGCACCACCCGATACCTTAACCATACAAGCGACATTACAGGAGCCGGTCATGACCCCAGGCGAATACAAATTGGAAGAAGGCGAAATCAGCTTGAATGTCGGACGCGCCACGGCCACCGTGGTAGTGGCCAACCGGGGCGACCGGCCGATCCAGGTGGGCTCGCATTTCCACTTTTTCGAAGTCAACCCGGCGTTGTCCTTCGAGCGCTGGCGCGCCTACGGCATGCGCCTCAATATCACGGCCGGTACGGCCGTGCGCTTCGAGCCGGGCCAGCAGCGCACGGTGGAACTGGTGGCGCTGGCGGGCGAGCGCAAGGTCTACGGCTTCAATGGCGCAGTGATGGGCGAACTGCAAGATACTCCACCGGGAAAGGATTGAGATGGCCAGCATTCCCCGCAGCGCGTATGCCGAAATGTTCGGCCCCACCAAGGGCGACCGCATCCGCCTGGCCGACACGGAACTGTTCATCGAGGTCGAGCATGACTATGCGATCTACGGCGAAGAGGTGAAATTCGGCGGCGGCAAGGTGATCCGCGACGGCATGGGCCAGTCGCAGCGCAGCGCGGACGAGGTGATGGATACCGTCATCACGAATGCCGTCATCCTCGACCACTGGGGCATCGTGAAGGCGGACATCGGCTTGAAAAACGGGCTGATCTTCGGCATCGGCAAGGCAGGCAATCCGGACATCCAGCCCGGCGTGACCCTGGCTATTGGCGGCGCCACGGAGATCATCGCTGGCGAAGGCATGATCGTCACGGCCGGCGGCGTCGATACCCACATCCACTTCATCTGCCCGCAGCAGATCGAGGAAGCGCTGATGAGCGGCGTGACCACCATGCTGGGCGGCGGCACGGGACCGGCCGTGGGCACGGCCGCCACCACTTGCACGCCGGGGCCGTGGCACTTGCACGCCATGCTGGCGGCGGCCGACGCCTTCCCGATGAACCTGGGCTTCATGGGTAAAGGGAACGTCAGCCTGCCGCTGCCGCTGGAAGAGCAGGTGCGCGCGGGCGCCATCGGCTTGAAACTGCACGAAGACTGGGGCAGCACGCCGGCCGCCATCGACAACTGCCTGTCCGTCGCGGACCGCATGGATATCCAGGTGGCGCTGCACAGCGA
Organism: Janthinobacterium sp. SUN128; assembly: GCF_030587275.1. Lineage (NCBI taxonomy): Bacteria > Pseudomonadati > Pseudomonadota > Betaproteobacteria > Burkholderiales > Oxalobacteraceae > Janthinobacterium > Janthinobacterium sp. SUN128. Next base: position 2,490,483 of record NZ_JAPWHY010000001.1, on the reverse strand, counting down.
CACCCTCAACGAAGGCGGTTTTCTCGAGCACACCTTGGCCGCCTTCAAGGACCGCACCATCCACACCTTCCACACGGAGGGGGCGGGCGGCGGCCATGCGCCCGACATCATCGCCGCCGTGGGCCAGGCCAACGTGCTGCCTTCGTCGACCAATCCCACGCGGCCCTTCACCGTCAACACGCTCGACGAGCACCTGGACATGCTGATGGTGTGCCACCACCTGGACCCGGCGATTGCCGAAGACGTGGCCTTTGCCGAGTCGCGCATCCGCCGCGAGACCATCGCCGCGGAAGACATCCTGCACGACATCGGCGCCATTTCCATGATGTCGTCCGACTCGCAAGCCATGGGGCGAGTCGGCGAAGTGATCATGCGCACCTGGCAGACGGCGCACAAGATGAAGGTGCAGCGGGGGCCGCTGGCGCCCGATACGGCGCGCAGCGACAATTTCCGCGCCAAGCGCTATATCGCCAAGTACACGATCAACCCGGCCATCACGCATGGGATATCGCACGTGGTGGGGTCCATCGAGGCGGGCAAGATCGCCGACATCGTGCTGTGGAAGCCGGCCTTCTTCGGCGTCAAGCCCTCGATGATTCTAAAAGGCGGCATGATCGCCGCCGCGCAGATGGGCGACCCGAACGCCTCGATCCCCACGCCGCAGCCCGTGCACTATCGCATGATGTTCGGCGCCTTCGGCGGCGGCCTGAAAAAGTCGTTTACCTTTGTCTCGCAGGCGGCCTACGACCTCGATATCGGGCACCAGCTGAAACTGAATAAATCCGTCATCGCCGTGAAGAACATGCGCGGCTTGCGCAAGCACGACATGATCCACAACAGCGCCACGCCGCACATGGAAGTGGACCCGGAAACCTACGCCGTGCGCGCCGACGGCCAGCTGCTCGTGTGCGAGGCGGCCGCCGTGCTGCCGATGGCGCAGCGCTATTTTCTATTTTAAGCAGGAGACGATCATGCTCACATTGCATACCAAACTGGCACCTGGCGATGAACGCGCGCCGTTTGCGCAACTGGTGCTGCCCTACGACCAGCGCGAAAAATGCCGGCTGCGCGCCGTGCTGTCGACTGGCGACGACGTGGCCGTGTTTACCGTGCGCGGCACGGTGCTGCGCGACGGCGAGCGCATGACGGGGCCGGATGGCCAGGTGGTGCAGATCGTCGCCGCGCGCGAGCCGACCTACCTGGTGCGCTGCGCGGATGCGCATACCCTGCTGCGCTGCGCTTTTCACCTGGGGAACCGCCACACGCAGGCGCAGGTGGGCGACGGCTTTTTGCGCATCCGCAAGGACGTGGTGCTCAAGGAGATGCTGGAAGGCTTGCAGGCGACTGTGACGGAAGAAAGCGCGCCGTTCGAGCCGGAAGCGGGCGCGTATGGCGGCGGCCATGGCCACCACGACGGCCATGGCCAGCATTTGCTGGCGCCCGTGCCGCTGCGGCAGAAAATCCACCGCCCCGGTGACACTGCATGATGCAGGCGTCGGCCCTGCTGCATTTGCTGCAGTTTGCCAGTCCGGCCTTGCCGATTGGCGCCTACAGCTACTCGCAGGGACTGGCGGCGGCGCTCGAATCCGGCCTGGTAGTGGATGCGGCCACGGCGCGCGAGTGGATCGCCCAGCATCTGACGCACGTGGTGGCGCGTTGGGAAGCCCCGCTGTGCTGGCGCTTGATGCAAGCGTTCGAAGCGCAGGATTTGTGCGCCGTGCAGCGCTGGAGCGAGCGTTTCATCGCTTCGCGCGACACGGCGGAATTTCGCGCCGAGACCATCCAGATGGGATATTCGCTGACCAAGTTGCTGGCCGAGCTGGGCGTGGCCGACGGCGTCTTGATCGACATGCTGCAGGGCCAGCCGGAGGTGGCCTTGCCCACGGCCTATGCCTGCGCCGTGGCGGCGCTGGCGATTCCGCGCGAGCAAGCGCTGCTGGCCATGCTGTTTGCGTGGGCGGAAAACCAGGTGCTCGTCTGCGTGAAATCCGTGCCGCTGGGGCAGGTGGCGGGCCAGCGATTGCTGCTGTCGCTGCGCCCGGAGCTGGAAGCGGCGGCCCTCACGGCGCAGACGTTAGCAGACGACGAGATGGGCAACTGGGCGCCCGGCCTGTCGTTGCTGTCGATGCGGCACGAAGTGCAGTACAGCCGGCTGTACCGTTCCTGAAAATTTTATGAGAGAGCAAAAAATGACATCGATCACCTCCAATCCCCTGCGCGTGGGCATCGGCGGCCCCGTCGGATCGGGCAAGACGGCCCTGTGCGAAATGCTGTGCAAGGGCATGCGCGAGCGCTACGACATGGCCGTCATCACGAATGACATCTATACCAAGGAAGACATGGAAATCCTGCTGCGCGCGGATGCCTTGCCGGCCGAGCGCCTGATGGGCGTGGAGACGGGCGGCTGCCCGCACACGGCCATCCGCGAAGACGCGTCCATCAACCTGGAAGCGATCGCGCGCATGCAGGCAGATTTTCCGAATCTCGATTTGATCCTGGTCGAATCGGGCGGGGACAATTTGGCCGCCACCTTCAGCCCGGAATTGTCGGACCTCACCATTTATGTGATCGACGTGGCCGGCGGCGAAAAAATTCCGCGCAAGGGCGGGCCCGGCATCACGCGTTCCGATTTGCTCATTATTAACAAGACGGACCTGGCGCCGTATGTGGGGGCCAATCTGGACATCATGGCGCAGGATGCCAAACGCATGCGCGGCGAGCGCCCCTTCGTGTTTACCAACCTGCGCAGCGGCGACGGCGTGCAGGTCGTCATTGATTTTATCCGCGAGCAAGGTTTGCTCGATCAACCAGGCAAGGAGCTGCAATGAGCGCAAGACTGATGAAGAATACGGCCGCTGTGGCGGCGCTGTGCCTGCTGGCCTTGCCCGCCATGGCCCACCCCGGCCATGGCGAGAGCGCCGGTTTCCTGGCCGGTTTCGCCCATCCGTTCACGGGCATCGACCATTTGCTGGCCATGCTGGGCGTGGGCATCTGGGGCGGCCAGCAGCGCCGCGGCTTGGCCCAGCCCGCCACTTTCCTCGGCATGATGCTGCTCGGCGCGCTGGCAGGCATGGCGGGCGTGGCGGTACCCGGGCTGGAAACGGGTATCGCCGCCACGGTGGCGCTGGTGGGACTGGCCATCGCGCTGGCGCTGGCCTTGCCGAACTGGCTGGGCATGGGATTGGTGGGCCTGTTTGCACTGGCGCATGGCAATGCGCATGGCCAGGAATTGCCGGCCGCCTCGGCCGCGTGCGGCTTCCTGCTGGCTTCGGCCATCTTGCTGGGGGCGGGACGTTTCATCGGCCAGGTACTGGCCGAGCGCATGCTGCGTGTGGCCGGCGTGGCCTTGACGGCTGCCGGCATGGTGTTGATGGGAATGAATTAAGCGCCGGGGCGCTTCTCGGACAGCACGATGGGCGCCGCCTTTTCTGGATGCAAGCCCTGATGGCCCGCATACACGGCGGCGATGGCGGCCATGTCGGCGTCCTTGTCGCCCGTCAGATAGATATGGTCGACGACGCCCAGCACCTTGTTCGGGTAGTCGATATACACCAGCAACAGCGGCACCTTGGCGGCCAGGGCCAGGTGATAAAAGCCGCTCTTCCAGTTCGGGCGGTAGCTGCGCGTCGCTTCCGGCGTGATGGCCAGCCAGTACCAGTCGGCGGCCAGCATGCGCTCGGCCTGGCGCTGGATCGTGCCGCTGGTGGTACTGCGGTCGACGGGTTCGCCGCCGAGGTAGCGCAACACCTTGCCCATCGGGCCGCGGAACAGGGAATCCTTGGCCAGCCAGCGAAATGGCAGGGACAGCGCCCATTTGCCGAACAGGCCCACCATGAAATCCCAGTTGGACGTGTGCGGGTAGACGACGGCGATGCCGCGCGGTCCCGGCAGGGGACGGAAGCGCATGCGCCAGCCAAACAGGTGCAGCACGCGCAGCGCGCAGCGCTGGTGCCAGGTCGGCAAGTCGCCCGCTTTTACAAATAAATCGTCCATTGATACCCTTCAGTGACACTGTTCTTAATGGGATGGCGCTGGTGGCCATTTTCCTTGAAGCAAAAATTCTGCGCAGGCATTCTATACGGGGCTGGCGATGGCGACAAGCAGCCGAGGCCGCTATTCATGCGGTGTCGAGGCGGTTGCTGCCGCTATTTTAACGATGCTTGGTCACTGTGTCGGGCACTAAATGCGCACAATGTGGTCAAAACTTGACGCAGCGTTGATCCACCCGACATGGAGCCATGGCATGAAAAACAACATCGACGATGTAAACGGGGAGCATGTGCGAACGGACAAAGCGATGGCCGAGCTCGTCGAGCGGGGCGTCGCTTTTCATCACACCCTGGGACGGACGGTGGCGACAGCCTATTTGCGCGAACACGCGGTACCGGTCGAGGTGATACGCCGGGTCTTCAGCAGCGTGCAGGCGCGTCGTCCGGCCCGGCCGGCACGGCGCCGATGGCGCTGACGATGGGGGAGGGGCGGCGTCATTAAAAAAGCGGCGAAAACGGCGGGCGCCACGATCGTCACGCAGTGAGTTGCGTTGGTATCGTTGCGTCCGCCGCCGGTGGGGGATGAGCGGGGATGAGCAGCGTAGTGCCGCTCAGGGAGCTCTCAGGGTATTCTCAGGGAGCCGTTCAGGCGTGTGCCGCCAGTGCCGGGTAGTCCGTGTAGCCGGCAGCGTCCGCTGCGTACAGGGTATCCGGATTCAGGGGATTCAATGGCGCGTCGCTGTGCAGGCGGATGGGCAGGTCGGGGTTGGCGATGAACCACAGGCCAAAGGCAACGGCATCGGCTTCACCGTTGGCCAGCAGGGCTTCGGCCGCCGCCTTGTCCATTTTCTCATTGGCAATGTACACGCCGCCAAATTCCTGCTTCAGGTACGGACCCAGGCTGTCGTCCCCCAGCGCTTCGCGGGCGCAGATGAAGGCGATGCCGCGCTTGCCCAGCTCGCGTGCCACATAGCCGAAAGTGGCGCGCGGGTCGGAATCGCCCATGTCGTGCGCATCGCGGCGCGGTGCCAGATGCATGCCGACCCGGTCGGCGCCCCACACGTCGATACAGGCGTCCGTCACTTCCAGCATCAAACGGGCGCGGTTTTCAACCGAGCCGCCATAGTTGTCGGTACGCAAGTTGGTGCTGTCTTGCAGGAACTGGTCGAGCAAATAACCATTCGCACCGTGGATTTCCACGCCGTCGAAACCGGCTTTTTTCGCATTCTCGGCGCCCATTCGGTAGGCTGCCACGATGCCGGGGATTTCTTCCGTGTCCAGCGCGCGCGGCGTGACGAATTCCTGTTTCGGGCGCAGCAGGCTGACGTGGCCGGCCGGCTTGACGGCGCTGGGCGCCACGGGCAAGTCGCCATCGAGGAAGACGGGGGCGGAAATGCGGCCCACATGCCACAGTTGTAATACGATCAAGCCGCCTGCGTCATGCACTGCCTGGGTGATGTGTTTCCAGCCTTCCACCTGTTCCTCGGACCAGATGCCCGGCGTGTCGGCATAGCCCACGCCTTGGGGCGTGACGGCCGTCGCTTCCGAGATGATCATGCCGGCCGAAGCGCGCTGTGTGTAGTACTCGGTCATCAGGGCGTTGGGCACGCGGCCCGGGTTGCCGGCGCGCGAACGCGTCAGCGGCGCCATGATGATGCGGTTTTTCAGTTGCAAACTGCCAATGGTGATGGGGTCGAATAAAGTTGCCATGATTGTCATTTCCTTGTTGGGGCCGCTCGGGCGGCGTTGAGACGGGGTTGTCAAGATGAACTATGTGCTTACAAACCTTGCTGCATGTGTTCGAGGAAGGCTTCGATGGTGGCTTCATTGCGGCTGAAGAAACTCCATTGGCCCACCTTGGTGGCCGAAATCAGGCCTGCCTTCTGCAAGCTGGCCAGGTGCGCCGAGACCGTCGATTGCGACAGGTTCAGGCGGCGGTCGATCAGGCCGGCACACACGCCCAGATGCAGCGGGTGATCCTGCTCCTGGAAATACAGCTGCGGCTCCTTGAGCCATTGCAAAATCTGCCGGCGCACCGGATTGGCCAGCGCCTTGTGGATGGCGTCGATATCCATATTGTTTCTCCTGAACATACAATTCGCTTTTCAGCGATGTATATATCGTAGTTGTTCAATTCTAATATCGCTGGTTTACGATATAGTCATCTTACGATATAAATGAAAAGCGTGCTGGCGGCGCGCGTTTTTGAACGGATTCAGGCGGGTAGGGGATTGCGCTGCAGCACGGCCGGGCCCGTCAGCACGATGCGCACCAGATCCACCTGGCGCTGGGCGCCGGCCTTGGCGGTGGCGCTCTTGATCTGCGTGCGCGCCGTGTGGATGGAAATGCGCTGGCGTTCGGCGTATTCCTGCAAGGAATAGCCGTTGACGAGCGCTTCCGTCAGGCGCGCTTCGGCCACCGTCATGCCATAGAAATTGCGCAGGGTGGCGGCCAGGGAGGTGATCAGGTCGCTGCTATCGCTGAGGAAAACGGCGATGGCGCTGGCCGAGCCGAACGGGCTGTGCCAGGAAGGCAGGGGCGTGACGCGCAGGCGCAGCTGCTCGCCCGTCAATCCATTCAGGTTGAGCACGCCGCCGGGACCGCCTGCCGCCGTCGTGCCCGTTTGGGCCGCCTCGTGCAGCATGCGCCGCAGCGCGCCGTTGTCCGCTTCGCGCGGGCAATACAGGGGTGCGCCTTCGCGCAGATGCAGCAGCCGCGTCGCGGCCGTCATGGCCAGTGCCCGCTCGTTGGCGTACAGCAGTTGCGAGGTGGCGTCGAGCAGCAGCACGCCAAACGGCAGCAATTCCAGCACCTGCGTGGAACTCTGGGACAGCACTTCCAGCCGGCGCAGCTTGCGCTGCAGGGCAAAGGCCGTTTGCAAATGCGGCATCAGGCTGCGGACCAGCGCCAGTTCGCCCGCGTCATAGGCGCCCGCCTGTTCGCGGCGCACCACGGTGACATTGGTGGAGCGCTCGGCGCGCAGTTCGACGATGGCCGCCGCCGTATAAAAGATGTCTTGCGGGCGCAGCCAGTCGTTCCAGTATTCGGTTTTCTTCAGGCAATGGTCGGGAAACAGCATGGAGCCCGTGACGACGGCGCCCTCGCGGTGCAGGGTGGCGTCTTCCAGCCAGACATTGCGCGCGCCGTAATAGCTGGCAAAGCTGGCCATGGCATCCGACTCGAAGCCATACGTGGCGGACAGGCCGCTGCCGGGCAGCTGGACGTCGACCGAGCGGTTGCTGAAATCATTGGCCCAGATCAAACCGGCGTGCGATTTCAGTTGTTGCGCAAAGGCGGCGAGGAATTGCGACCAGGCGCCATGCCGCGTGGCCGCTTCGTAGATCAGGGTAATCAGCGCCTGGCTGGCGAGGGCGAGCGATGGCGTCATTGGCGATCCTCATGGCGGCAAGCGGTGGACAAGACACATCTGGGGGCAGCCCTTGCTACGGCCGCCCGGCTTCCCTAGCGCGATTCCAGCCAGCTTTTGCCGCCGGATGTGCACGTGCTGAGGCTGGCATACTGGCTGACATAGTTATAGCCGCTGCCGCAGCCGCCTTCGCCCGATTTGACGGGGCCGTAGCAAGCGCCTTCATAGCTGAGCTTACCACTGACGGTGGTGCTCTTGACACAGAAATTGTAGTTGCTTGCCGTCGTGTTGTTGGGCAAGGTGGGGCCATTGTTTTGCCCGCAGCCGAGCTCCTTGCTCACGGAGCGCGCGTAGTCGACCATTTTCTGGTACGTGCCGCTGTAATAGGTATCGGCAACGGTTTTCTGCCCCTGTTTGCAGGCGGCGACCACGCTGTCGTATCCCGAGTCCGCCTGGGCGTAGTTGCCCGATACCTGGACGCCGCAGACGCTGGCCTGCTTGCGTTCCGTATCGCTGATCAGGTTGCTGTACTGGCAGTTTGCCGAGGTGCCGCTGGTGCCGCCGGCGCTGGTGGAACCGCTGCCGGAACCACTGCCGTCGCCGCCGCCGCCACCACCGCAGGCGGACAGCATGAGGCAGCCGAGCAATGTGACGGCAAAGGTGGTTGGATGTGCTTGCATGATTTCCCCTGTGGACTGTGACTTGCCACCATGTGTCTGGTGGTATTTTTGCTACAAGGAATTGTATCGGGCATGTTTTTTGGAAACATCACCCATTTGGGGTATGCGCAGGCAGTGCGGAGCGGGCCAGGGCGGCCGGCTGGCCGCCCTGGCAGGTATCAGGCGAAGTGGAACAGCAGCAGGGCGATGACGGCAGGCACGGTTTGCAGGTAGAGGATGCGCGTCATGACGGTCGCTGCGCCCCACACACCGGCCACGGCGATGCAGGCCAGGCCGAACACGGTAAACGCATGGGCGATGGCCGCGTCCGGGTGAAAAAAACCCAGCGCCAGCGCGGCGACGAGAAAGCCGTTGTAGCAACCCTGGTTCGACATGGCGGGACGCACGATCTCCGCCTTTTCCTTGGACAGGCCAAACACCTTGCGTCCGCGCGCATCGAACAGCACGGTTTCCAGCAACACGATGTAGACGTGCAGCAGCAGGATGAGGGCGGTAAGGATTTGGGCCAGAAGTAGCATCATTGTTCCCGAAAGTGAATGGATGCAGCAATTATGCTGCCATCAGCATGTTTTTTGGCAACTTTCGATTGGAGCGGACGTACTAGAAAAAATGTGCTGACGGCAAGAGTTTTCACCCAATGGTATACTTTTCCCTTTGCTCCAGTGGGGACGACCCTGCTCGATGACGGGGCTGTATGGCGGGGACGACCCTGCCGCCTCGGGAGAAAAGTATGGCGTGGATCATTCTGGTATTGGCGGGCTTGCTGGAAATTGGCTGGGCCATCGGCCTCAAATACAGTGCCGGCTTTACCCGCCTCGTGCCATCCGTATTGACCGCCATTTCCATGCTGGGCAGCGTAGTGATGCTGGGCCTGGCCTTGCGCACCTTGCCGCTGGGCACGGCCTACGCCATCTGGACGGGCATCGGTACCGTCGGCACGGCCATCTTCGGCATCATGGTGCTGGGCGAGCCGGCCAGCGCCGCGCGCATCGCCTGCATCGCCCTGATCGTGTCGGGCATCCTGGGCTTGAAACTGCTCAGCCCACAATAAAGGATGCCAGCATGAGTCTCGCCATGACGTATTTCTACCTGGCTATCGCCATCATCGCCGAGGTCATCGCCACCAGCGCCTTGAAGGCGTCCGAGGGCTTCAGCCGCTTGTGGCCCAGTGTCATCACCGTGATTGGCTACAGCATCGCCTTCTGGTGCTTGTCCCTGACCTTGAAGGTCATTCCTACCGGCATCGTGTACGCCATCTGGTCGGGCGTGGGTATCGTGCTCATTTCCGCCGTCGGCTGGTTCTGGTTCAAGCAAAGCCTCGACACGCCAGCCTTGATCGGCCTGGGGCTGATCATTGCCGGCGTGCTTGTCATTAACTTGTTTTCCAAGTCGGTCGGGCACTGATCAAAAGCTGGCGGCGACCCTTGCCAGGTAATACCACTCGGCATTCGCCGCCGCATTGACGTCCGGGAACAGGATGTAGGCGTCGAACTCGGCCGTCACGGGCGTGCCATCCGCGCGCACGCCGATCTGCTCGCCCTGTTTGACCTTGTCAAAGCTGGACCACGTCTTGATGAAGCGGTCGCCCGCATCGAGCTTGTCGTGCACGACGACCATGTTCAGCGCTTCCATGTCGGCGTCGGCTATCGCTTGCGGCTGCGGCGCGTCGATGAAACCCAAAAAAGCCAAGGTGTTCATGATGGCGCGGTAAGCGACATCCGGCGCGGCCGGGTCCGCATGCTGGCCGCATTCCAGGGTCAAGGCGTAGCCGCCCGTCGAGCGCATGTATTCCGTCGTGCCCACGCCGTAGCGCAAGACCAGGCCCACCTGGTCGCTATTGCCCAGGCGGCGCTGCACGCCCTGGCCGTACGCATGCAGCCAGCCGTCGACGAAGCGGCGCACGCCCAGGCGGCGCGCCAGCGCGCGTTCCTTTTCTTCATGTTTAAACGGTTGCAGCGGGCCATCGTTGTTGTGCGGCCCCACCATGACGAAGGGCTGGCTGTCGGCATTGAACGAGTGCAAGTCCAGCAGCACGTCGTGCTGGCCCAACAGCGGGCACAGCCAATTGGCGATGCGGTCTTCGAAATCCTGCGGATTGTCGTTCGGGAACAGATTACGGTTCAGGTTGCGGTCGCCGCTGCGCACGCCCTTGGCATAGGCCAGCGGATTGGTGATGGGCACGAAGGTGACGCTGCCGGCCACGATGGAGAGGGCGCCGCTGTCGAGTTCAGCCATCACGCGGTGAATGCCCTTGGTGCCGCAGGTTTCATTGCCGTGCACGGCGCCCGTGACGATCAGGCGCGGGCCGCTGCCCTGGCCCGTGTAGTTGATGGATTTGAAGTGGAGTGCGCTGCTCATGCTGGACATATCCTATGCTGTTGCGGGAAGGGAAAGCGGGGTCGGCATATTTTAGCGGGATTCGCCGTGGACGCCTGTAAAAAGTTGGCCATGGCGGCGTGCGGCGTGGCATGATCGGCGCCACCGTTGTTTTCCCTTGCCGATTCCATGTCCAGTACGTCCCATCCTTCCCGCCTGTACGGCCTCGATACCTTGCGCGCGCTGGCCATCGTGCTTGTCTTCATGAACCATTATTTGCTGTTCGTCAGCGAGGGTGGGGCGTTTGGTTTCTGGGGCGAAATCGGCTGGGTGGGCGTGGACCTGTTCTTTGCCCTCAGCGGTTATCTGATCGGCAACCAGATTTTTGCGGCCTTGCGCAGCGAACATGGCTTTTCCTTGCCGCGTTTCTATGCGCGGCGCTTCCTGCGCACCTTGCCCAGTTTCTATGCCGTGCTGGCGCTGTATTATTTGTGGCCCGCGTTCCGCGGCGATAGCGCGCTGCTGCCCCTGTGGAAATTCCTGACCTTTACGCAAAACATCAATCTGACGCCGGGTACGGCGTTTTCGCATGCGTGGTCCTTGTGCGTGGAGGAGCAGTTCTATGTGCTGCTGCCGGCCGTGGCCCTGGTGATCGCCGCCTGCCGCAAGTCGCTGCTGTGGGCCTGGCTGGCCGTGGCCGCCAGCTTTATCGTCGGCATGCTGGTGCGCGCCTATTTGTGGGATGAATACGTGCAAGTGCCGCGCGGCGGCCTCGGGTATTACAAATATATTTATTACGCGTCGTGGTGCCGCTTCGACGAGCTGGTGGCGGGCGTGGCGCTGGCGCTGCTGAAGAACTACCACCCTGGCGCCTGGTCGCGCCTGACCTCTTACGGCAACCGTAGCTTGCTGGCGGGAATCGCGGGCACGGCGCTGATGTTTTATGTGTTTCTCACCGATCACTATGGCTATTGGGTGACGGTGTTCGGCTATCCGGCCCTGGCGGCCAGTTTTACCCTGCTGCTGATCGCGGCGCTCAGTCCCGCCAGCGCACTCTATACACTGCGCGTGCCGGGCGCCGCCAGCCTGGCCTTGTGGTCGTATGCGATCTATCTGCTGCACAAGCAGCTGTGCATTTTGCTGCGACCCTTGTTGCAAGACTTTGGCTACGGGCCGGATGGCCTCACAGCGATACTGGTCAGTATCGCTGTGAGCATCGTCACGGGCTGGCTCTTATATAGATTGGTGGAAACGCCGTTCATGCGCTTGCGGGCGCGCTACGTTCCCGCGAATCATGCGTGACGACTACATGTCGATGACATCGAGTCCCCGTGGCGTGCCCACCAGCAATTCCAGGATGGCATGCACGCGCAGATTCGTGTCTTCGTGCTCCGTGTTGTAGATCAGGGCGCGCAGGCCGGGCACGGCTTCCGTGATGTGGTCGCTGGCGTAGGCATTGATCAATAACAAGACCAGGTCCGTGGCGCCCGCGCCGGGCTGGCGCCGCAGCCGGTCGTGGATCACGTTCAGCAGCGCGCGCTGCATGCGCGGCGTGGGATTGGTGATGTAGGCGAAGACGCTCGGCGTGTTGGCGATGGCCGCGCAGATGCGTCGTTCGATCTCGTCCGGCTTCACGTCGGAGGCGATATCGAAATACGCGGCTTCCCAGCGCGTGCGCGCATATGGGTGGCCGGGCGGGAAGGAGTCGGCCGTTTCAAAACCGCAGATGCGGCTCAGGGTTTTCAGCCAGGCTAATATGGTGGAGTTCATGCCGCGATTCTAGCGGCATTCCGCGTGTGCCGGGCCATCTGCATATAAAGGGGACTGACGCCCCGGGAAATGATTAAAGTTTCCTGTAAAACAGCCCTTGTCATTCTGGGAAAGCCTCTCTATAATGCTGGTCTTCGGGGCGGTTAGTTCAGCTGGTTAGAATACTTGGTCGACATCCAAGGGGTCGGGGATTCGAATTCCTCACCGCCCACCAGAATTTTGCAGTAGATGGTTTTTAAGCTGGCGCAAGCCGCAAGCCGCAAGCGGTCATTTGAAATACAATGATCAACAAAAGTTTTACGGGCGGTTAGTTCAGCTGGTTAGAATACTTGGTCGACATCCAAGGGGTCGGGGATTCGAATTCCTCACCGCCCACCAGAATGCAGTTAGAGAGAAAGGTAAAACCGGTTATGACACCGCGAACTACTACCAAGCTTTGGGAGTGACGCTAGTCGAACGGGTTTCCTTTGTCTCAAGAAAGTGAAAAACGCGGCTAGTCCGCGTTTTTTTGCGTCTGCGTTTTCCTTTCAGTATTTTACCCATCACATTGCAGTTTTACCTGGCGCCAGCGCCGATATGGAGATCAATATGCTTACAATCCGACTTCCCGATGGTTCCGCCCGTCAATTCGACGGCCCGGTCACCGTGGCCCAGGTTGCGGCCAATATTGGTACCGGTCTGGCCAAGGCTGCGCTGGCCGGCAAGGTCGACGGCAAACTGGTCGATACTTCCTATCTGATCGAGCAAGACGCGGAATTGGCGATTGTCACGGACAAGGACGCGGACGGCCTGGAAGTGATCCGCCACTCGACGGCCCACTTGCTGGCGTATGCCGTCAAGGAATTGTTCCCTGACGCGCAAGTGACCATCGGTCCTGTGATCGACAACGGCTTTTACTATGATTTCGCCTACAAGCGTCCGTTCACGCCCGAAGATTTGACGGCGATCGAAAAGAAAATGGCGGAACTGGCCAAGAAGGATGAGCAAGTCACGCGCAAGGTTGTCGCGCGCGACGAAGCCATCGACTACTTCAAGGGTATCGGCGAGGCGTACAAGGCGGAGCTGATCGGCTCGATTCCCGCCGACCAGGAAGTGTCGCTGTATTCCGAAGGCAAGTTCACGGACTTGTGCCGCGGCCCCCACGTGCCATCGACGGGCAAGCTGAAAGTCTTCAAGCTGATGAAGCTGGCCGGCGCCTACTGGCGCGGCGACTCGAAAAACGAGATGCTGCAGCGTATCTATGGCACGGCCTGGGCCAAGAAGGAAGACCAGGAGCTGTACCTGCACAACCTGGAAGAGGCGGAAAAGCGCGATCACCGCAAATTGGGCAAGCAGCTCGATTTCTTCCATTTTCAGGAAGAAGCGCCAGGCCTGATCTTCTGGCATCCGAAAGGCTGGTCGATCTGGCAGCAAGTCGAGCAATACATGCGCAATGTGTACCAGGTCAACGGCTACCAGGAAGTCAAGGCGCCGCAAATTCTGGACCGTGGCCTGTGGGAAAAAACCGGTCACTGGGACAATTACCGTGAAAACATGTTCATCACGGAATCGGAAAACCGCGCCTATGCGCTGAAGCCGATGAATTGCCCTGGCCATATTCAGATTTTCAACAATGGCATGCGCAGCTACCGCGACTTGCCATTGCGCTACGGCGAATTCGGTCAATGCCACCGCAATGAGCCGTCGGGCGCCTTGCACGGCATGATGCGCGTGCGCGGCTTTACGCAGGACGATGGTCACATCTTCTGCCTGGAAGAGCAGATCGCCGGCGAAGTGACGGCGTTCCACCAGCAGGCGATGGATGTGTACACGGCTTTCGGCTTCACGAATATCGACGTGAAACTGGCCTTGCGCCCGGATAACCGCATCGGCACGGAAGAGTCGTGGGATTTCGCCGAGGAATCCCTGCGTTCGGCCTTGCGCGCCTGCGGCGTGGAATGGACGGAATTGCCGGGCGAAGGCGCGTTCTATGGTCCGAAGATCGAATACCACCTGAAAGACAGCCTGGGCCGCGCATGGCAAGTTGGTACCGTGCAGATCGATCCATCCATGCCGGGCCGCCTGGGGGCGGAATACGTGGCCGTGGACAATACGCGCCAGGTGCCCATCATGCTGCACCGCGCGATCGTCGGTTCGCTGGAACGTTTCATCGGCATCCTGATCGAACACTATGCGGGCGCCATGCCGCTGTGGTTGTCGCCAGTGCAAGTGTCGGTGTTGAATATTTCCGACGCTCAAGCCGACTATGTACAGGAAGTTACAACAAAACTGCGCAAAGCGGGGCTGCGCGTACAGGCTGATTTGCGTAACGAGAAGATTACCTATAAAATACGTGAACATTCCGTACAAAAATTGCCTTACATCTTAGTGATTGGCGACAAAGAGCGGGATGCGAATACAGTGGCCGTGCGGGCGCGGGGCAATGTCGATCTGGGCGTCATGTCCGTCGATGCCCTGATTGAGCGACTCAAACATGAAGTCGACACCAAGGCCTGACGAGGAAACTCGCTGCACGACCGTCTTACAAGATTTTTAAAGGAAATTACAATAGCTACTGACAAGTCACATCGCATCAATGGCGAAATCACTGCCCCTGAAATGCGTTTAAGCGGGGTCGATAACGAGCCACTCGGTATCGTAAGTTTGGCTGAAGCCTTCCGTCTGGCGGAAGAGGCAAACGTCGACCTGGTGGAAATTGCGCCTACCGCGCAGCCACCGGTGTGCCGTTTGATGGACTACGGCAAATTTAAGTATTCGGAGCAGAAGAAAGCTCACGAAGCCAAATTGAAGCAAAAGATCATCCTCGTGAAGGAAGTTAAATTCCGTCCGGGGACTGATGATGGTGACTACAATATCAAGTTGCGTAATCTCATCAAGTTCCTCGAAGATGGCGATAAAACCAAGATCACCTTGCGTTTCCGCGGTCGTGAGATGGCGCATCAGGATATTGGCTTCCGCATGCTGGAACGTCTGAAAGCCGACCTGGAGCCGTACGGCCAGGTCGAGCAGTTCCCGAAGATGGAAGGCCGCCAAATGATCATGGTTCTTTCGCCTAAGAAGAAGAAGTAAGCTACAATAGCGTTTTACTGTGGATCGACGTGGTTTGTGCCTGCATGGGCGCGACACCAGATTCCAGGCAGAATTTGCGCGGCCCGGTCAGCAATGCCCGGGCCGCGTGAACTGTAGTGGACTCGCATCCGCTGCACAACATGTGAAAGCAGGCATCTAAGCGCAGCGTCGTGTTGCCACCTGCAATCCTGTTATAAATGGAGCTGTCCGTAAGAGGACAGATTGCTATGCCTAAAATGAAGACCAAAAGCTCCGCGAAAAAACGTTTTCGCGTGCGTCCAGGTGGAACAGTCAAGTCGGGTCACGCGTTCAAACGCCACATCCTGACCAAGAAAACCACCAAAAACAAACGTCAGTTGCGCGGTACCCGTAACATCAACGCATCGGATGTCACATCCGTCATGCGCATGATGCCGACTGCTTAATCTCACACTCAATTTAAGGAGTTACTATGCCTAGAGTAAAACGTGGGGTTACAGCTCGTGCCCGTCATAAAAAGATTCTTGTTCAAGCTAAAGGCTACCGTGGTCGCCGCAGCCGTGTATACCGTGTTGCCAAGCAAGCAGTTATGCGCGCTGGCCAATACGCTTACCGCGATCGCCGCAACAAGAAACGCGTTTTCCGCCGCCTGTGGATCGCCCGTATCAACGCCGCTTCCCGTGAGCATGGCGTAACGTACAGCGTATTCATGAACGGCTTGAAAAAAGCAAATATCGAACTGGACCGTAAAGTCCTGGCCGATATGGCTGTGATGGACAAGCCAGCATTCGCTGCGATTGTCAACGCAGTTAAAGCAAAAATCGCTGCGTAAGCATCGGTCATTGCACAACGTCATCCGTAGGGTGACGTTAGAACGGCGACCGACAAAATCGTCGCGAGCGGAAGGGAGTTGCGGTCGAGAAGCGCAACCGTACGAAAGTACGGTGAGCATCGCAAACCGTAGATCACGACGCGCAGCAGATTAGGTCGGTTGTCATAAAGAGCGGGGCAGGGGTGTGAACCTTATGCCCCGTTTCCGTTTTTGATTGTTGGACTTTAGATAAGCGAGTCCAGAATTGATGTCCAAAACAGGAAATGCCGCATGAACTCCCTAGAAGAACTCGTCGTCTCGGCCCAGGCTGACTTTATCGCCGCCGCAGACGCTGCCGCACTTGAAAACGCCAAAGCCCGCTACCTGGGCAAGACTGGCCAGATTACTGAAATGATGAAGGGCCTGGGCAAGCTGGACCCGGACGCGCGCAAGGCGCAAGGCGCCCTGATCAACGCCGTCAAAGTGCAGATCGAGGACGCGCTGACGGCGCGCCGTGATGCGCTGGCCGATGCCCAGATGCAAGGTCGTCTGAACGCCGAAGCGATCGACGTGACCCTGCCAGGCCGTGGCCGCATGCCCGGTGGCATCCATCCCGTGATGCGCACGTGGGAACGGGTCGAGGAAATCTTCCGCTCGATCGGCTTTGACGTGGCCGACGGCCCCGAAATCGAGAACGACTGGACCAACTTCACGGCGCTGAACAGCCCGGAAAACCACCCGGCCCGTTCCATGCAAGACACGTTCTACATCGACGGCAACGATACCGATGGCAAGCCCTTGCTGCTGCGCACGCACACGAGCCCGATGCAGGTGCGCTACGCGCGCACGCACACGCCGCCGATCAAGGTCATTGCGCCAGGCCGCACCTACCGCGTCGACAGCGACGCCACCCATTCGCCGATGTTCCACCAGGTCGAAGGCCTGTGGATAGCCGAAGACATCAGCTTTGCCGACCTGAAGGGCGTGTACCTGAATTTCGTCAAGGCGTTCTTCGAGACGGACGATTTGCAAGTGCGCTTCCGTCCATCGTATTTCCCGTTCACGGAACCGTCGGCCGAGATCGACATCGCCTTTGGCTCCGGTCCATTGAAAGGCCGTTGGCTGGAAGTGTCGGGCGCCGGCCAGGTGCATCCGACCGTGGTGAAGAACTTTGGCCTCGATCCCGAGAAATTCATCGGTTTTGCTTTCGGCTCCGGCCTGGAACGCTTGACGATGCTGCGTTACGGCATCAACGACCTGCGCCTGTTCTATGAAGGCGATTTAAGGTTCCTGAAGCAATTCAACTAAGCGTTGTTCCGTTTGATTCATGGCGCTTGAGCGCCTGTGCGCTCGCGCTGTGAGCTTTGACCCTTTGAAGGCTTGATTATGCAATTTTCCGAAAACTGGCTCCGTACCATGGTCGATCCGAAGATGACTTCGGACGAACTGGCCCATCTGCTGACCATGTCCGGTCTCGAAGTCGAGGACGTCGATCCTGTCGCCCCGCCGTTCTCGAACGTGGTGGTGGGCCTGGTCCTGGAGATGGAAAAACATCCGAATGCGGACCGCCTGAATGTGTGCCAGGTCGATGTCGGCACGGGCACCATGCTCAACATCGTCTGTGGCGCGCCGAACGTGCGCCCGGGCTTGAAAGTCGTGTGCGCGATGGCGGGCGCCGTGCTGCCGCCTGGCGCCGATGGCAAGCCGTTTGAAATCAAGGTGGGCCAGCTGCGCGGCGTCGAGTCGCAAGGCATGCTGTGCTCCGCGCGCGAATTGAAATTGTCGGAAGAAAACGCCGGCTTGATGGAATTGCCGGACGACGCGCCGATCGGCCAGAATTTCCGCGATTACTTTGCGCTCAACGACTTGAAATTCACCATCAAGTTGACGCCGAACAAGGCGGACTGCCTGTCCGTGCTGGGCGTGGCGCGCGAAGTGTCGGCATTGACGGGCGTGCCCCTGAATGCGCCGCAGTTCCGCACCGTGCCGGTTTCCAGCGACGAAATCCTGCCCGTGAAAGTCAGCGCGCCGGACCTGTGCGGCCGTTTCACGGGCCGCGTCATCCGCGGCTTGAACGCCAAGGCAGCCACGCCGGACTGGATGAAGCAGCGCCTCGAGCGCAGCGGCCAGCGTCCGCTGTCGGCCCTGGTCGACATTTCCAACTATGTCATGCTGGAACTGGGCCGTCCCAGCCACGTGTTTGACCTGGCAAAGATCCACGGCAGCCTCGATGTGCGTTGGGGCAAGGCGGGCGAATCCGTCAAGCTGTTGAATGGCAACACCATTGCCGTCGACGAGTGGATCGGCGTCATTGCCGATGAGCAGGAAATCGAATCGCTGGCCGGCATCATGGGCGGCGACGCCAGCTCGGTTTCGGACGATACGGACAGCATCTACCTGGAAGCGGCATTCTGGTGGCCGAACGCCATTCAAGGCCGCGCGCGCCGCTTGAATTTCTCGACCGATGCGGCACACCGCTTCGAGCGCGGCGTCGATTTCGCCACCACCGTCGAGCACATCGAGCGCATCACGGCTCTGATCGTGGAAATCTGCGGCACGCCGGCCACGACCGTCGGTCCTGTCGACGACCACGTGGTGAATTTGCCGCAGCGCCAGCCCGTGTCGATGCGCACGGCGCGCGCGCAAAAAGTCATCGGCGTGCCGCTCAACGATGAGCTGATCGCCGATATCTTCACGCGCCTGGCCCTGCCATACACCCTGGCGGACGGTGTGTTTTCCGTGACGTCGCCCAGCTACCGTTTCGACATCGAGATCGAGGAAGACCTGATCGAGGAAGTGGCGCGCGTGTACGGCTTTGAAAACATCCCGACCTTGCCGCCCGTGGCCGCGAACGTGATGCAGATTGCACCGGAAAATACCCGCTCGCTGTTTGCGGTACGTCATGAGCTGGCCGACCTGGGCTTCCAGGAAGTGGTTAACATGAGCTTTGTCGATACGGTATGGGAGCGCGATTTCTCGGGCAATACGAACCCGATCAAATTGCAGAACCCGATCGCCAGCCAGATGAGCGTGATGCGTTCCTCGCTGATCGGCAGCCTGATCGCCAATGTGCGCTACAACCTGAACCGCAAGACGAACCGCGTGCGCATCTTCGAAGTGGGCGCCATCTACCAGCGCGACGACAGCGTGGAAAACGGCCCCTTGTCGGTGGCTGGCTACGCCCAGCCGAAGCGCGTGGCGGCCATGGCCTACGGCGCGGTTGCCGACGAGCAGTGGGGCCAGGCTGCGCGCACGGTCGACTTCTTCGACGTGAAGGCGGACCTGGAAGCGCTGTTTGCACCGCTGGTCTTGCGTTTCACCAAGGCGGAACATCCGGCCCTGCATCCGGGCCGTTCGGCCAATGTGGAGCTCGATGGCAAGGTCATCGGTTTTATCGGCGAACTGCACCCGCGCTGGATGCAAAAGTACGACTTGCCGCTGGCGCCTGTGCTGTTCGAAGTCGACGCCGCTGCCTTGACGCAACGAGTCGTGCCGGCGTACCAGGAAATCTCGAAATTCCCTGGCGCCAGCCGCGACTTGGCCGTGGTCGTCAAGCAATCGGTGGCCGTGCAGGATCTGCTCGACAGCTTCCATGCCGCCGCCAAGTCGAGCCCGGCAGCGCGTATCGTGCAAGCCATTGTTTTATTTGATGAATATCGTGGAAAAGGGCTGGAAGTGGATGAAAAAAGCCTTGCTTTCCGGATTAGCTTGCAAGATACTCAAAACACCCTGCAAGACGATGTCGTCGACGGCCTGATGGCTGTCCTGATCGATGCGGCCAAGCAGGGCCACGACGCGAAACTGCGTTCGTAATTACCGGACGGCCGTCACCTTGCGTGACGGCCTTTCCGTCGTCAACCGTAGACGAGCTTGCCATGTGGCAGGCTCGGGCGCACAGAAAAGGCAGGGCAGGAAAATTAATAACAGCGACGTTGATTCCGCCGTACTGCAATCCGCACTGGCCGCCGATTTGCATCGGGCCATGCTGGTTGCCAAAGTGCGCCAGGAAGCGGAAAAAGATTTACCCACCTTGACCAAGGCGGAACTGGCCGAACTGTTGTTCGAGCAAGTGGGCCTGAACAAGCGCGAAGCGAAGGATATGGTCGAGACCTTTTTCGACGAGATCCGCAATGCGCTCGAGCGTGGCGAGGCCGTCAAGCTGTCCGGTTTCGGCAATTTCCAGTTGCGCGACAAGCCGCAGCGGCCAGGCCGCAATCCGAAGACGGGCGAAGAGATTCCCATCACGGCGCGCCGTGTCGTGACCTTTCATGCGAGCCAGAAGCTGAAAAGCATGGTCGAAGAGACCAGTCCGCTGGCACGTGCTGCCTGAGTGAGTGGCGATGAACGAGCGCATCAGTAAAACCGAGTTGATCGCCTTGCCGCCCATTCCGGCGAAACGCTATTTCACGATCGGCGAAGTGAGCGAATTGTGCGGCGTCAAACCGCACGTGTTGCGCTACTGGGAGCAGGAGTTTTCCCAGCTCAAGCCGGTCAAACGACGTGGCAACCGCCGTTATTATCAGCACCATGAGGTGCTGCTGATACGCCGTATCCGCGAATTGCTGTACGAGCAAGGCTTTACCATCAGCGGCGCGCGAAACAAGCTCGACAGCCGTGGCGCATCGCATGCCATCCTTGACGAGTTGCCAGTGCTGCCGGCCATGCCCGTTGTGCCGCAGGAAGCGCCGCTGGACCGCGTGTGGATACGCAATGAATTAATTGCGATTTTAAACTTGCTAAAATAAGATTTGTACCAATATAGGTGGGGTTGTCCGGTAGCAGTTGACTAAGTTGACTATACTGCATGGGCGCTCCGTCTTGGCGTTGACGCTACCGTACGGCGCGCCATATTTTGAATATAATGTTAATGTTGCGTTTTTGTTAGTGACGCTAAGCCGGAGCAGCGTTCAGGTTCCGGTAGTCTTTCCCAGGCCAGGAAAATTTAAGGGGAAACAATGATACGCGTTGCCATTTGTGATGATCACCAAATAGTACGAGCTGGATTCAAACAGATTTTTTCGTCGTCAAGCGATTTCAGTGTGGTGGCGGAAGCCGGTACGGGGCGTGAAGCCCTCGATATCGCCCGCCGCGAAATTTGCGATGTATTGTTGCTCGATATAGCCATGCCCGATCAGAGCGGCATCGATACCTTGCGCACGATCCGCCAGGGCCAGCCGGAATTGCCCGTGCTGATCCTCAGCGGCTATCCCGCGCAGCAATACGCGCTGAACCTGTTCAAGATGGGCGCGAATGGCTATCTGAACAAGGAATGCGAAGCCGACGAGCTGATGACGGCCGTGCGCACCGTTTTCCAGGGACGCCGCTACGTCAGCTCCACCGTCGGTGAATTGCTGGCGCAGTCGTTCGACCGCGACACGAATGCCGCCCTGCATACGGAATTGTCGGACCGCGAGTTCCAGGTCTTCCTGCGCCTGGCGCGCGGCGCCACCGTGTCCGATATCGGTGTTGCCTTGTCGCTGAGCATCAAGACGGTGAGTACTTACCGTACCCGCATCATGGAAAAAATGGGCTTGCAATCCAACAGCGACTTGACCTATTACGCAATGAAAAACAATTTGCTTGACTAGCGCTGCGGTGCGATCATGGAAACATGATCGCTCAGCCAGCTGGCCAGCACGACTTGTGCAGTGCAGCAGTTTGTGGCGAGGACTATAATTGGCCGGCGCCGGCGCTCTCTCCCGCGCCGAACCTTGCTAAGGATGCACATCAGGATGTATTTCACCGCTGAACCGGCCCCGAATCACCGCCTGCCCCTGTACAAGACGATCCTGTGCGTGACGTGCGCCTTGTTGCTTGTACTTAATGGTTTCAGTCTCTTTCATAACCTGCAGTCGCTGAAGGGCACGAATGCCTTGCTCAGCCAGAGCGCCCGCGTGGCGGACCGCCTGCAGTATTTGAACGTGCTGGTGCTCGATGCGGAAAGCAGCTTGCGCGGCTATTTCATTTCCGGCTCCGAAACCTATCTGGGGCCGTCGAAGACGGCTACCACTGAAATTGAAAACGAATTCAACGAGCTGCAGACTTTGCTCGCGGGCAGTCCCACCCAGCTGAAAAACCTGGGCCAGCTGAAAAGCTTGATCCGCCGCAAGATGTCGATGCTGCAAGAGTCGATCGAGGTCTACAGGCAGGGCGGGCTGGCCGAGATCGTCAACATTTCCCGCGTGACCGATGACCGCGCCACCATGGACGAGATCCGCCTGCAGGTGGTGATCATGACGCGGGAGCAGAATGAAGCGCTGTCGTCCGGCAGCGCCGCCTTTTACCATGAGTACCAGAAAGCCGTGCTGCTCGGCATCGGCATCAATGCCCTGGCCATCCTCGTGCTGATCATGTTTTACCAGCTGGTGCGGCGCAGCTTCCAGAACCGCGCGGCCGTCGAGTATGCATTGCAAAATGCCAATGACAATCTCGAATCGACGGTCAGCAAGCGCACGGAGCAGCTATCCGTGCTGTCGCGCCATTTGATCAGCGTCAACGAAGTGGAAAAAGCGCGCCTGGCGCGCGAATTGCATGATGAGCTGGGTGCCAACTTGACCTCGATCAGCATGGACCTGGGTGCCGTTACGCAGCAACTGGCACACACGCAGCCGGAACTGGCCGCGCAATTACGGCGCGCCAAGGCAACCTTGCTGGAAACGGTGGAACTGAAGCGCCGCATCGTCGAGGATTTGCGCCCGAGCCTGCTGGACAACCTGGGCCTGTGCGCCGCCATCGAAAGCTATTGCGAGGATTTTACGCGCATGAGTTCCGTGCGCTGCGAAACGGACGTGGCCATCAATATCGACAACCGCGAAGCCACCCTGACGATTGCCCTGTTCCGCATCGTGCAAGAATCGCTGACGAACATCCTGAAATATGCGCGCGCCGGCATGGTCAGCGTGACATTGAAACGCAACGAGCATGGCCTGGTGCTGCGCGTGATCGACGATGGCATCGGCATCACGGAAGATGCCTTGCAAAAACCCATGTCGCACGGCTTGCTGGGCATGCGCGAGCGGGCTTTGTTGCTGGGCGGCACTCTCACCGTGCGCCAGGGGCCGGAAGGCAAGGGGACATGTGTGGAAGCCGTGATTCCCCTGCCGCTGACGCCGGAGCCGGAAGATATCGATGCGGATGCTGAAGCCTAGTTGAGGTTGCGGCAAAAAAAATGGCCGGGCATGCAAGCCCGGCCATTTTTTTATCTGTCTGCCTGATCAGCAGCGCGATACGTCGCGCAGCAAGCGGTCATATTCTGTCTTGGCCACTTTGTAGCACTCGCCCGCATAGCATTCCAGGCCGGCGCGGTCCAGCACCGTGATATTGCCGCGGCGATAGTGGATCAAGCCTTCTTCCTGCAGTTTGCCGGCGGCGGCCGTGATGCTTTCGCGGCGCACGCCCAGCATGATGGAGATCAGCTCTTGCGTGACTTTCAATTCATTCGATGGCGAACGGTCCAGGCGGTCCAGCAGCCAGCGGCACAGCTTTTGCTCGATCGAGCTGTGGCGGCCGCCGACGGCGTTCTGCGCCATTTGCGCAAACAGGGCGTTGGTGTAGCGCATCAGCAACTGGGGCAGGGCGCCACCTTGATTGAAGGCATCGCGCAAGCTTTGCGTTTTCAGGCGGTAGCCGTAGCCGGCGCTTTGCACGACAGCCGTGCACATGGCGCGCTCGCCTGCCAGCAGCGAGGCGCCGGCCACGCCTTCATGGCCGACAACGGCGATTTCCGTCGTGGCGCCGTCTTCCATTACATACAGCAAGGAAATGATGGCGGTGGTAGGGAAGTAGCTGTATTCCAGGTTGTTACCGTAGGCATACAGTTCCTTGCCGAAAGGCAGTTCGACCAGTTCCAGGTCTTCGAACAGCGATTCGAGCGCGGCGCGCGGCAGGGCGGCCAGCAATTCATTCTGTTGGGCACTGCTGAGGCTAACCCGCGACGCAAGCTTGATTTCCCGACCGGCCGCCGGCATGGCGCGCGGCAGCAACTGGTTCTTCTGGACCGGGGCGATAAGTTGAGTATGGCTCATAGTATTCCTCACAGGCTTTTTACATCGGAGTGCGACTGCCGCGTTGCTGGTCAAAAAAAACTGCCGTACTCATGTGGTAACGGCGTTTTTGTCGACCGCGCGGTGCAGATCGCGATGTAGCTACTTTAAAAGCTTATGTAAGTGGCGAACATAAGATTAGCAGTCGCCACTTTGTAGTCTCCATTGAGGCGAAATTGTAGTCCTTGTCCTACGTGCACACTTTTGACTAGCTAGCCTTGCGCCGTTCCGCGCGATTTTGTGATATGACGCGCGGCTTGTTGGCGCTCCACAGGCCGGCCGGACGCACGCTGGGCAGGCCGTCGCGCACGGTTGCGGCGGGTGTCTGGCGCACGTTTGGCGCCTCGTGTTCCCCCAGGCGGAAGCGGCTGACGGCCTGCGTCAGCGCTTCGCCTTCCTGGTGCAGGCGCTGCGAACCGGCGCGTGCCTCGTCGACCAGGCCCGCGTTCTGGCGCGTCATGTCGTCGATTTGCGCCAGCGCGCCGTTGATGCGGGCGATCTCGCCATTCTGCTCGGCGCCGGCGCTGCTGATGCGCCCGATGACGACAGACACCTGCTGCACGGCATCGACGACCTGGCGCATGGTGCTGCCGGCCGCATTGACCAGGTCGCCGCCCGCATCCACGGTGGCGACGGAATCGCCGATTAGGCGCTTGATCTGCTGCGCCGCCTCGCTGGAGCGCTGCGCCAGGCTGCGCACCTCGGACGCGACGACGGCAAAGCCGCGTCCCTGCTCGCCCGCGCGGGCCGCTTCCACTGCCGCGTTCAGGGCCAGGATATTCGTCTGGAAGGCGATGCCGTTGATGACGCCGATGATGTCGACGATCTTGTGCGAGCTGGCCTTGATCGAGGCCATGGTCTCGACCACGGCGCTGACGGTCTCGCCGCCGCGCAGGGCCACTTCGGCGGCCGAAGCCACCAGGGTGCGCCCCTGTCCTACGTGGGCTTCGTTGCGGCCCACGGTGGCCGTCAGCTCGCGCATCGAGTCCACGGTGGCGCCCAGCGCATCCGCTTGCGTGGCCGTATGGCCGGACAGGGCCGCGTTGCCCTGCGCGATATCGGCGCCGGCTGCGGCGATGACGGCCGCGCCGCCGCGGATTTCCTGCACCAGGGTGGCCAGGCCGTGCGTCATGGCGCCGAAGTCGCGCACCAGGTCGCCGATCTCATCGTGCGCCTGCGAGGTAATGCGCCGCGACAGGTCGCCCGCCGCCGCGGCGCCGACGGCCACGCGCAATTGCGTCACGTCGCGCGCGAAGGCGGCATAGAAGCCCGCGCACAGGTAGGCGGCGGCCAGCAGCACCAGCAGCATGGCCGCCAGGATCAGGCCCCGGCGCGCCTCGTCGCGGGCGATGCGCTGCGCCCGCAAGCCGTCCAGGGCGGTGGCCGAGGAGCCGGACAGCGCCTGCAGGGCATCGATCGCCTGCATGCCGGCCGCGTGGAATTGCGCGCCCGAGGTCTGGTCGTAGGAATTCGTCACTTCATTCTTCGTGCGTTCGAGGAAGGCCAGCGCGGCCGGCACGGCTTTCAGGGCTGGCTGCAGGCTGGCGCGCAGTTCCGGCTTGGCGGCGATGATTTCGTCGAAGCGGGCCGGCAGGCGTTCCAGTTCGTGGCGCGCGATCAGGGCGTTGGCGTTGACGAGCTGATCTTCATTCGCCTCGAACAGGCCCGTGTCGATATAGGCGGCGCCGCGCCCGGCGATGTCCGACAGGCTTTCAGCCAGGTCGGGCAGGGTGGCGGTGAAAACTGCGCTCAGGTGGTTGGCGCCCGCGTCCGGATCCAGGCTCAGGTGCGAACGGTCGGCTACCAGCTGGCCCAGTTTGGCCGCCTGGCGCAGCAGCGCCGTGTGCGCCGCGTAGCTGTCGCGCGCCGCAAGGCCTGCCTGGCGGCCCAGCAGGGCTTGCCACTGCTTCGTCAGTTCGGCCGCCTGGGGCAGGCCTGCGCCCGCCGGCAAGCGCGCCAGGGCGGCCAGCGTGGACGTGATGCGCGCATTCAGGGCCGTGTTGTCCATCCCCGCCTTGCCGCTCAGGCGCAAATGTTCGAGGCCGCGCCGCTGCTGCAGCAGCCGCGTGCCTTCCTGCAGCTGGCGCACATAGGCCACGCCCCGCTGCGCATCCTGCGCCTGGGTCAGCGATTTGCCCAGCTCCGAGATCAGCAGGGTGGTCGCCAGCGCCAGCGGCAGCAGGAAGACCAGGCAGACAAGCATGAATTTGGGCAGCAGGCGCAGGCGCTGCATGAGTCGGATGGCGGGGGTGAGGAGCATTTTCATCGGGTTTCCAGGAAAGAGTGGCAACATTTCTGCAGTGCAATGTTGCCTGCGGATTGTGACCCCTTGATGAAGTGGGCGATTTTGCCGTTCGCCAGAGTGAAGCAGTTCACACGGAAGGCCGATCCTTCTGTAAAATCGAGGGTTTTTTGCGAGGGCCATATTATGGTCACCAATATGGCCAACGAGAACGACATCAACACTCCCGATTCCAGCGACAATGCGGACATCGCCGCAGCGCCAGCGAGCAGTAAGGCGCCGGCCGTGATCGCGCGCGAAGTGCAGCGCCGCCGCACCTTCGGCATCATTTCCCACCCGGATGCGGGTAAAACCACGCTGACGGAAAAACTGCTGCTGTTCTCGGGCGCGATCCAGATGGCCGGTACCGTCAAGGCCCGCAAATCGGGCCGCCACGCGACGTCGGACTGGATGGAGATCGAGAAGCAGCGCGGCATTTCCGTCGCTTCCTCGGTGATGCAGTTCGAATTCCGCGACCACGTCGTCAACCTGCTCGACACCCCGGGCCACCAGGACTTCTCGGAAGATACCTACCGCGTGCTGACGGCCGTCGACTCGGCGCTGATGGTGATCGATGCGGCCAAGGGCGTGGAAGCGCAGACGATCAAGCTGCTGGCAGTCTGCCGCATGCGCAATACGCCGATCGTCACCTTCATGAACAAGATGGACCGCGAGACGCGCGATCCGCTGGACCTGCTCGACGAACTCGAGTCGGTGCTGAAGATCCAGTGCGCGCCCGTCACCTGGCCTATCGGCATGGGCAAGAACTTCCGCGGCGTGTACCACCTGCTGAACGACGAGATCATGCTGTTCAAGGCCGGTGAAGAAAAGGCCGATGGCGCCTTTGAAATCATCAAGGGCATCGACAACCCGCGCCTGCAGGAGATGTTCCCGCTGGAGATGGATCAATTGCGCATGGAAGTGGAACTGGTGCACGGCGCGTCGAATCCGTTCAACCTGGAGGAATTCCTCTCCGGCGTACAGACCCCCGTGTTCTTCGGTTCGGCTATCAACAACTTCGGCGTGCGCGAGATTCTCTCCGCGCTGGTCGACTGGGCGCCGGCGCCGCGCGAGCGCGACGCGACCGTGCGTTCGGTGGCTCCGTCCGAGCAGCCGTTTACCGGTTTCGTCTTCAAGATCCAGGCGAACATGGACCCTGCCCACCGCGACCGCATCGCCTTTTTGCGCGTGTGCTCGGGACGTTTCGAGCGCGGCATGAAGGTCAAGCATTTGCGCCTGGGGCGCGAGATCAAGGTGTCGAACGTGGTGACCTTCATGGCCTCCTCGCGCGAACAGGTGGAAGAAGCGTACGCGGGCGACATCATCGGCTTGCCGAACCACGGCAACATGCAGATCGGCGACAGTTTTTCCGAAGGCGAGATGCTGACCTTTACGGGCATCCCGTACTTCGCGCCAGACTTCTTCCGCTCCGTGCGCATCCGTAATCCGCTGAAGATCAAGCAGTTGCACAAGGGCTTGCAGCAGCTGGGCGAAGAGGGCGCGGTGCAGGTCTTCAAGCCGGTGCAGGGCGGCGAACTGGTACTGGGCGCCGTCGGCGTGCTGCAGTTCGAAGTGGTGGCCAGCCGTTTGCTCAACGAGTATGGCGTCGACGCCGTGTTTGAAGGCACCAGCATCAGCAGCGCGCGCTGGGTCAGCTGCGACGACAAGCGCATCCTGCAGGATTTCGAAAACGCGCTGGGCCACAACGTGGCCTACGATGCGGCCGGCAACATGGCCTACCTGGCCACGTCGGGCGTGAACCTGCGCCTGACGGAAGAGCGCTGGCCGAAATTGACATTCCACGCCACGCGCGAGCATTCGGCCAAGCTGGCCTGATGTAGCGCTGGTGGTGTCGGATTACGCGCTTTGCGCTAATCCGACCTACCGGTTCCTGGCGTAGGTCGGATTAGCGCGGCCACGCCGTGCGTAATCCGACACCCTTGTTGGCAGCAATTCAAGCCGGTAGGATCGTGCGCGTACTCCAGTCGCGCCGTTCCAGCAACAATGCCGTCAACTGCGCCGCCGTCATCGGACGCGCGAAGAAAAAGCCCTGCACGTTGTCGCAGCCGGCTTTTCTCAAAAACTCCACCTGCCGCAAGGTTTCCACCCCTTCCGCCACCACTTTCAGGTGCAGGCTGTGCGCCATGGCGATGATGGCCGTGACGATGGCTTCTCCCTCGCCGGGCAGGTCGTGCACGAAGCTGCGGTCGATTTTCAGCTGGTCGATGGGCAGGCGCTTCAGGTACGACATCGACGAATAGCCGGTGCCAAAATCGTCGATCGACAGGTGGATGCCCGTTTCCTGCAGGCGTCGCATCAGTTCCACGTTGGCGTGGACATTGTCCATCAGGACGCCTTCCGTGATTTCCAGTTCCAGCAAGCCATGCGGCAGCTGCGTTTCATCCAGGATGGCGCGGATATCGTCCATCAGGCCCGGGTCGCGCGCCTGGCAGGCCGACAGGTTGACGGCCACGTGCTCGAGCGAATCGAGCAGGCCTGCCTTGCACCACAGGGCCGCCTGGCGGCAGGCGCTTTGCAGCACCCAGCGTCCCAGGTCGACGATGATGCCGCTTTCCTCGGCCACGGGGATGAATTCGGCGGGGCTCAGCTGGCCCATGTCGCGGCAGTTCCAGCGTATCAGCGCTTCCACGCCGACGATGCGCCCGCTGCGCAAGTCGATCTGCGGCTGGTAGTGCAGATACAGTTCCTCGTTCTGCAGAGCCTTGCGCAGGTTCGCTTCCATGCGCAGGCGGCGCTGGGCGCGCAATTCCATTTCGGCCTTGAACACGGCGTAGCGGTTCTTGCCCTGGTGCTTGGCGTGGTACATGGCGGTATCGGCATTGCGCGTCAGGGTGGCCACGTCCTGCGCGTCGAACGGATACAGGCTCACGCCGATGCTGGCGCTGACATACAGCTGGTGGCCTTCGAGGTCGAACGGCGCGGCCAGCACGGCCAGGATCTTGCGCGCCACGCTGGCCATTTCCGAGGCGTCGTCGGCCGGTTCGACGATGACGACGAATTCATCGCCGCCGATGCGGCAGATGATGTCGGTGCCGCGCAGGATGGCCACCAGGCGCTCGGACACGAGCTTGAGCAGCTGGTCGCCGCAGTGGTGGCCCAGCGTATCGTTGACGATCTTGAAGTTGTCCAGGTCCAGCAGCAGCAGGCCCACGCTGCTGTCCTGGCGGTCGGCGCGCGCCAGCGCGTAGGCCAGGGCATCGTTGAATTCATGGCGGTTCGGCAGTTGCGTGACCGGGTCGACATGGGCCAGGTAGTGCAAATGGCTTTCCGCATGCTGGGCGGCCGTGCGCGTGCGGCGCACCATCAGGAACGTCAGGCCGAACGCGCACAGGCAGACGAGCAGGGTGAAGGTGGCAAATTGCGCCAGGCTGGCGTACAGCGGCGCCAGGCTGGCGCGCAGGTACAGCGCGCCGCCGCCGGGCAAGGTTTTCAGGATGGCGGCGCTGCCGTCCAGATAATCGATGTGCAGGCCGTTGCGCGGCGCCGCGGGCGCGGCATCGCTGGCGCTGCGCGCGTAGCTGGCAAACGGCGCGCCATAGGGGCTGTAGAGCAGTGCTTGCCGGACATGCGGGGCGGCGGCGAGGGAGGCGAGGAGTTGTTGCGCTGCAAGTCGATTGTCCTGGCGCAGGGCCTGGGTGGCGGCAGGCGCCAGCATGTCGGCCTGGATGCGCAGCGTGCGCTGGAAGGATGTTTGGAGGGAAAACAACTGGAAGAGGATCAGCAGCAGGCTGGCCATCGCCAGCATGGCCGCCGCGGCCAGCAAGTTCAAGCGGGCAATCCGGTCGCCGCGCAATTGCGCCGACGGCAGCATCAATGGCGCCATCATGACGCGCCCTCCTGCCGGCCTCGCTTGCCGCCGCCCCGTGTGATCCCGCCTCGCCCTGCCATACTTTACGTTCCAGTCTGATGAAAACCGAAGTGAGCCGGAACTCTCAACGTGTTGTTAAGGCCGACATATTGTCATTTTGCAGCGTGAAAGTACAGGGCGCGCGGCAATTTAGTGTCCATACCGCAGGCCGGTGGCAGCAGGCTAAGTAGGTCGTAATAAATTATTGTGATTTCTGACTTCCATAACCGGCGCTCTGCGGCGTTACCCGCTGCTAGCAGTGCCTGCACTGCGTCGCAACGGGCGCCTTGCAGCGCATCCGGTTCTGTTCGTCATAACTTCACAATAATTTCCCACGACCTACTTAGGCGACAAGTCAGGCGGAAAAGGCAGGGCGTGTCTTTCTAATAATAATTCCAGATGAATTTTAATCCTTTTTTTGCCCGCCGGTTTTTTTCTTTAAAAACATGCTGATGGTAAACAAAATACCATCAAGAATAACTTCAATACCTGCGACCATCCCGGCATGGATTAATTTCTTGTCCGTATGGACGATTGCAAGTCATTGATTTTAATAAATTTTAATGAAGAATGCGCGAACGCTATGGCCTTGCTCCGCGACTTCGTCCATAATCCGCTGATGATGGACGTTCTGATGCTGTTTGTTTTGTCTGCCGCGGCCAAGCAAGCTGCCGCCAGTAAAACCGGACGTCGCCCTAATGATCAATAGTGAGGATATCTTGGAAAAAAAACCAAAAATTATTTTGTCGTCACAAGACCTGGAACGACTGGAAGCGTTGTTGTATGCCTTGGGTAATAATCTGTCACCGGACAAGGCTGCCTTGCTCGATGAGCTGGGCCGCGCCGAGGTGCTCGAGCCGCAAGAGATTCCACCGACCGTCGTGACGATGAACTCCACCGTGCGCTTCACGGTGGAAAACAAGGAGGAATTCTGCCTGACGCTCGTGTATCCGAAGGATGTGGAAGGCCAGGCCGACCGCATTTCCGTGCTGGCGCCCGTCGGCAGCGCGCTGCTGGGTTTGTCCGTGGGCGACAGCATCGCCTGGCCCATGCCGGGCGGCGTGGTGAAGGTCAAGATCGAGGAAATCGTCTATCAGCCTGAACGGGCTGGCGAATACCACCGTTAAGCGCAGCAAGCAGTAAGGCGGACGGCGCCTGCCGTTCGCCTGCCAGGCCGTGCCGGGACGGGAATTAACTGTTTCGCTGCACGCGCACCACCAGCCATCCCGCCACGACCGTAAACGTGACGATGATGGCAACGATGATCCAGAAGCCCTGCGGGTGCTGGGCCAGCGGAATTCCCCCCACGTTCATGCCCAGCATGCCGGCGATGATATTGATCGGCAAGGCCAGCACGGTGACAATGGTCAGCACGAACAGGCTGCGGCTGTTTTCCTCGTTGACGCTGGCGGCGATCTCTTCCTGCAGCAGCTTGATGCGTTCCTGTAGCGAGGACATATCGCTGAGCACCACGGAAAATTCCTCCGTCGACTGGCGCAGTTCCAGGCTGTCCAGCTCCGACACCCACGCAGGTGGGCGTTGCAGCAGGCGGAACAGGGCGGCCGGTTCCGGCGCCAGCAGGCGCTGCAGCCGCACCAGCACGCGCCGCATGGCGCCCAGGTCTTCGCGTTTCGGCACCAGGCGCCCGGCCAGCAAGTGATCCTCGATATCGTCGACCCGCGCCACGGCGTCGCGCACGATGTTGACCAGCACGTCCGCCTGGTCGCGCAGCAAATGAATCAGCAGCTCGACCGACGAGCGGATCGGCTCGTGGTTCTTGATGACGGCCTGGCGCAGGCGCTCGATCGACTGCAGCGGCGCGCGGCGCGCCGTGATGACGAGGTTTTGCGCCACGCTAGCCCACATGGTGGAAATATCGGATGCCTCGAACGAGAAATTGTGCACCACATCGTTGACCACGGCGATCAGGGTGTTTTCCGCCTGTTCGATGCGCGTCGAGCGCGACCCCTGGTGCAGGGTTTCATAGAATTCGTCGGCCAGCTGCGTATGCGTCATCAGCCATTTTTCGCTGGCCGCATGCGACAAATTGAAATGTAGCCAGACGAATTCCTGCGCCGGACGCGCCGCGCCATCGGCCAGCCAGGCCAGTGCCGCCGTCGAGTCGAGCGCCAGCGGTGGCCCGTCGCGGCCAAACAGGAAGCCCCAGACCAGGCCCGAGGTGTCCGAGCCGTAGGTAAAACCGGCAGTTTCCATCGCCATCGTGAATCTTTCTCGCGCAGTGTGATTGATCGTCGCGCGATTCTAATACACGGATATGTCGGGAAAATGACAAGGCCACCGCGAACGGTGGCCTTGGTGCTACTTGGTGCTGACTACAGCCGAGTATCAGCTGCGGTTCGGGTTATCCGGACGCCGGTCGTCGCGATTCGGCACGCCATCATGGTCGCGGTCATGGCGGTTGCCATTGTCGCGGTCATAGCGGTTGGGGATGCCGTCGCGGTCGCGGTCACCGTTTGGGCCCCGTGGCGACCAGCGGCCTTGCTCCATCTGCCAGCGGCCATCGCGCTGGTTCCAGGCGGGCGGCGCATACACGTAGCCGGGGCGTTCGGCGATCCATACGCCTGGCGTCCAGGCGTAGCGCTGGCCGCGCCATTCCCAGTGGCCCGGCGCCCAGGTGTAGCCGTGGCGCGCGCGCGGGATGGCTTCGCGGCGCGGCGGCGGCGGGGCGATGCGGATGTCGTCATAGCGCACGGGCTGCACTTGCGCGGCGACCCAGCCGCCCCGGTCCAGGCGCCAGCGGTTGTTCTCTTGTACCCAGGCGGCGCGGCGGTACTGGTTGCCGCTGCGTTCGCGCAGCCATTCACCGTTGTTCCAGACATGGCGCTGGCCATCCCAGTTCCAGTAGCCGGGCGCCCAGACATAGCCGGCGCGCGGCGCGGGTGCGCTTTCAAACCGTGGCGGAGGCGGGGCGTTGCCGACGACAATGCTGACGCCGAGCTGATTCTGTGCCATGGCCTGCACGGGCAAGAAAGCCGCGGTGCTGATGGCAAGCATGGCTGCTGCGTAGAGTGTGATGGGTTTCATGGTGTACTCCATTTCGGTGATTGCGTGAAATGGACTATAGGCGCTTGCTGGCGGTTTTTCGCCTTTGATTCAACTTATTACAATTGACACAATGCTGTGTGTCCGTGTATCCGTGGCGGATACATTTGCGATGCAAATGGCGGCCTGGCGCGGCGGTCATCAAGCGGGCGCCAGGCGGCGTGGTGTCAGCATCGGTGGCTCACAGGGTGCTGGCGGTGGCGTTGCCCAGCAAGGCTTGCCGTTCCTCGATCAGCGAGATTTTCTTTTCCGATTCCGTCATGCGCTTGGCGCTGACCGTCACGACGGGGATGGCGCTCGCTTGCGCCACATCGGCAGCCTTGGCGGCCGATGGCTGCATGAAGCTGGCATAGCTGGCACCGCAGGCGATGGCGACGGCGACGGTGAAGATGGCTTCCATGTTTTTCAAGGCTTTCATGATGTTTCCTTTCGGGTGGCGGGTGGGTATGCATGCACTGTAGCCAGGCGCGGGCCGCTGCGCCATGCGGATGCGACCAGCCGTGGTTTTGGCGGGATGGCCTGCAAAAAAACGGCGCTGAAATGCCTGCGCGTGGGGCTGGCAAGCCGACCGCTTGAATTGAGGCCTAAATTGCCCTGTATCCGGGCATATGAATGTAATTGCCGCGTGGCATTATTTGACGCTGCACACTGCCGCGCGCGGCAAGTGCAGGGCCAGCTGTCCTGCTAGAATCGGCATGGCGGCCCCGTCGCGTGGATAAAAATATCATCAGGAGTCACATATGTTCCAATTGTTTGGTTTTGGCGGCGCCCGCTGCCCGCGCTGCGAGCACAAGAACGGCGCTGCCGCCGGCTATTGCGCGCAATGCGGCTTGTCGCTGGGAGCACCCGACAGCGACGCGGTGCTGCATGCCAATCAATGGCATCTTGCTGATGGGCAACTGGCACTGTTCTTTGGCGTGCGCGAACTGTCTTCGCTGTTCGGCAGCGCCGCGCGCCGCCTGCAGGTGCCGGCCGAGTCGCGCGCCTGGATCGTGCAATCGGACGCTTTCACCTTGATACCTGCCGGCGACTACGACAGCGCCGCCTTCTTTGCGCGCCTGCCCGCGCTGCTGCCGGCGCGTCCGGCCGAAGTGCTGATCGCGCGCGCCGACGCCGTCAGCCTGGAATTCGACTTGCCCGGCATGGCCAGCACGGAGCGGCTGAACGTCGCCGCATCCCTGCGCGTGGATATCGCCCTGGGCCAGCCCGATGCGTTCGCGCGCCAGTTCATGCGCGCACCGGGCGCCGTCACGCGCGCCCACCTGCACGCCCTGTTGCTGCCATCCGTGCGCCAGATTGCGCTGGAATTCATCGGCAGCCGCGCGCTGCGCGAGATGGAGGCGAATGCCGACCTGCGGCCGGAATTGAATGAACGCCTGCAATCGGCGCTGACGCAGCGCCTGGCGTCCAGCGGCCTGGCCGTGGCGCGCGTGGAAACCCTGGCGCTACGCCACGACAAGCGCGAAGGTGACGCCGGCGCCAGCATCGGCACCCTGTGGCTGGGCGGCTTGCCGGCGCAGGAACTGGAGCAGCACAGCCTGGAACGCATGAAGCAGCTCGACCAGCTGTATGACGAGGAAGAGTGGCAGCGTATCCGCCGCGAGGAACTGGCGGCGCGCCATGCGCACCGCCGCGCCGAGCTGCAGCAGGATGCGACGGTGGAAAAGGCGGAACTGAACCACCAGGAAGCGGAGCGCCTGCAGGCGCTGCGCGGACGCCAGATCGACTTGTATGGCCGCATCCTGGAAGCGAAATCGCGGCGCCAGGCGCTCGACCATGGCGCCGCGCTGGCGCTGGGCGAACTGGAACAGGAACTGGCGCAAAAGGGCGCGCAGCGCGCCGATGAAGCGGCCAACTGGGAACACGTGCGGGCGCTGGCCGCCATCAAGATGCGCAGCGAGCTGGAACTGTCGCAGCTGCATGGGCGCGAACAGATCCAGCTGGCGCAGCAGCGTTTCACGCATCAAGTCCACTTGCAGTCGATCGCGCAGCAAGTGGAAAGCGCGCTGCTGATCGATGACGAGACGGGCCGCCGCACCCAGCTGGCGCGCCTGCGCCAGGCGGAAGCGGATGCGGCCCAGCGCGAGGCGCAGCTGGAGGCGGAGCAGCACCAGGCCGCCTGGCAGGGCCTGATGCTGGCGAACGCGGCGCGCAAGCGCGAGGCCGAGCGGGTGCAGGAGTGGGAAGACCAGATGCAGCTGGCGCGCCAGCGCGAACTGCTGCGCGCCGAGGCGCACAAGGATGAAGCGGCCCAGGTGCAGGCGGCGGAAATCGCGGAAAAGGTGGCGGCGCTGCGGCGCGGCGGCGCGCGCGAAGACGCCATCGCGCAGCAGGAAAAGCTGCTGCGCACCATCGAGGCCGATGGCGTGCACGCGCGCCAGCTGCAGCAGCAAACGCAGCTGGCACAGCTCGACGCGCTGGCCATCGAGGAACAGCGCCAGCAGCTGCGCCAGCTGGAACAGGAAGCGCAATGGCAGCGCGATCTGCTGGCCATGGCGCAGCAGCGCGAAAGCGATTACGCGCGCTGGAAGGGCGAGTACGAAGCCCTGCTGGCGCAGCAGGCGCATGCGGCCGAACTGGCGCGCATCGACATCGACCGCATCGAGAAAATCGGCTCCCTGAGCGACACGGGCAAGGTGGCCATGGCCGCCGGGCAGAACGCGGCCGCGCTGGCGCAAGTGCTGAAAACGCAGCTGCAGGCGGGCATGAGCGCCGAGCAGATCCACGCGCTGGCGGCGCTGGCGGCGGCCGAGAATAGCGTCGCGCCGCTGGACGCGCTGCGCATGGCGCAGGACAGCGTGGCGCAGGAGCGCAGCTATCTGGAAGGCCAGGCGGAACGCGAACGGCGCCAGCAGCTGGACCTGATCAACCTGCAAAATGCGGCGCATGCGCATGGCCTGTCGGCGCAGGCGCAGCTGGGCGTGGCCGTGGCGCAGGCGCTGCAGCCAGGCGCGGCTTCTGTTGCCGGCGCGCCGGCCCGCTGCAAGAACGGCCATGCGCAGCGCGCGGGCCATCCGGAAGATAAATTCTGCGCCGCCTGCGGCGTTGCCTTGCAGCCTTGATGGAAGCGTTTCACCCCAGATGATGCAAAAAGCACGAGACAAACTGCGGGAACTGCGCGCCCTCCACGATGACGGGCTGCTCAGCGAGCAAGAATTTGAAAGCCGCAAGAACGCCATCCTCGACGCCGAGTACGCGCCGCCCGGCGCCGCACCTGCGCCCGCGCCGTTGCCCGTGCGCCAGGGCACGGAACTGGGCTTCATGACGGGCCAGGAAATCGGCCCGCAAAACCGCCGCTACCGGCTCGAACGGCTGATCGGCACGGGCGGCATGGGACAGGTGTGGCAAGCCACCGACCTGGCCACGCACGCGGAGCTGGGCAGCAGCGAAATGGTGGCGCTGAAGATCTTGCCGCCGCAGCTGACGCAGAGCGCCACGCATGCAAAACTGCTGATCGAGGAAGCCACCCAGGCACGCAAGCTCGCGCATGAAAACATCGTGCGCGTCTACGAGTGGGCGCAGGATCCGGCCACGGCCAGCTATTTCATCATCATGGAATGCCTCGATGGCGAAGACCTCGAGCACTATCTGGCGCGCGAGGGCGCGCTGCCGCTGTCGACCGTGCAGGAACTGCTGCAGCCGGTGGCCGACGCCCTGTCGTATGCGTGGGAAAAGCACAAGCTGGTGCACCGCGACATCAAGCCTGGCAATGTCTTCCTGACGGCGAAGGGCGACGTCAAGCTGCTCGACTACGGCATCGCGTCTCGCGTGCGCAATGCGGACAGCAGCCTGGCGCTGGAGATGCCGAATGCGGGCACGCACGGCTACCGGGCGCCCGAGGCCGGCGCCAACCAGCGCCAGCCCAGCCCGCGCCTGGACGTGTATGCGGTGGCCGTGATGATTTACCAGATGCTGGAAGGGCGCATGCCGTTCGACGACATGCGCAGCGCCAGCCACTTGCCGTCGGCGCCGCAAGCGCTCAACGCGCAACAGTGGCAAGTCTTGCAGAACGGTTTTTCCTTGACGGCGGAATTGCGGCCGCAATCCGTGCAAGCCTTGCTGGAAGGGCTGGAGCGGGCCGCCGGGCCGTCGCCCGAAGAACTGGCGGAACAGGCGCGCCAGCAGCAGGCGCGCCTGGCAGAGCAACAGCAGCAGGCGGCGCTGGCCGCGGAACAGGCCCGCGAGGAAGAAATCAAGCGGGCCCGGATACGCCAGGAAGAACTGGATCAGCGCCGCAAGGCGGAAATCCAGGCGGCCGCGCTGGAAAAGCAGCGCCAGGACAAACTGCGCCGCGAGCAGGAGGCGCAGCGCCATTTCGAAGCGGAAGAGGCGCGCAAGCTGCGCAAGGAAGCGCTGCGCGGCCAGCTGCGCGCGCGCCGCGAAGCCGACGCGGCCACCGCCTTGCAGGAACACCAGGAATTGCAGCGCAAGGCCATCGTCGCCAAGGCGGAGGCGGCCTACCGCGCCGAGCAGGAGCGCGCGCGCCGCGAAGAGGCCAGCCGCGCAGCGCAGCAGCAGGCGCCGGCCGCCGCCGCCGTGAGCGAGCCGGCGCCGGCGCCCGCACACGCGGAACCGGTGGCCAATGCCGAAGGCATCTTGCGCGATGATTTCCTCGATGGCGCGGGACAGGGGCCGGAACTGGTGCTCATTCCCAGCGGCCGCTTCCAGATGGGGGCGCACGAGACGGAGCACAAGGCGGCCTTGCAGGCCGGTTCGCAGCAGACCTGGCTGGACCGCGAAACGCCGCAGCACTGGGTCGGCATCGAGCGCCCGTTCGCGCTGGCGCGCCACCCCGTCAGCGTTGGCGAATGGCGCGCCTTCGTCAAGGCGACCGATTGGGCGGGCGGTTCGGAAACGGACTGGGACAATCCCGGCTTCGTGCAGAACGAGCAGCACCCGGTGGTCGGCGTCAGCTGGAATGACGCGCAGCTGTACCTGGCGTGGATGAGCGAACGCACGGGCCGCCAGTACCGCTTGCCCAGCGAAGCGGAATGGGAATACGCGTGCCGCGCCGGCACGCGCACGGCCTTCAACGTGGGCGACACGATCAGTACCGAGCAAGCCAACTACGACGGCCTGTATGTATACAACGGCGGCCCGCGCGGCGTGTACCGCGGCGGCACGACGCCGCTGGGCACATTCGCGCCGAATTCCTGGGGCCTGTTCGACATGCATGGCAATGTGTGGGAATGGGTGCAGGACGTGGTGCACGATAATTACGAAGGCGCGCCCGTCGACGGCAGCGCGTGGGAAGAGGGCAGCGACAGCAGCCGGCGCATCCTGCGCGGCGGCTCGTGGCTGTACCACCCGCGCTATCTGCGCTCGGCCTTGCGCAACGGCTTTTCCACCGTGCTGTCGAACGACATCGTGGGCTTTCGGGTGGCGCGCACGCTCGATTAGGGTGAGGACAATGAGGTTGTCATATCGGCCATCTTGGCGGATACTTCATGCACCTTAACCGTGCCGGAGTGTCCGTGTTCAAACGCCGCCTGCTGTCCATCGTGTTTGCCTGCCTGCCTCTCGCCGCCCTGGCCGGCGATTTGCCCTCCTATCCCTTCATCCACGCGACGGGCACGGCGTACAGTTTCGTCACGCCGGACCTGGGCGAGATCGATTTCGACGTCAGTGTCTTCGACCCGGCGCCGGACGTGGCCACCGCGCAGGTAGCGGCGCGCATCGCGGAAATCAAGGCGCTGCTGGTGGAGCAGGGTTTGCCCGAGGCGGCGGCCGGCATCGAGGTGCGCGACGTGCGCAAGGAGATCCGCAAGGGCGCCGAGCAGGACCCGGCCAACCCGCAGTACCAGATCAAGGCGAGCGTGCATATCAACGTGGCGGATTTGTCGAAATGGCCCGCCGTCATGCGCCCGCTGCTGGCCATGCCCAACCTCGATGCGTTTGCCGTCACCTTTGGCGCCACGGAGCGCATCCGCCTGGAAGAGGAACTGATGGGCGAAGCCGTCAAGGATGCGCAGCGCAAGGCCGATGCCATGGCGCGCGGCTTCGGCAAGCGCGCGGGCGCCGTGGCCGGCATCTCGTCGGACCAGCTGAAAAATCTGGGCAATGCGGTAGGCCTGGTGCCTTCGGACCGCTACAACCGCGCGAATAGCCGCCAGCGCCAGAACCCCGAAGACATGCTGATGGTCACCAGCCTCAAAATGGCGCAGACGGTCGACGCCGTGTTCCGTATCAAATGACCAGGTAGCAGGGCAGCAGGCTGCGCAAAGCGGGCAAACGGTGTAAATTGTGGCTTTCCAAACGCACCAAGGAACGCCATGACCATCAAAGCCATCCGCGATCAGTCGCAACCCATGCGCCACATCGTGCACGTGCGCGATCACATCATTTCCGCCGACGCCTCGGTGGCCGAAGGGGGCGGCGATTCTGGCCCCTCGCCGCACGACCTGTACGACGCGGCCCTGTCGGCCTGCAAGGCGCTCACCGTCGTCTGGTACGCCAAGCACAAGGGCATCCCCCTGGAACACGTGGAAGTGTCGACCGAGCGCGATGCCAGCGAAGAGCGCAAGGGCGTGTATCGCCTGGCCGCCACCCTGCACCTGACGGGCGAGCTGACGGATGCGCAGCGCGAGGAATTGCTGGCCGCGGCAGGCAAATGCCCGCTGCATAAATTGATGACGGCCGTGACGACCGAAGTGACGACGGTGCTGGCATGAGCGCGGCCATCCTGAAAAGCCACGAAAAAGACCTCGGTGGCGGCTTCGTCGTGCGGCGCCTGCTGCCCTCCGCAGTAAAACAGGCCGTCGGTCCCTTCATCTTCTTCGACCATTTCGGCCCCATCGACGTGGCGCCCGACGCCAACCACGACGTGCGCCCCCATCCGCATATAGGCCTGGCCACCGTCACCTATCTGTTCGAGGGCGCGATCGACCACCGCGACAGCATCGGTTCCTGCCAGCGCATCGAACCGGGCGCCATCAACTGGATGACGGCCGGGCGCGGCATCGTGCATTCGGAGCGCACGCCGCCCGACCTGGCCGGCCAGCCGCACCGCACGCACGGCTTGCAGCTGTGGGCCGCGTTGCCGAAGGCGCATGAAGAGGACGAACCGAGTTTCACGCACACGCCGCAAGCCGACATTCCCGTCGTGCCGCTCGATGGCGCCGTGGTGAAAGTGTTGATCGGCACGGCCTTTGGCGAGACCTCGCCCGTGCGCACCTACATGCAGACGCTGTACCTGGATGTGGCGCTGCAGGCGGGGCGCGAGTTGCGGCTGGAAGGCTTGCCGGCGGAAGCGGCGATTTATCCGATCAGCGGGGAAGTGCTCGTCGATGGCGTGGCGCTGGTGCCGCACACCATGGCCTTGCTGGAAGCGGGAGCCGCGCCCGTGGTGACGGCAGGCGGCGGCCCGGTGCAGTTCGTCGTCATCGGCGGCGAGCCGCTGGACGGCCACCGCTTCCTGTTCTGGAACTTCGTCTCGTCGAGCAAGGAGCGCCTGTCGCAGGCGGCCGACGACTGGAGCGCCCAGCGCATGGGACAAGTGCCGGGCGAGACGGAATTCATCCCGTTGCCGAAGGCGCCATTGCGCCCGGCAAGCTAGGCATCGTTCAGAAGCGCGCGCGCAAGGTCA
The DNA here is from genome assembly GCF_030587275.1 of Janthinobacterium sp. SUN128. Taxonomy (NCBI): domain Bacteria; kingdom Pseudomonadati; phylum Pseudomonadota; class Betaproteobacteria; order Burkholderiales; family Oxalobacteraceae; genus Janthinobacterium; species Janthinobacterium sp. SUN128. The sequence continues at coordinate 2,449,663 of NZ_JAPWHY010000001.1, read as the reverse complement.
GTTGCGCCTTGCGCGGTTCGCCATAGAAATTGCCCCACGCAGGCGCGCCCACTGTCTGGTAGTAGCGCTTGTCGAGCAGATTCGTCACGGACAGCGACGCCGTCCAGTTGCGGTCGATCTGGTAGGCGGCGCGCGCGCTCCACAAGGCATACGCGCCTTGCGCCACCGTGATGTTCTGCGTGACGCGCGAGCTCTCCGTCTGGAAGTTCACGCCGCCGCCCACGCTCCACTTCTGCAGGGCGCCGGGCAGGCGGTAGTCGCTCCACGCGCGCAGCATGTGGCGCGGCGAGTAGGTGCTGGCGAACATCACGCCCGCATTCGACGTGTGGTCCAGGTACTTGAAGTTGTTCAGCGTATAGCCGGCGAACAGCTGCCAGCCCGGCGCCACTTCGCCGCTGATTTCCGCATCGAGGCCTTCGCTGCGCACCTTGCCGGCCGAGAAATAGCACTCCGTGCCGCTGGAGCAGGTGTTGACCAGGTCGAGCTCCGCGCGGTTGCGCTGTTCGATGCGGAACAGCGCCAGCGAGGTGTTCACCTTGCCATCGAACAGCTCACCTTTCACGCCCACTTCCAGGTTGCGGCCTTTCAGCGGGTCGAGCAGGACGCCTTCGGCCGTGCGCTGGTTTTGCGGCTGGAAGATGTCGGAGACGCTGGCATAGCCGGACCAGCGCGGGTCGAATGCGTAAATGACGCCGCCATACGGCGTGACGACGCCATTTTCGCGGTACGGATCGATATACACCTCGCCCGTGTCGCGGTACACGCTGCTCCATTTGTAGTTCGACACGCGCGCGCCGGCCACCACCGTGAGCGGATCGCTGACGCTGAAGCGGGCCACGCCGTAGGCACCCGTCTGCGTCATTTTTGTTACGCTGGGATCGCCCCGGTAGCTGTTTTCACGGAACCAGGCATCGCTCGGTTCGGCCACGCCGTGATTGGGCCGCAGCGGATTGTTCGCTTGCTGCAGCAGGGCCAGGCTGAAATCGCTGTCGCTTTCCAGCCGGTTCGTGTTGATGCCGGCGCTGAAACCATGACGGCGGCCGAAGGCGTTGAATTTGCCATCGAGCGACAGGTCGATGCCCTTGTTGGTGCTGCCGTAGTCGAACACGCCGCCATACATCATCATGCCGGCCAGTGTGGCGGGATTGAGCGCGCCCTGGCTGAACATGTATTTCACGTCATGCCGCTCGCGCGTGTAGTTGGCGCTGGCCTTGAGCGACCAGTCGGCGTCGAAGCGGTGCTCGAATTCGGCGAAGACGGCCGTCTGCCTGCTATTCCAGCGGTTCCAGTCGGCGCCGAGGAAGGTTGCGCGGGGCAGTTTCGGATCGCTGCCATCGCGGTAGCGGGGCATGCCGGAAAAGAACGGCGTCGAGTGCAGTTTTTCGTAGCTGGCGCCCGTCGTCAGCTTGCTGCCCGGCGCCAGGTCGAATTCCAGCACGCCATACAGCACGTCGGTGCGGCTGTCGGCCACGTCATAGAAATAATCGCGCTGGTCGTGCGCGGCCACGGCGCGGCCGCGGATGCTGCCCGATTCGTTCAAGGGGCCGGTGACGTCGACTTCGCCGCGCACGTCGTTCCAGCGGCCTGCGCTGAGCGCCAGCTGCACCTGCTTTTCCGCCAGCGGGCGCTTGCGCACCATGTTGATGGCGGCGCCCGGCGAGCCCGTGCCCTGTAGCAGTCCCGTGGCGCCGCGCACGATTTCCACGCGATCCAGCATGGCCGTATTGCTGGTAAAGCTGTTTGCCTGCGGGTAGTACATGGCGCGGTTCACGCCGTCGAACTGGTACGTTTCGACCATGAAGCCGCGCGAATACACATAGCGCCCGCCCATGGGACTGTCGTACATGGTGATGCCGGTGGTATTGGCCAGCACGGCGTCGATGGTGTTGAGGTTCTGGTCATCCATCTTCTGGCGCGTGACGACGCTGACGGATTGCGGGATCTCGCGCAGGGTCTGCACGCCCTTGCCGACGGTGACGGCGCGCGCCGCATACGAGTTGCTGTGCTCACTGACAGGGTCGCGCTCCATGCTGGCGCTGACCGTCACGGGCGCCATGGTCTTTTCCACGCCGGCGGCCGAGGCGGAGGAGGGAGGGGCCTGGCGCAGCACGTAGGCGCCGTTCGGCAGCTGCACGGCTTCCAGGCCGCTGCCGGCCAGCACCTGGGCAAAGCCTTGGCTGACGTTGAAGCTGCCGCGCACGCCGGGCGAGCGCAGGCCCCGCGTCTGCGCGGGATCGGTCGACAGGCTGACGCCGGCGGCGACGGCAAAGTCGTTGAGGGCGGCGGCCAGCGGCCCGGCTGGCACGGCATAGGCTTGCGGCGCGGCGGTGGCGGCGACCTGGCCTTGCGCCAGCGCGGGCGCGGCGACAAAGGCGGCGGGGGCGGCGCAAGCCATGGCGATGACGGCCATGCGGATGGCGCGCGCGGCGGGATGGAGGACGGGGGTGGTCAATTGCATGTTCGGTCTTTCTGCTCGGAGGGATAGGAAAATGGCGTATGAATCGGCTTCTTACTTGTCAAGCCGAAGCAGCACATCGAAACACCAACCCCTGGCGCAAAAAAAACTGAAAATAATTATGCAGGCCGGGCCGACACCGTGGCCCAGTAGCGCGTGAAGTACGTCACTTGCAGCCCGTGCGAGGCGCACAGGCTTTCCAGCACGGCGTCGATGTCGTCGAGGCGGTAAGTGCCTGTGACGGGGCGCCGCGCCACACCGGCGTCGCACGCCAGGCGTCCGCGCCGGTAGCGCGCCAGTTCCGTGACCAGTTGTTGCAGCGGCCAGTCGGCGGCCACCAGCATGCCGCGCAGCCAGCTGTCCTGGTGCGCCGGCATGGCCTGCACGTCATCCGCGCCGGTGTCGCCAAAGCGCAGCTGCTGTCCCGCTTCCAGTCGGCGCACGGCATCCGGGCGCGCCGCGCAACGTACTTCCACGGCGTGCTCGAAGACGCTGACGGTGCTGCCATCGCCGTCGCAGCGTATGCCAAAGCGCGTGCCCAGCGCGCGGATCACGCCGTGCGGGGTGTCGACCAGGAAGGGGCGCGGGTCGGGCGCCGTCGTGATCATGATTTCGCCATGGTGCAGGCGGATGCGGCGCTGGGTGGCGCTGTAAGCGACATCCAGGGCGCTATCCGTATTCACCTCCATGCGTCCGCCATCGGCCAAGGTCACGTGGCGGCGTTGGCCCGGCGCCGTGCGCAAGGACGCCGTCAGGGCTTGCCATGGGCCGGACTGCAAGCCCGCCTGGCCCAGCGCGATGCCGCCGCCGGCCGCCACCAGCAGGACGAGTATCCTTGCGGCCGCGCGCCGGCGCTGCTGCGCCGCCTGCAGGGCGGGCATCGCCAGCGCTGCCGGTATCGTGCCCAGCTGGCCGTGCATGCGCTGCAGCAGATCCCATGCCCGTTCATGTTCGGCGCTGGCGTTTCGCCATGCCTGCAGGGCGGCCGGGTCGGCGCTGCCGCACTGGAGTTCCACATGCCAGTGGGCGGCGGCTGCCAGTATGCTGCGGGCGATGGGAATGGAAGGGGATGGGCCGAACATCAGCCGGCCGCCAGCATCAGGCATTCCGTGTAGGCGCGCACCAGGTGCTTTTTCACGGTGGGCAGGGAGACGCCGAGGCGCCGGCTGATGTCCACATAGCTCAGTTCTGCGATCTGCGCCAGCAGGAAGATGGCCCGCGTGCGCTGGCCCAGGCTGTCGAGCAGGCGGTCGATGGCGAGCAGGGTTTCGATGATGATGGCATGCGTTTCGGCGCTGATCGTCGTTGCTTCGGCTTGCTGCGCCAGCGCTTCCAGGTAGGCCTGCTCCAGCGCCTGGCGCCGGTAGCGGTCGATCAGCAAGCCGCGCGCAATGGTCGCCAGGTAGCCGCGCGGTTCGCGCAGGGGCGCCAGCGCTGTCACCTCGCGCTTGCCCAGCAGGCGCACGAACGTATCCTGCGCCAGGTCGGCCGCCTCGGCGCGGTTACCCAGCTTGCCGCGCAGCCAGCCATACAGCCAGCCGTGGTGCTCGCTGTACAGGGTGCTCAGGTGGCTGGTAGGGACGGGACTGACGGTGCTCACTGCGTTCTCCAGGCAAGGGAAGAGCTGGGCTGACGGAACGCGCGGTGCCGGCTGGCTGGGCTGTTTGAGAATGATACTCATTATCACATTGCCACGCCGCCGGCGTCAATTGGCGTCGCCGCCCAGGCGCCAGCGCAGCTGCCATTGTTGCAGATATGCCCAAGCCTGCTGCAGGGCGCTGGCGGACCAGTGCAGCAGGCTGTCGAACGCCAGCAGGGTGCGCCGCAGGTGGATGCCGTCAAAAAACACATGGTCGGCCACGACGGTGGCGGCCAGCCAGGCGGCGATGATGACGATGATGTCGTGGCGGCCGCTTTTCCACCAGCGCAGCGAGTGGCGGCGGAAAATCCACGGCACGCCCAGCGGATTGGGCCAGTCGGCCAGCAAATGCATGATGCCGCCGGCGGCAAAGCCGAACAGGGGCGGCGCCCACAGGTGGTGCGGCAATTGCAGGTACGTGTAGACGAGCAGGGCGATCCAGGCCAGGCCCCAGTGCGTCCAGGTGCGGTGCGTGATCCACAGCCGGTGCGTGCGCGCCCACCAGGCCACTTCCAGCCAGTCCGGCGCCGTGCCGCCCAGGGCACCCATGACAAAGGCGAGCATGCTCAGCACTTGATACGGGCCACCGGCGCCAGCGTGCGCGACCAGGGCTGCGGCGATCACGCCAGCAGCCCAACCGGTCGCATGATGCGCTTTATTGGAAGCCATAGGAAATGTAAAACGCCATGCGGGCGCTGTGTGAAGTACGGGGGATATTAACTGGATGAATATACAGTATGCAAGGGCGTGGAGGGGGGCTATTTGCAGAATATCTGCCGATAATTTGTTAAATTATGTGTCGGCATGGCTTGGCCAGCGGACTCGGCAAGTCATGCCGGGCGGTCAAGTGTATTGCGTGGCTGATAATGCAATTGGCGCAGGGCGCGCTATGCTGAAGGCAGTCCTGTGTTTTGAAGAGGTGTCGCCATGAAAATCCCGCGCGAATTGCAGATTCCCGCCATCGTGTTTACGCTGGAAGCGGTGTTTATACTCGGTCTGTCGATGATTTTCCTCGTGCTAGTACCCCGCTAGTGCCTTGCGGATAACTGCAGATTTACAACACTGAACAAAACCGTAGCGAGCGGAAGGGAGAGGTGGTCGAGAAGCGCAACCGTACTCGGTACGGGGGCGCCGAGCCGGTGAGCATCGCAGGCCGCCTATACCGACGCGCAGTAGGTTTGGTTCAGTGTCCCTATGCAGTTTGCATGGCGCTGTCGCACAGGGCAGCACCTTCGGTGCGGATGATCCAGCATTCCGGATACGGCTCGCTGGCGAAGCGGTTGTGTCGCGCGAAGCCGCTGAGCTTGTCGAGCGCGGTAGCGGGGGCCAGCGCCGTTTCCTTGCCGCTGGCCGTGTCCAGGTGCCAGAAGCCGCCATTGCGGTGGAAGAGCACGGGCAGGCAGCTAGCTTGCGGCGTGGCAAGATGGCTTGCCGGCGTGGGCTGGGTGTCGGGCAGCAAGAGGTAAAAACACTCGGCGCGGGCGCCGTGGTCGATACGGTGCAGTATCACGCCGTGCGCGAGCAGGGCCGTGACGCTGAGCACGACGATGCCCTTGATGCTGGCAGTCAATTCGATGCGCATGCCCAGGCGCAGGGGCACGGGCTTGTGCTTGCCGGGCCACACGCCGTCGAGCAGCACGCCGTAGCGCGAGACATCCTCGATTTCAAAGCCTTGCTGGCTGCGCCGGATGATGGCGTGGCGGCCCGACAGGCGGCGCGTCAAGCCATTGTTGTCCTGGCCGTCGGGGCTGAAATGGCTGAGCAGCACATCGGCTTCCGGGTCCACCAGTTCGAAGCGGCCCAGCATGCATTCTTCCAGCGCGAACAGGCGGATCTGGCGCTGCTCGCCCGCTTCCGGCGCTGCATTGACGAGGCAGGCGGCCTGGCTCGGGTGCGGATGGCAGTGGCTGGCGGCGGGCAGGTCGACTTCGATCAACTCCTCGTCCCAGGCGATGGTGGTAAAACCCATGTCGATCTTGCCTTGCGGCGCGGATAAATCCACGTGGGCGATGCCGGCATTGCGCGCCGTCACGTCGAGGTTGCAGCCGTCGCCCCCCGTCACGCGGGCGATCGATGCGTCATCGGCCATCACGCGCACGTTCTTGTGCGTGCTGAGGAAGATCTGGTGGATTTCCGTCAGGGTGGCGTCGCGGCGCGGCACGAGGATGACGAAGGTGCACACCCATTTCTGCGCCACGGCGCCATCGACGTGGCTGTGGACTTCCACTTCGATCTGGTATTGCCCGTGTTCCTTGTTGCGCGAGGAAAACTCGACAAACACGGGACGCCAGTCACCGCGCGTGGTGCGCACGAAATCATGCTGCACGTGCCCGCGGGGGATCAGGTCCGAGCGCAGGCGCAAGGTCAGCTGCGGCGCGCAGGCGGTGCTCATGCCGCGCAATTCCATTTTCAGGGTTTGCCGTCCGCCTGCCGCGCGCGGATCGAAGCCGCTGATGTGCAGGTGGGCTTGCACCGGCTGGTAGGCCTGCGGGCCCGATGGCGGCGCAACCGGCGTTGGCGTGAACGCCGGAGGCGCGGCGGAAGCCGGCACGGGGCTCGTCAGCGTTTGCATAGCAGCATCGCGAATAGCAGCATCACGGGCAGGGGCGTGCGAAAGCGCCGTTGCCGATGGCTCGGAACGGGCGCTGCGCAGTGCGGTCAACAGGTCGTAGCTGCTGGGGGCAGTCGTCGTTTGCGGGTGGTTGCCCGCGCAGACTGTTTCCCCAGGCAAGACCCAGAACGTACAGTGCGGGTGCTCCGGGTTGCTGCATTTTTTCATGACATTCTGACTCGAATCGAGCGGGGACATTTTGCCCTCTGTTATACATGAGAGCTTACGCGCTTTTGCGCCTGCTTGGCAACTTTCACGGCGCCGGAATGCGCTCTTTTTGCCCAAATTCATGTCCCTGGTCACATCTTGCCATGCAAGCCATGGAAACTATTGCTCAAAAACACATTTAATGTCTTTGTTGGCATGTTATTTTGATATGCCTTATCATTGCGTTGTTTGTTGGCGGTCACTTCCAGATACTCGCCGGCAGCGCCAGCGAGAGGATGCAGGCAGAGTTCATGCGTTCGAGTAAGGCGGGCAGTTCGCGCACCGGAGCCATGGTGTATTTTCATGCGGGCTATTTGATCCCATGGTATCCATGGCGGCGTTTTGCATTATGCTGGCGTAACCGTTATCCCCCACACGCTGCCTGACGCCGAAAGATGACCATGCCTGTCCAACGTCCGCTCCAGCTTGCCATTGCCTATGGCGCCACCTTGTGCGTATTTTTGGCCATCGATGCCCTGTGGCTGGCCGTGCTGATGAAACCGATGTACGCCGCGGCGCTGGGGCCGTTGCTGGCGGACACGCCCCGCTGGGCGCCGGCCACGCTGTTTTACCTGCTGTACGTGGCGGGACTGCTGGTCTTTGCCATTTTGCCCGGCTTGCGCTTGCGCCGCGGGCGCACTGCGGCAGCGCTGGGCGCGTTGCTCGGGCTGCTTGCCTACGGCACCTATGATTTGAGCAACTACGCGACATTGCGCGACTGGCCGCTGGCCTTGACGGCGATCGACATGGCCTGGGGCGCCGTGCTGTCGGCCGTGTCGGCGACGGCAGGCTACCTGGCCGCTAGCCGTCTGGGGCGCTGAACTCCGCATCGAAGCGCAGCGCCAGCATGGTAATGTTGTCGCTATGCAAGCCTGTTGGCGGGTGGGAGAGGAAGTCGTCGAACAGGGCGCTGACGGCCTGTGCCGCAGTCTTGCCGGCACACAAGGCGGGCCAGCGGGCCATGAGGGCCAGCGGATCGTCGCAGGCCCAGAAACCGTCGCTGGCCAGCAGATAGTGGGCGCCGGGGCGCACGCGCAGCACGCGGCGGTCGCCCAGGTGCGCGAGGAAGGGCGGCAGGGTGGCCGCATCGAGGCCGCGCAAGGGCTTGTCGAGCTGCAAGCTGTCGCTGATGGCATTGCCTAAAATGAATGCCTGCGAGATTTGCGGATGATGCTCGCCGTGCACGGCGGCACGCCAGCGCGTCTCGTCGAGCGCGCCGCGCATGGCGTACACGGTGGCCGGCACGTGGTCCACGGTGAGGATGCTGGCTGCCCCGTCGGCGATTTCATACAGGCGCGAATCGCCCACGTGATACAGCAGCGGCGCTTCGCCGGGCGGCACTTCCAGCAAAGTCAGGGTGGTGCCGGGCGGACGCGCCTGGGCTGGTGCGGCCATGGCGAAACTGTGCTGCAGCCGCGTGTGCAACTCGTCGAGCCTGGCGGCCAGGCTGGGCGTGTCGAGGCAGGCGGGCATGGCCAGCAAGCCTTGCACGGCCGCTTCCGCCGCTTCTCGCCCCTGGCCGTGACCGCCCATGCCGTCGAGCACGGCGGCGCGTACATGGCCGCGCGGCCAGCCCGGCACCTGGCAGTGGAATGGCGCTTGCTGCGACAGGCAGACGGCGTGGCCGCTGGCATCGATCAGCAGGAAGTTGTCCTGGTTCTCGCGGCGCGGCAGGGGACCGGCGCCCACGCTGGTGCCGGCGGCGGCATCGAGCCAGGGGCCGAAGTCAAGTCCGTCTTTAATTAAATGCATCGGTTGGTGCGGTCCAGGCGGCCAGAAATGTTGATCATAGGACACAGCTTAGCCGAAATTGCGCAGGGACGATACCTTGCTTATCTGTTAAATACGCAAGCGGCGCTACAACAGTGCCAGCCCGATTTTTGGCCCAGGCATGTCTGTCAGCCTGCCGGACCAAAACCGTCAGTTGCATGACTGCTACGTGTCTTTTTTGCCAGCAGCGGTGCCGGTGGTCTTCTTTTTCCGCTTAGCTGCCACGATGGAAGTTGTTCCGAATCGCCAGCAGCAGGAGGGCGCCTATGCTCAGTGAACCAATGGACTGCAGCAGAGACATGAAAATCAGGGGGCCGCTGTATACCCGCACCGCTGATGTACTGCTTAAAACCGAGGTGGGACTGGTGGCGTTCTGTATGGCCAGCATGGCGGCGGTACAAACCCGTGGCCGCTGTACGGAGGTGGTCTTGCCGCCTTGTATGACTTTGCACGATGTGCTGGCATTCGCGCAATCGGCAGTGGTCGAGCAATCGAGAGGCAAGAGTAACAGGAATAACAGAAAAAAAAGAGCATTCCAGCCCAGCAGCGCAAGGATTGCCCGCTTTATCGAGGTGCCATAGCCTGAGACAACATCATATAAATAGGAGAGGAGAAAATCTATTTTCAAAAAATTGAGGTAAGGCTTGCTACCGGCGGAGAACGCCCTTCGCCGCATGCGCAGTTCCAGACCAAAAAATATCGCTTCTTCACGCACGGCGCCAGCATTCTTCATGAGAAGCCGCAGGGCACGGTAGCGCTGATAGATGTCGATGTCAGCCTGGTTGGGATAATGGTGTTGGAATGCGGAAAGTAGACCAATGTGGGGGCCGAATTCACTGCCATGAAACGTGGTATCGCTGGGAAATATCGCGCCATGCGTGCTCGGTGGCTGGACAAATTTACACTGCAAGAACGCTGCGCGCTTGCTGGCGTTCAACCGGTCAAAAGAGGCATCTCTGATAGTGCAATAGCGGAGCTCGATTTGTGTGTCAATCACCGTATCGATCAGGCTCAAGGTATTAAATGACTTTGCAGATGCATACAGCTTGTCAACTTTGCAGCGCGTAAGCTTGAATGACATATCCAGTTGTGCGTGCCCGATACAGGTATCGCTGGCGTCAAAGTAACACCGTGTAGTGTCCAAGTAGTCGATATGCCCGCCTTCGAAACTAATATCCATGATGTTGTACGGATACATGTCGAATCCAGCAGTGAACGTATCAAAGCGCGAGGCATTGAATTTCAGTTCCATGCCGTAGTTCCGCACTAGGTGCAAGGGCGGCTCCGTGAGCTTGAACCAGCCATGTACGTCCAGATTGCCGAAATTAATGCAAGAGAAATTCTCGTTTGCATTAAAACCATCAGGATAGGCCTGGATGCCTTCAAAATAGAGGGAAAAGTAGGCGTGGATGAAGCGTTCCAGCTCATATGCTTCAACTCTCCTGCGGAGCTGGCTCACGCGTTTTCCTTTGACGCGCACTTTCCTGCGGTAGCTCGCAAGGCTGGCAAAAAAATCCTCTCTAAGTGCGACAAGTTGTGCGTGGATAGAGGGGAGATCGCGCACGGCTGTGCTCCAGATGGCGGTTGCGGGCATCTTCGAGATTAGGCGCACTGGGATGCTGCCGCAATAGCCGCGCGCAGTGCCGTTTGCGTTTGGTCAGCGTTACTGCGAATGCCAGTATTGTCTTTGGCAAAAAACAGGCAAACGACCTGGCAGGGCGGCGGACGCGCGGCGCGGCAGATATTTGCCAAATAAGAATGGGGCGGACACGGCCGAGGCCGATTTCCCTACCGTGACGGCCAAAATGGCGTCAAAAAAACCTGCGGCAGCAGGCTGGCGCAGGTTTTTCATGGTGCAGGTGCAGGGCGGTGCTTAGCGGCGATGGCCCCAGCCGTGGCCGTGGCCGTGACCACGGTCATAATAGTCGCGGCGGCCATGGTCGCGGTAGTAGCCGCGGCCCGGTTGCACGTAGACGACAGCCGGCGGGCCGTAGTAGCGCGGTGGCGGCGCGTAATACACCGGCTGCGGGGCAGGGGCGTAGTACACCGGCTGCGGCGCAGGCGCGTAATAGGTTTCGCGGTAACCGCCGCGATAGCCGCCACGGTCATAATAACGGTCATTCGTGCTGATGCTGTTGCCGACGGCGGCGCCAAGCACGCCACCGACGATCGCGCCATTGCGCCCGCCGGTGCTGTTGCCAATGGCCGCTCCGACAACGGCGCCTGCAACGGTATTGAAGTCGCGGTCACCGGCGACTGCGGCCGAAGACACAGCCACTGCCGCTACCATTACCGCACCCAGGAGTTTCTTGTTCAACATGGCATTTCCTTCCATTCCGGCGAGATCACAATGATCTGCATGGAGTGGACTATATCCGCTGCCGCAAGCTTGTTCCACGTCTAATACAACTTATTACAATCAGGGCGGCGTGGTAACAGTTTCAGCCTGACACGATAGGCGCAAACGCTTGCCATTCCGGACGCAGCAGGCTATACATTTTCACGTCGCGCATGACGCCATTGATGAAAAAGGCCTGGCGCTTCACGCCTTCCTCGGTAAAGCCGCACCTTTGCGCGATCCGTTCGGAAGCCGTATTTTGTGGGTCCATCAGCAATTCCAGACGGTGGTAGGGATAGGCATTGAACAGGTAGTCGACAACCAGGCGCGTCGCTTCGCCGCCATAGCCGCGTCCGCCCCACTTGGGGTCGAACAGGCGGTAGCCGATTTCGCGGCAAGCCGGGGTGCGGCCCTTGAAGTGCGTGATAGAGCCGATGATGTGCTGGTGATGGTCTTCAATCAGGAACAGTTCACTATCCTCCGTGACCAGGCCCGTCTGCATGAATTCGCGCCGGATCGCTTCGGGCGACTTGAATTGCATGGAAAAGAACTCGCTGCGCGCGGGCAGGTCGTTGATCAGCGCGATATAGGTATTGAGGTCGGCGGCGGTCAAATGCCGGACGATACAGAGTCTTCCCTTGAGCATGGCGGTATCCGGTAGCGATCACGATCTGCATGGTAATCGACTCTGGGGGAAAGAGGCAATCGATCCCGTAAAAGTTGCTGCAATGACAGAATAAATGCGCTATCGTAGAAAAATTCGCGCCTTGCCCATGGCCACGGCGTACCCGCTTCGACCTTGTTGACTGGAACTGAACACATGCATAGTATCCTGACTGGCGCGCCACTGCGCCGTTCCGCCGTATCCCTTGCCCTTGGCTGCATCGTCAGCGCCGGCGCCTTTGCCGCCGCGCCAGGCAACACGCCGCAAGCGCTGGCGCAGGTGCGCGACACCGCGCTGCAAAGCGACTGGGCCTACGCCCGCCTGGCCGACATGACGGATCTGATCGGCCCGCGCCTGTCCGGCTCCGCCGGCGCCGCCGCCGCCGTGCAGCAGGTGGCCGACACCATGCGCCAGCTGGGCGCCAAGGTCACCTTGCAGCCCGTGAAAGTGCCGCACTGGGTGCGCGGCGTGGAAACGGCGGAAATCGTCGACTATGCTGGCCGTCCGCAGGGCGTGTCGCAGCGCGTGGTGCTCACCGCCCTGGGCGGCTCCGGCGCCACTGCGGCCGCCGGCCTGACGGCGCCCGTGATCATCGTCAAGAGCCTGGAAGAACTCAAGGCGCGCGCGGCGGAAGTGAAGGGCGCCATCGTGCTGATCGACACGCCGTTCGACCAGGAGATGGCCGAGCGGGGGCTGGCCGGCGTCACCTACGGCCAGGGTTCGCGCTCGCGCTTCCTCGGACCGAAGGCGGCGGCCGACCTGGGCGCGGCGGCCGCGCTGGTGCGCTCGGTGGGCGGCGCCGATTTCCGCATCCCGCATGCGGGCGCCACGGGCCTGGACGACAATAAACGCATTCCCGCCGCCGCCGTCACCGTGGAAGACGCCCTGCTGATCGGCCGCCTGGCCGCGCGCGGCCCGATGAAAATGCACCTGACCCTGACGCCGCAAAACCTGCCGGAAGCCGATAGCTACAACGTCATCGCCGACTGGCCGGGCACGGACAAGGCCGACGAAGTGGTGGTGGTCTCGGGCCACCTCGACTCCTGGGACCTGGCGACGGGCGCGCACGACGACGGCGCCGGCGTGGTGGCGGCCATGGGCGTGGTGGAAACCCTGAAAAAGCTCGACTACCGTCCGCGCCGCACCATCCGCGTGATCGCCTGGATGAACGAGGAAAACGGCGGCCGCGGCGGCCAGGCCTACTTCGAGGCCCACAAGCAGGCGCTCGGCAAGCAATATGCGGCCATCGAGATGGATAGCGGCGCCGGCCGCCCGTTTGGCATCAAGGCCAGCGTGGGACCGAAGGTGGAAAAACTGTTCACGCCTTTGCTGGCTGCCCTGCAGCCGATGGGTGCACACGCGTTCACGCGCCGCGATGCGCTGGGCACGGGCGATTTGCACCGCCTGGAAACGGGAGGCGTGCCCAGCTTCGAGCCGCTGGTCGACAGCCACAGTTATTTCCACTACCACCATACGCCGGCCGACACACTGGACAAGGTCGACCCGAATAACCTGAAACGCAACGTGGCGCTGATGTCGTCGCTGGCCTGGTTCCTGGCCAATATCGACGGCGAGATCGGCCGCGCGCCGGAGCAGGGCGAGTAAGCGGCATGGCGCCGGGACAGCGCCAGCTGTGGCGCCTTGACAGGGCCGGCGCCTGGGCAAGGGGAGTGTGCACCCCGGCCCCTCAGTTTTTCAGATAGCAGCCCTCCGGAAAGACAATTTGCCTGGCCAGCGCGGCAACCATAAGATATGCAGCTGTAAATAATTCTCATTTAGTTGGGAATCCATTCTACGCAGCACACTTGCCCGGCCCATGGCGGCCGGGGTTTGCCTCTCTTCTGATCGTCAGGAACGCTGGTGCCCCGTCTTCGCTTGCTTTTTCCCCTACTCCTTGCCGGCTGGCTGGCGTGTGCCGGCGCCAGCGCCAGTACGCAGCAGCCGTCGCCGGCGCCGCGCATCGAGCGCTGTACCATCGCCGATGAACAGGGCGACTTCGGCTTGCCGACGCCCTACACCCATGCCAGCGGCGGCATGGGCTATACGCTGACGAGCCTGATTTTCGACACCCTCGTGTGGCGCGATGCCAGCGGCAAGCTGGTGCCGGGGCTGGCCAGCGCGTGGCGGGAGAGCGCCGACCACCGCACCGTCGATTTCACCTTGCGCCCCGATGCGCGTTGGCATGACGGCAAGAGCGTCACGGCGGCGGACGTGGTGTTTACCTTTGCGTATTTGCGCCAGCACCCGCATCCCCTGTTCGACCTGGGGGCCATCGACGGCGTGGACGACCTGGGCAAGGGGCGGGTGCGCGTGCGCCTGAAGCGCGTATATGCGCCGTTCGTGGCGCAGCTGGCCGGTTCGGTGCCCATCCTGCCGCAGCATGTGTACGCGCGCCTGGACGACCCCCAGCACGTGAAACAGGCCGACATCGTCGGCAGCGGCCCCTATCGCCTGGGGGCGTATGACAAGGCGGCGGGCCGCTATCTTTTCACCGCGAACGAAGCGTACTACCTGGGCCCGCCCAGGGTGCGCAGCCTGCTGTTCCTGCGCATGCAGCCTTCGCTTGCCGTGGGCGCGCTCAAGCGGGGCCAGGTGGACATGATCCGCAGCCTGCCGGCGCCCCTGGCTGCCGAAGTGACGCGCTTTGCCACCGTGGTCAGCGCGCCTTCCGGCCATCCGGTGCGGCTGCGCTTCAATCATGCGCGCCCGCCGTTTGCCGACAAGCGCCTGCGCCAGGCCATCGCGCGCGGCATCGACCGGCAGGAACTGCTGCGCGTGGTCGAGAACGGGCAGGGCGAGGTGTCCGCCGGACGCTTCGTGCGGGGCAGTATCTGGCAGAGCGGGGCGCCGTTCGATGCGTATGCCTACGATCCGGCGGCAGCGCGCCGCATGCTGGCGGAGCTGGGCTACCGCGCCGCGCCGGACGGTCGCCTGCGCGACAGCGGCGGCAAGCCGTGGGTGCTTGAACTGGCGGCGACGCGCAGCCTGGCGCGGCCCGCCAGCCAGCTGGCTGGCCAGCTGGAAAAGCTGGGCATGGAAGTCAATGTGCGCATCATGGACGGCGGTATCCTGGGCGCGCGCATGGTCGCTGCCGATTTCGACCTGGCGCTCGTCAGCCAGGGCAGCAATGGGGACCCGGAAAGCATGCTGCGGCAAACGGCGGGCAACGGCGCCTTCAGCGATGCCTTCCGCCGCGCCGATCTGCTCGAGCTGCTGCAGCAGCAGGTCGGCACCGTCGATGTCGCCAAACGGCGCGCGCTGCTCGACCGCGCCCAGGCCATCTATGCCGAGGAGCTGCCGGCGTTTTTCCTGTATTCGCCGCAGTGGATCACGGCGGCCAATGCGCGCCTGCGGCCGTGGTTCACGCCGGGCGGCATCGCCGTCGGCATCTCGCTGCCGCTGAACAAACTGATGTTCGTGCAGTAGACGGGAGCCGACGCTGAGCGCTTCTACGTTCCCGGGCCGGCGCGCCGCGGGCTATGCGCTGGCATTGCTGGCGCTCGTCAGCCTCGACTTCGCGCTGCCGCTGCTCATGCCTGGCGACCCCGTCACGGCCATCCTGGGGCAGGATGCGCTGATCGAACTCGATGCGGCCGAACGCGGCGCCCTGCTGGCGCGCCATGGCCTGGGCGGCGGGCAGCCGCTGTGGCAGCTGTACCTCGGGCACCTGGCGCAGCTGCTGCGGCTCGATTTCGGCTATTCCATCCGCCACGGCATGCCGGTGAAGGATTTATTGGCGCAGCACCTGCCTTGGACCATGCTGCTGGTGGCGTGCGCGCTGGTGCTGGCCCTGCTGCTGGGCGTGGTGCTGGGCATCGAGGCCGCGTTCGCGCAGGGCAGGGCGCCGGACCGCGTGCTGACGGCCATCACCCTGGCACTCGACAGCATCCCGCCTTTCGCCCTGGCGATGGGCCTGGTCATGCTGTTCGCCTATGGTTTGCAATGGTTTCCCAGCAATGGCGCCATGGCGCCGTTTTCCATCCAGACGGGTGCGGCCGCATGGCTGGAGCGCGCACAGCACCTGGTGCTGCCCGTGTGCGCCATGGCGCTGCCAGCGGCCGCCGGCGTATTCCTCAGCGCGCGCGCCACGGCCGTCAGCGTACGGCAGCGCACCTTCATGGACCTGGCCCGCGCGCAGGGCGTGGGGCCGTTCGCCTTGCGCTACCGCCACCTGGCGCCCAACGTGCTTGCCGTCGTGCTGTCGCGCCTGGGCGGCGTGGCCGCGCGCCTGGTGTCGGGCGCCGTGTACGCGGAAACCGTCTTTGCCTATCCCGGCATCAACCTGGTGCTGACGGACGCCATCATCAAGCACGACTACCCGCTGGTGCGTGGCGCCCTGCTGGCGACGGGGCTGCTGCTGTTCGCCCTGAACTTGCTGGCCGATGCACTGGCCGCCCGCCTGGCGCGGCGCGCGCAGCGCGCGCCATGAACGCGTCCGTGCGCGCGGGGACCGGGCTGCTGCTGGTGCTGGCCCTGATGCTGGCCGGCGCCAGCTGGCTGCAGCCGGCGTCCGGCGGCGCCATGGATGCCGTGCTGGCGCCGCCCGGCGCCCTGCACTGGCTGGGCACCGATGACCTGGGCCGCGACGTGCTGCGCCGCCTGGCCGTCGCCGCGCTGCCGACCCTGGGCATCGGCGTGGCCGTGAGCGCCGCCAGCATCGTGCTGGCCGTGCTGCTGGCGCTGTGCGGGCTGGCCTGGCCGGCGGCCGATACGCTGGTGCTGCGGCTGGCCGACCTGTTCAGCGCCTTGCCATCGACTCTGGTCTTCATCGTCATCGCCTCGGCCATGCAGCCGGGCGTGGCGGCCCTGGTGGCGATGCTGGCGGCATTCGGCTGGGATGTCGAATTTCGCGCGCTGCGCCTGCGCCTGCGCCAGGTGTGGCGCCAGGAGAGCCTGGACGCGGCACGCCTGGCGGCGGCGTCGGGCATCTACCTGCTGCGCCGCCATGTGTGGCCGGCCATGGCGGGATTGCTGGCCGTGCAAGCCGTGGCCCTGGCGCGCCGCGCCGTGTTTCACTACGCGGGCCTGGCCTTCCTCGGGCTGGCCGATCCGCGTACCCCGACCTGGGGCGGCATGCTCAATGAAACCATGCCCTATCTTGCCCACCCGGACGCGCGCGCCTGGATCCTGGCGGCCTGGCTGTGCCTGGCCATGCTGCTGATCGCGCTGGCGCTGCTGGGCCAAGGCCTCGACGAGCGCGCGCGATGCTAGCGGCGGCCGCTTTCTGCATCGAGGCGGATGGCCGCCAGCTGCTGCGCCAGCTGCATTTTCAGGCGCGTCCCGGCATGCCGCTGGTGATCATCGGCGAATCGGGCGCCGGCAAGAGCACGCTGGCGCGGGCCTTGCTCGGCATGGCGCCGGGGCGCGGCAGCGGCAGCTTGCGCGCCGGCGGCATGCAACTGGTGGATGCGGACGAAGCGGCGCTGCGGCGCTGGCGCGGCCGCCAGGCCGGCCTGGTGCCGCAGGATGTGCACGACGCCCTCAATCCCCAGCACACCTTGCTGGCGCAGGTGGCGGCGCCTTTGCGGCGGCATCTGGGCATGCGGCGCGGACCAGCCGAACTGGCGGCCGGTGCCCTGCTGGTTTCGCTGGGCCTGGCCGAAAACCTGCACCGGCGCTATCCGGCCCAATGCAGCGGCGGCCAGCTGCAGCGCGTCCTGCTGGCGGCGGCGCTGGCGCCTGACCCGGCACTGCTGGTGCTGGACGAGCCGACGTCCGCGCTCGATCCCGCCACCAGCGCGCTGGTGCTCCGGCGCCTGCGCGCCGAAGCGGCGCAGCGCCAGCTGGTGGTGGTGACGCACGACCTGGAGCTGGCGCGCGCGCTCGATGGCGACGTGCTGGTGCTGTACGGCGGCAGCGCCGTGGAAACGGGGCCGGCCGCAGCGGTGCTGGCGGCGCCGCGCCATCCCTACACGCGCGGCCTGCTGCGCGCCTGGCCGCGCGAGAACGGCAAGGACTTGCAGGGCATCGCCGGCACCCATGAAGAGGGCGCGCGCGGCTGCGCCTTCGCCAGCCGCTGCAGCCAGCGCATCGCCCGCTGCGGCGAGGAAGCGCCGGCGCTCGATGCCACGGGCGTGGCCTGCCTGCGCGGCGGCATCGTCACCGTGCTGTCCGCGCGCGGCGTGCACAAGCGCCTGGGCGGGCAAGCCGTACTGGCGGGCGTCGACCTGGACGTGCAGTCGGGCGAAACGGTGGTCATCGTGGGCGCGTCCGGCGCGGGCAAGTCGACTTTGGCGCGCATCCTCGTCGGCCTGCAGCAGGCCGATACGGGCACAGTGACCACGCCGGAGCGCGAAGAGGGGGGCGCGGCGGCGGGCATCGCCTACGTGCCGCAGCATGCGGGCGCCTCGGTGGCCAGCCACTTCAGCGTGTTCGAGGCGGTGGCCGAGCCGCTCGCCATCGCGGATCGCGTCAGCGTGGACGCGATCCGCGTGGCGGCGCTGCGGGCGCTGGCCGACGTGCGCCTGCCGGCCACAGAGTCCTTCCTGAAGCGCCAGGCGCGCAGCTTGAGCGGCGGGGAATTGCAGCGCCTGGCCATCGCGCGGGCGCTGATCGCCGATCCGGCCGTGCTGGTGGCCGATGAACCGACCGCCGCGCTGGATGCCTCGGTGCAGGCGAAGGTGCTGCGGCTGCTGCTCGACGTGCAGGAGGCGCGCGGCCTGGCCCTGCTGCTCATCACGCACAATCTGCCTGTCGCCCGCCACGTGGCGGACCGCATCGTGCGGCTGGAAGATGGCCGCTGCGCGGCGTTGCCCGGGCCGCAGGACGGCACGGAGGGCGCCGCGCCGGCGGCCTGGATGCGCCTGGCCTAGCCGAGGAAATCGCCTACATACACCAGGTGCTCGAACGGCGGCTTTTCGTTCTCCGTACGGGCCAGCACCGTGCCCAGCGTGGCGCGCAGCACGGCCTGTTTCGCGTCGGCGCCCGCGTGGGCGACGATGGCGAGCGGCGTGCTGCCGGGCAGGTGGCGCGCCAGGCGTTCGACCAGCGAGGGCAGGTCGGCGCGCATGGTAAAGAAGACCAGGGTGGAACCCGTGGCGGCCAGCTTGTCCAGGGTGTCGCTGCCCGTGTAGTCGTCGCGCGTGTCGGCCGAGGCGGCGAGGATCACGGAACGGCTATGCTTGCCGCCGGTGACATCGCGGGCCAGCGCCGCATTGGCCGCATTGAAGCAGGAGATGCCAGGGATGACGACCGGGTTCAGTTCGCTGAACTCGCTCAGGTAGCCCGATTGCGGCCCGAAGATCATGGCGTCGCCATAGTCGAGTACCGCGACGGTCTTGCCGGCCGCCGCCGCCGCATGGATGATGTCGCGCGTCTGTTTTTCCATGGCGTCGACTTCCTCTTCCGGCGTGTCGCGCCGCGCCAGGGGGCTGAACAGGCCGTGGCCCGCCTTGTGCAGTTCCTTGCCGTCAAGCAGGTCGGCAAACGCCTCCAGCAGGCGCGGGATGCCGAACACGATATCGACGCCGCGCAGGGTTTTCTGCGCCTTCACGGTGATGCTGTCAGGGTCGCCGATGCCGGCGCTGACGAGGTACAGGCCGCAGCGCGCGCCCGCTTGGGTGGTATAGGTCATGGTTCTCTTCTCTTTACGGATGGGTGATTGGGATGGTGGAATCGCTTAAAAGTGGTAACTGGCGCTCACGCGCACGTCGCGTCCCGGCTCCGGCAGGATATTGCCGACGCCGCCGTCGAGCGAACTGTGGCTCGTGTAGCGCTTGTCGCCCAGGTTGCGCACGGCCAGCGCCAGGCTCAGCGCGTGCAGCGCGGCCGGCTGCCATTGCAGCTGGACGTCGTGCAGCACGTAGCCGGCCCGCTGTACTGCCGCTTTCGGCACGTCGTCCAGGCGCCGCACGGCGTTCAGGGTATAGCCGGCCGTGAGGCCGGGCAGCATCTGCCAGTGGCTGTCCCACGTGAGCCGGTCGCCCAGCGCCGTGCCCACGCGGCGCGCCGGGTTCAAAGGCTTGCCGCCCACCGTGGTATCGGCCAGCACCACGCCGACGGACGAGCCGTAGCCGCCCCGCTGCCAGCGCGCCTTCCATTCCCAGCCCTTCGAGCGCAGGGTCTCGGGCATGTTGCGGATATACGCGGGATACACGACGCCCTGGCCGGCCCATTCGATCAGGTTGGCAATGCGGGTGTCGAAGTAGCCGAGGCGTACGGTCAGGCTGTCGCCGTCCAGCAGCGCATTGGCGCCCTCGTACTTCAGGCCCGCTTCGCGCGTGGTCGAGGTTTCCGGCTTGAAGGGCTTGCCGTTGTTGAAATTGCTCTTTTTGTCCAGGCTGGTGAGGAAACCGATGGGGATGATGCCGCTGGCGCGCACGGCTTCGCCATAGCTGGCAAAGGCGCCCACGCCGCGGCCCAGCTCCAGCTCGGCGCCCGCGTTCGGCGATGTCTTGCCGCCCTTGAAGGTACGCGGTCCGAAGGCGGTATCGTAGCGGTCGTGGCGCAAGCCCAGCGACAGCTGCAGGGCTTGCCAGCGCATGCGCTCCTGCACGAACAGGCCCAGATTGCGCGCCTGCGTGGATTTGCGGCCCGGCCCCAGGACGGCGGCGCCCAGCACGCCGTTGGTGATGCCTTCCTCGTCCATGAAGTCGGCGCCGGCCGTCAGGCGGTGCTGCGTGCCGGCCAAGGCCAGGTTTGCCGTATTGCGCACGCTGCCGCCCCGTTCCGTCGTCCTCGCGCTGCGCGCCTGGCTGACGTCCTCCAGCTCGTTCTCGTTCAGGTACAGATTGAATTTCCAGTCCAGCAGCGCATTGCCGGCCGGCTGGTAGCGGTGTTCCAGTGTATAGGTATGGCGTTCGCTGCGCTGGTAGGTGGGCACGGCATTCGCGGGCGCATAGCCGTTGTCGCTGCCGACCCGGCTGAACAGATAGAACCCCGCATTGCGGTTGCGCGCCGCGCCCAGGCGCAGGCTATGCCCGGCCAGGTCCAGCAAGCTCAATTTGAGCAGGTAGTCGCGGTCATGCCCGGCCGAATTGGGCACGTCGCCACCGCCGCCGATGCGGTAGTTGTCGCGGTTGACGGCGCTGACATGGGCCAGCAAGCCCAGCTTATTGTCCAGCGTCTCGCCCAGCATGCCGTACACGCTGACGGCGCCGCGCCGCGCTTCGTCGGCGCTGGCGTACGCCGCGCGCACGCTGGCGCCGGCGCGTTTGCCAGGCGCCAGCAATTCCTGCGCATCGACGGTGTCAAAGCGGATGCTGCCGCCCAGCGCGCCCGGTCCCGCGTCGGCGCTGGGGCCGGGCTGGATATCGACCTGTTTCAGCAAGTCGGGATCGATGCCGCCCAGGTCGCCCCGGTGCTGGTGCAGGCTGCGGCCCTGGCGCGCGCCGTCGATGCTGATGTTCAGGTTGGCGCCGTCGACGCCGCGCAGGTAGATGCGCTGCGCATTGCTGGCGCCGCCGCCCACGCTGACGGCGGGTTCGCTGGCGAAGACGTCGGCCATGTCCATGGCTTGCTGGCGCTGCAGGGTCTCGCGGGAAATGCGCGTGATGCCCGGCAGGGGCGCGTCCGGCGCGGACTGCTCGATCAGCTTGACTTCGGGCAGGGTCGCCAGCGGCGCGGCCTGTTCGGCGCGCGTGTCGGACATTTGCTGGGCGAAAGAGAAGGGGGCGATGGGCAGCGCGCTGGCGCCAAGCAGGAAAAGGGGAACGGCATGTCGCATGGGAAGGTCGTCTTTGTCAGAAGGGAAGCTACGGGAAGGGAGGGCGCAGGTGCTGGCCTGCGCAGCGTCAGTCGAATCTGCTACAGCAGCGCTGTCCCGGGACTGGAAGCGGCGCGCCGCACCGCTTCCGGTCCCTGAAATACCCGGTTGGCTTCATCTCGTCAGCCGCCATTCTGAAAGACGGGGGCAACGTTGGCTATTTGTATTTCTTGAGCGGCGCCATCAGGAAAACTGAGGGCTGCCGATTACAGTCCTGCGCGCTTGGCGACCAGGGTCAGGATGTCGTAGCTGGCCACCAGTTCATCGTTCTGGTTGGTGACCTGCACGTCCCACGACACCACGCCCTGGCCGACGCCCTTGTCGTCGCGCCGCTGGCGGTCGACCTTGCGCTTGCACGTCAGGCGCGCGCGGATGGTGTCGCCGATGCCGACCGGCGCGACGAAGCGCAGGTCGTCGAGCCCGTAGTTGGCCAGCACGGGACCCGGCGCCGGGGAGACGAACAGGCCGGCTGCCGCCGCCAGCACGAAATAGCCGTGCGCGATGCGCCGGCCGAACTGCGAATCGCGCGCGGCGATCTCGTCGAAATGCATGTAGAAATAATCGCCCGAGATGCCGCCGAAGGCCACGATATCCGCTTCGCAGACGGTGCGCCGGTGCGTCAGCAGCGATTCGCCCACTTCCAGCTCGTCGAAATGCTTGCGGAACGGATGCTGCACGCTTTCGCGCACGGCGGCGCCGCGCACGTATTCGCCCGTCACGGCCGTCAGCATGGTGGGCGAGCCTTGCAGCGCCGAGCGTTGCAGGTATTGCGAGATGGCGCGCAGGCCGCCCAGCTGCTCGCCGCAGCCGGCGCGGCCCGGGCCGCCGTACTTCAGGTGCGCCGACGCCAGCACGTCCGTCCCCGCCGCCGCCACTTCGCGTTCCAGCACCAGCACGCGCCCGTGCGAGGCGGCCAGGCGCGGCACTGCATACGCGGCCAGCTTCGGATCGCGCGTGGCCAGGGTGCTGGCCAGGCTGCCCCTGCCGCGTGCGGCCAGCGCCAGCGCTTCCTCCACGTCAGCATACGGCATCAGGGCGCAGACGGGGCCGAAGGCCTCAATTTCATGCACGGCGTCGCTGCGCGCGCCGCCGCGGCACAGCAGCAGTGTGGGCGCGGCAAAGGCGCCATCGCGCACGCCTGCGCCGGAAGGCGCGTAGCCGTCCGCCTGGCCGCAGACGATGTCGCTTTCCTCGGCCAGGGCGCGCACGCGGGCGCCCAGTTCGCTGCGCTGCTCCTGCGATGCCAGCGGTCCCATTTGTACGCCTGCCTGGGCCGGGTCGCCGATCACCACCGCCGCCAGGCGTTCGCGCAGGCGCGCCGTCAGCGCTTCGATCTGCCCGTGCGGCACCATCACGCGGCGGATGGCGGCGCCGTCCTGGCCCGCCTTGACCGTCATCGAACGCACGATGGCGTCGACCAGCAGCTCGAATTCCGGCTCGCCGCTGCGCACGTCAGGTCCCAGGATGGCGCAATTGAGCGACGCCGCGCCCAGGCTGACCTGGACCGAACGCGCCAGCAGGTTGGGATGGTTGCGCAAGGTCGTGGCGGTGGCGTCCGAACCGGTGAAGCTGACGGCATCGTTGTCCTGCAGGCGGGCCAGCAAGGCATCGGCAGGGCCGATGGCCAGCTGCAGCGCGCCTTTCGGCAGCACGCCGGACGCGTCGATCAGGCGCACCAGCGCTTCGGCCAGGTAGCTGGTGCAGGTGGCGGGCTTGACGATGCAGGGCATGGCGGCCAGGAAGCTGGCGGCGAATTTTTCCAGCAGCGACCAGACGGGCAGGTTGAACGGGTTGATGTGCAGGGCCACGCCGCCGCGCGGCACCATGATGTGCGTGCCGGCCGCGCCGCCGCGCCGGCACAGCGACATGGCGGGCGCTTCGTGCAGCACATTGCCCGAAGGCAGGCCGCTGGCGGCGATGCCGGCGTAGGAATTGAGCACGCCGATGCCGGCGCAGATATCCTGCTTGCTGTCGGCGCGCGTGGCGCCGCTTAGGTAGGCGATCGTGTACAGCTCCTCGCGATGCTGCTGGATGTGCGATGCCAGCGCCCGCAGGCAGGCCGCCCGCTGCTGGAAGTCGAGGGCCATCAGCGCCGGCACGCCGGTGCGGCGCGCATAGTCGAGCGCCTGCTGCGCGTCGACCGACTCGGCATGCGTGTGATAGATCAGCGAATTGTCGATGGCGCTGTGCAGCGACAGGCCCGCTTCGCTGCCCATCCAGCGTCCGCCTATCCAGCTTTGCAGTGTGCTTACCTTGCTCATGATTGTTCCTCGTTCGTGTGCGTGAGCGATGCCGCCGTTTCCAGCGCATCGATGAACATGCCTGCCACGTCGAAACCCGTCTGCTGCATGATTTCGCGGAAGCAGGTGGGACTGGTGACATTGACTTCGGTGAGATGCGCGCCGATCACGTCCAGCCCGACCAGCAGCAGGCCGCGCGCCGCCAGCACCGGCGCCAGGGTATCGGCGATCTCGCGGTCGCGCGCCGTCAGCACGCGCGCTTCGCCGCGCCCGCCGGCAGCCAGGTTGCCGCGCACCTCGCCCGCCTGCGGTATGCGCGCCAGCGCATGCGGCACCGGCTTGCCGCCGATGAGCAAGATGCGCTTGTCGCCCTCGCTGATGGCGGGAATGTAGCGTTGCGCCATGATGGTGACGGCGCCGTCGCGCGTCAGCATTTCGACGGTGGCGCCCAGGTTCATGCCGTCCTCGCGCACGCGGAAGATGCCGGCGCCGCCCATGCCGTCGAGCGGCTTGAAGATCACGTCGCCGTGCTCGGCGTGGAAGGCGCGCAGGCGCGACGGCTCGCGGCTGACCAGGGTCGGCGCGCAGAACGGCGCAAATTCCAGGATCGCCAGTTTTTCGTTGTGGTTGCGCACGGCCGATGGCCGGTTGAAGACGCGCGCTCCCTGGCGCTGCGCCATTTCCAGCAGGTAGGTGCTGTACAGGTATTCCATGTCGAAAGGCGGATCCTTGCGTACCAGGACGGCGTCGAACTGCGCCAGCGGCAGCGTCGCCGCCGCCTCCCGGTGGAACCACGTGCCGGCGTCGTCGACCAGCTGCACGCGCGCGGCATGGGCGCTGACCACGCCGCCCTCGCAGTGCAGATGCTGCTGTTCGAACACGTGCAGCGCGTGGCCGCGCGCGGCCGCTTCCTGCATCATCGCGTAGGTCGAATCTTTCTTGATGTTCAACAGCTCGAGGCGGTCAGCCAGGATCGCGATTTTCATCGATGCGCCTTTCATTCAATAGGGTGGGGTAGAAGAAACCGGTGGGCCGCGCCAGTGCGCGCGGCAGCCGTGGCGCCATGCGCCGGGTCCTTGTTGCTGGAATATTTCTGCAGCGATGGTAGCGCAACGGGCGCCATTCGGCTCCTCAGATATTTGGACGTCCGCCCTCAGATATTGCGTCTTGTGAGGTACCCGCTATCGGTCTTAGCATCATTGGCGAAATGTCACTACCCAAGCCGGCCCGACCGGATATAACCGCCACATGAGGACACAATGATGCGCCGCTCTTTCAAGACCAATCTCGACATCCGTTACCGCGACACCGACTCGATGGGCCACGTCAGCAGCCCCGTGTACTACGAGTACATGCAGACGGCCTATCTCGAATACATGCACCGCATCCTGGAAATTCCGAAGAGCGAAAAGCTGCCGCACATCATGGTGAAAACCGCGTGCGAATACATCGCCCAGGCCAAGTACGGCGACAAGGTGCTGGTGCTCAGCCATGTCTCCAAGTTCGGCGGCAAGAGCTTTGAAATGGAGCACATCATGCACATCGGCGACGAGCAGGGCGTGGTGATGGCCAAGGCCATTTCCGTGCACGTCATGTACGACTACGAAAAGCAGGCCACGCAGCCCGTGCCCGAGTCGTTCAAACAGACCGTGCTGGCCTACCAGGGCAGCCTCTAAGATGGCGCGCCTGGCATTCCTGCAAGCGCTTGGCGCGCTGGGCCTGCTCGCGGGCGCCGCGGCGCCGCTGGCCGCCAGCGCCGGCGAACCGGTGCGGCGCGTGCTGACGCCGATCGACTGGCCCGCGGCCAGCTTGGCGCGTGCCGGCGCGGCTCAGGCCGACGCGGTGCTGCGGCCGCTGCGCGCCACGGCGCCCGCCGGGCTGGCGCAGGTCAACATCCCGGTACTGCTGCTGCCGGCCGAAGGCGACTGGGGCGCGCCGCGTTTCCATGGCCAGGGCACGGCCTATGCGGCCCTGTATGCGCCGGCAGGAGCGAAGCTGGGGCTGTTCGGCAGCGCCACGCACCTCGTCGCACCAGGTGACCTGAAGCTTGAACATGCGGGCGGCGCCTTCGAATCGATAGGCGACGGCGCCGACTACAGCTTTACGCGCTTTGGCGCCGCCTACACGCTGCGCATGAGCTGCGACGAGCCGCTCAAGGACAAGCGCTGCACCGATCCGCAATATCTGACCGACACGGCGCGTGCGCTGCTGCTCGTGGCGGGAGAAAAACCATGATGAAGACTTTGCTACTGGCTGGCGTGCTCGGTGCGCTGGCATTGCCGGCACTGGCCGGCAATGATGACCGTTTCCTGCCCCCCGGGGCACTGTTGCCCGGCAGTGGCAGCGGGGTGGCCAGCGCCGCCGTGCTGTACCCGGACATGCGCTTTCCCATCGAGAAGGGCGCGGCCTACGCCAGTTCGCATTTCTACGGCGTGGGCGGCCAGCGCGGCAAGGCAGGCGATTCCTGCGACGACGCCAACTATGCCTATCCGTGGCGCGACAATTTTTGCGAGCTGCGCAAGGACAACCTGCCGTTCTGCCTGTCCGGCGGACATCAGGGACAAGACTTGCGCCCGGCCACCTGCCGCGCCAATTTTCACTGGGCCGTAGCGGCCGACGATGGGGTCATCGTGCAGATCGCGCGTTTCAGCGTCACCCTGCAGACGGCCGCCGGCACCTTGTACCGCTATGTGCACCTCAATACCAGCGACCTGGCCGTGCGCGAATTGCAGCCGGTGGCGCGCGGCGCGCGCATCGGCAGGATTTCGAACAACTGGATCGACAAGCTGCCGATCCACCTGCATTTCGACGTCAAGGACACCATCAAGGTGGGCCAGCAGACCCTGGTGACCTTCGTGCCGCCGTATGCCAGCCTGGTCGAGTCCTACATCCAGCGCAACAAGATACAAGGAGAGCAGCATGAGTGAAACGATGCAAGGCCGGCGCGGGCGCAAGCGGCCGATCCTGGCGATATTGCGCCAGGAGGCGTCGACGCCGGGCCGCGCCGGCAAGCTGCTGCGCGACAAGGGCTTTGAACTCGATATCCGCCGTCCCGTATGCGGCGACCCGCTGCCCGACACCCTCGATGGCCACGCGGGCGTGATCTCGTTCGGCGGCCCGATGAGCGCGAACGACAGCGACGCGCACATCCGCCGCGAGATCGAGTGGCTGTCCGTGCCGCTGGCGGAAAACCGGCCGTATCTGGGCATCTGCCTGGGCGCGCAGATGCTGGCCAAGAATCTCGGCTGCAAGGTGACGGCGGCCGAGGGCGACGTCACGGAGATCGGCTGGTATCCGCTGAAGCCGACGGCCGAAGGCCAGCGCATCATGCCCAAGTGGCCGGACATGGTGTACCACTTCCACATGGAGGGTTTCGAGCTGCCCAAGGGCGCCATCCTGCTGGCCGAGGGCGACGCCTACCGCAACCAGGCCTTCCGCTACGGCGAGAAAGCCTGGGGCATCCAGTACCATCCCGAGCTGACCCTGGCCATGCAGCGCCGCTGGGCGGTGAAGGGCGCGCACCGCTTCCACCTGCCGAACGCGCAGCAGGGCGAACAGCACCTGCAGGGGCGCGTGCTGCACGACAAGGCGCTGCGGGCATGGTTCAACGGCTTCCTGAACCGCGTGTTTACCGAAGCATGAGCCGCCAGCTCGCTACCCTGCAGGACGGCCTGGCGCTGACCCTGGACCAGCTGCTGGCGCGCCAGAGTTTCAAGTGGCGCCAGTACCAGCCCGGCGTGCTTGCCGCCTGCGTGGCCGACATGGACCTGGGCACCGCGCCCGCCGTACAGGCGGCGCTGGCGCAGGTGCTGCAGCGCGTCGATTTCACTTATCCCCTGCGTGACGGACGCAAGGCCGACCGCGCCGTGGCATACGCGTTCGCCGCGCGCATGCGCCGCCTGTATGGCTGGCAGGCCGAGGCCGACCAGGTGCTGGTCCTGCCCGACCTGGTGCAGGCGACGTTTGCCGCGGTGATGGCGTTTTCCGACCCGGGCGACGGCGTGATCGTGCAGGTGCCGCACTATGCGCCGTTCCGCGAAGCGGTCGAGGGCACGGGCCGGCGCCTGGTCGCGCTGGAAATGCGCACGGGTGCCGACGGCTTCCAGCTCGACCTGGAGAGCCTGGAACAAGCCGTCGATGCCCGCACGCGCGTGCTGATCCTGTGCAATCCGCACAATCCGACGGGGCGCGTGCTGAGCCGCGCGGAGCTGGACGGCGTGCTGGCCTTTGCCGAGCGCCATGCATTGATCGTGGTGTCCGACGAAATCCATGCCGACCTGGTCTACCCGGGCGCGCGCCATCTGCCATTCGCCTCCTTGTCGCAGGCGGCCGCCGCGCGCACCGTCACCCTGAACTCGGCCACGAAGAGCTTCAATATCGCCGGACTGCGCTGCGCCGTCGCCCATTTCGGCACGCCGCAGCTGCAGCAGCGCTTCCATGCGCGCCTGCCGGCGCGCCTGACGGGCGCCGTCAACAACCTGGGCATCGACGCCACCGTGGCGGCGTGGAACGACGGGCAGCCCTGGCTCGACGCCGTGCTGGCGCACCTGCTGGCCATGCGCGACTACGCGGCGCAGATCCTGCGCCGCGAGTTGCCGTCCGTCCGCTTCCACGTGCCGCAGGGGACGTATCTGCTGTGGCTCGATTGCGGCGCGCTGGAGCTGGACCAGCCGGCGGCGGATTTCTTCCTCCAGCATGCGCGCGTGGCGCTCAGCCCGGGCGAAGTCTTCGACGCGCGCGCCGCGCACTGCGCGCGCCTCAATTTCGCCACCTCGCAGCCGCTGCTGGCCGAGATCCTCGACCGCATGGTCATGGCGGTGCGCGCGCACCAGCGCCGCCGTCCGCCTGCACCCCATTAACCCGGCACAGCCGTGCCACCACCTGGACACAACACCATGGAAACGCCCATCAACAAACACAAGCCGCGCATCCTCATCGGCGTCACGGGTTCGCTCGATTCGACCCTGCTGCCGAACTACCTGCGCATCATCAAGGACCACCTCGATTGCGAGCTGAGCGTGCTGATGACGCCGAATGCCACCAACTTCCTCAAGCCGGAATCGATCGCGCTGTACGTCGACCGCGTCATCAGCGGCGAGCGGCCGCAGGATTGGCCGACCGACAAGCCGGGCCGTCTGGCCGCCGAGCACGACCTGCTGCTGGTGCTGCCCGCCACCGCGAATACGCTGGCGGCCGTGGCAAACGGCTTTTCCGGCAACCGCCTGACCACCGTGATCCTGGCCGCCACCTTTCCCGTGCTGCTGTTCCCCGTGATGGGCGGGCCGATGCTGGCCAAGCCGGCCGTGCAGCGCAACCTGGCGCAGCTGCGCGAGGACGGCTACATCATCATCGACCCCGTCTGGCGCGACCATTTCGATCCGCTGCTCGAGCGCATGCACGGCCACCACTCGCTGCCGAGTCCCGAGCAGGTGCTGGCGCTGCTGCGCGAACGCTTCCCCGCCAGCGGCGTGCAGCGCCTGGCGCTGACCGGCGCCGCGGCCTGACCTTCACAACCAGAGAGAACCGCATGTCCATCATCCTGTACAGCCTGTGCGCCGCCGACCGGCGCCGTCATTATTCGCCCCATGTGTGGAAGATCATCATGGCACTCAAGCACAAGGAGCTGCAGGCCGAGGTACGGCCCGTCTCCTTCGCGGAAATCGCCGGCATCGAGGACGGCAGCTATAAAAGCGTGCCGGTGCTGAACGACAACGGCCACATCGAGGGCGACAGCTTTGAAATCGCCGTGCATCTGGAGCGCGCCTATCCGGACCGGCCCAGCCTGTTCGGCGGCCCGGGCGGCCAGGCCATGGCCCGTTTCGTCGAAAGCTTCAGCCAGACGGTCATCCATCCGCCCGTCTCGGCCATCGCCGCCATGGACATGCATGCGCTGATGTCGCCGGCGGACCAGGCGTATTTCCGCGCGGCGCGCGAGAAACGCTTCGGCAAGACCCTGGAAGAGGCCTCGGCCACCCGCCACATCGAGCTGGCGGCCCTGCCGGAAAAATTCGCGCCGCTGCGCAGCGTGCTGGCCAAGCAGCCCTGGCTGGGCGGCGCGCAGCCCCTGTTTGCCGACTACATCCTGTTCGGCGTGCTGCAATGGGCGCGCATCACCGTGCCGTATCCCTTGCTGCCGGCCGACGATCCCGTCAGTACCTGGTTCGAGCGCTGCCTCGACCTGCACGGCGCCATCGGGCGCTCCGTCGTCCTGTCGGACTGACGGCCGGCGTACCTGCCAGGGCCGCCTGCGCGGCCCTTTTTCTTTCATTGACCAACAAGGCTAACCATGATGTTTACACCGCAACAGGGCGAGATACGCCAGCGCTACGCCGGCATCGGCAGCGACATTGCCGCCGGCGCCGCCGCGCGCGCCGAAGGTTTCGATTTTGACGGCTGGCAGCGCCTGCGCGATGCCGGTCTGTGGCGCATGATCGTGCCCGGCAGCGATCACGCGACGGGCGACTGGTGGAGTTTTACCGCCGCCCTCGACGGCCTGTCGTCCACCATCGGCGCGCCGGAGCTGCTGCTCTCGGTCATCGCCCAGGCCGGCATGGTGCGGGGCCTGGAGCGGCACGGCACGGAAGGGCAGCGCGACCGCTATTTCGGCGCCATCCTGCGCGGCGACGTCAGCGCCACCGGTATCGCCGAGCCGGGCACGGGCACGGACGTGCGCAGCATCCAGAGCACCTTGCGCGCCACGGCCGACGGCTACGTGCTCAATGGCGGCAAGTACAATATCGCCCACGCGCCCATCATGGATTTCGCCCTGATCGTCTGCCGCCTGGCGGACAAGGACGAGCACAATATCGCGCTGGCGCTGGTCGACCGCGACACGCCCGGCCTGCGCGCCGGCCTGGTGGACGACAAGCTGGGCAACCGCAACCTGCCCACCGGCGCCCTGCATTTCGAGGATGTGGCCGTGCGCCCGTCGCAGCTGCTGGGCGCGCCCGGTCGCGGCCTGGCCACGCTGATCGACACCATTTCGCTGGGGCGCCTGTATTACGGCTTGGCGGCGGCCAACCTGATCGCGCCCTATCTGGACGAGGCGATGCGCTACGCGGCCAGCCGCAGCAGCTTCAATAGCAGCATCGACAACCACCAGTACGTGCAGCGGCGCCTGGTCGATATCCGCATCGGCATGGAACGTTCGCGATGGCTGGCGTTTGGCGCGCTGTCGCAATTGCTGGCAGGCCAGCGGGAAGGGTTGATGAGCTGTTCCATCGCCAAGCTGGTGGGATCCGAAGACCTGATCAACAGCGCTACCAGCCTGGTCAAGCTGTACGGCAGTCTTGGCTATCACAACGGCCGCGTGGCCGAGCTGATGAAAAACGCCCTGGCTTTCGCCAGCGTGGGCGGCACCGAAGAAATGCACCGCAAAAATATCTTCAATCAGATGCAGCGCCTGGCTCGCTAGGTTTCCCGGGCTGGCTGTGGCACTCGCACGGCATATTGGCGGTTCAGGCCGCCAATATGCCCGATTCGCTCAGCGCATCATTGATCGCCTCGAACATCGGCTCTCTGGCGCGCGAGGCCAGGTGCGCGAACAGATTGCGCACGGACGACTGTGCCACGCACAGGATGTCGATTTCACCGAGACGCTGCGCTTCCAGCGCCGTGTCGCCATGCAGCAGGCCGACGCCGAGGCGCTCGGCCAGCATCGAGCGGGTGACGCTTTCGCGGTCGATGCTGATGATGCGGCGCGGACGGAAATTGCGCGTCTTGAACAGGTGCTCGGCGGCCCCGCCGCAGCACAGGCTCGATGGCGCGAAGATCCACGGCAGCTCGGCCAGCGCGTTCCAGTCGAGCGGCTGGGTGGTGTCGAGCATGCCGGCAGGCGCCGCCACGTAGACGGGGAAGCACGCCACTTCGATCGTCATCAGGTCATCGTCGGGCGAGCGCGCCTCGTTGTAGAAACCCGCGTCGAGCGTACCGCTGCGGATGCCGTTCAGGGTGCCGGTGGAACTGCCGTGCTCCAGCGAGACCTCGACTTCCGGATGGTGCTCGGAAAAGCGCCGCACCAGCCGGCCAATGGCTTCGTTGTTGGACTGGCCGCCGACGCCGATGCGCAGCTTGCCGGCCAGGCGGCCCTTGATGTGGTTGGCTTCGTCGAGCAGTTCGCGGTGGATGTTGAGCGTGCGTTCGGCCTTGGCCAGGATGCGCTGGCCGCTGCTGGTCAGGCTCATGCCGCGCGCCGTGCGTTCAAACAGGGTCAGGCCGAGATAATCCTCCATCGCCTTGACATGGGCACTGACTGCGGGCTGGCTCAGGAAGAGCCGTTCGGATGCGCGCGTAATGCTGCCCTCGCGCGCCACCGTGGCGAAGGTTTTCAGGTGATGGATTTCCATGAGGGGCGGGTCCATTAAGTTAAAAGATGGGTGAAATTTCAGATATTCTTATTTGTTTTTCAACTATGCATTATATGTGATTTCATTAAGAAAACCGCATTAACAATGCCTGCAAGATGGGTAATTATTTGTGACTTTTCCCTTCTCCCTGTCACTTGCGCGACGCGCGTCAGCCCTTGAAATGGCGTAAATTGTTACTTTTCGTGAGAAAGTTCCTGCCCGCGGGCCAGCGCTACAGCAGGCCGACCACGTGCCACCATACGAAGTCCAGCGGCGTGAGTATCAGCAGGCTGAGGATGAACAGGCTCAGGCACAGGCGGGTGACGGCCGCCACCGGCAGGCTGGCCGCCTGCATGGCGAAAATCAGGGGCGGCGCCTGGTAGGGCAGGCAGACATTGGAAAATGCCAGCACTTGCGTCATCAGCACCGTCATCAGCGGCAGGCCCGTGACGGCCGCCAGGTCCTGCGCCAGCGGCGTCATCGTCGCCGGCACGCCCGCCAGGTTGGTCACCAGCGACACCACCGTCGAGATCACCGTCAGCACGGCGGCGTTCCACAGCGGCGTGTCGGTGGCAAAGCGTGCATGCCGGCTCAGGCCGTGCACCACGGCTTCGCCCAGGCCGCTTTCCGAAATCACCGCGCCCAGGCCCATCACGCCGGCCACGAACAGCAGCGAGCCGTAGTTGATTTCCTGGTTCAGGCATTTTTTCGACGTCAGGTCGGCGGCCGGCCACAGGCAGACCAGGGCGGCGGCCAGGCCGACCCAGGCCGGCGACACATGATGCAGGCCGTCCGTCATCCACAGGGCCAGGCAGCCTCCCAGCACCACGGCCAGTCCCGTCTCCTGCGCCGACATGGGACCTTGCCGCTGCGCCGGCGCGGCCGCGCGCACGGGATCGGCGGCGGGAAACATCCACAGGATCAGCAGCACCAGCAGGACGGACTTGAGGATGCCCAGCACGGGAAAGTGCAGCAGCAGGTAGTCGACATACGCGATCTGCACGCCATATAGATTGTCCGCCATGCCGGACAGGATCATGTTCGGCGCGTTCGACGGCAGGATGGCGAAGGTCGGCAGGAAGCTGGAAAAGCTGGCCGCCATCAGCATGCCAGTGCGGCCATTATGGCCCGCGCCATAGCCGATATGCTCGGCCACGGCCATGGTGATGGGAATGAGCAGCACCACGCGGCCCATGCCTGAAGGCATGACGAAGGCCAGCGCCACGCTGAACAGCACGATGCCGGCGATGACGCCCGCGTAGCGCCGCCCCAGCATGCGCGACAGGATGGCCGCCGCGCGCTTGCCCAGGCCCGTGTGGCCGATCGCCGCCCCCATCACGGCGCCGCTGAACAGCAGCCAGAAGGTGGTCGACTGCAGGCCGGAGAACACGGTTTGCGCGGGCGCCATATTGCACAGCATCGCCACCAGGAAGAAGGCCAGGGCCGGCCAGTATTCGGGCACCAGGGCCGTGGCCCACATGCTGATGCAAAAGACCAGCAGCGCCACCACGCCGGCCATGGAGGGCGGCAGGTAGAGCGCGGCCGCCAGGCCGCTGGCGAGCGTCAGCGCGGCGATGGCGGCCAGCGCGCGCAGGCGCGCAACGGGCAGGGGAAGGGCGAGGGACAAGGACTTCAAGGCTGGGCTCCTGGGCGCGCCGGTGCGGCAAGGCGCCGCGCCGTGTGGTGGTCAATGGAAAACATGTTTACTGGTAGCGCCGGATGGCGATGGTGCGGAAAGGCTGCTGGGCGTGTGGCGCGGCGGGGACGGCGGGAGCGGCCGGCTGTTCCAGCCTGGCCAGCAGCGCCTGCGCGCGCAGTTCGGCGGCATCGATGCTGGCCAGCTTCACGTGGCCGTAGCCGCGGATGGCCTGCGGCAGTTCGGCCAGCGCCACGATGGTATCGAGGTTCCCGGCGCTCAGGCGCGGCAGCAGGGCGTCGAGGCGTGCCGTGTAGTCGGTGATCAGCTGGCGCTCGCGGCGCCGTTCGGCGCTGTAGCCAAACACGTCGAACCGCGTGCCGCGCAGCCCCCTGGCCCTGGCCAGCAGCGCCAGCAGCCTGCCCATCCAGGGGCCGAAGGCGCGCTTGCGCTTGCCCAGCAGCGGCGGCGCCATGTGGAAGGTGAGCGTCACGTCGCCCTCGAACTGCTGCTGCAGCTCGCGCTGGAACTGGCCGTCCGAGAACAGCCGCGCCACCTCGTATTCATCCTTGTAGGCCAGCAGCTTGCTGTAGCCGCGCGCCACGGCCAGGGTCAGCACGGGCGGCGCATCGGCGCCGAAGACGGCGCTTTCGCGCTCGCGCACGCGCGCGACAAACGCCTGGAAGCGTTCCGCCAGCGCCGCGTTCTGGTAGCGCGCCAGCATGGCGCTGCGCTGTTCCACCAGCGCGCCCAGGCTGGCGTCTTCCGCCACCGGACCCGCGGCCACGCCTTGCAGCAGGGGCGCGCCGCAGGCGGCCAGGCGGCCGGCGGCAAAGGCCGCCTTGTTGGCGTCGACGGCCACGCCATTCAATTCGATGGCCCGTTCCAGCGCCGCCAGGCCGACGGGGATCAGGCCGCGCTGCCACGCAAAGCCCATCAGCAGTATATTGGCCATGATGGTATCGCCCATCAGCTGGCGCGCCAGCATTTGGCCGTTGCATTCGGCGATGTGTTCCACGCCGACGGCGTGGCGCAGCTTGTCCATCAGGGCGCCCGCGTGCTGCGGCGCATCCGGATCGCGCACCATGGCGGCGGTGGGGAACTGGTGCGTGTTGGCGACCACGCGCGTGTGGCCGTGGCGCAGGGTCTGCAGCGCGTCGGCGCTGGCGCCGACCACCATGTCGCAAGCCAGCATGGCATCGGTCTGGCCGATGTCGATGCGCGCCTGGTGCAGATCCTGGCCGGCCAGGGCCAGGCGCACGAAGGACAGCACGGCGCCGCCCTTTTGCGCAAAGCCCATGAAGTCGAGCACCGAGGCTTGCTTGCCCTCCAGGTGCGCGGCCATGGAAACGAGCGCGCCCACCGTCACCACGCCCGTGCCGCCCACCCCCGTCACCAGCAGGTTGAACGGGCCGTGCCAGGCATGCGGCGCGGGCAGGGGCAGGGCGGCCGCGGCGCGGCGCAGGGCTTGCGGATCGATGGCGGCGTCGGCTGCCTTGCGCAAGGCGCCGCCGCGCACGGAGACGAAGCTGGGGCAAAAGCCGTTGGCGCAGGAATAATCCTTGTTGCAGGACGACTGGTCGATGGCGCGCTTGCGGCCGTAGCCCGTTTCCAGGGGCACGATGGACAGGCAGTTCGACTGGACACCGCAATCGCCGCATCCTTCGCACACGGCGCTGTTGATGACCATGCGGCGCGGCGGATCGGGCAATTCCTTTTTCTTGCGGCGCCGGCGCAGCTCGGCCGCGCAAGTCTGGTCGTAAATCAGCACGGTGACGCCCTTCACCTCGCGCAGGCGGCGCTGCACCTGGTCGAGCTCTTCGCGTCCGTGGAAGGTGGCGGGCGGCGGGAAGCGGCCGTGCAAGCCCGCGTATTTTTCCGGCGCGTCGCTGACCACGGCAATCGCCTTGGCGCCCTCGGCATGCACTTGCCAGGCGATGGCGTCGACCGTCAGGCTGCCGTCGATGGGCTGGCCGCCCGTCATGGCCACGGCGTCGTTGTATAAAATCTTGTAGGTGATATTGGCGCGCCCGGCGATGGCCTGGCGGATGGCCAGGAAGCCCGAGTGGAAATACGTGCCGTCGCCCAGGTTCTGGAACACGTGCGGGGTGGTGCTGAACATCGAGTGCGCCACCCAGTCGACGCCTTCGCCGCCCATCTGTATCAGCCCGGTGGTATCGCGCTCCATCCACGAGGCCATGAAATGGCAGCCGATGCCGGCTTGCGCGCGCGAACCCTGCGGCACCTTGGTCGAGCTGTTGTGCGGGCAGCCGGAACAAAAATAAGGCTGGCGCCGCACGCCGTCGGCCGCATTGGCCAGCAGCGCGGCGGGCGCGAAGCCGGGCAGCAGGGCGCGGCGGTCGAGCGCCGGCTTGTGCCGCGCCAGCCAGGCCGCCAGCACGCCGGCGATGCGCGACGGGCGCAGTTCGCCCTGCGCCGGCAGCAGCGGCGCGCCGCCGGCATC
Source organism: Janthinobacterium sp. SUN128 (assembly GCF_030587275.1). NCBI lineage: Bacteria > Pseudomonadati > Pseudomonadota > Betaproteobacteria > Burkholderiales > Oxalobacteraceae > Janthinobacterium > Janthinobacterium sp. SUN128. The sequence continues at coordinate 2,413,591 of NZ_JAPWHY010000001.1, read as the reverse complement.
GAGCTTGCCCAGCACCAGCGGGCGGGCGCTGTCCGGCAGGTTGTAGAACAGGGTGCGGATCTGCTGCTCCACCAGCGGCCCCTTTTCCTCGATGACGAGGATTTCCCGCAAGCCCGCCTTGAACTGCGCCAGGCGTTCGGCTTCCAGCGGAAAACTCAGGCCCACCTTGTACAGGCGCACGCCGGCGCGTTCCAGCACATCGAGACTGAGGCCCAGGCGCCGCAGCACTTCGAGCACGTCGAGATGCGCCTTGCCGCAGGTGACGATGCCGATATCGGCTTGCGGGCTGGGACACAGCAGGCGGTCGATGCTGTTGGCGCGCGCGAACGCGTGCACGGCGGCCAGCTTGTGCGCGTGGCGCGTCTCGATGGGCAGGCCGGGCAGGTCGGGCCAGCGGTAATGCAGGCCGCTGGCAGGCATGCTGTAGTCGGCCGGCTGCTCGAAGCGCGTGCACAGGCCGTCCAGGTCGACCGTGGCGCCGCTTTCCACCGTTTCGGAAATGGCCTTGAAGCCCACCCACATGCCGGAAAAGCGCGACAGCGCCCAGCCGTACAGGCCAAATTCCAGGTATTCGGCGATGCTGGCCGGATTGACGATGGGCATGCTCCACGCCTGCATGGCGAAATCGCTCTGGTGCGGCATCGATGACGAGACGCAGCCGTGGTCGTCGCCGGCCACCACCAGCACGCCGCCGTGCGGCGAGGAGCCGTACACATTGCCATGCTTGAGCGCATCACCGGCCCGGTCGACGCCCGGCCCCTTGCCGTACCAGAGGGCGAACACGCCGTCGGCCGTGCGCTGGGGATCGGTCTCGACCTGCTGGCTGCCCAGCACGGCGGTGGCTGCCAGCTCTTCGTTAATGGCGGGCAGGAAACGGATCTGCTGCGCTTCCAGCACGCCGCGCGCGCGCCACAGCGCCTGGTCGTAGCCGCCCAGCGGCGAGCCCCGGTAGCCGCTGATGAAGCCGGCCGTGTTCAGGCCCCGCTCGCGGTCGAGCCAGCGCTGCATCAGCGGCAGGCGCACCAGTGCCTGGGTGCCGGTCAGGAAGACGCTGCCGCCGCGTGCCAGCAAGTTGTCCTCCAGCGCATAAGTGCTCAGGCGTACAACGCCCGGGTCGTCCGCGACCATCTTGTCCATCACTTCCACCTGTGTTCTCCCATCGCCTTGTCGGCTTCCTTGTTGGCTTGCATGCCGCATGCACGCATGCATGTGTCTTGAGCACGCTGCCGTGTCGGCGCGCCGGATACGGAAGAGGGGCGCGCCGGCGCTGCGATGCCGGCGCAACCAAACTTTTCCGTCTATTGATATTCGTTTATCAAGATAAGGGGCTGCGCGGGACGGCGCAATTCGCAAATGCTGAGTGCAGCACTCAATAACACTGATGCGAACGCCGGTGCCGGGCGCAGGCCTTGGAAATCCGGGTGCCTGGCCCCTGGCATCAGTGTTTCTGATCCCCTCACTCAGGATTTGCGAGTTGTGTGGTGCGGGGCTTGGGGCTTATCGTCGGCGTCGAGATGGAAAGCCGAACGATGTTTTTTTGTAAAGGCAGCACAGCTATGAGTTCATTATTGACGCGCCGCATGGCGCTGTTGGCAGGCGCGGACGGACATGCGCTGCTGGCCCAGGGATTGCGTGGCATCGAGCGCGAAGCGCTGCGCGTGGACGGCCGCGGCCACCTGGCCGCCACGGCGCATCCGCTGGCGCTGGGCGCGGCCCTGACCCATCCCACCATCACGACCGACTATGCGGAGGCGCTGATCGAGCTGATCACGCCGCCCGAGCAGGATACGGCCGCCATGCTGGACGGCTACGACGCCTTGCACCGTTTCGTTTTCAGCGGACTGGGCGACGAAATGCTGTGGAGCCACTCGATGCCGTGCCGCCTGCCCGCCGACCCCGACATCCCGATCGCCTGGTACGGCAACTCGCACATCGGCATGCTCAAGCATGTCTACCGGCGCGGCCTGGCGCTGCGCTATGGCAAAAGCATGCAGTGCATCGCCGGCATCCACTACAACTACTCGCTGCCGCCCGCATTGTGGGAGCGCCTGCGCGCGGACGAGGGCGATGGCCGCACGGCGATGCAGTTTCAGTCGGAAAGCTATGTCGGGCTGATCCGTAACTTCCGCCGCTATGGCTGGCTGCTGATGTATCTGTTCGGCGCCGCGCCAGCCCTGTCGGCGCATTTCCCGGGACGCGGCGACTTCCCGCTGGAGCAGCTGTCGGCCGATACCCTGTACCTGCCGTACGCCACCAGCCTGCGCATGAGCGACATGGGCTACCAGAACGATGCCCAGGCCGGCCTGACCCCCGACTACAACACGCTCGACAGCTATATCACCAGCCTGGCGGCGGCGATGAACCATCCGTACCTGCCGTATGTCGAGCTGGGCACGCGGCGCGAGGGGCAGTGGGTGCAGATCAATACCAACCGCCTGCAGATCGAGAACGAGTACTACTCGGCGATCCGCCCCAAGCGCGTGGCGCACAGCGGCGAGCGCCCCTTGCATGCGCTGGCCCAGCGCGGCGTGCAGTACGTGGAGGTGCGCTGCCTCGATGTCGACCCGTTCGAGCCGCTGGGCATCGGCGCGCCAGCCTGCCACTTCCTCGACGCCTTTCTGCTGTTTTGCGCGCTGCAGGACAGCCCGCTCACCGGCCATGCGGAAAGCCGCGAGAACACCGAGAATTTCGCCCGCACCGTCAAGGAAGGACGCCGTCCGGGACTGCTGCTGGAGCGCCACGGCGAACAGCTCAGCCTGCAGGCGTGGGCTGGCGAGCTGCTCGATCGCATTGCCCCCATGGCCGCGCTGCTGGACCAGGCGCGCGGCGGCGATGATTGCGCCACGGCGCTGGCGGCGCAGCGCGCCAAGCTGGCGGACGTGGCACTGACGCCTTCGGCGCGCGTGCTGGCGGCGATCCGCGCCGAGCAAGGCAGTTTCGACGCATTCGCCCTGCGCCAGAGCGCGGCGCACGCGGCGCATTTTCGCGGCCGTCCCCTGGCGCCTGCGGCGCTGGCGCGCTTCACGGCGCAGGCCGATGCCTCGCTGGCCGAGCAGGAGCGCGTGGAACGCGCCGACAGCGGCGATTTCGGCCAGTTCGTCCAGCGCTACCAGGCGGGCGCCCGCTACCTGCCGGTGCCGGACGAACCGGCCATGGAAGCTGTCTTGCCACAGCAGCGCGTCGCCTGACCCCTTGTCCCAATTTGATTGAGCCATCACACCATGCGCATACTTCATTGCATGCTGCGCGTCGCCGACCTCGACGCCGCGCTGCATTTCTACCGCGACGCCCTGGGCATGACCCTGCAGCGGCGCCACGACTATCCGGATGCGCGCTTTACGCGCGCCATTGTCGCCTATGGCGAAGCGCCGGCGCACGCCGCCATCGAACTGACGCATAACTGGGACCGGCAAGCCTACACCCACGGCGATGCCTACGGCTACCTGGCCCTGGCGGTCGACGATGCGGCCAGCGTCTGCGCCAGGGTGCGCGCGCATGGCGGCACGGTCACGCGCGAGGCGGGGCCGATGAAACACGGCAGCAATGTCATCGCCTTCGTGCAGGACCCCGACGGCTACCGCATCGAGCTGATCGAAGCGAGCGCGCACTATGACTGATACATCGACTTAACAACGACTGACACGGCATGGCTGGCGCCCCGCTGGCGGCGCCTGCCGGCATTTTTGAAAAGGAAGTCACCGCATGGTGCAAGTATCAACGACAAGCAAGGCCGCCACGCCGCCAGCGCCAGTGCCGCAGCCGCAGAACCGGCAGGCGCTGGTACAGGCGGCCGTGGCCGCGGCCTGCGCCCTGGCCGTGGCGCTCCCCGCGCCGGCGCAGGCGCCGGAAAAAAAGGCCGCCGCCAAGAGCGAAATCTGCTATGGCGTGGCCAAGGCCGGCCAGAATGAATGCGCCAATACCACCTGCTTCCATTTGTGTTCGGGCATGGCGACCGTCGACCGCGATCCTGGCGAATGGATGACCGTCCCGGCCGGCACGTGCACGGCGCTGGGCGGCAAGGTGGAAGCGGCGCCGCTGGCCTGCCCGGGCGCGGCGCCCGCCAGGACCGGCCCACCGGCCGATGTGGCGGCGGGCGATGCGCTGTACCACGAGGGCGACGCGGCGCGCGCGCTGCCGGCGTGCGCCGCCTGCCATGGCCCCAAGGGCAATGCCGCCGTCGCCGATTATCCGAAGCTGGCCGGGCAGAACCTGGCCTACCTGGATGGCCAGCTGCGCGCCTTCCGCTCGCATGCGCGCGTCAGCCCCCTGATGAACACGGCTGTCGCGCCCCTGACGGATGGCGATATCGCCAACCTGTCCGCCTATTTGTCCAGGCAAAAGCCGGATGCCATCGACCCCAGCCTGACCACTCCCGTGGCCGCCGGCAAGTCGTTCCGCGATTGCGACGGCGCGTGCCCGGAGATGGTGCCGCTGCCGGCCGGGCGCTTCCTCATGGGATCGCCGCCTGGCGAGAGCGGGCGCTTCGGCAATGAAGGCCAGCACCCGGTCGAGATCCTGCAGCCGTTTGCCATCGGCCGCTTCAGCCTGACGTTCGAGCAGTTCGACGCCTGCATCCAGGATGGCGGCTGCGACGGCTACCGGCCGTCAGACGAAGGCTGGGGACGCGGCACGCGCCCGGCCGTCAACGTCAGCTGGAACGATGCGCAAAGCTATCTGCGCTGGCTGTCGAAAAAGAGCGGGGCGCGCTACCGCCTGCCCACCGAGGCCGAGTGGGAATATGCGGCGCGCGCAGGCACCGTCACGGCGCGCTGGTGGGGCGAGGACATCACGCGCGGCGACGCCAAGTACGGCCCCGACGACTGCCCGCAGCAGAAGCATTGCGGCGGCGTCGTCTCCGGTTCGGGCAACTGGCCCACCACGGCGCCCGTTGGCAGCTACGCGCCCAATCCGGCAGGGCTGTACGACGTGCTGGGCAATGTGTGGCAGTGGACGGCCGATTGCTGGCACAGCGACTACGAAGGCGCGCCGAAAGATGGCCGCGTGTGGGATGAAGCGGCTTGCAAGAAGCGCGTGGCGCGCGGCGCCTCCTGGACCGACACGCCGAACTTCGTGCGCGCGGCCACCCGCCTGGGCCTGGGCGCGGAAGGGCGGCGCGGCTGGATCGGCCTGCGCGTGGTGCGCGAGATGGACGCGGCGCCCGGCACGGCGGCCAAGGGCGGCGCGGCGCCGGCGGGCACGCGCGGCTTGCCCTGATGCGCGAGGTGGCGCAGGCCGCGCCCCTGGTGGGCATCGGCCTGCGCGGCGCGCATTACCGCGACATGCTGGCGCGGCGCCAGCCCGTGGACTGGCTCGAGGTCCACAGCGAGAACTACCTGGCCGAAGGCGGCTGGGACCTGCACGTGCTCGAGACGCTGCGCGCCGATTATCCCGTCTCGCTGCATGGCGTCGGTATGGGCCTTGGCTCCGTGTACGGCTTTTCGCGCGCGCACGTGGAGCGCATCGCGCGCCTGGCCGCACGCATCGAGCCGATGCTGGTGTCCGAGCACCTGTGCTGGGGCGCCACTGGCGAGGCGATGCTCAACGACTTGCTGCCGCTGCCGCTGAACGGTGCCAGCCTGGAACTGGTTTGCCGGCGCGTCGACCTGGTGCAGGAGGTACTAGGCCGTCGCATCCTGCTGGAGAACGTCTCGACCTATCTGCGCTTTCCCGGCGACAGCTGGGGCGAGACGGAGTTCCTCGCCTGCGTGGCGCGCCGTACCGGCTGCGGCGTGCTGCTGGACATCAATAACCTGTATGTCAATCAATGCAACCACGGCGAGGATGCCCTGGCCGCGATGGCGGCGCTGGCGCCGGGCCTGGTCGGCGAATTGCATCTGGCCGGCCACTGCGAAGATGGCGGCCTGCTGGTCGACCACCACGGCGCGCCCGTGGCCGCTGCCGTGTGGGACCTGTACCGGGCCGCCTTGCGCCGCTACGGTCCGCTGCCCACCCTGGTCGAATGGGATACCAACTTGCCGCCCTTCGCCACCTTGCTCGACGAAGTGGCCCGCGCGCGGGCGCTTGCCGGCGAGGTGCTCACGCCGGCGGACCTGGCGGCGTGCGATGACGCTTGAGGAGCTGGCGCGCCTGCAGGCCGCGTTCGGCGCGCAGATCAGCGCGCACACGCCGGATGCCTGCGCGCTGGCGCCGTGGCTGGGCACCGATGCGCGCAGCGCCAGCGCCCTGGCGCGCTATGGCCAGACGCTGCGCCAGCATCACGCGCGCTCGCTGGAGCTCGTATATCCGGTGCTGCGCGCGCTGGGCGGCGCCTCCTGGTTCCTGGCCATGGCGCATGCCTATGGCGATGCGCATCCGTCGCGCAGCGCCGACCTGGCCCGTCTCGGCGCCAGCCTGCCGGTGTTTCTTGCCGCCTGGCCGCCGGCCGCCGCGCATGGCTATTTTGCCGACGTGGCGCGCCTGGAGTGGTTGCTGCATGAAGCCCATGGGGCGCCCGATGCCGCTGCGCTGACCTTGCGCGACGTGCAGGCGGCCGGGGCGTGCCAGGTCGATGCCTGGCAGCTGGCGCTGCATCCGGCGGCCGTGCCGTACCGTTCGCCCTGGCGCGCGGCGGCGATCTGGCTGGCGCACGACGCCGCGGCGCGGCATGCCATGCCGCCTGATGCATGGGGCGAGACGCTGGCACTCGTGTACCGCCACGGCTGGTCGGCGCAGGTGCGCGAGATCGACGCGTTGGAAGCGGCGGCGCTGGACGTGCTGGCTGGCGGGTCCACTCTGGGCGCTGCGCTGGCGGCGGCGCAGCAGGCGCACCTGAAGGGCAACGGCTGCAGGCCGTTCGCGCCGGCGCCCTTGCTGCTGCGCTGGCTGGCCGATGGCTTGCTGGTGCAGGCGAGTGATGGCGGGCGCGTGTGCTGAAGTAGAGGCGTGCCTACAATGGCCAGCCGCAGGTGCCCCAGCCGGTGGCGTCGAGCGGATAGGCATCGGCCGGCGCGGCCGCAGCCTTGCCTTCGCTGCCGTCTTGCTCCTGCTCCTGGATCGGCGCTTCGCTGGCCGGCGCAAGGAAGCGCGCGGCCCAGGACAGCAGGCGGCTCACCGGATGCTCCCCGGCATCGATGCCAGTGGGTGATAAATGGTGCGGGCGGCTGGGGCGGATGAAGGAGCAAGAATGGCTGGCATGTCGTTGTCGATCAAAGTGGCGATGCAGCCATCGTAGCGCCGCGCCGGGCGCGCCGGAAGGCGTGTGGCGCGCAATGTATCCATGCGTCTGGCGCCATGGCGCCGGCAAATCATGCTAAGGTAAGAAACTATGTCGATACCAGATCTGAACCTGTTAATCACCCTCGATGTCCTGCTTGCCGAAGGCAGCGTCACGCGCGCCGCGCGGCGCTTGCGCCTGAGTCCATCGGCCATGAGCCGCGCCCTGGCGCGCCTGCGCGAGACGACCGGCGATCCGCTGCTGGTGCGCGCCGGGCGTGAACTGGTGCCCACGCCGCGCGCGCTGGAGCTGCGCGAACGGGTGGGCCAGTTGGTGGGCGAGGCGCTGGCCGTGCTGGGGCCGGCGCAGCGGCTCGATCCGCGCCAGCTGGAGCAGACCTTCACGCTGCGTTCGAGCGACGGTTTCGTGGAAAATTTCGGTCCTGCGCTGCTTGCGCATATCGGCGCGCAGGCGCCCGGCGTGCGCCTGCGTTTCGTGCAAAAAGTCGACCGTGAAAGCGTGCAGCTGCGCGAGGGCAGCATCGACCTGGAGACGGGCGTGATAGGCAATTTCACCAGCCCGGAAGTGCGCACGCGCAGGCTGTTCGGCGACCGTTTCGTGGGCGTGGTGCGCAGCGGCCATGCGCTGGCCCAGGGCGAGATCAGCGCCGAGCGCTATGCGGCCGGCCAGCATGTGCTGGTGGCGCGGCGCGACCAGGATACGGGGCCGATGGACGACGCGCTGGCGGCGCTGGGACTGCAGCGCACGATTGCCAGCATCGTCGGCGGCTTCACTGCGGCGCTGGCGCTGGCCGCCGGTTCCGACCTGATCGCCACCGTGCCGGAACGGCATACGGGCAATCTGCGCGCCGGCATGTTCAGCTTTGCGCTGCCGCTGCGCATGCCGGATCTGACCGTCTCCCTGATGTGGCATCCACGCATGGACGCCGACCCCGCCCACCGCTGGCTGCGCGGCTGCGTGGTCGACGCCTGCGCCGGCCAGTCAGGCGTCGCCTGACGCCGCCGGCAGCGTCATCCTAGCGCGTCACGGGCCCGTCGAAGCCGCCCGCCATGGCCGTGTAGCTACGGGCCGTGGCGATGGCCACGTCGCGGTGGGCCGTCACCAGCTGCTCCTGCGTGGCCAGCGCAATACGTTCCGCTTCGAGCACGCCGAGCAGGCTTTCCGCGCCTTCCTGGTAGCGCACCCTTGCCAGGCGCGCGCTCTCCTGCGCCAGCTGGTGCGCCTCGCGCAGTTCCGCGTGGCGGCTGCGCAGCTGTACCCATTGCGCGATGGCGCTGTCGGTTTCCTCCAGCGCCAGCGCCAGCGCCTTGTCGAAGCCGGCCTGCGCGGCCAGCACTTCGGCGCCGGCTGCGCGCGCGCGGGCACGGCGCGTGCCGCCATCGAACAGCGGCAGGGAAAAGGCGGCGCCCGCATGCCAGCGCGCCGCATCGCTGCCATTCCAGTCGCCGGCCACGCCGGAGGCGCCGAACAGCGCGCCCAGGCTGATGCGCGGAAAGCGCTCGGCGATGGCGGCGCCTTCGCGGGCGCTGGCCGCCGCCAGCGCCCGTTCGGCCGCGCGCACGTCGGGCCGGCGCAGCAGCAAATGGGCCGGTTCGTCCGTCAGCAAGGATTGCGGCAGCGCCAGCGGCATCGGCTGGTCGAGCGCTGCCAGTTCCGGCGCATCGAGGCGCTGTCCCGTGAGGGTGGCCAGCCGGTTGCGCGCCACGCGCTCATCAAAGTTCAGGCTGGGCAGGCGGGCACTGGCCAGGCGCATCTGCGCCTCGGCGCGCATGCGTTCGGCCGGCGCGGCGCGGCCCGCGTTCTCGCGCTCGCGCACCAGCCGCAAGGTGCCGGACTGGTTAGATAATTGCTCCTGCAGGCTGGCGCGCATCTGCTGCGCGCCGCGCAGCACCAGGTAGGCATCGACCACCTGCGCCAGGATCAGGCGCCGCACGTCGTCGCGCACGGCGGCGCGCTCGTCCGCCGAAGCCTCGGCCGCGGCGATGCTGTGGCGCACGCGGCCAAACAGGTCGAGCTCCCAGCTGAAGACGGCGTTCCACTGCACCGGCGAGGCGATGTGCGGCTGGCCGTCGCTGCTCTCGATCGCCGCCAGGCGCGCGCGCCCGGCCTGGGCATCAAGATCTACCGTCGGCAGGCGGGCGCCGCGCGCCGCTTGCGCGAACTCGCTGGCGCTGGCCAGGCGCGCGGTGGCGATGCGCACGTCGTAATTGTCTTGCCAGGCGCGCTTGACCAGCTGCTCCAGCCTGGCATCGCCCAGTTCTTGCCACCACAGCGCGGGCGGCGCGCCGGCCTGCAGCTCCGGTGCGCCGGCGGCCGAGGGCAGGACCGGCAGCTGCGCCGTGTCGAGCGCCCGCGTGGCCGTGGGCGTGCCGACGCTGCAGCCGGCCAGGGCCAGCATGGCGGCCGCCAGCAGCGGCGCGGCGTGGCGCGTGTTCAAGTGAGTCATGCTGCTCATGCGGCTCATGCGGCTTCTCCCAGCGCGACCGTGCGCGCGGCAGGCGCCGTGCGGCGTCTGCTCAGCAAAGTGAAAAACAAGGGTGTAAACAACAGGCCCGACAAGGTCACGCCCAGCATGCCGGCGAAGACGGCCGTGCCCATCGACTGGCGCATTTCCGCGCCCGCACCGGAAGACAGCATCAGCGGTATCGCGCCCAGCAAAAAAGCCAGTGAGGTCATCAGGATGGGCCGCAGACGCGTGCGGGCGGCGGCGATGGCCGCTTCGCGCGCATCGGCGCCGGCCGCCATCGCCTGGCGCGCGAATTCGACGATCAGGATGGCATTCTTGGCAGCCAGACCGATCAGCACCACGATGCTGATCTGCGTCAGCACGTTGTTGTCCAGGCCGCGCCACGATACCCCGATCAGCGTGGCCAGCACGCAGCTGGGCACGATCAGCACGACGGACAGGGGCAGCAGCCAGCTTTCAAACAGGGCCGCCAGCAGCAGGTACACCAGCAGCACGGCCAGGCCCAGCACCATGCCGGTGCTGCCGCCCGCGTGCTTTTCCTGCAACGCCAGTTCCGTCCACTCGTAGTCGAAGCCGGCCGGCAGGCGCGCCTTGAGCAGCTCTTCCATCGCGGCGATGGTTTGCCCCGTCGAGTAGCCAGGCTTGGTGCTGCCCTGGATTTCGGCGGCAGGATACAGGTTGTAGCGCGGCACGCGGAACGGCGCCGTGCCTTCGCTGAAGGTGGCCACGCTGCCCAGCGGCACCATGTCGCCGTTGGCGGCGCGTGTCTTCAGCGCGGCCAGGTCGGCCACGCTGCGCCGGTAGGGCGCGTCCGCCTGCGCGGTGACCCGCCAGACCCGGCCCATCAGATTCATGTCGTTGACGAACACGGGCGCCATGTAGCTTTGCAGGGTCTCGTTGACGCGCAGCAGCGGCACGCCCAGGTACTCGGCCTTGGTGCGGTCCAGTTCAACCTTGATCTGCGGGCTCATGGCGTTGAACGGCGTGAAGGCGCCCATCACCGAGGGCAGTTTCCCCGCTTCCTCGGCGATGCCGCGCGCGGCCGCCTGCAACGCTTGCGGTCCCAGGCCGCCCGTGTCGCGCAGCATCAGCTTGAAGCCGCCGCCGGTGCCGATGCCGGGCACGGAAGGCGGGGGTATCACCATCACGCGCGCCGCGCTGATGGGCGCCAGCCTGGCGCGCATGGCGCCCAGCATGGCCGGGCCATCCAGGCCATCGCTGGCGCGCGCGCCGAAGTCCTTGAACATGGTGAAGATGACGGCCGTGTTGGGCGCCGAGGTAAACGTGGCGCCGTCGGTGCCGACGAAGGCGGCCGTGTGGGCCACGCCGGGGTGGCTCATCAGGCGGGCCGTGGCGTCCTGCACCACTTCGCTGGTGCGCGCCAGGGTCGAGCCGGCCGGCAGCTGGATCGAGACGATGGCATAGCCGCGGTCCAGCTGCGGCACGAAGCCGCGCGGCGTCACGTCCAGGCGCCACAGGGTCAGGCCCGCCAGCACCAGATACACGGGCAGCATCAGCCAGCGCCGCGAGAGTATGCGCCCGGTCAGCTGCACGTAGCCGCCTGTCAGGCGGGAAAAACCGCGGTTGAAGATGGTCATCCAGCGCGCGCCCAGGCTGTTGGCATCGTGCTGCGGCTTGAGCAGCAGCGCGGCCAGGGCCGGCGACAGCGTCAGCGAGACCAGCGCCGAGATCACGGTGGAGGCGGCGATGGTGACGGCGAACTGGCGGTAGAACATGCCGGAGATGCCATCGATGAAGGCCGTCGGCACGAACACCGCCACCAGCACCAGCGCGATGGCGACCAGGGCGAAGCCCACCTCGTTCATGCTGCGCTGCGCCGCGGCGACGGGACTCATGCCTTCCTCCATGTGGCGCTCGACGTTTTCTACCACCACGATGGCATCATCGACGACGATGCCGATCGCCAGCACCAGGCCGAACAGCGACAGGGTATTGAGCGTATAGCCCATCGCGGCAAGCACCGTGAAGGTGCCGACCAGGGATACGGGAATGGCCAGGATGGGAATGATGGCGGCGCGCCACGAGCCGAGGAACAGCAGCATGGCCAGGCACACCAGCAGTGCCGCCTCGAAGATGGTGTCGCGCACCTTGTCGATCGAGGAGCGGATGAATTCGGTCGGGTTGTAGTAGGCGTGGTAGGCGACGTCCTGCGGGAAATCGGCTTCCATCTTCGCCAGCTGGGCCAGCACGCGGTCGCCCGTGGCCAGCGCGTTCGAGCCGGGCAGCAGGCTGATACCCAGCGCGATGGCCGTGCGGTTGTCGACGAAGCCGCTTTCCGTGTAATCCTGCGCGCCCATCTCGACGCGCGCTACGTCGCGCAGGCGCACCACGCCGCCATCGGCATGGGCGGCCACGACGATCGCTTCGAATTCGGCCACGTCGCGCAAGCGGCTTTGCGCCTGCACCTGCACCTGATAGGCACCGTCGCTGCCGCCCGGCGGCTGGTTCAATACCCCCGCGGCGACCTGCGAATTGGCTTGCCGCACGGCGGCGATCACTTCCGGTGCCGTCAGGCCCAGCGAGGCCACGCGCGCCGGGTCGAGCCAGATGCGCATCGAGAAGTCGCGCGCGCCGCGCGTGTAGATGTCGCCGACGCCTTCAACACGGGCCAGCTTGTCCTTGATGGCGGTGCCGATGAAGTTGGAGATGTACTGCTGGTCGCGCGTGCCTTTCGGCGAATCGAACAGCACCACCATCAGCAGGTCGGGCGAGGCCTTCTTGACGGCCAGCCCCAGCCGGCGCACGGCTTCGGGCAGGCGCGCTTCGGCTACCGCCACGCGGTTCTGCACCAGCGACTGGGCCTGCTCGACGTTGGTGCCCGGCTTGAACACCACGCTGATGGTCAGCTTGCCGTCGCCCACCGATTGCGAGGACATGTAGAGCATGCCGTCGACGCCATTGATTTCCTGTTCGATCGGCGCGGCGACGGTATCGGCAATTTCCTGCGCCGAGGCGCCCGGGTAGTTGGCCTTCACCGTGACCGTGGGCGGCACGATCTCGGGAAACTCCGAGATCGGCAGGCGCATGGCCGACACCGCGCCCACCAGCGTGATCAGGATAGACAGCACGATGGCAAACACGGGACGGCGGATGAAAAATTGGGAAAAACGCATGGTCTCTCCTTATGCGCCGTTGGCGCGGGGAGTCGCCACCAGCACCTGGTCGCCCGGCCGCACCTTGGCCGCGCCGGAGACGATGACCCTGTCCTGCGGCGAGAGGCCGGAGAGCACGATCTGCTTGTCGCCCTGCAGGCCGCCCAGTTCCAGCTTGCGCGGCGCCACCTTGCCCGCCGCGTCCACGACGAACACCATCTTTTTGTTCTGGTCGCTGAGGATGGCGGCGTCGGGCACCAGCAGGCGCTCTTGCGCCGCGCCGACGGGAATGCGCACGCGCGCAAAGCTGCCCGGCATGACGGCGCGGTCGGCGTTGGCCAGGCTGGCGCGCAGGCGCACCGTGCCCGAACGGGCGCTGATCTCGTTGTCGACAAAGTCGACGGTGGCATCCTGGGCGGGGCCGCCGCCATCGAGCGCCAGCTGCACCTTGCCCGGCAGCTTGCTTTGCTGGCGCAGGCGCTGGAAATCCGCTTCCGACAGGTCGACCATGGCGCGTACGGGGCTGTGCGCAACGATGGTGGTCAGCACGCCGCTCTGCGCCGCGCCGCCTGCCACGTAGTTGCCGACATCGACGCGGCGGTCCGACACCGTGCCGGCGATGGGAGCGCGCATGGTGGTGAAGGACAGCTCCAGTTCGGCGCTGCGCAATTCCGCCTTGCTCAGCATGACGGCCGCCTGCGCGCCTTCCAGCTCCCCGCGCGCCCGTTCCAGTTCCTCGGTGCTGGCCGCGCCCGTTTGCTGCAGCCGGCTGCTGCGCTCGAACTGGGCCGTTGCCAGCTTGCTGCGCGCATTGGCCTGGGCCAGGCTGGCCTGGGCGCGGTCGCGCGCCGCCGCGAAGGGACGCGGGTCGATGACGAACAGCGCATCGCCGGCCTTGACCTGCTGGCCATCGCGAAAGGCGATCTGCTGCAGATAGCCCGACACGCGCGAGCGCACTTCCACGCGCTGCGACGGCTCGATGCGGCCCGTGTAGTCGAGGGTCGCCTGCACCATCGACGTTTCCGGCAGGGCCACGGAAACGGTGGGCTTGGGCGGCGGGCCGCCAGGCGCGGCCTGGGAACGGCCGCAGCCGGACAAGGTGGCGCTGCAGGCCAGGGCCAGCAGCAGTAACAGCGGGACGGGCAGGGACGGGATCGGACGGGGGCGCATCATGCGGGGTCTCCAGAAGGCGTAGGGGGCTTGGCCAGGGCGCGGCCGAGCGCGAAAATGGCCAGCGCGGCGAGTATCAGCGCGCTGGCGACGGCAAAGGTGGCGTGCATGCCACGGATCATGGCGGCTGGCTGGGCGCTGGCGATATCGCTGGCGCTGGCAAAAAAAGCAAAGATGGCGCCCATCACGGAGGCGCCCGTGACGAGGCCCAGATTGCGCGACAGATTGAGCATGCCGGAGATGAGGCCGCGCTGGTCGGGAACGATGTCGCCCATCACGGCGGTATTGTTGGCTGCCTGGAACAGCGCGTAGCTGGCCGTGAGCAGCATGATCGGCGCGACGTAGCCGGGGATGCCCAGGCTGGCGGGCAGCAGGGACAGCGCCAGGCAGGCAGCGGTCGCGCCGCACAGGCCCGCGCCGCCCATGCGCTGCGCGCCGTAGCGGTCCACCAGCCAGCCGGACGGTACGCCGCAGAACGCCGCCACCAGCGGTCCGGCCGCCAGCACCATGCCGGTGACGGCCGTGCCCAGGCCCAGGCCGCGCGCCAGGTAGAAGGGGCCGACCACCAGGGTGGACATCATGACCGTCGACACCAGCATGCTGGTCGCCAGGCCGGCGCTGAGCACGGGCGCGCGCAGCATGGCCAGGCGTATCAGCGGCGCCGGCGCCTTCAGTTCCACATACACGAACAGGGCGCCGCCCACGCAGGCTGCCAGCAGCAGCGCCACGTTGCGCATGCCGAAATGGCCGCGGCCCAGGGTCATGGCCAGCGCATAGGCGGCCAGGGTCAGCGCCAGCAGCAGCGTGCCGCGGTGGTCGAAGACGGGACGCCTGGCGTGCGCGCCGCGCTGGTCGGCCGGCAGGAAGCGCCATGCCATCAGCAGCGCCACGCCGGCCAGCGGCACGTTGACGAGGAAAATGGCTTGCCAGCCGAACTGCGCGATCAGCAGGCCGCCCAGTGCCGGACCGAGCGTGGTGCCGACGGCCGACATGGTGCCGAGCAGGCCCATGGCGCTGCCCGTCTGCGCCTTGGGCACGGTGCTGCCGACAAAGGCCATGGTCAGGGCCATCATGACGGAAGCGCCGAGGCCCTGCAGGGCGCGCGCGGCGACCAGCAGCCACAGGGTGGGCGCCAGGGCGCACAGGATGGAGGCGACGGCAAACAGCGCGATGCCTGCCAGTAGCAGGCGGCGCCGGCCGATCATGTCGCCGAGGCGGCCCACGCTGACGATCAGCGCGGTGATGGCCAGCAGGTAGGCCAGCACGATCCATTGCACATCCTGGAACGGCGCATGCAGGGCCTTGGCCATGTCGGGCAGGCCCACGTTGGCGATGCTGGTGCCCAGCGCGGGCAGCAGCATCGACAGGGACAGGCTGGCAAGCGCGCCGCGCACGGGCATCGTGGCGGTACCGGCCGGGGCGGCCTGCTGGCTGGGTGAGGGTGGTAGGGGTTTTGACGGCGAATTCATAAGGTGGTTGATCCATCCATTAACGGTCATTACATGGTACTGAGGGATTTGGTATGGCGGAAGACGCACAATTTGCACTTTGTTATTGCGTTTGACGCCATGCCTGGTGCGCCGGGCAGCGCTACAGCATCTGGTCCATCTCGAAGGCCGGCAGGCTGTCGGCCTGGTGGTAGCGGACGATGCGCCCGGGAATGCCGGCCACGGTGCAATGCGCGGGCACGTCGCGCAGGACCACGCTGCCGGCGGCCACCTTGCTCATGGCGCCGATCTCGATGTTGCCGAGGATTTTGGCGCCCGCACCGAGCATCACGCCCGAACGGATCTTCGGATGGCGGTCGCCATGCTCCTTGCCGGTGCCGCCGAGGGTGACGTTCTGCAGGATGGAGACGTTGTCGTCGACCACGGCCGTTTCGCCGATGACGATGCCGCTGCCGTGATCGAGCATGATGCCCGCGCCGATGCGCGCGGCCGGATGGATGTCGATGCCGAAGACGCTGGCCGCGTGGCTGGACAGGGCAAAGGCGGCCTCGCTGCGGCCCGCCGTCCACAGATGGTGCGCCATGCGGTAGGTCTGCAGCGCATGAAAGCCCTTCAGGTTCAGCAGCGCATGCAGGCCGTCAGGACAGGCCGGATCGCGCTGCGCGATGGCCGCCAGGTCGGCCGTGATGCTGGCCAGGATGCGCGGCTGCGTGCTTAAAATGTCCTCGAACAGGGGGCGCAGCACGGCCGGGCGCATGTCGCGCGCGCCCAGGCGGTGCGCCAGGACGGCGGCGAGCAGTCCGGCGGGGCTGTCATGCGGCAGAATCAGCTCGTCGAGCATGGGCCGCAGCAAGGGCTCGCGCGCGGCGAGCCGCAGCGCCAGTTCGCGTACCTGCTCCCAGGCGCAGTCCACGCTGGCGGGCTGGCAGGCTGCGGCGGCGTCGATGCGGCGCAGGGGCGGCGCGGGCGGCAGGGGGCTGGCGTATGTCAAGTAAGTCATCGTGGCGCCTGTCCAGGCAAAGGAAGGAAAAGTGGAGCGCCTGGCAACAACGCCGGCGCCGGCTGGCAAGTGCCCAGGGCCCCGGAAGGCCGGGCTGCGCGGATTGCGGGTACACGATAAGCCGCCGCAGGGGGCGAAGCAAATCGTAAATACTGAGCGCGCGGCTCACGATTCCTGATGCTTGGGGAGGGTGTGGCAGGGGCGCATGCCGCACCGGCGCTCGGGCAGGCGGCGCCAGGGGGCGGTGCGATGTGGCGGGAAGGAGGGGGCGCAGCGTGGCCCCGCGAAATTACAGCGCGTTGAGCGGAATCTTCAGGTAGCGCACGCCGTTGTCTTCCGGCTCGGGCAGCTTGCCCGCATTGATGTTGACCTGGATGGCGGGCAGGATCAAGGTCGGCATGTCGAGGGTGGCGTCGCGGCTGGTGCGCATGGCCACGAATTGCTCTTCCGTGATGCCGTCGCGCAAGTGGATGTTGCCGGCGCGCTGCTCGGCCACCGTCACTTCCCAGCGCGCCTCGCGGCCGTTGGGCGGGTAGTCGTGGCACATGAACAGCCGCGTCTGCGGCGGCAGCGCCAGCAATCGCTGCGCGGAGCGGTACAGCAGGGCAGCGGAACCGCCGGGAAAGTCGCAGCGGGCCGAGCCCACGTCCGGCATGAACAGGGTGTCGCCGACAAACACGGCGTCGCCGATCTGGTACGCCAGGTCGGCCGGCGTATGGCCGGGCACGTGCAGGGCGCGTACTTCCAGCTTGCCGATATGAAAGACCTGGTCGGGCGCGAACAGCTGGTCGAACTGCGAGCCGTCGGCCCTGGCATCATCCTGGTGGTAGACGGCCGCGAACGCCTGCTGCACCGTCTGGATGGCGGCGCCGATGGCCACGTCGCCGCCCAGCTGCTGCTGCAGGTAGGGCGCGGCGGAAAGATGATCGGCGTGCGCGTGGGTTTCCAGCAGCCAGCGGCATTGCAAGCCGTGTTCGCGCACGAAGGCGATCACCTTGTCGGCCGAGGAGGTGGACGTGCGCCCCGCCTTGGGGTCGTAGTCGAGCACGGAATCGATGATGGCGCAGTCCCGGCCATCGGCCTCGTACACAACATAGGTGACGGTGGCGGTGGCGGGGTCGAAGAAAGCTTGGATTTGTGGAGTCATCACGGCGGCAAGGGGCGGGCAAGGGAGGGACAGGGAATGGCATTATATCGCCAGAGTTCGCCCAAAAAATGTTGAAAATAGACATTTAGCATGCGGAAAACAGATAAGCGGGCGCGCATGCGCCTGGCACAGTCGTGCGCACCCTGGTGCTTGCAGCATGGTAACCTCATTCTTACAAGGAGGAATTCATGAACGATATCACTGCACGCAGCGAACAATACCGCGGTTTTACGATTTCGGTGACCCCGCAAAAAGATAACGACGATTTATGGGATTTCACCTACCGCCTGCAGCGCGAAGGCGAGCCCGAGGCGCAGGCGATCACGCGCAGCCGCACCCTGGGCGGCTACGCGGCCCCGGAGACGGCTTGCACGGCTGGCCTGGAAGTGGCCAGGACGGAAGTGGATAATCTGCTGCGCCCTTGAGCCGGCGTAAATCGTTTAGCCCGATTGCCCGCTGGCGCGTGAAACACATCGCTGCCAGTCGCGCTTCATGCTACGATTTCCACTATTGAGTCAGTCACGAAGGAGGCACCCCATGGATAGCAGTTCTAAAATTCACTATAAAGGCTGGGAAATCGTTCCCCTGGCCGTGCCCACCACCGACGGCAGATGGTCGGCCAGTTGCGATATCGAGCGCGCCACCGCGGAAGGCCTGGAAGTGTTCGAAGGCTCGACCATGCAATTCGTGCGCGACGACGAGGAGGGCGCCATTGCCGCCGCCTGCGAAGAAGCCGTGCGCCAGATCGACAACATCATCGCCAACCCGCTGGTGCGGCTGGCCTAGTTTGCCTTCGCACTATCTGTCGCAGTCTCCGTATTACTCAGCCGGCGCCCGCCGGCTGTTTTTATTGCGCGTCTTGCCAGCCTTGGCTTTCATCCCCGCTGTTCTCCTGTTTGTTGCATGTTTCATGATATGTTTCAAAATGGATTGCATGAAACATAATTGAAACATCCTTGACGCCAAACGTGACATCGCTGCTCCGCTGCGTGACAGCGCACGACGCGCGGCCCATGGCCGTCTTGCCCGCATTTTCACTCTGCGGCAGATGGTGTGTGCCCTGGCCGGCAGGTCCTGGCACGGCATTTGCAATACTGATGCTCATAGCCACTCCGTGAAACATTCGGGACCATCCGAAACCCATAAGGTGAACACATGACTCAATACTCCGCAGGTGCCGCATTCCGCAAGGCCGTCCAGGAAGAATCCCCGTTGCAAGTCGTCGGCGCCATCAACGCCAACCACGCCTTGCTGGCCAAGCGTGCCGGTTACAAGGCCATTTACCTGTCTGGCGGCGGTGTCGCGGCCGGCTCGCTGGGCTTGCCCGACCTGGGCATTTCCAGCCTGGATGACGTGCTGACCGATATCCGCCGCATCACCGACGTGTGCGATCTGCCGCTGCTGGTCGACGCCGACACGGGCTTCGGTTCGTCCGCCTTCAACGTGGCGCGCACCGTGAAATCGATGATCAAGTTTGGCGCGGCCGGCCTGCACATCGAAGACCAGGTGGGCGCCAAGCGCTGCGGTCACCGTCCGGGCAAGGAAATCGTCAGCAAGGAAGAAATGGTCGACCGCATCAAGGCGGCCGTCGATGCGCGCACGGACCCGAATTTCGTCATCATGGCGCGCACCGATGCGCTGGCCGTCGATGGCCTGGAAGCGGCGCTCGAGCGCGCTGTCGCCTGCGTCGAAGCGGGCGCCGACATGATCTTCCCGGAAGCCATCACGGACCTGGACATGTACGCCACGTTCGCCAAGGCCGTCAACGTACCGATCCTGGCCAACATCACGGAATTCGGATCCACGCCGCTGTTCACGCTGGACGAATTGCGCAGCGCCCACGTGGGCCTTGCCTTGTATCCGCTGTCGGCCTTCCGCGCCATGAACAAGGCGGCGGAAAACGTCTACCAGGCGCTGCGCCGCGATGGCACGCAAAAGAACGTGGTCGACACCATGCAGACGCGCATGGAGCTGTATGAATCGATCAATTACCATGACTTCGAGCAAAAGCTCGACGCGCTGTTCGCCGCGCAAAAGAAATAAACAGAAGCAGGGGCCGCATGCCGGCCCCGCAGTGACGCAACCGAGACTAGTCAATTTTTGGAGAAATCAATGAACGCACCGCAAGCCGCCACTTTCAAGCCTAAAAAATCCGTCGCCCTGTCCGGCGTCACCGCCGGCAACACGGCGCTGTGCTCGGTCGGCAAGACCGGCAACGATTTGCACTACCGCGGCTATGACATCCTGGACGTGGCCGACAGCTGCGAGTTCGAGGAAATCGCCTACTTGCTGGTGCATGGCAAGCTGCCGACGTCCGCGGAACTGAAAGGCTACAAGGCCAAACTGAAATCCTTGCGCGGCCTGCCGTCCGCCGTCAAAGCCGCGCTGGAAGCCTTGCCCGCCGCCGCCCACCCGATGGACGTGATGCGCACGGGCGTGTCCGTGCTGGGCTGCACCTTGCCGGAAAAAGACGACCATAACGCGCCAGGCGCGCGGGACATCGCCGACCGCCTGATGGCGTCGTTCGGCTCCATGCTGCTGTACTGGTACCACTATAGCCATAACGGCAAGCGCATCGAAGTGGAAACGGACGACGACTCGATCGGCGGCCACTTCCTGCACCTGCTGCATGGCGAAAAACCGTCGGCGTCGTGGGAAAAAGCCATGCATACGTCGCTGATCCTGTACGCGGAACACGAATTCAACGCTTCGACCTTTACCAGCCGCGTGATCGCCGGTACGGGTTCGGACATCCACTCGGCCATCACGGGCGCCATCGGCGCGCTGCGCGGCCCGAAACACGGCGGCGCGAACGAAGTGGCGCTGGAGATCCAGAAACGCTACGACAACGCCGACGAAGCGGAAGCGGATATCCGCGAGCGCGTGGCCAACAAGGAAGTGGTGATCGGCTTCGGCCACCCCGTCTACACGATCTCGGACCCGCGCAACGTGGTCATCAAGGAAGTGGCGCGCAATCTGTCGCTGGAAGCCGGTTCCACGAAAATGTTCGACATCGCCGAGCGCCTGGAATCGGTCATGTGGGAAATCAAGAACATGTTCCCTAACCTGGACTGGTTCTCGGCCGTGTCGTACCACATGATGGGCGTGCCGACGGCGATGTTTACGCCGCTGTTCGTCATCTCGCGCACCTCGGGCTGGGCCGCGCACATCATCGAGCAGCGTATCGACAACAAGATCATCCGCCCGAGCGCCAACTACGTGGGCCCGGAAGACCTGGAATTCGTGCCGATCAAGGACCGCAAATAATGAGCATCAAGATGAATACCTTGCACCGCAAATCCTTGCCGGGCACCCAGCTAGACTACTTCGATACGCGCGCCGCCGTCGATGCGATCCAGCCAGGCGCCTATGCCACCTTGCCCTATACCTCGCGCGTACTGGCCGAAAACCTCGTGCGCCGCTGCGACCCGGCGACCCTGGACGCTTCGCTGAGCCAGTTCATCGAACGCCGCCGCGACCTCGATTTCCCCTGGTTCCCCGCGCGCGTCGTCTGCCATGACATCCTGGGCCAGACGGCCCTGGTCGACCTGGCCGGCTTGCGCGACGCCATCGCGGCACAGGGCGGCGACCCGGCGCTGGTCAATCCGGTGGTCCCCACGCAGCTGGTGGTCGATCATTCGCTGGCCGTCGAATGCGGCGGTTTCGACCCGGACGCCTTCGCCAAGAACCGCGCCATCGAAGACCGCCGCAACGAAGACCGTTTCGACTTCATCGACTGGACGAAAAAAGCGTTCAAGAACGTCGATGTGATTCCGCCGGGCAACGGCATACTGCACCAGATCAATCTTGAGCGCATGTCGCCCGTGATCCAGGTGCAGGACGGCGTGGCCTACCCGGATACCCTGGTGGGCACGGATTCGCACACGCCCATGGTCGACGCGCTGGGCGTGATCGCCATCGGCGTGGGCGGCCTGGAAGCGGAAAGCGTGATGCTGGGCCGCGCCTCGTGGATGCGCCTGCCCGACATCATCGGCGTCAAGCTGACGGGCAAGCCGCAGCCGGGCATCACGGCCACGGACACGGTGCTGGCGCTGACGGAATTCCTGCGCAAGCAGAAGGTCGTCTCGTCCTACCTGGAATTCTTTGGCGAGGGCGCTTCTCACCTGACCCTGGGCGACCGCGCCACGATTTCCAACATGGCGCCGGAATTCGGCGCCACGGCCGCCATGTTCTACATCGACGCGCAAACCATCAAATATCTGAAACTGACGGGCCGCGACGACGAACTGGTGAAACTGGTGGAGCTGTATGCGAAGGAAACGGGCTTGTGGGCCGACAGCCTGGTGGACGCGCAGTATGAGCGCGTGTTGACGTTTGACCTGTCGTCCGTCGTGCGCAATATCGCCGGCCCATCGAATCCGCACAACCGCGTGCCGACGTCGGAACTGGCCGCGCGCGGGATTTCCGGCGTGGTGGAAGACGAACCGGGCAAGATGCCGGACGGCGCCGTCATCATCGCGGCCATCACCAGCTGCACCAACACGAACAATCCGCGCAACATGATCGCGGCCGGTCTGATCGCGCGCAATGCGAACCGCCTCGGCTTGACGCGCAAGCCGTGGGTGAAATCGTCGCTGGCGCCCGGCTCGAAAACCGTGGAACTGTACCTGCAGGAAGCGGGCCTGATGCCGGAACTCGAAACACTGGGCTTCGGCGTAGTGGCTTTCGCCTGCACCTCGTGCAACGGCATGTCGGGCGCGCTCGACCCCGTGATCCAGGACGAAGTGGTGTCGCGCGACCTGTACGCCACGGCCGTCTTGTCGGGCAACCGCAACTTCGACGGCCGCATCCACCCATATGCGAAGCAGGCTTTCCTCGCTTCGCCGCCGCTGGTGGTGGCCTACGCAATCGCCGGCACCATCCGCTTCGATATCGAAAAGGATGTGCTGGGCCATGATGCGGACGGCAAGGCTATCCTGCTGAAGGATATCTGGCCGTCCGACGAGGAGATCGACGCCATCGTCGCTTCCAGCGTCAAGCCGGAACAGTTCCGCAAGGTGTATATCCCCATGTTCGCCAAGCAGGCGGACGACGGCATCAAGGTCAGCCCCCTGTACGACTGGCGTCCGCAGACGACGTATATCCGCCGTCCGCCATACTGGGAAGGCGCGCTGGCTGGCGCTCGCCCATTGAAAGGCATGCGTCCCCTGGCCGTTTTGGGCGACAACATCACGACCGACCATCTGTCGCCATCGAACGCCATCATGCTCGATAGCGCGGCCGGCGAATACCTGGCGAAAATGGGCTTGCCGGAAGAAGACTTCAATTCCTACGCCACGCACCGGGGCGACCATCTGACGGCGCAGCGCGCCACGTTTGCCAACCCGACCTTGAAGAACGAGATGGTCATCGAAGATGGCAAGGTCAAGGCCGGTTCGCTCACGCGCATCGAGCCGGAAGGCACGATTTCACGCATGTGGGAAGCCATCGAGGTGTACATGGAGCGCAAGCAGCCATTGATCATCATCGCCGGCGCCGACTACGGCCAGGGTTCTTCGCGCGACTGGGCCGCCAAGGGCGTGCGCCTGGCCGGCGTGGAAGCCATCGTGGCTGAAGGCTTCGAGCGCATCCACCGCACCAACCTGGTGGGCATGGGCGTGCTGCCGCTGGAATTCCTCCCTGGCGTGAACCGCAAGACCCTGGGCCTGGACGGCAGTGAAACCTACGACGTCGCCGGCGAGCGCACGCCGCGTTCCACCTTGACCTTGCTGATCCACCGCAAGAACGGCGAAACGGTGGAAGTGCCCGTCACCTGCCGCCTCGATACGGCGGAAGAGGTGTCGATCTACGAGGCCGGCGGCGTCTTGCAGCGCTTTGCGCAGGACTTTTTGGAGTCTTCAAAAGCCGCGTAAACGGGTAGGTCGGATTAACGTAGCGTAATCCGACAATATTTGTGAAAAAACCGCCAACAATGTGTCGGATTAGCGTGGCGACGCCACGCTAATCCGACCTACTTTCGGACAGACAATGACTCACATCCCCCAAATCAAGATCCCCGCCACCTACATGCGCGGCGGCACCAGCAAGGGCGTGTTCTTCCGCCTGCTGGACCTGCCCGCCAGCGCGCAAGTGCCGGGCGCGGCGCGCGATGCGCTGCTGCTGCGCGTCATCGGCAGTCCCGACCCGTACGGCAAGCAGATCGACGGCATGGGCGGCGCCACGTCGAGTACCAGCAAGACGGTGATCCTGGCAAAAAGTAGCAAGCCGGAGCACGACGTCGACTACCTGTTCGGCCAGGTCTCCATCGACAAGCCTTTTGTCGACTGGAGCGGCAATTGCGGCAACCTGTCGGCCGCCGTCGGCTCGTTCGCCATCGCCAGCGGACTGGTGGACGCCGCCCGCGTGCCGCAAGACGGCATGGCCACGGTGCGCATCTGGCAAGCCAATATCGGCAAGACCATCATCGCCCATGTCCCCATGACGCATGGCGAAGTACAGGAAACGGGCGACTTCGAACTCGATGGCGTGACTTTTCCGGCCGCCGAAGTAAAACTGGAATTCCTCGATCCGGCCGCGGAGGAAGAGGGGGGCGGTGGCGCCATGTTCCCTACTGGCAACCTCGTCGATGACCTCGACGTGCCCGGCATCGGCAGCCTGAAAGTCACCATGATCAATGCCGGCATCCCGACGATCTTTGTCGACGCGGACGCCATCGGCTACACGGGCACGGAACTGCAGGACGCCATCAATGGCGACCCTGCCGCGCTGGCCCGTTTCGAGACCATCCGCGCGCATGGCGCGCTGCGCATGGGCCTTATCGCGCATCTCGACGAGGCGGCGAAACGCCAGCACACGCCGAAGGTCGCGTTTGTCGCCAAGCCGGCCGGCTATGTCTCGTCCAGCGGCAAGCAGGTGGACGCGGGCGATATCGACCTGCTGGTGCGCGCCATGTCCATGGGCAAGCTGCACCACGCCATGATGGGCACGGCCGCTGTCGCCATCGGCACGGCGGCAGCCATCCCCGGCACCCTGGTCAACCTGGCGGCGGGCGGCGGCGAAAAAACCAGCGTGCGCTTCGGCCATCCGTCCGGCACCCTGATGGTGGGCGCGGAAGCGGCGCTGGCCGATGGCGCATGGAGCGTCACCAAGGCCATCATGAGCCGCAGCGCGCGCGTGCTGATGGAAGGGTTCGTGCGCATTCCCGGCGACGCGTGTTAAGGCCAAGCAGGCGAATGCGCATGCAGATCAGTTGATATTTCTGCTAGCAAAGAAATTGAGCGACAAGGAAAATGGGGGAGCGCCGGCCGCGATGCGCATGCGGCGGCGACCTTCCATGCTTCCCGACGGGTGAATTGATGCTATTTAACTCCTACGTCTTCCTGTTTGCGTATCTGCCCATCACGGTGGCGGGATTTTTCATCCTGGGACGGCGCAGCCAGTTGTGGGCCGCCGCCTGGCTGGCTTGTGCCTCGCTGTTTTTCTATGGCTGGTGGGATTACCGCTACCTGCCGCTGCTGCTCGGCTCCATCCTCTTCAATTACGGCAGCGCCGCCCTGCTTGGGCCAGGACGCATCCGCCACCGCAAGGGCCTGTTGATCGTGGCCATTGCCGCCAACCTGGGGCTGCTCGCCTATTACAAGTATGCGGGATTCTTTGTGGCCAGCCTGGCGCAATTGCTGGCCCAGCCGCTGCCCGCCCTGCACGTGATGCTGCCTATCGGGATCTCGTTCTTTACGTTTACCCAGATCGCCTTCCTGGTCGATACCTACCAGGGCAAGGCGCAGGAAAGCCGCTTCGTTCACTATCTGCTGTTCGTCACGTATTTCCCCCATCTGATTGCCGGTCCCGTATTACATCACAAGGAAATGATGCCGCAGTTCGCAGACAAGCGCACCTTCCGGCTCTCGGCCAGCAATATCGCCATCGGCAGCACGATTTTTTTCATCGGCCTGGCCAAGAAGGTGCTGATTGCCGATAATATCGGCCCGTATGCGGCGCCGCTGTTCGACAGCCCTGCGGCGCCATCCCTGCTGATCGCCTGGGGCGGGGTGCTGGCGTATGCGTTCCAGCTGTATTTTGATTTCTCCGGCTATTCCGACATGGCCATCGGCTTGTCGCGCCTGTTCGGCGTGCGCCTGCCGCTCAATTTCGCTTCACCCTACAAGGCGCGCAATATTGCGCAATTCTGGCGCCGCTGGCATATGACCCTGTCGCGCTTCCTGCGTGATTACCTGTATATCCCCCTTGGCGGCAATCGCTGCGGCCCGCTGCGGCGCCATCTCAATCTGATGGTTACCATGGTTCTGGGCGGCCTGTGGCATGGCGCTGGCTGGAACTTCATCGCATGGGGTGCTCTGCATGGCGCCTACCTGGCTATCCACAAGGGCTGGAGCACATTCGCGCGTCAGGTCCACCTGCCGTCCGATACGCGGGTTGGGAA
Organism: Janthinobacterium sp. SUN128; assembly: GCF_030587275.1. NCBI lineage: Bacteria > Pseudomonadati > Pseudomonadota > Betaproteobacteria > Burkholderiales > Oxalobacteraceae > Janthinobacterium > Janthinobacterium sp. SUN128. The sequence continues at coordinate 2,387,671 of NZ_JAPWHY010000001.1, read as the reverse complement.
TGTCCTGACGACGATCCTCACTTTCATCGCCGTCTGCGTTGCATGGGTCTTCTTTCGCGCGCCGGACATGCCGGTGGCCTTGACGATATTAAAAGGCATGGCGGGCGGCTTTGGCCTGGCCTTGCCCGATGCGCTGGCGTCCCATTGGCAGTCCTTGCAGCCCGCGCTGGCAGCCATGGGCATGGACTTTTACCTGGGCGGCGGCACGCTCTTCATCGAAACATGGACGTGGATAGCGGTTGCGGCGCTGATTACCTTTGCCATGCCGAATACGCAGCAGATCATGCGCCGTTTCGATCCCGCGCTGGACTTTCAGGCAAGTGGGCGGCACCTGCTCACCTGGCGCGCCTCGCCCGCGTGGGCGGCGGCCATCGCGCTGCTGGCGCTGGCGAGTATGCTAGCCCTGAACCGTCCCGCCGAATTTCTGTATTTTCAATTCTAGGGGGAGCGAACCATGACGGCATCCCCATTCAAATCCTATCTGGCCATCCTGGCGCTGGCGCTGACGGGTGGCGCCCTGTTGCTTGTCGCCTTCGTGATCATTGTCGATCCCTACGGCCTGTATGGCGTCGTCCGGCGCGACAATTTCAATGCCGTCAAGCCGGGCTTGAGCCGCTACCAGAGCCAGATCAAGCAGGAGCATGCGCTGCGCAGGCGGCCGCAATTCATCATCCTGGGTAACTCGCGCGCGGAGATCGGTTTCGATCCGCGCGCCAGTGCATTGTCAGCGCTTGGCACCGGCTATAACCTGGCGATTCCCGGCACGGGCCTGGCCACGTCCGCCAGCCAGTTCGCGCAATTGCGCCAGGCTGGCATCCGGCCGCGCACGGTCATCGCGGGCATGGAATTCATCGATTTTCTCAATCCGGCCGTCGCATCCGCCGCGCGCCCGGCGGCGGCTACTGCGCCCTCCGCGCATGGCCGCATATTTTGGCGCTTTGATGCGCTCTTTTCGCTGGCTTCCGTCAAGGATGCCGTGCATACGCTGCGCATCCAGCATGATGGCGAGGCGGCCACCTTGTCGGCAGACGGTTTCAATCCCTTGCTGGAGTATGGCGCCCATGTGCGCCGCGACGGCTACCACAAGATGTTCACCCAGCGGGCGCGGGAAAGCGCCGCCGGTTTGCGCCGGAAATCGACGCACGGCTTCGCCACCGAAGACTTTCTAGTCCTGCGTGCCTTTTTGCTGGCGATGGCGGCCACGCAAGCCGACATCAAGCTGGTGATCTATCCGTATCACGCGCAACTGCTGGCCATGTTTGAAGCTGCCGGTTTGTGGCCCCTCTTCGATGAGTGGAAAGACCAGCTGGTGCTGGCAATTGGCGAGGTCAGGGCGCGGTACCCGGACGCACGCATTTCCCTGACTGATTTCAGCGGCTATGGCGCATACAACTGCGAGCCGATTCCCGCCGCGAATGAACGGGAGAGGGCCACGCGCTGGTACTGGGAAGCGGGGCATTTCAAGAAGGCGCTGGGCGACATCGTGCTGCAGCGCCTGATGTCGCCACAGGAAAATGCGCCTGGCGAGGGACAGTTTGGCATGCCGCTCGATGGTGCTCGCCTCGAGGAAAACCGCGCGCGGATCGCGCAAGAGCGCAGCAGTTGCGCGGCGGCGCAGCCGGCATTGTTTTCAAGTCAGTTGTTCGCTATGCAGGGCAGTCATTTTGGAGGACGCACACAAACACAAACAAGCGCAACATATACGAACAAATAACACCACAGATTGCACGCCTACCGGAGGAGACATGGATTTCGCAGCATTTTATCAACGCTCGATCGACACACCTGACGCTTTCTGGCGCGAGGAAGCGGACAAGATCGACTGGAACACCCCGTTTTCGCAAGTGCTCGATTATTCCCGCCCGCCATTCGCCAAATGGTTCGTCGGCGGTACCACGAATTTGTGCCACAACGCCGTTGACCGCTGGGTGGAAAGCCAGGGCGATGCCGCCGCGCTGATCGCCATTTCCACCGAGACCAATACCGAGCGCAGCTACAGCTTTCGCGAGCTGCAGCGCGAAGTGGAGCGCTGCGCCGCCATCCTGCTGGCGTTGGGCGTGGGCAAGGGCGACCGCGTATTGATCTACATGCCGATGATCGCCGAGGCGGCGTTTGCCATGCTTGCTTGCGCGCGTATCGGCGCCGTGCATTCCGTCGTGTTCGGCGGCTTTGCCGCCAACAGCCTGGCCAGCCGCATCGACGATGCGCAGCCCAAGCTGGTGTTCTCCGCCGACGCCGGCTCGCGCAATGGCAAGGCGATAGCTTACAAGCCGCTGCTCGACGAAGCCATCCGCATCGCCGCGCACAAGCCGCGGCAGGTGCTGCTGGTCGACCGCCATCTCGTGCCGATGGAACTGACGCCCGGCCGCGACGTCGACTACGCCGCCCTGCGCGAGCAGCACCTGGACGCGCAGGTGCCCGTCGCCTGGCTCGAATCGAACGAGCCGTCGTATGTGCTGTACACCTCGGGCACGACGGGCAAACCGAAGGGGGTGCAGCGCGACGTGGGCGGCTACGCGGTGGCGCTGGCATCGTCGATGCAGTACAACTTCTGCGGCAAGCCCGGCGAAACCTTCTTTGCCACCTCGGATATCGGCTGGGTGGTGGGCCATTCCTACATCGTGTATGGTCCGCTGATCGCCGGCATGGCCACCATCCTGTACGAAGGCTTGCCCATCTGTCCCGATGCCGGCATCTGGTGGAGCATCGTTGAAAAATACAGGGTCACGCGCATGTTCTCGGCGCCGACGGCCATCCGCGTGCTGCGCAAGCACCCGGTGGAACTGATGCGCAAATATGACCTGTCTTCCCTGAAGGCGCTGTACCTGGCGGGCGAGCCGCTCGACGAAACCACCTCGCAGTGGATCGCCGATGAACTGAAAGTGGACATCATCGACAACTACTGGCAGACGGAGACGGGCTGGCCGATTCTCTCGGTGGCGAAAGGCGTGGCTGATACCCCGACGCGCCTGGGCAGCCCCGGCCTGGCCATGTACGGCTACCAGGTCAAGCTGCTCAACGAAGCGACGGGCGAGGAGTGCGCCGCCAACGAGAAGGGCGTGCTGGTACTGGAAGGCCCGCTGCCGCCGGGCTGCATGCAAACGGTGTACGGTGATGACGCGCGTTTCGTCGACACCTACTGGTCCACTTTCAGCGGCCGGCAAGTGTATTCCACCTTTGACTGGGGCCTGCGCGATGCGGATGGCTATTATTTTATTCTGGGCCGCACCGATGACGTGATCAACGTGGCGGGTCATCGCCTGGGCACGCGCGAAATCGAGGAAAGCATCACCAGCCACCCGAACGTGTCGGAAGTGGCGGTGGTGGGCGTGGAAGACAAGCTCAAAGGCCAGGTGGCGATGGCTTTCGTGATCCTGAAGGACCCGCGCGGTTTCGACAGCGTCGAAGCGAAAGCGGTGCTGGAACGCGAAGTGATGGCCGTCGTCGACCGCCAGCTGGGCGCCGTGGCGCGGCCTGCGCGCGTGCTGTTCGTGTCGCAGCTGCCGAAGACGCGCTCGGGCAAGCTGCTGCGCCGTTCGATCCAGGCCATCTGCGAAGGGCGCAGCCCGGGCGACCTGACGTCGATGGACGACCCGGCATCGCTGCAGCAGATCCAGGCGGCGCTGGCGTAAGCGCCAGGAAGCAAGCGAAGTTTATCAATCGATAAACTTCGCGTTCAAATGCGGTCGCTTTCCTTGCGCACGACCCTGCCGACGATCAGGCATTCATTGCCACGGCACAGCTTGCGATGGTATTTGCGCTGGTCGGGGTTGTCCGACGTCAGCCACCATTCGCCGATATCGCGCGCCATGCGCTTGACCACCGGCTCGCCTTCATAATTGATGGCGAACACAATGCCGTCGGCTGGCCGGTTGTCCGCCGTGTTGATGATCACCACGTCGTCCTCGTACAGGGCCGGCTCCATGCTCTCGCCCTTGACCTTGATCGCCACCAGTTTTTCAGGATGGTAGCCATTGCGCTCGACCCAGCTGCGGGGCACGCTGATGGTGCTGCCGTCGTGCGTTTCCGGTTCGATGGCAAAGCCCGTGATGCCTGCCGACAGGCGCAGTTTCACCTTGCGGATCGGGTAGAAGCGTTCATCCTCGCCATCTTCCACCACCACGGACTGCACGCCTGCCAGCGCGCGCGCGGCCATGGTCACCTGGTCCGGTGCCGCACCCTGGTCGAAGTACATGCTGTCCAACTGCAGGTCCGCTTCCAGCTTGCGCGCGATCTTTTCGCTGAAGGCGCGGCCCTCGCGGTAGGTGGGCGAGAGGATTTGCGAGATGCGTGCCTCGCTCCAGCCGCTGACGTCGGAAATTTTCTTGCGCGTGTTGTCGTAGTGCTCGCGGATCAGGGCCAGCAGGCGGTCGCGTCTGTATTGATACATATTCATCTCCACATTAAACCTGAAATTTACCGTTTGATAAATTACCAAATGCTTGACTTTAACATTAGCGATTGATAAAGTCCACTCGTTGCCTGTCGCAAACGCACTACAGCGTCTGCCGGTTGGCGACACCACGGGAGGTCAGGCAGATGTTGAACAGCAGTCAGTTGGTTGAAAGCAGGGCGGCGCCGCGGCAGGGGCGCCAGTTACAGGGACGCAGCAAGAAGTCGCAGCTGCATATCGCCCGCATCGCGCAGTACATTCGCGAGCAGGGCCAGGCCAGCGCGGCGCAATTGTCCGCCTTGCTGGGACTCGATGCGGGCACCATGAGCCGCTATTTGCGCCACATGTGCGGCATGGGACAGATCCACCTGGCGCAGCGCCATTGCACGGAACCGGGACGCCAGCGGCCCGCCCTGTACGCGCTGGGCGAGCAGGATGACGAGGTCGATGGCTGGGCCGAACTGCCGCCGCAAGTGCGACGCACGGCCAGCTGGGCACGCGGCACGGCGCACCGCGATCCGCTGGTGGCGGCGCTGTTTGGCCCGGCACAGAATAACGATTAGTATCAACGAGGAGAAATCATGGGGTTTGCAGAAAAATTCATCGCATCGCTGTCGTCGCAGAACTTGCGCGACGATGCCGTCCACCACGACCTGGATGTTATCGCGGCGGCCGCGCTGGCCGGCGACATGGGTGCCTTGCTGTGCCGCGTCAAGTATGCGGACGGCACCGTCAGCCGCCTGTTCGAAGGCAATGCGGGCAACCTGGCGCAGTTGCTGCGCGCCTGGACGGCTGCCGTGACGCAGAAGGGCCGCGCGCGGCGCTGGGTCAAGGCGCAGACGGCCTGGGATGCGCAGGCGGCCAATACCTTGTACCGCCGCGTTGCCGAAGCGTCGCTCGCGCATTGGCTCGACAGCAAATGCAAGGTCTGCCACGGCACGGGCGTCGTCGCTGCCATGCAGGCCGGCGCGCCTGTCGTCTGCAAGGCTTGCCACGGCGCCGGCGAGGCGGCCATCAGCTGCTCCGGCGGTTTCGAGCTCGAACGCATCAAGGATATGGTCAGCGAACTGGAAGGCATCTTCCAGTCGCACGGCGCCCGCGCCATGCGCCGCCTCGGCCACTGACAAATTTTCTGCAATATGCCTGACACTGGAAAAAACGCCCCTACAATAGAGTCTCGATCACGCAGCAACAGCAACACCGGCAGCACCGCAGTACACCACATGCTTCTCCACTCGTAATAGACGCGCCCAAGGCGCGACACCGATAGGGGAACTCAGCGCAGCGAACGGCCTTCATGGCCCCTTCGCCCACCTTCCGTCCGGCATGGCCCCGCGCCATCCGGACGCCAGCCCGCCGCCTCACCGCGCGCGGGCTTTTTCGTTTCCTGATTATCGTCAGTTCCCCCCTCAAGACCGCAGATGCGGTCTTTTTTTTCATCCCACGAAAGGTATTACTTATGGCATCGACAGCAAACGGCATCGACAGCTTGATCGTTATCAGCAAACAAAGCGCCGAAGGCAGCAAGGCCGCCGCCGGCGGCGGCCAGATTTATCCCCGCGTCACAGCCACTTTCGACACGGAAGCGGACAAATACGCGAGCGCCGAAATCGACGCCAGTCAGCAGCAGGGCGATACCCGCCTGGGCAATTTCCGCACCACGGGCGCCATCAAGGCCGAAGCGGCGTGCGGCACGTATGCACCGCTGATGGCGGCGCTGCTGCGCCGCGACTTCACGGCAGGCGGCGTGGCTGCCGCGCAAACCACCATCGCGGCGGCCGCCTCCGGCCTGACGCGCAGTGCCGGTTCCTGGCTGAGCGAAGGCTTCCGCGCCGGCAGCGTGGTGCGCATCACCGGCATGACGGCGCCGGCGGCCGCCAACAACGCGAAGAATTTCTTCGTCACGTCGGTGACGGCCACCAACCTGAATGGCCAGTTCATGGACGGCTCGGCGATGATCGTCAAGGCGGCCGGCGACTCGGTCGGCGTGGCGGCCGTGGGCAAGCGCAGTTTCACCCCGTTGACGGGCCATACCACCGACTGGTTCACGGCCGAAGTGCAGGACCCGAAGATCGGCGTGCACCGCAGCTTCGTCGACCAGCTGGTCAGCAAGATGGATATCGCCGTGCAGCCGAACGGCATCACCAGCCTGGACTTCACCCTGATGGGCAAGGCGGAGGGCCCGACTACGGCCGTGCCGTACTTCCCCGCGCCGCTGGCAGCGCCGGGCAGCGGCAAGTTTTCGGGCGCCACGGCCATGCTGTCGGTGAACGGCATCCCGTCGCAGATCTGCACCGGCATGTCTGTCTCGCTGGACGGCCAGGTCAAGGTCGACCCGGTGATCGGCTCGAAGTACGCCACGGCCGCCTCGCGCGGCAAGGTGATGGGCTCGGGCCAGTTCACGGTGCTGTTGCAGGACGCCACCTACCTCGACTACTTCAAGTCCGAGACGGAAATCCCGCTGGCCTACGCCATGGCATCGGGCACCGCGCCGGCCGCCGACGTGCTGGCGCTGGCCATGGGCCGCATCAAGATCACCTCGGCCAAGATCGACGACGGCGAGAAAAACAAGATCGTCACCTGCGCCTTCGACGTCCTGCGCTACAAGGGCACGGACGCGCAGCACGAAGCGACCACCTTGACCATCCAGGACAGCGCGCTGTAAGCGGCTGACGCTTGACCCGGGGCTGCCTTGATGGCGGCCTTTTTACTTTTACCTCAATCAAGAAAGCAAATACATATGAACAACGCACAAATGATCGCCTCGGCTGGTTTTGATATTTCCCTGTTGAATGATGGCAACAAATCGGTGGATCAGGTGCACCTGGTGTCGGTGTTGTTTGACGAAGACGGCGCACACAAGGCGGGCTTTGAAATCGTCAGCAAAAATTCCGACCAGTACCGTGCCGTGATTCGCGAAACGTCGGTGGTGGCGATCAAGCGCTCGGTGCAAAAAAGCAAGCAAATCGACGCGAAGACCGACGAAGGCGCCGCGGAACTGTATGACCTGGCGGAAAACCGCAACATGAAGATCGCCATCGCGGTGGTGGTGGGCATGCCGGGTTTCGTCGACAAAGGCGTCCCGGTACAGCCTTCCCCGGCTTTGCTGAAGGCGATTTTTGAAAAAATGCCGTCCTGGCAGGAAAAAGTGCTGGCCGCACTCGAGGCGGATGGCAATTTTTTGACGGTCTAGCCGCCGCCTTGCTGCTCTTTGCCGAGGAACAGTTCGAGCGTTCGGCAAAGGCGGCTGATGGCAATGCGAAAGGCGAGCACCTGGATGCCGCCAAGCGCCATCCACTCTACCGGGAGCCGCAGGCTCCCGTTCGCGCGCAACTGCCGTTTGAACTGGCGCATGTGTGGCAGTTTTTCGTGCAGATGAGCCGCAAGCGGCAAAACGGCATGGCGGTCAATCCCTTGAGCAGCCTGGATATCCTGGCATGGCAACTGCGGCATCGTATCCGTCTGGCGGTTTGGGAGGAGGAGCTGGTCGATCAGCTCGACGCAGCGTATATCTCCCATCAAAACAGTTCGCCTTAGCCCTGGTTTTGCCCTGATTTTTACAGCAGAGGTGACACGGAAAACACAACAGCCGTCGCGAAGGTGGCCTCGATTGCACGGTCACCTTTGCGGTGGCTTTTTTTATGGGTAAATTATGACCGTTGAAATTGAAACATTACAGATACGCATCGATACGCTCAATGTGCGTATCGCGGCAGATGACCTGGAACGCATGCGCGAGGCCAGCGAGCGGGCTGCCAAGTCGACTTTCAAACTCGAAGATGTCACGAAAAAATACACGGAGATACTCTCCAACCTGGGTATTTCCAACAATATCGGCCAGATCGTCAAACTGTCTGATGAATATACGAAACTGACAGCGCAACTGCGCATGTCGACCAGCACCACACAGGAATATGGCGAGGCGTACGACAATGTCAAGCGCATTGCCGCCTCGGGGCAGACGGACCTTGCCGCCACGGCAGGGTTGTATGCCCAAATGAACGATGCGACCAAGAAACTGGGTATCAGCCAGGCCGAAGTGGCCGGCATCACCGAGGCGCTCAATCTTGGCGTCAAGATCAGCGGCGCCTCGGCTGCAGATTCCGCCACCGCCTTCAAGGGGCTGTCCAGCGCCTTCGCCGATGGCGCCCTGAGCAGCCAGCAATTTAACGATATCAGCCAGGCTGCCCCCGAAGTCATGGCGGCCATGGCCGCCGGCCTGGGCGTGTCGAAAGAAGCGCTCGCCGGGCTTGCCGGCGCAGGATTGATCACTGCCGACGTGATGGCCGTCGCACTGCCGAACGCGCTGGGCGAGTTGCGCAAGGAAGCTGTGCAGTTCGAAACCATCGGTGGCAGCTTTACAGTCCTGAGCAATAACGTGATGGAGTTCACGGCGAGACAGGCGGAGTCGACCGGCGCCGTGCGCCTGATGACGAGCGGCCTCGAATTTCTGTCGAATAACCTGACCCTGGTCGTTGGCGTGCTCGAAACGCTGACCACCGCGAAATTTGGTTCCTGGGCTGCCGGCGTCGTCATGGCTACGTATAGCAAGGTCACGGCCAACCGGGCCTTGCTGGCATCCACCCTGGCGGCGGCGAATGCCGACGTGACGGCGACCGCCGCCACCTCTGCACTGGCGACCGCACGTGTTGCTGAATTACAAGCGACGATACGCGCCAGCCAGGCCGACGTGGCGCTGGCGCTGACCACCAATGGCCTGATTCCGGCACAAGCCCGTGCCACAGTTGCCTCCGAGGCTCACTCCGCCGCATTGGTGGCGCAAACGGCAGCAACGCGCGCCGCATCGGTCGCTGCAGGGGTACTGAAAGGGGCCTTGGCATTCATGGGTGGGTATATTGGCTTGCTGGTGACTGTCGTAGGGTTAGGTGTTACTGCCTGGAATATGTGGGGGAGTTCGTCGAAAGACAATGCGGAGAAAGCCGTAGAACCCATGCGCAAGAGTACCAAGGAAATCGTTGCTGAGCTCGACAAGCAGATGGTCCAGCTTGCAAAGCGCAATGAGCTGGCAAAGCTGGGCGTGTCGGAGAACGGACTGAATACCCCGGCTGGCGAACGCATGCTGGAGATTTCGACGGAAATGGATGCCGTGCGCAATCGCACGGGAAAATACCAGTCCCTGGACAAGGCCACGCAGGACAAGACCATGGCACGGCTGCAGGGCGAACTGGATACGCTGCAGGGCAAGCTCAAGCAGCTAGAGCAGCAAGGTGCGTCGGGTAAACCGCAGGGTGGAACTGGTACAGGCGCGCCATCGCTTCCCGCTCCGCCCACGCCTTTCGAATCCATGATGAATGAGATGCACGGCAAGGCCCGCGACCTGAAGCGCGAAGCTGCCGGCTATGCCGAGATGAACGAGGCGCAAAAGTTCGATTTTCAGTTGAAGGAACTCCGCGAGAGTCAGACGAAAAAACTGACTGCGTCGGAGCAGGCGGGATTCGAGGTTGCGCGTAAGGTGCTTCAGGCCCGCGTCGATGAGATCGAGGTGGGCAAGCAAGCCAAGGCTGTGACCGAGCAGGCGCTGGCTGACGCGAAAGCGCTGTCCGATACGCGGACGCAGGCCGTCGCCGATGCCGTCAAGGAAGCCGAGGCTGGCGAAAAGCTGGTGGCGGTGTATGGCATGAGCAAGACCGCCATCGCGCAAAACGAAATGGCGCTGCTGAAGGAACAGCGCGCCGCGCTGGCGGTGGGCAAGGAAAACGCGGCCCAGATTGAGTATTTGAATGCATTGATCGATGCCAAGCAGCGCAGCATGACGGCGACGGAAGAACTGGCCGCCAAGGAAGCGTCTGCCGCTGCGGCCAAGAAGGCCTCCGATGACTGGGCCGCCAGCGCCAAGGATATCGAAAAGTCACTGACTGACGCGTTCATGAACGGCTTCGAAGGCGGCAAGAACCTGGCGACCATGTTCAAGGATAAGTTGAAGAGCATGTTCAACAACCTCGTGTTGCAACCGATCATGTCGCCCATCGCGGCCGGCTTTGCCTCATTCCTGAATCCGGGCGCGGCGCAGGCACAGGGCAGTTTGGCCAACGGCGGGGGCATCCAGTCGTTCCTGAGTTCGGCGAAGGGCATCTACGATTCACTATCCAGCGGACTTTCCGGTATTGGTACATCGGTGGCCAATGGCGTGCAGCGTGGCATGAGCATGCTGCAAGGCACTCCTTACACGGCCGGGGCCAATGGCGCATTCGCCACCGGTGCTGGTGCGGCGGCAAGCGTTGCTGCCGGCGTCATGGGCGGCGTGTATGGCGGCAAGATGATTTCAGGCGAATATGGCCGCAATGGTGTGGTCAATGCCGGTACGGCCGTTGGCGCAGCACTGGGAACCGTCGTCTTTCCCTTGGTGGGTACGGCGATGGGCGCGCTGGTCGGCGGCCTGCTGGGCGGAGCAGCGAACCGTCTGTTCGGCATGGGCGAGAAAAAGGTCAGCAGTGCCGGTATTTCGGGCAACCTCGGTGCCGATGGCTTTACGGGCGAGAGCTATTCGAACTGGACCCAGAAAGGCGGTCTTTTCCGCAAGAATAAGAAAGGTACGGACCGCTCTGAAGTCGATGCCGAGCTGGCGGCCTCGCTAGGCGATACGTATGCGCAGATGAAGGCGGTGACGGGCGCTTTCGCCAGTACCTTGGGCGTCAACACGGATAGCCTGGCCACACGCACGCAGTCGCTCAATATCGTCATGACCAAGGATGACGCCGCGAACCAGAAAGCCATTGCCGATTTCTTTACCGGCGTCGGCGATGCGATGGCAAAGGAACTGGTGCCATCGCTGTCGCAACTGAGCCAGAAGGGCGAATCGGCCAGCGCTGCGCTGCAGCGCCTGGCGGGCAACTACGCGGTCGTCGATGGCGTGCTGGCTACTCTGGGCAGCACATCGCAGCAGGCATTCGGCGCCGTTGGCGTGGCGTCCCTGGCGGCACGCGAGCAGCTGGTCAAGGCTGCCGGCGGCGTGGAAGCACTGGGCAATCGGACTGCATTCTTTGCCGAAAACTACCTGACCGAAGCCGAGCGCCTGGCGCCCGTGCAAAAACACGTGACGGAACAGATGGCGGCCCTGGGCTATGCCAGTGTGACTACGCGAGCGCAGTTCAAGGAAACGGTATTGCAATTGGTCAATTCTGGCGCATTGGCTACCAAGACGGGGGCCGACCAGTATGCGGGCCTGATGGCATTGGCCGATGCGTTCGCGAAGACGCATGCGGCGACGGAAAGCCTGACCAGGTCGGAACAGAGTATTGCCGACGAGCGCAAGGGTATCCAGGAAAAGCTTGACCAGATGACGATGACTACGGCGCAATTGCGTGCCAGGGAGCGTACAGCGGTCGATGCCGCTAACCTGGCCTTGTATGACCAGTTGCAGGCGCGGCAGGATATTGCAACTGCCTATGAAACGGAGTCTTCGGCCCTCAAGTCCACCATCGAGCGCCTGAAATCGTTTGGCGACGGCATTCGCACCTTCAAGGATTCTCTGTTGCTGGGCAACCTGTCGACCTTGACGCCGATGCAGAAGATGGTAGAGGCGCAGCGTCAGTATGAAGAGACGCTGGCCAAGGCGAAGACGGGCGATGCGGCGGCGCAGTCGGCGCTGACAGGTACTGCCACCGCGTATTTGACGGCCAGCCAGGTCGTGAACGCTGCAAGCGCGAGCTATGCCGCCGATGCGGCCAGGGTCCAGTTCGAGCTGGCGGCACTGGCGGCGATCACGGGCACACAGTTGAACGATGCGCAGAAGCAACTGACGGCACTCGATACGCAAGTGGGGCAGTTGATCAACCTGAACAAGACGGCGGTTGGCATCCAGCAGGCGGTCGATGCGCTGGGTGCTGCGTTGCGGGCAGGCGGGCAGACCGATGTCACGGGTGGCATGCGCTTTGCGCCTGCTGCCGGCATGTCTGTCGCCGCCTCCTTTGGCGAAGCAGCGGTGGAAGCGCCGGCCGTCTTCGACCCCGTGCGCTACTCGTCGGCGGCGAACGTCGGCTCCGATGTACTGGTGGCCGAAATCCGCGGCCTGCGCGAAGACAACCAGGCCATGCGCGTGGAGCTGGAAGGCTTGCGCGCCGACCAGCGGGCGCAAACAGGCGCCACCATCCAGGCCACCTTTGAATCGAACGCCAACGCCGCCAGGACGGTGGTCGATGGCGTGGATAAATCGTCCCGGGCATCCGCCTGGGCCAATGCAGTGAAAGGAGAGTACGCATGACCGATGCGCAATTTCAGGATTGGCTGCAAAGCCCGTCGGCCATCCGCATGGTGCTGATCGAAGCGCAGGCTAACGTGGCTGGCAGCGAGGTGACGCGGTATATCGCTTCGCGGCCCTACATCACCGGGCCGCGCGAAGTGCCTGCGAATACCGCCTACCAGCCGCTGGCCAAGGGCGGCCTGGCCTTCACGGAACAGGTCAGCCTGTCCGGCGAGGCGGGGCTGTCGGGCGGCGATATCGAACTCGATAACGCCGATGGCGCGCTTGATGGCTGGCTGGATGATGTCTGGATGAACCGGCCGATCAAGGCCTGGGCCGGTGATCCGTCCTGGCCGCGCGCCGACTTCCAGCTGGTCTTTGACGGCATCATCGCCGACGTGGCCAGTGCGGGGCGCGAGTCGGTCAACCTGGTACTGCGCGACAAGCTGCAGCGCCTGAATACGCCGATCTCCGAGGCGAAGCTGGGTGGCACGACGCCGAACAAGGACACCATCCTGCCGATACCGTTTGGCGAGTGCCACAACGTGGCGCCCTTGCTGACCAATCCTGCCACTTTGGAGTACGGTTTTCTTGGCGCGGTCGAATCGACGTTCGAGGTGCGCACCAACGGCAAGCCGATTGCCGTGGCTTTGAATGACCAGGCGGGCCGCTTCAACCTGACTACCGATCCGTTTTCCACCACGATCACGGCCAGCGTACAGGGCGACAAGGGCGGCGGCTATGCGCCGCGCATCGCGCCGCTGGTGCAGCGTATCGCCACGGCCTACGGCAAGGCGGCCGACCGTTTTGTCCTGGCGGACCTGGACCTGGACAACCTGGCCGCCTTCGACGCGTCCCACCCGCAGCCGGTGGGGTTGTATGTTGCTGACCGTACGAACCAGGTGCAGGCCATCCAGCAACTGGCGGCCAGCGTGGGCGCCCAGGCGATCATGTCGCGCACGGGCCAGCTGCGCCTGGTGCAGATCGCGCTGCCGGCCGCCGGCGTGCCGGTGGCGATCGGTCCGGAGCAGATGCGCGAACGCTCGCTGCGTCCCGCGCAGCGCCTGCCTGTGACGGCCGCCGTGAAGATCGGTTTTGACCGGAACTGGACGCCGCAGGCTGGCCTGACGACCAGCATACCGCCCGCGCATGCGGATTTGTATGCCACCGAATGGCTGACGGAGACGGTGGTCGACACGGTGGTGCGCACGCGTTACCGCTTGAGCGACGACCCGGTGCAGATCGATACGTGCCTGAAGACGCGGGCCGATGCCCGCGCGGAAGCGCAGCGGCGCCTGGCCTTGAACAAGGTGCCGCGCACCATTTATGAATTCGATGGAGAACCCGAGATGATGATGCTGGAACTGGGACAGCCCGTACAACTGCGCGCTGAACGCTTTGGCTTGCAGGATGGCGTACCGGGCGTGGTGGTGCTGCTGTCGCGCTTCTGGCTGACGGGCAGAGTGACGGTGGGGGTGCTCGTATGAGCGCCATAGTGGGGGAGCGCGACAGGCTGCTGCAGGCAACGGCAGAGCGTTTCAGTACCGTTGCCGATGGCAAGGCGATCCTGATGTCCGCCAGCACGCCCGTCTTTCGCGTCAATAGCGCCGGCGAGGGAGCACCCGGCTCGATCGCCATTACCGCCAAGCCGGTCAATGTGGTGGGCGATATCGTGTTTTCCGTATCCGCCGGCACAGCCTTGCAGGTGAACGGCAACGTGGCCACGGTCGATTTTGCCAACATGACTACCGATACGGCACTGGTGCAGGCACGTATCCGTGAATTCGGCGTCGATTACCTCGCCAATTACATGGTCAGCAAGGTCTTCGATGGCGCCGCCGGCGAGACAGGCTTGTCCGGTTTGAACACGGGCCAGGCCTTCGCCTACAAGCGCGCCGCTGCGGTACCTGGTGATTCTCCGGGCGACGTTATCTTTACCTTCGCCACGGCGGCCATCACGACGCCGGCCGGCAATGATCTGGCCAATGGCTGGTCGAAGAACATCCCTGCCGGCACGGCGCCGCTGTACGTGCGCGTGGCAGCAGCCAGTTCGCGCAATGCCACGGACAATATCGCCGCCAATGAGTGGTCGGCGGCGGTGCAACTGGCCAAGGATGGCGTCGACGGTTTGAACGTGATTTCCGTGCCCATCTATCAGCGTGGCGCGACCAATATTGCGCCGCCGCTGCCCACGGCCGTCTGCACGTTTACGTTTGCCACGGGCAAATTGGCGGGGCTGAACAACGGCTGGTCAACCCAGGTGCCGTCGGCGGGCGGCGCCTATCTGTTCATGTCCAGCGCCACGGCCGTTTCAAGCACGGCGACCGATGACATCGCTCCCGGCGAATGGGCCGCTGCTGCGCGCCTGGCCGCCGATGGCGCCCCCGGCCAGCGCGGCACGGTGACGGTGACGGCACCTGGCTACTCGGCCTGGTCGGATGCGTCGGCCGTGTCCGAGCTGGGGCGTGCAGGCTATGGCGCACCGATCAACCGCGACGTGGTCACCTTGTACGACGCGACGCATGCGGTGACGAAGTTCTACGTTGATGGCGCCTGGATGGTGCTGGGCACGGTGTTGAACGGCAGCTTGCTGGTCGATGGGACTGTGGCGGCGAAGGCGATTGTGGGCGACACGCTTGGCGCCATCAGGGCGAACCTGGGGAGTGTGGTTGCTGGCGATTTGTACGGCACGACGCTGCATGGAGGCGAAGGATACCCGACCAGCGCATACGCCTGGCCTAGCAATGGCGGCACGGGGTTCCACCTGAGCTCGCAGGGGCTATTGATTGGGAACCGCTATGTGCCAGGAGGTTACATTCAGCTGTCGAGTACGGGCCTTTTGGATATGCCTGGGCTCACAGTGACGCCTGGAACGGCGGTATCTCCGCCAGTTGCGCGGTTTTCCGGTGAACTGGTGGCGGCGACCGGAACGATTGGCCTGCTGCGCAGTCGTACGTCTGGTGGGCGTGTTGAAATTTCGGGAGAAAAGATCACGGTCTTTGATGATAAAAATCAGCCGCGGGTAATTATCGGGAGTCTCGACTAATGCTAACAGGGTTAAGGTGCCTTGACGCACAGGGAAATGTCACATTGGATATTAATGATCGAGCAACACGATTGCTGGGCACGGTGCAGACAATATCGGGGGCTGCTGGCAGTATTTCAGTGCCTGAATTTGCTACAGGAACGCCTTGGGTTGTTTGCCAGCCAATAGCATTCCCCACTTGGAGTATCTATTACCACCCTAAGCCAGTAGCTATAGCACAAGTAGTTGGCACCACTTTGGGATGGAGCAGCGGCTCCCGAGAAACTAGAATTATATATGGGGTCTACTAATGGGTACCGGATTAATCGTCTATAACAGCAGCAATATTATACAAATTGACCAAGATTATAAGAATTACTTTTATAAGTATAAGTTTACTAGAGCTAATTTAACAACGAATCAGACTTTGGTAATTATGACGGCAGTAATGTCTCCGGCAGACTTTGGCGGCCTACCAGACAGCCCTTATAACCTGGGCTACAGTGCATACATTGATGTAGACGCTCAAAGTCCATTTGTAGCTTTACGGATAGGTGCAGCCCATGCTACAGGTGCTTATGGCGTGCAGTACATGGCCTCTACCCAAATAGGATCAGAAAGATGGCGTTTATGGTTCATCTATTCTGCTGGCTGCGAATTTACCCTATATGTGCTGGACTCTTTATCCCCTAATGAGACAACAAAGGTTGGTTTTACGGTCTATAGAGCAGATGGCAGCATTACTTTTGACGCTGGTTGGAAAGTGGCAAGAGTGGCATCAGTTTCTTCATTTGATGCTGGCGGAAGAGAATATGCATTTGCCCCGTCAGGCTATGGTTTTTACCAAGTGGATTGGGAAGAGAGCGGCAGTATTGACTACGACGGTACATCTGCGCATGCCCAGTGTATTGCACGCAAGCCGGACGGCACTGTTGGCGAATGTACTATACCTGTATTTTTCTACAGTGAAGAAAGTGTTCCTGGTACAAATTTGCCTTATATGAACCCTTACCAAATTTATGGCGGTATGTTTTTGGATGTGACAAATGTGTAGAGAAAACTTGATTTTTTGCCGAAGCTTTTCTCTCCCGTGCACCAAACACATTGAACCAAACGAAAATGTCTGTGCATGCGGAACCTTTCGCCCCCCCTCACCATTCGCATTGCAAATGCGCTACCACACCAGTACCGTGCTGCTGCTCAAAATGGCCGATTGTTAATACCAATTTTCTGGAGTTGGCGACATCATGAGTAATCTTCGCATCATCTACGATAACGCCGCCGACCGTGCGGTGTTGACGGCATCGAGCCAGGCCGGCACCTTGGGGCCGGCCAATTTGCAGCGGGAAGGAAAATCTTCGGTTTTACGTTCAATCGGCGCTGCGCTGACTATCACGGCAACGTGGCCGTCACCGGAAATTGTCGGCGGCGTGGCCCTGCCGTTTTGCAACCTGACTCCAGGGGCGACCATCCGCGCACGCGGCTACATCGAGCCTGCCCACACTGCGCCTGCATTCGATACGGGCCTCATGCCAGCGTGCGAGTATGCGCGGCTGGGCATGTGGGACTGGGGCGCATTGCCGCTGGGCTTGAATGCCTACAGTTACGGCGGCGGTACGTACGCCCGCTGCTGGTTCCAGATGCGCAGCATCAGGAAGCTGGTGATCGACCTGGCCGACCCCGACAATCCTGCTGGCTACATCGAGGCCGCGCGCCTGGTAGCTGGCCCTTACTGGAGCCCCGAGCAGAACGCGTCGTATGGCGCCGGTATCACGCCAATCGATACCAGCAGCCAGTACCGCAACGGCGCAGGCGAACAGAAGGTGGAGCGGGGCGTGATGTACCGCAAGCTGTCGCTGGCGCTTGATCACATGACGCCGCTGGACCGGGCCGAGCTGTGGCGCATCGTGCGCGGCAACGGCCTGTCGCGCCCACTTTTTGTCAGCCTGTATCCGGATAGCGACGATGTCGAGCTCGAGCAGGCACACCAGGTGTATGGCCGTCTGGCCAATCTGGCCGCCATCACCGCACCATCTTTCCAGGCTTATGCCAGCAACATTGAAATTGAGGAGTTGTAATGGGTGATTTTTTTTACTACGGTCAAAAGGATACGATTCAGCGCTTGAATGAGCTGGCTGGACGGGGCGCCGTGGTGGCGTCGTATGCGCCAGCCGTGGGGCGGTCGCCGCTTGGTGGGCCGAATGGGTACATGAATCCAGCGTGGCTTGATCCAAGTATTTCCATCACGACGTCAACACCTGTAGTAGTTGGAGTTTCTAATAAGTACGGGTACAGCTATATTGGCCAAAATCCACCAACAGGCCTCTGGTATCGAATCGCCACATTTGCAGCTGACGACAGCAGCAATGCGCAGCATCTGCGCATTGACGGGGTATTGAATGATGGCTGGGCAGCAAATGCCAATTCCTCCTTCGTGCTTATGCTGGCCGTCCGAGGCGGATTTTATTACGATGCGACCTTTAATGGAGCAGTCCCGATCAACGCCAGAATACAAGCATATCAACTGGTAAATGGGACGTTTGAGGTGTATTTGAACTTCAGGGCAGGTTCATTCGGCGCAGCGTCGTTTAATCTGCTGGGCTTTACCACTACAACATACGCACAGCCCGTCTCAGTGACAGCGACGCCCGCTGGAACAGTGGTGTACGACTCAGGAAACACCGCAAGTTACCCGCCACGCCGCCGAGGGGTCGCACCGGTCGGCTCAACTGGCTCTATTGCAAATATGTTCCGGTCGACCTTGTTTGTGGGGGACGGCAGTGCCAGTTCTTCCTTCCTGAATCCTGGAGCTGCTACTGATGCAGTGGCAGCGGGTGTCTTTAGCCCAATTCTTCGATTGGGAATGGGGGGGATATCTGGAAGCGCCTTCTCCGGAGCTTTTAACTGGCGGGTGTCTGCCGGAAATGGGTCAGCTTTCAATAGCGGCTACACAATGACCCTAAGCGCTTACGACACAGGGTCTAACATCAATGGTGCAGATCTGCTGAGCATTAAGGGGACAGGACAGGTGTATGTACCCTTGCTGAAAGCAGGCAGCACCAACACCGGCCTTCAGCACAATATCAGTCGCTCCGTTGCCGAGGGGGAGCAGATTTTGTACATTGGCGCAGATGCAGCCACATTTCCATCCGTATGGGTGGTTGCGTCGAATGGCCAGGCCGGATGGTCGTTTTCGCCCACAGTATTGTCTGTTGGTAAGAACAGCACGACAAGCCGCAGTATTAATGTCGTCGGCACGGTGAACACAAACGGCAATGATTATGCCGAGTATATTTTCAAAAGCTCGACATGCAGCAGCGTAGCTCCTGGGCAGATTGTCGGTATCACCGCAGACAATAAGGTTACCGACAAGTGGGCCGACGCCGTGATGTTTTCCATCAAGTCAACGGCGCCTTCGTTCGTCGGTGGCGATTCGTGGGGCAATGACATAGGGCCACGCCCGCTGGCACAAGCTGGAGCTGCGCCGACCCAGCCGACGCGCCGTGAAGACGTGCTCACGCAGCAGGCAGTACCAGGCACCAACCCACCACAATACGAGGACGTGGTCACCGAGTCTGGAGATACCGATGACGAGTGGGCAGAAAAACAGGCAACGTTCACCGCTGCACTCGCCGCCCATGAACTTGCCGTGCAGCAGGACGCCGAGACCATGGCCACCTTCGACGCGGCGCTGGAAGTTGCGCGCCAAAAGGTCGACCGCATCGCCATCGCCGGCCGCGTGCCGGTGAACGTGCTGGGTGCCCAGCCGGGCGACTACATCGTGCCAGTGCAGGACGGCGCTGGCATCAAGGGCATCGCCGTGCATGAGGACGATCTCAGCATGAAGCAGTACCTTCATGCCGTCGGCCGCGTGATCTCGATCGAGCCGGACGGCAGGGCTTATGTGATGGTCAAGGCCGTGTGACCAAGCATTAATCCCTCTCAAACCCGCTTCGGCGGGTTTTTTTATTTCGTCTACCAGTACCGAGATAGTCGAGGTGATGCTGTCGAAGCGGCGCTGTTGATATACCGCCACCGAGCCTATCGGCGTTACCACTGGGTTGATTTTACCAACCACTTACCTCATCCTGGAAGGGGCAATGCTGCCATGAGAAATCTTCGCATCATCCACGACAATGCCGCTGACCGCGCGGTGTTGACTGCATTAAGCCAAACCGGCGAACTGGGCCCGGCCAACCTACAGCGCGACAGCAAGAATGCCGTGCTGCGCGCCGCCGGCACGGCGCAGACCATCTCAGCTATATGGCCGACACAGGAGTCCATCGCCTGCGTGGCGCTGATCTCCACCAACATGACCAGTAGCGCGCGCATGCGCGTGCGCGGTTATGCCCGGCCGGGCGACGCCGTGCCGGTATTCGACACAGGCAGCATCTTCCCGTGTCCGGCTGCTGTGCATGGATCCTATCCTTGGGGTGTGCTGCCGCTCGGCTGGAACGCCTACCAGTGGGGCGGTGTGAACACCTGGCCGCGCGGCGGCGGCTCTGACGGCGTGACATGGTTCGCGTCGGTGCGCGTGCGCCAGATAGTGATCGACGTGTCTGCGCCACAAAGCCCGGAAGGCTACCTGGAAATCTCGCGTCTGGTAGTGGGCAACTACTGGTCACCGCAATATAACGCCGAGTACGGCGCCCAGTTGCAGACGCAGGATAGCAGTGAAAATTACCGAACGGGTGCAGGCAACCTGAAAACCGCGCTGGGCACGACCAGCGACAAGCTGAGCATCAATCTGACGCATCTGACACCGATGGACCGCGCCCGCTTCATGCGCATCCTGCGCGAGAACGGCAAGGGCAAGCCGATGCTATTCAGCTTGTTCCCGGAAAATCCGGATCCGTTGGTGGAACAGGACTACATGCTGTATGGCAAGGTCAGCAATATCGATGCTGTGGCTACGCCGTACTTTGACACTTACTCTGCAGCTCTACAAATTGAAGGAATTTAAATGGCTGATAAATTTTATGACGGTATGCCTAACGTCAACGAGAAATTGAATGAAATGGATCGGGCGTTTGCGGCGGGTCCCTACAATGCATTGCCATTGTCCGGGGGGAATATGAAGGGCACGATCTATTCGAATGCCCCGATCATCACATCGCAATATGTGCAAGCTTGCGCGTATGGCCCAGGCGTTATCGTGAACACCGGTATGAAGGCAGGCTGGTGGCGAATCGGGAAGTTTAATCCCGCACAGCAGGGAATGGAGGCATCAATTCGTGTAAGTGGAACCACGTCATACGGTGCTATTGCAGGTATGTCGAACGCCATGGTAACCATTATTCAGCTTCGAGTAGACAACGACAGCAAGATACGCAGCGTTTTTCACAACGAAGGTGGCATGACAAATAATACGGTATCGGAAGTAACCATCACGGATGATGGTCAGGTATACATCCTGTGTGGCACCTTCTTCTCTCTGGCGGTTTACTGTGAGTCCAGCTGCTGGCAGGATTCTGACGTATCGTATTACGGTGTGGGGGCTGAGCCCCCAGCCGGGACCTTGGCGTCTTCCATCTTTGGCTTGAAACTTGGTGCCCAGAATACGGTTACGTTCGAGCGGCAGCGGACTACTTTCGATTCTTCGTCAGTATTGATCGGTCCGAAACAAATAATTGCCGGTGGGATATCCAGTACTCTTTGGGCAAGCGCTCTTCGGGCACCGAATGATGGTGGAGCGGGTGGCGCTGGCATCTACTATGAAGTACTCTCCATGGGGGCTGCATCGGTTCCAGGCTACTCCAATACAGGTAGATTTTTTTGGAGTACACGCAGTCATCCGGGGACTAACGGAAAGGGATTTCAACTGCGTTTGAATGTTGTCGATGCAGGCTTGCCTGACAATGTCACACCAGTTTTGGATATGAATGGCTCCGGCGACATTACCCTGCCAGGCATTATTACTGCTGGCCCAGTTATCCCGTTAAGTGCGCATCAGTTAACCCGTAGGACTGCAGAGTTCGGCGAACTTTGCTACGTCGGGCGCGTCGAGACGGGGGTAACCTCCTCGTGTTTTGCGATTAGAGCCTCCAATGGTGCCGGCGGTTGGGGCAACAGTGCCTCGGTTGCATACGTGGGGCGAAATTCCACGACAGCGCGCTCGATTAGCGCCGCCGGCACCATCAACGCCGGCGGTACCGATTACGCCGAATACATGTTAAAAGCGCCTGGATGCATGGGTATTCTTCCGGGGCAGATTATCGGTATTGATGTTGATGGGAAACTAACCGACCAGTGGCAGCGCGCCATTGCCTTTGCTGTTAAATCGACCGATCCTTGTATGGTTGGCGGAGATCGGTGGGCGCGGCATTTGGGCGAAAGGCCAGTGCCGGTAGAGCGTCTCATGCCTTCAACGCGTCAAGTGCTGCTCAGCGCGGCCGTTGATGCCATTGATGCTGTGCTGGAAGAGGTCGATGGCAGGCTTGTTGAGGTTGCCCCCGCAGTGCCGGCCCGCGAGGCGCAATATCGCGACGAAACCATACCGGGAGATACGGATGAGGAATGGAACCTTAAATGCGCACCCGGTCTGGCGTTTGAGGCCGCTCTGGAAGCGGCGCGCCAGCAGGTTGACCGCATCGCTTTCTGCGGCCAGGTGCCTGTGAACGTTCTGGACGCGACACCAGGACAGTACATTGTCCCGGTGCAGAAAGGCGAGGGCATCGGGGGCTTGGCCGTGTACGAGGATGACATGACCTTCAAGCTTTATTTGCGGGCGATTGGGAAGGTCATCGCCACCGAAGACGATGGGCGCGCCCGTGTAATCGTGAAGGTGGCATAAAGATTGTGCTTGCAACATCCAAACCCGCTTCGGCGGGTTTTTTCATTTCCACCACCTGAAAGGCAACCATGGCCCTCGAAACCACCGCCGCCGGCGGCGCATTGATCAAACTGTTTGGCGTGCCCGTGCTGGCCGGCGCCGCTGCCACGTCGCTGGGCTTCATGTTCATGTGGCCCCAATCCACCAAGGAGGCATTTATCCGTTTTTGTTCCAGCATCATCATTTCCACCTTTCTCGGTCCCGTGCTCGTGGCCGCCGTGCTGTCGTGGTGGCCCAGCCTGTTCGACAGCGCGAAGACCGTGGCGGGCTTGTATGGCGGCGATCCGGCCACGGGTTTTTTATTCATCGCCGCGCCGCTGATGGTGGCGGCCGGCTTGCCCGCCTGGTGGGTACTGGGCGCCTGCGTGCGCTGGTTCGACAAGCGGCGCGGCAAGGATATCGGCGAACTGGCGGCTGATGCGGCCGCTGCCGTCAAGGATGTGCGGGGCATGCTGTGACAGGCGCCCAATTGATGCAGATCATGCCATTGGCCGGCCGCCGCGCTACGCTGTTCCTGGCACCTCTGAATGCGGCGATGGTCGAGTTCAGCATTGATACGCCGCAGCGCCAGGCGTCGTTCCTGGCGCAGGTGGGCCACGAATCGGGACAGTTGCGCTATGTGCGCGAACTGGCCAGCGGCGCGGCCTATGAAGGGCGGGCGGACCTGGGCAATGTGATTGCTGGCGATGGTGTGCGCTTCAAGGGGCGCGGCTTGCTGCAGGTGACGGGGCGCGCCAACTATGCCGCGTGCGGCGTGGCGCTGAACCTGGACTTGCTGGCGGCGCCGCAGTTGCTGGAGCAAACGACTGCCGCTTGCCGCTCGGCGGGCTGGTTCTGGCAATCGCGCGGCTTGAACCGGCTGGCCGACGCGGGCGACCAGGAGCGCGTTACGCGCCGCATCAACGGTGGCGTGAACGGCCTGGCCGAGCGCCTGGCTTTGTATGCAGCAGCACGCAAGGTGCTGGCATGAAGCCGCCCTTGCTTGTGCTGGCCATGCTGCTGTTGCTGGGGGCCGCCGTGTTTTGCGCCCAGCGCTGGGGGCATGAGGCGGGTCGTGCCGCATGCGCGGCACAGGTGCTGGAGGTGCAAGCCGTGTTGAAGCGCCAGACCCAGGCCCTGAATGCGATGCGGGAGGAGGGAGTACGACGGTCGACACGGGCCCGGCAGGCGTTGGACAATGCGCAGGCCGGGCAGGCAGACGCCCAGGCGGCAGCGGCGCGTATCCTGGCGCTGCAGCCGGATGATGACGCTTGCCAGGCGGCCGAGGTGCTGATCGCCAGTGAAATGGCTGGAAGACCCGCTGGCGGGACGCCATGAGGGCGGCAATGACGAGTGCGCCGGCGCTGCTGCGTGTCCGGGGCTACTTGCAGGCTTGTTTACGGGCTGGCGCACGGGCTTGCTCATCAGCCTGCTCACTGACCTGCTCGCTACCCCATTCACTGACCTGTTCATGGGCCTGTGTATTGGTCTGCGTGCTTGCTGGGCTGCTGGGTGGCTGCGCGGCCGGTGGGGCAAAGCTGGAAGCCGCGGCGGAAAGGCTGCCCATCGGCGTGCCCTGTATCGCCGTTCGTCCTGCGGCACCCGTCTTGCCAACCGTGCCGCCGCATGGCATTTTTGAACAAGTGCAAGCCTTGCTGGCGCGCGAACACTTGCGCGCGGCCTATGTGCGGCAGCTGGAAGCGCTGATGGATGGCTGTGCCGGCAGCTAGCGTCGATTGTTGCGCAACGACGTCGGCGGCTGCTCTACGGCTGGCCTGCGGCTGTTTGCAGTTGGCTTGCAGCTTGCTTGCGCCGCGCGTGATCCCCTGAGGTCGTCGCCTGGCGCCACTCGCCATGCCAGAGTCCCAGAGTCCCAGACCTTGATACCGCTTCGTCGTACCAGGTCTGGACGCCGCTTCCGATGCTGCCTTCTGGTGCGGCCGCGTGCCGGCGCGCCAGAAAACAGTGCACTGCAGCGCGTCCAGTCTCGGATTTTTACAGCCGCGATGCTATTTCGGCACAATTCCTGTATACAATTTACCTGGCACGATGCATGCATGGCATTCCTTGGTCGTCCCATCCAAGGAGCTTCGCATGCATCATCCGCCGCCAGTGCGTTCCTGTCGTCCAGTTTCTCTCTTGCTTTTCCCTTTCATCTGCGCCCATCCGGGCCGCGGTAACCCAGGAAATGGAGCGTAAATGGCTACTCCCCGTCTGAAATCCATCCACCGCAGCATGCCGGGCGCCACGCCTGCCGTGCCATCGCCCGTCGATGAAATCCTGCCAGCCGGCAAGCTGTTCACCCTGGGTTTGCAGCATGTGCTCGTCATGTATGCGGGCGCCATCGCCGTGCCGCTGATCGTCGGCCGCGCCCTCAAGCTGCCGCCCGAGCAGGTGGCGGCGCTGATCAGTGCCGATCTTTTCTGCTGCGGCCTCGTGACCCTGATCCAGTCCCTGGGGATAGGCAAGTACTTCGGCATCCGCCTGCCCGTGATGATGGGCGTGACCTTTGCCGCCGTCAGTCCCATGCTGGCCATGGCGAACAATCCGGCCTTGGGCATCACCGGCATCTTTGGCGCCGTGATCGGCGCCAGCGTCGTGTCCATGCTGATCGCTCCCTTCATCATCAGCCGCCTGCTGGCCCTGTTTCCGCCCGTGGTCACGGGCAGCATCATTGCCGTGATCGGCGTGTCGCTGATGCGCGTGGGCGTCAACTGGGCCATGGGCGGGCCGCCGGCCATGGCCCAGATTGCCGATCCTGCCTTCGTCAAGATGGCCGCTGCCGCCACGGCGGCCGGCTTGCCCGCGCCAGCCGGTCCCGTGCCCATGATTGCCAACCCCGGTTATGGCGCGCTCGATAACATGGGCATCGCCTTCTTCGTGCTGGCTGTCATCTTGTTGGTGGCCAAGTATGGCCGCGGTTTCCTGTCGAATATTGCGGTATTGATCGGCATCATCGCCGGTACGGCCCTGTCGTTTGCCCTGGGCAAGGCCGATTTCGCCAAGGTGGCCAGCGCCAAGGCCTTTGCCATCGTCACGCCATTCCAGTTCGGCATGCCGACCTTCGACGTGGTTGCCATCGTCACGATGAGCCTGGTGATGATCGTCGTCATGATCGAGTCGCTGGGCATGTTTCTGGCGCTGGGAGAAATGACGGACAAGCGCATCACGCAGGCCGATATCAGCCGCGGCTTGCGCGTCGATGGCCTGGGCACCTTGATCGGAGGCATCTTCAATACCTTCCCGTACACCTCGTTCTCGCAAAACGTGGGCTTGGTGGGCGTAACGGGCGTGCGCAGCCGCTGGGTCTGCGTCGCGGCCGGCATCATCCTGCTCGTCATGGGCGTGATTCCAAAGATCGCGCAGACGGCCGAAGCCGTGCCGGCGTTCGTGCTGGGCGGGGCAGGGCTGGTGATGTTCGGCATGGTCGCCGCCACCGGCATCCGCATCCTGGCTGGCGTCGACTACAAGAGCAACCGCAACAACCTGTTCATCGTGGCCCTGTCGATCGGTTTCGGCATGCTGCCGCTGGTGGCCGAGCAATACGCGCAGCACATGCCCAAGGCCCTGTCGCCGTTGCTGCACAGCGGTATCTTGCTCGCTGCCATCGTCGCCGTTCTGCTCAATCTGTTCTTTAATGGAGTGGCGTCGCAGGAAAAGGCGCAGGAGCAGGCGCGCGCGAACAGTCATGGCAGCGATTGAGGAGCCACCCCGTACCGCGAATGCCGGTCAGCCAGGCGGCAGAATCCGCTGCACCACGCAATTGCGTCCCGCATCCTTGGCCTGGTACAGCGCGGCATCGGCCAGGCGCAGCAGGGCGTCCGGATCGGCGGCGCCCGGCGCCAGCTGGATCGCGATGCCGACGCTGATCGTCACCTGTTGCGTCTGCGTACTCGCGTGGACGATGCCCAGATCTTCGATGGCGCGCCGCAGCGCTTCGCCGATCTGCTGCGCTTCGTCCGTACCGGTATTTGGCAGCACGATAGAAAACTCTTCGCCGCCGTAGCGCGCCGTCAGGTCACCCGCGCGCCGCATGCTGGCCGCCAGCGCCTGCGCGACTTGGACCAGGCAGGTATCGCCAGCCTGGTGGCCGTGACGATCGTTGAATAGCTTGAAGTAGTCGACATCGAGCATCATGACGGCGAGGGGCTGGCCGACGCGCGTGGCACGCGCACATTCGGTGCGCAGCACGTCGTCGAAATGGCGCCGGTTCGACAGGCCCGTCAGGCCATCGGTGATGGACAGGGTCGCCAGTTTGCGGTTGGCGTCTTCCAGCTGTTCCGTGCGTTCGGCAACGCGCCGCTCCAGGCTGTCATGCAGCCTGGCGCTGGAGATCGAGATCATCGCCTGTGCGCCGAGCATGCGCAGGAATGCGACGCGTTCTTCCGTAAACGAGGCGTCGGCCAGCCGGTTCTCGAAGTACAGGATGCCGTCGATCTGGCCGCCATGCCGTATCGGCAGGCACATGACGGCGCGCGGCCGCTGCAACTGCACGTACGGGTCGGCGGCAAAGCGCGAGGCATCGGTGATGCAATCCTCGATCACCTCGGCGCCAGTGCGGCTGACGTAGCGCAGCAGCGACAGCGGAAATTGCGGATCGCTGGCGGCGTTCAGGTCGATCAGCCGGGATTGCAGGACGGTGGTGACGTCGTCATCGATATTGGCCTCCAGCCGGTAGCTGCCTTCGGATAGCAGCAGCAGGCGCGCTACCTGGCCGCCTGCGTTCTCGCACACGATGGAGATCAGGCGTGTCAGCACGTTGCGCAGGCCGACTTCGTTCGACAGGATTTGTGCCGCCTTCAGCAGCGATACCAGGTCGAGCGCTGAACTGCCGTGCGTGTGGGAGATGGAATGTCGCTGCGTGCTGCGGCCGTCCATCCTTGACAGCAGCGCGGCGTGGCGCCGCTGCAGCTGCGCCACCTTGCCCTCCGCGCCCCACTGGCCGTAATGCGCGATGGCGTCGCGGATGAATACGGCGGCCACGCGCGCCTGTCCCTGGTCGTGCCAGCATTCGCCGCATAGTTCGTTGCCCAGCGCTTGCATGTTGACGTAGCCTGCCAGGCTGGCGGCGTCGATCGCCTGCTGATAAAGGCGCGTGGCCAGCGGCAGATCTTCGCGGTAGCGTGCCATCTCGGCCATCACCAGCAGATGTTTGGCGTCGCTATTGTCCGAGCCTTGCCTGGTCCACTCGGTGAGACTCGCCTGCAGCGTGCCGATCACTGTCAGCATATCGCGCGTGTCGGCGCGCGCAGGAGCGCGCCGACACGCGCGGATCAGGATCAGCGCGGCGTAGAAGCTGCATTCGGCAACCTTGGCCTGGCCGCGCATGATCTGCGTGACGATGCCGAGCTGGCCGGCCAGCAGTTCGGCGTCGGCGCCGTCGAACAGGTAGGCGTTGCGGATCTTCCCTTGCAGGAAGTAGGCGCGGTACAGGTGCGACTCGCCATATTGTGCGAGGAAGCGCGCCTCGCTGAAGGCCGCATCGTCGTAACTGTCATGGCGGGGCAGGAGGCCCATCAGGCACTTGATCGGCTGGACCGCGGCGGCGACGCAGCAATCGGCCATCGCCTGCTGGCCATTGGCGCGCATCAGCGCCAGGTCGTGCTCGATGTCGTGCATCAGGTGCGGCAGGTAGTCGCCGAGGATGATCCGGTCGGTGGCGCGCACGGCCGCCACCACGCCGACCTGCACGAAATCGGCGATTTCCAGCGCCCAGCCAAACGCTTCCTCGTACAGGGCGTCCGAGCCGCGCAGCGGCTGCGTCCAGTGGTTGCTGAGCGCGCCGAACATCAGGCCCGTGAGGGTGCGCGTCTGCAGGTTGGCGCGGCGTCTGGCCAGCGCCATCGCCATCGCGCCGAAGTCGTAGCCGCGCGCGACGTCGCCGCTGTACAGCGCCAGCATCATCGCGTAACCGACATAGGCGACAGCGCTGAAATCGCTGTTCCCCCGCTGCATGGACAGGCGCGTCATCGACACCACCATCAGCGCGCTGAGATCCTGCTGGCCGGCGTAGTAGCTGGCCATCCACAGGCCCTGCATCATCTGCATCGCGGCCACCGCGTCCGGCTCGCACATGTCGCCGGCCTCCAGCAAGGTCGCGGGCGCATGCGCGCCTGGCTGCCGCCCGATATCGGCGAGAATGTCGGTGAAGCGCGCCTTCATGTGCGCCACATCGTGCGGAATGTCGATGTGCAGCAGCGCCAGGCCGTCGCGCTGCACGGCGATGGCGTCGAGCAGGCGGCCCTGCAATTGATACTGGTGCGCCTGGATGGCAATGCAGCGTACCTGCAGCAAGGAGTCCAAGACACGGGAGCGTACCAGTGGATAGATCGCCTCGGCGACATCGAACTGGCCACACAGGTAGGCCGCTTCGGCCGCGCCCAGCTGCAGTTCGAGCCAGAGGCCGGCGTGGACGTTCCATGCGTCCGCCGGCAGAAGGTCGAGACCGATGCGCATGTGCTCCAGGGTGGACTGGAACGCGGCAGAACGCCGTGCCTTGACGCCGGCCTGGAGATTGAGCGTCGCCAGCTGCGCGCGCTCGCCCGCATCGCCGATCAGCGCACGACCCGCGTTGAGCTGCTCGACGATGTCAAACAGTGTCTCGTCCTGGCGCTCGGGTACCGTATGCCGCAGGAGCAGGCGACCGATGAGAAGATGGTTGGCCACGCGCGTAGCGGCATCGGCGACCAGGTAGGCTGCTTGCTGCACCCGGTCATGCAGGAAGCGGTAACTGACGCCGCTGTTGCCCGCAGCGGTGTCGCCATTGACGTATTTATAGCGCTCGTCGAGCGGCTGGATCAATCCCGCCCTGAGTGCCGGCCACAAGTCTTGCTGTGTTTGCCGGGGAGCGCGCTCCACTGCCAGCGCAAGCGTGTCGAGCGTGAAGCGGTTGCCGCTGGAGGCGGCCAGTTGCAGCAGGTGCTGCGTTACGCTGGGCAGGCGGCGGATTTTTTCCAGCAGCACCTCGACCACGTTATCTGTGTATTTGGCCTGTTCAATCGCGGCCAAGTCCCAGTCCCAGCAATCGTCGGCGGCCCGGTAGCGCAGATGCCCTGTCTCATTGAGCGCAGCGAGGAACTGGTTGAGGAAAAAGGGATTGCCGGCCGTCTTGCGGTAGCAGATGCTGGTCAGTGGTGCGCAATCGGGGGCCGCCACGCGCACGGTGGCCGACACCATTTGCGCCACCTGCGGCTCGGTCAGTGCGCTCAGCAATAGCGTCGACAGGCGTACGTCACGGGCGAGCAGCTTGTCGCGCAGCGCGATGAGCGGGTGCGCGGCGCCTACTTCGTTGTCGCGGTAGGCGCCGATGACCAGCATGCAGCTCCTTTCGCAGGAGACCATGAGCCGTTCGATCATCCGCAGCGTGGCCGCATCGGCCCATTGCAGGTCGTCGAGGAACAGCACCAGAGGATGCCCGGCGCAGGCGAAGACTTCGACGAAGCGGGGGAACAGCCGGTCCAGGCGTAGCTGGGCTTGTGCCGGCGCCGACGCGGGCATCGCGTCGGTGGGACCGACGATCAAGGCCAGTTGGGGAATCAGCTCGACGATCACGCCCACGCCGCTGCCCAGGGCCTGGTGCAGTTTTGCGGACCACTGCCGCAGCGTTTCCTCGGGCTGGCCGAGCAACTGGCGCACCAGCCCCTGGAAGGCCTGGATCAGCGAGGCATACGGTACGTCGCGTTGGAGCTGGTCAAATTTGCCGGACAGAAAGCGGCCGCGCCGGGCGATGATGGGTTTTTGCACTTCGTTGACGACCGCCGACTTGCCGATACCCGAATGGCCGGCCACCAGCAGCATCTCGCACGTGCCTGCGGCACTGCGCTCAAACGCCGCCAGCAGCACGGCGATGGCATCCTCGCGCCCGTGCAGCGTTTGCGGAACGAGAAAGCGGCCGTTGTGGTCGGACAGCTTGAGCGCTTGCGCCGGCTTGTTCGCGCGGCAGGCTGCAAGGTCGCTGCGCAAGCCTTGCAAGCTCTGGTAGCGCTGATCGGCATTTTTTTCCAGCAGCCGCTGGATGATCGGCAGCAGCTGGCCAGGCAAGTCTGCGAACGCCGGGTGCGACCAGTCAGGACTGCGCGCAATGTGGCAATGCACGAGTTCCATCTCGTCGCCTGCCTCGAACGGCGCCTGGCCGGCCAGCAGTTCGTAGAAGGTGGCGCCGAGCGCATAGAAATCGGCGCGCCAATCGACCCGCCGGTTCATGCGCCCCGTCTGCTCCGGCGCCATGTAACGCAGCGTGCCTTCCAGTGTCTGGAGATTGACGATGCCATGGCTTTCAGAGGGCAGTTCACAGGCGATGCCGAAATCGATCAGCTGCAGCAGACGCCGCTCGGCATTCCACACCAGATTGGAGGGATTGATGTCCTTGTGGATCACGCCCTGACGATGGACCTCGTCCAGCACCGCGCACAGTTGCAGCGCGATGTCGAAAAAATCGTCCAGCGCCAATGCGGGCTGCGACGGCGTCCTGCGCGCCGCCACCTGCGCGCGCAACACCTGGTCGAGCGCCAGGCCGCCGGTATCTTCCTGAATCATCGTCCAGCGCCCGCCGTGCAGCTGCAGCGCCAGCGGATGCGCCACGCCAGGATGGCGGCAGCGGCGCGCGATCGCATACTCGCGCTTGAATTGTGCCAGTTGCTGAAATGAGGGGAACTGCTGATTCGGCATCTTGACGATCAGCGTCGTGCCATCGGCGGCCCGGGCGCGGTAAACCCGAGAGCGGGCACCGCTGTGCAGCTGTTTGATGATCTCGTAGTCGAAAAGGGAGCGCATGGGCTGGGCTTGGCGTTACACAGACAGTTGCGGGAGCCCTGAGGCGCACATTTCGGAATATTAGTTGATTGTTAGTATTATATCAGTAGGCAGCCTTGGAGTGAGCGCGGCCACGTGGTGCGATGGGCTGTGTTGTATAAAAGCCGGCAGGGCTGTGACGGCCGCATGCTGGGCTTCACGCAGCAAGCTGACCAGATGTTCGTTGCGCGTTGCGGCGATGGTTACGAATTCCGGCACTTCCATTACGCAGGGTGCCGGCAACCGGCCTGGTCGATGGGTGCGCGTGCGACGCTTGCTTGTTTTACGGGCACGGCCAGGATGATGGCTCGGCCGGACAGGTCGGCGTTCATGCAATGCATGATGCCGACATTCGCGTGCGTACGCACGCGGTGGCGGGGTGCTTTAGCTCTTTATCATCCTTACAAAGCCGATTAGGACAATGAAAAAGGCAATAAGGCTGATCCATTTATAGACGTTATTGGTTTTTGTAACGTTATCTAAAAGTTGATTGGCAGTTTGTGAATTAATGGCCATGGTCTTGTCGATAGAGGCTTGGGTAGCCGCATTCAACTCCTGTTCGTAGAGAGCGGAGAATTTTGATCCATCTTCATGCGGCAGAGTTTTGATGAAGGACTCTATTTCATCGCTTTGGTCAAGGGCTAGTTGATGAGTATTCTTCCCAGCGATGGCGGCTGCCTGTAGCGCCTCAAAGTTTTTAACAGCCAGGTTTCTGACAAATGCTCTATCTACAGTAGGAGCGATGCTGCGATCGGCGGATGATGGCATTTCTTTTTCTAAATTCATACTTTCCTCAGATTGCTATTGTGAAAAATCATTATGTTTGCCGGCGCCTTGTCTTCCGACCATGCTTCGTCACAATGCCGATAGTGACCAGGCGTGTTCATCGTTTCAGAGCGTTGGCTAATCCATATTGAGCGGAATCAATTCAAAAAACGACTTCGCCGGTAGCAACTATGCCACGTTGCCTGTATTTTTTGAAGGTGACTTCCCCCAGGCCCATTTTTTGCGGTCAAATACTCGCCAGTTTGTGGTTGCCATTCGGGGGCGATACAAGGACGCAAAATCATCAGGCAGGAAATGGGCGACTTTGTATCGCTCGAAGGCTTGTTCACTATTGAGGGGGAGGCTGGGGCCTTGTGCATCACCTGGTCACAATCCTTGTCAGGGGAAGTTCAGGGGCAACATGCGAATCCGTCGTTGCGATCCGTTGTTTAAGCCCGAAGTGGCAATACTGAAGGGCAAAGGCCTAAATTTAGTGAGGCCATGAGATCGAATCGGTCGACGAGACGCAAATCCAGTATGTTCAGTTGTGGATTGCCGTCGGCCAGCGCCACGCGCTGGCCGGCCTCCCAGGCGAGAGCGGCCGCCTTCGTTTCAAAGATGCCGGACACCCGAATGCCCTTGACCATGAGGCGATGCCGCCAAATCTTGCCATTCTTGACCGGAGCTGCGATTTTGGTAAATCCATTGGTAGATTTTGGCAAATGGTAGCAGTATTTCGGTGTCCTATGCTGCATTTTGCGTTTCGTTTTCTACAGACGAAAAAAACCCGCTTCCCCCTATGAAAATAGAGAAAAGCGGGTTTTGTACTACTACTATGCGATTTTTGTTCTGAGTGCCCGGAGCCGGAATCGAACCGGCACGCCCTTACAGGCGGGAGATTTTAAGTCTCCAGTGTCTACCAGTTTCACCATCCGGGCAGCGCGGCAAGATTCTAGCACAAGTGATATAGATAACGCCATGCTGCGCCGCATTTGTGTCAGTCCGGTTGATCGAGTTACTTCTCCAGATTGGTGGGGGCTTACTGGGCAACGTTACGCTCGTCGGCATTGATCTCGGCAAATACAGTCTTCATGTCCACGGACAGGAGCGTGGTGGAAAATATTGCCGCGCAAGGGGGGCAGAAGCAAATAACTGATCGAGTTTTTCGCCAAATTCTACCCATACACCATTGTCATGGCGGCTTGTGCGGAAGCGAACTTCATTGATGCCGAAGCCATTTGCGCGGCGGCTAGCCGCCCCGCCATGCGTTTCGTCGCGCCCACAATGGAGGCTCAACAAACACTCCCGGCGCCGCAACGTGCGTGCCATTCTTGTAGCACGCTTATCTGGCGGCACTTTTAAGCGGCGACAGGCGCGACCCTCATCGTAGCGAGAAAAATCATCTCCCGCCAGACGTCGGACAGATTGAAGCGAGCCTACTTGCATCATTCACAATCAGCTTGCAAAGGGAGGGTAACCATAGGATAGATAACCATAGATTTTTATGGCCGCAAGGTCAACGTAAGGAGGGGGCAAAAATCAGCACCTCCATCTCATGCGAGGCTGCGATCATTGCAAGCCCGGCCAAGGTGCGCGAGCAAAGCGGCCATATCCTTGCCATCACTGCCCCCAAGGCTTGAATCACGCGTCCCGCACGCCGGGACGCTTCCTCAATTTCTTGTTTGAAAGTTGTCATGCAAAAAAAAATCGCTAGTACCGAACCGCACACTACTACTGCTTCAGAGGAGGGCCGTGAATTGAATGCGATCCCGCTGAGCCTTGATATCAATGTGCCGAAAGGAT
The DNA here is from genome assembly GCF_030587275.1 of Janthinobacterium sp. SUN128. Taxonomy (NCBI): domain Bacteria; kingdom Pseudomonadati; phylum Pseudomonadota; class Betaproteobacteria; order Burkholderiales; family Oxalobacteraceae; genus Janthinobacterium; species Janthinobacterium sp. SUN128. Next base: position 2,353,884 of record NZ_JAPWHY010000001.1, on the reverse strand, counting down.
TGACATGGCTCGACGATACCCTGAGCGGCATTGATTTGTACGATAAAGGGTTTATTCGCCGGCCTTCCCTGTTTTTCGATCCCAGCGCCACATCCAGCCTTGGACTGGGAACCTTGAAACATCCGTATTTCACGCAGGCCCAGTTAATGCTGGTAATTAATGGAAATATGTCCGGGCAGGTACTGGGCATGAAGCGGGGAACGACCTTGCGCGTGACGGGCCCAATGGGCCTGCAACTGGACGTGTACGGTTCGCCTGGCAAGCCATTCACCATTTGTCCGTATGGCGATGCCGAAGCATTACCCATCATTACGAGTGGCGCGGTCGTCCTGAACTGGACGCTGGTGGACGGCGCAGCGAATATCTGGTCCTATCCCATGGGCGCCATCGAGCATGACTGCTGGCAAAATGAAGTGCGTCTGTGGAAGAAGACATTTTCTGGCAGCGCCGCAGCAAGCCTGATCACGGAAGGCAGCAGTGCGTACGTTAACGGCATCTTGTACGTGCGCCCCTACGGCGGTGAGGATCCACGTCTGGGACAAATGGAGGTTTCGAGTAGCCAGCATGGCATCATGATCAACTACTCGAACGTGCCGCACACCGGGCACATCCATGTCTGCGGCCTTGATGTGCGCAAGGCACGCAATGTCTCCATTTCGGTGACGCCTCCGACGTCTGGAGTGGTCGATGCCATCGTCAGTGTCACCGATATCAGCCTGGTCGGTTGCCGCGCTACCCAGGCTGGCGCCGATGGTCCTGTGCTTGCCTCGGACGGTATCGCTATCATTGGACTGTCAGACGCGATACGCCTGAAAGGGGGCTACGTGGCAGGGAACCGCATCGACGATGTGCTTAACAACGCGATTGAATACAGCTGCACTTCGGGACTTATCGTTGAAAAGAATAACAGCAGCAATTGCGGCGGCAATTCAATCGTGGAGCTCTGGTCATCCAACGATAACAGCATCATCCGCTACAACTATGGCTATTACAGCACGACGCGCGACCGGCGCCATCTTGCTTATGCTTCCGGTGGTATTTGGTTCGCCAACAACTATCACAGTGCCGGCAGCCTGGCCAACAACGATGCCACGAACACCAGGAATTTCGATAACGTTGCGCATCACAATATGATTGTCTTGCCAGGACTTCGCGGAGTGCGCATATCGGGAGGGAAGGGATTGAGTGTCTATCAAAACACGATCTATTACGATGAGGCGCTAACCGATCCCGCAGGCAAGCAACAGTGTACGGCACTTTATGTCGACGGGACTGCAGCCGATGGCTTCGTCAATTTCAGCAACAACCTTGTATATTTCAAGCGCGATCCGCTTGTGGCGCGTTTCCCCCGCATGGTCAATCTGAACCCCGGAGCCGGCCGTCCGACGGGCGACCGGAATATTTATTTCACGGAAGGAAGCGGTATGAGCGGCGACGGTTTTTACACAGGAGCTGATGGCACGACAAACAATATCGTGACCTACAAGGCGCGTATGGCCGGCAGCAGTTTTGATCAAAATAGTATCTTTGGTCCGCATTTCATAGGTAGTAACGCGACCGTGGCCAATATGGGGATGCATGACGAGAGCATGCGCATCGTGTCAGCCGGACATGTCGGGAAGGTGGTGGCGAATATCGGCAGGCGTTACTTTGACGGACAGCCTTACGCGCCCGACAATGCCACAATAGGCGCATTATCGGGACGCTGAAGCGGGGTTGCCAGCGGACGGGCATGAAAAATGCCGTTCAGCTGGCGCCGAGGGCATTCCTGTGCGCGGTGCTTCCGGCGGCGATCAGAACGTCGCCTTGAACTGCACCCCATACGTGCGTGGTTCGTTGATGATGCCCGTCAGGTTGTCGAAATCGATGGCGCCCAGCGACTGGATCTGGTTGGTGATGTTGCGCCCGTACGCGGACAGTTCATAGCGATCCCATTTGTAGCCGACGCGCAAGCCGCCTTCGAGCAGTTCCTTGGCCTTGTATTCCTTCGCTTCATACAGGAAGAAGTTGTAGCTGGTGCGGTAGGCCCAGTCCGTGTAGGCGTAGAACTCGCCATTGGCGAGGGGAATGCTGTATTTCAGGGTGAAGTTGGTTTGCCATTCCGGCGCGCGCGGCAGCGGGTTGCCGTCGATGTAGGCCGTGCCTTTGAACGGGCCCAGCGGATCGGTGACGGTACAGCCGCTGGCCGGGTTGTTTTGCGCGTTGCCGCAGCTTTGCACGAACAGCTTCTTGTCCTGGATTTCCGTGTGGTTATAGCTGCCGCCCAGGGTCATGCTGAGCGAGTCGCTGAGATTGGCCTGGAAATCGAGTTCCACGCCACTGCCCGTGGCCTTGTCGGCGTTGATCAGCTGGTTCATGTTGACGGCGCCGCTGCCGGCCGTCAGTTGCTTGTCTTTTACACGGTACTGGAACACGGCCACGCTCAGGCGCGCGCGCTTGTCGAACAGGTCCTGCTTGATGCCGGCCTCGACGGACAGCGCTTTCTCGGCGCCGGCAAACGAGGGGCGGTCGGCCAGGCCGTTCAGGCGTCCCTGCATCGACGGCGCGCGGTAGCCGGTGGCGATGCGCGCATAGGCATTGGTTTCCGGCGTCAGCACATAGGTACCGCTCACGTCCCAGCTGATGTTGTGCGAGGTGTCGTTCAGGTTGAAGGGGCCAGCCGTGGTCGCTTCCACCCGCTTGGCGGAGAAATCCTTCTTGTCGGTCGTGTAGCGCAGGCCGGCGCGCAGTTTCAGGGCGTCCGAGACCGTGTAGTTGAGCGAGCCGAAGGCCGCGTACGACTTCGAACTCTGGTTTTGCGTGGCGTAGGCGCTGTTTTGAGGATTGCCGGGCGCCAGGCTGTCAAAGCTGATGCTGTCGATCTGGATATCTTCCTTGAAGTAGAACAAGCCGGCTATCCATTGCAGCGGGCCGCGGGCAGACGATTCGGCGCGGAATTCCTGCGAAATCTGCTTGTGGTTGGGAATGACGTCGGCCGTTTCCACGACGAAGGGAATGAAGCCCGGGCCCATCGGCGGGGCATACACGGCGCCATAGCCGCCGTCGACGTCGGCGCGGCTGAAGAAATCGAGTTTTTCGTAGCCGGTGATCGAATGCAGGGTGACGCCGGGCAAGTCCCATTTCAGGCGCATGCTGCCGCCCTTGGTTTTCAGGTGCTGGCGGTTGATGCCGTCGGTCGGGTAGTTATCGTAATCAAAGCCGTCGACCAGGTCGTTGGTGCCTTGCTTGAGGATATTGGCGCGGAACAGCGTGGCCGTGCCGTCGAGGTTGCGCGCGTGCACATTGAACAGGGCGCTGAAGTCGCGCGTGGGCTTGACCAGCACCTGCAGGCGGGCGGCGCTGTCTTCATAGCCTTCGAAGTCGCGCGTGCCGGTCGGGCGCGGGTTGTGCACGCGGTCGTCGCGGCGCTGCGTCTGGCCGGAAAAGCGCAGGGCCACCGTGTCGCTGACCGGCACGTTGAAGGCGCCTTCCAGGTTCTTCATGCCATCCTTGCCGAAGCCGCCGCTCAGGTAGCCCTCCGTCTTGAAGACGGGCTTGGCGGAATCGAACTTGATCACGCCGGCCGGCGAGTTGCGGCCGAACAAGGTGCCTTGCGGGCCGCGCAACACTTCGACCTGATCGACGTCAAACACGGGAAAACCTTTCAGCATGGCATTTTCCTGCACCACGTCATCCATCACCAGGCCCACGGGCTGCGAGGCATTCAGGTCGAAGTCGGTATTACCCAGGCCGCGAATGTAGAAGCGGGGAAAGGTGCGGCCGTAATCCGATTCGACGGACACGCTGGGCGATCGGCTGTTGAGGAAGCGGATGTCGGCGCCGCCGGCCGTCAGGGTGTCGAGCTTGTCGCCTTTCAGGGTGGCGATGGACATGGGCACGTCCTTGATGTTTTCCGCGCGTCGCTGCGCCGTCACGATCACCGTTTCCAGCTGGCCAGGGCCGGCCTGTGCCGCCGGAGCCGCAGGCGCGTCGGCGGCTGGCGCCGGGATGCCGTCCTGTGCCTGCGCCATCGCCTGCAGGGGGAAGGCGGCAGTGATTGCCAGGGCAATCAGGGTGTGGCGTATTGTGCTGGCGCGTGTGCTGGCATGCGGTGTCATCATGAAACGGCTCCTGTCGGTGAAGGTTGTTGGGGCGCTGCAAGCTGGCGCTGGCCAGCTGGACGAAAAATCATGCTAGCACGGAAAGTTTTGGTATTCATGCCATTTTCCAGCGACGGCTATTCATATCCGTTTCGACTGAATACACGAATAAAATCGTATTTGTCGTCAATATCTGGCGGGTGCATAGTGGAGTGCCGCCAGGCTTGCGCGAGCGCAAAAGTGGCCTGGCATGGGGATGGGGTTTCCTGCGGGAGCGCAAAAAGAGGGATGGCTTTTGCCGTGCTGCCCATGTCCGGACAGTGGAAATACAACAGCTGCCGCGGATTTTTTCGGCAAGGGCGTGTTGTTGCTGCGCGACAGGGGACGGTGCCGGTGGCGGCTATCTCCTGCGCGCGTCACGGGGGCATGCGTGGCGGCATGCCCATATCGGTTTAACGCTTAAAACTCTTCCCAATCGCCGGCCGTCACGGTTTCCGCTTGCGCCGCACGGTGTTTTGCCGGCGCTGCCTGGCGCTTGACGGTGCTGCTGGCCGGGGCCGGCACCAGGCGCAGCGGCTTGCGGCTGGCGCGCGCTGATGCTGGCGTGGGCGCCGCCACATGGTCGTCGTGCGTCTTGAAGATGCTCACCGTCTGCACCAGGTGGCTGGCCTGGTCGCGCAGGGATTCGGCCGCCGCCGCCGCTTCTTCCACCAGCGACGCGTTTTGTTGCGTGACGCTATCCATCTGGGCCACCGCCTGATTGATCTGCTCGATGCCGGTGGTCTGTTCCTGGCTGGCCATCGTGATGTCAGCGATGATGTTGCTGACGCGGGCGACACTGGCGACCACCTCGGACATCGTCGTACCCGCTTGCGCCGCCAGCCTGGCGCCCGCATCGACGCGGCTCACGGAATCGTCGATCAGCGTCTTGATTTCCTTGGCCGCGCTGGCGCTGCGCTGGGCCAGGCCGCGCACTTCGGTGGCCACGACGGCGAAGCCGCGGCCCTGTTCACCGGCACGCGCCGCTTCCACGGCGGCATTCAGGGCCAGGATATTGGTCTGGAAGGCGATGCCGTCAATGACGCTGATGATGTCGACAATCTTGCGCGACGATTCGCTGATCAGGTCCATGGTGCCCATCACTTGTCCCACCACGGCGCCGCCCTTGCTGGCGACGTCCGATGCGGTCGTGGCCAGCACATTGGCTTCGCGGGCATTTTCCGCATTCTTGCGTACGGTGCTGGTGAGTTCTTCCATCGAGGAAGCGGTTTCTTCCAGTGAACTGGCTTGCTGTTCCGTGCGTAGCGACAGGTCGCTATTGCCGGTGGAAATTTCCGCAGCGGCAAGGGCTACCGTGTCGGAATCCTGGCGGACGGAGGACACAACCGAAGTCAGCGATATCTGCATGCGCTGCAGCGCGGACAGCACGCTGACACTATCGTTCGGAGCGACGCTGAGTTTTCCTGTCAGGTCGCCGGCGGCAAGCAGGCTGACGGCGTCGCACAGCTGTTTCGGTTCGGCGCCCAGCGCCTTGAGCAGGTGACGCGTGATGAGCCAACCCGCCAGGGCCGCCAGCACGATGGACAGCAAGCTGGCGCCGATCAGGATATTCCTGTTGAGAATGTAGCGTTCGTTGTCTTCCTGCAGGATGAGAGCGGAGCGCTGGTCCGTCAGGGCGAAATATTCATTGCTGGCGGCGACGAGGGCGGCCAGCAGCGGGCGGCATTCCTCGTTCATCTTGACGATGGCTTGTTCGGTTTTCTTTTGCAGCGCCAGGTCCACGATGCCTAGCGCCACGGGAGCATAGCGTTTTTCGATACTGTCGATCTTGTTGATGATGGCGCGCACCTCGTCCGATACCTCCGGCTGCTGTGCCAGCTGCAGCAGCTGCTGCATGTTCTTGACGACATCGGCGTGCGCCTGCAAGACCTGCCTGCGTTCGATTTCCAGGTCTTCCGGCTTGGTGACGAGTACCAGGTTCCTGGCCGCCACGGCACGCATGTCGATCGCGTCACGCACGCGGTGCGCCGTATTGGCGCGGGCCGTGATGCCGTTGACATACTGGTCAAAGCCGGTGTTGAAGGTGGAAAAACTGCGCACGGACAAGATCGAGATGCCGATGAGGAAAAAGACCAGCAGGCCGAAAGCCAGAGTGAGCTGGGTGCGTACGGTGAATTTATCCATGATGTCTCTCCCAAAAATACGTGGTGACGATTAGAAAGGGGGCTTGCGCGGGACGAGGGCAGGCGATTGCCTGGCAACGAATCGTGGCCTGCGCAGTGCTTCTCTATCCAGAACACGGATTCGTGGTGTGAGGATCGCGTTACTTGAAAACTGATTTAAATAATTAATTTGTTTTATTTATTAAAATCATTTTTAAATAAAAAATTCAGTAAATCAATGAGATTTTACGGACCAAAAAACAACTTTTCGACATGCGCGGCTTGTTCCCGCGCCTGTGGAGCGGGCATAGGAGACGCGTCCCAAGGGAGGCGGATCAGCCGGGAATCGGCGTGCCCTGGTGAAACGCCATTTGCCAGCGGCCATCGCGCCACTTCCACAGCGAACTGCGCAAGCTGGCGCTCGCGGGTAGGGCGCTGCTGGCGTGCCGCTGCGAGCGGTAGGTAACGAAGGCAACATCCTCGGCCAGCAAGCGGGCCTGGAAATCGCTGATGCTGCGCAGGCAAAAATCTTCTGCCGGCAGATCTGCCAAGGTCGCCGCGCGCGTCCAGAGATTGCCCGAGCTGCCGAATTCGAAGAACTCGTCGGCCAGCAGAGCTGCCAGCCTGGTGCTGTCAGCCCGCACCGCCTGGCTTTGCAGCGCCGCTTCCAGCGCCTGCAACTGCGCCGCCAGGTGTGCGTTGCCTTGCGGACTGTCCTGCGTGCGGTCCATTGCCAAGGTCTTCAGATGGGAAACGCGCCGGCGCCCGATACATTCAGGCAGGCGACCTTGTCGCTGGAAAAATACTTGATTTGTCCCAGGCCGATGGCATAGCAGCCGTCACTGAGCGGGGAAATGGGGCCGGTGAGTTTCTCACCGCTGGTCAGGGTCACCACCCACGGCGTGGTGGCCGGTTTGCCCGCGTGGGTCAGGGCGTGTTGTACCAAGTCTGACATGTTGCCTCCGTTGGAAATCAAAACCCGATGATAGCAGTGTCGCGCCGCCGCTGGTTTGCCGCTACGCGGGCCTGGTGCCTTACGTGTCGGCCAGCAGGTTTTTCGGCAGGGCCACCGACACCAGCTTCCAGTGCCACAGGCCGTCGCGCGCCAGGGTCAGCTCGCCGATATGGCTTTTGCTGTGCGCGCGCTGCACCACGACGCTATCCCAGGAGGTGTAGCGCAGTTTGTAGTCGGGTTTGGTAGTACGCTTGCGGCCGCTGATATCGCTGACCTTGGCGATCGGTTTTTCATAGCGGTCATTGAGCTTCATCAAGGCGACGATGCCCTCGGGCATCAGCATGGTATCGAGCAAAGGGTCGATGACGTCGGGGCTGATATCGTCGGCCACTTCCGGCGCCGAGAACAGGGCATGCAGTTGCTGCCCCAGGCTGCCGCGCAGCTGGGGCAGGTCGATATGCGCGGCCAGGGCCTGCGTATCCTCGTCCATCGTGGCCGTGCGTATCTTGTTCATGGTGAAATACGGGCTGCCATAGAAAACGCCGGCCAGCGCGACCAGTGCCACTACAGCAAGAAGCATCATTCTTTTCATTGTGCAATCTTTTGGATGCCTGGCGACCCGGTGCGCCTGAAGTGTTGGCATTCTACATAATATTTCCCAAAATCAATATGGTAGTTTAGGTAAGTGTTGTTTTAGATCAAGTTTCGTCAGAGTAATTCTGGCGGCAAGGTAATGTCCGTCAGTTTCCAGTCCCAGATGCCATGGCGGCGCAGCAAAAACTGGCTGGCGGCGGGGCCGGCGCCGCTGCGCCGCAGCACCACTTCGTTCCACGAGCGGTAGGCCATGCCAAAGTCGTGGCGCTTGCCGTCCGCCCCCTGCTTGCCGTGCAGGATCAATACCGTAATGCCGGGCGGCGAGACGATGGTGTCGAGTATTTCCTTGAAATCGTCTTCGTTGGCCGTTTCGCCGGCCGCCCGCAACTGGCGCGCCACGCTGGCGCGCACGGCGGGCAGGTCGGCCTGCTGCGCCAGGGTTTCCAGGCGCACGGATTTCGCCGCGATGCTGATGCGGTACATGGCGATATAGGGGCTGACCCAGGTGAAGCCGATGGCGGCAACGGTAAAAATGATGGCGGTGGCGTACTTTCTTTTCATGGTCCGTGTTTTTGTATGAGCTGTGCCGCCGTGATTTTACCCGGCCAGGGGTGACGGATGGTGTAGCATTCGTGCCGGCGCGGACCATCGCGCCGCAATATTGAGGACAACCATGAATATCACTATCAATCAGGTGCTGCAGTCGTATATCGATCCGCTTACCGTCAGCGAATACGCGGCGCTCGAGCGCAGCCTGCTGGCCGAAGGCTGCCGCGATGCGCTGGTGCTGTGGAACGACGTGCTGATCGACGGGCATAACCGCTACGCCATCTGCCGCCAGCACGGCATCGAATTCAAGACCATCCAGAACACCAGCTTTACCTCGCTCGACGACGTCATGCTGTGGATGATCGACAATCACCTGGCGCGCCGCAGCGTGTCGGACTTCCAGCGCGGCGTGCTGGCCCTGCGCAAGAAGGAAATCGTCGCCGCGCGCAGCCCGGCGCCCGTCAGTGCCCAGGATGCGCCGGACGGCGAAAACGCGCCGAAGCCGGCCATGAGCACGCGCGAAGAGGTGGCCAAGGCGGCGAGATTGAGCAGCAACCAGATCAGCCAGATCGAGAAGATCCAGAAGGCCGCTTCGCCGGAACTGGTGGAAGCCGTCCGCTCGGGCACGATTTCCATCAATGCGGCGGCCACCGTGGCGTCCCTGCCGCCGGAAGAGCAGGTGGCGGCCGTCGCCGGCGGCAAGAAATTATTGCGCCAGGCGGCCAAGGAAATCCGCGAACAGCGCGCCGCCACGCGCACGCCGCGCGAGCCGAAGGTTCATGTATCGCAGGACACGCCGGAAACGGGCAACGAGCCGTGGGCGGAGAACGCGGCCCAGGCGCCGTCCGAAGCGGAGCGCCTGCGCGGCGAGATCGCCAGCCTGAAACAGAAAGTGGCGCAACTGCAGGCGGAAAATACCGAATTGAACCAGCGCATCGCCGCGCTGATCGATGCATCCTGATTGCCGACTTGATTCTGGAGTAGTGCATGCTGCATAGCCGTACCCTATTCGCCGCCATCGCCTGCGGCATCGTTGCCGTTCCTCCCGTGCTGGCGGCATCCAGTCCCGACATGGCCCGCTGGCAGGCGCAGGCCGTCAATGTCAGCATCGCGCGCGACACGTGGGGCGTGCCCCATGTGACGGGCAAGAGCGATGCGGATGCCGTCTTTGGCCTGATGTATGCGCAGGCCGAGGACGATTTCCCCCGCGTGGAACTCAATTACATCAACGCCATGGGGCGCCTGGCGGAAGTGGAGGGCGAGCGGGAACTGTACCGCGACCTGCGCATGAAGCTCTTCATCGAGCCAGCCGACTTGCAGGCGCAGTACCGCGCCAGCCCGCCGTGGCTGCGCAAGCTGATGGACGCCTTTGCCGATGGCCTGAATTTTTACCTGGCCACGCATCCGCACGTCAAACCGCGGTTGATCGCGCATTTCGAGCCGTGGATGGCCTTGAGCTTCAGCGAGGGCAGCATCGGCGGCGATATCGAATCGGTCAACCTGGCGCAGCTCGAAGCGTTCTATGGCCAGCAAGCCAGGCCTGCCGCCGTGGCGCTGGCCAGCATCGAGACCGGGTTGGATCCTGAACCCAGCGGCTCGAACGGCTTCGCCATCGCGCCCGCCATCACGAAAAACGGCCATGCGCTGCTGATGATCAATCCGCACACCTCGTTCTACTTCCGCCCCGAAGTGCAAGTCACCAGCGGCGAAGGCTTGAACGCGTATGGCGCCGTCACCTGGGGCCAGTTCTTTGTCTACCAGGGTTTTAACGACCGTCTCGGCTGGATGCATACCTCGGGCGGCGGCGATGTCATCGACGAATACCTGGAAAGCATCGTCGACCGGGATGGCGCATGGTTCTACCGCTATGACGGCGGGCTGCGTCCCTTGAAGGCCGTGCCCATCACCTTGCCATATAGACTGGCCGATGGCGGCATGGGCGCCAAAACCATCACCGTCTACTACAGCCACCACGGCCCCATCGTGCGCGCGCTGGACGGTAAATGGGTGGCCGTGCGCCTGATGAACGAGCCGTTGAAGGCGCTCATGCAGTCGTACACGCGCACCAAGGCGCGCGATTACGCGGCGTTCTACAAGACGATGGAGCTGCGCACGAATTCGTCGAACAATACGGTGTATGCGGATGCGGATGGCAATATCGCCTATTTTCACGGCAATTTCATCCCCGTGCGTGACCCGCGCTTCAACTGGAAGCAGCCTGTCGATGGCCGCGACCCCGCCACGGAATGGAAAGGGCTGCACACGGTGGCGCAAACCATCACCCTGTTCAATCCGAAGAATGGCTGGATCCAGAACACGAACAACTGGCCGTATTCGGCGGCCGGCGCCAACAGCCCGCGCCAGCACGACTATCCCGCCTACATGTCCGTGTATGGCGAAAACGCGCGCGGCCTGCATGCCGTCAAGGTTTTCCAGAACAGGACGGGTTTTACCCTGGACAGCCTGATCGCCGCCTCGTACGACAGCGAACTGACGGCGTTCGAATCCTTGCTGCCGCCGTTGTTCGCGGCGTACGATGCGCTACCGGAGAATTCGCCGCAAAAGCTGGCGCTGGCCGACAAGGTGGCTTTGCTGCGTGCCTGGGACTGGCGCTATTCGCTGACGTCCACCGCCACCTCGCTGGCCGTGTTCTGGGGCCAGGAGCTGGCCGAGCTGGCAGGCAAGCAGGCGCGCGAGCAGGGCGTGCCCGTGGTCGATTTTCTGGCGACGGACAGGGTCCCGGCCGACCAGCGGCTGGCGGCACTGGCCAGTGCCGCCGATAAGCTGCGGCGCGATTTCGGCAACTGGCAAACGCCGTGGGGCGAGATCAACCGCTACCAGCGCCTGACAGGCGACGTGGTGCAGCCATTCGACGATGCGCAACCGAGCTTGCCCGTGCCTTACGCGTCGGGCAACTGGGGCGCGCTGGCCGCTTATGGGCAGAGCAGCAAGAGCACCACGCGGAGGATCTACGGCGAGCGTGGCAACAGCTTTGTGGCGGCCGTGGAATTCGGCCCCCGCATCAAGGCGAAAAGCATCCTCGCCGGCGGCCAGAGCGGCGCCCCGAAGTCGCCCCACTTCCAGGACCAGGCGGCCATGTATGCGCGCGGCGAATTCAAGGAGGTGCTGTTTTATCCCGAGGACGTGGCCAGGCACCTGGAACGCAGGTACCGGCCGGGGGAGTGAACGTTGCTGTTCATGGCAACAATGTGTCGGATTACGCTTCGCTAATCCGACCTACGGTACTGGTCCTGGGTTGATCTGAAATATCAAATCGCGTCGAGCGCCGTGCGCAAGTCATGCCGCAGGTCTTCGATGTCTTCGATGCCCACCGACAGGCGGATCAAGCCGTCGCCTATGCCCAGTTTTGCCCGCTGTTCGGGCGGGATGCTGGCATGCGTCATCAGGGCGGGGTGTTCGATCAGGCTTTCCACGCCGCCCAGGCTTTCGGCCAGGGCGAACACCTCGCAGCGTTCGAGGAAGCGCCGCGCGCCGGCCAGATCCGTATTGAGGTCGATGGAAATGATGCCGCCGAAACCATCCATCTGGCGCCGCGCCAGCGCATGCTGCGGGTGCGATTCCAGCCCCGGATAAAACACCTTGCGCACTTCCTTTTGCTGCTCCAGCCACTGCGCCAGCGCCAGGGCGCTTTCGCAATGGCGCTGCATGCGGATGGCCAGGGTTTTCACGCCGCGCAGGGCGAGGAAGCTGTCGAACGGCCCCGCAATCGCGCCCACCGAGTTTTGCAAAAAGCCCAGCTGCTCGCGCCACTCCGCCTGGCGCTCTTCCGCGCCGACGATGGCGATGCCGCCGATGATGTCCGAATGGCCGTTCAAATACTTGGTGGTCGAGTGCACGACGATGTCGAAGCCATGTTCCAGCGGGCGCTGCACCAGCGGGCTGGCGAAGGTGTTATCCGCCACGGCGATGATGCCCCGTGCGCGGCAGATGTCGGCAATCGCCCGCAAATCCGCCAGTTTCAGCATCGGGTTGGTGGGCGTTTCCACCCACACCATTTTCGTTTCCGGGCGCAGCGCGGCCAGCAGGTTTTCCGGATTCGTCAAATCGACATACGTGAACTCATGGCCGGCCGAGCGGCGGCGCACCCGCTCGAACAATCGATACGTGCCGCCGTACATATCGTCGCCGGCGACGATATGGCTGCCCGCATCCAGCAATTCCAGCACGGACGAGATGGCGGCCAGGCCCGAGGCAAACGCGAAGGCGGCGCTGCCGCCTTCCAGGTCGGCCACGCAGCGCTCGAGCGCCCAGCGCGTGGGATTGTGCGAGCGGCCGTAGTCGAGGCCTTTGTGCACGCCGGGGCTGTCCTGCACGAAGGTGGAGGTGGCGTATATGGGCGGCATGATGGCGCCCGTCGACGGGTCGGGCGACTGGCCGGCGTGGATGACGCGCGTGGCGAGGCGGCTTTTGCGGGGAATGTGCTGGCTCAAGATAGTGTCCTGCGTAAGTGGTTGAGAAGGTCGAAGCGGGTGATCAGGCCATAGAAGGCAGTATCGTCGGCGACGACGGCCGTCAAGCCCCGGTCCAGGGTGGTGCGCAGGGCGGGCAAGCCGCTTGAGGGCGCCAGGGTTTCGATCTGCGTCGTCATGGTGGCGCCCACCAGACCCGCGAAATGGGCGGCGTCGCCCGAGACGTGCAGCAGCAAGTCCGATTCGTCGATAATGCCGACCAGCTGGCCGCCATCGATGACGGGCAGTTGGGCCAGGTCGCTGGCACGCATGCGGTTGAAGGCCGTCAGCAGGGTGTCGCCCGGCGCCACGCTGACGACATCGCCCTCGTCGTAGCGGCGCCCGATCAGGTCGCGCAAGTCGCCCGACACGGCCCGCTGCAACAAGCCCTGGTCGCGCATCCAGCCATCGTTATAGACTTTGGATAGATAGCGCGTTCCCGTGTCACAGACAAAGGTGACGACGCGCTTCGGCGTGGTCTGTTCGCGGCAGTATTTGAGGGCGGCGGCCAGCAACGTGCCGGTGGACGAGCCGCCGAGGATGCCTTCGGCGCGCAAGAGGGCGCGCGCGGAATCAAAACTTTCCTGGTCGCTGATGGTGTAGGCCTTGGTGACGCTGTCCATGTCGGCGATCGAGGGGATGAAGTCTTCGCCGATGCCTTCGACGGCCCACGAGCCGCTTGTGTCCGATACCTTGCCCGTGTCGATGTATTCGGTGAGGATGGAGCCTTGCGGGTCGGCCAGCACGAATTCCAGCTTCGGCTGCGCCTTGCGGAAATAGCGCGTCAGGCCCGTCAGGGTGCCGGATGAGCCGACGCCGACGACGATGGCGTCCACGTCATGGCCGCTTTGCTCCCAGATTTCGGGCGCCGTCGTCGTTTCGTGGGCCAGCGGATTGGCGGGATTGTTGAACTGGTCGGCAAAGAAGGCGCCCGGCAGTTCGCGCGCCAGGCGCGCCGCGTAATCCTGGTAGTACTCGGGATGGCCCTTGCCCACGTCCGAGCGCGTGGTGTGCACTTCCGCGCCCAGGGCTTTCAGGTGCAGCACTTTTTCCGTCGACATCTTGTCGGGCACGACGAGAATCACGCGGTAGCCCTTGATGCGGCCGACCAGCGCCAGGCCGATGCCCGTGTTGCCGGCCGTTGCCTCGACGATGGTGCCGCCCGGCTGCAGGCGGCCGTCGGCTTCGGCCGCTTCGATGATGGACAGGCCGATGCGGTCCTTGATGGAACCGCCGGGATTTTGCGATTCCAGTTTCAGGAACAGCTGGCACAGGCCCGTGTCGAGCCTGGTCACTTCGACCAGCGGGGTATTGCCGATCAGCTTGTATAGCGCTGGCGGCTGGGGTGGGGATGGCATTCGATCATTCATGGTGGCTCCTGTCAGAGAAACAGCCGCCCGGGATTGTGTCCCGAGCCGCCTTCCGTGCCGCGCAGTGTAGGCGGGTGGACGAGTGCGGCGAACGAATGTTTGCATGCTTGCATATGCGCTTTGCGCATATCGGCTGCAGCGCGGCAACAGCGTGCGCGCTTCGAGTATGCGCCGTTTTTTTCCCGCTTGCCGCACCAATGACGCGACTATTAAGCTGCCGCAAGCCCGCCATTGCGATTTATAATCACGCCTCGAAAAGGAACTAAACAGTATCCTGAAAACCAGACAAACAGGGCAGGCGGCAGTGGCAAAACTTTATTTCCGGTATTCCGCGATGAACGCGGGCAAGTCGACGGCCTTGTTGCAGGTCGCGCACAACTATGAAGAGCAGGGCCAGCGGGTACGCCTGTACACGGCCGCCATCGACAGCCGCTACGGCGTGGGTAGAGTGACTTCGCGCCTGGGTCCGCAGCGCCAGGTCGATATCTTCCATGCCGACACGAATTTCCTCGACGATATCCCCCAGGTCGCCTGTTTGCTGGTGGATGAGGCGCAATTTCTCAGCACGGCCCAGGTGCAGCAGCTGCACCAGCTGGCGCAAGTGAAGGGCGTGCCCGTCATCTGCTACGGCTTGCGCACGGATTTCAAGGGCGAGCCGTTCCCCGGCTCGGCCTATCTGCTGGCGCTGGCCGACGATATCGAGGAATTGAAGAATATCTGTACTTGCGGCAAGAAGGCCACGATGAACATCCGCGTGGATGAGCAGGGCCGCCGCATCAAGGAAGGCGAACAGATCAGCATTGGCGGCAACGAGAGTTACCGCCAGGCATGCGGGCGCTGTTTCTACTCGTAAATCTACTCGTAAATTATTCGGCGACGGGCGCGCCTACATCGGCATCGTCCGCCAGCGCCAGATCGCCCCGCTCGAAAGCGGCGAGGATGTCATTGGCGCGCGCCACGTCGTGTTCGCGCACCAGCACGCGGGCGCCGCCGATGGCGGCTGCCAGCAGCATGTCGGCCTGCATGTGCTGGTCGTCCGTCAGCAGCACGTCGATGCCGGCCGCCGCCAGGCAACCGCGGATGACGTGCGCATCCGTGGGGATCATCAGCCGGGCAATTAAAACGTAGTCGTCGTGCATGGTCTCTCCTGGCGCGGTGGTATGCGCCATCTTAGCACCGGACCCGCTTTTACAGCTTGAACACGCCTACCACCTGGTTCAGCTCCTGCGCCTGCTCCTGCAAGGCGTCGGCCGCCGCGGCCGCTTCTTCCACCAGGGCCGCATTCTGCTGGGTTACCTGGTCCATCTGGGCGATGGCCTGGTTGACTTGCTCGATGCCGCTGCGCTGCTCTTCGCTTGCCTGCGCGATTTCGGCCATGATGGTGCTCACTTGCTGCACGCTGGCAACCACGGTGTCCATGGTGGCGCTGGCCTGGTTCACTTGCGCGTGGCCCAGGTCCACCGTGCTGGCGGATGCCTGGATCAGGTCCTTGATGTCTTTCGCCGCTGCCGTCGAGCGCTGCGCCAGGGTGCGCACCTCGGTGGCGACGACGGCAAAGCCGCGTCCCTGCTCACCGGCGCGCGCCGCTTCCACGGCCGCGTTCAAGGCCAGGATATTCGTCTGGAAGGCGATGCCGTCGATGACGCCGATGATGTCGGCGATCTTGCCCGAGGAACTGCGGATGGCATCCATGGTGCTGGCCACTTGCGCCACGGCGGCGCCGCCTTCTGCTGCCAGGCTGGAGGAGTCGTGCGCGAGCCGGCTTGCCTGCTGGGCATGGTCGACGTTCTGGCGCACGGTGGAACTGAGCTCTTCCATTGACGCGGCTGTTTCTTCCAGCGAACTGGCTTGCTGCTCCGTGCGGCTCGACAAGTCCAGGTTGCCGCTGGCGATTTCACCGGATGCCGTGGCGATCTGCCCGGCGCTGCCGCGCACATTGCTGACCACTTGCGACAAGTTGTCGCTGATGCGGTTCATGGCGAGCAGCAGGCGGCCGATTTCGTCCAGGCTGCTGGTATCGAGGTGCACCGTCAGATCGCCGGCGGCAATCTGCGCGGCGGCCGTTTCGGCGGCGGCCAGCGGGCGCGACACGAGGGTGCGCACCAGCCAGTACAGCAGCAGGGCGAAGACGAGCAGGGCGATGAAGCCGGAAATGGCCAGCTGGTTGCGCATCTGGCGCGCTTCCAGGGTGATTTCGTCCGTAAACGTGCCGCCCGCGATGATCCATTGCCAATCCTTGAATTGACGGTAAAACAGCTGCTTTTCGCGCGCGAGGGCCGCCGTTTCGCCCGGCGCCGTCCACGTGTAGCGCATGGCGCCGTCTTTTTGCGCCAGCATTTCCTGGATGAACAGGCGGCCGTCGCTGGCCTTGAACTCGAGCGCGCTCTTGCCTTCGCTGTTCGGGTGCAGCACCAGGTGGCCGTAGTTGGCGCCGGGGGCCGTGTCGACGATATAGATATAGCCCGTCTGGCCGATCTTGACCTGGCGAATCTTCTCTTTCAGCATGGCCAGATTCTTGCTGATGTCCAGGCCGATGAACAGCACGCCGACCACCTTGCCGCCCGCATCGCGCACGGGATCGTACTGGGTAATATATTGCTTGCCAAATAAGGTGGCCATGCCAACGAAGCGCTGGCCGGCGCGCAGCGGTGCATAGCTGGGGTGGTTGTGGTCGAGCTGCGTGCCGATGGCCCGTTCGCCATCCTGCTTTTTCAGCGAGGTGCTGATGCGCACGAATTCATCGCCATTGGCGGCAAAAATGGTGGCGATCACGCCCGTTTGCGCCGTGTAGCGGTCGACCACGACCGTGTCGAGGTTGAGCACCTTGCCGCCGTTGGCCAGGGCGGGCGTGGCCTTGCCGGCCACGGCCACCATGGCACCCGCGTCGACCGTGAACGGGCCGGGAAATTCGGCCGCGAACAGGCGCGCGAAGCTGGCCGCCTCGTTGACCATGGCCGTGTGAAACACTTCCGTGGTGGTCATGACGCTATTGAGTTCGCTGGTGACGGCCGCTTCGGCGCGCTGTTCCAGCGCAGCCGAGGTGCGGATGCTGATCAAGGTCGTCAGGCTGGCGAGGATCAGGCTGACCAGGGCAAAGGTAAAAATGGTGATCTTGCCGCCGACACTCCAGTGGCGGGGGGAGAATGATTTTGTAGGCATAGTGTGAGTCTGGCAAAGGGTAATCAGCTCGGCCATTCCTGGTCATGACATGACACGCGGGGAGGTGATCTGGTGGGGAATACTGTTGAAACTGAGGCGCGCCGGCGTTGGGAGCCGCGCACAGGCAAGCTGGATTTCAGGGCGCGATGATAGCATGTTGCTTGCGTTTTGTTACTAAGTGTTTCCCGCAGGAATCAATTTTTCGCGTAAAAACATCATCCGTATCAAGGATAATAAAAACGGCCTATTGACTTTTTTGATTTCAATGGCGCGTTTGATCTTTGGCACCGAGGGGCGATGTAATTTTTCTCACGAATGTTTCACTTTGTAATGAATGAGACGCCGCCTTTAATTCGCGTTTAAGCTTCCAGGAAGAAACTGATATTCCATGGGAGACTGCCAGGCCGTATCCTGTAGAATAATATGCAGACCAGTCGTGTATTCCCCTTACTGTCTTGCTGGCTGGCGCATGCATGGCTGCGCCGCCTGGAATTGATTCAACTAATTTTCGGAGAAGCCGATGAAGAAGCAAATGATGCTGGTCACCCTGGTGCTTGCCCTGTCAGCCCACGCTGGCGCAGCCCAGACGGACAAGAGCGCCGCTCCTCCGCTACCCATGAAGCCGCTGGCCCAGCAAACGCAGGCCGCCTTGTGGGCATCGCGCGTATTGACGCGCGTCCATTACAAGGCCATGCCGCTCGACGACGCCATGTCGGAGAAGATCTTCGACCGCTATTTCAAGTCCCTGGACGCGGAAAAGCTGTTTTTCGTGCAGGCCGACATCGACCGTTTCGCGCCCTTGCGCACCAAGCTCGATGACGCCATCATCAATGAAGACCTGACGGCGCCGTTTGCCATCTATAACCTGTACCAGCAGCGTTTCGACGAGCGCATGGCGTATGCGCGTGAATTGCTGAAAACCAAGTTCGACTTCACGGCCGATGAGAGCTACCAGCTCGACCGCGAAAAGGCCGCCTGGCCGAAGAACGACGAGGAAGTGCGGGACCTGTGGCGCAAGCGCGTCAAGAACGACTGGCTGCGCCTGAAACTGGCGGGCAAGGAAGACAAGGCCATCCGCGAGACGCTGGACAAGCGCTATGAGAGCTACACGACCCGTGCGCGCAAGCTCAACAGCGAAGACGTGTTCCAGATCTTCATGAACTCCTACGCCATGTCGATCGAACCGCATACCAATTACCTGGGTCCGCGCGCTTCGGACAACTTCGACATCGCCATGCGGCTGTCGCTCGAAGGCATCGGCGCCGTGCTGCAGACGCGCGACGAATACACGGTGGTGCGCGAAGTCGTGCCGGGCAGCCCGGCCGGCTTGTCGGGCAAGCTGAAAGTGGGCGACCGTATCGTCGGCGTGGGGCAGGGCGAAAGCGGCCCCATCACCGAAGTGCTGGGCATGCGCATCGACGATGTGGTGCAGCTGATCCGCGGCGCCAAGGATTCCGTGGTGCGCCTCGACATCCTGCCGGCCGACGCCGGCCCGGACGCCAAGCACGTGGTCTTGCCGCTGGTGCGCAAGAAAATCAGCATGGAAGAGCAGGCGGCGAAGAAATCGATCATCGAAGTGCGCGAGAACGGCGTCAAGCGCCGCATCGGCGTCATTTCCCTGCCGACGTTCTACCAGGACTTCGAAGCGCGCCGCCGTGGCGACAAGGACTTCAAAAGCGCCACGCGCGACGTCAGCCGCTTGCTGGCCGAGTTGAAGAAGGACAAGGTCGACAACGTCCTGATCGACTTGCGCAACAATGGCGGCGGATCGCTGAATGAAGCCGTCGAACTGACGGGCCTGTTCATCGACAAGGGCCCTGTCGTGATGCAGCGCAACGCCGAAGGCAAGGTCGAAGTGGAAAGCGATACCAGCGCCGGCCTGGCCTGGGACGGCCCGATGGGCGTGCTGATCAACCGCGGCTCGGCATCGGCTTCCGAGATTTTCGCCGCCGCCGTGCAGGACTACGGCCGTGGCGTGATCATCGGCGAAGGCAGCTTCGGCAAGGGCACGGTGCAGACCTTGTTCAACCTCGACCGTTTTGGCGGCAGCGAGAAAGCCCGTTTCGGCGAGCTGAAAATGACCATCGCCCAGTTCTTCCGCATTAATGGCGGCACCACGCAGTTGCGCGGCGTCACGCCTGACATCAAGCTGCCAGCCATGTCGGACGCGGAAAACTTCGGCGAATCGAGCTATGACAATGCCCTGCCATGGGTGGCCATCAAGCCGGCGCCCTACATGCCGACGGGCGACCTGAAGGACATCGTGCCGCTGCTGGACAAGAAGCATGATGCGCGCGTGGCCAAGGACAAGGATTTCCAGTATTTGCTCGATGACATCGCCCTCGTCGTCAAGCAGCGCAAGGAAAACCAGATTTCGCTCAATGAAACCGTGCGCCGCAAGGAGCGCGATGCCCAGGAAGCGCGCGCCAAGGCCCGTGAAAAACGCCTGATCGCGCAGATTTCGAACCCTGCCGACGACCTGGTGGTCATTCCTGATCCGAAAGACGTGCTGAAGGGCGCGAAAGCGGCCAACAAGGCGGCCAAGCAGATTGCCGCCGTGAAAGGCGCCTTGCGCACCGACGACGGCTTGCAGGGCGACGAACGGGCCCTGAGCGCGGAACTGGACGCTGAAACGGCCGCGAAGAGCGCCAAGGACGTGCTGCTGAACGAAGCGGCGCGCATCCTGGCCGACGAAGTGGCACTGATCAAGGCCGATACCCGCCTGGCGTCCAAGGTCTTGCCGTATGGCGCGGATACCAAGGCAACACCGGTGACGGCGGCGAAGTAAGGCTTTTCACGCAGTAAAAAACCGGTTCCTTGCGGAGCCGGTTTTTTTTCGCCATCAGTTATCTGTCTGGTGTATTTCTATCATTCCAACAATCAATTGGATTGATATGCCGCGATGCAGCATAATTCACTTGTCTCCTCTATTCTCCTCCAAGAAAATAGATTCAGCCCGCTCTTTGTAGCGGGCTTTTTTTTGCCTCAGATTTTGTGCGTGGGCAGTTGCACGTCGGGCTGGGCAGCCAGCAGGGCCGTGATCCAGCCGGCAAACGCCTGCAGCTTGGGCGTGGCCAATCGGCCTTGCGGCGTCAGCAGGGACATGGGCATCGGCGTCGGCGAACAGCCGGGCAGCACGGCCACCAGGGAGCCACTGTCGAGATGCGCGCGTACCTGGTACATGGCCACCTGGGCCAGACCCAACCCTTGCAGGGCGCAATCGACGCTGGCGTCCGCGTCGTTGACGGCGATGGGGCCGGCCATCTGCACGCGCACGACCTCCTTGCCTTGCAGGAAATCCCAATCGAAGGCGCGCCCCGTGCGGCCCGAGTAATGCATGATGCCCCGGTGCACGGCCAGGTCGGCCAGGGTGTGCGGCGTGCCGTGCCGCGCCAGGTAAGCAGGGGACGCGCAGGTGACGAAGCGCATCAGGCCGACCTGCTTGCCGATGAAGGCGGAATCTTGCAAGGTGCCCACGCGCAAGGCGCAATCGATGCCTTCCTGCGTCAGGTCGACCAGGCGGTCTGTCAGACTCAGCTGCAATTGCACGTCTGGCCAGGCGGCGTGGAATTGCGCGATATGGGGAATGATCAGGCGCCGGCCCACCGTATTGGGCAGGTTAATGCGCAGCAAGCCGCGGGGTTTTTTCGCGTCAGGGCCACGGAAGGCCAGTTCCGCCGTGTCGACGGCTTTCAGGATATCGAGGCAATGGTGAAAGTACTCGGCACCTTCCGGCGTGAGGGACAAACGGCGCGTGGTGCGCTGCAGCAGTTGCGTGCCCAGGTAGGCTTCCAGCTTTTGCAGGGTGGCCGTCAGCGCGGCGCGCGGCAAATTCAAGGTTTCGGCCGCCTTGGAAAAACTGTTGGCCTCGACGATGCGCACGAAGGTCTGCATGGCCTTGATCTTGTCCATGGGATAGCTTTCATTGTTCATATTATGTGAAAAGTGTAGGGCGATTATGCCCTAATTATCTTTGCCCCGGCTTTGCATAAAATAGCGACATCCCTATCGAACCGAGGAAACAACATGAACAAGGCCTCACCTTCTGCTCCCCACTACATTGCGCCCGCCATGGTGCTGCTGCTGGCCATCGCTTCCGGCCTGATCGTCGCCAATCTGTATTACGCACAAACCCTCGTCGGGCCGATCAGCGCTTCGACTGGCCTGTCGGCCAAGGCGGCCGGGCTGATCGTCACCCTGACGCAGGTCGGCTATACCCTGGGCCTGCTGTTTGTCGTGCCGCTGGGCGACTTGCTGGAAAACCGTCGCCTGATCATCACTGCCTTGCTGGTGACGGCCACGGCCCTGGTGGTGGCGGCCCTTTCCACGGGTGCCATCGTGTTCCTGGCTGCCGCGCTGGCTATCGGCCTCGGTTCCGTGGCGGCGCAAGTGATCGTGCCGTTTGCCGCCCACCTGTCGCAGGAAGCGACGCGAGGGCAGACGGTGGGCAAGGTGGTCAGCGGCTTGTTGCTGGGCATTATGCTGGCCCGTCCCGTGGCCTCGCTGGTGGCGGCCCATGCCAGCTGGCATGTGGTGTTTGGCGGCGCCGCCGTGCTGATGGTGTTGCTGGCGCTGGTGCTGCGCCGCGCCTTGCCCGTGCGCCAGCCCGTGTCGAACATGCGCTATCCGGCCTTGATGGCGTCCTTGTGGCATTTGCTGCTCGGCACGCCCGTGCTGCGCCGCCGCGCCGCCTATCACGCTGGCCTGTTTGGCGCCTTCAGCCTGTTCTGGACCGTCACGCCACTGGTGCTGTCCAGCCCCGCGTTCGGCCTGTCGCAAACGGGTATCGCCATCTTTGCCCTGGTGGGCATGGCAGGCGCCGTCGCTTCGCCCATCGCCGGCCGTCTGGCCGATGCGGGCCACACCTTGCCGGCCACGGCCGCTGCGCTGGCGCTGGGCATCGTCGCCTTTGCCTTGCCGATGCTGGCGCCGGAGTCAAAGCATGTGGCGCTGGGGCTGCTGGTGGTCGCTTCCATCGTGCTCGACATGGGCGTGGCGGCCAACCTGGTGCTGGGACAGCGCGCCATCTTCAGCCTGGGCGCGGAAGTGCGGGGCCGCCTGAATGGCCTGTATTTCGCCCTGTTCTTTGCCGGCGGCGCGGCCGGCTCGGCCATCGGTGCCTGGGTGTACGCCAGCTATGGCTGGCAAGCGACCTTGCTGACAGGCATGGCGTTTCCGGGCCTGGCCCTGCTGGTGTGGCTGGGAGAATTTCTGCCGCAAGCCACACGCCGCACGGCGTGAAACCCTGATGGCGCCTCGTTATCACTGACAGGTATTTCTATCATCATGAAGATAAAGTGGCGTGATATGCCGCGATGCCGCAAGATGCACTTGTCTCCTCTATCTCCTCCAAGGAAATAGATTCAGCCCGCTCCCGCAGCGGGCTTTTTTTTGCCTGTTCAGATTAAATCACCACCAGATCGAGCGCCCGCATGAAGTTGGCCGCCTGCGCATGCGTGATGACGGCGCCCTTCAGCAGCGCCGCTTCGTTCAATTTGAAACCGTCGATATCGGCGCCGCGCAGGTCTGCGCCCTGGAACTTCGCCAGCTTGATCGTGGCGTTGCGCAGGCTGCCGCCTTCGAAGACGGCGTCGCGGAAATCGCAGCCGGCCAGGTAGGCGTCGGAAAAATCCAGCTGTTTGAGTATCGCCTTGCGGAACGAAAAGCCGCGCAAATCGGCGCCCACCAGCAGGCTGTCCTCGAAGGTGAGGCCCAGGTGGGCCACTTCCTCGAACGAGGCGCCCGTCAGCTTGCAGCCGCGGTAGGTGGCCGAAGCCAGCTTGGCGCGCCGCCATTTTGTGTTGTTCAGGTCGCAGCCTTCGAAGCTGGCATCGACGGCATCGACGGATTCGAAATCGGCGCTGCCCGCGCGGCAGCGGCGCCACGTGCTGCGCGCCAGCTTGCTGGCGAACATATTGGTGTCGGCAAAGGTGCAGCGCTCGAAGGTGCAGCCTTGCAAATCGAGGCGCGACAAATCTTCGCCGTCGAACGCGCAATCGATGAAGTGGCGCACGGGCAGGGCCAGCTGCTGCTCGATGCCGGTCCGGTCCAGGGTCATGCCAGTTACTGCGGTGTCGTGTGTTGCCATCCGTCTCATTCCTAAAATAGAAAGCAGGGGAGGGATGGCGCGGCGGAAAGATGCACGAACCAGAACACCTCCCCGGCTGGTGTAACAGCCAAGGGTCAGCGCCGTGGGTCCGCGTGGGCGGGAGCATGCTGGACGGTGCCAGGCACTTACCGGGTTACCAACCGGTGCGCTCATTTTCGATCAGCGCGTATTGTAGCGCGTCCGAATCGGCCTTGCCAGTTTGCGCAAGCTCGGGTTAGTATCGTTGCAGGTGCAGCCACTGCGCCAACGTCGCTCGGACGGATCCGGGCGCTTACGTACAGAGATAACCATGACCGACAGCCAAGCTCCGCGCAGCTTTTCGCGCATCAATCGCCTTCCCCCCTACGTTTTCAATATCACCGCCGAACTCAAGATGGCCGCGCGCCGCCGTGGCGAGGACATCATCGACATGTCGATGGGCAATCCCGATGGCGCCACGCCGGCCCACATCGTGGACAAGCTGGTCGAGACGGTGAAACGCCCCGACACGCACGGCTATTCCGCATCAAAAGGTATTCCCCGTTTGCGCCGCGCCATTGCACACTGGTACAAGAAGCGCTACGAGGTCGACATCGACCCGGACAGCGAAGCCATCGTCACCATCGGCTCGAAAGAGGGCCTGGCGCACCTGATGCTGGCGACGCTCGACCGTGGCGACACGGTGCTGGTGCCGAATCCCAGCTATCCGATCCACATTTGGGGCGCCGTCATCGCGGGCGCCGACATCCGCTCCGTGCGCATGGGGCCGGGCGTGGATTTTTTTGCCGAGCTGGAACGGGCGATCCGCGAAAGCTACCCGAAGCCGAAGATGATGGTGCTGGGCTTCCCATCCAACCCGACCGCGCAATGCGTGGAGCTGGAATTCTTTGAACGGGTCGTCGCGCTGGCGAAACAGCACAATATTCTGGTGGTGCATGACCTGGCGTATGCCGACATCACGTTCGATGGCTGGAAGGCGCCATCCATCATGCAGGTGCCCGGCGCGCGCGACGTGGCCGTGGAATTTTTCACCATGTCGAAAAGCTACAACATGGCGGGTTGGCGCATTGGTTTCATGGTGGGCAATGCGGAACTGGTGGCGGCCCTGGCGCGCATCAAGAGCTACCACGACTATGGCAGTTTCACGCCCGTGCAGGTGGCGGCCATCGCCGCGCTGGAAGGCGACCAGAGCTGCGTGACGGAAATCTGCGCCCAATACCAGCGCCGCCGCGACGTGCTGGTGAAAGGCTTGCATGAAGCGGGCTGGATGGTGGAAAAACCGAAGGCCTCGATGTATATCTGGGCGCATATCCCGCAAGCGTACCGCCACCTGGGATCGCTGGAGTTCGCCAAGCTGCTGCTGCAAAAAGCCAGGGTCAGCGTGTCGCCCGGCATCGGCTTCGGCGAATACGGCGACGAATACGTGCGCTTCGCCCTGATCGAAAACGAGGCGAGGGTACGGCAAGCGTTGCGAGGCATCAAGAATATGTTGCGTTCTGGCGACGGGAAAACGGAAGCGGCAGCATAAAAGTTGCCACATGGAATTCTTCGTTGCCCTTAATATCACCGTTGCGTATTTCTGACATCACGAATATAAAGTGGTTTTATATGCTGCAACGCGGCATCATTCATCTGTCTCCTCTATCTTCCTCCAAGGAAATAGATTCAGCCCGCTCCTGCAGCGGGCTTTTTTTTGCCTGTTATATTGGCTATCCCTCCCCATTTCCCGCAAACCGCCGTACCGCCACCTCCCACTGCTGCATCAGGCTGCCTGCCTGGTCGCGGCCGATGGTGGGCAAGAACGTCCTGTCGGCGCGCCAGTGCGACGCCAGCTCTTCCACGCCACGGTACTGGCCGATGGCCAGGCCCGCCAGATAGGCCGCCCCCAGGGCGGTCGTTTCAATCACTTGCGGGCGTACCACGGGGATGCCCAGCAGGTCGGCCTGGAATTGCAGCAGCAGGTTGTTGGCGCAGGCGCCGCCGTCCACGCGCAGTTCGGTGATGGGCGCTTGCGCGTCGCGCGTCATGGCATCCAGCAGGGCGGCGCTCTGGAAGGCGATCGCTTCGAGTGCCGCGCGGGCGATGTGGCCCACCGTGCTTCCCCGGCTCAGGCCCAGGATGGCGCCCTTGGCCGATGGCACCCAGTACGGCGCACCCAGGCCTGTAAACGAGGGCACGAAGACCACGCCGCCCGAATCGGGCACGGAGGCGGCCAGGCCTTCCGCTTCGCCCGCGTGGCCGATGGCGCCCAGGCCGTCGCGCAGCCACTGCACCACGGCGCCGCCGATGAAGACGCTGCCTTCGAGCGCATACGCGGGCTGCGTGCCCACCTGGCAGGCGGCCGTGCTGATCAAGCCATGCTGCGATTGCGCGCACTGCTCGCCCGTGTTGAGCAGCAAGAAGCAGCCCGTGCCATAGGTATTCTTGGCCATGCCCGGCGTGAAACAGGTCTGGCCGAACAGCGCCGCCTGCTGGTCGCCGGCGATGCCGCCGATGATGACGGGGCTGCCCAGCACTTCCGCATCCGTTTCGCCATACACGTGGCTCGATGGATGGACGGTCGGCAGCAGGCTGGCGGGAATGCCCAGCCAGTCGAGCAGCTGGGCATCCCAGCAGCCTTCATGCAGGTTCCACAGCATGGTGCGCGAAGCGTTGGTGACGTCGCTCACGTGCAGGCGGCCGCCCGTCATCTTCCATGCCAGCCATGTGTCGATGGTGCCGAAGGCCAGTTCGCCGCGCATGGCCCGCGCGCGGGCGCCGGGCACGGCGTCGAGTATCCAGCGCAGCTTGGTGCCGGAAAAATACGGGTCGAGCACCAGGCCCGTTTTCGCGTGGATGGCGCCGGCCAGGCCCCGCGCGCGCAAGTCCTCGCACAGCGCTTCCGTGCGGCGGTCTTGCCAGACGATGGCGTTGTAGACGGGTTCGCCCGTGGCGCGGTCCCACACCACCGTCGTCTCGCGCTGGTTGGTGATGCCCAGCGCGCCGAGGGCATCTGCCTTCAGGCCTGTCTTGGCCAGTACTTCGCGGCAGGTCGCCAGCTGGCTGTGCCAGATTTCCATCGGGTCGTGTTCGATCCAGCCCGGTTGCGGGAAGAGCTGGCGAAATTCGCGCTGCGCCACGGCGACGATGGCGCCCGTTTCATCGAACACCATGCTGCGCGAACTGGAGGTGCCCTGGTCGAGGGCCAGCAAATACGTCATGCCGCCACCTCTTGCGCCAGATGGGCCGCCAGCCACTGCTGCAGGCGGGCCACGTCGGCCGGCGCGCAGCGCAAACCCAGTTTACTGCGCCGCCACAGGATGTCGTCGCTGCTTCTGGCCCATTCCACTTCGATCAGATAGCACGCCTCGGCCTCGTACAGGCCGGGCGCCAGCTGCGCGCCCAGGTCGGCCATCGAAGCGGCGCCCGTCAGCAGGCGCGTGGCGCGGCTGCCGTACGCGCGCGCATAGCGGCGCGCCAGCGCGGGCGGCAGCCAGGCGTGGTCGCGCTGGAAGCGGGCGAGGAAAGCGTCGAAATCATGGCTGTCCACCAGTCGATTCTCCTGCTGCAGGTCGCCGCCGGGCAGGGGCGCGTGGGCCGTCCACGCCGGGGCGCCATTCTCCAGCAGGGGCGCCAGCAAGCCCAATGCTTCCTCGGCCAGCTTGCGGTAGGTAGTGATCTTGCCGCCCCAGATATTGAGCAGGGGCGCGCCCGTCGCCGCGTCGCCGCGCGCCACTTCCAGCAGGTAGTCGCGCGTGACGGCCGACGCGTTCTGCGCGCTGTCGTCGAGCAGGGGGCGCACGCCCGAATACGTCCACACGACGTCGGCGGGGCCGATCTCGCGCTTGAAATAGCGGTTCGCCGCCTGGCACAGGTAATCTATCTCCGCCTGGCTGATCTTCACCTGGCTCACTTCCCCCTTGTATTCCTCGTCCGTGGTGCCGATCAGGGTAAAGTCATCCTGGTAGGGAATGGCGAAGATGATGCGCTGGTCCGGGTTCTGGAAGATATAGGCGTTCGGATGCTCGAACAGGCGCGGCACGATGATGTGGCTGCCCTTGATCAGGCGCAGTCCCTGCGTCTTGCCGCCGCCGGCCGCACCGGCAAATTGCGCCGTCCACGGTCCCGCCGCGTTGACTATGGCGCGTGCAAGCAGCATCTTGCGCTGGCCATCCTCGGCTTGCAGGGTGGCGTGCCAGGCGCCGCCATCGCGGCGCGCATCGATGCAGGCCGTGCGCGTGAGGATGTGCGCGCCGTGCTCCTGCGCATCGAGCGCGTTGAGCACCACCAGGCGCGCATCGTCGACCCAGCCGTCGGAATACACGAAGCCCTTGCGGTAGCCGGCCTTCAGCGGCGCGCCCGCCGCGTGCTTGTCCAGCGCGATGCCTTGCGAGGCGGGCAGGAAGGCCCGCTTGGCCAGGTGGTCGTACAGGAACAGACCCGCGCGTATCATCCAGGCGGGGCGCTGGGCGGCGTCGTGCGGCATGACGAAGCGCATCGGCCACATGATGTGGGGCGCGGCGCGCAGCAGCACTTCGCGTTCCTGCAGCGCCTTGCGCACCAGTTTGAATTCATAGTATTCGAGGTAGCGCAGGCCGCCGTGTATCAGCTTGGTGGATGCGGACGAGGTGTGCTGCGCCAGGTCGTGCTGTTCGCACAGCACCACGCGCAAGCCGCGGCCGGCCGCGTCGCGCGCGATGCCGGCGCCATTGATGCCGCCGCCGACGACCAGCAGGTCGCAGTCGGCGGGCAGGGAGGAAAAGCGGGAAGCGGACATGGAAGGTTCGTCTTGTAAAAGTAAAAGGAAAAAAGGCGCCGCCTCAGGCAAGCAGCGACAGCACGGGCGGCAGCACCAGGGCCAGGCCGGCGACCAGCAGCAGCACGAAGACGGCGCGGCGCACGTGCTCGATGGGCAGGCGCGAAGGGTGGCGGCGCGCCAGCCAGGTCAGCCCCGTCACCAGCGGCAAGGCCTCGAGGGTCAGCCACAGGGCCGTCATGCTGAACTCGCCATGCGCCAGCACGAGGGCCAGGCGCAGCACGGCATTCGCGGCGAACAGTACGATCAGCGAATGGCGGATCATGTCGGCCGGCCATGGCTGGCGGTACAGGTGGTACACCATGGGCGGGCCGGCGCTGGCGAACAGGCCGCCCATCACGCCGGACACGCCGCCGAAGAACAGGAAGGCGGGCAGGCCGGATTGCCGCGCACGCGCGCTGGCG
Organism: Janthinobacterium sp. SUN128; assembly: GCF_030587275.1. Classification (NCBI taxonomy): domain Bacteria; kingdom Pseudomonadati; phylum Pseudomonadota; class Betaproteobacteria; order Burkholderiales; family Oxalobacteraceae; genus Janthinobacterium; species Janthinobacterium sp. SUN128. The sequence continues at coordinate 2,325,260 of NZ_JAPWHY010000001.1, read as the reverse complement.
CGCAGCACCAGCATGCACGCGCAGACGACGATGGCGCAACCGAGCAGGAATCGCAGCAGGGTCACTTGCTGCGCGCTGAACCAGCCCAGCAGGGCCACGCCCGCACCCACGCCCAGCTGGCTGACGGCCAGTGCAGGGCCAAATACGGGCCAGGCCAGCTGCGGGCGCGTGCGGCCAAACGTGATGGCGGCATTCACCAGCACCAGCACGCTGACCACGTTGGCGACATCGCCCAGGCTGGCCAGGTGCAGCACGGCCGTCAGGCCCAGCAGGATCAGGCCGAAGGCAAAGCCCGTCAAGTTCTGCGCGTAACTGGCCAGCGCCACGCAGGCCAGGAACAGCAGATGCGACGCCACGCTCATGCCAGGCTCATTTCGCCAGCGACAGGAAAAAGTCCTGCTGCGCGCAGCCGCGCCGCACGAACACGGGCGGCTGGCCCAACGGCGCATCGACTTCCACGCGCTGGCCGCCTTCGAAGGCGGCGCCGCTCCATAGGTGGATCCAGGCGTCGCCCTGCGGCAGGTAGGCGCTCCAGCGCGCAGCACCCGCCGCATGCACGGGCGCCACCAGCAGGTCGGGGCCGAACAGATACTGGTCCTGGATGGCGTAGGTGGCGCGGTCGTGCTCATAGTGCAGGAACAGGGGGCGTTGCAGCGGCAGGCCGCGCGCCACGGCATCCTCGGCCAGGGCGCGGATGGTCGGCGCCAGCGCCACGTGCAGCTGCGTCATGCGGGCGAAGTGGCGGAACACCTGTTCATCCTGGTAGAACTGGAAGTTTTCGTCCGGGCGGTTGCCTTCGTGCGTGCGCATCATCGACGTAAACACGGCCATCTCCGTCCAGCGCTGGAACAGTTCGGCCGTGCGCAGGTTGCCGAACAGGCTCGTGTAGCCGCCGATATCGCTGTGGTGGTAGGCGTTGCCCAAGAGGCCGGACGACAGCGCGCCGCAGATCACCGTCTGCAAGCCATCGTGGCGGCTGAAGTCGACCGACTGGTCGCCTGCCCACAGCAGCGGGCAGTGCGCCTGCACGCCCGTGTAGCCGGCGCGCATGAAGAAGGTGGCGTCGCCCGTCTTGCCGGCTGCTTCGATGGCGCGCGCATTGACTTCGGCCCACAGGGTCGGCCAGGCGTTGTGCATCAGGCGCGCATCGACGCCATTGTGCAGGCGCAGGTCGATCGGCAGGTATTCGCCGAAATCGGCCATCCAGCCGGACAGGCCGAAGTCGAGCATTTCCTGGCGCAGGATGCGTTCCTCGAACCACAGCGCGGCGGCCGGATTGGTGAAGTCGACGACGCCGCAATCGAATTCGCCGAAGTCCACCAGGTAGGCGCCGCCATCGATGGCCGTGGCCAGAAAGCCCTGCCGCAGCGCTTCCTGGTACAGGGTGCCGTCGTTGCACAGGTAGGGATTGACGTAGCCGAGGAAGCGGATGTCCTGTCTGGCCAGGTCGGCGATCCAGTTTTTCAGGTCCGGATAGCGCTGCGGCTGCCAGCGCCAGTCCCAGAACAGGCGCTTGCCGAACGAGGTCTGGCGCAAGCCCACCCAGTCTTCGCACCACAGGGCGCTGACGGGCAAGCCGTGCTCCTGCGCCTGCGCGAGGATGGCGCGCGCGTGATCTTCGCCGCCTTTCAGGCCCAGCATGGCGCCATTTTGCAGCCAGGCGGGCAGCTGTGGCTGGCGGCCGAAGCGCTGCGAGACGACGCCGACCAGGTCGACGAAGGTCTCGGCCAGCATGAATTCCAGGCGCTCGGGCATGGCCCAGAATTGCAGTTCGTGGAAATCCGGCTGGCGGAAATCGAAGTCCGCATACGCCGTCGTCTCCGCATGCAGGCAGTAGCGCTGCGAGGAGATAAAGCTCGGCTGCGGATAATTCGTGTGATAGTAGTCGCCGCCCGACTTGGATGTGACGTCCGCCTGCCATGTCAGGTGCGTCGACTTGTCGCGGCCCACGCCCGGCTCCGACGTCCACAAGGGGAAGTGGCGGCCGCGCAGGTCGAAGTACGACATCTGCTCGCCGCAGCCCCAGACATGCTCGTCCTGTTCCGCGGGCAGGCGCAGCCACAGGCGGTTCCAGCCCGGCGCCGCGTAGCGCACCACCAGGTGCACGCCATGCGGCTGTGATTGGACGGCCAGCACCAGTTGCGGAGCATCGCCCGCATGGCGCGCAAAGCTCAGGGTGGCGCCGTCGCCATCCTGCGTGACGGCCAGCGCGCGCAGGGCGCTGCGCTCCTCGACATAATCTTCGATGGCGAAGTTACCGCGGTACATTTCCATGCTTTCGCGGCCCTGGCCGACGAACACGCATGGCGCAGCGGCGCCGTGGCGCAGCAGCAAGCGGCCGGCGCAGCGCAGGGCGACGCTGTCATTTTCCTGGTGTAGTGTGTACTGCATGACGATCAACTCCTGTGAAAACCGGCCGCCCTCATGGTGGCGTGGGGCGGGCCGGCGGTGCATCAACAAATAAGCACTAAATTAAAAGACGAGGAACATGCCGGCGGTCAGCTCGACGGGGCTGTAGCCGAAGTAGTTATTGTCCCCCCGGAACTGCAATACGCCCAGCTTGGCATGGCTGTTGTTGGCGATGCGCGTGGCATACGCGTAGAACGACAGGGTCGGCTGGAAGTTGTACAGGTAGCCCAGCGAGTAGGCTGTCGACGTGGGCTTGCCCACGCCATCGCCCGTGTTCGTGCCGAACGCGCCTTTGGCGTTGGCGCCGTCATAGCTGATGTGCGCCAGGCTGCCCTCGATGCGGTGCTTGCCGAGGTCGTAGGCGCCCGAGACGCCGAAGGCGTCGGCCGCATAGCCGCCCGCGTTCGACACGCGGTAGGAGGTGTAGGAGCCGCCCAAGGTAAAATCGTGCCACTTGTAGCGCGCGCCAACGATGTCCGTGACCTGGTTGCGCTTGAGGAAGTTCGGCGTGCCCCCCGTGCTGATGTCGTTGCTCTGCTGGTAATCCATGTGCGCATAGCCGAGGAACAGGTCGCCCTTTTTGTACAGCACGTTGGCGGCCCAGCTGCGGCCATCGTTTTCCAGATCGGTGGCGGAAGACGCCTGCTGGCCGGCCGAATACGACACTTCCGCCGAGATGTTGTTCCAGGTGGGGCTGCGGTAGCGCAGCGCATTGCCGTAGAACAAGGCCGTGCCCGAGTTGTTGCCGGCCAAACTCGTCGTCTTGCTGGCGTTGCCCGTGACGGGATCCTTCAGGTAGCGGCCCAGGGATTCGGGACGCGTGAGCGAGAACAGGGCGCTGAAGTCGTTGGCGCCGTAATTGTGCGCCGAGGCCAGGTCGGCGCCCAGCGAGACCCAGAACGGCGCCATGTACATGGTGCCGCCTTCGATCGAACCCCAGGTGGTCGAGGCAAAGCCGACGGTGGAACCGCGGTTGAACAGCACGGACGAGGTGGTGTTGTTTTGCGTGCCGCCGCCCGCATTGCCGTTGAACAGGTTCAAGCCCGTCTCGACGCCGAAGATGGCCTTGTATTCATCGCTGAAGACCCAGGCGCCCGTGAGGCCCAGGCGGCTGGCCATCTCGCCCTGGTTCAGGCGGTGGTTGGTCAGCTGGCGCCCGCTGGCATCCTTGCCGCGCGAAACCGTATAGCCGATGTCGCCACGGCCGTACAGTTTCCAGTTGAAGCCGGTGACCGGTTTCACGGGCGCCGCTGCCGGTGCGGCAGCCATCGCCGCTGCTGGTGCTGGCTGGGCCGCTTTCGCTTCCATCTGCGCCACCCGGTCCTGCAACTGGGCCAGCATGGCTTTCATGTCGCTGAGTTCGTCGGCGCGCGCGTTAGCGCTAACAAATGGTGCCGAGAGAAGCACGCCGGTGATGGCCGCGGCCAATGTGGTTTTGCGTAAAGTCGTTTGCATGATCTTGTCTCCTGTGTTTTTTATGAGTATGGTTGCTGATCCCTGCCTTGCCTACCTTGAAATAATCAAATCCCTCCCATGCACAAATATTTGATATCGAGGAAGTCGTCCATGCCGTAATGCGAGCCTTCGCGGCCCATGCCCGAATGCTTGACGCCGCCGAACGGCGCCATTTCGTTGGCGATCATGCCCGTGTTGATGCCGACCATGCCCACTTCCAGTTCTTCCGCCACGCGCCAGACTCTGCCCAGGTCGCGGCTGTAGAAATAGCCGGCCAGGCCGAACTGCGTGGCATTGGCCATGGCGACGACTTCCTCTTCGCTGCCGAAGCGGAACAGCGGCGCCAGCGGGGCGAAGGTTTCCTCGGTGGCGACCAGCATGTCGCTGTTCGCTTCCAGCACCACGCTGGGCTCGAAAAAGCTGCCGCCCAGCGCGTGGCGCTTGCCGCCGATGGCCAGCTTGCCGCCCTTGGCCAGCGCGTCGGCGATATGCTGTTCGATCTTGCGCACGGCGTTTTCATCGATCAGCGGGCCTTGCGTGACGCCTGCTTCGGTGCCGGCCCCCAGTTTCAGCTCGGCCACCTTGGCCACCAGGCGGGCGGCGAAGTCGTCGTAGATGCCGTCCTGCACGTAGATGCGGTTGGCGCAGACGCAGGTCTGGCCGCTGTTGCGGTATTTCGACATCAGCACGCCTTCGACGGCCGCGTCGATATCGGCATCCTCGAAAACGATGAAGGGCGCGTTGCCGCCCAGTTCCAGCGACAGCTTCTTGATCGTGCCGGCCGCCTCGCGCGACAGCCAGGCGCCCACTTCCGTCGATCCCGTAAACGTGATCTTGCGCACCAGGTCGTTATGGCACAGTTCCGTGCCGATGGCCTGCGCCGCGCCCGTCACCACATTGAACACGCCGGGCGGCACGCCGGCGCGCAGCGCCAGTTCGGCCAGGGCCAGGGCCGACAGCGGCGTTTGCGACGCCGGTTTCAGGACCATGCTGCAGCCGGCGGCCAGGGCGGGGCCGGCCTTGCGCGTGATCATGCCGTTCGGGAAATTCCACGGCGTGATGGCCGCGCACACGCCGATCGGCTGCTTGATGACGACGATGCGCTTGTCGTTCGACGGCGGCGCGATGACGTCGCCATACGCGCGCTTGCCTTCCTCGGCAAACCATTCCAGGTAGGCCGCGTTCGAGACGATCTCGCCCTTGGCTTCCGCCAGCGACTTGCCTTGCTCGCTGGTGAGTATCAGCGCCAGGTCGTCCGCGTGCTGCAGGATCAGCGCATGCCAGGCGCGCAGCACCGTGGCGCGCGCCTTGACGGTCTGCTTGCGCCACAGCCGGAAGGCCGCATGCGAGGCGGCGATGGCGCGCCGCGTCTCGGCGGCGCCCATGCGCGGCACCGTGGCGATGACCGCGCCGGTAGCCGGGTTGGTGACATCGATGGTGGCGCCGTCATCGGCGTCGCACCAGGCGCCGTCGATCAGGCATTGCTGTTTCAACAGGTTTGCGTCTTGCAGGTTCAACATGAGGGTTCTCCTTGAATGGGGGCTTAGCCAGCTACAGATACTTGCGCGAGGCCGGCATCGACGATGATGTTCTGGCCCGTGATGCCGTCCGAGTCGTCGGCCGCCAGGAACAGGGCCGTGCGCGCCACGTGGCCCGCGTCAAGCCGGTATTTCAGGCATTGCAGTTCGATGAAACGGCGGTCTTCTTCCGGATCGCGCCACAGCGCGGCCTGGCGGTCCGTGGCGATGGCGCCCGGGGCGATGGCGTTGACGCGGATATTCTGCTCGCCCAGCTCGCGCGCCAGGGTACGCGACAGGCCCGCGATGCCCGCCTTGGACGTGGTGTAGCCGACCAGGTTGGGGCGCCCGCGCATCCACGAGATCGAGCCCAGGTTGATGATGGAACCGCCGCCGGCGGCCGCCATGCCAGGCGCCACCTGCTGGATGGCGAACACGTGGTGTTTCAAGTTCAGCGCCAGGCAGTTGTCCCAGTATTCGGGCGTCAGTTCGGCCAGCGAATGGCGGTCGTCGCGGCCCGCGTTATTGAGCAGTACGCGGATGGCGCCGAAGCGCGCCTCGACGTCGGCCAGGCTGGCTTGGTAGGCGGCGATGTCGCGGATGTCGCTGTACACGAAACAGGGCGCGTGCCGGCACAGGGGCGCCAGACGCGCGGCCAGGGCGTCGCTGGCGTCGCGGTCGATGTCGCAAAAAGCCACTTGTGCGCCTTGCAGGGCGAAGTGTTCGACCAGCGAAGCGCCGATGCCGGAGCCGCCGCCGGAAACGAAGACCACGCGGTCCTGCAGGCTGGGGTAGAGAGTGATGTTGGCGTTCATGCTGTCCTCAGGGTGAAGATCCGGATATCAATCCCGGTACAGGGGGTCGGGGCGGCCGGCCACGTCCAGGCGCACGGCAAAAAGGCCGCCGGCCTGCGGCTGGCGCGCCAGTTCGTCGTCGCTTGCGCCTTCGCGCGCGCTGGTGATGTACAGGGTGCGCAGGTCGGCGCCGCCAAAGGCGATCATGGTGGGGCGCGTGACGGGCACGCGCACGATGCCGATGATCTCGCCCTGCGGCGAAAAGCGCAGCACCCGGCCGCCTTCGTATTGCGCGCTCCAGTAGCAGCCTTCGGCATCGAGCGCCGCGCCATCGGGGCGGCCGCCGTACACGGCGTCCTCGCCCTTGGCGGGCAGGCGGGCAAACACCTTGCGTTCGCCCACCTGGCCGCTGGCCGCGTCAAAGGCGAAACGGTAGATTACGTGGTTCGGCGTGTCGGACTGGAACAGCGATTGGCCATCGGCCGCGAAGGCGAGGCCATTGCTGACTTTCACGCCAAGATCCTGTTGCGGCCCCCAGCCCAGGCGCGTGGCGCCCCTTTCCAGGCAAAACATGGCAGCCAGTTCCGCCGTGCGCGGTTCGTACATGGCGCCGGCCCAGAAACGCCCGGCGCTGTCGCAGCGGCCATCGTTGAAACGCATGTCGCGGCTGTCGTAGGGGGCGTCGGCCAGCTTGTCGAGCAAGCCTTCCTGCGGATAGAAGCGGTAGAACCCGTCGCGCAGGGCTGCCACCAGGCCGCCCTTTTCAGCCAGGGCGATGCAGCCCGGCTCGCACGGCACCCACCAGACGCGGTCGAGGCTTGTGGCCGGATCGTAGCGGTGCAGGCGGCGCCCGGCGATATCGATCCAGTACAAACACTGCTCGGCCACGCTCCACAGCGGGCATTCGCCCAGCTGGGCGCGCGCGTCGAGCACGAGTTCGGCTTGCCATTCACGCATGCTGGCTCTCCTCGATGGCCAGGCGCATGGCGATGTGCAGACTCTCGCCGGGCGCCAGCAAGCGCATGCCGGTGTCACGCGCGCCGCGCGCGGCCAGCGCAAACGCGTTATTCGCGTGCGTGACGGGTTCGATGGCGATGAAGCTGCGCTCGTCGTTGGGTGCGAAGCACACGAGGTGGCGGCAATTCTCGCTGGCCGACAGCTGCACGCTGTAGTCGCCGTAATCGAGGCTGGCGCGGCCCGTCCAGCCGCTGTAGCAATGGTCGCTGCGCCAGCCGGCCACGGGCTGCGGCGTGGCGAATGGCGACGCTTGCGCCACGGGCGCGAGGCCGGCTGGCAAGTGGTCATCGCCCATGCTCCACACGCCATCCCATTGCGCCTGCAGGCGCAGGCCGGGCGCCAGCGGAAAGTAGGGGTGAAAACCCAGGCCGGTGGGCATGGCGCGCGTATCGTCATTGCGCACGGATAAGGTCAGGCGCAGGCCGGCAGCGTCGAGCAGCACGGTTTGCCGCGCTTCGCAGGCGAACGGCCAGTCGGCGTCGCCGCCGTGCACCAGCAGCAGTTCGGCGCTGTCGTCCGCACGCGCCGCAACGTGCCAGGCGCGCTGCCAGCCGAAGCCGTGGATGCTGTGCGGCTCGGGCGGGAAGTTGGCGCGCAGCGCATGCGCCTGTTCCTGCGCCTGCAGCATGGCGTTGCCGATGCGGTTCGAATACGGCACCAAAGGGTAGCAGGCCATCTGCCGCACGTCGGCAGCGGCTGGCGCGGCGCGCAGGATGTCGCGCCCGCGCCAGCGGAAAGCCGCCAGCGCGCCACCCGTGGCCGGGTGGACGTCGGCGCGGCAGTCGCCGTGCGCCAGGGTGAAGGGAGACTGGTGGTCCATTCTCAGCCCTTCAAGCCGCCCGAGGTCAGGCCGCTGACGACCTTTTCCTGGAAGATCACGATCAGCACGACGATGGGCACGATGGCCACCACCAGTGCCGCCGAAATGATCGGCCACGGGAAGGCGAACTCGCCCTGGTACAGCTGGATGCCGACAGGCAGGGTGCGGTAGGCCACGGCCGAATTCATCGACAGCGCCAGCAGGAACTCGTCCCAGGAATTCACAAACGCAAGGATGGCGGCCGTCGCCACGCCAGGGGCGGCCAGCGGCAGCACGATGCGCCACAGGGCGCTCAACCGGGTGCAGCCGTCGAGCATGGCCGCGTTCTCGATGTCGCGCGGGATATCCTGGAAAAAGCTCACCATCATCAGGGTGCAGATGGGCAGGTTCAGCACCGTGTACGGCAGCACCAGCGCCCAGTAGGAGTTCAGCAAGCCCAGGCTGCGCATGATCTCGAACAGCGGCACCATCAGCGTCACCAGCGGGAACATCGACACGCCGATGATGGCAGTGAGGATCAGGCCGCGGAAGCGCAGGCGCAAGCGGGCGATCGCATACGCGGCCAGCGCGCTGATGAACAGGCTGAGCAGGGTCGACAGGCCGGCCACGATCAGGCTGTTGGTCAGGAATGTCAGCAGCGGCTGGTCCTGGAAGGCGGAGATGAAATTGCCGACGGTCGGTTCGTGCGGCCAGTAGGTGATCGGCTTTTGCGTCAGTTCGCTCTCGGTTTTCAGTGAGGTAAACAGGATCCACAGGGCGGGGAAGACGCCGTTGAGGATGACGATCGCGGCGGCGAACCAGCGCAGGCGCTTCGATGAAAACAGGCCGCTCATTCTTTGTCTCCTCTTACATATTTCAGATACACAAACGTGGTGGCCATCGACAGCAGGAACATGAAGACCGCCAGGGTCGAGCCGTAGCCCACGTCGAGGTAGTCGACGGTATTGGACTGGATGTACATGGCCAGGGTCTTGGTTTCGTCGCCAGGGCCAGGCATGTTGTAGGGAATATCGAAGGACTGGATGGCCGTCAGGGTGCGGAAGATCAGCGCCACCAGCATCGATGGCACCAGCAGGGGCAGGGTCACTTCCGTGAATTGCTTCCATTTGCTGGCGCCGTCCACTTCGGCCGCTTCATACAGCGAGGCGGGGATGGTCTGCAGGCCGGCCAGCAAAATGAGCGCCATGAACGACGAGGTTTTCCAGATGGTCGTGATGCAGATGGCGGCCATGGTCAGCGCGGGCGAATTGAACCAGATCTGCGGTTCCCAGCCCAGGCCGGGGATCAAGAGGTCGATGCGGCGGATGATGTCGTTCACCAGGCCGTATTCGCTGTGGAAGAACCAGGCGAAGATCAGACCGACGAAGGCCAGCGGCAACGCCCACGGCAGCAGCAGCGCCAGGCGCACGGGCCAGCGGTATTTGAACGGCATGTTGGCCAGCATGGCCAGGCCCAGGCCCGCCACCAGCGCGCCCGGCACGGTGACGACGGTGATGATGACGGTGTTTTTCAAGGACTTCCAGAACAGGCTGTCTTCCAGCGCCATCTTGTAGTTGTCCAGGCCCACGAAACTGGGCAGGCTGCCGCCGGACAGGCGGATGTCGAAAAAGCTGTTGTAGATCAGTTTGCTGACCGGGTAGGCCACGATCAGCAGTAAAAAGAGAATCGCCGGCGTCAGCAGGACCCAGGCCAGCGTTGTTTCGCTGGGGTCCGTGATGCGGCTTTTCAGGGTGCGTTGCCTCATGATTTCCTCGTCTGTTGCGGTGTGCGTATGCGTGTGCCGCCCGCGCCGCCGTCGTGGCGGCACGGGTTCGGTCTCCTTAGCGCAGGATGCGCTTGACGCGGTTTTCGATCTCGGCCACGCCCGCCGCCGGCGTTTTCACGCCCGCCATCACGGCATTCGTGTTGACGCGCACGGCTTCGGACACTTCGCTGTAGCGCGGCGTGACGGGACGCGAACGGGCGCTTTGCACCACCGGCAAGGCATCGGCGAACCAGCCATTGGCGGCCAGTACTTCCTTGTCCTGGTAGACGGACGGGTAGACGGGCAGGTTGGACGCCTTGATGGCCAGCTGCTTCGACACTTCCGGGCTCGACAGCCAACGCACGAGCTTGGCCGATGCTTCCTTGTTTTTCGAGAACGAAGACACGGCCCACTGCCAGCCGCCGATGCACGAGGCAGGTTTGCCGCCCGCCATGGCCGGCAGGCTGACGACGCCGACTTTATCCTTCACGCTGCTGTCGGCGCCATCCTGGAAGTGGTTCCAGGCATAGCCCCAGTTGACGGCAAACAACACGTTGCCGGCCTGGAATTCCTTGCGCGTATCGTCGGTGGCCACTTCGGCGATATTCTTTTTCGCCACGCCCTGGTCGACCAGCTTGCGCCACATGGCCAGGCCCGCTTCCGCCTTGGGCTTGTCCAGGGTCAGCTTGCCATTGGTGACCAGTTCGCCGCCCTGGCTCCAGTACGGCAACAGGAAGGTGCAGACGGCGCCTTCGATGGCCTTGCCCTGGAAGCTGATGCCTTGCAATTCCGGATTCTTTTCGCCGGCCTGGATGGTGCGTGCCACGCTGGCCAGTTCATCCCAGGTTTTCGGCGCCGCCAGCTTGTACTTGGCCAGCAAGTCCTTGCGGTAGTAGAGGAACATGGCGTCGGCAAAGGCGGGCAGGGCCACGACCTTGTTGTCGACCATATTGGCTTGCTTGTAGGCGGGCAAGTACTGGCCCATGATCTTGTCGCGGTCGGCGCCCAGGTATTTGTCCAGGCTTTCGATCCAGCCGGCCGACGCGTACTGGGCCGGGCGGATGATGTCGATCAGGAATACGTCCAGGGTGGTGTCGCCGGCCGACAGCACCGTGTTCAGGTATTTCTGCTGCAGTTCGGACGTGGCGCCGCCCGTTTCCAGGTCGATCTTGACGCCGGGATTGGCGGCCATGAACTTGGCGAACAGTTCGCGCATGACTTCGGGGCGCTCCTGGCCGCCGACGAATACCTTGACGGTTTGCGCGTGCGCGCCGGTAGCGAGGACGAAGGTGGCGCCGAGCGCCAGGATGAGGGATTTGATACGCATGATGTTGTCTCCTATTTTTGGAATGGGTATGCCGGTCGTTCGCGGCTTATCGGGAGGGCAGTACCGCGCCCCCTTGCGGATCGAACAGATGGAATTTTTCCATGTCCAGCTGTACCGTGACTTGCTGTCCCGGCGTCAGGGCAAACGTGGGCGGCAGGCGCGCCGTCAATTCGCCGCCTTCGCACTGGAAGATGACCAGGGTTTCCGCGCCCAGCGGTTCGACCACCACGACCGTCGCGGCCAGGGCGGCGCTGGCGGGACTGGCCGCTTCCAGCGTGATGTCTTCCGGGCGGATGCCGAACTCCACTGCGCGGCCGTCGAGCTTGCCGCATGCGGCCTGGCGCTCGAGCGGCAGGGCCAGGCGGGCCGCGCCCAGCACGATCTCGGCCTGGCCGGCGCCGTTGCGCGCCACCTTGGCGCCGAGGAAGTTCATCGGCGGCGAACCCGTGAAGCCGGCGACGAATTTCGATACGGGTTCGTTGTAGATCTGGTCCGGCGTGCCGACCTGCATGATGTTGCCGCCGGACAGTACGACGATGCGCTCGGCCAGGGTCATCGCTTCGACCTGGTCATGCGTGACGTAAATGGTGGTGGCGCCGATGCGCTGGTGCAGTTTCTTGATTTCCGTGCGCATTTCCGAGCGCAGCAGGGCGTCCAGGTTCGACAGCGGTTCATCGAACAGGAACAGCTTGGCCTGGCGTACGATGGCGCGGCCCATGGCTACGCGCTGGCGCTGGCCGCCGGACAGGGCGCGCGGCTTGCGGTCGAGCAAATGGTCGATTTTCAGGATGGTGGCGGCGGCGCGCACGCGCTGTTCGATTTCCGCCTTGGGGAACTTGCGCAGTTTCAAGCCAAAGCCCAGGTTGTCGAACACGGACTTGTGCGGATACAGCGCATAGTCCTGGAACACCATGGCGATGTCGCGTTCGCGCGGCGGCAAGTCGTTGACGACTTGTCCCTCGATGGAGATGGTGCCGCCCGTGATGGATTCGAGCCCCGCCACCATGCGCATCAGTGTTGATTTTCCGCAACCCGAAGGGCCCACGAAGACGACGAACTCGCCTTGCTTGATTTCCAGGTCGATGCCATGAATGACTTCGACGCCGTTGTCGTACTTCTTGACGACCTTTTCCAGTTTTACACCTGACATGCTTGTCTCCAAAAGATGCGAATGACGCGTCTGAGCGCGCTACGTGCGTTGCAACAGTGTGTCGCAACAGAATAATTAGTAGGCTCCCGTGTCGAGGGCTTTCGCCAGCGACGGTTTCAGGGCCGTGATAAAGGCATTGGCCTGGCGCATCATCATGCCCATGTCCGAAGCGATGGCCACGTAGTCATAGCCGTAACTGATGAAAGTGTGCACCATTTCCGGCGAGGGGCCGACAATGCCGATCGGTTTGCCGATGGCGCGCGCACGGCGGGCCGCGTCGGCAATGGCCGCCTGCACGTCCGGGTGGCCAATATTGCCGATGTGGCCCATGGCGGCCGACAGGTCGCCCGGTCCCACGAACAGGGCGTCGACGCCATCGACGGCGGCGATTTCTTCCAGCTGCGCCAGGGCGGCCGGGGTTTCCAGCTGGATAATCGAGAAGACGGCGCCGTTGGCGCGCGTGGCGTAGTCGGGCACGGTGCCGTAGCGGCTGGCGCGGTGCATGGCGGCAAAACCGCGCGTGCCGGGGATGGCCTGGCCCGGTTGCGGATAGCGGGTGGCTGCCACGGCGCTGCGCGCCTCGCCGGCATTTTCCACGAACGGGAACATCAGCGTTTGCGCGCCGATGTCGAGCGCGCGCTTGATCTGCACCAGGTCGTTCCAGGCCAGGCGCACGACGGGGCAGGCCGGCGTGCCGCCGACTGCCTGCAGGATCTGGTAGGCGTCCTGGTAGTCGATGGGCACGTGTTCCATGTCCAGCACCAGCCAGTCGAAGCCGGCGCAGCCCATGGCTTCGGCCGTCACGGGCGTGCCGGCCATCAGCCAGCTGCCCAGCGGTACTGCTTTGTCCGCCAGCAAGGCGCGGAAACGGTTGTCCAGGATATCCATAGTTGTGCTCTCTAATATAGGTAGGGAAGGCGGCGGCGTCAGAAAATCGGCGGCTCCGGCGTGGCGGCGTTGCCCAGCAAGAAGTCCAGGTCGCAGCCCTGGTCCGCCTGCGTCACGTGTTCCATGTACAGCTTGGTGTAGCCGCGCGCATATTTTTGCGCCGGCGCCTGCCACTCGGCGCGGCGGCGCGCCAGTTCCTCGTCCGTTACCTCCATGTTCAAGGTGCGCGCGGCGATGTCGAGCACTATCATGTCGCCGTTGCGTACCAACGCCAGCGGACCGCCGACGGCCGCTTCGGGCGTCACGTGCAGCACGCAGGTGCCGTAGTGGGTGCCGCTCATGCGCGCGTCGGAGATGCGCACCATGTCGCGGATGCCCTGCTGCAGCAGCTTTTTCGGCACGGGCAGATTGCCCCATTCCGGCATGCCTGGCGCGCCGATGGGTCCGCCATTGCGCAGGATCAAGACCGTGTTTTCATCGATATCGAGGTCGGGTGCGTGGATTTGCGCCAGCATTTCCGCGTTCGAGTCGAACACGAGGGCGCGTCCGCGGTGTTTGGCGAACTTCGGATTGGCGGCCGATGGTTTGATGACGGCGCCGCCAGGACACAGGTTGCCGCGCAGCACGGCCAGCGCCGCGCCGTCGGCCACCGGCTGCGACACCTTGCGGATAACGCTGTCGTCCAGGCAGACGGCGTCGGCGATATTCTCGCCCAAGGTACGGCCCGTCACCGTCAAGGCCGTCAAGTCCAGCTGCGGCATGATTTCCTTGAGCAGGGCCGGCATGCCGCCCGCATAGAAGAAATCTTCCATCAGCTTGTCGCCGGAAGGGAACAGGTTGGCGATGACCGGTACTTTTTGCGCCATCGCATCCATTTCATCGAGCGACAGGGCCAGGCCGGCGCGCCCGGCGATGGCCACCAGGTGGATGGCCGCGTTGGTCGAGCCGCCGAGCGCCATGTAGGCCGCCACGCCGTTCGACAGCGCGGCGCGGGTGAAGAAGCGCGACGGCTTCAAGTCTTCCCACACCATGCCGACGATGCGCTCGCCGCATTGCGAGGCCATGCGCACGTGGTTGGCATCCATGGCGGGGATGCTGGTGGCGCCCGGCAAGGTAAAGCCCATCGCTTCGACGATGGACGTCATGGTGGACGCCGTGCCCATGGTGTTGCAGGTGCCGGGCGAGCGCGTCATCTTCGCTTCCAGCTTGATCCACTCGGGCTTGGCGATGTCGCCGGCCACGTAATCGTCCCAGAATTTCTTGGTATGCGTGCCCGCGCCCACGCTCTGGCCGCGGTAGCGGTCGTTGAGCATGGGGCCGGCGGGACAGAAGATGGCGGGGATGTCCATGCTGATGGCGCCCATCAGCATGCCGGGCGTCGTCTTGTCGCAGCCACCGAGCAGCACGGCGCCGTCGATGGGCAGCGAGCGCAGCAGTTCCTCCGTTTCCATGGCGAGGAAGTTGCGGTAGATCATGGTGGTGGGCTTGACCATCACTTCGCCCAGCGACAGGGCCGGCAGCTCGACGGGGAAGCCGCCGGCCAGCAGGATGCCCCGTTTGACGGCTTCGGCCCGCTCACGCAGGTGCGAGTGGCACGGCGACAGGTCGCTCCAGGTATTGATGATGGCGATGACGGGGCGGTCGAGGAATTCCTCGCGGCGCAAGCCCATCTGCTGCAAGCGCTGGCGGTGGGCGAACGAGCGCATGTCGTCTGGGGCCAGCCAGCGCTGGCTGCGCAGGGATTCCAGCGTGCGGCGGGAGGTAGCGGAGCTCAATGTGTGTCCTTTTTGGTTGCCTGGCGCGCTGCGTATGGCGTTCCAGTGCGGCTGTCTCGGGTCTTGCCGTCAGTCTTTGTTAGCGCTAACATTGCAAGTACAGCGAAATATAATTTGAATCGCCGGGGGCTGTCAACAGATTTAATGCAGGGGGAATGCGCGCAGCCATTACACTATCGGCATGATTTCATTTGCGCCAATTTCCAGGGTGGAATTTCTGCGGCCCGGCCTGCCAGTATCGCGGCACGCCGTGGCGCACCGGCGCCACTCTGGCATCCCCTGTGCAGCCGGCCATGGCATGATGCGTGGTGATCACCGATTTTTGAGAAGGCAGTACCCATGAACGACCCAGTACGCAAGCGGCGCGGCCTCGGCCGCAGCACCGTGTTCGATGTGGCCAAATTGGCACAGACCTCGGCCATTTCCGTGTCGCGCTATTTCAAGGAGCCGGACCGCGTGTCGCAGGAAACGCGCGAGCGCATCAAGAGCGCCATCGACCAGCTCGGCTATATCCGCAACGAGGCGGCCGGCGGCCTCGCGTCGACCCAGGGCCGCATCGTGGGCGCCATCGTGCCCAGCGTGTCGAATTCCATCTTTGCGGAAACCATCCAGGGCTTGTCGACCACCTTGTCGCAGCACAATTATCAGTTGCTGCTGGCCACCCACGATTATTCGATCGAGACGGAAGAGAAGGTGGTGCGCGCCTTTCTCGGCTGGTCGCCGCGCGCGCTGGTGCTGACGGGCGCCGACCACAGCGCCGCCACGGAAACCTTGCTGGCGGGCTTGCAGATTCCCGTCATCGAAACGTGGGATATTCGCCCCGAGCGGCCGTATCCGCAAATCGGCTTTTCGCATATCGCCACGGGGCGCGACATGACCTTGTACCTGCACGCGCAAGGCTACCGGCGCATCGTGTATGTGGACAGCGGCATCGGCAGCGATTTCCGCGCGCGCAAGCGGGCCCAGGGGTATGAGGAAACCATGCGGCAGCTGGGTTTGCGTCCTGAAATCGTGCAAGCTGTGGTGACGGCGCCGCTCGACGCGGGCGGGCAAGTATTCAGCGAGCAAATGGCGCGCGCCGAACGTCCCGACGCCCTGTTTTTTGCCAACGACAACATGGCTGCAGGCGCCATCTACGAGGCGGCGCGCCTGGGCATCCGCATTCCCGAGCAATGCGCGGTGGCGGGCTTTGGCGACTTCCCGTTCTCGGGAAAACTCATGCCCGCGCTGACGACGATCCGCGTACCCCGCTATGACATCGGCCGCCTGGCTGCACAGGCCATCCTGCAGCGCATGGGCGAAGTGGACGAGGGCGCCGCGCCGCCAGCCTTGGCGCCGCTGGCCTACCAGCTGATCGCGCGGGCCAGCGCCTGAGATGCCCTGGCTGCGACAGATATTGATGAATCATATTTCCATCATCACAACATGCAATTGGCTTGATATGCTGCGATGCGGCATCATTCATCTGTCTCCTCTACTTCCTCACAGGAATTAGATTCAGCCCGCTCCCGCAGCGGGCTTTTTTTTTGCCTGCGCCCCGCCGCATTCGAGCCGAGGTTCACATGAATATTAATAATGGATGCATGAAGTTTTACCATTATTTTTCATGGATGAAAGCCACTATGATGTCTCCATACTTCACCAGGAGGCACCACCGCCATGACCGTCACGACACATAATCTGGGCTACCCGCGCATCGGCGCCAAACGCGAACTGAAGTTCGCACTGGAAGACTACTGGAAAGGCAACAGCACGCTGGCCGCGCTGGAAGGCCGGGGCGCCGAACTGCGCCAGCGCCACTGGCAAGACCAGGACGGGCTGGACCTGGCGCCCGTGGGCGACTTTTCCTTCTATGACCAGGTGCTGGACCTGAGCTTTACCCTGGGTAATTTGCCGCAGCGCGTGCGAGGCCTGAGCGGCGCAGCGCTCGACAACTATTTCCGCGTGGCCCGTGGCCGCTCGGCCAGCGACAGCGATTGCAGCTGTATTCACGCCGGCGAAATGACGAAATGGTTCGACACCAATTATCACTACATCGTGCCGGAATTTGCGGCCGATACGCAGTTCAAGCTCGACAGCAGCCGCCTGTTGCAGCAACTGGCGCAAGCGCGCCAGCTGAATGTAAAGGCCAAGCCTGTGCTGATCGGCCCTGTCACCTATTTGTGGCTGGGCAAGGCCAAGGACGACTCCGACAAGCTGGCGCTGCTGCAAGGCTTGCTGCCCGTCTATGTGCAACTGTTGCAGGAACTGGCCGCCCAGGGCGTGGAGTGGGTGCAGATCGACGAACCGGTACTCGTCACGGAACTGGGCAGCGCCTGGCAACAGGCGCTGGTCACGGCCTACGATGCCTTGAGCAAGGTCAACAACGTCAAACTGCTGCTGGCCACGTATTTCGGCAAGCTGCAAGATAACTTGGCACTGGCGTGCAAGCTGCCCGTGCAAGGCTTGCACCTGGATGCCGTCAACGCCCGCGAGGAAGTGGCGCAAGTGATCGCGCAATTGCCTGCCGCCAGCGTGCTGTCGCTGGGCGTGGTGAATGGCCGCAATATCTGGAAGACGGATTTGACGGAAGTGCTGGCGTGGCTGGAACCCGTGCACGCCAGCCTGCAGTCGCGCCTGTGGATCGCCCCGTCGTGCTCCCTGCTGCACGTGCCCGTCGACCTGGACAGCGAGCAACAGCTGGATACGGATATCCGGTCGTGGCTGGCCTTTGCCCGTCAAAAGCTAGATGAAGTACATACCATCGCCGGCGCCCTGAACCAGGGCCGTGCCTCCGTGCAAGCGGTGCTGGACGCCAATCATGCGGCTGTGCAAGCGCGCCGCCAGTCGCCGCGCGTGCACAATCCGGAAGTGAAGGCGGCCGTGGCCCGCATCGACGCAAGCCTGGGCCAGCGCGCCGGCAGCTATGCCGTGCGTGCCGCCAAGCAAGCCGCGCTGCTGCAACTGCCGCTGTACCCGACGACGACCATCGGCTCGTTTCCGCAGACGGCGGAAATCCGCCAGGCCCGCAGCCAGTTTCGCAGCGGCCAGCTGGATGCGGCCAGCTACAAGAAACTGATGCAGGCGGAAATCGCGCATTGCGTCAAGGAACAGGAAACCCTGGGCCTGGACGTCTTCGTGCACGGCGAAGCGGAACGCAACGACATGGTGGAATATTTCGGCGAACAGCTCGACGGCTACGCCTTCAGCCAGTTCGGCTGGGTGCAATCGTACGGTTCGCGCTGCGTCAAACCGCCCATCCTGTTCGGCGACATCAGCCGCCCGCGCGCCATGACGGTCGAGTGGAGCACCTACGCCCAGTCGCTGACGGACAAGCCGATGAAGGGCATGCTGACGGGCCCCGTCACCATCCTGAACTGGTCTTTCGTGCGCGACGACCAGCCCCGTTCCGTGTCGTGCCACCAGCTGGCGCTGGCCATGCGCGCCGAGGTGCAGGACCTGGAACAGGCCGGCATCCGCGTGATCCAGATCGACGAAGCGGCATTGCGCGAAGGCTTGCCACTGCGTAAAGCCCAGTGGGCCGAGTACCTGCGCTGGGCCGTGGAATCGTTCCGTATCACGGCCAATGGCGTAGCCGACGAGACGCAGATCCACACACACATGTGCTATTCGGAATTCAACGACATCATCGCGCAGATCGCCGACATGGATGCGGACGTCATCACCATTGAAACGTCGCGCTCCGACATGGAATTGCTGGATGCCTTCGATGACTTTAACTATCCGAACGCAATCGGCCCTGGCGTCTACGACATCCACTCGCCGAATATTCCGAGCCAGGAACAGATGGTCAAACTGATGCGCAAGGCGGCCGAGCGCATTCCCGCCCAGCGCCTGTGGGTCAACCCCGATTGCGGCCTGAAGACGCGCGGCTGGAAAGAGGTGATCCCCGCGCTGGCCAACATGGTGGCGGCAGCGAAAACCTTGCGCGGCGACAACGTGGCATAAGGATCGCAGGGGCAGGGGAGGCCGCTATGGCTGAGATATAGAACAATCGTATTTCTGTCATCACAACATGCAATTGGATAATGATGCTGCGATGCGGCATCATGCATCTGTCTCCTCTACTTCCTCACAGGAATTAGATTCAGCCCGCTTCCGTAGCGGGCTTTTTTTTGCCCTTGCGCATTATCGTGCAGGCCTCCACCGCTTCATCGCTTAAGATACCGTTGCCTGACCATACCCAAGGAGACAAGTTGATGATGCCTTTGCTTCGCGCCGCCGGCATGCTGGCGCTGATGGCGCTCGGTGCCTGTTCGGGG
Organism: Janthinobacterium sp. SUN128; assembly: GCF_030587275.1. Classification (NCBI taxonomy): domain Bacteria; kingdom Pseudomonadati; phylum Pseudomonadota; class Betaproteobacteria; order Burkholderiales; family Oxalobacteraceae; genus Janthinobacterium; species Janthinobacterium sp. SUN128. The sequence goes on along the minus strand of NZ_JAPWHY010000001.1, from coordinate 2,306,102 downwards.
AACAAGCACCCGCTTGAGCGCCACCTGGCCCAATTGCGACCGGTCACGGTCGCAGCGTTGCCTGATATGGGCTGGCCAGCCGGCACGATGCTATGCCCGATGGGTGTTTATGAGAGCGGGATCAGCGACTCTGCGCCTCATGCGGATCGCGTTAACGCATTCCTGAAGCACAAGCAATTCCTGGGCGATGAGGGCCTTTGGTCGCTCATCGTTGTCAAACCGATGCCCGAAGGGGACGCCGGAATCGAGCAGTTGCTTTTCAAGCGCGCAGACTATGACGTGATCAATGATCCGCAACGCATCGAGCGCGATGCGGAGACAGTGCCAGCGGGGTTTGCGCCGCACGCTTGCGTAAGCGTCGAGCAAGCCCGCGTGCTGGTGACGCGCGAACAACGGTCGCATCGAAAGCTCGTCATTTTTGGAACGGCCCGGACGTGATATTGATAAAACATATTTCTATCATCACAACATGCAATTGGATAGCTATGCTGCGATGCGGCATCATTCACCTGTCTCCTCTACTTCCTCACAGGAATTAGATTCAGCCCGCTCCCGTAGCGGGCTTTTTTTTGCCCGCGTCATGCGTGATGCGTGACGGGCTACAGCACATTCGCCGCCACGGCGGAACTGTAGTTGCGCGCCAGCGCCGCGATGATGGCGGCCATCGCCTGCGGGTTGTCCGTGGCGCCGAAATGCGCGGCATACAGGCGCTTGGCCGCTTCGACTTGCGCATTCGTCAGTTTCACGGCGTAGGCCATGCGCACGGTTTCAGAATTGTTCAGCGTCATTTTTTACCTTGAAGGCAGGAACTCCGGTTGACTCTCGTGTCCCTTGCTTGCGCAAAGGATTGCAACTACAATAATTGCATTTGCAATCGTATAGGCAATGTCTGCCTTGCGCAAGTGATACGGAAACAGGAGCCGCCATGCAGTCACCCGATTTATTTCCCCATTCTCCACTGCCAGGCGGCGAAACGGGCGGTGCCGCCCATGCCTGCATGGCCGCGCTGGCGCCGGCATCGGGCTTGCCACTGGTACATGCTTCGCCGCGCCGCGCGCTGGGCGCCATGGCGGGCAGCCTGAAGCAGGGCGGCGCCGTGGTGGCGCGGATGCGCAAGGTGGGCGCGGAAGCGCCGCCCTTATCTAACGGCGACGCCTGGGAAGTGGGAGCGTCCGCGGGTGCTTGGACCGTGCGCTACCGGCATGGCGCCACGCAGGCGGAAAAGCCGCTGCTCTACCTGTGCAGCCCCGCTTCGCTGCCGGCCTTGCGCGCGGTGCTGGCCGAGTCGGGTGAGCGTGGCATCGTCTGTAATGATGCGGAAACGCAAGCCTCGCACTGGCCGAAAGGCGTGCCCCCCGCGCTGCCCGCCTGGCTGGCCGCGCAGCACAATTGCATGCCGTTCGACCCGGCGACGGGCGAGGAAGTGCGCGCCATCCTGCGCTCGGCACTGGCAACGCTGTACCTGGAACAGCAGCCTGGCTATTACTACCTGGCCACACATGATGAAGATGAAGATGCGGTGGCGGCGCCCTTGTCGGCTGCCGATGCGGCAGCGGCCAGCCTGGGCATGTACCGCGTGTCGCCGCCGGGCCCTGCATCAGGCCGGGTGCGCCTGTGCGGGGCGGGGAAGATGCTGGCCGTCGTTGCCGATGCCGCCCGCCTGCTGAAGGAGGACTGGGATATTGCCACGCAAGTGTGGAGTTGTCCCAGCTATACGCGCCTGGCGCGCGATGCGCAGGCGGCGGAACGGTGGAACCTGCTTCACCCGCGCGCCACGCCAAGGTTGGCCCATGTGCGGCGTTGCCTCGATGACAGTGCCGCGCCCGTCATCGCCGTCACCGGCTATGGGCAGCATATCGCGGGCCAGATCGGCGGCTGTGTGCGCGGGCGTTTTATCGCCGTCGGTGCCGATACCCGGATGGAAACGAGTGCGCCATGGCTGGCCGTCACCGCGCTGAAAGCCCTGGCCGACGATGGCGCGCTGCCGGTGCAGTTCGTCGATTACGCGCTGCGGCGCTACGCCTTGCTCTGAACCTTGCTCTGGCCTGCGCCGCGGGCCGCCTCGGCGGCGCGCGCGAGGGCGGCGCTGAAGTCCTGCTGCTCGCCGCTGTCAAATTGCGCCAGGAACAGGTCGGCCACCGTGGCCTGGTACACGGCCCACATTTGCTTGCGCAGGATCTTTCCGTCTTCCGTGATGGAGACAAAGGCGGCGCGCCCGTCTTCCATCGAGCGCGTGCGCGTCACCAGCCGGTCCGTTTCCAGCTTGTCCACCAGGCGCGTGAGGTTGTAGCGTTCGATGGCCAGCGCGTCTGCCAGTTCGTGCATGCGGCGCGAACCGTCCGGGCCGCTTTCGAGTCCCCACAGCACGTCATACCACGCGTACACGGGCAGCTTGGCCGCCGCCAGACGGCGTTCGATCTCGCGGATCATCAAACGGTGCGTGCGCACGAACGAAAACCACAGGTCGGGCGCGGTTGCGGACTTGCTTGCAGGCTCAGTTGCAGACATCGGTATTCCTCCAGATCGATCACAGTTGCAAATGCAATTATAGCGCGATACAATGGTCGGCATAACGATTGCAAATGCAATGATTGCAATGGCAATCGATCATGACGATGAATGCCCACCCCCAGGAGACTGCCATGACCCCATCCCTCGCTGTACCCGATATCGATCCGCAGGAAACCAAAGAATGGCTGGAGGCGATGCAGGCCGTCGTCGCCGTGGAAGGGCGTCCGCGCGCCCACTACCTGCTCGACCAGCTCGTCGATCATGACGCCGCGCAGCACGGCGGCATGCCCGGCCGCGTCACCACCGCCTACACCAACAGCATCGCCACGGCGCGCCAGCCCGCGTATCCCGGCGACCTGGCCATCGAACGCCGCCTGAATGCCTACATCCGCTGGAACGCCATGGTGATGGTGCTGCGCGCTGCCAGGCACTCGAACGTGGGCGGCCACATCGCCACCTACCAGTCGGCGGCCGTGCTGTACGACGTCGGCTTCAGCCATTTCTTCCGCGGCCATACGGACCAGTTTGCCGGTGACCTGGTCTACATCCAGGGCCATTCCGCGCCCGGCATCTATGGCCGCGCCTATCTGGAAGGCCGCATCACGGAAGCGCAGCTGGACAATTACCGCCGCGAAGCGGGCCGCGAGGGCTTGTCGTCGTATCCGCATCCCCGTTTGATGCCGGATTTCTGGCAATTCCCCACGGTATCGATGGGACTGGGGCCGCTGACGGCCGCCTACCAGGCCCGTTTCATGCGGTACCTCGAGTACCGCGGCTTGAAGGAGCACCAGGGGCGCAAGGTGTGGGCGTTCCTCGGCGATGGCGAGATGGACCAGCCAGAGTCCCTGGCGGCCATTTCCCTGGGCGGCCGCGAGCGCCTGGATAACCTGATCTTTGTCGTCAACTGCAACTTGCAGCGCCTGGACGGCCCCGTGCGCGGCAACAGCAAGGTCATCCAGGAACTGGAAGGCACCTTCCGCGCGGCGGGCTGGCATGTCATCAAGGTCATCTGGGGCAGCGGCTGGGATGCTTTATTGCAGAGCGACACGAGCGGCTTGTTACGTCAGCGCATGATGGAATGCGTGGACGGCGATTACCAGACCTTCAAATCGCAGAATGGCGCGTATGTGCGCGAGCATTTCTTTGGCAAGTATCCGGAACTGCTGGCGCTGGTGGCGCACATGACGGATGACGAAATCTGGCAGCTGACGCGCGGCGGACACGATCCCGAAAAAGTCCACGCGGCCTATGCGGAAGCCATGCGCACGACTGGCCGGCCCACCGTGATCCTGGCCAAGACCGTCAAGGGCTTCGGCATGGGCGAGGCGGGCGAAGGACAGAATATCAACCATCAGCTGAAAAAGATGAGCGCCGACGCCGTGCGCGCGTTCCGCGACCGCTTCGCCTTGCCCGTCAGCGATGCGCAGCTGGAAGACATGCCCTACCTGAAACCGGCGCCGGACAGCGAGGAAGCGCGCTACTTTGCCGCGCGCCGGGCACAGCTGGGCGGCTACATCCCGGCCCGCATCAGCAAGGTGGCGCCCCTGCCCATACCGCCGCTGTCCGCGTTCGCCACCCAGCTCAAGGATAGCGGCGAGCGGGGCGCGTCCACCACCATGGCCTTCGTGCGCATCCTCGGCACCCTGCTGAAAGACCCTGCCTTGGGCAAGATCATCGTGCCCATCGTGCCCGACGAATCGCGCACCTTCGGCATGGAAGGCTTGTTCCGCCAGATCGGCATCCATTCCTACCTGGGCCAGCTGTACACGCCGCAGGATGCGGGCCAGCTCAGCTATTACAAGGAAGCCAAGGATGGGCAGATATTGCAGGAAGGCATCAACGAATCGGGTGCGATTTCCTCCTGGATCGCCGCCGGCACGTCCTACAGCAACCATGGCCTGGCCACCATCCCGTTCTACATCTTCTATTCGATGTTCGGCTTGCAGCGCGTGGGCGACTTGGCCTGGGCGGCCGCCGATGCCCGCACGCGCGGCTTCTTGCTGGGCGCCACCTCGGGACGCACGACACTGATGGGGGAGGGACTCCAGCACGACGATGGCCACAGCCACGTGCTGTCGTCCGTGATTCCCAACTGCATCTCCTACGATCCCACCTATGCCTACGAGCTGGCCGTGATCATCCACGACGGCATGCGCCGCATGTTTGCCGAGCAAGAGGATATTTTCTATTACATCACCTTGCTCAACGAAAACTATCCGCACCCGGCCATGCCGGAAGGAGCCGAGGCAGGCATCCTGCAGGGGCTGTATCTGCTGCAGGAAAGCCCGGCAGCACCCACGGCAACCACGCCGCGCGTGCAGCTGATGGGCAGCGGTTCCATCCTGCGCGAAGTGCTGGCCGCCAGCGTGCTGCTGCAGCAGGATTTTGGCGTGGCGGTCGACGTGTGGAGCGCCACCAGCCTGACGCAAGTGCGGCGCGACGGCCTGGCCGTGCAGCGCTGGAACATGCTGCACCCGGACAGCGCGCCCCGCGTGCCATATATCGCGCAATGCCTGGCCGGCCGGCAAGGCCCGGTGGTGATCGCCACCGATTACATGAAGATCGTGGCCGACCAGGTGCGCCCCTTCGTGCACGACCGGCGCTTCGTTGCCCTGGGCACGGATGGCTTCGGCCGCTCCGATACGCGCGAATCCTTGCGCACCTTCTTTGAAGTGGACCGCCATTTCATCGTGCTGGCCGCCCTGACGGCGCTGGCTGACGGGGGGCAGCTGCCGAGCAACAAGATTGGCGTAGCCATCGCCAAATACGGCATCGACGTGGAAAAACTTGATCCCGCGTCCGTGTAACTTTTCGAGGAGTAATCATGAAACTGTATTACGCAACGGGCACGTGTTCCCTGTCGCCGCACATCGTGGCCATCGAGGCGGGCATCGCGCTGGAACTGGAAAGAGTCGATATTCGCAAGATTCCACGCGTTACGGAAACGGGCGCCGACTACGCGCAAGTGAATGCGAACCTGTATGTGCCGGCGCTGGTGCTGGACGATGGCACCGTCTTGCTGGAGGGCACGGCCATCGTGCAATATCTGGCTGATCTGTCGCCGGACAGCGGCCTGGCGCCGCCGCCGGGTTCCCTGGCACGCGTGCAGCTGCAATCGTGGCTGGGGTTTATTGCCACCGAGCTGCACAAGGTGTTCAGCCCCTGGCTGTTCCACCCGGAATACGGCACGCAGGCGCAGGACGTGGCCCGCTCGCGCCTGGCCGCACGCCTCGATTATGTCGAGCGGCAACTGGCGGCCGGCGGGCCGTATCTGCTGGGCGAGCGCTATTCCATCGCGGATGCCTATCTGTACACCATCCTCGGCTGGTCGGCGCATACGCAGGTGGATCTGTCGGCCTTCCCGCAAGTGAGGCGCTTGATCGAGCGCGTCGGCGAGCGTCCCGCCGTGCGCCAGGCGCTGCGCGAGGAGGCGAGCAGATATTGATAAATCATATTTCCATCATCACAACATGCAATTGGAATGATATGCTGCGATGCGGCATCATTCACCTGTCTCCTCTACTTCCTCACAGGAATTAGATTCAGCCCGCTTCCATAGCGGGCTTTTTTTTGCCCGTTTTTCAGGTACAAACCCGCGCACGCTTGCTTGTCATCATCGCCATCGTGTTGCTTTTGTGCATGCTAAACTGGGCCTTCCCCAGACCAAGGTTGCCTGATGCTTCAATTATTTCGCCACACGCTGGAGTCCACGCCCATTCTCGCCCTGTTTCTCGTCATCGGCGCCGGTTATGCGCTGGGGCGCATCAGCGTGTTCGGCTTTTCTCTGGGCGTGGGCGGCGTGCTGTTCGCGGGGCTGGCGCTGGGCGCGTTTGCTCCCGGCTCCGTGCCGCCGCCGATGGTCGGCTCCATCGGTCTGCTGCTGTTCCTGTATGGCATAGGCGTGCAGTATGGCGTGCAGTTTTTCGCCGGTCTGCGCGGTGCGGGGCAGAAACACAATCTGATCGCTTTTATTGCCGTCATGGGCGGCCTGGCCGTATCGGTCTGGGGCGGGCAGTGGATCGATATCTCGCTGCGCATGGCCAGCGGCGTGTTTGCCGGCGCCATGACCAGCACGGCGGCCCTGCAGGCGGCGCTGGAAGCGTCGCACGGCAATGGCGACGCGGCCGTCGGTTATGCCGTGGCGTATCCGTTTGGCGTCGTCGGTCCCATGCTGGGCCTGTACCTGGCCGGGCGCATCTTGAAACCCGTGCTGACGCCGCCGCCGGCGCCCATCGTCGTGTCCGAAATTACCATCGATGCAGCAACATTGGCGGGCGCGGCCCTGTCCGAACTGGCCGACGGCCCCCTGACTGGCGTGCAAGTGATCGGCGTGCGCCAGGGGCACCAGAACCGCTTGCCCGACCCTGGCCTCGTGCTCGGCGTCGGGGACGCGCTGATGGTGTCGGGCACAGTGGCGGGGGTGGAAGCGGCGCGCACGGCGCTGGGCCACCTGGACCCGGGCCGGCTGATGAAGGACCGCAGCGCGTTCGACGGCACGGAAGTGTTCGTGTCGGACGCGGAAATCGTCGGCGTGCCCCTGGGCGAATTGAACCTGGCGAAAGACTTCCCCCTGCAGATCGCATTCATACGCCGCGGCGACGCCATGATCCTGCCGCATCCGTTCCTGACCCTGGAATTCGGCGACAGGGTGATGGCCATTGCGCCGGCGAAACATGCGGCCGATGTGCGCAAGCTGTTCGGCAATTCCATCACGGCCACGGCCGAGTTCAGCTATGTCTCGCTGGGCATGGGCATGGTGCTGGGCGTGCTGCTGGGCCTGGTACCGATCCCCTTGCCGTGGATCGGTTCGTTTAGCCTGGGCCTGGCTGGCGGGCCGCTGGTGATGGCGCTGATCCTGGGCCGCCTGGGCAGGGTGGGCCGGATCAGCTGGCGCTTGCCGCTGTCGGCCAACCTGGTGATGCGCAACTATGGCTTGACGATTTTCCTCGCTTCCATCGGCATGGCGTCCGGCTTGCCCTTCGTGCAGCAGGTGGGCGCCGACGGCTTGCCCATGCTGGCGCTGGGCGCCGTGACGGTGCTGGTGGTGGTGGCCCTTGTCGTGATCCTGGGCAAGGTCTTCCTGCGCCTGCCGTTTCCTGAATTGCTGGGCATCGCGGCAGGCGCCACGGGCAACCCGGCCGTGCTGGTGTTCGCCAACCGCCTGGCCAAGTCGGACCGCCCGAATCTCGGTTACGCGATGATTTTCCCCAGCATGACCATCGTCAAGATCGTTGCCGTGCAAGTGCTGCTGCATCTGTACGGCTGATTGCGGCCACAGTCAGTCTCTTGCAGGGCCAGGCTGCTTGTCGGCGTCAACCAAGCGGATGCCAAAAGACAGCAGCAAGGCGGCAGAGGCGCATCCTGCGGCAAGCCACAGGTTGGCCGAGAGGCCCAGCCTGTCCACGGCCTGGCCGCCGGTCCACGCCCCAAGCGCAATGCCGATATTGAAGACACCGACATACAGCGCGGCGACGATCTCCACGGCCCCGGGCGCCGCCTTCATCATCAGGGTCATCAGGCCGACCGATACGCCACCGTAGGCCAGTCCCCAGGCCAGCAACACCACGCCGCCGCCGATGCCGGAGTCGCCGACAGCCAGGAACAGCAGGGGCGTGAGCAGCAGGCCGCCCGAGATGGCGACGATGGTAGTCGCCGTGCGCCGCGCCGCCACGACACCGGCCAGGAAGTTTCCAATGATGCCCGCGCAGCCATAGGCAAACAGCAGCGCGCCCAGCCATTGCGTATCAAATCCCGACATGGACAGCAGTAGCGGGCGCACGAAGGTAAAGGCCATGAAATGGCTGGTCACCAGCAACAGGGTCAGAAGCAGCCCCGCTTGCAACTGCCTGTTGCGCAGCTGTTTGCCGAATTGGCGCAAGGTTGCCGCACCGGCAGCCGGCAGTGCGGGAATGACGGCCAGATGCAGCGCCAGTACCAGGCTGCTGAACAGCGCCATGGCGCCGAAGGCCCAGCGCCATCCTGCAACGTCGCCGATTTGTGCGCCTAGCGGCACGCCCAGCACGGAAGCGGCCGCCACGCCACCGAAGATGATCGACGTTGCCAGGCCGGTCGAGCGCGCAGGAACCAGGCGGGAAGCGAGGCCGCCGGCGATGGCCCAGATACCGCCCATGCAAAAACCGACGAGAACACGGGCAGCCAGCATCCACGCCATGTTCTGCGCCAGGGCCGAGGCAATGTTCGCGATCACCAACAGACTCAGCAAACCGCACAGGATTTTGCGCCTGTCCAGGCTGCCCGATGCGACCACGACCAGCGGCGCGAACAAGGCCGCCAGCAATGCCGGCAGCGAGATCATCAGGCCGGCGGTTCCCGTGGAGGTGCCCAGGGTGTCAGCAATCGGCGTCAGCAGGCCGACGGGGAGCATTTCTGTCGTCACGACCGAAAAGGTGGCCATGCCGACGGCGCAGACAGCCAGCCGAGGGTGGCGGACACGGGGTTGTGCGGCAGCGCAGGCAGACGTACTCATGGTTCATATCCTTCATGTGATCATTCGATAAACGGCGCATGCCCTGCTTGCAATGGAGATACGTCGCAGTGATAATACATACATCGCGTATGAATAGTATATATTCATACGCACTGTATGTAAACAATCATGCACTACGTATGCAAGGAGGAAGCAATGGTTCGCCGCACCCGTGTGGAAATGGAAGAAACCCGAGCATCGTTGCTGGCCACGGCCCGCAAAGTGTTCAGCGAGCGCGGTTATGCCGACACGTCAATGGACGACCTTACCGCGCAGGCAGGCTTGACGCGTGGCGCCCTGTATCATCACTTCGGCGACAAGAAGGGCTTGCTGCTGGCGGTGGTGGAACAGATCGATGCGGAAATGGATGGCCGCCTGCAAGCCATCTCCGACAGCGCCGAAGACTTGTGGGAAGGCTTTCGCAGCCGCTGCCGTGCCTATCTGGAGATGGCCCTGGAACCGGAAATTCAGCGCATCGTCTTACGCGATGCGAGGGCAGTCCTCGGTGGCGCTTCACCGGACTCGCAGCGCCATTGCCTAGAGTCGATGCAAAAGCTTATCCAGCAGCTGATTCACCGAGGCATCGTGGCCGACGCTTGCCCAGAAGCACTGGCTTCGATGATCTACGGCAGCCTGGCAGAAGCGGCGTTCTGGATCGCAGAAGGTGAGGAAGGCAATGCGCGTCTGATAAAAGGAGTGGCGGCATTGGAATTGCTGTTACGGGGGATGTTGCTTGACAGGTAATCGCGTCAAGTGGCCATCACGCCAGAAGCGGACACGTCTGGAGACGTGGAGGGCGATATTAAGCAGGGTTGGACTTATATAGACATGGAGGAAAAATATGCAAGTCAAGCGTATCGTTGCAAATTTCCCGGCGTCGGATCCGGGCCTGGCGCGGACGTTTTACCAGGACGTGCTGGGTCTGAGCCTGTTGATGGACCACGGCTGGATCATGACGTATGGTTCGCAAACCCAGATGAGCGTGCAAGTGAGCTTCGCGACGGAAGGCGGCTCGAATACCGCTGTGCCCGACCTTTCCATTGAAGTCGATGACGTGGATGCCGCATTGGCGCGTATGCATGGGGCGGGGTTTCCCATTGAATATGGTCCTGCCGATGAACCTTGGGGTGTCAGGCGGTTTTTCGTGCGCGACCCTTTCGGCAAGCTCATTAATATCCTGTCGCACACCTAGACGCGGTCCCAAGGGCGGCAGTCAGCCAATTCCACCCGCTTCCCTTGCGTGCCAGCCTGTGTAAAAGGCCTGGCGCGCCTCCCAATCTGTTGTACAATCCTTGAGAACGGTCGTGCTTTTTTGTGCGCTGAGCTTCCTTGCGTGCAGTCATCACGGCAACCGATAAGAACAAGGAGACAGACATGGACCTGCATTACACGGCCGAGGAGAGCGCCTTCCGCGACACGGTGCGCGCCTTCCTCGACACCCATTTGCCGGCGGACTTGCAGCGCAAGGTGCGCCAGCATCTGCGCCTGAACCGCGACGATTACGTGCGCTGGCACAAGATTGTCGCGCAACAAGGCTGGGCCGCGCCGGCCTGGCCCGTCGAACATGGCGGCACGGGTTGGACGTCCGTGCAGCGCCACATCTGGGAAGACGAGTGCGCGCGCGCCGCCACGCCGCCGATCCTGCCGTTCGGCATCAACATGGTGGCGCCCGTCATCATGGCCTTCGCCAACGCCGAGCAAAAAGCCTACTATCTGCCGCGCATCCTGAACTGCGACGACTGGTGGTGCCAGGGTTATTCGGAACCGGGCGCCGGGTCCGACCTCGCTTCCCTGAAAACCACGGCCCAGCGCGACGGCGACCACTACATCGTGAATGGCCAGAAAACCTGGACGACGCTGGGCCAGCACGCGGACATGATCTTTTGCCTGGTGCGCACGGATAGCACGGTGCGCAAGCAGGAAGGCATCAGTTTCCTGCTGATCGACATGAAAACGCCGGGCATCACCGTGCGCCCCATCATCATGCTCGATGAAGAACATGAAGTGAACGAAGTCTTCTTCGATAACGTGCGCGTGCCCGTCAGCAACCTGGTCGGCCAGGAAAACAAGGGCTGGACCTACGCCAAATATCTGCTGGGGCACGAGCGCACGGGCATCGCCGCCGTGGGCCGCTCCAAGCGCGAGCTGACTTTCCTCAAGCAGCTGGCCATGCAGGAGAGCAAGCGCGGCGCCCCGCTGCTGCACGATGCCGCCTTTGCGGCCAAGGTGGCTACCCTGGAAATCGAATTGATGGCGCTGGAAATGACGGTCTTGCGCGTCATCAGCGAAGAAGGCAAGGGACCGGGACCGCAGGCATCGATGCTGAAGGTGCGCGGTTCGGAACTGCAGCAACAACTGACGGAACTGATGGTCGAAGCCATCGGCCCGCAAGCCTTGCCGTTCGACCCGGCATTCCTTGACGGCAGCGCGCCGCACGGCGCTGGCGGCGACGACCTGGCCGCGCCGCTGGCCGCGTACTACTTCAATTACCGCAAGACATCGATCTATGGCGGCTCGAATGAAATCCAGAAAAACATCATCACGCAGATGATCCTGGGCCTGTAAGCCAGAAGGAGACGACATGGACTTTCATTTTAATCAGGAACAGCAGCAATTTGCCGACGCGCTCAGGCGCTGGGTCGACAAGGATTACCACTTTGAAACGCGGCAAAAGATCATCCATTCCGCCACCGGCACGTCCGATGCCGCCTGGGCCACCCTGGCCGAACTGGGCATGACGGCCTTGCCGCTGCCGGCCGGCGCGGGCGGCTTCGACGGTACGGCCGTGGACATGCTGCTGGTGATGCAGGAACTGGGCCGCGGCCTGGTGGTCGAGCCCTACCTGGCCACCGTGCTGGGTGCGCGCTTTTTGACCCTGGCCGGTGGCCACGACGCCGTGCTGGAGCAGGTCGCCAGCGGCAGCCTGAAACTGGCTTGCGCGCTGGGCGAACGGCAGTCGCGCCACGATATGCATGATATCGCCACCACGGCAACCGCCAGCGGCGACGGCTTCGTGCTCGACGGCGAGAAAAGCGTCGTCATCCATGGCGCACAGGCCGGCGCGCTGATCGTCTCGGCGCGCAGCAGTGGCAGCCAGATGGACACGGATGGCATTTCGCTGTTCCTCGTGCCCGCCGACGCGCCGGGAGTTTCCGTGCGCGACTACCGCACCATCGATGGCCAGCGGGCCGCCACCGTCACCCTCGTGCAAGTGGTGCTGGGCCACGCGGCCCTGATCGGCCAGCCGGGGCAGGGCTGGGCCGTGCTGGACGCGGCCGTGGATTACGGCGCCGCCTTGCTGTGCGCGGAAGCCGTGGGCGCCATGGACGCCATCTTCGCCGCCACCCTGGACTACCTGAAGACGCGCCAGCAGTTCGGCGCGCCGATCGGCAAGTTCCAGGCCTTGCAGCACCGCATGGCCGACATGTTCATCCATCTGGAGCAGGCGCGTTCGATGGCCATGCTGGCCGCCGCCAAGGTCGACAGCGAGGATGCGTCCGAGCGGCGACGCACGGTTTCGGCCGCCAAGGCGCGGATAGGGCTGGCCGCCACCTTTGTCGGCCAGCAAGCCGTGCAATTGCATGGCGGCATGGGCGTCACGGACGAATTGCCCGCCGCCCACCATTTCAAGCGCCTCTCCATGATCGCCCTGACCCTGGGCGACGTGGAGCACCATATCGAGCGCTTTATCGCCCAGCCGGGCTTCTTGCCGACGGAGACCGCATGACCGCATCGACTGCTATCGCACCGAAACACTGGTATTTCGAAGACTTTACGCAAGGCCTGGAAATCGACCTGGGCCAGCGCCATGTGACGGAAAAGGAAATCATCGCCTTCGCCACGGATTTCGATCCGCAGCCGTTTCACGTCGACCATGCGGCCGCCGAAAAGACCATCTTCAAGGGCGTCATCGCCAGCGGCTGGCACACCTGCGGCATGATGATGCGCCTGGTGGTGGATAAGCTGCTCAAGCATTCGTCCAGCATGGGTTCGCCCGGCCTGGACAGCATCCGCTGGCTCAAGCCCGTACGTGCTGGCGACACCCTGCAGCTGACCTACCAGGTCAAGGAAGTGCGTCCATCCACGTCGAAGCCGGACCGCGGCATCGTCATTTCCGTGTGGAGCGTGCGCAACCAGCATGGCGAAGTGGTGACCACCGTCGAAGGCATGGGCATGTTCGGCCGCCGTCCCGCAGGAGAAAATCATGCGTGATATCGCTGGCATCGCCGGTTTTCAGGCCTTGGCGGGGCAGCACGTGGCCGTTTCCGACTGGCTCACCATCACCCAGCAGCGCATCGACACCTTTGCCGACGCCACGGACGACCACCAGTGGATCCACGTCGATGTGGAGCGCTGCGCGCGCGAGTCGCCGTACGGCTGCACCGTGGCGCACGGCTTCCTGACCCTGTCACTCTTGCCGGCCATGTTGCAGGGCGCCTTGCACATGGCCGGCATCCGCATGGCCATCAACTATGGCCTGAATAAAGTGCGCTTTCCCGCCCCCGTGCCTGTCGGCAGCCGCCTGCGCGCGCGGCTCGACATCCTCTCCGTCGACGACTTGCCGGAAGGGGCGCAAGTAAACTGGGCCGTCACCATGGAGCGGGAAGGCGACACGAAACCCGTGTGCGTGGCGGAGTTTTTGATGCGCTGCTATCCCTGATTACTCCCCCTCCGACGCGCAATACCTGTCCCGTCCCGTATGCTTGGCGCGGTACAGCAGGGCGTCGGCGGCGCGGATCAGGGCGCTGGGGTCCATGCCTTCCGTGGGCATGACGCTGGCCATGCCCAGGCTGACGGTGACGTGCGGGCCGACGCCTGATCTGGCGTGGGGAATTTGCAGCGCGCGCACTTCGTCGAGGATGCGCTGTGCCACCACTTCGGCCCCGTCGCGCGTTTCCTGTGGCAGCAGGATGATGAATTCTTCGCCGCCGTAGCGCGCCAGCAGGTCGGGCGGGCGCACGGCGCAGCGGCGCAGGGCGGCGCTTACCTGCTGCAGGCACAGGTCGCCCGCCTGGTGGCCATACGTATCGTTGTAATCCTTGAAGTGGTCGATATCGGCCATGATGATGGCCATCGGCACGCCGTCGCGCGCGCAGCGCCGCCATTCGCTGTCCATCGTGTCGTTGAAGCTGCGCCGGTTGGCCACGCCTGTCAGCGAGTCCGTCAGCGACAGTTCGCGCATGGCGTCGGCCTGCCGCTTGATGGTCAGCTGGCTGCGCACGCGGGCACGCACGACGGCCGCGTTGAACGGTTTCGTGATGAAATCGACGGCGCCCGCTTCCAGCGCCCGCGTCTCGTCTTCGGGCTGGTTCAGGGCCGTGACGAAGATGACGGGAATGGCGCTCAGGAGCGCCGATTCGCGCAGCGCGCTGCAGACGGCATAACCATCCATGCCGGGCATGACGGCGTCGAGCAGGATCAGGTCCGGCTGTTGATTATGCGCAATTTCCAGCGCCTTTTCACCGCTCAGGGCGAACAGCACGTCGTGTTCCTCGCGCAGCAGCTGGTGCAGGATCTGGATGTTTTCCATGGCGTCATCGACGATGAGGATGCGCCCGTTCATGGCAAGGTTGGTCCAGCTCACTTGTTTTCCTCTCGTTTCAGCTGATCGAGCACGAGTTTTTCCGCCTCGGCAAAATTCAGCGTTTCAATCGCATGTGCCATCGCCAGTGCCGCTTCCCGGTCTGACTGTTGTATGGCGGGGTGCAGGGCGTGGAATTGCGCCAGCGCTTTCAGGTTGTTGTTGCGGATCAAGACCAGCAGTTCGGCCAGGCCGGCGTGCAGGTCGACCGGCCCGCTGCCGGGCGCGGCCGCTGCCGGCTGGCTGCGCCGCAGGGGCGAGGGCAGGGTGCGCGCCGCTTCGATGACTTCGGCCATCGCCTGTTCCAGGCGGCCCAGCAAGGCGGCCGTGGCGTGCGATCGCCCCGTTTTCAGCGTTTTTTCCGTCTCGGCGGCCAGGCTGGCGATCTGCGTGGCGCCCAGGTTGGCCGCCACGCCGCAGACGCGGTGCAGCAGTTGCGCCGCCTGCGGCGCCTGGCCAGCGGCCAGCAGGCGCCGGGTTTCCTCGACGGCGTCGCCTTGCGAATTTTCAAAGCGCTTGAGCAGGGCCAGGAAGGCGCCGTAGTCGCCGCCGAAACGGTGCAGGGCCGCCGCCAGGTCGATGCCGGGCACCGCGGCCGGCAGGTCCAGCGCCTGCGTGGCGGCATTGCCTGCCTGGACGGCACCGTCGCCGCTGGCCAGGGGCGCGCGCACCAGCCGGGTCAGGGTCTGGATCATTTCGTCGACATCGATGGGCTTGGCCACATGCGCGTTCATGCCGCTGGCGATGGCGCGCAGACGGTCTTCGTCCATGGCATTGGCCGTCATGGCGATGATGGGCAAGTCCGGCAAGCCCAGGGCGCGGATGGCCAGGGTGGCGTCGTAGCCATTCATGACGGGCATCTGCAAATCCATCAGCACCACGTCCCAGGCGTCCGGCGTGCTGGTGAGCAAGTCGACGGCCAGCCGGCCGTTGGCGGCCACGGCCACGCGCGCGCCCGAGTGCAGCAAAATGTACTGCGCCACTTCCTGGTTGATTTCATTGTCTTCCACCAGCAGCACGCGCATGCCTGTGAGCAAACCCGACAAGGGCGTGGACACGGGCAGCGCGGAAGGGGAGCTGCGGCCTTCGCGCACGGCCGTCACGGCCGCCAGCAGGCGCGCCGGGGTGGCCGGTTTCGAGACGATGCCGGCCAGCATCAGGCTGTCGGCCAGGCGTTCGAGGTTTTCGCTAACCAGCATGATCACGGGCGGCAGCGCCAGGAGCGCATCGGCGCGCGCCTCGGTGAGCATGGAAATGCCATCCATGCCGGGCATGGCCGCGTCGAGCAACACCAGATCGTGCCCCGGCCCGCCGCTGGCATGGGCGCGCAGCAGCGCCAGGCCGGCTGCGCCGCTGTCGGCGCTGCGGCTGTGCCAGCCCTGCGCCGCGCACCAGTCTTCCAGCATGGCGCGCACGCTGGCGTTGTCGTCGATGATCAGCAGCGACAGGGCCTTGGGCACGCCCTTGCCGGGCGGCTCGGGCGGGGGCGCCACCTTGTCGAAGCGGCAGCTGAAGCGGAAGTCGGAGCCCTTGCCCAGCGCGCTTGTCACGCTGAGGGTGCCTCCCATCAATTCCACCATGCGCCGGCAGATGGCCAGCCCCAGTCCCGTGCCGCCGTATTTGCGGCTGGTGCCGCTGTCGCCCTGGGAAAACGCGTCGAAGATGCGTTCCTGTTCGGCCGCGCCGATGCCGATGCCCGTGTCGCGCACGGAAAACTCGAGGGTGGCGCTGGCAGCATCCTCGGCCACCTTGCCGATGGCCAGCACCACTTCACCATGCGAGGTGAACTTGACGGCGTTGCCCACCAGGTTGATGAGGATCTGTTCCACGCGCAGGGCGTCGCCGATCAGTTCGTCCGGCACGCCGGGGGCGAGCACGAAGACGGGTTCCACGCCGCGCGCCCAGGCGCTGCTGGCCAGCAAGACGCCTACGCTGTCGAGCATGCGTTCGAGCTGGAAACGGCGCTGTTCCAGCACCATCTGTCCCGCCTCGATCTTGGAAAAATCGAGCACGTCGTTGACGATATTGAGCAGTGATTGCGTGGCCATCTGGATCTTGCCGACATAGCTGCGCTCGCGCCGTTCCAGCGGCGACTCTTCCAGCAGCCGCGCCAGGCCGATGATGGCGTTCATCGGCGTGCGGATTTCATGGCTCATGTTGGCGACGAATTCGCTCTTCGCGATGCTGGCCGCCTCGGCCTTGTCGCGCGCGCGCACCATCTGTTCATTGAGTTCGTGCAGGCGCAATTCCGTGCGCTTGAGTTCGGAGACGTCCGAGGCCAGCACGAAGAAGCCCCGCACGCGGCCGCTGTCGTCGAAATCGGGGATGTAATTGGTCCACGTGTGGCACACCTGGCCGCCGGGATCGAGCAAGTCGCGCTCGAAGCTTTGCGGCCGGCCCGCCAGCACGCCCTCGACGTGGGGCGCATACACGTCGAACAGTTCCTGCCCCAGCAATTCGCTCATGTGGATGCCGGCCAGCTCGGCGCTGCTGCGGCCAAACCATTCGTTGTAGAATTTATTGGCAAATAGGCAGCGCAAATCGGCGCCCCAGTACGACACCATGCCGGGCAGGTTGTCGGTGACGGTACGGATGAAGCGCTCGTTCTGTTCCAGGCGCCAGGTTGCGGCGTGCAGCACTTCGGTGGCGCGCTTGCGTTCCGTGATATCGATCGACACCCCCAGCACATGGCTGGCGCGCCCGGCATCGTCGCGCAAGACCACCTTGCGCGTGGTGAAGTGGCGCGTCGTGCCATCGGCCGTATTGATCGCTTCCTGTTCGATTTCCACCATCTGTCCCGTGGCCAGCAGCTTGCGGTCGGCGCTGACGAAGGCGGACGCCTGCTGCGGCGGGAAGAAATCGTGGTCCGTCTTGCCCAGCAATTGTTCGCGCGAGCGTCCCAGGGTCAGCTCCGCGTGGCGGTTGATCATTTCAAAGCTCAGCTTGTCGGCGCGCTTGACGAAGACCATGGCCGGGATGTTTTCGATGATGGTGCCAAACAGGTGTTTTGAACGGCGAAATTCCGCTTCGCTGCGCTTGCGCTCGGTAATGTCCAGCCACAGCCCCGATACGCCCAGCAACTGCTGTTCCGGGCCGAAAATCGGGTGATACGAGACGATCCAGTGACTCAGCTGCTCGCGCTGCTGGCCGCTATGGCCTTTCAATTCGATGTCGACAATGGGCTGTCCCGTCTCCAGCACCTGGCGCACGCAACGTTCCACCTCCGCGCGCACGGCGTCGTCGAACAACATGGCGCCCACGGGACGGCCCAGGTGCTGCGCCACGCTGGCGCCGTTGATGGCGGCCAGGTAGTGGTTGATCATGACGATGCGCAAGTCCAGGTCCACGAACAGCATGCCGATCGGCGCCGTCGCGTACACGGTTTCCAGCAGCCGCGTGGATTTTTCCAGGGCCAGCGTGCGTTCGGCCACCAGGCTTTCCAGTTGCGTGCGGTGGCGCCGCAGGTCGCGCTCCAGCGTGCCCAGGGCGTTGGCCATGTCGGCCGATTCGCGGTCCGTGTGCTTGTTCGAAAGCAAGGGTTTGCCTTGCGCCAGCGCGTGGATCTGCTGCGTCAGTTCCTGCAGGGTGCGGGCCAGGCGGCCGCCCACGCGCCAGGCCAGGGCAAAGCCGGCGGCCAGCAGCAGCGCCAGGATGACGGATCCCGTGACTACCGAGCGCAGCAGTGCTTCTGCCACCGTGCTGGTGCGCATGGTAACGGCCACCGTCCAGGCGGCGTCGGGGGCGCGGCGAAAGCCCGTATACACATCGATGCCTTCCAGGGTGGCATGGCGCAGCACGCCTTCGCGCGCCTGGCTTATCTGTTCCAGCAGGGGCGCCGCAGTGCGCTGGCCCACATAGCGCTGCGGCGCCAGGGTGCGCGCCACGTTGATGCCATCGGCATTGATGATGGCCGCGCCCAGGTAGGCTGGCAAGTGCAGCTCGCGCAGCAGCACGGACAGGTAGTCAGATGGGTACAGGGCTGTCAGCACGTAGGCGCTTCCCTGCTTGCGCGGCAGCGGCAGATTCAGGGCCAGCTGCGGCATGCTGTCGGGCGTCTTGGCCAGGCTGGTCAGCCGCGGCTTGCCGTAGTCGCGCGTGCGCTCCATGCTGGCGGCCCATTTTTGCGGCAAGGGCGGCGGCGCCTGGCTGGCGGGCAGGGCCGTATTGATCAGCTGGCGGCCCTTGGCGTCGGAGACGATGAAGCCGCTGACGGCCATGCCCGGCTGCAGCAGGCTGGCGGCCATGGCCCGCAGGGCGTCGATGTCGCCGGCTTGCAGGGCGGGCGAATCGGCCAGGATGCGCGCGGCCATCTGGGCGCCGTTCAGGTCGCGTTCGACGGCTGCCGCGACAGCCCGCGCCGCCTGCGCCGTTTCGCTGACGACATGGTCGCGTTCGCGCGTGTAGCTTTGCGCCACGAGCAGCAGAAATACCAGCGCCGTCGGCATGACCCAGGCGAGCACCAGCCATGAAATTCTTGAGCGTATCGAAGGCAAATCTTGCACCCGGAAAGCTCCCAGAATGGATGAATCGACAGGCACGCTCACGCTGGCGCTGGCTGACGTTGAATGAAAAGATGCTAGACGAATTTGATTGTTCTGACAAGCCTAGTTTCCGGCATGGAAAAAAGGTTGCGCAAGGCATACAGAAGAGGGGTAATGCCCATCCCGCCATGGCGGCGGGATGGCAAGGCGGCTTACTGCACCAGGGTCAGCACGTCGACATCGATTTCCGGGCTTTCCATGAAATCTTTTTCCACTTCACCGCGGATTTCCACCCGGGTCTTGGCATCGATCTTGCGGTTCATGAAGACCTTGTCGTCGATGTCCACGCGGATTTCCGCCGTACCATCGGAGAAGGTGTATTTCTCGTTGCCCACTTTGCGCAGCAAATGGCCGCGCAGCACGACGGCCTGGTCGTCGACGGGATTTTTCAGGATGGCCGCCACATTGCTGGGCGCGGCCGGGCCGGTCGTCGGTCCCACGTATTGGGCTTGCGCGCCACCGGCCAGCAAGGCGCAGGCGGCGGCCAGGGAAACGATGAGTTTGCGGTGCAGTGACATGGTATTCCTTTGATAGTGACTGGAGGCTCAGAAAAAGACGGCGGTGCGGGGAATGATAGCACCGGCATTACCGTAGGGCATGTTCGCCCGGACGCTGCCCGTGCTGGCCACGCCATCGTCGAGTTTGCTGTCGATCTGCTCCGCGTAGCTCTCCGGCAGGTTGTCGAAGCGGATGCCGTTGCCGGCGCGGCCGCCCACTTCATCGTTGTACAGGTAGACGGCGCCGCCCTGGGCGCTGGTCATGAATTGCGAAGTGCCGTTGAACGAGCCGGTAATGAAGCCGCCCAGCGCCAGGTGCTGCGGCGCCAGGGTGAATTCGCGCGGCTGGCCATCGCCGATCTGGCCGTCGCCATTGCCATTGCCGGCCGAATTGGGCACGTGCACGGTGCCCTGGATATCGTCGCCGGGCAGGGCGCGGAACTTGTCCTGGTAGGCGTTGACGGCGGCCGTCAGCGCATTCGATTGCTGGATGATGTTTTTCACCTTGGCGCTGTCGATCAAGCCTTGCCCCTTGAGCACGCCACCGAGCAGCAAGCCGATGATGACCAGGACGATGGCGATTTCTACGAGCGTAAAGCCGTGCTGGCGGCGTGGGGGCATGGGGTTTCCTTGAAAAAAAAGTACGACAGCTTGAGATGGCAGTTTACTGCAATTGATGCCGGATGCGCATGGCCTTTCGGACAGCGGCTCATGGCGCCGCCCTTGCTTTCTTCTTGGCAAGCTCGTCGAGCCGGCGCGCGAGGAACGCCAGTTCGTGCGGGTCGCTGATCTGGCCGCTGGTGATCAGGCCGCCGATCACCAGGCGGGCGCTGTCGAGCTGGTCCATGTCTTCCAGGATGAACGCTTCCATTTCGCGCACCCACGCCGGCACATGCGGTCCTGTCGCCTGCTGGCGCAGCGCGCGCGCATAGCCGAGCGCCAGCGGCAAATCGTGAAACTGGTGTTTTGCCACCAGCACCGCCTGCGCCATGGCGGGCCAGCGGCGCTGCGGGTCGGCCGCAAAGCTGGCGGCGACAAAGTTGAGCATGCGCCGCGCGCGTTGCGGGTCGGCTACGCCGGCATACACTTCGCTGGCGGCCACCAGCGCATACCGGCTGCGCGGATCGAGCGTTTGCGCCGTCTCCAGCCAGCCGGCCAGGCGGTCATAGTCGAGTTCGCGCCACGGCAGGCTGACGCCGGCCTGGTCTTCGAACGACTGCAGGTACAGCAGCATGGCCTTAGCCATGGCCAGCGGCTCGCCCAGGCTGGCCAGGCGCGCCACGCCAGCCGGCGGCGCGGCGGGCAGCGGACGCGCCTGGGCGGGAGCATGCTGCTGCGCTAGGCGCCAGCCCAGCTGCAGCAGCAGGCATGCCGCCAGCAGCCAGCACAGGGGGCGCGGCACCTTGGACCAGGGACGCTGGGTGGTCGCCGCCATCAGATGTTCCTGCGGTAAAAGTCGCACAGTGCGCAGCTGGCCAGCAAGGCCACATAAATGCAGGTTTGCGCCGCTACATTGGCCAGGGCTTGCCAGTCGCCCGTCGCGTACAGCAGCCACTCCGTGCGTGTAAAGGCGTCGAGGCGGGGCAGCAACAGGGCCAGCACATCGATGGCGCCGGTCATGGCGCGCTGCGGCCAGGAGTCGCCCGCTTGCGGGCCGTGGGCCAGCAGTTGCAGGCTGCCCAGCATGCGCGCCAGCAGATAGAAGCCGCCGGTGGCGGCCAGCGCAGGCAGGGCCTGCTGCAGGCTGGCCGCGCACAGCAGGCTGAAGGCGGCGACGATCCACAGTTCGCCCAGCAGCGACAGCGCCCACAGCGCGCATTGCGCGGGTGCGGCGAACAGCGCCATCAACAGGCCGAAGAGTATGGCGGGCACGGCCGCCAGCGCTCCGTAGCCCAGCAGCTTGCCCAGCAGGTAGGCGGCGCGCGGCATGGGTAGCGCGAGCAGCAATTCCAGGCCCCGGTCGGCCGCTTCGCGCGCCATGCTGGTAATAATGAAAGTGGCCAGCAGGAAAATGCTGGCAAGGCGCAGGGTGGCCGCCAGCAAGGCCGCCTGCACGGCGCCGCTTTCCGTCAGCGCCAGTTGCTGCAGGAAGCCAGCCAGGGCGGCGGCGCCGCAGGCGGCCAGCAGGAACAGCCACGGCAGGCGGCTGCGCAGCGCTTCGAGCAGCGTGTAGCGGGCGATGGTGAGGGCGGGCAAGAGCATCGGCATCAGCGGGGCAGCCTTTGCGCCGCCACCATGCGGTTGAACAGGATGTTCGGCGACACCCAGGCGACGAGATCGTCGAACTCGCCGCCCGGCTGCTGCGGGCCGCTGGCGGCGCGGCTGATGAAGGTGGTGGCGTTCGATGCATTGTTGCGCTCGTCGACATTGTTGCCGAAAGGCATAGCCTGGCGCTGGCCCTGCACGCCCGTGGCGCCAAAACCGTTCTTGCCATGCGACATGATCATGGCTGGGATGTCGTTCAAGGCCGTCGCCTGCAGCAGGGCGCCGCCATTGCGCGTGACGATGCTGATGTCGCGCGGCGTGGACAGGCTGAAAAGCTGGCCGCTGTCGCTGAAGGCCGGCGTCACGCTGTAGCGGAACAGATGGTTCCAGCTGTCGCCCTGGCGCAGCCCCAGGGTGGCCCATGGCAGGAACCCGGCGCGTTTTTCGCCCGTGCAGCGCGTGCCGCGTCGGTCTTCCAGGCCACTCATGGCGGAGGCGGCGGGGCACGGCAGGTAGCCGTAGCGCAGTGCGTAGCCCGTCAGCGCTTCCTTCGCCTCATTCAGTGCCAGTTGCGTCTCGGCCACCTTGCGCTGCTCCAGCTGTACCGTCAATGGCGTGACCAGGCCGCCTATCATCAAACCCACGATGACGAGCACGATGGCGATCTCGATCAGGGAAAAGCCGCTTTGGCGGCGCGCATGGAAGACGCTCATGGCAGGTTGCGCGCGGCGCGCATGCGTTGGTACAGGGCGGGCAAGGTAATCCAGGTCAGCATGTCGTCGAAGGCGCCGCCGGGCAGCGCGGCATTGCCGGTGGCGGGGCGGGCAATGAAACTGCGGCTGGCGCTGTCGTTGGCCGCTTCGTCGATATTGCCGTGCGCCGTATTGATCTGCGTCACGCCGCTGGCGGACGTGCCGTGATGCTCCTTGCCTTGCGAGAACAGCACGACGGGCAGGCATTGGGCGCTGACGTCGCATTGTGCCTGGCCCGCCACGAAGGCGAATTCGCCGCGCGCGCCGCGTTCGAGCACGACCCTGTTGGCGACAGCGGAAAACGAGACGATGGGCGCGCGCGCCATTTCCGGCGTGACGCTGTAGCGCAGCAGCTTGCCCCAGGCATCAACACCGTCCACGCCCAGCGCGACCCACGGCAAAAAGCCGCTGCATGCGGCATCGTCGGCACAGTCGGCTGCCCGTTCGCGCCCGTCGAGGGCGGAGGCGGCCGGACGTGGCAGCCGGCCTTGCGTGGCGGCAAAACCCAGCAAGGCTTCGCGTGCTTGCGCCAGGGTGGCCAGGGTGCGCTCCTGGCGTTCGGCCTCGCCCGTGCCGCGGCCGAAGGCGCTGATCAGCAGGCTGGCCGCGCCCAGGCCCAGCACGGCCACCAGCAGCAACAGGGCGGCGCCGCGCTGGCGATGAGGTTGGCGATGAGCTTGGCGTGGCGTCATGGCGGCGTCTCCTGCACCTCGGTGACCGCGCCGCTGGCCGGATCGTAGCGCTGGCCGGGTTTGAGCAGCACCACCTGGCCGTTCGACAGGCGCAGGGTCAATGTGCCGGGCTTGCCGACGGCAAGGCGATTGTGCGGTTCGTTCTGCACTTCCTGGTTCAGCCAGACGGTGGAGTGGCCGCTGCTGCGCTGCACCACGCCATTCAATTCCACGGGCGGGGCGGGCGGTGGCGGCGGTGGTGGCGGCGCCGCAGCCAGGGCGGGATCGGATGGCGGCGGCCCGTAGCGCTGCGCGTCGAGCTGGGTGCGTTGCTCGGGCGACAGGAACAGACGCCCCAGCTGCTGTGCCTGTGCATCGACAGTGAGTGCGGCGCCGGCCAGCAGCGCGCCAAGGATCAGGGTGCGCTTCATGGCCGCTCCGGCACGGGCACGCTGTTGACGGTCAGCCACAGCAGCTCGCATTCGGCGCCCAGGGCGGGCGCTGCCTGGCTGCCGGCCGCTCCGTGGCGCTTGAGCGTGCAATCCTGTACGGCGAAATAGCCGGCCTGGCGCAAATCGTCAAACAGGTTCAGCAAATCCATCTCATGCAGCAAATCCATCTGCAGGCGCATGCGGCTGCCGTGCAAATGATATTGCCCCATCTCCATGGGCAGCGGCACCTTCAGCGCTTGCTGCGGACTGATGTCATAGCTGATCGGCAGCAGTTTGCGCTGTTCCTGGCTGCGCCGGATGGCATCGATCCAGGCCAGGCGGTTTTCTTCGCCGATCAGGCCGCGCTGGCGCAGGGCCAGGAATTGCGGTTCGTAGGCGCGGATTTCCTGCTTTTCCGCTTCCACGTGGTTGAACAGGGTCGCCGCCGCCGCGCGCGTGTGCTGGGCCAGGTACAGCCGTTGCGCTTCGCGCGTGCGGTAGGCGGCGCTCAGGCTGAGCAGCACTACGCTGGCCAGCAAGGTCAGGGCAAAGCACAGCAGGGCGCGGCGCACCAGGCGCAGTTCGCCCAGCCACGCGGGCAGGGTGCGCGTGGGCGTGGCAGCGCGCTGCATGCCGGGCAGGGGCGGTTGCTTGACGGGGCCGCTCATGGCTGCCACTCCAGCAAGAGGGTAAACCGGGCCTGGCTGTCCGGCGCCGGCGCGGCGCTCTTGCCGGACAGGGCCGCGCTGGGACGCAGGTCGAGCGGCGTTTCCTCGATCGTCACCTGCATGCGCGGCTGGCGCGCCAGGGTTTGCGCGAAGGCCGTGATGGCGGCCAGCGCGGCGCGGTAGTCATTGTTCGGCATGGCCACGTCCGCTTCCAGGCGCAGCGCCTGCGGCGGCGCGACCGGAATGCCGGCCATGGCGCTGCCGGGCGGCGAACTCGCGGCCTGCTGCTGCGGTGGCTGGCCGCCGGCCGCGCGCGCGGGCGCCCCGCCCGCATGCCAGTGCAGCTGGCCGAGCGCAACCTGCGGCGCCTGGTCCAGCGCGGCGCTCAGCATGCCCAGCAGGCGGCCCGGTTCCGGCGCCTGGCTGGCGATCATCTGGCCCAGGGTCACGGCCACTTTCATGTTCTGCGTCTTGGCCGGCGCCGGCGGCTGCGTCGACATGACGCTGCGGTAGCGTTCCTGGTAGGACGCCGTTTCCTGCGCCAGGCGCTGCGTGCCGGCCCCGTCGGCTATGCCGCCAAGCAGATTGATCACGCACCACAGGGCTGCTGACGCGCCGATCAGCGCGCTGGCGCCATACAGCGTCTTGCGCGCGCGCTGGAAGTGGTAGTAGCGGGCCAGCGCGCCGGGCGGATAGTGGCTGGATGGCGGATGCTTGCCCAGCAAGGTCAGCAGCAATTCGTCGGCCAGCGTCGGCGTCTGGCGCAAGCCGACCCGCCCGGCGGCCAGTTGCAGGTCGATGAAGTGGTAAGCCACTTCCACGCCGTTGTCGCACAATAATTCGAGCTTGGCGATCTGCGCGGCCGGCGCCAGGATGACGGTATTCAAGACGTCGCCGCGCGCCAGCATGCGTGTGCTGGTGAGAAATTGCCGCGTTTTTTCCGTTTCCAGCGCGATATTCACGGCCACGCCGTCGAGCGCGATGGTGGCCGTCTGGCGCGAAAAGCGCAGCTGGCCTTTTTCATAATAACTTTGCCGCAAGCCGCCCGACTGCTGCGTCACCAGCAGCAGGTGTTCGTGCGCGATCGACAGTTTTTTTACCAGCGCGATACTGAGCAGGCTGGTCGAATAGATGCCGGCCACGGGCACGCGCAAGTGCTCGAGCGCCTCCGTCCACGGCTGCAGCAAGCTTGGGTTGGTCAGGGCGAAAAACAGTACCTGGTCATCGTGGCGGCCCGTGCTTTCGCGGCCCAGCAGGGTGCTGCCCCGGTAGGGCGTGTCACGGTGCAATTGCTGCTTGCGCCGCTCGAGCAGGGCACGGCCCGCCTTGCCACGCACGTGGGGCAGCAGATGGCGCTGGAAATCTTCCTCGATCAAGTCCGTCAGCAGGTAGGCGGGCACGTCTTGCCGCTGTGCCTGCGGATCTTCCAGCCACGCGGCGAAACCGTCCAGCCCGGCCGCGCTGGCAGGGAAGGCCTGGCCCGGGCCCAGCACGCCGTGGTTCCAGTCGTAGGCGTACAGGGTGTCGCTGGTGATGTAAAGTAATTGTTTGCGGAACACGGCGGCCTCAGGTCTCGAATCTCAAGTTTTGATCGTGCTGATGGTGTCGTAGATCGGCCCCAGCACCGACAGCATGATCCAGCCCAGCAGCAAGCCCAGGATGACCGTCATGGCCGGCTCGATCATGGCTTGCACTTTTTCAATCAATTCCTTCACCTCGCGGTTGTAAAAGTAGCTGACATTGCGCAAGGCCGTGTCCAGCGAACCCGTTGCCTCGCCCACCTTCAGCATGCGGATCACCAGCGGCGGGAAGATGCCCGTGTGCTGGAAGGCGGCGGTCACGCCGTAACCCTCGCCGATCAGCTGTGCGGCGCGGCGCAGGCCGGCCGCTACCACCTGGTTGCCGGCGATGCCTTCGGACAGGCGGATGCATTCGAGTATCGTGATGCCGGAGGCATACATCAGGGCAAAAAACGTGGCGAAGCGGGCCAGGATGATCTTGTGCAGCACGGGGCCGACCAGCCACAGCCGTAGTTTCAAGCCATCCCACGCATAACGGGCCGCCTCGCTGCGGCGGATGAGCGCGCGCAGGCCGAAAAACAGCAGCACGGGCAAGGCCAGCAGCAGATACCAGTAATCGATGAACACATTCGAGACAAAGATCAGCACGCGCGTATGCAGCGGCAGCTCGCCGCCCATGTTGCGGATGAATGCCGTCAGCTGGGGCACCAGATAGATCATCAGGAAAAACGTCACGGCCGCCACGACGATGGCCACGATGACGGGGTACATGACGATCTTGCGCGTCTGTGAGGCCAGCTCGTCCTGCCATTTCAGGCTTTCCGACAGGTTCTTGAACACGTCGGCGATCCTGCCGCTCTGTTCGCCCGCCAGGATCAGGCTGGTGAATGTGGCGTCGAAGATGTCGCCATGCTGGGCCAGTGCGCCCGACAGGGGCAAGCCGCCCTCGATGCTTTCGATCAGGTCCGTGACGACTTCGCGCAGGCGCGGGTGGTCCGTGCTTTCGCGCAAGTCGTTCAAGCCTTCCAGGATGGGCACGCCCGCGCCCGTCAATTGCTCCATGTGGAAGCAGAAATTGATCAGGTCGCGGCGGTGGATGATCCGCTTGCCCAGCAACACCAGGTACTGGCCCGTGATCTTGCAGTCGATCAAGTCGAGCTGCATGCGGTGCAGGCGCGCTTCCAGGTCCGGCACGTTGGCCGCCTCCATGCTGCCGGGAATCAATGCGCCGCTGGCATCCATGGCGCGGTAGACATATTGCGCCATCAGGCCAGCCTTTCCGTCAGGTCGACCACGCGGCCCACTTCTTCCAGTGTGGTGACGCCTTCGAGTACGCGGCGCATGCCGTCGTCGACGATGCCCTTGAAGCCGGCCGCGCGCGCCGCGTTCTTCAGTTCGCGGCTGCTGGCGCGGCGCGCCGTCAACTCATCGAGTTCGGCCGTCATCTTGAGGATTTCCATGATCGCCAGGCGGCCCTTGTAGCCCTGATGCGCGCAGCGCTCGCAGCCCACGGCGCGGCAGATGGAGACGGGCGCCTCATCCGTGGCCAGGCCCAGCAGGCGGCGCTCGACGTCGTCGGCAATGACGGTTTCCTTGCAATGCGGACACAAACGCCGCACCAGGCGTTGCGCCACGATGCCGATGATGTTGCCGGCCATGATGTCGGGCAGGATGCCGATGTCGAGCAGGCGCGCGACGGAACCGATGGCCGAGCTCGTATGAAGGGTGGAATACACCTGGTGGCCCGTCATGGCGGCCGCAAACGCCATTTCCGCCGTTTCGCGGTCGCGGATCTCGCCCACCAGGATGATGTCCGGGTCTTGCCGCATCATCGAGCGGATGCCATCGGCAAAGCCCAGCTTGACGGATTCATTGACGGAGGTCTGGCGTATCATGTTCATCGGATACTCGACCGGGTCCTCCAGGGTCATGATGTTGACGCTTTCCGTATTGATATGGTTGAGTATCGAATACAGGGTGGTGGTCTTGCCGCTGCCCGTGGGGCCCGTCACGAGGATCACGCCGTCGGGGCGCGCAATCATGAGTTTCAACAAGTTCAGTTCCGCGTCGGCCAGGCCCAGGGCATCCAGCGGGACGATGCCTTTTTGCCGGTCCAGCACGCGCAGCACGACGTTTTCGCCATGCGTGGTGGGCTGCGCCGAGGCGCGGAAGTCGATTTGCCGCCCGGAAAACTTGATGCTGATGCGGCCATCCTGCGGCGCGCGCGCCTCGGCGATATTCATGTTCGACATCACCTTCAGGCGCACGGCCATGGCCGGCCAGTACGATTTGTGCAGGCTGCGGATTTGCCGCAGGATGCCGTCGATGCGGTAGCGGATGCGCAGGAACGACTGTTCCGGCTCGAAATGGATGTCCGAGGCGCCGTTCTGCACGGCATCGGCCAGCAGCGCATCGATCAGGCGCACCATGGGCTGGCTGTACTCGTCCGATGGCGACGCCATGCTTTGATAGCTGACTTCGCCCGTTTCGATTTCGTGCAGGATGCCGTCGATCGACAGCTCGAAACCATAGTACTGGTCGATGGCGCGCGAAATGTCCGATTCGTTGACGAGCACGGTGGAAATCGTGATGCCCTTGACCAGCATGGCGCTGATCTGGTCGAGCGCCACGATGTTGCTCGTGTCGGCCATGGCCAGGATCAGGTTGTCCGCCTGCCGTTCATACACGATGGGAAACACGCGGTAGCGCTTGGCCACGTCTTTCGGGATCAGCTTCAGGGCAATGGCGTCGACCACCAGGCTGGACAGATCCGCGCTGACCTGTTTCAGGTTTTCGCTGAGGGCCTCGCGCACGGTGGCTTCCGTCACAAAACCCAGGGTGATCAGCAGCTTGCCCAGCGGTTCGCTGCTGCGCCGCTGCTCGATCAGGGCGATGCGCAGCTGGTCTTCGCTGATCACGCCTTTCTGGATCAGCAGCTTGCCGAGGGGAAGTTTTGCCTGTTCTGCCATGTGATGCTTATTCCTGACGGGGTGTGATGATGGCCGGCTCGGCCGCTGCCGCGGGGGACGCCAGTTCGCGCAAACGCGTTTGCACGACGGCCTGGTCGAAGGCGGCGGGCGTCGTTTGCGCCAGGGTCAGGGCGCGCTGGTAATACGTGGCGGCCAGCCGGGGCTGGTTCAGCCGGTCCAGGCCCACGGCCAGGTTGAACGCATAGTCGGGATTGCCTGGCGCGGCGCCGTAGGCGCGGAAAAATTGCTGTTGCGCTTCGTTCCAGCGGCGCTGCTTGGCGTACACATTGCCTAATGCAAACAGCACGGGGGCGCTGTCGGGGCTGCGCGCCAGGATGGCTTTCAATTTTGCCTCGCTGAGCGCCACGTCGCCCTGGCGCAGCCCGATCAGGCCGGCCAGCGCCTCGCCATCGTCGGGATTGATTTCCAGCAAACGCACGTACAGCGCCGCCGCCTGCGCGCCCTGGTGCTCGCGCAAGGCCACGGCAGCCAGGCCCAGCAGCGCGTCGCGGTTGGTGGCATCCTGCCGCAACACGGTTTCATATTGCTGACGAGCAGAACCCAGCTGGCCCCCGTTGAAGGCTTGGTAGGCTTGCTGCACACCGGGGTTGATTTGCGGCGCGGCGACACTGCGCTGCACCTGGATCTGGCTATTGTCGGGCGCCGCCACGGGCGGCAGGCTGGGCGGTGCGGGCGGTGCCATCTGCGCCAGCTGCGCCGCCACGGCGGCCTGGGCCGCCGCCTGTATCATCGCCTGCTGCTCCGCAGCACCTGTTTGCTGGCGCGTGTCGCGCGGATAGTCGGGCGGCAGTGCGGCGGGCGTCATGGCGTCGGGCGGTGCGGCACCCGTTGCCGGCACCACCAGCACGGGACCGGCAACGCCGGTTGTGCCCGGAGCGTCCGTCAGCGGCATGGGCACACCGGGCAGGTTGGCGCCCGCGCCGGGGCTGGTGCTGGCGCGCCAGTACCAATATCCCATGGAACCTGCCACCACCAGCAATATCGCCAGCAGCACGGCCAGGCGCACGGTGGCCGGATCGACGCTGATGGGCCCCGTGGGGCCTTTCGGCGGCGGATTGCTGCGGCTGGCGCGTGGCCTGGCCTGCGGCGGTTCGGGGCGAGGGGGCTGCTGCGAACTTGGCTGCGCGCCTTGCTGCGCAGCTGGCTGTGGATCTGGCTGGGCTGCATTTTGCGCCGCCTGCGGCGCGGGCGCGTCCGCCAGCGGTTCCAGGCGCAAGGTGCTTGGCGGTTGCACGGGCGCTGGCGCTGGTGCGGGACGGGGCGGCAGGGCGTCGGCCGGCGCCAGTTCCAGTACCTGGTCGTAGGCTTCGGACGGCTTTTCCAGCTCCTCGTCGGAAAGGCTGTTCTGTTTGGCGCGCTCGGCCTTCTTGAGCGCCTGCATCAGCAAACTCATGGGAAGTCTCCCTGCAGGCGCGCCTGCGGCCGGACGGCCGGCGCCGGCGGGCCATCCGTGTATGGCTGGCTGTTGAGCGGCGCCTGGCTGGGCAGCAGGTAGCGGTAGTCGCGGTAATCGCCCTCGACGCTGGCATCCTTGACCACGACGGGGCGCATGAAGATCACCAGCTCCGTCTTGCTGCTTGCCTCATTGCGATAGGTAAATAGATTGCCCACGATTGGCAGGCTGGACAGGCCAGGCACGCCATCCTTGGCGTTGTCGACGGAATCCTGCATCAGACCGCCCATCACGGCAATCTGGCCATTGCCCACTTTCATGATCGATTCCAGCTCGCGCGCCTGGATCACGGGCACGCGGCTGATCACGCTGGCGAGGGCCGGATTCGGGTCCTGGACGTAGCCCACGATGCGCGTGATGGTCGGGCGCACGTTCAGGGTGACTTCATCGCTGTCGGAAATCTGCGGCGTGACGCTCATGACGAAGCCGACGGGCACCGTTTCCAGTTTCGACTCATAGGTGGCCGGCGTGGTGATGGTGCCTGTCGAGCTGATCACGGCAGGCGTCACCTTGATGGTAAAGAAGACATTGTTGTCGACCACTTTCAGCATGGCCGTTTGATTGTTCAGCACGCTGATCTTTGGACTGGACAGCACTTTCACCTTGCCGAACGATTCGAGCAGCTGGATGGTGGTGGAAAAACTGTCTTTCAGATAATTGAGCAGGAAAATGCCGGGCGTGGCGTTCGGCGTGACGCCGCTGGACAGGGCCGCCGTGCCCACTTGTCCCTGGCGCAGCTGCAGGCTGCCCGTCAGGCGCGCCCAGTTGATGCCTTGCTGGTATTCATTGCTCAGGCGCACTTCAATGATGGTTGCCTCGATCAGCACTTGCCGCTTGGCGCTGTGTAACACGGCGTCGAGGAATTCCGCGATCTTTTCATGCTGGCGCCCCGTGGCCCGCACGGCGATCAAGCCGCCTTCCGCATTTACGACGACGGACGAGGGGCTGCCCTTGTTGGCCAGTTTTAACAGCGGCATGCCGTTCGCGTCCAGCGGCTGGCCAGGCGTGGCGTTCTGGCTGGCCCCCTGCTGGCCCGGCGCAGATTGACCTCCATTCGGATTGCCATTCTGGTTGCCATACTGCATCGGCGGCTGGGCGCCGTACTGGCCAGTCGCACCGGCGGCAGGGACGTTGCCGGCCTGGTTCTGCTGCTGTCCTTGCTGCCCCTGCTGGCCGGGCATGGTCGTCAATTGCTGGTTCAGCTGCGCCAGCGGGTCCACCTGCACATCGTTGAGCGTGGTTTCGCGCAGCAGGTCGCGGATATTCTTTTCCAGGCTGTACCAGAAATTATTTTCCGAACGATTCACGACCAGGGTGGTCGAATTGTTATTGCCGCTGCCGCCACTGCCCTGCGTGTTGCCAACGGGGTTGCTGGCATTGTTCGACCCGCCGCCTGCCGTGGAAATTTGCGTGGCGATATTCACGCTGCTGTTGGTGCTGCGCGCCATGTTGACGTAATCGACCTTGTAATTGCGCCATACGGGCGCGTCGGGCAACACCGTCAGGTTCTTGCCATCGATTTCGTAGCGCATGTCGACTTGCTTGCCGATGCGCGCCAGCAATTGCGGCAAGGTCTGGTTCAGCGCGTTGAGCGTCACGCTGCCTTCGATCTGCGGGTGGATGTCGACATTCATGCCCGCGTCGCGCGCGAGTGCAAACAGCAGCGATTGCACGGGCACCTTGTGCACGGTGACGCTGTAGGTTTCCATTTTGGGCGCTGGCAGTGGCGCGGCCAGTGCGCTGCTTTGCTGCACAGGTTCGGGAATGACGCCGGCCGGGAGGGGCGCGGCATTGATGTGGACAGGCGACAGCGGCGTTTGATGCGTGGCGCAGCCGGACAGCATGGTGCTGCAGGCGAGGGCGACCCAGGAGGCCAGCACAGGAATAGGGTGTTGATTCATGAAAAGTTCGCCCTTGAAGTCGTGTTGTGCTTTTGTAATTTTACCCAGCATGATCGCCTAAAAGCAATCGCTGTGCGTGCCCGGGAGGCAATATACCGAAATAAAGTCAGGGGGCGCCACGCCTTGTTTGTGGCGGCGTTGCGGCTTTCATTTCCGTGCGGATACTATCTATGTCGCTCAGCAATATTTTCTGCGGCGACGTGGGCGCCAGCCTGGCCCACACGGCTTCGGCGCTGGCCCGGTCGGCGAAGCTGCCGTAGACGATGACCAGGCGCGCGGCGGCGTTTGAGGGGGCTGCGTCAGACAGGCGAAACACGTGCAGGTCGTGCAGGCCGATGGCTTGCTGCGCCTGCTGCAGGAAGCTTTCCGCCGCGGCCTTTTCGGTGGCGGGCAGGCTGGCAATTTGCAGCACCAGTTGCTGCGGCCTTTGCTTTGCCAGCCAGTCGCGCGATTCGGCCAGCTTGCTGTCGAGCAGCGTGGGCTGCAATGGCGGCGGCGTGCGCGCAACGGTTGCCTGGAGCGCGCTTGCGGCTGCGTCGGCGGGCGCGGTGCGGCGCATCTGACCCTGGTTGCTCGTCAGCCATTGCCACAGCAGAGCAAAGGCCAGCAGCAGCATCAGCGCGCTCAAGACGCCCGCCAGCAGCTTGCCCGCATGCCAGGGCGGACGGTGGAAGGGGCTGTCGGCAATGGCCAGGCGCACGTGGCGCGCGCTGATGTCCTGCGCATCGTCCGCAAACGCGGCCAGCAAGGACTTGTCGGCCAGGATATTGACCCTGCGCACGATGCCCTGCGCGGCGCGCGCCAGCTGGCGCAACGCGGCTGGCGTGAAGAGCAGCGGCGCCGTGCGGCCGGCGGCGGCCAGGCGGCATGCCAGATAGTCGTCCAGCAAGGACTTCGGCAGGCGCGGCACGGTGAAACTGTGGGTGATGCGCTCCTTCAATTGGCGGTATTGGGGCAAGTCCAGCGTCTGCTGCAATTCCGGCTGGCCAAACAGGACGATCTGCAGCAGCTTGTGGCTGGCCGTTTCCAAATTCGTCAGCAGGCGCAGCGCTTCCAGGGTGGCGCCGGGCATGGCTTGCGCTTCCTCTGCCAGCAGCACCACCTGGCGTCCCGCCGCATGCCGGGCGATCAGCTCGCCGTGCAGGGCGTGCAGCACGGCATCGGCGCGGCATCCGTCCAGCGCCAGGCCAAGTTCGGCGGCGATGGCGTGCAGGACGTCATCCGGTTCCAGGCGGGGATTGAGCAGATACAGCACGTCAACCTGGGGCGGCAGGCGTTCGGCCAGCATGCGGCACAGCATGGTCTTGCCGCTGCCCACTTCGCCCGTCAGCTTGATGATGCCTTCGCCTTGCGTGACGGCATACAGCAGCGCATCGAGCAGTTCGCCCCGGGTATTGCCCGCATAAAAGAAGGCCGGGTCCGGCGTGATGCCGAACGGCGCCGTGCGCAAGCCGAAATGGCGCAGATACATGCCGTGCGGGGAGGGGGCGTAAGGCCGTCCGGGCGGCGCGGAGAGCGGGGCGTTCATGCCGCGATGCAATTGAGGAAAGCCTGTTCTAGGCTGGCATCGGTCGCGCCGCCATGGCGCGCGCGGCATTCGGCTGGCGTGCCCGTAAATACGATGCGGCCCGCATGCAGGATGGCCATGCGGTCGCACAATTCTTCCACATCGGCCAGCGCATGCGAGGTGAGCAGCGCGCCGCGGCCCTGCGCGCGCGCTTGTCGCAGCACTTGCTTGAACTGTGCGCGCGCCTTCGGATCGAGTCCGCTCATCGGTTCGTCCAGCACCAGTTGCGGCTTGCCCGACAGCAAGCAGGCGGCCAGCCCCAGTTTCTGTATCATGCCTTTTGAATAGTCGCGCGCGGGGCGCAGCAAGGCGTCCGGCGCCAGGTCCAGCGCGTCCAGGGCTTGCTGCTCGGCGTGCGCATCGGGGCGCACATTATGCAGGCGCGCCAGGTAGCGCAGGAAGTCGCCGCCCGTCAGGTAATACGGCGCCTGGAAACGTTCCGGCAGAAAACACAGGGGCTGGCGCGCCGCGCCGTGGCGGTGCGCCTGGCCGAAAATGGCGATCTCGCCCCGCTCCGGCATGCAAAAGTCGAGCAGGCATTTCAGCAGGGAAGTCTTGCCCGCGCCATTCACGCCGACCAGGCCGAACAGTTCCCCCGCGCGCACCTGCAGATCGACGCCGCGCAGCACGGCGCTGCCCGCCAGCTGCAGATGCACGTTGTGGAACTCGATGGCGTAGGCGTTCATAGGGGTAATAGTCGGCAGCAAGACGGGGAATGACCCCCATTATTGGCATGAGCGCAGGTGGGCGGCAAGTGTTTCCTTGCAGAGTGTTGAAATGCGCAAAAATCAAATGATGGAATATATTTTCTTTAAGAAACAACAGGTTCTGGAATAAAATACTCCCGCGCGCCGCTGGCGTGCAGCGTCTGAAGAATTTGTCGAGGAGCAAGCATGGCAAGGCCAGAGAAAGTCCGGCTCGGTGAAATTTTGGTGCAGCAGAAATTGCTGACGGAAGAACAGTTGGGCCAAGCCTTGACGGAACAGAAGCGTTCGGGACGCAAGCTGGGCCGCGTTTTTGTCGAGCACGGCTTCGTCACGGAAGAGCAGATTTCGGGTGCGCTGGCGCGCCAGCTCGACATTCCCTACATCAATCTGAAGTTTTTCAACATCAATCCCGAACTGGTGCGGCTGCTGCCGGAAACCCAGGCGCGGCGCTTCCGCGCGCTGGTGCTGGAAGACCGCCGCGAAGGCTTGTTGGTCGGCATGTCCGATCCGACCGACCTGTTTGCGTACGATGAAATCTCGCGCCTGGTCAAACGCCATATCGAGCTCGCTGTCGTCAATGAAACGGAAGTGCTGGCCGCCATCGACCGCATCTATCGCCGTACGGAGGATATCTCCACCCTGACGCGCGAGCTGGAGCAGGACCTGGGCGACGTTTCCGTCGACTTCGGCGCACTGGCCGCCAATCCGGGCCTGGAAGAGGCGCCCATCGTCAAGCTGCTGCAATCCGTGTTCGAGGATGCCACGCAGGTGCGCGCCTCGGACATCCACATCGAGCCGCAGGAAGGCCGGCTGCAGATTCGCTTCCGCATCGACGGCGTGCTGCACCTGCAGACGGAAGCGGACAGCAAGATCGCCAGTTCGCTGGCGCTGCGCTTGAAACTGATGTCGGACCTCGACATTTCCGAGAAACGCCTGCCGCAGGATGGCCGCTTCGCCATCCGCGTGAAAAACCAGCGCATCGACGTGCGTATTTCCACCATGCCGACGCAGTACGGCGAATCGGTGGTGATGCGCTTGCTGAACCAGGGCGGCACGACCTTGCGCCTGGACGCCATCGGCATGCCGCCCGCGCTGGTGGCGCAATTTCGCGCCATCGTCAGCCGTCCGAACGGCCTCGTGCTGGTGACGGGGCCGACCGGCAGCGGCAAGACGACGACTTTGTACTGCGCCTTGTCCGAGCTCAATTCCGTGGAAAAAAAGCTCATCACGGTGGAAGACCCCGTCGAGTACCGCTTGCCCGGCATTAACCAGGTGCAAGTCAATGACAAGATCGAGCTGAACTTCGCACGCGTGCTGCGCTCGGCCTTGCGGCAGGATCCCGACATCGTGCTCGTCGGCGAGATGCGCGACCAGGAGACGGCGCAAATCGGCCTGCGCGCCGCCATGACGGGCCACTTGGTGCTGTCGACCCTGCATACGAACGACGCCATCAGCACGCCGCTGCGCCTGATGGACATGGGCGTGCCCCGCTACATGGTGGGCAGCTCGCTGCAAGCCGTGCTGGCGCAGCGCCTGGTGCGCGTGATCTGCGAAAGCTGCAGTACGCCGTACGCGCCCACGCCGAACGAATACGAATGGCTGCGCCTGGAACTGGGCGAGCTGGTCGAGCGCAACCAGTATTTCCACGGCAAGGGCTGTTCGCATTGCAACGGCATGGGTTACCGGGGCCGCACGGGCGTGTACGAATTGCTGGAAATCACGCGCGCCGTGGCCGACGCCGCCAACCATGCCGATCCTTCCCACTTCATGAAGGTGGCGACGGCGCAGATGGCGGGCGAAACCCTGCGCCGCCACGCCGTGCAGCTGGTGGTGCAAGGCCGTACGACGGTGATGGAAGCGATGCGCATCAGCAACCAGAGCGAGGATTGAGGTGCCGTTTTTCTCCTACAAGGCGCGCAGCGCCAGTGGCGAACTGCTGACCGGCGTGATGGAAGGCGCCGACAGCGGCGCCGTGGCTGACCAGTTGATGGCGGGCGGCAGCACGCCCGTCGACATCAGCGCCACCAGGCAGACGGTGACGAAGGCCGGCGCCAACCAGCTGGGCTGGTGGGCCAGGCTGACCGAGAAAAAAGTCACGCCCATGGATGTGCAGCTGTTCAGCCGCCAGCTGTACACCCTGCTCAAGGCGGGCGTGCCCATCATGCGCGGCCTGGCCGGCTTGCAGGAGTCCGCCATCAGTCCCGCGTTCGGGCGCATCATCAAGGATGTGCGCGAGTCGCTCGACGCGGGCCGCGAATTGTCGGCCGCCATGGCGCGCCATCCCGCCATCTTCACGCCGTTTTATCTGTCGATGGTGCGCGTGGGCGAAATGACGGGCCGTCTCGATGAAGTATTCCTGCGCCTGTTCAACCACCTGGAATTCGACCGCGACATGCGCGCGCGCGTGAAAACGGCGACGCGCTACCCGACCTTCGTGGTCTTCGCCATGCTCGCTGCCATGGTGGTGGTGAATATCTTCGTCATTCCCCAGTTCGAGAAGGTGTTCGCCAGTTTCCATGCGGAACTGCCCTTGATGACGCGCATCCTGATCGGCACTTCGCGCTTGACGGTGACGTACTGGCCCATCTTGCTGATGCTGGGCGTGGGCGGTTTTTTCGGCTGGCGCGCCTGGCTGCGCACGAAAGAGGGTCTGTATAAATGGGACCGCGCCAAGCTGCGCCTGCCGATCGCCGGCAAGATCATCCTGAAGGGTACGATGGCCCGCTTCGCGCGCAGTTTTGCCCTGTCGAGCACCAGCGGCGTGCCTATCGTGCAGGCCCTGACGGTGGTATCGCAAACGGTCGACAACACCTATTTGAGCGCGCGCGTGGAGCAGATGCGCGACGGCGTCGAGCGGGGCGAAAGCATCCTGCGCACCTCGGTGGCGGCCGGCGTGTTTACGCCCGTGGTGCTGCAGATGATCGCCGTGGGCGAGGAATCCGGTTCGCTGGACGACCTGATGGACGAGATCGCCGACATGTACGAGCGCGAGGTCGATTACGAGCTGAAGACCCTGTCGGCGCAGATCGAGCCGATTTTGATCGTCTTCCTCGGCGCCATGGTGCTGGTGCTGGCGCTGGGCATCTTCCTGCCGATCTGGGACTTGGGCCGGGCGGCCCTGCACTGATGAGAAAACCGCTCCGCCAGCGCGGTTTTACGCTGTTCGAGCTGGCGGTGGTGGCGGGCGTGTTTGCCATCCTGATGGCGGTATTCTTGAACCGGGTCAGCTATTACCAGCAACAGGCGCAGCAGGTGGCCGTGGCGCAGATGCTGGGCGTCTTGCGCACCAGTTTGCGGGTGCAGGTGCTGCAGTTGTACCTGGCGGACCGGCGCGACCAGTTGCCGGCGCTGGCGCGGCAAAACCCGTTCGACTGGCTGGCCGACAAGCCGGCCAACTACCTGGGCGAGTTCGCGCAGGCGGACATTGCGAAATTACCAACAGGGAATTGGTTGTACGACAAAAAAGAACAAAAAATCATCTATTTGTTTAGTAAAGGCAATATTTTTCCCACTACAGGGGTTGATGCAGTGAAATTTAAGGTAACCTTGCCGGGTGCAGACGCCGATCTTGACAAGCTCGCCCAGGAGCCCGATATCGTGGTGTGGAAAGCGCCGGAATCGGCAGCAAACTGACGCGCTTCCTGGTCCGGTGCAGCGACAGTTGCATGGCGTTGGTTTTGAAGTTTTTTTATTTGATTTTGGAGAAAGCAAGAATGAACAAGTCTTTACGTAGTATGAAAAGCGGCGCCCAGGCAGGTTTTACCCTGATCGAATTGATCGTCGTCATCGTCATCCTCGGCATCCTGGCCGCCACGGCGATTCCTAAATTTATCGACATGTCGACCGATGCGCGCGTGGCCAAGATGCAGGCGGCTGCTGGCGCGATCAAGGCTGGCTCGGCGCTGTACCATGCGCAGTGGCTGGTCGGCGGCGCGGTTGCCGATGCTTCAGGTGTTACTAGCGCGAAGATGGAAGGCAAGGACATCGCAGGTATTTATGGATATCCAACTGCTGATACCATCATCGTGGCCGCAGGCCTGACCGACCCTGATTATAAGTTCTCGGGTGGTGTCGTGACACCCGATGGTACGCGCTCGGGCTGCTCGGTTTCCTATGTTGCTCCGACCAAGGCAGGCGACGCGCCGACCATCACGGTCGCGGCAACCGTGGATACCTGCAAGTAATAGTTGTAGACTCTGCAAGGAAAGTCAGGCCACGTCCGGCCTTCCTTGCGC
Organism: Janthinobacterium sp. SUN128; assembly: GCF_030587275.1. Taxonomy (NCBI): domain Bacteria; kingdom Pseudomonadati; phylum Pseudomonadota; class Betaproteobacteria; order Burkholderiales; family Oxalobacteraceae; genus Janthinobacterium; species Janthinobacterium sp. SUN128. Next base: position 2,267,385 of record NZ_JAPWHY010000001.1, on the reverse strand, counting down.
GCCACCAGCCCAACCCCAGGCGCCAGCCCGTTGGGCTTTTTTACGGGCCATCCATTGCAGCAGCCACCGACAGACTTTCCGCATCCGCATCGCCAAGCAGGGCCGCCAGGTTCCCTGCGGCGTACGGCTGCGCGCGGCTTCACCTTGATCGAGCTGGTGGCCGTGCTGGTGCTGGCGGGCTTGCTGGCGACGTTTGCCGTCAACCGGTTTTTCCAGCGCGACACTTTTGACGCGCGCAGTTTTGCCGACCAGGTGACGAATATCGTGCGCTACGGGCAAAAGCTGGCGGTGGCGCAAAACCGTGCCGTGTTTGTGCACATCGATGCCAACAGCGTGGCGCTGTGCTTCGATGCCGGTTGCAGCGATGACCAGAAGGTGGTGCCGCCCACGGGCAAGAACAGCGGCAGCAAGGAGACGCAGCAGTATTGCCTGGGGAGCAATTGGCTGTGCGAAGGCCGTCCGTCCGGCGTTACCCTGTCCACCGATGTGACAGGCGAGCCCAGCTTTTATTTCGATGCGCTGGGCAAACCATATGCGCTGGCCAATGTGTTTCCTGCCGCATCGACCTTCCCGGCGCGGCTGAAAATCAGCATCCGGGGCGAGGGCACGGAGCGCGTCGTCACGGTCGAAGGGGAGACGGGCTATGTCCATTAGCCAGCATCGCCGGCGTGAACGCGGCGTGACCCTGATCGAACTGGTGCTGTTCATCGTCATCGTCGGCCTGGCCTCGGCCGCCATCCTGGGCGTGATGAGCCTTACGACAAAGCACAGCGCCGACCCGCAGCTGCGCAAGCAGGCGCTGGCGATTGCCGAAGGCATGCTGGAAGAAATCCAGCTGGCGCGTTTCACGTATTGCGATCCGCAAGACCCTGCCGCGCAAACGGCCACCAGCCCGGCCGGCTGCGCCATTCCGGAAGTGGCCGGACAAGAGGCGGGCGGCGTGACGCGGCCTTTCGACAACGTCAACGATTACGTGAGCGCGTATGGCACGGCCACGAATTACAAGACGGATGCGCAGGGCGCCGTCTGGGCTGCAGGTTCCCCCCAGGAATACGTTGCCTCTGTGGTGATCACCCAGGCAGCCCTGAACGGCTTGCCCGCCACGGAAGGTCTGCGTATCCAGGTGACGGTGCCGTATGCCGACCAGAAGATCGTGCTCGATGGCTATCGCGTGCGCTATGCGCCGAACAGTATTCCATGACAAAATTTCTTGACGCCAGGCGCCTTGCGCGCGGCTTTACCCTCGTCGAGATGGTCATCGTGATCGTCATCACGGGCATCATCGGCACCATGGTCGCCGTCTTCATCCGCGTGCCCGTGCAGGGCTATATGGATGTCGCGGCGCGCGCGGCGCTGGCCGACACGGCCGATACGGCGGCGCGCCGCCTGACGCGCGACGTGCGCCTGGCCCTGCCCAACAGCGTGCGCGTGTCGAACAACGGCCTGTTCCTGGAATTGCTGCTGACCAAGACGGGCGGACGCTACCTGAGCGACAGCGACCCGTCGGGACTGGGCAGTGTGCTGAGTTTTGAGACCACCCCCGCCTCACCAGCTTTTAGCGTCGTCGGCGCCATGCCCGCCAATGCGCTGGGCGCGCGCCAGGCGATCAGCGTGGGCGACCAGATCGTCGTCTACAACCTGGGCGGTGCTTTTGCGCCGAACAATGCGTATACGTGCAGCGCGGCGACCGGCTGCAACCGCGCGGCAGTGACGGGCGTGGCCGGCAATGTCGTCACGCTTGGCAGCTATCCTTTCGCGACGGCGCCGGCGCCGCTGCCGTCGCCGTCGAACCGTTTCCAGGTGGTGTCGACGCCCGTGACCTATGCGTGCGATCTGGCGACCGGCACCTTGACCCGTTACGCGGGCTATGCCATCCAGGCCACCCAGCCGGTTGCGGCGGACTTGAAGGATGGCGCACTGCTGGCGCGCCAGGTAACGGGGTGCGCCTTCAGCTACACCGTGCTGGCCAATGTGCAGCGGGGCCTCGTGAATATCAGCCTGAGCCTGGGCGCGGCGAACAGCAATACGGGCGTGCTGCGCCTGGTGCAACAGGTGCAGGCGAGGAATACGCCATGACGCATTTGCTGCGCCACCGCGCGCGCCGCATGCGCGGTTTCAGCCTCGTCACGGCCATTTTCCTGCTGGTGGTGCTGGCCGCGCTGGCGGCCGTGATGGTGAATATCTCCACCTTCCAGCAGACGGAATCGGCCATGGACGTGCAGGGCGTGCGCGCCGAACAGGCCGCCCGCGCCGGTCTCGAATGGGGTTTACAGAAACAGATCAGCGCGGGCCTGACCACTGGCGCGGCATGTCTCGGCGCCACCACGTTCAGCTTGCCGGCTGGCACGACGCTGTCGGCCTTCAGCGTCACCGTGCAATGCAGCACGGCCACGGGGCCCGGCACCTTGACCAGTTGGACCATCACGGCCACGGCTTGCAACCAGCCAGGAGCCGGCGGCTGTCCGAATGCGGGCAATAACGCCGATTATGTCCAGCGCCGCCTGCAAGCCGTGTTGTCGCAGTAAGGTCAACTAGGTGAAAAAAAGATCGCTAATTTATTGTTTTTACACAATAAAGTTGGCTTCATGAATTAAAATTGGCTGGATGCATTATCTGCGCGACAAGATCGGGCAGGCACTTACACTGGATAGTTCGCATGGGTTTATTCGCAAGAGCAAAGAAGTACGATGGCTGGCTGGCCACGGCGTTTGGCCGCGAAGGCGTCAGCGCTGTCGTTGTCGAACGTCCCGCCGGCGGCATGCCGCGCGTGCGGGGCGCCAGTTACCAGGCGGCCGCGCGGCCTGCGCCGGCCGAGGTGCTGGAAAAACTGGGCAAGGAGCTGCAGGCGGCAGCGCGCCACTGCACCAGCGTGCTGGCCGGTGGCGAGTACCAGCTGCTGTCGCTGGAAGCGCCGGCCGTGCCGCGCGAGGAGCTGAAGACGGCCGTGGGCTGGCGTTTGAAAGACATGCTGGACTTTCCCCTGGCCGAGGCCACCATCGACGTGTTCGACATCCCCGGCGACCCGAACGGCACCCAGCGGGGCAGCAGCGTGTTTGCCGTCGCCGCGCGCAACAGCGCCGTGTCGCGCCGCCAGGCGCTATACGCGGAATGCAAGATCGGCCTGTCCGTGATCGATATCCCCGAGATGGCGCAGCGTAATATCGCCACCTTGCTGGAAACACCTGGACGCGGCATCGCCGTGCTGTCTTTCGATGGCGACGGCGGCTTGCTGACCATGAGTTTCAATGGCGAACTGTACCAGGCGCGCCGCATCGACGTGACTGTGACGCAATTGCAGTCGCCCGACGCCAGCCAGTACTACGACCGCGTCACCCTGGAACTGCAGCGCTCGTTCGACCACTTCGACCGCCAGTTCCATTTCATTTCGCTGTCCCGATTGATGCTGATGACGGGCGCGGCCGACGGCTTGCACGCATATCTTGCCGACAATCTCTACATGCCCGTCGAGCAGCTGGACCTGGCCACGGTGCTGGACCTGTCGCAGGCCCCCGAGCTGCGCGACCCCGCCATGCAGGCGCGCTATTTCCTGGCCATCGGCGCAGGCTTGCGCGAGGTTGGCTTGCATCCGGGCAAGCACGAAGGGAAGGGCGCATGAGCCAGCAGATCAATCTGTTCAATCCCCAGTTTGAACTGAAAAAACACCATATGTCGGCGCGCACGGCCAGCCTGGGCCTGGGCGGCCTGGCGCTGGCGCTGCTGGCCGTGGGCGTGCTGGCCCAGCAAGCTTTGACCAGCCTGGAACAGCGCGAAGCGGGCGTCAAGGCGGCGCTGGCGCAAGGCGAGGCGAAGCGCGACCAGATTCTGCGCGATTATCCTCCACGCAAGAAAGACCCGGCCCTGGCGCAGGAACTGGCGGCCGTCGAGGCGCAGCGCCAGTTGCTGCAGGATGCGTCAAACGTGCTGGAAAGCGGCAAGCTGGGCAATACCCGCGGCTATGCCGGCTATTTCCGCGCGCTGGCGCAGGCCAGGGTCGAGGGCGTATGGCTGACGGGCGTGGATATCGCCGGCGCCGGCAATGATTTCGGCTTGCAGGGCCGCGCCTTGCATGCGTCGTTGCTGCCCGCCTACATCACGCGCCTGGGCCAGCAGGAGGTACTGAAAGGCAAGACCTTCGCCAGCCTCGACATCGGCCAGCCCGAGCAGCCGGCCGTGGCGGAGGGCAAGACGCCTGGCCTGCCTTATATCGCGTTCAGCCTGCAATCTGCGGATCGTGCCGCCACGCCGGCAAAACCTGTTGCAGGAGGAACACGCTGATGCTGCCCTTGCTGAAGAAATGGGCCACCGCCTTCGACGCCCTCAGCCTGCGCGAGCGGCTGATGGTGTTTGGCGCCGCCGCGGCCGCCGTCCTGTTCGTGTTTTATTTCATGAGCTTCAATCCCCTGTTGGCGAAACGCGCCGCGCTGGAAGCGAGCATTGCACAAAAACAAAGCCTGTTGACCGCGACGAACAAGGAAATCGAGCTGACCATGCTCGCCCACGCCACCGATCCCGACCAGGAAGCGCGCACGCGCCTGGTGGCTTTACAGGCGGAAACGGCGTCGCTGGCGCAGGCGCTGCGCCAGCAGCAGCATGGCCTGGTGGCGCCCGAGCGCATGGTCACCTTGCTCGAGCACTTGCTGCGCCGGCATGCTGGCTTGCGCGTGGTGTCGCTGAAAACCTTGCCCGCCAGCGCCGTGGGCGTGCGCCAGGCCGATGCCGCGAACGGCGATGCCGCTGCCAAGGCACCGAGCCCGGCACCCTTGCTGCACCAGCATGGCGTGGAAGTGGTGCTGCAAGGCAGCTATGCCGACATGGTGCAATACATGCAGGCGCTGCAAGCGATGCCGACGCGCGTCTTCTGGGGCGCCGCCCACCTCGATTCTGCCAGCTACCCGGGCGCCACCCTGACCCTGACCTTACATACCCTCAGCATGGACGATACATGGATCGCACTTTGACCTTCGGTCCCGCGCTGCTGGCGCCTTTCCTGGCACTGAGCCTGGCATGGCCGGGCGCGCAGGCACAGACGCTGGACGACCCGACGCGCCCGCCGGCGGCCCTGTGGGCGCCGGCCACTGCCGCGCCCGTCGTCGCGGCCCGGCCGCAGCTGCAATCGGTGCTCATCTCCACCCAGCCGGGCGGACGCCGCCTGGCCGTCATCGATGGCCAGACAGTCAAGGTCGGCGGCAAGGTGGGCGATGCCGTGGTGACGGAAATCCACGACACGGCCGTCGTGTTGCGGCGTGGAAAATCACTGGAAACCTTCAAGCTGTATCCGAGCAGCAAGACCGACAATAAGACCGGTCGCAAGACCGACCGCAAGCAGGAGTAGAAGAAGTGGCCAAGCAACTCAATCAACACAAGGCGAGCATGTTCAAGATCAGTACGATGGCGGCTGTCATCAGCGTCAGCCTGGGCCTGGGCGGCTGCAACGTCGCGCCCGTCAAGCGCGATACCTACAATGCGATCACCGATGCCGTCAAGGGCGCGGCAGCCACCACGGCGCCAGCGGCCCAGCCGGACGCCGTGGAAGCGGCGCTGCTGCCGCCCGTGGCGGCCCTGGCCCAGCAATTGCCAAAGGCCCGCGCGGCGCTCGACGAGCGCTTCAACGTGGCTTTCAACAATGTGCCGGCGCGCCAGTTCTTCACCTCCATCGTGGCCGGCACGCGCTACAACATGCTGGTCCATCCCGACATCGGCGGCACGATTTCCGCCAATCTGAAGGACGTGACCCTGTTCCAGGCGCTCGACGCCGTGCGTGAACTGTATGGCTACGATTACAAGGTCGAGGGCACGCAGATCTACATCAAGCCCCTGACCATGCAGACGCGTTTGTTCCACGTCAATTACCTGACGGGCGCGCGCCGCGGCAGCTCCAACCTGCGCGTCTCGTCGACGTCGGTGGGTTCGGTCGGTTCGACCACTTCCGGCGGCTCGGGCAACAGCGGGAATGGCGGCAATAACAATCAGGGCAATAACCAGAATAACGAGCAGAGCCAGCAAACGAATGGCGGCCAGGGCGGCCGTACGCTGGACAGCAGCAACCTGACGACTTCGTCCACGGCAGATTTCTGGCCGGAATTGAAGGCGGCGCTGGAAGCCATCGTCGGCAGCGCCGAAGGCGGGCGGCAAGTGGTGCTCAGCCCGCAGTCGGGCGTGATCGTCATCCGCGCCATGCCGGAAGAGCTGCGCAATGTCGACATGTATTTGAAGGCCACGCAGCTGTCCGTCGACCGCCAGGTGATCCTGGAAGCGAAAATCCTCGAAGTCGAACTCAACGACAACACGCAGACGGGCATCAACTGGGCCTCGTTTGCCTCGATCAAGAGCGGCCACACGAACCGCATCTCGACGGGTTTCATCCAGCCGGGCGGCACTCTGGCGCCGCTGCCGTTCAATGGCGGCCAGCCGCCCAACATGACGAATGGCAGCGGCTTGACGGCCAGCAGCGGCTTTGGCCTCAGTTCGGCGGCGAATTCGGCCGGTTCCATGTTTGGCCTGGCTTTCCAGACGGCCAATTTCGCGGCCATGATTTCCTTCCTGGAATCGCAAGGCTCCGTGCATGTGCTGTCGAGCCCGCGCATCGCCACCATGAATAACCAGAAGGCCGTGCTGAAGATCGGCACGGACGAGTTTTACGTGACGGGCGTGTCGACCACCACGAATACGACGGCCAGCGGTGCGACGACCAGCCCCAACGTGACCTTGCAACCGTTCTTTTCCGGCGTGGTGCTGGACGTGACGCCGCAGATCGATGCGGATGGCAACATCATCCTGCACGTGCACCCATCCGTCAGCCAGGTGTCGACCATCAGCAAGGAAATCGACCTGGGCAGCGCCGGTTCGCTGAAACTGCCGCTGGCCGCATCGAGCACATCCGAGATGGACAGCATGGTGCGCAGCCAGGATGGCCGCATCGTCGCCATCGGCGGCCTGATGCGCCAGGCCACCACGGCGGACCGCTCGCAAGTGCCGGGAGCGGGCGATATTCCCGTGCTGGGCGCGCTGTTCCGCAACACGGGACAGGTGATCCAGAAGCGCGAACTGGTGGTGCTGATCAAGCCGACCATCGTCGATGGCGCCAATAGCTGGAACGAGGACTTGCTCGATTCGGGCAAGCGCATCGAGGCGCTCGACCCGCGCCGTCCGTCGGAGCGGCGCTAAATGTACCAGGCCCATTTCGGCTTGCGCGAGGCGCCGTTCGGCCTCACGCCCGATACCAGTTTCTTCTTCAATGGCCCGCAGTCGCAAAAGGCGCTCAACACCCTGCTGGTGGCGGCGCGCAATGGCGAGGGCTTCATCAAGATCACTGGCGAAGTGGGGACTGGTAAAACCTTTTTGTGTCGCAAGTTCATGCAATCGCTGGGGCCGGACTTCGTCACGGCCTACATCCCGAATCCGAACTTGCCGCCCCGTTCGCTGATCCTGGCGCTGGCCGACGATCTCGATGTATTGCTGGAAAAAGATGCTGATCAGCATCAATTGCTCAAATCCCTCAACTTGCGCTTGCTCAACCTGGCGGCGCAAGGCAAGCGCGTGCTGCTGTGCCTGGACGAAGCGCAGGCGATACCCGTCGACAGCCTCGAAGCGCTGCGATTGCTGACGAATTTGGAAACGGAAAAGCGCAAGCTGCTGCAGATCGTGCTGTTCGGCCAGCCGGAACTGGACGTCAAGCTGGCCCTGCCGGAAATCCGCCAGCTGGCGCAGCGCATCACCTTTCACTACCACCTGGGTCCGCTGTCGCGCGACGATGTGGATTTCTATGTGGCGCACCGCCTGCGCGTGGCCGGTTTCGATGGCGCGCGCCTGTTCAGCCGTGGCGGCGTGGGCAAGCTGTACCAAGCGTCCGGGGGTATCCCGCGCCTGATCAACATCATGGCGCACAAGGCGCTGATGGTGGCGTATGGCGAAGGCCGGCAGCAGGTGAGCGGCCGCCACGTGGCGCTGGCCGCCAGCGATACCCTGGCCAGCAAGCCGCGCCGCTTTTGGCGGAAGCCGTGGCCATGGCTGGCAGGCGCCGGCGTGCTGGCCGCCGCCTGCGGCGTGAGCTGGACTTTATTGAACCGATGACGAAGATGAGCCTGTAGATGAGCCTGATTAACAAGATGTTGCAAGACCTCGATGCCCGCGGCACTCCCGATGGACGCGGCGACGCGGCCGGCATCCGCTCCGTGCCCGAACGCGAGCGGGGCGTGTCGCGCGCGCTGGTCTTCGGCGGCGCTGCCGGCCTGACGGCCGCCGCCATCGCCCTGGGCTGGGTTTACCTGAAGCGTCCGGCCGTGCCGCCCGTGCTGGTCAGCGTGGCCAGCACGCCTGTTTCGGCTCCTGTGTCGGCTCCCGTGTCGGCGCCGGCGCCTGCCGCCGTTGTTCCCGTGCCCGTGCCCGTCGCGGCGGCGGAACCCGAGCCCGTGTTCTTGGCCGAGGAAGCCGCCCCCGCACCGAGCAAGGCGCGGCCCGCCGAATCGCGCCGCGTCGTGGAAAAAGCCGCCAAGCCCGCCGCCGCGCCCATGGTAAGGACGGCATTGCCCGCTGCCAGCGAACGCATCATCGACGGCAAGCAAGTCACTGCGCAGCAGCGCGTGGAGAATGAATACCGGCGCGCGCTGGCCCAGTTGCAGGATGGTCGCGTTTCCGACGCCATGCTGGCCTTGCAGCAGACCCTGCAGATGGACCCGCGCCACCAGGGCGCGCGCGAAACCCTGGTGCGCCTGCTGCTTGAGGCGCAGCGCCCGGACGAGGCGGCCCGCCAGCTGCAGCTGAGCCTGGCGCTGGACCCGAAACAGCCGGCGCAAGCCATGATGCTGGCCCGTTTGCAGCTGGACAAGACGAGCGGCGGCGCGGCGGCCCTCGATACCTTGACGCGCAGCCTGCCGTACGCCAGCGACAGCGGCGAATACCATGCCTTCCTGGCCGGCGTGCTGCAGCGCGAACAGCGCTACCGCGAAGCGTCCGAGCACTACCAACAGGCCCTGCAGACGGCGCCCGACAACAGCGTCTGGTGGATGGGGCTCGGCATCGCCTTGCAAGCCGATAACCACCCGGCCCAGGCGCGCCAAGCGTTCGAGCGCGCCAAGGGCTTGCAAACTTTATCTCCCCAGTTGCAGGCGTTTGTCGAGCGCAAGCTGGTGCAGCTGACGGCGGTTGGCACCAAGTAAGCGCTAGCCGAGCGCACCACATACATCTCCCCCGCAAGCGACATCGCAGGCTGGGGGGATGGATCTGTAGCACATGACTGAGGCGGATGATCCCGCAAACAAGATGACCACTGCCTGGAAATTCTCCGATGCCCCCAATACTGCCTGCTTCACGACCACGGAGGTATTGAATGGTGCTCCCGTCGTGCATGTGTCCCATGATTACGAAGGGGATTGGCAATTTCACGGCGAGCCAGGCGCAACAGTATCGAGCTCCGTCAAAATCGTCAGTCTGGCATACATGATAGGTCGCGATGATGTGCTGGCGCGCCTGCATGACTTGCCCTATGGCTGGAGCGCGCAATGGAATGCAGGCGCAGGAAGCTGGGAGCGTTTCAAGGACAATCCGTTTCCCTCGTTTTCGGAGCATGGCTATTACCTGGAAGACGCCATCTGGCTTGCCCAGTATTTGACAGATATCAAGCCTCCGCCTGTGGAAGTGCGCGAGCAACTGGCTATCGGTTTGTGCGTGAAACTGGTTTTTCGCTTCGCCGCCGAAGATGGTGCGCGCGAAGATGGCCAGTGCGAAAGAATGTGGGTGCTAGTGACGGGTATCGATGAAGGGGAAGGCTGGTACACCGGCACCATCGAGAATGATCCGCAGCATCCGGCGGCCAGATACGGCGACCTTATCTCGTTTCATCCCCTGCATGTCGCAGATATTGCTCATGAACAGGCATGAAAGGAAACGCCGTGCGAAATGAACGCGAAGGTGCGAAAGACGCCCGTCAGGAAATCAAGCGATACCAAGAGCATATCAATTCGCCTCGCCTTTGCCCGGATCAGTGTTATCGCATGGCCAGTCCGACTTATGCCTTGGTGGGCTACGTCAATCAGGTAACGGGACTTTTCTTGAGCAAGAACTATTACATGATCCCAATCTTCCTTCAGCGCGCATACGGGGTGCTGCTGGCATTGAAGCCGGAACGTGTCAGTGAACCGTATCGTCATCTGATCGAGCAGTATCTGAGCCATGTCGCGCATTTCATCGTCAACTATCAATGCCTGGCGGAAGATGAGCGGCAAGCCGCACAATGTATCCCACCGGCGTTGCTGGCGACCGTGCCTGTTTCGTTACCGCGAGACCTGGTCATACCGGGCGAGTTTTGACTGTATTGTTGCCGACCTCGCCTGCGAAATTCCCTGCGACATTCATGTGGCTGTCGCATGCTTACTGTGATAAGGAAGGAAGCCCATTTGAAATCTTTTAGCCTGCTCTTTGCGTTCTGCTGCCTGTGCAACAGCGCACTTGCCGCGCCCGCCAGCGCGCCTGCCAGCTACGTTCTGGACAATACGGAAGTGCGCGATATCCGTGCGCAAGCCCTGAAACGTGATTATCAGCTGTATGTCGCCTTGCCCGATTCCTATCGGCAGGGGAATAAGCGCTATCCGGTGCTGTTTGTCGTGGACGCCAATTATTCGTTTGCCATCGTGCGCAATATCGCGCAGCGCCTGAACAAGCATGCGGGGATGGAAGAAGTCATCGTGGTCGGCCTGTCGTACGCCAACGGCGATGGCGGGGTGTACAGCCGCCGCCGCGATTACACGCCCACCACGCCACGCAAGCATGATTACCGCTCGGACATGCCGGGGCGGCAACCGGCGTTCGGCGAAGCGAAGGCGTATGGCCAGTTCATCTCGGGCGAAGTGTTTCCCTTCATCGCCAGCAACTATCGCGTCAACATGCAGCGCAAGGTGTTTATCGGCCATTCCTACGGCAGCCTGCTGGGCCTGCAATTCCTGCTGACGGAACCGCGCACCTTCGAGCACTACATTCTCGGCAGTCCGTCGCTGTGGTACGACGCCGGCGTCATGTTCGACCGCGAACAGGCGTATGCCGCCAGCCACAAGGACTTGCCCGCGTCCGTATTCTTTGGCATCGGCGGCCTGGAAAAGCTGGCGGCGGGCAAGAAGCGTTCGCGTTCGGAAGAGGACGCTGACATGGTGGCCGACTTGCGCGAGTTCGACGGGAAGTTGACATCGCACAAGTATCCCGGCCTGAAGACGCGCTTGCGCGTCTTCGCGGATGAAGATCACGCGAGCGTGTTTCCTTTCGTGCTCACGCATGGATTGCGGGCGTATTTGACGTCCGCAAAATGAAGGGTGCAGGGCGCCGCTCGCCAGACAGTGCCAGCGTCGCCATACATACTCCGACCGCCGGAAGCGGTCATCGATAAGGTCAGCTGACATGCGTACATTGAATGAATTATTGGATAGTGAAGACCCGGCGTTTCCGCTGATCAGGCAATGGGCCAGCGAGGCCGACATCCCGGTGGAATTGCTGCCGCCCTCGGCCGGCAGGGGAGATGTGCTGCTGAGCCTGCAAGTCACCACGCGTTCACCCCTCGGCGCGATCGCCTATGAAACCGGCGGCATCCTGGTGGATGACGGCTGGCTACGGATATTGGGGTCCGGCCATGACAAGCTGGGCCGGAACATTGTTACGTGGAACGAAGGAAAGGCCGAGGGCTTTCTGTTGGTGGCCGATGACGTGCTCGGCGGTTTTTTTGCCATCAACGGCGGCGCACTCGGGGCCGACCAGGGCAAGCTGTATTACCTCGCCCCCGAGACACTGGCGTGGGAAGCGCTGGAGATCGGCTACACGGCGTTCGTCGAATGGGCTTTTACTTGCCAGTTGCGGCAGTTTTACGGCCGGCAGCCCGGCGATGCGCCGGACTTGGACGAATTGCCCGAATTGCCCTTGTCCGGCGAACTCTGCCTGAATTTTTATCCGTTTCTGTGGACGCAAGAAGGTTCCCTCAAGACCAGCTCGCGGCGCGCCATTCCGGTGGAAGAGCAGTGGGCGCTCAACCTCGACCTGAAACAGAAGATGCTGGATGCGCCTGCGGGCGCGAACTGAGGCATGGCTTGCGGGCATATCTGAAGGCATCGCCATGCGCATCCCGGGCCGGCGAAATGGCGTTTCAACCCCCGATTCAAGCGCTTTGTCGCAATGGCCGGCGCGAGAAAAGGGCAAGGGGATAGCATATGGTGGGCTTTCTCGCGATGCGCCGCCCGCCAGCGAGTGTCCGATATTGCCGCGGCAGGCAACGGATGCTTCTCAATGACCTCGATCAGGATGAATACGCATGAAATTGACCCTTCCACATGTCCTCTCCACTTGTTTGCTGGGCGCCTTGGGCGTGATCGGCAGCGCGCACGCGGCTCCCGCCGATGCCGAACTGGTGGCCTTGGTGCAGCGCCATGCGCAGGCGTAGAGTAACTTTGATCAAGTGGCCTTGAACGCCATCACGGCGGAGAATTATGTGGAAATATCGCCGGTAGGCGAGGTGGACGGGCGTGAAAAAATGCTCGCTTTCTATGCGCCGGAGCAGAAGCGGCCGAGTCCACAGCTCCAGGTCGATGAACCGGTGGTGCGCCTGTTTGGCGATACGGCGCTCATCTCGGCGCGCCTGTCCTACCGTCTCAACCAGGATGGGACAGCCCGCAGCTTCGCCCTGCGCGCCGGTTATGTCGCTCGGCTTGTCGACAAGCAATGGCTGCTGGTCAGCGCACAGTACACGGGCATCCGCCCGCCGAAACCGTGAAGTGCCCCGTGCCTGGCGCCCGGCGTTGCTCGGCCAGCCTACAACCTTGCCTCGTCTCCCCACACATGCCGCATGCTGAAATGCAGGCCGGCATCGTCTTCGTGCAGTGACGACACGATGGCGTAGCGGCTGTCGGCCGTGTCGCGGGGAGAAAGTTGTGCCAGCTCGGCGGGGGCCAGCGGCGCGCCCAGCGGGTCGCTGAGCGGATGCACGTGGCCGGCGCCCCGTTGCGTCACCACTCCCAGCTCGCCGCTGCGCAGGCGCACCAGGGTGCCGGGCGGATACTTGCCCAGCAGGTTGACGAACTGTTCGCCCAGCAGCGCGTCGATGGGCACGCCCTGGTCGAGGAAGATATGCTGCAGCGCCTGGTCTGGCACGATGGAGCGGCGGTAGTTGCGCGCCGAGACGCGGGCGCAATAGCGGTCGGCCAGGCCGATCAGCTTGGCATTTTGCAGGATTTCATCGGCCGTGCGCCCTTGCGGGTAGCCGCTGCCATCGTCGTTTTCATGGTGCAAGAGCACGCAACTCAGCCATTCCTCGTCATCGACGCCCGCGCAGCGCAGCAATTCCGCGCTTTCCTGCGGGTGCTGGCGCACGATGCGCATTTCGTCGTCATTCAGGGGGCCGCGCCGGTCCTGGAAACTGTCGTGGTGGCGCAGCATGCCCACGTTCATCGTCAGCGCGGCCGCGCCGATCAACAGCAGTTCATCGTGGGACTTGTGCATGCTGCGGCCCACTAGCATGGCCAGCAAGGCCGTTTCGATGCAGTGGCGCACGGCGTAGCTGCCGGCGATCTGGTTGAGCAGGATGCTGGCCAGGGCGATATCGGCATCGTGTTCCAGCGCGCGCAGCAGTTCGCGGGCGATGTCGCGCACGTCGCGCTCGGCATTGTTTTCGCTGCGCAAGGCCAACAGCAAGCGTTCCAGGCGCTGCGCCGCCTCGTTGAGCAGGCGCAAGACGGACGGCTGATCCGGCGTGCCCACATACAGGCCCAGCTGCATTAGCCGCCCCAGCTGTGCGCCATCCGTGATGATCTGCCCCTTGCGCAGTTGCGGGCCGGCACTATGGTCCGCGAGAAACAGATCCCAGGGCAGGGGTTCGCCGGGAACCAGGTCGGCCGGGCCGATGCGACGCTGTACCATGTTGTTGTTCCTCAGTCATTCTCTGCGCCGCAGCGCAGCAGTGCCGTATTTACATTAAATGCTGCGTAGGCGCTCCAGCGCCAGGCGCAAGGTCTCGTCTTTCTTGGCAAAGCAGAAGCGCACGATGCCCGATTCCTTGCCCTGCGCATAAAACGCGGACACGGGAATGGCGGCCACCTTGATTTCCGCCGTCAGCCATTCGGCGAACTGCGCTTCGGTCTCTTGCGAAATAGCATCGTAGCGCACGCACTGGAAATACGTGCCGTCGGCCGGCAGCAGGCTGAAGCGGCTGCCCGTCAGGCCGTCGCGGAACAGGTCGCGCTTGTGCTGGTAAAACGCGGGCAAGTCCAGGTAGGGCTGCGGGTCCGCCATGTAGGCGGCCAAGCCGTGCTGCATCGGCGTGTTGACGGTAAAGACGTTGTACTGGTGCACCTTGCGAAACTCCGCCGTCAAGGCGGCCGGGGCCGCCACATAGCCGACCTTCCAGCCAGTCACGTGATACGTCTTGCCAAAGCTGGAAACGATGAAGCTGCGCGCCGCCAGTTCCGGGTTGCGCGAGAGCGACGCATGCGGCACGCCGTCGTACACCATGTGCTCATACACTTCGTCGGATAGGATCAAAATTTGCGTGCCGCGCACGATGTCGGCCAGCGCGGCCACATCGGCAGGGCGCAGGATGGTGCCCGTCGGATTGTGCGGCGTGTTGATGATGATCAAACGCGTCTTGGGGCTGACGGCGGCGGCCAGCTTGTCCCACGGCACGCTGTAGCCCTCTTCGCCCACCTGCATCGACACCAGCACGGGCACGCCGCCGGCCAGCGCGATGGCGGGCAGATAGCTGTCGTAGGCCGGTTCGATGACGATGACTTCGTCGCCCGGGTGTACGCAGCACAAAATTGCCGTGGTGAGCGCCTGCGTGGCGCCGGCCGTGACGGTGATTTCCGTGCCTGCGTCGTAGCTGTGGCCGTACAAGCCGGCGATCTTCGCGGCAATGGCTTCGCGCAGGGGCGCGGCGCCCGTCATCATCGGATACTGGTTATGGCCGGCGCGCATGGCGTCGCTGACGAGGTCGACTAGTTCTGGGGCGCAATCGAAATCGGGAAAGCCCTGGCCCAGGTTGACGGCGCCGTGCTGGGCCGCCAGGCTGGACATGCGGGTAAACACGGTGGTACCCACGAGAGGCAGGCGGGTGGTCAGGGCGGGAGTCGGGTAGGGCAGGGACGGGCTGTTCATGAACGGTAGGGGCGCGGTGCGGAAAGTGGAATCGTTTCCCATTCTAGCGCAGCGCGCCCCGTTGCGTGTGGGGCTTTGGCGCCTCAGCCTGGCAATGCCCAGCCTTCCGGCACCATGATCTTGAACATGCCGGCCTTGGCCGTCTTGCGGGCCAGTTTCAGCAGGGCCTTGTCCTTGGTGATGAGGATGTCGGCGTTGGCGTCGCGCGCCAGTTCGAGGAATTTCTGGTCATCCTTGTCCGTGCAGACGGGCAGGCGCACGCCGGAGACGGGCGGCGCCACGACGGTGATATGCGCGTCGAAGCGGGCGGCGGCGACGGCGCGGCTGGCTTCGTCGAGCGGCAGATGCTTGTAGTGCAACACGACAAGATATTCCGCGCGGCAATCTTCGCGCGTGATGGCGTGCACAGCGCCGCTTTCCATGGCTGCCAGCAGGGGCGCCCAGCGCGGGTCGTTGAAGACGAACAGGTCGAGGCAAACGTTGGTGTCGAGGACGAGTTTTTGTGGAGCAGGTATCATGTCGGCAATTCTATTCTGTAGTGATAATTTATGTTGATCGTGCTTTCGCCCGCCAAGAGTCTCGACCTGGAGACGCCGCCAACAACCTCGTTGCACAGCACCCCCGATTTTCTCGACCATTCCGCCCAGCTGATCGAGCGCATGCGCCAGTTCTCGCCTGCCGAAGTGGGCAGCCTGATGGGCATTTCCGACGCCTTGTCCGCCTTGAATGTGGCCCGCTACGCTTCCTGGACGCCCAAGCTGGCGGAAGCGCGCCAGGCCATCATGGCTTTCAATGGCGACGTGTATGCCGGTTTCGAGGCGCGCAGCCTGCAGCCGGCCCAGCTCGACTATGCCCAGTCGCGCGTGCGCATCCTGTCGGGCCTGTACGGCTTGCTGCGCCCGCTGGACCTGATCCACCCGCACCGCCTGGAAATGGGCACGCGCCTGTCGACCGCGCGCGGCAAGGATTTGTACGCGTTCTGGGGCGACACCATCACCAATGGACTGAACCGCACGGCCAGGGAGCAGGGGGCGAAAGTGCTGGTCAATCTTGCTTCCGAAGAATATTTTAAATCCGTCAAGCCGCGCCAGCTGGACGTGCCCGTCATCGCGCCCGTGTTCGAGGACTGGAAGAACGGCAAGTATAAAATCATCTCGTTCTACGCCAAGCGCGCGCGCGGCATGCTGGCCCGCTATGCGGCAGTCAACCAGATCCGCGACCCGCAGCAGCTGAAGCAATTCGATGTCGATGGCTATGGTTTCGTGCCGGAAGCGTCGAACGATACGAGCTGGGTGTTCCGGCGCAAGGTTGGCGAATAAGTAAAAAAACCGGGCTAGCCCGGTTTTTTATTGCAGCTTACTGCCAGAATTTCCACCACTTGCGTTCCTTGTTCACCCCTTCCGGGCTGAGGAATGCCGTGTTCGGGTAGTTCTTGGTCAGCACGCGCAAGGCATCGTCGCGCAAGTCGGTCAAGCCCAGCTTGTCATACGAGCGGTACATGATGAACAGCGCTTCTTCGATGGCCGGCGAGGCACGGAAGTCGCTGACCGTCGTTTGCGCGCGGTTGGCGGCGGCCAGGTAGGCGCCGCGGCGGAAGTAATAGCGCGCCACGTGCACTTCGTATTTCGCCATGGCATCGATCAAATAGTTCATGCGGGCCAGCGAATCGGGCGCATATTTACTATTTGGGAACTTGTCGACCAGTTGCTTGAAGGCCGCAAACGCTTCGCGCGTAGCTTTCGGGTCGCGCTCGGTCGGGTCTTGCTCGTACAGGAAGTTCAGGAAGCTGATCTGGTCGTTAAAGCTGATCAGGCCGCGCAAGTAGTACATATAGTCTACATTGGCGTGGTTCGGATGCAACTTGATGAAGCGTTCGACGGCAGCCAGTGCCTGCGCCTGGTCTCCCGACTTATAATACGCGTAAGCGATCTCCATCTGCGCTTGCAGAGCATAGTTGCCGAAAGGATAGTTAGCCTCCAGCTTCTGGAACAGGCCGATTGCAGCTTCATAGTGCTGCCCGGCCATTTCTTCACGCGCCTCCGAGTATAATTTCGTAACGGACCAGTTTTTGGTCTCATCCACTTTTTCAGGCAACAAGCTGCAAGCGGACATGCCGAGCAGAACGACTGAAGCGACTACCAACGATAATTTTTTTTGCATGACGTTTTGCAAGAAGGTTTTAACCAAGATTTTACAATAGGCTGATTATAGCCGATGGGAATGCTGTGATATTAACTCCGAAGCCTAATTTGGCTGACCCCGCGTTTGACTCCCTTTCTGACCATGGTGCCGAAGAGGCGTTTGACGGCGATTTTGCCGCCGACGACGTCTTCGAGGAAATGGCCCCGATTACATTGGAACTGACGCCGGACGCCTGCGGCCACCGCCTCGATAAAGTCATCGCCCAGCTGGTGCCGCAATACTCGCGCAGCCGCTTGCAATTGTGGCTGGAAGCCGGTTTCGTGACCGTCGATGGAAAAGTTGCCAAACGCAACATGACCGCCTATGGCGACGAGAAGATCGTCATTCTGCCGCAAAGCGCGCCGGAAGACGAGGCTTTTAAGCCGGAAGCGATGGAATTGAACATCGTGCACGAAGATGAGCATATCATCGTCATCAACAAACCGGCCGGACTGGTCGTCCATCCGGGTCCCGGCAACTGGTCGGGCACCTTGCTCAACGGCTTGCTGCACCACTGTCCGCAGCTGGCGGGCGTGCCGCGCGCCGGCATCGTGCACCGCCTGGACAAGGATACGAGCGGCCTGATGGTCGTCGGCAAGACCCTCGCTTCGCAAACGGACCTGGTGCGCCAGTTGCAGGCGCGCACCGTCAAGCGCGAGTATTTCGCGCTCGTGTGGGGCACGCCGAAAATGGCGGGCACCATCGATGCCTCCATCGCGCGCCACCCGCGCGACCGCGTCAAGATGGCCGTCTCGGAAAACTTCACCGCCAAGCCTGCCATCACGCACTATGAATTGATCGGCAGCGGCGAACTCGACCGCCGTCCTGTGAGCCTGATGCAATGCCGCCTGGAAACAGGCCGCACGCACCAGATCCGCGTGCACATGCAGCACCTGGGCTTTGCGCTGGTCGGTGACTACGTGTACGGCAAGCAGCACCTGGTGTCCGTCTTCTCGCGCCAGGCACTGCAGGCGCGTCGCCTGGGCCTCGTGCATCCAGGCACCCTGGAAGCGTGCGAGTGGATCGTGCCGCTGGCCGATGATTTCGCTCAGCTGATCGCCACCGCCGGCATTCCCGAGCCGGAACAGGTCTGATGACGGCTGCCTTGCCTTATATCACGCCCCATTGGCCAGGCTTGCCCGCGAACGTGGGTGCGCTGGCGACCGTGCGCGCGGGCGGCGTCAGCCAGGGTCCGTATGGTGACGGGCAGGGCGGCGGCGGCTTGAACCTGGGCACGCACGTGGGCGATGATCCTGCGCACGTGCTGGCCAACCGCGCGCGGCTGGCGACCGTCTTGCCAGAGCAGCCAGCCTGGCTGTCGCAGGTGCATGGCGTGGCCGTGGCCGATGCCGGGAAGCTGGACGGTTGCGTGCCCGATGCCGACGCCAGCATCGCCACGCAGGCGGGCGCCGTGTGCGTCGTGATGACGGCCGATTGCCTGCCGGTATTGTTTTGCTCGACGGATGGCATCGTCGTCGGCGCGGCCCACGCGGGCTGGCGCGGCTTGGCCAACGGTGTCTTGCAGCGCACGGTGGACAGCATGCGTGCGCAGGGAGCGACGGATATCCTTGCTTGGCTGGGGCCGGCGATTGGTCCGCAGCAATTCGAGGTGGGACACGACGTGTTGCAAGCGTTCCGCGACGGCGCGCGCGATGATGTCGAGCGGCAAGTATTGAGCTCCGCCTTCGTCGCCATCGCTGGCAAGCCGGACAAGTACCTGGCCGACATCTATGCGCTGGCGCGCACCATGCTGCTGCGCGATGGCGTGGCGCAAGTGGCGGGCGGGGAATATTGCACCGTCAGCGATGCGGCGCAGTTTTACTCGTACCGGCGCGATGGCGTCACGGGACGACAGGCCAGCTTGATCTGGCGCAAATAATCTGCACGGCAGACACTTATGTGTCTGCCGTTTTTGTTTTATCGTCTGCTGAGGCCAGCGCGCGGGCCTGCAGTTCCGCGATGCGCGCCGCCTTGCGTTTGCGTCTCCTTGAGCCCGTCAGATAGAATAGGATGGACAGCGGGATGACGCAGTACAGCACGAAGGTCATCACCCCGGCGACGATGGACGGTTCCGTCAGCGCCATGAGGCCGACGACATAGATCCAGGCAACAGCGGTCATGAGCATCATTGGTATTGCCAATCAGTAAGAGTTTGCATGCAGTTGATCCAGAAATATTTATTTTTGACTACGTTTGCGACGCCTGACAAAACCGTAGCGAGCGGAAGGGAGAGGTGGCTGAGAAGCGCAGCCGTACTTTAGTACGGTGAGCATCGCAGGCCGCCTATACCGACGCGCAGTAGGTTTTGTTCGGCGTCCCTAAATCTTGAATGGACTTATATATCTATGAACATGCCCGATCCTCAAATGATGACCAAGGAATGGATGGCGCAGATCAGCAATCCTGAACAGTGGAAGACGTGGTTCAACATGGTACCGCAGCCCCAGGGCAATCCGATTGCCGGCATTTTGCAGGATGCGGGCGCCAGCATCAAGCCGGAAGCGATCGAGCAACTGAAAAATGCCTACGTGGCCAAGCTGACGGGCTTGTGGGCTGACTTTATGGCCGGCAAGGCGCCGGAATTGAAAGACCGCCGTTTCTCCGCGCCGGCCTGGCACGCCAGCCCCCTGTCGGCCTTCAATGCGGCAGCTTATTTGCTGAACGCCGAGTTTCTCAGCGCCATGGCCGATGCCGTGGAAGCGACGCCGCACCAGAAGCAAAAGATTGCGTTTGCCGTGCAGCAAATCGTCGACGCCATGTCGCCCGCCAACTTTCTCGCCACCAACCCCGACGCCCAGCAAACCCTGATCGAGACCAAGGGCGAAAGCCTGGCCAAGGGTTTGAGCAATATGCTGGCCGATATGGGCAAGGGCCGCATCTCGCAGTCCGACGAATCGGCCTTCGAAGTGGGCCGCAACGTGGCCACCACGCCGGGCACGGTGGTGTTTGAAAATGCCTTGTTCCAGCTGATCCAGTACACGCCAAGCACCCCCACGGTACACCAGCGGCCGCTGCTGATGGTGCCGCCATGCATCAATAAATTCTATATCCTTGACTTGCAGCCGGAAAACTCGCTCGTGCGCTATGCGGTGGAGCAGGGCAATACCGTGTTCCTGATGTCCTGGCGCAATCCGGACATGAGCATGCAGCACCTGACGTGGGACGATTACGTCGAGCAAGGCGTGATCGAAGCCATCCAGGTCGCGCAGGAAATCAGCGGGCAGGACAAGCTCAATATGTTCGGCTTTTGCGTGGGCGGCACCATCGTCTCGACGGCGCTGGCCGTGCTCAAGGCGCGGGGCGAGAATCCGGCCGCCAGCCTGACCCTGTTGACCACCTTCCTCGATTTCTGCGACACGGGCGCGCTCGACGTCTTTATTGACGAGCCGCAAGTGGCGCTGCGCGAGCAAACCCTGGCCAAGGGCGGCCTGATGTCGGGCCGCGACCTGGGCAGCACTTTCTCCAGCCTGCGACCGAACGACCTGGTGTGGAACTACGTGCAGTCGAATTACCTGAAGGGCAAGGAACCACCCGCGTTTGACTTGCTGTACTGGAATGGCGATGGCACCGGCTTGCCAGGCCCCATGTTCTGCTGGTATCTGCGCAACACTTACCTGGAAAACAGCCTGAAAGTGCCGGGCAAGCTGACGGTGGCCGGGGAAAAGGTCGACCTGAGCAGCATCGACGCGCCCGCTTTCATCTACGGTTCGCGCGAAGACCATATCGTGCCCTGGGGCGCGGCTTACGCCAGCACGGCCTTGCTGAACCCGAAAAAACCGAAAACCAACCGTTTTATCCTTGGCGCTTCGGGCCATATCGCCGGCGTGATCAACCCGGCGTCGAAGAAAAAACGCAGTTACTGGAGCAATGACCAGCCACGCACGGCGAAAGCCAAGCCCTTGAGCGCCGAGCAGTGGATGGAAGGCGCGACCGAGCACGTGGGCAGCTGGTGGCCCGAATGGGCGGCCTTCCTGGCCGAACACGGCGGCACGCAGGTGAAGGCGCCGGGCAAGCCGGGCAACAAACGCCACGCGGCAATCGAGCCGGCGCCGGGGCGGTATGTTAAAGTCAGGGCGGACTAGTTTACAAAAGCTTCTGGCCTGGCAAGACCGGCGTAATCTCCGGTCTTGTCAAGAATCTACTTTTAGTTGCGTTGCAATAAATGCGGGAATCTACTACCCTGATGTGCAATGGAGCCGTTTTCCACTCTATAATGGAAAAAGTAGGCAGGTGCGAAAGCGGACCCACGTTCGCTTTTTTTTCGGATTAACTCTGTACGCGCTGCGGCGCAATAAGTGGAACTTGTGATGAGTAGTGCAAAAAAAAGTATAGACCGCCTGATTAAAAAATATCCCAACCGCCGTCTGTATGACACGCAAACCAGTTCCTACATCACCTTGACGGACGTCAAGCAGCTGGTGTTGGACAATGAAGTGTTTACCGTCGTCGATGCCAAGTCCAATGAAGATTTGACGCGCAGCATCTTGTTGCAAATCATTTTGGAAGAGGAAGCGAACGGCGCGCCCATGTTCTCGAGCAGCGTGCTGTCGCAGATCATCCGCTACTATGGCCACGCCATGCAGGGCATGATGGGATCCTACCTGGAAAAGAACGTGCAAGCGTTCACCGACATCCAGCACAAATTCACGGGCACGTCGGCCGGCAGTTTCGAAGGCAAGCCATTCAGCCCGGAAATGTGGACCCAGTTCATGAATGTCCAGGGCCCGATGATGCAAGGCATGATGAACAACTACATCGACCAGAGCAAGAGCCTGTTCGTGCAGATGCAGGAACAGATGCAAAGCCAGAGCAAGAATCTGTTCGGCACGTTCCCGTTTGTGCCGCCAGTGCCGCCGACGGACAAAAAGTAAGCCGCAGCCAATACGGGCCACACAACGGCACAGGAATTCCTGTGCCGTTGTGCTTTGCGGATGTCATGCCGGCGGCTGCCGATGCTGCATGCTATTGCTTCAGTTGTTGCAGCGTGGAGAGCAGGTCCTGGTTTGAATGCTCGAGCTTCCATGTTTTGGCATTGTCCATGGAGCTGTAAATGCTGACGCGACCCTTGAAATCTTCCTGGATATTGAGCGCAAGGCCGGAAGGGAAAATCATTGGCGTCTGACGCAATGTATATGGTGCATACGGCCCCCAGGTTCGACCATCGTCGCTGCTGACCAGCAGTGCGCCCTCGTTATACATGCCCGCTTCCATCAGCAATCTGCCGTCATTGAGCGGCGCCACGGGCGACATCAGGACTTTGAACGGCGAAACGATCGTCTTCCAGTTCTGGCCGCGATCCCGTGAAATATAGGCGTCGGGAAATCTTCCCGCCAAGCCAGCCGCTACCAGAACGCTTTCCGTCCCATTCGGTTGATGGGTAAATTGCGTCAGGTTTTTCTTGTGCGGACTAAAGCGTTCGGTCAACTTGCCCGTGTTGTAATCGAGTTCGCCGATCAAGCCGCTTTCCAGCGCATAGCCGATGCGGCCCGCGTCTTGCCACGTCCAGAGCAAGCCCGGGCCATGCAGCCAGGATCCGGGCAAGGTGGCGTGGTACACGGATCGCCAGTCGCCAGCGTCCAGCTGGTTCGCATGGAAAATGTTTAACTCGTCTCCCTTGCGATGCATCAGGTACCAGCCATCCCTGGGGTTGCCCCCGATGCGCAGCAGATTGCCGGGCGGTAGGTTGCCTGTATCGACAGGCGACAGCTGCTCACTGTCACGCGCCTTGCGGAGCAGGGAACCGGATTCGCCTACCGCAATCAATTCGGCATTGGGCAGGTCGACAGGAAACACGCAGGACAGCGACTCCACCGATGGCGCATTGAGGATGCTCCATAGCCCTTGCGTCGAGCGCATCAGGACGGCACCCATGCGGCTGGCGGCAGCCACCCGGCCATCGGGCATTTCGGTGGTGCACTCGGCCCCAGCCGGGTGGGCGCGGGCAAATTGCTCGACATCGTCCTGGGCGTGGCGTGGCGTGCTCCAGCCAGGAGCGGCAGCAGCGCCGAACATGGCGTTGTAGTCAGGGGCAAAGCGCCGGATCAATTCCGCATTCGATGTCACCTGGGCGCTACGGCCGTATTGCACGCCGAAATTGCCGCGTGTCACAATCAGCCGGCCCAGATCCGTCGATTTGCCCGCTTCGATCTTGAAGCTTCCCACGATGGTCGAGTACACATGCAATAGCTTGTTGGCACGGGTATCGATCAATTCGACAAACTCATACTCGCCAGGCGGCAGGGCGCCAAGGAACAGGGACGTATCGCCTGCCATCGCGCTCTCGACCTTTTTCATCACCAGGTTTTCGGAGACCAGCTTGAAATCACTGCGCTGCTCCCCCGCCACGACACGGCGTAACTTGATCATATTGAAACCGTAAATATCTTTGGTATTCGACGTGATGCTGACCGCCACCGGGGTTTCTCCCGATTGTGCTTGCATTTTCAGTGGATCAACCACCGAGGTGTTGACGGCGCAGCCGCTCAGCAGCAATGCGCTCAAACCGCAAGCCGCGACAGCCAGGCGCCGCGCTTTCAGATTGGAAAAGGAAAAAGACATGGGACTCATTTAGTTTTTTAAAAAACAATTATATGCCAGTCACTAGTTTCTTTGTGGCATTATTTTTTAATTTCTTGATACCGGTGATGCGTGGCGGGACCTGCTTCAAGCACTGACCTGATGGCAGTGGCCGGAACATAGTTGCGGTGGAAGCGTTGCAGATGCGGCAGCAAAAGGAGTCTGCGCTGACAGCAAGGGGCGGCTCGGGGTACAATAGCCGATTCGCCTCACCATTTTACTAGCTGCCAACTATGTCTGAAATTCACCGTATTCCCGTTCCTTCCGCCCAGCCCGAGGCCATGCTGGCCATGCCAGGTGCGGCGCCGAAAGTGGGCTTTGTCTCGCTCGGCTGCCCGAAAGCGCTGGTCGACTCCGAACAAATCCTGACCCAACTGCGCGCCGAAGGCTACGAAACGGCGAAATCCTACGCTGGCGCCGATCTGGTGATCGTCAACACCTGCGGTTTTATCGATGCTGCCGTGCAAGAGTCGCTCGACGCCATCGGCGAAGCGCTGGCTGAAAACGGCAAAGTGATCGTGACCGGTTGCCTGGGCGCCAAGAAAGATGCTGCCGGCGACGACATCATCATGAAGGTGCACCCGAAAGTGCTGTCCGTCACGGGCCCGCACGCGCTGGCCGAAGTGATGGATTCCGTCCACTTTCACCTGCCGAAACCGCATGCGCCATTCCTTGACCTGGTGCCGCCGCAAGGCGTCAAGCTGACGCCGAAGCACTATGCCTACCTGAAAATTTCCGAAGGCTGCAATCACCGCTGCAGTTTCTGCATCATCCCGTCGATGCGCGGCGACCTCGTCTCGCGTCCGATCGGCGAACTGATGATCGAAGCGGAAAACCTGTTCAAGGCCGGCGTCAAGGAATTGCTGGTCATTTCGCAAGACACCTCGGCGTATGGCGTGGACGTGAAATTCCGTTCCGGCTTCTGGAATGGCCGTCCCGTGAAAACCCACATGACGCAGCTGACGGAAGCGCTGGGCGAACTGGCCAAGTCCTATGGCGCCTGGGTGCGCCTGCACTATGTGTATCCATACCCGCACGTGGACCAGATCATTCCGATGATGAGCGGCGGCCACATCCTGCCTTACCTCGACATTCCGATGCAGCATGCGCATCCTGACGTGCTCAAGCGCATGAAGCGTCCGGCCAGCGGCGAGAAAAACCTCGACCGCATCCAGGCCTGGCGCGCCATCAATCCGGACCTGACGATACGCTCGACCTTCATCGCCGGTTTCCCAGGCGAAACGGAAGCGGAATTCGAGTACTTGCTGGACTTCCTCAAGGAAGCGCAGATCGACCG
The DNA here is from genome assembly GCF_030587275.1 of Janthinobacterium sp. SUN128. Taxonomy (NCBI): domain Bacteria; kingdom Pseudomonadati; phylum Pseudomonadota; class Betaproteobacteria; order Burkholderiales; family Oxalobacteraceae; genus Janthinobacterium; species Janthinobacterium sp. SUN128. Next base: position 2,242,214 of record NZ_JAPWHY010000001.1, on the reverse strand, counting down.
CCTCGGCTGCTTCGCCTATTCGCCTGTCGAAGGCGCGACCGCCAACGCCATCGCCAACCCCGTGCCGGAAGAGCTGCGCGAAGAGCGCCGCGGCCGCGTGATGCTGCTGCAGGAAGAAATCTCGAAAAAACGCCTGCAAGCCAAGGTCGGCAAGACCGTGCGCGTGCTGATCGATGAAGTCACCCGCTCCGGCGGTGTGGGCCGTTCGTCCGCCGACGCGCCGGAAATCGATGGCGTCGTGTATGTGAAGCCGCCATTCGAGCCGCACCGCAAGCTGGCGGTCGGCCAGTTCGTCGATGTGACGATTACATCAGCCGATGCGCATGACCTGTGGGGCGCGGCCGAGTAAAAAACGTCCATGCCTGCGTTGCGCTGCCTTGCCGTACAGTAAAGTACTGTCCTCGGCAGCGCGCCTTGGCCTGAACGTTTTTTCGCAGGTGTAACACTCTGTCAGACGTACGGCAGGCAAGGGCATAAGCCCTTACAATCAAGGCGGAACAGCAATTGCTGATCCGCCTTTTTTTATTTCCCGACGCCATGACCACACCCAAATCTCCGCAGACCGCGCTGATCCACAGCGATTACCAGGCGCCGCAAGGCTTTGCCGCGTTTCCCAACGCCATACATCACGCATCGACCGTGCTGTTCAAGGATGTGGCGGCCATGCGCTCGGGCGACTGGAAAGAGAAGAATGCCTATACCTACGGCTTGCACGGCACGCCTACCACCTTCACGCTGGAAGCGCGTCTGGCCGAGATCGAAGGGGGCAAATATTGCCTGCTGGCACCGTCGGGCCTGGCGGCCATCGCCATGGCGGACTTTGCCCTGCTGAAAACGGGCGACGACGTCTTGTTGCCGGAAAATATCTACAACCCGAACCGCGAACTGGGACGCTGGCTGTCGCAGGACTTCGGCATCACGGCCCGCTATTACGATCCGCTCATCGGCGCCGGCATCGCCGCCTTGATCCAGGAGAATACCAAGCTCATCTGGACGGAAGCGCCCGGTTCCGTGACGATGGAAGTGCCGGATTTGCCCGCCATCTGCGCGGCCGCCCACGCGCGCGGCGTGCTGGTCGCGTTGGACAACACCTGGTCGGCCGGCCTGGCCCTGCGCGGCTTTGAGCTGGGCGTGGACATCATCATGCAGGCGCTGACGAAATACCAGTCGGGCGGCTCGGATGTGCTCATGGGCGCGCTCATTACGCGCGAGCGGGCGCTGCACGACCGCCTGGCCCAGGCGCACATGCGTCTGGGCATGGGCGTGGGGGCGGACGACGCCTACCTGCTGCTGCGCGGCTTGCCCACCATGAAACTGCGCTTTGACGCCCACGATGCGGGCGCGCGCACGGTGGCCGCCTGGCTCAAGGGACGAAGCGAAATTGCCACGGTGCTGCATCCGGCTTTCGAGGATTGTCCCGGCCACGCCATCTGGCGGCGCGATTTCACGGGCGCGGGCGGCCTGTTTTCCGTGCTGTTCGATGCCCGCTACACGGAGGCGCAGACGGACCGCTTCGTCGATGCCTTGCAGTTGTTCAAGATTGGCTACAGCTGGGGTGGCGCAAACAGCCTGGTGATGCCGTACCGCATCGCGGCCATGCGCAAGGGCTGGAAGTTGCCGGGGCAGCTGGTGCGCCTGAACGTGGGACTGGAAGATCCGCAGGATCTGATCGCCGATATCGAACGGGCGTTCGCGGCGATGTAGGCAGCGGCAAGCCGTGGGCTTGCCGCGAAGCACCTTTTACATGGGCACGGGCTTGTTGTTGTTCAGGTCGAGGAAGCCGCGCAGCAAGCGGTAGGCTTTCCACAGCCAGGCCACGCCCCACACGATGAGTGCCAGCGGAATGCCGATCAGCGTGATCCACAGGATGGCGCCGACGACGATCCAGGCCGCATACCACCAGAAGGAACGGATCATCCAGCTGTGATGGCTGTGCACGAAGGTCCCGGCCGCCTCGTCCCGCTTCACATAATTGATGATGAGCGGAATGAAGGAAAACGCGCCCAGCGAAAACACAAAGCTGGCGCCATGTATCAGGTACAACCACCAGGCCAGGTTCTTGGTCTGCTGGAGTTGGGTATCCAAAATAATATCTTGTGACATGAAAGCTCCCGTCGTTGCTCAATTTTTAATTGTAACAAGCAAAGCGGCACGGGAGCGCAGTCCATGCAAAAAGGCAGAATACATTGTTGAAACGAGATCGCTATCCCACCCTGGCCGCGCGCGCCAGGTCATGGCTGCGCCAGGCCTTGCCGGCCTTGCTGCTGTGCGCCAGCGTGGCCCACGCCGCCGCTCCCCTGGAAGCGGAGTTTGCCGCCGGCTTGAAGGAAGAGGGCCTGGCGGGCGCTGTCTGGAGTGAAGTTTTGCCCGACGGAACAGTCAAAGTTGGCGCGTCCGGCTTGCGCGATGCTGCCAAGCAAATACCCATGCAGGCGGACACGCGCATGCAGGTGGGCTCCGTGGGCAAGGTGGCGCTGGCGCTGGGCATCATGCGCCTGGTCAGCGAAGACCGGCTCACGCTCGACACGCCCCTGCAGCAGGTGCTGCCGGAACTGGCGCTGAAAAACCCGTGGCAAGCCAGCGATCCCGTGCGCATCCGCCACCTGCTGGCGCACACGTCCGGCCTCGATAACGTGCGCTTCTGGCAGGCGTTCAGCCTGAACCCGGCGCCGGACATGCCGCTGGCCGAGGCGTTTGACGGCGGCCGCAATCTGCTGCGCGTGCGCGCGCGGCCCGGCAGCCGTTATGCGTATTCGAACATGGGCTATGGCTTGCTGGGCATGGTGATCGAGAAAGTCACGGGCCAGCCGTACGAGCGTTACCTCGATGCGCAGCTGCTGCAGCCGCTGGGCATGGCGGACAGCACGTTTGCCTTCGTTACGCAAACGGGCCCGCAGCTTGATCCGCGCCTGGCCATGGGCCACTTCGAGCATGGCGTGGCGCAGCCGGCCGTGCCCCAATACCTGCGTCCGGCCGCGCAATTTACCACCACGGCGGCCGACATGGGCAAGCTGGCGCAATTCCTCATGGGCGACGGCAAGCTGCAGGACAAGCAATTCATCGACATGGCGCTGATGGGCGCCTTGTCCGAACCGGCCGGCACGGACGCGGCGCAGGCGGGCCTGGCAACGGGCCACGGCCTGGCGCTTGCCGTGCGCGACCGCCACAATGTGGTGGGCGCCTGCCATCCTGGCACGGCCGTGGGTTTCCGCGCCATGCTGTGCATCTATCCGGAGCAGGACAGCGCCTTCTTCGTGGCCTTCAATACGGATGCGGAGCAGGCCGACTATGAACGCTTCAACCGCCTGCTGCTGCGCGATCTGGAGTTGCCGCTGCGCGCGCCGGCCCCGCGCGGCACGCCCGCGCCCACGGTGGAAAACTGGCAGGGCGTGTACGTGCCGTCGCCCAGCCCCATGGCCAGCATGGCCTGGGTCGATGCCGTCTTTGGCTTTACGCGCCTGAAATGGGATGGCGAGTCGCTGTTCCTGATCCCGTTCCAGGGCGAGCCGAAGGAACTGGAACCGGTGGGCGGCTTGCTGTTCCGCGCCAGCGACCGCAGCACGCCGTCGCACGTGCTGATGCAAGAGGATGGCAAGCATGTGCTCAGCGACGGCTTGCGCAGCTATGAGCGCGCATCGATGCTGCGCATGCTGGTGCTGTGGGGCAGCCTGGCCCTGGGTGCTGCCGGCTTGCTGTATGTGCTGGTGGTGGGCGTGTGGCGCGCTGCGCGGCGCAGCCTGGGGCGGGGCGACCATCTGTTCGCGCCCTTGCTGTCGCTGCTGGCGCTGCTCTTGCCGCTGCCGTTTTTCTATTTCCAGTCCTACCTGCGCCTGGGCGACGTCACCATCGCCAGCGTGCTGCTGGCACTGGCGACAGGCGCGCTGCCGCTGGCGACGGCGTTCGGCCTGGCGCGCTGCTGGCGCAGCTGCGGCACGGCGGCCGAGGCGGGCTCGTGGGCGAAATGGGATTGGGTGGCCTTGCTGGCTGCCTTGCAGCTGCTGCTGGTGCTGGCCTGGTGGGGGTTGCTGCCGCTGCGGCTGTGGCACTTGTAGGTCAGGTCCAGGCAGCCAGCAGCCGGCGCCACCAGCGTTGCGCCGGCCTGGGCTGGCCGCCCTGTTCGGTACGTCCGGCCCGCTTGGCACGATAGCTGGCCGCCGCCATCTGCAGGCCGATGCGGTCCATCGCCGCCATCGCGTCCGCCTCCTGCGGCGACAAGCCCTGCAGCAAGGCTTGCGCACGGGGCTCGCGCAGGAAGGCTGCACGCAGGGCGTCGTCCGTGTACAGTCTTGCCAGGTAGGTTTCCAGTGCGGGGGAACTCATGCGTTTCGGCCCGCGCGCAAGGCCGCGCGCGCCAGCTCCAGCTGGTCCAGCACATGCTCGAACGATGGATAATTGCCGTCGCGTTCGACGATCACCGTCAGGGGCTGGGGCGCCTGGCGCGCCAGCACGGTCAACAGGGCGAAGACGGCGGGCGGCACGTCGTGCAGATGGTCGTCCAGCAGGCGCTGGCCGCCGCCCGGCGCGTCGATCCAGTGGCCGCCGCTCAGGTGCACGGCGCGGACCCTGTCCAGCGGCAAGCGCAGCAGCAGTTCCTCCGGTGCCTCGCCAAAATTGACGGCATTCGCATACAGGTTGTGCAGGTCGAGCAGCAGCGGCACTTGCGCGCCGTGGATGATCTGCGCCAGCCATGCGGCTTCGTCCAGCGTGCTGGCGGGCGGCTGGACCAGGGTGGCGATGTTTTCCATCAGCGGCGCGCTGCCGACGATGCGCGTGGCCAGCGCGATATTGGCGATGGCGCCGGCGGCGCTGTGCGGCGTGCGCGGCGGCGCCGCCAGGTGGCCGATTTCCACGCCGCCGGCGCGCACAAAACTCAGGTGCTCTGACCACGACTCGGCTTGCACCTCGCGCATCAGGCGCGCCATCGCATGCAGGCGGCGCGGGTCGGCCGGTAGCGTCGAGGCCAGCCCCATTCCCACGCCGTGCAGGCTGACGGGCACCTGGCGCGCCAGGCTGCGCAAGGCGGCGATGCCGGCGCGCGAGGCGCGGTAATAGTCGTCGGCGATCACTTCCAGCACGTCGATGTGCGCCAGGTTGGACAGGATGCCGGAAGCCAGTTCGCCGCGCCAGCCCAGGCCGACGCGGTCGCGTGCCGGCCCCTTGTCAGCTGCCACAGCCGCCACCACCGCCGCAACCGCCACAGCCGCCGGAAGAGCCGCCACCGTCGCCGCCGCCGTCGCCACCACCCGATGACGAGTCGCCCGAGCTGCTGGACGAGGAGTCGCCGCCCGTGTTTTTCCGGGGTACCGGGTACAGCTCGGCGACATAGGCGTACACGGACAAGGGCAGGGCGCCGAGGCCGAAGATGGCGGCCAGCAGTGCCATGTCGGCGCTGCTGCTGCCTGGGTTCAGGCGCGACGAGCGCATGTTCAGGCGGCCAAACAGCATGCGCAAGTCGGTCAGCAGCCGCTGTGCGCTCCAGCTGGTCGCCTGGGTGCGCAAGCCGCGCAGCATGAGCAGGAATATCACCAGCAGCAGGGCCAGGAACAGCAGGTTGTAGTGCTGGCGGCTGATGGCGATGACGGCCTTGACGGCGGCCACCGTCAGCAGCAGGTAGCGCGCGGCCCCGGTGATGCGTTCGCGCCGGCGCAGCAGCCGCGGGCCGACCAGCAATTCCTGCCATTTCAAGGAGTCCAGGTAGGCGCGGCACGATGGCAGCATGTCTGCCTGCTCGGCCAGTTCCCTGCTGTGGCCCTGGCGGCCCAGATACAGCCGCAGCACGTCGCGTTCGATGTCGTGATTGGCGAAGCGCAGGCTGTCGGCGCTGGCCGTTTCCAGCAGCGGGCCATCGGCGCGCAGCAAGCCGCGGTCGACCAGCACGATGGCGGCAATTTTCACGGCGTCGAGGGCGCCGCCGCGCAAGAAGGCGATGCGGTAGGGATCATCGGCCAGCGACAGCTTGGCATGCGGATTGCGCAGCTCCTGGCGTATCAGCAGCTCGCGCGCGAGATAGTACACGAGCACGCCGAAGATCAGGTAGGCCAGCAGGAACCATGGCCCGCTCCAGTCAAAGGGATTGAAGCCGTTCACCGCATGTGCTCCTCGTGTTCGCGCAAGTGTCCGGTAATCGTCATCAAGCCTGTAAAGGCGGGCATGGCTTGCCCCGGCGCCAGGCGTGCCGTTTCGCGCGCCGCCGACATGGCTTGCAAGGCGGAGTGCAGGGCAGGGTCGCCCAGCTGGTCGACAAACGCTTCGAGCGCCTGCTTGCCGGACAGCGCGGACTTGCCCTCCAGCTGTGCCAGCGAGGCCGCCGCCGCACGCAGCGGACCGGCTGCGTCGGCGATGGCGCCGGCCAGCTGTTCTTCATTCAGGCTCAATAGCATATACCGTTCGCGCATGCGCACCTGCTGGTTCAGCAGCACTTGCCGCAGCCGGCGCAGCACGGCGTCGCGGCTGGTGTGCAGGCTGGCGAAAGGGTCAAGGCCGTGCAGCACCTTGTGGCGCGCGATGATGTCGGCGAACTTGACGGCGAAGGCGTCGGCGGCCTGCGTCAATTCGCCCTCGAGCAGGAACATCACCTGCAAATCGATGGCGGCGTGCGCCAGGCGCAAGGGCCCGCGCAATGTATCGGCCGCCTGCGGCGTAAAACGCTTGAGCAGCAACAGCAGGTTGACGTCGGAGGTGGCGCGCACCTGGCCATCGGCGGCCGAGCCAAACAGCACGGCGGCGGCAAGGTCGTCACCAAACGCGCTGTGCGCGGCGGCGACAAACACATCCAGGTGGCGTTGTATCTCTTCTGGCAGCGGTGGCGGCATGCGGTGTACTTTCACGATCGGTTGGCGGGATGAACATAAGTTTGCAATATAGCAAACTTATGCCATCGTGCGCGCACCGTCCGCCAGATACGCCAACTCAGGTCAATACGTTGAGCAAGCCATCGAGTCCCACGAAGTTCAGCGCCACGTCGGCCTGCGAGCGCACCACGGGCTTGGCGCGGAAGGCCACGGACAGGCCGGCGATGCCCATCATTTTCAAGTCGTTGGCGCCGTCGCCCATGACGATGGCTTCAGACGGCGAAATACCCATCTCCTTGCACACGCGCTCCACCGTGCGCTGCTTTTCCTCGGCGTCGACGATCCCGCCGAGGACTTTGCCCGTCAGCTTGCCGTCGACGATTTCCAGTTCGTTCGCGTGCGTGTAGTCGAGGCCCAGGCGCTCTTTCAGGCGTTCGGTGAAGAAGGTGAAGCCGCCCGACACCAGCAGGGTTTTCAGGCCGGCCTTCTGCACGGCCGCCAGCATGGCTTGCGCGCCCGGCGACAGTTTCAGGCGCTCGTCGTAGACGCGCTGCAGGGCCGATGCATCGAGCCCTTCGAGCAGGGCCACGCGCTGCTTCAGGCTGGCGCTAAAATCGAGTTCGCCGCGCATGGCCGCTTCCGTGATGGCCGCCACTTGCGGTTTCAATCCCTGCATGTCGGCGATTTCATCGATGCACTCGATGGTGATCAGGGTCGAATCCATGTCCATCGCCACCAGCTTGAATTCACTCAGTTCGCGCTGGCCCATCATGTAGGTGGCGTCCAGCTGCGCCGCCTGGGCCGCCACTTCGATGGTGGGGCGCAGCGCAGGCGAATAGGCGATCTGCTCGCAGCGCACGGCGTTCGGGCCGAGGCGCGTGATGGACGTGGGCGCGGCCAGCGCGGCGATGCGCTCGAGGCGTGCGCTATCGCCGTCAAGGCCCTGCAGGATCAGATTCATGGTGATGGTCTTGGTATTGGTCATGGGGCAGTCCTGCATAGATTGTCGAAATGGTCTACACCGTCAATTGCTTGATGGTGGTCTTGATCTGCGTCACGCGCGCAGCCAGGTCCGGCATGGCGGCCGTGATTTTCAGCTTGTCCTGGCCATGCAGCTTGATATGGCGGTTCTTCTGGATCAAGTCGATGATGCGCATCGGGTCGATGGGCGGCTTGGCCATGAATTGCAGGGTGGCCGCCTCGCCATGCACGTCGATCTTGACGATGCCCACGGTTTTCGCCGCAATGCGCAGGCGGTGCGTCTCGACCAGGGCCTTGACGGCGTCGGGCAGCTTGCCGAAGCGGTCGATCAGCTCTTCCTGGATATCGTCGATCTTGTCCTGCGTGGCGCAGTTGGCCAGGCGCTTGTAGATCGACAGGCGCTCGTGCACGTCGCCGCAGAAGTCGGCCGGCAGCAGGGCCGGCACGTGCAGGTTGATCTCGGTGGTGGACGCCAGCGGCGCCGCCAGGTCCGGCTCCTTGCCCGCTTTCAGCGAGCGCACGGCTTCGTTGAGCATGTCCGAATACAGCTGGAAGCCGATTTCCGTCATCTCGCCCGACTGGCTCTCGCCCAGCACTTCGCCGGCGCCGCGGATTTCCAGGTCGTGCATGGCCAGGTAAAAGCCGCTGCCCAGTTCTTCCATCTGCTGGATGGCGTCCAGGCGGCGCTGCGCCAGTTTGGTCAGGCCCTGCACGTCGTGCACCAGCAGGTAGGCGTAGGCCTGGTGATGCGAGCGTCCCACCCGGCCGCGCAGCTGGTGCAGCTGCGCCAGGCCGAACTTGTCGGCGCGGTGCATGATGATGGTGTTCGCCGTCGGCACGTCGATGCCGGTTTCAATGATGGTCGTGCACAGCAGGATGTTGAAACGCTGGGCGACGAAGTCGCGCATGACCTTTTCCAGGTCGCGCTCGTGCATCTGGCCATGCGCCACGGCGATGCGCGCCTCGGGCAGCAATTCCGTCAGCATGGCCAGGCGGTTCTGGATGGTTTCCACCTCGTTATGCAGGAAGTAGATCTGGCCGCCCCGTTTGAGCTCGCGCAAACACGCTTCGCGGATGATGGCTTCGCCCTCGCTGCGGACAAAAGTCTTGATGGCCAGGCGCTTTTGCGGCGCCGTGGCGATGATGGAAAAGTCGCGCAAGCCTTCCAGCGCCATGCCCAGGGTGCGGGGGATCGGCGTGGCTGTCAGGGTCAGCACGTCCACTTCCGCGCGCAGCGCCTTCAAGGCTTCCTTCTGGCGCACGCCGAACCGGTGTTCCTCATCGATGATGACCAGGCCCAGGCGCGTAAACTTCACGTCGTCGGACAGCAGCTTGTGCGTGCCGATGACGATGTCGATGGTGCCGTCGGCCATGCCCTTGAACGCCTGCGTGATCTCCTTGCCGCTGCGGAAGCGCGACAATTCCGCGATGCGCACGGGCCAGTCGGCAAAGCGGTCGGCGAAGGTTTGCGCATGCTGTTCCGCCAGCAGGGTGGTGGGCGCCAGGATGGCCACCTGCTTGCCGCCCATGACGGCGATGAAGGCGGCGCGCAGCGCCACTTCCGTCTTGCCGAAGCCGACGTCGCCGCACACGAGGCGGTCCATCGGTTTGCCGGAAGTCATGTCCTTGATGACGTTGTGGATGGCCTCGGCCTGGTCCGGCGTTTCGTCGAAGCCGAAGCTGTCGGCGAAGCGCTGGTAGTCGTGCGACGAGAATTCGAACGAGTGGCCCTGGCGCAGCGCGCGGCGGGCATACAGGTTGAGCAGCTCGGCGGCCGTGTCGCGCACCTGTTCGGCGGCGCGCTTTTTCGCCTTTTCCCACTGTCCCGAGCCGAGCGAATGCAGCGGCGCGTCTTCCGGCGAAGCGCCCGAATAGCGGGAAATGACGTGCAGCTGCGACACGGGCACGTACAGCTTGGTGTCCTTGGCGTACTCCAGATGCAAAAATTCCGTCTCGCCTTCGCCCAGGTCCATGCTGGTCAGGCCCATGTAGCGCCCGATGCCGTGGTTGATATGCACGACGGGGTCGCCGATCTTCAGCTCCGACAGGTCGCGCACCATCGATTCGACCTGCGTCACGCCTTCCTGCTTCTTGGTGCCGACGCGGCGGCCGGAACCGGCGTACAGCTCCGTCTCGGTGATGAAGGATAAATTTCCTTCCGGCGTAAACAGCTCGAAGCCCGCGTGCAGAGGCGCCACGCCCAGCATCAGCTTGGCGCTTGATTGCAGGAAGCCGTCGCTGCCTTCCACCGGCGTCAGGTGCAGATCGTATTCGGTGAAGTACTGCTGCAGGGTTTCGCGGCGGCCGTTCGATTCGGCGCAGATCATCACGCGGCGGCCCGATTGCAGCAAATAGCTGCGCAGGTTGGCCAGCGGGTCGTCGGCGCGGCGGTTGACGGCGATGTTCGGCACGGGGGCCGACAGTTCGGACGCCAGCGCATCGTTCGATTTGGCGATCGCCAGGCGCGGATACGGCTTGGCCAGGCCGAAGAACTGCTCGTCGGACAGGAACAGCGATTCGGGCGGCAGGATCGGCCGCTCGCGGTCCGCCTTCAAAAAGCGGTAGCGCGACTGGGTATCGGTCCAGAAGCGGCCAATGGCCGCGTCGATCTCGCCTACCAGGGCCAGCGAGGCGTCTTGTGGCAGGTAGTCGAACAGGGTGGCCGTTTGTTCAAAAAACAGGGGCAGATAGTATTCGATGCCGGCCGAGGCGATGCCGCTGCTGATGTCCTTGTAGACGACCGAGCGCGATGGGTCGCCCTCGAACTGTTCGCGCCAGCGGTTGCGGAAGGTGGTGCGCGCCGCTTCATCCATGGGGAATTCGCGCCCCGGCAGCAGCCGCACTTCATGCACGGGATACAGCGAGCGCTGGGTGTCCGCGTCAAACGTGCGGATGGTCTCGATGGTGTCGCCGAACAGGTCGAGCCGGTAGGGCAAGGCCGAACCCATAGGGAACAGGTCAAGCAGGCCGCCGCGCACCGAGTATTCGCCGGGCGACATCACTTGCGAGACATGGCTGTAGCCGGCCAGGGTCAGCTGCGACTTCAGGCGCGCTTCGTCGAGCTTTTCGCCCTTCTTGAAGAAGAAGGTGTAGGCGGCCAAAAAGGACGGCGGCGCCAGGCGCACGAGGGCCGTGGTGGCCGGCACGATCAGCACGTCGCACTGGCGCGTCTGGATTTCATGCAGGGTGGCCAGGCGCTCGGAGACCAGGTCCTGGTGCGGCGAAAACGCGTCGTAGGGCAGGGTTTCCCAATCCGGCAGCAAATGGCAGCGCAGGTCCTTGCCGCCAAACCACGGGATTTCATCGAGCAGGCGCTGGCCATCGCTGGCCTGCGCCACCACCACGGCCAGCATCTGGCCCCGCGCTTTCAATTCCAGCGCGGCCAGCGCCAGGGCATAGGCGTCGGATGAACCATACAGGGCGGGCAGCGCATAGCGGTTGCCGGGCTTGGGGAGGGCTTTTGTTAAGTCTAAGGACATGCAGGCGATGACACTAGTGGCAGAGGCAGTTGAATGGGACAGCTGTGGTGCGCGCAGCGCCGCCAGTGACGGCGCCGACAGGCGAGATTATAGACCATCACTTATATCTCCGCGCTTGAGAAAACCGTCGTGAGCGGCAGTGATTTGTGGCTAAGAAGCGCAACCGTACTTTAGTACGGTGAGCATCGCAGGCCGCAAAGCACGACGCGCAGCAGGTTTTATCCTGCGCGGACATTCGCAATGCCGAACGGGACATGCACCATCGGGATGGTGCCGCCCGCCGATTTGAGGTGGCTCAACTGGTCATCGAAGAAGATATGCGGCTTGAACACGGCCAGCACGCGGGACTTGTCCATGCCGCCGAGGAAAAACGTTTCGTCGGCCGCCACGCCCCAGCTTTTCAGGGTCGTCACGACCCGCTCGTGCGAGGGCGCATTGCGCGCCGTGATGATGGCGATGCGCAGGATCTTTTTATAGCCGGGATCGCGCCGCTGGGCCCTTTCCTCCAGGCGCTGCATGGTGGCCAGCTTCTGGAACAGGCCGGCCAGCGGGCCGGGGCGGTGCGGCGTACCCACGTTCAGGGTTTCATGGGCGTGGAATTCATCGACGTCGTTATTGCGCTTGAATACGGTTTCCGCTTCGTCGTCAGCGATTACGCCGTCGAAATCGAAGGCCACGCGCAGTTCCTCGTCGTTTTCGTCGTCTTCCGTGCGCGACGGCAGCACCAGGCCGGCCGGATAGTCGCAGGCCAGGGCGCTGCGCACGTCGTCTTCATTCGCGCTGAGGAACAGCGACGCGTTGAAGGCGGGCAGGTAGGGGTAGGGCGACTTGCCCGTCATGAAGGCGGCGCGCGAAATGTCCAGGCCGTAGTGAGCGATGCTGTGCATGACGCGCAAGCCCGTTTCCGGCGAATTGCGCGAAAACAGCACCACTTCCACGGGCGACTGGCGCGGATAGTGCTTGTTGATGTTCAGGAAGCGGCGGATGAAGGGAAAGGCCACGCCGCGCGGCAAGACCGTGTCGATATGCGTTTCCTGGTATTTGCGGTATTCCTCCGGGCCGTTGTCGAGGTAGACCTGGTGCGATTCGGCCAGGTCGAACAGGGCGCTGGAAGCGACCCCGATCACCAGTTTGTGTTCGATAGGATAAGCCATGGTCTGCCTGTTGTTTGCTTGTTGCTCATCTTATACGACTATCAACTGCGTAGCCAATAGTGACGCGCGGGGATTTTTTGCACCAAAGCAGGGCATTGGACGGCTTTTCGATGCCACTGTGCAAGGCGCACCACAGTAAGGAAAGAAATATTGATTTGTATCAAGTATGTAGCTGTCAGCGCGTCCGTTTTCCACTATGCTTCCACTTATAAAATCTCGCCAATTGTAACGAAGCGTACGCCCCATCCCCGCCGCCTTTATACAAGTGTCAGCTGTTTTACTCGAACATGCCAGCCCCGACTTCGCCAGCAGTCTTCGTGACTTTATAAAGGACCTCGCCATGTTTAAGAATTTACTGATCAAATGGAAGTTGGCGACGCTTGTCGCCGTGATGATGGTGGCCTTGCTGGTGGTGGGCATCAGCGGCTACACGGGCATCGCCACCGTGGGGCGCGCCGTCAATGAAATCGGCGTGGTGCGCCTGCCGTCGATCCAGGGCTTGATGATGATCAGCGAAGGCCAGACGGCCGTTGCCGCCGCCACCCTGACGGCCGCCATCTATGAAAACAATTACCAGGCACAGGATAAGTTCGCGGAAGCGCTGCAGCTGCGCACCAAGGCCTGGAACAATATCGAGGCGGGCCGCAAGCTGTACGAACCGCTGCCGCAGACCACCGAGGAAGCCGCGCTGTGGCAGCGCTTCCAGGGCGAGTGGACGGCCTGGAAGGCGGACGACGACAAGGTGCGCGCCATCTTGCGCCAACTGGCCGACAACCGCGACGAGCCGCGGCAGAAAGAGTTGTTCGTGGCGTTCTACAAGCAGTACCAGGATTCGCGCGCGCTGTTCGGCAAGGCCGAAGGCACGCTCAACGACATTATCAAGCTCAATAACGGCGTGGCCGACGCCAGCGTCAAGGACGGCAGCGCGGCCGTCATCCGCTCGGAAAGCCTGATGGTCATCCTCGGCTTGCTGGCCTCCGCGCTGGGCATCGGTTGCGCCGCCTACATCACGCGCGCCATCACGCAGCCGATCAACTCGGCCGTGAAAGTGGCGCAGACGGTGGCCTCGGGCGACCTGACCAGCCACATCGAGGTGCACACGACGGAAGAAACGGGCCAGCTGCTGCAGGCGCTCAAGGACATGAATTCCAGCCTGGTCAGCATTGTCGGCCAGGTACGCAGCGGCACGGAGACCATCGCCACGGCCTCGTCGGAAATTGCCAGCGGCAACCTGGACCTGTCCTCGCGCACGGAAGAGCAGGCCAGTTCGCTGGAAGAGACGGCGTCGTCGATGGAAGAGCTGACGTCCACCGTGCGGCAGAACGCCGACAATGCCCAGCAGGCCAACCAGCTGGCGCTGAGCGCCTCGGGCGTGGCCGTGAAAGGCGGTGAAGTGGTAGGCAAGGTGGTGCAGACCATGGACGCCATCAACGACTCGTCGCGCAAGATCGTCGACATCATTTCCGTCATCGACGGCATCGCCTTCCAGACGAATATCCTGGCCTTGAATGCGGCCGTGGAAGCGGCGCGCGCGGGCGAGCAAGGGCGCGGTTTCGCCGTCGTGGCGACGGAAGTGCGTAATCTTGCCCAAAGATCCGCTGGCGCAGCGAAAGAGATCAAGACCCTGATCGGCGACTCCGTGGTGGCGGTCGACGCGGGCAGCAAGCTGGTGGCCGAGGCGGGCAACACGATGGCCGAAATCGTCTCCAGCGTGCAGCGCGTGACGGACATCATGGCGGAAATCAGCCTGGCCACGCAGGAGCAAAGCTCGGGCATCGACCAGATCAACCAGGCCATCGGCCAGATGGACCAGGTGACGCAGCAGAATGCGGCCCTGGTGGAAGAGGCGGCCGCCGCGGCCGAATCCCTGCAGGAGCAATCGGGCCAGCTGGCCGACGTGGTCAGCGTCTTCAAGATCGATGGCGCCCAGGCGCCTGCCGCGCGCGCAAACGCGAACGCAAAGCCGGCCGCGCCGCGCGCCGCGCTGGCCAGCGCCGCGCCGAAGCGTCCGGCAGCGGGTCCTGCATCGCGTCCCGCATCACGCCCCACCGCAGGCCGCCCGGTCTTGCACGCCGTGCCATCCCAGCGCCAGAGCGCGCCGCGCGACGACGAGTGGGAAGTGTTCTGACGGATTGACGGCGCCAGCATGCGCTTCCGGACGGCCGCCTTGCGCGGCCGTTTCCACATGCGCGCACAGGTTCGCACTGCGGTTACTACTTACTAAAAAAACAGCGTTATAAGAATAGCTGTTTTGCCATCTAAGCAAATCTTTTCAAAACTTAACGCGACATTGCTTGTGAGATAACTCACACTGCCTGCCGTACCACCCTTGTTCCCGCCTCGGCCACATCCCGGCTGACCCCTCCGCCTGCTGCGTCCAGCCATTCGTGGCAGGCGGCAGCCATTGCCGTCAGCCTTGCATGCGAGCCCGGCGCGATGACCGATGCACCACACTGAAGGATGCGAATAAAGATGGCAAATATGAAAATCGGCACGCGCCTGCGCTGCTCCTTTGCGTTGTTGACCTTGCTGCTGCTGGCGACCGCCGTGCTGGGCATGCTGCGCCTGTCCAGCCTGGAACTGCGCATGCGCGACGTGATCGATGACAAATATCCGAAAACCGTGCTGGCCAACGACATCATCAAGAATGTCAACATCATCGCGCGCTCCTCGCGCAACCTGCTGCTGATGACGGAGCCGCAGCAGCTGGCGCAGGAACGCGCCACCATCGCCAGGGCGGGCGGCGAAACGGAAAAGGGCCTGGCGCAGCTGGAAAAAGTGGTGCTGTCGCCGCAGGGCCGCCAGCAGATGGCGGCCGTGACGCAGGCGCGCGCCACGTTCAACGGCGGCCGCGACAAGGTACTGGCCCTGCTGGAAGAAGGGGCGCGCGACGAAGCGACCAGTTTGCTGCTCGGCACCGTGCGCGGCGACCAGCTGCGCTACATGGCGGCGCTGGAAAGCCTCATCGCGCACCAGCATGACCTGATGGAGGAGGCGGGCGCCCAGGTGCGCCACGAATACGCCACGGCGCGCAACATGATGCTGGCACTGAGCGCGCTGGCCGTGCTCTTTTCGCTCGTCACGGCCTGGCTGGTCACGCGCAGCATCGTCAATCCGCTGCGCCATGCCCTGACCGTGGCGCAGACCGTGGCCGCAGGTGACCTGACATCGACCTTCGGCCGCCACGGCGGCGATGAAACGGGCAAGCTGCTCGACGCGCTGTGCATCATGAACGGCAACCTGCTCGACATCGTGCAGCAGGTGCGCAGCGGCACCGACACCATCGCCACGGCGTCGTCGCAGATCGCAGCCGGCAATATCGACCTGTCGTCGCGCACCGAGGAGCAGGCCAGCTCGCTCGAACAGACGGCGTCGGCCATGGAGGAACTCAGCTCCACCGTGCAGCAGAACGCGGACAATGCCCGCCACGCCAGCGTGCTGGCCGTCGAGGCGGCGAATATCGCCGGCGCCGGCGGGCAAGCCGTCGGGCAGGTGATCCATACCATGGACGCCATCAGCGCTTCCTCGGCGCAGATCGCCGACATCATCGGCGTGATCGACATGCTGGCCTTCCAGACGAATATCCTGGCCCTGAACGCGGCCGTGGAAGCGGCGCGCGCGGGCGAGCAGGGGCGCGGCTTTGCCGTCGTGGCGACGGAAGTGCGCAACCTGGCGCAGCGCAGCGCGGCGGCGGCGCGCGATATCCGCGCCCTGATCGCCAATTCCACGCAGCAGGTGGACGCGGGCGCGGCCCTCGTGGCGCAGGCTGGCGCCACGATGCAGGAAGTGGTGGCGGCCGTGGGCCGTGTCAGCCAGATGGTGGCCGACATCACGGCTGCCAGCGCGGAGCAAAGCACGGGCATCGGCCAGGTCAGCCAGGCGGTGCTGCAGATGGATGAAGTGACGCAGCAGAATGCGGCCCTGGTGGAAGAGGCGGCGGCCGCGTCGCAATCGCTGGAAGGCGAGGCGGCGAAGCTGCTGCAGGTGGTCAGCGTGTTTCGCCTGCAGCAGGGGCCGGCGCACACCTTGCCGCGCCGCAGCGTGCCGGCCGCGCCGCGCCTGCTGGCCTAGTGGCGCGCCTGGCAAGGTTCTGGCTCGGCTGCGTCATGCTGTGGCGGGCGCGGCGCCAGACGCGGGTTGGGCCGGCAGGCACACCGGTGGCGTCGGCGCGCAGCCGGGAGCTGCAGGCGCGCCTGGACAGCGCCATTGTCGATGGCGAGTTCCGCTTTCACTACCAGGGCAAGTTCGATACGGCGCAACTGCGCCTGGTCGGCCTGGAAGCACTGCTGCGCTGGGAGCATCCGCGCCATGGCCTGATCTACCCGAACGAATTCATCGGCCTGGCCGAGCAGACGCAGGCCATCGCGGCGCTGGGCAACTGGGGCATCGATGCGGCTTGCCGCCAGCTGGCGCAGTGGCGCGCGGCTGGCCTGCCTTTGGTGCCGGTCGCGGTGAATGTCTCGGCGCGCCAGCTGTGCCAGCCGCACTTGCCTGACTTCGTGCTGGGCTGCCTGCGGCGCCACGCCATTCCTCCCGGCCTGCTGGAGCTGGAAGTGACGGAAAGCTGCTGCATCGACGACATGGCGCAGGCGGCGCAGGGATTGCGCCAGCTGCGCGCACTGGGCCTGAGCATTTCGCTTGACGATTACGGCACCGGCCATTCGGGCTTGAGCCATGTCAGGATGCTGCCGATTCACACCATCAAGATCGACCGCTCCTTTATCCGCGACCTGGATGGCAGCGCAGGCAGTGATGCCGTGATCGTCGCCTCGACCATTGCGCTGGCGCATGGCCTGGGCTTGCAGGCGCTGGCCGAGGGCGTGGAAAACGGGGAACAGCTGGCGCAGCTGCGGCGGCTGGGCTGCCCGCAGGTGCAGGGTTTTTATCTGCACCGCCCGGCGCCTGCGGCCGAGGTGGCCGCGCTGCTGTCCGCCGGCCTTGTAACAGTGCCGAAACATGGCGCCATGCGGCATGGCGCGGATGCTCAGTAGAATATGGCCACTGCAAGCCGCGTGCTTTAACACCTTCTCCTCCACGCAAGAATGATAAACAGTCCTGTCCCGGCCTATGTCTTTGGCCCGTTTCGCCTTTTGCCGCTAGAACGCCTGCTGTTCGAGGGCGATCGCGCGCTGCGCCTGGGCAGCAGGGCCATGGACTTGCTGCTGGCCCTGCTGGAGCGCGCCGGCGACATCGTCGACAAGCATGAACTGGTGGCCATCGTCTGGCCCAATGCCGTGGTCGACGACGCGACCTTGCGCGTGCACCTGGCGGCGCTGCGCAAGGCGCTTGGCGATGGCCGCGATGGCCAGCGCTACATCACCACCATCCCCGGGCGCGGCTACGGCTTCCTGGCGCCGCTGGCGCACACGGGCGGGCCGGCGTCCGGTGCGGCGGGCGCCGAACCGCGGCATAACCTGCCCGTCATGCTGACGCGCATGCTGGGCCGCGCCGAGGTGCTGCAAACGATGGCCAACCAGCTGCTGCAATTGCGCCTGCTGTGCATTGCCGGTCCGGGCGGCATCGGCAAGACCACCCTGGCAGTCGTCCTGGCCACGCGCGTGCTGCGCCGCTATGCCGACGGCGTATGTTTCGTCGACCTGTCGCCGCTGGACGAGGGCCGCCTGGTGCCGCTGGCGCTGGCCACGGCGCTGGGCGTGGCGGTGCCGGCCGGCGATGCCATGCCGATCCTGCTGGCCTACCTGCGCCCGCGCCACATGCTGCTCGTGCTCGATAACTGCGAACACGTGATCGGCGCGGCCGCCACCCTGGCCGACGCCTTGCTCAAGGGCGCGCCGCTGCTGCACGTACTGGCCACCAGCCGCGAGCCGCTGCGCCTCACCAGCGAACAGCTGCAGCGCCTGCCCGCGCTGGAATTGCCGCCGGCCGATGCCGTGCCCGATGCGGCGGCGGTCCGGCACTTCGCCGCGGTGCAGCTGTTTTGCGAACGCTGCGCGGCCGTCGACGATACTTTCGTGCTGGCCGACGCCGACGTGCCCGTGGTGGTGGATATCTGCCGGCGCCTCGATGGCATTCCGCTGGCGCTGGAGCTGGCGGCCGGGCGCATCGGCCATTTCGGCTTGCACGAATTGCGCCGCCAGCTCGACGACCGCTTTCGCCTTCTCACGCGCGGCGCGCGCAACATGCCCTTGCGCCACCAGACCTTGCGCGCCACCCTGGACTGGAGCTACGGCCTGCTCGACGCGCAAGAGCGCCAGGTGCTGCAGGCGCTGAGCGTGTTCAGGAGCCGCTTCCGGCTGGAGTCGGCCAGCGCCGTGGCGGGATGCGACGTGTTCGACACGCTGGCCGACCTGGCCGCCAAGTCCCTCGTCAGCATCGAGTTTTGCTGCCAGCATGTGTATTACCGGCTGCTCGACACCACGCGCGCCTATGCTGGCGCGCAGCTGTCGGCGGGCGGGGGCGAGGGTGCCGTGCTGCTGCGCCATGCGCGCCATTGCCTGGGACTGGCCGGACGCATCGCCGCCGACTGGGCAAGCATGCCGCCGGCCCGCTGGAGCGCGTGCTATGGCCGCCATGTCGATGACCTGCGCGCCGCCATCGACTGGGCTTTCGGCGAGGAGGGCGACGTGGCGCTGGGCGTGGCGCTGACCTTGGCCGCGCAAACCCTGTTCTATCAGCTGTCGCTGATGGATGAATACCGCGTGCGCGTCGAGCGGGCGCTCGAGCGCATGGCCGCGCATGCGGTGGACGATCCCGACAGCGAGATGCAGCTGCATGCCTCGCAGGCGCACTTGCTGCTGCATACGCAGGGCATCACCGGCACCATGCTGCGTTCGTTCCAGCGCGGCTATGCGCTGGCCATGCGCACGGACGATGGCAGCCGCCGCGCCGAAGCCATTTGCGGCATGTGGATCTGCAGCCTGAAGCTGGCCGATTTCCAGCGCGCCGACAACTACGTCACCGAGCTGGCCGTCCTGTGCGCAACGCGCGACGACATGGCGATGCGCCTGGTGCTGGCGCGCATGCGCTCCGTGGGCGAATATGTGCAGGGACGCTACGCGCAGTCGGCGGCGCTGGCGCGCATGGTGCTGGCGCATCCCGAGGGCGCGGCGCAGCTCGGTTTCAACAATGCCTTGCTGGCCGATCACCAGGTTTGCCTGCGCGGCACGCTGGCGCGCTGCTTGTGGATGCAGGGCCGCCCCGACGATGCCCTGGTCCTGGCGCGCGAGGCGGTGGCGGTGGGCTTCGAGCACAATGGCGTCACGCTGTGCGTGGCGCTGGCCATCAATGCCATTCCTGTCGCCCTGTGGTGCGGGCAGCGGGAACTGGCGCATGCGTGGATTTGCCTGCTGTGCGAACACGCGGCCCGCTATGGCTTGCTGTACTGGAGCGCCTGGGGCGCCGCCTACCAGCGCCTGCTCGACGGGGGCGAGGCGATGGCGCCATTCCCCTGGCCGTCGGTGCGCAGCTGGCCGATACAGGTCGATTTGATGGCTACCCTGCACGACGCGGCCGCCGATAGCCAGGCGCTGCGGCGCGCGCGCATGGGCCTGGCGCCGTGGAGCGCACCCGAAGTGCTGCGCCGCGACGCGCACCACCGCTGGCGGGCGCTGGCGCAAGACGATGCGGCCGGCCTGGAAGCGGTGCGGGCGCAGCTGGAAGAAGCGCTGCTGCTGGCCAGGGGCCAGCAGGCGCCGGGCTGGGAACTGCGCTGCGCCACCAGCCTGGCGGCCGTGCTGCAGGCGCAAGGCCGCGGTGCCGCCGCGCATGCCGTGCTGGCTCCTGTCCATGCGGGCTACCGGCAGGGGCGCGAGAGCACGGACGTGATGGCGGCGGCAGCCTTGCTGGCGCAGCTGGCCTGATGGCTATTCGTAGGCGCCCAGTCGGCGCTGTTCCTCCGGCGAGAAACTGGCGTCGCGCAGCCGCTGCAGGGCTGCCGCATCCTGCGCGCCGCCGGGCAGGCCGGCCTGTTGCGCCTTGGCCGCCTGGTACGCGATGATGCGCTGCTGCCACTGCGATTCCTCGCGGTCCAGTTCCGCCAGGCGCGCCGCCGCTGCCGGCGTGAACGTGCTGGCGCGCAGGCGGTAGACTTCATTGTCGCCGCCGCCCTGTGCCCGCAAGGTCTTGACGGAGGCGTCCAGCTGCGCCACCTGCAGCGGCGCGTCGCGCGCGGCGCGCTGGGCCGGCGACAATTTCTGGTCCAGCGCGGCCAGTTGCGCCTGGCGCTGCGCTTCGTCGAGCGAGGCGTCGCCGAGTATGGCCATGCGCGCCACGGCGTCGTCGTCATACGCGTCGCTGGCGCCGAACAGGCCGGCGCTTTCCTCGGCTGTAAAGTAGTTGCCGCGCAAGGCGCGCATGGCTTGCAGGCGCGCGCGCGCCGCCAGGGCCGCATCGGCTTGCGCCGGCAAGGCCTGTTCCGCGCCGGCCAACGCCTGCTTGTAGGCCAGGTACGCGCCCAGCAGGCGCTTGGCTTCGCGGGCGGGGACGGGCGCCAGGCGCCGGTCCAGTTCCGCCTCGATCTGGCTGCGGATGGCGGCCAGCGGCTTTTCGCCGAGGCCCGCCAGGTAGTAGTCGAACAGGTGGCCCAGTTCCGCGTCGACCACCAGCTTGTCGCCGGGTGCCACCGTCACGTTGCCGTCGGGCCGCGTGCCTTCCATCGAGCGCACGAACGCGAACAGGTCCGGTTCCGCCTTTTCCGGCGGCGGGGCGGGCGGCTCCCCGGGGCGCAGCACCAGGTACAGGGCCAGGGCCGCCAGGCTGCCGCCGATGATCCATTTCGCGTTCGTGCGCATCGTAGGCTCCTTACAGTCCCAGGCCTTGCAGGCGGTTGGCTTGCTGGCGGAAGACCGTGACGGGGTTCGTCTCGAACAGGTTGATGATGCCGACGAACTGGTTGACTTCATCGAGATGGTTCATGGCGTAGTCGTCGCGGATCACCTTGCCCAGGTGGCTGGAGCAGCTGCTGACCAGGCCATCGTTCTTGACGCCGCCGAAGGCCAGGCTGATGGCGGCCAGCAGCGGGTCGCCCACGTCGAGCACATTCGTGTACGGTTGCGCGCCGCTCCACGAAAAGTAGTGCACGCCTTGCACCTGGTAGGCGCCTTCGCCGCAGGCGGAGGTGGGCACGCCTTGCGGGTGGCGGCTGTTGAAAGCCAGCGAGCCGGCCGTCGACAGCGACGCCAGCGAGGCGCCCGCGTTTTGCGGCAAACCTTTGTTGCCCGACAAAATGCCGATCA
This sequence comes from Janthinobacterium sp. SUN128, assembly GCF_030587275.1. NCBI lineage: Bacteria > Pseudomonadati > Pseudomonadota > Betaproteobacteria > Burkholderiales > Oxalobacteraceae > Janthinobacterium > Janthinobacterium sp. SUN128. The sequence goes on along the minus strand of NZ_JAPWHY010000001.1, from coordinate 2,220,615 downwards.
GGGAGGCGAGCGCATTGCCCAGCGCGCCGCTGGTGTTGGGTATGGCGCCGCTGAGGATATCGGCTACCTTGGAGCCTTTGTTGACGCCGGCCACGCTGGTGACGGACGCCACCAGGTCGGGGCGCACGGAGGCGACATAGCGGGCCGTGGGGCCGCCATGGCTATGGCCGATCAAATTGACTTTGGCCGCGCCGGTGGCGGCGAGGATTTGCCGCACCTGCGACAGCAGCTGTTCGCCGCGCACTTCCGTGCTGTTGGCGGCCGACACGGTGGTCACATACACTTGCGCGCCGCCGCTGCGCAGGGCGGCGGGGACGCCGTAAAAATATTCGACGGGACCGAGCTTGTCGAAGCCGAACAGGCCGTGCACCAGCACGATCGGGTACTTCGTCTGCGTGTAGCCGGCGGCGCTGGCGCTGCCGGGCAGGATGGCGAGGGAAAGCAGAAGGGTGGATAGCAGTTGCCAAAAGCGAGTCTTCATTTTGTCTCCGTTATGTATTATTAATAGTGGAAATGAGTGGAAATGTCGATGCTGTAGCGATGAACCGCGCGCTCCTGTACATTCTCGATGTATTAAAAATAGCGAGCGCTCGGTTTTTTGAATGTAGCACTGCTGGATTTAAATTGCATTTGAATTGCATGATGCAGCGCAATAACTGTGGGAATTTGACGTTGCTTATATGCCCATTGCATAGTTGAAAAGTCAAATAGTTGTTTTCCTGAGCTATAATCGGCCCGGCATCAGCCGTCCCGCCGTCTTGCCATGCCGCGTCCAGGCATGGCATGGATATCGCTCCTACACCGTTACTTGGGAATGCACTTGTCGACCCATTTTAATTTTGAACAGTTTCAGCAGATGACGCCTTTGAATGGCGAAAACATCTGGGAATATATTCTTGACCGCCACGCGGAACGTATCGGCGTCAAGCGCCGCAAGCCGGCGCTGGAAAATCTTGAACGCATCTTCGTCGCCACCTTCCGCCTGGCCAATGACGTGGGTTTCCGCGCCATGAGCTTGCGTGACCTGTGCCGCGAGACGGGACTGTCGATGGGCGGCCTGTATGGCTACATCACCAGCAAGGACCAACTGGCTGAAATGATCGAGGACGTGGTGCGCCACGCCACGCAAGCGTTGCCCTTGCTGTTCGCCGACGTGAAGTCGCCGCTGGACCGCCTGGAGGCGATGATACGCTCGTCGATCTACCTGTCCGAAGTGCTGCAGCCGTGGTTTTATTTTGTCTTCATGGATTCGCGCGTGCTGCAGGTGGAGCAGCGCAGCATGGCGAAGAATTCGGAACTGTATGTGCAGACCCTGATCGCCGCCACCATCGGGGAAATCGAGCCGAAGCCGCAGGGCCATCCCACCTTGCTGGCCGCGCACTGCCTGGCACTGTTCCAGGACTGGTACGTGAAACGCTGGAAATACCGCGCGGCGAAGGTCAATGTCGACGATTTCGCCGATAGCGTCGTCAGTACGGTGCGCGGGTATTTGAGCATGGTCAAGGCGCCGTAAGGACGCCATCGAAAAAAAGCCAGGATATCTCCTGGCTTTTTCACTAGTTCGTTTCCACCGGCACCGTCTCCGGCACTGCCGCCGGATCCGTCGGCGTCTCGACATCCATATCCAGCGTTTTCACACCGTTCATGTCGATGAATTCGTCGTACAGCCATTCGCCATCGACCTGGCTCAGGCCCGCCGGCACGGCGCGCGTGATTTGCGGGCGCGCCGACAGGGCCGTGCGCATGTAGTCGATCCAGATCGGCATGGCCAGGGTCGAACCGAATTCGCGCCCGCCCAGGGACTTGGGCTCGTCATAGCCCATCCACGCCACGGCCACGATGCCGCCGCCATAGCCGGCGAACCAGCCGTCGACGGCGTCGCTGGTGGTGCCCGTCTTGCCGGCGATGTCGCTGCGGCCCAGCTTTTTCGTCGCCGCCGCGCCCGTGCCGGTGCGCGCCACTTCGCGCAGCATGCTGTCCATCACGAAGGCGTTGCGCGGGTCCAGCGCCAGGGTCTTGTCGTCGTTCGGCGCGGGCGGCTTGGTCTGCATCAGCACCGTGCCCTTGGCGTCGACGATGCGGTCGATCAAATACGGTTCCACCTGGTGGCCGCCATTGGCGAACAGGGCGTAGGCGCCCGCCATCTGCACGGGCGTGACGGAACCCGTGCCCAGCGCCATGGTCAGATTGCTGGGCTGGCGGGCCGGGTCGAAGCCGAATTTTTCCATGAAGTCGTGCGTGTACGACACGCCCAGCGCGCGCAGGATGCGTACCGAGGCCACATTCTTCGACTGCGCCAGCGCGTAGCGCATGGTGATGGGACCATCGAACTTGAAGTCGTCATTCTGCGGCGCCCAGACCTTGCCGCCCGCCTGCATTTCCAGCGGCGCGTCGTTGATCAGGGTGGCCGGCGAAAAGCCTTTTTCCAGCGCCGCCGAATACACGAACGGTTTCATGGCCGAACCGGGCTGGCGCCACGCCTGCGTCACGTGGTTGAATTTTTGCAGGTTGTAGTCGAAGCCGCCCACCATGGCGTGGTAGGCGCCTGTCTCCGCGTCCAGCGAGACGAAAGCGGCGGCCACCAGCGGCACTTGCGTGATGGCCCAGTTGCCCTTGGCGTCCTGGGTGATGCGGATCACGGCGCCCGGGCGCAGCTTGATGCCGGCGCTCGCCTTGGCGGACAGCGCCGGGGCGGCAAAGCGCAAGCCGTCGCCCGTGATGGCCTTGGCGTCGCCATCGCCCGTGTCGGCGATCACTTTGCCGCTCACCACTTCCGTGACGACGGCGGCGATCAGGCCGTCGCTGTCCGGGCGTTTTTGCAGTGCCGCGTCGATGGCGTCGTCGCGCTGCTCGGCCTCAAGCGGCATGTCGATGAAGGTCTCCGGGCCGCGGTAGCCGTGGCGCTGGTCGTAGGCGATGACGTTGCGGCGCGTCGAGGCGTAGGCCGCGTCCTGGTCGGCCTTCAAAATCGTCGTGTAGACGCTGATGCCCTTGGTGTAGCTGTCTTCCTTGAACTGCGCAAACACGGCCTGGCGAGCCAGTTCGGCCACGTATTCGGCGTGCGTGTCGAACCCCTGCTTGCCGCGGGTATTGATATGCAGCGGTTGGGCCAGCGCCTGCCGGTACTGGCCTTCGCTGATGTAATCAAGTTCGCGCATGCGTTTCAATACCAGCTGCTGGCGCGCGTGCGCCTTTTTCGGATTGCTGATCGGGTTGTGGCGCGAGGGGTTTTGCGGCAGTCCGGCCAGCATGGCCATTTCCGCGATCGACAGTTCCGACAGGGGCTTGCCGAAATACGTCTGCGCCGCGCTGCCGAAGCCGAACGAGCGCTGGCCCAGGTACATCTGGTTCATGTACAGCTCGAGAATCTGGTCTTTCGACAGGGCAGCCTCGATTTTCAGGGCCAGCATGATTTCATTGAGCTTGCGCGAGGCGACTTTTTCACGCGTCAGGAAGAAGTTGCGCGCCACCTGCATGGTGATGGTGGAGCCGCCGCCGTGGCCAAAGCCGTGGCGCAGGTTCGACAGCACGGCGCCGCCGGCGCGCACGAAGTCGATGCCGTGGTGTTCGTAGAAGCGGCCATCTTCGATGGCCAGCAAGGCCTTTTTCATCATTTCCGGCACTTGCGCGATCGGCACGAAGTCGCGGTGCTCTTCGCCGAACTCGCCGATCAGCACATTGTCGGCCGTGTACACGCGCAGCGGTATCTTCGGCTGGTAGTCCGTGATGACGTCCAGTTCGGGCAGGCGGGGGCGCACGTACAGGAACAGCCAGGCGGCCAGCAGCACGGCTGCGGCCAGCGCGGCGCAGCCGGCGATGATGAAGCCGCGCACGGCGGCGCGGCGGGAAGGCCAGGGGAATCCGGTTCGTTTGGCAGTCAAGGCAGTCTCACGTGAGCGTGCAAGGCACGGTGGCAGCGATTATAGACCAATGCGCCAGCGCTTCCTGTGCGGGCGTGGCGGCGGGGCCGGCCGCAAAAAACCTTTTCATCGAAACGCGGCTGTGCGATAGTCTCGGCTTCAAGAAAATAGCCCGGACGTCGATCCGGGCTGTTTATTTTTAAAAATTAAGGAAATATTCATGGCAAAAGATGCAACACCGAGCGTCGTGAAGCCCTACATCCCGGCCGATGCGAAGCTGCCCGAGATGACCTTCCGAGCGCTGTTCATGGGCGTCATCCTGGGGATGGTCTTTGGCGCCTCCTCGCTGTACCTGGTGCTGAAAGTGGGCCTGACCGTCAGCGCCTCGATTCCCGTCGCCGTGATCGCCATCACCCTGTTCGGCCTGGCCAAGAAGGTGGGCGGCAAGGATTCGTCGATCCTGGAAAACAGCATCACGCAAACGGCCGGTTCGGCCGGCGAATCGCTGGCCTTCGGCCTGGGCGTGACCATGCCCGCCATCCTGATCCTCGGCTTCGACCTGGAAATCTCGCGGGTCATGCTGGTCGGCGTCCTCGGTGGCCTGCTGGGCATCCTGATGATGATCCCCATGCGCCGCACCATGATCGTCGACCAGCACAAGGAACTCAAATTCCCCGAAGGCACGGCTTGCGCCGAGGTGCTGAAGGCGGCCGCCACGGAAGAATCGCGCATCGCCGCCGGCGAAAGCATCGAGAAGGATTCGGCTGCCGCGCTGGACGCCAAGCGCCGCGCCAAGATCATCTTCGGCGGTTTTGCCGTCGGCTTGCTGTATAAAGTCTTCAATATCTCGTTCAAGGGCTGGAAGGATACGCCGGGCGTGGAATTTGCCGCGCCGCTGAAGGGTGGCTCGATCGGCGCCGAAATTTCGCCCGAGTTGCTGGGCGTGGGCTATATCATCGGCCCGCGCATCGCCGCCACCATGGCGGCCGGCGGCGTGCTGTCGTACCTGCTCCTGATCCCGATGATCAAGTTCTTCGGCGACAGCCTGACCACCGTGCTTTCGCCAGGCACCAAGTTGATCAGCGAAATGGGCGCCGACGACGTGCGCAGCGCCTATGTGCTGTACATCGGCGCGGGCGCCGTGGCCGCCGGCGGCCTGATTTCGCTGGTGCGCGCCATGCCCATGATCTGGCGCAGCCTGTCGGCCGGCCTGAAGGGCATCGGCAAGGGCGTCAAGACCAATTCCACCTTGCGCACGGACCAGGATATCCCCCTGAAATGGGTCATCATCGGCTGCCTGTCCATCATCGCCGTGATCACCTTCGCCACGCCGCTGCACATGAATTTCCTCGGGGCGCTGCTGATCCTCGTCTTCGGCTTCCTGTTCGCCACCGTGTCGTCGCGCCTGACGGGCGAAATCGGTTCGTCGTCGAACCCGATCTCCGGCATGGCCGTGGCCACCTTGCTGTTCACCTGCCTGATCTTCCTGATCATGGGCTGGACGGGCGGGCGTTACTATGTGACGGCCCTGTCGGTGGGCGCCATCGTCTGCATCGCCGCCAGCAATGCGGGCACCACGTCGCAGGACTTGAAAACCGGCTACCTGGTGGGCGCCACGCCGCGCCTGCAGCAGTACGCGATTCTGGCGGGCGCGCTGTCGTCGGCCCTGATCCTCGGACCGATTTTGCTGAAACTGAACGAAGCGAGCACCGTCTACGTGCCGGCCGCGCAAGTGGCGCCTGGCCTGACGGTCGATGCGTCCAAGCTGACGGTGACGGGCGAACTGCATGGCCCGCAAGCCGAGACGGACCACAATACGTATAAAGTCTGGCAAAAGACGGACACCGTGGGCGGCCCGGCCGGCAAGTATTTTGTCAAGGAAGACGGCCAGCTGGCTTACCTGGTCGATCCGGGCATCAATGGCCATTACAGCAAGCGTCCTGACGGTTCGGAAGTCAAAAAATACGATGCGCCTAAGGCCGTGCTGATGTCCTACATCATCAAGGGCATCCTCGACCAGCAGCTGCCGTGGACCCTGGTGCTGTTCGGCGTGATGATCGCCGTGGTGCTGGAAATGGCCGGCATCCCGTCGCTGGCGTTTTCCGTGGGCGTGTACCTGCCGCTGTCGTCCACCTTGCCGATCTTCGTCGGTGGCCTGGTGCGCTGGCTGGCGGACCGCCGCAACAACAAGCTGGAACACAACGCGAAACTGAACGAGGAAGAGCGCCAGCTGGCGGGCGACCGCAGTTCGGGCGTGCTGCTCGCTTCCGGCTACATCGCCGGCGGCGCGCTGGCTGGCATCATCATCGCGATCACGGCCGGCGTGCTGACGCACTTCGACCAGATGATGGCCGACTGGGCAGAGCACGGCAACCCGTTCTACGCGGGCCTGCATTCGGACGCGCTGTCCCTGCTGCCGTATGCGGCCATCATCGTGCTGCTGTATATCGTGGCGCGCGAGAAGAAAGTAGGCAGTTCGCAGGCTTGATGTTGTAGCCAACCCAAGGAAAACCGCCCGGCGTCATGACGATCCGGGCGGTTTTTTTATGCGCGCCCGATGGGCCGCGCCGCCAGTTGCGCCGCGCTCGCGTAGATCGTCACGTGTTCAATTGCCAGCCAGTGCAGGTGCGCATAGAACGCCTGCGCCGGAATGCACCACGACGCCGCATCGCCCACTTGCCCGTTGACGCGCAGCCCGGCGGCATCGAATTCCCGATGAAAGTAATCGCGCAGGTCGCCGCGGCCGGGCTGGTCGATGCGGCGCTGCGCGACTGCCGGCTCGAAAGGGCGCACGGGCACTTCCCAGCGACGGCCCGCGTGGTCCAGGCAAGCCAGCAGCTTTGTATCGTCTTCCCATACGGGCACGGGAAAGGCGTCGCCCATGGCGTCTTCCAGCGCATGATAGAACGTCACCGGTCCCATGGAAATGCCGAGGCCCAGCACCTTCGCGTGGTCGCAGCCGATGAAACGCTGCCAGGGCGAGTCGATGCCGAAGATCGAGGGCGCGCGGTGATGCGCCTCGGTGAGATATGCTGCATGGCGGCCCCACGCGGACACGGAGTGGGTCGGGTGGATGCTGCGATGGATCGCATCGCTGGCCAGGAAGGCTTCCGGCAGGCGCCCCATGTGCGTGCCATGGCGGCGCGGGTCGAACACATAGCCTGGCATGGCGCAGGTGGCGCGCAGCGTGCCGCCCGGCAGATAATAGGTGGGCAGCAGCAGGGTGCCTTGCGGGCCGACGGCGTCCTGCAGGGCGCCTATCACGGCCAGCGCGCCGCCTTCCACGTAGCCGAGGCTTTTCAGCGATGAATGCACGAACAGCGTATCGCCTGGCGCCACGCCCAGCCGCGCCAGACCGGCGGCCAACCCGGCGCGCGTCACATGGGGCGCGCTGTGGCGCATGTGCCGGGCGCTGGCGGCGCGGCGCCATGCTTCCAGCGCGGCGTGGATGGCGTTTCTTGCATGTTCAAGCATCGCCGATGTCCATTTCCAGCAGGTTGGCATCGATGCAGAATTTGGCGGCCCAGTTCAGGTAAGCCCAGGTGCCGTAGTCGCCATCGACGGGAAACGAGCCCTTGACGCCGCCGCGCGCGTGTGCGGGACCGTCGATGCTGACCGAGCGCCGCACGAAACTATTCAGGCGGCGAGCCGCATCGAGGTAGCGCCGTTCGCCCGTGATCTGGTACAGCAAGAACAGACAATGCGCGTTTTGCGCGGAACCCGTGAGGCAGGCGTAGCCGGCCCCTGGCTGGAAGTCGGGACCGAGGCGGCCGGCCAGGTGGCCGTCGGCCGCCACGGCCCTGGCGATGCTCGTTCCGGTGCGCGCGGCGGCGTCCAGCAGGTCGGCGCGCGCCGAAAAGCGGTGCGCTTCGAGCAGGCCGCGCAAGGCGTAGCCGATGGTATGGGTCAGGGGCTGCAGCGGGTTGTCCAGGCAATTCGAGGCGAACCAGCCGTTGGGACGCTGTTTGGTCAGCGCCCAGTCGACCTGGCGCAGGCCGGCCGCGCCATAGCCGTGGCCCGGCGCGACGCGGTCCGCTTCGAACAGTCCCCACGCCACGTGCGTTTCATAGGCCTTGTCGCCGGCGCTGGCGAACGGGGTCGGATGCCTGCGCCAGCAGCCATCGGTATCCTGGCTGTCGCGCAGCCACCTTGCCGCGCGGTGCATGGCATCCTGGTATGCCGCGCCGTACGCTTGCACGCCGGCGGCCAGGCCAAGCAGGATCTGGCCCGTGTTGAAGGTGACGGGCACGCGCGGCGTGGAATTGATCTTCCCGCCCTGGTAAGCGCCTTCCGGGAACTGGATGGCCACGCACCAGTCGAGCATGCGCCGCGCGCGTCCGTGCAGCGCATCATCCCCAGCCTCGTCGCCCGTGCGCTGCGCCAGGGCGATGAGGGTGGGGATGATGTAGCCGGTGGTCTCCGGGTAGGAGCTCGACCAGCCTGTCAGCAGGCTGTAGTCGCGCGCGACGCCGCCGTCGTTTGATCTGGAATTGTCCTGCGCCGCGCATAGCCAGGCCGTGCAGGCCTTGACGACGGCTTGCGGGCCGGGGTCGAAGGCAGGCAAGCCGCGCCGGTCCGACAGGCGCTCCATGCGCGCCGCTGCCGGCAGGCCCGCCTGCGGCGCCAGTGTATTTCGGATCTTCGTGAGCAAGGTGCGCATGGCAGCGATGGCGTGGTGGTTGGCTCCGGCTACTGTAGCGCTGGCAGCTGCTATGCCGATTGACTTGCCGCAAGGTTTTGTCGTCGCATCGCTGCCGCCGGAATTGACGCATAATGGATGCCTCACCACCGTTGACGAGGCCCGCCATGAACAATGTCACGCTTGAGTACTCGGTCGTCACCAATCCCGACTCCTTTGTCGGCTTCAAGTACTACGTCAAGGCGGGACAGGCATTCGATGCCGACGATTTCGCCTATTCCTACAAGCTGAAACGCTCCGACCTGGACCCGGACAGCGTGCTGGCCACGCGCGAGGCGGCGGCGAATCTGCAGCCGGGCGAGTGGCTGACGGTGTCGCATTCGATTGCGGCGTAGCGCGCAAGTTGCGCGCTTCCTCGCGTCGTACTTTGGCGGCCCGGCAAGTGAGAGATATCGGCGCTGCGGACCGCAAGACCGGAATCGGCTGTTACTTCGGAAGCCAGTGTCAGGGCCGGGTATCGTCGGCACGGATCTTGTCGAGATGCCCACTTTTGCCTATAATTGAGAATAATTCTCATTAAGTTTGCGCTGCCAGCCAGACCCGCCGCTCCATGTCCGCCGACCACGTCTCCCTGCATGATTTCGATGACATCGCCATTCTGTATCGCCAGCACCATGGCTGGTTGCGCGGCTGGCTGCAGCGCAAGGTGGGCAACGCCTTCGACGCGGCCGACCTGGCGCAGGCCACCTTCCTGCGCGTGCTCGCGCCGCAGGGCATGCAGGGCGTGCAGGAGCCGCGCGCGTACCTGACGACGATCGCCCGCAACCTGCTGATCAACCATGTGCGCCGGCGCGCCATCGAGCAAGCCTACCTCGACGCCCTTGCCCTGATGCCGGAGCCGGTGGCGCCGCCGCCCGAAGTGCGCCTGATGTTCCTCGAACGGCTGGTGGAACTGGACCGGCGCCTGGCCGGGCTGCCGGCGCAGGCCCGGCAAGCCTTCCTGCTGGTGCAGCTCGACGGCATGGGGCAGCAGGAGGTCGCCGCCGAATTGGGCATTTCCCTGTCCACCGTCAAGCGCCATCTGGCCAGGGCGGCCCTGCGCTGCTTTTTCCCGGAGCAGCATGATGGATGAGGAAGCAAGCCTCGCCCTGGACGGAACGGGTATCGCCGGAAGCGTGGCGCCCGCCGTGGCACGGCGGGCCGTGCAGTGGTGGCTGGCGCTGCAGGGCGGCGACGCCACTGCCGCACAGCTGCAGGCGTGGCAGCGCTGGCGCGCCGAGGCGGCCGAACATGAGCGGGCCTGGCAGCGCATCGAAGCGGTCAGCGGCCAGCTGGCCGGCATTCCACCGCCGCTGGCCAGCGCCGCGCTGGCCGCGCCCGCAGGCGCGCAGCGGCGCCGCGCGGTGCGCCTGCTCACGGCGCTGGTGATGGCGGGCGGCAGCGCCGCCATGCTGCGCCAGACACCCATATGGCAGTCGTGGAACGCCGACGCCAGCACGGCCACGGGCGAGCGGCGCACGGTGCGCCTGCCGGACGGCGGCACGCTGGTGCTCAATACCGATAGCGCCATCAAACTGCGCTATGACGCCAGCGAGCGCGCGGTGCAGCTGCTGCGCGGCGAAGTGCTGCTGCAGACGGCGCCCGATGCGCAGCAGCGGCCCTTCCGCGTGCACACCGCCGACGGTACGGCGCGCGCGCTGGGCACGCGATTCATCGTGCGCCAGCACGAGGGCTTTGTGCTGGTGGGCGTGCTGGAGGGGGCCGTAGAGCTGCGGCCTGCGGCGGCCGACCGCCAGCCACGCGTGCTGCGGGCGGGCGAGGAGGGCAGTTTTACGCGCGACGGCGTGGGCGCGGCGCATGCGCTCGATGCCGGCGCTGGCGCCTGGGCCGACGGCATGCTGGTTGCCGCGCACATGCGCCTGGACGATTTCCTGCTGGAGTTGTCGCGCCACCGGCGCGGCCACCTGGGATGCGATCCGGCGCTCGCGCACTTGCTGGTATCGGGCGCTTATCCGTTGGCCAATACCGATAGGGTGCTATTGGCGCTGGTGGAAGCCTTGCCCGTCGAGCTGCATTACCTGACGCGCTACTGGGTCACGTTGCGGCCGCGCGCGGCGAAAAAATAGACTGAAAATACATGGACTGTTTTTGCACGCTGCCTTGTCAATGGAAGTGAGGACGCAGGTTTTGGCCCGTCCCACCCATTCCATGATCCGAGGGCATACCATGAACGACCGCAGCACACTCCATCCTTCCACGCGCAGCCGGGTACCGGGCCTGTTGGCCATGCAGCCGCTGGCCCACCTGGTGCACGCCCTGTGCCTGGGCGCACTGGCCAGCCTGGCCGGCGCGCCGGCGCAGGCGCAAACGGCCGGACACTCTGGCCAGCCCGAGTCCTTGCGTCATTACGCCATCCCGGCGGGGCCGCTGGAAGCGACATTGAACCGGCTGGGACGTGAAGCGGGTTTGCTGATCGCCTTTGGCTCGGCCGCGACGGAAGGGCTGCGCAGCGGAGGCGTTAGCGGCAGCTATACGGTGGACGACGCGCTGGCGCGGGCGCTGGCCGGCACCGGGCTGGCAGCGGTGCGCACGGCCGGTGGCGGCTATGCGCTGCGTGCCTCCACCGCATCCGCTGCTGGCGCGGCGGCGGATGGCGTGCAGACGATGGCGCCCGTGACGGTCAGCGCGCAGGCGGAAGAGGAAAACCCGTGGGGCAAGGCCAGCGGCTATGTGGCGCGGCGGGCCAGCACCGCCACCAAGACTGACGCTTCCCTGCTGGAAGTGCCGCAATCGGTCTCTGTCATCACGCGCGAACGCATGGATGACCAGGGCGTGCGCACCCTGAACGACGCCATCCAGTACACGGCCGGCTTGCGCAGCAACACGGCAGGCGCCAATCCTGCCGACGACAGCTTGTCGGTACGGGGCTTCAGCCAGTTCTCGGGCGCGTTCTACCTGGACGGCATGCGCCTGATGCCGATGGGGACGCTGGGCTTTTTCGGCGTGGAGCCGTATGGCGCCGAGCGCGTGGAAGTGCTGAAGGGCCCTTCGTCCGTGTTGTACGGCCAGAATGCGCCGGGCGGCATCGTCAATTTCGTCGCCAAGCGCCCCGCAGCGGACCAGGTAAACCAGGTCGAACTGTCGCTCGGCAGCTACGCGCGCAAGCAGCTGGCCCTCGACGTGGGCGGCAAGCTGGCCGACGACGGCAGCCTGCAGTACCGGCTGGTGGGGCTGGCGCGCCAGGCGGACCAGCAGATCGATTACATGCAGGATGACCGCTACTATCTGGCGCCCAGCCTGACGTGGGCGCCGAGCGCCCGCACCAGCATCACTTTATTGGGCTTTTTCCAGCAAAATCGCGCCATGCAATCGTCTAACGTGCAGTGGGAAGCCTTGAACGGCAGCAATCCTAACGGCCGCTTGCCGCTGACGCGATTCCTGGGCGAGCCCGGCTTCGACCACGAGGAAACGCGCGTCGCGTCGGCGGGCTATGCGGCGCGCCACACGTTCGACAGCGGGTGGACGCTCCGGCAGAACTTCCGCTTCCTGCACGCGAATAACCATGAACAGTACATGTTTCGTTATGGTAACTTAATCGACCATGCGGTCACCAACCGCGAGATTGATACGCGCGACGGCAAGGGCAGCGTGTACTCGCTCGACACCAGCGTGACGGGCCAGGTGGCGACGGGCGCGCTGCGCCATGAGGTGGTTGCCGGCATCGATTACAGCCGCAGCAGTACTTCGTTCAGCTCGTATATCGCCGACGGTCCGCAGATCGATATCTACCGCCCCGTCTATGGCGGCGCGCTGGACCTGGCGGCGCTGGCGCCCGATGCCCTGCGCCGCGAGCATAACCGGCAGCTGGGCGCGTACCTGCAAGACCGCATGCAGTACCGTCAATGGGTCTTCACCGTGGGCGGGCGCCAGGACTGGACGCGCCAGGAGCAGCGCAATCTGCTGGTATCGCCATCGGCCACGACGGTGCGCAAACCCACGGCATTCACGGGCCGCGCCGGCATCACTTACCTGGCGGCGAACGGCCTGGCGCCTTACGCCAGCTACAGCGAATCGTTCTCGCCCGTCTCCGGCGCCGACCGCCTTGAACGTCCGTTCGAGCCGGAAACGGCCCGGCAAGTGGAAGTCGGCGTGAAATACGCGCCGGGCGCGCATCTGTCCGTGACGGCCGCCGCATTCGAACTGCGCCGCCAGAACGTGCTGACGACAGACCCGGACGCCCCGAATTTCTCCATCCAGCAGGGGGAGGTACGCTCGCGCGGCATCGAAATGGAAGTGGCGGCGCAGCCGAGCAGCCAGCTGAAACTGCTGGCGTCCCTGACCTACAATCCCCTGAAGGTGACGAAGGCGAATCCGGACATGTGGGGCACGAACGTGCAGGGTAAGTCGCCGTATGAAGTGCCCCGGCAGATGGCTTCCGCGTGGGCCGACTACGCCTTCGTTGGCGGCTTGCGCGGCCTGTCGGCCGGCGCTGGCGTGCGCCACGTGGGAGCCAGTTGGGGTGACGCGGAGAACACCTTCCAGGTACCGGCGTTCACCTTGGCCGACCTGTCGCTGCGCTATGACTTGGGGCAGGCGCGCAGCGACTGGCGCGGCCTGAGCGTGAGCATGACGGTCAAGAATCTGTTCGATAAATACCATGTCGCCTCGTGTTTCTCGGCGCGGGCCTGCAATTACGGCGAGCAGCGCAATGTCGGCGTGCGCGTGGCATACCTCTGGTAGCCGGCAGCCCTACGCTGGCGCAAACCAGGCGCGCAATTCATCCTCGGCGCGCTGCGCCGTTTCCCGCGTCAAGGTCAGCACGATGATCTTTTCCTGCGCCGGGCGGTGTCCATCGCTGCCGGCCAGCTCGATGGCTTGCTCGAAGCTCGTGTAGCCGTGGCCGAATTCATGCGGGCATTGCTGCACGATGCGCGCCGCCTTGCCGGCGTTTCTGTCCGCCAGGTTGACGATGGGATTGCCGTCATGGAACGGCTGGCCATTGGCAAACGCGGTGCGCAGATAAGCCGTGCACTGCCCGTCGAGGAAGGCCAGGCGAGCCTGCCAGTAGGCCTCTGCCGCCGCATACGCGGCCTGGTCCTCGAGAAAATCGGCAAACAGGAAGTCGTTCATATGGTTTCCTCGGCTAGATGCCGAACACTTTCAATATGGCGTCCGTAAAACCCTCGAACCAGCTGCCCACCTTGCCCGGCTGCTTGCCGTGGCGCGGGGTTTCTTCGTACAGGTAGACGCCGTTGTCGCCGTCGAAGCGGTCGTTGAGCAACGCCTGCTGGCCGCGCAAATAGGGGATGAAGGTTTCGCTGCGCAGGGTCGAATACAGCACGTCGGTGGTAAAACCCAGGGTGGCGGACTGGCTGATGGAGCGGCCCTGGCCGGCCCGTTCCAGGCGCACGCCGCGGCAGCCGCGCACGATCAGGGTGACGGGGCCGCGAAAGACGATGAAGCGCAGCTGCAGGGTGAGCCAGGCGTGCAGGCTGCCCAGGCGCCAGTGGCTGCTGATCGCCAAAGGCTGGCCCGCATCGGTGATCAAGCCGACCAGTCCCCGTGGCTGGAACACGAGGGCGCTGCCGGCCGGCAGGTGGACGACGGCCACTTCCAGCAGCGGGTCGTCGCTGGCGGAAATCGTCACGGATGCCGTCGTTTCGCTTTCCAGCCGCGTCAGCGCCACCATGCCGGCGGCCAGGCTGGTGAACGGGAAGCGCCAGTCCAGCAGCCACTGTGTGCGCTTGGTGCTGCTGACGGGCGACGATTGCAGGTATTCGGGATGGATCAGCATCTGCTGGCCGGGCTGCAGCAGCAAACCTTGCGAGACGGCGGAAATGCGCGACTCTCCATGCGGCGGCAGTGGCAGTGAACTGCCCGCGACTTGCAGTTCGCGCGCGATCGACAGCGGCGGCAAACGGCAAGCGACGGGCGCCAGCACGAAGTAAAAGAAGGCCTTGATGGCGGCGGGCAGCAGGATGGCCGACAGTACCAGCAGGGCGGCCGTGGGCGCCACGTCCATGACGGGCGCGCGCCAGCGCCCGATCCAGTTGCGCGCCAGTTGTCCTTCACCGGCCGCGATGGCCTTTTGTACGGGTGCCAGGACGCCCCTCAAGGCTTGCTCGTCGATGGCAAACGGCGCCGGACGGGCGGCGTTGCCGGTGCGTGCGCGCTGCGCCGCCCAGGCCTGGTAGGCTTGCAGATTGATCTCGCGCAAACGCTGCCCCTGCGCTTCCAGCAGCGACAGCTGCGCGTAAGCGTCGCTGCCGGGCAAGCGGGCCGCCAGCGGGTGCCGCGCTTCCAGTTCCCGGCGCTGGCGCAGCTTGTGCTGCAGCGCCGCATACGCGCTCACGTGTGCCGCGTGCAGGCGCGCCAGCGTCTGCCGCGCATCTTCGCCGCTCAGGGCCGCTTGCAGGGCGGTCAGATAGCGGGCTTCCTGCGCCAGCACTTCGATCTCCACGCGGCGCGTGGCTTCCTCCTGCGCGTGCAGGGCCAGGGTGTTCGTATCGGGCAGGGGCAGGGTAAACAGCGATGGCTGCTGCCGCGCGCGCAAGGCCGCCAATTGCGCCTGGACTTGCGCCAGGCGGGCCGTGATGGCCGTTTGTGAGGTCTTTTGCAGGGCGTTGACGCGGGCCGTGGCCGCGGTGGCCAGGCCAGCGCCATGCTTGTCGGCGCCGTCGGCGGCCAGCCTGAGCGCGGCGATGGTCTCGCTGCTGGCGCTGTAGGCGCGCCATTCGGCCAGCAGCAAGCGTCCGGCCAGCAGGATGACGATGAACAGGGCGAACTGCAGCGCGTGGCGCAGCAGGAAGCGCAGGATGGCCGTCAGTAGCTGGCGCAAGCTGGCGTCGCCTTAGCCTTGGCTGGCCGCGCTATCGGCGTCGGCGCAGCATTTCTTGTACTTTTTGCCGCTGCCGCAGTGGCACGGGTCGTTGCGGCCCGTCTTCGGCACTTCGCGCAGGACGGTGGCGCCGGGCTGGCTGTGTGCCTGGCTTTTCAGGTGGCGCTGGCGCGCCCAGGCGGCGTTGATGGCGATCACGGAAGGAATCACGCCATCCATGGCCGTTTCGGCCGCATCGTCATCGAGTTCGCCGGCCGTGGCCAGGTGCTGGAACGGCGCCAGGTATTGCGGGTGGCTGACGGCCAGGGCCGCCCACTGCGGTTTGTCCAGGCTGGTGCCAAGGACAAAACCGGCGCACCAGGCGGGCACGCTCCATTCGGGGCCGCATACGTAGATGGGCTCGAAACTGTCCGGGTCTTTCGCCAGCCATTCGACCATGTAGGCATGGTGGCGCTGCGCCAGGCTGGCCGCCCGTTCGCTGGCTTCGTCCTGTGCCGGCAAGGCGCTGCCGGCAGCCTTGTCCCAGACCCAGGGCAGCCATTGTTCCGGCGCGATCTGTTTCGGGTTCAGGGCGACGGCCGTGAGAAAACCTTCCAGCATCGACACGTCCATGGCGCGGCTGGCCAGCGCAGGCGCGGCCAGCAGGGTGTCGAGTTCGGCGTATTCGTCGTCGGAGAGGGGCGAGGTGGTGGAGATGCTGGACATGGGATTTTTCAGTAATGTAGGTGGATGGCCGCTGGCCCTGGCCGTATTGTACCGCCAGGCAATGGGAAAAACGGCGCTGGAATGAAAAACGGCGGCCCGCAGGCCGCCGTTGTCAGCTATGGCAGAAAACTTACTTCACGCCGTGCATCAGTTTGTTGATCAACGGTGCGATCAGGAACAGCACGACGCCGGCGCCCAGCAGGGACCAGAAGCCGAAGGTGTAGCCGGACAGTGCCGATTGCACCGACATGCCGCTTTCGCCGCTGACGTGGCTGGCGAAGATGCCCGACAGGTTGTTGCCGATACCGGTCGACAGGAACCAGCCGCCCATGCCCAGGCCGACCAGGCGCACTGGCGCCAGCTTGGTGACCATCGACAGGCCGATAGGCGACAGGCACAGCTCGCCGATCGATTGCAGCACGTACACGGTGGCCAGGGTCCAGAACGGGATCTTGTTATCGGCGCCAACCAGGCTCGACAGAGCGAAGATCAGCAAACCGAAGGCCAGGGCATTGCCCAGCAAGCCCAGGCCGAATTTGCGCGGGATCGAAGGATTGACGTTGTGGCGCGCCAGGAAGACCCAGACGGCGGCGATGATCGGCGCGAAGACGATGATGGCGACCGAGTTGACGGTCTGGAAGTAGGCGGTCGGGAAGATCCAGAAGCCCAGGTCGCGGTTGACGATCTTGTCAGCCAGGAAGGTAAACGAGCTGCCTGCCTGTTCGAAGAACATCCAGAACAGGATGTTGAAGACAAAGATCAGCAGCATGGCGATAACGCGGTCACGCGCAACTTTACCGTTGCGTATGCCTTCGATCATCAGCATCACGGCCAGGCCGATGAACAGCGCGGTCAGGACGATTTGCAGTTTTTCAGCGCCGACGGTCAGCAGGAAGTACACGAGCGGGATCACGCACAGGGAGCCGACGGCCACCCAGATGACGCGCATCGGGTTGCCTGCGCCGGCTTCCGGAGCGCCGATGCCCTTCAGGGCGCGGCGGCCGATGGCGAACCATACCAGGCTGATGAGCATGCCGAAACCGGACGCCATGAAGACCATCTTGTACGAAGGCATGGCGCTGGTGCCGAAGATCGACTCGGCCAGCCACTGGGTGAAGACAGGGGCAACCATGGCGCCCATGTTGATACCCATGTAGAAGATCGTGAAGCCACTGTCGCGGCGCGGATCGGCTGTCGTGTACAGCTTGCCGACCATGGTCGAGATGTTCGGTTTGAACATGCCGTTACCGACGATCATGGTGGCCAGGCCCAGGTTGAAGATGTCCTGGTTCGGTACCGAGATGCAGAACAGGCCGGCAGCCATGAAGACGGCGCCCAGCAGGATGGAGCGCTGGTAACCGATGACCCGGTCGGCGATGTAGCCGCCGAACAGGGCGCCGGCGTACACCAGCGCGAGGAAGGAACCATAGGTAAGGTTGGCCGCAGCCTGTCCCGAACCGTCGCCGCCGTGGAACTGGGCAACGATGTACAGTACCAGCGCCCAGCGAACTCCGTAGAACGCGAAGCGTTCCCAGAATTCAGTCATGAACAACATCCACAATGGGCTTGGATGGCCCATAATCTGCTTGAACTCGGGAATAACGGCTTCCTTGTTGGGCGTAGTCGCACCGCTCATGCGGTTCCTCCTGAAAAATTATTATAGTCAATCGATACAACGAACTTATGGAAGCCTGCGGGCGGCGGGGACTCTCATGAAGAACCTCACGCACGGGAATTCCAATAGGCTGGCATTCTAATCTACAAATTGCGCTGAGCGAAGATTTCGATTCGCATTAGCAAGAATGACTGTTTCATATTAGTCAAACCGGTTTGCAGGCAAGGGCGGCCCGGGCGATTTTGCGGCGGCACAGCACAACTTGCCTGACTTGTCGTATATTAAGGCTGCAAGACCTTCGAGCATCGATTTTTAAAGGGATTTTTCGCATTATGGAACACGACGTTATCGATACTCTGGTTTCACCGGAAGGCCGCCTGGACGTGCTCTCCAAGACTGAAGTCAACAAACTGCTCGACACCAGCCAGGGCGGCCTGTACAACACTTTCCGCCGCTGCGCGCTGGCAGTGCTCAATTGCGGCAGCACCATCGACGATGGCCGCGCCCTGCTGGAGCGCTACCAGTCGTTTGAAATCTCCATCATCCAGCGCGAGCGCGGCATCAAGCTCGACATCAAGGGTGCGCCAGCCATCGCCTTTGTCGACGGCAAGATGATCAAGGGCATCCACGAGCACCTGTTTGCCGTGCTGCGCGACATCATCTTCGTCAGCGATGAAGTGACGGGTAACCCGAAATTCGACTTGCAGAGCACGGAAGGCGTGACGGACGCCGTCTTCCACATCCTGCGCAACGCCAACGTGCTGCAAACCCAGCTCAACCCGAACCTGGTCGTGTGCTGGGGCGGCCACTCGATCAACCGCGCCGAATACAATTATTCGAAGGAAGTGGGCTACCAGCTGGGCTTGCGCGGCCTCGATATCTGTACCGGTTGCGGCCCCGGCGCCATGAAGGGCCCCATGAAGGGCGCCACCATCGGCCACGCCAAGCAGCGCCTGCACAATGGCCGTTACCTTGGCATCACCGAACCGGGCATCATCGCGGCCGAGTCGCCGAACCCCATCGTCAACGACCTCGTCATCATGCCGGACATCGAGAAGCGCCTGGAAGCGTTCGTGCGCGCGGGCCACGGCATCGTCGTATTCCCCGGCGGCGCCGGCACGGCCGAAGAGATTTTGTATATCCTCGGCATCCTGCTGCACCCGGACAACGCCGAGATTCCTTTCCCGCTGATCTTCACTGGGCCGGAAACCTCGCGCGAGTACTTCGTGCAGATCAACCAGTTCATCAGCGACACGCTGGGCCCGGAAGCGCAGCAGCGCTACAAGATCATCATCGACGACCCGGAGCTGGTGGCGCGCGAAATGCTCGAAGGCATACGCCAGGTGCGCGAATTCCGCAAGGCGCACAGCGACGCGTATTACTTCAATTGGCTGCTGAAGATCGACCACGAATTCCAGAAGCCGTTCCAGCCCACGCATGAAAACATGCGCAACCTGAGCCTGCACAAGAACCAGCCCACGCACTTGCTGGCGGCCCAGCTGCGCCGCGCATTTTCCGGCGTGGTGGCGGGCAACGTCAAGGATGACGGCATCCGCTCGATCGAAAAGCACGGCAATTTCGAGATCCACGGCGACAAATCCATCGCCGGTCCCATGGACGCGCTGCTCGCTTCCTTCGTGGCGCAGCACCGCATGAAGCTGGCGGGCACGGCATACGTGCCTTGCTATACCGTGGTCCAGTAAGTCGTTTTTCAAGCAGCGCCGCCCGCCCCCTGCGTGTGCAAGGGGAGGGCGGCGCCTTTCATCCGCGTTCCCGGCCATGCCCCCATCGTGTTCCTTCGCCGCCACAGGCAATCAAATCGCTTGCGTCATCGATTCGTGGGTGCTATCTTTGGAACCGGTTCCAAAATAAAAATATGCATATCAACAGGTAGTGGAGAGCAACCTTGGATTCAGTACGCGGCAGCAAAAAAACAGTCTCCGGCGAGCCGGCCCGGCCCGTGACCATCGCCCAGGTGGCGCGCGAGGCGGGCGTGTCGAAGACGAGCGTGTCGCGCTTTCTCGGCGGCGAACTCGATGCCCTGTCCGAGAACATCCGCCAGCAGATCACCAGCACCATCGCGCGCCTCGGCTACCAGCCGAACCAGATGGCGCGCGGCCTCAAGCGTGGACGCACGCGCCTGATCGGCATGGTCGTGGCGGACATGCTCAATCCCTACACGGTGGCCGTGCTGCAAGGCGTGGAGGCGGCTTGCCAGCAGCATGGCTATACCTTGATTCTGTGTAATACCGGCAATGACGAACTGCGCGAGCGCCAGTCGCTTGCCGCGCTGCGCTCGTACAGCGTGGAAGGGCTGATCGTCAACACGCAGGGACGCAATATCGAGTCGTCCGATTTGCAGCAGGCGGGCATGCCCATCGTGCTGGTCGACCGCCGCATCGAAGGCGTCGATTTCGACCTGGTGGGCCTGGACAATGTGCAGGCGGGCCGGCTGGCCACGGCGCATCTGATCGGGCAGGGTTTCGACGCCATCGCCTTTGTCGCGCCGCCCTTGACGGGTGTCAGTTCGCGCCTGATGCGCGCCGACGGTTTCCAGTCCGTGATGGCCGAGCATCCTGGCTGCGTGGGCGAAGTGCTGGCGGTGGACCTGGACGACCGGCCTTCCATCGACGCGCAGGTGCGTCTATGCCTGGCGCGGTGGCGCGGCCGCCGCGTGGCGCTGCTGGCATCGAACGGCATGGTCGCGCTGGAACTGGCGCTGATGCTGCAACGCCTTGCATTGCGCATGCCGCAAGACGTGGGCTTGCTGGGCTTTGACGAATTGCCATGGTCGCCGCTGGCTGGCCTGAGCACGATCGAGCAGCAGACCTATGAAATCGGCTTTTCGGCGATGACGTGCATGCTGTCGCGCCTGCAGGGCGATCAGTGCCCGCCGCGCGAGGTGCTGTTGCCAGGCAAGCTGATTGTGCGCAATTCTACCCAGGGTAGCGAAATACGCAAGGACGGCGATTGACGGGAAGAGGGCGCTTGCCCTTTTTTTTGGGTAAGTAATGGAACCGGTTTCATAAAAGGTGTTTTCACCGGAAAGGGGCATGAATCGGCAAGGCAGGGCAATGGCAGGAGGTTGGTACAACACGGCAAGAGACGATCTGAATCGTCCATTTGACAATATTCCGGAAATGCCTCGACGAGGCCGGTACCGGGATCACAGGAGACGGAAACATGAAGATGACTACATTGTTTTACACGAAGATCGTGGCCTGCGCGCTCGCAGCCACGTGCGCCCTGGGCGCGGCCGCCGACGCCGGCGCCCAGACGCTTGGCGACCTGATCAAGAAAGGCAAGCTGACCATCGGCGTGGTCAGCGGTACGCCGCCGTTTGGCAGCATCGACGCCAAGGGCGTGCCCGTCGGCTATGACATCGACGTCGCCAACCTGATCGGCAAATACCTGAACCTGCCCGTGGAAGTGGTGCCCCTGACGGCGCCGTCGCGCGTGCCGTCGCTGGAATCGGGCAAGGTCGATTTTCTCGTGGCGACCCTGGCGCCCACGCCGGAGCGGGCCAAGACACTGATGTTTACCATGCCCTACAGCGCATTTGAGCTGGCGATCGTCGCGCCGGTCGGCGGCAAACTCAAGGCCCTGGCCGACCTGAAAGGCAAGAAGGTGGGCGTGACGCGCGGCACCACGAATGACACGGCGCTGAGCCGCATGGCGCCGGTCGGCACCAGCATCGTGCGTTTCGAGGATGACGCCACCGTCACCCAGGCCTTGCTCAGCAAGCAGGTCGATGCCGTCTCGATCCCCAGCACGATGGCGCTCGACATCATCAAGACGCGCGGCGCGGGCAAGATCGAGGTCCGCTTCGCCTACTCGCTGCAACCGAACTCGATGGCCGTGCGCCGCGGCGACTTCGAACTGCACCAGTGGCTCAACAACTTCATCTACTACGTCAAGCTGAACGGCGAACTCGACGCCATCGCGCGCAAGTGGAGCGGCGCGCCGCTGCCAGCGCTGCCGACCTTCTGATACCGCCACCCGCACAGGGAGAGTGTTTGTCCGCACGGCGCGCCGCCATGGTGGCGTCGCCGGGGATGCGCACGTAGAAAAGGAGTTGAGTATGCCGTATGAATTTCATTTCGAACTCGTCATGCAATCGCTGGACCGCCTGTTGTGGGGTGCGGCGCTGACGATACGCCTGAGCGCCCTGTCCATGGTGCTGGGGCTGGCGGTGGGCGTCTGCGCCGCCGTCATCCTGAAGAATGGTCCCGCCTATGCCCGCGCGGTGGTGCGCGCCTATGTCGAGATCATCCGCAGCACGCCATTCCTGGTGCAGCTGTTCATCATTTACTTCGGCTTGCCGTCGCTGGGCCTGCAGCTCGACGCGAACGGCGCCGCGCTGGTCGCCATGACGGTCAACCTGGGCGCCTACGCGGCGGAAATCGTGCGCGCCGGTATCGGCGCCGTGCATCCGTCGCAGCTGGAGGCGGCGCAGGCGCTGGGCATGACGCGCTGGCAGGTGATGCGCCACGTAGTGCTGCTGCCGGCGCTGGAAAAAGTGTATCCGGCGCTGGCCAGCCAGTTCACGCTGATGATGCTTGCCTCGAGCGTCGTGTCGGCCATTTCCGCCGAAGAGCTGACCGCCGCGGCCCACCTGCTCGACTCGGAAACCTTCCGCAGTTTCGAGATCTACATCGTCGTGATGGTGCTGTACATCCTGCTGGCCCTGCTGTTCCGCTTCGGTTTCTGGGTGCTGGGCCAGATCGTCTTCAAACGCCGCCGCCGTCTGGGCGCGGTGCGCATGGGAGCATGACATGATCAGTGATTTTTCCTGGGATAACCTGCAATTCCTGCTCGAGGCCACGCGCTGGACCATCGGCCTGTCGCTGATCGTCTTCATCACGGGCGGCATCGCCGGCTTCGCCGTGGCGCTGCTGCGCACGGCGCGCAGTCCCGTCCTGCGTTGCATCAGCGCCCTGTACATCCAGCTGATCCAGGGCACGCCCGTGCTGATCGTGCTGTTTCTCACCTATTACGGCCTGGCCCTGTTCGGCTACAAGCTGTCGCCAATCATCGCGGCGGGGGCGGCGATGACGATCTTTGCCAGCGCCTACCTGGGCGAGATCTGGCGCGGCTGCATCGAAGGCGTGCAGCGGCAGCAGTGGGAAGCATCGGCCGCGCTGGCGCTGAACCGCTACCAGCAGCTGCGCTACGTCATCCTGCCGCAGGCGCTGCGCCATTCGCTGCCGCCGACGGTGGGCTTCATGGTGCAGATCATCAAGAATACTTCGATCACCTCGATCATCGGCGTGGTGGAACTGACGCGGGCAGGGCAACTGGTCAGCAACGCGACCTTCCTGCCTTTCATCGTCTTTCCCGTCGTCGCCCTGATCTACTTCGCGCTGTGCTATCCGCTGTCGCGCTACAGCCATTCACTGGAAAGGAAATTCCATGCCCATCGTTGAAATCGACCATATCAGCAAGAGCTTCGGCGCCAACCATGTGCTCAAGGGCGTGTCGTTCGCCGTCGAGCGGGGCCAGGTGATCGCCGTGATCGGCCGCAGCGGCTCCGGCAAGAGCACCATGCTGCGCTGTATCAATGGCCTGGAAACCATCGACAGCGGCAGCATCGTCGTGGCCGGCCATACGCTGACGGCGCGCCAGGAGCATCTGCTCGACTTGCGCAAGGATGTCGGCATGGTCTTCCAGAGCTACAACCTGTTCCCCCACCTGACCGTCGAAGAAAACGTCATGCTGGCGCCGCGCATCGTCAAGAAAGTGCCCGACGCCCAGGGCCGCGCCACGGCGCTGCGCGTGCTCAAGCAGGTGGGCCTGGACCACAAGCGCGAAGCCTATCCCGAGCAGTTGTCGGGCGGCCAGCAGCAGCGCGTGGCGATCGCCCGTTCGCTGGCGATGGAGCCGCAAGTGATGCTGTTCGACGAAGTGACGTCGGCGCTCGACCCGGAACTGACGCAGGAAGTGCTGAAAGTCATGGAAGAGCTGGCGCAGGCCGGCATGACGATGCTGCTGGTGACGCACGAGATGGAGTTCGCGCGGCGCATGGCCGACGTCACCGTCTTCATGCACCAGGGGACGGTGTGGGAGAGCGGGCCTTCGGAGGCCTTCTTCAGCAACCCGCAAACGCCCGAAGCGCGCCAGTTCGTCGGCGCGGGAGCGATCAAGTGAGCCCCGTCCTGGTGGCGGCGTCGGCCTATGGCGCAAGCAGGGTACGGCAATTGGGGCAAAGCCATTTCATCGACGTGGTGGCCGATGCGGGGGGCGCCGGCATCGAGATCCGCCGCGAACTGTTTACTTCCGACTTGCCGGACCTGGCGCGCATGGGCGCGGCGGTGGCCGCGCGCGGCCTGTACTGCGTGTATTCCACGCCCATCGAATTGTGGGGCGCGGACGGATTGCTGCAGCACGAGCTGCTGCAGCAGATGCTGGACGAGGCGGCGCGCCTGGGCGCGCGCTACCTGAAGGTGTCGCTCGGCCATTACCCGGCCGCGCCCGAGCTGCAGGCCTTGAACGCTTTGTTGGCGGCCGCACCCGTGGCGCTGCTGGTGGAAAACGACCAGACGGCCCATGGCGGCAGGCTGGCGACGATGGCGCGCTTCCTGGCGGCGGCGCGCGAAGGCGGGCTGCCGGTGGGGCTGACCTTCGACATCGGCAACTGGCGCTGGGTGGGCGAGGATGCGCAGCAGGCGGCGCGCCTGCTGGCGCCGTACGTGCGCTATGTGCACTGCAAGGCTGTCATCGATGACGGGGGGCGGTTGTCCGCCTGCGCCGTTTCCGAGGCCGATCCGGCCTGGCGCGCCGTCTTCGCGCACTTTGCGCCGGGCGTGCAGCGGGCCATCGAATTCCCGCTCGAGGGCGTCGACCTGGTGGCCGAAACGGGCCGCTACATTCAAATCCTGGAGGCCGCATGATCAAACACGAAATGCTGCAAGGGGAGCACGCGCTCGATGTCGTCACCTACGGCGAGGCGATGGCGATGTTCGTTGCCGAGGAAACGGGCGACCTGGCGGCCGTGGCGCATTTCACGCGCCGCCTGGCCGGCGCCGAGACGAATGTCGCCATCGGCCTGGCGCGCCTGGGCTTGCGCGTCGGCTGGCTGAGTCGGGTGGGCGACGACTCGTTCGGCCGCTTCATCCGCGCCAGCGTGCAGGCCGAGGGCGTCGATTGCAGCCGGGTCGCCACCGTCGCCGGCCAGTCCAGCGCCTTCCTGCTCAAGGAGAAGGCCGAGAACGGCGCCGATCCGCTGGTCGAATACTTCCGCAAGGGTTCCGCCGCCAGCCGGCTGGCGCCCGAGCATTTCGACCCCGCCTATTTCCTGTCCGCGCGCCACCTGCACGCCACGGGCGTGGCCGCGGCGCTGTCCGAGACCAGCCTGGCATTCGCCGGCCAGGCCCTTGACTTCATGCGCGCCAACGGCCGGAGCGTATCGTTCGACCCGAATCTGCGGCCCTCGCTGTGGCCGTCGCAAGCCGTGATGGTCGAACAGATCAACCGCCTCGCCGCCAAGGCGGACTGGGTGCTGCCCGGCCTGGGGGAGGGGAAAATCCTCACCGGCCACGACCTGCCGCACGACGTCGCCGGCTTTTACCTGCAGCAGGGCGCGCGGCTGGTGGTCATCAAGCTGGGCGCCGAGGGTGCCTATTACCGCACGGCCGATGGCGACAGCGGCATGGTGCCGGGCGAGCGCGTGGCCAACGTGGTCGACACGGTAGGCGCCGGCGACGGCTTCGCGGCCGGCCTGGTCAGCGCCTTGCTGGAAGGCTTGCCGCTGGCGCAGGCGGTACGGCGCGGCAACCGGGTCGGCGCCTTCGCCATCCAGGTGGCCGGCGACATGGAAGGCTTGCCGACCCGCGCCCAGCTCGACGCGCTGGTCCCATCTTGAACCGTACAGGGGAAAACTCGTGAAAAAACATGTGGTTGTGTATAAAAAGCTGGCCGAGCCGCTGCTGGCGCGCCTGCGCGAAGAATGCGAGGTGACGTATTTTGAGGCGATCGATGCGGGCAACCGCGCCGCATTCGCGGCCGCCATCCGCGGCGCGCACGGCTTGCTGGGCGCCAGCGTGCGCCTGGACCGCGAACTGCTGGATCCGGCCGAACAGCTGCGCATCATTTCCACCATTTCAGTGGGCGTCGACCAGTTCGACGTGGATTACCTGCGCGAACGGGGCATCTTGCTGGAAAATACGCCCGACGTGCTGACGGAGACGACGGCGGACACGATCTTCGCGCTGATCCTCGCCAGCGCGCGGCGCGTCGTCGAACTGGCCGAATTCGTCAAGGCCGGACGCTGGACGCGCAGCGTGGGCGAAAGCCAGTACGGCGTCAATGTGCATGGCAAGACCATCGGCATGCTGGGCATGGGCCGCATCGGCCGCGCCGTCGCCCGCCGCGCCGCGCTCGGCTTCGGCATGCAGGTGCTGTACGTGAACGGCGAAGCGGTGCCCGAGGTGGAGGCGGCGCTGGGCGCGCGCCAGGTGGCGCTCGACGACTTGCTGGAAGGGTCCGATTTCGTCTGCGTGGTGCTGCCGCTGACGGCGCAGACGGAACGCATGATGGGCCGGCGCGAGTTCGCGCTGATGCGCCCCGGCGCCATCTTCATCAACGGTTCGCGCGGGCGCATTGTCGACGAGGCGGCGCTGATCGAGGCGCTGCAGCAGGGCACCATCCACGGCGCCGGTCTCGACGTGTTTGAACGCGAACCGCTGGCGCCGGACAATCCGCTGCCGGGCATGGCCAACGTGGTGGCGCTGCCGCATATCGGCTCGGCCACGCACGAAACGCGCTACGCCATGGCGCAGCAGGCCGTGGACAACCTGCTGGCAGGCTTGCGCGGCGAGCGTCCGCGCCATCTGGTGGGCTAGGCGCAGTTTCTAAAAAAAGATAGACAGGGAAAGAGATGAAGAAGAAGGTAGTAGGGGCAATGATCATTGGCGCCGGCAGCGGCCTGTGTTGCGCGCAGTCGAACGTGGCCGTGTACGGCATCATGGACATGGGTGTCGTGTCCGAGAGCGGCGGCGCCGGCGGCAGGGTGCTGAAGCTGACGAGCGGCATCGCTAACGGCTCGCGGCTCGGTTTCAAGGGCAGCGAAGACCTGGGCGGCGGCATGACGGCGCTGTTTACGATGGATGCGGGCATCCTGGCCGACACGGGCGCTTCGGCCCAGGGTGGCCTGCTGTTCGGGCGCCAGGCCTTCGTCGGCCTGGGCGGCGCGGCGGGCACGCTGCGGCTGGGCCGCCAGTACACGTTCATCGATAGCAGCCTGGGGGCGCTGGACCCGTTTTACCTGGGTTTTGCTGGCAGGATGAGCAACGTCTTCACGGCCGGCTATATCAGCCGGGTCGACAACAGCATCACCTACAGCTCGCCCGTGCGCGGCGGCCTTTCCGGCGAACTGGCGTACGGTTTCGGCGAAGTGCCCGGCGACGCGGCGGCCAGGCGCTACACGGGCGCGGCGGCCACCTATGCCAGCGGGCCGCTGTACGTGCGCATGGCGCACCAGGACGCCAACACCATATCCAGCGCGCAAGTGGCGGGCAGGGCGCGCAACACGGTGCTGGGCGCTACCTGGGACTTTGGCGTGCTCAAGGCGCATGGCGCCGTCGCCTTCAGCAAGAGCATGGCGGGCGCGGCCACCACGGTCGACAGCGCGGACCTGATGCTGGGCGCCACCGTGCCTTTTGGCCCGCACCGCGTCCTGTTCTCGTACGTGCGCCGCGACGACCGGCGCGCCGCCAACGGCGACGCTTCCCAGGTCGGCATCGGCTACACCTATGCGCTGTCGAAGCGCAGCACCTTGTATGCCGCTTACGCGCATATCGATAACCGCAACGGCGCCGCCTATGTGGTGGGCAATGCCACCGACAACGGCACCGGCAACCAGGCCTGGAACCTCGGCCTGCGCCACACTTTTTAACGGGAGAATCGAATGAAGAAGATCGGATGGATTTTGGTGGGCGCCAGCACCGTGGCGCGCGAATGGATGGTCGACGCGATCCGCCAGCAGGGCGATGCCGAAGTGCTGGCCGTGGTCAGCCGGGACGCCGCGCGCGGCGCCGCCTTTGCCGCGCAGTTCGGCATCGGTGCCAGCTACACGGACCTGGATGCGGCACTGGCCCATCCGGGCGCGGACGCCGTGTACATCAGCACCACCAACGAGTTGCACATGGCGCAAACCTTGCAGGCGGCGGGCGCCGGCAAGCACGTGCTGTGCGAGAAGCCGCTGGCGCTGAACCTGGACGACGCCCGCCGCATGGTGGACGGCTGCGTTGAAGCGGGCGTGGTGCTGGGGATTAACCACCACCTGCGCAACGCCGCCAGCCACGGCAAGGTGCGCGAGCTGATACGCGCCGGCGAGATCGGCCAGCCCCTGTATTGCCGCGTGCTGCACGCGAACAACCTGCCGCAGCACCTGCGCGGCTGGCGTCTGGACGCGCCGGAGTCGGGCGGCGTCACGCTCGACATGTTCGTGCACGACGTCGACACCCTGCGCTTCCTGCTGGACTCGGAGCCGCGCCACGTGACGGCCTGCGCCACCAGCGGCGGCATGACGGTGGCCGGGCTGGAAGAGGGCCTGATGGCTGTCATCGAGTTCGACAACGGCACCCTGGTGCAGGTGCACGACGCGTTCAACGCGCCGCATTCGCTGTCCGGCGTGGAAATTATAGGCACCAAGGGCACCATCTTCGCCACCGGCGTGATGACGCAGCGCCCCGTCGGCAGCATTACCCTGACGCGCGACGGCGGCAGCGTCGACATCCCCGTCGAGCATGAAAACCTGTACGTGCGCTCGGTGCGCGCCTTCCAGCGCGCCATGCGCGGCGAAGGGCAGCCGGCCGCCACCGGCGACGACGGCATGCGTGCGCTGGCCACGGCATTG
Source organism: Janthinobacterium sp. SUN128 (assembly GCF_030587275.1). Lineage (NCBI taxonomy): Bacteria > Pseudomonadati > Pseudomonadota > Betaproteobacteria > Burkholderiales > Oxalobacteraceae > Janthinobacterium > Janthinobacterium sp. SUN128. The sequence goes on along the minus strand of NZ_JAPWHY010000001.1, from coordinate 2,192,103 downwards.
GCGGCGCAGCAGGCCAGCCGCAGCCACCAGCGCGTGACCCTGGCCGGCTGACGGCCTGCGGCAGATGTAAAAAAGCCGCCTGATCGCAAGACCAGGCGGCTTTTTATCGGCTTGCGGCCGTGATTATTCTTCGCGGCGCAGGTGCGGGAACAGCAGGACGTCGCGGATGTTCGGCGAATCCGTGATGATCATCATCAGGCGGTCGATGCCGATGCCGCAGCCGCCGGCTGGCGGCATGCCGTATTCCAGCGCGCGGATGTAGTCGGCGTCGTAGAACATCGCCTCTTCATCGCCGGCATCCTTGGCGGCCACTTGCGCCAGGAAGCGGGCCGACTGGTCTTCCGCGTCGTTCAATTCGGAGAAGCCGTTGGCGATTTCGCGGCCCACCATGAACAGCTCGAAGCGCTCGGTGATGCCGGCCACCGTGTCGGAAGCGCGCGCCAGTGGCGACACTTCGACCGGGTAGTCGATGATGTAGGTCGGTTCCCACAGCTGCGCTTCAGCCGTTTCTTCGAACAGCGCCAGTTGCAGCGCGCCCAGGCCGGCCGTGGCGAACGGCTTGACACCAAATTTCTTCAGCTCTTCCTTGATGAATTCCGCATCGTTCAACTGCTCCGGCGTGTAGCCCGGTGCGTACTTGTTGATCGCTTCGACGATGGTCAGGCGGTGGAACGGCTTGGCCAGGTCCAGCTCGCGGCCGCCATAGGTCAGGGTGGCGGTGCCGTGCGCGTCGATGGCGGCCTGGCGGATGACGGCTTCCGTGAAGTCCATCAGCCATTTGTAGTCGGTGTAGGCCGCGTAGAATTCCATCATCGTGAATTCAGGGTTGTGACGGATCGACACGCCTTCGTTGCGGAAGTTGCGGTTGATCTCGAACACGCGGTCGAAGCCGCCCACCACCAGGCGCTTCAGGTACAGTTCCGGCGCGATGCGCAGGAACATTTGCATGTCCAGTGCATTGTGGTGCGTGATGAACGGCTTTGCCGCCGCGCCGCCCGGGATCGTGTGCAGCATCGGCGTTTCCACTTCCATGAACTCGTTCTTTTCCATGAAGCGGCGGATCGACGAGATGGCGGCGGTACGCGCCTTGAAGGTGCGGCGCGTCTCTTCGTTCATGATCAGGTCGACGTAGCGCTGGCGGTACTTCGTTTCCTGGTCGGCCAGGCCGTGGAATTTGTCCGGCAGCGGGCGCAGCGACTTGGTGATCAAACGCAGTTCCGTGACCTTGATGGTCAGTTCGTCCGTCTTGGTCTTGAACAGCGTGCCCGTCACGCCCAGGATATCGCCCAGGTCATAGTGGTGCAGGGCGGCCATGGCCGCTTCGCCGGTGAGGTCCAAGGTAGCGTAGATCTGGATGCGGCCGTCGGCTTTCGGGCCGGAAGCGTCCTGCAGGGTGGCGAAAGCGGCTTTCTTGCCCGCTTCGCGCTTGAGCATCATGCGGCCGGCCAGCACCACGGTGACAGGTTCGGCTTCCAGCTCTTCGCGCGTCTTGCTGCCGTATTGCGCATGCAGATCTGCCGCCTTGTGCTCGGGGCGGAAATCGTTCGGGAAGGCGACGCCTTGTTCGCGCAGTGCTGCCAGCTTGACGCGGCGCTCGGCGATGATCTTGTTTTCATCGGGGGCGGCGGCTTGTTCTTGGATATCCGTAGTCATGGTGTTCTTCGTTGGTGATTATTGATGATGTGGTGCCAGCGCTGGCGCCACGCTGGCAAACAGTGCGTCGACGTCGAGCGAGGAGAAATCCGGCACGATGGCAATGACGTTGTCGAAGGCGGCAAACGCTTCGGCCGGCAGGGTGGTGGTGAGTACCACGACCCGCATGCCGGCACGGCGCGCCGCTTCGACGCCCAGGGGCGCGTCTTCGAAGACGATGCAGTTGTGCGGCAGCGCTCCGGCCAGCAGCGCGCCTTTCAGGAAAACGTCCGGGTGCGGCTTGCCCCGTTCCACGTCGGCGGCGCCGACGATGGCGTCGAAGCGGTGGCGCAGGTCCAGGCCGTCGAGCGTGAACGCGATGTTCTCGTCCGGCGCGGCCGTGCCCACCACCAGTCCCACGCCAGCCTGGCGCGCGCTGGCGATCAAGGCGTCGAAACCGGCCACCGTGGCCAGGTGCGGGCCATACAGTTCGCGGTAGACGACTTCCTTTTCAGCCAGCAGGGTGAGGTGGTCGGCATCCGCGCCCAGGTACTTGGCGATGATTTCGTGTCCCTGCCGTCCTGCCGTGTCGCGGAAAAAAACGTCCGCGTCCAGCGCATGGCCGTGGCGTTCAAAGAACGCCAGCCACGATGTCGTGTGGAAGGCCATGTTGTCGACAATCGTGCCATCCATGTCGAACAGGAAGGCGCGCTGCGCCGGAGCGGATGCGTTCATCCTTATACGCCTTGCTTGAGCGAGGCGGAAATGAACTCGTCGATGTCGCCATCGAGCACGCCCTTGGTATTGCCCGTCTCGAAACCGGTGCGCAAATCCTTGATGCGGGACTGGTCCAGCACGTAGGAGCGGATCTGGTGACCCCAGCCCACGTCCGTCTTCGAGTCTTCCAGCTTTTGCTGTTCGCTCATGCGCTTGCGCAGTTCATGCTCGTACAGTTTCGCTTTCAGCATTTCCATCGCTTCGGCGCGGTTGCGGTGCTGCGAACGGTCGTTCTGGCACTGCACCACGATGCCGGTCGGCGCATGGGTCATGCGGACGGCGGAGTCGGTCTTGTTGATGTGCTGACCGCCGGCGCCCGACGCGCGGTAGGTGTCGACGCGGATATCGGCCGGGTTGACGTCGATCTCGATCGAATCGTCGACTTCCGGATACACGAACAGCGACGTAAACGAGGTGTGGCGGCCGTTGGCCGAGTCGAATGGCGACTTGCGCACCAGGCGGTGCACGCCTGTTTCCGTGCGCAGGAAGCCGTAGGCATGATCGCCCTCGACCTTCAGGGTGGCCGTCTTGATGCCGGCTACCTCGCCGTCCGACTGCTCCAGGATTTCGACCTTGAAGCCCTTGCGTTCGCAATAGCGCAGGTACTGGCGCAGCAGCATCGAAGCCCAGTCCTGGGCTTCCGTGCCGCCGGCGCCGGCCTGGATGTCGATGAAGCAGTTGTTCGGGTCCATCGGATTGTTGAACATCCGGCGGAATTCCATGCTTTCGATGACCTTGCGGATTTCCTGCACGTCCTGCTCGATCGCTTCGAGCGTGTCGTCGTCGCCTTCTTCGCGGGCCATGTCGAACAGGTCGCGGGTGTCGCGCAGGTCGGCATCGGCCTTGGCCAGGGTGAAGACGATGGCTTCGAGCGCCTTCTTCTCTTTACCGAGGTCCTGGGCGCGTTTGGGATCGTTCCAGACCGTGGGGTCTTCCAGTTCTTCGTTGACTTGCTCTAGTTTCTCCGACTTGACAGTGAAGTCAAAGATACCTCCGAAGTTCGGCTTCGCGGACCGTCAGGTCGTTGAGCAGGGCGGAGATGATATTGATGCGTTCGGCTTCCATAATGTTCTGGTCTTCTATGGTGAAATCAAACCCTGAATTATACGCGAGCGCGGCCGGTTTCTGATGCCGGCGGCGCCGAATCGATGCCGCACGGGGCAATAAAATGACGATTTTGCTGTATTTGCGACAATATTTTTGCCTTGATGATGGCTACCGTGCTGCGTATGATGCTGGCGATATTGTCTTTCCACAGGAATACATCATGCTTCAATCTCCCCGTCTCGCCCTGTTACCGCTGCTGCTGGCCGGCTGCGGTGCCTTGCCGCCCGCCGCCCATGGACCCGCCCAGCCGCTGGCCGCCGCGCCCGCGGGCAGCAGCGCCACCCTGGCCCTGCTGGAGACGACGGACTTGCACGCGAATGTGCTCAGTTATGACTATTACAAGCTGCAGGCGGAACCGTCGATCGGCCTGGAACGCACGGCGGCCCTGATCGCCCAGGCGCGCGCGCAGTATCCGAACAATCTTTTGCTCGACAACGGCGACACCATCCAGGGCACGGCCCTGGCCGACTACCAGGCATTGGTCAAACCGCTGGCCTGCGACCAGACCCTGGCCATCTACAAGGCCATGAATCTGCTGAAGGTCGATGGCGGCGGCATCGGCAACCACGAATTCAACTACGGCCTGGCGTTTCTGAGCCAGGTGACGGGCAACCAATTCGACGTCGACAGCGTCGATGCCGGCAAGCCGCGCTGTGCCGGTCCCGCGTTCCCGCAAGTGCTGGCCAACGTCTACAGCGTCAAGACGGGCAAGCCCCTGTTTGCGCCGTACCACATCATCGCCAAGCAGATCACGGCCACCGGCCCCGATGGGCGGCCAATCACGAGCAGCGTGAAGGTCGGCATCATCAGCTTTGCGCCGCCCACCATCATGGCCTGGGACAAGCGCTGGCTCGAAGGTCGCGTCTATACGCAGGGCGTGCGCGAGACGGCGGAAAAATTCATTCCCGAGATGCGCGCCAAGGGCGCCGAGCTGGTGGTGGCCATCTCGCACGGCGGCTTGGATAGCAGCCCGTATTCGCCCACCATGGAAAACGGCAATTACTACCTGTCGCAAGTGCCGGGCGTGGACGCCATGCTGATCGGCCACTCGCACCAGCTGTTCCCGAACGCGGCCAGCACGGTGCCGCAGTTCAATCTGCCCGGCGTCGACAAGGTCAAGGGCCTGGTCAATGGCGTGCCCACCGTGATGGCCAATTTGTGGGGCAAGCATTTGGGCGTGATCGGTTTGCGCCTGCGCCACGACGGCAAGCAGTGGGTCGTCGACAAGAGCGCCACCACGGTGGAAGCGCGCGGCATCCAGAACGCGGACAAGAGCTACGTCCAGCCTGACCCGGCCATCGCCAGGCTGGTGGCGGAAGAACACGCGGCGACGATCGCCTACGTGCAGACGCCCGTCGGCGCCACGGACTTCCGCATGTCGACGTATTTTGCCGACGTGGGCGACGTCAGCGCCATCGAAGTGGTGAACCAGGCGCAGGCGGGCTATCTGGCCGCCTACGTCAAGGCGAACTTGCCGCAGTATGCCAACCTGCCGGTGCTGTCGATGTCGTCCCCGTTCAAGAGCGGCTCGGCTGGCGTGTCCGACTACACGGACGTCAAGGCGGGCAATGTGGCGCTGAACAACGCGGCCGACCTGTATTTGTATCCGAACGCGCTGTACGGCGTGAAGATGAATGGCGCGGAGCTGAAAGCCTGGCTGGAACAGTCGGCGCAGCGCTTCAATACCATCGATCCGAACAAGCTGGAAGCGCAGGAACTGGTCAACACGGCCCATCCGAGCTACAACTTCGACGCCATCACCAGCGCTGATGTGCGCTACCAGATCGATGTCACGCAGCCGCCGGGCCAGCGCATCCAGGGCCTGACGTACCAGGGCAAGCCGGTGGACGTGGGCCAGGAATTTTTGATTGCGACGAATAACTACCGCGCCAGCGGTGGCGGCAATTTCCCTGGCCTCGACGGCAGCAAGACGGTGGTGGCCTCGCCCGACAACAACCGCGAACTGCTGATCGCCTACGTCACGCAGCAGAAAAACCTGACGCGCGCAAAAAACGGCTCGGCGCGCAGCTGGCGCTTTGCCAAGGTTGCCACGAAGGGCCCGGTGGTCTTCCATTCAGCGCCGAACGTGATCGAGCTGGCGAAAGCGGCGGCCATCGATAACGTCACGCAGCTGAAATCTGATGATGGTGCGGGCAAGGGCTTTGCGCTGTACCAGCTCGATTTGTCGAAATGATGCTGGCAAATTTGCTGCTGGCCGCCGCGCTGGCGTCCCCCGTGGCAGCCGCGGCGCCCGATGCCACGGCACAGGCCAAGGTCTTGATGCGCGCGGGCGAGTCGACCCAGCCGCAGGCGCGCGCCCTGTTCGAACAGGCGGCGGTGCAGGGCGGCGGGCCTGCCGCATACTACCTGGGCTTGATGCACAAGAACGGCATGGGCGGCCCGCAGGACAGCGCCGCCGCGCTGCGCTGGCTGGAACTGGCTGCGCAACGCGGCGTGGCGCCGGCCATGTTCATCGTGGCGAACCTGCTGCAGGACAGCGACGAAGCTACGGCGCGCTACTGGCTCGACGCTGCCTGCGACCTCGCATACCCGGAAGCGCTGCAGCAGAAGTCCGTCGCCCTGGCGGAGGGCCGCATGGGTTATGCGCACAATGAGGAGCAGTCCTTCCTGTACCTGAAGATGGCGACGCACGCGATGGGACACAGGACCGCTGAGCCGTAATGATGCGGCTGGAGAATTGCTTATTTTTCTCAAGAAATATTAATTTTCTTAAATAGCGTCCTTCCTTATATTTTCTTTCTCTGCATTGTATATTTATTATCATTTCAGGAATATTCGTGGCAATATGCTGTTAATATTTTTTTGATAATTTCACATGTGGAATAGAGGTAATGCATGGCATTTCAGGCAAAGGCAAGGCAATCTTTCCCCCTCGTGAGCCGGGGGGCGTTGGCAAAGAAATGGCGGCATGTTGGGCTGGCTCTGCTGCTGGCGGCGATGGCGTCGTCGGCCATGGCGCAGTTGCCGGCGCCACTCAAATCCGGGCATCCCAGGCTGTTTCTGGCGCAGGAGAGCATCGACGGACTGAAACGGCAATTACCGTACTATCCATCCGCTAAATTTCCCGCAGTCAAAGGCAGCATACAATTCAGTTTGCTGGCAAAGCACAAGGATAGTCAGGATGGCGAGAACCAAGCCATTTTTGGACAGTACAGCGGCACGAATAACACTATCCTCATCCGTCATGCGGACACCTTGGATACGCCAGGGACGATCGGCCTGCAAATTATCTTTATCGGCAAGCTGACACCTGCGGCGACCACCGCGGCAATGATGTCGTTGACCATCGTTCATCTGAAGGCGGACGCATTGGCCGAGATCAAGGTGGCGTGGGACGCCCAGCAGCATACGATCGATATCAGAGTCAATGGTGTCCCTGTACGCGCATTCTGGGGGGCGGCTACGGCGCCGTTCACCGACTGGACCGCAAATGAACAGATATTCGATGTCGGTGCGCGGCGCAATGAGGTCATGAGTAATTTCATCTTGCGCGACGGGCAGGGACAGGAATTAATGCAGTATGCGTCGCTCGATACCGGTCTGAAAAAGGTCTGGACAGATTATCGTTCCGCAGCCGACATGCGCCTGGCGGAAATCCGCAGCTGTGCCACGATCGCGCCCACGTCGTCCGACTTCCCGAAAGCGTGCAAGGTCGCTACCGGGCATCGCGGAACGATTTATGAAAGCGCGCAATTGCTGTCCATGGCATGGTTGCTGACGGAGCAGGATAAATACAAGCAAGGCCTGCTGACGTATGTCGACATGTTGCTGGCGAGTCCACTTCCCGCCGGCAATGAATGGTCGATGGGCGGCAGAGTGGCCGCCATGGGCCTCGTTTATGACTGGCTGTTTGATCTGATGGGCAGCGAGAATGTGCCTGCCGCAATGGGGGGCGGGTCTTACCGGTCCGTCCTGGCGCAGAGGATCAAGGACACGATTGCTGCCGAAAATACGGCAACGGCGGGCGACCATCTGGTGGCTTCCATGTGCGGCAGCAATCAGCACTTGCGCGATACGAGTACGGTCTTCGATTGCGCGCAGAAACCCGTGTACGAACATTGGAACCGTCCTACTGCATCTCCCTCGATTGCCACTTACTATGTCAGCGGCCACGCCTTCAGCGCCGTGACGAACATGGCGCTGGGCTTGCTGGCGATCGCGGAAGAGCATCCCGAAGTCGTGCCGATGATCGAAACGGCGTATGCGCATTTCGACAAGGGCTTCATGGCAGCGCGCGCCGCCATTTCGGCCGATGGCGGCCATCAGATGGGCTTCGCCTATGGCGTGTCGAGCATCCCGGAGCGCTTGCTGCTGTGGCGCACGGCGCTCGACAATGAAGGCGGCACGCCGCTGCTGCAGGCCGACTGGCAGGATCAACTGCTGTATCCCTATATCTATGGCTTGCGCAGCGATGGCCTGTTCCCTGCCAGCGGCGACAATTATGATTTGCTTGTAAGTAATCCACTGCTCGGACAATTGTCGCGCGGCGTGGCCAGTGTGGGCGACGACGGCGTGGCCTGGTCTTTTTACCGCGAGCAGGTAAATAGGCGTGCTTACAAGAAAGACGAGATCATGGAGCGTTTGTTCTGGCCGAAGGAAGTGGCGGCCGTGCCGATATCAAGCCTGCCCCTGGCGCGTCATTTCCGCGTGTCGGGCCAGGTAGTGATGCGCGACACATGGGATTATGCGAATGCCACGTTACTGGACTTCAAGTCCTCCTCGTTCGCGGCACAGAATCACCAGCACGCCGATCAGAATAGTTTTGCGCTGTATTACAAGGCGCCATTGCTGCTTGATACTGGCTTGTACGATAGCTATGAAAGCGTGCACTGGTGGAATTACTACACGCGCAGTGTGGCGCATAACACGATCACGGTCTACGATACGGTGGACGATCAGACGGAACGTCTCATGAATGGGGTGAGCGGCTTGAGCCGCGATGGCGGACAGTGGATGCAAGCGCTGCAACAGAACTATCCGACGATAGACGAAATTCAGCCCGGTGGCGTGAATGCGCTCGATGGCATCGTGCGCTATGAAAATACGCCGGAATATACCTATGCCAGCGGCAATGCCAGCAAGGCCTATTCAGCAACGCGGCTAGACCGGAATAACGGTTTCGTGCGCCAAATACTGTTCCTGCGCCAGCCGGCATTCTGGCCCAAGCCGGTGACGGTGATCTTTGATAGCGTGCGAAGCAAACGCGGCTTGCCGGCTACATTCTTGTTACATACGGCGCACGATCCTGCTGCCAATACTACCAATACCAGTAATTTTGGAGATGGCCGCTACAAGCTGGGCTACAGCGCAGGGCAGCGCCGCATCGCCACCGTGCGCAACGGCGGGGGTATGCTGATCGTGCAAACCGTGTTGCCGGAAAATGCTGTCGTGCATAAAGTTGGCGGCCTTGATCATGACGGCACCGTGTGCAGGCAGATGAGTGCGGTCACTGCGAATGAGCAGGCGGCCAGCAGCGGCGACTGCCGCTTTATGGTGCGCCGCCGCCAGGCCGACGGCAGTGATCTGTGGTTCAATCATCCGCCGCAAAAGAGCGAACAAAAAACCACCAATGAGGATGTGGGCACCTGGCGTCTGGAAGTCACATCGGCTAGCGCCCCCGCCGTGAATGCTCCCGAATATTTCCTGCACACGCTGTTTGTCGCCAATAACGACGGCGCCACGGGCACGGCCCAGCCACCCGATACGCGCCGCCTGTCGGCCGCGGGCAATACCGAGGCGCTGTTGATGGGCAGTCAGCTGCATGTGCTGTTCAACCGCGACGTGGCACCGGCCGGCCGCATGGAATGGACCTCGCCGCTGGCTGCCGGCGCCATCCTGGCCACGGGCCTGAAACCGGGCGTCCATTATGCGCTGACGTCGGCGCTGGCGGGCGACGCTTACGCCCGCAGTCTGGTCGAGGTGGTGCCAGGGCCGGGCACGCACCTGAGTTCCGACCAGGGCATGCTCAGCATCGAGTAAGCCGCTTGCCAGCCGGCTGGGTCAAGCCTGACTGTCTTTTTTAGGCTTGGCCCGCAGACTGGCCGCCGCCTCGCCGATGGCGAACGGGTCGCGCGACAGGATGGCTGCACCCAGGTCGACCAGCCTGGCCGCGGTGACTATGGCGGCCTTTACGTCGGCGATGCGCTTGAGCTGTGACTTGCCCTTGGCGATGGCACCCTCGATATCGCCGCGCGCCTGCTCCGCGCCTTCGGCCGTCAGATAAATGCCATACGCGCGAAACAAGGCCACCATCTGGTCCAGGTGGTTTTCATATTGTTCCAGCAGCGCCCGCTCGTCCGGCGCAAGTGCCTCGCGTTCGCGGATGCGCAATTCCAGTACCAGGCTTGACGCTTGCGCCAGGCTGTCGGCGATGGCGTAGCTTTGGTCTTTCGTCAGTTCGGTCAGTTGGGCCATGGGATACTCCTGTGTGCGCCGCTTACCAGCGGGCGGGGGCATAGAACGCCGCTTGCCGCTGCAGCGCTTCGACGTCGCGTGAAAACTGCGCCAGCTGCCGTTCCAGTTCGGGCGCCTGCAGGCGGTCGAGATTGGCCCGCAGCGCGGCCACGCTGGCTTGCAGCGCGCCGACGGCGGCGACATACGCGGCGACGATCTTTTCCCGTTCCTGCAATTGCCGGCCTTCCAGATGCAAGCGCGTGCGGATGTAGTTGGCGGCCAGCGGTTCGCGCGGCGCGGCGTTATCGACGGCGCCGCGCAGCAGGGCCAGGTCGCGCAATTCATCCTGCAAGCTTGCGCGGTAGCTGCGCTGGGCATATTCCTTGAGCGCATTGCTGACGATATCGACGGCCTCCTGCTCGTCGAGCAATTCGCGCAAGGCCGATTTCTGCAGGCGCTGCGTGGCCAGGCGGCTCAGGTGCTGGCTCAATTTGACGACTTTCGACAGCTTTTCCGCATCGAGCAGGGGCGCGCCGCCGCCCGGCTGCTCCAGGCCGCCCAGCGCATCGCCGAGTCCGCCAAGCTCTTCCTGGTAGACGGGCAGCTTGTCATCGGCCAGCGCCGCCAGGGTGTGGGCATAGCGCAGCAGGAGGTCGTTCAGGCTGGCGACCGACGCTGTGGCTTGTGCGACGGCGGCGCAATCGGCGCGCGCCGCCTGTTCGCTGGCTTGCGCATCGAAACGTTCTGCCAGGATCAGGCGCTTGCGCATGGCCTTGTCCATGCAACTGTGGACGCCGCCCGCCAGCATGGGTTCGAAGTGCAGCGACATCTTTTGCGTCTGTTCGGCGAAGGTGCGCACGGGCGCCAGGTCGGTGGCGCAGCCGCCCAGCAGCAGGCTGGCGATGATGCCAAGTAGCGGGGGGGGAATGAACGAGTTCGACGGGCGCGGCATATGGCCTCCATGCGGTAGCAGTGGCTGGTTGGACCGGCGCGCACGCGCTGGCATGGCCGACGTTAGCATTCTGAGGCGTAGCAGTATTGCGCCAGATCAGCGACCAGAGGAATCGCCGGGCTCGTCTGCTTGCCTGTCGCGTTTTGCCACAGGACTGTTGCCCGATGGCGCAAGGTGCGCCAATTTGCGCCATATTTTCCTTACAAAAGACTGACAACAGGCCTGCAATTGCGGCTTTTCCGCATGTTGCGACGCGTCATATGTAGTTGTTGCTGGTGCATGTTTACTCACCTACAATGATTTATCGATGGGGCGGTTATCCAGCGTACGACTATAAAAATAAGTGGCATTAAAAACGTTGTATCAGAGGAGATGACAATGAATTTGAAACAGAAATTGCTCGTGGCAAGTTTGGTTTTGGGTTTCTCGCAGGCGGCAGTCGCAGCCGACCCCATCAAGATCGGCGTGTCCGGTCCGTTTACGGGCGGTTCCGCGCCGATGGGCGTGTCGATGCGCGACGGCGTCAAGCTGGCTGTTGCTGAAATCAATGCCAAGGGCGGCGTACTGGGCCGTTCCCTGCTGCTGATCGAGCGCGATGACGAAGCGAAGAATGAACGCGGCGTGCAGATCGCGCAAGAGCTCATCAACAAGGAAAAGGTCGCCGCCACCGTCGGCTACATCAACACGGGCGTGGCCCTGGCTTCGCAGCGCTTCTATCAGGAAGCGAAAATTCCCGTCATGAACAATGTGGCGACGGGCTCCATCGTCACCAAGCAGTTCGCCGACCAGCCGGAAAACTACATTTTCCGCAATGCGGCCAATGACACCATCCAGTCCGGCATGATCGTGCATGAGGCGGTCGAGAACCGCAAGTTCAAGAAAGTGGCGATCCTGGCCGACTCCACCAACTATGGCCAGCTGGGCCGCGAAGACCTGGAAAAGGCACTCGACAAGAAGGGTATCAAGCCCGTCGTTGTGGAAAAATACAACATCAAGGACGTCGACATGACGGCCCAGCTGCTGAAAGCCAAGCAGGCGGGCGCGGAAGTCGTGCTGACCTACGGCATCGGTCCGGAACTGGCGCAGATCGCCAACGGCATGGAAAAACTGGGCTGGAAAGTGCCGCTGATCGGCAGCTGGACCCTGGCCATGGGTAACTTCATCGACAACGCGGGCAAGAACGGCAATGGCACGCGCATGCCGCAAACCTTCATCCAGGATGCCAGCACGCCGAAGCGCAAGGCCTTCATCGATGCCTACGTGGCCGCCTACAAGCCATCGGGCGGACGCATGCCGTCGGCCGTCTCGGCCGCGCAAGGCTACGATTCCATCTACCTGCTGGCTGCGGCCTTCAAGCAGGCCGGCGGCACGGATGGTCCGAAAGTACGCGCCGCGCTGGAAAACCTGAATGAAAAAGTGGAAGGCGCCGTCACCACCTACAACAAGCCGTTCAGCAAAACCAACCATGAGGCGATCACGGCCGACCTGACAGTCTTCGGTGAAGTCAAGGACGGCAAAGTCGTCCTCGCGAAATAAGCCTGGCAGACATTCGCCGCGCAGTGGCCAGCCTTGAGGAATCAGGACTGGCCATTTTTTCATCTTTCGTCTTCCGGGGAATACCATGGAAATCTTCCTGCAGCTCGTCTTCAGCGGCATCGCGCTGGGCATGATCTATGCCGTCATCGCCTTCGGCTACCAGCTGACCTTTGCCACTTCCGGCACCCTCAATTTCGGCCAGGGCGAATCCCTGATGCTGGGCGCGCTCGTGGGCCTCTCCCTGGTGGGCACCATCCACGGCGGCCCTTACATGAGCTATCTGTTGATGATCCCCATCGTCATCGTTTTCGGCGCCTTGCAGGGCGTGTTTGTCGAATGGATAGGCGTGCGGCCCGCCATCAAGATCAAGTCCGAATTCGGCTGGATCATGTCGACCATCGCGCTGGCCATCATCTTCAAGAACGTGGCGGAAAATATCTGGGGCAAGGATGACCTGATGTTCCCGTCGCCGCTGTCGGCCGCGCCGTTCCAGGTGTTTGGCGCCAATGTGCAGCAGATGCAGGTGGCCGTCATCGTCGGCGCGCTGGCGATCATGCTGGCCGTCGAAGTGTTCAACCGCAAATCGATCTACGGCAAGGCCGTCGTGGCGACGGCCAACGACCGCGACGCGGCCGGCCTGATGGGCATCAACACGGGCATGGTCATCACGTTTTCCTACGCGCTGTCGTCGGCCACGGCCGCCTTTGCGGGCGTGCTGGTGGCGCCGCTGACACTGACGGGGGCCACCATGGGGGCGTCGCTGGGCTTGAAAGCCTTTGCCGTGGCCATCATCGGCGGCTTGACGTCGGGCGTCGGCGCCATCGTCGGAGGGCTGATACTGGGCATCGCCGAGACCACCACCGGCTATTACATCTCCACCGGCTACAAGGAAGTGCCCGGCCTGCTGCTCCTGCTGCTGGTACTGGCCATCAAGCCGTCCGGCCTGTTCGGCAAAGCCGCGATCAAGAAAGTCTGAGGACGACATGAACAAGAAAATCACCATGCTGGCATTGAGCGCGGCGGGCCTGGCCGTGCTCGCGCTATTCCCCATCGTCATCCCGAATCCCTACTATATCCACCTGGCCGAGACCATCCTGATCTACGCCATCCTGCTGTTCGGCCTCGATATCGTCGTCGGCTATACGGGGCAGGTGTCGCTGGGCCATGCGGGCCTGTTCGGCATCGGTTCGTACGTCACGGGCGTGCTGGTGTTCAAGCTGGGCGTGTCGTTCTGGCTGGCCATCCCCGCCAGCATCCTTGGCGCGGCCGTGTTTGGCGCCATCCTGGCCTTGCCGGCCCTGCGCGTGACGGGGCCCTACCTGGCCATGGTGACCCTGGCCTTCGGCACCATCGTGCAAATCCTGATCAATGAAATGAGCTTCCTGACGGAAGGGCCGATGGGCATCAAGATCCACAAGCCCGTCCTGTTCGGCCACAAGTTGAGCGAGGTAGAGTACTACTACATGGTCGCCGCGCTGTTGGTGATCTCGCTGGTGGTGGTGCACCGCATCCTGAAATCAAACCTGGGCCGCGCGTTCGAAGCCTTGCGCGACAGTCCCATCGCCTCGGACTGCATGGGCGTCTCCGTGTACCGCTACAAGGTATATGCCTTCGTCATCAGCGCCGGTTTCGCGGGCCTGGCCGGCAGCCTGTACGCGTATTCGGAAGAATACATCTCGCCCAATACCTACAACTTCGAGCTGACGATATTGTTCCTGCTGGCCGTCATCATGGGCGGGCGCAAGACGCGTTCCGGCGCCCTGATCGGCGCGCTGATCGTCGTCATGCTGCCCAGCCTGCTGTCGGACATCGAATTGTTCCGCAAGATCGCCGTGGCCGCCGCCGTGCTGGGCGTGATCGGTTCCGCCTTCATGCTGGCGAAGAAGCGTTCCACCGTGCGCGGCGTGCTCGTGCCCCTGGTGGCCACCATCGGCCTGGCTGCGTATTCGTACAAGCTGGAAAACATGGTCGACTGGCGTTTGACCATCTTCGGCCTGATGACCTTATTTGTCGTGTACTACCTGCAGGATGGCATCGTCGGCTTCCTGATGAGCTTTATCGGCAAGGGCCGGCGCCATGTGCAAGCCGTCGCTTCGCACGGCGTGGCGCCATTCGACCACGCCCAGGGCGGGCAGCAGGGCGCGACCCTGCTGCGTGTGGACCAGGCCCTGATGCAGTTCGGCGGCCTGAAAGCGCTGAACCAGGTGGACTTGAACGTCACGCAGGGTTCCGTGCACGGCTTGATCGGGCCGAACGGCTCGGGCAAGAGCACGATGATGAATGTGCTGACGGGGATCTACAAGCCGACGGCGGGCAAGGTGGAATTTGCCGGCGCCGTGATCTCCGGCCGCACGCCGTCCGAGATCGCCTTGGGCGGCGTGGCGCGCACCTTCCAGAACGTGCAGCTGTTCGGCGAGATGACGGCGACGGAAAACGTGCTGGTGGGCTTGCACAATACCTTCAAATCGAACGTGCTGGACGTGATGCTGCATACGCCCCGCTACAAGCGCGAAGAGAAGGCCGCGCGCGAGCGGGCCGCCAGCATCCTCGAGTTCGTGGGCCTGGCGGACCTGGCCAACGAGGAGGCGCGCAATCTGCCGTATGGCAAGCAGCGGCTTCTGGAAATCGGCCGCGCGCTGGGCCTCAACCCGCGTCTGCTGCTGCTCGATGAACCGGCGGCGGGCCTGACGGCGCCCGACATCAAGGAGCTGATGGCCATCATCCGCAAGATCCGCGAGCACGGCATCACCATCATCCTGATCGAGCACCACATGGACGTGGTGATGGCCCTGTCGGACGTGGTGACGGTGCTGGACTTCGGCCAGAAGATCGCCGAAGGCGCGCCCGCGCTTGTCCAGAGCGATCCGAAAGTGATCGAAGCCTATTTGGGCGGCAGCGCCGAAACCCTGGCGCCAGCGGCGCACTGAGAGGAAGACCATGCTGACCATTCATAATCTGCACGCCGCCTACGGCAAAGTCGAAGTCCTGCACGGCATTTCGCTCGACGTCCCGAAGGGCAAGCTGGTGACCCTGATCGGCTCGAACGGGGCCGGCAAGACCACCACCATGCGCGCCATTTCCGGCATGCTGAAACCGAAATCCGGCACCGTCACGCTGGGCGGCAAGGATGTCACGGGCCTCGATTCTCACCGCATCGCCCGTGCCGGACTGGCCCATTCGCCGGAAGGCCGGCGCGTGTTCGCTTCCATGTCGGTGACGGACAACCTGCTGCTGGGCGCCTTCCCCCGCTTTACGCGCTCGCGCCCGAAAGGCGACATCAAGGGCGACCTGGACAAGGCGCTGGAATTGTTCCCCCGCCTGAAGGAGCGGCGCGACCAGCTGGCCGGCACCTTGTCGGGCGGCGAACAGCAGATGCTGGCCATGGCCCGCGCCGTGATGCTGAACCCGGAAGTGATCCTGCTGGACGAGCCGTCGATGGGCCTGGCGCCGATTCTGGTGGAAGAAGTCTTCCGCATCATCACGCGCTTGAAGGCGGAAGGCGTGACCATGCTGCTGGTCGAGCAATTCGCCGCCGCCGCCCTGAACGTGGCCGATTACGGCTACGTGCTGGAAAACGGCAGCATTTCCGTGCATGGGCCGGCCGAGAGTCTCAAAACCGATCCGAAGGTGATCGCGGCGTATCTGGGAGGAGGGCACTGAGGCAAGTTGAGAGTGCGCTGACAATGCGCTTGCTGCGCATTGTCACATCCTCCGCATTACGCAGTGAGCAGGCGACGGCGTATCAATGCTTCCAGGTCACGGCTGGTATGGGCAATCATATGAACATAAACGATATCGTTATGTCCATACTCGATGATGATGCGATTCTGGCCGGCCAACAGTTGGCGGTGAGTCGTCAAATGAAGGTCTTCAAGTTCAGGAACAAAGGTACCTTTCATGTTCCAGTCTTTGAGAGAATTGACTTCAGCCAGAATCTCCTGCGTCACCTTCCTGGTAAAAGCAAGGGATTCGTTCTGCTTCAGATAGGAGCGAATGTCTTGCAAATCGTTCAAGGCGTACTGCGTCCAAATGATTTTCATTTGTGTAATCAATTGTCGCCGTCTTCAGCTTCCAGAAGGGCCACAACGTCATCATGGTCAATGATTTTACCTTCCTCAATCTGCTTACGGCCGAGAGCAAGGATGCGGAGCATGGCAAGCTGATCTTGAGTCTTTTGATAGCTGACAGGGTCTTGAACAATGGCCTGAACTCTGCCGTTCACCGTGATGGCTACCGGGTCATGCGTCTCAAGCACCTGTTTGACCACGTCGCTGGTGTTCGTCTTCAAGTAGCTAATTGGTTGAATATTGATAAAGTTCATGCCGCCCTCCATAAGTAGGCAGACCGATGATAGCATCGGATGACTAAATTAAGTGCCAAATTTAGTTGGCCGCACATTTTCCTTACGTCGAGCGCAGCGTGCAAGCATCAATGTCTGGTGGGCTTTTCCTGCTGCACCAGAATGAAGGGGCTGACGACGACGGCCCACAGCGCGGCGTCGGCCGCCTGCCAGTCCAGCGCCTGCTGGTCCGACACCTTGGCGACCTTGCCATCGGCCATCCATTGCGTGATGGTGGCCTTGTCGTCGTGCGAGATGCGCACGGCCACTTCGACCAGATCCAGCTCATTGGCGACCCAGACGACGTTGCCCTGGGCGAAATGCTTTTCCAGCTCGCTCCAGGCCAGTCGGGCCGTTTCGCTGTTCACTTTGAGGCGCAGTTCGGTGTCTTTTTCAGGATTGGTTTGCATGCGAAATATCAGGTTGCGGTGAGTCGGGGGCCGTTGCGCGCTTGCGTTGCCTTACAAGGCTTCCACCTGCGGCGTCGGCGTACCCCGCCATGTTAACCGATAGGCGGCGCCTTTGCGAACATTGCCCACGAGGGCAGGGCGGAAGCAGGCCAGGTTGGTGCCGCCCGCCAGCCGGGTGCTGGGGAAGATGACGCCCATGGAACCGGCTTCGAGCAGGATGGCGGCCAGGTCTTGCGAAGCGATGTAGCTGGCCGGATCGAGGCAGGCCGCATAGCGCTCCTGGCCGCGCAAGTCGTGGAAGCTGGCGGAAAAATCGGCCAGCAGCGACTGGTAATTGACGCTGTCGTCGAAATAGTCGATTTCCTGGTATTCCACGGTCTTGTGGAAAATGATCTCGGCCAGGGCCGTTTTCATGTCGAAGGCACAATACCAGGCGCCCCGTTCGCCATCGTTGAAACGCGCCCCTTCCGGCCGGGCATAGGTGTAGGCGGCGTTGATGATGCGAAAGTGCGGCACGCCAAAAACCAGCTCGTCCACGCCAATTCCTGGCGCGCCGCCGTACTCGGCCACCAGGCGCGCGTTGGTCGCATTATCGAGCTCGAACAGCTCGCGCAGGTGCTCGTCGTCCTCGGCCAGGGGCGCCAGCACGGAGTCTTCCATGTCGGCGAAGCGCGAGGGGATCAAACGGCAAGTGTCGATCTGGCGCAAGGCGGCCAGCGGCGGCAGCTGTGTATGCGGGACTGTCGCCACCATTACAACCCTCCGCGGCGCGCATCGAGCAGCTTGCGCACCGTCTGCATGGCCAGCAAGCCGCCGGCCAGCATCTGCGACAGGGGCGTGCGGCCGCCAAACACGGGATTCTTGTTGGGCAAACTCACCCATTCGTCGGCCAGCTTGTCGCCATATAGGATGTGCAAGGCCTTGTAGATGCCCAGCAAGTAGGAAATGCGCGTGATGCGGTCCACTTCCAGCACGCGGTCCGGGTGCTTCTTCCACTCGTAATAGGCGCTGCTGGACAGGCCGCCCAGCAATTCGCGCGCATCGTCGTCGCGCAGTTTCCAGGCGGCGGCCAGCTTGAAAAAACCCTTCAATGCCGCTTGCGACAAGCGCTCGCGCTCGGCTTTGGCATTCAGGTCGACGAGCACGGCCGGTTCGAAGCGGCTCTTGGGATAGGCGTAGGCGAGATTCATGACATGTCCTTCGTTAAAACTCTGTATGTGGACTATTTATACTCCTTTTCCGGATTTTCCGCAACGGCCGCGCGCATGCAAAACGGGGCGCAGCAGGACAGGTGTCCCGGTGCGCCCCGTTGGCGGGCCCCGTTCGCTTATCTTGCCGTGACGGTGATGGGGACGTTGAGCTGCGCCGTCAAGCCGTTACTGTCCAGCGCCATGACCCTCAGCGTATAGCTGCCGGTCACCGGCAGGGGCCAGCGGGCCGTGATGGTCATGCCGCTCATGGAAAACTGCATGCCCAGCGGCGCACCGAGGATGGAGATCCACAGGGCGTTCGCGCCCGGCGCCGTCAGCACGATGCTGCCGCTCATGGCCTTGCCGGCCACGCCCGTCATGGCGGCGGCGCTGATCGTGGGACCGGCGGCGGCGATTTTCACTGCGGCCACGGCCTGGCCCGTCAAGCCCGTCCTGGTATCTTTGGCGATGATGGTCACGCTGTAGCTGCCCAGCACGGGGCTGGCCCAGCTGACGACGCCGGCGGCGCTGACGGCCATGCCGGATGGCGCGCCCGACAGGCTGTAGGTGACTGGGTTGGGCGCCACCGTCGTGGCGGCGAACGACAGGGCCACGCCCGGCTTGCCGCTCACGCTGGCCACGGTCACGACGGGGGGCAGCGGGGCGGCGATGGCCACCGTATAGATGCCTTTGCCGCTCAAGCCAGTCTTGCTGTCCGTGGCGGTCACGGTGACGGCGTAGGTGCCGGCCACCGGGTAGGCCCAGCTCACCAGTCCGGCGCTGCTGATCGTCATGCCGGCCGGCGCGCCGCCCAGCGTGTAGCTGACGGGATTGGGGGCGGAGACGCTGACATTGAACGCCAGGGCCGTGCCAACCTTGCCCGTGATGGCGCCGGCGCCCACGACGGGCGGCGCGACGGGGGTAATGACGATGGCGTACACGCCCTGGCCACTGAGGCCGCTGACGCTATCCTTGGCCACCATGGTCACGGCATACGTGCCCGCAGTGGGGGCGGCCCAGCTGACCACGCCCGTGGCGGCGATGCTCATGCCGGCCGGCGCGCCCAGCATGGTGTAGCTGAGTGGATTCGAAGCGCTGGCCGAGACGGTGAACGACAGCGGCTTGCCGGCCGCGCCGCTGATGCTGGCCGGCGCCACCACGGGCGCGGCCGGTGCGGTCTGCATGCCCGACAGGCCGGCCAGCAGGCTTTTCACGTTCGGCGTACCCAGGCCGCCCAGCGGGTCATAGCCGACCCTGGCCGTGCACACGCTGCACGTGCCGTTGCTGCCGCGCGTGATGTCGGCAAAGCTGCTGGCGAAGGTGCCGGGCACGCTGGCGATCTGGCCGTACAAGATGCTGTGCGGCAAGCCGAGCGCCGTCTTCGCCTGCAGCGCACGGCTGGCGTTGGCGATGGCGACCAGGCCGGCCCATTGCGGCGTGGACAGGCTGGTGCCGCCGATGCTGAGCCAGCTGGCGGTGCTGCTGCCGGGTGTCATCACGGCCGTGTACTGGCCCGTGGCGGGGTCGGCATTGAAGGCCACGTCCGCCACGTTGCGGCGCAGCAAGTTGGTCAGTCCGGGCACGCTGGCCGTCTGGTAGGTGGGCAGTGCCGTATAGGCGCTGATGCCGCCGCCGGTGCCGGACCAGGCCGTTTCGCTGCGCACGCCGCTGCCGCTGTAGCTGAGCGTGGTGCCGCCCACGGCCAGCACGTTGGACGACACGGACGGCCAGGACACGCCGCTGCCCGAATCGCCCGTGGCGGCCAGGTAGCTCATGTTCTTGCCCGTGAACGCGCTGTCGACGGAAGCTGTCCAGTTGCCTTCGGCGGCGCCAAAGCTCATCGACACGACGCCAGGCCCCATCTGGTTGGCCAGGCGCACGGCGCCCAGCAGGCTGTTGATGGAAGCGTCGGGCGCCTCGATCAGCACGATGCGCGCCAGCGGCGCCGTGGCATGCGCCCACTGCACGTCGAGCGCGATTTCCATGGCCCAGCCCGAGTTATAGGCGGGCGCCGTGGCCGTCATGGTGCTCGATGGCGTGTTGTAGACAACAGAAAATTCACAGACGCTGGCCGGGGCGGGCGGCAGGGGCAGGGTGGCATTCGTGGCGATAGCCTTGGTGGTGCAGCCGGGCAAGCCGAATTTCTGGTTGAAGATGGCCAGTTCGGCCGCCGCGTTCGGATTGTGCATGGCGTCGACGATGTAGATTGTCTGTCCCGCGCCCAGCTGGGCCGCCTGGGCTGGCGTCAGCGCCGTGCCGGCCGCCGGCAAGGCGGGCAAGTCGTAGGCGGCGCGGATTTGCGCGGGAGAATAGGTCGCCACCACGCTGCTGCCGGCCATGGGCGCGGCGATGTCGCTCGCGCCGCCGCCGTCCAGCAAGGGGGCGATATCCTGTGCCGCCTGTTCCGAGGCGGCGATTTTTTGCGCCGTCAGGCGGCGCGTGGTCATTTCCCGCATGGCGCCGGGCACGTTTTGCAAGTGCGGCCGCCAGTGGGCCGAGCCGCTGCTGTTGGCGCTGTCGCGCCCGTCAGGCGCATCGAGCAGGGCCGGGGCCGCATGGAACATCGGTTGCGCCACCAGCGCGCCGACGGCAGGAGGGATGACGGGCACCTCGACAGTGAACTGTGTCGCGGCCGTGGCGATGGCGGCAGGCGGTGTCGATGTTTCCTGGCCGGGACCGCAAGCGGCCAGCAGGAGGGCGGCTGTGGCGCCCAGCAGCAGGCGCCCGTGACGGTGATGCGGGGGAATGTTTTTTTTCATGGCGAAACTCTCCGAGTTGGGCGAGGGCCACATCTCGACAATGCTTCCAGGCTGGCGCCGCGCGCTGGCGGTCCCGGCCCTGCATTGGCAGCCCCGCTGCCGTGGCGCTTGCGCGCGGTAGGCCGGTGGCTTTGCGTCCCCGCCTTTCGACGGGTTTGCCCTCAAAACTGATCATGCATCATTGGGAATTTCCTGATGCGTCATCGATTTTAGTGAATTTGCCAAATAAATGTTAACTATTTTCAATCAATATTTTTATTTATGCAATAAAATGTGGCAAATTTGCCTATGGATCGATGGAACCTTGTCAGCCTGATTAAGTCTTAAAAGCAAGGTTATCAGAGGTGTATCGAGGCGTGACGGTGTTTTTTCACAGCAACGGCGCTTGCATTTTTGTTTTATAATGAATTTAACGAATTTACTGAATATTCGATCTTGCCGGTCTCAATCCTCGAACACCATGCCCTGATACGGCGCTGCGCGGCAGGCCGCCAGCCGCTGCGCAAGGCTGCCAGCATGGGCTTCCAGCCGGTGGCCGTCCGGGTCGAGAAAATACAGGGATTCGCCGGCGCTGCGGTTTTGCTGCCATTCGGGCACGCCGGCGGCGCGCAGGCGGGCGGCAAACGGAGCGAAGTCGGTGGGCTCGATGGAAAACGCGTAGTGCGTATAGGCCGGGCTGGCCAGCGCGGCCGTGTCCTGACCATCCAGCGACAGGCACAGCCACAAATCCCCGGCCGACAGATACGCGCCCCTGTCCCAGCGCGCATGCAGGCGCAGACCCAAGGTGTCGCGGTAAAAGACGATGCTGCGCGTCAGGTCGCGCACGGACAGGGTGAGGTGGTTCAGGCCGGTCAACATGGAGCTGCTTTCAGGTGGAGTGGAGGCCGGTTCCAGCTTCCTCAGTGGTTTGATGCGACATTGCTCCAGGTAAAAGTATGAGACACGGCAATAAGACCGCAAACGTCGCAACACCTGACACAACCGTAGCGAGCGGAAGGAAGAGGTGGTCGAGAAGCGCAACCGTACTTCCAGTACGGTGAGCATCGCAGGCGACCTATGCCGACGCGCAGCAGGTTGTGTCAGGTGTCACTACACAGGCTCGGCGTGCTCCACCATAAGTTGTACTTTGGTCGTGCCATTGTATTCATTCGCATCGAGCCTGAACGCGACCCGCGTGCGTTCGCCCAGTGCGTCCGTATGCCCGAACCAGATGGCATCAAAACGCACGCCGTTCTTTTCCAGCAGCAGTTTCAAATGGCGTTCTTTCAAGATGCGCTGGCTGACGACGCGGAATTCATCGCAAAAGACGGGCGGGGCGAAGCCCTGGCCCCACACCTGGCCGTCCATCAGTTCGATGAAGGCTGTCGTGTAGTAGGCGTCTTCCAGCGGGCCGTCCGTTTCCACGACCCGCTCCAGCTGTTGCTGGCTGAGCCAGGCCTGGCCGACGGCTTCGAAGGCCTGGGAAAAGGCGTCGAAGGCGTCGGCGCGGATGGTCAGGCCCGCCGCCATGGCGTGGCCGCCGAACTTGTCGATCAGGCTGGGCGCCCGTTTCGACACGAGGTCGAGCGCGTCGCGCAAGTGGAAGCCGGGGATCGAGCGGCCCGAACCCTTGATCCAGCCGTCGGCACCGGGCGCAAACGTGATCGTCGGGCGGTAGAATTTTTCTTTCAGGCGCGAGGCGACGATGCCGATCACGCCCTGGTGCCAGGATTCGTCGAAGACGCTGATGGTGCTGCTGTTGGCCGGTTCGAAAGCATCGAGGTGCAGCAGGGCCGTATCCTGCATTTCCGCCTCGATTTCACGGCGTTTCAGGTTGATGTCGTTGAGTTGCTGGGCCAGCTCCCAGGCGCGGCCTTCGTCGTCCGTGACCAGGCATTCGATGCCCAGGGACATGTCCTGCAGGCGGCCGGCCGCATTCAGGCGCGGTCCCAGGGCAAAACCGAGGTCGAACGGCGTGGCGCTGCGCGCTTCGCGGCCCGCCACGCGAAAGAGCGCCGCCACGCCCGCATGCATATTGCCTTTGCGCATGCGCTTGAGGCCTTGCGCGACGAGGATGCGGTTGTTGGTATCGAGGCGCACCACGTCGGCCACCGTGCCCAGCGCCACCAGGTCGAGCAGGTTGTCGAGCTTGGGTTGCGTTTGCGCATCGAAGATGCCGCGCCGGCGCATTTCCGCGCGCAGGGCCAGCAGCACGTAGAACACGACGCCCACGCCGGCCAGGTGTTTCGACGGAAAACCGCAGGCGGGCTGGTTCGGGTTGACGATGACGGCCGCGTCGGGCAGGGTGTCGGCCGGTAGATGGTGGTCGGTGACGACCACCTGGATGCCGCGCCGGTTGGCCTCGGCCACGCCGTCGATGCTGGCGATGCCGTTGTCGACGGTGATGATGATGTCGGGCGACTTTTCGCGGGCGGTGAGCTCGACGATTTCCGGCGTCAGGCCATAGCCGTATTCAAAACGGTTGGGCACGATGAAATCGACGTCGGCGCCCATGGCGCGCAAGCCGCGGATGGCGACGGCGCAGGCGGTGGCGCCGTCGCAATCGTAATCGGCCACGATGACCATGCGTTTCTTGGCAGCAATTGCGTCGGCCAGGAAGACGCCGGCCGCGCCGATGTGCAGCAAGCCGGACGGCGGTATCAAGTCCTTTGCCTCAATCGACAGTTCTTTCGCGTCGGACAGGCCGCGCGACGCGTACAAGCGGGCCAGCACGGGGTGGATGCCGCCCTGGCGCAGCAGTTCGGATTCGCGGTAGGGGCAGGGACGGGTGGCGATGCGGGTACGGGTCATGATGTTTTCAACTTGTTCAGGGTAATCGCGCGCCAGAATTTGCGCTGCGCATGCTTGCTGGTGGTGCAGGCTAGCCAGGCGTCGCGGTGGCTCAGCACCAGGCGCAGCTGGCCCAGGCGGCCATCCTTGAGGGCCGCCAGCAGCGGGGCGAACCAGTCCGCTTCCAGCGCTTGCAACTGCTGCAGCCACATGCCCCACTCCTGCGCCTGCGCCGCTTCGGTCAATCCCCCCAGCACGACAATCGCGTCCTGTTGGCTTGCCAGCACACTGTTTGGACTGGCATCGCGCTGCGCCGGTTCCGCCAGCGCGGCCAGCCAGCCCGGCGCGTCCTTCGTATGCAGGCTGGCCGCGCAGCGCGCAGGTGCAGGTGCAGCCAGGCTGCCGCCCCAGATCCAGAACGAGTTGATGGCTTTCAAGCCCCGTTCTTCGCGCGTCGCGTTGACCGGATGTTCATGCCACAGCATCTGCACTTCGTTCTGCAGGCGGCGCGCGGCGCGCGCATGCTCGCCTTCCGGCATCCACACGGACAGGTCTTGCGTGGTGGCGGCATCCGGCGTAGCGCACTGCAAATCGTTCCAGCCATCGGCGCGCATGAACCAGGTGCCCGCGTCGCCATAGGACAGAGGCTGGCCGATTTCGTCGAAATACGGACGCGCCGTATCGAACAAGGTGCGGCCATCGGCCTCGCTCAGCTTGAGCTGGCGCAAGTCTTCCAGGCTGATATGGCTGCGGGCGATGGCCAGGTGGGCCGGATGCAGCAGGAAGTAGCGCGCGCCCGGTTCCGGCACGAGGCCGTAGCCGCGCATGGCCTGGGCCGCAAAGGCCGCTTGCGCCGCTTCGCCATTGGGCGCGGGCGACAGGGCCAAGGCATGCGCCAGCCACGCTTCGTGCGGCAGCAGGCGGTTGGCATTGTCAAAGGTTTCTAAATTGCAATCGGAGGTGCGCGACAGCAGCGCCGCCAGCGCGGGCGCCTGCAAGACCTTGAGCAGGTCGGCAGCCAGTTCGGCATTGGGCAAGGCGAAGGGCAAGACGAGGGTAAGTTGATTCATCCCGAGATTGTAGGCGATTGTGGTGCGGGCCGAGAAGGCGTATGTATTTTCAGGCCCGCGACGGCAGCAGCGGCGGCGCTGGAAATGCACAAAAATTATAAAAATTTTATTAGCGCTGATGGAAATTAATTTGCTTTTGAAAATATATTGGATATAATTGCGACAACTTAAATATCAGAAATACAATCACCCCCTGCTGCGTGGTTGCGTCGTCTGGCTCCTGTGTCCCTCGAAACTGTATACAAGATCTGCCGGCTTCATTTTTTAAACAAGTTCTTTCTTGGAAGCCCACCTATGTATACATTCGCCGCTTTGCGCGGCCAGGCTGATTGCGCCCTGGCCCCCCGTATTTCCGCTCCTGCCGCCGCCGTGGCATGCCGTCAGGAGGCCGCATGACTACGTACAACCTGTCGACCACGGTCCACGTCTGCGAAGACATCAACAAGAATTTCGATATCCGCGACCTGCTGATCCAGGCCGGCTACTCGGTGCAAGGCGAACTGAATATCAAGAATTTTACGGTTTTGTTGCCGGACGATACGGAATCGACGGAGAACACGCCGCTGTTCGGCATGCTCGACGCGGACACCGTGTACGTGCGTCCCGGCGACTGGGCCGCCAACTACAACGGCAGCTTCTCGACCATCCAGGTAACGATCGACAAGGGCAATGGCGACATCGTCCAGCTGAGCCTGCAAGTCATCATCGATCCCGTCAATGACGCGCCCGATGCGGCCGACAAGACCTTCACGCTGGTCGACGGCGCCAGCGTCGTGCTGAGCGAAAGCGATTTCGGCTTCCACGACGACGTCGAGAACAACGACTTCAAGTCCGTCGTCATCACCAATACCACCACGGCGGGCCAGGTCTTGCTGAATGGCGTGGCCGTCGCGGTGGGCACGGAAATTTCCATCGACGATATCCGCGCGGGCCACCTGGTCTTCGTGCCGAGCCAGACCGTCGCTGGCGACTTCGACCTCGGTTTCAAGGTGCGCGATGATGGCGGCACGGAAGGCTGCAATGCGCAAGACCTGAGCCTGGCGCCCCATTACCTGACCTTCAAGGTGCCGATGGCCCACCTGGGCGATTTCGTGTGGGAAGACAAGAATGCCAACGGCGTGCAGGATGCGGGCGAGGCGGGCATCGCCAATGTAGTCGTGCAACTCAAGGATACGGCCGGCAATGTGGTGGCCTCCACCACGACGGACGCGACCGGCGGCTACCACTTCGACGTCAATCCGGGCACCTATTCGGTGACTGTGGTGGCGCCCGCCGGCTATGTGCCGACGGCAGCGAACCAGGGCGGCGATACGGGCAAGGACAGCAATATCGATGCCAGCGGCAAGATGGCGCCCGTCACCCTGGCGCCGGGCGAGACCAACCTGACCCTCGATGCGGGCCTGTACCGCACGGCCGAGCTGGGCGACCGGGTCTGGTTCGATACCAACAAGAATGGCGTGCAGGATGCGGGTGAAGCGGGCGCCGCAGGTGTGAAAGTAACCTTGCTCGATGCGTCGGGCAACGCCGTCGGCAGCCCGCTCGTCACGGATGCGAATGGCAACTATTTGTTCACGAATCTGAAGCCGGGCGCCTACAGCGTGCAGTTCGATAAAACCACCTTGCCAGCCGGCTACGCTTTTACGGGCCAGGACCAGGGCGGCGACGACCAGCGCGATTCCGATGCCAGCGCCATCGACGGCAAGACGGCGCAAGTGCTGCTTGCTTCCGGTGACAGCAACCATAGCCTGGATGCGGGCATCGTTGCGCTGCCGGCCTCCCTGGGCGACCGCGTCTGGCATGATGCCAACTTGAACGGCGTGCAGGATGCGGGCGAAGCCGGCATCGGCGGCGTCACGGTGCAGCTGAAAAACGCGGCCGGCAGCGTGATCGGCTCGACCTTGACGGACGCCACCGGCTATTACAACTTCAATGTCGATCCGGGTACGTATTCGATCGCCGTCGTCGCGCCGCCAGGCTATTTGACCACGGTCAAGGATGCGGGCGGCAATGATGCGCTCGACAGCGACATCAATGCCGCAGGCCAGAGCGGCCTGGTGACGGTTGCCGCCGGCCAGAATTACAAGGACCTGGATGCGGGCTTGTACAAAACGGCTGCCATTGGCGACCGCGTGTGGTTTGACGCCAACGGCAACGGCACGCAGGATGCGGGCGAAGCGGGTGTCGGCGGCGTGAAAGTCAATCTGTACAACGCCTCGGGTGCCGTGGTGGCCAGCGCCACCACGGATGCCAGCGGCAACTACCTGTTCAGCAACCTGGTCCCCGGCAATTACTATCTGGGCTTCGTGCCACCGGCCGGCTATACCTTCACCAAGGCGGATGTGGGCGGCTACGCCACCGATTCGGATGTCAATCCGGCCACCGGCCTCACCACTACCTGGATCGCGCTGAAATCGGGCGACGTCCAGCTGGAGTGGGATGCCGGCCTGGTCAAATGCGCGCCTGTCACCGGCAGCATCGGCGACCGCGTGTGGGAAGACAATAACTACAACGGCGTGCAGGATGCGGGCGAACTGGGCGTGGCGGGCGTGAAGGTCAACCTGCTCAATGCCAGTAACCAGATCATCGCCACGACAACGACGAATGCCAGTGGCAATTATCTGTTCGATAAGCTGGTCGCCGGCGGCTACAAGGTGGAAGTCGTCCGTCCATCGGGCTTCTATTACACCAAGGCCAATGTGGGCAGCGACACGGCCGATTCCGACGTCGATACGAGCACGGGGCGTTCCGGCCTGATCAACCTGGCCGCCGGCCAGAACGACATGAGCTGGGATGCGGGCATCTACCGCAAGGCCAGCCTGGGCGACAAGGTATGGCGCGACGCCGACCATGATGGCGTGCAGGACTACAACGAGGCAGGCATCGCCAACATCAAGGTGCAGTTGTACTCCGGCAGCGGCGCTTTGCTGGCTACCACCTA
The DNA here is from genome assembly GCF_030587275.1 of Janthinobacterium sp. SUN128. NCBI lineage: Bacteria > Pseudomonadati > Pseudomonadota > Betaproteobacteria > Burkholderiales > Oxalobacteraceae > Janthinobacterium > Janthinobacterium sp. SUN128. The sequence goes on along the minus strand of NZ_JAPWHY010000001.1, from coordinate 2,164,210 downwards.
CACGAATGCCAGCGGCAACTATCTGTTCAGCAACCTCGATCCGGGCAGCTATTCGCTCAAATTCGACAAGAGCAATGTGATGCATGCCGGTTACGCCATGAACAGCTGGCGCTGGGGCGCCAAGAACGTGGGCAGCAATGACAACATCGATTCCGACGTCAACAGCAACGGCACCCTGTCCAACGTGGTCTACACGGATATCCTGAAGCTGGCGTCGGGCCAGAACGACATGAGCTGGGACGCGGCCATCACGCCCATCGTGATCGACCTCAACGGTGACGGCGTGCACACGATCGCCCGCGCCGACTTCCACGGCAGCTTCGACTTGCTGGGCACGGGCAGCGCCATCCAGACGGGCTGGGTCTCGGCTCAGGACGGCTTGCTGGCCATCGACAGCAATGGCAATGGCAAGATCGACAATATCTCGGAACTGTTCGGCGGCAACGAGAAGGGCACGGGCTTTGCCAAGCTGTCCAGCTATGACTCGAACGGCGACGGCGTGGTCGATGCGCACGATGACAAGTTTGCCGAATTGCGCATCTGGCGCGACGCCAACAGCAATGGCGTGACGGACGATGGCGAGCTGATGTCGCTGCACGACGCCGGCGTAGCCAGCCTGGCGGTGAGCTACACGGAACTGCCGTTCCTCGACGCCAACAGTAATCTGCACCTCGAGCGCAGCAGCGCCACCCTGGCCGACGGCAAGACGGTCGACATGACGGACGTGTATTTCAACGTCGACGCCAAGGATGCGGCCAAGGCCGGCATCACCTTGCCGAGCATGGCCGACCTGCTGCGCGACGACAGCACGCTCGACGTGGTGCTGGGCCAGGACGGCACGGTCAACACGGTCGCTGCCGCCCAGGCAGCTCCGGCCGCCGAAGCCCAGGCCCAGTGCGAGATGGCCGAAGCCTTGCGCCGCGCCATGGCCCATGTGAATGCCCAGCCCCAGGAAATGGCTGCCTGATGTCCCTTGCCGGGCCGTAATCCTGCCCGGCAATGCCGCACCGGCGCACCCGTCACGGGGCGCCGGCGCTTTCCACACTTACATCTTACATAACAGAAATAGGGAAACCACCATGAAACAATCCATGCACCTGCTCGTTCGCGGCGCCATCGCCGCAGCCACGTTCGCCCTCGCCAGCGGCAGCGCCCTGGCCGCCTCCAACCTGCAAGTCGTCGATTCGCACAGCGTCAGCCTGTTTACGGCTGCCGGCGGCGCTTTCGGCTCGGGCAACGCCATCTCGCCGACCTTGTGGGAAGTCAAATACGACAGCAACACTTTCCTGGCGTTTTGCCTCGATCCCCATGTCGCAGTGAGCAATAGTTCGAACAGCTACAGCAGCGGCGCCTTTGCCGCCAGCGATTCCGTCAAGCGCCTGTATGAAGGGTATTACGCCTCGTCCATCGCGAATGTGTCGACCAGCGCCAACAGCGCCGCCGCCTTCCAGCTGGCCCTGTGGGAATTGAATAACGACAACACGAACCTGCTGACGGGCGACTTGCGCTTCAAAAACCTGAGCAATGCCGTCGTCAGCCAGGCCAACTCCATGCTGGGCGTTGCCACGGGCAATGGCGCCATCCAGAACCTGTACAGCTACACGAGCTTGACGAGCGTCAACCCGGCTTCGCAAACCTTGCTCAGCGTGTCGCCGGTGCCGGAAGCGCAAACCTGGGCCATGCTGGTCGCGGGCCTGGGCCTGCTGGGCTTCATGGCGCGCCGTCGCAGGGCTGGCGCAGTATAAATCGGCAGCAGTGGTATTGACTTGGTAGTTTCTGCTGCGGTGCGTCCGTCAAGACGCACCGCAGTTTTTATTTTTTCACAACATCATTCTGAATAGCTGTTATTACTATGGCACAATGTTTCTGCAAACCACCACTGCGCGACCTTGACAATAGTTCCTCACTGTTCATTGCAACTGTCTGAGATCGGATTTGAGCTCATCATGACGCCACCTTCTGCCGCGCACGCCGCCGTCGACGCTTCCCCATCCACCGCCTGCGCTGACACGCTTGCCGACGCCATCGTCTTCCTGGCCCGCCTTCTTGGCACCGGCGTGCAAGCCGAGCGCCTGCGCGCCAGCGTGACCGCGCATGGCGACCCGGCCGCCGCCGATTTTCTCGACCAGGCGCTCAGCCATGCCAGCCTGGCCGGCACCGCGCTGCCCATGGACAAGCCGCGCCGTCCGACGGAAATGCCGGCCTTGCTGCTCAATGGGGAAGGGCGGGCGCTGGTGGTGCTGAGCATTGCCGATGGTAAATATGAATGCCACGTGCCCGGCATCGCCGGCACCTCCTGGCTCGATGCGGCCGCGCTGGCCCAGGAAGTGCCCGCCGGGCGCTGGGTGGCCGTGCGGCCCGTGATGTTTTTCGACCAGCGCAGCTTGCTCTACAGCATGCCCGTGGCGGGACGCTGGTTCTGGGATGTCTTCAACCGCAACCGCTGGGTATTTCGCTGGGCCCTGCTGGGCACGCTGGTGCTGAACGTCATCGGCGCGCTGGTGCCATTCTATGCGATGGCCGTGTATGACCGCGTGATCCCGAACAATGCCACGTCCAGCCTGTGGGTGCTGACCATTGCCGTGGTGGTGCTGACGGGCTTCGAACTGGCTCTGCGCCTGCTGCGCGGCGAACTGGTGGAAACGGCGTCGCGCCGCATGGACGTGGCGCTCTCGTCGAACATCTTCGCCCAGTGTCTGCGCCTGCGCGCGGCCAGCCGTCCCGCTTCCGGGGGAACTTTGGCCAATACCGTGCGCGATTTCGAATCCGTGCGCGAATTCTTTGCCTCGACCACCCTGACGACCCTGGGCGATTTGCCGTTCCTGCTGCTGTTCCTGCTGGTCATCGCCTTTGTCGGCGGCTGGCTGGTGCTCGTGCCGCTAGCCGTCATCCCGATCCTGCTGCTGGTGGCCTTTGCCTCGCGCGCCGCCCTGGCGCGCCACGTAGCCGCCTCGATGCAGGAAAGCGCGCAGCGCACGGCACACCTGTTTGAAACCATGAATGGCCTCGACACCATCAAGGCGCTGGGCGCCGAAGCCTGGAGCCGGCGCAAATGGGAAAGCCTGACGGTGGCCATCGCCGCCAACAGTGTCGAGACGCGCGAAATCGTCAGTCGCGTCAACTACATCAACACGGCCGTGCTGGCCCTGTCCGGCGTGGCCGTGGTGGCCACGGGCGCCTTGCTGATGGGCGAACACCTGCTGACCCTGGGCCAGATCATCGCCGTGAGCATGCTGACGGGACGCGCCCTGGCGCCCGTGAGCCAGATCGCGGGCCTGATTATGCGCTGGGAACAGACCAAGCTGTCCTACCACGCGCTGAACAAGATCATGGAAGCGCCGACCGATGACGACGTGGCCAGCCTGCAGGCGCCCCCGCTGTCGGGGCGCATCGAGTTCCGCGACGTGGGCTTTGCCTACCCGAATTCGCCGCCGCTGCTGGATAAACTGAACCTGCACATCCGTCCCGGCGAACGGGTGGGCGTGATCGGCAAGCTCGGTTCCGGCAAGAGCACCTTGCTGCGCTTGCTGCTGAACCAGTATGGTCCGCAAAGCGGCAGCGTACTGTTCGACGACCTGTCCAGCACCCAGCTGGAGCCTTTGAGCCTGCGCCGCCAGATCGGCTACGTGCCGCAGGACGTGACCCTGTTCCACGGCACCCTGCGCGAAAACATCGAACTGGGACGCAGCCAGCCCGACGATGCGGCCCTGCTCGATGCCATCCGCCTGGCCTGCCTCGATGACATCATCACCCAGCTGCCCAACGGCGTGGCGACGGAAGTGGGCGAACGGGGCGAACGCCTGTCCGGCGGCCAGCGCCAAGCCGTGGCCATGGCCCGCGCCTTGCTCGTGAAACCGCCCATGCTGCTGCTCGATGAGCCGAGCAGCATGTTCGACCCGGCCACCGAGCAGCGCCTGATCGCCCGCCTGCGTACCTTAAAGGATACGACCATCGTGCTCGTCACGCACCGCATGGCCATGCTGGCGCTGGTGGACCGCCTGATCGTCTTCGACAAGGGGCGCATCGTGGCCGACGGCCCGCGCGATGAGGTCATGCGCGTGCTCAATAGCCAGGCAGCCAAGCCTGCGGTGGAACAGGGAGCCACGGCATGAGCGCCCTGAACGCCCGTCCGCTGCCGGCGGCCCACCCGGACCCGGAACGCGAACCGCAGCGCATCGTCATGCGCATGCTGGCGCTGATCGCCGTATTGCTGGTGCTGGTGCTGGCCTGGGCCACCTTCGCCCAGCTCGACGTGTCCGTGAATGGACGCGGCGCCATCACGCCGCCGTCGCACCTGCAGGAAGTGCAAAGCCTGGAAGGGGGCATCGTGCGCGAAATGCTGGTGAAGCCGGGCCAGCGCGTGCGCCGCGGCGACTTGCTGCTGCGCCTGGACACGGCCCAGTACGAGGCCAACCTGGGCGCCAGCGTGCAGAATCGCCTGGCCGCGCTGGCGGGCAGGGCGCGCCTCGATGCGCTGCTGTCCGGTGGTACTCCCCGGTTTGCGCCGGAATGGCAGAAAGAGGCGCCCGAGCTGATCGCCAAGGAAACGCAGTTGTGGCGCGATGGCCAGCGCGAGTTTGCGTCGGCCACGGCGGCCGCGCGCGAAGGCGTGACGCGGCGGCGCGGCGAGCTGGCCGAGGCGCACAGCCGCATCGCGCAACTCGATACGGGCTTGAAGATCGCGCTGGAAAGCCTGTCGATCGAGGAACGCCTGTTCAAGGAGGGCGCCGGTTCGCGCGGCGACTACCTGAATGCGCAGCAGCGCGTGCAGCAGCAGCGCACGGAACTCGACAGCCTGCGCGCTTCCGTGCCGCGCCTGGCGGCCACCCTGGCCGAGGCGCAGGCGCAGGCCGGCGAAGTGGAAGCGCGCATGCGCGGCCAGTGGGGCGCCCAGCGCAGCGAATATGAAACCAAGGCGGGAGCCCTGGCCAGCACCGTGAAAGGCCAGCAGGACCAGGTGAGCAGGCGCGATGTGACGGCGCCCGTCGACGGTGTCGTCAACCGCGTGCTGGTGGCGACGGTCGGCGGCGTGGCGCAGCCGGGCAAACCTATCCTGGAAATCGTGCCCGCCGATTCGGAAATGCTGATTTCCGTGCGCGTGAAACCGTCGGACATCGGATTTATCCACGTGGGGCAGCGCGCTTCGGCCAATGTGCTGGCGTATGACGCCACCACCTATGGACGCATGCAGGCGCAGGTGGTGCGCGTGGGCGCCGATGCGATTCCCGATGAACGCAACGAGCCGTATTTCGAGGTGCAGCTGAGTACCGACCGCAGCCAGTTGACGGCGCACGGCAAGGTGCTGCCGATTACGCCTGGCATGCCCGTCGACGTGGGCATCCTGACGGGGCGCCGCTCGGTGCTGCAATATGTGTTCAAGCCCGTGCTGCGCGGCTTGCAGTCTTCCCTGCAGGAGCGGTGATGCGTGCTTTTTTACTTTGCATGGCATTCGCCTGCGCAAACGCGGTGGCCCAACCGGCACCGCCGGCCACTTTCCAGGCGCAGTCCACGCGCGGCTTGCCCGCCTTGCTGGCGCGCGCCGTGCCGCGCGACCCGCAGGTGATCGCGGCGCAGGCGGCGCTGGCCACCACCGAAGCGCGCTACAAGCAGGCCCGCTCGCGGCTGTTCCCGACCGCGGCGCTGCAGGCGACGCGGGGGCGCAGCAATGACCTCGATGGCGCGCTGGACGTGGAACGGCGCACGCACCAGGTGGAAGCGAGCGTGCGCTGGAATGTGTACAACGGCGGCGCCGACCGCGCCGAACTCGATGCGGCCGAGCGCGAAATGGCGGGCGCCGCCTTCGACGTGGAGCGGGCACGCGCGGAAAGCGCGGAAAAACTGGCCGAAGCGTATTTCGACATGCAGCGCCTGGAACGCAGCCTGATGCAGTCGCAGGAACGCCTGCGCGATGTGACGCAGCTGGTGCGGCAGGTGACGCGCCAGGCGGAACTGGGCAAATCGTCGGAAGTGGACCGCGAACTGGCGCAAAGTTCGCAGCTGGACGCGGAACTGGTGCACGACGGCTTGCTGACGGACCAGCAGGCGGCGCGCATCAAGCTCGAGGCGCTGGCCTTCGAGCCGGTGGCGCAGTTTGCCGATTTCGCCTTTGCGCCGCTGCCGGCGCAGGCCCTGGAAAACGCCGATACGCAGCAGGCGCAGTTGCGCGCCGCGCGCGAGCGGGCGGCGGCGGCCCAGCTGCGCGTGCGCGGCGTGGCGGCCACCCTGGCGCCGAAAGTGGACCTGAACGTCAGCCATCTGCTCAATAACAAGACCACGCCGCCGCCCTCGACCATCCAGCAGCGGGGCTGGTCGGTGGGCGTGAGCTGGGAATTCCCGCTCGGCGGCGGCAGCCTGGCGCAGCGCGACGAGAGCATCAGCCGCGCCCAGGCGGCCGATGCGGACGTGGCGCGCGCCGAGCAGGGCACGCGCGCCGACCTGGCCAGCATGCTGCCGCGCATCGCCAATGCGCAGCGCACCCTGTCCCTGCTCGACGAGCAGGAAAGGAAGTTGGCCTTCGTCGTGCGCGGCGGCACCATCCAGTACGAGGCGGGACGGCGCAACCTGCAGCAGGTCATCCAGACGCGCGACAGCTATTTCACGGTGCAGCAGCGGCGCATCGACCAGCTGCACCGTCTGACCCTGGCGCAGATGCGCCAATATGCGCTGGCGGGGCAGCTGCTGGCCGTGTTCGGCCTGGCGCAGGAGGAAAAATAGGGCCGGCGTGCGCTGTTTCACGCAGACTTGATGCATGAAATGCCCATTGTGTGGCACACTGCGCGCTCGCATATCATCGTTGTCGCGGGAGCGCATGAGCATCATCAAACAATTTCCCTTCGAGTGGCAGGTCGGCGTGCGCTATACGCGCGCCGGGAAACGCAGTGGCCGCAACAGCTTCATTTCCTTCATCTCCCTCATTTCCGTGGCCGGCATCGGCCTGGGCGTGGCCGCCCTGATCGTCGTCCTGTCTGTCATGAACGGCTTCCAGAAGGAAGTCACGGACCGCCTGATGTCGGTGCTGGCCCATGTCGAGGTGTTCGATACCAGCGGCTCCATGTCGAACTGGCAGGCGCAGGAGCGCGCCGCCTACGCCAACCCGCAAGTGAAGGCCGTGTCGCCGTTCGTGGAAACCCAGGGCATGCTGCTGAACGACGAAACCATGCGCCCGTCCGTCGTGCGCGGCGTGCTGCCGCAGCAGGAGGCCACCGTCTCCAGCGTGGCCTCCCAGATGAAGCAGGGCAGTTTCAATGATCTCACGCCAGGTTCCTATAACATCGTGCTGGGCATCGACCTGGCCAAGGCCCTCGATGTGAAAGTGGGGCAGAACGTCACGCTGATGCTGGAACGCGAGCCGAGGGCGGGCGACCCGGCCAATGGCATCGTCATGCCGCGCATGCGCGCGCTCAAAGTCGCCGGCATCTTCGAGGCAGGTCACAATGAACTCGATGGCAGCCTGGCCTTCGTCAACATGCAGGACGCGGAGCAGCTGCTGCAGCTCGACGGCCCGTCCGGCCTGCGCTTGCGCCTGCACGACATGAACCAGGCGCCGCAGGTGGCGCGCGAACTGAAAGCCTCTATGCCGGGCCAGCTGTGGATGCGCGACTGGTCGCGCGCCAGCGCCAGCTGGTATGCGCTGGTGCAAAGCCAGAAGAACATGATGTTCATCATCCTCAGCATGATCATCGCCGTGGCCGCGTTCAACCTCGTCTCGACCCTGGTGATGTCGGTCACCGACAAGCAGGCGGACATCGCCATTCTGCGCACCCTGGGCGCCTCGCCGTTCTCCATCATGAAGATCTTCATGATCCAGGGCGCGCTGGTGGGCTTGCTGGGGAGTGCTTTGGGCGTGATCGGCGGCGTCGTGCTGGCGCTGAACGTGGGCGTCATCGTGCCTTTCATCGAAGGCATCTTCGGCCTGCACTTCATCTCGAAGGAAATCTACCAGATCAGCGCCGTGCCGTCCGACGTGCATTGGCTGGACGTGGCGCAGATCGGCCTGATCGCCTTTGGCCTGGCGCTGGTGGCGACCATCTACCCGAGCTGGCGCGCCGCGCGGGTCAAGCCGGCCGAGGCATTGCGGTATGAATAACAAAGTTAACCCTGAAGCAGAACCTGGGGTCGGACCCTCAGGGTCCGACCCCGGCACTTCGCCGTTGGGGCGGCACAGTGGCATGTCGCTTACACAAGAATCAATCACTTCACAAGCATGTTAAAAAATATTCCCTTCGAATGGCTGGTTGGCCTGCGCTACACGCGGGCCGGCAAGCGCAGTGGCCGCAACAGTTTTATCTCCTTCATCTCCCTCATTTCCATGGCCGGCATCGGCCTGGGCGTGGCGGCGCTGATCGTCGTGCTGTCCGTGATGAACGGTTTCCAGAAGGAGGTGACGGACCGCATGCTGTCCGTGCTGGCCCACGTGGAAGTGTTCGACAACAGCGGCAGCATGCCGGACTGGCGCGCGGAAGCGGCGCAAGCTTTTAAAAACCCGGCCGTGAAGGGCGCGGCGCCGTTCGTGGAAACGCAGGGCATGCTGCTGCGCGACGATGCGCTGCGTCCCGCCATCGTGCGCGGCGTGCTGCCCGAGGAAGAGCCGAACGTTTCCGACGTGGCCGGCCAGACGCGCATGGGCAGCTTCAAGGCCCTGCAGCCAGGCACCTTCAATATCGTGCTGGGCATCGAGCTGGCGCGCGCCCTGCGCGTCAACCTCGGCGAAAAAGTGACGCTGATGCTGGCGCAAGGCCAGGTCACGCCGGCCGGCGTGCTGCCGCGCATGCGCAGCTTTACCGTCAGCGGCATCTTCCAGGCGGGCCACAATGAATTCGACGCCGGTCTGGCCTTCATCAATATCGAAGACGGCCAGCGCCTGCTGCGTCTCGATGGCCCGTCCGGCCTGCGTTTGCGCCTGGCCGACATGAACCAGGCGCCGCAAGTGGCGGCGGAACTGAAAAAAACCATGCCGGGCGACCTGTGGCTGCGCGACTGGTCCAAGCTCAATGCCAACTGGTTCGCTGCCGTGCAGACGGAAAAGCGCATGATGTTCATCATCCTGACCCTGATCATCGCGGTGGCCGCCTTCAACCTGGTCTCGACCCTGGTGATGACGGTGACGGACAAGCAGGCCGATATCGCGATTTTGCGTACCCTGGGCGCGTCGCCCCGATCCATCATGAAAATATTCATGATCCAGGGCGCGCTGGTGGGCATCCTGGGCACAATTCTGGGCGTGGGCGGCGGCGTGCTGGTGGCCATGAACATCGACGTCATCGTGCCCTTCATCGAGCATTTGCTGGGGGTGCAGTTCCTCTCCAAGGACATCTATTTCATCAGCACCGTGCCGTCCGACCTGCGCTGGCCCGACGTCACCAAGATCGGCGTGCTGGCCGTGATCCTCGCCTTTTTGGCGACCCTGTACCCAAGCTGGTGGGCCGCCCGCGTCAAACCTGCGGAAGCCCTGCGCTATGAATAAACCACTGACTACGACCATGACCGATCTGAACAAACCTGCCTCCAATGGCGCTTCCGCCGATTCTGCCGTGCTTTCCTGCCGCGGCCTGGGCAAGACTTTTACGCAGGGCAGCTACAAGGTGCAGGTGCTGGCCGGCATCGACATCGACGTCCACCGCGGCGAGCGGGTCGCCATCGTCGGCGCCTCCGGTTCCGGCAAATCGACCCTGCTGCACCTGCTGGGCGGCCTCGATACGCCCACCAGCGGCAAGGTGACCCTGCTGGGCAAGGACTTCGCTAACCTCAGCGAAAAGGCGCGCGGCGACTTGCGCAACGCCTCGCTGGGTTTCGTCTACCAGTTCCACCACCTGCTGCCCGAGTTTTCCGCGCTGGACAACGTCGCCATGCCTTTGATGATACGGCGCATGAAGCGCGCGCCGGCCACCGAGCTGGCGCAGCAGATCCTCACGCGCGTGAACCTGGCCAAGCGCGTCACGCACACGCCGGGCGAGTTGTCGGGCGGCGAGCGCCAGCGCGTGGCCCTGGCCCGCGCCCTTGTCACGCAGCCGGCCTGCGTGCTGGCTGACGAACCGACGGGCAACCTCGATCACGCCACGGCCGAACAGATTTTCGACCTGATGCTGGAATTGTCGCGCACCCTGGGCACGGCCTTCGTCATTGTCACGCACGATATCGAGCTGGCCAAGCGCTGCGACCGCGTGCTGCGCCTGACGGACGAAGGGCTGCAGCCTTATCAATACTGAGCAATACCAAGGAGCCGCCATGCTGTGGATCGACACGCACTGCCACCTCGACGCGCATGAATTCGGCAGCGAATCGCTGCAGGTGGCGGCGCGCACGCAGCAGCAGGACGTGGCGATGATCGTCATTCCCGCCGTCGAACGGGCCAATTTCGCCATCGTGCGCGACCTGGCGGCTGCGGCGCCCAACGCCTGCTATGCGCTGGGCATCCACCCGATCTACGTGCCGCACGCCACGGAAGACGATTTGATCGCCCTGCGCGAGGCCGTGGCCCTGGCGATGAACGACCCGCGCTTTGTCGCCATCGGCGAAATCGGCCTCGATTTCTTCATCCCCATGCTGTGCGAGCCGGCCATGCGCGCCAAGCAGGAGCATTTCCTGCGCGAGCAGCTGAGAATCGCCCGCGACTTCGATTTGCCCGTGCTGGCCCACGTGCGCCGCTCGCAGGACATCGTCCTCAAACACGCGCGCCAGATCCGCCCGAACGGCGGCATCGCGCACGCGTTCAACGGCAGCTTCCAGCAGGCGCAGGGCTATATCGACCTCGGTTTCAAGCTCGGTTTCGGCGGCGCCATGACGTTTACCCGCGCGCTGCAGATACGCCGCATGGCCACGGACCTGCCTTTGGATGCCATCGTGCTGGAGACGGATGCACCCGACATTTCCCCCAGCTGGATCCACCCGGGCCGCAACAGCCCCGAAGAATTGCCGCGCATTGGCGCCGTGCTGGCCGAGCTGCGCGGCCTGGCATTGGCCGACGTGGCCGTTGCCACCAGCGCCAATGCGCGCGCCGTGATGCCCCGATTACCCCTGATGGAATGAGACCATGAACAAGAAAATGCTCGCGGGCGCCCTGGCAGCCTGTATGTCCACCGTGTTGGCGCCCGCCATGGCGGCGACGGCCAGCGCCCAGTGCGACGGTATGCCGCGCCTCGACGTCACCACGCCGGCCGGCTTTTGCGTGGCCGTGCTGGCCGACGGCCTGAAATTCCCCCGTGGCGTGCTGCCGCTGACGAATGGCGACATCCTCGTCACGGATATGACGGGATGGGCGCCGAAGCAGGGTAAATTGTGGCTGTTGCAGCCCAAGGCGGCCGGTGGCGGCTACGAGCGCAAGCTGCTGCTCGACAAGCTCGATCGGCCGAACGGCATCGTGCAGGGGCCGGACGGCATGGTCTACGTGGGCGAGGTGGGGCGCATCTTCCGCTTCGACCTGCGCGATACCACGCGCACCCTCACCGACGTGATCGGCGGCAAGGCCAAGACGCCGCGCCTGCCGGGCCTCGGTCTGCACCTGCTGACGAACATGCGCTTCAGCCCCAAGGGCGACCTGTATGTGAACGTGGGTTCCAGCACCGACCATTGCGAGAATGATGGCAAGGCGCCCGATCCGGCCAAGGCTTGTCCTTCGGCGGAAGGCCTGGAAGCGCTGGGCGCCATCCGCGAATACACGATGGCCTGGCCGGCCGGCACGGTGACGAGCTGGCGCACGCATGCGCGCGGCTTGCGCAATTCGATGGCGCTGGCTTTTCACCCTGCGACGGGCGAGCTGTGGCAGGCGGAAAACTCGCGCGACGCCATCCAGGCCGCCATGCCGCAACTGAAAAGCGACGAGAACCTGCCGCACGAAGAACTGAATTTGATCAAGGCAGACCGGCACTACGGCTGGCCGTACTGCTACGACGACAATGTGGCCAGTCCCGAATATCCGAAGACGGCTTGCGACGCCCAATATGCGGCGCCGGAGCGTTTGCTGCCCGGCCATGCGGCCCCGCTGGGAATGACTTTTTACACGGCCAGCCGCTTCCCTGCGTTGTACAAAAATAGCCTGATCATCGGCTACCACGGCTACCGCAGCAACGGCCACCGCCTGGTGGCCCTGCTGCCCGACAAGGCCGGCGCGCCGCTGGGCAAGTCCGTCGACTTGATCAGCAACTGGGAACGCAAGGGCAAGCAGGGCAGGGGCGCGCCCGTCGACGTGAAGCAGGGGCAGGATGGCGATATCTATATGGCCGATGACCATAATGGGCTGGTGCTGAAGCTGCATTACGAGGTGGCCAAGCCGTAATGCAGATCGCTTGACTTCGCTCAGTGCGGGGCTGCGGCATCCTCCTACAATCTGCCTGATGTGCCCTGGCGACCAGGGGCAAAGGGAGGTCGGCGTGAAACCTGCATTCATCAATCTGCGTGAAAATTACTCGAGCGTGGCGGCCGTCGACCAGGCAGCCCTGTTCCGCGAAATCGGCTGGGAAGACTTGATCGGCAAGGACAGTTTCGCCAACACCTGCGCCATCCGCGTCAGCCTGGCCCTGATCAAGGCCGGCGTCCAGGTCAGAGGCCGCATGGCCATCCGCAAGGGGCCGTTCAAGGGCGCGCTGATCGAACCAGGGCAGGCCAAGCTGGCGCACATGCTGGCCAGCCCCTCGATGTTCGGCGCGCCCGAAAAATTCAGCCGGGATGCCGCCATGGCCGGCATCGGCCAGCGCCAGGGCCTGGTCGCCTTCTTCCGCATTCCCGGCTACCTGGGCGGCGCGGGCGGCCATATCGACATCCTGCTGCCGTCCATCGGCGTGAAGGTGTGCGGCACCGAATGCTACTGGGATTGTGGCGAGGTCTGGTTCTGGCCGCTCGGTTGAGGCTTATTTGAACTTCTTCGAGCGTCCGCGCGAAGCCGCATTGTGCGCGCGCAGGATGGAGTCGACCCGTTCCGACGCATCGCGCGACAGGTTTTGCGCGACGGCGATATCGGGGAAGAATTCGGGCAGGCGGTAGCTGAGCCAGGCATACGCGGAATAGTAGCGGCAGGTGTCTTCCACCTGCTGCAGATTCTGCGTGCCGCCGCCGTACGCGTGCTGGCGCAAGGTGCTCGTTTTTCCCTGCGACAGATTCTTCGCCCAGTGCTCCCACGCCGTTTGCAAGGACGGCACCTTGCTCGATATCGGCACCAGCGACAGAGTGAACTTGTCGGCCACGGACAGGGGCAGAGTGTCGAGCCAGACGGCGCGCTCCTTCTGGTCTTCCGTGATGCGGGGGAAGAAAAAGCCGTCCGGCACGTCGATATTGTGGATGAAGCGGCGCAGCAGTTTTGACAGCGACAGTTCGCCCGTCACGGACGAAATGCGGTGCAGATGTTCGAGCGACGGCGCCACGGCAAAGCCGCTGGTGTTCAGCGGATGCAGCTTTTCCTTCAACAGGGCGCGCATCACTTCATGCGTTTCGTTGTCGTAGCCGGCCACCAGGCCCTCTTCATGCACGCCGTAGCGGCCCGCGCGTCCGGCGATCTGGCGCGCCAGCGCGGCTGAAATCTCTTCCTCTTCGCGGCCATTGTATTTGACGCAGGTGGTCATGACGATGCGCGCGATCGGCATGTTCAAGCCCATCGCCAGCGCATCCGTGCCGACGACGATATCGGCCGTGCCGTCGCGGAAGCGCTGCGCCTGCGCGCGCCGCACTTCCGGCGACAGGTTGCCGTAGACGGTGGCCACTGACAGCCCCGTTTCCGTGATCATGTCGCGCCACATCAGCACTTCGCGGCGGGAAAAGGCGATGACGGCGTCGCCGCGGCGCAGGTTGCGCACCTTGCGCACGGCGTTCGGCTCCATCGACAGGGGCGCCATGCGTTTGAGTACGTGCACTTCCAGCGGGCAGTCCAGGCGCTCGGCCAGCGCCTCGATGGCGCGCCGCGCTTCGGGTGCCCCCACCAGATAGACGGTGTGGGCGGGCGCGCCGCAGACGGCGGCCGTCCACGCGGCGCCCCGGTCCGGGTCGGCCAGCATCTGGATTTCATCGATGACGGCCACTTCCACGACGGTTTTCGTGTCCAGCATTTCCACCGTGCTGGCCACGTGCGTGGCGCCGTCAACGACCCTGCGCTCCTCGCCCGTGATCAGGCTCACGGCCAGCGGCTTGCCATGCGGCGCGGCTTCCTGCAGGCGTTCGTAGTTTTCCAGGGCCAGCAGGCGCAATGGCGCCAGATAGATGCCGCTCTTTGCCTTCACCAGCGCTTCCATGGCGCGGTGCGTCTTGCCGGAATTGGTGGGGCCCAGCAGGGCGATGAAGCGGCGCGGCAGGCGGCGCGCCATATCGAACGAGGCTGGATACTCGGCCAGGTTGATGCTCTGGCGCGTGCGCGCCGCGTGCTGTTCTTCCTGCTGGCGCTCGATGGCGTGATTGAAACGCTGGCGGATGCGGTCGAACACCATGCCGGCCGGCTCCGACGTCTGCATGTCGGCCAGGGTATGCAGGAAAACCATCGGGTCCGTGTCGACGTCTTCGCTCAGTCCCGCGATATCAGCGACGAAATCGATCACGTGCTGGCGCAGCTCTTCGAAGACGGCCGCGCTGGCCCGTTCACGCACCAGTGCCAGCTTGGTTTCGCGGTCCATCTTGCGCCACTTGGCCGGCCGCGCCAGCACGCCCTGGCTTGGTACCAGCGCATACGGCACCACCAGATGGCCCGCTTTGACCACGCCGGAAAAGCGCACGAAGACGCGGCCTTCCATCTTCACGAGGCGGATATGCTCGGCCAGTTCCCCCAGTTCCGCTACCAGGGTGGCATCGTTATTGTCTTCGCTGCTGTCGGAAATGTCGGTGGAAGTATCGGGAGGAAGTGCGGAGGAAGTCATGTCGTGCCTGGGTGTAGAAGTAAGCGAGGCCGATTATACCGTCGATGGGGGCGACCCGTGGTGGCCGGGCCTGGTGCTTGCATGTTCAGGCGGTACGCGCGCGCACCAGGCGCAGGCCCCAGCCCGTGGCGATCTTGCCATCGCTGTCTTGCAGATGCGCTGCGGCATCCAGGAACGCGCCGCGCAGGCGCTGCCTGGCGCCATCGTCCAGGCGGTCGATATCGTAGGTGTCCAGCAGGGCCGTCCACAGTTCGCCCGGCGTGGGCGTCCATGGGACATCGATGTCGTCGACTTCAACGTCTGCGAAACCGGCATCGAGCAGTTCCCGCCAGCCGGCTTCGGAGCCCGTGCGGCGATCGCCGAAGCGCAGCGGCGGCAGCTCGGTGCTGGCGATCGGCTTGAACACGCGCATGAAAACGTCGTTCACTTCGCCCAGCAAGAACGTCCGGCCGACGATGGCCGCGAACTGGCCGCCGTGGCGCAGCACGCGGCGGATTTCACGCATGACTTGTTCGATGTCGTCCATCAGCATCAGCGCCATGTGCGAGACGAGATAATCGACGCTGGCCGATGGCAGGTCGAGAGCCTGGCCCCGGCCTTGCAGCAGATGCACGGACGGGGGCAGGGCGGCGCGCGCGGCGGCCAGTTCAGCCTGGCTCATGTCGACGCCGAGCAGTTGCAGCCGGGACTGCCGCCGGGCTGCCAGCAAGCCCAGCAGATGGCCGTCGCCGCAGGCCAGGTCGAGCACGCTCAATGGCGTGTCCACGGCCGGTACCAGGCTGGTCAGCACGTCGTAGGACGAGGCCCAGCTGCCGGCGGGGGAACTGGCCGGCAGGTGGCCAAACGCGGTGCTGGTCACGCCGACTTGCCTTTGATGAAAGTCCTGTAAGTAGGTTTCGGCCGCTGTCAGTAGGGTCATGCAAGGTCCGCAAAGTCGTGGCGCCTTTGCGCCGGATGGCCATCTTAGCATGCGGAAAGTTTCGCCAGCGGTGGTGGGGGATGGCGTGACTGAACGTTCTTATTCAGGGCACCATTGCGCCAGATCAGACGGTAAAGAGTGGAAAGGGGGCACAGTTGCTGAGCCTTTTTCGCAGCGAGCTCCCATGCGCACCCTGATACTCGGCTTTGCCGCTGGCGCCGCCTGGTTGCAGACGCAGGCAAGCTTGCCGCCGTATGGGGGCGTGTTGCTGTGGGTGACCGCTGGCGTGTCGCTGCTGGCGGCACTGCTGCTGTGCCACCATGCGCGCTGGCGTTCCTGGTGGCATTCCACTGTCGCGCTTGTCGCTGGCATGGGACTGGGCTTTTACTGGGCCGCCTGGCTGGCCCAGGCCGCCATGGCGCCGCAACTTGCGCTGGCTGATGAAGGCCAGGACATTGTTGTCACGGGTACGGTAGCCAGCCTGCCGTACCGCTTCGAGCAGGGCGTGCGCTTCAATTTTGCCGTGGAGAAGGCTGTTGGGGCGAAGGTGCCGCCCCTGATCGCCCTGTCTTGGTACGCAGGTTTTCGTGATGAAGTGACGAACGATGTGGGCGACGTGCAGCCTGGCGAACGCTGGCGCCTGACGGTGCGCTTGCAGCGTCCGCACGGCAATGCGAACCCGATGGGTTTTGACTACGAGGCGTGGCTGCTGGAGCAGGGCGTGCGCGCCACGGGCTATGTGCGGCCGCAGCCGCGCGCCGATACGCCGAACGTGCGCCTGACCGCCTTCGTGCCCGGCTTCGGCAACGTGGTGGAGGCCAGCCGCGCGGCATTGCGCGCGCGCATCGTGCGCAGCCTGGACGGAAAACAGTATGCGGGCGTGATCGTGGCGCTGGTGGTGGGCGACCAGCGCGCGATTCCCCAGTCGGACTGGCAAGTGTTCAACCGCACTGGCGTGAGCCATCTGATTTCGATATCCGGCCTGCACATTACCATGATCGCGGGACTCTTTGCGCTTGGTGCCGGCACGCTGTGGCGGCGCTCGTTTTTTACCGGCTGGCAGTTGCCACTGCGGCTGCCGGCGCAAAAGGTGGCGGCGCTGGCCGGCGCGCTGGCGGCATTTTTGTATGTGCTGCTGGCCGGCTTTGGCGTGCCCGCGCAGCGCACCTTGTATATGTTGCTGGTGGTGGCGCTGGCCCTGTGGCTGGGACGTATCACCAGCATCGTCCATATCCTGTGCCTGGCGCTGGGCGTGGTCGTGCTGCTCGATCCGTGGGCCGTGCTGTGGCCCGGCTTCTGGCTGTCGTTCGGCGCCGTCGCCACCATGTTGTACGCAACGGCAGGGCGCACCACGGCGTCCATGCCGCCGCAGGCCGGACGCTGGCGCCGTTTGCGTGCTGCCGTGGCGCTGGGCGCGCACACGCAGTATGTGGTGACGGTGGGACTGGTGCCGTTGACGATGCTGCTGTTCTCGCAAGTGTCGCTCGTGTCGCCTGTCGCCAATGCGCTGGCCATTCCCGTCATCAGCCTGCTCGTCACACCCTTGTCGCTGGCTGGCAGCCTGCTGCCAGCGCCCCTGTCTGACGGATTGCTGCTGCTGGCGCATGCCATCGTGCAGATGCTGGCGCAGGTGCTCGAATGGCTGGGCGCGCGCCGCTTTGCCGTGTGGACGGCGCCCGCGCCGCCAATGTGGAGTTTTTGCTGGGCATTGTTTGGCACGGCCTGGCTGCTGGCGCCATGCGGCTGGCCGCACCGCTGGGCGGGCATGCTGGGCTGGCTGCCGCTGCTGACGGCCTTGCCGTCCAGTCCGCCACCGGGTGGCATGTGGGTGACGGCCTTTGACGTGGGGCAGGGCATGGCCGTGCTGGTGGAAACGCATGGTCACCGCCTGCTGTACGACACGGGGCCCGCCTACAGCCTCGATTCCGATGGCGCCAGCCGGGTCATCGTGCCTTATCTGCGCGCACGCGGCATAGCCAAGCTGGACGGCGTGATCATTTCCCACAGCGACCTCGATCACGCCGGCGGCGCCATGTCTCTGTTGGAGAACGTGCAAGTGGGCTGGCTGGCCTCGTCGCTGTTCGATGGCCATCCGGCCGTCGAGGCGCGGCGGGAGTTGCACAAACCCTATCTGCACTGCATGGCGGGCCAGGGCTGGACGTGGGAAGGCGTGCACTTCGCCATGCTGCACCCGCTGCCCGCCAGCCATACCGACATCAGCTTGACGCCGAACGCCCGCAGTTGCACCGTGAAAATCACGGCAGGCAAGCACTCGATCCTGCTGGCTGGCGACATCGAAGCGGCGCAAGAGGCGCAATTGCTGGCGCGCTCGGCGGAGGGCGAACTGGCCGCCGACGTATTGCTGGCGCCCCATCATGGCAGCGGCACCTCGTCGACACAGGCGTTCTTGAACGCCGTCCATCCCGATCTGGCGATTTTCCAGGTGGGACACAGGAACCGTTATAAGCATCCGAAGGCGCAGGTGTATGCGCGCTATGGCGAGATGGGGATTGCGCGGCTGCGCACGGATGTGGAAGGAGCGGTGGTGCTGGCGTTTGGCGATGGTATCGGCGTGACCTTGTATCGGGCCAGCCGGCCGCGTTACTGGCATGGGCGCTAGCGCTTTCATGCTACGCTCCCGCAACATCGTCCCAGGAGTCCAGATTGCGCCATTCCAGCCACCCTTATCTTGTCAGCACGGCCCAGGCCGCCGACATCGACTCCATCACAGTCTTGCTGCAAGCCAATTCCCCCTCGCAGGGCGGCAGTCTGACGGGCGAGTTTTCACGCGACAAGGTGGCCAGCATGGCGGATGGCGCGTCGCCCGTCATCGTGGCGCGGCGCGTAGCGGACGGACCTGTCGTTGGCGTGTTGTTCAGCGCGGCGCCAGCCGCTGCGCAGGCGCCCGTGGTATTGGCCATGCTGGCCGCGTATGCGGGCAGTGGCAACGCCTATGTGTACGGCCCCGTCTGCATTGCGGATTCGGAGCGGGGGCAGGGTTTGCTGGCGCTGCTGTACTCTGCCATGCGCGAGCAGCATGGGGGCGCCGAGGCGGTGCTGTTCATCCGGCGCGACAATCCAGGTTCGCTGCGCGCGCATGAACGGCTGGGCATGTATGAGGTGGCCGCTTTTGACTTCGATGGCGCGCAGTTTGCCGTGTATAGCGATGCTATCGTCGGGAAATAGTCCTTAAATTACACGTTCATCCGGTATTTCCAGCCCCCGCTGCCGCACATACTCCAGAAACAGCCGCGCCCCCTTGGCCATGCGCGAGGTGCCATACACGGCGTGGATGCTGGGGTCCAGCTCCTTCGACGACGTGAGACGGTAGGCCGTGCAGACGCGGCGCAGTGCGCCGGAGGCCACGGCCGGTTCCGCCAGCCAGCTGGCCAGACGCACGATGCCGGCACCTTCCAGTGCGGCCTGGAAGGTGGCGATGCCGGAGGTGAAGCGGAAACGCGGTTGCACCTGGTAGCGCACGTTGCGCTCGCTGGAAACGAAATGCCAGTCGCGCAGGATGCGGGGGGCCGAGTGCATGATGATGTCGTGGCCGGCCAGCTCTTCGGGTTCCCCGGGCGCGCCCATGCGCTCGATATAGTCGGGCGAGGCATACATGTAGCGGCGGTAATTCCACAGGGGATAGCCGATCAGCTCGCTCGACTGGGGAAACGCGCCGCGGATGGCGAAGTCCAGCTTTTCCTGGATGGGGTCGATCGATTTGTCCGAGAAGTGGATGTCCACCGACACGTTCGGGTAGTCGCGCGAAAATTGCGCCACCACTTTCGGCAAGAATCCCAGCGACAGGATTTCCGGTGCCGAGAGGCGTACCCAGCCTTGCGGCGAATTGCTCAATTCCGCTAATTGGTCTTCCGCCTCGGCTTGCGTTTCCAGCAAGTGCTTGGCCGACGCGTAATACGTTTCGCCGGCCGTCGTCAGGGTGAACTGCTTTTGCGTGCGCAGGATCAGCTCGGCGCCGATGGCGTCTTCGAGGAACTGGATGGCGCGCGTGACGGCCGACGGCGAGCGTCCCAGCATGCGCGCCGCGTGGATGAAGCTGCGCTTTTCGACCACGGTGCAGAAGGCGCGGATCTCCCACATCAGTTTCATCGACATCGTGCGGCTCCCGGCAAAAGAGGCCAGTAGACCGTATGGGGCGCATTCCGTCAAGCGTTACACCTGATTGCGTTTTCCGCAATATGAAGTTGCATCCGGAAAAATTCACGGCGCCTATACTGCCGCTGTCGCCCATTCCTTACTGCCTATCATGCTGACCATCTCGCTGCTGTGTTTATTTGCCTTCTTTGCCGGCTTGATCGATGCCGCCGTGGGCGGGGGCGGGCTGATCCAGCTGCCGGCCCTGTTCAACCTGATGCCGAACATGGCCTCGACCTCCTTGCTGGGCACGAACAAGCTGGCGTCGGCCTGCGGCACCACGTTTGCCGCCCGCTCGTTTGTCGGCAAGGTGCACATTCCCTGGCTGCTGGTGCTGCCGGCCGTGGCCAGCGCTTTCGTCATGTCCTTCATCGGCGCGGCCGCCGTGTCCTACGTGCCGCAACAGGTGGTGCGCCCCATGGTGCTGGTATTGATCATCATCATGGCCATCTACACCTTCATCAAGAAGGATTTCGGCACGACGCGCGAAGCGCGCCCCATCGGATCGCGCGAACGCATCCTCGCCATCGTCATCGGCGGCGCCATCGGCTTTTATGACGGCCTGTTCGGGCCGGGCACGGGCAGCTTCCTGATTTTCCTGTTCATCCGCGTCTTCGGCTTCGATTTCATCCTCGCCTCGGCCTGCTCGAAACTGGTGAATATCGCCACCAACGTGGCCGCGCTGGCCTTCTTCATCCCTGCCGGCCACGTGGTGTACGCCGTGGCCGCACCAATGGCTGTGTGCAATATCCTGGGCGCGCTGACGGGCACCTGGATCGCCGTGCGCCGCGGCGCCGCCTTCGTGCGCATCCTCTTCCTCGTGCTGCTGGTGCTGCTGATCGTCAAGTTGTCCTACGATATCTTCTTCAAGTAAGTTTTTGAACGACAACAAGCCATGAAAACCATCCAGGGCGTGCTGTGGGACAACGATGGCGTGCTGGTCAACACCGAGCAGCTGTTTTACGAAAGCAACCGCGACTTGCTCTTGCCCTACGGCATAGACCTGACGCCGAAGCAATTCTTTGACTGGTTCCTGGACAATAACTACGGCGCCTGGCATGTGCTGCTGGGGCAGGGCCACGCCATCGAGCTGGTCGAGCGCCTGCGGGCCGAGCGCACCGTGCTGTTTGCGCAACGCCTGCGCCAGGCGCGGCAGCTGGCCATGCCCGGCATCGGGCCAGTGCTGGCGTCGCTGCGCCCGCACGTGGCGATGGGCGTCGTCACCAGCGCGTATGCGCAGCACTTTGACATCAGCCATGCGGGCACGGGCTTGCTCGGCCACTTCGACTTCGTGCTGACGCGTGAAATGTATGGCGAAAGCAAGCCGGCGCCCGACGGCTACCAGCTGGGCTTGCAGCGCCTGGGCCTGCCCGCCGCCGACTGCGTGGCCGTGGAAGACTCGCCGCGCGGCTTGCGCGCCGCTAACGCGGCCGGACTGGAATGCATCGTCGTGCGCAATCCCATGAACCGTCATTACGCGTTCGACGATGCTTTTTGCGTCGTGGATTCAAACGCGGAGCTGGGCGAAGTGCTGGCGGCGTTCGTGCCCGGCATGGCCCATGCGCCCCGGCAATTAGAGTCCTTCCTCTGATACGTCTTGCCGGCATGCCATTACAATTGTCTATCGCATTCACCGGCACCGACCCACGATGACCCTCCCGCAACTGCACTTTGCCCACGCCAACAGTTATCCTGCCGGCACTTACCGCAAGCTGTTTGGCTTGCTGGGCCAGCATTACACCGTGCAGGCGCTCGACATGCATGCGCACGACCCCGCTTACCCCGTCAGCACGGGCTGGCCCGAGCTGGTGCGCGAGTATATCGATGAGCTGGAGCGCCGCTACAGCGCGCCCGTGATTCTCGTCGGCCATTCGCTGGGCGGCATGCTCAGTGTGATGGTGGCCAAGCAGCGGCCCGACCTGGTGCGCTGCGTGGTCTTGCTCGATTCGCCCGTGGTGGCGGGCTGGCGCGCCTTGCTGGTGCGGCTGGCGCGCAACACGGCGCTGGGCGAGCGGTTCTCGCCGTCACGTTTTTCCGCCCGGCGGCGCAAGCTGTGGCCGGACGCGCAAGCCGCATATGAACACTTCGCGGCCAAGGACATGTTCGCCATCTGGGCGCCGCATGTGTTGCGCGACTACATCGACAGCGGCCTGGTTCCCCATCCGGAAGGGGTGCAGCTGCGCTTTACGCGCGAAGTGGAAACGCAGGTCTACCGCAGCCTGCCGCACCACATCGGCGGTCTCGTCAAGGACGGTTTTCCTGTTCCCATCAGTTTTATCGGCGGCACGGAATCGGTGGAATGCCGGCAAGCGGGCTTGAAGGCCACGCGCAAGCTGGTCGGCAAGTTTTTCCGCCAAGTGCCGGGCGGGCATCTGTTTCCCATGGAAAACCCGGAACTGACGGCGCAAGTGGTGCGCGAGATGATCACGGCATTGCTGGCGAAGCAATAGAATATCGCCAAGGATTTTCAGGGGATGGGGCCAACAACGGCGGATTTTCGCGTAAAATCCTGCCATCCGGGCCGCGCCTGCAGCAAGCGTGCGGCCCCAGCCATTCCGATATTCTAGAAAGATACCCCTGCGATGACGATTAAAAGCGATAAATGGATACGCCGCATGGCGGAAACAACGGGCATGATCGAGCCGTTCGAACCGGGCCAGGTCAAGGAACGCGACGGCAACCGCATCGTTTCTTATGGCACGTCCAGCTATGGCTATGACATCCGCTGCGCCGACGAGTTCAAGTTATTTACCAACATCAACACGACCATCGTCGATCCCAAGGATTTTGACGCGAATAACTTCGTCGATGTGTCGGGCAAGGGCTATTGCATCATTCCGCCGAATTCATTCGCTCTGGCCCGTACGGTCGAGTATTTCCGCATTCCCCGCAATGTGCTGACGATTTGCCTGGGCAAGAGCACGTATGCGCGCTGCGGCATCATCGTCAACGTCACCCCGTTCGAACCGGAATGGGAAGGCTATGTGACGCTGGAGTTTTCCAACACGACACCATTGCCGGCGAAAATCTACGCCAACGAAGGCGTGGCGCAAGTGCTGTTCTTCGAGTCCGATGAAGTGTGCGAAACGTCGTACAAGGACCGCGGCGGCAAGTACCAGGGCCAGGTTGGCGTAACATTGCCGAAGACCTGATCGCCGTGCAGGGAGGGGCGCCAGCCGTCTTTCCCTGTCTTTACCTGCCTTTACACCTGCCGCCCTACATCCGCCCTCCATGCTTGCCGTTAACCTTGGTATTGAAACACTGAGGAGGCAGTATGGTAGCGGCAATCGGTTCAGGCGGCGGGGTCAGCGCGGCCAGTAGCGCCAGTGCGGGCAGCGGTTCGCAGATCGCGGCGCTGCAAAAGCAGATCACGGCGGCGCAAAAGCAGTTGACGGAGTCGCAGAAGGGCGAGCAGACGGAGGCGTCGCAAAAGCTGCAGCAGCAGCTGGCGCAGCAAATCCAGGCCTTGCAGGCGCAAATTGCCCAGTTACAGGCGGCCGCCGCACAAAAGGCGGCGCAGCAGGATGCTCAACCGGCCAGCAGCGCCGATACGGCGACGAGCCCGGCCAAATCGACCTCGTCCACCTTGGGCAGCATCATCGATACGCAGGCGTAACAGCATTCTCCGCGCATAAAAGACGCCAGGCTCGCCGACAGGTCAGCCTGGCGTTTTGACGGGCAGCAGCATTTCCACGCACAGGCCGCCACCGCTGCGCAAGCTGGCCCCGATGCTGCCGCCATGGGCGTTGATGACGTGCCGGGCGATGGCCAGGCCCAGGCCGTGGCCATCCGTGCTGTGCTGGGTATTGCTGGCGCGGAAGAACGGTTCAAAAATGCGGGCCAGGTCGGCGCTGGCCACGCCGGGGCCACGGTCCAGCACGGCGATGCGCAGCCAATCCTGCTTGCCATCATGCAGGCGCGACAGCTCCACGTCCACCGTGCCGCCATCGGGACTGTGCTTGACGGCATTGCGCACCACGTTTTCCATGGCGCGCGCCAGCAGTTCGGGCTGGCCCGTGACGCTGGCGTCGGCCATGGCCGCGTCGACCGCCAGGTCGATGCCCATCAGGCGCGCCCTGGCTTCATAGCGGGCGTCGTCCACGATGTCGTGCACGAGGTCGGCGATGTCGACGTCTTCGCTGTGCGCGTGCGCGGCGCCCGCTTGCACGGCGCCCGCTTCCAGCCGTGACAGGGTCAGCAGTTCACCGATCAGTTTATCCATGCGTTCGCTTTCGCGTTCGATGCGCTGCATCGAGGCGGCCATCTTTTCCGGCTGCTGGTGCGCCAGGCCGATGGCGGCCTGCAGGCGCGCCAGCGGCGAGCGCAACTCGTGCGAGACGTCATGCAGCAAACGCGTCTGGCTATCCATGAGGCTGCGCAAACGGCCCGTCATGCGGTCGAAATCGCGTCCCAGGTCCGTCAATTCATCGCCGCGCTTGCCGCTGGCGTGAAAGCGCGGCGCCAGGTTGCCGTGCGAAGCGGCTTCGAACGCTTGCCGCAAGTCGCGGATGGGGCGCGCAAAATACCAGGCCAGCAAAAAGGCGAACAGCAGGCTGGCGGCGATGGCGGCGGCCAGGGGAATGAAGGTGCGGTAGGGGCTGTCCATGCGCGGGGGCATGCCGCGGCCGAATTCGCCGCGTGGCGGCGGGGCGCCCGCGTCGTTGGGCCGCGGACCGGGTCCCATGGCGCGCGGGCCGCTCATGGCGACGGCGATGAGCGTGTCGCGCGCGGCGCCCGCCTCGGCATTGCGGAAACGTTCGGACGAGGGCAGGAACAGCAGGTAGCGTTGGCCGTCGCTGCCGGCCGCTTCGCGCACGACAGGATGGGCCTGGCCCTGTTTCAGCATGGCGCGCGCCTTGGCCAGCATGGCGGGATGCACGGCGCGGCCCATCAATTCTTGCCCTTTGACATCGACGGCAAACACGCGCATGCGTTCGAGCTTGCCCAGGAATTGCCGCAATGCCTGGCTGCCGCCCGCTTCCAGGGTGGCGCTGGCGGCCTCGATGATCATTTGCGCAGGCGGGCTGGTATCGATGTCGAGGGCCCGTTCCTGCTGCGCGGCCCGGTTTTTCAGCCAGAAGGTGCCGCCGATGCCGATGGTGGCCGTCACTTGCGCCAGCATGATGCACAGAAAAAACTTCCAGAACAGGCGGCCCACGCTTACTCCTTGATCAGCTGATAGCCGAGACGGTACACGGTTTGCAGGCAGGAGCGGCCGTCGGCCAGGCTGCCGAGCTTGCGGCGCAGGCTGCTCAAGTGAACGTCGATATTGCGGTCGAAGCGGGCCATGGGCCGGCCCAGGCCCAGTTCGGACAATTGATTCTTGCTGACGGGCTTGCCCGCATGGCGCACCAGCACTTCCAGCAGGTTGAATTCCGTGCTCGTCAGCTCCAGGTGCATGCCGGCCCAGGCGGCGCGGCGCTGTTCGGGCCACATCGTCAACTGGCCCACGGTCAGCGGCGCCAGGCCCGACGTATCGGGCGGCGCCGCTTGCGCACGGCGCAGGATGGCACGGATGCGCGCCGTCAGCTCGCGCGGCGTGCACGGTTTGGTCACGTAATCGTCGGCGCCCAGCTCCAGCCCCACGATGCGGTCCGTATCGTCGCCGCGCGCCGTCAGCATCAGGATGGGCAGGTTGCTGCCGGCGCGGATGCGGCGCAGGGTTTCCAGGCCATTCATGCGCGGCATCATGACGTCGAGGATGGCGATGGCATACAGGCCCGTCAGCGCTTCGGCCGCACCGCTTTCGCCGTCATGCACGGCGCGGGCGTCAAAACCTTCCTGCGTCAGGTATTCCTGGAACATGCCGACCAGTTCCACGTCGTCATCGATTAACAAAACCTTGCTCATGCCTGTGCTTTTTCGGGTGAATATCGCCCGATGATAGCAGTCAAAGGGGGCTGTTCACGGTGGTTTTACCCGCTTTTACATACGTCTGCTTACATTCCGCTCCTTTCCTTTACACGCTTTTACGCGGCCCTAACGTTGCTTTACACGCCAGGCGCCGACAATCAGGGCTGACCGCCACGAAAGGAAAGCCCGATGAAATACCTGAGTATTGCCGTATCCCTGTTGCTGCTGTCCGCCTGCAGCATGCCGCTGCTGGCACTGGCCCAGCAAGAATCCGCACCGGACGGCCCGCCAGCGCGCACCGTGGAAGGACCGCCGCCCGGCTTTGGCCATGGCCCGGGCGCGCCAGACTTGCCGCCGTTCCTGCACGGCATCGATTTGAGCGAAGCGCAGCAGGACAAGGTCTTCGCCGCCACCTATGCCCAGGCGCCCTTGCTGCGGGAACAGGAAAAGATCGCCTTCAAGGCCCATGCGCAGCTGCGCGCGCTGGCCGGATCCAGCGCCTACGACGATGCCAAGGCCAGCGCGCTGGCGAATACGGCGGCGCAAGCCATGGCAAAGATCAGCTTGCAGCAGGCGCGGCTGGAGCAGCAATTGCTGGCCGTGCTGACGCCGGAACAGCGCCAGCAGGCTCAGCAGTGGCACGACAACCGCCAAGTTCCACGCGGCCCCCGGCGCCTCCCGTAAAACGCACGCGCGATCACAGGGAGAGTCAGCATGCGCATCCATGCCTTGCGTCCGGGCAGCAGCTTGCAGGCGCTCTCGCGACATGCGACACAGGCGCTGTTCCTGTGCGCCAGCCTGAGCCCCGCCTTGGCGGGCTTGCCTTGATGGAGTATGTATGGAATTACATGATCACGGTCTGGCATCCGACCTCGAAATGATGCGGCAACAGGCAGCTGAGCGGCGGCAAGTGTTGCGCTGGCTGCTGGCCGGCGCCGCCACCTTGCCTTTGATGAGCTGCGGCGGCGGGTCGGACGCCAGCAGCACGGGAAGCAGCAGCGCTGCCACTGGCAGCGCCGGCACCGTCACGATACCGGCCACGGGCGCCTGCACGGTGATTCCCGAAGAAACGGGCGGGCCGTACCCGGCCGACGGCACGAACACGAATGGCGGCAGCATCATCAACGTGCTGAACCAGTCAGGCGTCGTGCGCAGCGATATCCGCGCCAGTTTCAATGGCGCCACGGGCATGGCGGCGGGCGTGCCATTGACCATCAATTTGCAGTTGCTTAACGCCAGCGGCAGTTGCGCCAGCCTGGCCGGCTACGCCGTCTATCTGTGGCATTGCAACCGCGAAGGCTTGTATTCGCTGTATTCGAGCGGCGTGACGGCGCAGAATTACTTGCGCGGCGTGCAGGAAACGGACAGCGCCGGCAACCTCAGCTTCACGACCATCTTTCCCGGCTGCTACGCGGGACGCATGCCGCACGTGCATTTCGAGGTCTATCCCAGCCTGGCCAAGGCGGCCTCTGCCGCGAACCGCATCAAGACGTCGCAGTTTACTTTTCCGATGGCAACGTTGAGCGAGGCCTACACGGCCAGCGGCTACACGGCCAGCGTGCGCAACCTGTCGCAGATCAGCTATGCCGCCGACAATGTCTTCAGCGACGGCACCAGCTTGCAGATGGCCACGGTGACGGGCAATGCCACGCAGGGCTATGTCGTCACCCTGATTGTCGCCGTGAACGGTTAAGTTGTCGTCATGAAACCCAGGTCGCGCCGGCTGAAGTTGCCGATGTTCGGGAACACCCCGGCCAGCTGGCTGTCGGCCACGCCGAACCACTTGGCCAGGGTGGCGCCGTACTGGTCGACGGAGGTGGTCGGCAGCAGGGCGCCGGAACCGACGTCCAGCTCATGGCCCAGGCCCGTGACGGGGAAGGCGCCGTAGATGTCGCGGCCCTTCACGGCGCCGCCCACGACAAAGTGGTGCGCGCCCCAGCCGTGATCCGTGCCGTCGCCGTTGCTGCTGAAGGTGCGGCCGAAGTCCGACGCTGTAAACGTCGTCACCTGGCGTCGCAGGTCCGCGCCCTGCAGGGCCGCCAGGGTCGTGTCGAAGTACGCCAGCGCATGGGCCAGGCGCGCCATCAGGTCGCCATGCAGCTCCTTCTGCCGGTCATGCGTGTCGAAGCTGCCCAGGGTTACATAAAACACTTGCCGTTTCGCCCCCAGGGCGCCGCGTCCGCCGATGATGCGCGCCACGGTCTGCAATTGCACGGCCAGCGGATTGACGCTGGAAGCGCCTGTGTTCGGATTGATGTAGGGCGGGGGATTGGGCACGCCGCCCGCGCCGGCTGCCAGCATGGCGCCGCTGAGGATGCTCTGGCTGGAAATGGCGCGCTGCACGACGGCCACGTGTTCCTGTTCGATCAGGTCGCTTCCCGCATCGTTGATGATGGCTTGCAGCGCACCCGCCCCGCCCGTGCTGCCAAACGGGTTACCGCTCAAGCCGCGGATGGGCACGGCGCCCGCCTGGCCCACCTGGAACTGGCGCACCTGGCGTCCGCTGAGAAAAACGGTGTTGCCGGCCGCCGAGATGGCCGTGAAGGTGGCGTTGCTGTTGCCCGCGCCCGCCACGTCGCCGATGCGTCCGCCCCAGCCCGTGCTGGCCCCTTCCGGCGCCCCGGATTGCCATGTCGACTGCTGGTCGCTGTGCGAAAACAGCTTGGCTGGCAAGGCGACGCTGCCTGCCTTGTACTGCGCCAGGGTGGTGGGCTGGATCAGCGTGCCCACATTGGCCACGATGGCGGCGCGGCCATTGTCGAACAAATTTTTCAATGGCCCCAGCTGGGGGTGCAGGGCGAAGGCGCGGCCCGTTTGCGCGGTGGCGGGCACGACAGGCAGCACGCCGCCCGTCTCGCCCACGCCGGGCAGATGGATGGAATCGCCGCCGCCCGTGTTGCGCAGGCGCAGGTATTCATTCCATGAGGTGTTGTCCGTGGCCAGCACCGTATTGAAGGTGTCGTTGCCGCCTGCCATGAACAGGCACACCATGGCTTTGTAGTCGCCGGCCGATTGCGCGGCGGCATTGCCCATGGCGGCCAGGTTCAGGGCGAACGGCGCGGCGGTGGTGCCGGCCAGGCTCAGCATGGAACCGAGGAAACGGCGGCGGGAAAATGGGAGATTTTGCATGTGATCGATCTTATTTTTGCACCAGATAGGCAGGCGAGGCCATGGTCAGGAAAATGGCCAGTTTGACGCGATTGGCCTGGGCGGCGGCAACTTGCGTGGCATTGCTGGCCGTGGCCGTGGGGATGGTGATGGTGTTGAGTGCCGAGATAATCTGGCCCCGCAGCTTGGCGGGCATGCTGCCATGCATCAAGAGCAGGTCTATGCGGTCGAGCAGGGCGGCTGTGTCGGCGCCGAGCGCCAGTTCGCGCGGGTAGCTGGCCTGGACGTCGCGGCCTTCGCCCACACCGGCAATAATGGCGTCCTGAATATAGTTCAGGTAACCCGTCACCGACGGTTCGGACGTGATCTGCAGCTCTGGGGCCACAAGCCCTGCGCTTGCGAGGGCGGAATTGGGGGGCACATACCCTGGCCGGAAGAAGCTGAAGACGGAGGCGGGGTTGAGGGGATTCTGGCCCAAGCCGCTCAGTGGATCGTCCAGATAATAGATGCGATAGCGCCCGCTGGCTGCTTTTGCGTCGAAAGCACGCATCCAGCCGGCCAGGCGCAGCAATGGTTCGCGCAACTTGCCAGTGCGCATGGCCGTGGTGGCCGGCGCCAACGCTTCCGGATCGAGCAGTACGGCGCGGATGACGGCCTGCATGTCGCCGCGCACGCCGCTGCCATTGTTGGCAAAGGCGGCAGCGACCCTGCCCACATAGGCGGCGCTGGGATTGCTGCTGACGAGGCGCTGGATCAGCTGGCGGCCAAAGAAGGGGCCTGCGTTGGGGTGGTTGAACAGGGTATCGAGCGCCACTTTCAAGTCCGCTTCGCCGCTGGTGGCGCCGGATATGGTTTGGCCAAGGAAGCGCTTTTCACCGCTGGAATGGAAGAGCGGATAGTTTTGCATGGGTTTCCAGTCGCGGTCGGGATCCGGTGTGCCGCTGTGGAATCGTGTAGTGCTCAGGTCGGGGCCCGCCCAGCTCCAGCCCGTAAACACTTTCGCCAGGCCCGCCACATCGTCGTGCGTGTAGGTCTCGATGGGTTTGCCTCCGGCCAGTTTCAGGCTGCCATCGGGATTCAGCTGGTACAGACCGATGGTGAAAAGTTGCATCAATTCGCGGGCGAAATTCTCATCGGGTGTGCGCGTGGCCGTTTCTTTCTGGTTACGCATGTGGGACAGGTACAGCCCCATCATCGGATGCAGGGCCACGCCCTCCAAAAGGTCGCGGAAATTGCCAAAGGCCCGCTGGCCCAGCATGTCGTAGTAACTGGCTACGCCGCGTGCTTGCGCATGCACGGATTCGTTTTGCATGGAAATGACGAAAATCTCTGACAGGGCAAAGGCCATCCGTTGGCGCAATTGATCTTCGCCCTGGATAGCCTGCTTCCAGAATGTCTCGTATACGGTGACGAAGTTAACCCGGTCTCCGCCGGCAGCCTGCGCCGCCAGCATGCTGTCGATATATTTGCGGTGCAGGGTTTGCGGCTTGGAGAACTGCGCGCGGAACCATGCAGCGCTGTCGCTGGCGGCCAGCGCATCGATGGCCGCCATGTTGGGGCCGAACGTGGCGCGGCCCAGGAAGCGCGACGCTTCCTGGCGCGTGAAGGTGGTGGCCGCCTGGCCGGCCGGAGGCGTGGTCAGCGGCGGCGGAATGGTATCGCCCGGCGTGGTGCCGGGGGCTGCCGGATCGCCGGGGGCGGTGGTCCCTGGAGGAACCACCGAGATGTCCGGGTTCTGGATGGCGCCGGTCTTGCTGTCGCCGCCACCGCCACATGCGGCAAGCAGGCTGAGCAATGTGATGGCCAGTAAACGGCGCAAAGTTGGGTCTGTCATTTAGTTTCTCTCGGGCAATCAAATTTTAGCCCATTAATTGTAGGCCCTAGCTACCACAATCCTGTTTTCAATTAACTATTTACGTGTTGGCCACGTTTTCATTTGCCTGACGTTGGCGTGGTGTTGATGCTGTTTTCGGCGCTGTAGGGCGAACTTTATTCTTTGAAAATGAAAAATATTTTTTGCCGATTACGTGCACTGTGGCGGATAGGCGACGTAATCATTCCCGCCAATTAAGCTTGTTTGAAAGCTCATCTTGGCAACGAAACTCGCTTCGCCGGAAACCATGGTTTTTACGTCATCGGCGAAATGCCGTTCGCCACCCGCTCCGTTTTTCCCCGCGTCCTTTCCCTGCGCATGGCTGGCATGGCCCTTGCGTCAGGGAGGCATGGGTCACCCGCCCGCCTTCACCGGAGCCTGCCATGACCAGCCGTCTGCTCGCCTATCGTCCCGAAATGGAATTGCCTGAAGCGCCGGGCTTGCTGCCCCTGCAGCAGGAAGACGAGCTGGCACTGGCGGCGCAGTTGCTGGAACTGCAGGCGCCGGCCCAGTTCGACGCTTTCCTGGCGCGCCAATTGGGCGCCACTGCGGCGGGCCGGCAAGTGCGCGGTACGCCGCTGGAAGGACCGCTGCACCAGCTGCTGGGCAAGGTGGTGGCGCCGCTGTTGCCGCTGCATGGTGGTTCGCCGCAGGCGCTCAAGCGGCGCGCTGCCGGCATCTTCGGCATGGAACTGGAAGGTTTGAGCCCGGAAGACAAGGAATTCGAACTGGCGCGCCAGGTCGTGCATCTGATCGATGCCGTCAATACGGAGCTGGTGCAGGACGGCGCCACCGGCGCGCGCGCTCCCAGGGCGCGGGTGGAAACGGCCCTGCTGCAAGTGGCACGCAGCGTGGCGCCAGGCTTGCTCAGGCAGGCGGCGCAAACGCCAGGACGGGACGCTGGCCGCTGGCGCCGCGAGGGCGGGCACATCGTCGTGCTCGATTGTTAGCCGGACGGCCGGTCTGTCCGGCAAGGTAGTCCCAACCGAGGTTATAACTTTGAGGAGCTCATCATGCATGACTTGGATCGTACGACCCTGGAATACGGACAGGAGATGTCCGGTTTTGAAGCGGAGCAGTTCGAGTTTGGCCAGGGCGAGTGGAGCGGCGAGGGCGGCGCGAACGCCATGTTTTCCGAGACCGAGGAGATGGAACTGGCGAATGAATTGTTGTCGGTCAGCAATGAAGCCGAACTCGAGCAGTTTCTCGGCAATTTCCTGCGCAAGGCTGCTTCCGTCGCGGGCGGCATCATCAAGTCGCCCGTGGGGCAAGCCATCGGCGGCGTGCTCAAGGGCGTGGCGAAGAAGGCCATTCCCCTGGCCGGCGGCGCCATCGGTGGCTATTTCGGCGGCCCGTTGGGGGCCAAGATAGGCAGCGGCCTGGCCTCGGCCGCTGGCGGCGCGCTGGGGCTGGAAGCGGAAGCGTCGTCGAACGAGGACCGCGAATTCGAGGGCGCGAAGCAGTTCGTGCGCCTGGCCGCCGATACCGTCAACCGCGCCGCGCAAGCGCGCGGTGCGGGCGATCCGCGCGCCATTGCCCAGTCGGCGGTCAGCGCGGCGGCGCGCCAGTTCGCGCCAGGCTTGCTGGGACGCCCCGGCAGCCAGGTCTCGACGCAGAACGGCAGCGGCGCTGGTGCGGGTGGCGGCATGGTGCCGGGCGGTGCGCGCAGCGGCGCCGGCATGCGTCCGTCCAGCGGTCGCTGGGCGCGCCAGGGTCACAAAATCGTCCTGTACGGGGTCTGACATCATGGCCATCGGCGCTTATCCTGCCTGGATGCTGGAGCAGGAGGCGCGCTCGCTGCTGACGCGGCTGGCGCGGCTGGAGCCGTTCGCGCTGATCGAGCCGACGGTGCTGGCGGCGGCCCTGATGCCCAGTGCCCAGTCGGCCATCGAAAGCCAACTGGTACAGGGCCGGCGCGCATTGCGGCGCATGGTGGCCCAGTTCCAGTGGTGGCTGCGGCGCGAGCACGCCGATGGCGCCAGCATGGCCACGGCCGCCGAGGCGCAGCGCCGTTTTACCTTCCTGCGCCTGAAGTTCAATGCCGCGCTGACCCAGTTCGATCTGTTCAACGAAGTCATCACCCAGCGCAGCGAGCACAAGACGGGCGTGTGGCTGGCCGGCCTGGACATCGTTGCCGCCGACGCGCTGGCGCTGCCCGGCGATGTGTACCAGGCGCCGCCCGTGATCTGCTACCTAGACCGGGGGCCGGGCGCGGCCATCCGCCGTGCGCGCACGCGCCTGCCCGGCGGCGGCGACAATCCCGTCGCCATCATCCGCCTGCCGCGCGAACGCATGATCGGCAGCAGCATCGCCTCGTCGCTGGTGCACGAAATAGGCCACCAGGGGGCTGCGCTACTGGACCTGGTTGCCTCCTTGCGGCCCGTGCTGCAAGCGATGCAGCATGGCGGCAGCGGCTTTGTTCACGTGTGGCAATTGTGGGAGCGGTGGATTTCCGAGATCGTGGCCGATTTCTGGTCGCTGGCGCGGGTCGGCGTGGCCGCCACCCTGGGCCTGATCGGCGTGGTCAGCCTGCCGCGCGTGTTTGTCTTCCGCCTCAATATCGACGATCCCCATCCAGTGCCATGGCTGCGGGTGCGCCTGAGCTGCGCCATGGGACGGGCCTTGTATCCGCATCCGCAGTGGGACCGCCTGGAGCAGCTGTGGCTGTCGTACTACCCGCTGGCCGGCCTGCCGCCGGCCCGGCAGCGGCTGCTGGAACAGTTGCAGGCCAGCATGGCTGCCCTGGTGGGCTTGCTGGTGCAGCACCGGCCGCCGGCCTTGCGCGGCGGCTCGCTGGTCGAAGCCATGGCCGTGCACACGCGCCAGCCGGCCATGCTGGCGCAGCTGTTTCGCAGCTGGAGCCTGGCGCCGGGGCAGATGTACCGGGCGACGCCGACCCTGGTGTTCGCCGTGCTGGGCCAGGCGCGCGCCAGCGGTGCCTTGAGCCCGGAAGACGAGAGCGAGCTGCTGGGGCGTTTGCTGACCCACTGGGCCCTGCGCAGCACCCTGGACACGTCGGAACTGTGCGCGGATGTCGTGCGGCATGGCCGCCAGCCCGGCAGGCCGCTGCCGCCCCTGGCATCGCGTTTGATTATCCATTGAGGAGAATGACATGAGCAGCAAGATGAGCAGCAATATGGGGGGCAAGATGAGCCGCAGGAGCGGGGCGGCGGGCCAGGCGGGGCCGAAACACCACGGCGGCAGCATCGCTGTCACCGTGCACGAGCAGGACAGCGGGGCCATGGTCATCAATGCCGCCATCAGCCTGTACCGGGGAGCGGAGGCGGATTGCCATGATTTCAATGCCGCCACCTGGGTAGCCGATCCCGCCATGCTGGTGGGCGTGCGCTGGACGGATGGTCATGGCAGTACCGTGTTTGCCGACCTGGCCACGGGCAGCTACGTGGGGGTGTATGGCAATTTCCCCGCCACGGCGCCGCAGTGCGTGACGGTGCAGTCCGGCTGCAGCGCCGTGCTGTGTTTCAAGCCGCAGCTCAATCCGCAGGTGGGGCTGGTTTTTGAAACGGCGGACTGCCATCCCAGCGACTGCAATTTTGGCAGGGTGGGTGACCGTGCCGTGGCCACCGTCTCGTTTGACGGCGATCAAAGCGCAGACGGGCGCGACCAGGTGCAAGTGCTGGCCGCCGCCCCGTGGGTACCCATGCGTGGGGCGCCGAATGCCTTTTCCACCCCCGTGCGGCGCGCCGGCATGCACCGTTTCACGGGGCAGATGATGCTGTCGCAGCGTCCCGAGCTGCGCAATGCCTTGCCCGTGCCGGAAGGGCTGAGCCCGAACGCCATGCTGGCCGTGGACGCGGAATACGAGGCGGAGGAGCGCCAGCCTCAGCCTATCTCGGGCAATGTGGGCGTGTCGCTGACGCGCACGGAAACGGAGCCGACGGAAGACTTGCCGCTGTGGACCCTGATACGCAACAGCACTGAAGCGATGTCGTTTACGAATTACCTGCATTTCATGGACAGCCTGTTTTGCGGCGACCTGGCCAATGTGCGCGGCTTCGAGCAGGAACGCTTCGTCAAAAAGGCCGACATGTTCCAGCAGCTCAAGCAGCGCCGCGCGCTGCCGTTCTCGGATGCCGATTCCTACCGCGTGCTGAAAGTGGCGACGGAGGCGTTCGTGATGGTCAATTGCGGCGTGCTGAACCAGCCGCTGGCCTTCAATCCCGCAGAAGACAATGCCTACCTGGACCGGCGCGACATCCCCCAGGGGCGCGACCTGGAAACCGTGCTGCGCAACGATTACCTGGAAAACATCGATGGTTTCCAGACCTTGCCCTACCTGGCCGTGATCCGCCGCAAGCTGCCCGACATCCCCATCAGCATCCCGCGCGGCCAAGAAGGCGAAGTGGACCTGTGCTTTGGCATCATCCAGGAAAAGCTGGCCAATCCCTGCCTGCTGGAACTGATCTGGTCGTACTGGCACGAAGAGGGCATGCTGGTACAAACCATGAATGCCATCGCGCAACGCTTCCAGAATCTGCGCGCGCCGGGCAAGCAACTCGATCCCCTGTCTAACACGGAAATCGACATGCTGCGTCCGTTGAATAATTTACTCTGGGGATACACGCAGGATGAGCAGCATCGGCTGACCGTGATGCGCCGGAACTATGAGTATGACCATCACTACGGTGTGCGCCTGGATGGCAAGGCAGTGCAGCACTTCCGGCCAGCCGATAGCCGCTCCAAATTCCTGGAAGCGTTCCACCACTTGCTGCGCCTGCTCACTTCGTTCTACAAGCAGGATGACGACACCACCGTGAAGGCGGACGCCTTCCCCGTGCTCAACGCGCTCAAGGAAATTCATTTGATCCTGTCGCAGGGCGCGCACAACCAGTTCGGCGATTTGCCGTCGACGGCGCGCATCGAAATGCTGATGCAGCAATGGATGCTGGCGCGCCCCGAATTCCGTGAATTTTTGCCTACGCGCGTGATGGTGGCGTATCCGGAACCGTGGATGGACAGGGTCGATGCCATGAAGAAATTGCAGGGCTGGACGGATACGAGCGTGATGCACTTCCGCAACCTCGCCATCTTCGGCGAGCAATTGCTGCTGTCCGTGCGCTATGGCAACTGGAGCGACATCTATGAACCGACGCAGGCATTCAACTGGGCGCGCTTCTGGCGCCCGCAAGTGCAAGGCTACATCCACGGCTACCGCGCCGCCACCGGGGTCGACCTGTCCGTCGACAGCAGCGACCCGGCGATCGAATCGACGATGCCCTCGGTGTTGCTGCGCCAGCGCCTGAGCCAGCAGCTGCGCAGTGTCTAGGGCGGGGGCGGGGCGGGTGCATGCTCGACTTTACCAGCGCCCTCTACCTGGGCATGCGCCATCCGGCGGCCGCACTGGCGCCGTGGAGCAGCTTGAGCCTGGGCCAGCCGGCCGCGCTGCAGGAGCCGCCCGGCGCGCAGGCCCTGGCAGCAAGCCTGGCTGCGCTGCAAGGCTGCGAGGCGGCCTGCGTGCTGCCTTCGACCTTGCACCTGTTCTGGGACCTGTTCGGCATGCTGGCTGCCGAACGCCTGGTGATCCTCGTCGATGGCGGCAGCTACGCCATCGCGCGCTGGGGCGCCGAGCGGGCGCAGGCGCTGGGTTTGCCCTTGCGCTTGTTTCCCAGCGGCGAGATGGCGGCGTTGCGGCAACTGGCGGCGGACTGGGGCAGGCAAGGGCGGCGCCCCCTGATCCTGGCCGATGGCTATGTGCCGGGTAGCGAACAGGTCTTGCCGCTGGCCGGCTATGCGGCCCTCGCATGCCAGGGAGGCGGTTACCTGCTGCTGGACGATACGCAGGTGCTGGGCGTGGCGGGCACGGCCGGTGGCGGCTCGGCGCGGCTGCATGGCTTGCCGGGCGGCTACGACAAGGGCGGCGGCCACGTGATCGTCGGCGCCTCGCTGGCCAAGGGATTTGGCGTGCCGCTTGCCGTGCTGGCCGGCAGCCGCAAGCTGCTGCGGCGCTTCGCGGCGCACAGCCAGACGCGCGTGCATGCCTGTCCGCCTTCGGCAGCCGTGCTGGCGGCGGCGCGGCGCGCGCTGGCGCTCAATGCCCGCTATGGCGACGCCCTGCGCGCCAGGCTGGCGGACAGGGTGGCGCAATGGAGGGCGGG
Source organism: Janthinobacterium sp. SUN128 (assembly GCF_030587275.1). Lineage (NCBI taxonomy): Bacteria > Pseudomonadati > Pseudomonadota > Betaproteobacteria > Burkholderiales > Oxalobacteraceae > Janthinobacterium > Janthinobacterium sp. SUN128. The sequence goes on along the minus strand of NZ_JAPWHY010000001.1, from coordinate 2,127,361 downwards.
GATGGCGGCGGCCGGCATTGCCTGCCGCGGTGGCAGCTTTCCCGTGCAGCGTTTGCCCGGCCGCGCCCATTTGCTGCAAGCCTTGCGCGCAGCGGGCGTGCTGGCGCTGGCGCAAGCGGGAGACGGCCCCGGCGCGCTGACTTTTTTGCTGCGGGCCGACCAGACGCCGCGGCAACTGGAGCAGGCGATGGGCTTGCTTGAACATCACATCAGGAGGCGATATGAACGAAGCGTTTGAAATACTGCCCTTTGCGGGACAGCCAGGGGCGGCCGGCGAACAGGAATGGTCGCAAGAGTGGTCGCAGGAGTGGCAAGGGGAGGAAGAGGGGGAATGGGAGGAAGAGCGCCTGCGTCCTGGCGGCGGGCGAGGCGGCCTGCGTGCAAGGCCGCCGCTGCGAGGCGCGCGCCGTCCCGCGCCGCCGCGCTACCAGGGGCAGGGCCGCCGTCTGCCCCGCTTTGCTCCCCAGCCCATGCCCTACCTGCCGCCGCGCTACCGGGGCTGGGGCGGCTATGCGCCCATCTACCCGACCATTTATCCGGCGGCTTATCCTGTGGCGGAGCCGGCCTTTGGCGACCAGCAGGGGCCGGACCAGGGAATGGATACGGACCAGGTCCAGGATCAGGGGCAGGACGATGACCAGCAGCAGGGCGAAGTCCCGCCAACCCTGGCCGGCACCATGGGCCGGGTGCCGGAAGCGGCCGCCCTGCGCTACCAGGCGCTGGGGACGCTTGCCGACGCCTTGCGCGACGCGAATGGCCGGGGGCCGGGCCTGTACGTCATCGAGTTCGATGCGGGCGGAAGGCGCCGTGCCTACAGCGGCCAGACGGACGATCTGCACCGGCGTTTGCTGCAGCACCGGCTGTGCGGCCAGATGTTGGCCGTCGACGTGAGCGCGCACCAGGTGTATGTGGCGCCCCTGTCCTCGGCGGCGCAGCGGCGCCGGATCGAACAGCGCATCCACGACGACATGTTTGCCAACCAGCGCGGCGTGCTGACGAACCAGCGGCGCGAACTGGAACTGGCCGTGCTGGGTGAAATGTGGGGCTGACGACAGCGCTTTGACGACTGCAAAGGAGAACATCATGCACCAACTCGAATGCGAATGCGCGCAATGCCGGCAGCGGGCCGGCGCTGCGTTTGAAGTGCTGGAGTTCGGCCAGGACTGGTCCGGCAAGGGCCGCGCGCCGGCCGTCTTCAGCGAAGAGGAAGAACTGCAGCTGGCCATGGAATTGCTGGAAGTGTCCAGCGAAGCGGAACTGGAGCAGTTTCTCGGCAATGTCTTCAAGAGCGTGTGGAAGGGAGTCAAGAAGGTGGGCTCGACCATTGCCAAGGTGGCCAAGCCCTTGGGTGGCGCCTTGAAGGCCGTGGCCAAGACGGCCTTGCCCTTTGTCGGCGGCGCGCTGGGCTCGATGATCCCGATACCGGGCGTGGGCACGGCGCTCGGCTCGGCCCTGGGGCGCGCCGCCAGCAACGCGCTGGAACTGGAAATGGAGGCCGAGGCGCCGGCCGACCGCGAACTGGAGCTGGCGCGCCGCTTCGTGCGCATCGCGGGGCAGGCGGCACGCCTGGCTGCCGACGGCGACGGCAGCGCGCGTGCCGTGGAAAGCGCGCTGACGCGGGCCCTGCATCAGCAACTGCCGCATTTTCGTTCGGCCGCGCCGCAGAGCGAGGAGGAGAGCGGGCGCTGGCGCCGGCGCGGCAACCGCATCGTCGTCATGGGCGACTGGCAATAGCGCGACAAGATGATCATCGATTGCCACTGCCATGCGGGAGCGGGCGACGGCTTGAGCGGGCCGTGGGACAGCGATGCGCCGCTGCAAGCCTACCTGCGCCGCGCGCAGGCGGCCGGCATCGCCCGCAGCGTGCTGTTCGCCACCTTCCACTCCGATTACGCCATCGCCAACCATGGCGTGGCGCGCCTGGTGTCGTCCGATCCGCAGCGTTTCTACGGCTTTGCCTTCGTGCATGCGCGGCGCGACCGTGGCCGCATCATGGACCTGGTGCGCACGGCCGTCGAGCGGTACGGCTTTGTCGGCGTCAAGGCGCACCGGTTGGACGCGCGCATCAGCGGCGAAGTGTGCGAGGCGGCCCGTTTCTTCGGCTTGCCCGTGCTGTACGACCCGGCCGGCGAGGTGGCCGTGGCCGAGCTGCTGGCGCAGCAGTATCCCGACGTCGATTTCATCCTGCCGCACCTGGGCAGCTTTGGCGACGACTGGGCCGCGCAACTGGCGCTGATCGACCATCTGGTGCGCCACCGCAACATCCATACGGACAGCTCGGGCGTGCGGCGTTTCGACTTGCTGCAGCAGGCCGTGCGCCGCGCGGGACCGCACAAGGTCTTGTTCGGTTCGGATGGTCCCTGGCTGCATCCGGGGCTGGAATTGCACAAGATTCAGTTGCTGGGCTTGCCGCCGCTGGATATGGCGCTGATCGCGGGTGGCAATTTCTTGCGGCTGGCGCGGCTGGCGTGACGCGGCTTACCGCGCGGCTGGCGTGACCGGCGCTGCCGCGACAGTGGTGGCGGCGGCCGCTTGTGCAGCGCAAGCGGCCGCCTTGCGGCGTAGCTGCAGGGCGCGGTCGCTCACCCCAAGGCGGGCGGCGGCGCGCTGGTTGTTGCCGCGCTCATCGGCCAGCACGAGGCGGATGGCCGTGTCGGTGGCGCAGCGCGTGATGTGCGGCAGCGTGCAGCCCTGGGCCAGTGCCCGCCGCACGGCCGCTTCGAAGTGCTGGTCGGGCCAGTGCGGCGCCAGCAGCCGTTCTTCCGGGGGCAGGGCGCCGATGGTGATGGGGCCGGGGCCGCAATGGCGGTGCCAGATGTGCGTGACGGTCTGGCGCAGTTCGCGCACATTGCCCGGATAGTCGCGCAGCAGCAGGTATTCGCGCACGGCGGCGTCCAGCGGGGGCGGCGGCTGCTGGGCCAGTTCAGCGAGGAAATGGCGGGCCAGCGGCAGGATGTCGTCCTGGCGTGCGCGCAAGGGCGGTATCTGGCAGCGCCAGCCGGCGATGCGGTAATACAGGTCGGCACGGAAGGCGCCGCGCGCCACCTCTCCTTCCAGTTCGCGGTTGGTGGCGCAGACGAGCCTGAATTGCGTCGGCTGCCAGGTATTGCCGCCCACGCGCTTGTATTTGCGCTCCTGGATGGCGCGCAGCAGCTGCGCCTGCAGGAGCAGCGGCAGTTCGCCCACCTCATCGAGGAAGAGCACGCCGCCGTCGGCGAGGGCAAAAGCGCCGTCGCGCGCGGCCGCCGCGCCCGTAAACGCGCCCCGTTCATGGCCGAACAGTTCGCTGCCGGCCAGTTCCGGCGACAGGGTGGTGCAGTCGAGGATGGTGAAGTCGCCTCTGCAGTTGCCGAGGCGGTGGACCAGTTGCGCCAGTAAATCCTTGCCCGTGCCCGTCTCGCCCGTGATCAGCATCGACGCCTGGCTGAAGGCGGCCATTTCCACTACCTGGTGCAGCAAGGCGGTCCAGGCCGCGCTGTCGCCCACCAGATGCTGGCGCACGGCGCTGGACGCCAGTATCTGCGCCACGGCCTGCCAGCGCTGCAGGCGCGCCAGCACCTGGCCCGCATCGACGGCGCCGCCAGGCCACAGCAGCACATCGAGCGCGCCTGCCGCCATCAGGGCCCGCTGTTGCGCGCAGCTGGGAGGGCGGCCGCAGGCGGCAATGGCCAGCACGCGGGCATGGCCGCACAGCGCCGGCAGCGCTTGCAGCAGCGCCTTGTCGGTCTCGGCAAACAGCACGATGCCCGCGCCGTCTTCCTCGCCATCGTGCCGCCGGGCTACAGTTACCTGAGCCTGCTTCAAGGCCGTCATCAGCAAGGCGCCACTGCCAGCCGCCGCCTGCTGCATGATTTCCAGCCACACCTTGAGCGTCATATGCCAGCCATCACGAGGGCACGAGTCGCCCATCTTAGGAGCCCGATACCCCAGCCGTTTGATCTGGCGCAAGCGTGCGCGCTGGCCTGAAATGAAAAACGCCACCTGAAAGGTGGCGTTCATGAGTGACGTTCAAGGAACGTCACAAGAATGGCTAAAAACGTTCAGGGCAAGGCGCATTGCCGAAGACAGTACGAATAGTACGGCTAGGCAATGCAACGCCGCCATGGACGATTTTTAGGCGTTCTCATCCAGTTTGACGCAATCGACGAAGTAACCGCGCTTGCCATCGACTTCGCGTTTCACGAGGCCATGCACATCCGTCTCGAAGCCGGGGAAGCGCTCGTTGAAGTCGCGTGCGAAGCGCAGGTAGTCGACGATGGTCTTGTTGAAGCGCTCGCCCGGGATCAAGAGCGGAATACCCGGTGGGTACGGCGTCAGCAGGATGGACGTGATGCGGCCTTCCAGTTCGTCGATGGCCACGCGCTCGATTTCGCGGTGCGCCATCTTGGCGAACGCGTCCGACGGCTTCATGGCCGGGATCATGTCCGACAGATACATTTCCGTCGTCAAACGGGCCACGTCGTAAGCCTTGTAGAAATCATGGATCTGCTGGCACAGGTCGCGCAAGCCCATTTTTTCGTAGCGTGGGTTGGCTGCCGCAAATTCCGGCAGGATGCGCCACATCGGCTGGTTCTTGTCGTAGTCGTCCTTGAACTGCTGCAAGGCGGTCAGCAGGGTATTCCAGCGGCCCTTGGTAATGCCGATGGTAAACATGATGAAGAACGAGTACAGGCCGCATTTTTCAATGATCACGCCGTGCTCGGCCAGGTATTTGGTGACGATGGACGCGGGGATGCCCGTGTCGCCGAACTGGCCGTCCAGCGACAGGCCCGGGTTGACGATGGTTGCCTTGATCGGGTCGAGCATGTTGAAGCCGGGAGCCAGGTCGCCGAAGCCGTGCCAGTCATCCTCGGCGCGTATCATCCAGTCTTCCTGCTGGCCCATGCCTTCGTCGTTGAAGGTGGCCGGACCCCACACCTGGAACCACCAGTCCTGGCCCCACTCCTGGTCGATCTTCTTCATGGCGCGGCGGAAATCGAGCGCTTCCATGATCGATTCTTCCACCAGGGCCGTGCCGCCCGGCGCTTCCATCATGGCCGCAGCCACGTCGCACGAAGCGATGATGGAATACTGCGGCGACGTCGAGGTGTGCATCAGGTAAGCCTCGTTGAAGGCATCCTGGTCCAGCTTGACCGTGTCCGATTCGCGCACGAGGATTTGCGAGGCCTGCGACAGGCCGGCCAGCAATTTGTGCGTGGACTGGGTCGAGAAGATCATCGATTCCTTGGCGCGCGGACGGTCCTTGCCGATGGCGTGCATATTCTTGTAGAAATCGTGGAAGGTGGCGTGCGGCAGCCACGCTTCATCGAAGTGCAGGGTGTCGATCTTGCCGTCCAGCATTTCGCGCAGGGTTTCCACGTTGTAGATCACGCCATCGTAAGTCGATTGCGTGATGGTCAGGATGCGCGGTTTCTTGTTCTTCGCTTCGCGCGCGAACGGATTCGCTTCGATCTTGCGGGCAATGCTTTCCGGCGTGAACTCATGCAGCGGGATAGGGCCGATGATGCCCAGGTGGTTGCGCGTCGGCATGAGGAATACGGGAATCGCGCCGCACATGATGATCGAGTGCAAGATCGACTTGTGGCAGTTGCGGTCGACGACGACGATGTCGCCTGGCGCCACGGTCGAGTGCCACACCATCTTGTTCGAGGTGGACGTACCGTTGGTGACGAAATAGCAATGGTCGGCATTGAAGATGCGCGCGGCATTGCGTTCGGACGCGGCGACAGGGCCCGTATGGTCGAGCAGCTGGCCCAGTTCCTCGACGGCGTTGCAGACGTCGGCGCGCAGCATGTTTTCACCGAAGAACTGGTGGAACATCTGGCCGATCGGCGACTTCAGGAAGGCCACGCCGCCCGAGTGGCCGGGGCAGTGCCATGAGTAGGAACCGTCGTTGGCGTAGTGCACCAGTGCGCGGAAGAATGGCGGCGACAGGCCGTCCAGGTAGGATTTTGCTTCGCGGATGATGTGGCGCGCGACGAATTCCGGCGTATCTTCGAACATGTGGATGAAACCATGCAGTTCGCGCAGGATATCGTTGGGGATATGGCGCGAGGTGCGCGTTTCGCCGTACAGATAAATAGGGATATCGGCGTTCTTGTAGCGGATTTCCTCGACGAAGGCGCGCAGCGATTTCAAGGCGTGATCGGTTTCCTCGATGGAACCGGCGCCGAATTCTTCATCGTCGATCGACAGCACGAAGGCTGACGCGCGCGATTGCTGCTGGGCAAATTGCGACAAATCGCCGTAGCTGGTCACGCCCAGCACTTCCATGCCTTCTTTTTCCATTGCGGCGGCAAGGGCGCGAATGCCCAGGCCGGACGTATTTTCAGAACGGAAATCCTCGTCAATGATGACGATAGGGAAACGAAATTTCATGCATGTCTCCAAAAAAGCAAGCCGCCCCTGACATATGTGAAGGGGCGGACTAGGGCGCGACGGTCAGGCGGTAGTGCAACCCGGCAGCCGCAGAAAAAAAATAAGAACGGGATTCTCGCAGAAATGCGGCGTCTGCGGGAAAAAAATATCGCACCAAAGCGTCACAAGCGTGCGCTAGCGTGACGCATGGGTGTGACAGGGGTATTACAGCAACATTCTGCTAGTCAATATAACCTTATCAGGCTTTGCGTTGCAGCGTGACAAAGGCGTAAGGCAGGCCGGATTTCTCCGAAACATGCGCTTCGCGCGCGGTTTCTTGCCATACTGCATGGTCAACGGCGGGGAAAAAGGCATCGCAGTCAAACGTCTGGCCGATTTCCGTGATGATCAAACGCTGCGCCAGTGCCAGCGACTGCTGGTAGATTTCCGCGCCGCCGATGATATAGCCTTCGGCGCCGTCCAGCAGCGCGATGGCCGCTTCCAGCGACGACACCGCTTCCACGCCCTCATGGCGCCAGTCCGGATTGCGCGTGATGACGATGTTGCGGCGGTTCGGCAGCGGACGGCCGATGGAGTCGAAGGTCTTGCGGCCCATGAGGATGGGATGGCCCGTCGTCAGACGCTTGAAATGCGCGAGGTCTTCCGGCAGTTTCCACGGCAGGGTGTTGTCGATGCCGATGCCGCCTTGCTGGTCGGTGGCGACGATGATGGTCAGTAAGCTCATTGGTTCCGTGAAAAAGGTGGGGGCGAGGCCCGATGCCCGCCATTATCGTTGAAATTGCCAGCGGTCTCCAGATGCGCACGCATGGCGTCGGCCAGCGCGCCTGGTGCTTCCAGCGGAATCATGTGACCGGTGTTGTCTTTCAGCAGGTGCAGGGTGGCTTGCGGCAGGCGGGCCGCCATGGCGCGCAGATCGTCGGGGTCGATGAGCTTGTCCTCTTCGGCGCCCACGATCAGCACGGGAAAACCGAGTTCCGGCAAGCGCGCCATCAGGTCCGGGCGGGCGATGGTGGTGATGAATTGCGCCAGCAGCACGTCCTTGCCCAGGTCCAGCCCCATCTGCCGGATCAGGCCCGTGATGCCGGTGTCTTCCAAGTGCGACGGGTGCAGCAGTTCGCGCAGGCGCTGGCGCGTGATGCCCGCATAGGCATTGCGCTCGAGCATGGCGACGATGCGCTGGCGCGCTTCAATTTCCGCCGGCAGCAAACCTTTGGCCGAATTGGCGATCAAAGTGAGGGACTGGACGCGCTGCGGGTGCGCCAGCGCGTGTTCGAGCGCCAGGTAGGCGCCCAGCGAAAAGCCCACCAGATGGGCTTGAGCAGCGCTGTGGCTGGCGATCATCTGCTGCATCTGCGGGCGCGTGCGCGCCTGGTGCAGGGGCACGTGCTGCAGATCAAAGGCGTCGCCCAGGGCAGGCGCCAGGCGCGACCACAGGCGCTCGTCGCACAGGGTGCCGGGAATACAGTCGAGTCGTATCTTGGTATTGTTCAAGGACAAGCCTGGGGTCAGGATGGTAAAAATTTTTGTCGAGCGGCATTATCCGTCATTTTGCGCATTGGGGCAGCGGCACGGTCTTTTCCGCATGGCATTATTTTCAATAGTGCGCGGCTGGCAAGCAGTAACTTTATGGTAGGCTCATGGCTCATCAAGCCGGTACGCTGGCGACGTGACCTGAAACACCGAATGCAACCCCCACATTAAAGAGGAATTACCATGGCGATCAGTTTGCAAAAAGGCGGCAATGTCAACCTGAGCAAGGAAGCTCCTGGCTTGAAGAAAATCGTGATTGGCTTGGGCTGGGACCCGCGCGCCACCGATGGCGCCGCATTTGACCTGGACGGCAGCGCCTTCCTGCTGAAAACGGATGGCAAGGCCCGCTCCGATGCCGATTTCATTTTCTACAACAACCTGAAGTCGGCTGACGGCTCCATCGTCCACGCGGGCGACAACACCACGGGCGGCGGCGATGGCGATGACGAGAAGGTTGCCGTCGACCTGGCCAACGTGCCTGCCGATATCGACAAGATCGCCGTGGCCGTCACCATCCACGACGCGGAAAACCGCAAGCAGAACTTCGGCATGGTCGGCAAGGCCTACATCCGCTGCCTGAATGGCGACAACGGCGCGGAAATCGCCCGCTACGACCTGTCGGAAGACGGCTCGACGGAAGCGGCCATGATCTTCGGCGAAATCTACCGCGCCGGCAGCGAATGGAAATTCAAGGCCATCGGCCAGGGTTTCAAAGGCGGCCTGGGCCCACTGGCACGTTCCTTCGGCATTAACGCCTAAGAGCTCCGGAAAACGGCCCATGGCCGCGTTGCGTCACCTCGCCGTACTATTCGTACTGTCTTCGGTGACGCGTCTTGCCCTGAACCGTTGTCCCAAGCTCTTTTAGCTTTGTATAGAACCCAGAACGTCAGTCCATGGCGGCGTTGCTCCGCCATGGACTGACTGTACATTCGTACTGTCTTCGGACGACGGGCCTTGCCTTGAGCCCTTGTCCGAAGCTCCCACACCTGAATAAATAATCGCATGGAAAACCTGATCAAGGGGCAGCGCCTGGCGCTGTCCGGCCTCGTCACGGGCAATGTCGTGCAACTGGGCCTCGCCAGCGCCGGCGTGGCGCTGGACTTTGCCTGTTTCGGCCTCGATGCCAACGGCAAGCTGTCCGACGACCGCTACATGACTTTCTTCAACCAGCCGCGCACGCCGTGCGGTGGCGTGGAAACCGTGGCGCCGTCCGGCGATGCGGCCGGTTTCAGCTACCAGCTGGACCGCTTGCCGTCCTCCATCGAGCGCCTGGTCGTCACTGCCGCCATCGATGGCGCTGCCACCATGGCGCAGCTGGGCAGCGGCTACCTGCGCCTGCTCGATGGCGGACGCGAACTGGCCCGCTACACCTATGCGGGCGCTGATTTTGCGCAGGAAAAAGCCGTCATGCTGGGCGAGTTCTACCGCAAGGACGGCGGCTGGCGTTTCATGGCCGTGGGCCAGGGTTTCAATGGCGGGCTGGACGCGCTGGTCGCGCATTTCGGCGGTGAAGTGGCGCAGGCGGCAGCGGAAACGGCGCCATCACCCAAGATTTCCCTGTCGAAAATCTCGCTGACCAAGGCAGGCCAGACGCACAAGGTGTCGCTGGAAAAGGGCGCCGGCGCGCCGGGCAAACTCACCGTCAAGGCTACCTGGGTCGATAACGGCGATGGCGATGACGACAACGACGACCTTGATTTGCGGGTCGGCATCCTCTTGCCGAATGGCCAGATGCGCTTCATCCAGGCGCCCGATACGCCCGGCAACTTTGGCGCCATGCCCTTCGTGCGCCACCTGGGTGATGTGGCGGGCGCATCGGGCAAGGAGCCCGCCACGGAAACCGTGGAAGTCAATCCCGCCCTGGCGCAGCATTACGGCGGCACGGTGGGGCTTGTCTTCAGCGTGTATTCGGCGCTGGCCAATGGCGCCGTCTCCGTCGCTTCCATGCGGCCGAAGATGGTCATGCAATATGGCGAGCAGATCGTCGAGTGCGCGTTCGATTTCCGCCTGTCCAAGGCGGCCGACGATGATTCCGTCTACACCTATGTGATCGGCATGGCGCGCATCACGCCCGACAGCATCATTCTGGAACCGTCGGGCAAGACGTCGGAACCGGGCAGCGAAGCGACGCCGTGGCTGAGCTGGCAGGGCGAGAACCTGCAGCTGGCCTTCAATGGTCCCGTCGTCTTCAAGGGCGAGGACAAGGAAGACGAAGATGATTTCAATGCGGACAATCCGCGCCGCTATATCGCCTAGGAGGCACTGATGGAAACCTTGTCCAAGGGACAGCGCTTGCCGCTGGCCAATCTCGTTCCCGATGGCGTGCTGCAGGTGGGCGTGGCCGCACAGGGACTGGCGCTCGACGTGGCCTGTTTCGGCCTCGATGCCAACGGCAAACTGTCCGACGAGCGCTACATGACCTTTTTCAACCAGCCGCGCACGCCATGCGGCGGCGTGGAAGCGCGTTCGGGCAGCGCTGGCGACATGACCGAGTTTGCCATGCAACTGGCGCGCTTGCCGGCCAGCATAGACCGTCTCGTCGTGACGGCATCCATCGATGGCGGCGGCGTGATGTCGCAGCTGCAATCTGGCCACGTACGCCTGCTGGCGGACGGACGCGAACTGGCCCGCTTCGCCTTCGCGGGCGGTGATTTCGCGCAAGAAAAAGCCGTCATGCTGGCCGAACTGTACCGCAAGGATGGCGGCTGGCGCTGCATGGCCGTGGGACAAGGTTTCAATGGAGGGCTCGACTCCCTGGTGCGCCACTTCGGCGGCGAAGTCGACCAGGCCGCGCCAACTGCTCCTTCCACCCCTGCGGCGTCTGCCGTCATGCAGGCGAAGATCAACCTGGAAAAGCGCGTCGAACGCGAAGCGCCGCAGCTGGTCAGCCTGGTCAAGCAGGCGGGCGTGTCGCTGCAAAAAGTGGGCTTGCTTGACCACCGCGCCAAGGTCTGCCTGTGCCTGGATATTTCCGGTTCCATGGGCCGGCTGTATATAGAGGGGCTGGTGCAGCGCTTTGCCGAACGCATCCTGGCCCTGGGCTGCAAGTTCGACGACGATGGCGAGATCGATGTTTTCCTGTTCGGCAAGAACGTCCATCATCCGGCACCCATGGACTTGAGCAACTGCAACACCTATGTGGGGCGGGCGATCATCCGCCACCCGCTGGAAGGCGACACGCGCTATGGCGCCGCCATGCAGGCGATCCGCGCGTTTTACTTCCCTGACGCGGCCGGCGGCGAGCGCACGCGCCCCGTTGCGGCCGAATTGCCCGTGTACGTCATGTTCGTCACCGATGGAGGCACCAGCGATCAGGCGACGACGGAGAAACAATTGCGCTGGGCCAGCAATGAACCGATCTTCTGGCAATTCATGGGCATCGGCAAAGGGCGCAAATCGAAAAGCAAGTTCCTCGCCGCCTTTGCCGATTCCGACTTCCCCTTCCTGGAAAAGCTCGACGAATTGCAGGGACGCCTGGTCGACAATGCCAATTACTTTTCCGTCAGCTCGCCCGACGAGCACAGCGATGAGGAACTGTATGACTTGCTGATGACGGAGTATCCGGGCTGGCTGAAACTGGCACGTAGCAATGGCTTGCTGACCTAGCTGCTCCCCAAGGTGTGAGGCTGTAATGCCACAAGCGCAAGAGATTTGTAAATTGAAGTAAATTGCAATTGTTTGCCTATGCGTTGGCCCCTAGAATCATGGCATTCGATTCCCGGTTGCCACGCGTTTGCGTTGCGCCTCACAGTTCCTGGGCTATTTATTTCATGCATAAAATTGTTCTCTGCTGCCTGGCTGGCGGCAGCCTGCTGTCTGCCAATGTTTCCGCTCAGGCACAGGCCGCGGCCACCGGCGACGCCATCGTCAAGCCGGCGCCGGCCAAGGCGCCCGCCATTGATGCACCGCCTTCCGTCAGCGTGACGGCCGAGCGTCCCACGGGCCGCATCGACCGGCAAGTCTACGACGTCAAGTCCGACGTGGGCAGCAGCAACGGCACGGCGGCCGATGCCTTGAACAATGTGCCGTCGGTGGCCGTCGACCCCGATGGCAGCGTTTCCCTGCGCGGCAGCAGCAATGTGCAGATATTGATTGATGGCAAGCCGTCAGCCATGTTGCAGGGCGATTCGCGCGGCGCCACCCTGAATGCCATGGCGGCCGACGATATCGAGTCCGTGGAAGTGATCAACAATCCCGGTGCCCAGTTCGGCAACGAAGCCGGTGGCGGCCCGATTTTGAACCTGGTGATGCGGCGCAACCGCAAGCCGGGCGGCTTTGCCACCGTCAACGCAAATGCGGGCATCGCGGGGCGCTATAACAGTGCCGTGTCCGGCACGTACAACGAAGGGCCGTGGGGCTACCAGGGCGGCATCAATGTGCGCCACGACGGCCGCAATTCCGTGGGCGAGGTCAGCCGCGAGCGCCTGGAACGCGACACGGGGGCATTCGCCCCCAGCAGCCAGCAATCCAGCAACAATGGCTTGAATGATTCGCTGGGCTTGCACGGCACGGTGAATTACAACCTGAACGCCAACGATACCCTGGCCGCCAGCGTGTCGTATAACGGCCGCAGCAACGACCAGCGTTCGCTCGACCGCTACATCAATGGCGACAGCACGGGCAGCACCATCGGCGACTATGTGCGCAGCACCGTGCGCAACGGCGACAGCCGCAACTACAGCTGGGGCGCGCGCTACGACCACAAGGGAGAGCTGCCGGGAGAATCGCTGAAGATCGACTTGCGCGTTTCGTCGTCGACCAACGAGAGCGACAGCGATTACGCCAATACCTACGCGGTGACGCCCGTGAATGCCTTCGACAGCCGCGCGCGCCAGCACAGCGAGACGGGCAACCGCATCGTCGACTTCAGCGGCGACTACGAGCGTCCGCTGGCGGGCGGCACGGCCAAGCTGGGCTACAAGGTAGCCGACAACAAGAGCAGTTTCGATACCTTATATACGGACATCAACCCGGGCAGCCTGCTGGAGACCGTCAATCCCATGCGCAGCAACCGTTTCGAGCTGGACGAGCGCACCATCGCGCTGTACGGCTCCTACCAGATGCGCCTGACCGAGCGCTGGGGCGCGCTGGCAGGCTTGCGCGCCGAATACACGGACTTGAACGTGCGCCAGATCACCAGCGGCATCGAGGCCAGCAACAACTACGTCAACTATATTCCCAGCCTGTTCGCTACCTATAAGGTCAGCGACGAGAGCAACCTGCGCTTCAGCTATGCGCACCGCATCCGCCGTCCGAATGCGGGCGACCTGAATCCTTACGTGGTCTACCGCGACGAGTTCAATGTGTCGGCCGGCAATCCCAAGCTGAAACCCACGCAGACGGACTCGTTCGAGATCGGCTATGAAACGAAGATCGCGGGCCTGGAAAGCAGCTTGCGCGCCTACCACCGGCGCGATACGGACGCCATCGTCGATTACCGCTACTTTATCAGCGACAATGTGCTCTTGACGACGCGCGAAAACGGCGAAGGCAGCCATTCGAGCGGCCTGGAATTCAGCGTCAGCGGCAAGCTGACGCCATCGCTGACCCTGAACACGAGCGGCAACCTGGCGCGCAGCCAGCAGACGAGTTCGGATGACCTGGGCAACCGCAGCACGCGCACGGCGAATGCCCTGAGCGGCCGCGCGCGCCTCAATTACCAGGTCAATCCCGCCAACCAGCTGCAGCTGGCCCTGCAAATGCAAGGCAAGATGCTGTCGGGGCAGGGCTACCGCTCGCCGAACAACACCTTGAATATGAGCTGGCGCCATACGGTGACGCCGCAGCTGAGCCTGGTCATGAATGTGACCGATGTGTTCAGCAGCAACAAGATGGAAACCGTCATCAACAGCGCTTCCCTGCGCGAGACGAGCACGCGGCGCTTCGATGGACGCATGATTTATGTGGGGCTGTCGTACCGCCTGGGCGGCGCCACGTCGGCGGCGAAAGAGGGCGAGCGCGAACCGCGCTTCGGCCCGCCGGGCGGACGCGGGCCAGGCGGCCCCGGTCCCGGCGGTCCGGGAGGCGAGGCAGGCTAGGCCGCTGTCGCGATCTCGTTCAGGAAGTCGATGAAACTGTCCGCGTGGCGCTCGAAGCGCCATGTGCCCAGGCCATGTTCGGCGCGATACACGGGGGCATCGCCATCGGCGACGGCGCCCAGGTCCAGGCAATATGGATCGGCACCCGCATCGGCGATCACCAGATACTGCTCCGGCCAGCCGGCGATGGCTTCACCGCTGACGGGATTCCAGGCGTAACCGTGCTGGGCCTTGATGAGCCCGGCCGCGCCATACAGGCTCAAACCCTGGAAATACTGCCGGCTGTCGATAAACACGCGCAGCGGCGAATGGCAAGCCAGGAAGCGCCGGTAGTGCTCCGGCAAGGCCCAGCGCTGCGCGATGCCGGCCATGTCGGCGGCGCTGGCGATGGTCAGCCAGTTCGATGGCTGCGCCAGGTCCTGCTCCTTCTTGCGACTGGCGGCCAGCTTTTTCTCCAGCCTGGCCGCGGCTTTTTCCAGCGGCGTGCGCGGATCCTCGAGCGACGCGTGGGTGGCGGGCACGGCATAGCCTGCGCCATCCGGATAAGCGTCGCGCTGCCATGCCAGCACGTCGGCCAGCCGTAGCTGTTCTGCCTTCCAGTGGCCGGGATCGTAAGGCAAACCCGCATCGAAAGGCTGGCGGCTGAACACGGCCAGGCTTTTGACGGCCTTGGCGCGCACGCTCAGCTTGGCATTTTCCGCAGTGGCCAGGGCCACGAGCGGAGCATACGCCGCCTTGCCCATGCTTTTGAACATGCCATCCACGCCCCAGTAGGCGAGGCCGTCGATATCGAGGCTCCAGCTGAAAAAATCGCCGTATTCTCCCGGCTCGGCCAGGGCGACGATATCCGTCATCAGGAAGGCGCGCCAGTGGAGCAGCTGGCCGTCCCTGGCGTAGGCGCTCAGGATGGCGAGCACGGCTTGCCGTTCGTCGGCAGCATGCTTTTTCAGCAGCCTGTCCTTCAGGCGGGCGAACTTGTTTCCGTCGGTTTCATCAAACAGCTTGCGGTGCAGGGCTGCCAGCGGTGCGACCGCCATCAGACGGCCATCGCGGCCTTGATGGGCGCGTGGTGTTCATAGCCTTCCAGCGAGAAATCGGACGGCTCGATTTTTTCCAGCCATTCCGGCTCGTACTTGCCGGTTTTGGCAAAGTCGGGCACGCGGTCGGAAATGACGAAACGCGGCGCCGGGAACGGTGTGCGCTTGAGCTGTTCTTCCACCATGTCGAGGTGGTTTTCATAGATGTGCGCGTCGCCGATGAAATACGTGAACCAGCGCGGCGTGTAGCCCGTCAGGCGCGCCACCAGGTGCAGCAGGGCCGCGCCTTCGGCGATGTTGAACGGCGTGCCCAGGCCGATGTCGTTGCTGCGCACATATAAGCACAGCGAGATTTCGCGCGTGCTGGCGTTCGGGATGAACTGGTACAGCAAATGGCAGGCGGGCAGGGCGACGGCGTCCAGCACGGCCGGGTTCCAGCCGTGGAACAGGATGCGGCGGCTGCCGGGGTTGTGCATGATGGTGTCCAGGCATTCGCGCAACTGGTCGACGGCCTTGTACAGCAGCACTTTCTGCACGCCGTTTTCGGCGATGGGGGCGATCAGGGTGAAACCGTTCGCTTGCGCATCGGCGATCTGTGCCGGCTGGTCGGCGTCCAGCAGTTTATACGCGGGCCATTGGCGCCATTGCACGCCGTACACGGGACCCAGGTCATCCTCGCCTTCGCGGTAGGGGTTGGCCAGCCATTGCGCATTTTCATTGGCGTTCTGGTCCCAGACTTTACAGCCCAGTGCGCGGAACTCGGCCGCGTTGCGCGAGGCGCGCAGGAAGGCGCACAATTCGCCGATCACGGATTTGAAAGCCAGTTTCTTGGTCGTCACGGCAGGGAAATTGCCGTTGGCCAAGTCGAAACGCATCATGGCGCCCGGCACGCTCAGGGTGCGGATGCCTGTGCGGTTGTCTTGCCAGCTGCCCGTTTCGAGCACGGTCTTGATCAAATCTTGATATTGCTGCATGTATTTCTCCAACGGTAAGGATGGTGATTGTAACGCAGGCGCGACAGGCGGGCTGCGGCCCACACACATAATTACGCTGCTGTCTTACCTGCAAACATGACTCTGTGGTAATTTGTGTGTCCTTGAAGAAATACACAGAAACGGCAGATGCTGCACCATGTTCTTGCGACAATTTGTAAATAATAATAACGCCGCCGTGGTGGAGATGAGCAGGGCCGATTTTCTCAAGGCCAACCTGCGCCTGATCCTGGCCTGGCCCTTGCTGGGGCTGATCCTGTGTGCCGTGCTGTGGACGGCCACCTTGCTGCAGCTGGAGGCGGAAAAGAAGGTGGCGCAGCAGCAGGCGCTCGACAGCGTGTCTTCCTTGTCGAAAGCGTATGGCCAGTATCTGCTGCGCACCCTGGAACAGATGGACCAGCTGACCTTGCAGCTCAAATACGAGTGGGAGAATTCGCGCGGCCAGCTGCGTCTCGACCAATTGAAGACGCAGGGAATGTATGCCTTGCCGCAATTTGCCATCGTCGCCATCCTCGACCGCAAGGGCCACGCCGTGACGGCCACGGCGCCGTTGCAGCGCCTGCGGGTCAACGAGCGCAGCGATTTTCTGCTGCGCCACTGGCGCAGCAATTCCAGTGCGCTGCGCATCGCGCTGGGGAGGGCCAATGCGGCAAGCGAGGCCGCGGTGGCGGGCGCCGATGAAAGCCTCGTGCATTTCACGCGCCGGCTGGAAGACGAGGATGGCAATTTTGACGGCGTGCTGCTGATCTCCATCCATTCCAGCTATTTTTCCGAATTCTACAACAGCGTCAGTTTTGGCAAGTTCGGCATGTCGGCCATGGTGGGCGAGGAGGGTGAGCTGTTCAGCACGCGCCTTGGCTCGCGCGTGTTGCCGACCCCGAGCGGCGAGGACACGCCGTTTCTCGACACCAGCCTCCTGGAAACGGAGAGCGGCGCCCTGCATTCGGGCGGCAGGATCGCTTTTTCCGACAAGCAAAGCCGCTACGTGGGCTGGCAGGCGCTGAAAGCCTATCCGTTTACGGCCGTGGTCGGACTGTCGGACGGCGAGATGCTGCATCCCTACGAGGAAACGCGCACGATATATATCGGCATCGCCTTTGCCGTCACCTTGCTGCTGCTGGCCTTTGCCGCCGTCGCCACCGTGCTGTCGCTGCGCCTGGCGTGGCGCCACCACCAGTCCGAAGGCGTGCGCAATGCCTACCGCATGGCCACCGAAGGCACGAGCGACGGCTTCTACATCATTGCCGCCCTGCGCGGCACGGATGGCAGCATCCTCGATTTCGAGATCGTCGATTGCAACGAGCCGGGCGCCGGCTACTTTGGCGTGCGCCGCGAACAGTTGCTGGGCATGCGCCTGCAATCGCGCGCCCACGAGCCGTATTTCCGCGACCTGATCCATAATTACCGGGCCGCCATGGTATCCGGCTTTTCCGAGGAAGAGATCGAGCTGCCGGAAGGCAACCCCTTCAAGCTGCGCTGGATACGCCGGCGCCTGGTGCGCAGCGGCGACCGCCTGGCCGTCACGCTGCAAGACATCAGCACGGCCAAGGAGCACGAGCGCGACCTGCGCCGCCTGGCCAATGAAGATGGCTTGACGGGCTTGCCCAACCGCTACTGGCTGCAGCAATTCCTGCCCGGGGCCCTGGGCCGCGCCGCCATCGCGCGGCACATGCTGGCGCTGCTGTTCATCGACCTGGACGGCTTCAAGGATATCAACGACACGCAGGGCCACGCCGAGGGCGACAAGGTGCTGCGCGCCGCCTCGCTGCGCCTGAAGGCCGTGCTGCGGCCCGGCGATCACGTGGTGCGCCTGGGGGGCGACGAATTCGTCGTCGTGCTCGACCCGGTGGAGGACGACAGCCGCGCCGAGCAGGTGGCGCAGCGCATCGCCATCGCCTTCGATGAACCGTTTTACCTGGGCAGCGAGCGCCACAAGATGGGTGCGTCGATCGGCATCAGCCTGTATCCGCGCGATGGCGCCGAGACGGAAGTGCTGCTGAAGAACGCCGATATCGCCATGTATGCCGTCAAGGTGGCGGGCAAGGGCCATCACCGTTTCTTCCAGCCGGAACTGTTTGAAACCATCCGCAACCGCCGCGAACTGGAGCAAAGCCTGGTGGCGGCGCTGGAGCAGGACCAGTTCCTCGTCGTCTACCAGCCGCGGGTCGATGCCATGAGCGGGCAGCTGTGCAGCATGGAGGCGCTGGTGCGCTGGCACCATCCGCAGCATGGCATGGTGCCGCCGCTGGAATTCATCCCCGTGGCCGAGAGCAGCGGCCTCATTTCGCAGCTGGGCGAAGTCGTCATCGAAAAGGTGTGCCTGCAGATGGCGCGCTGGCAAGCCAGCGGGCTGGAACTGGTGCCCGTGTCCATCAACGTCTCGGCGCGCCAGTTCGGCCGTGGCGACGTGCACCAGGTGCTGGCCTCGGCCCTGACGCGCCACCGCATCGATGCGCGGCTGATCGAGGTGGAAATCACGGAATCGGCCATGATGGATGAACAGAACCGCGCCGTGGAGCAGCTGTCCGCCATCCGCGCGCTGGGCGTGCGCCTGCTGGTCGACGATTTCGGCACGGGATATTCCTCGCTGTCGCAGCTGCAGAAGTTCGCCATGGATGGCTTGAAGATCGACCGCGCCTTCACCATGGAGCTGGGCCGCTCGGAGCAGGGCGAAGTGTTCGTGCGCGCCATCCTGTCGATGGCGCATGCGCTGGGCATGAGCGTGGTGGCCGAAGGGGTGGAGACGCGCGAGCAGCTCGACATCCTGCGCGCGCTGCAATGCAACGAGGTGCAGGGCTATTTCATCTCGCGTCCCGTGCCGGCGGAACAGATGCTGTCGCTGATGCATCAGCGCTTTCTGATCCCGCTTCCAGCCCCTGCGCTGGCACTGTAGAAGGTCGTATGCGCAGGAAAAACAACGCCGTTTCATAAAAAGAGCGAACGTTCGCTTTTTTCTAAAAAATATTATATGCTTCGCTCATGCCGTCAGTGAATTGGAGTTCACGGCGGCAAGAAAAGTGCAAGACGGGGCAGCTGGATATGCCCGCGATAGTGTGCCGAAGACAATTTCATATAATAAAGAGAGACTAACTTGAAACATAAATATCTGCCCCTCCTGATCGTTGCCGCATTCGCCGGCATTTCCTCCACCGCACAAGCATCGGGCTACCGTTTCGGTTCGCAAAGCGTTTCCGCCCAGGGCACGGCCGATGCCAGCGGCGCCGAAGCGGCCGATGCATCGACCATTTTCTACAACCCGGCCGGCCTGTCGCGCCTGGAAGGCACGCAGTTCATGGGCGGCGGCACCCTGGTGGTACCGCATTCGACCTATGAAGACACGGGTTCGAGGACGTTCACCGGCCGCACGCCGGGCGGCACGACCAAGGATTACGCGCCGGACGCCGTCTTTGCGCCAGCCCTGTATGCCAGCAAGAAGGTCAATGATCAATGGACGGTCGGCATGGGCCTGTTCGTGCCATACGGCGCCAAGCTCGATTACGGCAATGATTGGAGCGGCCGCTATGCGATCACCAACATCAAGCTCGAAGCCATCGCCCTGAATCCTTCCGTTTCCTTCAAGGTCAATGAACACCACTCCTTCGGTTTCGGCGTCACCGCTGAACACATGAAGGCGGAACTGGGCCAGGCAGTCGACGTGCCGGGTTCCGTGGCCTTCCTGGCCCAGCACGCGCCAGCCGCGTCGCAAGCCTTCCTGGCCAATATCGCCAAGACGCAGGGCCTGGCCGCCGCGCAGGCAGCCGGCGCCGCACTGAAGGGCGCCAAGGATGGCCATGCCTCGATGGATGGCGATGACTGGGGCTTCGGCTTCAACCTGGGCTACCTGTACCAGATGAATGAAGGCACGCGCTTCGGCATTTCCTACCGTTCGTCGATTTCGCACAAGCTGAAAGGCGACACGATCTGGGACTTCTCGCAAGTGTCGGACAACGCCGCCGTGAATGCCTTCATTGCCAAGGCATCGAACAAGGTCAATTCCAAGGCGCTGGTCGAAGTGCGCACGCCGGAAACCCTGTCGGTCAACGCCTTCCATCAGATGGATGATCGTTGGGCCCTGATGGGCGACGTCACCTGGACGCGCACTTCGCGCCTGCAGAACCTGGACATCCAGTTCCCGCCGACGGCCGAAGGCCCGGAGCGCATCCGCCAGCAGTGGAAGAACACCTACCGCGTGTCGCTGGGCACCAACTACAAGTACAGCGAAAACCTGCTGCTGCGCGCCGGTATCGCGCATGACCAGGCGCCAGTGCGCAGCGCCGAGCTGCGTCATCCAGCGCTGCCGGACAGCGACCGCATGCAGTACTCGATCGGCGCGAACTGGAAGCTGAACGCCAATTCCTCGCTCGACCTGGCTTACAGCTTCATCGACTTCAAGGATGCCACTGTCAACTACAAGAATGACTGCTCGCCGGTGACCCCTGGCTGCACCGGTAACGGTGAAACCACCAAGGGCCTGTTCAAGACCCGCATGCAGTTGATCGGTCTCGCTTACAACTACAAGTTCTAAGCAGGTAGTGGCGGCCAACCCGGCCGCCATGAAATGAAAAAAGCGCCTTCGGGCGCTTTTTTTTTGGGGTGTCGCGACTGTGGCGCTGCCGGCTTGCGCCGATTATGCCGTGCCGCGCATCGCCTGATCCAGCAAGGTCAATGCCAGCCGCACGGTGTCGTCCGGCAGTTCCAGCAACTGGTCTCCCACATACCATTCCACCACGCTGTGCCCGGGAAGCGCTGCGTGGCTGGCGCGGCCGAACAGCCAGATGCCGTGGTCTTCGGCCAGCTGATTGCGGATGGCGATGGCCCGCTCGCGCGAGACGGGCAGGTGCAGGTGCAGCATGTTCGCTTGCGGCTGGGCGGGATTGACGGCAATCGACGGGAAGTCGCGCAGCAGCGCGTACAGCCACTGTGTGCGTGCAAAATACTGCGGCATGGCGGCCAGGCGCGCGTCGAACTGCATGGCGGCGGCCACCACGTACGGCGTGCGGTGCACGATATTGCCGCCCTGGCGGCGGAACCACTCGCGCGCCCGCTCGACGAACGGGCGGCTGCCGGCCAGCACTGCGCCACCGAGGCCGCCGATGCCCTTGTACAGCGACACGTACACGGAATCAAAGCCATCGCAGATGGCGGGCAGGGATCGGCCGAAACCGGCTTGTGCTTCCCACAGGCGCGCGCCATCCATGTGCAAATGGATGTTGTGCTCGCGGCAGTGCCGCTTGATGTCATTCAATTCATCCCACGATGGGCACTGGCCGCCGATTTCCCGCATCGGCAGCTCGACCTGCGCGGCGCCCAGCGCATCGGGCACGGCGCGCAAGTCGTCCACCGTCCACGGGCGGTGCGGGTCGCCGAGCATCAAGCCCTTGAAGTGCTCGAGCAATTCATGATTACCCCGTTCGTGGCGCAGGATGTGTGAGGTCGGGTGCAGCGCCACCAGGGGCGAGCCCCGGTCCTGGCAGGCCAGGCGCAGGGCCGTCACTTGCGTCATGGTGCCCGTGATGCAGAACACGGCCGCCTCGAAGCCGAGCAGGCTGGCAATCTTGTTCTCGAACTGTTCGATCAGCGCGCCTTCGCCATAGGTGTCGTGCGCAACATGGTTGGCGTCGCACCAGGCGGCCATGGCGGCGAAGGTGGCCGCTGGCGTGGGCTGGCGGTGGCCCGGCAGGACGGTATGGCAGCGCTGGCGCAGCGCAAGTTCGTTCACGGTCATTCCTTACAGTGTGGCCGTGGCGAGCTTCGCGCCAAAGCCGATGAACATGGCGCCCACGCCGCCGCCCATGCCGGCCGAGAGGCGGCGACGGCGGCGGAAGGTCTCGGCCAGGCGCGCGCCGACAAAGATGATGGCCGTCAAGTAGGTAAAGCTGATCACCTGGCAGATCAGGCCCAGGCCGATGAAGGACAGCACGGGGTTCGGGAAGGCAGGATCGACGAACTGGATGAAGAAGGAGATGAAGAACAGGATCGCCTTCGGGTTCATCAGGCTGATGATCAGCGCCTTGCGGAATGGATCGCTTTCCTTGACGGGGGCAGGGACGGCCGCCGCTTCACCGTCGGCTGGCGCAGGCGCGCGCAGCTTGCGCCAGCATCCGATCAGCATCTGCAGGCCTATCCAGCCCAGATAGGCCGCGCCGATGTATTTCACCACGTAGAACAGGGCCGGGCTGGCTTTCAGCAGCGAGGCCACGCCGCAGGCCGACAGCACCATCAATATCAGATCGCCGGCGAAGATGCCGAAGGCGCCCTGATAGGCAGGCCGCACGCCGCGCTGGGCGGCGACCGACAGCACATACATGGAATTGGGACCGGGCAGGATGACGATGAAGATCGTCCCCAATAAAAAGGTCCAGAAATCGGTGATGCCCAGGTTGGCGTGGAAAAGTGCGTTCATGATGGTTCTGTTTAATTGATTTGTGCGTGATGAAATTGCAGTGCCGCGAGGTTGGCATAGATGCCGCCTAGGGCCACCAGCGACGCGTGCGTGCCCGTCTCGACGATCTTGCCGTCTTCCATGACGATGATGCGGTCGGCCCGCTGCACGGTCGCCAGTCGGTGCGCGATGATGACCGTGGTGCGGCCCACCATGGCCGCTTCCAGCGCCTTTTGCACCAGGCGTTCCGATTCCGCGTCCAGCGCGCTGGTCGCTTCGTCGAGCAGCAGCAGCGGCGGGTTTTTCAGCAGGGCGCGGGCGATGGCGATGCGCTGGCGCTGGCCGCCGGACAGGCGCACGCCCCGTTCGCCGAGGAAGGATTTGTAGCCGTTCGGCAGGCGTTCGATGAATTCGTGGGCGGCCGCCATCTTCGCGGCGGCAATGACCTCCTCGTCGCTGGCGCCGGCGCGGCCGTAGCGGATATTTTCCATGGCGTCGGCCGAGAAGATCACCGTATCTTGCGGCACGATGCCGATGGCGTCGCGCAAGGTATGCAGGTCCAGCTGTTTGATGTCCACGCCATCGAGGCGGATGCTGCCGCTTTGCGGGTCATAAAAACGTAAAAAAAGCTGGAACAGGGTGGTCTTGCCGGCGCCCGACGGACCCACGACGGCCACCGTTTCGCCGGCGCGGATGTCGAGGCTGACGTGGTCCAGCGCATGGGTGTCCGGACGCGACGGGTACGAGAACATGACATCGTCCAGCGACAGGGCGGCGCCAGTCGCGGCGCGCGCGGGCAGCGGCAGCGGCGTGGCCGGCGATTCGATTTCCGATTTCACGGCCATCAGTTCCAGCAGGCGCTCGGTGGCGCCGGCCGCGCGCTGCGCTTCGCCCATCACTTCGGACAGGGCGCCGATGGCGCCGGCCACGATGGACGCGTACAGGATGAATTGGCCCAGGTCGCCGCCCGTCATCGAGCCTTCCAGCACGGCGCGCGCGCCCAGCCACAAGACAAACACGATGGTGCCGAAGACCAGCAAAATCGCGATCATGGTCAGCAAGGCACGGGCGCGGATGCGGCGCATGGCCGTCATGAAGGCGCCTTCGACGGAGTCGCCGAAGCGTTTCGATTCGATCTTCTCGTGCGTAAACGCCTGCACGGTGGGCATGGCGTTGAGGATTTCGCCGGCCATGGCCGACGCGTCGGCGATGCGGTCCTGCGAATCACGCGACAGCTTGCGCACACGGCGGCCAAACACGATGATGGGCACGACGACAAGGATCAAGAGGCCGATGATGATGCCCGCCAGCTTGGCGCTGGTGACGAACAGCATCACCAGGCCGCCCAGGAACAGCAGCACATTGCGCAGCGCCATGGAAATGCTGGTGCCGACCACGGCCTGGATCAGGGTCGTGTCGGTGGTGATGCGCGACAGGACTTCGCCCGTCTGCGTAGTTTCAAAGAATGCGGGGCTTTGCGTGACGACGTGGCGGTACACGGCGCTGCGGATGTCGGCCGTGACGCGCTCGCCCAGCCATGACACCGTATAGAAGCGCGCCGCCGTGGCCAGCGCCAGGATGGACGCCACGCCAAACAGGGCGAGGAACACCAGGTCGACGTGCTGGATGCTCTTCGAGCCGGCCGCGCCGCCGAAGCCGAGGTCGATCATCTGCTTGAAGGCGGCGGGAATGGCGAGGGTCGAGGCGGCGGCCACCACCAGCGCGATACCGGCCAGGAAGAACTGCTTGCGGTACGGCGTCAGAAAGGGCATCAAGCCCTTGAAGGCGGCCAGGCTGCCTTTTTTCAGTTCGCGGCTGGTGCCGGTGTCGGGAGTCGGTGCGGTGCTTGCGGCGGTTGCTGTACTCGTACTGCCTGTTTCTGTGCTAGTTGTCATTGTTTTTCGCTTAGTATTTACTGTATTTTGTACGGCTTATAACTTCATCGGCTGCACGTAGCCCGTCATTTCCAGGTAGGCGCGGCCCACCGGCTGGCCGCCGCGCTCCACTGTCACGGCGCCTTCCCAGTACACGGCCCCCGTCGAGCGGCGCGAATCGAGTTCCTGGTCTGGCTGCAGCGGCTTGATCTGCCAGCGCGTGGCACCCGTGCGGATCTCGGTGGCGACCGGATATTCGGCTTGCGTGCGCGGCGAACGCCACAGCTGCGTGGGCGTGAAATCGACGTCGCCGGGCGCGAACTGCGTCATCTTACCGGACGCGTCGCGCCATGTCGCGTGTGCCCATAGTTTAGCACCTGTCTTGCTGCGTATCTGGAAGGCCATCAGGGCGCCGCCATCATCGAGGTTGGCGCCTATCCAGTTCCAGCCGCTGGCGTCCGCGTCAAGCACCTGGCTGGACCACTCGTGATCGAGCCAGGTGGTGCCCGTCACGGCTTCCGGCTTGCCGCCCGCGCGCGCGATCGTGCCACGGGTAGCCAGCTGCGGTTCGCTGTAGTAGTAGCTCGATTGCGCGGGCCGGGCGCCCTTGCGCGAGTAGCCGCCTTCTCCCTGCAGCAGCACGGGCTGGGTGGGGGCCAGGGTCAGCTGCAAGTTGAATTCGCGCGCCGCCAGGCTGACCCGGTAGCTGCCGTCCGCTTGCCGCTGCATGCGCCAGCCGTCGAGTTTGACGTCCGTGTCGCCCACCTTGGCGTAGGCCAGGCCGAAGCCTTCGCGAGCGCTTTTCTCGTCGTGCAGCAGCTTGCCTACTTTCGGGTCGGACAGGGCCGCGTGGCCGATGATCAGCTGTTTCGGCGCAAATGCGCTGGGGTTGTCCGCATCGGTGGCCGTGGCGCTGCGAAAGAAGGTCACCTGGTAGCCCAGTTGTTCGCCGCCGCTGGTTTTTACCCAGCCCGTGGCGTACCACCATTCCGTCTTGTACGCGGGATGGGCGCCGAAGTCGTGCGGCATGCGCAGGGTCTGGCCGGCGGGCAGCGGCGTGACGGGGGCGAAGGCGGGCGGCGCGGCGGTGGCGGCGGCGCTGCAGAACGCGAGTAAAAGAGTCAAACGGCGCATTACCAGTCCTCCCTGACGGCGCGTATGGGTCCTGCGGACAGCGCCTGACGACCCGCGATCAGCGCCGTCGCGGCGGCAGCCGTCAGCAGGGCGCCGGCCACGGTGGCGATCAAGGGCCACGGCAGGTGCAGCTGCATGGTCCAGTGGAACGATTGCGGATTGACGATGAAGACCAGCACAAAGCTGATCAACAGGCCGAGGATGAAACCGGTGGCGATGCCCAGCGCCGTCAGCGCGCCGCCTTCCAGCGCCAGGATGGACAAGATTTGCCCGCGCGTCACGCCCACGTGGCGCAGCATGCCGAATTCGCGCGCGCGCGCCAGGGTCTGCGCGGAAAACGTGGCGGCCACGCCAAACAGGCCGATGACGATGGCGATGGCTTCCAATAAATACGTGACGGCGAAGCTGCGGTCGAAGATCTGCAGACTCAGGGCGCGGATGGCCGAAGGATTCGACACTTCCAGGCTGGCGCCAAAGGGCAGGTTTTTCAGGCGCTGTTGCAGCGCGTCGCCAGTGGCGTCCTTGGCCAGCCACAGGGCTGCGTCGCTGACATCGAGGTCGCCCGTCAGCGCGCGGTAGTCGCCCAGCGGCATCTGGATGGCGCCGGAAGAGCGCGCATAGTCGCGCCAGATGCCGGCAACAAAGAAGGTGTGCAAGCCGCCCGCCAGCGGCAGGGCTATGGACTGGCCAGGTTTGACGTTATACAGATCGGCCGCCGCCTCGGACAGCCACACGGGCCGGCTGCCTGCCGGCACGGGCAGTGTATCGCCCACCAGCACCATGCTCTTGCCCGGATCGGCCAGATTGACGGGACGCGCCAGCAGCGCCACATTCGGGCGGTCGGGCGCCAGCGACAGCGAGCGCACGCGCTGGAAGTCCACCCTGGCCACCTCGGGCAGAGCGGTGATGCTGGCTTGTTCGCGTGGATTCAGGCCTGCCGTGCCGCCGCTGGCGGCCGTGCGCGCGTACACGTCGGCCGGCAAGATCTGCAGCAGCCAGTCGTCGACGGAAACGCGGAAACTCGACACCATGATGGCCATCGCCACCATCAGGCTAAAACTCGACAGCACGCCACCGAGGGCGATGCCGGCCTGGCCCGAGGCGTTTGCCAGGCGGGCCAGGGTCAGGCTGCGCACGGGCGCATGCAGGCTGGTCTCCGTGCGCAGCCAGGCGCGCTGCAGGAAGCGGAAGACGACGGCCGCCAGCTGCGGCATCAGGGCGATGGCGCCGATCAGCAGCAGCGCGATGGACAGATAACCGAACAGGGGCAGCTCGAACACGGGCGGCAAGAACGTCAAGGCGCCGGCCAGCAGCAGGCAAGCCAGTGCGGGCCATGTTTTCGCCAGGCGCGTCGTCACGACTTCCTCGCTGCCCGATTTCAGGGCGATGGCGGGGGCTGCGCGCGCCGCTTCCAGCGCGGGTGCGGCGCAGCCCAGCAAGGCGACACCGAGACCCAGGGCGAAGTAGACGAAGGCGGCGACGGGCGTGAACTGCACCTGCGGCTGCACGCCCGCGAAATAGCCCGCGCCCAGGTCGCCGCCGAAGAAGCGCAGGGCCACGGCCGCCATGGCATAGCCGCCGGCGATGCCCAGCGCAGCACCGACGATACCGAGGCTGGCGCCCTCCAGCAGCACCTGGCGCAGCAGCTGGCCCCGTTCCATGCCCAGCACGCGCAGCAGCGCGAACTGGCCGCGGCGGCGGATGACGGACAGGGCCTGCGTGGAAAACACGAGGAAGGCGCCCGTAAACAGGGCGACCAGGGCCAGCACCGTCAGGTTGACCCGGTAGGCGCGGCTGAGGTTATTGTTGCGGCTATTCTGGTTTTCGTCATTGGGCTGGCCTACCTGGAAACGCCCCGGGTATTGCGCTTCCAGCGCGCGGGAAAGAGCCGCCTGGAAAGCGTCGCGGTTCACGCCCTGGCGCAGTTTCAAATCGATGCGCGACAGCTTGCCAGTTTTTTCGAAGCGCCACTGCGCCGCGCCGATATCCATCACGGCGATGCGCTGGCCGGCGCGTGCCCGCTGCAGCGAACCGGCCACGCGCAGGGATACCGTGCCCGTGCCCGATTGCAGCTCCACCTGGCCGCCTTGGGCCACAGCTAGCCAGCGCAAAGCGGCTGGCGACAAAAAGAGGGCGTCGTCGGCCAGGGTGTCGAAAGGCTGGCCTTCGGCCGGCGCGCCGATCAGGTCGGGCGAGATGAAGCCGGCGCGGAAGACGTCGAGCGCCAGGATGTGCAGGGGGCCGCCATCCTTCTTGCCGGCCACCGTAGCCTGCAGCTCCAGCACGGGCGAGGCCACTGCCACGCCGTCGCGCTGCGCCAGCCACGGGTAGATGGATTCGTCGAACAGCGCTTCGCGCCCCGCCACCTGCACATCGGCCTGGCCGGACAGGCTTTTGACGGCCGTGGAAAATTCATTGAAGGCGGCCGCGTTGATCAAATGAATGGCAAAGCCCAGCGACACGCCGATGGCGATGGCGAGGATGGCGACGAGGGCGCGCACGGGATGCGCGCGCCATTCGCCCAGCAGCAGCCAGCGCGACAGCAGGCGCGTCGTCGCCGGGCTGGCCAGCGGCGCAATCAATGCAGGCATTCGACGGCCAGGCGTTCGCCGGCGCGCCGCGCTTTCAGTTGCGCCGCATCGCGGTTCTTGTCGCCGGCGCCGACGGCATCCTGCGCCGCCCATTTCTGCTCCAGCCGCAGCTGAGCGCAATGCTTCTCGTGCATGTCCTTCTGTTTGGCGGCCCGTTCACGGGCCTGGTCTTCGAGCTTCTCGCGCTGCTTGCGCGCCGCTTCCATCTGGCTGGCCACCCGTTCCTGGCGCGTGGCCGCGCCCTTGTCGACGGCAGGCGGAGGCGCGGGGACTTCCAGTATCTGCAACTGGCCGGCCGTGCAGGGCGTGGCGCTATAGCTGGTCTGGCCATCCTGCACGCATTTGTAAACGTCCTGCGCGCTGGCGGAACTGGCCAGCAAGGCCATGGCGCATAGCAGGAGGGACGATGGCTTCACAATATCTTCCCGGGATTCATGATGTTCTGCGGGTCCAGCGCCTGCTTCACGGCGTGCATCAGCTGCAATTCCAGCGGCGACTTGTAGCGGGCCAGGTCGTCCTTTTTCAGGGCGCCGATGCCGTGTTCGGCCGAAATCGAGCCGCCAAAGCCATGCACCTGGTCGTGCACGATGCGGTTGATGGCGTCCTGGTTGGACAGGAAATCCTGGTCCGTCATGCCGGCTGGCGGCGCCACGTTGTAATGCAGGTTGCCATCGCCCAGGTGGCCGAAGCACACGAGCTGGCAGCCGGGGAAGGCCGATTCAAGGGCCGCATCCGTGACGGCGATGAAATCGGCAATGCGGGAAATCGGCAGCGAGATATCGTGCTTGATGTTCTTGCCCGCCTGCGCCTGCGCCAGCGGGATGTGTTCGCGCAGCTGCCACAGTCCCTCGGACTGCGCCACGGAACTGGCGACGACGGCATCTTCGATCAACTCGTCTTCCAGGGCCGCGCCGATGCTCGCTTCCAGCAATTCCACGGCATGCGCCTCGGACTGGCTGCTGGACAGTTCGAGCAGCACATACTGGCCGTGGGCCTCGGCGAATGGGCGCGGCAGCTGCGGGAACTGCTCCGCCACCAGCTGCAAACAGTACTGCGACATCAATTCAAAACCCGTCAGGCTGGCGCCGCAATGGTCTTGCATCAGCGAGAGCAGGCGCAGCGCATGGGCGGGCGAAGGCATGGCGGCCAGCGCCGTGATGCAGGCTTTCGGCTGCGGATACAGTTTCATCACCGCGCCGGTGATCACGCCCAAAGTACCCTCGGCGCCGATGTACAGGTCGCGCAAATCGTAGCCGGTATTATCCTTGCGCAGGCCGCGCAAGCCGCTCCAGACTTCGCCCTGCGGCGTGACCACTTCCAGACCCAGGCACAGCTCGCGCGTATTGCCGTAACGCAGCACGGCCGTGCCGCCCGCATTCGTCGCCAGGTTGCCGCCGATGGTGCAACTGCCCTCGGCTGCCAGCGACAGGGGGAACAGGCAGCCGGCGGCGCTGGCCGCTTCCTGGATGGTTTGCAGGATGCAGCCCGCGTCGACCGTGATGGTGCGGTTGACGGGATCGAGCGCGCGGATGCTGTTCAGGCGCGCCAGCGACAGCACGATGGCCGTGCCGGCCGCATCGGGTATGCTGCCCAGCACCAGGCCCGTGTTGCCGCCTTGCGGCACGACGGGAACCTGCCATTGCGCGCAGGCGCGCAGCACGCCGGCCACTTGTTCCACCGTGGCGGGGCGCAGCACGGCCAGGGCCTTGCCGGTAAACCTGTCGCGCCAGTCGGTGAGGAAGGGCGCCGTGTCGGCGTCCTGGGTGAGGACGTAGGTGTCGCCCAGCAGGTCGCGGCAGGCGGCGAGGAAGTCGGCTTGGTCAGTCATAGGCTTGTCGCTCATTTCTTGATGCTCACTTTATTCACTTTTTCCAGCAGTTCCCTGGCCATGCGCTTGGCCGCCTTTTTATACGGGCGCAGATACAGCACGGCGCAGACAAAATAGATGCAGACGATGGCCGCCTCGCCCCAGGCCATCAGGGCCGAGGTGGCGTTCGTGTCGCTGTAGCCGCGCACCACGCCTTCCGTGAAGTACAGCAGGATCACCATCGACGACCATTGCAGGGTGTAGACGTCGCGCTTGATCACGCCGTACAGGGGAATGAGCAGGGGCGCCGCCTTCAGGACGACCCAGGAGCCGCCCGGCTGCAGCGGCGCGATCACGGTTTCCCACAGCACGCACCAGACAATCAGGGTGACGAGGCTGGCGATGGCGCCCCAGTGGAAATACTTGTGCAGTACGCCGTGCATCATGCGCCTGCCAGTTTCGCGGCATTTTCCGCCAGGCGCCGGCCCAGGGCGATGGCCAGGCGTTTTTCATCTTCGCTCAATGCCTTGTCGCCGTCTATGCCCGACCAGTGCGTGGCGCCGTAGGGCGAGCCGCCGGTGGACGTCGTCATCAGTTCAGGATGCGTGTAGGGCAAGCCCATGACCAGCATGCCATGGTGGAAGAGGGGGATCATCATCGACAGCAGGGTCGATTCCTGGCCGCCGTGCAGGCTGCCCGTGGACGTGAACACGCAGGCGGGCTTGCCGGACAGGCTGCCGGCCAGCCAGTCGCTGGCCGTGCCATCCCAGAAATACTTCATGGCGGCGGCCATGTTGCCGAAGCGCGTGGGCGACCCCAGGGCCAGGCCCGCGCATTCCTGCAAGTCTTCCAGTTCCACGTAGGGCGCGCCGTCCAGCGGCACTTCCGGCGCCGTCGCTTCGGCCACCGTGGAGACGGCGGGCACGGTGCGCAGGCGCGCATCGCAGCCAGGCACGCTTTCCACTCCCTGGGCTATCAACTCGGCCAGCTGGCGCGTGGCGCCATGGCGTGAATAAAACAATACGAGAATAATCAGATTGGTTGGCTTCATCATTGGTATTATAGGGCGCTTTACAGCCTGATACGACTGCTGTCATGGCGCCGTTCTGATTTAGCACATGTTTTCAAAATATATATTCCCCATCTTCCAATACCTGTGGCGCACCTTGAGCATGGGGCTCGCCGTCGTGCGCGGCCTGACGTGGTCCGAAACGCGCGACCTGCTGCAGTTCGCGCGCCGCCGCGTGCGCGAGGAAAGCCTGCCGCAAGTGGCCGGCAGCCTGACGTTTGCCACCGTGTTCGCGCTGGTGCCGCTGCTCACCCTGGCCCTGGCGATCTTCACCACTTTCCCCCTGTTCAATACCTTCCGCCACGCGCTGGAAGATTATTTCGTGCAAAGCGTGATGCCCAAGGGCATATCGAACACCATCCTCGGCTACCTGACGACGTTCGCCTCGAAGGCCACGCGCCTGTCAGCCATCGGCGCCGGTGCCCTGATCGTCACGTCGGTGGGCATGATGGGCTTGATCGAGCGCGTCTTCAACCGCATCTGGCGCGTGCGCCAGGAGCGCCGCTGGACCAAGCGCTTGCTGGTCTACTGGGCCATCGTCACCCTGGGGCCTTTGCTGGTGGGCGTGTCGCTGACGGTGACCTCGCGCGTCTTCATCGCCACCAGCGGCGTGGTGGGCGCCGTGCCGTTCCTCGGCACCGTGTTCTATACCCTGGTGTCGATCGGCCTGACCATGCTGGCGTTTACCCTGCTCTACATCGCCGTGCCGAACCGCGACGTGGACTGGCGCGACGCGGCCTGGGGCGGCCTGCTGGCGGCGCTGGCGTTCGAGGTGGCCAAGCGGGGATTCGGCGAATTCATCCAGGAATTCCCCACCTATTCGCGCATCTACGGCGCACTGGCCGCCTTGCCGCTGTTCCTCGTGTGGATTTACCTGAGCTGGATGATCACCCTCGTGGGTGCCTTGCTGGTGGCTGCCTTGCCCGTCGTGAAATATGAACGCTGGTGGTACGAAGCGGTGCCGGGCAGCGAATTCGTCGATGCTGTCGCCATCTTGAAAGTGCTGCACCAGGCTTGCCACTGCGCCGATTCGGCCCTGGTGGGCGCGGCCGAGATCCGCCGCAGCACGCGCCTGGGCTTCGAGGAAATGGAAACCCTGCTCGACAAGATGGTGCAGCAGGGCTGGGTGGGAAGAGTCAACGTGGAGGGCGCCGTGCGGGTACAGTGGGGCAAGCGCGTGGCCGACAGTTCCGACCACTGGGTCTTGCTGGGCAACGTCAACCGCATCAGCCTGGCCGACGTCTACCGGCTGTTCGTCTTTGGCGGCATGCGCGTGAACTCCGGCTATCCGGCCGGTTCCACCAATGAACGCGATATCAAGGCGGCGGAAGAAGCGGCCGCCCTGGCGGCGCAGGTGGAAAACGCCGTGGAGCAGGGGCTAGGCCTGACTTTGGCGCAGCATTTCGGCGCCGTCAAATGCAACTGAGCGGTCTTAACTGAGCGGTCTTAGTACACCACGGGCCGCAAGGCCGCCTGCAGCGCCACCTTGCTGAACGCGGCCGCATCCTGCTCCCGCACCACGCCCAGGTAATACGTGTCCTCGCCGCCTTGCACGTTCACCAGGCGCAGCTGGTGCGGCGCCAGGTGGGCGGCGATGGCGGCCAGGCCTTCGGCCATCGCGTCGTCATCTTCGCGCTCCGTCCAGCGGAAGTCCCGTAGCGCGGGCAGTTCGATATGCTGGCCGATGCGCGGCACTTCGTCGACGGCTTTCCAGTCCAGGGTGGTGCCGTGGCCCTGCGTGTGAGAGGCCGTGGACCAGAGCAGGAAGAAACACGCCGCTTCGGGCGTGTCGCCTTCGTATTCTTCTTCGGGGTCGTCCTCCGCCAGCTCGTCCAAAGTGATGTCCACGCAGCGTGCGGCCAGTTCCGCATCGCCCAGCAAGAGCAGGGCGGCCATGGCGCGCAACTGCTCGCGGTCGGCCTGCGCCAGGATCTGCGGCGGCGTAAAGCTGCGGCGCCTGACGGGCTTTTTCTTGCTCAGGCCCAGGGCCGCGCTCAGCTGGGCCGTGACGGCCGCCTTGAAGTTGTCCACGGTGTCGAACTGTTCCAGCAGCTGGCCCGTGAAATCCATGCTCCAGGCCATGCCATCCTTGACCACATATAAAAAATCGCTTTGCACGGCCACGCCGCGCAAATGGTGGGCCGGTGGATACAGGGGCGTGAAAACCTGTTTTCCATCCAGTGTCAGCATGCAGGCCAGCCCCTGCGCATCGATGGCGAAGATCAGGTTCTTGCGCAGCTTGGGCGGCGATGAGGTGGTGGCGCAGTCGATGGCTTCGTACTGGCAGGGCGCCAGCAGCTCGCCCTGGCTATTGACCAGGCCAAACAGGAAGCGCCCGGCGATGCGCTGGCTGACGACGGCGATTTTTTTCTTCGTGCCGAAATCCTGCACGGAGCTGTAGGCCGGCGGCACCACGACCTTGCCTGTCTTGTCGAGCACGCCGCAGACATTGTGCTTCTCGTCATCGTCTGTCTGGTCTGTCTGGCGTTCGATGTCGATCAAGCCGTCTTCGCGCAAGCACATGTTGTCCACCCTGTCGATGAGCAGCGCGCCATCCGGCAGGCGCAGCAGGCGGCTGGCGCCGTCCGCATCGATCTGCTGCAACAGATGGGGGGTAATCACGTACAGGGCGCCCGGGGCGGGCGGCAGCACCACCGTACCGTTGAGGTCCAGCACGCCGTGCGCATCGGGGGCATCCGCCGTGGCAAAGGTGATCCAGCCATCGTCCGCGTAGTAAACGCCCAGGTCGACATAGCGCTGCGACAGCGGTACGATCCAGCGGCCATACGGCGTGACCAGGCCGGTGACGTCCGGTTCGCCGGCGGCGTTCACTTCATGGCACAGCACGTCTTCCTCCCATCCCACCACTTCCAGGCCTTGCAGGAAAGGCAGTTCGTCCGCGGCGAGTTCCTCGACATCGGCCAGCTGAGCGATGGCCGTGGCCGACCAGTAGCCGGTGGCGGACGATGCGGTGCCGGCGGCCAGCAGGGGCGCCAGCGCTGCCCGCTCGCCACGCTGCAGGGCAAGGTGCAGGGCTTGCGCCTCGGCGCGCAGGCCCTCGAGCGCGGCCGCGTACTCCGGCGTGCCGATATCGTGCGGGATCAGCTGCACGCAATCGAGGATCAGCCACGGCTGGCCGCCCGCCAGCAGGGTGCTGATGGCGCTGCGCGCGACGAGGGCGGCCGCGTCGCGCGGCCTGTCCATCAGGGAGGACAAGGCTTGCCAGCTGGCTTGCGCCTGGACCATTGGCGCTGCCAGCACGCAGGGACAGTCTTCGCCATCGCCGTAGATGGGCCAGGCGATGGCTTGCGCGCCGGCGCCGACGAGCAGCTTGAACAGCATCGGTATGTCCAGCCGCCATTCGGCCAGGCCCGTGATCGCATCGGTGTCGAAACCGGCTTGGCCGGGCAAAAAGGCGGTGCTGAACAGGGCTGCGGTATTGATCATGTCTCTTCGTTCAAAATGTTGGATGGTCAGGGCGCCGGCGGCATGACCCAGTGCGCCAGCGCTCCGCGATCGAGTCCCAGCTGCTTGGCCGCGGCGGCGGCCTCGAAGGCCCACAGGCCGTAATAGCCGCCCAGGCCCTGCGCGCGCAAATGACCGTTGAACCAGTCTTCGCGCACCAGCGCGCCATGCCAGGTAGCCAGATAATGCCGCAGGTGCTCGCGCTGCTGCGCGGGATCGTCCGCGTCCAGGCACTCGTACAGGGCCGAATAGGGCTCGGCGAAATACCATTCGTCGACGGCGGGACGCTGCGGATCGATGGCGGACAACAGCGCTTCGTACACGCCATCTTCGCCATCGAAGGCCGTCTGCAGAGCGGTCAGGCGCGCGGCCAGGTCGTGGCGGCCGAACAGCAGGGTCGCGCCCAGCAGCTGCAGCGTGCGCGCATAATCCGTCAATTGTTCGAAATCAAAGGCGGGCAAGGCGTCGTCGTCGTAGGCCTCGGCCAGGGCCGTGCGCGCCGTTTCGCAGGCGGCAACGGCCGCTTCCAGCGCCGTTTCCACGTCAGGCAAGGGCAAGCCTGCCGTGTAGCGCAGCGAGAAGACCTGGTAAGCCGTGCTGGCGGCCGCGCACGCCCAGTAGGCCGCGTCGCCACCGTCGTTTTCCGCCTGCGCCTGCGCGCGGACATAGGCGGCCAGCAGGGCGTCGAGGTAAGCCAGGTTGCGGCTAAAGTCGAACGGGGAGGGCGGCACCTGGCGCGGCGTGTGGGGCCAGGGCGTGGGCGACGCCGGGCAGGTGGCGGCGCAATCGCGCTGGATGGCCCAGTCGGCGAAGATTTGCTGCATATACTGCGCCGTTTCGTCATCGTGGATGATGGCGCCGACGCCCACCATGGTCGTGCCCAGCAGGGTGTAGCCAGGGAAGCGGCTGCTCTCGTAGGCGATGGTCGTCACGCTCTGGATGGTCCTGCCGTCGCTCAGGTCGCGCACGCGGAAGTACACGTCGTCCCAGCCGGCCAGCGGTGGCGTTGGCGGTTCATCCGGCAGGGTGTTCCAGCTGCCGTCCGCCTGCTCTTCATAGGCGTCGAGCAGCTCGTCGAGGCCACCGGGGCGGTCGATGCGGTTGTTGGCGTCGTATTGCAGGCCCAGTTCGGCCGCGAAGGCTGCCGCGTGGCGGCCCTCGAAGACCAGGTACTGGGAGCTCGTGGTGCCGACCAGCAGATCCGTGTGCTGGCCCGCCACGACGAGCGCCTGCGGCAGCCGGCACCATTGGTAATACGGAATGCCGGCCATGGGGCCGCCTTCGTCCGCCAGCGGGTTGGTGAAGCGCAGCTGTTCCAGCCATTTATAGCGTTCGTAGCGTTCATCTTCCGTGCCGCTGCCTCGGCCAGTCAATTCATCGAGCAGGGTATTCAACAACATCATTCATCGATCCTAAAAAGTGTGCGTGGCATGGCGTCATGTCGGGGTGCTTTGCGCAAACGCAAACAGCGCGTCGAGCACGGCGTCGGGCTGCTCGGCCATCAATTCGTGCCCGCTGTCGACCTGCACCACCGTGCCATGCGCGATTGCCGCTGTCAGCAGCCGGGTCGATTTGGGCGGCGTCATCATGTCTCGCGCGCCGAAAATGAATAAAGTCGGGCAGTGTACCGAAGCGGCGGCGATTTCGCCGTTCGCGTAGGCATTGCAGGCAAAAAAATCCGTGTGAAACACGTGATCGGGATTGAGGGCGGCGATGCGCTGTTTCAAGCGCCGCGCGCCGCCCATGGCATAGAAGCCGGGGCCGGGAAACGACGGCTTTTGCGCGATCGACGAATGCGACCAGATATTGACCATGTCGATGGCCGCCTGTTCATCCTTGAGCGACGTTTCCAGCAGCGCCGGCGAGACCTTCATCGGGTAGGTGGAGCCCAGCATGGCCAGGTGGCTGACCCGCTCCGGCGCCAGGTGCGCCGCTTCCAGCGCGATCAATGAACCCATGCTGTGCCCGATCAGCATGGCCTTGGCCGCGCCGGCAGCGTCCAGCATGGCCAGTATCCAGCGCGCCAGGTCTGCGACATTATCCTTTGCCGTACCCAGGCTGCGCCCATGGCCGGGCAAGTCGACGGCCAGCACGTTCCAGCCGTGGTGGGCAAAATAGCGCGTTTGCAGGGCCCACACGGAATGGTCGTTCTGTGCGCCGTGGATGAAGACGGCCGTCGGCTGGCCCGGGTTGTATGGTTTGCCGCCCGTGTAGCAGTAGGCGACGGTATTGTCGATGGTGAACAGCATCTCAGGCGCCTTTCTGCGACAGTTTCAGGCCACGGGCCAGGTCTTCGATCAAATCATCGGCGTCTTCCAGACCTACCGATAAACGCATGGTGCCCTGCGTGATGCCGGCCTGTTCCAGCTGATCGTCGGGCACGCGGAAATGCGTGGTGGAGGCGGGGTGGATGACGAGCGACTTGGCGTCGCCCACATTGGCCAGGTGCGAGAAGATCTTCAGGCTGTCGACAAAGCGCTGGCCCGCCGCGCGGTCGCCGCGCAGGCGGAAGGTGAACACGCCGCCCGCGCCTTTCGGCAGCAGGGTTTTCGCCAGTTCGTAGTCGGGATGCGACGGCAGTTCGGGATAGGACACGGATTCCACGGCCGGATTGGCCAGCAGGAAGTCAATCACCTTGCGCGTGTTGGCCACGTGGCGGTCCATGCGCAAGCCCAGGGTTTCGATGCCCTGCAGGATGGCGAAGGCGTTGTGCGGGCTCATGACGGCGCCGAAATCGCGCAAGCCTTCGCGCCGCGCGCGCAGGGCAAACGGCGCCACCGTCGATTCCTCGGCAAAGACCATGCCGTGGAAGCCTTCATACGGTTCGCACAATTCGGCGAAACGGCCCGTCTTGTCGTACGCCGCCTGCCAGTCGAAGGTGCCGCCATCGACGAGCAGGCCGCCGATGGCCGTGCCGTGGCCGCATAAAAACTTGGTGGCCGAGTGGAACACCAGGTCGGCGCCATGCTCGAAGGGGCGCAGCAAATACGGCGTGGTAAACGTCGAATCGAGCATCAGCGGCAACTGGTGTTCGTGCGCGAGGGCGGCGATGGTCGGGATGTCCAGCACGTCGAGGCCGGGATTGCCCAGGGTTTCCGCAAACAGCACTTTTGTATCTGGGCGGATGGCGGCGCGCCAGGCGTCCACGTCGCGCGGATCGACAAAGGTGGTGGCTATGCCGAAGCGTTTCAGGGTATAGGCCAGCAGGTTGTGCGAGCCGCCGTACAGGGCGCGCGAAGCGACGATGTGCGATCCCGCGCCCGCGATGGTGGACAGCCCCAGATGCATGGCGGCCTGGCCGCTGGCCGTGGCGATGCCGGCCACGCCCCCTTCAAGGGCGGCGATGCGCTCTTCCAGTACGGCATTGGTGGGATTCGAGATGCGCGAATACACGTGGCCGGCCCGCTCCATATTGAACAGCGAAGCCGCATGCTCCGAACTCTTGAAGGCAAACGAGGACGTGAAATGGATGGGCGTGGCGCGCGCGCCCGTGGCCGGGTCGGGCGCGGCGCCCGCGTGCAGGGATAAAGTATCGAAACCGGGGTATTTCGGGCCGCTCATGGTGTCTCCGCCAAGTTTTATAGTGGCAAGATCGTAACCTGATTTGCAGCCGAGCAAAAGAGCTCCTGTGCAGGGCGCATGGCGCCGTGCTGGCGGGCTGCGCGTGTAACCTGAAGTGTAAAAAAAGTGACCGGCGCGGCACGGCGGTGGTAGGATACCGGATCAGCGATATTCGGGCTGTTTTACCTGCGCGCGTGCGCCGCGCCGCAGGAGAGGCTGCTGCGTGCAAGCGAAATCCTGGGCTTCAGGCGAACTCTCATCGCATGTCCACCAGGAAAGATTTTATGCCCGCAATATCGTTCGACGGCTCCCTTGCCGTTCCCGGACCATCTATCGTCGACGGCCTGTGCCAGGCAGGCTGGCTCATGCAAGAGCATTTCATCTCCCCCGAACTGAGCCGCCAGCTGGCCGCCGAATGCGTGCAATCCATGCTCAGCGGCAAGATGAAGGGCGCCGGCGTGGGCAGCGGCCATGCGCCGCTGCTGCAGCCGGACATCCGCGGCGACCATATCGAATGGCTGGAAACGGG
The DNA here is from genome assembly GCF_030587275.1 of Janthinobacterium sp. SUN128. Lineage (NCBI taxonomy): Bacteria > Pseudomonadati > Pseudomonadota > Betaproteobacteria > Burkholderiales > Oxalobacteraceae > Janthinobacterium > Janthinobacterium sp. SUN128. The sequence goes on along the minus strand of NZ_JAPWHY010000001.1, from coordinate 2,088,974 downwards.
CCGCTCGGAAGCGTGCGACCGCTACCTGGAACAGATGGAAGCGCTGCGCTGCATGCTCAACCGTGAGCTGTTCCTGGGACTGGAAGAGTACGAAAGCCATTTTGCCCTGTACGCGCCGGGCGCCTTTTACCGGGCCCATCTGGACCGTTTCCGCGACGACGACAAGCGTACCGTGTCCGTCGTGCTGTACCTGAACGACGACTGGCTGCCCGAGCACGGCGGCGCACTGCGCCTGCACCCGCAGGGCGGCGAGCACATCGATATCGCGCCGCAAGCGGGCCGCATGGCGATGTTCATGTCGGGCGAGATGCTGCACGAAGTATTGCCGACGGCGCGCGAGCGCCTGTCCATCGCCGGGTGGTTCCGCCGCAGAACGTGATGCAAAGTGGCGCGCAATCCCCCTCGATTTGATTGCGCGCAAGGCTGGATTTTTCCGCAGGCATAGGCTACAGTCGCAGTAAGGGCTAGAATAACTAAAATACCAATCACGCGGACAGGACGGCCAATATGAAAGTATCTGAAATTCTCCAAGTCAAGGGCAATATCCTCTACACGGTCACGCCTGACCAGCCCCTGCTTGACGCGGCCAATACCATGGCTGAAAAGGACATCGGTTCGCTGGTGGTCATGGAATTTGGCGACCTGGTCGGCATGCTGACCTTCCGCGAAGTGTTGAACGCGCTGCATGAAAACGCGGGCCAGATCGGCGGCGGCACCGTGCGCAAGCACATGGATGACCACCCGATCACCGTGACCCCCGATACGGAAGTCAACGAAGTGCGCCGCATAATGCTGGAAAAACACGCGCGCTACCTGCCCGTCATGAATGCCAAGACCTTGCTGGGCGTCATTTCCTTCTACGACGTGGCGCGCGCCGTGCTGGAAGCGCAAAGCTTTGAAAACCAGATGCTCAAGGCCTACATCCGCGACTGGCCGGCTGAAACCACCGACTAAGTTTCGCCCATGCAGTAAAAACAACGCCGGCAACTGCCGGCGTTTTGCATTGGCTAGCCAAGGTGGCGCCTATGCGGCGCCCTGCAGCGCTTCGTTGTTCAGCCAGGTGCCCAGCGCCGTGGCCGTCATCGGGCGGGCGAACAAAAAGCCTTGCGCCATCGGGCAGCCCAGCGCCTGCAGGATTTGCGCCTGGCGCTCGTCTTCCACGCCTTCGGCGATCACGGCCAGGCCCAGGTTGCGGCCCAGCTGGATAACCATTTCGGCGATGCTGCTGCCGCGCGCCGAGCCCGTGATCTCGGTGACGAAGGCACGGTCGATCTTCAGGCGGTCGACTTGCAGGCGCTGCAGGTAGGACAGGGACGAGAAGCCCGTGCCGAAGTCGTCGATGGCGATGCTCACGCCCGTCTGCTTGATCTGCCACAGCATCTTGATCAGCAGGTCCGGCTCTTCCATGGCCATCGATTCCGTGATTTCCAGCTCGATGAATTCGGGCGGCGCCTGCGTCTCTTCCAGCGCCGCGCGCAGCATTTCCAGGAACAGCGGGTGGCGGAACTGCACTTGCGACACGTTGACGGACATGACGAAATTGCGGTGGCCCTGCTCGCGCAGCAGCACCAGTTCGCGGCAAGCCGTGCGCAGCACCCATTCGCCGAGGTCGATGATGATGCCCGAATACTCGGCAATCGGGATGAAACGGTCGGGCGAGATGAACTTGCCGTCCGGCGTCTGCCAGCGCAGCAGCGCTTCGGCGCCCACGGGACGGCGCGTGGTCAGGTCGATCTGCGGTTGATACACGACAAACAGCTGGTCCTGGCTGAAGGCCGTGCGTAGCGCATGCATCATGCGCACCCGTTCGCGGATTTCGATGCCCATGCTGCGCGAGAAATAGAAGTGCCCGGCGCGTTGCTGGCTTTTCGCCCGTTTCAGGGCGATATCGGCATCCTTCAGCGCGTCGGCACCCGTGCCCGCATGTTCGCCCAGCCGTACCAGGCCCAGGGTGGCTGACAGCTGCACGTCCTGGCCATCGATGCAGAACGGCGCCTGGAACAGGGCCAGGATCTTGCTTGGGTTGACTTGCGAAGAGTCGCCCAGCACGCAAAAGATGTCGCCGCCCAGGCGCGCCACCGTCAGGTGTGGCCCCAGCTGGGTTTGCAGGCGTCCCGCCACGGCGACCAGCAGCATGTCGCCGAACTGGTGTCCCAGCGCGTCGTTGGTCTCGGCAAAATGGTCGAGGTCGACCAGCGACAGGGTGGCGTCGTCGCGCGCGGGGCCGGCCAGGGTGGCGTCGAGGATCTCCACCAGGCGCGTGCGGTTGGGCAGCTTCGACAATTGATCGTAGAAGGCGGCATTGTGCAGGTGCGACACCAGCTCGACGTTGTCGAGGCCCACGGCGACGTTGCTGCAGAAGACTTCCAGCAGGCTTTCATCGATGGCCGAGAGGGGGCGCGGCAGCACCAGGTAGGCGGCCGCGTCGCGGCTGGCCTTGCCCGCGAAGTACAGGGTGGCGTAGTCATGCGCGTACACATTGCGCCGCTGCGCCAGCGTGTGTTCGATGGCGGCCATCACGCGGGGATTTTGCAGGCCGCACAGGGCGCTGTGCGGCAAGCTGGAAAAGCTGCCCGTGCAGGCCGAGACGAGCAGCTCCCTGGCGCCGCTGTCCTGCAGGTCCTGCACGCACAGCACGCCGTCGGCGCGGATGCCCAGCAGGTCGGCGATCTGCGCCAGCACGCCGGCCGAGAAATTCTGCACGCCATGCAGCGCCATCAGCTGCGTGCTGGCGTGGACGATACGGTCCAGGCCGCGCCGGCTGCTGCTGATCGAACGGATCTGCTCGTACGAGCGGATGGCGGCCGTCACCGTGGTAAACAGCTTGATGCGCGTCAATTCGGACTTGGTCTTGTAATCGTTGATGTCGAAATCGCGGATGGCGTCGATTTCCGGCGCGTAGCCGGGCTGGCCCGTGCGCAGGATGATGCGCACGTCCGTCATCTTGAGGGTTTCGCGGATGTAGCGCACCAGGTGCAGGCCCGCGTCATCCTGTTCCATCACCACGTCGAGCAGGATGACGGCGATGTCGTCTTCATGCTTGAGCAGTTCGCGCGCCTGGCCGGCCGAATACGCATGCACGAATTCCAGCGGGCGGTGCTGCATTTCCAGGTTGCCCAGGGCGAAAGTGGTGGTGGAGTGGACGTCTTCATCGTCGTCGATGATCATCACCCGCCAGACGCTGCGCGGTGCGACGGCCAGCGGCGGCGCTGGTTGCTCATCGAGGAATACCAGGTCGTCGTGATCGTCCTTGTTGGCGTCAAGGGGGATGATCGGTGCGGGCATGTATAGCTTCTCCAGGATGACTCAGTACGGGATGTGAGCACATCAGAAATGTCCATGGCGTTGTTGCACCGCCTCGCCGTACTCGCGTACTGTCTTCGCGGCGCGCCTGGCCCTGGCCATTTCTGATGCACTCAGGGCACATCGAAAAAGCAGCACTCAAGTGTTGCCGAGACTTGCCCATTTTCTGATCGCCCATCATCCAAGTATATAGCTATTTAATAAGCAAAATGTTTTTTTAAGTATCCTGTAGAGTGCAATATTTCTTGTATTGCATGATTGCAACTCTTATTTGGTATTTTTTATATGAAAAAATACGCGGGATTTTAAAATGGCGAGATCGGTGGGGAATATCCGGCCTTGCTGCGGCATTAGCGGCATGGCATGTCCCGCAGGCTGGTAGAATTGAGTTTTCCAGTCCTTACACTTCCTACTATGTCCGGCAATTCTTTTGGCAAGCTGTTTACTGTTACCACTTTCGGCGAATCGCATGGTCCGGCCATCGGCTGCGTGATCGATGGCTGTCCTCCAGGATTGATCCTGTCGGAAGCCGATATCCAGCCTGAACTGGACCGCCGCAAGCCGGGCACCTCGCGCCACGTGACGCAGCGCCAGGAATCCGATACGGTGGAAATCCTCTCCGGCGTGTACCAGGGCGTGACGACGGGCACGCCCATCGCGCTGCTGATCCGCAATGAAGACCAGCGCAGCAAGGATTACGGCAATATCGCGGAAAGCTTCCGCCCCGGCCACGCCGACTACACCTACTGGCATAAATACGGCGTGCGCGATCCGCGCGGCGGCGGGCGCTCCTCGGCGCGCCTGACGGCACCCGTGGTGGGCGCGGCGGCGATCGCCAAGAAATGGCTGCTGCAGCAATACGGCACCACCTTCAAGGGCTGCATGAGTCAGCTGGGCGACATTCCCGTGCCGTTTCAGTCCTGGGAGCACGTGCATGCGAATCCATTCTTTGCCGCCAGCGGCGACGCGGACCTGATCGCGCGCATGGAAGCGGCCATGGACCAGTTGCGCCGCGATGGTGATTCCATCGGCGCGCGCATCGACGTGATCGCGCAAAACGTGCCTGTCGGCCTGGGTCAGCCCATCTATGACAAGCTCGATGCCGACATCGCCTACGCCATGATGGGCATCAATGCCGTCAAGGGCGTGGAAATCGGCGCCGGTTTCGATTCGGTGGCGCAAAAGGGTTCCGAGCACGGCGACGAACTGACGCCGGAAGGTTTTATCGGCAATAACGCTGGCGGCGTACTGGGCGGCATTTCGACGGGGCAGGATATCAGCGTCTCGATCGCCATCAAGCCGACCTCGTCGATCCGCACGCCGCGCCGCTCGATCGATAAAGAAGGCAATCCCGTGATGGTGGAAACGTTCGGCCGCCACGACCCGTGCGTGGGCATCCGCGCCACGCCGATCGCCGAAGCCATGCTGGCGCTGGTCCTGATCGACCACGCCCTGATGCACCGCGCGCAATGCGGCGATGTGTCGGTATCGACGCCGAAGTTGAAATAAGCTGAATGTTGTCGGATTACGGGCCTGCGGCCCTAATCCGACCTACGCCCCATGCCATGTAGGTCGGATTAGCGCTTGCGCGTAATCCGACACCATAGTCGGCGCTTCCTGTCACGCCACCTTGTTCGCCACCAGCTCCAGCTGGTGCCGCATCTCCACCGACTGCACCAATAACGCCCGGATATCGTTGATCAGGTTGAACTCCGTCTGGTTCAGCTGGATCGGCGGGAAGCTGTCGTCCCAGTCGCCGTACAGGAATCCCGTGGGGTGGCCGTTGGCCGACAGGGGCAGCACGACGAAGCTGCGTGCTTCCGACAGCGTGGCTTTCCACCATTGCGGCAGCTTGGCGGCAAATTTCGGGTCGCGCGCATTGTCGATGAAGATCACGCGGTCGCTGTTGAGGGCCGCGTGGAAGACGTTCGGTTCATACGCGTCGCCAAATACCATCAGGTCCTGCAGGTCGGCCATGCCTTCGCCCATGCTGATGCGCGCCGAATACAGATGATCCCTGTGGTTGCGTACGAACGCCACCGAGCGTGAAAAATCGAAGCCCTGGTGCAGCGTTTCGAGCGCCATCGAGACCATCTGTCCCGGACTGGCGCTGCCGATGGCGCCGCGCAGGTCGGCCAGGCCGCCTATTAATACGCGGTTGCCTTCGGCGCGCATGCGCGTCGATGCCAACTGGCGCGCGCGCCGCTCGGCCGGTTTCGACAGGGGCGCAATCGACAGGTCGGCCGCCGCCATCGCCTTGGCCTTGTCCACGGCGGCCACCAGATCGGTCGATGTGATGCCCAGGGTGCCCGCATAATCGTCGATCAGCGCGTGCACCTGCGCCGCACCGGCCGCATCGTCATGCCACAGCGAGTCGGCGCAGCGCGCCGCCATCGTCGACAGTCCGGCCATCCAGTCGGCGCCGCTGACGGGGGAGTTGTCCGGCGACGGGTCCATCGGACGCATGCCGTTGATCAGGTGCTGCGGCAAGCCCCAGTGGGCGGCCGTGGCATAGCCCACTTCCGGCAGCGACAGGCCGAGGATTTCGCGCGCGGCGGCCGCCTCGTTGCCGGGACCCGCATGCGCCTGCATGCGCGCCCAGAAGTCCGTCATATAGAACGTCACCATCATGCGGCCCAGGGTGTGCAGCATCGAGCAGACGACAGCCTGCTCCGCCTGCAGGCTGCCGGCGCTGGTGGCCACCTGCTGCGCCACCATCCCGGCCAGCACGGCCTTTTCCATTTCCACGTGGGCGCTGACGGAGTCGGGCGACGCCTGTGACAGTTCCTCGATCAGTTTCAGGCCCAGCGCCAGGTGGCCGATGGCGTCGATGCCCAGCACCAGCACGGCCTTCGAGACCGTATTGACGCGCTGGCCGAAGGCAGAATACATGCCGCTGTTGGCCAGACGCAGTACCTTGTGCGTCAGGACAGGGTCGGACAGCACCGTTTGCGTGATGTCGAATTCGTGGTCATCCTCGCCGCGCATGGCGCCCAGGATGGCGCTGATGGCTTTCGCGAAGCCGGGCATGTCGCCCTGCTGGCGCGTGCGCGCCCACAGCAGGTCCAGGGTGTTTTTGCCGAGCTGTGTCGGCGCCGTGAAATGGCCTGGATTCATTGCACCCCTCCGCGCGGTTCATTGGCAGACGGCGCAGGCACCAGCGCCGCATAGGTTTTGTCGCTCAAGGCCGATAGCGCCGCGTGCGCCGGCATCGGTTTGCCCGTCAGGTAGCCCTGCACATACTGGCAGCCGCGTGACTCCATGAAGTGCATCTGTTCCTCGGTTTCCACGCCTTCGGCCACCACGGACAGGTTCAAGTGCTTGGCCAGGTCGAGAATGGTGTTGCAGATGGCCGCATCCTTGCTCGATTCGGGCAAGTCCTTGATGAAGGTGCGGTCGATCTTCAGCACGGAAATGGGGAAGCGCTTCAGATACGCGAGCGAGGAATAGCCGGTGCCGAAATCGTCGATGGCGATGCGCGCGCGGCGCTCCGTCATCTTGACGAGGATGGTTTCCGCATGCACGGGGTCGATCATCAGGGTGCCTTCCGTAATTTCCAGCACCAGGTGTTCACCCGAGAGTCCCGAAAACGCGATGGCGTCATCGAGCACGTCGAGGAATTTGTCGTTGCGGAACTGGCGCGGACTGATGTTGACGGAGATGTACAGCGGCCGCCTGGCCACTTCCTGGAACTGCTTGAGCTGCACGCAGGCCGCTTTCAGCGCCCAGGCGCCCAGCAGGTTGATCAGGCCATTGGCTTCGGCAATCGGGATGAAGCGCACGGGCGGCACCAGGCCCAGGGTCGGGTGCTTCCAGCGCATCAGGGTTTCGAAACCCTGGATTTGCCGCGTGTGCGCGTCGACGATGGGCTGGTAAAAGAGCAGGAATTCGCCTTCGCGCACGGCGTGGAACATCGCCGCTTCCAGTGAAATATCGTGTTCCGACGGGCCATTCAGGCGCGGGCTGTAGACCAGGCAGCGGGCCTTGCCCGTTTCCTTGGCGCGCGACATGGCCGCATCGGCCAGCGCCACCAGGCGCACTTCATCTTCCGCGTGCAGCGGATAGATCGAGACGCCGACGGAGGCGCCCACGTAGATCGTGTGGCCGTCCACTTCGAACGGCGCCTGCAGGGTCGCCAGCAGACGGCCCGTCACCAGCTTGATCTGCGCGTCCGTGGCGCTGCCGGGCAGCACGGCGACGAATTCATCGCCGCCCACGCGCGCCAGGGTGTCGCTGTCGCGCAGGGTCTTGCGCAATCGCGCCGCGGCCAGGCGCAGCACGGCGTCGCCGACCGGGTGGCCCAGGCCATCATTGACCTTTTTAAAGCCATCGAGGCCGATGGTGGCAACGGAAAAGCCCTGGCCCGAGCGCGCGGCCTGGGCGATCACCATGCGGATGCGGTCCGACAGCAGCAAGCGGTTCGGCAAGCCCGTGAGCGCATCGTGCGTGGCCATGTGGCGCAGCCGTTCTTCCGTATTGTGCTGGGCCGACGTATCGCGCCCGACCACCAGCAATTCGGCCACGCCGGCCGCGTTCATATAAGAAGACAGGCGCAGCTCGAACCAGATTTCCTGGTCCGGCGTCTGCAGGCGCACTTCCAGGCGGCCCGGCTCGGCCAGGGCGTCTTCCAGCGCCGCTTGCAGCGCAGCGCGCGACGCTTCGGCGGCTAGCGGCAGCAGCAAGTGGCCGGACAGGCCCGATGGCGCGCCAAACAGGGTGGCCGCACGCTTGCTGGCAAACAGGATCAGGCCGTCCGTATCGAGCCGGAACACGACGTCGCCTGCCTCTTCCATGAGGTTGTCCAACTCGTGGCGAGCCTCGCGGTGGGCGGCGGATGGGGTACTGGAAAACATCGTGCTGGCTTTTACCTTTTTATTATCAGTGCCGGCGCTCGCTGCAGGGCAGGGCGCCAACGGAAAGAGTGCATCGTGCGTGAGGCGTGCCATAGGGGCCGAAAGGGCGGCTATCGGAACGCGATCCACACGAAATGTATCATTGAAAAGCACCCGATTACATGAAATAGAGCAACATTGCTTCAGGTTTTGTAAATATTCCTGCCTTCCATGAAAAAAATCATGCCGCGCGACATCCGCAGGCATTTTCATTCCACATAGAAACATTTATCTGCGCCTGCCTTCACTGGCGCGCTTGCCCCGCCATGCGCTTTGCGCTAGTCTGGCTGGCAGACGGTGTTGACGGTGCGCCAGCGACGGCAAGGGCGCCATGATAACAAATCGCGGGGGACTCCCATGAATGCCTTTGACACGCATGAAGTTTTCAACCAGGCCACGCCTTTTGAAAATGTCAATCTGTTCGCCTGCGATCCGGCGCTGATCGAAGCGCTGCTGCGCGAAGGCGGCGGCGCGGCGTTGCAGGAGATCGATGCGCTGGGCGAAAAGCTGGGCCGCGCCGAGACCTATGCGCTGGCGCGCCTGGCGAATATCCACACGCCCGAGTTGCAGCAGTTCGACCGCGCCGGGCGCCGCATCGACGAGGTGCTGTTCCATCCGGCCTGGCATGAACTGATGGCCATCCTCGTGGGCGCGGGCGCGCATGCTTCGCCGTGGGCCTCGCCCGGTCCCGGCGCCCAGGTGGCGCGCGCGGCGGCCTATCTATTAGTGGGGCAGGTGGAAAACGGCACGCAGTGTCCCGTGACGATGACGTATGCCTCGGTGCCGGCCTTGCGCCAGGCGCTGGACCTGCCGCACATCGCGCAGCGCTGGCTGCCGAAAATCCTCTCGCGCGAATACGATCCCCGCTCCCTGCCCGTGGAGCAGAAACGCGGCGCCCTGGTGGGCATGGGCATGACGGAAAAGCAGGGCGGCTCCGATGTGCGCAGCAACACCACGCGCGCCGTGCCCGTGCCGCCGGCCGAGGCGCAAGCCCTGTTCGGCAGCGAGGCCGGCGGCGCCTGGCGCATCGTCGGCCACAAGTGGTTTTTCTCGGCGCCGCAATGCGACGCGCATCTGATCCTGGCGCAGGCGGAGGAGGGCGGATTGTCCTGTTTCTTTTTGCCCCGCTACCTGCCCGACGGCAGCCGCAACGCCATCCGCGTGCAGCGCCTGAAGGATAAGCTGGGCAACCGCTCGAACGCCTCTTCCGAAGTGGAATTTACCAATGCCTACGGCTGGCTGGTGGGGCAGCCGGGGCGGGGCATACCCACCATCCTGGAAATGGCCAGCCACACGCGCCTCGATTGCGTGCTGGGCAGCACCGGCATCATGCGCGCCGCCTTGAGCCAGGCGCTGCACCATGCGCGCCAGCGGGCCGTGTTCGGCAAGCCGCTGGCCGAGCAGCCGCTGATGCAGAACGTGCTGGCCGACCTGGCGCTGGAATCGGAAGCCGCCACGGCATTTGCGCTGCGCCTGGCCCGCTGTTTCGATGAAAAGGATGATCCGCAGCAAGCGATGCTGGCGCGCGTGCTCACGCCGGCGGGCAAGTACTGGATCTGCAAGCGCGGTCCCGGTTTCGGCTTTGAGGCGATGGAAGTGCTGGGCGGCACCGGCTATGTGGAAGATGCGCCGCTGGCGCGCCTGTACCGCGAACTGCCCGTCAATTCGATCTGGGAAGGTTCGGGCAACGTCATGTGCCTCGACGTTTTGCGCGCCTTCGGCAAGTCGCCCGCCGCGCGCGACGCTCTGGCGGCCGAGCTGGCGCTGGCCGGCGATGACGATGCCATTTTGGTCGACTACCGCGCGCGCCTGCTGGCCGACCTGGACGGGCCGCAGACGGACGAATTTGGCGCGAGGCAATTATCCGAGCGCATCGTGCTGGCCGTGCAGGGGGCCTTGCTGCTGCGCCATGCGCCACCGTTCGTGGCGCAAGCGTTCCTGCAGTCGCGGTTGGCGCAGGCGCCGGGCGGGGCGTATGGACGCTTGCCGGCCGGCACCGATTGCGCGGCCATCCTGGCGCGCGCGCTGCGCGAGTACTGAGTTTGCCTCGGCCCGGGTACGCAATTATTTCGAAAATTCCGGCCACAGGCGGGCTGGGGGCTGGGATAATGCTGCAATCCATCATTTTATCGATACACAGCGCGCCTGCGGCCCAGGCTTGCCGCCGCGCCAGATAGCAGAGAAAGAAAAATAACATGAAACAAGATCCACGCTTCCCGAATTTGTTCATCACCGATCACCCTTTGATCCAGCACAAGCTGAGCCACATGCGCGAGCACGATACGTCGACGCGCACCTTCCGCGAATTGCTCAAGGAAATCACCTTGCTGATGGGCTATGAAATCACACGCGACCTGCCGCTGACCACGCGCGAAATCAAGACCCCGTTGGTCACCATCGACGCGCCCGTCATCGCTGGCAAGAAACTGGCCATCGTGCCGATCCTGCGCGCCGGCATCGGCATGAGCGATGGCTTGCTGAACCTGGTGCCATCGGCGCGCGTCGGCCACATCGGCGTGTACCGCGATCCTGCTACCCACATGCCGGTGGAATACCTGGTGCGCCTGCCTGACTTGAACGAGCGCACCTTTATCTTGTGCGACCCGATGGTAGCCACCGGCAATTCGGCCGTGTATGCCGTCGACGTGCTGAAGAAGCGCGGCGTCACGGACGAACAGATCATCTTCCTGGCCCTGGTGGCCGCACCGGAAGGCGTGACCGTGTTCCAGAACGCGCATCCGAACGTCAAGATGTTCTGCGCCTCGCTCGATTCGCACCTGGATGACCATGCCTATATCGTGCCGGGCCTGGGCGATGCCGGCGACCGCATCTTCGGCACCAAGTAAGCCAACTCAGGCGAGTATTGCGATGGCAACCTTGATCGATCCGGATTTCCGCGCGCGTTTGCGTGCCCTGAATGAAAAATATGCGGCTGGCGTGCCGGCCCTGTTGCAGGCGATCACGCAGGCAAGCGGCCGCTGCGACAGCGAAGGCCCCCGCCTGGAACCCTTGACGGAGCTGCACCGCGCGCTGCACGCGGTGGCCGGCTCTGCCGCTACCTTTGGCTTTGCCGCGCTGGGCCAGGAATGCCGGCGCATCGAACAGCTAGTGCGTGCCATGCTCAATGCCCCCGCGCAAGCGGTGGCGGAATGGCCCGCTGTGCGGGCGCAAGTGGTGGCGCTATTGGACTGGGCAGGGCGCGATGCGGCTGCCACCCACTTTAGCGCGTGAGTGACCGCGCCATAGTAATGTGGTTGCAATGATTCATTTGATGCAACGCAAAGCACCCGCGTCGCAGATTAGGATATAGTGTGTCCATGCCGCTGGTACAGGGCGCCGCAAGACGGGGATTTGGCTATTAAAGTAGTGTTCGCAAGTTTATTTTGCGAAAGAATGGTTTTTCTCAGTTTTGTTGGTATAATTGGGCATCGTTGGATTCGAGGTAGTAGTGCAGTTTGTCTGTCATTTCTTTCTTGCTTCAAACGATATAACGGGCGCAAGCCCAACTTAACTGAAATAGGAAATTGTAATGGCAACTGGCATCGTAAAATGGTTCAATGATTCGAAGGGTTTCGGCTTTATTACCCCTGACGAAGGCGGCGAAGATCTGTTCGCTCACTTCTCGGCTATCCAGTCGAACGGCTTCAAGTCCCTGCAAGAGAACCAACGCGTTTCTTTTGAAGTGACCGCTGGCCCTAAAGGCAAGCAAGCTTCGAACATTCAGCCAATCTAATACGCTGGATCAAACGAAATAAAGAAATCCTCGGTCTCCGAGGATTTTTTTTCGCCTGAATTTCCGTGATGCACCGGTTTTGCGTGGGCTGTGCGTTCTTTTTGGCATGTTTGCATCGCCACGTAGGTCGGCTTGGCGCTTGCGCGTAAGCCGACAATGGGGATGTGTCGGCTTACGCTACGCTAAGCCGACCTACGCCGACCTACGCCAACCTACGCCAACTAATGCTGATCCGGCTGCCAAGGTTGCTTCCTCATACGTCACGACGCCGGACAAAACCGTCGCGAGCGGAAGGAAGAGGTCGCCGAGAAGCGCAACCGTACTAGGTACGGGGGTGCCGAGCCGGTGAGCATCGCAGGCCGTCTATGCCGACGCGCAGCACGTTTGGTCCCGCGTGCTCAGATAGCGCGTTCGCGCCAGTAATCTGGCTGGGCATACGAATGCCTTAAAAAATCCACGAATGCCCGTATGCGCAGCGGCAAGTGGCGGCGCTGGGCGAACACGGCGTAGATGTCGTTGCCCGGCGCGGCGAACTGATCGAGCACCGTCACCAGTTGCCCCGAGGCGATTTCCGCACCCACTTCCCACATCGAGCGCCAAGCCAGGCCCTTGCCGGCCAGTGCCCAGTCATGCAGCACTTCGCCATCGTTGCAGACCATATTGCCCGCCACCTTCAGAATCACGTTCTTGCCGTTTTCGCGGAAGGTCCAGCCCCGCTGGCTGCCTTCGCTGCTGATCGCCAGGCAATTGTGTTTCGCCAGGTCGGCCGGGATGCGCGGCGTGCCCGCGCGTTTCAGATAGGCGGGCGAGCCGACCAGCACGCGCTGGTTGTCGGCCAGCTTGGTGCTCACCAGCGAAGAATCGGACAGGCTGGCGATGCGGATGGCCACGTCGATGCCTTCGCCGATCAGGTCGACGAGCCGGTCGTTCAGGTTCAGCGACACCGTCACGTCGCGGTGCTCGGCGACAAACGAGGGGATCAGGGGCGCCACGTGCTGGCGGCCGAAGCCGGCCGGCGCGGAAATGAGCAAATGGCCGCTGGCCTTCACGCTGCGCTCGGCCACGGCCGCTTCCGCCTCTTCCAGTTCGCCCAGGATGCGCTGGCAATCCTCCAGGAAGGCGGCGCCTTCATTCGTCAAGGCCAGCTTGCGCGTCGTACGCTGCAGCAGTTTGACGCCCAGGCGCTGCTCCAGCGCGTCGAGGCGCCGGCCTATCATGGCCGGGGCGATCCCTTCCGCACGGGCGGCAGCCGACAGGCTGCCTTTGGCGACCACTTCCACGAACGTTGATATTTGTCTGAACTGGCCCATGTTGTGCTCCTGCAATGCCATCACTTGTGATAAAAACGCATAGATGAAGTGATTTTTAATCTCGTTTCCATGCCTTATAGTGCAATACTATAGAACAAACGCGCCGCCCGGCAGAGTGTTTTTGCGGCTCTGTCCAGCTTGTCCGCGCAGTCGTTCAGCATATACTTGGATCACCAGATTACCTTTGCCTATATTTATTAAAAACCGGAGAACTTCATGACGCAGAATACGATCGCACTTCCAGAAGGCATGCAAATCACGGGGGAAATCGCCCCCGGCTATGAACAGATTTTGACGCCGGCGGCGCTGGCGCTGGTGGCCAAGCTGACGCGCGAATTCGAACCGCGCCGCCAGGAATTGCTGGCCGTGCGCGTGGAACGTGCCAAGCGCCTCGATGCGGGCGAGCGTCCTGATTTCTTGCCAGAAACCGCGCACATCCGCGACGGCGAATGGAAGATCGCGCCGATCCCGAAGGCGCTCGAATGCCGCCGCGTGGAAATCACGGGCCCCGTCGAACGCAAGATGGTCATCAACGCCTTCAATTCCGGCGCCGACAGCTACATGACGGACTTCGAGGATTCGAACACGCCGAACTGGGATAACCAGCTGACGGGCCAGATCAATATGTTCGACGCCGTGCGCAAGACGATTTCGCTGGAGCAAAATGGCAAGTCCTACAAGCTGAACGACAAGATCGCGACCCTCGTCGTGCGTCCGCGCGGCTGGCACCTCGATGAAAAGCATGTGCTGGTCGACGGCAAGCGCATTTCCGGCGGCATTTTCGATTTCGCCCTGTTCATGTTCCATAACGCCAAGGAACAACTGGCGCGCGGCGCCGGTCCGTATTTCTACCTGCCGAAGATGGAATCGCACCTGGAAGCGCGCCTGTGGAACGATATTTTCGTCATGACGCAGAATGAATTGGGCTTGCCACAAGGCACGATCAAGGCGACTGTGCTGATCGAAACCATTTTGGCGGCGTTCGAGATGGATGAAATCCTGTACGAGCTGAAAGAACACAGCTCGGGCCTGAACGCGGGCCGCTGGGATTACATCTTCTCGTGCATCAAGAAATTCAAGCTGGACAAGGATTTCTGCCTGGCCGACCGCGCGAAAGTCACCATGACGGCGCCGTTCATGCGCGCCTACGCCTTGCTGCTGCTGAAAACCTGCCACAAACGGGGCGCGCCAGCGATTGGCGGCATGGCGGCCCTGATCCCGATCAAGAACGATCCGGAAAAGAACGACATCGCCATGGGTGGCGTGCGCAACGACAAGGCGCGCGATGCCACCGACGGCTACGACGGCGGCTGGGTTGCCCATCCTGGCCTGGTGGACCTGGCCATGGGCGAGTTCACGAAAGTGCTGGGCGACAAGCCGAATCAGATCGGGAAACAGCGTCCCGACATCGACGTGAAAGCGTCGGACTTGCTGAACTTCCAGCCGGAAGCGCCGATCACGGAAGCGGGCTTGCGCTACAACATCAACGTGGGCATCCATTACCTGGGTAGCTGGCTGGCCGGCAATGGTTGCGTGCCTATCCACAACCTGATGGAAGACGCGGCCACGGCCGAGATCAGCCGCTCGCAAGTGTGGCAGTGGATCCGTTCCAGCAAAGGCGTGCTGGAAGATGGCCGCAAGGTCACGGCCGAGATGGTGCGCGCCATGATTCCGGAAGAGCTGGCCAAGGTGCAGCGCGATGCGCCGGGCGGCAACGGTCCGACCTATGTGCGCGCCGGCCAGATTTTCGAGGAAATGTCGACGTCGGAATCGTTCGCCGAATTCCTGACCTTGCCGCTGTACGAGGAAATCTGATTCTGATCAAATAGATCTATAAAAAAATCCCGGCGATGCCATAAAGCATCTGCCGGGATTTTTTATTGCAGAGGGATCCGCTTAAAAATTATTCTTCCACATCCGCAAGGCCGCGAATGCTTCCACGGGCGAAGCGTCGGTGGCCAGCTTGCCTTCCACCTTCAGGCTGGTCAAGATCGCCGGTTCACGGTAGCGCAGGAAGGGATTCGTGGCCTTCTCGAGGGCGATGGTCGATGGTACGGTAGATAAACCTTGCTGGCGCTTTTCCGTGTCGATGGCGATGCGTTCCTGCAAGGCCACATTGCCCGGCTCGACGGCGTTGGCGAAGCGCAGATTGGACAAGGTATACTCATGCGCGCAAAATACCTCGGTATCGTCGGGCAGGGCGGCCAGCTTGCCCAGCGAATCGGCCATCTGGCCCGGCGTGCCTTCGAACAGGCGGCCGCAGCCGCCGGCAAACAGGGTGTCGCCGGAAAACAGCCACGGCGCGCCACTGCGCTCGTCGCGCTGGCGCACGTAGGCGATATGCCCCTTGGTGTGGCCGGGCACGTCGATGACGGTCATCTGCAAACCCAGTTCGGGCACATAGGCGACATCGCCTTCGGCAAGCGGTTCCGTGATGGCTGTGATAGCCTCATTGCGCGGGCCGAAGACGGGGACGGCGAAATGCTGCAACAATTCAGGCACGCCACCCGTGTGGTCGGCGTGGTGATGCGTGAGTAAAATGGCGGTCAAGGTCAACTGATGGGCTTGCAGCGCATCGAGGATGGCCATCGCGTCGCCAGGGTCGACGACGGCGGCGTGGCGGCCGTCATGGATCAGCCACAGGTAATTGTCGGCAAAGGCGGGCACGGCAAGTACCGATAAAGCGTGTTCAGGGGAATTGGTCATGAGCAAAAGAGAAAACTGAATGGACAGTGTGGCATCCGAAAAATCCATTATAGCGCTTGACGGCTGGCTGCAGACGCCGGCCGGTCTGTACGTGCGTGCCTGGGAGCAGCAATGTCTCGACAGCCTGACTGTCGATATCTTCGGTTTTAATGCCGTGCAGATCGGCTTGCCCCAGCTCGACGCGCTGGCGGCCAACCGCATGCCCAACAAATGGCTGCTCGATGCGCGCCTGCCTTCGCTTCCGCCGCAGGAGCGCCGCCTGACGCTGGTGTCGGCATTCGATGAGCTGCCGTTCGATTCGCAAAGCCTGGACCTGGTGGTCTTGCCGCACGTACTCGAATTTGCTGCCGAGCCGCACCAGGTCTTGCGCGAAGTCGAACGCGTGCTGATACCGGAGGGGAGGGTGATCGTCTGCGGCTTCAATCCGGCCAGCCTGTGGGGCGCGCGCCAGGGGCTGGGGCGGGTCACGGGACGCCATTACCTGCCGCAGGCGGGCGAGCTGATCTCTATGCCGCGCATGAAAGACTGGTTAAAATTGCTGAACATGGGCGTCAGCCAAAGCCACTTCGGCTGCTACGCACCTGCTTGCAGGACAGAAAAATGGCTGCGCCGCAACGCCTTCATGGACAAGGCCGGTGCGCGCTGGTGGCCATATCTGGGCGCAGTGTATATAGTGCAGGCGATCAAGCGCGTCAAAGGGATGCGTTTGATCGGTCCGGCGTGGACCAAGAAACCGGCGACGGCGCCCGCAGGCGCACCGGTTACGAATAAAAGGCGGGAACAGCAAGATGGATAAGGTTGAGATTTATGCCGATGGCGCATGCAAGGGCAATCCGGGCACGGGTGGCTGGGGCGCGCTGATGGTTGCCGATGGCGCCAAGAAAGAAATTTACGGCGGGGAATTGAATACGACGAATAACCGCATGGAATTGAAGGCCGTGATCGAAGCCTTGACGGCGCTCAAACGTCCGTGCCAGGTAGTGCTGTATACCGATAGCCAGTACGTGCAGAAGGGCATCAGCGAATGGATCCACGGCTGGAAGGCGCGCGGCTGGAAAACGGCGGCCAAGGCGCCCGTGAAGAACGTCGACCTGTGGCAGGCGCTCGATACGGCCCAGGCCGTGCATGAAGTGGAATGGCGCTGGGTGCGCGGCCATAATGGCCATCCCGGTAACGAGCGGGCCGATCAGCTGGCCAACCTCGGCGTGGAAACGGTACGTGCCTGATAACTAAATTTCTGCCCTGAAGCAGCGGGCAGGCCGTAACCGGAGGGCACAGGTTTGCTATACTGTGCCCTTCGCTTTTTGCTTTTACGACTGAATCTGCCATGCGTCAAATTGTTCTCGATACTGAAACCACCGGCCTGAACCCGCGCACGGGCGACCGCATCCTGGAGATCGGCGGGGTTGAACTGAACAACCGTATGTTGACGGGGAATAATTTCCATCAATACATCAATCCCGAGCGCGATTCGGAAGAGGGGGCGCTGGCCGTCCACGGATTGACGACGGAGTTCCTCAGCGATAAGCCAAAATTCGCGGAAATCGCGGAAGAGTTCCGCGCGTTTATCGCCGGCGCCGAACTGATCATCCACAACGCCCCGTTCGATATCGGCTTCCTGAATGCGGAATTCAAGCGCCTGAACCTGCCGCCAGTCCACGAGCAAGTGCATGGCGTGATCGACACCCTGGTGCAGGCGAAGGAAATGCATCCAGGCAAGCGCAACTCGCTCGATGCCCTGTGCGACCGTTACGGCGTCTCGAACGCCCACCGCAAGCTGCACGGCGCGCTGCTCGACTCCGAATTGCTGGCCGACGTCTACCTGGCCATGACGCGCGGCCAGAATAGCCTCAGCATGGAAGAAGAGGTGGAAGTGGCCGCCGACGGCGCCGCCCTGGAAATCGTGCCGCTGGCCGAAGTCATCTTCCAGAGCGCCACGGCCGACGAGCTCGCCGCCCACGAAGCCACCATCGCCGGCCTCGACAAGGCCGCCAAAGGCCAGTGCATCTGGACCGCCGTCACGGCGCCGCCAGCGGCCGCGTGAGAAAGAAGCGGGGCACGATAAATTTCCTCTCGCCAGCCCTTGCAGATGCCGCAACACCTATGCGATAATTCGCCTCGCTTCGGGAGGTTAGCTCAGGGGTAGAGCACTGCATTCACACTGCAGGGGTCGCAAGTTCGAAACTTGCACTTCCCACCAAGAATTCGCATTAAAATCAAGTACTTATATGAAAGCCGACACATTTATGTGGTCGGCTTTTTTATTGGGTGTAATTTTTGGGTGTAATTTACTTCGCCACCACCAGTGCCGATAGCTTATCCAGCGCCAGGCGCTGAGCATCCACCTGCAAGTGTGCGTAGCGCTGGGTTGTTTGCACGTTGGCATGGCCGAGAATTTTGCTGATGGTGTACAGGTCCACGCCCAGGCCCAGCATGATGCTTGCGCAAGAATGGCGCAGGTCATGGAAATTCACGTGAGGCATGCCAGCCTTCACGCGCGCCCGACGCCAGGACGATTGCACGCCGTACAACGTCATATTCAATGGAAAATATTTCAGCCATGGCCGCAAGGCCGGGATGATCGGCACCACGCGCATGCGAAGTGTTTTAGTATTGCTGGCAGGGAAGGTGATCGTATCCTTCCCAATATGCTCACGCTGAATCTGGAACAATTCACCGCGGCGCGCGCCGGTCAGTAGCGCCGCCCATATCGCAGCCTGCGCAATCGGCGTGCAGAAGGAGGCGATCTTCCTTACCTGCTCAACCGTTAGAAATACCTCACGCTTGTTGTTGACTGCCATGTTGTCGATCCGCAAACCATAATTTTCAGGAGTGAGGCGCTGGCGCCACGCCAGTTGTAATCCTTTTTTTGCACAGGCCAAGGACCGGTTCACCGTTGCTGGCGCATAGGCTGGCTCCAGTTTGCCGGTTTTCTTATTTGGTATGAGCTTGCTCATGTCACGAGTAACATGATCGGCAAACTCCTGGGCCTGGCTCGCTTTGTAGCGCTCCGCCCAAGGACCTAGCCGTTTCGCATGATGTTTCGAGGTGTCGCCACTGCGTAGACTGGCGGCGTGCTCGACGTAGAGCGCGAGGATGAAGGCCATCGGCGGATCGCCAGGAATGTGCACCTGTTGGCTTTTCGGCGCGCGCGCAACCGCTGCGCGCAACTCTGCCTCAGCTAACTTGGCATCACTCGTAGTTGCGCCTTCCGGCAGCTTTCTGTGAATTCTTTTGCCATCGACCATGATGCCGACGTGCTTCCTGCCTTTTTTGTCGTCCCAGATGGACATTGGTTGTTTTCCTTTAACCAGTTCTTGCATTCTTCAAGGTCGTAGCGCTTGGAGCGCGCGCCGACCGGTGTATATGGCAATCCTGCCTGCTCGAGGCGGCGGATCGTAGATTCGCTGACGCCGAGCGCGGCGCAGATCTGTTGCCTGTTCAGTTCCCCGGACGTACTGGTGGGCCTCCTGCCTGTGGTTTTATCCAGCGCCGCCACCATTTCGGCGATGTGAAGCATTTCTACTTCGCTCATGTTCATGGTGCACTCCCGGCCGCCACATCACCGGCATGCCCGCTGCCACCGCATGCAGGGCAGTCCAGCTCGCCGCTGCCTGGCTCGGCGCCGTCGTTCATGAAGACCAGGCCGGCCGGCGTCGCCGCGATGGTCTGGCCAGCGGCGCGCGCGGTAGTGATGGCCTGCTGTGTTTCGGGCGAGAGTGGGGCGTGTCGGCGAGTCAGCTGCGCCCCAAGCTCCTTCAGCCGGGCTTCGGCTTTCTCGGCACGCTGCTGCCATGCATGGACGCAAGTGCATTGGCCACGCCACTCGCCGTCCAGCCCGTGCACGTCGCCATTTCCGCCGCAGGCGCTGCACAGGGCGCGCATTTCGGTGCACGTATCCTTGGTGGCAGGCCACGGAGCAGGGGCGGCAGCGATGCCGGCTTGCTCGCGGCCAGCAGCAACCAGCACGCGGAACACGTCGCTGTTGCGCAGCAGCGCGCCCGGCTCATTCATGCCCCATAGGACAGGCAGCGCCGAGATTTGATCCATCAGGCGCCCGATGATTGGTTGAGGCGCAGCAACAGGCAGCGGCGAGTGCTTCGGCTTTGCCGCTTGCTTGGCGCGGATAGCCTCGACCTTCGTCCAGATCCTGGCCAGCTCTGTCTCGCCGGCGGCGTGCATGTCCAGGCCTTGGGCCAAGCACAGGGTGGCCAGCGTGACCATGACGCCGCCGACTTCCTGCGCTCGCTCGCCGACCGGGCGGCCGTACACATAGTCGACCAGTTGGTGCGCCTCGCTGGCAGCGCAGCCGCACGCCTGCACCAGCTCCAGCGCCTCCTCAAGGAGGCGGTGATTGCGTTCAGCGGTGTCGGCTGAGATTTCGGCGCCGAAGCACGCCATCATCCAGGGCTGCACGCGGCTCTGGAATGAATCGGCGGGCGCTGCGCTGACAGGTGGCTTGTCTTGCTCGATATTTATCATTGCGGTTGCTCCAATATGGTTATTTCGGCCGGCGCGACCGGCTCGGCCAGGCCCTCGATATACACGGTCATTTCGGCATCGCCCTTGTGCCAGCAGAATCCGGCGATAAAGCAATTCAGGCCTTGGTAGCTCACTTGCCTGGCCAGCTGCTTCGTGCGGTGAATGCGCAAGTCGTGCTGGTCGGCCAGCTCGCGCGGCGTTTCGGCCGGCGCCGGCTTGCGGGCGCTCATGCTGCCGTCGCCGGGCGGCGGGCCCATACCCAGTACGGGCCATCTTCGGAGTCGTGAATAGACAGCGTGAACCAGCCATCACCGGCCGGTTCCTCCGGATGCCAGTCGGAGACGTCCGTTCCAGCTTGGTCGAAGTAAACAATATGGGCCGGATGCGTATCATGCTCGGCTTCAAGGGTGGCGTAGGCAGTGTCTAGGCCCTGGGCAGTAAGCCATGCGAGATACTCCGCCTCATGATCTTCATCGAACTCTGGCATATCTGGATGCCTATACCATCCCTCGGCATCGCGCACGATTGGCGCCCATTCAATAAGCTTGCTCATACTTTCCTTTCAGGTTGTCGCGGCCAGGACGCCCGCCAGGGTGGCTGCCACGTAAATCAGGATCAGGGCCGCCGCCACGCGCGCGGCGCCGGGGCTGCGCTCGCTGTTCGGCACTTCGTCGTCATCGGTCATGCTGCCTTCGTGGTCGTAGATTCGTCGGCCGACGCCGGATACATTGCCCGGAAGACAGGCAAGTCCTCGCCGTGCACCCGGAAGCCGTCCTCGCCAAACACAAACCGACCTGGCCAGCGGCCGCCAGGAAAACTGAAGTCGACATAAGCCCGCATACCACCGCCATACGCTGGCTCCAGGCGCCAGCCGTAGACGTACACTTCGGTCACATGGCAGCCCGGCAACTTGGCCTCGACCAGTTCCTGCAGCGCGGTACGCGCCGCCGCATTCGCGCGCTGCCGGGCGAAGTGACTGGACATGCAGGCTTCGCAGCAATACGGATCGCCGGCAGCGCTGAACGTCAATTCTTCCGTGTCCCGATTTGCCCAGTTTCCACAGCCGTGGCGGCGGCATTCGAACTGCCACCCTGCTTCAATCAGCGCTTGGGCCGGCACAGGGCCAGGCGCATACTGGTCGTATTCCGGTTTGCGCACGCATGAATCGACGCCATCCCACTCGCAGCCGATTTCGTTGCCGCCTTCGCGCCTGGCTGCCGCGCTGCTGGTGGCGTAGCGAATCACGGTCACGTCCGCGCCATCGCTGACCTGGTATGCTTTCAGGCGTTTCATGGCGTCACCCGCTTGAAGGTGATGGCCCAGCACCACGGATTTGCATCCCAGTCGCCGCCGGTGGATTCCCACAGGTCGCGCCAGGTCGTGCGCTCGGTTGCGCGACCACTGGCGCCAGACCCTCTGCACACGATGTCGTAGCGATCCTGCGATTCCGCCAGCGCTTCCATATCAATGCCCTCGGCAACAATGTCGGCATCACTGATATCCTGCAGGCGCTCGACGCGCACCGACATGATTTCCAGTTGGATCCGGCTGGCCCAGCGCGGCATGTGGATGCTGGGCGTCCAGCGCGCAGGTTTCCGTGTCGGCTGCCGCTGCGGGAGCTTGGCGCCATCAGCGCGGAAGACAGGCCATTCCTCGTGCCCGTCATCATCCAGGCAGAACGTCTCGCGCACCCAAATGCGGTTACCTGGCTGGCCGTGAGGGCAAGCGTCATCGAAGATGCCGGGATACTTCTGAAAACCATCCTCGACGCGCATCATCGACTGCGCTGCATTCGAGGGCCACCAGTGCTTGCCCGGCTCTCCAGGAACCGGCACCGGCTGCGGCTTCATGATGCGCCGCGTCTGCGTCTTGCTGCCGTTGAGCACGGCGCGCACCATGGCGCCGTTCATGAGGATAGGGCGCTCTTTGCTCATGCTAATATTGCTCCATGAATAAAATTACTCGAAAGCAAGGCGCGGCCTTTCTGCTGCTGGTAGTGACTGGCGTCTTGCTGGTCTTCGGCTTGGTCTTTGCGATTGATAAAAAAGGCATAGAGTCCGCAGAAGCGGCCGCGTGGGTGCAAGCTGCAGCTTCCGTTGGAACAATTATTGCTGCGGTCTGGGTCATGAATGCCCAGCACAATCGAGCGGAGTTGGCGCAGGCGAAGCAGGTAACGACCGAAAAAGCCAATGTGATTGCCGCCATTGCATTTTTCGCAGTCGAGGTTCAGGGTCTGCTGCGTGCTGTAAACGGAGTAATCAACGATGCTCGGATCCCCAGGGATAGGGCTCAGGTGATAGTAAGCCGCCTGCACGCCGCGCTTGCTGCCGTTGCCGATATTCCAATTTGGAAGAGTCCTCTCGATGAAACTGCTGAAATGCGCATAATTCTTGCCGCCTGCCGTAATGTAGTGGCAGGTATCGAAGCAGCTGATGCTGCTGACCAAATATTGCAGCAGAGCGTGGGGCGTCTTGGGCTGCTTCCGACCTACGCAGTTGGCAACCTCCCAGCATTGCTCAGCGAGAGCTCCACTTCCATATCCGATTCGCTTGCCTTTCTTGATCGGCGATATTTGGTGATCGTGGGTGAGCCGCTCCGTATATAAATTCAAGATTTTCATCTTAGGCGCTCACATTGCGGTTGCCATTCGGCTGCATGGCAGAGACCACACCTTTCTTTTCCATGGCTTCCAGCAAGCGTGCCGCCCGGTTGTAGCCGATCCGCAGGTGGCGCTGCACTAGCGAGATCGACGCGCGCTGGTGCGTGCGCACGACCTCGACGGTCTGGTCGTACAGCGGATCGGTCGCGCTGCCGTCGCCAGGCGGGACGGTGCCGGGCGCCTGGCCGTTCAACTCCAGCACCACACGTTGCTTGCGCACTGGTTCATGGCCTTTGGCCGGCGCCGCGTCAACGGCTGGGCCCGGCGGCCGCGCATCTACCTCGGCTTCGCCGCCCAGCGCATCGACCAGGTCGACCAGCATCTTGGCCAGCTCGCCCGTCATCAGCGCAAAATCGCTGTCGAAGCGCTCGTCGTCGTTGCGCGTGGCGCTTTCCTTGATAATTTCCAGCGGCTTCACCGATTTGATAGCCAGGCTCTCGTCCAGCACGAAGCTAATCTTGTCGCTCCAGGTCATGGCCAGGCGGGTGCACTGCTTGCCGGCGGCGATGTGGCGACGGATATCGTCCGCCTCCAAGGTGTGGCGCTTGTATGCCACCTGGGCCTTGCTTTCGCCCGTGGCGCGCATGATTGCGTCTTGGTCGACCGTGAAGCCTGCCGGCGCTTCGTCGTGCTGCAGCCAGCCCGTCATCATCGCCACGGGCGAGCGCATGACGCGCAGGCTTTCCAGCGGCAGCTTGTCCACGGACTTGAGCAGCAGCTTGACCACCTCGTCGGCTTTGGCCGGGCTGGCCGCGTCCACTACCAGCCAGCCGTTGATCGGGTCGATCCACACGGCCGTGGTGCTCTGAATGGCGAAGGCGCGCGGCAAAAGCTCGTCGGTGACGCGCTCCTTCAATTCCTTCATGGCCTTCTTGCCGGGCGCGAAGCCTTGGGCTTCTTCTATTTCCAGCGCGCGGGCGGCGGCCACCTGGTTGACCACGGTCGACGGTAGCAGCTTCTTCTCGGTTTTCAGCTGCAGCAGGAACTGGCCGCCGACGGCATGCACCAGCGGCGCGCCGGCACCGCGAGGTGCGGCCCAGCCCTGGCGCACAAGATCCATGCTTGTGGCGAGAGTGAAGGCCTGGCGCTCGAGCATGCTGTTCAGCTCCGGGGCGCTCATGGGCCAGTTTGCGGGCAGGCGGTAGACTTGAAGATTCTTGAAAAACATGGCGCTTCCTTATTCTGAGAACACGACGCCGCGCGCGGCACCGAAGGCATACAAAAACTCAATGAATTGCGCGGCTTCCTTGACATAGAAGTCGCTGGTCTGGACGCCCAGCTGCACGATCCGGCGCCCGTCGAAGCTGGGCGTCACGCGCCCGTCGTGGTGCAGCGGCGTGCCGGCCAGGCGCATTTCGTCGGCAAACTCGTCCACCAGCAGCCGCTTCATGTCATCCGCATCCCACTTACGCCCGATGTGTTCGACCTGCTTGGCGATTTCGCCGATCATCGCGTGGTACTTTTCTTCTTGGGCGCGCTTCTTCTTCGGCTCCGAAAACACCACCATCCACCCAGGCGGCGCGGTCTTGGCAAATTCAACTGCCCGGCGCCGCGCCTCGTCGTGCACGAGAAAGTAGGTTTGTTTCGTCATGGCGGCGATCCTGCGGCCGTGCTGGCCGGCGGGAGCGGCGTCACGCGTTCCAAGTCATAACAGCCGCTGATGCCATCCAGCCAGATGACTGCGGTGTGGCCGCTGAGCACCTGCGCTTCGCTGGCGGTGACCGTCTCGCGGACTTCACCGCCATCCAGCTCGACGCTGACGGCGGCGCCGACCTGGTGCACCGCGTTGAACTTGTCGCATACCGCCTGCAGCTGTGCGGCAGACTTGCGGGCCGGACGGCCGGTCACGCTGCACCGCCCAGGTCGGCCACGTCGATCACGATGCCGCGGCAGTACGGTTCGCCGTCTTCAACGATTTCGAAGGTGGCGTGCGGCACATCGGTGCGATAGGTCCAGCTGTAGCCGTCTTCCTTACCCCAAAGGGCATCCACGGCGCGCACCTGCGGCGCCCGGGCGAAATAGTCCTTGAGCGCATCGTCATCGTGCTGGATATCCTCGCGGAACGGCAGCAAGCCCTTGGCATCGATCATCGCCACGGTCGGTGCGTCGCGCTCGTCGTCCACGAAGCCGCGAAACTCCATCAGGTCGTCGCTGGCGCCGAAAATCACGATTAGCCCCGCCGCCTTGGCCTGCTGCTCTTCTTCCTTCGCCATTTCCTTGCCGTATTCGCGGCCAGTCAGCAGGCCGGCCAGCAGTTCTTTGCTCAGCTTGACCGGCGCCAGCTGGATGGCCGGCGTGCCCATGTTCGTGTACGGGTGCTTGTCGGCATGCGGCTTGATGTGCGCGTAAAAGTGCTTGCCGATGGATTCGGCGCCGGCGAAGGCCGCGTATTCCGTGGCCGTGACGTTGGCGTAGTGGTAGACGTCCGCCGGTGCGCCCTTGCGGAAGAACTGCACGGCCAGCGTTTCGGTCGCCGGGCAGTGGCCGATGGCGGCAATCTGCGAGGACTGAATGGCTTGCAGGGTTATTTGTGGTGCTGCGACTGCTGTATTCATTGGTTTCTCCTGGTGGTGGGCGGGCTAGTTCCTATGCGGGTTCGGCGACCAGGCCGGCGCGCACGGCGGCAAAGTCGAACTTGGCCAGGCGGTCGATGGCCTCGGCCGCCGTCAGGCCGAACTGGTCAAACATCACATCGAGGATGTCGCTGTCGGATGGGTAGAGGTCATCAGCAGCGGCGTCGAGCAGGTCAGGTGCTGGCGCTGGGCGGCTCGGGGCTGGCACAGGTGCGGCGGTTGCCGGCGCGCGGCGAGCGGCAACAGGGGCGGTAGGTTTAGACGCTGCAACTTGGGCGACCGGCTCGGCGGCGCGCTCGGCAGCGATCAGCGAGGCTTGCTCTGCCAGTTGGCGCTGCGTGTCGGCTGCCGCGCGCTCGCGCTCGGCCTGCGCTGCCTCAGCTGCCAGGCGGTCAGATTCGACCTGAGCCAGGCGGATCGTTTCGGCAGCTTCTTTTTCTGCCTTGGCGAGCTCCTCTTCGCGGATCCGGGCCCGCTCGGCTTCGGCCTTCGCTTCCTCGGCGCGTTTGTGATCGGCGATGCGGCTGGTAATGACGAGCTGGAAGTCTTCCATGGGCTTGCCGATGATGTTTGCCATGTCCATGAACAGGAAGCCGTAGGTAGCGGCGTGCTCGCGGCACCAGGCCTGCTTGGCGCGGTAGTCAGCGGCTTGCGTGTTGGCTGCAATCTTGGCGTTGGCCAGCGTGGTGCCAACCGCATCGTGCAGGCTGGCCAGGGTGCGCTTGGCCTTCATGGCTCCGGCAAAGTCGGGGGTGACCAGTTGCAGCCGGATCGGGGCAATCTCAGTTTCCAGCGTGGCAACGTGATCGGCGTAAGCGCGGCGACCGTCGTTCAGGATCGTCTCCTTGATCTGCTCTTTGCGGGTCTTGACCAGCTTTTCCAGCTCCAGGCGCTTGCTGCGGAATTGCGCCTTGATGTGGTCGACCGTGCGCATCACCTCGTCAATGGTGGAGGTTTGCGCCAGCGCGGCGGCCTTGGCGTGCTCCAGCTTGGCCTCGGCCTCGCCGCAGAACTTGACGTTGTATTCGGCATCCGCGAAGTCTTGGTCGTCCTGCAGGTCGGTTTTGATGGTCGACAGGAACTTCTCGGCCGCCTTCTGGTAGGCCATCAGGTTGCTGCTGACGACCTTGCCTTCGGTCTGCACGACCAGTGCGGGCAGGGCGGCGGCGGGCGCAGCTTCTGGCTTCACCGCATGGTCAACCTGCGTGTAGTTCGCCACATCGACGTCGAACTGCTCCCAGCCGGCGACGATGCGCTCGAACCACGCCGCGTCTGGATAGACCCACATCCAGACCATGTTGTTTTCAGTGCCGTCGGATGCCATGAACAGCCACTTCTCGGCGCCGGTGACCAGCAACTGCTGCTGGACCTGCGGCTGGTGCTCTTCCGGCAGTACGTCGGCGCGAACCGACGCCGCCAGCTCCGCATTCCATTGCTTGTGCTCGAAGCCGATGGTCTCGGCCATGTTCAGGCCGTCGCAGGATGCGCTCTCGCGGCCCAGCGACAGGGTGGCGGGGTAGAGGTCGTCGCCGATGATGCGCTCGGCGAATGGGCGCGCCAGCGCTTCGACCTCGTGGCCATAATCCAAGATGTTTTCCTGTACCCAATCGCTGAATTCCTTGGCCAGGCCTGTCGCCTTCATGCGCACCAGTTCGCTGCGAGTTACCTTCTTCGACAGACCCAGCATCGCGGCTGCCTCGCTGGCGCCGTGGTGGTTGAAGCGGAACGCGTGCCAGTCGTCGCTGCCCTGGAGCAGATTGTGGATTTCGCGGGTGAGTGTGTTTTCACGTTGCATGATGTGTCCTCGGTGATTTTTTGTGTGGTGTGGCGATTAGTCGTTTTCGTGCGCCCAGCTGTCGATCGTCATTTTTTGGGCCTCGGTGAAGGTCGCCCGGGTGCTGAGCATGGCAATCAGCTGCGCCGGCGTTTTCTTCTTGCTGTGGATGGTCTGGCGCCATTCCGGCGTTTTTTGCTTGAACAGCTCGTCGGTGCATTCTGGCAACTGATCGATGGTGCGGTCATCTGCCGCCGGCGCGGCCGGCGTGATGTCGCGCATTTCGCGGTTAGTTTCTTCGAGCTCATCTGGCGTATAGACGCCCAGGATCACGTCAGGGGCGTATAAGCGGCTCCAGCGCTTCACGGCGAGGTATGCCAGTTGCTGGCGTGGATCTGTTGCCCAAAGTGGCGAGTTGCGCACGGCGGCCTGGACCAGCAGCAGCTCGAGATAGCGCGGCTCGCTTTCGCCGCGCAACGTCGCCCAGATGCGCACGCCGCAGCCTTCTTCGCTTTGCATGGGGTAATCCGGCACGCGGTATTGATAAGCCTTTTTGTAGTCTTTATCGCCCGGCTTTCCTTTGGCAGGTGCATCGCACACGCGTGTTTTGCCGATGATTTTTTCCCAAGGTCCGAACCATTCGTAGTTGAACCGGTCGAGCGTGACGCCGCTGGACTGGATGGCTGCATTCACGAGCTGGCCTTCGTACCCGAGCGTGCCGTTCACCAGGTGAGTCTTCTGCGCCACTGCGAAGGGGTTCATCTTCCACTGCATGGCCTGCATGACGACCGCAGCGCAGTCGGCAGAGCTGCCTTTCAGGTGATCCGGGATGGTTGAGCGGCCCTTGGCCATGATGTCGGCCAAGCGCATGATGCTATCCATGCTCGCAACATCGAGGATCAGGGAGGCGCTGCTGGTACTGGCGACGGACAGATCGCCCTGACCGTACTGCGCTGTTTGCAGGGCCGTTTGACCCTCTTTTGTTGCTGCGTTCATGACTTTTTCCTTGTGAGTTTTATGATTTCCGCCCTCAACAGCGCCAGACGGACGGCGTAGACGATGGCGTGGCCGGCATGCCAGTTACGCAGGGCCTGGCTGGCCACGTCCATCACGGCTTGGCTGACGACGTCCACTGCGCCTCCCGGTGGGCGCGGCCCAGGCGCTGCACGCGCGCGGCGGATGCGTCCAGGTCGATCAGGGCTTCGATCTGTGCGGTGATCAATTCCTTGCGCATTTCTTCGAGGCCGGCCAGTTCGCGGCGCACGCCGGCCAGGCGCATCTTGTTCATGCGGTGCTGGTGCCGCGCCTGGTAGTGGCGGTGCGCGGCCAGCATGCGGTGGAAGAGGGCGATCATTGCCGCACCATCGCAGTCACGCCCAAGGCGCCGCCGTCGTACGCGGCATCGATCAGCGCGGCCAAGTTGCCGATGGCCGCGAAGTGCGCGACATCCTCGGCGCGCGGGCCGGTGCGGATGGTGATCATGTAGCTCATGTCTTGCTCCTCTTGTTAATGGGTTGCTGGCGACCCGGCAAAATCCGTCGGGCGTGTGATTCCTGCGGCTGTTGGGCCGCCAACAAGGGAGGCGTTTGGTCAGACGGCGGGATTTGCTTTCGGCTCGGCCCCGCTTGCATAGTGCAAACGCCTCTCTTGTTGGCCGCCGGTTACGCCGGCGAAACGGGCCAGGGCGACTGGCCGGGGTGAAATTAGGCTGCCGATACCTGCGAAGGGCGGAAACGCTGGCTTTGCGTCGAGCCATCCAGCAGAACTTCTAGGAAATCGCCGCGAGCGCCGGGGTGCGTCTTCACGAATTTGCCCGGGCGCGGCAGCGGCTCGGTCTTCGTGCCCTTCACATTCACCTTCTGATCTTTTTTGAAATTCGACATGCTGTATTTCCTTCAAGGTTGGTTGTGGCGCCGGGCTTCCCCTGGCGCCTGATCCTCACGAAGATCAATCGGGGCATGCTGATCCCACAGGGCATTTATCCGGCCCGCCGGCCTGTCCCGCCTTGCCTACGGCGGCGGGCGACCGCTAAACCTTTGCCAGCTCTGCAGTCCAGCCCAGCTCGCGGCCATAAAACGTGCCGGTGCAAGACGCCATACGTGCATCTACTCGCGCCAGCTCATGCGCTTGATTCGGGCTTCCTGCCCAAGCTGTGGCTTCAAAAATTCCGTCTGCAAACTTGATCGATACGTTGTACTTGCGCAGCGTTGCGCGCGCCGGTGGGGCATTGAACAGGCCGGGCAGGGCGTCGCGGGCGCTCATGGAGATCAGCCGCGCGCCGGGATTGCGATTGTCGGGATCACTTCGCCGTGGGCGACGAGGACCGCTTCAAGTGCTGCGAGCTCTGCTGGGGACATGTCGTACTCCTCTGTTTGCTTGTTCGATGACGAATATTAGTCCGACTGCTAATGCCGTGTCAACAGTCCGACTAATAAAGTTTGAAATAATTATCGATGAACGAAAAAAAGCCCCGATCTCGGGGCTGCTGTGGGAATTTAGAAGGGTAGTTCGGGCGGCGGCGTCCGCCGGTAGGCTCGCCAGGAGATTTCGTCAGCGTTAATCTGGCTGATCAGAGGCGCGACATCGAACGTGGCGTAGCTTCGGGAGAAGCTGCCGACGCGAGGCGAAAGCAGCAAAATAGGCAGGGTAGGAAAGAACTGCTGCGCATGAAGCAGGGCGGCCGGAGCAGTAGACGGCCAGGTATGCTCTGGCTCGACATGGACCACGGCCAACTGAATTTGCTTGATCTGGATTATGGCGGCGCATAGTTGCATAAATGCATTATGCGTTGAATGTTGCTAATTTGGAAGTGATCGCCGGCGTGAGGATGTTAAAAAGCCCGCACACGGCGGGCTGTTTTTTTGTTTCGGCTAAAACAAATTCGAAAGGAAGTTAGCGTACACCGCCATGAGAGGAGCAGGCACCTTGTTTATCTTTCGAATGGGAAACCCACCCATCTTTGCAGGTAACTGTATCGCTGTCGTCATTGCCGCCGCCGCAGCCGGTCAACGCGACAGAGGCTGCCAAGGCGAAGCAAAGGAAAAAGGATTTCATTTCGTCCCAGCCTTGCCAGTCTCGGGATTTGTATTTCCCTTCGTTGACCAGTTATTTGCCGACGTGTCGTCCTTCGTGGACCGATCGTGAGCCTTGACGACGGTGCCATCTTTTTTTGTATAACCGCCGACATGCTCGTGAGATGATTTTGCCCCCGTTCCAGTTGCGGCTTTGGCGCTGTGGCCAGATGGGCTTGCATGGCTGGCCGAATGTCCGCCGCGTGCGAAGGCTGGAATGGATATGGAGAGGGAGACTGCCAGGGCTGCAACCAATATTGTTTTCATTTTTATTCCTGGTGCGGCATAAGGGCGTGCCGTTTCGCTCACCAATTATATGTAAAATTAGCAACTGGAAATCTAACCAATAGTTGCGGCCAGGTGTAAAAAAGCCCGCGCGGAGCGGGCTGGACCTTAAGGCTTGGTGCATGGCGCCGATGGCGGCGCAAGATCGCTGATAAAGAGTTTTGCAATAACTCCGTCTTCATCAATCTCGGCCTTTGATAGAAACGATATTGGCGCTTGACTGGCTAAGGCCATTGCTGTGCCGCCAGCGATGTGATGCCGGTAGCTTGCGGCAAATTAGTTTGTCAGCTTGATGCCGTAATCAGGCGATGCAATGCCTTCTTGCTTGCCTAGTCGATAGAAGCGAATTTCGCGTGGATAGCCCATGATGCAAGCGTCTGCATCGGCAAACGCGGTCATGAGGCGCAATATTCCATTCACCGACTGGCTATCGGTCTTGTGGTTCCAGGTGACTTTGATTTTGCTGGTGTCGCTACCGAGTTCCCATTTTGCGAATTCAGACATCATCTTTCGCACGTCCTGTGCGGCAGCCTTGCTGCAAGATTTCGACTCCCTCTGGACTGCAGGCGCTTCCAGCTCGCGTGGGGCTGTGCCGGAGGAGTGCGGGTTCTTCGTGCTGCTTACCAGCTTGCACGCGTCGGCTGGTACGGCCTGGCTGACTGTGTAAGCGCGCCCAGATGCTGCGTCGGCACACTGCCAGGTTTCAGCGTGTGCCATTGGCGCAGCTGCGATGGTAACAAGTGAGAGCGCGCGTGCGACTGCGGTGATCATAGGCGATCCTTGAAATTTCGCGCTTCGAAGCGCACGACACGACCGACAACATTACAGTCGGTCGTACGACACGGAACTTGCTTGAAAGCCGGGTTCTCAGAGGAGAGGTACCACTCCCTGCGCTCATATTTAAGCCGCTTTACAACTGCCTCGCCCTTGAAGTTGAGCGCAAAGACGCCACCGTTCACTCGGTTCGTGTTTTTGATGTTGACGATCGCAATATCATCCTCGTACATCATCGGCACCATGCTTTCGCCTTTGACTTTGACTGCCCGTAGCATGTCTGGAGTAAGGTCATTCTCTTCGAGCCACTGTCGAGGCACATAGAGGTGATCAAGCTCTTCGAACACACTATCCGTCTCAAAACCCGTTATTCCTGCACGCAAATGCTCTGGAAGCATACGAATGGCGACCATTACCGGCGCAAGTTCGTCGTCAGCAGTAACCCATCGTGCTCCAGGAAGGCTCGTAGCTCCATTATCATCGGCGCCTGGTGCAACGGCATGCGCAATTTTCTCGGCTTCCACTGCCAATGTAGGGCTGAACTCTGCAAGGGACACGCCCAAGAGGTTTGCGAACTTAATTCCTGCAGTGACGTTTAGAGGAATTCGCCCGTTTAAATATTGCGTAAGTGCGCTCTGGCCGAATCCGAGTGCGCTAGCTGCTGCTTCCTGCGAGTGGGGGAGGTTGCTTTCTTTGCGCGAGTGCTGCCACTCCTTAAAAAGGCCTTTTAGTTTCGCCGCGTCGGCGAGTTGTTCTGCTGAGAGTGGGAGAGCTGGCATCGTGCGAGATTATAAGGAAAGCTAATAAAATTCAAACAGTCCGACTGTTGACATGTTTAAGCAGTCCGACTAATATTCGTTTCATGAACCCAATCCAAACGATTCGTGGACGGCTGCGCGTGACCCAAGTTGCTTTAGCGAAGGCCCTTGGCGTTACTCAAAGCAACGTTTCACACTACGAGCAAGGCCAGGAAATGCCGCCGCAGGTCGCAAAGTTGCTGATCAAGTTTGCAGCTTCTCTGGGCGAAATCGTCACCTATAACGACATTTATGGTGAGCCCACCGGCGCAGCAACGCATTGCTATTCGCCAGGCCACTCCGGTCGCCAGCCGTCAACAACCAATGCCATCTTTGACACCGTGCCGCTGCGGGCTGCTGTCGGCATCGACGTGGGCGCGAAGCCATGATCCGCCTGATCCCAATTTCCACGCCTCGTTCGGCAGATGACTTCGTACGCATCCCGCTGCTCGATCCGCACCAGCTGCCTCGCGGCGCGCCGCTCGAGGAGTGCGCATCGCCAACAAGCGATCGCCCACCGTAAAACAGCACCAAGCACCACCCTGCATTTTCGCTGTACCCAAACCCTGTAACACCGACCACCAGGAGAAAACCATGAAACAGAAGCAAAAACGTACTGCGCTCGTCAAAGGCTACATCACCGACGAGAACAAAGATGCCTTGCAAGCCGCATGCACCGCGATGCGCAAGAGTGTCAGCGACGTGCTGAACGAATGCACGATCGTGATCATCCGCAATCACCTTGACGCCAGGCCGAAACGGAATGATACGCCGCCGTTTTCCAGCGGGACTAGGCCCAAATCAGTAAATACCAGGGCCCAAATTTTTCCGGCGCCGCGCCCGTGCTTTGGCGTCGTCCCGCGCGTCGTGCGGATGCGGGTTTAACGGCATGGAGGCAGCTATTGAATAAACAAGCCGAGGTCACAGCCGAGGACAAAGAGCTGATCTTCCAGCGTTCGATGATCTATCGCCAAGCCGAGAAGGACTTGCAGGGCGCCAAAGACGGGGAGGGCGAGACGAGCGCGAAGGCCGCGCACAAGGAAGCGCGCCAGAAATGGCGCGATGCCACCGACAGGGTGGCGAAGAAATACGAGGTGCCGCGGCGCGAACCGCCATAACGGAATTGCACCCGACATCTACAGCATCGCATGGCCGGATTCGGCCACTTTAATCACCATCAATATGGAACATGACATGACGCAAACAACAACCGTATCGCCATACCGCTCGCTGGACGACGCTCACGGCAATAACGAATTGCTCGACATGCTGCTCTCCAAGGGCCCGAAGAACGATGCAGCTCTGGCCCGCGCGCTGGAAGTGGCGCCGCCAGTGATCTCCAAGATTCGCCATGGTCGCCTGCCGATTGGCGCCTCGCTACTGATCCGCATGCACGAGGTGTTCGACGTGTCGATCCACGAACTCAAGCGAATCGCGCGCGCCGAGGTGGCGGCTTGACCTGGACGACCATGCGGCCGGAAAGCGGCGCGTCGGCGCAGGCCGAGCAGGGCGCCCAGCAGCAAGAGCACGTTGAGCGCGAACTGCCGGTCGACCCTGGCCACGTCCGGACGCGGCAGCACTACGAATCAATGCTGCAGGAACTGCAAGGCCAGAAATGAAAAAAGCCCGCTGGCAGGCGGGCTTCCTTGAAACAACAAAAATTCGCGAAAGAATTTATGACCGAAATTGTACAACACAAAGGCATCACGATAGCGAATACGCTGATTGCGGTCGATAAAGAAGGCCGCTTTTGCCTCAACGACCTGCACAAGGCTGCTGGTGCGGAAAGTCGCCATCAGCCTGCATTCTTCTTCCGCCGCCCGGAAATCCAGGAGCTGGAAGCGGAATTAAACTCTGCGCCGGCGCAGAGTTTGCCGACCATCACCACCCAGGGGCGCAATGGCGGCACCTACGTCTGCAAGGAATTGGTCTACGCCTATGCCATGTGGATCAGCGCCAAGTTCCACCTGGAAGTCATCCGCACCTTTGATGCCGTGGCCACCGGCCAGGCGCCGGCCGCCGCGCCCACGCGCAGCGCCGTCTCGCCCGCCAAGGAATTCCGCGCCATCTTCGGCATTGCTCGCCTGATCGGCCTCGACAAGAACGCCGCGGCCATCAGCGCGAACCAGGGCACGGCCGCCCTGACCGGCGTCAACATGCTGCAGCTGATGGATCGCACGCACCTGGCCACGCCAAGCCAGGAGATTTATTACACGCCGACTGAGCTGGGCAGCCGCTTCGTTAAGAGCGCCAAGGCATTTAATCAGCTGCTGGCACAGGCTGGCCTGCAAGAGAGTATCGCCGGCCATTGGGTGCCGACGGAGAAGGGGCGCGCGCATGCGTTCGTAATGGACACCGGCAAGGCGCACTCAAGCGGTACGCCCATCCAGCAAGTGAAATGGCGCGACTCGGTACTGGCGGAGGTGGCATTGTGACTGGCCAAGTTGACGATCGCGCGCGCCCGACTTTTGGCGTAAATAAGACGAAGCGCCGCCGTTCTGGCGTCACGCTCCCGAAACAGGGTTCCCGCTCGTATGTGTTGCTGCAGGCGTTGCTGGCCGGGCCCGGCACCTTTTACCAAATCTGCGAACGCGCCGGCTTTAATATCGAAGAAGCGGGCATGGAGCATCGCCTGCGCATGATCTTATCGCGCTTCATCCAGGGCAATGTTCGCTTGGTGGGTATTCGTTATGTGCTGAAAGATGCCTCGCGCGCGGCGCTGCTGGGCGCCGAGCCTGAACAGGCTGGCCAAGTGGCCACGCCACACTTTCGTGGCACGGTGGGCGCAATGCCTGTCGTGGTCGTTCGCCGGCCAGCCGGATTGGTGATGCCATGATGAGAATATCTGGGACCACCTTACATAAAAAATTAATCCGCCTCGATGCTCTTAACGCCGGCCACGAACTTAGCGTGGGCATCCCTCGCCCGATCGTGAGAGGCGTTCAAAGTGATCGCGTAGGAAGCACCCATATCGACAATTTCTCGAATTTCCCCTTTGCTAATTTTCACCTCAAGATCACTAAGGCATTCAATTATTACTTGAAGAGCCTTTGTCATTTCATACGAGCCCAACTCATGTGCAGGAATGGCAATGAGTGCGTCCCTTACGCCCTTGATGCTGAGCGATGCAGTGAAACGCGCAGCAAGAATCCTCTCGATTGTTCTGAATGGGTCTTGATAGTGGGGAGGCAAGTCTTCGCAACAGACTTTCATTTGAAGAATGGCTCCTTCTATGAGTGCCTTCACAGAAGCTGCGCGGCGAAGAAGGGCTCGTTTATCCGCGTCCACCAAGAGCTTCGCCGCATGTTTATTTTGTTGGCTCATCACGAAAATCGCGACTCCCAATGCTGCGATAGAGCCAATGGCTTGGCCCCACCCGGGCCACGTTTCCCTATTCAAGCCGAAATAGTTGCCAATGAGGGCGGTCACGACGGCACCCGCAACGATTGCGATACCAAGAAGTACATGGGATTTCTTCACGAGAGCACTCAAAGTTGTTTGAAAGGAATCTTAGCATGAGGCGCGACAACTTTACCCTTTCCCTCGACCTGGGTAGTGAGCTCATCATCGACAACTTTGCAGGCGGCGGTGGGACCAGTACCGGTCTGGAGCAGGCCTTCGGCCGCCCGGTCGATATTGCCATCAACCACGACCCCGAAGCGCTGGCCATGCACGCGGCAAATCACCCGCACACCACTCACCTGTGCGAGAGCGTGTGGGACGTCGACCCGATCAAGGTCACGAACAATCGCCCGGTGGGCCTAGTCTGGCTTAGCCCCGATTGCAAGCATTTTTCCAAAGCCAAGGGCGGCAAGCCCGTCGAGAAGCGCATCCGTGGCTTAGCCTGGGTGACGCTGCGTTGGGCCGCTAAGTGCAAGCCGCGCGTCATCATGCTGGAGAACGTCGAGGAATTCAAAACGTGGGGCCCGCTGCTGGTCGAGGCCGACGGTAGCGCCAAACCCGATCCGGCCAAGAAGGGCAAGACTTTCGACAGCTTCATCCGCCAGCTGCGCGCGCACGGCTACACCGTCGATTACCGCGAAATGCGCGGCTGCGATCACGACACGCCGACCATCCGCAAGCGCTTCTTCCTGGTGGCGCGCCGCGACGGCATCGCCATCCAGTGGCCAGAGCCGACCCACGGCGCGCCCGACAGCATCGGCGTGCGCGCTGGCAAGCTTCTGCCGTACCGCACGGCGGCCGAGTGCATTGACTTCAGCCTGCCGTGCCCGTCGATCTTCGAGCGCGATAAGCCGCTGGCGCCGGCCACGCTGCGCCGCATTGCCAAGGGCATCATGCGGTACGTTGTTGACGCGGCCGATCCGTTCATCGTCGGCGCCGGCGGACCGGCGCGCGCAGGTGAGCCGCGCCCGACTGCGCGGCCGTTCGGCACGCTGCTGGCTCGCAACGATAGCTATTTCTGCGCACCGACCATCGTCCCGGTCACGCACCAAGGCGGCGACCGCACCGAATCCATCGGCGAGCCGTTCCGCACCATCACCGGCGCACACCGTGGCGAAAAGGCGCTGGGTGTGGCCACGTTGGTACAGGTGGGCTACGGTGAGCGCGAGGGCCAGGCGCCGCGCGCGCTGGATATTGAGAAGCCGCTGGGCACGGTGGTGGGCGAGAGCAAGCATGCGCTTGTGTCCGCGCTGCTGACCGGCGTCGGCGGCCGTGCCGGCCAAAGCCGCCCACGCGGCGTGGACGAGCCAACGGCAACGGCCACATCGAAGGCTGATGCCGCGCTGGTGACGGCTGTGCTGGTTGATGCCGCGCACGGCGAGATATCACCTGGCGGCGTGAAGCGCTGGGGCACTGGCGCGCACGATATCGAGGCGCCGCTGGGCACCGTTACAGCCAGCGGCAACAAGGCCGTGGCCACGGCGTTCCTCGCAAAACATTACACGGGTGTTGTGGGTTCCGACTTGGCCGATCCTATCGGCACGGTCACAGCATGCGACCACCATAGCCTGGTGACGGCATTCCTGACTGAGCATGCCAACGCGAGCAATCAGCGCGTGATGCCGGCCGACGAGCCGCTGCGCACCATCTGTGCCCAGGTCAAGGGCGGCCATTTCAGCATGGTGTCTGCCCATATCCAGCGCGACATGGGCGCCAGCGTCGGCCATGCCGCCAATGCACCGCTTGGCACGGTCACGGCTGGCGGTGGCGGTAAGTCGGCGCTGGTCACCAGCAACATGATCAAGCTGCGCGGAACAAGCACGGCGGCCGGTACCGACGAGCCGCTGGGCTCGGTCAGCGCCGGCGGCCAGCACCATGCCGAGGTGCGTGCGTTCCTGCTGAGTTATTACGGTACCGACCAGGCGCCGGAGATCGACGGGCCGCTGGCCACCGTCACGAGCCGCGACCGTTTCGGCTTGGTGACGATCCACGGCCAAGACTATCAGATCGTGGACATCGGCTTGCGCATGCTGCAGCCGCGCGAACTGTTCCGAGCCCAGGGCTTCCCCGACGACTACATCATCGGTGACGACCCGGCGCAGGGCCTGAAACTGACGAAGAGCGCCCAGGTGCGCATGTGCGGCAACTCGGTCTGCCCACCCATGGCCAAGGCGCTGATCCTCGCCAACTTCGCGCATGAGCGCGAGATTGCGAGGGTGGCGTGAGTTTATATATTCCTAAGTACGACTCTACCTTGCTCCACAACGGCAACGATTTCGTGAAATGCGTCTTGTTCTATAGCCTTAAATGTAAGCACCTCTGCGTGAAGGTCGTAATAGTCCGAATTCATGAAGCCAGGATCCCGACGGGCATTTTCAGTAATGAAACGAAGCACATGGACGCTTCTCTTCATCGCGAGTATTGCACCGACCATTTCAGTGGATCTCAAATTATGCAAGGGAATCGCCGCGAGAGCAGCTTCGGCGCCATCAAAGTCCAGATGATAAGAGCTGACATCCAAGTATCCAAAGATTTTTGCTGGATCCAACATATCGTCAATAGCTTCAATTGCGATTTGGTGAGCGTATGCAGCGATGGTAAATGCGGAAGTGAGGCGCTCATCGTCCGCTTCTGCGCGTTCACGCTTAGCCAGTTTCTCTGCATTTGCGCTCTGCACACTCACGATCACGAAACCTGCACATATAGCTACAAACGAAGAGAGGGCTTGAACCCAACTGGCTGTCTCACTTGTTCCGAGGCGCCCACCTTTCGCTGTCATTGCATCTTGCAAACCAGCCGCCATAAAACCAAGGATGGAAATTATCAATATGGCTATAAGGTAAATGGCTATGTCTCTACGAGTTAATTTCATTCTCAATACTTAATGGACGAAATTTTGAAGCATACCCGAACTTTCTCACATGCAATCAAAACGGAGTTGCCATGATCGCCAATCCCGCTCAAATTACCCGCCACCACATGGCGAACCAGACCGCGCCCGCCTATTCACTGACACGCAAATCCTGTGCGTGCGGCAAACGTACCACCGCCAAGCAAATGTCCCAGCACGGCAAATGCGCCGCCTGCGCGCTGGCCACCATCCGCGCCGCCATCATGCCCGGCGACTTCGCCAAGCTGCAGCACATGCTGGGTGCCGTGCAGCAATATCCGAAATCCAAGTGGGGATGGCGCAACTACTTTGCCGCCGGCAGCGGCCAGCAGCACGAGGCAATGCAGCGCCTGGTGGTCGCTGGCCTGGCCACGGCCGGCCGCGCATGCGGCGACATGACCTATTTCCACGCCACGCGCCTGGGCTGCAAGGCTGCTGGCCTCGATGGCGCTAGCATCAAGCGCGCGATGGAGGATGTATCGTGAGCCGTTGCTTTCCCCGCCAGCAGCGACGTGGGGTGGGTGCCTGCAGAATGGGGGCGATGCCGACGATAGACATCGACCGTACTTTGACTTGTAACCTACTAACCGAGTCTACTCGCGCGTTGACTCGCGAACACTTCGAAATCGGTCAACATGCTAGTGGCTACCAAGATATGTACGTGGCTTGGGCCGCCAGGAGGCAAGACGTCCCAGCCATTCACCTCGCTTCCAGTCGTCCCGTGTGGGCTAGTAATAAATTCCATCCCCTGCTCATAACCCTCGTGAGAGCGAAGCCTCTTATTGAGTTCCAGCAAGTACTCATCTTCAGTGAGACGTGGTCGGAACGACTTTCCGGAATGCCGAACTTTTCCGCTCGCAATCATTGTGGCTATCTCCAATGCATTCTGCTCGGCCTCAGCCGGCGATTTAAAGGTCGAAACGTTGTCCGCATCGTACACGCGCGACCCGTTGTCCGAAATGTGAAGGCTGGCGGCCCAGTCACCATCTGGCTTCTCGCGTGTTATCGCTTCCAAAGTAAACCCTCGGAATTTCATGGGATTTGCATGCGGCATGTTGGACTCCGTTGTCAAAAAGGAATATTAGCATGAACCAATACGATATTTTCTCTGTTGGCGCTCAGCGCCTGCAAATGACCGCCTCCATCGATCTAACGAGCAATTCGCTACTGGCCTACGGCGCCACGCATGAGCACTGGGGCATTGCCTGGTCTGGTGGCAAGGATTCCAGCGCTACGCTGACGCTGATCACCCATCTGCTCGACACCGGTAAGATCGCGCGCCCAAAGTCGCTCACAGTGTTTTACGCCAACACGCGCCAGGCGCTGCCGTCGCTGACCATCGCAGCGCGCCAGAGCATGGATGAGCTGGATGTGCAGCCTCGACTGTTTTCAGAGGAGTTTTTATGATGGATTTACAAGTCTCTATTGCGAAGCAGGGACATAAGAGTATCGATTTCTTTTTTGACTCGGGCATAGTGAAGCCGAACCCCATCGCCGTAATTCGCCAATTGAGCATCTATTGTGTTGACATCCAATTGATCAATCGCGCTTCCACTTTTTTTCCTGAGCCTGCAGGCAGCCTCATATTGCAGCAACATCTCATTGTTTTTTCGAAACGTTCCGATAGCACCTTTTGCAATGCCATAGGTTTTGATGATTTGCAGACGCAAAACTTCATCTTTTATCAAAGGCAAGCGACCAGCAAGGCTGTTATAGATATTAAATGGGTCTTCTTGCACAGGGAAAATGTAGTAAAAAGCGGTCCCTGCCTCAGTTTCCTCCAATTTGTCTCCGACCATTTGTTGTGCCATCTGAATGTTGACGCAAAGCTCATCCCTTATGCTAAGCAGCAGTCCCGTCACTTCCTCATATTCCTTAATGCGCTCCCGCTCGATAGACGCTTCGCCCTGATACCAAGTAAGTGCAATGGCAAAAACAATTGCAGCGATAGAACCGACCGCCTGCACCCACGCAGCCCAGTCCTTTGCGTCAATTCGGGTGTAAATAAGCAATCCGCAAAGCGTGAGAATAACTATAGCCACGATTGCAAATATCCTTATTTTATGTTTGAGCGCCATTCCACCTCCAATTTAAGTTGGCGGAATCGTAACACGTCAAGTATTGGCGGTGGGAAATGAAGCGCTCGCCCATGAAACCTGGCATGCCCCTGGCGCGCGCACCATTCAAGCGCACCTCGCCCATGCCCAGCACCGGCATGCTCTCCGTGCAGTCGCACCAGCGCACGGCGCCGAAGCGCAAGTCCGGCTTGAAGTCGAAAGGCCCGATCTCGACGCCCATCCGGCGCGCCGCGCGCGGCCAGGACTGCACGCTGCGCCTGGCCGTCTGCAACTTCGACCCTGACACCACCGTGCTCTGCCATTCGAACTTCCTAGCAGACGGGAAGGGCATGGGCCTGAAGGCGCCAGACACGGCCGCCGCGTTCGGCTGCAGCGCGTGCCACGACGTGCTCGACGGCCGGCGCCCGCGCCCGGCTGATCTGTCGCTGGCCGGCCTGGAGGTGGCCTTTCGCGCGGCTGTCAGCACCACACACGAAATTTTACGGTCGATGGGCCTGCTCGATGCAGCGCCTGCCGCCATTCAAACTACATTGGAAAACCCATGAGCGCCTTTAGCCCGCAAGAGCAAAAACACCTGAAAGAAGCCGCGTACAGCGAATTCCTGCGCGCCAAGATCAAGCTGGCGCAGCGCAAGGGCTTCGACGTGCCGCTGGCCAATATCCATCCCGGCCTCAAGCCGCACACGCGCGACATCGTGCGCTGGGCCTTGGCTGGCGGCCAGCGTGCCATCTTCGCCTCGTTTGGCCTGCACAAGACCAGCACCAACCTGGAGGTGATGCGCCAGATCGGCATCCACCGTCCGGGCCTGCGGCTGATCGTGCTGCCGCTGGGCGTGCGCCAGGAGTTCATCCGCGAGGCCGCGAAGCGCTTCACCGGCGAATATGAGGTGCAAGTGCGCTTCATCCGCACGAACGCCGAGATCGACGGCCAGGATGTCGTCTACCTGACGAACTACGAATCGGTGCGCGAGGGAAAGATCGACGTGCGCAAGTTCCGCGCCGTCGGCCTGGACGAGGCCAGCGTGCTGCGCAGCTATGGCAGCAAGACCTATCAAGAGTTCCTGCCACTGTTCGAGCAGGTCGAGTTTAAGTTCGTCTACACGGCCACGCCGTCGCCGAACCGTTTCAAGGAACTGATCCACTACGCTGGCTTCCTGGGCGTGATGGACACGGGACAGGCCCTGACGCGGTTCTTCCAGCGCGACAGCGAGAAGGCCGGCAACCTGACGCTGTACCCGCACAAGGAACAGGAATTCTGGCTGTGGGTGGCCAGCTGGGCGGTCTTCATCCAGCGCCCGAGCGACCTGGGCCATTCGGACGAAGGCTACGATCTGCCAGCGCTGGACGTGCGCTTTCACGAGGTGCAGAGCAATTACAGCACGGCCGGCGCCGAAAAGAACGGCCAGGGCCTGCTGATCCCGAACGTGGCCATGGGCCTGTCGGCGGCAGCCGGTGAGAAGCGCGACAGCATGGCCGCGCGTGTGGCCAAGGTGGCCGAGATCATGGCTGCGGATCCTGACGATCACTTCCTGATCTGGCACGACCTGGAGGACGAGCGCCACGCCATCCAGGCGGCCGTGCCCGGCGTGGTCAGC
This sequence comes from Janthinobacterium sp. SUN128, assembly GCF_030587275.1. Taxonomy (NCBI): domain Bacteria; kingdom Pseudomonadati; phylum Pseudomonadota; class Betaproteobacteria; order Burkholderiales; family Oxalobacteraceae; genus Janthinobacterium; species Janthinobacterium sp. SUN128. Next base: position 2,046,651 of record NZ_JAPWHY010000001.1, on the reverse strand, counting down.
GTTTGGGGCACGCAGGATCTTGACCAGCGCGAGCAGCGCATCTCCGATTTCAGCGACGGCAAGATCAAGTATCTGTCGACCAAGCCGATCATTGCCGGCAGCGGCTGCAACTTCCAGATGCATTGCCATCGGGAGATTTTCGCGGGTATCGGGTTCAAGTTCAACGATTTCATCCAGGCTATTCACCGCGTCCAGCGCTTCCAGCAGCAGCACGCGGTGCGCATCGACATCATCCATACGGAAGTCGAGCGCAAGGTGCTGGCCGACCTGATGGAAAAATGGCGCCGCCACGACGAAATGCAGGCAAAGATGGGGCAGATCATCCGCGCCTATGGGCTGGACCAGCTGTCCATGCAGGACTCGCTGGCGCGCACCATCGGCGTCGAGCGCGCCGTGGTGGCCGGCGAGCGCTTCTCGGTGGCCAATAACGACTGCGTGCTGGAGGCCATGCAACAGCCGGACAACTCGGTCGGCATGATCATCACCAGCGTCCCGTTCGCCAACCATTACGAATACACGCCCAGCTACAACGACTTCGGCCACACTCAGGACAACGATCACTTTTGGGCGCAGATGGACTTCCTGACGCCGGAGCTGCTGCGCATCCTGCAGCCGGGCCGCATCTACGCCTGCCACGTCAAGGACCGTATCAACTTCGGCAACGTGACCGGCGCCGGCATCCCGACGGTCAGCCCGTTCCACGCCGAGGCGCTGTTCCATGGCATCAAGCACGGTTTCGACTACATGGGCATGATCACCGTCGTGACCGATGTGGTGCGCGAAAATAACCAGACCTATCGCCTGGGCTATTCCGAAGTGTGTAAGGACGGCACGAAGATGGGCGTCGGCTCGCCTGAATACATCTTGCTGTTCCACAAGCCGCAGACGGACCGCAGCCGCGGCTACGCGGATACGCCGGTCACGAAGGCCAAGCCGATGTGCTTGGACGATGCAGGCGACCGTATCCCCTTCGACCGCAAGGCTGCACCGATTCCCGGTACCGGCTACAGCGTGGCACGCTGGCAGGTCGACGCGCATGCGTTCTGGCGCTCGAGCGGCGATCGCCTGATGGGCGCGGCCGAGCTGGCCAGCTTCGGCCCGGGCAAGCTGGCGAAGCTGTTCACCAGCATGTCGCTGGAGAACGTCTATAACTACGAATACCACGTCGAGGTGGGCGAGGCGCTGCTGGCCAACAAGGCGTTGCCGGCCGATTACCTCAGCCTGGCGCCGGGCAGTACCGATCCAGCCGTCTGGCATGACATCGTGCGCATGCGCACCCTGAACGGTGAGCAGTCGGCGCGCGCGGTGGAAAAGCACGTTTGCCCGTTCCAGATCGATATCGTGGATCGCTTGATTGGCCGCTACAGCAACCAGGGCGAGGTGATCTACGACCCGTTCTGTGGCCTGGGCACCGTCCCGGTGCGCGCAATGAAGCTGGGCCGCCAGGGCCGCGGGAGCGAGCTGAACCCGGCATATTTCGCTGACCAGGTGCACTACTGCCGGGCGATGGAACGCGAGGTCAGCATGCCTACGCTGTTCGATATGGAACTGATGGACGAGGAGAACGCCAAGTGACGCGCGCAAATTTGAGTGAATTAGTGCTGGGCGCCATGCCCGGCGCCGATGGCGATCCGCTGGCGGCGGCGCTGTTCGGCGCGGCGCGCCTGCAGGAGGCTCGCTGATGGGCCGCATTCGCACAGTAAAACCGGAGCTGTTCAAGCACGAAGATCTGTTCGACCTCGAGCAGCAGTCCGGGCTTCCAATCCGCACTGCTTTCATGGGCCTTTTCACCTGCTGCGACAAGGAAGGGCGCTTTAAATGGCGCCCGCGCGCGCTCAAGCTCGACATTCTCCCATACGACGAACTTGATTTTTCACGCGTGCTTGACGCGTTGATGACGCGTGGATTTGTAGTGAAATATGAGGTCGAAGGCGAGTTTTTCGGCTTCATTCCGACATTTTCCAAGCACCAAGTCATAAATAACCGTGAATCTGACTCAGAATTGCCAGCACCGGACGAATCCCTATATATATCAATGACTTCGACGCGTGCGGCACGCGTGGATGACGCGACAGTCACGCCCCTTAAGCATGCTCAAGTGGAAGGGAAGGGAAAGGAAGGGAAAGGAAGGGAAGGGGAACGGGAAGGGAAGGAGACTCTTGTCGAGCAAGCCCACCTCGACCCCGTGAAGACGATCTTCGCGTTCTGGCAAAAAGTCATGGACTCGCCCAAGTCGGTTCTGGACGACAAGCGCAAGCGGTTGATCGCCAAGGCGCTCAAGGGCTACTCGCCGGCCGACATCTGCAAGGCCATCCGTGGCTGCTCGAAGACGCCGCACAACATGGGGCAGAACGACGCCCAAACGAAGTACAACGGCCTGGGCCTGATCCTGCGCGATGCCGACCACATCGACCGGTTCATCCGCAACGATGCTGGCCAGGCCCGCGCAAGCGCCGGCAACGAGTCGATCGAGCAGACGAATGAGCGGGTCATGCGGGAGTTGATGGGCGCTTCCGCACCAGCCGGCGACATCATCGACATGGTGCCCGCATGAACGCCGCCGACACGCCACGCTTCATGCAGCTGCTGGCCGAGACGCTGGCCGCCTACGGCAAGCCGCTCCCGGAGCCTGCCATGGCCCGTGCCTGGCTGGCCAACCTTGAACCCTATCCGCTGCGCACGGTGGCGGCTGCCATGCAGGCCTATTGCGACGAGAACGGCGAATTTGCGCCGGTACCGGCCGGCATCGCCAAGCGCTGCAAGCTCATGGACGGCCGGCCAGGTGCGGAGGAGGCCTGGGCCATCGCTCTGACCAGCCTAGACGAAATGGCCAGCGTGGTCTGGACGACCGAGATCGCCGAGGCGTTCCGGATCTGCCGGCCTGTGCTCGACTCCAGCGGCGCCATTAGCGCGCGCAAGCCTTTCCTGGAGGCCTATGAGCGTATCGTTGCCGCAGCGCGCGCCGCGCGGCACCCGGCCGAGTGGGTGGCATCCGTCGGCTGGGATAAGACGCGGCACGTCGAGGTGCTGGGCAGCGCGGTGAGGGCAGGGCTGCTGCCGGCGCCGGCCGTGGCGGGCCTGCTGCAGGGCAAGCAGGACCAGACGCCGGACGATGCCGCGCGCGCGCAACTCGCTGCGATCAAAAAATTGATTGCCGACGGTGCTGCCGCGAAAGAGGCAACGCGCTTGGAGCGTGCTGAGCAGCAGCGCCGGGCGGATGAAGAATTCAAGCGGTCGACCGCCGAGCGCGTGCAGCTTTATCTGGCTGACGGCAGAAATGCATCCGGCCCGGCAAGCGCGCATGCCGCTCAGGATTTGCCAGAGGCACCGCCGCACTGCGCAAGGGCCGTGGCTGCTACGAAGTGACGTACCCATCAGAAAAAACGGCTTAAAAGGCTTCAAATGAAAAATCAAAAAAACGAAATCGCAGCAAACAAACGCCTGGCCGAGCTGCTGGGCTGGTCCAACCTGATCGAAGTGGGCGGTGCCCTGATCGGCACGCCGCCGGCGGGCGCCGCCGCAAGTCGCAGCCAAGCCATGGTGCCGGACTGGCTGGGCGACTGGAAGGCGGCCGCGCCGCTGCTTGTGCAGTTCGAGATCCGGCTGATGCCGATGTCGGCCGGTGTCGATGCCAGCGGCTTCCTGGAGTGGTACCGATTCTATCCGGACAAGGATGCAGCGGCGCGCGCCGCAATCGTCAAGGCGGTCACGCATCGCCTGGAGAAAACGCGATGATGGCCCGTGGCTTGCAGGCGCTGGGCCGCCTCAAGGTCGGCACCATGAACCAGACCGAGGCGGCCTACGCCAGGACGCTGGAGCTGGGTAAGGCCGCTGGCGAGGTAGCCTGGTACAAGTTCGAAGGCCTGAAATTCCGCCTGGCCGACAACACGTTCTACACGCCGGATTTCGCCGTGCAGCTGGCCGACGGTGCGCTGGAGGCGCACGAAGTGAAAGGCCACTGGCAGGACGACGCGCGCGTGAAGATCAAGATCGCGGCCGACATGTATCCGATGCGCTTCTTCGCCATCCAGGCGCTGCCGAAAAAGGCGGGCGGCGGATGGAAAGTGGAGGAGTTCTGATGGCCGCGAACAAGAAGCCGCGCAAGCGGTACATCCCGAAGCCGGCGGTGCTGCCGGCGGGCCTGCGCGCAGACCTGGCCTTCGAAATGCCAGGCTTCCAGGCCAGCGAGGCGATGGGGAAGGGGCATTTCCAGGAGCAGCACGTCTACGACCTGCTGAGCAACGCCGACATGGCGCGCCGTATCGCGCCAGATGGCCATGCCATTCTGCCTGTGGCCCAGGCCATGGTCGAAGCGATTGCCGAGATCCAGGCGCGCGCCCAGCGCACTGGCACCTTCGGCGTCAACGGCGATGAAATGCGCGTGTTGCGCGAGGGCGTGGGCAAGACGATGGTCTTCCTGCGCGGCGCCTCGAATGTCGAGATTGCGCGCGCTGGCCTGGCCGCGGTGCGCGAATTCAACCGGACCGGCGTGCTGCGCGTATGAGCGATGCCATAGATTGGCGTGGCTAGCACAGGTTAAAAAAGGGTGTTAACGTTGACGTACGGAATGAAAGGGAATTCATGGGCTTCGCAGAAAAATTTGTAGCATCGTTGCAATCGTCAAATCTTCGGGATGATGCGTTTCATCATGACCTTGATGCGATCGCAGCAGCGGCACTGGCGGGGGATCTCGGCTCGCTGCTGTGCCGGGTCAAGTATGCGGATGGCACGATCAATAAGCTTTTCGAGGGGAACTCGGGAAACCTTGCGCAACTGTTGCGTATCTGGACGGCCGCCGTGACGGAGAAGGGCAAGGCGCGCCGTTGGGTGAAAATCAACAGCGAGCGCGACATTTTTACGGCACATGCTCTGTATAAGCGCGTTGCCCATGCGTCTCTGGCTCATTGGCTGGATGGACACTGCAAGGACTGCAAAGGCACTGGCGTGTCGCTTATGAGCTTGCGCGGCTGTGTGACATGCTCTGGGAATGGCCAGGCCGAGGTCGTATGCGCCGGCGGATTTGAGCGCGAGCGAATCAAGGATATGGTCAGCGAGTTAAAAATTATAGAAAATAGTCATTCCTATCGAGCAAAGAATTTGTTAAGAAGTGTCATCAATTTGTAATTGCGGTATCAGTTTTGTTTTTTTTAGAAAATCTCTCGGGAATATTTTTTTGAAGAGTATTAAGTCCCCCTGCTTGATATGATATTGATATAATTTTTTCTCTTGGAATTTCAATAAATTTCTTCTCCTTTTGATTGAATATTATAAATGTATCATTTGTTCTTAGGATTAAACTAATAGGTTCACTTGATATCTTTCTTTGTAAGTAATCTTCGTTGCTTTGTAGTTCAACGGGGATTCCACCACCGTACCCAGCCACTCTTAAGAAGTGTGCATACTGATCTGGATTAAAAAGTATAGATATGCAGAAGAGAAAATATACTACTGTGATGCTAATTGAAATCCACCATGTTGATGATGGGAATGCGATCATTGTTGTGGATAGTACTGTTATTATGGATAATGCGGCGACAACTTGATTTTTTGTGTAGGGCGGAAATTCTTTGAAACTCTCTCCTGTCAGAGTGCTTAAAATGAATGCAACAGCAACAGTAATAGTAGTTACTAGGATAAGAATGAATTTCGCATTGCGCGGCAGTCGATGAATCATTTCAATCGAGCTCATTCCATGTAAAATTAATGCTGCTGGAGCTGGTAGTAGTAATTTATTGATGTTCAAAGCATATTTATCTATGCTGATAAAGCTTATATAAATTAACTTGAAGCTGGCAACCACTAAGCTAAACAAAATTGCGCCAGACAATAATAAAAATAGGCTTGCAAATGTGACTGTTGCCTTAAGGTATGGGACACCTTCCAATGGGGGGCGAATTCCCATGTCATAAGCATAAAAATACGTAGCATAATCACTCAAAAAACCTAATAAACCAGCACTTCCTAAAATTCCAAGAACCGCACTTAGAAGGAATTTTATGGAAAGGCTATAAGGGACAAGCTGGCTTGCGACAGACCTTAGTTTTTTATAATACTCTGCTATCATAGGATTAATTAAAAGATAAAAAATCGCATTGTGTCATCAATCTTCTTATCTATCAATTGTTAAGTTCTTTGTATGTGGTTAATTTGCAAATTTTCACTAAAAATATATCCGATTTTTTTTTGGCATTGTGTTTATGTGTTTGGGTATGTTATGATGGGGTCGTAAAATTTAAATTCTTATAAAATTTCTCAGTACCCCGCATTTTCGATATGCCGATAGCTGAGACTTGCGACGTTACCTTTACCCGCATTGGATTTGTTCGCCTAGAATTTCCCATTCGCTACGCGTGATCGTCGCAACAGTAATAAAAAAGTACGAAGCCACCTTTTAGGTGGCTTTTTTGTTTAATTTTCATCTTTTCGAGTTCGCAATGACCGAGACAGTGCATTTACGTCACAACTCGGTGCGTTAGTACATGAAGAGCCAAACACATTCATTGAAGCCCCCCCCCCCAAACGCTGAAAGAGATGCAGTACGAGCGGGTTGGACGTTGATCTCCGCTGTGTTGCAGAAGCGGGCAAAGTGTGATGAACGAATTGTGTTAGGCGGATGCGCGTGCGAGCATGCCGCCGCAGGCCTGAAATGGAGGTGAGCCATGAAGTAGCGAAGACCACACCCGACCGCTTGGCGCCAATCCCGGTGCTGGCAGCGTTGAAGCGCGACGTTATTGCGCACGGGACCAAAATCGGCTGATGAGTTACGGGGCACCCGCGCGGAGATACTCAGGGGTCGCCACATCACGAGCAGGATAAGCGGCACCCAGCCGACGCGCGTTGTAACCGCGGCCATTCGGCTCCGGACGCTGTAACCGACAACCAGATTTCGCGGGGGTAGCTCAATGGCAGAGCGGAAGCCTTCCAAGCTTTCCACGCGGGTTCGATTCCCGCCGCCCGCTCCAAGCAGTTTTATCGTTTATGAATGTACTGTGTCGCGCACAGTAACTCAGCCGTGTCGGGGTTTGTAACTGCATAGGCAGATGCTGCCTCGCAGGTGCGCATGTATTCGCGCCGCTCTTGGGTCAAGCCAAAATAGACCGCGCAGCCGATAAGTGCTCCGGCTGCCATGATGGCCCCTGCGATTTTCGTCGAATCCACACCGTCTCCAAATATTGCAAAGATTGCATTATAACGTTGCCTTTTGTGGCTGCCAGCGCGCTCTAGTGGCAGGGCTTACAAAACGGGCGCAGCTCATCGACGTAGCAAAGATCCAGAGGACTCCAGCCGCGATGCACCGCGGCGCCTGCTGGGGGCGGGCGGTGGCAATTCGGTGCCATAATAACCTTTCATTAACTTGGAGGCGATATGGATTTCGACGGTCTACCCGAGGAAGACTGGAAAGGTTTCCGTGACGCGGCTTCAGCCGCATCAGGGATTAAGGCGCAAGCCAACACGGTGCTCAGCCTTTTGATTGAGGCATGTACCACCCAGCGCTCCTTAATAGAAGCAAAAATAGCACTCACGAAGTCCGAAGGCGCTAATGAGTTGGCGCTGTTGGAAACCCCGTTTGGGAAGGGGCGCCTTGTCCTCTCGTGGGAGATGACGCCTACCGAACTGCTCGGTAATATGATCTGTGAACGCCAGCGCTTCGATGAATATGATCGCGTTTGCTGGGAGCCAGTATGGGGTTTGAAAATTCCGCGTTATGAGAATCCATATAGCAGCGCAAATGAGAAGGGGCTAAAAATTGAACTCGACAGCTCGTTCAGAGACGATAAAATTATGTCAATGTATCGCGCAATCTTATCCATGACCTACAGCCTCATAAATGGGCCAGTTTTAATTTCGAAAAAAGTTGCCTAATGTCAAACCGCCTCAGGGCGGTTTTTTTTCACCCATAATTGGCTGGCAGTAGAAGAGGAAGGTATGGGTCGGAAATCATCGCTGACTGAAAAGCAATGGGCGGCGATAGGCCAACGCCTTCTCAAAGGAGAGGCGGCCCGAGCACTCGCCAGGGAATTCGGCGTATCCGAAGCGGCGATCAGAAAACGCTTTGGTGCGCAGACAAAACAAATAAAAGATGTTGCAAATCAATTGGTTGCAGCGGAATCGGCATTTAGTGCGCTTCCGATTGGTGCGCAGATAAGTGCGCGTACTTTGGCCGATGAACTGAAAGAAATCTCGATGCATCTTGCCGGCGCCGCACGATATGGTGCCGCTACTGCGCACCGGCTGTCCGGCATCGCGCACAACAAGGCTGGCGAGATTGATGACGCCCAGCCGTTGGATGACAAGAGCCGCTTGGCCCTCGGCGATATCGCCGTGCTGACCAGAATGGCCAACGGCGCTGCCGAGATCGGCATGAACCTGCTGAAAGCCAGCAAGGACGTGAAGCCGGACGACGACGCGCCCACACCTGTCGCCATTACCTTCGGCGTGAAAGACGCCAAGCGCCATGACGACAATCCAGTTTGACCTGAACGTCCCGCAAGCGAGCTTCCTGCAGCTGCCGCACAAGTTCAAGGCCTACGTGGCCGGGTTCGGCTCGGGCAAGACGTTTGTGGGCTGCGCCGGCATCTGTGCTCACTTCTGGCAGTGGCCGGGCATCAACCAGGGCTACTTCGCGCCGACCTATCCGCAAATTCGCGACATCTTCTATCCCACGATGGAGGAGGTGGCCTACGCGATGGGCCTGCGCATCAAGGTGAAGCAGGGCGACCACGAGGTCGAGGTGTACGAGGGCCGGTGCTATCGCGGCACGGTCATCTGCCGCTCGATGGAGAAGCCGGAAACCATCGTCGGCTTCAAGATCGGGCACGCGCTGATCGATGAGCTGGACGTGATGCCCTTGCAAAAGGCGCAGATGGCCTGGCGCAAGATCATCGCCCGGATGCGCTACAAGGTGCCCGGTCTGATGAACGGCATCGACGTGACGACGACACCCGAGGGCTTCAAGTTCGTCTATCAGCAGTTCGTCAAGGCCATCCGCGACAAACCTGAGCTGGCCAGCCTGTATGGTCTGATCCAGGCGAGCACGTTCGACAACGAGCTGAACCTGCCAGACGACTATATTCCGTCGCTGATGGCCAGCTACCCGCCGGCGCTGATCGATGCTTACCTGCGCGGCAAGTTCACCAACCTGACCAGCGGCAGTGTATATGCCGACTTCGACCGCGCGCTGAACCACACGAACGAGATCATCTTGCCCGGCGAGCCGCTGATGGTGGGCCTCGACTTCAACGTGCAGAACATGACCGCATGCGTCAACGTGGTGCGCGACGGATTGCCGCGCACGCTGGCCGAGCGCGTGCAAGTACGCGACACGCCAGCGATGGCCAAGCTCTTGAAGGAAGACTTCAAAGACAAAGGGCACCAGGTGAAGATTTTCCCGGATGCGTCCGGACAGAACACCAGCAGCAAGAACGCGAGCGAGTCCGACCTGTCCATTTTGCGCCAGGCGGGCTTCCTGCTCGAAGTGAACCACTCAAACCCTGCGGTCAAGGACCGGGTCAACGCCTACAACGGCATGATCCTGAACGCGCAGGGCGAGCGCCGCTGGAAGATCAACACTGACCAGTGCCCGACCACCACCGAAGCGCTGGAGCAGCAGGTATGGGGCGCGGACGGCCAGCCGGACAAGAAGTCGGGCCATGACCACCCGAACGACGCCAATGGCTACTTCCTCGTGAGGCGCTACCCGATCGTGAAGAGCACGACGACCACGGCGCCGCTGCGCATGTAACAAAAAGGGATTCCATGACCGATGTACGCACACAATCAGCCGAAGCGGCCAAGCTGAACGAGGATTGCGCGCTGATCGCCGCGCTGCTGGGCGGCACCAAGACCATGCGGGCGGCCGGCAAGAAGTATCTGCCGCAGTGGCCCGGCGAGGACGATAAGAGCTACGAGCTGCGCCTGGCCGTGGCCACGCTGTTCCCGGCCTATGCCCGTACCATCGATGTGCTTTCGGCCAAGCCATTCAGCAAGCCGGTGACGCTGGGCGAGGATGTGCCGGAGCGGCTTAAGCCTTGGCTGCAAAATGTCGACCTGTCCGGCCGCGACCTACACAGCTTCCTTTCGGAAATTACCCAGGAGGCGATGGGGTACGGCTTCGCCGGCATCCTGGTCGACTTCCCCAAGGCTGGCAACCTGATCACGAAGGCCGACGAGCAGGCCGCAGGCGTTCGCCCGTACTTCGTCCAGGTGCACGTACAGAACGTCTTGGGCTGGCTGCCGAAGAATGCGACAAGCCTGAACGGGCTGACCCAGTTGCGGCTGCTGGAAAGCGTGTCCGAGCCGAATGGCGACTTCGACACCAAGGAAATCGAGCAGGTGCGCGTCTTGGGGCGCGGCACCTGGCAGACCTGGCGTCAGCGCGAAACCGGCAGCAAGAAGGAATGGGCGCTGTACGAGGAGGGTGTCACCACGCTGGAGACAATTCCCTTCGTGCCGGTCTACGGCAAGCGCCTGGGCTACATGCAGGCCACGCCGCCACTGCTTGAGCTGGCGCACAGCAACGTCGAGCACTGGCAAAGCAAGAGCGACCAGCAGAACATCTTGCACATCGCGCGCGTGCCGATCCTGTTTGCGAAGATGCTTGAAGGAAGTGATATTGCCGTCGGCGCCGGGACTGCAGTCAAGTCCGATTCTCCCGATGGTGACCTGAAATTCGTTGAACACGGCGGCAAGGCCATCGAGGCCGGCCGCCTGTCCATCCTCGACTTGGAAGACCGCATGCGTCAGGCTGGCGCCGAACTGCTGGTGATTAAGCCGGGCAACGTGACCGAATCGCAGACCCTGGCAGACAACGAGCAGGGCGCATGCGCGCTGCAGAAGATCGCGGGCAACGTCGAGGACGCCGGCGACCAGGCGCTGCAGTTCATGGCTGAATGGGTGAGGGAGGCCGAAGGCGGCCACATCACCATTTTCAAAGACTTCGGTGCCGCATCGCTCGCCGAGGCCAGTGCTGAGTTGCTATTCAAGAGTGTGGCAAATAATCGGATTTCCGGCGAAACCTACTTCAACGAGTTGCAACGCCGCGGCATCGTGTCGCCAGACCTGAAGTGGGAGGATGAGCAAGAACGCATCCAGTCGGCTCCGCCTGACTTGGAAGGGGCATAGATGGGGGCGCTCGAAGAGTGGATCGCCGAGATGTTCCTGACGCATTCCCTGAACCTGCTTCGGTTCTCGGCCGGAACGCAGGACAAGATTCTGGTGCTGATGGCCGCCATGTCGAGGGAGCTGGCCGCCAAGCTAGGCGAGGGTGAAATTTCGACCTACGGCAAACAGCGCCGGGCCGCGCTGCTGCGCGAGTCGAATGCCGTGATTGCGTCGCACTACACGGGCATGCAGGCCGAATTGAACCGCAACCTGGTGGGCATGGTGCGCATCGAGGCGGATTACACCGCCAAGGTGCTGACGCAGGGCCTCAAGATCGAGCTGGGCGCCAAGCTGCCGCCTGCGACCTATCTGGAAAAGCTGGTCGGCGACACGCTGATCAAGGGAGCCTCGTCTGCCAACTGGTGGAAACGGCAGGAGCTGGCCACGCAATTCAAGTTCGCCGACCAGGTGCGGCTCGGCGCGGCGCAGGGTGAAACGACCTCGCAGATCGTGGCGCGCGTCGTCGGCACCAGTGCCAAGGCCGCCGGCGGTGACGTCGAGGTAATGCCTGGCATCCTGAAGACGTCCGAAGCAAACGCCCGTGCGCTGGTGCACAGTTCGGTGCAGGCAGTGGCTAATGCCGCGCGCCTGGCGTCGTTCCAGCAGAACAGCGACTTGATCGAGTGCTTGGTGTGGCTGGCCACGCTGGATTCACACACCTGCCTGCTGTGCGCCATGCGCGATCTGCACGAGTATTCGCTGGACGACCAGGAGCCGATCAACCACACTCACGAATGGGCGGGCGGGCCCGGCGCCATTCATTTCAGCTGCCGCTGCGTGCTCAGCACGCGCACCAAGTCCTTCAAGGACTTGGGCATCGAGCTGGATGAACCGGGCGACAGCACGCGCCCCAGCGACGGCGGACCAGTCAGCAGCAAGATGAACTTCAAGGACTTTCTGGCCAGCAAGGACAAGGCCTGGCGGGCTGAATACCTGGGCCCGGGCCGCGCCGAGATGTACGAGGCGGGCAAGATTACGCTGAACGACCTGATGAACCTCAAGGGGCGCAAGCTGACGCTGGAGCAGTTGCAGGCCAAATATAAATAAGGAATAGAGAGCGGAATGGATGGGTCTTTACTGGTGCCTATCTGGATCGAGCCACGGCCACCATCGAAGAGTGCTCGCCGCCTGACTTCAGCCAAACCTATGTATATTTTTTTATATGTCCGCAGTGTGGTGGGCGTCGATGCTCAAGATGGTTGCCGGCGTGCTAATGAAGGTTAAGGTCGGCATGGTGCAAATTATTTGCCTCGGCTGCTTGCCATGAGGTGGGTGCGCACTCGCAGGCCTAGGGTCATCGATTGACATTGATGCAATGCGTGGGTAGAGTCGCTCAGTATTGATACTGACGACATACTCTATGACCGAAAATAAGATTGCTCCAGAAAAAGTAACAAAGCCAATTCAACTTTTGGCCGCATGGCTGGTGGGGCTTGTGGCGATTGACTCAGCATTTTTACTTGCGGCTCAGCAGATTGAGCGCCCGGACTGGGCTTCCGGCATGCTGGTCATTGCGGCAGTGGCAAATGTCCCTTTATTTCTCGCAGCGCTTTTCCTTCTGCAGACAAAGTTCCGACCGCAAATGCAGGAGGATGTCTTTTACGCTAAGTATTTAGAGGGCTCATATTCTTCATCTGTGCGGTTGTCTTCTGAGGCAACTGTAAAGTCCGAGGTGACCGAAACGGCGCGCAAGCTAGTTCAGCGATTGGGTGTGAGCGCAAAAGGCAAAGAGGCTTCGATTGTTGAAACTCTCAATGAATCCCTTGAAGACTCATTGGTAAGTCGGCATGCGGGTAGTCGCGCGTTATCTGAACTTCATACGGCGCCCTCAAGCTGGCAAAATGTGACCGGTGCTTTTGTGGGCGACCCAGCGTTTTCTCGCGATATAGAAAGCTTGCTTATTGACGGTTTAATCGAGCGATCAGCTGACGACTACAGTGACGCGAAGTTGACTTCGCTCGGAATAAAAGTCGCAGCACTTGCGGAGAAGCGTGGCATTCTTTTCTATCAGACCCATCCTGAGAAGTGGGAGAACATGCGGCTGAGTTTAAGTTCTGGCCGTGTTGCGACGTTAAAGAATGGCCGAAAAATTATAGTCTCAAGTGAGTAAAACCAACCCAAGACCGCCTGCGAGGCGGTTTTTTATTGCCGCAAGCGGATGCAAAGCGGCGCACGGCCAGAAGGCCATTTACAGGGGCGGATGCCCAGAAAGCCACCAAATGAAACTCAAACTCGATGCAAATGGCAACGCAGTGCTGCAAGATGGCAAACCTGTCTACATTCTGGACGACGGTCGCGAAGTTGCGCACGACGCCGCCGCGACCGTGGCGAAGATTTCCAGCCTGAACGGTGAGGCTATGAGCCATCGCCAGGCGAAAGAGGCTGCCGAAGCTGCGCTGAAGCCATTCAAGGATGCTGGCATCGAAGATGCGGCCGCCGCTGCTGCTGCGCTCCAGACTATGGCGAATATCAATTCCGGCGATCTGACCACGGCGGCCAAGGTGCAAGAGATCAAGGATGCTGCGACGCGCTCGGCGAACGAGGCAGTCGCTGCGGCAACCCGGGCGGCCGAAGAAAAGCAGCGCACGCTGACTGAGCAGAACACGAAGCTCACCAACGACCTGAACGATCACATTATTGGCGGCTCGTTCGCGAGCTCCAAATTCATTTCCGAGAAACTGGCTATCCCGGCTGACATGGCGCGCACCTTCTTCGGCAATCGTTTCAAGGTCGATGGTGGCAAGCTCGTTCCGATGGATCAGCAGGGTAATCCAATCTTCTCGTCCACGAATCACGGCAATCATGCCGACTTCGATGAAGCCATCCAGGTGATGGTCGGCCAATACGCGAACAAAGACATGATCCTGAAGGGATCGGGTGCTTCGGGCGGTGGAGCGGGCGGCGGCAAGAGCGGCGCCGGCGGTGGCAAGGAAATCCCGCGCTCCCAGTTCTTTACCATGGCCCCGCAGGCGCAGGCCGAGGCAATCAAGGGCGGCGCGGTCGTTACCGATTAAGCAGTTGCAACCAATTCACCCAGTCTTCTCAATGAACTATTTTTATGCCTTGCTGATGGATGTCGGCGGGGTGCTTTGGGCTGGATAGCCTATCCGTTCTACAACTCAAACCATCCCGACTGGCTCGCATTACGCGGGCCTTTTTTATTCCCGAAAGGCATTAGCAAATGACCATCCTTACCCTTACCGGCCTCATCCCCGACATCTATGCAGCAATGAACGTCATTGCGCGCGAGCAAGTTGGCTTCATCCCGGCCGTGTCGCGCGACTCGACCGCCGAGCGCGCTGCCCTGAACCAGACTGTCCGCTCGCCAGTCGTCGGCGCAATGGCCGCCGAAGACCTGACACAAGGCGCGTACGCTGAAGACGCTGGTAATCAGACCATCAACTACGTCGACATGACGATCTCGAAGCAGCGCTCCGTCCCGTTCGGCGTCAACGGCGATGATACCCAGCGCCTGCAAAGCGCTGGCACTTACGCCAACATCAATCAGCAGCGTATCGCGCAGGCCTTGCGGACGCTGACGAACGAAGTGGAAGCGGACCTGGCCGCCACCAGTATCAAGTTGAGCCGCGCCTATGGCGCAGTGGGCACGATCCCCTTTGGCACCTCGGGCGACCTGTCCGACTTCGCCCAGCCGAAGAAGATCCTGAAAGACAATGGTGCACCGTTGTCTGATCTGCATATGGTCCTGGGCTCCGCTGCGATGGCGAATATCGAAGGCAAACAGGCCGGTCTGTTCCGCGTGAACGAAGCCGGCACCGACGATCTGCTGCGTCGTGGCGCGGTTAGCGTGGTCCAAGGCTTCGACCTGCACAACTCGGGCGCGATTGGCGACCTGATCGTGGCCGGCAATGCTGCAGCTGCGACGACCAGCAATGCTGGTCACGCCAAAGGCGCGACCGTGATTAACCTAGCTGCGGCAGGTACCGGCGCCTTTCTCGCTGGCGACATCGTGAGATTTGCTGGTGACCCGAACCAGTACATTCTGGCCGCTGGTGATACCGATGCGTCGAACGGCGGCCAGATCCGCTTGCAAGCGCCGGGCCTGCGCCAGGCAATCCCAGCCGCGGCCACCGGCATTACGCTGATCGCGGCGACCGTGCGCAATGCGTTCTTCCAGCGCGCCGCGCTCCAACTTGCGACCCGCGCACCCGCCATGCCTCAGGGCGGCGACTCGGCCGACGACGTTATGTTGGTGCCAGATCCGATCTCGGGCATCACCTACGAATTCTGCATCTACAAGCAAAAGCGTCAAGTTCGCTACGAGGTCAATTTGGCCTGGGGCACGGCGGCGCCGAATCCCCACCTGGGCGGCCACCTAATCGGAGGCTAATCCATCACCAACCCTGCGGCCAGCACGGCGCCGGGCAACCTGCGAGAACTAAATGACCACTATCAAGATCAAACCAAGCCACCCAAGCCAGGGCCACTTCGTCCTGATTGATAAATCCGACTTCAACCCCGACGTGCACGAGGTGTACGGCGACGATCAGGAGCTGGGCGCGCACATCGAGCGAGCGCCCACCATGGCCGAACTGCTCGCCGCGCGCGATCAACTGGCAGAACGCGGGCGTGAGCTGAATGAGCGTGAACAAAGCCTGATAGCCGAGATGGACCGCGTCGCCGAGCAGGCCCGGGCCAACGAGGTCGAAGCGCAGCGCCTGCGCGGCGAAGCGGTAATCCTTCAGGCCGCTAAGGATGCTGCTGTCTCCGCCGCACAGGTGCCAGTTGCACCGGCCACCGTCACGGCCGAGAAGCCAGCGAAGGCTGCCAAGGCGTAATCCCTGTCCAGATCCGCCCCGCATGCCGGGGCACCACATAAACCGCAATTCCGAAAGCCAATATGCCAACCATTACTGCCGGCGGCACGCCGCAAACTATCAAGCTGCCTGAGGGGCAAGTCCTGAATGTCAGCGGTGTCGCTGGCGCGGCCGGCATGGTGTATCGACTCGATCCGATTTTGGGCGGAACGAACTCGCTGCAGTCCTGGCCGGTCGGCACTGGTGCGCTGGCGTCTATCGGGCCGTACGCCGGTGAGCAGCGGTTTTTGGTGTCGTGTTCGGTCGGTAGTGTGGATGTAGCAGTAGCGAGTGCGATTTTATCGATCGCGCCGGCGACTATCGTGCCCGGTGCCAGCGAAAGCCCTGTTCGCGTTGTTGTCGGCGGCGATTCGATCAGTGAAATGTACGACTTCACCGACGGCAATGGCGCGAGCATTGTTGCGCCGGGAGTGGCGCGGGTTACGTTTGCCGCTGCCTTCCCCGGCGGTGCTTACTGGCCTGGCGATCCGATTAAGGTCGTGAAGGCGCCGCTGCGGGAAGCAAATCAGATGAGCTCCACCGTCCTGGCTGTTGATCCAGCTCGGCTTTGGCTTGAATATGGTGTCAGCAGGGCGCAAGAATGCGCCGTGCTGTCTTCAGCCCCATCGGTGTACCGAAAATATGCCATCGCCTTCAGCTCATACATTGCGCAGGCGTTTGCCTTGGCCGGCAGGCCGTATCGGGTAGTGACCGATGCAGCAATGGCTGGTGGAGACTCAATCCAAGTGGGCGAGGTCATGCGGCGGGATTGGCAGCCGAACGACGTAGCCATTTATGCGCCGGGCATGAATGACGTGTATGCGCGCGGCTGGTCATTTGCGCAGATTCGGGACAATGATATTGCCAATTTGACGTATATGCGGAATAAAACCCCGCGACTGATCATTTCCTCTATCCCCGCGCGGTCGCCAGTGAACAATGGATGGTCGGCGGAACGTTATGCTACCTGGCGTCAGGTGAACGAGTGGCGCCAGCGGTATGCCGCCGAAATAGGTGCAACGTTTATCAACTGGTCAGCGTCCAGCGTAGGTCCACGCACCTACAGCGACCCGTTTGCAATGAATGCTGACACTTTCACCAATGGAGCGCAGCAAACGAGTATTGATGGTGTGCATCCGATTGGCTTGGGCGGCGTCATCGGTGGCGCTGGCTTCGCGTCGAGCATGAAGGTTCTATCGTCGGCAGACCCACTGCCGGCCAGTGCCGGTGCTGGCCTGCTGGTCGATGACTACGTTTTTCCGAATCCCATGCTTATTCGCTCCGCTACACCTGGCGGCGCAGACGGGGCGGCCACGTTCCAGAACCTCGCGGGCGTAGCAGGTGCCGAGATCGCTGACAACTGCATGCTGTCGTATCTATCAGGCTCAGGCGCTGCCGTTATCGTGAAATGCGGCGTTCTGGCACGCAGCCAGGCTGTGCATGGCGATGTTCTTGGCAACGTCCAGCGCATCATTGTCGACAATACTGCTGGGGCGGCAACTGCAAATTTTATTTTTAGGACTGACGATTTCAAGGCAGCGATGCGCGATGGCGACACGGTCGACTATGGCCTTCATTTACTGACATCGAGCGCGGCTACGCCGGGATCGGGTGATCCTGATGGCCTGATTAGCTACGGAGTGACCTTGCTGGACCAGCATGCCGTTGCATTGAACAAGTCGGATTCGGCGATCGGTAGCACAGGGGGAACTGGCTGCATCCCTTCTGTATCGGTCAAGCCTATTCGATTGGGGGCGCCAACACGCCGGGTTGCAGTTGCTGGAGCGTTCAGCTCGACGCGCATGCAGATACCGTTCTCAGTTGCCGCAGGAAAATCAGCTTGCATTGACCTAGGGCGCATTTTGGTGCGTCGGGGCGCCAAAGTGTAGCGGAGAGCCTCATTACGTTGATCACAAAAATCGGCACCGGCGTGCCTGACGCACACTTCGCTTAATCCATTCTGGATCTGCGGCGCGTGACAAAGATTACTAGACCGAGGCCTGCCAGCAGCATGCCGTAGGTTTCCGGTTCTGGTACGGCGCTAACCTCTACTAAGTGCCAGCGAGATTGAATACCCCCATCCGTCGAACGGTCCGAGATAAAGAAACTAGGAGTTCTACTGATTGCTTCCGCTAGGTTGGGAACAGTGGACGTTGTGGCGAAGGGCCCAATTGCGAAACCATTGTAGCCATCTGAAAAAATGAAATTGCTCTCGAATCCATCAAATGACACTACGGGACTGTATTGCCAGCTGTAACGGTCATCCCATGAGTAAGCAAGAATGGGGCCTTCGTCGATGAAGGAAACACCGTCGGCGCGCACAGAAATGTTCGAAAGCTCGGTAACCACGTTCCCATTCGCAGTACCGTCGAAAGAGCCACTTATGGCCACGCCGTTTCCAAATGTGTATGAAAAATTAAATGTTGCAGCTTGAGAAGCTGGTCCTACAGCCAAGACCAGCGCCATTACAGACCAACGAATAAATGATTTCATAAAACTCCCTAATGTATTTTAGATAATACATTTATGTTATCTCAATTAAATGTAAAAAAATTAATATATTTAATTGTTGTTTTTTTGTATTTCGTAAAAATAGCTGCTGATCCATGAGGATATCCATGCTCAATATTGAAACCGGCGCCGGTCTGGCCGATGCCGAATCCTACGCCAGCATCGCCGCGGCAGACGCGCGTTGCGCCAGCCTGGGCGTGACCGCTTGGGCAGCGCTCGCGGAAGAGGGCAAGGAAATCGCGCTACGCAAGGCCACGTTGTTCATGGCCACCTACCGCACGCGCTGGGCCGGCCGTCGCGTCTATCAGCACCAGGCGCTGGACTGGCCACGCTACAACGTGGTGGTCGACGGCTTCATCGTGCCTAGCAGCACAGTGCCGTTGGACGTTGTCAACGCCTGTATCGACCTGGCCGTGCGCGCCGGCAGCGGCGAGGATCTGCTGCCCGACCTCGACATCGGATCGAACGCCATCAAGAAGGACAAAACCGGGCCGCTGGAAACGGAGTACTTCCAGAACACCACGGACGCGCGCGAGCGCTTCGTGGCCGTCGACGCGCTCCTGGCGCCGTATTTCGGCTCGGCCGGTGGCGGCAATTCGATCCGGGTGGTGCGAGCATGAGCACATTCCCGGTAGTGCAAATCGAGGGTTGCGCTGCGCACGAGAATACGTACAGCCATAACGGCAAGGTGTGGACGGTCACAAACCTCATCGCTCGCTCCAAGGAGCTGGAGCCGTTTGACATGCCGCTGGCGGCTATCTATCTCGGCACCGAGGTCTGGACGCCAGAAGGCTCGCCGTTCGGCATGGCGCACCACATGCGGCGCGCGCTGGACGTTGACACCCGTCATCCGGTGATTCTGAGCCAAGAGGGCTTCATCATGGACGGCTGGCATCGCGTGCTGCGCGCGCTGATTGACGGCAAGGCCACCATCAAGGCGGTCCGCTTCAGCAAGAGCCCGCCGCATGACTATCTGAAGGCTGACTGATGATCGACTACGCAAAGACTGCTGTGCGCGCCGATGCCTCGCTGCGTCGCAAGGGGGGCATCGTGGTGCTGCGCCAAGTCGTGAAAGGCGAATACGACCCTGACCTGGGCACGGCGCCCAGCACCACCACCGACTACGAAGGCACGGGCGTCAAGATCAATTACGAGACCGAGAATATCGACGGCACGCTGATTCTGGCGGGTGACCAGCAGCTGCTGCTGTCGCCGCTGCAGCGCAATGGCGCGCCGATGCCGACGCCAACGGCGGCCGACTTGGTACTGTTCGGCAGCGTCAGCTATACGGTGAAGGCCGTCGAAACCACAGCGCCGGTCGACGTGGCCGTGCTGCATACGCTGCAACTTCGGGGGATTTGATGGCAAACATGTCGTTTTCGATGCAGATTGCCGAGTTCATCGCCAAGACCAAGGCGAGCCAGGATCTGGTCGTGCGCGCCATCACCATGAAAGTCGACAATAAGCTGGTGCAGCGCTCGCCGGTTGGTGACGCCAAGTTCTGGAAGCACAAACCACCGCCTGGTTACACCGGCGGCCGCTTCCGTGCCAACTGGCAGCTTTCCATCGGCTCGCCGGCCGCTGGTGTGCGGGACCTGATCGACAAGGACGGCAGCGCCACCATCGCCGCCCATGGCAGCACGATCAGTGCGGCAAAGGCGGGCGACGTGATCTACCTCGTGAACAACCTGCCATACGCGAAGCGCATCGAGGAGGGCTGGTCCCGCCAGGCGCCCGTCGGTGTCGTTGCCCTGACGGTCGTGGAATTCCGCACCATTGTGGACAATGCTGTGAACGGCGTGCGCGACGGCACCACCGCAAGCGAGTTCGCCCAAGGCTATTCGAGCTATAAATTATGAGCCAACCAACAATACGAGCGGCGCTGGAGGCGGCCCTGGCCAGCCTCGGTCCGGCCATCGACACCGCATGGCAAAACGTGCCGTACACACCGGTAACTGGCCGGCCATACCAGGCAGCCTACCTGCTGCCGGCGGAACCGGCCAATCACTCCATGGGCGACGGCTCGCGCCAGGAGCGCGGCATCTTCCAAGTCAGCCTGATGTATCCGCCAGGGCAGGGCACTGCTGCAGCCGGTGCGCGCGCCGAAATGATCAAGGATATGTTTTGCCGCGGCGCAAGCTTCCCGAAGGGCGATTTGACGGTGCAGATCGAGCGCACACCGGAAATCGCGGACGGCCGCGAGGACGGCGACCGCTGGATGGTCCCGGTCAAAATCCGCTGGTTTTGCAACCTGTAACCCGCATCACCCCACATAGATCGCCTCGGCGGTCTTTTTTTTCGACCAAAGAAAGGCAATCCACACCATGACCACTGCAAACGGCATCGACAGCCTGCTCGTTATCGGCAAGCAAACAGCGGAAGGCACGAAGGCGCTGGCCGCCGCCGGCCGCCTCTATCCGCGCGTGACCGCGACGTTCGACACGGACGCCGACAAGTACTCGAGCAACGAAATCGACCCCAGCCAGCAACAGAGCGACACGCGCCTGGGCAACTTCCGTACCTCCGGCGCCATCAAGGGCGAGGCTTCGTGCGGCACCTACGCTGTGCTGCTGGCGGCGCTGCTGCGCCGCGACTTCACCGCCGGCGGCACCACCGCGGCGCAAAATACCATCGGATCGGGCGCAACAGGCCTGACGCGCAGCGCTGGCTCCTGGCTGGCCGACGGCCACCGCGCCGGTACCGTCGTGCGCATCGGCGGCTTCCTGACCACCGGTATCGGCAACAATGGCAAGAATTTCTTCGTCACGTCGGTGACGGCACTGAAATTGTCGGGCCAGTTCATGGACGGCAGCGCCATGGCGGTGAAGGTCGAAGGCGACCCGGTGACCGTGACCGCAACCGGCAAGCGCAGCTTCACGCCCTTGACCGGGCATACCACGGACTGGTTCACCGCGGAAGTGCAGGATCCTGGCATTGCCGTGAATCGCTGCTTCATCGACCAGCTGGTCAGTAAGGTCGATATTGCCGTACAGCCGAACGGCATCACGAGCATGGACTTTACCCTGATGGGCAAGTTGGAAGGCCCGACCACGCCGGCGGCGTACTTCGCGGCGCCGGCTTCCACGCCCGGTACCGGCAAGTTCTCCGGCGCCACCGCGATGCTGTCGGTGGCTGGCATCCCGTCGCAAATCTGCACGGGCATGTCGTTGTCGCTGGATGGCCAGGTCAAGATCGATCCGGTGATTGGCTCGAAGTTCGCCACTGCCGCCTCGCGCGGCAAGGTGCTGGGCAGCGGCCAGTTCACGGTGCTGATGCAGGACTCGGCATACATCGACTACTTCAAGCAGGAAATCGAGTTGCCGCTGGCCTATGCCATGGCGGCCAGCACTGCGCCGCTGGCCGAAGTGATGACCATCGCCATGGGCCGCATCAAGATCACCTCGGCCAAGGTCGATGATGGCGAGAAAAACAAGATCGTCACGTGCGCTTTCGACATCCTGCGTTACCAGGGCGCCGACACCCAACACGAGGCCACCACCGTGGCCTTCCAGGACACGAGCCTGTAACCCATAGCCCGGCTTCACGCCGGGTTTTCTTTTTGGCGCAAGCCAACCCCAGCACCGACCGGTCGCTGTCGCCATCGTGGGCGCGGCGGCCGGCACGGGCACTTATCAAAACCCACGAAAGGCTCCACCCATGAACACCACCCAAGCACCTGCAGTCCTGAACGCCGCTCAAGCCATCGCCGTCGCTGGCTTCGACATCGCCAACCTGTCGGCGCCGTCCGCGCGCGTGACTTTCGACGTGCCCGTGATCTTCGACGCCGACGGCGAGCCCGTGGCCGGCCTCAAGATCGTTGGCAAGAATTCCGACGAATACCGCAAGGAAAGCCACGCCGTGCGCGCCGAAGGCTACAAGAAGTCCGCCAAACGCAAGACGGCCATCGACGCCTCGACCGATGAAGGCTCCAATCAGCTGGTGAGCTTCATCGATGACAACCAGAAGCGCTTGGCGCTGGCCGTTGTCGTCGACTGGTACGGCTTCACCAGCAACGGCGCACCGGCCGCGTTCGACAAGGAAATGATCGCTGCGGCGTTCGACAAGTATCCGACCTGGCAGGACCGCGTGACGACCGCCCTGGAAAACGACGCCATTTTTTTGAAGGTCTGACCCAGGCCCTGCTGCTGTACGCCGATCACCTGTTTGATCGAGCGGCAGCGGCAGGCGACGGCAACGCCAAGGGCGATCACCTGGACACCGCCCGGCAAAACCCGCTCTACCGGGCGCCCGAGGCGCCGGCAGTGCCGCAGCTGCCGACCGAGCTGGCGTACATCTGGACCTGGTTCACCCAACTGAACCAGAAGCGCCAGTGCGGCATGGCCGTGAACTCCCTGACCAGCGCCGAAATATTGGCCTGGCAGGCACGCCACGGCGTCCGCTTCGATCCGTTCGAAGAGGGCGTGATCGATCGCCTTGACGTGCTCTTCATGCACCATCAAAACAAGAAGGAACAATAAATGCCTGATATCGCCCAACTTGGTCTTTCCATCGATACTCGCCAAGTAGTCGAGGGCAGCAAAGCCTTGGATTCCCTCGGTGAGGCGGCGGTGCGTGTCGAGCAGAAGACTGCTGGTGCCACGGCTGCCGTCGACAAGTTGGGCGAGGCCAGCGCTGGGGCCAAGGCCAAGGCAACTGAAGGTGCGGCGGCTGTCGATGCGCTGGGTGATGCTGGTGCACGGGTCGCGCCAAAAGTAGCTGGGGCCACCACGTCCGTTGATTCGCTGAGCGCGGCGACGGCGCGCGTGCGCTCGACATCGACCGAGGGCGTTAGCGCGCTGGACAACTTTACCAATTCGTCGGCCGGTGTGTGGCGTCGCGGCAGCGATGCCGCTAAAAGCGTGGAGGTGCTCGGCGACGCCACGCAGCGCACGGGTCAGCGTGTTGCGATCAGCAATGGCCAGATGGACGACACGGCCAAGATCATGCGTGCTCAGGCTGAGCAGGCACGCCAGGCAGCCCAGGCCACGCAAGCGCTGGGTGGCTCGACTACGCAATTGACGCTTGGCCAGCAGCAGCTGATCGAGCGCATGCGTGAACAGGCGGCAACGATTGGTATGAGCCGCACACAGCTGCTGGCATATCAGGCCGCTCAGATGGGTGTTACCCAAGAAACGCAACGAGCAATCGCGACCATTAAAGCGCATGAGGACGCAATCAAGGCGGCGGCCAAGGCGAAAGAAGACGCTACGAATGCATCGGGCATCTTGGCTGGCTCCCTCAAGATACTAGCTGCAGCATATGCGGCGTTAAAAGTGGGGGAGTACGTCAAAGATGCGGTCATGCTTGCTGCTCGTTACGAAACGCTGGGTGTAGTAATGACGGTCGTAGGGCGTAACGCCGGGTACACAAAAACACAAATGGAAACTGCTACCGAGGCAATTGCCAAACAAGGCATCACGATGATCGAATCGCGCGAGTCTGCGATTAAATTGGTGCAGGCCCACATCGATTTGAAGGAAGCGACTGCTCTTGCCCGGATTGCTCAAAATGCCGCTGTTATTGGGCATATCAACTCTTCAGAGGCGTTTGAACGACTTGTAAATGGCATTGCTCGTGGAAATGTCCTTATTCTCCGCAATATTGGTATCAATGTTAATTTGCAAACTGCTTATCGGCAAATGGCCGATGAGCTTGGGAAAACCACAAAAGAGCTTTCGGAAAATGAACGCGTTCAGGCCCGCTTGAACGCTGTTAAAGAGCGTGGCATTGATATCGACGAAACTTATACCGCCAGTATGGATACGGCAGGCAAACAGATCACGTCAATGCAGCGCTATACGCAAGATCTGAAAACAACCATTGGCGAAATTGGGCTTGAAGTCTTGACTGTTTCGGTGATGGCGTTGACTAAAGGCCTCAAAGATGCAAATGGTGAGGTCAGCGAGATGTCGCGGAATAATCAGTTGCATGAGTGGGGTACCACGCTTGCCAAAGTGTTCGTCATGGTCGCCGATAACGTCAACAATGCATTTTCAGCAATTAAGCTGATGGGGGCGGCTGGTACGTACGCCAGTAAGGCTGCTGAAATTCATACTCAATACACGATTGATCGCTCGAATGCAGGTTTTAGCATCACTGGTCAAATTGATGCCTATAAAAAAATGCAAGCAGCAATGGAGGCAAATGCCAAACTGCTCGGCGACAGCAAAGACCAGATACTCGCCGGCGAAGATAAGTTTCAAAAAGCATACGTTGAGCGAACCGCCGCTCAGTTGGTGAAGCGTAAGGAGGAGGCGGATGCAAAATTAAAGGTTGAAGCCGACTATTCAAAAGCAGCTACTGATATTTTGATGAAGTCGCTTAACCAAGGAGCGGCAGCGCAAGAGGTGGCTCGCAAGAAAGTCGTTGCTCTTCACTACGCCACCTTCACCGGCACGCCGTCCTACCGTGACACAGAGGGTCGCGAGCCGAAGCCAAAGGTCGATCAGGCCGAAAACACCCAGCTCGCTGATCAAATCAAACAGTATGAAAAAGAGGCAGCCGTAGCCAAGGCGCATTTCGATGAATTGAGCAAACTTGATGACATGTATTTGAAGGCTGGCGAGCTGTCTGAACGTCAGTTTTACGAAAACAAGCGGTCTTATGCACTGGCAACCTACGAGGCACAGATTGATGCTTTTGATCTGGAAATTGGTGCATTGAAGGGGCACTACAGCGTCACAAAAGCTGAGGCGGCAAAACACGAGAAGGCGCTTAACGAAATACTAGGCAAACGAAGTGCCGCTGAAAAAGCGTTCTTTGATGAGAGTTTCCGTCGGGACGAAGAGGAACGCTTGCGGAAGGCTGCCGTGGTTACCGCCTCAAACGATGCAATGAATAAGTATATTTCTAGCATCAATCAGGAAGCGCAAAAGATCGAGGATTCGAATCATATCCATGAGAAGGCGCGCAGCGTCATTGAGCGGGAGGAGGTTGCCCGGCTGGACTTGGCAATCGCGTATCAAAAGCAATTTATTGAAGGCCAGGCTGCAGCTGACGCCACCGCGGAAGAGATCGCACAGGCGCCGGCCATTCTCAAATATCTTGAAGACCAGCGTGCCGCGCGGCTTCGTTTGGCGCAAGGCCTGGATCAGCAAGATCAAGTGAAGCTGGCGCAAGCCCAGATCGAAACCAACAAAAAAATGTGGGAATCGATCGACTCCACAGCGCAAGACACTTTCGTATCGATTGGTAATTCAGGTATTTCTGCTATCGATCGGGTATGGGGAGCCTTGAAAAATGGCTTGTTCGCCTGGCTTTATCAGGTGACGCTTAAGAAGTGGATTATCAACATCGGCGCGTCGATGACTGGCACCAGCGCTACAAGCATGGCAATGGCCGGTGACCTCGGTGGATTAGGTGGTGCAGGCGGGATTGCTGGCAGCGTGGGCGCGACAGCAAACCTGCTGCAAAGTGCCAAAACTGCCTACACCATCGCCTCGCAAGGTTTTGCAGGCATTACCGCCGGCCTGGGCACCAGCGTTGTCAGTCTGGGCACGCTGTTTGGCTCGACTGCAATTGAGGCATTTGGTGCTGGCTTGGGCAGCACCGGTCTTGTGGGCGCGGCAGATGCCGCCGGCCTGTACGCGGCATCTGGAGGCGTGGGTAGCGCGGGAGCAGTTACGGCCGGAGCCTATGCTGGCGCAGCGGTTACGGCCGCTGCCGGCATCGCTGCTGGCGTGCTGGGTGGCCGTATGATCTCTGGCCAGTATGGTAGTAACTCGACCGTGAACGCTGGCACGGGCATAGGTGCCGTGGCCGGGGCGTTCATGGGTGGACCTATCGGCGCGGCCATTGGCGGTGCGCTGGGTGGCTTGATCGGAGGCCTTGGCAATCGTGTGTTCGGCATGGGTGAAAAGAAATACGGGGAAACGGGCATTACCGGGACTCTGTCCGGTACCGGGTTCAGTGGCACCGAGTATGCCAAATGGACGCAAAAGGGCGGCTGGCTGCGCAGCGACAAGAAGGACACTGACCGTAAAGCCGTCGATCTGACGACGTCCAATGCGTTTGTGGAGACGTATGCAGCCATTCGCAACGTCTCGGCCACCTTGGCCAATACGCTGGGCATCGACACGTCCAGCCTGGCCACGCGTGCCCAGGCGCTCAACATCAATCTGACCGGCCTCACCACGGAAGCTGACAGGCTGGGCGCCGTGACCAAGTTCTTCGAAGGCGTCGGCAATGCCATCGCCGTCGAGCTGCTGCCGAATGTCGGCCAGTTCAAGCAGGGCAACGAAGAACTGAGCACGACCTTGCAGCGCGTAGCTGGGAATTTCGCCGGCGTCGACGCGGCCCTGCAGTTAATCGGCCGCACGTCGCAGGATGCCTTCGGTGCCGTGGGCGTGGCCACCATTGGTGCGCGCGAGAACCTGATCAAGCTGGCTGGTAGCCTGGACTCGCTCACCAGCGGGACCAACTTCTTTGCCGAGAACTTCCTGACGGAAGCAGAGCAAATGGCGCCGGTGCTGTCGACCGTGGCCGACACGCTGGGCAAGCTGGGCATGGCCGGTACCACGACCATGGACGACTATAAGAAGAAGGTGCTGGGCCTGAACTTGGCCAGCGCGGCGGATCAAGAGTTGTACATCAAGCTGCTTGCCCTGGCGCCGGCCTTCAAGGCGGCCGCCGACTACAGCAGCCAGCTGGCCGCAGCGACAGGCAACTATGCCGCTGTGGTCAAGACCGCCAGCGAGATTGCCAGCGAGCGCATGGATCTGCAAAAGCAGCTGAACGAATTGACGAAAAGCGAAACGGAACTGCTGGCCATCCAGCGCTCCAGCATCGCCGCCGTCAATCGCGCGCTGTTCGACCAGGTGCAGGCGGCCAAGGCGGTGGTGGCGGCCAAGGACGTGCTGGCCAAGGCTTACGACAGAGAGGCAGCAGCGGCCCAGACGGCGCTGGACAAATCTAAGTCGTGGGTGGCCACCCTCAACGGCCTGAACGCCAGCATGGCGCTGGGCAACCAGTCCATCCTGACGCCGGAGCAGAAGTATGCCGAGGCGCGGGCCCAGTTCGAAAAGACCCTGGCAGCGGCCAATGCCGGCGATACGACGGCGCAGTCCGGCCTGTCGGCTGCCGAGCAAGCATTCCTGACAGCTTCCCAGGTGGTCAACGCCTCGGACGCTCGCTACGCGGCAGATTACGCCCGCGTGGTGGCGGCCAACAACGAGGCGTTGAAATGGGCCTCGGCCCAGGTCGACGTGCAGCAGGCCAGCCTGGACGCTCTCAAGGCCCAGGTATCAGGCCTGATCACCATCAACGACAGCGTGCTGACGGTGGCGCAAGCCATCGCCAACCTGCATGCGGCGATGGGCACGGCCACTGGTATGGGCGTGCAGTTCGACGGCTCCCATGCCGGCGGATTGGCCAACGTACCGTTTGACGGCTATGCGGCCGAGCTGCATCGCGGCGAAGTGGTGGTGGACGCGCAAGCCGCTGCGGCCATGCGCCGGTATTTCGGTGGTGCGCCAAGCCAGGGTGGTGGCAACAACGACGCCCTGGTGGCCGAGGTCAAGGGCTTGCGAGAAGAGGTCAAAGGACTGCGCGCCGATCAGGCCAAGCAAACCGGCGCCACCATCCAGGCCACCGTCGAATCGAACGACAAAGCGGCCAAGACGGTCGTGGCTGGTGTCGATAAATCCGCCAAGGCATCTGCCTGGGCGAAACAAGTGGAGTACTCGCAATGACCGATGTGCAGTTTCTGGAATGGCTCAAGAGCCCCTTGGCCATCCGCATGGTGCTGATCGAGGCGCAGGTGAATGTGGCCGGCAGCGAGGTGACGCGCTACATCGCTTCGCGGCCCTATGTCACTGGCCCTGCGGAGGTGCCGGCCAACACCGTGTATGTTCCGCTGGCCACGGGTGGCCTGGACTTCACCGAACAGGTCAGCCTGACAGGAGAGGCTGGGCTGTCGGGCGGTGATGTCGAGCTGAACAACACCGATGGCACGCTCGACAGCTGGCTCGGCGATGTGTGGCGCAATCGTCCGATCAAGGCATGGTCCGGCGATCCGCGCTGGCCGCGCGCCGAGTTTCGCCTGGTGTTCGACGGCATCATTGCTGATATCGGTAGTTCAAGCCGCGAGACGATCAACCTGTCCCTGCGAGACAAGCTGCAGCGCCTTGATACGCCGATTGCAGAGGCCAAGCTGGGCGGTACCACGCCGAACAAGGATGCTACGCTGCCGATCCCGTTTGGCGAATGCCACAACGTGACGCCGCTGCTGACCAATCCCGCTACCCTGGAGTATGGCTTTCTGGGCGCCGTGGAGTCGAGTTTCGAAGTGCGTACCAACGGCAAGCCGATAGCCGTGGCCTTGAATGACCCGGCCGGGCGCTTCAACCTGACCACCGATCCGTTTTCCACCACGATCACGGTCAGCGTGCAGGGCGACAAGGGCGGCGGCTATGCGCCGCGCATCGCGCCGCTGGTGCAGCGCATCGCCACGGCCTACGGAAAAGCCTCGGACCGCTTCACCCTGGCCGACCTCGACCTGGCCAACCTGGCCGCCTTCGATGTGGCACATCCGCAGCTGGTGGGCCTTTACGTGGCGGACCGGACGAACCAGGCGCAGGCCATCCAGCAACTGGCGGCCAGCGTAGGCGCCCAGGCGCTGATGTCGCGCACTGGCCAGCTGCGCCTGGTACAGATCGCGCTGCCGGCCGCCGGCGTGCCTCTGCAGATTGGTCCGGAGAAAATGCGAGTGGATTCGCTGCGCGTCGTGCAGCGCCTGCCCGTGGTTGCCGCCGTCAAGATCGCCTTTGACCGCAATTACACGGTGCAAGCCAGTCTGACCACCAGCATCCCGCCGGCGCATGCCGACCTGTATGCCACCGAGTGGTTGACCGAAACGGCGGTCGATGAGGCGGTGCGCGCGCGCTACCGCCTGACGGACGACCCGCCGCAGATCGAAACCTGCCTCAAGACGAACGAGGACGCCCGTGCGGAAGCGCTGCGGCGCCTGGCCTTAAACAAGGTACAGCGCACGATTTACGAATTTGATGGAGAGCCCGAGATGATGATGCTGGAACTGGGGCAGCCCGTGGTGCTGCGCGACAATCGTTTCGGCCTGCAGAACGGCGTGCCTGGTGTGGTGGTGCTGCTGTCGCCGCAATGGCTGACAGGGCGCGTGACGGTGGGAGTGCTGGTATGACGGCCATCGGTGGTGCCCGTGACAAGCTGCTGCAGGCTACTGCCGAGCGTTTCAGCACGACGGCTGACGGCAAGGCGATCCTGCTGGCCGGCAGCACGCCTGTTTTTCGCGTGAACAGCGCCGGTGCCGGCGCACCCGGCTCGATTGCCATTACCGCCAAGCCGGTGAACGTGGTGGGCGATATCGTATTTTCGGTATCCGCAGGCACGCAGATCACTGTCAACGGCAACGTGGCCACGGTCGATTTTGCCACCATGACCACTGATACCGCCCTGGTGCAGGCGCGCATCCGCGAATTCGGTGTCGACTATGTCGGCAACTACATGGTCAGCAAGGTCTTCGACGGCGTCGCCGGTGAGACGGGCCTGGCCGGCTTGAACACGGGCCAGGCCTTCGCCTACAAGCGCGCGGCTGCAGCGCCTGCGGACTCTCCGGGTGATGTGATCTTTACCTTTGCTACGGCCAGTATCACGACGCCGGCCGGCAACGACCTGGCCAATGGATGGTCGAAAAATATCCCGGCCGGAACGGCGCCGCTGTACGTGCGCGTGGCCGCCGCCAGTTCGCGTAATGCCACGGACAATATCGTCGCCAACGAGTGGGCGGGCGCCGTGCAGCTGGCCAAAGATGGTGCTGCCGGTGCCAATGGCAGCAACGGCGCAAACGGGGTGGATGGGTTGAATGTGGCGCCTGTGCGTATCTACCAGCGCGGCGCCACCAATATTGCGCCGGCGCTGCCGAGTGCGGCTTGCATGTTCACCTTTGCCTCCGGCGCGCTGACGGGCCTGAATAATGGCTGGTCGACCCAGGTGCCAACAGCCGGCGGCGCCTACCTGTTCACCTCGGGTGCAACAGCGGCTGCACGCACCGCCACCGACGATATCCAGCCTGGAGAATGGGCAGCCGCTGCACGCCTGGCTGCCGATGGTGCCGCCGGCCAACGCGGCACCGTCACCGTGACGGCGCCCGGCTACTCCACCTGGTCGGATGCTTCGGCGGTGTACGAGCTGGGGCGCGCCGGATATGGAGCGCCGATCAACCGCGACGTGGTGACGCTGTACGACGCCGCGCATGCGGTGACGAAGTATTTTGATAATGGCGCCTGGTTGGTGCTGGGCACCGTGCTGAATGGCAACTTGCTGGTGGATGGATCGGTGGCGGCCAAGGCCCTGTCGGTGGATAACCTGGCGGCAATCAACGCGGATATTGGGAATGTGGTCGCTGGCGACTTGTACGGCACGACGCTGCATGGCGGTACCGGGTATCCGACCAATGCCTTCGAATGGCCGACGAATGGCGCAGGTGGCTTCCATTTGAGCTCCGCCGGCCTAATGATTGGCAATTTTAATAATGGTGGTGGCTGGTTCCGGGTGTTGGCCAATGGAGATATATATACGCCTGGTTTTCGAACTGACGGGCTTATAGCGAAATTTTCTGGCGCACTATCCGCCGTTACCGGCTCTTTCCAGCTTATCCGCAGTCCGAATCGTGTTGCCACGGGAACTGGTGCCGGATATGACCTCACAAGTTCAGGTTTCTCATTTTTCAATTCTGCCAATACGTTGAAGCTGAAAATGGGTGAACCATGACGACGGCGCTGCAGCTTTTCAACGATGACGGCACGAAGAACTGGGATTCCCGGACCGTTGCCGGGGGCATCATTGCTGACGTCCGTCAATATGCCAGCACCGAGACTGCAGAGTTGACCTATCCCATTTTTGCTGGTCGCTCGGTCGAGATCGTGCCGTTGTTACTGTGGGTCGAAGCGGGCACGATGGGCGTCGTGGCAGATACTGCACTGGGCTATCCACGCATCAGGGTATCCGTTGCCAGCACGACCAGGCGGTTTGCCGTGGAGGTGTATTAATGCCTACTTTTGTTCAAATCGTCAACGACAGCGATGAGCTGGTGATCTCTGATCGCGGTATTACCTACGGTTACATCGGGCGGGCGCAATTGTCCGGGGTGGCGCAGGCCGGCGGTGGCAGCATCACGAAAACGCCAGGGCAAAGCGTCTACACCATCGATTGGGCCGGCGATATTGTCGTCGCCCTGCCGGTGAAGGCGAACGGCACCACGGCGCTGCGCAATATCAGCAAATCCGGCAACACCTGGACCATCAACGTGCATAAGGGAAACGGCGCTTTCGATGCCAATGGCTTCGATATCCAGGAGGCGACCGAGGTCTATGTGTTTGGCGCCCCGGTGCTGGTGCCCGGTTTCACCGCAGCCCTGTATAGCGACGACACCAGTGTTTGTGCTGATCTCACCCGGCAGCCGCTGACATACCGTGCGCGCATCAATATTGCGGCGGGATCATTGTCCTGGGGCATGCCTGCTGGCGTAACGATCCCGGCCATCGTTGGAACACCGATGGACTACAACGTGACGTCCGTACGGGACGGCGCTTTTTACATCATCAGGAACCAAGGACGCGGCTGGCAGCTTGTGGCCGGCACTGTACAACGCAATATTTTCCAGAACCGCTGGCGGCGCGAAGACGGCGGCGCGAGCGCGGTCGACACCATTCGACAAATCTCCGCCATTCTCATCGATGCAAGTGGCCTTGCCTGAAAGTAATTATGCCTATTCTCAAATCCATTACCTTGCCAAATCATGCTGTTGGTGAATTTCACGTGGCCCGGCGCCTCGAGGTCGATTTTGTCAAATCGATTGCCATGTTGTCGGTCCTGAGCTATCCGAACGAGGCAGCATATCTCGCCGGTGCCGGGCCGATTTACACCACTCCTGTCCTGGTGCCGGCGACGGCATGCGCCGCGCCGTTGTTGGCCTCGGCAGAAGTTTGGCTTACAGGATCTGAGGAAAGCATCTTTGCGGGCGGTGTGATCACGACGGACCAGGCCCAAGGCTTGGAGGCGATGAAATTGCGCCAGTGGGACCAGATCAAGGTGGCGCGCGACGCAGCACTCGCTGGCGGTATTGCGTTCGACGGCAGTATTTTTGACAGCGATCCGGTTTCGATCTCGCGCATCACCGGCGCTGCCATGCTGGCCATGATGGCGGTCTCTGCCGCCACACCATACAAGGTGACATGGGTATTGGCCGATAACACGTCTCGCGAGCTGGATGCCGCCGAAACGATGGCCCTGGGCGCGGCGGCCGGCGCGCACGTGCAAGCCGTCATCGATCAGGGGCAGGCGTTGCGCCGAGATTTGGATGCCGCCACCACGATAGGGCAGGTAGCAGCTGTGACATGGCCGGTACCAGTTTTGCAGGAGTTTTGATGACCAATCTGCGCATCATCTACGACAACGCCGGCGACCGCGCAGTGCTGACCGCATCGAGCCAAGCCGGTGCGCTGGGGCCGGCCAACCTGCAGCGCGAAGGCAAGTATGACGTGCTGCGCTCGCTCGGCCTGGCCCTGACCATTACGGCCACCTGGCCCACGCCGGAGGTCGTCGGCTGCGCGGCCCTCCCATTTTGCAACCTGACGCCGACGGCGACGATCCGCGTGCGCGGCTACGTCGAGCCTGGCGATGCCGTGCCCGATTTCGATACGGGTACCGTATCGGCATGCGAATACGCTGGCCTGGGCATGTGGGACTGGGGTGCGCTGCCGCTGGGCGTGAATGCGTATAGCTACGGCGGCGGCACGTATGCACGCTGCTGGCTGCCGATGGTCAGTGTCAAAAAATTGGTGATCGAGCTGGCGGACCCGGACAACCCGGCAGGCTACATCGAGGCGGCGCGCTTCGTGACCGGCCCCTACTGGAGTCCCGAGCTAAATGCTTCGTATGGTGCCGGCGTTACTTCAGTCGACACCAGTACCCAGAACAGGGACGGCGCTGGCGGCCAGACCGTGGCGCGCGGCGCACTGTATCGAAAGCTCACGCTTGCGCTCGATCATATGACGCCGTTGGACAGGGCCGAGGTGTGGCGCATCCTGCGTGGCAACGGCATGTCGCGCCCGCTGCTGGTCAGCCTGTATCCAGAGAGCGACGACGGTGAGCTTGAGCAGGCGCACCAGGTGTATGGCCGCATCGCCAGCAATTCCGCCATTACCACCCCGTATTACCAGGCATATGCCACCAACATCGAAATCGAGGAACTGTAATGGCCGACTTTTTTTATTATGGGCAAAAGGACACGATCCGGCGCCTGAATGAACTGGCCGGGCGCGGCGCCGTGGTGGCGTCGTATGCGCCAGCGGTGGGGCGGTCGCCGCTCGGCGGGCCGAATGGGTACATGAATCCAGCATGGCTTGACCCGAATTTACCTATTTATACCGACGTACCTATGGCAGTAAAAGCAGTCGGAAAGTTTGGATATGCTTTTCTTCACGTGGGTCAGGGACAACGTCTGTATAAGATTGCAACATTGCCACCATCAGGGGAAGGCTCTTACCCATCCCTTCGTATCGATGCGAGTATTGGCGGATGGGTTGGAGGCACGGTGACAGCAATGACGATAATTATGGGAAATCGCAACGCGTTCTCAGTAGATTGGTCTGCTAGTTTGGGTGTTCCCAGTGAGGCGAGATTTATCGCTTATCGAGAGGCAGATGGTTCTCACTCTGTCTATCTGTTCTTCCTGGCAGGAAGTTATACTCAAGCTTCGTTTAACTTGCAAGGCATGGGCTGTACCACGTTTACCTCGCCGGGCTATGTGTCTTTCGTACCTGGTACTCCTGTATGGGACAGCGGGGCAACTTTTGCTAATAGTACCTACAAGTCGCCCCGTTCCGTAGGAATGAGTGCCCTGGTTAGCAACCAAAATGGAACTAGCTTAGACCAGCTACTAGAAGTTCGGTCTAAGAGTGGCGAAAGTATTGCAGCAAGTTTTTTAGCTGGGGGGCAGGCACCTGGAATTCCCGCTCAAACTTTTGTAGACGCATTGAGCTTTGGAATTTCAGGATCACCCGGTGTAAATCATCCGGGCTGTATGCGATGGTCGACTTCGACGTACCACGCCAATAGCTCTTTCGCAACAGGGTATCGCACGACATTAAGGGCTTTTGACACAGTAGCAAACACTTGGACACCATCGCTGTTCTCCGTGTCCGGTTTAGGTTCCGTGTACATGCCTTTACTTAAAGCAGGTAGCACCAATAATGCCCTTGTGCATAATATTAGCCGCGGCACTGCCGAAGGCGACCAGATTTTGTACGTTGGCACCGATGCGGCCACTTATCCATCTGTATGGGTGGCTGCGTCGAATGGCCAGGCGGGCTGGTCGTTATCGCCTGCAGTATTGTCCACAGGGAAAAATAGTACGACAAACCGTAGTATCAATGTTTCAGGTACGGTGAACACAAATGGCAATGATTACGCCGAGTATATTTTCAAAAGCCCGGAATGCGGTGTCGTAGCTCCTGGCCAGATTGTCGGTATCACTGCGGAGAATAAAGTTACAGATAAATGGGGCGACGCCGTGATGTTTTCAATCAAGTCCACAGCGCCTTCGTTCGTCGGCGGCGATTCATGGGGCAACGACATAGGGCCACGCCCGCTGGCGCAAGCTGGAGCGGCACCGACCCAGCCAACGCGCCGTGAAGATGTGCTGACGCAGCAGGCGGTACCGGGCACCAACCCACCGGAATATGAGGACGTGGTAACCGAACCCGGCGACACCGATGATGAATGGGCGGAAAAGCAGGCCGCCTACACCGCCGCGCTGGCCGCCCACAACGCCGCCGTGCAGCAGGACGCTGAGGCCATGGCCACCTTCGACGCGGCGCTGGAAGTCGAGCGTCAAAAGGTCGACCGTATCGCCATTTCAGGTCGCGTGCCGGTGAATGTGTTGGGTGCCCAGCCAGGCGACTACATCGTGCCGGTGCAGGACGGTGCCGACATCAAGGGCATTGCAGTGCACGAGGATGAGCTCACTATGAAGCAGTACCTCCGCGCGGTCGGCCGCGTGATCTCGATTGAACCGGACGGCAGGGCCTATGTGATGGTCAAGGTCGTGTAGCAGAACAGCATTCCCCCACAAACCCGCTTCGGCGGGTTTTTTCATTTCTACCACCTGAAAGGCATTACATGGCCATCGAAACAACCGCCGCCGGCGGCGCACTGATCAAAATTTTTGGTATCCCGGTTCTGGCCGGCGCTGCCGCAACCTCACTGGGATTCATGTTTATGTGGCCAAAAACTGCCAAGGAAGCGGGCGTGCGCTTCTTCGTCACCATTCTGTTTTCCGCCCTGATGGGGCCGGCCCTGGTCGTGGTCGTGCGCAACTGGATGCCAGGCTTGTTCGACAGCGCGCGCGCCGTCGCCGTGCTGTACGGCAGCGACCCGGCGCTGGGCTTCCTGTTCATCGCCGCGCCGCTGATGGTGGCCGCCGGCTTGCCCGCCTGGTGGGTGCTGGGCGCCACGGTGCGCTGGTTCGACAAGCGCCGCGACAAGGACATCGGCGAGCTGGCGCGCGATGCGGCCGCCGTCGTCAAGGACGTGCGGGGTGGCCTGTGAGCGCCGTCACGCTGGCCCAGCTGCTGGCGATCATGCCGCTGGCTCGCACGCGCGCGGTAGCCTTCTTGGCGCCGCTGAATGCGGCCATGGTGGAATTCGGGATCACGACCCCGGCACGCCAGGCTTCCTTCCTGTCCCAGGTGGGGCACGAGTCCGGCCAGCTGCGCTATGTGCGCGAGCTGGCCAGCGGCCATGCCTACGAGGGGCGCGTCGACCTGGGCAACACACAGCGCGGCGACGGCGTGCGCTTCCGTGGGCGCGGCTTGCTGCAGGTGACTGGCCGCGCCAACTACGCCGCCTGTGGCAAGGCGCTGGGCCTGGATCTGCTGGCTCAGCCTGAGTTGCTGGAGCAGACCGTCAACGCCTGCCGCTCGGCCGGCTGGTTCTGGCAGACGAGGGGCCTGAATGCCCTGGCTGACGCTGGCGACCAGGAACGGGTGACGCGGCGTATCAACGGTGGCGTGAACGGCCTGGCCGAGCGTCTGGCCTTGTACCGGGAAGCGCGCAAGGTGCTGGCGTGATCACGCTGGCCAAGCTGGCGGGCAAGGTGCCGGGGTGGTTGTACGGTGCTTTGCTGGTGTGCGTGCTGGCCGGTGCCGGCATGCTGTACCAGCGTGCGCAGGGGGGCGCCCAGGGCCGAGCAGTCGTGCAGACGCTGTGGAATGCCGACAAGCAAATCCGCTCGGCAGCGGAAACGAGGGCGGCAGCGCAGCGCGCCGCCGAGAATCTGGCGCAAGCCAGGCAACAGGCAGCCAAAGTGGCAGCCATTAAGAAAGTCTACGATGATGAAATCAACGATGTGCGCGCTCGCCTTGCTACTGCTGAGCGCATGCGCAAGCCCGCCTTCTGTGCAAGTGCTGGACCTGCCGCCCCGACCGGTGCCAGTGGCGCCGAAGGAAGCGCTGCAGCCGATCCCGCCAGCGGGTTACTTCCTGACGCGGTGGCGCGAGATATTCGAGCCCTGATCCTGCAAACGGAGGAGGTGGCTGCGACGGGGAGGGCATGTCAGGCGTTTGTTTTAGCGCAACAGAGAAAATAGGGT
The DNA here is from genome assembly GCF_030587275.1 of Janthinobacterium sp. SUN128. NCBI lineage: Bacteria > Pseudomonadati > Pseudomonadota > Betaproteobacteria > Burkholderiales > Oxalobacteraceae > Janthinobacterium > Janthinobacterium sp. SUN128. The sequence continues at coordinate 2,009,538 of NZ_JAPWHY010000001.1, read as the reverse complement.
ATTTAGCGAAAAGCGGGTCACATTGAGTATTGGAGAGAATGTTGCAATGTCACATTGATAGTATGTTGCTATGGCTTTAGTCAGGAGGGCAAATGAATTATGTCATGGGTTTATGCTCTAGAGCAGCTTTGGCATTGTTGTTAATAGTATGTGTGCATGACTCCTTATCCTATTGGGTTCCCACCATTCAATACTTATTGAGAAATTACTGAATGGTGGCGCAGGATTGGCTGCGCAGCTGAGCTTAAGAAGCGGAATTTGAAGCGCTTACCAAGGGTTGTGTTCCGCGAGAAGAAAAAATAGAGCGTTGATTGTCGCTGCATCAACAGCGGCAATCAGCCTCGTCTCACCGGCCATGCCAGTGAACCAAGTAGGCTCATGCTACTTTGGGAACGGTAATTCGACTCTAACATTGAGCGGATTACACTTGGAATTTCTGCCTCAGTTGTGTTTGAAGATTGGGCTATTTATGTTAGTGATTTCGAATTTTCAAGATTGCTTCATTTTTTTCATTGGCCATGAAGTTCTTCATTTCTTGTATGAAATTCTCAATTTCAAAAAAGTCTGTTAAGGCATGCATCTTTAAATGGTTTGATACATAGCTATCGGGAATTTTTGTATGACTCGTTTCCACATAAATTGAAAGATAAACCTCATCCGGTTTTTTTGTGTGGAATCTGAAGTATGCTGCGCCTCCCGCATATTCATGACCAAATTCACCGAATTGAAAATTAGAAATTCCAAAATTTGAATGCGAGGAATAAGTTTCAATTTTTTTAATGAATTCAAGGATTTTATCTTCAGATACGTACATCTCAGTATCGATCATCGCTGAAGTGGATTCGATCCGGATACTCATTTCGAACTCGTCTCTGTTAGATGAGTTTGCAGAAAATATAATGGCGCCCATTCGTTAGTCCTTGATTAAATCTTTAATTGTACATGAATTTTATTTTTTTGAAAATAATTTTATTTCATATTTTTTGCTTGGGCGTGACATTTTGATAGTTTTTAAAAATATAAATTGATGTAATATTTATTGATGTTTTATATTTGTATTGAGGTGTGAGATGACTAAGCGTGGAATTTTTTTGTCTATTTTCTTTGTAATTTCAATAATTGTTTTATTTTTTTATGTGTATGAAGATGGAGATGGGGCGGTGAGTAAAAATACTCCAGCAGAAAATGGCGGAATTTTGGAAGGAGAGCGACGAGTTGGCAAGAGTGTTAGTGCATTAAATTTTGAGGGTGCAAATAGTAAATGTAATGTGGGTACTGATAAGAAATTAATTTCCGATGGTGGAGTGAAGAGCATTAAGGAAATAAACTCATCTGTTGATGGTTTATTGGAAAAAAATTCTTCAAATATTACTGAGATAGTTAAAAATGCTCGGGCTGGAGAGGCTGTTTCGTCCATAGCGCTATTTAGAATCGTAGCTACATGTTATTCAATAAAAAATAATCAGAAAATCAATTCATCCACTCAAGATTGTGCCGACGTGGATTTGGATTTGGTTTCAGATAGGTTCGGGATATTGGAGAGGGCAGCAAATAAGGGTTCGTTGGAGGCTAAATTGATTTATGCGATGAATGCTAGTTCATTGTCAAAATTTTATTCTAGATTGGCAACGAATGAGGCAGTTATTTATGCTGATGGAATTCTTAAAAAATCAGAAATTTTTGGGCGTGAGGCTGCTGAAGGGGGATTTGTTGAGGCATATTTATTTATGTCTAGAGCCTATTCGAACGGTCTATTCGGTGTTAGAGATCCGCAATTGGCATATGCCTTTGCGTTACCTATGGCGAATGGTGAAATTGACGATGTGGAGCGCAGATATATTACTTCATTGGGATCAAAATTGTCATTATCAGAGAAGGAGGGTGCAGAGAAAATAGCTTTTGGATGTAAGGAAGAGAAAGAACCCATGATTTTTCAAAATCCCTTTAAAATGAATTAATTTAAATATGATTGGTTTTAAATATGTTTAAAAAATATGCCTTATATTTGTGTTTTTCCCTCACTGTACTTTCTTCGTCGCTTTTGTCAAATTCATCATACGCCACTGATGGCGTTGTGTTGGTCGAAGGGCATGTTGAATGTACAGGGGTTTATTCGCAGCGTTGTGGGTGGGGGGATTTTAGTGGAAATGAGGGAGGGAATGAAAATGGTGGAGGTGGTGGTGGCGGTAGTGGGGGCGGTGGGGGCGGTGGATTTGGCAGTGGAAATGTTAACGATGGTACAATAGGTACCGCGATGGATAATAATCGGTTTGTTCCTGGTTGTTTAGACGAGAGTTATGTGATCGCGGACGTTATTGCTACAGTTAACTTAACGGGTATGCCGGTTGGAACCTATGTCCCATTAGACCTCAAAGATAAGTTATATGACAATGGTGAGTGGGAAAAGTGGGAATATAATAGAATTTCAGATAGTTGGAAGAAGCCTGATCCGTATACTATCCAAAAAAGAATTAGAGTTCATTATATGATTAATAGGGCTACTGGCGCTATTGCTCAAGTTAAGTTGAAAAATTCATATCAAAGTGGTTGTGAAGGTGTAGTAAAGACGGGTTAATTTTTATGGTTTTGCGGTTGGCTTATTTAAGTCGGCCGCTATCTTAAATGTTCCGGATATTAAACGGCTGTCGTTGTCGATGCTGACAATCAACGCCGACGGCCCATCCGTTGATGCAGCGCTTCCACAAGCCTGACGATGAAAAGCGCATGGTGATTATCCTGGATCCGGATCAGTACCAAGGTTGGCTGGACGGATCGCTGGTGTCGGTGGAGGAGGTTTATCAACAGTATCCCGCCGACCTGCTCGTCGCTCAGCCCGATCCTTTGCCCCCTCGGACAAGAGCGAAACCAGCGGCGAAGGCTGAAGCTGCGCCGCCAGACTCACTTTTCTAGAAACAATTTTATACTTCCTGTTTCTTGCTTCGGTCGATATACTGTATAAAAACACAGTATCGGCCAGCCATGAATGCAACATTAATATTTACTCAACCAAGCCAGCCCGGTGTATCGCAGGTGCCATTGCCGCTTGCGCAGTACCCAATCCCCAGTGCGCGGCCGGAAATTTCCCATCGGATATCCGCCGGCTTTCCGTCGCCGGCTGCCGACTATACCGAGGATGGCCTGGACCTGAATGCGCTGCTGGTGCAGCACAAGGCCGCGTCGTTCTTCTTCACGGTCGAGGGCGATTCTATGCGCGACGCGGGCATACTGGATGGCGACAAGGTGGTGGTCGACCGCTCTGTGGCGCCCCTGCACGGTCACATTGTCATTGCCGTCATCAATGCCGAATACACCCTCAAGCGCCTGTATTGCCAGCGGGGCAGGGTAGAGCTGCGTCCGGACAACCCGGCGTACAAATCGATTTGCCTGGCCGAAGGGAGCGAGCTGCAGATATGGGGCGTGGTGACGGGTGTTGTGCGAAAGCTACGGGTGTGACATGGGCGACCCGACCAAGCAGATTTTTGCGCTTGTCGACGTCAACAATATGTACGTCAGCTGCGAGCGCGCTTTCAACCCTCGCTTGCGCGACCGCCCGGTGGTGGTCCTTTCAAACAACGATGGCTGCGCCGTGGCCAGGTCGAACGAGGTCAAAGCCCTGGGCGTGCCGATGGGCGCGCCCTGGTTTCAGATGCGGGACCTGGCACGCCAGCATGGAATAGTTGGCTTATCGTCAAACTATACCTTGTACGCGGACATGAGCAACCGCATCATGACCATCCTGCGGAGCTACAGCCCCAATGTTGAGGTCTATTCGATCGATGAGTCGTTCCTCAGCCTGAACGGTCTGGGCGGCCTATGGGATTCGCCGACAGCCATGGGGCAGGATATCCGCGCCAAGGTGGCCCAGTGGACCAGCCTGCCTGTTTGTGTCGGCGTAGGCCAGTCGAAGACCCTGGCCAAGCTGGCCAACCACGTCGCAAAGAAATTTCCTCTGTTCGATAGCGTGGCCGACTTCACGACCATGTCGGATGCCCGCACCGCTTGGTTGCTGCAGCGCATCGACGTCGGGGAGGTGTGGGGCGTCGGCCGGCGCATCGGCGCCAAGCTGCGTGCCATGGGCATCAACACGGTGCAGGATTTGAAGGATGCACCACCCAGCACCATGCGCGCGCACTTCGGCGTCGTGCTCGAGCGCACGTGCAATGAGCTGCGCGGTGTTTCCTGCCTGGAGCTGGAAGAGGTGGCGCCGCCGCGCAAGGAGATTGTGTCGTCGCGCTCCTTCGGCAGCATGGTCATGACGGCGGCAGAGCTGGGCGAATCGCTATCCACCTATGCCGCGCGCGCCGGCGAGAAGCTGCGTGGCCAACATTCCGTGTGCGGCGCCGTCCACGTTTTTGTGCAAACGAACAGGTTCCGTGATCAGGACGCCCAATACTCCAACGGCATCACCATCCCCTTGGTCGAGCCAAGCGCCGATAACCGCGTGCTGGCCGGCGCCGCACTGCACGGCCTGGCCATGATCTATCGGGAGGGGTTCAAGTACAAGAAGGCCGGGATCATGCTGATGGATCTGCAGCCGGATACGCAGCGCCAGGGCGTCTTATTTGATGCGGGGCGAGACCGGGCGCGATCGGTGGCGGCCATGGCGGCCTTGGATGCGCTGAATGAGCGATTCGGCCGGGACACTGTGCACCTGGGATCGGCGGGCCTGGTCAGGCGCTGGGCAATGTTGTCGGAAAACCGCACGCCGCGGTACACCACGAACTGGCTTGAGCTGCCGAAGGTGAGGGCGCAATAGCGTCCACAGTTCTGGATTGGCGTTATTTAATTGAAAAATTGGTAAAGGTGAAGGGGTATGAGCAAGCATCGAAAACCGCTAAGTAGTGCGGAGTTGACGGAAATCCGGATAAGAAGCGACTCGCCAGATATTCGCGCGTTGCTATGGGAAATTCATCGCCTGAGACAGGTGGCAGGAAAGGCGGACCAGTTAGATCGTAGCCTCGGGCCGCGTGTCGGTGCTTTGGGGCTTATCCGCGCGGAACTACGAGTGCTGCTCGATGACGAGCCGTGCATCGTGGAAATGCCGCGTATTGACCTGAGCACGAGGTAGTAGCGTTAACGAACCCAGATCGCGCACATAGCGCCTGACGATGCCCAGCCGATCACATGCTGGGCCTGGTCGACCAATACGATGACCTTGCAGCCTGCCGCCTCGCTCCCGTAATTTAGTTGCAAGTACTCGTCCTGGTGCTGGTAACTGGCGGGCGTGCCGTAGCGGACGGCGAGGGCGAAGCTGTTCATGCCGACTACATCAACGCGCTCGCTTGGGCTCGGTGTAGTGCATGAGCACAATGCCAAAACTACAATCCCCTTCGGCATAAGATTCATATGCGATACCTCGCCTCGTGCGTAGTAACCTAAAGGCAACATACACTTTTATCGTGAGCGCAGTGCTGCGCAAACGCATAGGCGGGACTTCGACATTTCTGGCGAGGTCGGCAAAGTGGGTGTAATTCCGGGTGTAATCGGGTGCAATTCAGCGCCATTTAATGATGGCCAGTAGAAAATTCCCCCTATGAGAGCACTGCAAAAACGAGCTGGCAATGGCATTCACACTGCAGGGGTCGCAAGTTCGAAACTTGCACTTCCCACCAAGAATTCGTTTGATATCAAAGGCTTACACTGATCTAGTGTAGGCCTTTTTTGTTTGGTACGAAAAAAGTATGAAAAATCCGCTTCGGACGCGCCTGGACGAGGCCGGACAACGGACAATACAATTACTGGATAAGCGCGCAGAGGGATACTTCTCATCTGGGCGTTAAGCGGTCTGTATGTTGCTTCCCGGTACCGGACTTCAATTGCTTGGCAGCGAAGTGTGTATCCCCATGACGCCAAAAAATACCGGAAAATCCGCATTCTGGGTTAGTGCCGTTCAGTTAACGTTTTGTTTCGACATTCGAACACTGTAACGTCGAGGCGATGTCTACCTGCTCGATCCTATTGTCGATCTGGCATTCACCCAATCTTACTAGGCCGCATGTTCAACTTACGACACGTGCATGCCTAGACAATTACGCGTACATAAGGGACATCAGTGTTCGGGTAAACGGTTGAGTAAACTGGCCATAGCGCGGGGCGATTTCGCCATCGGTTGGTCCACATGTTGGCGTAGTTGAAAATAAGCTCGGGATTATAAATGGACGCGATCACGCGCGCGATTGCAATCTGATCGGGGTGAGAATGGATTTTCCCGTTTGTACTGAAAGCGAATCGCTTGCATTGTATTCTGCTCAGGAGGCTCGTAGAAGTATTTGCTTGGCTACCATGGTGCGATATTTTCAACAGGTCGATCTGCAACTTGCGTCCAGGCCAGGATTTCTCCAGTGCCTCGCAGATCACATCAGCATGAGCATCGCCAGATAGCAGAATGCGCTTTTCTCCGTAGTTCAACAAGAGAGCAATACTGCTGGCATTTGATGCGGATTGATCCGCAGGCGTTCTTTTCTCGAGCAGGCTAGCGTGAGATGGCGGTGGCCAGCTGTCATGTCGCCCTAGGCGATCACGCGGCCCGGCTTTCTCGTCATTGAGCATGCAGACGCCGCCGCGCTTAGCCAAGGCGGTCAACTCCTTCCGTGAGGGCGATAAAATTTCGACGGTAACACCACCCCTCAGCGAGATTTTGTTCGCCCAATTTGAGCAAACGGCGTTTCCGTGAAACTCCTTATTCCACGGAAGCTGCTGCTCCACGATCAGGCGAGCGAGCGTGTCACTATGCTGTGGGCCAAGCATGTCTTGAGGTACAAGGTGCTTATTGCCGTTAAACCAGATGTCGTTGATGATGAGCCAGTCTGGAGCTTGCTCCAAAAGCGCGATGATGCCACCTATGTGATCATAGTCATAATGGGTTACCACAATCGCTTCAAGTGTCAAGATGCCATTGGTGCGCGCTGCGGCGAGAACATCCATCAGGTTCCTTAATGACGAGGCGGGCCCCCCATCAATGAGCAGATGTCGGACGGTATCGTGCCCATAGCTCACCAGCATTGCGTCACCATGTTCGGCTTGGAGCAGCTTGATATCGAAATCCCCTGTCATGCTGACGGCTCTCCCAAGTAGACGTCGGCATCGCCGAAGGCAACCAGTACCATCCCGAACGCGTTATCTTTCGCCAGAAATTCGCGGCGCATACGGTTAATCAGTTCACCGATTGTGATTGACGCATGATCGCTCGCGGCGGCAAGCAATTTTGTAGTCAGATCGGCAGCAGCGATGTTAGCGAACCGCCCAAGGACGCTTGTGAGGGCCCCAATCACGACCTTGGCCCCGCCGCGCAATAATATGGCCGGCAATCCTGTACTAGCGCTGAATCCAATGGCGGAATTGCAACCAATCACGATGATAATTGGGCCGGAATTTCCGACATGTGGACGACCAATGGCACCCAGTCCAAGTTTTTTCTTGTCGCCAATATACAAGTGTTTATTGTCAATATGCGGCACTAGTACGAGAAGCCTAGGGTTCAATGCAATTATGCTTTGCTCCCATTCCTCCCAACTGTGGCGGCGCCAGCCCTTGATCAACGCCTCCACATCCGCGTTACGGGTGATAGAGAACGTTGATGGAACTTCATTGTTCTCAAACTCGTCTGCGCTGTCGGAGGCCGCAAAAAGCGCGCGTCGCAGATCAGAAATTCGATCCCGGCGTGCAAGATCGGTCGCTTGTTTTAACCAGAGTTTTTTGTCCATATTGCGGTCCCAGGTGCGTCGTTCAATGACTGCGGTAACACCCGCGAAACCCATCGGGCAGAGCTGTTGGCGTGCAGCTCTGATCTCGCAATTAGGCACGGCCACGCCGGAAGTAAGGCAAGCCGCACGATTTGAACATAGGTGTGCGTCCTCGTTGTTGGGCAGTACGCCCTCGTACAGGTACTCGAGAGGGAAGTGCTCGTTGGTCGGAGTTGTAAGCTGCACGCGCCTCATCGTTGTTGGCCAGTTGGGCGCGAAGTCCTTCAATGCATCCAACATAATTTTGCCGGAATTTGCTAGGTTGTATAGTGATAAATTGAACGGAGCTTCCGGCTCGAGGCATGTGGCAAGTTGGGCCAGAAGATCATCCCTTACTTTCATCATATCCTGATATTCACAATCACCCAGATGTATGCCTTCGTCGGTCAAGATGGTTGCGCTGGGCTCGCCGTCCATCCCATCTTGAATCACCAGTGAGACATCAAACTCGTTCTTGTTGTGCTCGACCGACGAATTCAATGCTTCGACAAAGAACTCAATCGCAGTGCCGGCGTGGCCGCGCATTCTGGCCGTCTGCAGAACACATGTGCGTTCGCTGACGACGAAGGATAAATCGATCATACGATCAGACGGTATCGTGTAAAGGAAAACCGCCGGGGTCGATGCGCCCGACCGTGGTAAGAGTATGGGAACGGAAATTGGTTTCGCTCCGGCTTCAATCAGGTGCACTTGCAGCACTTTTTGATCTCCAGTCCAATCTAGGTTTTGTTCTGGAAAGACTGGAGTGGCGAGCTTCAAGGGTGTGACGGGTTGGATACGGATATGGATAGCGACCACGCCAATCAGAGGAAACGTCGTAATAGGTAGCCCGCTATGTTCGACCCGCGCGTCGATTACCCTAACGGAAGGTAGGGAGGACTCCATCCTTACCGCTTCGATTTCCAGATTTGGTGGTCGTTGAGTGCGGGGTCTCGCTTGCTTGGAAATCTTGGCTGAGTTGAGAGGGGATGTACTATTTTGCTGTTCTGCCTGTGTCGTAGATCTCGTCGCGCTCGGGAAGAAGGTGCGGTTGGAATGAACCATAAAGGCTTGGGTGGAAGCGAGGAAGATTGCATGTCGCTCTACCAATTTGTTTGCCTCGGCCATTGCTTGGTCGATGGGTAACTGTGCCGCGATCCCCGCCCCGAACGTTTCAAGCCAGCGTTCGACGTTGGGCTGGTCCGAGCGAAGAAATATGGCACATTGCGCTCCAGTAGACGCGCGTATCGTATCGATATGCGGTATAACGGCTGCGCGGGACCGATCAAGAACGATCAATAGTTCGCTTGAAAAAGGTTGCTGAAGGAAGTCTGCAAGGGTGGCTACGGCAATGGTCGCCGGTCGAGTAGATACACTCCAACGCGCTGTGGGGAGGGATTTGATCAGTGAGCCTGTCGTTTCAGCCAGAATTGCCGATGAGGTAATGCAAACGCCCTGCTTGGTCGACGCGGCTGGGCGGCGAGAACGACGATCGGCTGGCCATTCGCTAAAGATGCGCTCGCGGGCGAACGCGCGACCCAAGTCGTCCGCAATGTCATGCATGGATAGCGTGGCATCCCAAGAGCATACGTTACGTAATATCTTAATGCGTAGGTCACCACCGCGACGCGCGATTACCGTCTTGAATGCATTTGCCACCTCTAGCGCAACATCGAGGCTAAGCCATTCTGACGCCTCAAGCACTGCTGGATCACCACCCCATTCGACTACGCCCGACACTGTAACCGCATTCCGCATAATCATCGAAGCTGCGCTGGGATGATGCCACCATGTCCAATTACCCTGCGCTAAAAGAATCCCAAGCCCTGCACGGATCGCAGGCCCTTGCCCGGCGTCCTCGCCCAACCAATCGCTGTCATTGTTGATCATTTACCATCCACTTGCCAAAGATGGTTGATATTTTAGCACTGAAATTAAAATTTACTCATGGAAATGTTTTATCTCTGGATAGAGCGTAGAAACGGGCATCATGCAGGCATGGGAAATTGGTTTCTCGAAGCGGAGTATGTGGCGTGTTTGTTTTGAATTCCAGTGGGTGTAGTGGTCAACCCATCCCGGACACTACGTTAAGTTTTTCTTCGGCGACGGCCGGTGCCAGTCCCTGGTTGAACTGATGTGGCCGTATCCAGTTATACCGGTGCATCAGGTAGTGGCTAATATCCCGTTGTGCTTCCTGTGCCGTCATGTAACCAGTTGACGGCAGCCATTCAGTTTTGAAGCTGCGGAACAACCGCTCCATCGGGGAGTTATCCCAACAATTTCCCCGACGGCTCATACTCTGTCGTATCCGATAGCGCCACAAGCGCTGACGGAATTTTCGACTGGCGTACTGGCTACCTTGATCCGAATGAAACAGCAGCCTCTGCGGTCGACCCCGCTGCTCGTAAGCCATTTCCAGCGCTTGCACAACAAGGTCGGCATCGGGTCGTAGCGAGAATGCCCAGCCCACCGCTCGGCGAGCAAATAAATCCAACACCACAGCCAGGTAATACCATCGGCCTTGCGCCCAGACATAGGTGATGTCCCCGCACCAGACCTGATTTGGCGCCTCCACTGTGAATTCACGGTTGAGGTGGTTCGGAATATCGACCCGTTCCACCGTAGCCTGCTTATAGGCATGGCTGCCAGGCTGTTTGCAGACCAGCCCTAGCTCTTCCATCAAACGACTGACTTTGAAGCTGCCAATTGCCGTGCCTTCCTCGCGCATCATGGCCATGATGCTGCGGCTTCCCGCCGAACTGCGACTCTCGACGAACAGCTCGTGCACGCGGCCACGCAATGCCATGCGCTCAACATCAATGTGCCGGGCGCGCTCCCGATGCGCATACAGGCATGACCGCGCTACGTCGAACACCGCGCAGATCAACTCGATTGATTCGTCACCACAAATCTGATCGATTACCTCGTACGTTCTATCCCTTCCGACATCAAGAGCGCGGTAGCCTTTTTTAAAATGGACTTCTCCCGCTCGAGACGCTCAATACGTGCTTCGAGTTCCTGTATTCGCTGCTGATCTGGCGTCATTGCCTTGCTCTGCGGCGTGATGCCTTGCCGCTCCAACTGCAGCTGCTGCACCCAGCGGCGCAGCAGCGATTCGCCGATGCCGACCGACCGGCTTGCCTCTATGTGGCTATATCCTTGATCCAGTACCAGCATTGCCGCCTGTTGTTTGAACTCCGGGGAAAACGTACGTCTCTGCTTGCTCATCAAACACCTCTCCATGGCGAGCATTCTCGCCTAAATCAGTGTCCGGGTACATTAAACCACTACACAGGCAGCCACGCGATTGCACACCAGGAATCTGGCAGAACACCCAGGACCTAACACGATCCATCGGTTTCTCATCTTTCAAGGACTATGGGGCAGGAGAGTCTAAGCTACTGGTGGCAATTCAAGCGCGACGGCGTGATGCCGTCGGACAACGCGATGCGCAACTGGCCGTGGAAGCCGTTTGCCGCTGCTTTCACGCTATCGCGTGCCTGCTGCAAGGCGGCGAAGACGCGCGGCACATGATCGAGGAACAGTTTGCCCGCGCGAGTCAGCCGTGTGCTGCGCGTGGTGCGGGCGAGAAGCACAACACGCAGTTCTTCTCCCAGCTCCTGTATGGCGCGCGACAGCGGAGATTGCTCGATGTGTAGCCACTCGGCGGCGCCGGCGAGGTGTCGTTCTTCAGCGACGGCCAGGAAGTAACGTAAATGTCTTAATTCCTTGCGATCAGTCATGCCGTCTTACCCTGCCCAACAGCAGGAGCACCAGGATCGCCGTCGCTGCCGCAGCGCCCGCAAGGACAAGAAGCTGAAAACGGAATGCGTCTTCGTATACCTGCAACAGCAGCGGCCGTCCGGCCGTCGGCAAATGCACCAGGGCATTCGGTAGATCGCTCATCGCCAACCGGCTCGATGCTTCGACCAGGTCGGCATTCGCCATTTGCCCTGATGTGCCATTCGGCACTGAAGCCACCAGTCCAGAGAAAATGTTGGCGGACATCAGGGCCCCCACGGCGGCGATGGCCATTCCATCGCCGGCCAGGCGTACCGCATTGAAGATTCCGGCCGCCATGCCCGCCCGTTCCTTGGGAACAACGCTCACGGCCAAACCATCCATCAACCCCCAAGGCAGGCCGATGCCGATGCCAATCACCAGCATCGCCAGCAAACGCGCGCTTTGCGCATCGCCGGATAGCGTCAAGCCCAAGCAGGCAAGTCCGGCTGCCGCAATGGCGAGGCCAATGCCAGAGAGCACGCCAACGTTGATCCAGCGCGCCAGCAGGCCGGCAATGAAGGGTACCACTAGCAGCGGCGCGGACAATGCAATCATCATCTGCCCGGCTGCCAGTGCGCTGTATCCTTCGACCCCGATGAATCGGGCTGGCAGCATGACCAGCAGCACGATGTACGCATAGGCCGGCGCAATCGCCAGCACCTGCACTCCGACGAACCGGGCATTGACGAACAGAGACAGGTCGAGCATGGGCTTGGTCTGCCGGCGTTCGATGACGACAAAGGCGGCCAGCAACATGAGGGCGCTCGCCAGGCAAGCCAGGACCCAGGCATGGCTCCAACCTCGCTCGGGGGCAAGAATGATGCCGTAGGTCAGCAGGGCCAGACCGGAGGTAAAGCTGATGGCGCCGGGCCAGTCCAGTCCCGTGGCGTCGGGAGCGCGCGTCTCGCGGGCAAATGGTGCAATGAGTGCGGATGCCAGCATGGCGACGAGCGCCGGCAGAAAGAACACCCATTGCCATCCCAGGGTGTCGATCAGCAGGCCAGCCATAAATGGGCCGAATGCCGCTCCAGCACCGAAAGTCGTACCGATCAGGCTGAATACGCGCGTGCGGGCGTGTCCATCGAACTCTTGTGTCAGCGCAGCCATCGCGCCCGCAAAGGCTGCAGCCGCGCCCAGGCCTTGGATGAGTCGCAGGATGTCGATCCAGAACACGGACGGCATGAAGGGAATCGCCGCCGTTATCAAGGCGAACAACAGCATCCCAGACAGCCAGACCCGCTTGCGCCCATAGGTATCGGCCAGGCTGCCTGCGGCCAGTGTCGCACTGCCGTAGGTCAGGATGTAGGCGTTGATGATCCAGGTTAGCTCGACCGCGCTGCCGCCAAGTGCCTGATTGATCGAGGGAACGACCACAGCGGGGCTGGCAATGCTCAACGGAATGACCGCAGCGGTCAGGCAGCCGGTCACGATCAGCGGGCTCTTATGAACCCTCGCGTCCGACGCAGATGCGATGGTGGTGGTACTCATCGGGTATCCCTTAAAGATGGTGAGTCACTCCTGGCTTCCTCCGAGAGTGACTCACGCTCTCGGATTCATGGTTGTGGCGGCAATGCCGCGACGGCCCTGCTGTATAACTGAGGATACAATGGAACTATTCATGGAAAAATAGTGCAGATATCATGATTAACATGACTGAATGGTCATCAATTGGAAGGTGGAATGGATAGCCACAGCGGCATGACGATCTTTGTGCAGGTCGCCGAATTGCGCAGCTTCGCGGCAGCGGGACAGCGGTTGGGTATCTCCGCGTCGGCGGTCAGCAAGGGAGTAGCACGGCTGGAGCAGAGGTTTGGCGTGCGCCTGTTCCAGCGCAGTACTCGCAGCGTGAGCCTCACAGCGGAAGGCGCGCTGTTCCTCGACCGTTGCCGGCGTATCCTTTCCGAGATTGCGGCGGCCGAGAATGAACTGGCCAGCACGACGACAAGCCCGCAAGGCCGACTTCGGGTGAGCCTGCCGCTGGTCAGCGGATTGATGTGGCCAGTGTTGTCGGCCTTTGCCAGCCACTATCCGCAGATCGAACTCGACCTGGATTTCAGCGACCGGCTGGTGGACGTCGTGGACGAAGGTTTCGATGCGGTAGTGCGCACGGGAGACTTGAGCGATTCCCGCCTGATGAGCAAGCGCCTGGGGGTCAGCTGCTTTGTCTGCGTGGGCGCGCCACGCTATTTTGAGCGGTACGGTACGCCCGAACGGCCCGAGGACATCGCCCGGCACGCTTGCCTGCTGCATCGCATCCCAAGCACCGGCCTGCTGGAAAAATGGCGCCTGCGGCGCGGCGACGAGGACGTCGACATGCGCCCCGCGGCAAGCATGACGAGCAATCACCTCGAGACCCTGCGGCATATGGCCATCCAGGGCCACGGCATTGCCTACCTGCCGGATTTCGCGGTCAGGCCGGCCCTGGATCGCGGAGAGCTGGTGACGGTGCTGGACGAATGGGCCGGTTCGTCCAGTACCTTTTGGCTATTGTGGCCGTCTAATCGGCAAGTGTTGCCCAGAGTCCGGGCGTTCGTTGATTTCATGGCTGAACATCTGTTTCCGGTGGGATCATTCAGATGATTGAAAGACCGCCTTGCCGCCCGATCTCCCACGACACGCCACCGCCACGCACCGTCGCGGCGATCTTGCGCTTCTTTAAGGCTGCTGCATGAAGAAGATCCTTCATTCAACAGTAGAGCGCCTTGCATGCGCTACTGGTGGCGATTCAAAGGCCGGCTTTTGCTAAAACGCGGCAGGAGTCTCAGCAGGGCAGGGGAGGTAGACAGGCCAGACCCGATCTCGTCGTTGGACCAGGCAGCTACAAGATTGCACACATGGTGCTTCGCAGGCCACCCAAGCCCCAGACACAATCCATCGGTTCTTCATCTTTCAAGAACTATGGATCAGGAGAGTCTAAGCGACTGGTGACAATTCAGCTACCATTGAGAGAGATAGCCAGGCGTTTGGGTATCTCCAGAAACACCGTCCGGCGCTACCTGCGCTCAGAAACCATAGAGCCAGCCTACGCTGAGCGGCGCTCCAGCCGCGCCATCGACAAATACGCGTTCCAACTTTCAGCGTTCCTCAAGACTGAGGCGGCTAAGTCACGCAAGCAGCGGCGCACGCTGAAGCAGATCCATGAGGACTTGAAGGAATTGGGGTTCGAGGGGTCTTACGACAGGGTCGCGGCGTTCGCGAGGGTGTGGCGGGAGGGGCAAACTGAGAGGGTCAATCCTGCCAGCAAACGAACAGAGAAGAAAGCAGTAGCTGCTCTATATCGCAACCCTGACAATCAAGAACAGCAATGGAGCGGTCGAGGCCGCCAACCGCTGTGGGTCAAGTCTTGGCTGGAGAAACATCAATCGCTTGATGGCGTGCGTATTTAGTCTGCATGGCTTGTTGCATGAGACAACCTAGAACTTATTGAGCCTAGGGTACGTAATTGGTGTTTGTAAGCCGTTAGAAGTCTAGAGTGACTCTCAATCAATCCGTTGAATGCTAATCTCAACATGATTGAGTCATCTGGATATGATCTGAATTTTCTGTTTTTAACAATCAAAATTTCAAATATTTTCGATAATCGCCTAAACAATTGCAGAAATGTCTTGATACCTTGTTCAAGAGCGGTGGATTGCTCCCGAATCACGGACATGGTCAGCAGCAGTTTTGGTCTCCTTCCTTCGGACAATCCCCCCAAACATCAATATTGTGCTCGTCATGCGACAGGCATAGCGACAGGGGAAACAGATGGTAGCGATTGTCAGCGGTAACACTCTGGGTTTGTTGGGCGGTTCGTCGGCGACGCTGGGGCAGCAAGGGGCGTTTGGCACCGCCGGCATTGGCAAGAGCCAGGAAAATGGCTACCTGAATGTTTCCAATGGCAATGTGGTCATGCAGCAGCGTGATGACTTTATCGCGTCGCGCGGTATCGATTTATCCCTGACACGCACGTATAACGCGCAAGGGGCGCTGGGCCAGCACTGGAAATTTGGCCTAAACCGCGAAGTTGGCGCCGTAACGGGTGTAGTCAACGGTGCTGATAGCACGGTGGTACGTATTGCGGGAGATGGCAGCGAAGCGCTATATCGCTACGACGAGGCGCGTGGCGTGTATGTGTCGACCGATGGTGCCGGCGCCTACCATACCCTGGCGTATGACGCGGTGGCGCAGCGCTGGACCTGGAGCGCAGGCGACGGCAAGGTGCGCGAAGTATACGACGCCGCCCAGCACGGCCGCATCATATCGTCTGCGGACGAGAACAATCATCAGCTCAGTTATTTCTATGATGCAAATAGTGGTTTGCTCGCGCGTGTAGTCACCGCCAGCGGCGATACGAGCTGGTTCGAGTACAGCAACGGCGATCTGACGCAGGTGCTCGATGTGCGGGCGAATGGTGAAACACTGACGCGGGTGCGCTATGGCTATGACGCGCAGCACCGCCTGACCTCGGTGAGCACAGACCTGACGCCGGACGACAATAGTATTGCGGATGGCGATGCCACGGTCACCAGGTATGCGTATGACGGCGACAGCGAACGCATCGCCAGCGTGACGCAGGCCGACGGTACGGCGCTGGCGTTCACGTATCAGCAGTACGGCAATGACTGGCGCGTGACCTCGGTGACCGACGGCCAGGGCCGGCATACGCAGCTGGCCTACGACCTGGCCGCCAACACCACGCGCGTGACCGATGCGCTCGGTACCGTCAGCGTGTATGCCTACGATGCGCAAGGCCAGCTGACCGGCGTGACCACACCGGCTGCGCAGCATACCTATGCCTATGACGCGCAGGGCAATTTGATCCGTAGTGGGGACGCGGCTGGCAACGTGGTCGAGATGGAATATGACGCCCATGGCAACCAGATCCTGCAGCGCGATGCGCTGGGCAATACCATCACGCGCACTTATGATCCGGTGCGCAATAGCCTGCTGACGGAAACGACGTCCCAGATTGCCGATGGCGCAGCAGCCGGTCAAGTGCAGACTGTGCGCTATGTTTATGACGCGGCAGGGCGTCTGCGTTTCCAGATCACCCCACAAGGGCGAGTAGCGGAGTACCGTTATAACGCCGATGGCGAACGTGCCGCCAGCCTCCAATATACGGACAATCGCTACGATATCGGCACACTATCCGTTACGGCGGTGCCGGGCGAGGCGCAGCTGGCTGCCTGGGTGGATGGCATTGCGGACAAATCGACCACACTGCGCGAGGAGTATGAATATGATGCGCGCGGCCTGCTGATTAGCACCACAAGTTATGGTGCGGTCGATGCTGCCGGAGTGGGGGTTGCCTCCACGCAGACGCAGCAGCGCTATGTGTATGACCAAAGTGGCCGCATGCTGCAAAGCATGGACGGCACTGGTCAAGTTACCCGGTACACCTACGATGTCAGCGGGCGTCTGCTCTCGAGCACGGACCCGCAAGGGAACGTGACTTTGACGAGTTACGATGCGGACGGACGGCGCATCGTGGCCGGCTCGACGAGCACGGCGCTGACGACCTCGGTGTTTGAACGCACCGGAGCCGTGTTATCTGCCATGCGCAGTAATGCTGCAGGGCAGGAACTGGATCAAATTGACTATTCCTATGATGCAGACGGCCGTTTGCAGCAGGCGAGTAGCCCATCCCAGCATCGTTCCGTGATTCACGACCAAAGTGGCCGTGTTGTTTGGCGTATCGATGAAGCTGGCGCCATGATTCAGACCCAATACGATGGAAATATTGTTAAAAATATAGCATATGCCAATCGTCTGACGTCCGATATGCTGGCGGCATTGGCAGCATTGCCCGACTCGTTACCGACGCCGCAGGCCGATGCCTTGCGTGACGTGGTGAGTTATCAGCTGCTCGATGATGCGGGGAAAGTGATCTACAGGATCGATGCTGGCGGCAAGGTAATCGAACAACGCTACGATGAGCGTGGCAATGTCCTGGTGCGCACCGTGTACGCCCATCCGGTGAGCCTTGGCCAGCCGCTGAGCATCGCCGAGGTCGCACAGCAATTGCAGGCACGGCAAGATGCCGCGGCTGACATCCGCACGGTCAATAGTTATGACGCGGCCAATCGCTTGACATATTCGGCTGACGTGAATGGCTTCGTGACGCAATATCTCTATGACCAATGGGGAAATCTGGCAAAACAGATTGCGTATGCCAAGCCTTTGGCCGGCACGGCATGGAACACTGGTGATCTGTCAGCTGTGACGGCAGGAGCCGGCGACAGGATACGCAGCTTTGTATATAACGATGCCGGTCAAAAAGTGTATGCGATCGATGCGGTCGGTACCGTCACCCAGTATTGGTACGATGGGGCCGAGAATGCGGTGCGCAGCGTGCTCTACGCCAACCAGCTGGCATCGTTCGTCGATCGCAGCAGCATCCCTGGGCTGACCCAGGTGGCATCCCAGTTGCGTCCGGATCCTCTGCGTGACATTGGCAACATGACTGTCTTTGACTCAGCGAAAAGATTGTCATACAGCATAGACGTGATGGGCTACGTGACGCGTCTTTCCAAAGATGCAGACGGCCGCGTGCTCCAGTCGGTGCGCTATGCATTGCCATTGCGTGCATTTAATTCAGCGATAACGTGGACGGTGGCGCAGATCGAGGCCGCCTTGCAGCCGGATGCCAATGCGGATACCGTCGAGACGAACACCTACGATGCGTTCGGCAATATCGTGAAAGTAACCGATGGTGCAGGCAAGGCCAGATATAACTACTATGATCAGCGACAGCGGCTTGTACTTGAGATAAGTGCACAGGGAAGTGCAACTAGTACTACATATACCGGCAATCAAACACAGGTGGTGAAAAATCAAATCGCCGTTACCCTTTTATCGTCAGCAACAGTCGGGGCATTACCTGAGTTTGTTGCGGCAGGCAACGCGGTGGCAAGCAAAACCGCTTTTGACCGTGCCGGCCGCCTCGTGGAAATATTTAGTGGAAATATCTCCACACGGAAATACGAGTATGACGGGTTTGGCGACCGCGTACGGATGATTGACTCCTTAGGTCGGTTCACCGATGTGACGTATGACGCCCGCGGCCTACGGGTTGGCATGGTTTATCCGCGCACCGGACTCGATGCCGCTGGTGTACTGCGTCCCGTTATTAACCAGGAGAGCTATGACTTTGCTGGCAGGCTGACGCAGCAGATTGCGTCCGTGGGCCTCAAGGCACAAGAGAGCCGGGAGTATGAGTATGATCGGGCTGGGAAGGTGACTCAGCAGACTTTTGTCAGCAGCAGTACCCGCGTCGTCACGGATGCACTGGGGCGCGTCGTGGCGCTGACTGATGTACAGGGCGTGGTGACGCTGACCACCTATGCGGCTGATGGCGGCAAGACGATATCGAAGGAAGTCAACGGAGAGATCACGCTGTCCGAATACGATGCGCGCGGGCGTTTGCTGCGTGAAACTCTGCCCAAGACTGGAGCGGATGCGTCTGGTGCATTGCATCCAGTGAACAATACGTATCGCTACGATGCCGCAGGCAGGATGACGCAGAAGGTGCTGGCCGTTGGCCTGGTCGCGGAAGAGCGTACTGATTATACCTATGACGAAGCTGGCAAGTTGCAGCAGCGCATTTACGCTTTCAATGGCAGCAGGACTATCCACGATGGACTGGACCGGTCCGTTTCCGAGACCGATGCCCAGGGCAATGTCACGCTGACAAGTTATGCTGCTGATGGCGGCAAGATCGTGTCAAAACAGGTCGATGGCAAGACCACTATCTATGAGTACGATCAATCTGGCCAGCTGGTTCAGCCGGCCATTCCGGACGATACATCGGCACTGCGCATATATGATGCGCGCGGCTTGCTGATCCGCGAGACGTTGCTGGAAACCGGGAAGGATGCGTCTGGCGCATTGCATCGGGTAGTTAATACGTACAGCTATGATACTGCCGGCAGATTGACGCAGAAGATTGAAGCCGTTGGCCTGGTCACACAGGAGAGCAACGATTATGTGTACGGCCAGGATGGAAAACTGCAGCAACGCACTTATGTTGGTAATGGACGGCGCGATATTTTCGATGGACTGGACCGGCGTGTATCGCATACCGATGCGCAAGGCAATGTCATACTGGCCACCTACGCGGCGGACGGCAGCCGTACAGAGGCGCGGGAGATTCATGGCCAGTCTAGCACCTATGAGTACGATAAAGCTGACCGCTTGACGCGATTGGTCGACCCGGAGGGCGTGGTGAAAACGTACGAGTATGACGCGCGCGGCTTGATGATTCGCGAAACGTCGTCGGAAACCGGAAAGGACGCAGCGGGTGTATCGCATCCGGTGATCAATACGTATAGCTACGACGCCGCTGGCAGGATGACGCAGCAGATTTTGGGGCTTGGCCTAGTCACACAGGAGAGCAACGATTATGTATACGACCAGGCTGGAAAACTGCAGCAACGTACGTATGCAGGTAATGGTACGCGTAGTGTCTTCGATGGGCTGGGCCGTCGGATATCGCATACGGATGCACAAGGCAATGTGTCACTTGTCACCTACACGACGGACGGCAGCAGGACTGAGTCATGGCAGGTTGATGGCAAAACCACCGTTACTGAATATGATGCACACGACCGGATAACTCGCCAGACCCTCCCGGGGACTGGCAAGGACGCCGCTGGTACGTTACGTCAAATTGTCAATACCTACAGCTATGATGTTGCTGGCAAGATGACGCAGCAGATTCTGGCGCTGGGCCTGGTAGCGCAAGAAAGCAATGACTACGTGTACGACGAGGCTGGAAAGCTACAGCAACGCATTTACGCTGCGAATGGTACGCGCGCCATCTTCGATGGACTGGATCGGCTTGTGTCGCATACCGATGCGCAAGGCAACGTGATGCTGACCACTTATGAGGTGGACGGCAGCAGGACCGAGTCGCGGCAGGTCAATGGCAAGACGACCACCTATGAGTACGATAAAGCAGGCCATTTGCTGCGCTCGACCAGTCCAGATGGCGTGGTACAAACGGTTGAATATGATGGGCGTGGCCTGTTGATCCGCGAGACGTCGTCTGCGACCGGGCAAGATGCAGCGGGTGTCTCGCATCCGGTGATCAATACATATAGCTACGACGATGCAGGCAGATTGACGCAGTCTATTCTGGCCGTTGGTCTGCTGGCGCAGGAAATCAACGACTATATGTACGACCAGGCTGGCAATCTGCAGCAACGTACTTATGCCGGTAAAGGTACGCGCAGTATCTATGATGGACAGAATCGTCCGCTTTCAATGATTGACACGCAGGGCAATGTGACGTCGACGGCCTATGAAGCTGATGGCAGCAAGGTAGTGTCCATAAGATTTCACGGCGAAACAAACTATGAAACATATGCGTATGACAATGCTGGTCGTTTGATTCGCATGACCGGTGTAGATGGTGTCTCGATACTGAACGAATATGATACGCGCGGCCTACTTATCCGTGAAACGTCATCGGCGACCGGGCAAGATGCAGCAGGTGTATCGCATCCGGTGATCAATACGTACACCTACGATGCTGCCGGCAAACTGACGCAGTTGATCACGGCCGTTGGCCTGGTGACACAGGGAACCAATGACTACGTATACGACCAGGCTGGAAAGCTGCGGCAACGAACGTATGCCGCGAACGGTACGCGCAGTGTCTTTGATGAACAGGGCCGGCTAGTGTCGCATACCGATGCGCAAGGCAACGTGATGCTGAACACGTATGCTGAGGACGGCAGCAGGACGGAATCGCGGCAGGTCAATGGCAAGACGACCACCTACGAGTACGATAAAACAGGCCATTTGCTGCGCTCGGCCGCATCGGATGGCGTGGTGAAAACGTATGAGTATGATGCACGCGGCTTGCTGATCCGCGAGACATCGTCGGAGACTGGAAAGGATGCGTCTGGTGCATTGCGTCCGGTGATCAATACGCATAGCTACGACGAGGCAGGCAGGATAACGCAGCAGATTCTGGCGTTGGGCTTGGTAGCGCAGGAAAGTAACGAGTATGTGTACGACCAAGCTGGAAAGCTGCAGCAACGTACGTATGCCGCGAATGGGACGCGTAGTATCTTTGATGAGCTGGGCAGGCTTGTGTCGCATACGGATGCGCAGGGCAATTTGATGCTGACCACTTTTGGTCCGAATGGCTTCAGGACGGAATTTCGGCCGATCAATGGCAAGACGAGTACCTATGAATACGATAAAACGGGCCATTTGCTGCGCTCGACCAGTCCAGATGGTGTGGTGCAAACGGTTGAGTATGATGAACGTGGCTTGTTGATTCGCGAGACGTCGTCGGCGACCGGGCAAGATGCCGCGGGCATATCCCATCCGGTGATCAATACATATAGCTACGATGACGCAGCCAGATTGAAACAGTCGATTCTTGCCGTTGGTCTGGTGGCGCAGGAAACCAACGACTATGTCTACGACCAGGCTGGCAATCTGCAGCAGCGTACCTATACCGGTAAGGGCACACGCAGTATCTATGATGGACAGAACCGTCCACTCTCGATGATTGACGCGCAAGGTAATGTGACGCTGACCACCTATGCCGCAGATGGCGGGAAACTGGTGTCCTTGCAGATCAAGGGCGAGACGATCACGTATGAGTACGACAAGACTGGCCGCCTGATACGCTCGACCGACCCGAACGGCGTGTCAATCATGCGCGTCTATGATGATCGAGGCTTGTTGATCCGCGAAACATCGTCGGCGACTGGGCAAGATGCTGCGGGTGTATCGCATCCGGTGGTCAATACGTACACCTACGATGCCGCTGGCAAACTGATGCAGTTGGTCACGGCCGTTGGCCTGGTGACGCAGGGAATCAACGATTATGTGTACGACGAGGCTGGAAAGCTGCAGCAACGCACTTATATCGGTAATGGATTGCGTGTAGTTCACGATCATCTGGGCCGCGCAGTGTCGTCTACTGACGCACTAGGCAACTCAACACTGACTACCTACGCTGCAGATGGCGGCAGGACCGAGGCGCGGCAGATCAATGGCAAGTCCAGCGTCTATGAGTACGATAAAACTGGCCGCCTGATGCGATCGACCGACCCGGACGGCGTGTCTATCATGCGCAACTACGATGACCGCGGCTTGCTGATCCGCGAGACGTCGTCGGCGACCGGGAAGGATGCATCGGGTGTATCGCATCCGGTGATCAATACGTATACCTACAATGCTGCCGGCAAGATAACGCAGCAGATCCAGGCTGTTGGTTTGGTGACGCAGGAAAGCAATGAGTACGAGTACGATCAGGATGGCAATCTGCAGCAACGCACCTACGTTGGTAATGGTACGCGTCTTATTACCGATGGACTGGCCCGGCTTCTATCGCTTATTGATGCACAAGGCAACGTGGTATTGATCACGTATGCTGCTGATGGCAGTCGGACGGAGTTGCAAAAATTCAATGGCAAAACGACGACCTATGAGTACGATACAAATGTCCGCCTGATCCGATCGATCGGCCCGGACGGGGTGTCGATCATGCACGACTATGATGACCGCGGCTTGCTGATTCGCCAGACGTCGTCGGCGACCGGGAAAGATGCAGCGGGCGTATCGCATCCGGTGATCAATACGTATGCCTACAATGCTGCCGGCAAGATAACTCAGCAGATCATGGCTGTTGGTTTGGTGACACAGGAAAGCAACGACTACCTGTACGACCAGGATGGAAAGCTGCAGCAACGCATTTATGTTGGGAATGGGCGGCGCGATATCTTCGATGGACTCGACCGGCGTGTATCGCATACCGATGCGCAAGGCAATGTCATATTGGCCACCTACGCAGCGGACGGTAGCAGGACAGAGTCGCGGCAGATCAATGGCAAATCTAGCACCTACGAATATGATAAAGCTGACCGGCTGACGCGATCGGCCGATCCGGACGGCGTGGTGAAAACGTACGAGTATGACGCGCGCGGCTTGAAGATTCGCGAAACGTCGTCGGAAACCGGAAAGGATGCAGCGGGCGTATCGCATCCGGTGATCAATACGTACACTTACGATGCCGCCGGCAGGATAACGCAGCAGATCATGGCTGTTGGTTTGGTCACGCAGTGGACCTATGATTACGTATACGACCAAGCTGGCAAACTGCAGCAAAGTATTTATTCCGGTAATGGCACGCGTAGTGTCCACGATGGACTGGGCCGGCGAGTGTCGCACACCGATGCGCAAGGCAATGTCGCGCTGACCAGCTATGAGGCCGATGGCGGCACGACGGTGTCGAGAACCGTCAACGGCGAGACCACGGTTTATGGATACGATCAGGCTGGCCGGCTGATCAAGCTGGTGACGGGTCTGATCAACGAGCGCTATGTGTATGGCGAAAACAGCCAGCGCGCATTCGTCATCGATGGGGCGGGCAAGGTGCTGCGTTATATCTATGATGCCAGCGGTCAGGTAGAACAAACCATCCAGTATGCGTCCTCCATCAGCGTCGGTGAGCGGCCAACACTGCAGGAAGTCCTGGCCGCGCTCAAACCCGCACCGGCGCTGGACATCGTCACCAATTTCGCCAATGGCTTGCCAGTACCAACGGTACGCGAGGACCGCGGCTGGCACATGACCTTGCCGCTGCAGCGCTGGGGCTATGACCAGAACGGCAACCGTACGCCATATGTGGATACCAGCGGCAACAGCAGCGACAGCTATCTGAACCTGTCGAACGGCAATGTGGTGATCCGCCAGCGCGATGATGTGATCGCCGCGCGCGGCATCGACCTGGCCTTGGGCCGGGCCTACAATGCGCAGGGCGGCCAGGCACGGCACTGGACCTTTGGCGTCAGCCAGTCCGTTGGCCGGATCATCGGTGTGGTCAACGGCGCTGGCAGCACGGTACTGCGCACGGCCGCTGATGGCAGCCAGGCGGCATACACGTATGACAGTACACGCGGCATGTATGTCTCGACCGATGGCGCCGGCGCCTACCGCACCCTGGCCTATGACGCGGTGGCGCAGCGCTGGACGTGGACTGCCGGCGATGGCCAGGTACGCGAAGTGTATGACGCGACGCAGCAAGGCCGCATCATCCTCTCTTCGGATACCAGCAACAATCAGCTCAGTTACTTCTATGATGCTGGCAGCGGCCAGCTGTCGCGCGTGGTCACTGCCAGCGGCGATACGACCTGGTTCGACTACAGCAATGGCGACCTGGCGCAGATGCGCGACGTGCTGGCCTCGGGCGCCGTGCTCACGCGCGTGCGTTATGGCTATGATGCGCAGCACCGCCTGACCTCGGTCACCACGGATCTGACGCCGGACGACAACAGCATCGCCGATGGCAAGGTGGCCGTGATCCGGTATGCCTATGATGGCACGAGTGAACGCATCGCCAGCGTGACGCAGGCCGACGGCACGGCATTGTCCTTCACCTATCAGCAGTACGGCAGCGAGTGGCGCGTTGCCTCGGTGACGGACGGCTTGGGCCGCCGCACGCAGCTGGACTACGACCTGACCATCAACTCCACGCGCGTGACCGATGCGCTCGGCGCTGTCAGCGTGTATGCGTATGATGCGCAAGGCCAGCTGACCGGCGTGACCACGCCGGCGGGCCAGCAGACCATGTATGCGTATGACACGCAGGGCAATTTGATCCGCAGCGTGGATGCGCGCGGCAATATGGTCGAAATGCAATACGACGCCAATGGCAACCAGATCCTGCAGCGCGACGCGCTGGGTAATACCATCACGCGCACCTATGATCCGCTGCGCAATCTGCTGCTGACGGAAACGACGTACCAGATTGCCGACCCGGACGGTGCCGGCCCTGGCCAGCCGGGCCGGGCGCAGACGGTGCGCTATGTCTATGATGCTGCGGGCCACCTGCGCTTCCAGATCAGCGCGGTGGGGCGGACGATCGAGTACCGCTATAACGCCAAGGGCGAGCGCATCGCCAGCGTGCAATATGCGGCCGATCTGTTCGACAATAGCGCGCTGGCGTCGACAGTGGCGCCAAGCGAGGCCGAGATCGCCGCGCAGGTGGTGAACTATCCCAAAAAATCGCAGACGGTGCGCCTCGATTACGCATATGATGCGCGCGGCCTGCTGGTCCGCACGCTGTCGTATGGCGCAGTCGATGTGGCGGGTGAGGGCATCGCCGCCACCCAGACGGTACAGCGCTATGTCTACGACCAGGCTGGCCAATTGCTGCAAAGCATCGATACAGCCGGTGCCGCCACCAATTACACGTATGACGGCCTGGGCCGATTGCTGACGGCGACCGATCCGCTGGGCCATGTCACGCTCAACAGCTACGATGCGGCCGGTGGGCGCATGGCGGTCAGACTGGCCAATGGCTTGATGACCACCTCGGTGTACAACAAGGCGGGCGAACTGACGGATGTGATTCAAGCGGGTCTGGCAGGCGAAGAGCTGGGCCGTACCAGCTATGCGTATGACGCCGATGGGCGTTTGCGTATGACGACGGGGCCGACGGGACAGCGCAGCTACGTGCTGTACGATGAGGCGGGGCGCAAGGCAGCGGATATCACGGCCGGCGGCACCCTGACACATTACCAGTACGATGCGAACAACCAGCTGATCCGCACATTGCGCTATGCGCAGGCGGTCAGCGGCGCGAACCTGGCGCGCCTGGTAGCTGCTGACGGTACTCCGCTGGCGGCGACCCTGGCACAGGCCGGCGTGCTGCCACCTGCCAGCGCCAAGGATCAGAGCGAATGGCGCCTGTATGACGCTGCCGGGCGCTTGGTCAAGACGGTGGGTGCCACCGGTGCGGTGACCGAGTACGTTTACGACGGCGTGTCCAAGCTGGTCCAGACAATCGCCCGCAGCACGCCGCTGAACACGACGGCGTTTGCGGCCAATCCGGTCGCCGGCAATGCCGTGGTGGCCGCAGCTGCCGACGACCGCATTACGTGGCGCAAGTACGACGCCGATGGATTACTGCGCTATGAAGTCGATGCGGAACGTTACATGACGGAATACCGCTACGACAGCGCGGGGCGCCAGGTGAGCACGCTGCGCTATGCGAACCAGGTGTCGGCGACAGCGCTGGCCAATGGTTCGCTGGCCCAGGCCACGCCGGCGGTGCATGCGCAGGATATCGTCACCACCACGACCTACAACGGCCGCGGCCTGGTTGAGACGCGCACCGATGGCGAAGGCTATGTCACCAGTTATACGTATGACGCGGCTGCGCGCCTGGCGGAAACGCGCCAGGGCACGCGCATGGGCGCTGGACAGCTGACGCAGCCAGGTGCCTTGCAGCGCGAGAGTTATAGCTATGATGCCAATGGCCGCCTGTCGTCCAGCGTGCGCTACCTCGATGGTGGTGCAACAGAAAGCACGGCGCTGTCCTATGACAGCGTCGGCAATGTCATCGGTCAAACGCGTGCGGCCATCGGTGCGGCCAGCCGCTACGACCTGCAGGGCCGCTTGATTGGCGCGCTGGCGGGCAAGGGCAGTGCGGCGCTGGCGGCTCTGGGCAGCAATCCGTCCGCGGCCCAGGTCGATGCCGTCTGGCAGGCGTATGGCGTGCGTTACACCTACGACAAGGCGGGGCTGCGCACCGCGCAGACCGATGCCAACGGCAATAAGACGCTGTATCTGTACGATGCCGATGCGCGCCTCACGCATGCCGTCAATGCCTTGGGCGAAGTACGCGAAACGGTGTACAACGTGCTGGGCGAAACGGTGGCCAGCATTGCCTACGGCACGCGCCTGGATGCGGGCACCCTGGCAAATTTGCAGGGCGGGATGGCAACGCCTGGCTTTAAGAATGCCGTGCTGGCGATCGCCAATGTCGCCAAGGATAGCCGCACTTCCTACAGTTATTTTGCCAGCGGCGCGCTGGCCTCGTCGGGCGATGCGCTGGGCAAGATGACGACGTATGGCGTCAATGCGTTCGGCGAACAGGTCAGCCGGCTGACGCCGATCGCCGCTGGCGTGGCGCTGCTGATCGAAACGAGCTATGACCGGCGCGGGCAAGTGACGGGCGAGGTGCGCGACCGTGGCGGCCTGAACCAGACCAGCATCTCGCGCTACGACGCGTTTGGCCGCCTGGCGGCAAGCGTGGACGCAAATCAGGTCACGCACAGCTATGACTACGACCGCAACGGCCGCGTGGTACTGGCGCGCGATGGCCTGCAGCAGGCGGCACTGACCAGCTACGATGCCTACGGCAATGTGTTGACGCAGACGGACCGGCTGGGGCAGGTGACGCGCTACAGCTATACGGCCTTCAACCGGACGGTGACGGTGACCACGCCCGAAGGCCTGGTGACGGTCAGCAGCCTGGATGCACAGGGGCGCAAGATTGCGCTGCGCGACGCGCAGGGGGTAACGAGCACCTATCACTATGACCTGGACGGCAACCTGGATGCGTCCAGGGCCGCCGAGGGTAGCCTGAATCTCAATAGTACGAATAGCTATGATGCCGCTGGCCGCTTGACGGAAAGTGTGGATGCGGGCGGGCGCAAGGTACGCTATGAGTACGATGCAGCGAACCGCTTGCTGACGCGCCGCGTCGATCCGGACGGTTTGAACTTGCGGACTAGCTACCAGTACGATGCTAAGGGCCAGCAGATCCAGATCACTGACCCCGCAGGTGCCGTGACGCAGACCGAGTTTGACCTGAACGGCAAGGTGTTCAAACAGATCGCCGATCCGCAAGGCCTGCGCCTGACGACGCAATATGCATACGACGACGCCGGGCGCGTCCTGAGCGTGACTAGTCCTGGTGGCCTGGTCACCAGCTATGTCTACGACAAGCTGGGCCGGCGCACGGAGCAGCATGTCGATCCGGCGGGCCTGAACCTGAGCACGCTGACGGGCTACGATGCCAAGGGCAACGTCGTGTGGGTGAAAGATCCGAACCGTAATGTCACGCGCTACCTGTACGACGCCAACGACCGCGTGATCCTGGTGGTCGATGCCAAGGGCGGCGTCACGCAGACGTTGTACGACAAAAATGGCAATGTGGCGCAGAGCATCGGCTATGCCAAGGCGGTCGCCGGGCTGACGGGCAATGAAACGGCGCAGCAGATCCTGTCGCTGGTGGTGCGCGATACGGCGCACGACCTGAGCCAGGTCAGGCGTTACGACAAGGATGGCCGCCTGAGCTGGAGCGTGGATGGCAGCGGTGCAGTGGTACGTACCGAGTACGATGGCAAGACGGTCAAGCGCACGGCATATGCAAACCGCCTCGACGCGGCCGCCCTGGCGGCATTGGCGGGCGGCGCCACG
The DNA here is from genome assembly GCF_030587275.1 of Janthinobacterium sp. SUN128. NCBI lineage: Bacteria > Pseudomonadati > Pseudomonadota > Betaproteobacteria > Burkholderiales > Oxalobacteraceae > Janthinobacterium > Janthinobacterium sp. SUN128. Next base: position 1,980,820 of record NZ_JAPWHY010000001.1, on the reverse strand, counting down.
CCGGCGCCGGTCGTCGCGGCCGGCCGCGATGTGGTCACGCAGCAGCTGTTCGATGCGGCCGGCCGTCTGGTCTACAGCATTGATGGCGTGGGAGCGGTGCAAGAGCTGCGTTACGACGGCAGCGGCAACGCCATCGTGCGCATCGCGTATGCCGCGGCGGTCAATATCACGCAGCCGCTGACCCTGGCCAGCGTGGCGCAGCAACTGGCGACGATCTCGCAGCCGGCGCGCGACGCGCGCCTGGTCAGCAATTACGACGGCGGCGGCCGCCTGACCTACAGCGCCGATGCGCAAGGGGCGGTGACGCAGTACGGCTACGACAAGGCCGGCAATCTGACGCGCCAGATCGCGTATGCGACGGCGCTGGCGGTGCCGGTGGCGGACAATGCCGTGCTGTCGGGCGTGGCGCAGAGTACAGCGGACCGTATCAGCAGTTTTACGTATGATGCGCTGGGGCGCCAGGTGTATGCGGTCGATGCCATGGGGGGCGTGACGCGGCGCATGTATGACAATGCGGGCAACGTAGTGCGCAGCACAGCGTATGCGACACAGGTGCCGGCGCTGCTTGACCGCAACAGCGTGCCCGACACGGCGCGCATCCTGGCCTTGCTGCCGCTCGATACGCAGCCGGCGAGCCACGTCAACCGCGTGTTCGACGGCGCCAACCGGCTGCTGTACAGCATCGATGCGCTCGGCTATGTTACGCAGAACAGCTATGACGCGAATGGCCGCTTAACCCGGGTGGACCGCTATGCCAATGCCGTGGCTGTGCCAGCGGCCAGCTCCACTGCGCTGAAATCGGCGGCGGTGCAGGGCGCATTGCGTGTGGATGCGGCCAGGGACGTGGCCGAAACACGTCAATATAACAATGCGGGGCGCCTGAAGGAGCTGACCCGCGCTGCCGGCAGTGCGGCCGCCGGTACCATCCTGTACGCCTACGATGCGCTGGGTAATGTCATCAGCATCACTAACGAACGCGGCTATGTGACGCGACAGGAGTTTGACCAGACGGGGCGCAAGACGCTGACCTCGGTGCCGCTCGATGGCACGAATGTGGCGGTGACACGGACCAGCTATGATGCATTTGGCAATGCCGTCAAGGTCGTCGATCCGAAGGGCAATGCCGGGTATTTCTATTACGACCAGCAGAACCGGCTGGTGTTGCAGGTCAATCCGCTCGGCTATGCGGTCGGCACCAGCTATACCCTGTCGGGCAAGCCGCAAACGGTGACGGAATACAAAACGGTGCTGACGGGGCCGTGGTCGGCAGACGCGCGTCCCGCGGTCATCGCCTCAGCGGGAGATGCCGTGACGCGCCTGGAGTACGACCGCAATGACCGCTTATTGCGTTCTGTCGATGCCGAAGGCGCTGCCGAGAGCTTTACCTATGATGCCCTGGGCAACCGCAGCAGTTATGAGAACAAGCTGCGCGGCATCACGCGCTACACCTATGACGGCCGCGGCGCGCTGCTGACGGAAACGCTGCCGGTCAATGCGCCCGATGCCAATGGCGTGTCGAAGCCGGTCGTCAACAGCTACACCTATGATGCATTCGGCAACCGCATTACCTCAGTCGAAGCGCAGGGTTTGGCATCGCAGCGCCGCACCACGTACGGCTATGACCTGGCCGGGCGCCTGGTCAGCCAGCGCGGCGACGAGATCACGCTACACGATAGTAGTGGCGCGACGCGCCGGGCCGCGCCGCAGCAGGCGTGGACCTACGACGAGCGCGGCAACAAGACCTCGTACACGGATGGTAATGACAAGGTGACGCGCTGGTACTACGACGCGGCCGACCGCAAGCAGATGGAACTGAGCGCGGCCGGTACCCTGTCGCAATGGCGCTATGACGCCGCCGGCAACATGATCTCGGCATTGGTGTACAACACGCCGCTCAGCGCACCTGCCGGCAATGGTGCGCCGCAGCCGGTCAACCCGGCCGAGCGCCGCCAGACCTACTACGTCTACGATCAGGCCAACCGCATGGTCGGCACGAAAGTGGGCAATAGCAAGGAAGAGGCGGCGATCAATGGCGATCCTGTCGTCAAGGTGCAGTGGGCGGAACCGAACCAGGGTGGCGGCTTCGGCCTGTATGACGGTACGATTCTGACCAGCCGTGTCTATGATGGGCTGGGCAACGTGGTGTCCGAGTCGGATGGCCGCGGCACGGTGACCTTTTCATATTACAACACGGCCGGTGCGAAGGTTGCACAAGTCGATGGCAAGAACTACCTGACGGTATGGACCCGCGATGCGGCCGGCAATATCCTGCAGGAGTACCGCTACGCCCAGCGGGTCGGCCTGGTGGTGAATGCGGCGCGCAGCGTGGACGAACTGAAGGCCAGCAGCGGCACCAGCGTCGATGACCGCATTACGGTATCGACATATGACCGGATGAACCGGGTCAGCACGCACAGTACGCTCAACCAGGAAGTGTTCAGCCTGGATACGAAGGGAGGGCTGAGCAGCCAGACCAGGGCAACAGCAGTGGCCTATGAATATGATGGCCTGGGCAATATCCTCAAGAGAACCGAGGCGAACGGCGATGTCACCGATACCCGCTACGATGACTTGGGCCGCCAGACCCGGACCGAAGGCGCTGGTTTTACGGACTTCCAGCAGGAATGGGTACGCCCGACCACCGACACGGTGTATGACGGCGTCGGCAACGTCATCACCTCGACCGCGCTGGGTAAGAAGCGCGCTGAGGACCGCGTCACACGCTTCAGCTATGACGCTGCCGGTATCCTGACGGGTAAATCGACGGATGGTATTGCAGGCAGTTATGTTTATGGCCACGACGCGGCCGGCAATGTGACGGAAGTGCAGGTGAACGGCCAGAAAGCCGATGGCACCGCCAGCATCAGCGGCACCCTGATCGGCTACGATGCGATGGGGCGCGAAACCAGACGTCAGACCGGGTCCGTGGATATCGCCGGAGGATGGACCGCTGGCGACAGCCGCGAGGTGCGCTATAACGCCTTTGGCGAAGTGGTGTTCAAGGGCGTCAATGGCAGTACGGCCGAGTTTGCCGAGTACGACAACATGGGGCGGCGCTGGAAGACCAATGCAGGCGACGGTTCGACCAAGGTGTACCAGTATGATCAGAATGGCAATGCGACCATCCTGATCCAGTCGTCCGGGGCAAATCTGCGGCCGATGACGCTCGATCAGATCATGAAGGTGAACGAAGGGCAGGGAAGCTCGACCGATCCGCTGGTGGTGGCGGCCAAGGCCGCTGGCGGCATCAGCATTACACTGAGTGCGTACGATAAGCGCAACCAGCTGACCGATACCTACCAGGCGACGATGAAGAGTTCGTACAACTTCGTCACGGACACGCCGTTCCTGACGCAGGAACTGGGTGCCAATTTTACGGCGGGGGGCTTGACCGTAGGGGCGACCAGGGAAACCAGTAGCAATGTAACGAGTATGCCGGCGGTGACCGGCAGTATCGGATATGCGGCGCCGGGCACTGTGGGTTTTGGTATTGCATGGCTTAAGAATGAGACACGCAAGCCTGGACAGAATCAAGACTATGAACCACAACTTAATTCATATGTCTCGGTACCACCTGGCTTAGCGAATGGTTCAGGTAAGCTGCACGTGCGCATAAACGGAGTCGATATACCGGAGGCGGTTTCCGATGCCAACGTCGAGGGAATTTCTTGGACGATGTTTATGCCTAAAACAAGGCCTGTAACGGTGAATATGCGGGTTGAGTTGCTACAGGAAATACAAGACGGTGCGACATCCAGCCTTCTTTTACTGGCGGCCACGACAATGTCTGCCGAAAGTTATGTGAGGGTAAGCTTGTTTCAGACTGAAACGAGCGGCTACGGGCAAACACATACACCGGCACAAATTAATATTCGCAATCAACCAACTTCGACAGATCGTCTGGTCTTTATGGCGCGACCGCTTGGTATCGGTTCGTCTTGGAGAACCTATAATACCAATAGGATGTTCAATAGTCAGGGCGGACCGATAGCCGGGTGGTTTCAGGCTACGGATTTGCCAAGCCCGGGCAGCTACGAATTTCAATATATTGCGCTGGCGGCCGACGGCACCGTCTTAAATGCTGAGACAGGCGTGTTCGATAGCGCTCAAGGCAATTCGACACTGACACAAACGCCACAACCAATCAATGGTGTCGGCAAAGCATTTCACGCTAGCGACGAGAGAACCCTGTTTGGCGGCGGGGGGAAGACCTGGTTCCAGATTACGGAGCAAGGCAAAGCGCAATCCATGCGTTTCCATTATCGGCAAAAGGACAGCAATGCCGAGTGGCAGGTCGCGATGTTGGAGGCGGTGCCAGGCGTTCCTGGCTGGTTCAAGGTGCCGTACAACACACCGGGTGTCACGGAATATTGGTTTGAAACCTACGCGGGATCCGGCGGCACTGGTGCGCAGATCAATGCTCCAGGTGGTGGCCGGACAATGGGTACCTTCTCGTACCCGAGCGAGGCTTCTGTGCTGAAAACCTGGAATACCTCGCCAGCAAGGGTGTCTTTCAATAACCAGCCTGCCAATGCAGTCAGGATGAATCTGGTTTACACCCTGCGCGGTGGCGGCACCGGTAGTATTGGGCTGAATAGTAACGGCGCCAACAGCTTCATCTGGGATGCCAGCAGCGTGGCGCCAGACGTCATGGGCGACTATGTGGTCGATTATACGTATGAAGCATTTGATGCTAACGGCCAGCGCGTCAATGCCGCGAAGGGCGAATTGAGCTTTGGGGAGCATCCGAAGCTCCCGACACATAACAACGTTTCGCAGCCCAGCATCGTTTCCTTCACGCCCCCCTTGCCGGCGGCAACGCAATTGGTACTACAGTACCGCAATCTTGGCTCGACCGGCGCCTACACGCGCGTGGTGTTGCCCCGCAGCGGCGATAAGTTCATCTGGAAGGTCGAGGATGCAGGCCTGCGCCCGCAGTCTGGCAGTAACAGCTTTGAATACAGCTATACCTTGCTCGATGCGGCCGGACAGCCGGTGACAGGCGGCAAGCCGACCTACGATGGGGTGGTAGAGGTCAAGGCGGACCGCAATACCAGCGTCAGTAATAGTCTGTGGACGATTTCCCTGAAAAGCGCAGAGGCGACGATCCACCGCCAGCAGGCCTACAACGCCTTTGGCGAGATCGCCAGCGAGACCGACGGCAGAAATAACGTGGTCACCTTGTCGTACAACACGGCAGGAAAACTGACGCGCAAAGATGCGCCGATGACCACCATCGCACTGGAAAATGGCACCAATGCGCCTGGCCGCCCCGTGACCTTGTATTACTACGATGCCTCCAATCAGCTGATCGGCGTGCGCGACGCGAATGGCAACCTCAATACCCAGACCTTGCTGCCAGGCTACGGCAGCGAGGGGCGCATCGTCAACGAGTTCCATGCGGATGGTGGCGTGAAAAAGGCTGGCTACGATGTGTTCGGCGACCTGCGCACCGTGACGGACGAATTACAGAGCGTGACGAAGAATCGCTATGACCAGGGCGGGCGCCTGATCGAGGTGATCCGGCCGCGACGTGTGGAGGGTACGCCTGGGTACAATAACGGCATACCCAACGTTGAGACGTACACCTACGATACGCAAGGCAACCGCACCAGCCATACGAATGCCTACAATCAAACCGAAAGCACCGACTACGATGCCGAGGGACGGGTGGTGCGTACGCTCAGCTTTGAACAGCGCGAAGTACGCTACAGCTATACCTATGACGCAGCCATGCTGGGTGCGGGCGGTCTGGTGGTCGGCGGCTGGAAAAAGGTCACTACGGTAGGCGATGCGCGCAGCACCAGCGACAGCAACGACTATTTCGGCCATCTGGTTGGGCATGTCGATGTGGCAGGGCGCAAAGTGGTCTACAGTTACGACCATGCCGCCCACCTGATCCGACAGACCTCCAGTGGTGATCCGACTGGCCGAGCCGGCCAGAACATCGATTTTGAATACTATGCCAACGGCTACCTGAAACGCAGCACGGACCGGCTCTTGAACATCGAGTCCTATTTCGAGTATGACAAGGAGGGCAACCGCACGCGCGAAGCGTATGCCAAGCTGGAGAAAGATGACCAGCTCACCTACTATCAGCTGGCCGATATCAGCTACGATGAGCTGAACCGGGTGGTGAAGTTCGTCGATCCGGAAGCGACCATTACCTATAGCTATGACGCCAACGGTAACCGGCGCCAGGTGAAAAGCGCCTACAACACGGTGGTCAATGGTGCCCCTGCGGTGCAGGAGTACTGGTACCAGTACGACAGCATGAACCGTTTTACGATCACCAAGGGCGTCTTGGCGAATGGGATGATCAGCAACGGCAGCACCGGTACCAGGATCAGTTACGATTTGGCAGGCCAGCGCTTGACGGCGACGGCGGCCAATGGCACCGTCGAGCGCTACAGCTATACCAGCGATGGCTATTTGGAAGACGTCACGATCAATGGCGTCTTGGGTGCACGCCGTGAGAATGATTTGCGGGGCCGGGTGACTGGGTACATCGAGTACAAGAATGGCGCTGTGATGACGCAAAAATACTCGACGTTTGACAAAGACAGCCGTATTGTGACGGAGCGCTTCATTGACTTAGCTGCTGGCAAGACGACGGTCACGGATTTCGATTACCGTCTGGACGTCGGCAATGGCAATTACACGGGCGTTGACCAAGGTGTAGTGACACATACCTTCCAGCATGCCGAGGGCGTCAAAGATACCGGTGTGCACACCATGTACAGCTATGTCTGGTGGGATGAGGCCAAGCAGAGCAAGATCCAGATCCAGGGGATCAATGCGGGCAATCCAGAACAGCTGCGCTGGGCTAGTGGTTTCTCGGACCTGCAGTATGACGTCAACGGCCATTTGACGCAGATGAGTGCCTATGAAGCCGGCAACCTGGGTGCACGGGTTGGCAGCGCTTCGAGCCGCACGATGACCTATATCAGCGACCAGTATGGCCAGGTGCTGCGGCGTAATAAAACGCTGGCCAATGGCAATCTGGAGGTGGCGCATCGCTTCTACTATATGAATGGCCATACCATCGGCGACGTCAGCAGTGAAGGACCGTCGACGATTTCGTATGCGGAGGAGCTGGCACAGCGCGGCCTGACGACACCGGGTGGTTTCCGTAACGCCAAGCCGGTGTCGTCGGCGGATTTCGACCAGAACTACCAGCCGATCAATTCGTCCTATCCGGGCGCCACCGCAAGTGCCTATACGGTGCGCAAGGGCGACACGCTGGGCGCGATTGCGCGCGCCGTCTGGGGCGATGAAAGCCTGTGGTATCTGCTGGCGGACGCGAATGGCCTGACGATCAGTGACACGCTGATCGAAGGGCAGGTGCTGACGGTGCCGAACAAGGTCAGCAACTTCCACAATAATGCCAGCACCTTCAAGGTGTATAACGCCGGCCAGGCCATCGGCGACACCATGCCCGTACTGCCGCCGGAACCGATGCCGCCTCCGCCACCACAGCAGTCCAAGGGCGGCGGTGGTTGCGGGGTGATGGGCAAGCTGATCATGGTAGTGGTGGCCGTCGCCGTGACTTATATGACGATGGGGGCAGCAGCAACCGCAGCAGGGGCGATGTTCGGTGCTGGCACTACGGCGGCGACTGTGGCAACCGGCGCGATTGCTGGCGCCCTCGGCTCGGTTGCCAGTCAGACGGTGGGCATGGCGATTGGCGCGCAGGACGGCTTTAACTGGAATGGGGTTGCCTTGGGCGCCTTGGGTGGGGCGGTGACTGCTGGGGTGATGAATACCAGTATGGGGCCGACGTTCAGCCCTGGCACTAGCGCATTTACCCGAGGCGTCGTGCAGGGCGGCATCAGCAACACGATCACCCAAGGCGTGGCAGTGGCGACGGGCTTGCAGCACAGTTTTGACTGGCGTGGCGTGGCGGCCGGGGCAATCGCCGGTGGTGTTTTTGCCGAAGTGGGCAATGCAATCGGGCAAGCGCAGTATGGCGAGCAGGGCTGGGCCAATCTTAACGGCTTATCGCAAGGCGCGAAGGACGCAGCCCTGTGGAGCGATATCGGCAAGACCATGGCCCGCAGCGCCGCTTCCGGCGTGGCAGCGGGCATGGCCAGCGGCCTGGTGCGAGGCGGCAGCCTGCGTAGCAGCTTCCCGGGCATCATGCAGGATGTGATCGCCAGTACGGTGGGGAACGCGATTGGGCTGGGGGCGCAGGTGGCGCAGAGAGTGGCGGAGTCAGTTGATACAAATGCGTTCGGTAATGTGCTGGGGGGCAGCCTGGCGCGAAGCAGCAGCGGCACACCGGACTTGAGCGCCGATGAGTGGGACAAGCTTAAGCAAGGTGCCCTCTCCGCTCCCCGCTTGGTGTCCACGTTCGGTGGCGAACCAGGTACTGTAGGCGACGTAGCAACGCTCGGTGACATGACCTATGCTTCGACAAGAACAGCACAAAGATCTGTGTATGACGTAGCAACGGTTATCGGCGCTTCGGAGATTGTCGATGGAATCCCGAGCGTAACGATCCTGGGTCAAGGGCCAAGCTGGATACAACGGAATATTCTCACTCCTGCCGGACAACTGATCTCCCAAGTTGGAGATGTTCTTTCAGAAGCAGGTCAGGGCCTTTTGAGCTGGGTAAACGACACATCTAGTCTGGAGCAACAATGGGATGCTAAAGCGTTGTCGGGTAGCTATAATCGCTGGGATGAATTAGCGAGCGTATGGAACTCAAATATGCCCGCCGCCAGCAAGGTAGCCACGCTGTTCAATGGCCTGAACTACACTCGTCCGGATGCGATCGAAGTTCGAGCCAGACAAATGCAGCCGAGTCCATTTGCCGCCGTACTTGGCAACATGACAAGCAGCCCGTTTGCCGCAGCCGTAGGTGGTCTGGTAGCACGTCGTGGCGGGTCTTTAGAAGAGATGTACTACGCAACGACCGCAGCTGGCGCGTTGAGCAGCATGGCATCGATTGGTGGTTTCGGCGGCACCACCATTGCTCGACTCAATACTCCCGCGTCGCTGCCCCAATTTGGTAGTTCATCTATCGGGTTATACTCTCCAAAAGCGGGTCAAGTATCTTATGCAGGGATGAGCTTGCCCAATACGGCAGCAGGAGATATCCTAAGTCGAATTTCCCCCCAGCGTACTGCGACTGTAATCGAACCGAGAACCCCGAGTACCCGGTTCTACGTCAGTTCTAGCGGAGAGACTTTGGATGCGAAAACATATAGCCGAGACGGCTTTAAGTTCAGAGGTGGGATAAAACAACAGGCATGGGATGCAGCTACTAATCCGCTTAATGGTCGTGTGTATGACCCACTGACCAACATTCGCATGGATCCATCGCAGCCATGGGTAATGGGCCATAAGCCTGGTATGGAATATTGGAAGGAGCGTGATTTTGCTATCAATCAATGGTTATATGACCGCACATTCACAACACGTGGTCAATTTCTGGACATACTGAATGATCCGAGCAGATATCGGCCAGAACTCAAAACGTCAAATAGCAGCCACTTAGGCGAAGATCCAACCAACTTGTTCTGGAAGTAATGAAATTATGAGAGCAATAACTGATTATCAAAAAGAAATGGCTGGCCTTACTGCGAAATATTTTTCGCGAGAAAAGCCACCTATTTTGCAATTTTTAGATGAGGCGGAAAACGCTAACATTTATGTATTGGAAGCAAAAGACTCACCCGGGTTTGGACTAACGTCGTTCGCGACAATTGGGTTATCTGACTACCCTCTTTTTTTCAATGGAGACGAGTATGAGACGCGAACCGAGTTAATTGGCGCCTGCGATTCTAATCGAAAAGATTTCGCACACATTTTGGCGACATCATCTTTTTTTATTATTAACTCAAAATGGTTTTGTGCTCCTGGTATAATATTTCCCGGAGTCGTGGAAATGCACAACTTATCGGAAACTATGAGTGATGTATATTTTACAAACCCATTTCTATGGGGAGATAAATTTCACCCTTTATCTCTTCACGACAAAACTGTCGCATGGTTACTCGCCATTCCTATTTCAAAATTGGAAACGAAATTTGCCGCAGAGTTCGGCCCTGAGAAATTGGAGGAATTGTTGTCAGAAAAGGATATCGATATTTTTGACTTGAATCGTGAATCAGTGGTTTGAGATGTCCTGCACCCAAGATTTACCAAGAAATAAGCGACTCTTGCCTGTCTGACCGCAAGGGAAGTACCGATCAATTCGCTTTCTTATCGAGGTTGGCGCGCCAATTGGTCCACTAGCGAGCCACTCAGCCCGTTTTTCGTTCGATTCGACGCGATGCTTCGCATCTTTCTGCAATCAGGACGGACTACGGGATTGGTGATCGTAAAGCACCTGCAGGCCAGCATCAGATTGGCAAAGGCGCACAGCGTAAATAGTTGCGCAGTATTCTTGGCCAGGTCGCGATAGCGCGTTTTACGATGACGGAACAGGTTTTTGACGACATGGAATGGGTGCGCGACTTTCGCCCGCACCCTGGCGTTCAGATGCTCCAGATTTTCCGTCAGGCGCCCCAGTTTGCTTTTGGGCAGCATCTTGCGTTTGGAGCGCTTCATAGCCACATGGCACGTCAACGGTTTGCCGATGATTTCAGGCCAGTTTTCGACGCCTTGGTAACCGGCATTGCCGAATGCGACGGTCTCATCGCCATGCAGCAGCACATGCTTCACTTCGACAACATTGGCGGCCCTGCCGATGATCGGCTGTACCAAGCCCGACGCTGCATATAGGCCACCGTGCGCTTTCAAGCCAATGTGCCAGTCATTGTCCTTCTTCGACTGGTGCATTTCCGGATCACGTTTGCCATCTTTGTTCTTGGTCGATGGCGGTGCTGCAATCAATGTTGCGTCGACGATGGTTCCTTCACGCATCATCAGGCCCTTCTCGGCCATGTGAGCATTGATGGTATCGAAGATTTGGCGCAGGAACCACTTGACTTCGAGCAGGTGCCAGAACTCCAGCAAGGTCGCCGCGTCCGGCGCAGACTCGAGGCCCAGGTCAATGCCAACGAAAGCTCGAATCGATTGGCTGTCCTAGACCGCGTCCTCAATGCCTTCGTCTGACAAATCAAAGCACCGCTGGGCCACGTACATGAGCAGCATGCGCGCAAGGCCAATCGGTGGCCGACCGGAGCCTTCACCTTTCGGATAGAAAGGCTCGATGAATTTGTGCAGCTTGCCCCAAAGGTGTCACGTCGTCGATCTCGGTGAGGAAACTGTCGCGTCGTGTCAGTTTCTTTTTGGCGACGTATTCGAGGTCGGAGAAGCTCTTTTGCATGATCGATCGTGGGTTGTCGCGGTACCGTTATTGTCCTCATGTCAGCTTGCAGCGGGGAGTGGCGCGATGAATTGATCGGTGTTTCCCTGGCAGGCTTGTAGAGATCTACTTTTTTTGAAGTTATATATTGAAATTAATAAAAAGACATTGTATTTTGTTTTTCTAAAAAAAGTTTCAAATATTTAAATGTATAAAATGTACGCCAAGGCAACAATTTTGTTGCCAGGTATGATATTGTTTCAGTCTACATAAATTTTCTTCGTGCCTTTGTGCGCGGGTACTGATTGTGCACGTATGGACTTGATGGCTATCGCCGGCAACGGCATGCAGCATGACTTGCAGCGACTGGAAACGATCAGCCAGAATGTGGCGAATGTACTCACGCCTGCTTATAAAAAACAGGTGGTGGTTGGTCCCGCGTTTGCCGCGCATATGCAGGGTGCCTTGGAACAAGGTGCTGCATCTCCATCTATTCTTCCACCTTCCCTGACGATCGACCCCTCCGCCGGTTCCTTGCGCTACACCGCGAATGCGCAGGATGTTGCGATAGACGGGACTGCCTTTTTTGAGGTCGAAAGCCGCTCCGGCCCGCAATACACGCGGCAGGGCGCATTGCGCGTCGATGTGAATGGTCGCCTGGTGGGCGGGCACGATTGGCCGCTGGCCGGCGCCACTGGCGACATTATCCTTACTCCCGAACCTTTTAAGATCGATGCAAATGGCGAGGTGCGCCAGGGAGAGCGTATCGCCGGGCGTTTGAAACTCGTGCATTTCGCCAATCCGGAAGCGCTGGTGCCCGTCGGTGGTGGATTGTATGTGCAGGGAAATGCGCATCTGGCGGAACGCGAAATGAGCAGTAAGGTTCGCTCCGGATTTCAGGAAGCATCGAATGTCAATTCCGCCCAGGAGATGGTGCGCCTGACGGAAACCGTGCGTCATTTCGAAGCGCTGCAAAAAATCATGCAGGGTTATGACGATGTGCTGGAAAAAACGATACGCAAGCTTGGGGAGTTTTAACGCAGCATGAACGATTCGCTCTATATCGCCGCCACCGGCATGCACATGCAGCAAAAAAGTGTCGACACCATCGCCAATAACCTGGCGAATGTAAATACGCCCGGTTTTAAAAAGGGGCGCGTCAGTTTTGAAGACATGGTCAGCCGCGAGGTGTCGCGCGCGGCACGCGGCGATGATGTGCAGGCTGGGCAGAACCTGTGGCAAGGACGCGGCGTCGGTATCTTTTCTCTATCCCAGGTATTTACTGCCGGCGACTTGAAGAAGACTGACTCGGCCATGGATGTCGCCATCAAGGGCGAAGGGTTTTTCGAGGTGGTCGACGTCGATGGCACCCCTGCATATAGCCGCGGCGGGACCTTGTCGGTCGACAAGGACGGTTTTCTGGCCACTGCCGATGGACACGTTTTCAAGCCGGCGATCCATGTGGGTACCGATGCGAGGGAAGTTACCTTGAGCACCGATGGCCGTGTGATGGTGAGCCGCGACAAAGGCGAGGCAAGCGAGGCGGGGCGCATCGAGCTGGCACGGTTTTCCGACACGACCGGCCTGCTGTCGCTGGGTGGTAACTTGTACAAACCGTCGGAACGTTCCGGCGATGCGATCTACGGCAAGCCGGGCGACGATGGGCTGGGAACCGTAGCGCAAGGTTTTATCGAGTCGTCGAATGTCAAGCTGATCGAGGAAATGGTCGACCTGATGGTGGCGCAACGCGCGTACGAAAGCAGCGTGAAAGTGATCCAGGCTTCCGATGAAATGCTGGGCATGAGCAATAACCTACGGAAATAATCCATGGCTGCCGCACGTTGCATCCACCGCTGGCTGGCATGTGTGCCGCTTGCCGTGCTGGGTATGGCAGCGCAAGCTTCGATGGTAAAAATTGAGTTGCGCGACGAAGTGTTGCTGAGCGGCCCGCGCATGGCGTTGTCGGATCTTGCCAAGGTCGATGCCGGTGACGCGCGGCTGACACAGGCAATTGCTGCACTGCCGGTAGGCAGCGCGCCTCTGGCTGGACATGTCGACCGGCGCAGCCGTGCCGAACTGGAAGTGGCTTTGCGTGGGCAGCAGTTTCCATTGGGGCAGCGCATCGAGTGGCAAGGGGCGCGCAGCGTGACGATACGCCGGGAAAGCCGCGCGCTGGACCCGGCCTTGCCGCTGGCCGAAGCGGTGCGGCACGTGTCGGCAGTGTTCGGCTCCGACTATGCGTCGCTGGAACTGAGCCTGGCGACACCGCTGGCGGAGCTGGCCTTGCCATCAGGCCAGGTGGAATACCGGGCGCGTGCCATCGAGCGCCAGTCCTTGCGGGCACGGCTGCCCGTGTGGGTCGATGTATTCGTCGATGGTGCCTTGTACCGCTCGGTGGTGGTGACCTTGGCGGTCGTGGCGCGGCAAGAGGTCTATGTGGCGCGTCGCGCGCTGGCCGAGGGCGACACGGTGACGGCGCAGGACGTGGTGCTGGGCGTGCGCGATGTGGCTGGCCTGGCGGATGCGGCGATAAAGCCGGAGGCGCTGGCTGGCGCACCGCGTTTGCGGGGGGCGCTGGCACAGGGACAGGTATTGACAGTGCGGCAAGTAGCGCCGGCCGGCATGGTCATGCGCGGCGACAGGGTGGCGGTAGAGGTCAGGAATCATGGAATTTTGCTGGAAACAGTAGCAGTGGCGCAAGCCGATGGACAGCTTGGACAAATGGTGCCAGTCAAATTGCAGCAAAGTAGCGAGGCGGTCAGTGCAAAAGTCATTGCGCCGGGCCAGGTGCGAATCGATGGAAGGTAGGCAATGCGTTACTTGAAAATTGTAGGCTACTTGGCGATGCTGGCAGGCATGGCGTGCGCGTATGCGGACAGCCTGTATCAGCCTGGCAGCTACCAGTCGCTGACCTCGGATTTGCGGCCGCGCCGGGCTGGCGACCTGATTACCGTGATGGTGTATGAAAATGCCAGCGCCACCAGCACTGCCAATACCAGCGCCGGGCGCGATGCCGGCGTGGGTCTCGATATCCAGCGCCCTGGCCGCGGATTTGCCGCCGGCATCAATGCGAATAATCAGATGGATGGCCGTGGCCGCACGGCGCGCGAAGGACGGGTGCTGGCGCAAATTACGGTCAGCGTGCGCGAAGTGCTGGCTGGCGGCGACTTGATCGTCGCAGGTGAACAAATACTGAATGTAAATAACGAGCAGCAGACGATCAAGGTGGAGGGCCGTATTCGTCCGCAGGATGTGTCGGATGCGAACGTGGTCTTGTCGACCCGCATCGCCGACGCGAAGATCAGCTACGCCGGCCAGGGCGACCTGGCTGACTCTCAGCGCCCTGCGTGGTGGCAGCGCTTCCTGACCTTCTTCGGACTGTAACCATGATCAAACATCTATTGCGTGCTGGCTTGCTGGCGGCGTTGCTGTGCAGCGGCTGGAGCCAGGCAGAGGTGATCCGAATCAAGGACCTCGGCAAGATGGCGGGCTGGCGCGATAATGCGCTGACCGGTTATGGCATCGTGACCGGCCTGGCCGGCACGGGGGACTCCAGCCGCAACAAGGCGACGCGCCAGTCGATCGCCAATATGTTGTCGCGCTTCGACATGAGTATCGTGGCCGACGATGTGCAAAGCCGCAACGTCGCCGCGGTCATGGTCACTGCCACGCTGTCGCCATTCGCCCGCGCAGGCGAGACGCTCGACGTGACGATCACCTCGATCGGCGACGCGCGCAGCCTGGTCGGCGGTGCGCTGATGCTGGCGCCGTTGAAGGGGCCGGATGGCCGTATTTATGCGTTGGCGCAAGGCCCCGTCTCGGTGGGCGGCTACAAATACGACATGAACGGCAATGTCGTGCAGAAAAACCACCCGACCGTCGCTTCGGTGCCTGGTGGCGCCGTCGTCGAGGTTGGCGTGCCGGCCGACGTCACACATGCTGGCCAGAGCGTCACTTTTGTCCTGGCCGAACCGGACTATACGACCGCCACCCGGGTCGCCAGTGCCATCAACAGCGCACTGGGCATGGGCCTGGCGGTGGCGCAGGATGCTGCTGGCATCGAGGTGCGCATACCCGAAGCACGGCGCAGCCGCGTCACCGACTTCCTGACCGCTCTGGAAAATGTCACTGTCGAGCCGGACCGCCGCGCCAGGGTCGTGATCAACGAGCGCACCGGTACCGTGGTGTCGGGTGGCGACGTGCGTATTTCCAAAGTGGTGGTGTCACACGGTGAGTTGAAGGTGACCATCCTCACCGACAATTCGGTATCCCAGCCATTGCTGGTAAGCCGCGTTGGCGACGGGGTGCGCAGCGTGCGTGTCGCCAATAGCCGGGTTGATGTGGAAGAACGTGGTGAAACGGGTTATGTGGCGGCGACCAGCAATACGGTGGCCGACCTGGTGCAGTCGCTGGCGCGCCTGAAGACGAATACGCGCGACATGATTTCGATCCTGCGCGCCGTCAAAGCTGCCGGCGCACTGCATGCGGAGCTGGTGGTGCAATAACAAGCGGGCGCCGGCGCCAGTCGATGGCCTTGGCGGTAGTCATGAATATTGAAGCAGGAGCGTGGTTCCATGGTTTCCCTTATCGATAGCAGCACGACTGGTTTATTGAGTCTGGCATTGGACGCGGCAGGCATGCGCCAGCAGGCGATCGCACAAAATATCGCCAACGCGAATACGCCCGGATACCAGCGCCTGGCCGTCAGTTTTGAAGGCCGGCTGGCTGAATTGTCCCGTAGCACGGCCGGTGCGACACCGTCGTTGGCCAGCCTTGGAGATTTCCGGCCCGCGTTCGAACTGGCGGGCAATGGCGAACCGGTGGCGCTCGACATGGAAGTGGCGGCACTCTCGGAGAACACCTTGCATCAGCAAGCCTTGCTGAAGGCACTGAACAAACACTTTGCGCTGCTGGGCAGTGCGATCAATGAG
The DNA here is from genome assembly GCF_030587275.1 of Janthinobacterium sp. SUN128. Classification (NCBI taxonomy): domain Bacteria; kingdom Pseudomonadati; phylum Pseudomonadota; class Betaproteobacteria; order Burkholderiales; family Oxalobacteraceae; genus Janthinobacterium; species Janthinobacterium sp. SUN128. The sequence continues at coordinate 1,964,632 of NZ_JAPWHY010000001.1, read as the reverse complement.
GGTAAACGCTGATGGACTATAACGCGGCATTCCAGATCAGCGCCAGTGGCATGCGGGTTGAAAAACTGCGGCTCGACGTGACGACAGCCAATATCGCCAACATGCACAATGCGGCGCCGTCGGTGGCGCAGCTGTACCGGCCCATGCAGGTGCTGGCGCAACAGGCGCCAATGGGATTCGGCCAGCAGTTTGGCGCACTGTATGCGGCCGGGCAGGGGGGCGTGCAGGTGGCGTCGGTCGAACCGCAAATGGTGCAGCCGCGCATGGTGTACGAACCGGGTCATCCCTATGCCGATACCAAGGGCTTCGTGGCATATCCGGGCGTCAATCATACGGCCGAGATGGTGAACCTGAATACGGCATTGCGCGCGTATGAGGCCAATGTGGTGGCCATGAACGCAGCCAAGACCATGGCCGCACGCACGCTTGAAATTGGAGGGCAGTGATGGTGATCGAATCAATTGCGGCAGCGGCGCTGGTCCAGCCCGGCGTGACGCCTGTCAGCGTGCAGCCTCCCGCGGCAGGTTTCGGCCAGTGGTTTGCCGCTGAGCTCAAATCGGTCAACACCAGCCTGGAGCTGGCTGATACGGACGTAAAAAAGCTGGCGGCAGGGGAAACCCAGAGCCTGCACGAGGTGATGATCCATCTCGAAGAGGCCAAGTTGTCGTTTCAGTTATTGGCGCAGGTGAGAAATCGTTTGCTGGACGCGTATCAAGAAGTAATGCGGATGCAGGTATAGGAGCAAGACGGTGACATCATTAGTACAAGCATGGCAACGCATGGCAGTACAGGCGCGCATCGGCATCATTGCCGGGATCGTCCTGATCGCAGGCTTGGTGATCAGCCTGGGATTTTGGGCATACCGCGCTGATTATCAGGTGCTGTTTTCCGACGTGGCGCCGGCCGATGCGGCGGCGATGACCGCCGAGCTCGATCGCATGAAAACGCCGTATCAGCTGACCGATGGCGGCAATACTATCCTGGTGCCGAAAGATCTCGTCTATAAAACCCGGCTCAAGTTGATGGGCAAGGAAATGCCCTTGCATGGCGCGGTAGGTTTTGAAGTATTTAATAATGCCGATTTTGGCATGACCGAGTTTGTACAGAAGGTGAATTATCTGCGCGCGATTCAGGGAGAATTGACGCGCACCATTCTTTCCATCGAAGAAATTCAGGCCGCGCGCGTGCACTTGGCGCTGCCGGAACAGGGACTGTTCAAGAAGGCTGTCACCAAACCGAAGGCTTCGGTGACGCTGACCATGAAGGCCGGCCGTGTGCTTGGCGCAGCGCAAGTGGCCGGCATCCAGCGGCTGGTCGCGGCATCCGTACCCGATATTGTCAGCGATGATGTCACCGTGCTGAACCAGCATGGCGTGGCGTTGACGCGCATTGCGCAGGCCGATGGTGGTGAGCAGGGCGCATCCCAGCTCGATTCCAAGCGCAGCACGGAAGAATATCTGGTCAAGAAAGTGACTCAGGTGCTGGACCGCACCTTCGGCGCCGGCGAAACGGTGGCTAGCGTCGACGTGGTGCTCAATCTCGACCAGAGCAAGATTACGACGGAGGAGGTCTTGCCGGCCAGAGGGCTGGCGGCCGACGCCCAGCCTGCCGGCGTGATGGTGCGCGACCGCCAGACCAGCCGCGAAGGCAATACCGCGCTGGCGACCGCGGAGCAAAAAGGGCAGGGCGCAGGCGGTAGTAGCAGCGAGTCCGACTACCAGGTCGGGCGTCGTGTCGAGCAGCTGGTGCCGGCCAGTGGCGGCGTCAAGCGCATGACCGTGGCTGTGCTGGTGAAGCAGCCATTGAACGACGCCCAGCTGGAGCACCTGAAAGAAGTGGTCACGCTGGCCATCGGCTTCAACAGTCAGCGTGGTGATGCTGTGGTGGTGTATTCGATGGATAAATTTGCCCTTGCCGCCGAACGTGCGCCAGCAGTGGCAGCGCCTGCCGCAGATGTGCCGTTGCAAGCGGCGCCGGTGAATGCCGCCGCAGCGCCACAGTGGCCGGTAGTGGCCGTGCTGCTGGCCATATTGGCTGTGCTGGCCCTGGCATGCGCGCTGTATCTGCTGCTTAAGCGCCGCAACCGCCGCCGCGCTGAAAAGCGGCTGGATCCCGCCGCCCGGCAGCAATTGCTCAATGAGGTCAAGCAATGGATCGCCACGCCTGCAGGCGGCACCCTGTATGGAGAGCGCAAGTGAGCGGCTATCGCCAGGCGGCCATCGCGCTGCATGCCGTCGGTGCTGCTGACCGACGGCTGATCCTGGCCGAACTGCCGGCGGCCGACCGCGCCACCTTGAGCGCTTATTTACGCGAGTTGAAGGAGCTGGGGTTCGATGGCGCGGATGCGGATGAGGTGCTGTCGACACCTGTTCCTCCACCGCCAGCGGTCACTTCGCTTGACCGTATCATGGCCGCCACGCCCGAGACCATGTTTGCTATTTTCCAGCATGAGCCGGCATCCATGGTGGCGCAGTTCCTTGCGCTGCAGGATTGGCCCTGGGCGCCAGCGCTGCTCGATCTGTTTCCGGCGATGCAGCGCGAACGTATCCGCGCCGCACGTCCATATCCCGTATCCGATGCGCCGGCGCGCCAGCGTTTCGTGTTCGATGCAGTGTTCGCGCGCGTGGACGCTGCGGTTTGCCAGCAGCCACAAACACGGCGTACCTCTCCTTTGGCGTTGCTATTGCGCACAGTGACATCATGGACCCGATAATCCGTGCTGCGACAGTGTCGTCCGTGCCGCGGCAGTTGCGCGGTGCGGTAAAGCGTGTCGAGGTGGCGCAGGCTGTGCCACTCGCTGCGCAGATTGCGAAAAATGTCTTGTCTCCATCAGTAGTGCCAGTGCCGGCACCGGCACCGGTTCTTCCTCCAGTATCGGCTGAAGAGCGCCAGGCATTTGATGCTGCGGTCAAGGAGGTGGCTGAACTGAAGGCGCAATTGTTGCTCAGCAAGAAGAAACTCGATGATGACGCGGCTGCAGTGCTGAAGGACGCGGAGCGCCGGGGCCTGGCGCAGGGGATGGAAAAGGGCGAACGCGAGGCGATGGCGCTGGTGGCACGTAAAATCGAAGTGCTGGCATCGCTGGCCGACGCCGTGGAAACGTCGCGCGCTCATGCTCTCGGGCAGGCAGAAGACATGCTGGTGGAAATCGCCCACGCGGCAGTGTGCCGCATGGTCGGCGCCACTGCGGCAAGCCGGGCCACGCTGCTGGACATGGTGCGGGCCATTGCGCGCGATGAACATGCTGTCAAACAATTGCGCATACGCATGCATCCGCAAGACATAGCTACGCTGCAGGACGACGACATGCCGCTCGACGCGCGCATTAGCTTGCAGGCCGATAGCGCGGTGGAAATGGGCGGCTGTTTGGTCGACAGCGATAAAGGCACGCTCGATGCACGTCTGGAAACCCAGCTGTCCCGCCTTGGCGAGGCTTTGCTGGCTGTAAGGAACGGCGGGACGGCATGATGCAGGCTTACCTGGACGCCGTGCATCATGCCGAATTGACTTGCCGCTCAGGGCACGTGCTGAGCATCTCCGGCCAAAGTATCGAAGCGCAGGGACCTGACGTCAGCATCGGTGAAGTGTGCGAAGTCAGCCTGGCACAGACGTCAGGCAAGCTGCTCGCCGAAGTGGTCGGCATGCGTCCCGGACGTGTCATCCTGATGCCCTATGGCGACTTGCGCGGGATTGCCGCCGGCAGCCGCGTCGAGGCCGTGCGCCAGGCACCTGGTATTCCGGTTGGAGGCAGCTTGCTGGGCCGCGTCATTGACGCTTTCGGCGTACCGATCGACGGTGGGGCGCCGTTGGCGTCGCAAAAAACGCGCAGTCTGCATGCCGCTCCGATCAATCCGCTGAGCCGGCCGCGCATCAAGGATCTGATGCACACGGGAGTACGTGCCATCGATACTATGCTGCCACTGGGGCGGGGGCAGCGCATGGGTATTTTTGCTGGTAGTGGCGTTGGCAAGAGCACCTTGCTGGGCATGCTGGCACGCGACGTCCAGGCGGATGTGAATGTGATTGCGCTGATCGGTGAACGTGGGCGTGAAGTCCGCGAATTCGTGGAAAAGCAGCTGGGTCCCAATGGGCTCGAGCGCAGTGTCGTGGTGGTGGCGACGTCGGACCAGCCGGCGCTGGTACGTACCCGCGCCGCGTACGCCGCAACCGCTATTGCCGAGCATTTTCGTGAGGAAGGCCGACAGGTGCTGCTGATGATGGACTCGATTACCCGTTTTGCCATGGCGCGGCGTGAAATCGGCCTCGCTGCGGGCGAGCCGCCCACCGCGCGTGGATATACGCCGTCGGTCTTTTCCGACATTCCGGCCCTGTGCGAGCGCTGCGGTACAACCGATTCCGGTGGCGCCATCACTGCCCTGTACACGGTGCTGGTGGAAGGCGACGATTTCAACGAGCCCATTTCAGACATCGTGCGGGCCACGCTGGACGGCCATATCATGCTGTCGCGCGAACTCGCCCATGAAGGACATTTTCCATCGATCGATGTCTTGCAAAGCACCAGCCGCCTGGCTTCGGAGCTGGTTGGGCGCGACGATCAGGACCTGATGCTGGCGGTGGTGGACGTGCTGTCCACTTACCAGCGTAACCGGCAGATGGTCGATATGGGGGCATACCGCAGTGGCAGTAACGCGGCGATCGACCGTGCCATCGCCTTGTATCCGGCGATTATTCAGGTGCTGCGCCAGCCGGTACAGGAATCGACGACACGCGCTGATGCCTTGGTGCGCCTGCGGGCGGCACTCGTGGCAGGGGCCGGTACGTAATGGGTAGCAATCGCCGCTTCCAGTATGCCTTGCAGCCCATGCTGCTGACGCGCCAATGGGAACTCGACCGTCTGCGCTCGGAGCTTGGCGAGATGAATGCGGCCTGGGCCGCACAAGATGCCTCGGTGAAGGCGCTGTTGCAACGTCAACAAACATCGATGCAGGAGTGGAGCGGCCTCGAAGGCGCGACGGGGCCCTTATCGGTGGACCGGTTTGTCATGCTGGCGCGCCATATCGACGATTGCGGCCTGCAGGCTCGGCGTGCGCAAGAGGCGCTTGACGCCCTGACGCAGCGTCGCGACGAACTGACGGACCGCCTGAACCTGGCGCAGCGGGCATTGGATGCAGTACAGGAGCACCGGGGAAAAATGAATTTGTTATTCCTGCAAGACCGAATCAGCCTTGATTTCAAGGCCGCCGATGATCAATGGGGAATGTCGCGCGTGACAGGAGGAGCATATGACAGTGAATCTTGAAGCGCTCGATGGCCATGCGCCATCGTCCCGCAAACCATTTGCGCAACAGCAGGGCCACCAGGAGCGCTGGCTGTTTGAACTGGAAACGGCACTGCTGGAGCAAGGCGTGAAGAAAAATGCTCAGCGTCCGGCCGCTGATATGGGAGAGGGCGGGCGGGCGCCGCAGTCGGCAGCCAAGCAGACTGCCGCACAGCTACCGTTGCGCGCCGATGCAGGGGGGCTGAATGGCAGCACGCTGCAAGCGCCTGTCTTGCCCGGTGCATTGTCAGGCGGCTATGTCGTGTACGGCGTAGCTGTTGCTGCGGAGGCAGGAGCATTGCCGCGCGTCGCTATTCCTGGCACGGTTGCCAACGATGCTCCAGGCCGTGCAGTGGCTGTTATGGCGCCCGCCGATGGCGATAGCGGCGGCGCGGTGCGCACGCAACCCCTGGCGCTGTCGGCCGGCTTTGGTGCTGGCTCCGCTTCAAGTTTCGGCGCAGAGCAAATGCAGGAGCCGTTGACGGCCAGTATGCCGTCAACGCAGCTGACGCAGGAAGACACGCCAGACTACGCGTTGCGGCAAATGCATCTGTACCGTGAAAGCGGCGGTGTGCGTGCATGGATACGTGATGCGTCGCTGAACGCAGTTCAGGAACGGCTGGTGGCGCAGGCCATGCTGCTGGAGCTGCATGGCGCCGGCACGCGCATGACCGCGCTGACTGTGAATGGAAAAGAGATATTCCTCAAGCAGAAAGCCGGCGCAGGCGCTGACTGTTTTGTTGCCGAGCCCATGCCTACCGGCAGCGCCGGAATCCCACTCATGAAAAAGGATGCACTCTGATGGCCGTTAATCCCATTTCTGCGGCAAGCGCTAACCAGCCCGCCCAGTCCAGCAATATCGCCATTCAGGATTTCCTGAAAATCCTGACTGCGCAGCTGAACAGTCAGGATCCACTCAAGCCGGTCGATAATCAGGAGTTCGTGGCGCAGATTGCGCAATTCGCATCGCTTGAGCAAAGCCGCCAGCTCAACGCCAAGATTGATGAGTTGCTGTCGGTGCAGTCGTCGCTGCAATCGGTTGGCTTGCTGGGCAAGACGGTAGACATTAATCAGGGCGGCGGCGTGGTCACCGGCAAGGTGACGGCACTCGATTTCGCCTCCGGCCAGCCGCTGCTGACCCTGCAGACCTCGTCCGGGGCCTTCCAGGACAAGATTACGCTGTCACAACTTACGAATGTCCGTTAAAGGAAAACATCATGCTTGATACGCTGTTGATCGGTACTTCCGGCCTGTTGGGCTATTCGCAAGGTTTGCGTGTAGTGGGGAACAACCTGGCCAATGTCAATACACCGGGCTTTAAAAAGTCACAGCCAGAGTTCTCCGACTTGTTCGACAAGGGCAGCAACGCCGCGCACGCCAATGGCCGCAGTGGTGGTGGATCGCGCGGGGTCGGCTTGAATACCTTGGGGGCACAAATCAACTTCAAGAGCGGGATTGATCAGGGTACCGGTAATCCACTTGATGTGATGATTGATGGAAATGGCATGTTTGTCATCCGCCGCGATGACCAATTGCTGTATACCCGTGCCGGCGATTTTCAGTTCAATGCCCAGGATATCTTGGTCAATACCAGTGGCGACCATGTCCAGGCCCTTGACAGTAGCGGCAAGCTCGCTGACGTTCAGCTGGGGACACTTGCGCGCAATCCACCCAAGGCAACGAGCACGATCAAAATTAGCGGCAACCTCACCAGCACTGTTGCCACGCCCGCCATCGATGCGACAATGACAGGATTGAACCTCATCGATGCTGCGGGAGCCAGCCATACCGTCAATCTGATCTTCAAGGATGAGGGTGGTGGCAATTTTAAGGTCACCATCAACGATGTTGCGACAGGAACGGCTGTGGGTACGGGGGAGCTTAAATTCAATTCCGGCTTCCTGCTGCCGGGATTTGATGTGGTGACCTTTTCGTACAGCTCAGCCACGGTGCCTGCTTTCGACGTCAAACTCGACTTTACCAGCAACGTGAACTCCTTTCCGACACCGAGCAGTCTGAGCCTGGTATCCCAGGATGGCTACCTGGCGGGCAGCATGACGGAACAGGGAATAGGCGCCGACGGCACGCTATCGATTCGCTACTCCAATAACCAGACGGCGAAGGGTCCGCGTCTGGCGTTGGCCAATTTTCATGCCATGGGTGACTTGGTACAGGTTGGCGGTGGTGCATTTTCCGCGGCGGCGCAGCTCCCGGTCCAGTACGGCTATGCCGGCGTCGATGCCTATGGCAAACTCGCGCCGGGCCACCGTGAAGGCTCTAACGTTGATCTTGCCGAGGAATTCAGTAACTTGATCCTGATGCAACGCGGCTACCAGGCGTCGTCCCACGTGATCAGTACGGCAAATGACATGATTCAGGAGTTGTTCGACATGAAAGGACGCCGTTAATGCAAGTGCAGCCGTATCTGCTGGTCTCCGATACTGTGCTGGACGCAGTGGCCGGGCCTTTACGTCGTGCGGTAGAAGCCTGGTGTACTGCGTGGGGTATGCCAACATCCAGCGTGGACTTCGATTGCGAGCGCGCCTGGGAAGCGCAGGCTGTCTGCCCCGACGCCTTGTGGCGTGCCGCGCGCAGTCGCGGCGACGAGACCTGGTGGTGCGCCTGTACACCTGGGTGGAACTTGCAGCTACGTCACACGATGTTTCCACTTGCTGTGGCCGAGCCTTTGCAAGCGTCGCAAACCGGGATGGCGGACGAAGCTGCCGATGCGGCCAGCGAGGCCCTGTTCGAGTCGTTGAGTGGTATAGCGCAGGGCGGTACGCCACTAGCACCGCCAGCAGCAGCTTGGTTGCGCGGAGCAGGTGTGGTGGCGGTAAGGCTTGGTCTTGGCAAGCAAAGTATGTATGTGATTGTTAGCCAAGCGGCCGTATCGCGCATCACACAGCAGATGGGACACGCTGCCGGCCGCTTGCCGCCGCTTGCCGCCGTGAACTACCCGTACGCCTTGCGTAACATCCCTCTGAGTTTGCCCCTGGAAATCGGCCGTGCCGAGGTAGGGCTTGGCAGCTTGATGTTGCTAGGGGTCGGCGACGTGATCCGGCTCGATACGCTGGCGGACCGGCCGCTGACTGTCATGGGCCCGGGAGGGGACGCATTGTTCGATGCATACCTCGGTCTCGCAGACCAAAAAGTAGCGCTTGAAGTTGTTCGGCGTGATTAATAATGTGCATGATTGAGCATGGAGCAGTGGAATGAGTAGTACATCAAACAGTAATGGCGCCGCCGTAGCGCAAGCCCAGGTCGTTGAATTATCCGAATTCAAGGAGCCATCCCCGGCAGGGCCGGCTATTTTCGCCGGCAACCTGGGATTACTCGATAGCGTCAAGGTGAACTTGAACGTCATGGTCGGGGAAATCCAGACCACGGTTGGCGAATTGATGGAGCTGAAGGAAGCTTCGGTGCTGAAGACGGATCGCAAGGCGGATTATCCGATCGATATTGTCGTGAACGGTAATGTCGTCGCGCGCGGCCAGCTTGTGGTGGTGGATGACCATTTTGGCGTTCGCATCAGTGAACTGGCAAAGGTTGCCCAGGCATGAGACGGGGCATCATCGTAGCGCTGGCTTGCTCATGGTATGGCGGTGCGGCGCTGGCGACGCAGACGATTCCCTTCAAACGCGATGCCGAGGCAGCAAGCCTGGCTGGCTCGGGTGGGATGGCAGTGTTGCTGGTCTCGCTGCTGGCAATTGGCGCCGTGGTGTTGGTTCGCAAGCGCCTGAAGCTGGGCATGCGGGCGAAGGGTGCGCCGGCGCTGCTGCGCGTACTGGAAACGCGCCGTTTGGGGCCTCGCTCGCTGATTTCCGTGGTCGAATTCGGTGGCAAGCAGCATTTGCTCGCGCAAGGCGAGCATGGCATCACATGTATCGATACGATCGTGGTGGATGCACAACCCGGCGGCCGGGAGGTTAGTGATGCGCCTTGAGCTGCGGCAGTGCGTCTTGCTGGGAATTCTATTGGCCGCTGTCTGTGGCGGTATGGCGGCGGCATGGGCTGGTGGCATGGCGGAACCGGCGCTTGCGCTGCCGGGCTTGCAGGTACGCTTGGCCGAAGGGGGGGGCACCCCAGCCGATGTCTCTTCGGCAATCAAGATTTTACTTGGCCTGACGGTGCTGAGCCTGGCGCCAGCGATCCTGATGTCGATGACCTCGTTTATCCGCATTGTGATTGTCCTGTCCATGTTGCGCCATGCGCTGGGGATGCCGGAAACGCCGCCCAATACCGTGATTATCAGTCTGGCGCTGTTCTTGACTTTTTTTACCATGTCGCCAGCCTTGCAGGAGGTCAATACCAGGGCGCTGCAGCCGTACATCGCTGGCACGCTCAGCACCGAGGCCGCCGCCGGGCGTGCCGTATTGCCATTGCGCGAGTTTATGGTCCGCCAGACGCGTGAGCAGGATCTTGCGCTGATGGTCGAGCTATCCAAGGCTGAGGCGCCCAAGGTGATCGACGATATCAGCATGGTGCAGCTGATTCCGGCGTTCATGCTGTCGGAATTGCGTTCGGCATTCCAGATCGGCTTTGTGATTTTTCTGCCGTTTCTGCTGATCGACCTGATCGTATCGAGCGCGCTCATGTCGCTTGGCATGATGATGGTGCCGCCTGCTTCGATCTCGCTGCCGCTCAAAATTCTGATGTTCGTACTGATTGATGGCTGGAATCTGGTCGTGCGTGCGTTGTTGGGCACTTTTTCCTAGGACGCTGCGTGGACTGCGCCCTGCAACCGGAGGTGGTTTCCAGCGACGCTGACGTGGCGGTACTGTGGCGTATGTTCGAGGACCACCGCGATGGTGAGGTGCGCAACCGCATTGTCACGCATTATCTGCGCTTCGCGCGCGTCATGGCAGCCAAGCTGTATGCGGGGCGGCACGATGTTGCTGCCGAGTTTGCGGACTACCTGCAATATGCGCGCCTTGGACTGCTGGAAGCAGTCGACCGCTTTGAGGTTGCACGCGGTGTCAAGTTTGAAACATTTGCGGCAAAACGTATTCACGGTGCGGTACTGAATGGCTTGCGCTCGCTTAGCGAGGTGCAGGAGCAGATCGTAGCCCGTAAGCGCATTGTTGCCGAGCGCGTCGAGACATTGCGTGGTGCGGATATCTGTCCTGCCGATCCTGCTGCGTTGTTTGCGCAGCTTGCCGAAATGGCGATCGGATTGGCGGTGGGGTTTGCACTCGATGATACTGGCATGTATTCTGATACTGGCACTCATTATCAGGACAATACCTATCACGGCATTGAGCTGACGCAGTTAAAAGAGAGCATTCAAGTGGCGCTTGTCCAATTGCAGGGCAAGCAGCGCCAAGTGATTACGTATCATTATTTGCAGCAAGTTGCTTTTGAGGAAATTGCACGGATACTCGGTGTGTCGCGCGGGCGGGTGGCGCAAATACACAAGGAGGCATTGGGGAATCTGCGCGAGGCCTTGCGAAAACGTGATGGCCTGGATTTATACTGTTAGCGCCCGCATTGCCCTATGACCTGTACGTGAGAAAATAAACTTGAATCGGATTTCATTATGACTAGTGCGACCTTGTCCATGCTTGACCAAGCCGAATTGCTGCAACTGGCCTTGAATGCCAGCGCTGCCGGTGATTCGGGCGCCGCGATCGGCTATTTGAAAGAAGCCGTATCGCGTCCCGATGGCAGCGCCGCCGCGCATTACATGCTGGGGGCCGAATATGCGCAAATCACTATGTATGCGAGGGCGATCGATGAAATGGAAGCGGCGCTGGCGCTGGATCCGGCTCTGTTTGTGGCCCGGCTGCAACTCGGCTTGCTGTGGCTGGCGGGCAATGACAGCGCTCGCGCTGCTGAAGTTCTCGCTGGCCTCGATGCCGTGGGTGCGCAGGATGCGTTACATCACTTTGGGCGCGGCTTGCAGTACCTGATACGTGAGGAATTAGCTGCGGCAGAGGATTCGTTAAGGCAGGGTATCGGCTTGAATCAAAGTAATCCTGCACTCAATGGTGATATGCAAAAAATCCTGGGTGAGATCGCCATATTGCGCGCGGCTGCGCCACCGGAAGCATCGAAAGCGGCCGAAATCGGTGAGGGGCAGCGCAGTATTTTGCTGTCCGCTTACACCGGAAATCAAAGCCATTGAAAATGCGCAGCATGATCACCTCACTTGATATTGACTGACATGGCATCGTCGATTGCTTCGGTTACTCAACTCGTCACGCTGATCCAGGCGCAACTGGGCGGTGCGGCGTCCGTGCAGGAACGCAAAGGACGCGTTGCACCCCGCAAAGTGGCCAAGGACGATTACGCGGCACACAAGTTGAGCGGCCTGATTCAACAGCGCGTGAAGCAGATCGCACAGGATGACCCGCAGCGTGGCCGCAAGGCTTTCCGGGTATTCCTCGAGGCTGTGCTGTTGGCGCATTTCGGCGAAGCATTGGCGCACGATCCGAAGTTTTATCAAGTACTCGATGATATCCAGTCGGCCATGGAGAATGATGCCGCAAGCGCCGTAATGATACAGAGCGCCATCGGTCATTTGCTGGCCGGAGGGTAGTGGACGGCGCAATGAAGCGCTACTCCCTATGTTTGATGTTTGACCAGGATGGTCCTGTTTTTTTGAATGAGATTTGACACCTATGCAGCCAGAACCAAGCAATGTGACAGAGGCGGCCAGCCGGCTTGAACGCACCGAACAGTATTTGAAATCGGATCCCGGTAACCGCAACTTGTTGGCGACGGCAATCGATCAATGCCTGGAACTGGGCCGTCTGGAGGCAGCCGCTGGCCATGCCGAAGCGGCGCTGGCGCGGTTTCCCGAGGATGCTGTTTTCCAGTCGCTGCGCGGTAATGTGCTGATGGCGCAGCAGCGCTGGGATGACGCTGCTGCCGTGTTTGCTCCCTTGCTCGCGGTTCATGCCGACATGCATCTGGCCTATAACCTGGCATATTGCTATTTTTGGCTGGCGCGCTATGCCGACGCGGCGCAGGCGCTTGCGCCATTCGGCTCGGCCGCCGACATCTGGCCAGAAGCCGTAACCTTGTTATTGCGCGTGCTGCATCACGCCGGCAGGATGGATGAGGCGGTCGCGTTGGCCGCGATCCATGAATCGCATTGCGGCACCGACCACCGCTTCCTGTCGGTGGCCAGCCTGGTCTACATGGATGCTGGCGATGCGGCCCAGGCTGAGCGCCTGAGCCAGGCCGCCCTGGCCGATCCAGTGCCGCCGCTCGAGGCACTGATGGTCAGCGGCTCGATGGCGCTGGCACGCTTCGATGCAGTTGCCGCGGTAGAGCGTTTTGGACAAGTCATTGCACGTTATCCACAAGAGGGGCGCAGCTGGGCCGGGCTTGGCATGAGCAGTCTGCTCGTTAACGATCTGAGCACGGCGCGCACGCAGTTGGAGCAAGCCGTCAAATTTCTACCGTCACATATCGGCAGCTGGCATTTGCTCGGCTGGTGCCGGCTGTTCGAGCATGACCTGGCCGGTGCACGGCAGGTGTTCGAGCAGGCATTGGCCATGGACCGCAATTTTGGCGAGAGCCATGGAGCGCTGGCTGTAGTGCAGGCCCAACTGGGTGAGCGTGAGCCGGCTGCGAAGAGCATCGAACGGGCCCTGGGACTGGATCCCCGCGGTTTGTCTGCCCGCTATGCCCAGATGATACTGGCCGGTGATACGGTCGATCCTCTCGCATTTCGCCAGTTGGCTTTCAAATTGCTTTCTTCCCAGAAAGGCGTATTTGATGATGACCTGGGCAAAGTGGTGCAGGGTGTGATGCAACAAAGCGCAAGGAGCGGCGGTTGAGGCCTGACCTGGCGCTGCAACTGCTGGCCGACGTCTTGTGGAATGCCGTGCTGATTTCCGCCCCGTTGCTGGCGGTAACGCTGGCGGTCGGTTTGCTGGTCAGCGTGGTGCAAGTGGTGACCCAGGTGCAGGAAGCATCGCTCACTTTCATTCCCAAAATTATCGCCGCGGTGGTCGTTCTGGTGGTGTGCGGACCGTGGATGCTGAAGCGGCTGATTGCCTTTTCAGTCACATTGATCAGCAATATCCCTACTTATTTTTAACCCATCCGGAATTGCCTTATGGTTGTCGATATCGATCCGGCATGGTTCATGGCCGTCTTCTACACTGCGCTGCGCATCGGTGTCGTGCTGGTGATGACGCCTATTTTCTCCAGTCTGACCGGCATGGTGACGGTGCGCGTGCTATTTACGCTGGCGCTGAGCGTGATGCTGGTGGCTGGCCTACATGTCCAACCGTCCAATGCGCCACTGGCGATGGGACCGGTGGTGCTGGCTGCCATGGCCGAGGTAGCCAATGGCACCACATTGGCATTTGGCGTCTTCGCTGCCTTCGGCGCATTTTCTCTGGCAGGCAAGATATTGGATATTCAGAGCGGCTTCGGTATCGGCAATGTGTATGACCCCGTGGCACGTACCAGCGCCCCCTTGTTTGCTAGCATGCTCAACCTGCTTGCTGTGGCTGTGTTTTTCGGCATGGATGGCCATCATGCACTGCTGCGCGGACTGGCTTTTTCTTTACAGGTTACTGCGCCAGGAGGCGGCTTTGCCGGTTTTGCGCTCGACGCCGTGATACGCCAGTTTGGTGTGATGTTTTCTCTAGGCGTGGCGTTGATCATTCCCGTCATTTTTTGCTTGCTGCTGGCAGAGACGGCGCTGGCAGTGGTCTCACGTGTGTTGCCGCAAATGAATGTATTCGTGGTCGGGGTCCCTGTGAAGATTTTTACCGGTGTGGCGGTGCTGGCCCTGACCGTTGGTTCGATGGGTCCGGCCATGGGGCGCATCTATAGTTCGATTTTTACTTATTGGGAACAGGTACTGATCTAAATGTCCAGTCAAGATGCGGATTTATCGGAACAGGCTACCCCACACAAGCTCGATGAGGCGCGTAAAAAGGGTTCTGTTCCGCGCAGTAGTGACATGAATGCTCTGGCTATGCTGGCTGCGGTGGTGGTGACGATCTATGGCAGCGGCTGGGATGCGTGGCAACGTATTGGTTTGCTGCAGCAAAAAATTCTGGCCCATGGCAATCGCGTGGACTGGAGCGTTGATGGCATGGCTGCCTGGATCGGCCAGTTGCTGACAGATATGCTGAGCATCATGGGAACGTTGTTCCTGACCTTGGCCGTCGTGGCGGTTTTGATTAACCTGTTTCAGACTGGTCCGATATTCACTTTTCATCCTCTGATTCCGGATTTAAACCGGCTCAACCCGGCCACTGGTCTGAAGCGCATATTTTCCATGCGTACCCTGTTTGAGACGGCCAAGAGTCTGATCAAGTTGGTCATTCTTGGAACGGTAGCGTACTTCCTGGTACGGGACACCATCCCGGGCCTGATAGGGTTGCCATCGCTGGATGCCAAGGCTTACTCGCGCATGCTGATCGCCTTGATTGGCACCTTGCTGGTCAAGCTGGTACTGACGCTGTTGTTTATTGGTTTGGTCGATTTTGGATTCACCCGCTGGGAATTCGCCAAACGCATGCGCATGAGCAAACGCGATGTCAAAGATGAGTCGAAGAATCGCGAGGGGGATCCGCGCATTCGTGCGCGCATCCGTGAGTTGCGCAAGGAAGTATTGAAACGCAGCAAGGGACTGGCCAACGTTCCGTCGGCCGATGTCTTGATCACCAATCCGACTCGGCTGGCAGTGGCTTTGCGCTATCAGCATGGGACCTCCAGCGCGCCACAGGTGGTTGCCAAGGGGGCGGGCGAGATGGCGCGGCGTATGCGGGAATTGGCGGGACGCCATGATATTCCTATAGTACAAAACAAAATGTTGGCGCGGATATTGTTTCGGGAGGTGGGCGAGGAAGGATTCGTGCCCGAGAAACTGTATCCGCAAATCGCCAAGATCATGATTTGGGTTTATACAATGCGCGATGCAAGGCGTGCTTCTGGAAAGGTAGTTTGATGTCGGCTTTACGTCGTATTTTTAGCAGCAATGCGGACTTAGTAATGGTGTTACTGGTGGTGGGCATATTGACGGTACTATTTGTGCCAATACCGTCGGCTGTGCTCGATTTCCTGATCCTGACCAACGTCAGTTTTGCTCTGCTGATCCTGTTGCTGACGTTCTATATCAGCCGGCCTGTAGAGTTTTCCACCTTTCCCTCGCTGCTGCTGATCGCCACGCTGTTCCGCCTGTCGCTCAATGTGGCCGCGACGCGCCTGATCCTGTCCGACGCTGATGCGGGCCGCGTGATTGCTTCAATCGGCGCCTATGTCGTGGGCGGCAATTATGTGATTGGACTGATCGTCTTCCTGATCCTGGTGGTGGTGCAGTATGTCGTCGTGACGAATGGCGCGCAGCGCGTGTCGGAAGTGGCGGCGCGCTTTACTCTAGACAGCATGCCTGGCCAGCAAATGAGTATCGATGCGGATTTGAACATGGGTTTCATCGATCAGGAGGAGGCCAAGCGGCGGCGCAAGACGCTGGAAAAGGAAACCGGCTTTTATGGCGCAATGGATGGAGCCAGTAAATTCGTCAAAGGAGACGCGATCGCGGGTATCGTGATTCTCTTGATTAACATCATTGGAGGCCTGGTAATTGGTGTCATGCAGATGGGCATGCGCTGGGACCAGGCATTGCAAACATTTACCTTGTTGACAGTCGGCGACGGTATCGTGACCCAGGTGCCAGCGCTGGTGATCGCAGTTGGCACTGGCATTATTGTGACCCGCTCCGCTTCGGATGGAAATCTCAGTGCGGAAGTACTGCGGCAGCTGACCTCCTTTCCGAAAACGCTGCTGGTGGTTGCCGCTGCCCTGTGCATTTTGATTTTTTTACCCGGCATTCCAGTACTGCCGGTGCTGTCGATTATTGCCGTATTGCTGCTGGCCGCCGTCCTGGTGCACAAGCGAGGTCAAGGCGAAGCAGGCAAGGTGGATCTGGATAAGTCTGAGCAGAAAGAAGCGGACGACCAGGATGCCTACGAGATGTTGAAAGTGGAGCCGATCGAAGTGTTGGTCGGTGCGAGTCTGTCGCCGCTGGTCGATGGCGAGAAAACAGTTTTCATGGAGCGTATCGCGGCAATACGCAAGCAATATGCGCTGGAGTCGGGCATGGTGTTGCCGCGCGTGCGATTTCGCGCCGCTGCGCATTTATCGGCCAATGCGTATGAACTGCAGGTATTTGGTGTGCCTGCTGGACGTGGCGAGATCATGAGCGAGCGCACCTTGGCTATTCATTCGGGGGGAGAAGCGCGGCCGCTGAAGGGTATCGAAACTCGCGAGCCAACATATGGCCTGCCTGCGGTATGGATCGAGGATAGTGAGAAGGAATTTGCGCGAGCTTCCCGCTACACGCTGGTCGACGCCAGCACCGTGTTCATCACGCATTTGAGCGAGGTGCTGAAGCAGCAGTCGGCGATGTTGTTGACCCGTGCGGAAACCGAACGGCTGTTGCAACGGGTGCGGCAACAGCAGCCGGGCATGGTCGAAGAGTTGATTCCGACCGTCATGTCGGTTGGTGATGTCCAAAAGGTTTTGCAAAACCTGCTCAGGGAGAAAGTCTCGATCCGTAATCTGGAAGGCATCCTGGAAACCTTGATCGACATGGGCAAAAACAGCAAAGACCTGAGCTATCTAACAGAGCTGGTGCGTCAGAAGCTCGGATCGGCCATCTGTCAATCGCTGCTTGGTGACACCGCCGCACTCAATGTACTGACCTTGGATCCTGCCATCGAACAGAATCTGATGCAAAGCGTGCGCGGCGCCGAATTGGGTAGCACGCTGGTGGTGGAGCCCAAGTATGCGGAACAGCTACTGACGCGTCTGGCAGCCCAGTCCGAACGCATGATGAAGGCGAATATGCTGCCGGTGTTGTTGTGCTCCCCCGATTTGCGGCGCCATGTCCGTGCTTTGTCTGAGCGGGTGATTCCGCATATGCGTGTCCTGTCGATGGCCGAAATCCCGAATACGGTCAATTTAAAGGCATATGGTACTGTGAGTTTGTAGCGGTCGGCAGCATTCCTGAGCAGGAACTTGAAAGTAGCTTAACCACAGCTTGTAATTTCCTTTGTGCACGAGAATTGTTGGATTTCGCTGGTTAACGTTATGAGAGTGTGTTGTCTATGCTGAGAAGGTACAGGCAAGAACTGCTACGTTTTTCTTCTTTTGTTTGTCTTGTCGACCTTTAATTTTTTAATTATGCTTGTGATACTTTCGTTAAAACCTGGAGCAAACTTGGAGCAATGAAAGATGGCGTCAGATCGCTCTAGCGCAAAAGATACCGGAAGTTACCCATTTTTATCCCGCTCTGTCGTAGGCTGTTGTGATCTATGCTTACTTTGTTTCTAATTCGGAACTTGCACTTTCCACCAAGAATACATACAGAATCAAGGACTTGCGAGAAATTGCAAGTCCTTTTTTGTTTTGCGTATGGGAAAAGAGGACTGTTCAGGGGGCGGCCTGCATCGTCAGGATGCGTCTCCCGGCATCAATTCACACTGCGGCAATTTCTTGCGTATGCTAGTTCCCCACCGCCCGATCCGGGATGATCCATTGGAAATCCGTGAGGGTGAACGGTGCCAGGCAGGAGCTCCTGGGGTTGAGCGAGGCGCGCAGGTTCGGGCATTGTGGATTTTGATAGCTGGCCACGCCCGGTGTCATGGCTTTAAAGCTGCTGGGCCAGCCCGCGTTGGCGTGGCAGGTGTAGCAGCTGGTGCCGACGGGGTGCGTCACCAGTTCGATGTACGGGTTGGTGGCGACGGGAAGCAGTGCCGGATTGCCTTTTTCCGGGATGCCGTAGGCTTCCGTCAGCAGATAGTGTTTCCATGGCCCCGTAGCCTGGATGTCGGCCGGGCGGTTGGCGGCGTACGGCATGCTGTCGGGGCGGTCCGACCACCACACGCTTTGCAGGCCCCAGCTGGGAATTTCCTTGGTATTGATGTGCATGGCGACGGTGACCAGGTAGTCGCCTGCGCCGAATGACTGGCCGTTCAGCCAGTAGCTGGCGGCGTTGATGATGGCCTTGTCGGCATCGTCGAAACTGGCCCAGTCCGCGTCGCTTACCTTGTGGTGGTAGAAGTCCTGCAAGCCGTATACCTTGGCCAGTTTGGTGATGCTTGGCCATGGCGTGGTGCCGCCGTGCTTGTACACGCCATGCAGGTAGCTGACCTTCGCCATCTGGCCGACCTGCTTGCCGTCCGGGTCGATGGCAACGGCGGTATGCCACTGTTCGTAGCCCGCATAACCGGTATATTTGGCGCTGAAGTCGTCGTGCCACACGGGCAAGGCGGTCAGGCCCTTGGCTTTCACTGGCCAATACATGTGTTTGGTCACGACATAGCTGGCTGGCGCATTCAGGTTATGCACGCGCTTGGCAGGGTCGTCCTTGCTGTACAGTGCGTCCAGGGTGCTTTTCTTGTAGACGGGCTGTTTGGGATCGCGGATGAAATCGAGCGCCTCTTTGCTCAGCGATTCCGTCGCGATCATGATATCGCCGTTGAACGCGAAGTGGATGCCATCGAGGATGCCGCTGACTTTGCCATCCTTTGCGTACGTGATGGCGCGCGGATAGGCCTTGATGACCTGTTCCGGAATCGGGTAGCTTGGCGTGTTTTTCAGGTTGACGGGAGTCAAGGTGCTTGCGCCCAGGCGGCCCATGTGGCGCTTGGATGGCTTCGCGCCCGCCGTGTCGGTTGCCGCAGTGGCGGTCAATGCCGCGGTGTCGGCAAACGCGTCAGTGCCGTTGGGCCAGGTGTACCAGACTGGCCAGTCCAGGCCAGCGGCCGGTTGCATGATGCCCGCCCACAAACGCCAGCCGTGCGCGCGCACGACGGCGTTGTCGCCAGTCTTTACGGCCGTCTGCAGCGTGCGGGTTTCCGCCGGTTCCAGATAGCCATAGCCCTTGGGGAAGGGCTGGTAGGCTGGCGTGCCGGCGGCTGCGGTGGCGCAGAACAACACGGCGAGGCTGGCGGACACTAACTTGGGAACGGACATGAATGCACCTGTTTAAGTTTAGTTATTGAAAGACATAGTATCCGCAAATAATTGATGGAATCTCAACAATTGTCACTGCGGATTGCCCTCGCGAACGACACCGGGCGTTTGATTGCATCACCTGAATGACATGAACATGAAAAATACCAACAAGGCCACCCTGACCGGGCTGGGCGCCATTCTGCTGTGGAGCTCGATTATCGGGCTGATCCGCAGCGTCACCGACCTGCTGGGACCCACGGGCGGGGCGGCGATGATGTACAGCGTGGCGTCGGTGTTCCTACTGCTGTCCGTGGGCTACACGCGGCCGGGCGAATTTCCACGCCGCTATCTGGTCTGGGGCAGCCTGCTGTTCGTCACCTATGAACTGTGCCTGGCGCTGTCGATAGGTTATGCGGGCACGGCGCGCCAGGCCATCGAGGTTGGCATGGTGAACTATTTGTGGCCAACCTTCACCATCGTCGCGGCCATCGTGTTCAATGGACAGAAGAGCAATTTCCTCATCGTGCCGGGTTTCCTGCTGTCCGTCGCCGGCATCTGCTGGGTACTGGGCGGCGAACAGGGCTTCGACCTGGCCGGCACCGTGGCCAACGTGCGCGGCAACCCGCTCAGCTATGGCCTGGCCTTTGCCGGCGCGCTGATCTGGGCCGCATATTGCACCGTGACGGCGCGCATCGCGCAGGGCAAGAATGGCGTGACGCTGTTCTTTATCCTCGTTTCCATCAGCTTGTGGATCAAATACCTGCTGCAAGGTGGCGGCCCCATGGCGTTTACTTCCGAGGCCCTCATCTACCTGCTGCTGGCCGCCGGCGCCATGGGTTTTGGCTACGGCGCCTGGAACGTG
Source organism: Janthinobacterium sp. SUN128 (assembly GCF_030587275.1). Taxonomy (NCBI): domain Bacteria; kingdom Pseudomonadati; phylum Pseudomonadota; class Betaproteobacteria; order Burkholderiales; family Oxalobacteraceae; genus Janthinobacterium; species Janthinobacterium sp. SUN128. The sequence continues at coordinate 1,944,560 of NZ_JAPWHY010000001.1, read as the reverse complement.
GGCATTTTGCACGGCAACGTCACGATCCTGGCCGGCGCCTCGTATTTCATCCCCGTGCTGTCCGCCGCGCTGTCGTCGCTGCTGCTGCGCACGCCGCTGTCACTGGCCTTCTGGCAAGGCTCGGCGATGGTATGCGGCGGCGCCATCCTGTGCTGGCTGGCGACGCGGGCGGGGCGCATCAGTCCAGTCAGCAACTAGAACGGCGTAATACACGCGGCCAGGTTGCCCGCCAGGCAGGCTCAGGCGTCGTCGTCAGAAAGTCCTGCAGCCCGGACCGGGAGCGAGTCCCCACGACTTGCCGAAGCTGCCCCGCCTGCACGCTTCAATCGTGAAATTGGGCCTGGATTTGCCGCTGCATTGCCGCGCGGACCAGCAAGGGGCGTGGCCTACCTGGTCCGCGGCGGCATCCTTCTCTGCCTTGGCGGTGGCCGGGCCGGCCGCCGCATTTTCCTTGGGTGTTTCCTTGTCCTGCTTGGCGGCACCCGCCATCGATACGGCCGAAATCAAGGCGACAAGGCAAAACAGACGTTGCAGTTTCATATGAACCTCCTGGTTGAATGAGAAATGTCAAACACACTGTTGTACTGCTGGGAAAGAAAGGCGATTCAATTTTTCATGGTTTCCGGCGGGCTTGCCTTGTCCGGTGGGGGAATGTTGGTCCGGTCCTGATTCCGGTAGGCGATCGGCCTGATCTGTGTCCCATCCGAGCGCGTCACCACCAGGTCGGTCAGCAATTGCCATTGCCATACACGCGCTGTTTCCTTGAAGATCAGCTGTTCCGAGTATTCGACGCTGGTCTCTTCCGTGCGGCCGCTCAGCTGCGTCAATGAAAACGTGTTGGTCATGGAGAGGGATGCCGAGGCGCTGGGACCTTCGAACACGGCACCGACCTCGACATTCGTGGTGATCGACGTCGACCGCTCGAAGGTCGTGGATTCTTCTTTCGTCACGCCCACGCGGTAGGTTGTCGTCGTGGTGCCGCCCCCGGTCGGCGATAAAACGTTGTAGCAAAAATAGTAAGGCTGGGCGGCGATGAAGTAGAAGGGCGACGTGTAAGGCTGGTCGGGTACGTTGCTGGCGTCACCGGGGATGGCGGTAAACGGGACGATCACGACAGGGCTCAAGCCGGCCTTCAGCTTGTGGTTGACCACAATTGCGGGGTCCAGCTCCGGCTTTTGCGGGGCGGGAAAATCAAATGGTTCCACGTCGAGGCAGGCCATGGGCAGGCGCAGGTAAAATGCCGGCAAGCCGCCATAGGTATACGCCAGCGGCGACAACAGGACGTATCCATCCTGAACATCCTTCCATTTGTCCGGCCGTGCCTTCGGCGCTTCCACGCTGCCGCTGCCTTGCCATCCGTGTTCCTGCCACACCCGGATCTTGTCGACGGACATACACAGGTCTTTTCTTACGCACCAATACTTGCTTATGTCCGGCTCCCTGGGGTTAAAGCAGATGCCAAGCGCGTAATAGCCATCCGGCGCAATGGGTTGCCAGTAGCAGATGTCCCTGGGGTTTTTGGAGCCTCTGTCATTGACCAGAAAACGGAACCCCGTCGGATGCGCCAATGCGGGACCGAGGGCGGAAGGCGTTGCTTCCGGGCACGGTGACAGGTAAAACATGGGAGACGCCCGGGGCGGCTGATACGGCGGAGCCAGTCTGGTGGACACGGCGATATCGCCGACAGGCAGGCAATTCGCATCTCGCTGCCCGCTGCCCGTGAACTGGTAAAGGCCGATCCACGGCATGTTATTCAGGTCGGGGGGGAACTTGCTCAGGTCCAGTTGGCTCCAGACTTCGGTAAACTCCTCCGGCTTGCCTAAAGTCAAGCAAATTTCACCGTAGCGCACCGCCGTCCTTGTCCAGTCAGTGGCGCGTACCGCCTTGACGATGGCGGCGTTCGCCTTTTCATTGTATGGCGCCAGAGCGAGGGTGGCGTCGCTGGCATCGTTGTTGTCGTTAAGCATGGGCGCTGAACTCCGTCGAGAGTAGGAACCGGCCCCGCAACTGTCGCGGGCGTGTAGGGAGCTTGATTCTCCCTCCCTGGTTCACGCCGACTTGACACCCTGTTTCACTTTTTTAAAATATTATTTTGAGGAAATATCATTCCGAACTGTTCACGGTAGTCGCGCGGCGACATGCCATACGCGCGGCTGAATGCGCGTGAGAAATCGGAGGCGCTGTTGAATCCCAGTCCCAGTCCGATCTGCGTCACGGCAAGATGGCGCATGCTGGTCAGTTCATGTGCCGCGTCGCGCAGGCGGCAATGGCGGATGTAGGCGGCCAGGCCTCCCTGGGATTCAAACAGGCGGTAGATGGTCGAGCGGGCGACGGGGAATGCCCGCATCACGCCGTCCGGCGTCAGGTGTTCCTCGTGCAGGTTCGCCTGGATATAGTGTTCGATCTGTCCCTGCAGCGCGGCGCGGGCGGCAGCGCGCCCATGCTCTTCCAGGCGCTGCTGCTTGGCAAATGCGGCAATGATCAGGCGGGCGCAGGTGCGTATCGTCTGCTCTTGCTCGTCTGCCGGCAGCGCTGGCAGGCGCTGGCACAGGATCTTCAGGTAACCCGGCAGCATGCGCGTGAGCGGCGTGGTATAGCCGACGATGCGGCCGTGGATGGCTTCGGCATCGGGCAGGTGCGCGCTGACCGCGGCACGGGGCAGGAAGAAGGCCAGTACATGCGCCCGCGTCGGCCGCGCCATGCTCATGGGCTGGTTCATGTCCAGGGCCAGTATGCCTGGCGTGTATTGCTGCGCTTTAGCGCTGGGGCGTGCCGTGCTGGTCTCGATAATGCCCTGCACGGCGATGTGAAAGACGAAATCGCGCATGCTGTCGGTGGAGATGCGCTGATTGCTGCGTAGCTGGGTCACCGCATCCGTGCGGCTATCCAGATACGCCATGTCCGGCAGCAGGTAAGTGTCGAGTTCTGCGTGAAATCCATTGTCCAACTGCTGGCGCCGTACCTGCAAGTCAAGAAACCGGCCCAGATAATCGCGCCAGGCCAGCAGCTGCAGTTCCTTGTGCTCGCTGGCGACGCTGAAATGCTGCCGCGTCAGCCCGCTGACGGGGGGCGTGCGGGCATGCCTGATGTCACGCGCGGCAAGCAGGTCGCGCATCGCCGTGGAATATTCCTGGCCCAATGGTGGTCGCTCCAGTCCTAGAGGGTAGCTGTTGCCGGCAGCTTGTCCGCCAGCGGCATGATCTTGCCGGGATTGGGCGTGGCCGTCAAGACAGGTTGCCGTCCGCTCAGGAACGAAACGATGACGCAGCAGCATCCCGCGATGCAAACAAGGCGTTCCGCATCGGGGCTGGGCTGACGGGCGGTTGGCAATGCCAGCCGCCCGTCAGCCGCTAATGCGACAACACCGAATCGCGCGACCTGTGCCCGAGGTAAGGCAGCAAGCTGATGAGGCCAAGCACGGCCAGCGCGACACCGACCCACAGCGGGGAGCGCAAGCCGTAGCCGGCGGCGATGCCGAGGCCGCCGAGCCAGGAACCGGCGCCCAGGCCGATGTTGATGACGGACGTGTGCACCGTGTTGACCAGCGGCCCCGGATGGGCCGTTTTCATCACGCGGGCGATGATGGCGGGATTCATCGACATGCCGACCAGGCCCGTGACCACCAGCAAGGCGACACTGATGGTTTTGTCGTGCGCAAAGACGGCGAACAGCGCCAGGCTGATGCTCAGGATGACCATGCCCCACACCATGATGACGGTGGTGTAGCGGTCCGCATAACGGCCGACCACGCCATTGCCCACTACGTTGGCGACGCCGTAGATGCCCAGCAGCCAGGGGATTGAAGATGCTGGAAAACCGGTAATTTCCGTCAGGATGGTCGCGAAATAGCTGAACGCCGCGAAAATCGCGCCGATGATGAGGCCGCTGCTGGCGTACGCTGCCCACAGGTGGCGGTTGCGGAACTCCCCCAGTTCATTGCCGAGGCTGACAACTTCGGATGGCTTGGCGCGCGGCACCAGCACGGTGATGAGCGCCAGGCACAATAGCGCCAGCAGCACCACCAGCCAGAAGCTGGCGCGCCACCCCAGGTGCTGGTCGATGAGCGTAGCGACCGGCACGCCCACCACCGAAGCGAGCATGAGGCCGCCGATCACGACGGCGGCGGCGCGTCCGCGCGCGTTGGGAGCGACGATTTCGGCACAGATCGCCAGGGACAGGCCAAAGCAGGTGGCGGCGGCCACGCCCGTGACCACCCGCGCGATGGCCAGGATGTCATAGCTGGTGGCGGATGCGGCAACGGATTGGGCAAGGACATAAAAGCCCAGCAGCCACAGCAGTCCCTTCTTGTTCGGTACGCGCAGCTTGAGCAGGACAATGGTGCTCAGCGGTCCGCCGATGACCATGCCCATGGCGTAGAGCGAGATCAGATAGCCGATCCGTGTCACCGGTTCGTCCATGGCCAGGGCCAGCGACGGCATCATGCCCGCCACCATGAATTCGGATGTCGTTAACGAAAAGATCGTCAACCCCAAAATGTAAACAACCAGCGGCATATCAATATCCTTCGAGAGTAATAACAAAAACACTTGCCAGGCGTGGCGCGCGCTCCGGCCGCATGCGGCCCTTGCGCGCGCCACGGCCCGGTCAGGTGTTGCAAGACGTAAAGACGCTGTCCGGAATGTCGCCGACAAACAGGTTGGGAAAGTCGCGTACCGACTGGTGCTGCGGGTCATTGCCGGTGACCATGCGCAGCAGGCGGTTGCCACCGGCCTCCAGGTAAAAGAGCGACGGCGGCTTGCCCGCCCGCTCGACTACCCAGGCGTCCGCCTCCCGGCCCAGCACGGTGTGGCGGCCATCGTGACGGGCACCGCCGTCCAGCAGCACCGCCTGCGGCAGGAACAGCTCATGGAACGGGGTCACCTCATCGGCCAGCGCCGTGCCCTGCAGCTGCTCGCCAGCCGCCTCCGCTTGCCTTGCGTAGGCCACTTTCTGCTTGCGGCTTTGTTCGCGCCTGGCGTCGCCGATTTCCGACATCCACAGCAGGTGTCCATGTTCCTTTTCCGACCAGGGGTTGAACAGGCCGTCGATGCGGCAGATATTGCGCGCATAGTCGAACCAGCAGTAGCCGGACGTGACCTGGTCATCCGCCTGCATCGGCGTCCAGTAGGAGACATAGGCGCTGCTCCATTGCATCGGCAGCAGCGGCGGGGAGACGTGTGTCGGCATGGTATCTCCCTTAGCGGCCCAGCGCGTAGCCAAGGCTGGCCATCAGCGCTTCTTGTAGCGACGGCAAGTCCTTGCGGCGGGCGTCGAAGCTGGCGGTCAGCTCTTCATTGCTCAGTTCGATACGTTCGCCGACGCTTTCAAACCACAGGCGGCTGCTGTTGGCGTGTTCCTTGAACAATTGCACCAGGGGCACGGCACGGGCATTGAAGCTGTCCAGTGCGGCGGCCTTGCCGTCTTCGGTATTGAGGATTTTGACCAGCAGCAGGGCGACCACCACCGCCATGGTGGTGCCATGGCCGATGGAAAAATGCCCCGATTGCAGCGCATCGCCGAGCAGGACGAACTTGCCGTCGCAGGCCTGGTCGTGGCTGAGGGTCATGAAGTTGCGCCAGCCCTGGCCCGGTTGGCTCTGCAGTCCATGCTCGCCGAGTTCGGCCTTGAACGTTTTGGCGATGTACGCGGCGGCATCGCGCTCGGACAGCGCCTCCAGCCCGGCCTTGGCGTAGGTCTCTTCGCTGCATTCGACGATAAAGGTGCTCATCGTGTCCGAGTATTTGTAGGCATGGCTGATGAAAATGCCGTGCTCATTGCTGCGGAACACCAGGTTCATCTGGTCGAACAGCTGGGTGGTGCCGTACCAGATGTATTTGTTGCGGCCGAAATCGATGTGCGGCGCCAGTGCTGGCGGCAATTCCAGCGATTTGTAATTGACGCCATTCGATACCACCACCAGGTCGTACTCGGCTTCCAGCTGCGCCTTGTCCGCCGGCGGCGTTTCGTAACGGATGGCGATGCCGGCCGCCACGCACTTGGCGCGCAGTGCCTGCACCAGGGCCTGGCGTCCGACGCCGCACAGGGTAACGCCGGTGCTCATCAGGTTGGGCTGGTCGTGATGCACGAGTTTGAATTCTTCCAGGAACTGCGGATTGAGCCGTTCCGGCTGCTCCAGGTAGGAGAGGGGATTGGCGGGGTGGCGCGGCGGCCGCCCCGGCAGCACCACGCCCCAGCCCAGCACTTCTTCCGGGGTGTTTTTTTCCGTAATACTGATATCCCAGCCGGGCTGGGCCTGTTTCATTTGACTGGCAAAGAGCAGTCCTGCGGGGCCTGCGCCGATGACGAGAATTTTCATTAATTTACCCTTCCAAGTTTGTACCAAACGTTTTGTTTCTTCTGGATTTGCTGCAATTCATCGTAAGGAACCGATGTGAAGTACAGTTTCTCCGCCATGTCTGGCGGATAAACACGGGGGAATTTCTTGTGCATGTAGCGCGTGTAGCGCGTCTGCAGGAAGAAAATCAGATTCGGATTGCTCAGCGCCTCATAGTTGGCGATCGCCATGTCCTGCATGGCGTCCGCCTGCACCTTGCGCTGCTGCGTGAATTCGGACAGGGCAGGGCCCAGGGCATTGCCGTGCTTTTCCAGCAGGGAAACGAAGACGTGGACGTCTTCCAGCGCCATGTTCATGCCTTGTCCGAGGAACGGGGCGGTGGCATGCGCCGCATCGCCGATCAGCAGGATATTGGCCTTGTAGTGGAAGGTGCTGGAACGGACATTGATGAGGTCGTTGCTGGGCAGCGCCATGAACTGGTCCAGCATCTCCTTGCGACGGTCCGGCGGCAGGGTGCCGAAGTAGCGGCTGAAGAAATCGGCCATGGCTTCGCGGTTGAGCGTGCCCAGGCTGGGCGTGCCGGTGTAGGGCAGGCACAGGGCAAAGCTGATGCTGCCGTCCGGGATGGTGGCCGCGCGGCCGGCAAACAGGCCCTTGGAATCCATGCCGAAGAAGTACAGCAAATCCTTCCTGAAACCCAGATCCGCCGCGTTCGGCAACACCAGCGTCTTGTAGCCGTGGCGGAAGTAACTCTGCCTGAACTCGAAACGCCGCATGCCGCTTTGCATGGCGCGCCGCACGGCAGAGTGGGCGCCGTCGGCGCCAATGACCAGGTCGCCATGCAGCTTCTGCAAGGCGCCGTCCGGGCCCTGGATCAGCACGATCTTTCTTTCCAGGTCGACATCCAGGCATTTATGCTCAAAGTAATACTTCACCTCGTGCAGGGCGGCATGCCGGTTCAGCAGGCGCTGGAAGGCGGTGCGGTCCAGCGACAGGGGGAACAGGCCTTCGAGCGGGGTCAGCTCGCGTATCCGGTGCCGGCCGCCCACGCTGAATGCCATGCCGACGATGGGTTCGCCGCACTGGTCGAGCTCCTGCTTGCTGATGCCGGCGGCCAGGACGGCCTTGATGCCGCGTACCGTCATGCTCACGCCGATGGCGCGCGAGTTGACGGGGTCGGCGTTGGCGGCATTCTCCAGCAGCGGATCGCCGCGCTTTTCGACAACGTGGACATCGTGCCCCCGTTGCGCCAGATAAATGGCGCTGAGGCTGCCTGCCAGGCCTCCGCCGACGATAATGATTTTATGCATTTCAAGCCTCTCTTGACATCTTTCCCCGAGATAAATCGGTAAGTTGCTGATTAAAAAACTCCAACATTTCTATTGGCGCCATGCCGATGGCATCGCTCTCCAGGCCGCGCGCGTACTGCGCCAGCGCCAGGCATTTCTGCGCCAGCATGTCGCAGCCCAGGCTGTAGTCGCCGCTGACCCGGCTGCTGACCGGCTCGGGCACGGGCGGTCCCGCATGGCGGCCAGGCAGGCCGGACGGCATGTTCATCAGGGCCGCCGACAGGGGGCGCAACAGGCCTGTCATGATGTCGATGGACGCGTTCATCAGGCGCGAGCGGCGCAGGCTGCCCAGCGGCTGCTGCGCAAAATGGTGCGCCATCATCAGGAAGGTCAGTTCATAGCAGCCCTGATACAGCTGCATCAGCGCGCGCGCCTTCTGATCGGTCACCACGCTGCAGTCCGCGCGCGCTTCCAGCACGGGATTCTTCAGCGCCGGCAGCGCCGGTTCGAACGGCTTGTCGCAGGCCGAAAACCTGCCGGCGATGGTGCGCAGCCGCTGGAAGTGCGAGGAGGCGAAATGCGGCGAATCGACGGCCACGCCTTCTCCCTGTTCCGTGACGAAATCGATGGCGAACAGCGCGCTGTCGCGGTCGGATACTTCCAGCTGGTAGCCGGGATAGGCGCGGTTGGTCAGTTCTTTCAGGAACAGGTGGTGCTCGCCGCCGCGCTTGCCGCCGCCGCTTTCGAACAGGCCGGGCAGCTCGGCCAGGGCCTGGCGGATCGCGATATAGAAGGTGGCGATGGATTTGCCCGGCGTGGGAATGTAGTCGGGCCATTCGAAACGCACGAAGCGGGCCAGCACGTGTTCGGAAAAAGGTTCGAACGCAAATTCCGTGTCCAGGCCGAAACGCTGGCGCGCCTGCTGGCCCAGCAGCGGGGTACCGCTGTAAAACGGTTCGCCAAGCGCCATCAATACATTGTTCACCAATAAGTAGTGAATCATTTCTTCATGGGCGATTTCCAGCAGCGCGCCGCGCGTGCCGCTGTTGCGTCGCCGGTCTTCGGCGCCGCAGGCCAGCTCCAGCTCGGCAGGCAGCCAGCGGCCGGACTGCACCAGGGCCGCCCCCTGCGCATAATTGGGAATCGAATACGCGGCATACAGGTATTGCAGCATCAGCGACAGTTCCAGATCGATGGCTTTTTTCAGCTCGTCGATCAACTCCGCCTTGCAGCCGATGGCATGCGGCGTGGCCGGTTCCGGTGCCGCCGCCTTGGCCGCGGCTGCCGCCTCGACCCGCGTCAGGTATTTCAGGAACAGGCGCGACTTTGGCAGCGACAGTTCGCGGGTGCTGGGCATGTAGTAGCTCTTGTCGCGGTTCTGCGGATCGCACATCTGCCACATCAGGCGCGAATACGTTTCGCACTTGCACTGGTCCGCCAGGCTGAAGACCTTGTCCGACATGAAGGGATACACGAGCTCGTAGTAGCTCATCACATGCCGGTAGAGGAAGGCGTAGTCGACCTGTTCGGCCGGTACGTCGTCGAGGTCCCAGTCGTCGGGCAGCACGCGCACGCCGAGGTATTGCTTGGCCTTGCCTGTGCCCAGCACGATGCGGGTCGCGCCCGGCTTGCGTCCCGTCAGCGTCAGCGCCGTGTAGCCGTGCCCGAGCGGCGACGGATGCTGCTCCACGGCCAGCAGCGCGCCGTCTTCCGCCTCCGCCAAGGACGGGGGCGCCGCCAGCTCGCCGCGGAAGCGGCTTTGTACGGTGATGGTCTGCGGAAATTGCTCGTGCTTGTTCCGGTTCGGCGCTTCCAGGTACAGCTGGTTGCTGTCCGATTGCAGCACCCAGTCGGCTTCGTCCCACTGCGCCTGCGCGCTGCCCAGGCTGAGCGAGCCTGGCGCCGCGCCAGTGTGCTGCAGCGGCACGTCGAAGACGCCGTGATGGCGCCAGTAGTCGCGGTACAGCTGCTCGGGAATCCGCGCCAGAACGGTGCCGGCGCCGTCATGCAGCAGCAGGTCGCCCAGCGCCTGCTTGCCGCCCAGGGCATGCGTGGGATGCTGTTCCGAGACGGCGCCCATGTCGCGCGTGGTGAAGGGAATGGCGGTCGGCATGTTGAACGAGACCCGGTCCGCATGCACTTTCACCATTACCGGCCCCAGGCTGCCCTGGCGCGGCTGCAGCAGGCGGCCGGCCGGATAGGTGGCCAGCTCGCCGCGCCGCCACAGGCCGATGCTGCCGGCCAGGTCGTAGAACACGGGCGAATCGGGTTTTTGCGGCGTCGACATATTGAACAGGCAGTACTGCACCGTCAGGCCCAGCACCTCGTCGTCGGCCAGGGCTTGCTGCAAGGCATGCATACTGGCCGGCAGCGGCAGGTCCGCATTGAACAGGAAATGCGGGTCCTGCTTGGCCACGGAAAACTGGAACAGCCTGGCGCGGCCGAATTCCTCGTCCAGGAAATGTCCGCTGCGTTCCGTGATATGACCACTGCCGAGCCAGCGCACCGAGTGCGCCTGCGCGATGTCGGCCGTGAACAGCGTGGGCGTATTGGGCGTGGCCAGCTTGTCGCTCAAGGTGAACTGGCCCGCGTAGATCAGCGTGGTGTCGGGCTGCGCCGGGTTGTTGTCGATCCACCTGGCGCGGTTGAACGTCGTGCGCAGGTACTCGTTGTAGTGGCCCCACAGGCCCAGCTTGGCACCCACCAGCGCGTCCTGGGTATCGACCTCGCCATCGCGCAGCTGGACGCCCGTGATCCGCGCGTTTTCCCACGAGAAATGGTTGTTCCCGCAAAAATTATAGCCTGCCGCCTGGCTGAAGATGCCGTCCGGATCGGGCTTGCCCTGTGCGTTGAAGCGGGGGGCGAGCTGTTTCAGGTGCGCATGGAATTCGGCTGGCGGCCGGCTCAGGTCGACAGCCTCGCCCGCCATCGATACCGCATTCGTGGCGATATCGATGTTGCCGTGCGTATTACGATTCCCCGTCGGCACATTGGCGCGGGCAAAACCCCGAAAATGCAGGCGGGGGAAGTCAAGTAGGCTCATGCGCGCTCGGTCGAGGAAGTGATGAAGGTATCGTTGGCAGCTTCTTCTTCCGTCCGTTGATCGAGCCGTTGCAGCAACAGGCCGCTGGCGTGCTGGGCGCTGATCAGGCTGCCTTCCATCCAGCCGCAATGCGCGGTATAGGCATCCGAGCAGGAGATGATGCCGTCCCGGTGCAGCAGGATAGCCGGGTGGTCGGCTTCCGGCTCCACGCAAAATTCGACGCCATGCGGCCAGAACTTGTGGAAGTGCGCCTTGATCTGCGGCAGCGGCTGGCCATCGAGCGGCAGGACTTCTTCCAGGTGGCTGCGGACCCGCTCCAGGTATACGTCTTCACCAAGCTCCAGGCTGTCCCGCCAGTAGGTGGCGCTTTTGCTGTCGGTGTAGAACAGCACGTATTTGTCGCTCTTGAAGTAGATCTTGCGCAGTGGATTTGCCGCCATCAGCACCTTGTCGGTCAGCCCCAGCGCATCCCACCAGGCTGTGTCGAACGTGAAGAATCCCTTGAACAGGGGCAGCGAGTCGTACTGGAACGGACTCCAGGCGTTCGGGAAATCCAGGTTCAGGCGCGGCATGGCGGACGGCGGGATGGCCATCACCAGATGGCGCGTGCGGTGCATCTGCGTGTCGCCATGGTGGCTGAAGGCGAGCACATGGTCGGCGCCCGATTTTTCAACGGACAGCAAGCGGTGTTCGAGCCTGAATTCCACCCCGGCGACCTGGGCCTGGTGCTGCAACTGGCACAGCAATTCGTGGTAGCCGTCGGTGGCATAGTGCCACTGGTTGGCGGCGTTTTCCGTAAAGTGCTGCGTTTCCGGGTGCTTCTTGATGATGTCGTAGGCCATGGCCGCCGACACCATCGGCAGCAGCAGGGCGTCATAGCCGGTCGCCTTGATGATGTGGCTGGCCTTGGCGGCGCCCAGGTAATGGCTGACGAACTCGAGGAAGGAGTCGTTCGGATGCCTTTTCAGCATCGGGCTCAGCTCATCCAGCGTTGCCTTCAGCTCTTCCAGCACGCTATCGTGGGAGATGACCTCGGTGAACGGGTAGACCGCATGCGGCAAACCGCTGCCCTGCATGAGTTGCTGGAAATGCGGATGCAGCTGCGGCGAGTAGCGGGCGGCGCCGAGTTCGGCGATTTCCTCGCCATCTATTTTCCGCGACTGGATGCGGCCGCCTACGGTGGCATTCAGGTCGAATACGCGGATGCGCAGGTTCCTGCCGGCGGCGGCGTCGATCAGGTTGTTGGCGCAAGTTAAGCCTCCTATGCCGGCGCCAACGATGCAAATGTCAGAATACGTGCTCATACGAAATTCCTTTTTAACGTTCATTAATCAAAAAGCCGCAAAATCGCTAGCAAAAGTTTCCCCAGCACGTGTAGGCAAGGGAGGGGGAACGCAGGGTGTTACCGCACTTGGCGAGCGTTATCGGCTGGGGAGTGAAAAGCCTGGCGAGAACTGGCGTTGTGTCTGGTACGGTCGATTCTTGGCAGCAGAGTTTCTGTTTCAAATCAAAGATGGCACCGACAGTAGCCCAGGCATCGGGCACTCAATTTGATAAATATCAATGTAGTTGTCGTTCGGTGTTGCGATTGTGTTCACGCAGCGCTGCATGCGCGATGGCGGCGGCCGTGTGCCGGGCGGTGGCAGGGAGGACTGGAATGCGGTGCGGTGCGGCGTATCGAGCCGCTGCGGGAGTGTCGCCGTTTGCCGATGATGCCAGGATCAGTAGTGGGTCCTGGCGCCTTCGGCGGTGGCTTGGTCTGCTTCTTGCTGTTTTTATTGTTTCTGACTTTGCGGCTGGCGCGCAGTGCACGCGCCAGCCGGGCGATGCCGGATGCCGGCGCCCGTCAAAAATCCACGGCAGCCGACAGTTGCACGGTGCAGGGCGCCGATTGCGAAACGGTGCCATACGAGGCCACGCCGGCCCAGTAATGGCGGTCGAACGCGTTCATCAGGCCGCCGCGCAAGGTCGTCGCCTTGCCGGCGATGGCCGTGCGGTAGCGCAGGCCCAGGTCTACCTTGGTCCATGAAGGCACCGATTGCAGATTCGCCTGGTCCACATACTGCTTGCCCGTGTAGCTGACGGCGCCCGTGGCCGTCAAGCCGGGCCAGTACGGCACATCCCATTCGCCGCCCAGGTTGGCCATCGATGTGGGTACGCCGACGGGGCGCTTGCCCATGGTGGCGGCGTTGTTGCTCCTTGTCAGGCGCCCGTCGAGCAGGGTGATGCCGGCGAGCAGGCGCACGGTCTTGCTGGCGGCGCCGGACAGGTTCAGTTCCAGGCCCCGGTTGCGCTGTTCGCTGTCCATGCTGTACACCTTGCCATACAGTGCGCCACTGGGTTTGCTGACCTGGAACACGGCCAGGGTCGCCAGCACCACGCCGAAATCGGCCTTCGTGCCCACTTCATACTGCCGGCTCTTGTAGGGAGCGAACACCTGGCCCGCGTTGCTGGCGATGTTCGGCGCGATATCACCCTTGCTCAAGCCCTCGATATAGTTCGCGTACAGCGACACGTGGCGCCATGGCTTGACGACGATGCCGGCCAGCGGCGTCAATGCCCCCTGTTTGTAGCGAGTGGTCTGCGCGCCCGTGGTGGCGCTGTAGTTTTTCGATTCGACCAGCTGGCGGCGCACGCCCAGCGTCAGCTGCACGCGCTGCTCCAGCATGTCCAGGGTGTCGGCAACGGCCAGGCTGGAGAGGGTGGAGGCGGACAGCTTCGGCGCGCGGGCCGGCGCGGGAATGCCGGGGTCGGGCACGGCCACGGGATGGTAGATGTTCGAAGTGATGAGCTTGCCGGAATTGCTCACGCTGCCAAATTCGTCGCGGTAGACATTGCCCATCACGACCAGCGCATGTTCGATGCCGCCCGTGCGAAAGCGCGTGCGCACACCCGTGTCGCCGCTGGCGCGCCGCACGCGGAATTTCCAGTTCATGGGCGTGACCGTCATGTCGCCGGCCGCGCTGGTGATGGTCGGTGTCTGGTCCGAATAGCGCGATACGTCGGAGCGCGTGCCGCCCACATCGGCAAAGACGGTGACCTTGTCGTTCAGGTCGTATTCGAGCTTGCCCAAGGTGGCCAGGTCGTTGGACTTCCACCAGCCCCAGGATTGGGCGATGTTGCGGCGGCCATCGGGCGCTTCCGGCACGGGCAGGCGCGCGGCCACGAGGAAGGGGCGCGTGGGCGCGTCGATCCACTGGTATTGCTCGATCAGGTCAAGCGAGGCGCGCAGCCGTTGTCCCTGGTAATCGAGGGCGACAGCGGCCACTTCCGCGCGCGACGTCTGGTGGTCGAGCGGCGTGTGGCCCTGGCGGTGCAAGCCATTGAAGCGGATGCCGAAACGCCGCTCCTCGCCGAAGCGGCGGCTGACGTCGATGGCCGCGCCAGCCTGCGAACCCGAGCCGTAATCGACGGTCAGGCGCGTCAGGTCGCGCGGCAGCGAGCGTTTCGGCACGGCATTGACGACGCCGCCCACGCCGCCGTTTGGCGACATGCCGTACAGCAGGGCGGCCGGTCCCTTGAGCACTTCCACGCTCTGCAGGTATTCCGTAAACAGGTGGTAATTGGGCGACACGCCATACACGCCGTCAAACGCCACTTCGCTCAGATTACCCTCGTTGAGGGGAAAGCCGCGGATGAAGAAGGAATCCGTGACGCCGCCGATCTGGCCCGTGAAGCGGGTGGACGGGTCGCCGCCCAGCACCTCGGCCAGGGTCAGCGCCTGCTGGTCGAGCATGCGCTGGCTGGTGTAGCTGTTGACGCTGAACGGCGTATCGAGCAAGTCTTTTTCACCCAGCAGGCCGGCGCGCGCGCTTTTGGCGATCTGTCCGCCGGCATCCGCTTCGGCCTGACCATTCACCAGCACGGTGGCGAGCGGGGTGGATGCATCGGCCGCCGCCTGGGCGATCGCCTGCGGCGTCACGCTGGCAACGAGCAGGCCGGCGAGGATCAGCCGGGTGGTGAGGCGGGGATGGGTGGGTGGGGACTGTGGAATGGGCATCGAGGGCAAGTGTATGAAGTTAGTCGGAAGGAATTGCATGCACGACATTATAAATGAGAATCATTACGTTTTATAATGATTGGAATAGTCATTGCTGCCACGCTCATGACCATGCCGCGCGCGTGCCTGGAGGGCATTTCCGCACGGAAAATGGCCATCCTGGGCCTTCAGATCCGGATATTTGCTGTCTTATATAAGATTCGTCGCCATCGGATACACAAACAGCGGCAGGACAGTCTAAAATACGTGGTGGGCAAGCACGGCGTCACCGCCGGCACACTAGCCGTCCAAAGCAAGGCTAACCGTCCTGTGTTTGGAATGAAGAAAGTTAACCACCAGGCATCACCGCATACAAGGGAATGAACATGGCAACACAAAAATCCAAAATCATCTACACGCTGACTGACGAGGCGCCGCTGCTCGCGACGTATTCCCTGCTGCCAATTATCAAAAAATTCACCGCGCCGGCTGGCGTGGACGTCGTTTCCAGCGATATTTCGGTGGCGGCACGTGTACTGGCTGAATTTCCAGAATTCCTGACGGACGCGCAAAAAGTTCCGAACACCCTGGCTGAACTGGGCAAATTGACCCAGAATCCGGACACCAACATCATCAAACTGCCGAACATCAGCGCCTCGCAAGGCCAGCTGATCGCCTGCGTGCGCGAATTGCAAGGCCGCGGCTACAAGCTGCCGGACTATCCGGAAGATGCGAAGACGGATGAAGACAAGGCCCTGAAAGCCCGCTACGGCAAGTGCATCGGCAGCTCGGTCAACCCGGTCCTGCGCGAGGGCAATTCCGACCGCCGCGCACCGAAGGCCGTCAAAGAGTATGCGCGCAAGCACCCGCACTCGATGGGCGAGTGGAGCCAATCGTCGCAAACGCACGTCTCGCACATGCACCATGGCGACTTCTACCATGGCGAAAAATCGCTGACCCTGGAAAAGGCCCGCGACGTCAAGATGGAACTGGTCACGGCCTCGGGCAAGACCATCGTGCTGAAACCGAAGGTTTCCCTGCAAGCAGGCGAAATCATCGACAGCATGTTCATGAGCAAGAAAGCGCTGCTGGAGTTCTACGAGAAAGAAATCGACGACGCCTTCAAGACGGGCGTGATGTTCTCGCTGCACGTCAAGGCCACCATGATGAAGGTCTCGCACCCGATCGTTTTCGGCCACTGCGTGCGCATCTTCTACAAGGACGCGTTCGCCAAGCACGCCGCCCTGTTCGACAAGCTGGGCGTGAATGTCAATAATGGCATGAGCAACCTGTACGACAAGATCGAAACCCTGCCAGCGTCGCAAAAAGATGAAGTGCTGAAAGATTTGCACGCCTGCCACGCCAACCGTCCGGAACTGGCCATGGTCGATTCGGCCAAGGGCATCACCAACTTCCATTCGCCGAACGACATCATCGTCGACGCGTCGATGCCAGCCATGATCCGTATCGGCGGCAAGATGTGGGGCGCCGATGGCCGTCCGAAAGACGTCAAGGCAGTCATGCCGGAATCGACTTTCGCACGCATCTACCAGGAAATGATCGGCTTCTGCAAATGGCATGGCAACTTCGATCCGAAGACCATGGGCACCGTGCCGAACGTGGGCCTGATGGCGCAGCAAGCGGAAGAATACGGTTCGCACGACAAGACGTTTGAAGTGCCGGAAGGCGGCATCGCCAACATCACCGACCTGGAAACGGGCGAAGTGCTGCTGACACAAACGGTGGAAGAGGGCGATATCTGGCGCATGTGCCAGGTCAAGGACGCGCCGATCCGCGACTGGGTCAAGCTGGCCGTCACGCGCGCGCGCAACTCGGGCATGCCTGCCGTGTTCTGGCTCGATTCCTACCGTCCGCACGAGAACGAAGTCATCAAGAAGGTACAGGTTTACCTGAAGGATCACGACACCAAGGGCCTGGACATCCAGATCATGTCGCAGACGCGCGCCATGCGTTACACGCTGGAACGCGCCTTCCGCGGCCTGGACACCATCTCGGTGACCGGCAACATCCTGCGCGACTACCTGACCGACCTGTTCCCGATCCTGGAACTGGGCACCTCCGCCAAGATGCTGTCGATCGTGCCGCTGATGGCCGGTGGCGGCATGTACGAAACGGGCGCCGGCGGTTCGGCACCGAAACACGTCAAGCAACTGGTGGAAGAAAACCATCTGCGCTGGGATTCGCTGGGCGAGTTCCTGGCCCTGGCCGTGTCGCTGGAAGACATGGGCATCAAGACGGGCAATGCGAAGGCCAAAATCCTCGCGAAAACCCTGGACGAAGCTACCGGCAAGCTGCTGGACAACAACAAGTCGCCATCGCCACGTACCGGCGAGCTGGACAACCGCGGCAGCCATTTCTACCTGGCCATGTACTGGGCGCAAGCCCTGGCAGCGCAGAAGGACGATGCGGAACTGGCAGCGCATTTTGCGCCAGTAGCCAAAGCCCTGGCGGACAACGAAGAAAAGATCGTTGCCGAGCTGAAAGCGGTACAAGGCAAGGAAACGGATATCGGCGGCTACTACCTGCCAGATCCGGCGAAGACGGAAGCGGTCATGCGTCCTAGCGCCAGCCTGAATGCCGTGCTGGACAGCATCTGATGCAGTCATGAAGGCAGTCAGTTCTTGACTGCTGCCTGATAAGAAAACGCCGCCGGAAGCGATTCCGGCGGCGTTTTTCATTTCCCCTCAGGGTTATTGGTAGTGCTTGTAGACCTCGGTGTTGCCATTGCTCTTGACCAGCAAGACGTCATACGCATCCTTGCGCGGTCCTTCCATGCCTGGCGAGCCCATCGGCATTGCCGGCACGGCCAGGCCTTTGGCTTTGGGTTTCTCGCGCAGCAACTGTTTGATCTCGCTGGCCGGCACATGGCCTTCGATGGCGTAGCCGTTGACGAGGCCCGTGTGGCAGGAACCGAGCGCGTCGGGAATGCCGGCCAGCTTGCGGTATTGCGCCGGCATCTCGACATTCTTCGCGCGTACCGTAAAACCGTTCGCTTCCAGGTGCTTGATCCATGCGGAACAGCAGCCGCAGGAGGCGCTCTTGTAGACTTCAATGATGGGCAGGGCTGCCATGGCGAACGTGGGCAGGCCCAGCATGGCGGCGAAGGCGCCGCGCACCAAGAAATGTTTGATCATGTATTGCTTTCAGACGCAGTAAGGTTATCGTGGCCACCTTGGTGGCCTGCTTGGGACGAGCTTGGAATTTAAGCGGAAAGCGGTCGCGGCGGCCGGCGCGGGCCGTCGGGAATGAATCCCGCCAGCAAGGTGGCCGTGGCGATGGTGACTTGTTGCGCGCCGGTGCAGGCGGCGGCAGGAAGGGCCAGGGAAGGCGGCATCAGCGCGCCCAGGCAAAAGCCGGCGCAGGCGCCGCACGCGGGGTGCTTGGCAGGGGTCTTGTTGTCTTCCGGGGTGCTGGCGCTGTCCGGCATGGCGGACAGCGCAGCATGATGCTGGCAAGCCGCTGTCATCGCGGTGGCAGGCGAGGCAGCGAGCGGCGCGCACAGCCGCGTCGCGCCCGCGGCGGCCGCTTGCAGCGGCACCGTCATGATCAGCAGCAAGATCAGCCATGTTTTGAAGAGTCTTAGCATCGCCGAAAAGTATAGCATAGGGGCACTATCGCCAGGAGCTGGCGGCCGCTAGCGCGAGGCGGCCGCCAGCACCTTCGAGGCATACATGGCCCGGTCGGCGTGGCGCAGCAGCAGTTGCATGGTGTCGCCATCTTCCGGATAGTGGGCCACGCCGATGCTGACGGCGATCTGCAATTGCTGTCCGTTGCCCAGGTGCAGCGGCGTGGCCAGGGCCGCATGGATCTTTTGCTCGATCAGGCTGACGTCCACCGGCGCGGTATTGCTTTCCAGAAGCACGACGAATTCATCGCCGCCCATCCTGGCCAGGGTGTCGGTTTCGCGCATGCAATCGCGCAGGCGGCTCGCCACCGTTTGCAGCAGCAGGTCGCCACAGGCATGGCCGTGGTCGTCATTGACGCGCTTGAAGTTGTCGAGGTCCAGGAATAGCAGCGACAGCCGGCCTTCCTGGCGGTGCGCGCGCGCGAAGGCCGTGTGCAGGCGGTCGTGGAACAGGCGGCGGTTCGGCAGGCGGGTCAGCTCGTCGTGCATGGCCATGAACTGCATCTGCGTCTGCAACTGCCGGCGCTCGATGGCGGTGGCAAGTTGCTTGGCGACAAATTGCAGCAAATCCTGGTCTTGCTCCGTGCCGATGACGGCATCCTGGCCGCCCTGCAAGGCCAGCGCCCCGATGCTGCCCATGGAGGAATATAGCGGCACGGCAAGCCAGCACGAGGACAGGGCGCAGGCCGCCGTTTGCAGCGCCGCCGGCAGGCCAGCCAGTTGTCCCGCCTGCAGACGCAGGGGACGGCCGCTGCGCAGGACTTCGTCGCACAGCAGGCTGGCCAGGGACGACGTTGGCTGGGGCGCGCTGTCCTCGGCATGGGAAGTCATGGGAGGCTGTATGCCGTGTTCGTCATGCAGCAGCAAGGTCAGGCTGCGCGCGGGCAAGTGTTCGCCGATGATGAGCTGGATGCGGTGCAGCAGGGCGGGCAAGTCTTGCGTCGCCTGCATGGCTTCGGAGATGGCGTACAGCGCGGCCTGCTTTGCCTGGGCCTGTTTCAGCAAGGTGATGTCGCGCGCCACCGCCACGCGCAACTGGTCGGCGGCGGACCAGCGGGCGGACCACATGATGTGCGCCAGGCTGCCATCCTTGCGCAGGTAGCGGTTTTCAAAGTGCGTCTGCGCATGGCCATCCATGATGGCTTGCGCGGCGGCGAGGGTGCGGGCGCGGTCGGCGGGAGCGACCATGTCGAGCATGCGCTTGCCGATCATTTCCTGCTGTGTGTAGCCGAAGATGCGTTCGCAGGCGGTGCTGACGAAGACAAAGCGCCCCTCCACGTCGACCATGCACACGGCATCGAGCAACAAGTCGGTAAAGCTGGCCAGCGGCGCGCGCAGAATCTTGTGTTCCATAGTGGCATTTTAATGGACATTCCCTGCTGTGATTGAACTTGTTGGGAGCCAACGAGGCCAGCGGCATGAAAATGTTTCATTTCCCCGACGCTCATGCTTTGCCGTTTCTTGCCGTTAATGCAGTATTGCCATGCAGTACTTGCCATCACGCCAGAAACGTGACGCAAGGTTTGCCTGGCGTCAGGAAATTGCAAAAAAACTAAACATATCGATATCTTATGATGCCTCTTCTCGCTACTAGTAAGGTTACAGCCCCATGACCTCCATTTCTCCACTGTCAAGCTGGAACAGCGCCCCGTCACGGGCTTCCGCAGCCACGTCGAACCGCACGGAGGCCCCAGCGCCGTCGCCCGCCTCCTCGTCGTCTGCCATCGTTGCTCTCAGCCCGGAGAGCGTGAACGACGGCAAGCCGGCAGCGTTCGTCAAACCGCCGATGGTGTGGGAAAGCGCGACACGCGACAAGGTGAGCGAGGCCATGACGAAAAGTTTTTCCTCGTATGCGTTTGGCGGCCGCTTCAGCGGCCTGGGTGCAGCCATGCTGGGGCAGGCCAAGCTGGGTAACTACAATTTCTCGCAGGCGATGCGGCAGCCGCCACCGAGCACCACGCCGAATATCTATGGCGCATCCGGCATCGCGCCCGGCAGCCTGCATGGCAATGGCGAAGACCGGGTTTCCCTCAGCATCACGACCAAGAGTGGCGTGGAAGTCAAGCTGTCGCTCGACAGCCAGGGCGACGGCCTGGCCGTGAACATGACGACCAGCGGCGACCTCAGCGATGCTGAAGCCAGTGCCCTGGGCGATCTGGCGAAGGGTTTCCAGGAAGCCATTGACGGCATGGGACAAAGTACGCCGAAAATCAAGCTGGAAGGCTTGATGCAGTTCGACCAGCAAGTGCTCGAATCGGTGAAGCTGCATGCGGAAGTCAAGGTGCGGGGCGAGCCGGAAAGTGTGCAGACCCTGGATTTCCAGGCCGATGGCGCGCAGCGCAAGGTCAGCTTCAGCGGCGTGGCCGGCAGCCTGGACCTGAAGGTCGACGCCAGTCAGCTCAATACCCTGGGCAGCAAGGAGCGGCAAGCCAAGGCCGTGGACAGTTATATGAAGCAGTTCGACCAGGCGGCATCGCGCGGCCATGGCGACGCGGGCCTGGTGGCCATGCTCAAGGATAGCTTCACGGCCTTGCACAGCAATGCCGCCGCGCCGCAAGTGGCCACGGACAATCCCGAGACGGGCAAGTGGCGCCTGGCGGCCGAGGACAAGTCCATCCTGACGGGGCTGGCGGATTTCAGCGCCTCCGTGTCGCAAGCCGTGAAATTCAGCAATCCCATGCGCAGCGCGGAAAAGGATGGCTTCAACTATGAAGTGTCGCAGAAGACGGCGCAGACCGGTGCCAGCCAGGATGAGCGTTCAATCAGGCAACAACAGCAATCGAAGCTGAGCGCCAGCTTCCATGAGACGCTCGTTCCCGGCGTGCCGCTGCGCCTGATGGACAACACGGAATCGCAGAACTATACCTATCACCAGATCGAGGATACGGCCAGCAGCGATGCGCAGGTGGCCTACAAGGATGGCAAGATGGTGAAGGCGAGCTTGCGGCAGGAGGGTAGCCAGTCCGAGCGCGTCATGAAGTATTTCCTGGGCAAGCTGGAATCGGACAAGACCACGCCGGGCAATTATTCCGTGCTGCGCGACTTGCTGCCCGTGCTGGGACCGTACAAGTCGGGCGAGAAGGAGATGACGCCCGAGGCGCGCCTGGAGCAGCGCAAGCAGGCGTTGCTGACCTTGAGCGATGACGTGCTGTTGCAATCGTATGCGGGCCGTACCATCAGCCTGTGGCAAGCCGATGTGCTGCCGGAGACGGGCCAGGCCGCCTGAACATAGGCAGCGCCCAATGCAAAAAGCCCGTCTTCCTGCGAAGACGGGCTTTTTTGCTTCAGCTTGATACGGCGCAAGCAGCCTATGCCTTGGCCTTGCTTTGCTTGATCCAGTAGCCGACGCCCAGCGCGGCGAGCCACACGGGTATCAGGTAGACGGAGATGCGCAGGCCCGGCGTCAGATACATGATCACCAGGATGCCGGCCAGGAAGACCAGGCACAGGTAGTTGGTGAACGGGTAGCCCAGGCTCTGGAACAAGGTCGTCTTGCCTTCGATTTTTTTCTGCGCGCGGAAGCGCAAATGGATCCAGCTGATCATGGCCCAATTGATGATCAGCGCCGACACCACGAGTCCCATCAGCACTTCAAACGCTTCTCCCGGCATGAAGTAATTGACCACCACGCAGGCGCCCGTCGCCAGGGCCGATACGCCCAGCGCGACGAGCGGCACGCCGCGGCGGTTCAGGTGCAGCAGCGCGCGCGGCGCATTGCCTTGCTTGGCCAGGCCGAACAGCATGCGCGTGTTGCAATACACGCCGCTGTTATACACGGACAGGGCGGCCGTCAGCACCACCACGTTCAGGGCCGTGGCCACCAGGTTGCTGTCGAGCGCATGGAAGATCAGCACGAACGGGCTGCCGCCGGTGACGACGTTTTGCCACGGGTACAGCGACAGCAAAATGCCCAGCGCGCCGATGTAGAAAATCAGGATGCGGTAGATGGCCTGGTTGGTGGCGCGTGGAATCGTCGTGCTCGGATCGTCCGCCTCGGCCGCCGTGATGCCCACCAGTTCCAGGCCGCCGAACGAAAACATGATGACGGCCATGGCCATCACCAGGCCTTGCCAGCCATTCGGGAAGAAGCCGCCGTGCTGCCACAGGTTGGCCACCGACGCCTGCGGGCCCGCGTCGCCGGAGGCCAGCAGGTACGCGCCGAAGACGATCATGCCGATGATGGCGACCACCTTGACGAGGGCGAACCAGAATTCCATCTCGCCAAACGCCTTGACGTTCAACAGACTGATGGCGTTGATGACGCAAAAGAAGATGAGCGCCGAAACCCAGGTGGGCACGCCCGGCCACCAGTACTGCACGTAGATGCCGACGGCCGTCAGTTCGGCCATGCTGACGAGCACATACAGCACCCAGTAATTCCAGCCCGACAAAAAGCCGGGCAGGTGGCCGCAGTATTTGTCGGCAAAATAGCTGAAGGAGCCGGCGACGGGTTCGTCGACCACCATCTCGCCCAGCTGGCGCATGATCAGGAAGGCGATGACGCCGGCGATGCCATAGCCCAGCAGGACAGAGGGGCCGGCCATCTTGATGGTTTGCGCGATGCCCAGAAACAGGCCGGTGCCGATGGCGCCGCCCAGGGCGATGAGCTGGATGTGGCGGCTTTTCAGGCCGCGCTTGAGCTCTTGTGGTTCGGTAATCCCGACTGCCGTCATATGTTTTATCCTGTTTTTACGGGGCTGAGGTCGCTGATTCTAAAGCATGAACGGGCAAATCAGGAGCGAAATGCATGTTGCACTGCGGAGGCGCAAGAAAAGCCCCGCATCTTCGCTGAACGGCGCGCAAAACGGCGCTCCGGGCGTCCGCGTTCATGCGCCGGCCGCGACGATGGCCGGTTCGTACGTGGCCAGGAACTCGGGCGGCAGGCGGCGCGCGCGGCCGCTGCTCAATTCGATGCAGATCAATTCCCAGCGTCCGCGCACGACGGTGGCGCCGTCGCTGTCGCGGATCAGCTGGAAGCGCCGTTCCATGCTGGAGCGGCCATCGCTGGCGCACAGCCAGGTAGCCAGCGTCAGTGCTTCGCCGGCCCGCGTCGGCAGCAGGTAGTCGTATTCGCCGCGACGTATCGCCATGGCCCGGTCCAGGCGCCGGTAATCGTCCAGGTCCAGCCCCAGGGTGGCCGAATGGTGCCAGGCGATATGCTCGCACCAGCGCACGTAGACGGCGTTATTCGTGTGCTGCAAACCGTCGATGTCACCCGGTTCGGGCGTGACGGGCAGGGTATGGGCGTGCGGATAATCCCAGTTCAAGTGCATTCCTTTCGATACGGTGGCGGCTGATTGTACGGTCTGGCGGCGCTTCCTGTCTCTGGCACACGCATGAAAAAACACTGTTTTTCACATTGATGTATGATGCATCATAATTTTTCAAGGGTCAAAAAAACGCATGAACCAGCCATTGGACAGTCTGGTGCACGTCAACCTGGGCAAGTCCGTGTACGCCATGCTGCGCGAAGCGCTGGCGGCCGGGCGCTTCCAGCCGAATGACCGGCTGCGCATCCGCGAGCTGGCGCTGCAGCTGGGCACCAGCGTCACGCCCGTGCGCGACGCCATGCTGCAGCTGGTGCAGGAAGAGGCGCTGGTGCTGCGCTCGCCGCGCGACTTCCGCGTGCCCGTGCTGAGCGTGGCGCGCTACCTGGAAATCCGCGCGCTGCGCCTGGAACTGGAAGGCTTGGGCGCGGCCGAGGCGGCGCAGCGTATCGACGGCGCCACCCTGGCCGACCTGGAACGCCTGCTGCAGGCGAATGAAGAGGCCATCGCGCGGCACGACCTGGCGGCGGCCCTGCAATGCAACCAGGCGTTTCACCTAGGCCTGGCGCAGGCGGCCGGCATGCCGACCTTAAAACGCTTCGTCGACCACCTGTGGATGCAGACGGCGCCCCTGATCGCCGCCGGCTACGCCAGTTTTTCGCCCGACATGCGGGTGGGCCACCACCACGCCATCATCAGCGCGCTGCGCCAGCGCGACAGCGCGGCCGCGCGGCGCGCCATCGAACAGGACATTCTCGACGGCGGGACGCAGATGCTGGCCTATGTCATGCGCCAGGAGCGCATCCACGCCGGCGCAACCGGACAAGAACACGACGAGGAAGAACATGACGAACATCCAGCACAAGATTGAACAGAAAACCGCCATCGTCACGGGTGCCAGCCGCGGCATCGGCCACGCCGTCGCGGAGCGCTTCCGCAGCCTGGGGTGGAGGGTCATCACCGTCTCGCGCAGCCCGATTCCCGGCGGCTGCCCGCGCAGCCAGGAGCACAACACGCATGTATGCATGGATTTGTCGGACCTGAGCCAGATCGGGCAGATGGTCGAGACGCTGCGTCCCATGCTGGGCGACTCGAAACTGCATGCCCTGGTCAACAATGCGGGCGTGTCGCCAAAGGGACCGGGCGGCTCGCGCGTCAATTCGCTGACCACCGACATGCAGACGTGGCAGGAAATGTACAACACGAATTTCTTTGCGCCGCTGGCCCTGACGCGCGGCTTCGCGCAGGAATTGTCGAATGCGCATGGCGCTGTCGTGAACCTGTGCTCGATCGCCGGCTACCGCGTGCACCCGTTTGCCGGCTCGGCCTATGCCAGTTCGAAGGCGGCGCTGGCGTCGCTGACGCGTGAAATGGCCAACGACATGGCGCCGCTGAACGTGCGCGTCAATGCCATCGCGCCCGGCGAGATCGATACGGCCATCCTGTCGCCCGGCACTTCGCACATCGTCGACACGCAGATTCCCCTGCGCCGCCTGGGCACGACGGCCGAAGTGGCCGACCTGGTGGAGTTCCTGTGCAGCGAGCGCGCCTCATATATCACGGGCGCGGAAATCCCCATCGACGGCGGCCAGCGTATTTAATTGAAAAGGAAGATCGCATGACACAGCATATCGGCATCGTCGGCTGCTCGGCCGAAGGCGCAGCCCTGTGCTACCGCACGATTTGCGAAGAGGGCGCGCATGCGCTGGGGGCATATGAACACCCGGAAGTATCGATGCACACGCCGTCGCTGGCGCGTTACGTGGATTGCCTGAACGGGGGCGACCTGGCAGGCGTGGCCGAACTGATGCTGGCATCGGCGCGCAAGCTGGCCGCCGCCGGCGCCGATTTCCTGATCTGCCCCGACAACACCATCCACCAGGCATTCGAGCTGATGGCGCCCCGTTCGCCGCTGCCATGGCTGCATATCGCGGACGTCGTGGCCAGCGAAGCGGCGGCGCGCGGTGTCCGGCGGGTGGGCCTGACGGGAACGCGCTGGCTGATCGACAGCGCCGTGTATCCGGACAGGCTGGCCGCGCGCGGCATCGCCTGCGTGCGGCCCGGCGAGGACGAGCGCAGCGAGATCAACCGCATCATCATGGAAGAACTGGTGCCGGGCGTGGTCAAGGGGGACAGCGTGGCGCGCTTCCAGGCCGTCATTGCCGGCTTGCGGGAGCAGGGCTGTGACGCCGTCATCCTCGGCTGCACGGAAATCCCGCTGATCATCAGCGATGCCAATTCGCCGCTGCCGACGCTCGATTCCACGCGCTTGCTGGCGCGCGCCGCCTTGCGCCGGGCGCTGGAAACCTAGCGTTCCAGCTGCGCCTGCAGCGCGGCCACCACCAGTGCGTGGTCGTCGGCTTGCGCCAGGCCGGAGACGGTCACCGTGCCCACCAGTCCCACGCCGCGTATCAGCAGGGGGAAGGCGCCGCCGTGGCCCGCGTACTCAATGTCATCGAGGTATTTCACGTCTTCGAAGGTGCTGCCGCGGCTTTTATACGAGATGCCCATGTAGTAGGAGCTGCGGCAAAAGCGCTGTACCGTATTGTTCTTGCGGCGTATCCAGTCCGCCTGGTCCGCCGTGGCGCCCGTCATGGCGTGGTGGAACAGGATTTGACCGTTGCGCGTGATGTTGACGGTGACGGCCTTGCCCCGCTTGCGCACTTCCTCGACGATCCACAGGCCCACGGCCAGCGCGGCGTCGTTGTCGAAGCGTTCGAATTGCAGGGATTCTTCCTGTTGCGCCAGGGTTTGCAGCAAATCGGCGTAATGATCCATCGTGGAGGCGGGTAGTAGTGGCTGGAAGCGCTACTGTAGCGCACCACGGGGCAGCCGCGCGCGCTTTTTCCGTGGCGCGGCTAAAATAGGCCGCATGAACCTGTCCCTGTTTACCGATGAAGACCAGGCCCCGGCCGGGCCGGCGCCGCTGGTGCCTGGCTCTTCCGCCTCGGTGCTGCTGCGCGGTTTTGCGCTGCCGTATCTGGACGAGGTGCTGCCGGCGCTGGACGCCATCGTGCTGGCGGCGCCCCTGCGCCACATGGCCACGCCGGGCGGTTTGCGCATGTCCGTTGCCATGAGCAATTGCGGCCCTCTCGGCTGGGTCACGGATGGACGCGGTTACCGGTATGCGCGGCTCGATCCGGCCAGCGGCCTGCCTTGGCCGCCGATGCCGCCCGTGTTCCTGCGCCTGGCGCAGCAGGCGGCGCTGGCGGCCGGCTATCCGGGCTTTGCTCCCGATGCCTGCCTGGTCAACCGTTATGCGCCCGGTGCGCGCATGGCCCTGCACCAGGACCGCGATGAATGCGATTTCACCGCGCCCATCGTTTCCGTCTCGCTGGGCTTGCCCGCCACCTTCCTGTTCGGCGGGGCGGAGCGGGCCGACAAGGCTGCGCGCATCGGCTTGCTGCATGGCGACGTGGTGGTGTGGGGCGGCACCGACCGCCTGCGCTTCCACGGCGTGGCGCCACTGAAGGAGGGTGAACACGCGGTGCTGGGTCCGCAGCGCATCAATTTGACGTTTCGCAAGGCTAGCTGATCTGCCCATTTGCCTCATTAATGCAAGTTGCTTGCAAATGTGATTGTTTTTCTCCATGATATGCAACTTGTTTGCATATGGAGCCACCAACATGAAGCGCGATCCGATTTCCTCGCCCCTGCCCGACGTGGCGGCCGGCCCCCATCTGGGCAGTCCCTTGCCGCTGGAGTGGGTCGGCATGCAGGGCATCGCCTTGCCGCTGTGGCTGGAGGAGGGCGGGCAGGCCCAGCAAGTGCATGCCTGGGCCGACGTGCACGTGGATTTACCCGACCCGCGCGTGAAGGGCATCCACATGTCGCGCCTGTACCTGCTGCTCGATGCGTTTGCCGCCGCGCAGCCGCTCGATGCCGGGGGCCTGGCCGCCGTGCTGCGGCGTATGGTGGACAGTCACGCCGATTGCGGCAGCACGCAGGCGCGCATGGCACTGGCCTTTCCCTTGCTGCGGCGCCAGCCGGCGCTGCTGACGGCGGGACTGTCGGGCTGGAAATCGTATCCCGTGCGCCTGCAGGCCAGCTGTTCGCCACAGGGCTTTGCGCTATCCCTGACGGTGGAGATCGGCTACTCGTCGACCTGTCCGTGTTCGGCGGCGCTGTCGCGGCAACTGCTGGCCGACGCCTTTGCGGCGCAGTTCGGCGCGGGCGGCATCGACGGCGCGGCCGCGCGCGCCTGGCTGCAGGAACACGCCAGCCTGGCTACGCCGCACAGCCAGCGCAGCACGGCAACGGTCACCGTGCCATTGACGCAGCAGGCGGAGCTGGACCTGTTCCCCCTGATCGACCTGGTGGAAGCGGCGCTGGCGACGCCGCTGCAGACAGCCGTGAAACGGGCGGACGAACAGGCGTTTGCGCGCCTGAATGGTGCTAATCTGATGTATGTGGAAGACGCGGCCCGCCGCGTGCAGGCGGCGCTGGTGCTCAGGTATGCGCAGGCCAGCGTTAGCGTGCGGCATATGGAAAGCCTGCATCCGCACGATGCCGTGGCGCAGGCGGGCAAGCTTGCCTGAGCTTTTCACCCAATCACCGTCGAGGAGGACAGCATGCCGGAGAAAATCGAGCGGGAGCCTGACGAGGGCAGCCTGGAAGAGGAACTGGAGCGGGAGCGGCGCGAACATACGCTGATCGACGAGGAAAAGCTGGGCATGGACGAGTTGGAGGAGGAACATCTGAAGCGGGAGCGCCCGCCGGGCGGGCTGGCAGGGCGCTAGAATCAAGGCGACGTCATCATCGCTGGCATCGCGCCGCGCTGCCCGGTACAATTTCGCTTTGTCCTTCTCCCCCAACCCCGGAGGCTCATGAAATATCGCGCATTGTTCCCGTTCATCCTCGGCCTGGCAGGCGCCATTCCGGCCGCCTCGCAAGCCCAGGCCGCCACCATCTGCACCGCCATGGCGGACGCCAAGACGGGCGCCGTCCTGCTGCAAGAGGGTAATTGCCTCGACCGCGTCACCCCCGCATCCACGTTCAAGATCGCGCTCAGCCTGATGGGCTATGACGCCGGCTTCCTCAAGGACGAGCACAAGCCCAGCTTGCCGTACCGCCAGGGCTACGTGGACTGGGGCGGCGAAGCCTGGCGCCAGGATACGGATCCGTCGCGCTGGATGCAGTATTCCGTCGTCTGGTATTCGCAGCAGATCACGCAGGCGCTGGGCGCCGAGCGCTTCCAGAAATACGCCAAGGCTTTGCGCTATGGCAATGCAGACGTCTCGGGCGACCCGGGCAAGGACAACAGCCTGGAACGTTCGTGGATCAGCTCTTCGCTGAAGATCTCTCCGCTGGAACAGCTGGGTTTCTTGCGCAAGCTGGTCAATTACCAGCTGCCCGTGACGAAGCAGGCGATGGAAGCAACCCAGCGCCTGACCCGCCTGGCAGACGTGGACGGCTGGCAAGTGCATGGCAAGACGGGCGCGGCATTCCCGCGCAAGGCCGACGGCAGCTTCGACGAGGCGCATGGCTACGGCTGGTTCGTGGGCTGGGCCAGCAAGGGCGAGCGCAGCATCGTCTTTGCGCGCCTGGTGCAGGACGAGCAGAAAGGCCAGCAGTCCGCGGGCTTGCGCACGCGCGAAGCCATGCTGAAAGAATTGCCGGCCCTGCTGGAGCAGGCGCAGAAGTGACGGCCAGCATCGTCGCCGCCACCTTCATCGCGACCGAGGGCGAGTACCTGGAAGCCGTCATCGAGGTGGGCGGCCAGCGCCTGCACGTGATGGACGAGTTCGGTGGCGGGCAGATGGCCGCCGGCGCGCACGTCCAGCTCGAACTGTGGCCCATGCCCGGCGAGATGGATGACTGGGACACCATCTTCCGCGCCAACCCGGGTGAAGAAAAACGCCTGCAGCGCCTCGATGGCTGGCGCTACCTGGCGTTGGGCGTCGTGACCCAGGTCGATCCCGTCATCTGCGACTGCGGCCTGTTGCAGCTGGAAAACCCGTTTACAACGCATGACGCGCGCTGCATTGGCGCCTATGTCGGCATCACCCTGGCCCGCCTGGATGCTTGCCTGCCGTAAATTCCGGCCCGCTTTGTTGCCCGCCCTATATACTTGCTGAAACGGATTTTCCGGCATCAGACAAGGTACAGGCATGGCATCAGGCATGGAGCAGTTTCAGGAAAAAGCACGGCAGGCATTCATATGGGCGCGCGCGCAGGCATGGCGCGTGGCGCGTGCGGGGTGGGCAAGGGCGGTGGCGCTGTACCGGCGCGGCCGCGCGCATTTGATGACCTTGCCGCCCGTGCGGCGCGCGCTGGTGCTGGCCTTATGGTCTTTCCTGGCCGTGCTGGCGCTGCTGACTGCATACATGCTGCTGCTGATTCCCCTGACACCGAGCATCCACGACTTGCGCCAGGCGCGCGCGGCCGCGCCGAGCACCATGGTCAGCGCGGATGGGCAGGAATTGGCCCGCTTCGACCAGGGCTTGCAGGAACGCGTCACCTTGAAACAGATTTCGCCGAACGTGATCAGCGCGCTGATCTCGACGGAAGATCACCGTTTCTACGACCACCACGGCATCGACTTCACGCGCACGGCGGGCGCCATCCTGCATACAGCGGGAGGCAATCCCCAGGGCGGTTCCACCATCACGCAGCAGCTGGCGCGCAATATGTTCCCCGAGGAAATCGGCCGCTCGCGCAACCTGAACCGCAAGCTGAAGGAACTGATCACGGCCCTCAAGATCGAGGCCACCTACAGCAAGACGGAAATCCTGGAAGCGTACCTGAACACCGTACCCTTCCTGTACAACACCTACGGCATCGAGATGGCGGCCCGCACCTATTTCGACAAGCCCGCCTCGCGCCTCGATATCCTGGAAAGCGCCACCCTGGTCGGCATGCTCAAGGGGACGAATTACTACAATCCGGTCGGCAATCCCGAACGCTCGCTGCAACGCCGCAACGTGGTGCTGGGGCAGATGCGCAAGCATGACGTCATCGATGAGGCGCGCTACAAACAGTTGATCAAGCGCCCGCTGCGCCTGCATTTCGAGCGCCAGAGCGAACGGGCGCAATCGGACAGCCATTTCACGGCCTATGTGCGCAAGTGGCTGATCCAATGGGCCGACGAGAACGACTACAACCTGGAACTCGACGCCCTCGTGGTGCACACCACGCTCGATTACGACTTGCAGCAGGCGGCCGAGCGCGCCGTCGAACGCCAGGCGAATGCCTTGCAGGCGATTGCCGACGTGGAATGGAGCCGCGCGGGCGTGCCGTCGTCCACCTCGACAGGCATGTACGCGGGCATGCAGGGCGGCAGCGTGCCGTTCGATTATTTCTGGAAATCGCATCCGGCCCTGCTGGACGCCTTCGTGCGCGAGTCGGGCGACTACCGCAAGCTGACGGCCGCCGGCGGCACGCCGGACGACGCGCTGGCGCAACTGAAAGGCGACCGCGCCTTCATGGCGGCCCTGCGCAAGTCGAAGACGCGCCTGGAAGCGGGCTTTACGGCCATGGATCCGGCCACGGGCGCCGTGCGTGCCTGGGTGGGCAGCCGCGACTTTGCGCGCGAACAGTTCGACCATGTGTCGCAGGCGGCGCGCCAGCCCGGCTCCACCTTCAAGCCCATCGTGTATGGCGCCGCGCTGGAAAAGGGCTTGAGTCCCGAGCACGTCTACCGCGACGCCGTGATGGATATCAAGGCGGCCGACGGCACGATATGGCGCCCGACGGACATGAGCGGCACCACGGGGCGCGACATGACCATGCGTGACGGCCTCGTCTACTCGAAAAACACCATCACGGCGCAGGTGATGCAGGACGTCGGCTTGCCGCCCATCATCAAATTGGCGCGCGCGCTCGGTATCCGCGACAGCAAGCTGGAAAAAGTGCCGTCGCTGGCGCTGGGCACCAGTCCCGTCACCTTGCTGGAAATGGTCAACGCCTACGCCAGCATCGCGGCCCAGGGCGAAGCCCGCCTGCCGTTTGTCGTCACGCACATCACCGACCGCGAAGGCAAGGTCATCGCCCGCTTTGGCGAAGACAAGCCCAAGCGCGCCATGCAGGCAGCATCGGCGTCTACCTTGACGGATATGATGCGCGGCGTCATCGACCGTGGCACGGGCACGGCCATCCGCAGCCGCTTCGGTATCCGCTCCGACGTGGCCGGCAAGAGCGGCACCACGCAAAACAATGCGGATGGCTGGTTTATCCTGATGCACCCGGAACTGGTGGGCGGCGCCTGGGTCGGTTTCAATGACGCGCGGGTCACCATGCGCAGCAATTACTGGGGCCAGGGCGGCCACAACGCCGTGCTGGTGGTGGGCGACTTCTTCAAGACGGCGCTCGACACGGGCAAGCTGTCGCGCGACGCCATCTTCCCCGGCGGCAAGCCGCCACCGCCGCTGCGCCATGTCGAGCCGGTCGAAGAGCCCGAGGATGAACCGGTGGAAGAGCCCGGCGATTTGCTGCAAGAGGGCGCACCGCCGGCGCCGCTGGCAATGCCGGCCGAAGGCGACGGCGGACAGGAATCGCATGGCAAGGCGGTGCCGGAGCCGGCGCCAGCCCCGGCACCGCAGCCCGCTCCAGTGCCGGCGCCGCAAGGCTGAGCACCGGGGTGTTGTGGCGTTTTATTGATAGCGACTGATAGCGGGAGCCATGCGGATGATTGCATTCAAACACGGCAGTGTCATCACTGAGATTGGCTTCGAGAATGCGTTTTACTCCCTGTTTTCCACGGTGGCCGTCCACCTGGAAGACGGCCGCTGGGGTTCACGGTTTCCGCATATCATGGAAAAACTCTACCAGGGCAGGCTGGACGCCGCAGATGCGCCGGCTGCCTGCCTGCAAATGCAGGCCATCAAGAGAGGCCTTGCCGCGCTGGCGCCGACGGAAGTCGTCTGGGATATGCATGACCGTGCGAAGGAACCGCCCTGGGGGAGCGCCATCGGCCCCAACGTGACGTCCATGGCAAATTACCATGCGACGACGGCCGGCCGGAGTCTGCTCGACGAGATGGCCGGCTGCGTAGCGGCGCTGGCCGCACTTGGCGGGATGCTGGAGATTATCCCGTTTGATGGCATTCCTCCATTTTACTATCCCGACTAGCCAGCCTCAGGCCGGGAGATGCTGACTCCCGGACGGCCGCCGCGGCATGGCCATGCGTGAGTGTCATGGCGGGAATGGCCGGTCTACAGCGTATTGCGCCTCAAGCCCGCTTCCCGCACGAACACTTGCAGCGCCGGCATGGTCTGCTGGTGCAGCGCTTCCAGTTCCGCTTCCAGCGCGGGCCGGATGACGAGGCTGCCGTCGGCCTGGCGGTGCACGGGCAGGCCCAGTGCTTGCGCCATTTCCACCGGGTAATTCGTGAAGTTTCCGTACGGGCGCTTGCCGTCGACGGACGGGGTGGGCCAACAGCCTTCGCCCAGGTAGTCTTCCGCCGCCATGCCCAGCATTTCCAGCGGCAGCCACGACTGCTGGCGCAGCAGTTGCAGGTGCCGGGTGGTAAACGTGAACGGCGCCTTGCCGTTGGCATAGCTGCCCGGCTTCAGCCTGGCCATCTGCACGAAGTGGGGCAGCAGCAGTGCCGCTTCCATCAGGCGCTGCGCGGCCAGCGCCGCATCCTTGCTGGCGATGGCTTGCATGGCCAGTTCCAGGGCGTCTCCTTTTCCCAGCGGGTAGGCCGGATTGAGCATGGGCGCGCCGCTTTCCACGGGCGACCAGCCGATGTTGAAACGCCGTATCAACGCCAGATGGTGCACATTGAGCACCTTGGGCAGCGGAGCGTCGAGGGTGGCCAGGATGCGCTGGCGCACGGCGCGGGGCAGGCCGCCGCCGTCGGCTGCGCGCGCGAGCACGGGCGAACATAGCAGGGCGCCGGCGAGGCGCAGCAGCTGGCGCCGCAGGGGCTGGATCAGGCGCGACATCACGGCGCCGTCAAGTCCTGGCGCTGGAACTCGATGCGGTTTTCCTGGTAGTCCCACTTGGTGTAGGGGCCGAACACGCGCCGGTTTTCCTTGCTGTCGGCATTCGACAGCTCGCGTTTCATGCGCCGTACCAAAGCGGGATCCGTGAGGGGCGCCGTCGTGGCGGCGAACACGTCATGCCGCACGCTTTGCTTGGCATCGGCGCCGCGCGAAATGATGGTGAGCTTGCGCGAGGCCGGGTCGAAGTACAGGCGCATGGCGAAGGTATTCATGTCTTGCAGGTACAGGCCGTCGTCGCGCTGCTGGGCATAAAAATAGTCGCCGCAGACGGCCTTCGGCTCGCGTTTCCATTCGCAGGACAGGGCGATCAGCAGATGCCGCTCATCGAGTTGCTTGACCGAAATGCGTCCTTTGGAATAGCCCCAGGTACTGGCCGGCACGGTCGCCGACGAGGCAAGATTGTATTCGCCCACCAGCTTGGTCAGGGGGAGGGAAGATTGCGCCGAGGCGCTGATGCAGAGAGTCAAGGCGGCTGCCGCTGCGGCGCCGCGTATCTTGGTAAATGGTGTCATGATGGCCATAAAGAAAAGTTGCCATATTATAGATGGCAACTTTTCAATCTGGCCACGCGCTAGCGCAGCGCGCCGGCCTTACTTCAGCTTGCTCAATTCCGCCACGTCGATCTTGACGGCCTTGCCCTCGGTGGCGGCCACCAGGGTCAGGAAGTGGGGTGTCGCATAGTGCGCCGTCAGGGCCGCCTTGTCGGCCCATTCTTCCAGCATGATGAAGCGCGTGGGAATCTTGTTGTCGAGGTGCAGTTCGTAGCGCAGGCAGCCGCTTTCCGCGCGGCTGGGCGGCACGACGGCTTCCAGGGCGGCGCGCACGGCGTCGATATGGTCGGCTTGGGCATCGATGGTGGCGACGACGATCAGGGTCATGGTGGTCCTTGTGGTTGGGGTTCCGGCAGCTTAGCGCATCTGGCGCTTCCTTGCCGGCCGGCCACCATGGGGCTGCGCCGCAACGGCTTGCGGCGCAGCTGGCACTCCTTAGGCCGCTTGCAGTGCGCCGATCTGCTCGAAGGCGCCCGTCAACGCCTGCGCCCGGGCTTCGTCGCTGACCTTGACGCCTTCGGCGCGCACGATCTCGATCTGCGTGACGCCGAGGAAGCCGAGGAAGGCGCGCAGATGGCTTTCCTGATGTTCCAGGGCCGCCATCGGCGTGTCGGCGCCGTAATAGCCGCCGCGCGTCGAGGCGATGATCACGCGCTTGCTGCCCAACAAACCTTCGGGGCCGTTGGCGCCATATTGGAACGTCTTGCCGGGCACGGCCAGCGCATCGAGCCACGACTTGAGCTGGCTGGGGATGGCAAAGTTGTACATGGGCGCGCCGATGACGATGACGTCGGCGGCCAGCACTTGCTCCAGCGCGCCGGCCAGCACTGCGCCGTCGGCGGCGCTGGGGGCTGCCGTAAATTGCGGCAACGGTTGCGCGGCCAGGTCGCGGTACTGGGCGGTGGCGCCAGGCGCGGCCGCTTGCAGGCGGGCGACGATGGCGGCGGACAATTGGCGGCTGATGGAATGCTCGCCGAGGATGCTTGAATCGATGTGCAGGATGTTCATGTGGGCCTTCTTGGGTGGTATGATCGGGTGGTATGTTTTTGTAACCGAGTTAAATATAGTGACTATCAAATGAACGCACAAGAAGGCACTTTTTCCACACTGGGGCACACGGATGTGACTATTGGCGACGCCGCCGCGCAAGGGGCGGAGCTGGAACGGCGCATGCGCGACGAAGGCGGCCATGCGGGCGTGGCCGCTTCCTGCCGCCCGATCACGGACATCCTCACGCGCGTGGGCGACAAATGGAGCGTGATGGTGGTGATATTGCTCGGCAATGGCACCAAGCGCTTCAACGAGATGCGCCGCCTGATCGGCGGCATCTCCCAGCGCATGCTGACGCTGACCCTGCGCGGGCTCGAGCGCGACGGCCTGGTGACGCGCACCGTGTTCCCCACCGTGCCGCCGCGCGTCGACTACGCCTTGACGGACCTGGGCCGCTCGCTGCTGATCCCCATCAGTGCGCTGGGCGCCTGGGCCCATGGCCACCGCGACGCCATCGATGCGGCGCGGCTGGCGTTTGATGCCAAGGCAGCGAAGCAGTTGCCAGCCGACGACTAAGCCAGCTCGATGAGTTACCTGGCTGCCATCGCTTCTGTTGCGGCCTGCGGTGCCTGCCAGCCGCCGCCCAGCGCCCGGTAAGTGGCGACAGCAGCGCGCGCCGATGCCGTTTGCGCCTGCGCGCGCGCGTCCGCTGCGCGCAGCAGCCTGGTGTCGGCTTGCAACACATCGAGCCGGCTGACCACGCCTTTTTCGTAGGCTGCCAGCGCGGCGGCGCGGGCGCGCTCAAACGCTTGCACGCTTTGCGCCAGCAGTGCGGCCTGTTCTTCGTGGCGCAACAGGGCCGAGCAGGCGTTTTCCACGTCTTCGGCGGCATGCAGCGCAGCGAGCCGGTAGGCCGCCAGCAGCTCGGCTTCCCGGCCACGGGAAGCCTCGATCTGCGCATCGATGCGGCCGAAATCGAACAGGCGCCAGCGCAGGCCCAGCATGGCTGCGGCCTGGCCGGAGCCGCTGCCGAACAGGGCGCCACCGGCCGTGGCGCTGCCAAGCAGGGCACCCAGGCTCAGTTTCGGGTAATACTCGGCGACGGCCGCGCCGGTGCGTGCGCTGGCCGCGGCCAGTCGCCGTTCGGCGACGATCAGGTCGGGCCGGCGCCGCAGCAGTTCGCCCGGCGCACCATCGGCCGTTATGCGCGGCGCGCGCGCCATTACCCCTGCCGCGGCCATTTCATCGCCATAGGTGCCGGGTGCGGCGCCCAGCATCACATCGAGCGCATGCAGCGCCACCTCGCGCGCCGTGTCCAGGCCGGGCACGACGGCGCGCGCTTGCGCCAGCGACGCTTCGGCTTGCCGCAGCGCCGGCTCGTTCAGCAATCCCTTGTCATATAGCAGCGTGGCGAGCTCCAGCAGCGCCGCCTCCGTGTCGACCTGCCGATGCGCCAGGTCGAGCCGCGCCTGCAATCCCTGGATGGACAGGTACAGGTCGGCCGTTTGCGCCGCCACGGCCAGCCGCGTGGCAGCCCATCCCGCCTCGCTGGCTTCGTAATCGGCGCGCGCCGCTTCGCGTTCGCGGCGCAGGCCGCCGAACAGGTCGAGCTCCCACGACGCCTGCAGGTTCAATTCGCGCGCGCTGCCGGCGCGATCATGGCCTGGCGTCGCGTCCAGGACCTGGCCCAGCGGCGTCTGCACCGATTGGTAGGCGCGCGCCGCCTGGCCGCCAAGGCTGCCCGACGGCAGCAGCGCTGCGTCGGCCGCGCCGGTGGCGGCGCGCGCTTGCCTGACCCTGGCCTGCGCTTGCGCCAGGTCGAGGTTTTGTGCCAGCGCCACCGTCACCAGATGGGTCAGGCGCGGATCGCCGAAGGCCGTCCACCACTGCCGCCATTCGGCAGCGTCGGCGGTGTTGGCACCCGCGCGCGCGCCGAGCGCCGCCCGGTGCGGATACTGCGCCGCATGCGGCAGCTCGGGCCGGCGGTAATCGGCACCGGCGGTGCAGCCAGCGGCCAGGCCGGCGGCGAACAGCAGAGAGGGGAGGCGCAGGCACGGCAATGACATGGGGTCTTCCAGTTCAAGAGAGAATAATGTGTGACTATAATACACATTAGTCACTTATTGTGCATTCCGGCGCGGCGCGTTAAGCTGTCGCCATGAATTCCACTACACCCGATGCACCAAGCCCTGCGCGCGGCCCCGCCGGCCACGACGTGCGCGACCAGATCGTTGCCGCCGCCACTGACTACTTCAGCCGCTACGGCTATGAAAAGACGACTGTCTCCGACCTGGCCAGGGCGATCGGCTTTTCCAAGGCCTATATCTATAAGTTTTTCGAATCCAAGCAGGCCATCGGCGAGCATATCTGCGCCAGCTGCCTGCGCCAGATCGAAACCGAGGTAAGAAGCGCGGTCGCGGCGGCCGAGCGGCCGCCAGAGCAGCTGCGGCGCATGTTCAGGGCCAGCGTCGAGGCCAGCTTGCGGCTGTTTTTCCAGGACCGCAAGCTGTACGATATCGCCGCCTCGGCCGCCACCGAGCGCTGGCCAGCCGTGCAGGCCTACGAGCTGGCGATGGGCGCCCTGCTGCAGGATATCTTGCAGCAAGGGCGCCAGACAGGCGACTTCGAACGCAAGACGCCGCTCGACGAGACGGCCAGCGCGATCTATCTGGTGATGCGCCCCTACGTCAATCCCTTGCTGTTGCAACACAGCGTCGACAGCAGCGAAACGGCGGTGGTGCAACTGTCCAGCCTGGTGTTGCGCAGCCTGTCGCCATAACCTTCCAGTCAGATTGTGACCATTGACTTATTTGGTCACTGGTACCAGAATGAGAGCCCTGATCACTCGTTCATGGGATTCTTATGCGCTGGCGCCGCCTCGCTTCATCTGTAGTCATCTCCACCTTGCCCCTGGCTTTGAGCGCCTGTGCCGACAAGGCGCAGGCCGATCCGCGCACCGCCACGCCGCTGGTGCGCGCCGTCGCGGTGCAGGGCGCCGAACCGGGCGCGCGCAGCTTTACGGGCGTGGTCGCGCCGCGCGTGCAGAGCGATCTCGGTTTTCGCGTTTCCGGCAAGGTGCGCGAACGGCTGGTCGACGCCGGCCAGTCCGTGCGCCGCGGCCAGCCGTTGATGCGCCTCGACGCCGACGACTTGCAGCTGCTGGCGCAGGCGCGGCAGGAGTCCGTCAAGGCCGACCGCGCCCGCGCGCGCCAGGCGGCGGACGAAGAAGCGCGCTATCGCGACTTGCGCGGTACCGGCGCCATTTCGGCATCCAACTACGACCAGGTGAGGGCGGCGGCTGAGGCGGCCGGCGCCCAGCTCAAGGCGTCCGAAGCCCAGGCCGGGGTGGCGCGCAATGCGCTGCATTATGCGGTGCTGCTGGCCGACGCCGACGGCGTCGTGATGGATACCCTGGCTGAACCGGGCCAGGTGGTGGCGGCCGGGCAGGTGGTGGTGCGCCTGGCCCATGACGGCCGGCGCGAAGCGGCGATCCAGCTGCCGGAAACCGTGCGCCCCGCGCTCGGCTCCACCGGCCAGGCTACCTTGTTCGGCCGGCCGGGCGCCAGCGTGCCGGCCACCTTGCGCCAGCTGTCGCAGACGGCGGACCGGCAAACGCGAACATTCGAGGCGCGTTATGTGCTCGACGCGGCGCTGTCAAGCGCGCCGCTGGGCGCCACCGTCACCTTGCGCCTGCCCGGTGCGCAAACGGCCAGCGGCACCATGCAAGTGCCGCTGGCGGCCCTGTACGATGGGGGCAAGGGGCAGGGCGTGTGGGTCATCGCCGGTGTGCCGGCCCAAGTCAGCTGGCGGCCCGTGAAGGTGCAGGGGCTGCACGATGACGGCGCTGACGTCAGTGGCCTGAAGGCGGGCGAGCGCATCGTCGCGCTGGGCGCCCATCTGCTGCATCAGGGCGAACGGGTCAGGGTCGAGCAGGCGCCAATGGCCGCTGGCGCCGGAGCGCGTCCATGAGCGCGGCCGGCTTCAACCTGTCGTCGCTGGCCGTGCGCGAGCGTTCCGTCACCCTGTTCCTGATTTGCCTCATTTCGCTGGCCGGCCTGCTGTCGTTCTTCAAGCTGGGGCGCGCGGAAGATCCGGCCTTCACGGTCAAGGTGATGACCATCGTCACGGCCTGGCCAGGCGCCAGCGCGCGCGAAATGCAGGACCAGGTGGCCGACAAGATCGAAAAGCGCCTGCAGGAGCTGCGCTGGTATGACCGGACCGAGACCTACACCACGCCAGGCCTGGCCTTCACGACACTGACCCTGCTCGACGGCACGCCGCCCGAGCAGGTGCAGGCCGAGTTTTACCAGGCGCGCAAGAAGGCCGGCGACGAGGCTTCCAATTTGCCGGCCGGCGTGATCGGTCCCATGATCAATGACGAATACGCCGACGTCACCTTTGCCCTGTATGCACTGAAAGCCAAAGGCGAGCCGCAGCGCCTGCTGGTGCGCGAGGCGGAAACCTTGCGCCAGCGGCTGCTGCATGTGCCTGGCGTCAAAAAGGTCAATATCATCGGCGAACAGGCCGAACGCATCTACGTGGAGTTTTCTCAGGAGCGCCTGGCCACCCTGGGCGTGCGGGCACAAGACGTGTTCGCCGCGCTGAACGGCCAGAATGCCTTGAGCCCGGCCGGCTCGGTGGAAACGCGCGGGCCGCAGGTATTCATCCGCCTCGAGGGCGCGCTCGATGCGCTGCAAAAGATCCGCGATACGCCCGTGGTGGCACAGGGGCGCACCTTGACCCTGTCCGATATCGCCACCGTGCGCCGTGGCCAGGAAGATCCGGCCAGCTTCATGGTGCGCAATGGCGGCGAGCCGGCGCTGCTGCTGGGCGTGGTCATGCGCGACGGCTGGAACGGGCTGGACCTTGGCAAGGCGCTTGAAGGGGAAGTGACGGCCATCGGCGCCGCCATGCCGCTGGGCATGAGCCTGGCCAAGGTCACCGACCAGGCCGTCAATATCGGCGCGGCGGTCGACGAATTCATGCTCAAGTTCCTCGCCGCGCTGCTGGTGGTGATGCTGGTGTGCTTTATCAGCATGGGCTGGCGGGTCGGCATCGTGGTGGCCGCCGCCGTGCCGCTGACCCTGGCGGTGGTATTCATCGTGATGGCGGCGACCGGCAAGAACTTTGACCGCATCACCCTCGGTTCCCTGATCCTGGGCCTCGGCCTGCTGGTGGACGACGCCATCATCGCCATCGAAATGATGGTCGTGAAAATGGAAGAGGGCTACAGCCGCATCGCCGCCTCCGCCTACGCCTGGAGCCACACGGCCGCGCCCATGCTGGCGGGCACCCTGGTCACGGCCGTGGGCTTCATGCCCAACGGCTTTGCCCGCTCCAGCGCCGGTGAATACACCAGCAATATGTTCTGGATCGTCGGCATCGCCCTGATCGCCTCGTGGGTGGTGGCGGTGGTGTTCACTCCCTACCTGGGCGTGAAGCTGCTGCCCGAGCTCAAACAGGTCGCCGGCGGCCACGAAGGCCTGTATGACACGCCGCGCTACCACCGCTTTCGCCGGCTGCTGGGGCGCGTGATCGCCCGGAAATGGCTGGTGTTCGGCACAGTGATCGGGCTGTTCGTGCTGGCCGTGCTGGGCATGGCCATCGTCAAGAAGCAGTTTTTTCCGATTTCGGACCGTCCTGAAGTACTGATCGAAGTACAACTGCCGTACGGCAGCGCGATCGGGCAGACCAGCGGCGCGGCGGCCAGGGTCGAAGCGTGGCTGGCGGGCCAGCCCGAGGCGAAGATCGTCACGGCCTATGTCGGCCAGGGCGCGCCGCGCTTTTACCTGGCGATGGGCCCGGAATTGCCCGACCCGTCGTTTGCCAAGATCGTCGTGCGCACCGACAGCCAGCACGCGCGCGACGCCCTGAAGCAGCGCCTGCGCGTGGCCGTGGCCGCCGGGCTGGCGCCCGAGGCCAGGGTACGCGTCACGCAACTGGTGTTCGGCCCGTATTCGCCGTTCCCCGTCGCCTACCGGGTCAGCGGCCCTGATCCCGCGGTGTTGCGCGGCATTGCCGGCGAGGTGCAGCGCGTGATGCAGGCCAGTCCCATGATGCGCACCGTCAATACCGACTGGGGCACGCGCACGCCGACCCTGTATTTCAGCCTGCAGCAGGAGCGCTTGCAGGCGATGGGCCTGACGTCCGGCGCCGTGGCGCAGCAACTGCAGTTCTTGCTCAGCGGCATGCCGGTCACCGCCGTGCGCGAAGATATCCGCACGGTGCAGGTGGTGGCGCGCGCGGCCGGCGACGTGCGGCTGGATCCGGCGCGCATCGCCGACCTGACCCTGGCCGGCGCGAATGGCGAACGCATCGCGCTGTCGCAGGTGGGGACGGTGGAGGTGCGCTCGGAAGAACCCGTGATGCGCCGGCGCGACCGCCAGCCGACCATCACCGTGCGCGGCGACATCGCCGACGGCCTGCAGCCGCCGGACGTTTCGGGCGCCATTTCGACCCGCCTGCAAGCCGTCATCGACAAGCTGCCAGCCGGCTACCGCATCGAGCAGGCTGGCTCCATCGAGGAATCGGCCAAGGCAATGCAAGCCATGCTGCCGCTGTTTCCCATCATGCTGGCGCTGACCCTGCTGATGATCATCCTGCAGGTGCGTTCGATCTCGGCGATGGTCATGGTGCTCCTCACCAGTCCCCTGGGCCTGATCGGCGTGGTGCCCACCTTGCTGCTGTTCCAGCAGCCGTTCGGCATCAATGCGCTGGTTGGCCTGATCGCGCTGTCGGGCATTTTGATGCGCAATACCCTGATCCTGATTGGCCAGATCCACCAGAACGAAGTGGCCGGCCTGG
The DNA here is from genome assembly GCF_030587275.1 of Janthinobacterium sp. SUN128. NCBI lineage: Bacteria > Pseudomonadati > Pseudomonadota > Betaproteobacteria > Burkholderiales > Oxalobacteraceae > Janthinobacterium > Janthinobacterium sp. SUN128. The sequence goes on along the minus strand of NZ_JAPWHY010000001.1, from coordinate 1,902,749 downwards.
CGCCGTTCGATGCCGTGGTTGAAGCGACCGTGCAGCGCGCGCGTCCCGTGATCCTCACGGCACTGGCGGCCATCCTGGCGTTTATACCGTTGACCCATTCGGTTTTCTGGGGCACCTTGGCCTACACCCTGATCGGCGGTACGTTTGCCGGAACGGTATTGACCCTGGTGTTTCTGCCTGCCATGTATGCGATCTGGTTCCGGATACGGCCGCAGGTAAAGGTGGTGGCGCAGCCCTAAGGGTGTAGAGCTTGAAACAGCGGGCCGGAGACGCGGGCCTGAGAAAATGCCGATGGCGGCGTTGCAGCTTCCTTGCCGTACGTGCGTACTGTCTGCGTCGCTGCGCCTTGCCCTCGACATTTTTCAGGCCCGCTTGGCCCGGGGAGCCTGTCTCCCTGACTTGGGCCGTTTCGTGGTTTGCAGGTTTGCTTGTTTCTTATTTCTTGTTGCTTGCCACTTGTCTCTTTCTCTAGGCTCCGGCGGCATCCTGCCGGTAGCGCGCCGGCGGCAATTCGAACTGGTTCTTGAAGAAGCGGGTGAACGCGCTTTGCGAGGAAAAGCCCAGGCGCTCGCCGATTTCCACCACGCTCAGGTTCGTTTCGCGCAGCAGCCGGCGCGATTCGCGGCTCTTGGCGCGCAGTTCCAGCGCGCGGAACGAGGTCTGCTCCTGCTGCAGCTGGCGCTGCAAGGTCCAGCGGTTCATCGCCAGGCCGTCGCACAGGGCCGGCAGCAGCGAGGCGCCGTCGGCGTCTCCTGCACCTTGCCGGCCGAGCAAATCGATGATGGCCTGCTCCACGCGGGCAGAAAACAGCTGCGCGCCTTGCAGCTGCTGCAATTGCCCCTGCGCGTGCCGCAGCGCGTGCGGCGCCAGCATGGCGTTGAACTGGGCGAAAGGCCGGTCCAGCAGCGGCGCGTCAAACGTCAGCGTGTTGCGTGCCTGGCCGAAGGTGGCGGCGGCGCCCAAGCACTCGGAAATGGCCGGCGCGAACCACGGCGCCTTGCCCTGGAAGCCGGCATGGAAGGCGGTGGGCGCGCCGTCGTCGTAGGCGCGCGCCACCAGCGACAGCATGCGGAAATTGGCCAGCGCCTGCATGGCGCCGCCTGCCGGGCAGAACTCGGACAGGTATTCGATCTCGATGCGCGTGCCATTCTCGCTCATCAGCATGAAGTCGAATTCGCCGATCAGGCCCCGCAAGTGCAGCAGCTCGTGCAGCGCGCTGCGCAGGGTAGGGCGGTTGAAGCAGACGTGGGCGATGCCGGAGTAATGCGCGAACCAGTGCGTCACGTCGAGGTCGAGAAGGGCCCGGTGCTGCGGCAGTTGCTGGGCGTAGGCCGTCATGCGGCGGTGCCGCTCGGCGTTGATGCGCCCGCCAGGTTCCGTGAGCTGCGCCGGCGTGATGCCCGTTTGCTGAAAAAAGTCGGCGGGATCGTGTCCATCGGCCTGCATGGCGCGCGCGCATTGCTGCGCGATCCGGTTCGAAACCGTGCGCGTATCGGGTTTGTGCAAGGGTGTCTCCTGCTTGTTGTAGTAATTTTTCACAAATATTAGCACTTTGTAGGAGATTGTTGGTTGTCGTGCCGTCTAACCAAAAATTGTTCTCGCGGGTATAAAACGCGTGCTGCGCGGTCAAGAAACTCACGCATTCTCACGCTATATTGTTTTCGGCCGGCCTTGCTGCCGCGCCTTGATACCTACAAAAACAGTCTTGGAGATAATGATGAATTGCACTTTGAAACCGATGGCCCGCATGGTCGCCGGCTGCGTCGCCACGCTTGCCCTGGCCGCCTGCGGCAACGACACCGTCAGCGAGGAATACAAGCAGCCCGTGTTCGGCGCCACCACCTATGCCCAGCTCAAGGTCGACGGCTATGCCTTCAAGGACATGAACCGCAACGGCAAGATCGACCCATACGAAGACTGGCGCCTGTCGGCCGAGGCGCGCGCCGACGACCTGCTGTCGCGCATGAGCCTTGATGAAAAAGCGGGCCTGATGATGCACGGCACGGCGCCCACCGTGGCCGATCCCACCGGCATCGGCCAGGGCGGCGCGTACGACTTGACGGCCCTGCAGGACCTGATCGTCAAGCAGTACGTCAACACCTTCATCACGCGCATGGCGGGCGACGCGGCCAACATGGCGACCCAGTACAACAAGGTGCAGGCCCTGAGCGAAACGTCGCGCCACGGCATTCCCGTCTCCATCAGCACGGATCCGCGCCACCATTTCCAGTACACGGTGGGCGCCAGCGCCGGCACCAAGGGGTTCTCGCAGTGGCCGGAAACCCTGGGCCTGGCCGCCATCGGCGACGATGCGCTGGTGCGCCGTTTCGGCGATATCGCGCGCCAGGAATACCTGGCCGTCGGCATCACGCAAGCGCTGTCGCCGCAGGCCGACCTGGCCACCGAGCCGCGCTGGTCGCGCATCAACGGCACCTTTGGCGAAGACGCGGACCTGGCCAAGCGCATGGTGCAGCACTATATCGAAGGCTTCCAGGATGGGAACACGGGCTTGCACGATGGCAGCGTGGTGGCCGTCGTCAAGCACTGGGTCGGCTACGGCGCCACGAAAGAGGGCTTCGACGGCCACAATTACTATGGCCGCTACATGACCTACCCGGGCAACAACTTCGCCTACCACGTCAAGCCGTTCGAGGGCGCCTTCACTGCCAAGGCGGCCTCCGTCATGCCGACCTACGCTCTGCCTGATGGGAACATCACCATCGACGGCATTACCCTGGAACAGGTGGCGGCCGGTTTCAGCAAGACCATGCTGACGGATCTGCTGCGCGGCAAATACGGTTTTGACGGCGTGATCCTGTCCGACTGGGGCATTACGTCCGACTGCGACGCCAATTGCCGCAACGGCACGGCGCCTGGCGTGGCGCCGTCCTTCATCGGCTTCGGCACGCCGTGGGGCATGGAGGATGCCACCAAGGCCGAGCGCTATGTCAAGGCCGTGACGGCGGGGATGGACCAGTTTGGCGGCGTGACGGAAGCGCCGTACCTGACGCAAGCCGTGCAGCGGGGCCAGTTGACGGAAGCGCGCATCAACGCCTCGGTGCGCCGCATCCTGGTGCAGAAATTCAAACAGGGCCTGTTCGAGCATCCGTTCGTCGATGCGGCTGCGGCGGCCACCACCGTGGGCAAGGCGGACTTCATCGAAGCGGGCCTAGATGCCCAGCGCCGCTCGCTGGTCCTGCTGGAAAACAAGGACAAGGTCTTGCCGCTGGCGGCCACCGTCAAGAAGGTCTACCTGTACGGCATCGATGCGGCCGTGGCGAAGCAGTATGGCTACACGGTGGTCGCCACGCCCCAGGAAGCGGACGTGGCCCTGCTGCGCGTGGCCGCGCCATTCGAGATACTGCACCCGAACTACATCTTCGGCAGCATGCAGCACGAGGGGCGCCTGAACTACGCCGATGGCGACGCCGACTACGAGGCGATCAAGAACGCGGCGAAGTACGCGCCGAAGACGGTGGTCACCGTGTATCTGGACCGCCCGGCCATCCTCGGCAACGTGCAGGACAAGGCCAGCGCCATCCTCGCCAACTTTGGCGTGAGCGACGGCGCGCTGTTCGACGTCCTGACGGGCAAGGCCAAGCCGCAAGGCAAGCTGCCGTTCGAACTGCCATCGTCGATGGCCGAAGTGCAGGTGCAGAAATCGGACGTACCGTATGACACGGCCCATCCGCTGTACAAGTTCGGTTACGGCTTGGCGTACTGATCACGCTCCTGCTGTCAGCGCAGCGTGATCCAGCTGCGTTCCTGCACGGAGCGCAGCGCCGCGTCGATCAGCCGGTCCACCTCGTAGCCGTCGCGGAAGGTGGGCCAGACCGGCTGGCCGCTGGCGATCGCCTGCAGAAAATCGCGCGCTTCGATGACGATCTGCTCGTTGTAACCGGTGCCGTGCCCGGCGCCCTGACTGAATGCCAGGTAGTCGGGGTGGGCCGGTCCCATCAGCAGGCGCTGGAAACCCTGGCGCTGCGCGGGGCGGCTGGCGTCGTACAGCCATAGTTCATTCTGGTTTTCCTGGTCGAAGGCGATCGCGCCTTTCGTCCCCGTGATGCGGTAGGTGTAGCCCATCTTGCGCCCGGCCGCCACGCGGCTGAAGGTCAGGGCGCCCAGCGCGCCGCTGGCAAAGCGCAGCATCACATTCCCCTGGTCGTCGTTTTCCACCGCCTCCATGCCATCCGGCCCTTGCCGCTGCGCGTGCACGGTGTTCATGTCCGCCACCAGCGAGTCGACGGGGCCGCCCAGGCGCAGGGCCAGGTTGAGCAGGTGCGAGCCCACGTCGGCCAGCGCGCCGGCCCTGGTCGCCGTAGCTTCGCGCGTGCGCCACGAGGCGGGGGCGCGCGGATCATGCAGGTAGTCTTCCACGTGTTCGGCGGCGACGTGGATGATCTCGCCGATTTCGCCCGACTCGATGATCTGCCGCGCCAGCTGGCTGGCCGGCGTGCGGATGTAGTTATAGCCGACCATGTTGGCCACGCCCGCTGCTTCCGCCGCCTGCGCCAGTAACAGGGATTCGGCGGCCGTCATGCCCAGCGGCTTTTCGCAAAATACGGGTTTGCCCAGGGCCAGGGCCGCCAGCACGATCTCCTTGTGCGTCGCCGGCGGCGTGGCGACGACGATGGCGCCGATGGCGGGATCGGCCACCAGTGCGCGCCAGTCGCCCGTGGAACGCTGCCAGCCCAGTTCCTGTGCGCTGCGGGCGGCGCCTGCTTCGCTGCTGGTGCTGATGCAGGCGCACACGGGGTTCAGTGACGTGTGAAAAATGCTGCGCACGGCTTTATAGGCGATGGTATGGGCCTTGCCCATGTAGCCGGCGCCGATCAGGCCGATGTTGAGGTCTTGCATATGAGCTTGCTCCGGAAGTGACGGGGGATGGGATCAGGCTTGCTGGCGCCAGGCATGGCTGTCCAGGGCATCGAGGAAGCGGGCAGCGGGCCAGTGTTGTGCCAGCGCTTCGTGCATGAGCTGCTGCTGCGTGGGCGGCGCCATGCCGCCGATGGGCTGGTCGCGGTCCAGGTTGCTGGGGAAGGCATAGCCCTCGGCGCAGGCGGCGATCGCGTGGCTGGCGCCAAGCTCATCCAAGTCGCCCTGCGCGCGCAGCGCCTGCAGCGCTGGGTATAGCGCTGCGCTCATGGCGCGGCGGTCCAGCGCTTCCATGGCGCGCCCGAATGGCGACGATACCTGCAGCAGGTTGGCCATGCGCCGGATATCGGACGAGCGGTTGTGGCCTGCCGCATGGAACAGGGCCGGGTTGAAGAAGACGGCGTCGCTTTGGGACAGCGGCAGCTGCACGCAATGTCGCGCAAAATAGTCGCGGAAAGGCTGCTGCTGCCAGGCGAGAAAGCCGGCCGGGTAGCGCTGCGAATAGGGCAGGTACAGGGTGGGCCCCGATTCGAGCGGCATGTCGCAGTGGGCGACGGCGCCCTGCAAGGTCAAGAGGGCCGACATCTGGTGCACGGGCGCGGGATAGGCGGCGCAGCTGGCCGCGCTCTGGAAACCCAGGTGATAGTCGCGGTGCGGCGCCTGGGCCGCTCCGCCGGGATTGACGACGTTCACTTGCGCCGTCACCTGGTAGGCAGGTCCCAGCCAGGCCTCGGATATCCAGGCGAAAACGGGATTGGCGTAGTAGCGCGCGAACGCCTCGGGCGCGCGCAGACACAGTTTTTGCTGGGCGTTCCAGATGCGGTCATTCGCGCCCGGTTTGGCGAAGTGGTCGCCGCCCGCCTGGCCACTGGCATGCTGTTCGGCGATCAGCGCGCGAAACACGCCGCTGACCTGTTCCAGAGTCGCCGTGTCGTCGACGGCGCGTTGGAGCACGATGACGCCGGGACCATCCATCAGCGCCTTGCCCCATTCTGCCTGCAGCGCGCGCAGCGCCGCCGCACTGGCGGCCAGCGCACGCACGGCGTCGCAGTCGTAGACGAGGATATTCGCATCGACCGACGCGGCGTGGGGATAGTCGGCCAGCGCCGTGCGTTGGCTGACGGTACGGATGAAATCATCGAGCCGGCAGTCTTGCTGCGACAGCCAGAAGGGGCTGGGCGGCGCTGCGCCGGCGTTTGTGGTGGGCATGCGGTGTCTCCTGATGTTGTATGTTGTAGTATCAGTATAGGGATGAAAATCCGCATTTTTCATCAAGAAATCCATCAAAAAACCATCAATTAGATCGGATATGGCATGACGCATCCGTTTCCCGTCAAGGTCGTGGCACTGCAGGCCGGCGTCAGCGTGGCCACGGTCGACCGCGTGATCAAGCAGCGCGGCGGCGTGCACGCCAATACCGTGCGCCGCGTGATGCAGGCGCTCGATGAGCTGGCGCGGCAAAGCACGCAGGTGGGGCTGGCCGGCAGAAAATTCATGCTCGACGTGCTGATGGTGGCGCCGCAGCGCTTTACGCACGCCGTGCGCGTGGCGCTGGAAACGGAACTGCCATCCTTGCATCCGGCCGTGCTGCGCTCCCGCTTTCACCTGCATGAAACGCTGGACGCGGATAGCATCGTCGAACTGCTGGAACGCATCCGCAAGAACGGCAGCCACGGCGTACTGCTGAAAGCGCCGGACTTGCCGCCGGTGGCCGAGGCGGTGAGCCGGCTGGCGGCGGCCGGCATTCCCGTGGTGACCCTGGTGACGGACTTGCCAGCTTCCGCGCGCCGCAGCTATGTGGGCATGGATAACCGCGCGGCGGGCGAAACGGCCGCCTGCCTGATCGGCCAGTGGCTGGGCGCGGGCAAGCGGCAGCAGCAAGTGCTGGTGACCCTGAGCAGCAACCGCTTTCATGGCGAGGAAGAGCGCGAGATCGGCTTTCGCCGCGCACTGCGCGAACGGCACCGCCATTTGAGCATCGTCGAAGTGAGCGAAGGCCATGGCATCGATGGCGCCACGGGCGCGCTGGTGCGGCAAGCCCTGGCAGATCATCCGGATATCGCCGCCGTGTATTCCATCGGCGGCGGCAATGCCGCCATCGTGCAGGCATTCGCGCAGGCGGACCGGCCTTGCCAGGTCTTCATCGGTCATGACCTGGACGCGGACAACGTGGCGCTGCTCAAGTCGGGCGCCATCCAGGCCGTGCTGCACCATGACCTGGGCCAGGACATGCGCCGCGCCTGCCAGGAAATCCTGCGGGCGCAAGGCGCGCTGCCGGCATTGGCGAAGGCGCTGCCATTGTCCGCGATCCAGATCGTCACGCCGTGGAACCTGCCCGCGCTGAACGGCCTGAATTGACAGGCATGCGAGGCTGGCCGATACTCGCCGCTTCGCTCATCGCTCACCTCAGGAAGGAATCCCCCGATGTCCGTCACTCCGCAATTGTCCAAGACCGTGCTGGTAGCCGCACTTTCCGTCTCGTTTGCCATGCCCGCCATGGCCGCCGCCCCTGCAACTGCCAGCGCTTCATCGGCCTGGGTGGAAGCGAGCAACCGCAACGCGGCCATCGTGCTGGCGGCCCAGGCGCAGTTCTCGCCCGAAGACGCCTCCGACACGGGCCTTGCCCAGTACGACGGCCTGGCCGCCGACCTGGGGCCGAACATCACCGAGCGCCATGTGGCGGCCATGCAGAAGGCGCGCGCGCAATTGCAGCAAAAGCTGGAACTGGAACGCGACGAGCGCATCCGCCAGGATCTGGAAATCTTGATCGGCGCTGTCGACCAGGAAATCACGGACACCCAGCTGGAAGCCAAGTACACATTGCCGTGGGTCGATGTGCCGCAAATGGTCTTTGGCAGCATGCAAAGCCTGCTGCAGGAACAGCGCCCGGCCGCGCGCCGCGCCAAGGCGCTCGAACGCCTGCAGCGCTATGTGGGCCAGTTCCCGGGCAGCACGCCGATCACGCAGCAGGCCAAGGCGCGCTTCACGGAGCAAATCGGCCAGCCTGGCCTGGCGGGCCCCGTGCGGCTGCAGGTGGAGCAGTCGCTGGAAAACGTGCCGACGTATATCGCCGGCATCCGCAAGCTGTTCGCCGACATGAAAATCACTGGCGCCGGGCCTGCGCTGGCGGCCATGGAACTGCAGTTGAACGAGTATGCGGCGTGGGAAAAGCAAGTGGTGCTGCCCCTGTCGCGCACGGATTTCCGCATGGCGCCCGAGCTGTACGCATTCCGCCTGAAGCAGGTGGGCATCGATATCGAACCGCGCGCGCTGGTCGAACGGGCGCAGGTGGCTTACCTGGAAACGCGCGCCGCCATGCAGGCGCTGGCGCCCGTGGTGGCGGCCAAGCTGGCATTGAATGGCGTCGACGGCAGTGACTACCGCCAGGTGCTGCGCGCGCTGAAGGCCGATTCCATCCCCAACGAGCAGCTCGAGGCGCACTACAAGGGCGTCAATACGCAGCTGGAGCAGCGCATCGCCCGGCAGCGCGTGGTCGATATTCCTGCGCGCGCCATGACTATGCGCCTGGCATCCGCCGCCGAATCGGCGGCCCAGCCGGCGCCGCATATGCGTCCGCCTCCGCTGATCGGCAATATGGGCGAGCACGGCCAGTTCGTCCTCCCCGTCAGCAATCCGGCTGCCAGCGGCAAGGGCGAAGCCTATGACGATTTCAATTTCGCCGGCGCCGCCTGGACCCTGAGCGCGCACGAAGGCCGCCCTGGCCACGAGCTGCAGTTCAGCGCCATGGTGGAGCGGGGCGTGTCGCAGGCGCGCAGCCTGTACGCGTTCAACAGCGTCAACGTCGAAGGCTGGGCGCTGTACGCGGAAGCGGAGATGATTCCCTACGAACCGGCCGAAGGCCAGTTCATCGCGCTGCAGTTCCGCATGCTGCGCGCGGCGCGCGCCATGCTCGACCCGATGCTGAACCTGGGGCAAGTCACGCGCGAAGAGGCGGGCCGTATCCTGACGGAAGAAGTGATGCTGTCGAAACCGATGGCGCGCCAGGAGCTGGACCGCTACACCTTCAATGCGCCGGGCCAGGCGGGCAGCTATTTCTATGGCTACACGCGCATCCTGCAGCTGCGCGCGGAAACGGAGCTGGCGCTGGGAGACAGATTCGACCGCCTGGCATTCAATAATTTCCTGCTGGGGCAGGGCTTGCTGCCGCCGGACTTGCTGGCCAAGGCCGTGCGCGAACACTTCATCCCGGAGCAGAGAAAAGCCAGGGGCTGACGCGATGGCAGGGGATGGCGCGCCCTATGCCAGCGGCGAACGGCGCGCGCCATCCGGAGCGGCATGGAGGGGGAATTTTGCCGCTATTGTCCCCGGGCGAGTCGTATAATGACGCTCATTGTGCTGGCCACCCAGGAGTTCCACTTGCAGCTACCGATCCGTTATCCGAACATGCCGCAACTGCTGCTGAAGGCCCGCGACAGTCTGCTGCAGCATTTCCGCCCCATCCTCAATCACTTCGGCGTGACGGAGCAGCAGTGGCGCATCATGCGCGCGCTGAATGAAAGTCCGACCCTGGAACCGCGCGAGCTGTGCGAGATCTGCCAGATTTCCAGTCCCAGCATGAGCGGCATCCTGGCGCGGATGGAAGAAATCGGCCTGATCGGGCGCAGCAAGTTCGAAGGCGACCAGCGCCGCCGCAAGGTGCACCTGTCGGAAGCGGGCGCCAGTTTGCTGATGCAAATGGGGAAACTCATCGACCTGCAATATGCCCACCTGGAAGCGGCGTATGGCAAGCAGGTGTTCGAAGACATGCGCCGCACCCTGGAAGCCTTCATTGCCCTCGAAACCCTGCCGGTGGCGCCCGCCATCCTGCGCTGACCTTCCCGGTTTCCCCGTTTTTTTGCCCGCCTGACTATCCACCGGGCGCGTGTTTTCCGACACGCGCCGCCGCTGCTTTCCCCATATCTGTTCCCCGCATTTCCGCACGTTGCGGGGCATGCGGCCGTGCTCCTGCCGATTTTGCTATAAGACACAAGAAAGTTTTGCTATAAGACTATGCCTTACAGTCAATCACTTACATGTGAGTAAATAAGCGTATAATTTGCCTCACTTGATCCAAATCAAGAAGAACAGCGGACGCCCGTATCGATGGATGGGGCGGCAACGGGCGCCACGCCCGTATTTCGCCAGATAAAACAGGAAAGTCAGGAAAAAAATGAACAAAACATGCATGCGCGCTGCGGCGCTGGCCGTCTCCACGCTCATCGGCGCAAACGTTTGCGCCCAAAGCAATGTCACCATTTATGGCGTGGTCGACGCGGCCACCGCGTACGCGAGCAACCAGGGCGGCAATTCGAATACCTACATGCGCAGTGGCAGCTTGTCTGCCAGCAAAATCGGTTTCCAGGGCGTGGAAGACCTGGGCGGCGACCTGAAGGCGCTGTTCCTGCTGGAAAACGGCTTTGAAAGCGACACGGGCGCGCAAAGTTCGGCCAGCTCCCTATTCAATCGCCAGGCTTACGTGGGCTTGCAATCGGCAGCCTACGGCACCGTGACGGCCGGACGCCAGTACACGCCGTACTACCTGCTCGTGGGTTCCCTGGCGTCGAGCAATGTCTTGACGGGCGCGACCGGCGCCCACCCGGGCGATATCGACGGCCTCGATACGACCGTGCGCATCAGCAATTCCGTCACTTACAGCATGCCCGCATGGCGCGGCCTGCAGGCCAGCGCGCAATACGGCTTTGGCGAGGCGGCCGACGGCAATGCCGTGGGCAGCAGCTTCAGCGCCGCCGTCAAGTACAGCACCGCGCCAGCCGAATTCGCGCTCGGCTACCTGAAACTGAAAAATGGACAGAATGGCGCCGGCTGGAGCGACAACGCATCGGGCAGCTTCGGCATCTCCGCCATCAACCAGGGCTACGCCTCGGCGGAAAGCATAGCGTTCATCGCCGCCAGCGCGCGCTACACCATGGGCAAGTGGATGGTGGGCGCCAATGCCAGCAACGTGCAGTACCAGGCGGGCAGCCGCTCGGCCTTCCGCGACACGGCCATCTTCAATACGGCCGGCCTGATCTCCAGCTACCAGCTGACGCCGCAGTGGTTCCTGTCCGCCGGCTACAGCGACACCTTCGCCAGCCACGCCAACGGCGTGTCGGACCGCGCGCGCTACCGCCAGCTGTCGTTCGAACAGAATTACGCGCTGTCCAAGCGCACGGCGATCTACCTGATCGAAGCGCGCCAGCTGGCGCGCGGCCAGACCCTGGGCCAGGACGGCGGCATCGTCAACGCCGTCGCCTCGGTCGGTGATTCGCAAAACGGCACGCCGTCGTCGAACGGCGGCCAGACGGTGGTGATGGTCGGTCTCAAGCATTCTTTCTGAACGGTTGCTGAACTCACGGGAGCTTCAATTGGACGCTACACACAATAAGGAGGGCCGCGGTCCTCTGAATCCCGGCCGCCGCATGGTGCTGGCCGGTTTGCTGTCGGCTTCGGCCGCGGCGCTGATCCCCTGGGCGCTGGCCGAACCGGTCGCCAGTGCGGAGCAGGGCGCATTCCTGGGCGTGTCGGCCATGCTGGTGGGGCGCCAGGTGCTCGACCCCGTGCTGGCCAGGCGCCTGTATGACGCACTGGTGGCGCAGGACGCGGCCTTCCCCGTGAATGTGCGCGCGCTGCTGGCCCTGATCAATGCGCAGGGCTTGCAGGCGGCCGGCCTGCAGGAAGCGCTCGACGGGCTCGACCCGGCCCAGTCGCCGCTGGCGGCCTTGCCGCGCCAGATCGCCAGCGCCTGGTACCTGGGCATCGTCGGCACGGGCGAGGCTGCCGTCTGCGTCGCCTACGAGCAGGCATTGAACGCGGCCGTCGTGGCCGATGTGCTCAAGCCTCCCACGTATTCCTACGGCGCCTACGGCAGCTGGGCCAGAAAACCAATTTAAGGAGCCATCATGGCTGAAGAACTCTCCGCCGATTACCTCGTGATCGGCTCCGGCATCATCGGTTCGCTGGCCGCGCGCAAGCTGGCGCTGGCCGGCGCCTCGGTGCTGATCCTGGAAGCGGGGCCACGCGTGTCGCGCGGCGAAATCGTCGCCCGCTTCCGCAACACGACGCGCCGCAGCGACTGGATGTCGCCGTATCCATCGGTGGCCACGGCGCCGCACCCGATCTACCAGCCGAAGGATAACGGCTACCTGGTGCAGGCCGGCCCGTATCCGTACCCGGCCGAATACATCCGCCAGTTCGGCGGCACCTCGTGGCACTGGGCCGCGCAGGCGTGGCGCAATGTGCCGAACGATTTCCGCATCCATAGCCTGTACGGCGTGGGCGTCGACTGGCCCATCAGCTACGCAGACCTGGAGCCGTTCTACCAGGAAGCGGAAGACATCATGGGCGTTTCCGGTGCGGACAATACGGGTTCGCCGCGCAAGCAGGCCTTCCCGATGGACCCCGTGACGGAGCCGTACGCCATGCGCCGCATCCGCGAACGGCTCGATCCCACGTTCAAGGTGGTCGGCAACACGGTGGCGCGCAACAGCGTCAGCTACGATGGCCGCCCGGCCTGCTGCGGCAACAACAGCTGCCAGCCGATCTGCCCCATCGATGCGCAATACCACGGCGGCATCGCCGCGCAGCAGGCCGAAGACGCGGGCGTGAAGATCGTCTGCAATGCCAACGTCTACAAGCTGGAGCACGACGCGCAGGGCCGCATCACGGCCGCCCTGTACTACGACGTCGACAAGAAGAGCCACCGCGTCACGGCCAAGACCTTCATCTTGGCGGCCAACGGTATCGAAAGCCCCCGTTTGCTGCTCGTTTCCGCCTCGGACAAATACCCGAACGGCCTGGCCAACAGCAGCGACATGGTGGGCCGCAACCTGATGGACCACCCGAGCACCTCGATCACCTTCGACGCCGATGAAGACCTGTGGCTGGGCCGGGGCCCGCAAAGCCCCAACTCCATCAACACCATGCGCGACGGCGATTTCCGCAGCCAACATTCGCCGTACCGCCTGGATTTCACGAACATCTCGCGCGTCGACGGGGCCACCAAGGAACTCATCGGCAAGGGCGTGTTTGGCGAGGAATTCGAGCAGCAACTGCGTTTCCGCTCGGCCCGCGAAATGAGTTTGAAAAACGTGCTGGAAGTGCTGCCGAACCCGGAAAACCGCATCGCCCTGAGCAGCGAAAAGGACGCCATGGGCATTCCCAAGCCGCAGGCGCACTATGCGATCGACGAGTACACCAAGCGGGGCCACGAGCGCTCTAAGCAGGATTTCGAGCAGATCGCCAAGCTGATGGGTGGCACCAACCTGCGTCACAGCAAGGAAGGCGTGTTTGCCAACAACCAGCACATCTGCGGCACCCTGTCGATGGGTTCCGATCCCGCCAAGGCCGTGTGCGACCAGTGGGGCCGCACCTTCGACCATGCCAACCTGTTCCTGTGCAGCACCGGCGTGCTGCCCACGTCCGGCACCTGCAATTCGACGGAAAACGGCCTGGCCGTGGCGCTGCGCACCGTCAAGCACATCCTCGACGAACAACAGGGAGGCACAGCATGATGGCGGCCTTCCGACTGGCGGCCGGTGCCGCCTTGCTGTCCCTCGCGGCCATGCCGGTGCTGGCGGCGCAAGCCCCTGGCGCGGACGTGCAGTCGATCGAACGTGGCCGCTATCTGGCCACGGCCGGCGACTGCATCGCCTGCCACAGCGTACCCGGCGGCAAGCCGATGGCGGGCGGCCTGGCGCTGGCGACGCCGCTGGGCGCCATCGTTGCCACCAATATCACGCCGTCGACAACGCATGGCATCGGCAACTACACGCTGGCGCAGTTCTCCGCCGCCGTGCGCCATGGCGTGCGGGCCGACGGTGCGCGCCTGTACCCGGCCATGCCCTACACGGCCTATGCCAAGGTGACGGATGACGACACGGCCGCCCTGTACGCCTACTTCATGCATGGCGTGACGGCGGTGGACACGGCGCCGGCGCAAAAGACGGACTTGCCATTCCCGTTCAATATCCGCCTGTCGATGGCGGGCTGGAATCTGTTCTTCCTCGACAAGAAACCGTTTGTGGCAGATACATCGAAAAGCATGGAGTGGAACCGCGGCGCCTACCTGGCGCAGGGGCTGGCCCACTGCAGCACTTGCCACACGCCGCGCAATGCGCTGATGGCGGAACAGCTGTCGAAGGAACTGGGCGGCGCTGACCTGGGCACCTGGCATGCGCCGAACATCACGTCGGACGTCAACAGCGGTGTCGGCGGCTGGAGCCAGCAGGAACTGGCCGGCTACCTGCGCACGGGCCGCGCGGCCAACAAGGCGCAGGCGGCCGGACCGATGGCCGAAGCCATTGACCATAGCCTGAAGCATCTGAGCGACGCGGACTTGAACGCCATCGCGCATTACATCAAGAGCGTACCCGCCATCCGCGACAAGGCGGACGTGAAACCGGTGACGCAATGGGGCCAGGCGGGCGACGAGCTGAACGCCATCCGTGGCGTGCCGCTGCCGCAAAACCTGAACCAGATGTCGGGCGCGCAGCTGTACGATGCGCAGTGCGCCAGCTGCCACCAGGCCAGGGGCGAGGGCAGTTTCGACGGCAGCTTGCCGCCGCTGTTCCATAACTCGGTGACGGGCCGCAGCAACAGCAACAACCTGGTGATGGCGATACTCGATGGCGTGGAGCGGCAGGATGGCAGGGGTGCCCATGCCGGTCATTTGATGCCCGCCTTCCGCCAGACCCTGTCGGACGAACAGATCGTCACCCTCGGCAATTACGTGCAGAAGATGTACGGCAATCCCGCCATCAAGGTGACGGCGGAACAGGTGACGACCTTGCGCAATGGCGGCGCGCCGTCAAACCTGATCGGCCTGGCCCGCGCGGGCATCATCGTCGGCGTGCTGGTGCTGCTGGCCTTGCTGGTATGGTGGCGGGGACGGCGGCGCAAGCCGGTGTAAGCGTGAATTGATCGCATAAGCTGGGGCCAGGCCGCAAAGTCTGGCCCTTTTTTTATGTCGCAAAAATCGCAACTCAATTGCATCTGAGTAGATTATGTACTATCATTAGTTACATGAGACGCGACAGCAAACTATCATCGATCCTCCACGTGCTGCTGCACATGGCCCATGCGGGACGCCCGATGACGTCCGAGGAACTCTCCGGCTACCTGGACACCAACCCCGTGCTGGTGCGGCGCGTGATGGCAGGCTTGCGCGAGCGCGGCTACGTGGCGTCGGGCAAGGGCCATGGCGGCGGCTGGCGCATCGTTTGCGACCTGCACCGCGTGACCCTGCAAGACATCTACGTGGCCGTGGGTTCGCCCACCATCTTCGCTATGGGCAACCGCGTCGACCAGCCGGGCTGCCTGGTCGAGCAAGTGGTCAACCAGTCGCTGGCCGGCGCCTTCGACGAAGCCGAAGCGCTGCTGATCCAGCGCTTTGGCGCCGTCACCCTGGCCGACCTGGCCGACCGTTTCAGCCAACAATACGCCAACCACAGAGGAGCACCGCATGCACATTCCTGAACTCCAAGGCGCGGGCAGCGCCACGCCTGCCGCCCCGTTCGACGCCATTATCGTCGGCGGCAGCTACGCCGGCCTGTCCGCCGCCACGCAACTGGCGCGTGCCCGCCGCCGCGTGCTGGTGATCGACGGCGGCCAGCGCCGCAACCGCTACGCCAGCCATTCCCACGGTTTCCTGACCCAGGACGGCAGCGGGACGGCCGCCATCGCGGCCGAGGGGAAAGCGCAGCTGCTGGCGTATGCCACCGTCACCTGGCTGGACGGCACGGCCACGCAGGCAGCCGCCAGCAGCGATGGCGATGGCTTCGGCGTGACCCTGGCGGACGGCAGTGTCGTTCACGGCCGCCGCCTGGTGCTGGCCACCGGCGTGATCGATGAACTGCCGCCCGTCGATGGACTGGCCGAACGCTGGGGCGGCAGCGTCTTTCACTGCCCGTATTGCCACGGCTATGAACTGGAGCAGGGCGCCATCGGCGTGCTGGCCACCGGCCCCCTGTCCATGCACCATGCCCTGATGCTGCCCGACTGGGGCACGGTCACTTTTTTCCTGAATGGCGCATTCGAGCCCGATGCGGCGCAGCTGGCGCAACTGGCCGGGCGGGGCGTGACGGTGGTGCGCGCGCCCGTGGCGCGGATCGACGGCGTGGCCGACGTGGTCATGGCCGACGGCAGCCGCCACGTCATGGCCGGCCTGTTCGTGGCGACCCGCACCCGCCTGGCCAGTTCCCTGGCCGGCGAATTGGGCTGCTTGCTGGAAGACGGTGCCATGGGACCGTTCGTGCGCACCGACGAGCAAAAGGCCAGCAGCGTGCCCGGCGTCTTTTGCTGCGGCGATGCGGGCCGCATGGCTGGCAGCGTGGCGTTCGCGGTGGCCGACGGCGCCATGGCAGGCGTGGCAGCACACCGCTCGCTGATGTTCGGACTGGATCAGGCGGCAAAACCGCCATCGATCTTCAGTCCGGCACCCGTGACGAACGCCGCTTCCGGGCTGGCCAGGTAAGCCACCATGCCGGCGATTTCATCGGCCGTGCCGTGGCGGGGCAGGGCCATCAGGCCGTGCATCAGGTCGGCGAAGTCGCCCGTGGGCGGATTCATGTCCGTGGCGACGGGGCCCGGTTCCACATTGTTGATGGTGATGCCGCGCGGGCCCAGGTCGCGCGACAGGCCTTGCGTCAGGCCGCTCAGCGCCGATTTGCTCATGGCGTAGGCCGCCGCGCCGCCGAACGGCATGCGGTGCGCATTCGTGCTGCCGATATTGATGATGCGCCCGCCCGTCTGCATGTGCGCCACGGCTGCCTTGATGGCGACGAAGATGGCGCGCACATTGACGTTCAAGGTCTTGTCGAAGTCTTCCAGCGAAAAATCATCGATGGCGCCGGGCAGGAACACGCCCGCGTTGTTGACGAGGATGTCGATGCCGCCAAACTGCGCCGCCACCTTGTCGATGGCCGCCGTCAGGGCGCTGGCGTCGGCCGCATCGGCTTGCACGCCCAGGGCCTTGCCGCCGGCCGTTTCCACTTTGGCAGCCAGCGCCTGCGCTTCGGCGGCGGAGCTTTGATAGGTGAAGACGACGTTGGCGCCCTGGCTGGCCAGGCGGCGCACGATGGCGGCGCCGATGCCGCGCGAGCCGCCCGTGACAAACGCGATCTTGTCTTGCAGTGGCAAAGAGGTGCTGGTGGTGGTTTGGGTTTGCATGATGTGCTTTCTAAGTGAGGAGTCGAGGAGTTCAGTATCTGCCTTTCATTCCTGCCGCGCTAGCCATGAATCGCTACAATTACTTTCAACCATTGGTATCAGCTGAGCGGGTAGAATAGGCGCATGGACGCCCTCAATCACTTGCAATCCTTCGTGCTGTCTGCCGAACTGGGTAGTTTTTCGGCCGCCGCGCGCCGCCTGGGGCTGACGCCGGCGGCCGTCAGCAAGAACGTGGCGCGGCTGGAAGCGAGCCTGGGATTGCGGCTGTTCCAGCGCAGCACGCGCCGCCTGACCCTGACGGAAGGGGGCGAGCGCTTCCTGCAGCAGATCGGTGGCGCCCTGTCCACCTTGCGCGAGGCGATCGCCGGCGTGGCCGAAGAGGGCGGCCAGCCGGCCGGCATACTGAAAATCAGCATGGCGCCGTCGTTCGGACGCAGCTATGTGGTGCCGCTGCTGGGCGACTTCATCGCCCGCTACCCTGGCGTCATTCCCGACTGCCATTTCGATAACCGGCAAGTGGACCTGATCGGCGAAGGGTTTGACGTGGCCATCGGCGGCGGCATCGAGCTGACGCCGGGCGTGGTGGCGCGCGAACTGGGCCACGCCCACATCGTCGCCACGGCGTCGCCGGCCTTCATGCAGGGCAAGGCCATGCCCGTGCATCCGTCGGACCTGGCGCACTTCGACGGCGTGGCGCGCCGCTCGGCCGGCAGCGGCAGATTGCGCAGCTGGATACTGCGCGCCGGTTCCGGCGGCGAAGGCGTGGCCGAATGCCGGCCACGCGCCATCTTCGACGATCCGGAAGCGATGGCGCAGGCGGCCATTCTCGGCGTTGGCGTGGCGCTGCTGCCCATGCCGCACGCGCTGGCCCATCTGCGCAGCGGCGCCCTGGTGCGGCTGCTGCCTGGCTGGCATGCCGATTCCGGCCCCCTGTCCGTGTACTATCCCAGCAAGAAGCTCTTGCCCGCGAAGACGCGCGTGTTCGTCGATTTCCTGCTGGAGCAGTTCCGCCAGCGCGATTTCGCCGCACAGATACGGCCCGATTAAACGATGAACAATTCCCATGCATAGTAACTACAGCCTGTTTTACACCTTTGACGGCGATCAGCCGGCCCGCTTCCGGGAAGCGCGCGTATTCGGCACGACCGTCTGGACGGCCAGCGGCGCGGCCATGACCTGGGGCGCGGAGACGCGCAACGACTATGCCAGCGAAGCCGAAGCTCACGCCGTCTACCTGGCGCATGGCCGGGCCGCGCTGGCCGAAGGCTACGTGCTGGCGCGCGAAAGCGTCATCGACCCGGCCGTCTTCGATTTCGCGCTGCTGCAAACCCTGGTGGCGCACGCCGCGCGCCAGGCTGTCGATGCCGTGCGCCGTGCGCATCCGGAGCAGCACATCGACGCCTTCGCCCTCGTGAGTGACGACAGCGCCATGACGATAGGCTGCATGGCGAATAGCCGCGAAGCGCTGGCCGCCTCGGAATATGGCGAAGAGATGCTGTGGAATCCGGCCGAATGGGCGTTTGAAGAAGGCGGCGCCTATTTCGACAGCGCCTACCGCTTGCTGTTGCAGGCGCACCGGGAGCTGCCGTTCGACGTTGATTTCGTCGCCTTCCGCAGCGGCGTGTTTGACGCCTGCATCGCGGCGCTGGCGCAGCTGGACGCCGAAGGGATATTCGGTGCGGGCGCCCGGCGCGACGGGAGCGTGCTGCTGTTCGAGGTCAGCGACAGCGAAGCCGTGGACGGCGCCATGGCGCGCCTGAATCCGCCGGCGGTGGTGGCGCGTTTCGAGGCGTGGATGGCCAGTTGGGCCGACTAGGTGCTATGCCGCCACCAGCCTGAGTAGCGTAATCTCCGCCGGCGCGCCGATGCGTTTCGGCGGACCCCAGTAACCGGTGCCGCGGCTGACATAAATCCACAGCCGGCCTTGCCGGTGCAAGCCCGCCACATACGGCTGCTGCAGCGGCACGAACAGGTTCCATGGCCAGAACTGGCCGCCATGCGTGTGGCCCGACAATTGAAGGTCATAGCCGGCCGCTTCGGCCTCGGGCGCGCTGCGCGGCTGGTGCGCCAGCAGGATGCGGGGGATGTCGGCCGGCGCCCCGGCGATGGCGGCCTGCGGGTCGCTTTTCTGGGCAGGGTCGAAGGCGGCGGCATTGAAATCGGTCACGCCGGCCAGCGCCAGGCGCGCGCCGTCGTGCTCGAGCACCGCATGTTCGTTCATCAGCACGCGCAAGCCCAGGCGGCGGAACTCCGCCACCCACGGCGCGGCGCCCGAATAGTATTCGTGGTTGCCCGTGACGAGGAAGACGCCATGGCGCGCGCGCAGCTCGCCCAACGGCGCCGTATGGCTGCCCAGTTGCGCCACCGTGCCGTCGACGACGTCGCCCGTGATGGCGATGATGTCGGGCTGCAGGCCATTGGCGCGCGCGACGATGGCCTGCACGTAGGCGCGCTTGATGGTGGCGCCCACGTGGATGTCGCTCAGCTGCACGATGGTCAAGCCCTGCAAGGCGGCCGGCAGGCCGGCGATGGGCACTGTCACTTCGCGCACGCGCGCCACCCGGCGGGCGTTGATGAAGCCGACGATGGTGGCCAGCAGGGCCAGGAGCAGCACGGCCACGGCGGACGCCTGCGCGTGCTGGCGGGCGGCGGGAATCAGCAAGGTGAGTTCGCGCAGCACGGCGAGCACGAACAGCGAGGAAAAAAAGCCCATGCACAGGGAACCGGCCCAGCTTAAACGGTCGGCCAGGCGCGTATCGTTGGTGACGGCGCGGGCGAAGATCGTCATCGGCATGAGCATGGTCGACGCCAGCAAGACCAGGCCGCCCAGCAGCCAGCCGGCCAGGCCGACGGGCAGCGAAGGCAACAGCAGCCAGCCCAGCAGGGCGTGCAGGGCGCCCAGTATCATGGTGATGCGCAGCAGCGGTGTGCGGGTGGTCATGTCATGTTTCCAGAGGTGAGGCGGCCGCCGATTATAGCCGACGCCTTGGCCGCAGGCAGCCGCCGCCCCGCTCAGGGGGCGATATGCAATCCCAGCATGGCCAGCTTGCCGAAATCGACGGGTTTGGCGAAGTGTTCGTTGAAACCGGCCTGCAGGGCCGCCTGGCGGTCGTGTTCCTGGCCGTAGCCGGTCAGCGCGACGAGCAGGAATTGCTGCGGTATCGGCAACTGGCGCAGTTTGACGGCCACGTCGTAGCCGCTCATGTCGGGCAGGCCGATGTCGAGAAAGACGATGTCGGGCTTGAATTCCAGGGTGCGCTCGGTGGCTTGTATCCCCGTGTAGGCCGTGCGCACCGTGTGGCCGTACATTTCCAGCAATTCGGCCAGGGTGTCGGCCGCATCGCAGTTGTCGTCGACGACGAGGATGCGCTGGCTGCCGCCGGTGGCCGTCTCCGGTACTGGCGCGGCCGGCAGCGGCACGTTGGCGTCGAGCGGAAGGATGACTTCGAAGGTGCTGCCCAGTCCCACGCCGGGGCTGTGCACGCTGACCTGGCCGCCGTGCAAGGTCACCAGGTTGCGCACCAGCGACAGGCCGATGCCCAGGCCATCCTGCACCCGGTCGGGCGAATGGCCGCTCTGCTCGAACAGGCCGAAGATGCTGTCGATGTTGGCGGCGGCGATGCCGATGCCGTTGTCGCTCAGGCGGATGCGCACGTTGTCGCCTTCACGCCCGGCGCTAATGGCGATGCGCCCGCCCGGCGCCGTGAACTTGGCCGCGTTGAGCAGCAGGTTGGCGACGATCTGCGACAGGCGCACGGCGTCGCCGCAGACCCACAGTTCTTCCTGGGGCAGGTTCACGTCCAGCGCATGGCCGCGCGCCTCGACGCTGTGCGAACTCGTTTCCAGCGCGCTGCGGATGACGCTGGCCAGGCTCACGCTTTCCCATTGCAGCGAGATTTTGCCCTGCGAAATGCGCGACACGTCGAGCAGGTCGTCCACCAGGCGCACCAGGTGGTCTGTGTGGCGGCCGATGGTGCGGCGCGCATTGTCCTGGATGGCCGGCACGACGGGATCGAGCTTGCACAGCAGGGCCAGCGCCGTGCGGATGGGACCCAGCGGGTTGCGCAATTCATGCGCGAGCGTGGCCAGGAATTCATCCTTGCGGCGGTCCACGTCGCGCAGCGCGCGCTCGACGCGGCCCAGGCGCAGCAGCGCCTTGACGTTGGCGATCAGTTCATCGGCCTCGATCGGCTCGACCAGGTAATTGTCGGCGCCGCCGTCGAGGGCGCGGATCTTGTCGGCCGAGCCGATGCAGGAAGCGGACGTCTGCAGCACCAGGATGGTGTTCGTCTCGGTGCCGCCCTTCAATTGGCGGCACACTTCCAGGCCGTTGATGTCGGGCAGCTTGACGTCGAGGAGGATCAGGTTGGGGCGGTCCTGGCGGGCGCGCAGCAGCGCGTCTCCCCCGTTCGAGGCTTCGATGACCTTGAAGCCGGCGCGTTTGAGGATGTGCGACTTGGCGTAGCGTGCGCCGTCGCTGTCATCGACGTTCAGGATCAGAGCATCGCTGTTGTTATCCGGTAGCATGCGCATTGTCCCAGGTGGTTGTGCCTTGCGGCGGAACCGGCTCTTGCCGGTGGTGTTGGTTGCCGATCAGTGCGCGCAGGGTCGCCAGCAATTGCTGGCGCGACAGCGGCTTGACGTAGTAGGCGTCGGCGCCCAGGGCCAGGCCCTTGCGCACGTCGTCGATCTCGGTGGCGACGATGACGGGCACCTGGCGCCGCAGCGGGTCGTTTTTCAGTTCGGCCAGCCAGTGCCAGGCCGTTTCGCCGTGCAGCATGATGTCGAGGATGACGGCGGCCGGGCGCTGCTGCTCCCAGCGCTCCTGCGCTTCGCGCACGCTGCGCGCGGGGACCACGCGAAATTCGCTGCCGGCCAAAAATTTTTCATACAGCAGGCGCACGGGTGGATTGTCTTCCACCACCAGCACGCCGATGCGCTGGTCGTTGCCGTTGTCGTTGGCTGGCGCGCTCGGCGGCAGGCTGCCTTCGGGCGCATGGTAGCTGGCGGGCAGGACGACGGAAAACAGCGAGCCCTCGCCCGGCGTGCTTTCCACGCTCACCGTGCCATTGAGCAGGGTGGCCAGGTTGCGGCACAGGGGCAGGCCCAGGCCCGTGCCCTTGACCTTGCGCTGCATGTGGTTTTCCACCTGGCTGAATTCTTCGAAGATCAGCTGCACGTCTTCGGCGGCGATGCCCAGGCCCGTGTCGGAGACGGAAAAGCGGATGGCATCCTGCTCCGGCAAGGGCGTGGCGCTGACGATGATGGCGCCCGCTTCCGTGAACTTCAGGGCGTTGGCGATGAAGTTGCGCAGGATTTGCGACAGTTTGCCTTCATCCGTGTGAATGTGCAGCGCCGGGTCGGGGTCGATGAAGGTCAAGGTCAGCGACTCGGACACCAGCAGCGGGCGCAGCATGCCGCGCAGGGCGCTGAACAGGTCGGCCACCTGGAAGCTGTTGGCATGCACGTCGACCTTGCCCGCCTCGATCTTGGCCAGGTCCAGCAGGTCGTTGACCAGTTCGCTCAGGCTGACGGCGCTTTGCAGGATGAACCGCACCTGCTTTTCCTGTTCCTCGGACAGCTCGCCGTCGATGCGGTCGAGCAGCAGCTTGGACAGGGCGCGGATGGAACTGAGCGGGGTGCGGAATTCATGGCTCATGTTGGACAGGAAGCGCGATTTCATCTGGTCGGCGCGGCGCAGGTGGTCGGCTTTCTCGTCCAGCTCCGCGAATAGCGCCACCACGCCCCGGTTGGTGTCTTCCAGTTCGCGCGTCAGCTGCAGCAGGTCGTCCTGGCGCGTCTTCAGTTCGGCCAGGGTGCTCAGGAGTTCGCGGTTCTGCTGCTGCACTTCGGACAGCGTGATATCCGGCGGCAGCGCCTGCAGGCTGCCGGACAGTACGCCGATCGTGGCGCCGTCGAGCAGGGGCGCGTCGCGGGGGAACAGCTTGTGCAAGGTGATTTGCGTGCCGTCGCCCGGCGTGCTGTGGATATGGCAGCGGTCCATCAGGCGCTGGGCGCCCAGGATGCCCAGGCCCATGCCCGTAGGCGAGCGGTAGGTGCCGGCCAGTATCTTGTCGAGCTGCGCGATGCCGGGGCCCTGGTCCTCGATGCGGATGCTGAGCACCTGCGGCGCCGTCTGGCCATCGATGGCGAAATGCACCTTGCCGCTGCCGGCGTAGTTGTAGACGTTGCGCGCCAATTCCGATACGGCCGTGGCGATGCGCACCTGGTCCTGCACGCCGAAGCCGCACAGGGCGGCGATCTGCCGTGCGCGCTGGCGCGCGCCCACCACATCGAGTTCGCTGCCGATATGGGCTGTCAATATGCGTTGTGTCATGCCGCACCTGTCCCTTCCGCTGTTTCAGCTGTTACAGCCTGGTGTTCCTCGTGTTCGCGCAGCACCACCACCGTGACGTCGTCGCGCCCGCGCGCAAAATCCCGGTACAGCACGGCGGCGACGAGGCTGGGGTGGCATTGCGCCAGGCCCGGATAGCGCTCCAGGTCCCAGCGCGTGTGCAAGCCGTCCGAATGCATGATCAGTGTCGTGGCCTGTTGCCATGGAAAGCAAAACTCCTGCACCTTGCGCAGATTGCTGCCGACGATGCCGTTATGCGACAGCAGATGCCGGCGCTGCTGCGCATCGAAGGCGCAGGCGGCGATATTGCCCACGCCCGCATAGCGCAGTTCGCGGCGTGCGCTGTCGATATGCGCCACCGCCAGGGCCGCGCCGCGCGTGGCACGCAGGGCACCGTGGGCCAGTTCGATGAAGGGGGCGGGCAGGGGCGGCAAGCCGGGCGTGCTGTGTTCCAGCAGGGCGCTGGCGCATTCCGAAGCGCGCGCCGCCAGCGGGCCGTGGCCCAGGCCATCGGCCACCATCAAGCTCAGTTCATGGCCTTCGCAAACGACGTTCCAGGCGTCGCCGCACACCTGTTCCGAGGCCAGCGGCAGGCATACGGCGCCGATCTGCCAGTTCGGACTGGCAGGAATGGCGCTGCTGGCGTGCTGTCCCCATACCACCATCATCAGCACCGTGCCCTTGCCGGGCGCCGTGTACAGGTCGAATTCCTGGCTCAGGCGGCGTATCGCGCCCAGTCCCACGCCGTAGGTGCCCGTGGTGGAATGGCCATCCTGCATGTGCTGGCGCACGTTGGTCATGCCGGGGCCGTTGTCGATGGCCAGCACTTCGATGCCGCTGGTGCCGCCGCGCAGCACCTTGCGCAGCAGGATTTCGCCGCGCTGCGCGTGCTTGACGATGTTGGTCGCCGCCTCGCTGATGATGATGGCCAGCTGGCCCGTGCGCACGTCGTCGAAGCCGATGCGGCGCGCCAGTTCGTTGCCGGCGCGGCGGGCCGCGGCGATCTCGCTCGGTTCGCCGATGGGAAAACTGCGTTGCCTGGCAATGTCAGGGGCTTGGTCGAGGTGGTTCAAAACAGCTTCCATTTCGCGATGGTGACAGTGGTGCCCGCGCCGGGCGCCGTGTCGATGTGAAATGCGTCGGCCAGGCGCTTGGCGCCGCCCAGCCCCAGTCCCAGCCCGCCGCCGCTGGTATAACCATCGGTCAGCGCCAGGGGAATATCTTCGATGCCCGGTCCCGCATCGACAAAGCGCAGCTCCAGTCCCTGGCGCGCGCCATCGCTGACGCGCGCGATGCGCGCTTCGCCCCCGCCGCCGTAGCGCAGGGTATTGCGCGCCAGCTCGCTCGCCGCCGTGATGATCTTGGTCTGTTCGATCAGGCCAAAACCCATGGCGACCATGCTGTCGCGTACCTGCTTGCGCAGCCGTACGACGTCTTCGTCGCTGTGCAGGGGCAGGATCTGCGCGCTCTCGTGTGCCTGCGCGCCTAGCACGGCGCCCCCGTCATGCGCATGCGCCGCCCCGTTCCAGCAGCTTGATGCCCAGCTCCACGTTGAGCGCCGTGCTCACGCCTTCCAGCGTCAGTCCCAGTTCCACGAGGGTGATGGCGACGGCCGGCTGCATGCCGACGACGACGGTGCGCGCGTCGAGGATTTTCGCCATCGCCGCCGTGTTGCTGATCATGCGGCCGATGAAGGAATCGACGATGTCGAGCGCGGAAATGTCGATCAGCACGCCCGTGGCGCGGTCCGTCACGATGCGGGTGGTCAGGTCATCCTGCAAGGTCATCGCCAGGCGGTCATGCATGTCCACCTGGATCGTCACCAGCAGCAGCCGGCCCATGCGTAAAATGGGGATTCTTTCCATAGGCGCCTCAGTGTTGTTGCTGCTGGTAGGTGATGCTGGAGCCCGTGCGTTTCAGGGCCACGACGAAGGCGTCGGCCAGCGTGGCCTTGGTCATCACGTCTTCCAGGTTGACGCCCAGGTGCACGATGGTTTGCGCGATCTGCGGGCGGATGCCGCTGATGATGCAGTCGGCGCCCATCAGGCGCGCGGCGGCGATGGTTTTCAGCAGATGCTGCGCCACCAGGGTGTCGACGGTAGGCACGCCCGTGATATCGATGATGGCGATCAGGGCGCCCGTGTCGACGATCTTTTGCAGCAGGCTTTCCATCACCACCTGCGTGCGCGCGCTGTCGAGGGTGCCGATCAGGGGCAGGGCCAGCACGTTTTGCCACAGCTGCACCACGGGCGTGGACAGCTCCAGCAATTCCTGCTGCTGTCGCAGAATCACCTGTTCGCGCGCTTTCTGGTAGATGGCGATGGTCAGCAGACCCAGTTCGTCGAACAGCTTGCTGGTGCTGACGATGGCGTCGCCCAGTTGCTCCGGATGCGCCGTGATTGCCTTGCGCAGGTAGGCGAACAGCGGCTCCTTGAGGGCAAACATGAAGCTGGCCGTGTCGATCGGCGAATAGCCCTGGCGCACGCGCGACTGCGATATCTCCGCGATCAGCTGGCGCGTATCGTCCCAGGCGCCGCCTTCGATGTCGAACGAGTCGCCGCTTTCCAGCGCGCCCGCCAGCAGCGGCAGGAATTGCGATGCCTGCTGGCGCAGCTCGTTCTCGGCGATCTTGTCGCGCCGCACCAGGCGGGCGATCAGGCCGGCCATCCAGCCGTCCAGCAGGTCCGTGTGGTGCTCGTTGATGATGCCTGCCAGTTGCTGCGCCTGGCCCGTGCCCGTCTTGTTTTTCATGCTCATCCTTGGCTGGAGTGGAGGGTGCGGCACGGCCGCAAACGGGCCTGTGATGTGATAAATAAATTATAGGCAGACATGGCCGTAGCTTGTGTTCTCTGGCGCACATAGTGGCGCATGTCGTTTCAGATTCCTTCAGGAAACACTTATATATTTAAAGATGCATGTAATTTGCATGTTTAAGCGAATTCCGCTACACTGGGGACACTCAACAAGAGAAACACGCCATGAATATCGACAAATTCAAACAGCAGCACCTGGACATCCTGGCCGCCATTGACGACTTGCGCCGGCTGGCGCGCGGCGGTGTGGCTGCGCAGGCGCAGGCCATTGCCGAACAGATCATTGCCATGAGCGGCTTGATCAAGCTGCACCTGGCCGTCGAGCAGCGCTACCTGTATCCGGCTGCGCAAGCGTCCGGCGTGGCCAAGGTGGCACAACTGGGACGCCGGTACGAAAACGAAATGCAAGGCATCGCCGGCGCCTACCTGGATTTCGCCGGCCGCTGGAATTCGCCCGTGCGCCTGGAAGCCGAACCGGAAGCCTTCCGCAGCGAAGCCAATACCGTGCTGCACGCGCTGTTCCAGCGCATGCGGCGCGAAGACCACGAGTTATATCCAGCCGTTGAAACGCTGGCCTGAGACCGCTTACAAATATACACAGGAGTTTTACATGCTGACCCAAGAACAACGCGCCATCATCACGGCCACCGTCCCCATCCTCGAGCAGGGCGGCGAAGCGCTGACGCGCCACTTCTACAAGAATCTGTTCCGCGACCATCCCGAAGTGTTGCCGTACTTTAACCAGGCGCACCAGCACAGCGGCGACCAGCAGCGCGCGCTGGCCAATGGCGTGCTGATGTATGCCAAAAATATCGACAAGCTTGCGGCGCTGGGCGACCTGGTGGCCAGCATCGTCAACAAGCATGTGGCCCTGCAGATCCGCGCCGAGCACTATCCGCTGGTGGGCGCCAGCCTGCTGCAAGCGATACGCGAAGTGCTGGGCGAAGAGGTGGCCAGCGACGCCGTCATCGATGCCTGGGGTGCGGCCTACGGCCAGCTGGCCGACATCCTGGCCGGCGAAGAAGGGCGCATCTACAAGGCGCAGGCCGCCGCACCGGGCGGCTGGAGTGGCGCGCGCGATTTCTTAGTGCGCAGCAAGACGGTGGAAAGCGGCGAGATCACCTCCTTCCTGATGGCGCCCGCCGATGGCCAGGCCGTGCTCGACTTTGCGCCAGGCCAGTATATCGGCGTGCTGGCCACCGTCGATGGCGTGCCCATGCGCCGCCAGTATTCCTTGTCGGCCGCCAGCAATGGCCAGACGTACCGCATCAGCGTCAAGCGCGAAGAGGGCGGCAAGGTGTCGAATTTCTTCCACGATCACGTGCAGGCGGGCGACACCGTGCAGCTGACGCCGCCCTCGGGCGACTTCGTGCTGACGGATAGCGACAAGCCGCTGGTGCTGATCAGCGGCGGCGTGGGCATCACGCCCACCCTGGCTATGCTGACGGCGGCCCTGCGCGGCAAGCGTCCCGTGCATTTCATCCACGCGGCGCGCAACCAGGGCGTGCATGCGTTCCGCGCGCAGATCGATGAGCTGGCCGCGCAGCACCCGCAGCTGCAGCGCTATTACTGCTACGCGGAACATGGCGGCGAACAGGATGCACCGGACGCCGTCGGCTTGCTGAATAAGGAGCAGCTCGGTCACTGGCTGCCGGTTTCGCGCGACGTCGACGCCTACTTCCTGGGACCGCAGCCATTCATGCGCGCTATCAAGCAATACCTGCGCGAACTGGGCGTGCCGGAACAGCAGACGCACCACGAGTTCTTCGGACCGGCTGCCGCACTGAATTGATTTTTTTCTGCATTGTGTTGTCCCCGCGAGAAAAAACGCTGCCGTAAGGGGCGGGTAAGTCTCGCACTGTACTGTGAATGCAAGCTCACACAAAAGAGCACGCTTTTACATAACAGGAGGCAACACAATGCATGACGATCTGGTTCAAAAAATCAAGAGCGACCCCAGCTATCATCAGCTGGTCAAGGTGCGTTCCCGCTTCGGCTGGGCGCTGACGGGCCTGATGATGCTGGTGTACTACGGCTACATCCTGCTCATCGCCTTCAACAAGGAATTTCTGGCCACTAAGACGGGCGCCGGCGTGATGACCTGGGGCATGCCGATCGGCCTGTTCGTCATCGTGTTTACCGTGCTGGTCACCGGCATCTATGTGCGCCGCGCCAACAAGCAATTTGACGACCTGACCAGCGCCATCCAGGCACGGGTGCAAGCATGAGCGCCGCCAAGCATGTGCTGCGCGGCGTGTCTTGCCTGAGTGCCCTGGCGCTGCTGGGCGCCAGCAATGCCGCGTTCGCGGCCGGCGCCGACCTGGGCCAGGCAGTCAAGCAACCGACCAACTGGACGGCGATCATCATGTTCGCCGCCTTCGTTATTTTTACATTGTTCGTCACCAAGTGGGCGGCCAAGAAGACCAAGTCGGCCTCCGATTTCTACACGGCTGGCGGCGGCATCACAGGCTTCCAGAATGGCCTGGCCATTGCGGGCGACTATATGTCGGCCGCCTCCTTCCTCGGCATTTCCGCGGCCGTCTTTTTGAACGGCTATGATGGCCTGATCTACGCCATCGGCTTTCTTGTCGGCTGGCCCATCATCACCTTTTTGATGGCCGAGCGCTTGCGCAACCTGGGACGCTTTACCTTTGCCGACGTGGCCGCCTACCGCTTCAAGCAGGCGCCGATCCGCATCTTTTCGGCTTCCGGCACCCTGGTCGTCGTGGCCTTTTATCTGATCGCGCAGATGGTCGGCGCGGGCCAGCTGATCAAGCTGCTGTTCGGCCTCGAATACTGGATCGCCGTCGTCCTGGTCGGTACATTGATGATGATCTACGTGCTGTTTGGCGGCATGACGGCCACCACCTGGGTGCAGATCATCAAGGCGGTGATGCTGCTGGGCGGCGCCACCTTCATGGCCGTGGCCGTGCTGGCGCAATTCAACTTCAGCCCGGAAGCGCTGTTCGCCAAGTCGGTGGACGTGCACGCGACCAAGGAAGCCATCATGGGCCCGGGTTCCTTCATCAAGGACCCGATCTCGGCCATCTCGTTCGGCATGGCGCTGATGTTCGGTACGGCCGGCTTGCCGCACATCCTGATGCGTTTCTTCACGGTACCGAGCGCCAAGGAAGCGCGCAAATCCGTGTTCTGGGCCACCACCTGGATCGCTTACTTCTATGTGTTGACTTTCATCATTGGCTTTGGCGCCATCGTGCTGGTGAGCACCAATCCCGAGTTCAAGGATGCTGCCGGCAAGCTGCTGGGTGGCAACAACATGGCGGCCGTGCACCTGGCCAAGGCCGTGGGCGGCAACGTCTTCCTCGGCTTCATGTCGGCAGTCGCGTTTGCCACCATCCTGGCCGTCGTGGCGGGCTTGACCCTGTCGGGCGCGTCGGCCGTGTCGCACGATCTGTATGCCACCGTCATCAAGAAGGGCAAGGCCACGGGCGCCAACGAATTGAAAGTGTCGCGCGTGACGACGGTCGTGCTGGGCATCATCGCCGTGGTGCTGGGCATCGCCTTTGAAAAGCAGAACATCGCCTTCATGGTCTCGCTGGCATTCGCCATCGCCGCCTCGGCCAACTTCCCCGTGCTGTTCATGTCGGTGCTGTGGAAGGATTGCACCACGCGGGGAGCCACCATCGGCGGCTTCCTGGGCTTGACCACGGCTGTCGCGCTGACGGTGGTGTCGAAGTCCGTGTGGGTCGACGTGCTCGGCCATGGCGAAGCGCTGTTTCCTTACGCGTCGCCAGCGCTGTTCTCGATGACGGCCGGCTTCGTTGGCATCTGGCTGTTCTCTGTGCTCGACAAGAGCCCCCGCGCGCGCATCGACCGCGCCGGCTACGAAGCGCAGCAAATGCGTTCGGAAACGGGTATCGGCGCGGCAGGGGCCAGCGCGCATTGATGCATTAATTAGTTACTGAAGGAACAATGCCCGGCTTGCCGGGCATTGTTGTTTTTAGCACGCGCTTACTTTGCCACGTGCAGGGGGATGATGCCTGGCGCCAGCGCCGAAGAGTCCTGCGTTCTTGCGAGTATCGATGCGAGGGTCACCGTGTCGAGCACGGCCAGGAAGGCGGCCGTGGCCTGGCCCAGCTTGGCCTTCAGCAGGCAATCAGGCGTCAGCGGGCAAGTGTTGTTTTCCTTGTTAAAACATTCCGCCATAAAAAAATCGCTTTCCGTCTCGCGCACCACGGTGCCGATATTGATCTCGGCCGGGTCGCGCGCCAGGCGCAGGCCGCCATTTCTCCCACGTACCGTTTCCACGATGCCTGACAGGCCCAGCTGGTGCACCACCTTCATCAGGTGATTCTTCGAGATGGAATGCAGGTCGGCGATGTCCTGGATGGTCACGAGGCGGTCGCGGTGCACGCCCAAGTACATCAGGGTGCGCAGAGTGTAGTCGGTATAGGCAGTCAGTCGCATGGGTATCATTCATAAGATGTGGATTACATCCTTGTTTGAACCGCAGCATACAGGAGAGCGCCGGCCCTGTGTGTTGCGCCGTCACTTTTCAGCCTCGAAAGACAAAAGTTGATTGCCTTTCGCTCAAATGCGTAGTAAATTTTCATATTGTTGCCGTGGCAAACAGCTCGTTAGCCCTTGCCTGCCCTTTGGGTGGGATTTTTGTTGATGGAAATCAAGAGGATGGTGAAGCAATAAGGTAAATTTACTACAAATTGAACGATGGGCGTTTCCCGGGCCGGGAAGCGCGTACTACGCAATCTGTGCGGTGCCGCCGTGGCCGCCCCAGGAAATGAATACCATGCAAATGAATGAAGTGAAAGACGAGCTGCTGAGCAGCGATATCCGCCAGCTGGGCCGTCTGCTGGGCGACGCCATCCGCAACCACCTGGGCGACCCCGCCTTCGAACGCATCGAACATGTGCGCCAGCTGGCCATCCGTTTCCGCCGCGACAATGATGAAGCGGCGCGCGCGCAGCTGTCGGACGCGCTGCAAGCGCTGTCGCAGGAAGAAACCACGCAGTTGACGCGCGCTTTCAGCTATTTCTCGCTGCTGGCCAATATTGCAGAAGACCAACATCACATCCGCCGCACGCGCGCCCATCTGATCGCCGGCTCGCCGCCGCGCCAGGGTAGCCTCAGCCATGCCGTCGGCAACGTGTTTGACGCCGGCAAGGCTGATGCGCTGGCATCGTTCTTTGAAGATGCGTTTGTCAGCCCTGTCTTCACGGCGCATCCGACGGAAGTGCAGCGCAAGAGTATCCAGAATTGCCAGATGGCCATCGCCCGCCTGTTGAGCGAGCGCGACCGCGTGCAAATGACCCCGGAAGAGGCCGAGCAAAACGAAGAAGCGCTGGGCCGTGGCATCGTCACCCTATGGCAGACGCGTCTGCTGCGCACCAGCAAGCTGTCCGTCATGGATGAAGTGACCAATGGCCTGTCGTTCTACGACCATACGATCCTGCGTGAACTGCCGAAATTGTATTCCTCGCTGGAAACCATGCTGGCCCAGCGCGATGCCCGCTGGGAAGATGCGGAATTACCCAATTTCATGAAAGTGGGCAGCTGGATCGGCGGCGACCGCGACGGCAACCCGTTTGTCACGGCCGACATCCTGCGCAGTACCCTGCAAACGCAGGCTGACAAGGTACTCGATTTTTACCTCGGTGAATTGCGCAAGCTCGCTTCGCAACTGTCGCTGGCGCAAATACTGAACGCGTGCAGCGAACCGCTGCGCGCGCTGGCCGAGCGCTCGGCCGATGCGTCGCCGCACCGGGTCGACGAACCGTACCGCCGCGCCCTGCACGGCATCCATGCACGCCTGGACGCCACGCGCGTGGTGCTATCCGGCAAGGGCAAGCAGGCAGACGGCGTGCAGCCCTACGCTGCCGCTGTTGAACTGCTGGCTGACCTGGACGTCGTCCAGCATTCGCTGGTCAGCAATGGCTTGCGTGCGCTGGCGCGCGGCCGGCTGCGCCAGCTGCGCCGCGCCGTCAAGGTCTTCGGCTTTTCGCTGGCGCCGCTCGACTTGCGCCAGAATTCCGACGTGCATGAGCGCGTCGTGGGCGAACTGTTCGCGGGTGCTCAGCCGGGCCTCGTCTACCTGGACCTCGATGAAGAGCAGCGCATCAGCTTGCTGCTGGCCGAGCTGGAGTCGCCACGCCTGCTGACCTCGCCGTATGCGCACTACTCGGAAGAAACGACGTCCGAACTCGACATCTTCCGCGCCGTGCGCGAGGCCCATGTCAAATATGGCAAGGAATCGGTACCGAACTGCATCATCTCGAAGGCGGCCAGCGTCTCGGACTTGCTGGAAGTGGCCTTGCTGCTCAAGGAAGTAGGCTTGCTGCGCCAGGATAGCCGCGAAGTCGATGTCAACATCATTCCCCTGTTCGAAACCATCGACGACTTGCGCGCGGGCCCCGCCATCATGGCGCGCGCCTTCGGCTTGCCGTTCTACCGCGGCTTGCTCGCGTCGCGCGCCGACCAGCAGGAAGTCATGCTTGGTTACTCTGACAGCAACAAGGACGGCGGCTTCTTGACCTCCGGCTGGGAACTCTACAAGGCCGAGATCGAGCTGGTGACGGTGTTCAAGCAATACCAGATCAAGCTGCGATTGTTCCACGGCCGCGGCGGTTCCGTCGGCCGTGGCGGCGGACCCAGCTACGAAGCCATCCTGGCCCAGCCGGCAGGCGCCGTGCAGGGACAGATCCGTTTGACGGAGCAAGGCGAAGTCATCACAGCCAAGTATGCGAACCCGGAAGTAGGGCGCCGCAACCTGGAAGTGCTGGTGGCGGCCACCATCCAGTCGACTCTGCTGCCGCAGGCGCAGCTGCAACCGAAGGCCTCGGCCGGCGCGGGCCACCTGGCCGCGATGGAAGAACTTTCGGGAACGGCCCTGAACGCCTACCGCGACCTCGTGTATGGCACGGAGGGCTTTGAACAGTATTTCTGGGAATCGACGGTGATCGCGGAGATTGCCGCCCTGAATATCGGCAGCCGTCCCGCCTCGCGCAAGAAATCCACGTCCATCGAAGATTTGCGCGCCATTCCCTGGGTCCTGAGCTGGGCGCAATGCCGTTTGATGCTGCCGGGCTGGTTTGGTTTTGGTTCCGCCGTGCAAGCCTACCTGGCCGCCCATCCTGCCGATGGCGCGGACGTGCTGCGCGGCATGTACACGGACTGGCCATTCTTCACATCCTTGCTGTCGAACATGGATATGGTCCTGGCCAAGAGCGATATCGCCATTGCCGGCAAGTATGCTGAACTGGTCAAGGACAAGGCCTTGCGCGACGCCATTTTCACGCGCATCCGCGCCGAATATGCGGCCACCCTGGACGCCTTGAAACTGATCACGGGCCAGGAAGAGTTGCAGCAAGCCAATCCGCTGATGCAGCGTTCGATACGCAACCGCTTCCCGTATATCGATCCGCTCAATCACGTGCAGGTGGAGCTGTTGAAACGTTTCCGCGAGGGTAAGCAGGATGCGGCGGCGCGCACGGGGATCCACTTGTCGATCAATGGCATTGCGGCGGGGTTGCGCAACAGCGGTTAGATGGCACCGAACCAAACCTACTGCGCGTCGTGATTTGCGGCCTGCGATGCTCACTGTGCTCAAGCACAGTTCCGCTTCTCAGCCACAACTCCCTTCCGCTCGCTACGGTTTTGTTCGGCGCTGTACGTATCAGGTGAATCATTTAAATAATATCAAGGAGACAGCATGACCATCAAAGTTGCCATCAATGGCTATGGCCGCATCGGCCGCAATGTCTTGCGCGCGTTTTATGAAGGCGGCAAGCAGCAGGATATCGAAATCGTCGCCATCAATGACCTGGGCGACGCCAAGTCGAATGCACATCTGACGCGCTACGACACGGTACACGGCAAGTTTCCCGGCGTCGTCACCATCGACGGCGACAACATGATCGTCAATGGCGACCGCATCCGCGTCTTCGCGCAGCGCGACCCGGCCCTGATACCGTGGGGCGAACTCGGCGTGGACGTGGTGCTCGAATGCACGGGCTTCTTCACGACCAAGGAAAAAGCCTCTGCGCATTTGAAAGGCGGGGCAAAGAAAGTCATCATTTCCGCGCCGGGCGGCAAGGACGTGGACGCCACCATCGTGTTCGGCGTCAACCAGCATGTGCTGAAAGCCTCGGACACGGTCATCTCGAATGCCTCGTGTACGACGAATTGCCTCGCGCCATTGGTGAAACCCCTCAACGACGCCATCGGCATCGAATCGGGCTTGATGACCACCGTGCACGCCTACACGAACGACCAGGTATTGAGCGACGTGATGCATGAAGACTTGCGCCGCGCCCGTTCGGCCACGCATTCGATGATCCCCACCAAGACGGGTGCCGCCGCCGCCGTCGGCCTGGTCTTGCCGGAACTGAATGGCAAGCTCGATGGCTTTGCCATCCGCGTGCCGACGATTAACGTCTCGCTGGTCGACCTGTCCTTTATTGCCAAGCGCGATACCAGCGTCGAGGAAGTCAATGCCTTGCTGAAAACGGCGTCGGAAGGCGCCCTGAAAGGTATCTTGACGTACCAGACGGAACCGCTCGTCTCCATCGATTTCAACCATAACCCCGCTTCGTCGAACTTCGATTCGACCCTGACCAAGGTCTCGGGCCGCCTCGTGAAGGTGTCGTCGTGGTACGACAACGAGTGGGGCTTCTCGAACCGCATGTTGGACACCACGGTCGCCCTGATGGCGGCCAAGTAAGAACGTAGTACCGCTGATCCAGCGCACCAGGACGGCCGGCCCACAAGGCCGGCCCTTGTAGCAGCACGAACTTTATAGAAAGCAGCACACCATGACCATGCAAGTACAGCAACGCGCCACCAAGATCGTTTCCACCATCGGCCCCGCTTCCAACGATATCGATACTCTGGTCCGCATGTTCAAGGCCGGCGTCGACGTCGTGCGCCTGAACTTTTCGCATGGCAAGGCGCAAGACCATATCGACCGCGCCCGCATGGTGCGCGAAGCGGCAGCCCTGTGCGGCCGTGAAGTGGCCATCATGGCCGACTTGCAAGGCCCGAAAATTCGCGTTGGCAAGTTTGAAGAAGGCAAGATTTTCCTGGAAAACGGCGCCAAGTTCATCCTCGACGCGAAATGGGGAGAAAACGGCGAATTGGGCAATATCGAGCGCTGCGGCCTCGACTACAAGGAATTGCCGCGCGACTTGCGCACTGCCGACGTGCTGCTGCTGAATGACGGTCTCATCGTGCTGACGGTGGACAAGGTCGTCGGCAGCGAAATCCACACCACCGTCAAGATCGGCGGCGAATTGTCGAACAACAAGGGCATCAACCGCCAGGGCGGCGGCCTGTCCGCACCGGCCCTGACGGCGAAAGACATGGAAGACGTGAAAACGGCGATGAGCTTCCAGGCCGATTACGTGGCTGTGTCCTTCCCGAAAAATGCCACCGACATGGTCATGGCGCGCCAGTTGGCCAATATCGCCGGCGAAGCGTGGGACCACAAGCCGATGATGATCGCCAAGATCGAGCGTGCGGAAGCTATTCCTGCGCTGCAAGAAATTCTCGACGCGTCCGACGGCATCATGGTGGCCCGTGGCGACCTGGCTGTGGAAGTGGGCAACGCGGCCGTACCGGCCTTGCAAAAGCGCATGATCAAGATGGCGCGCGCCTCGAACAAGCTGGCCATCACGGCCACGCAGATGATGGAATCGATGATCGTCAACGCCGTGCCGACCCGCGCGGAAGTGTCCGACGTGGCCAATGCCGTGCTCGACGGCACGGATGCCGTCATGACGTCGGCGGAAACGGCCTCGGGCCGTTACCCGATCGAAACGGTGGAAGCGATGGCCGCCATCTGCCTGGACGCGGAGAAATGGGATACCTGCAAGCTGGACGCCGATTTCCTCAACGCCACGTTCTCGCGCATCGACCAGTCGATCGCGTATGGCGCGCTGTTTACGGCCCATCACCTGCGCGTGAAGGCGATTGCCACCCTGACGGAATCGGGTTCCACGGCACTGTGGATGAGCCGTTGCAATATCGACATCCCCATCGTCGCGCTGACCCCGAGCGTGGGCACGCGCCGCAAGCTGGCCCTGTACCGCAATGTCAGCACCCTGGAACTGACGTCCGGCACGGACCGCGACAAGGTCTTGCAGCAGGCGGAAGATTTGCTGGTGGAACATAAGGTCGTGGCCAAGGGCGACACCGTCGTGCTGACCTGGGGCGAGCCGATGGGCAAGGTCGGCGGCACGAACGCGCTGAAAATCATGAAGATCGGCCAGCACTGACCGTGTATTATTGACCACATCGCTGGCCGGCAGCCGTCTGCAGTCTTAAGAATGGCTGAAAGAGGGGCGCTTGGCCGCCCGCTGCAATGGCAGATGCGCAATCTGCCATTGCAATGGCCACATTTCCGTGTCAGCATGGTTTTTCTGCCTTCCAAGGCGCATCCGGAGTTCATGATGACTGCATACTTGCCTGCCTTGCTCTGGTCTTTGTCGGCCTTTGCCTGCATGTGCATTGCCAAGCGCCGCCAGATCAGGACAACGGCCGTCCGGGCCGTCCTGGTGACCTTTTTTGGGCCGTTTGCCATCCCCTTCGTGCTGGCCGCAAAGCCCGGGAAAGCTTATCCGGCGTAAATCCGCGCGGCCGTCATGCACGGCTAAGCGTGTGGCCTGCGGGCATTTCTCTTTGCTATATTCAAGTTTTTAGCCGAAAGAGCATGCCCATGAAGCGCAGCGCGACCTTGTTTCTGATGACCATCCTTCCCCTGTGCGCGGCCACATTCGCCTCGGCGGCCGAGCCGGTGCAGCGCTTGCAGCGCGCCACGGGGCTGTGGAAGGTGACGCCCGCCACCTCGCCATTTTCCTGGGAAATCTGCGTCGATCAGCCGCGCGACCGCCTGATCGACGACGATCTGTGGTCCGGTTTCGAGCAGGAATGCAAGATCGAGTCGCAAAGCCGCCAGGGCGACAGTTATCAATTCGAGGCCGGCTGCCCGGACGCCAGGCTGGTTGGTGCCTTCAAGGGCGACCTGGCCAAGGCATATACCCTGAGCGCCGACACCACCGTGCAAGTCAATGGCAAGAACGAAGTGCAGCACACGGAACTGGCAGCCGTGTTCCAGGGCGCTTGTCCGGCAGGGCTGGCGCCGGGCGCGAAGAAAATGCGCGGCGGCATGGTGATGAAGAGCCTGTACATCAAGCGCTAGAGGATTGCGACCGCGTTGAAACAACAGTTTCCACGGATAGGCAGGCGCCGGCATTGACGGCGGAGGCAATGATTTGTGATAATGAGAATTATTATCAATTGGCCGCGCCTTGCCTTGTGCGCATCGGAGTCCCTAGTGAACATTGCGCAGTCCAGCGAGTCGATAGCCGGCATCTACAGCAGCCACCACGGCTGGCTGATGCGCTGGTTGCGCGCCAAGCTGCAGTGCGCCGACCATGCGGCCGACCTGGCGCAGGATACCTTCGTGCGCCTGCTGACGGCGCCGCCTGAGGGCCGGCAAACCTTGCACGAGCCGCGCGCCTACCTGACGACCGTGGCGCAGCGTCTGCTGATCGACCATTACCGGCGCCTGTCGCTGGAACAAGCCTGGCTGGAAACCCTGGCGCAGCAGCCCGATCTGCTGATGCAGTCGCCGGAAGAGCGTTTGCTGGTGCGCGAAGCCCTGCAGCGCATCGATGCCATGCTCGACGGCTTGCCGCCGCCGGTGCGCAGCGCCTTCCTGCTGGCGCATGTCGATGGTCTCGCGTATGGGGAAATCGCGCGGCGCCTGGCCGTGAGCGAGCGCAGCATCAAGCGCTACATGGTGCAGGCGTTTGAGCACTGCATCCTGCTGATCCTGTGAGCGCGAGCACGGCTGCCATCGATCCCCGCGCCGCGCGGGCGGCGGCGCAATGGCTGGTGCGCCTGCACGGGGGCGCCTTGACTCCAGGCGAGCAGCAAGCGTTCCAGGCCTGGCGCGCCAGCGATCCCGCGCACGAAGCGGCCTGGCAGCGTGCCGAACTCGTGTGCAGCACCCTGGCCAGCGTGCCGCCCGCGCTGCGCCAGACGGCGGACGCGGCGCCGCAGTCGCCGCACCGGCGTGCCGTGCTCTACGGCCTGGCCGGGCTGATCGCGGCCGGGCCGGCGCTGTGGCTGGCCAGCCAGTCGGCGCCGTGGCAGGCGTGGCGCGCCGCCATCCGCACGGCGAGGGGGGAAATCCGCCACATGACCTTACCTGACGGCACGCGACTGGTGCTTAACACGGACACTGCCATCGATGTGCATTTTGACGGCGCGGCGCGGCTGCTCGTGCTGCATGCAGGGGAAATCCATGTCGGCACGGCGCATGACGGGGCCGTGCCGGCGCGCCCCTTCCTCGTGCGCAGCAGCAATGGCGCCGTGCGCGCGCTGGGCACGCATTTCAGCGTGCGCCACGCTGGCAGCGCGCTGGCGCCGCGCACCGAGGTGAGCGTCAGCGAAGGCGCCGTCGAGATACAGCCAAGGGACGCTCCCGACGCCTTGCGCAGGATCGATGCGGGCCGGCAGGGCAGTTTCGACGACCGCGCCGTTTCTGCCTTGACGCCGCTGGCGCCGCGCGCTGCCGGCTGGCTGCAGGGCGTGCTGATCGCCGAGCGCATGCCGCTGGGCGAGGTGCTCGAACAGGTGGCGCGCTACCGCTATGGCGTGCTGCGCTGCGATCCCGCGCTGGCGGCTATGCCCGTGGACGGTATCTTCCAGTTGAACGACCCGGACAACATCCTGCTCTTGCTGCAGCGTTCCTTGCCGATCCGTCTGGCGCGCCGCACGCGCTACTGGATCAGTGTCGAGGCGGCTTGAGATTGTCGGCTTACGCGTGGCCTTGCCACACTAAGCCGACCTACGACTGTCGGGTATGGTAAGTCGGCTTAGCCCGCAGGGCGTAAGCCGACATGCCCCAATTTACTTTTTGCCTGTCCCTTTTTCCGGATTGCTTCGTCATACAAGGTAGAGAACGAACAATCCGAACCATCGAAAGGGTCCACATGGCTTTGCAGCACCGCATTACCGCAGCACGAATGACGCTCCATCCCACCACCGGCGCCGTGCGCGCCGCGCTGGTCCTGCTCCTCGCCGTGGGCGCCGCCGGCACCGGTTTGCCGCAAGTGGCGCTGGCCGCCGAGTCCAGTCCGGCCGCCAGCGTGCGCGACTACAGCATTCCCGCCGGCAGCCTGCGCAGCGCGCTGGCATCGTTTGCCATCGCCGCCGGCGTCAACCTGTCCACCCAGGGCGTGGCGCTCGACGGCCTGGTGACGCCGGGCTTGCAAGGGCGCCATGGCATCTCTGCCGGCCTGCAAAAACTGCTGCAAGGCAGCGGCCTCGAAGTGACGGACGGTGGCAATGGCAATTACCTGTTGCGTAAAATCAATACCAGCACGGCCGATGGCGGCCTGGACAGCATGCCCGCCGTGGTCGTCAGCGCCGAGGCGGACCGCGCCACGGAAGGCACGGGCTTATATACGGCGCGCAATATGTCGACGGCCACGGGCCTGAACCTGTCGCAGCGCCACACGCCGCAAACGGTCAGCGTCATTTCGCGCCAGCAAATGGAAGATTTCGATCTGACCACCTTGCAGGACGTGGCGCGCGCCACGCCCGGCCTGTATGGCAAGACGCAGGGCGTGTCCGACCAGGAAACCACATATTTCGCCCGGGGCTTTGCCTTGAGCCACGTCAACGTCGATGGCTTGCCGCTCGATGTCACGGGTTTCAATGAGCGCAACGTTTCCGCCGACATGCTGATGTACGACCGGGTGGAAGTGGTGCGCGGCGCCACGGGCCTGATGGAAGGGGCGGGCGCACCGTCGGGCAGCATCAACATGGTGCGCAAGCGCCCCACGGCCACGCCTGTGCTGAACGCGTCCGCCCACCTGGGCAGCTGGAAGGACCGGCAATTGACGGTGGACGCCAGCAATGCCCTGAACGCTGCGGGCAGCGTGCGGGGGCGTGTCGCGGCCAGCTGGCGCGACAGCGACAGTTTCGTCGACGTCGTCAACAATACCAACGGCACCGTGTATGCCATCGTCGAGGCGGATCTGACGCCGTCGACCACGGCC
Source organism: Janthinobacterium sp. SUN128 (assembly GCF_030587275.1). NCBI lineage: Bacteria > Pseudomonadati > Pseudomonadota > Betaproteobacteria > Burkholderiales > Oxalobacteraceae > Janthinobacterium > Janthinobacterium sp. SUN128. Next base: position 1,862,496 of record NZ_JAPWHY010000001.1, on the reverse strand, counting down.
GGCATCGGTTTTTCGCGCCAGCACAGCCGCACCGACGGCGTGTTCGTCGGCTTGCCGACCTTGCCCGATGGCCGTCACATGGACTTGCCCCGCTCGACCTTCCTGAATAATGCCGATTCCTTCCAGAAGCGCGACAACAACGTCGTCTTCGCCGACCTGGAAACGAAGCTGGACAAGGGCTGGCGCAGCCGCTTCGCCATCACGCGCATCGATGCCTCGTCGAGCACGCGCAACACCACCAACAGCCGCGTCGATGGCGAAACATATCTGCTGGAGCAGTCGGAAACGGGCTGGAAGTACAACACGGAACAAGTGGTGGCCGACTGGCGCTTGAGCGGCCCCGTCACCTGGTTCGGCCGCCAGCATGACCTGATCGTGGGCGTCAGCTACCGCCATGACGATTCCGACGCGGGCCAGAGCTGGGAAGGCGCCGGGAAGCGCGTGATCGATATCCGCCACTGGAATCCGCGCGCCTACCGCATGAACGGCGCGCCGTTCGAGCCATATAACTGGGGCCGCAAGACGGAAGAGAAGGGCCTGTATGCGGCCGGTAACTTCAGCCTGGCCGATCCGCTGCGCCTGGTGCTGGGCGGGCGCTTCGGCTGGTATGCGCAGGATGTGACGGGCTGGTATTCCACCAACCCGGCCTGGCGCCGCAGCTTGACGGAAAACGCGAAATTCACGCCATACGCGGGCCTTGTCTACGACCTGGACCAGCACCATTCCGTGTATGCGAGCGGCACGCAGATCTTCCAGCCGCAAAGTGAGCTCGATGTGCGCGGCAATACCTTGCCACCGTTGAGCGGCACCAACCTGGAAGCGGGCGTCAAGGGAGAATATTTTGGCGGCAGGCTCAATGCCAGCGGCGCCTTGTTCCGCATCAGGCAAAACAACCGCGCCATGGCCGACGAGGTCAATTGCCCCACGGGCGGTGCCATCTATTGCGCCCGCGCGGCCGGGCAGGTGCAGAGCGAAGGCATCGACTTGCAATTGTCGGGCTCGCCATTGCCGGGCTGGCAGATCGCGGGTGGCTACACCTATGTACTAGCCAAGTACACCAAGGACAGCGTAGCGGCCAACATCGGCCAGCGCATCGCCACGGATGAGCCGAAGCAATTGTTCAAGCTGTACACGAATCTGCAGCTGAGCGGCAGCCTGGCGAAATGGAACCTGGGCGCCTCCGTCTACGCGCAAGACAAGATCTACCGCCGCGAAACGGGCTTCGATACGCGGCAGGGCGCTTACGCCATCGTCGGGCTGACGGCCGGCTACCGGATCAGCGAGCAGCTGCAGCTGCGTGTGAATGTCGACAACGTGCTCGACCGCCGCTACTACCAGGGGCTCGGCTATTCGTGGTCGGGCGGGCTGGAGCGCTACGGCGCGCCGCGCAGCGTGCTGCTGTCCTTGAACTACAAGATGTAGCCGTTGTGCCAGCAGAGCGCGTCCCGGGCGGGCGCCTCTGCTACACTGCCGCCGTCCCCATTTTTGACTGTTCCCATGTCCGCCACACCTGTCCTCACGCCCCTGAAAAGCGCTTTCCAGCAATCGCGCGCCGAGAATAATATCGAGCTGATCCTGCCCGAACTGCTGACCGCGCAATTGCACGTCGTCATCGGCGGACAAAGCGAACAGATCGACCTGTTCCTCGTGCCATCGCCCAATCCCGAGCGTCAGTGCGTGACGGTGGCGGAAGACCTGGCCTTCCTGGCTGGCATCAACTTTCCCAAGATTCCCGTGACGGGCGCGCAGCTGATCGCCTCGATTCCGCCCGAGATCGAGATCGTCCTGCTGCATGGCGATGGCGCCAATTACCTGACGCGCGAGCAGCTGGCGTGGTTCCGCGGCATGCTGGCACCGACCGCTTGAGCGGGGAGCTGAGACCCACGCTGAAGCCGGCGCGCGCCGAATGGATCCGTTTTTCGCCGGCCGACGATGCAAGCTCGCATGCGGCGATGATGGCCAATCTGCGTCCCGTGCTGTGGCGCAGCGTGCTGCTGGGCGGCTGTGCCCTGATCCTCGCCTTTGTCTTGCAAGCCGTCTGGCGCGACGTGCCTTACGCGGGCGAGGCAGTGTTGTTCTGTCCGCTGGCGCTGGCCGCCTGGATCGCGGGCCTGGTGCTGTTTCCGGGACGCAGTCTGCTCTTTCATGTGGAACTTGGCGATGCGGGCCTGTTGCTGCGGCGCCATGCGCGGCGCCTGCCCGGCTGGGATAAAAGCGTGCAGCTGGACTTGTCGCAGCTGCAGCGGCTGGAAGTGGTCACGTATGGGGGCGCATTGCAGGTCTATCGGACCCCGGCACCGCTGGCGCGCGTCGAGCTGCTGCTCTACACGACTCTCGCGGACTATCCGCTGATCCGCGTGGTGGGTCTGAACTTGCCCGTGCCGCAGCGCTGGACGCTGTGCCAGATCAAGGAGGAACTGAGCCGCCGCTGTAGACTGGCCGGTATCCCTGTCAGCGAGACGGCTGGGCCGATCAGCCAGGAATCCGCGGCCATCCGCGCGCGCTGGCCGCAGGCGTAGGCGCAGACGGGCCAGTGTCGTATCGCCGCCGCAATAACTATCATTTTTGATAACTGTATTGCTGAAGTCCTATGAATATGTTCGCAAAGCAACTATACTCATGGCTCTTTAAAAAATCATCGTCACGCTGGCGGCCAGCGATCCGCGCCAGAGTTCGTACGCATTCCGCTTTTTCACTCTGTAAAAAGCACCTTTCCCCCGCGCGGCAGGCGCGGGCGTGATGACCGAGCCTTGCCCTGGTCGACTGCTACCGTTGTCATTTCCGCTGTGTTGCCGCTTTAGTAAAAAGCGTGGCGCCAGCGCGCGCGGTGGGCCGTCATGTTTTGCGACGTCACGTTTCACTCACCTTATGCCACGACAGTATGTTTAGTTCCATCTTTGCCGTATCGAGCGATACCATGCAGTACATCTACGGCACGCACAATGCGTGGCTGGTGCTGTTTTCCGTCGGTATCGCCATCTTTGCCTCGTTCATGGCCTTGCAGATCGCCGGCATGGCGCGCAGCAGCGAGCGCGGCTTCCAGCGCCAGACGGCCATCATCACGGGCGCCATCGCGCTCGGCGGCGGCATCTGGTCGATGCACTTCATCGGCATGCTGGCCTTCGACATCTGCACGCGCGTATCCTTCGACCCCAGCCTGACCTTGCTGTCGATGCTGCCCGGCGTGGCCGCTTCATGGGTGGCGCTGCACCTGCTGGCGCGCCCGAGCATCAACTGGCGCCAATTGGTGGTGGGCGGCGTGCTCGTCGGCGTGGGCATCGGTTCCATGCATTACAGCGGCATGGCCGCCATGCAGACTTCGCTGACCCTGCATTACCAGCCGTGGCTGTTCGCCCTGTCGCTGGTGGTGGCTGTCGTCATGGCCATGCTGGCGCTGTGGATACGCTTTGGCCTGAGCGCCATGCGTTTGCGCCTCACTCCCCTGGCGTCGTTGCTGGTCAGCAGTGTTGTCATGGGGCTAGCCATTTCCGGCATGCATTACACGGGCATGCTGGCGGCGCGCTTTTCCGGCACGCCCACGGCGGGCGAGAACACGATTACGGTACAGGCCTCGTTCGTGGCCCTGGCCGTGGCCCTGATCACCGTCACCCTGACCGTCTTCGTGGCCGCCGCGAACGGCTTGCTGCGCTACCGCCAGCTGCTGCGCCACGCCAGCGCCAGCGAATCGCGCCTGCGCGCGATTGTCGATACGGCGGCCGACGGCCTGATCACCATCGATGGCCAGGGCAAGGTGCGCTCCTTCAATCCCGCCGCGGAAAGCCTGTTCGGCTGGCGCGAAGCGGAGATCGTGGGGCGCGACGCCAGCGTGCTGCTGCAGCCGTCCGACGCGGCCGAGTACGAGGGCTATCTGCGCGACTACCTGGAAACGGGCGCCTCGCGCATCCTCGACAGCGGACGCGAACTCGATGGCTGCCACAAGGATGGCGCCGTGCTGCCCATGCGCGTGGCGATCGGCAAGATCGACACGCCGGGCCAGCCCCTGTTCGTGGCGTTTGTCACGGACATGCGCTCGTCGCGCAGCATGGAGCAGGCGCTGAAGGACAGCGAGCGCCAGTACCGCACCCTGATCCGCAACATCCCCGGCGTGTCCTTCCACTGCAGCTTCGCGCCCGAATGGAAGATGATCTTCATCAGCGATGCCGTCTTCAACCTGACGGGCTGGATGCCGCAGGACTTCGCCGAAGGGCGCGTCAGGCTGTTCGACCTCGTGCACCCGGACGACCGCCAGCGCGTCAACGACACCTGCGTGCAGGCGGCCGGAGAAAAGCGCGACTTCGAGAACGTCTACCGCATGATCCACCGCGACGGGCGCGAGCGCTGGGTGCGCGAAAGCAGCGGCCCCGTGCTCGATAACGACGGCGTGGTGCGCTGGATCGATGGCGTCATCCTCGACATCACGGAAAGCGAATTGCGCAACGCCGAATACGAAGGCAAGGTGACGGCCATCTCGCGCGCGACTGCCGTCGCGGAGTTCGACCTGCAGGGACGCATCCTGGCGGCCAACGAGAACTTCCTCGACCTGGTCGGCTACCAGCTCGACGATGTGCTGGGCCTGCACCACAGCATCTTCTGCGAACCGGGTTATGTGACCTCGCCAGACTACATCGCGTTCTGGCAGCAGCTGGCCAGTGGCCAGTTCAATACGGGCGAGTACAAGCGCATCGGCAAGGATGGCAAGGAAGTGTGGATACAGGCTTCGTACAATCCGATCTTCAACACGGACGGCAAACCGTTCAAGGTGGTCAAGCTGGCCACCGACGTCAGCGAGCGGCGCGCCATGCAGGAAAATCTGCGCGCGGCAAAAGACCGCGCCGAGCTGGCCGCCGAATCGAAGACCAGCTTCCTGGCCAACATGAGCCATGAAATCCGCACGCCGATGAACGCCATCATCGGCTTTACGGAAGTGCTGCTGGGGACCGCCCTGGACAGCCTGCAGCGCCGCCATCTGGGCACGGTGCGCCAGTCCGCCCGTTCCCTGCTCGAGCTGCTCAACGACATCCTCGACATGGCCAAGCTGGAAAAAGGCGCGACCGAACTGGAACTGGTGGACTTTTCGCTGCCCGACCTGGTCGACCATGTGGCCGCGTCGCTGCGCATCACGGCGCATGCGCGCGACCTGGTGCTGCATGTCGATGTCGATCCGGGCATGGGCCAGTTCTTCCTGGGAGACGCGCGCCGGGTACAGCAGGTGCTGACGAATCTGATCGGCAACGCCGTCAAGTTCACGGAAGTGGGCCATGTGCGCGTGGCCGTCGGCATGCAGGGCGAGCAGGTGCATATCGCCGTGCACGACACGGGCATCGGCATCCCCGCCGACCGCCTGGACAAGATATTCGCCCCCTTTACGCAAGCCGATTCCTCGATGAGCCGCCGCTTTGGCGGCACGGGCCTGGGCACGACGATTTCGCTGCAATTGGTCGAACTGATGAAAGGCACCATCACGGTGGAGAGTACCCTGGGCGTGGGCAGCGTGTTCCACGTGCTGCTGCCGCTGGCGCCGGGCAAGGCCGTGGCGCGCCGCAGCGAGCAGCCTGTGGTGGCCTTGCCGCCGCTGCGCATTCTGGCGGCCGACGACGTGCCGCAGAATGTGGAGCTGCTCCTGATCAGCCTGGGCGCGGCCGGCCACCAGGTGATCGCCGCCAGCGATGGCGAGAGCGCCGTGCGCGAGTTCAGCAAGGGCAGCTTCGACATCGTCCTGATGGATGTGCAGATGCCGCGCATGGACGGCCTGGAAGCGACGCGCCTGATCCGCGTGCACGAGCGCGAGCAGGGCTTGAAGGCGACGCCCATCATCGCCCTGACGGCCAGCGTGCTGGAACAGGACCGGCGCGCCGCGCAGACGGCCGGCATGAACGGTTTTGCTTCGAAGCCGCTGGAAATGCACAAGCTGACGGCGGAAATCGCCCGCCTGCTCGATATCGCCGTGGCCATGCTGCCGCCGGCGGCCGGCGCGGCGGCGCGTGCCGCCGCCGGCCAGGTCGACTGGCAGCGCGGCATCGCCCTGTGGGGCGGACGCGCGGCCTTGCAGCGCGCCATTGCGCGCTTCGTGCAAGCCAATGGCGACTGCGCCGCGATGCTGGCGGCGGAACTGGAACGCGGCGGCAGCAGCGTGGCGGGCCACCTGCTGCACCGTATCAAGGGTGCGGCGGGCAACCTGTGCCTGGTGCAGGTCGAAAGCCTGCTGGGACGCATCGAGCAAGCCATCGCGCGCCAGTTGCCGGTGACCGAATTGCTGGTGCAGCTGGCGGCCGCCTTCATGGCGCTGGCCGGCGAGCTGGAAGAGGTGGATATGCCGGCCGTCGCCATGGAAGCGCCGGCCGCCAGCGCGCCCATTGATGCAGCCGCCGCCGGCGCCTTGCTGCGGCAAGCCATCGCCAGCCTGGAAGGCGGGCAGCTGGACGACGCCTTGATGGCGCAGATTGCCGCCATGCTGGCGCCGCACGGCCAGCAGCCGCGCCTGCAGGCACTGGCCAACGCCATCGACGACTTTGAATTTGCGCGCGCCGCAGGCGTGCTGCGCCAGTTGCTGGCATGGCTGGAAGCACCAGCGCCTGCCGACCTTTCCTGACCTTGGGCTAACGATGACCTTACACGAAGACAAACCGATCCTGCTGCTGGTTGACGATGAAGCGACGAATCTGCAGGTGCTGCGCCAGATTTTGCAGGACGATTACCGCCTGCTGTATGCCAAGGATGGCGAGAAGGCGCTGGAACTGGCGCAACACAATCCCGTCGAACTGATCCTGCTCGACATCATGATGCCCGCCATGACGGGCTATGAGGTATGCAGGCAGCTCAAGGCCATGCCGGCCACGGCGTCCATTCCCGTCATTTTCGTCACCGCCCTGTGCGACGTGAAGGACGAGGCGGATGGCTTTGACGCGGGCGCCGTCGACTACATCACGAAACCCGTCAGCCCGCCCATCGTGCGCGCCCGCGTGCGCACGCATCTGTCGCTGGTCGACGCCGAGGAGTTGCGCCGTTCGCGCCTGCAGGTGATCCAGACGCTCGGCCAGGCGGCCGAATACAAGGACAATGAGACGGGCATGCACGTCATCCGCATGAGCTATTACGCGCGCCAGCTGGCGCTGGCGGCCGGCTACAGCGCGGCCAGGGCGGAAGACCTGCTCAACGCGGCACCCATGCACGACGTGGGCAAGATCGGCATCCCCGACGCCATCCTGCAAAAACCGGGCAAGCTCGATGCGGAAGAATGGCAAGTCATGCGCAGCCACGCGGAAATTGGCGCCGCCATCATCGGCGAGCATGCGGGTGGCCTGTTGAAAATGGCGCGCACCATCGCCCTGACGCACCACGAAAAATGGGACGGCAGCGGCTATCCGCAAGGCTTGAAAGGCGAGGAAATCCCCCACGAAGGCCGCATCGTCGCCATCGCCGACGTCTTCGACGCGCTTACCAGCGAACGCCCGTACAAGCGCGCCTGGACGGTCGACGAAGCCATCGCCACCATGCAGCGCGACAGCGGCACGCACTTCGACCCGCAACTGCTGGCGCTGTTCATCGAACAGCTGCCGGCCATGCTGGAAATCAAGGACCAGTGGCGCGAGCCGGCGTGAACGGGCTACCCGCCGGCCTGTCTCTTATAGTAGCGTCCTGACCTTCATCCCAGGATTGCCCATGGATTACCGGAACCGCATTGCCAACCATTTCCGGCAATGGTCATTGCAAGCCGATGGCATGCCCGTGCACACGCATGGCGCATGCCTGTTGCCGGTGCTGCACGGTGGCCAGCCGGCCATGCTAAAGCTGTCGATCGGCGACGATGAGCGGCGCGCTGGCGCCGTGCTGCGCTGGTGGGATGGCGACGGCGCCGTACGCGTGCTGGCCGCCTCCACGGAGGATGATGTCCTGCTGCTTGAGCGGGCGATGGGTTCCCGTTCGCTGGCCGCGCTGGCGCGCGCGGGGGAGGCGGGCGATGCGGCCGCCACCGGTATCCTGTGCGCCGTGGCGGCACGCCTGCATGCGCCGCGGCCATCCGCTCCACTTTTGCCTCCCTTGTCCGGCTGCTTTGCAGCGCTGGCCGTTGCCGCCGCACGCGGCGGCGTGTTGTCGGCATGCCATGCCGTGGCGCAGGATTTGCTGGCGGCGCCGCAGGACAGTGTGGTGCTGCATGGCGACCTGCATCACGCGAACGTGCTCGATGGCGGCGCGCGCGGCTGGCTGGCCATCGATCCGAAAGGCTATGTGGGCGAGCGGGGTTTTGATTTTGCCAATATCCTGTGCAACCCGGATGCCGCGCTGGCCACTTTTCCGGGCCGGCTGGAGCGGCAGGTGGCGCTGATCGCCGAGGCGGCGCGCCTCGATCCGGCACGGTTGCTGGCGTGGGGCGCCGCGTGGGCGGGCCTGTCGGCTGCATGGCATCTGGAAGACGGCACGCCGCCGGAGACGGCGCTGGCCGTGGCCGCCACCGCGCTGGCGGCCTTGCGAGCGTGATAGCGCCTAAGAACCTATTCCAGCAGAAGACGCTCCCTACTGGGATAGGCTCTAAGGCAGGCTGTCGGGCATGCGCAAGATGCGCCGTATCTCCAGGATCGCCTGCGGGCTTTCCTGCACGCTGTGCCAGGACGGGATGACTTTTTCCGACAGGGCGCCATCGAGGTGGGCGCTGGCGTAGGGGACCACGCCGTCGCTCGATTCGGCCAATGGCAGGTCCGGCGTGTCGTTGCCCATGATGGAGTAGTAGCGCACTTTCGGGCTGATGGGCAGGTCTGCCACCAGGCGCACGAACGGGTCCTTGTCGCTGAGGTTATCGATGCTGTTGGGGATGCGCAGCGGTTCGCTGCTGCCCGTGTCGAGCTGCGCCAGGCTGCCGGCCGCGTCGGACAACTGGTCGAGCATGTTGATGGGCAGTGTGATCAGGTTGGCGATCCAGCGCGCCACCTTGTGGTTGGCGAACGAGGTGCCGCGGTGCGGCGCGGCGATGAAGATGGCGCGGTTCACCTGCGGCATGGCCGTGAAATTCAGGTAGGGCGCCAGGCCGGCGCGCACTTTTTCCGCCTTCTTGCCCTTCAAATTGTATTCTTCCGTGATGGCGTCGAGCAGGGTATTGCTGGCATCGGAGACCATCAGGCGCGCCAGCACGCCGCCCATGCTGTGGCCGATCAAGACCATGTCGTTCGCGGCATCGGCCTTGGCCGAAGGGGCGAACTGCGCCAGCGTCGCGTTCAGCGCCTGGCGGATGGCGGCGTTGTTGGCCGCCAGCGGCGCATTGCTCGGGTAGTACACTTGCCAGATTTGATAGCGGCGGCGCAGCTGTTCGTCGCCCATCAGTTCATTCGCCACGTTGATCCACGCTTCCGGACTGCTGGCCAGGCCGTGCAGCATGACGATGGTGCGCTTGTTCGGGTCGTAGGGCTGCATCAGGTGCACCTGCGGGCGCGAAATGCCGTCGGCACGGCCGAACAGGGTGCGCAGCGCCTGCACGCCGAAGCCGGAGCGGGCCAGCCACAAACCATAGCCGGCCGTGAAATTGGCTGCCACGGGCAGTTCCTGTCCCGCCATGCGCGTCGATTCGCTGCGCGTCGGGTCGACCAGCATCACCAGCAGCTGTTGCGTGGCCAGGACTTCCTGCAGGCTGTTGCCGTCGAAGCGGATCAGCGCCGTAACGACGGGGAAACGGGTTTCCTGATAAGGGACATACTCGCCTTTCGACGCCCGGGGCTTGGGCATGACGGCCACCAGGTCGGCGCCGAAGCCATCGCGCCGGTACACATTGCGCAGGCCGGAAAACGACAGCGAGGTGGCCGGCAGCAGTTCGTCGGGCAGGGTGCCGTCTTCGGGCAGGCGCAGGGCCGACAATTCGCTGTCGATTTCCCAGCCGGCGACGCGGATCACATGGCCGTCGGGGCGGTATTCGCCGCGGTGGCGGAACAGGTTGCCGACGGCCTTTTGCACGGCATAATTATAGTAGTCGCGGATTTGCGTCTGGCGCTCTTCGAAGGCGCGCTGGCCCGGCGTGCGCGTCGTGTAGAACAGGTAGGCATACGCATAGCGGGCCGATTCGAGCCAGGCGGCCAGCCGCTCGGCACTCGGGTGGCCGCCCTGTTTTTCTTCCGCCAGGGCGCTTTCCAGCCACAGTTCGGACAGGGTGGCCAGGCGCTGCTCGTCGCTGAGCAGCTCGGAGCGGGCCAGATCGGCGCGGCAGCTGCCCGTATTGGCTTCGCAGGCGGCGATGTCGCTGCCGATGATGCGCAGCACTTCGCTGGCCGAGGCACTGAGTTTGCCTGTGGTGAGGATGTCGCCGCGCCGCTGCTGCAGGTAGTCGGCCGGCGAGATCGCGCTGACGGTGACGGCGGCGCAGCCGCTCAGCAGCGCCGCGGCGCACAGGAGGGCGCATACGCGCAGACGTCGCATCAGCATGGCCGGTCCGCGTCTAGAACGAGTAGACCAGCGTCAGCGAGGTTTGCGTATCCGTGTTCTTCTTGTCGTCCGGCACGCGCGTGTCGTTGCGGGCGCTGAAGGCGGCTTTCATCTGCATGGTGCCGTTGATCTTGGTGCTGAGGGCTGTTTCGGCGATCGAGTGGGTGTTCGAGGTACCCCGCTCCACGCTGACCGTTTGCGTAAACATGGCCGACTGGCTGATTTTCCACTTCATGGCGGCCGCGCCGCGCACCGTCAGGCCGTGTTCCGATTCGCCCGCGTCGTTGGTGCCGCTGAAATAGCCTGGACCGACTTCCACGTCGATGCTCTTGTCGCTGGACTGGTACCAGCGCGAGCCATGACCGATGGCCAGGGTCGAGTACTTGGTGTAGGCGCCGAACTTGTCGTTCACGTGCGAGGCTAGCACGAACAGTTTTTCATGGTCGGCCATCAGCTTGTAGGCGGCCTTGGCGGAGGCGGAAAAGCGCTCGGCCGAGCGTTCGCGCACTTTCTCGCCGTCGTCGTTCGTCGTTTCGTCTTCCTTGAAGTAGCCGCTGAAGATGTACTGGTTGCTCCAGTCATCGAGTTCCTGGCGCGCGTCGATCTTGCCCGTGACGGAGGTGCCGACCGTATTGCCGGAGGTGGTGATGGCGCCCAGTTCGGCGGACGTGCTCCAGCTGCCGATGGGGATTTCATCAAACAACAGGCTTTGCTTGGTGTCTTTGGCGGCGGCGCTGCCGCAGGTGATGGCCATGGCCAGCGCCAGTGCGAGAGAGTGGGTCGATTTCATGGCTGTATTGGTCTGTGGCGCGCGCCTGGCGCGCCTGATGTTCGTTAATGGCAGTGGTGGCTATGCAGGCCGCGGCAAGTCGCGAGGCGCCGATAAAACCTGCGCACATGCGCGCGCGGGCGCGGCCAAAAATTGTCGAGGCTGTATTGTACCCGACCCTGTCATCGCGCGCCGCACGCCGGCGGGGCTGGCAAGTGGCGCGCGCCTGGCGTATGCTGCGCCTATCTGCTGCCCTGATTTTTACAAGGAACTCCCGTGCGCTGCCTGGTCATCGAAGACGAAGCTGAAACTTCCCGCTATATCTGTGCCGGCCTGCGCGAGGCGGGCCACGACGTCACCGCCTGCGACAATGGCATCGACGGCATGCGCCTGGCCTGCGGCGAAGACTGGGATGCGCTGGTGCTCGACCGCCTGCTGCCTGGCGAGATCGATGGCCTGGCCATCGTCGCGCGCCTGCGCGGCATGGGCCGCAACACGCCCGTGCTGGTGTTGTCGGCCCTGTCCAGCGTCGACGAGCGCGTGCGCGGCCTGCGCAGCGGCGGCGACGATTACCTGTCGAAGCCGTTCGCCATCGCCGAACTGCTGGCGCGCATCGAAGCGCTGCTGCGGCGCGCCGCGCCCGTACCCGAATCGACGCAGCTGCAGGTGGCCGACCTGGTACTCGACATGCGCACCATGCGCGTGACGCGCGCCAACCGGCAGATCGCCTTGCAGCCGCGCGAATTTCGCCTGCTGGAATACCTGATGCGCCACCAGGGCCAGTCCGTCACGCGCGCCATGCTGCTCGAAGCCGTGTGGGACTACCATTTCGACCCGCAGACGAACGTCATCGACGTGCAGGTGAGCCGTTTGCGCACCAAGGTGGACAAGGAATTTTCGCCGCCGCTGATCCACACGGTGCGCGGCGTCGGCTACACCCTGGGCGTGATCGACAGTGCGTAACTGGCACCGCTCGATCGCGGCCCGCCTGGCGCTCGGCTATGGCGTGCTGGTGGTCGTGTCGATCAGCATCGTCTGCGCCGTGTTCTATTTCGGCACCATCGGCGTGCTCGATCGCAGCGTGGACCGCAAGCTGACCCTGCTCTCGGAGCGCCTCGCCGCCCTGTACCAGCAGGACGATGCCAGCCGCACGACGGCGGAAATCGCCCATTTGCTGACCGACCGCACCGACAGCGACACGGAGATTTTTTTACTGGTGGGCGCCGATGGCAGCCGCGTGGCGGGCAATCTGTCGTCGTGGCCCGACGTGGGCAGCCCCGTGGGCCGCTTGCTGCACCGCGACGTCACGCGCGAAGGGCGCAGGGTGCCCGCGCGCATGCTGATCCGCGAGCTGGAGGGCGGTGCGCGCCTGTTCGTCGGGCGCGACATGGAAGAGGGCAAGTCGATCCGTTCGCTGGTGCTGCGCTCCCTGGCCTACGGCGGCGGGGTCGCCATCCTGCTGGTGGTGGCGGGCGCGTGGCTGTTCCGCCGCCAGCTCGAGGCGCGCATCGGGCAGATCCGCCGCACGGCGGGGGAAATCGAGGCGGGTGACCTGAGCCGTCGCATTCCCGTTTCCAGCGAAGACGAATTCGGCTTGCTGAGCCGCGACATCAACCGCATGCTCGACCGCATCGAGCACCTGATGGAAGGCGTGCGCCACGTGTCGAACGCCATCGCGCACGACTTGCGCACGCCGCTGGGCCGCATCCGCAACAAGCTCGATGGCGCCCTGCGCCAGCAGCAGGGCGTGGCCGGCTACGAGAGCGCGGCGCAGGCGGCCATCGTCGACATCGACGACCTGACGCGCGTGTTCGACAAGCTGCTGCAGATCGCGGCAGCCGAATCGGGCATGCGTCCCGAGAATTTCAACGACATCGACCTGCAACAGATCGGTGCCGACATCGTGGAAATGTACGAGGCCACGGCCGACGAGCAGGGCGTGCTGCTGGTGCAGATGTATGGCGAAGGCGTGCCGGCGCGCGGCGACCGCAACCTGCTGGGCAGCGCGCTGGCCAGCCTGGTCGACAACGCCATCAAGTATGCGGGGCGGGGCGCCACGGTGGAAGTGTCGGCCGGCAGCGATGAGCAGGGCAGCTGGCTGGCCGTGCGCGACAACGGCCCCGGCGTACCAAAGGAAGAACTGCCGAAGCTGACGCAGCGTTTTTACCGGCTCGACAAGAGCCGCCACTTGCCTGGCAACGGCCTGGGCTTGTCCATCGTGGCAGCCATCGCCGCCCTGCATGGCGGCAGCCTGGAGATCGAGGATGCGGCGCCGGGCTTGCGCCTGCGTTTCAGGCTGGCCGATTTTATTGTCCGCTAAGCCCAGCCTTGCTGGTCGCCGTGTGTTTTTTTGTCATAAGGGTTGTCATATTTGCTTTTTAATAAAGCATCATGATATAATTTTGATACTTTTGTGGCGTCGCCATTGGACGGTGCATCCTGCCCGTCGCCGTGCGGCCGCATCGAGTGATCGCCATATCTGCCTGGTTCTCTTTGCTGGCGCTGTGCGCCAGTTCGACAGGTGGATATCGGGAGTAAGCATGATTGGTGCCGGCATGAAGAGTGGCCATTTCAGCGGCCGCATCGTTTCTCTCGATGGCTTGCGTGGCCTGGCCGCGATGCTGGTCGCCGTGTATCACCTGCCAGTCATATTCGGCTTCAAGATCACGCACGCCTACCTGGCGGTCGACTTCTTTTTCATCCTGTCCGGCTGGGTCATGGCACACAGCTATGAAGAGCGCATCCGCCTTGGCATGCCGTTCAGCGACTTTCTGTATAACCGCTTTGCCAGGCTGTATCCGCTGTACGCCGTCGCGCTACTGGCGGCCCTTGCCGTGACCCTGGTCAAGAGCCGCATCGGCGCCACGTCAGCGAACATCGCATGCTTTGTGCCCAATGCGCTGATGCTGCCCTGCCTGCAGGATGACGGGCCTACCTTCCCCTTGAACGGACCCAGCTGGTCAATTTTCGTCGAAGTGTCCATCAATTTGATCTGGTTCTTTGTCGTCCGCATGGGCATGCATGGTTTGCGTTGGAAGCTCGCGCTGCACCTGTGCTCGGCGCTGCTGCTATGGGGGTTCGCCGTCTGGATGAATCGCTACCTGACTGGCTATGAGTCGGATGATGTACACGAAGGCTTGCTGCGTGGCCTGCTGGGCTTTACCGGTGGCTTGCTGTTGTTCCAGTGCCGCATGCATGCCTGGATACTGGCCTATTTTGCGGCGCTGGCGCTAGGCGTGTTTGCCGCTTTTTATGCGGCAGGCGATGCCGGCGATGTCATACCGCTGGGCCTCGTCGTGATGTGCGTCCTGCCCGCGACGGTGTGGCTTGTCGCCAGGCTGCGGCCGGCGATACTCGAGGGCCAGGCAGCCGCCTTCCTGGGCGACTGCTCGTATGCCATCTACTTGCTGCATGTGCCGCTGGCCATGCTGCTGCAAAAGCCGCTACGCCTGATGTTGCCTGGCACGGGCATAGCGGACTACATGATGAAGGCGGCGATCTTCACCGCCATCCTGCTCGTTGTCAGCGGCATCAGCTACCGCTTGCTGGAAGTGCCGGCGCGGCGTTGGCTGCTGCGGCGGCTCAAGCGCGACCTTAGGAAACCTGCCGTCGGCTCCCTGCCGTAATGTGCTTGTGAGCCATACGCCAAGTCGACATTACCAACTTGTAACCCCCTTCATTTTCGCCTCCCTCTATCATCCGTTCTACCCGGCGTAGAGCGGCTGCGTGCGCGCAGCCGCCTGTTCCGGGCTGCCCGCGGCCTGCCGCGGCTTGCCAGTCCCGACCCGTCGCAGAGCCGTTTTCATGCATACTTTTACCGTCACCGGCGACAACGCCGCGCCGCAACAGGCGCCACTGCGCCAGCATGGCCACCGTATCAAGGCCGCGCTGGGCGCCATCGTCTTTCCCCTGCAGCGCGCGCGCTGGCAAGCGTTCATCGCCGGCACACCGGGCCTGGTGGCGCTGGCACAAGCCCATCCCAGCCTGCGGTACAAGATTTATCGTCCCTACGCCAGCCGCCAGTTGTGCTGCGCGGCGAGGGTGGCGCTGCTGTGCGGGCATTACCGCTTCCTGTGGCAGGCGGGCGCGCGGCCGCTGGTGGAATACGCAGCGCGCCGCGCGCTGGTGCTGGCCGCCATCGAGGGCAAGGATGGCGCCAGCTACCGCTTGCAGCTGACGGCCATCCACGACAGCCACCGAGAAGGGGAGCTGTGCCTGCGCCTGACGCGCGATGGCGTTCCGCTGTATCTGGCCAGTTTCCTGTTCAGGCCCCAGCCTGGCGGCGCCGTCATCCAGCTGGGCGCCTTGCAGGGCTTGCGCTCGCCCGCCGGCGCGCAGGCGGTAAAAGAGGCCACGCGGGCGCTGCACGGCTGCCGGCCGAAAAACCTGATGGTGGCCGCCTTGCGCGACCTGGGCGACCTTTTCGGCTGCGCCCACCTGGACCTGGTCAGCAACGCCAACCGCATCGCGCTGAACTGGCGCCGGCGCCGCCATATCTCGTGCGACTACGACCAGGCGTGGCGGGAACTGCACGCGCTGCCCACCGGCGATGGCAATTACCGCCTGCCATGCGGCCCATGCCGGATGCCGGAGCTGGAGCTGGTGCCGTCGAAAAAGCGCGCTGATGCGCGCCGCCGCGGCGCCATGCTGGTGCAGCTGGCGGCCGACATGCGCTGGCAAGTGGCGGCCCTGCTGCACGCGCAATGACGGCGCAGGGCGGGGTTTCTTGACCTGCGCGGCTTTTTTGCCGGGCAGCCCGGCGCAATCGGTGTGATCGGCGTATACTGATCGGCGTTGTTAACCTGAAGCCAGTCACCCCATGCCAGCACAATTTCCCACTTCGCGCATGCGCCGCCTGCGCGCGACCCCGCAACTGCGCGAGCTGTTCCGCGAAACCGAGATCAATCCGCGCGACCTGGTCCTGCCGATCTTCGTCGACGAAGGCAGCAGCGATTTCATCGACATCAAGTCCATGCCCGGCGTGCGCCGCATTCCCGAAGCGAAGCTGGCGCAGGAAGTGGAGCGCTACGCGCGCGCCGGCCTGCGCTCGGTCATGACCTTCGGCATTTCGCACCACAAGGATAGCCACGGCACGGACACGCTGAATCCGGACGGCCTGGTGGCCCGCATGTCGCGCATCATCAAGGATGCCGTGCCGGAAATGGTGGTCATGTCCGACACCTGCTTCTGCGAATACACGGACCATGGCCATTGCGGCATCCTGCATGGCGACACGGTCGACAATGACAGCACGGTACTGAATTTGGGCAAGCAGGCCGTCATCGCGGCCCAAGCGGGCGCCGACATCATCGCCCCATCGGCGGCCATGGACGGCCAGGTGGCGGCGATCCGCGGCGCGCTGGACGCGGCCGGTTTCCACGACACGCCCGTGATGGCGTATTCGACCAAGTTCGCTTCCGGCCTGTACGGCCCGTTCCGCGATGCGGCCGGCAGCACCCTCAAGGGCGACCGCAAGACGTACCAGATGGACCCGATGAACCGCCGCGAAGCGGTGCGCGAGTCCTTGATTGACGAAGCCGAAGGCGCCGACGCGCTGATGGTGAAACCGGCTGGGGCCTACCTGGACATCATCCGCGACCTGCGCGAAGTGACGCGTTTGCCGATCGGCGCCTACCAGGTCAGCGGCGAGTACGCGATGATCAAGTTCGCCGCCGAGGCGGGCGCCATCGACGAGCGCCGCGTGGTGCAGGAAACCCTGGGCGCCATCAAGCGCGCGGGCGCGGACATGATCTTTACGTATTTCGCGATGGATGTGCTGAATAACCCGTACTAAGTAAACACGGGGCAGGGCGGCCGCCTTTTCAGCTATCATGGCGCGCTGCCCAACCTAAGCTTGTTTATGCCCCTGAAAATCTCCCGCATCCTGCACGCCGGCTATGTCTTCGAGTGCGAAGGCACGGCCATCGCCTTCGACCCCATCGTCGAAAACCCGTTCAGCCGCAACTGCCACGCGTTTCCGCCCGTGCGCTTCGACCTCGATGCCGTGCGCCGGCTGCGCTGGGATGCCGTCTTCATCTCGCACTTCCACGACGACCACTGTTCGCTCGACAGCCTCGATGTGCTGGACCGCGCCACGCCCATCTACCTGTACTGCGTCTTCGATGAACTGTTCGCGATGCTGCGCGCGCTCGGTTTCACGCAGGTAGAGAAGCTGCACGTGGACGTGCCGGTGCGGGTGGGCACGATCGAAGTGATCCCGCGCCGCGCGCTGGACGACGATGTCGATTCGCTGTTCCAGGTGCGCGCAGCGGGCTTGAATGTGCTCAACGTCGTCGATTCCTGGATCGGCCCGGAGACCCTGGCGCAGCTGGCCGCCTTTGCGCCATGGGACATGGTGCTATGGCCATTCCAGACCATGCGCGAGATCGCCGTCATCGCGCCGTCGCAGGCGCAGCCTGGCCCGGTCGACCTGCCGGACGACTGGGTGCCGCAGCTGCGCGCGCTGGCGCCCCGTTACATCGTGCCCAGCTCCTGCCAGTTCGTGCAGGAAGACTGGTCCTGGTACAACCATGCGATGTTCCCGATTACCTACCGCCAGTTTGCGCAGGAAATCGGCGCCGCGTTGCCCGAGGCGCACATCTTCCGCCTCGACCCGTCGACGGCCGTGCTGCTCGACGCGCACGGCATGGCGCCGGCCGCGCCGCTGCCCTGGGTCATTCCCGTGGGCCCGCAAGACGTGGATTTCGACTACCGCCGCGAGGCGCTTGCGCCCGCCACTGCGGACATCGCCCGTCGTTTCTCCCCCTTGAGCGCGGATGATGCGGTGCTGGTGCTCGATTTTTGCCGGAACGGCTTGCTTGAGCGCTACCGCGACATGGAGCTGCCCGAAGACAGCTATTTCCAGGCCCCGCGTGTGTGGCGGCTGTCGCTGTACGGCCACGACGGCGCGGCCACGGTCCTGCATTACCGCACGCACGGCGATTTGATCGATCTCGTGCCGGACACGGGCGAGGCGCCGGGCTGGACCACCGAGGTGCCGCTGGTGAAATGCCACGCGGCGCTGGTGCTGGGCGAATCGCTGACCTCGATGTACATGCGCATCAACGACGGGCCATTCGATGCGGCCACGCGGGAAGAACTGATGGAAGCGGACATCGTCGACGACCCCTTGATCCGCTGCCTGTTCAACG
This sequence comes from Janthinobacterium sp. SUN128, assembly GCF_030587275.1. Lineage (NCBI taxonomy): Bacteria > Pseudomonadati > Pseudomonadota > Betaproteobacteria > Burkholderiales > Oxalobacteraceae > Janthinobacterium > Janthinobacterium sp. SUN128. Next base: position 1,844,175 of record NZ_JAPWHY010000001.1, on the reverse strand, counting down.
ACGCCATCGGCGCCTACCAGGCGGCGCAGCTCAAGCGCTTGCTGGCCCGCTGAAGAAAGTCGCGCGACAGAGTAAGATAGCTGCTTCTGACTAGAACGGGAAAGACACCATGGCACAAGACAATGAAACCGCGATCCTGGCCGGCGGCTGCTTCTGGGGCGTACAAGACTTGCTGCGTCGTTATCCGGGCGTGATCGCCACGCGCGTGGGCTACAGCGGCGGCGACGTGGCCAATGCCACCTACCGCAACCACGGCACGCATGCCGAAGCCATCGAGATCATTTTCGACCCGAACACCATCAGCTACCGCAAGATCCTGGAATTCTTCTTCCAGATCCACGACCCCAGCACGCCGGACCGCCAGGGCAATGACCGCGGCAGCAGCTACCGTTCGGCCATCTATTACACCAGCGATGAGCAAAAACGGGTGGCCGAAGACACCATCCGCGACGTCGACGCTTCCGGCCTGTGGCCAGGCAAGGTGGTGACGGAAGTGGCGCCGGCCGGCCCGTTCTGGGAAGCGGAACCCGAGCATCAGGATTATCTGCAGCGCTTGCCGCACGGCTATACCTGCCATTACATCCGGCCGGACTGGGTCTTGCCGCAGCGGCAGCAATAAGCCCGGCGGGCAGGGGAGACGGCCATGCGCTACTGGCAGGTGGAACGGCGGCAGGCGGAGGGACAGCTGGATCTGGGGCGCGCCCTCGACCTGGTGGCGGCCATCGGCCATGCCGACGTCAATGCCATAGCGGGCGCCATCCTGAAAACCGCCGGCGCGGCCGCCTCCATCGCCCAGTGCACGATCTTTGCTTATGAGTTCGGCAACCGGCCCCGCACGGTGGCCGTGGCCGACCGGCGCGGCGGACGCTTTTTGCAGGATATCGCCGACAGCTACGCCCGCCATTATTATGCGCTCGACGGCAACCAGAGCGTCATCGCGCCCGCGCGCCAGCCCAAGCTCGATCCCGCTATCGTGCTGCACCAGCAAGCCAGCGCCGAAATCTGCCATTCCGGCTACCGCGCCGCGTGTTACCAGAAGCCGAATGTGTCGGACCGTTTGTCGCTGCTGGTGCAGCCGGCCAGCGATATCTGGCTGTCCGTCAATTTCTACCGCGACAGCAGCCAGGGGCAGTTCCAGCCCGGCGAAATCGCCGCCATCGAAGCCTTGTCGCCGCTGTTCGCCTATGCGGCCAGACACCACTACAGCCTGAGCGGCCAGCCCGCGCAAGGCGTCTCGCCCATGATGCTGGCCCGGCTGCGCCAGCATGGCCCGCAATTGAGCAAGCGCGAACTCGACGCGCTGCGCGGCGTGCTCGAAGGCTTGACGGCCGCGGAGATCGCCGACACCATGGGCGTGCAGCCATCGAGCGTGATCACGTATCAAAAGCGCGCCTATAAGCGCCTGGGCATTGCCAGCCAGCGCCAATTGTTTGCGCTATGCCTAGGGGTATAGGCTGGATAAATGCTAGCGGTAGGCGCATGCCAGGGGCTGCATAAAATTGCCGAAATTCAAGGCAATAATGTGAGCATATTGCTACGAAAATATTGGCTATGCTATCTGCAGAGTGCTGATGCGCCGAAGCATAACGGCTATCGGCAAGGCTGATAGCCAGTGCCTGTCGCGCCCGCGATCTCCGGTATTCATGGCTCAGGAATCATTCCCCGAAGGAGTCCATTGTGTCCTCAACTGAATTGAATGCGGTAGAACACGTCTATCTGATCGCCGGCAATCTGGGCCTGCCTGGCGCCCCCATCCTGAATCTGGCCCTGTTTTACAATCCCGACGACGGCACCGTCAGCGGCGAAGCCCTGATCACGCAATCGGTCACGCCCCCGCATGGCCGCGTGGTGATCCGCCCCGTCAGCGGCCCCGTGCATGGCCTGGGCCTGGGCAACGCCACGCGCGTTTTCAGCCTGAGCGGCGAATATGTCGTGTCCGTGCCGCCACCGGCCATCGGCAGCTACCTGGCCAAATTCGAAGCCACCTTCGTTACCGACAACAACTGGAGCGGCCACGGCTCCTTCAGCTATGACCAGCAGAAGGTCAAGAACGTGCCCATCAAGAAACGCGGCTAGGCACGCTGGCTAGTCCTTTTGGCCGATGGTTGTCCCCAAAATGGGGACAACCATCGGCGTAGTCGTCTGCATACTGTGTCGCACGCCGGAGCATCCGGCCGCTCTCACCCAATAACAATAGCAAGGGGAGGGCGACACCTTATGGAGACCAGCATGACCATCGCCCACGCGGCCCCCCCCGCCACCCCGGCGCCCGTCCTCGACGCGGCCACCGTTCAACTGGAACAGCAAGTGATGCGCAAGGTATCGCGCCACCTGCTGGGATTCTTGTTCCTGCTGTTCGTGTTTTCCTTTCTTGACCGCATCAATATCGGCTTCGCCGGCCTGACCATGATGCAAGACCTGGGCCTGTCCGGCACCCAGTTCGGCTTTGCCACCACCCTGTTCTACATCGCCTACATCGCGTGCAGCATTCCCAGCAACATCGTGCTGGCGCGCATCGGCGCCCGTAAATGGATAGGCAGCATGATGATCGCTTGGGGCCTGGCCTCGACGGCGACCCTGTTTGCCAGCGGCCCGGCCAGCCTGTACGCACTGCGCTTTCTCGTCGGCGTGACGGAAGCAGGCTTCCTGCCCGGCATGCTGCTCTATCTGACCTATTGGTTTCCCAGCGCCTACCGCGCGCGCGCCAATGCCCTGTTCATGATCGCCATGCCGGTCACGGCCGCCATCGGCTCGGCCCTGTCGGGCCTGATCCTGGGCCTGGACGGCCACTGGGGCTTGAAGGGCTGGCAATGGCTGTTCCTGCTGGAAGGCATGCCATCCGTGCTGCTGGGCCTGGCCGTGTATGGCTACCTCGATGACTCTCCCAGCAAGGCAAACTGGCTGGGCAAGCTGGAACAGCAGGTGCTGGCGCGCATGCTGGCGGCCGAACACAAGCCGGTGGCAGCGAAGGAAAAAGGCTCGGTACTGGCGGAAATGTGCTCGCCTACGGTATTGAAGTTCGGCATAGCCTATTTTTGCCTGGTGAATACTTTGGCCATGGTGGCCGTGTGGACGCCGCTGATCGTGAAAAGTTTCAGCGGCGACGCCAGCAACACGCAGATCGGTCTGCTGGCGGCCATCCCGCAGGTGTGTACCGTCATCGGCATGATTGCCTGGGGCCGCCGCTCGGACCGCCTGCAGGAGCGCCGCTGGCATATCGTCTGGCCCATGCTGCTGTCGGCCTTTGGCTGGCTGTTCACCGCGTATTCAGCCAACCCCATCGTGCAATTGCTGGGCGTGTGCATGGCCTCGACGGGCGCATACACGGCCATGTCCGTCTTCTGGACGACGCCGGACCGGGCCCTGAGCCTGGGGGCGCGCGCCATCGGCATCGCCGTCATCAATGCCACGGGCAATATCGGCTCGGCCCTGAACCCCGTCGTCGTGGGCTGGCTGAAGGATCTGACACACAGCTTTGCCACGGGCTTGCTGTACGCCAGCGTGCTGCTGGTGGCGGGCGCGGCAATCGTGCTGACCCTGCCGATTGCGCGCGGCGGCAAAGACCATACTTGATCGAAGAGGACCCATCATGAGCGACACGTTTCACCCTTACCCCCATGTGCCGAAGGTGTATCCGCCTGGCAAACCGGCCGGCGCCGCCACGCAGCATGTCCCGGTGCTGATCGTCGGCGGCGGTCCCGTGGGCCTGGCCACGGCCCTGGGCCTGGCCCGCCACGGCGTGCGCTCGGTGCTGATCGAGGCGGACGATGGCGTCTGCACGGGCAGCCGCGCCATCTGCATCTCGCGGCGCAGCCTGGAGATCATCGAACGTCTGGGCGCGCTTGACGGATTTCTGGCCAAGGGCTTGCCGTGGGCGGGCGGACGCAGCTTTTACCGCGACGAGGAAGTACTGCACTTCACGATGCCGCAAGACGCGAACCAGAAGCTGCCGCCCATGGTCAACCTGGCGCAATACCATATCGAGCAATTCCTGCTCGATGCGGCCGAGCGCCAGCCGGAGCTGATCGATATCCGCTGGCAAACGCGGGTCACCGGCGTGGATCAGCGCGCCGACGGTGCCACCGTCAGCGTGGCCACGCCCGATGCAAGCTACCAGATCGAGGCGGACTGGCTGGTGGCGGCCGATGGCGGGCGCAGCGCCGTGCGCGAGGCGCTGGGCTTGAAACTGCAGGGCACCAGCTATGAAGGGCGCTATGTGATCGTCGACATCCACCTGAAGAGCGACCGTCCGACGGAGCGCCTCGCGTATTTCGACCCGCCGTCGAATCCCGGCTCGACCGTGCTGGTGCACAAGCAGCCTGACGATATCTGGCGCATCGATTACCAGTTGCGCGACGACGAGGATGCGCAGGCGGCCGTGCTGCTGGAAAACGTGGCACCGCGCGTGGACAGCCTGCTGGCCATGATGGGAGAAACGGCGCCGTGGCATCCCGTGTGGATCACCATCTATAAGGCCAACGCCCTGACCCTGGAAAAATACCGGCATGGCCCCGTGCTGTTCGCGGGCGATGCGGCCCACCTCGTGCCCATCTTCGGCGTGCGCGGCGCGAACTCGGGCATCGACGATGCGGACAATCTGGCCTGGAAGCTTGCCTACGTGGTCAAAGGGCAGGCGCCGCATGCCCTGCTGGACAGCTATTCGGACGAGCGCGTATTCGCCGCCCGTGAAAACCTGCGCCACGGCACGAAAAGCACGGAATTCATGGCGCCGCCCACGTTTGCCTTCGACCTCATGCGCACGGCCGTGCTGGGGCTGGCGGGCAAGCATGCGCATGTGCGCTCCCTGATCAACCCGCGCCAGACCAGCGCCATCGCGTATGCGCAGTCGCCCCTGAATGCGCCGGAATCGGGTGTGTTTTCCACTGGCCCCGCGCCGGGCACGGTCTTGCCCGAGTGTCCGCTGGCGCTGCTGCAAGACGGCGCGCAGCAAGCGGGGTATATTACCGATTTGCTGAAACGCGTTGATGGCCATTTCACGGGACTGTACTTCAGCGAGGAAGGGTCTGTACCATCCGCACTGGCGGCGCTGGGCGACACCTTGCCGTTGACGACCGTGGCGATTTCCTGCAGCGGGGAGCAAGGGTGCGCCTGGGACCACACGGCGCAGGTATTCTCGCTATTCGACCCGCAGCCAGGCAGTTTTTACCTCGTGCGCCCGGACGGCCACGTGCTGGGGCGTTGGCGGCAGGTGCAGGCGGGGCAGGTGGCGGCTGCGTTGGCGAGGGCAGGCATCGCCCGATCAAAGTAACAAGGAGATAACATGACCGACATCGAACTGGATAATCTTTACACCGAGTTGTGCCACACCATGGGTGGCCTGGGCGAACAGCGTTCGCCCTTGTTCCTCGCCCGCTTCGCCTTGCTGGCCATGGGCGCCATCGGCAAGGCCGACGTGGTGCAAGGCTTGCTGCGCGACGCGGCCGACGGACTGGGGGAGCGCGCATGATAGGCGCCGGCTACCAAAGCGGCTTCGGCAACGAATTTGCCACGGAAGCCGTGCCCGGCGCCTTGCCGCAGGGGCAGAATTCGCCGCAGCGGGCGCCCCTGGGCCTGTACGCGGAGCAACTCTCGGGCACGGCCTTCACGGCGCCGCGTGCGCAGAACCGGCGCTCGTGGCTGTACCGCATCCGACCCGCCAGCCAGCATCCGCCATTCACCCTGGCTGAAAATACCCGTATCGTCAGCGATTTCCACTTCATGCCGCCTACGCCGCCCAACCAGCTGCGCTGGGACCCGCTGCCGCTGCCCGACAGCGCCACGCCGGTGGACTTCATCGATGGCTGGCAGACGATGGCCGGCAACGGCAGCGCCGAAGCGATGAGCGGCTGCGCCATCCACGTGTACGCGGCCAACCGGTCCATGCAGCGCTTCTTTTATTCGGCCGATGGCGAACTGCTGGTCGTGCCGCAGGAAGGCCGGCTGGCCATTGCCACGGAGCTGGGCTTGATCGAGCTGGAGCCGCAGGAAATCGCCGTGATTCCCCGCGGTGTGCGCTTCCGCGTGACCCTGCCGGACGGCCAGGCGCGCGGCTATGTGTGCGAAAACTTCGGCACGGCCTTCCGCCTGCCCGACATGGGCCCCATCGGCTCGAACGGCCTGGCCAACAGCCGCGATTTCCTCACGCCGCACGCGGCGTATGAAGACATCGACGGCGAATGCGAACTGCTGGCCAAGTTCGGCGGCCACCTGTGGCGCACGACCCTGGACCATTCGCCGCTGGACGTGGTGGCCTGGCATGGCAATTACGCGCCCTACAAATACGATTTGCGCCGCTTTAACACCATCGGCTCGATCAGCTACGACCATCCGGACCCGTCGATCTTCCTCGTGCTGCAGGCGCCCAGCGAAAACCCGTTATTCGGTGCCATCGACTTCGCCATCTTCCCGCCGCGCTGGCTGGCGGCCGAACATACCTTCCGGCCACCGTGGTTCCACCGCAACGTGGCCAGCGAATTCATGGGGCTGATCCACGGCGTGTACGACGCCAAGGCTGCCGGTTTCGTGCCGGGCGGCGCCAGCCTGCACAACTGCATGTCCGGCCACGGCCCCGATGCGCAGACGTTCGAGCGCGCCTCGCACAGCGACACGTCCGCGCCCGTGAAGGTGGCCGACACCATGGCCTTCATGTTCGAGACGCGCACGATCCTCAAGCCCACGCCGTTCGCGCTGGACGGCGGCCTGCTGCAAAACGACTATTACGCGTGCTGGCAAGGCTTGCGCAAGCATTTCGATCCGGACCAGGCTTAGTCACAGCGCAGTCAGGCGGCCCGCGCCCGCGCCACCGTATGCGGGTTGGCGGGCCGCGCCAGTCCGAGATTGCCGCGCAGGGTGCTGGCCGCGTATTCCGTGCGGAACAGGCCGCGCCGCTGCAGCTCCGGCACCACCAGGCGTGTAAAATTCTCGAAGCCTTGCGGCAGCAGCGGCGGCACGACGTTGAAACCGTCCGCGCCCCGTTCCACGAACCACTGCTCCATCAAGTCGGCCACCGTCTTGACGGAGCCGATCGCTTGCAGGTGACCGCGCGCGACCCTGAAGCGCAGCACCAGCTGGCGCAAGGTCAGGTTCTCGCGGCGGGCAAGCTCCAGCTGCTGCTGGAAGCGCCCCTTGCCGTTGTCGCCCGCCTGGTAGGGCAGGTCGGGCAGGGGGCCGTCGAGCGGATAGCCGGACAAGTCAAAACCGCCAAATTCCAGGTTGCTGAAGTCGACCAGGTCCTGCAGTGCGCCAAATTGATCCTGCGCCTGCTGGTCCGATTCGGCCACCACCACGGAAAGCCCGGGCGTGACCTTCAACTGGTCTTGCGCGCGGCCGTATGTCGCCATGCGGCCCTTCACGTCCGCGTAATACGCCTGCGCCACGGGCAGCGACGTGGCGGAGCAGTACACCATTTCGGCCAGGCGCGCGGCAAATTCGCGCCCTGTCTCTGAATTGCCCGCCTGGACCAGCACGGGGTGGCCCTGCACGGGACGGGGCAAGTCCAGCAAGCCTTGCGAGGCGAAATACTCGCCCTGGAAGTCCAGCGGGTGGCCCGCTGCCGGCTGGTAGAACTGGCCGGCGGCGCGGTCTGGCCGGTCGAAGGCGTCGTCATCCCAGCTATCCCACAGGGCCCTGGACAGGGCGACGAATTCGTCGGCCCGCGCATAGCGCTCCGCATGGCTGCACGGTGCATCGATGCCGAAATTGCGCGCCGTATGCTCGCCAAACGATGACACGACGTTCCAGCCCGCGCGCCCGCCGCTCAGGTGGTCGAGCGAACTGAATTTGCGCGCCACGTGGTACGGGTGCTCGTAATTGGTATTGACCGTGGCGATCAGGCCGATATGGCTGGTGACGGCGGCAATCGCCGACAGCAGGGTAAACGGCTCGAACGGCAGGCCGATGGCGGCGCGGCCAGTCTCGGGCGTGACGTCGCCGGCGCGGCCGATGAAGTCGGCGATGAAGAAGCTGTCGAACTTGGCCGCCTCGGCCAGCCTGGCGGCGCGCAGCCACCAGGCCAGGTCGGGCCGGCCGCTGGCGCTGGCCGATGGATGGCGCCAGGCGGCCGGATGGTGGCCGTGGCGTTGCAAAAAAACGTTCAGGACAAGCTGGCGTGCTGGCATGGGGAAGTGCTCCGTGGTGCGCAGGCGACATTGCCTGCTCCCCATCCTGAGCAAACTCCGGGCCAGCATGGGAGCAGCGCCTGCATATGCAAAATCCGGATAAGCTAGCGCGGCACCATTCGTTCACGCCTGGAGATGGTGCGCGGTATAGTCGGCCCATGGAACTCTTAGCCCACAACTTCAGCAGCGATTTCGCGCGCAGCGCCCACCTTGCCCGTGGCGCCGGCGATGACGGCGACAGCGAGGCGCTGGTCGCCTTCCGCGACCCGCAGCAAATGAGCTTGCTGGTGCGCGCCACGGCCTTTGTCTTTGCCGACCCCCGCTCGCGCCAGTTGCACGAGCTGATCGAACGCATCGCCCCCAGCGAGGCGACGGTGCTGATCACGGGCGAAACGGGGACGGGAAAAGAACTGATCGCGCGCCACGTGCACGGCTTGAGCGGGCGCGCCGAACAGACCTTTGTGGCGATCAATTGCGGCGCGTTTTCCGAAACCCTCGTCGAGAGCGAGCTGTTTGGCTATGAAAAAGGCGCGTTTACGGGCGCCCAGCAGGGCAAGCCCGGCTGGTTCGAGACGGCCAGCGGCGGCACCCTGTTCCTCGATGAAATCGGCGACTTGCCGCTGGCGATGCAGGTCAAGCTGCTGCGCGTGCTGCAGGAGCGCGAAGTGGTGCGCCTGGGCGCGCGGCGCGCCATTCCCATCGACGTGCGCCTGATCGCCGCCACCAACGTGGATCTGGCCGAAGCCGTGCGGGCCGGGCGCTTCCGCGAAGACCTGTATTACCGCTTGCAGGTGATTGGCCTGCCGCTACGCCCCTTGCGCGAGCGCCCGGGCGACATCATGCCGCTGACGCGCCATTTCATGGCCATCTATGCGCAGCGATTGCACCTGGGCGAGGTGGAGCTGGGCCCCGACGCGCAGCAAGCCTTGCTCGCTTATCCATGGCCCGGCAATATCCGCGAACTGGAAAACGTCATCCATCGCGCGCTGCTCGTGTGCCGCAGCGGCGTCGTGCGCGCCGAGGACTTGAGTTTGTCAGGCTGGCACAGGGCGCCTGCTGCAGCACCGGCCGCTATACCTGTTCCAGACGCCTGGGCCGGCGGTGCCGATATCGCCTATGCCGCCCACGGCGCGTCCGGCCAGGACGATTTATTGGCGGCCGAGCGCTTCGCCCGCGCCTGGCAAGCCTTGCTCGACTCGGGCGAGGCAGTGGAATTCGAAGCCATGCAGCAGGAACTGGTGCGCGCCGCGTGGGAGCGCAATGAGCGCAACCAGGTGCGCACGGCCAGGCACCTGAACCTGAGCCGCAATATCCTGCGCACCTTTTTGAAAAAGGCGGGTGCCATCGATTAGGCGGATGATGTACCTCCTGGAGCCGGACCCGCAGCGATGCGGCTCCGGCTTTTTTCATGGCTGCTGCGGGCGCAGCATATTGCTGCCCTGGCTGCAGCCGGTTGCTGCGTAAGCAGCAGCTTCGGGCGTCGATGGGTATCCAGCACATGGCATGTTTTCTGCGAGGAGGGAAGGGCAGGCCGCTGCGCGCAGGTATCCAAAGCGCCCAGCGGTGTTTTCTTCGACCCACGACAGGAGTCCATGCATGACCATAGAATTCATCTGGCAATTGCCTACCAGCGGCGATGGCCGTTACGCGGCACCCGGCATCACGCGCAGGGGCGAACGGGCCGCCGGCGCGCCCAGTCCCCTGCAGGCGGGCGTGAGCGACCCGCGCGGCGCGCGTCCGCCCTTCAATTATTTCGATTACCTGCACCAGATCGCCCGCGCGGCCGATCTTTCCGGCTTCGACGGCATCCAGATACGCCACGATACGCAGGGCGACGAAAGCTGGATCGTCGCGGGCTACCTGGCCCGCAGCACGCGCCATTTGAAACTGATCGCCGAATTCGACGCGGCCTGGGGTTCGGCCGTGTATGCGGCAAAGAACGCCGTCAGCTTCCAGCGCTTCACGGGCGGGCGCTTCGCCTGGCAGATCGGCCATGGCGGCGATGCGGCCGCGCGCCGGCGCCAGGGCGATGCGGCGCCGGAGGCCGACATCCTGCCGCGCATCGATGAATTCATCACGGTGGCGCGCGGCGTGCAGAATACGTCGCCGTTCAGCTTCAAGGGCAAGTTCTTCGAAGTGCAGGACGGCGGCTTCAAGGGGCCGCTGGCGAACCATCCCGTCAACGGCATCTATTTGACTGGCGATAGCCCCGAAGCGCTGGCCCTGTCGGCACGCCAGGCCGACGTGCACGTGTTCGATGCGGCGCCGCAGGCGGATTTGCAGCCTGTCATCGACAGCCTGCAAGCGCAGGCGCGCCAGCTGGGCCGCGCCGTGACGGCGGGCTTGCGCATCGACGTGCTGGCGCGCGAAACCTTCGACGAAGCCTTGCGCGACGCGCGCCGCTACCGCAGTGGGGCAGGGCTGCCCGACGATGCATCATTCGACGGCAGTGCCGCAGCCTTCTGGCCCGGCTTTGCGCAAGCGCAAACGGGCGCCCACGGCGCCCTGGTCGGCAGCTATGCACAGGTCAGCGCCACGCTGGAGGCGTATGCGCAAGCTGGTATTTCCAGCTTCGTGCTGGCGGCCATCCCCCATTTCGAGGAAGCCTACCGCATCGGCGAGCACGTGCTGCCCCGCGTGCGGGCAGCGTTGCGCGCGCAGCTGCAAGCGGCTTGAGTTCCTGTATCCAACCTACTGAAGGAGTACCTGCATGGCTATCGATTTCTTCTGGCGCATCCCCACGCATGGCGAACCGAGTTCGCATCGCGCCCGCACGCCGTTTCGCGGCGACTGGTTTCCCGGCAATGACAACTTGCGCCAGTCCGGCCTCGGTGGCGGCGGCGCCGACGGTTTTACGTATATTGACTACCTGGCCGAGATCGCCCGCGCCGCTGAAATATCGGGCTTCCAGGGCGGCCTGATCCCGTCCTTCCCCATGACGGACGAACCGTGGGCGATTTCTGCGCTGCTGGCGCGCGAAACGCGCACCTTCCGCTTCATGATCCCGTTCCAGCCCGGTTTCTTGAACCCCGTGGTGGCCGCGCGCATGACGGCCAGCCTGCAGCGGGCCACGGGCGGGCGCGCCCTGTACAACGTCATCACGGGCGGCGGCGGTCCGGCGCAGCTGTGGTGGGGCGATTCGGCCGGCCACGACGACCGCTACACGCGCACGACGGAATTTCTCGACGTGGTGCGCGGTGTGTGGCGCGGCGGGCCGTTTTCCTACCAGGGCAAGTTCTACCAGGTGGAAGACGCGGGACTGGCCACGCCGCTGTCGGAGCAGGATTTCCCCGAGATCTATTTTTCCGGCTCGTCCGACGCGGCCTTGGGTTCCGCCTCGAAGCACGCCGACTACTACCTGACGTGGCTGGAACCGTTCGAGCAGCTGCGCGAGAAATTCGCCCGCGTGCATGAAAAGACGGCGCTGCTGGGGCGCAAGATCAAGTGCGCCGTGCGCGTCGACATCGTGGCCCGCGCCACAGAGGAAGAGGCATGGGACGAGGTGCGCAAGGGCTTTGACGCCGTCGATCCCGCCACACTGCGCCAGTTCCTCGGCGCCGATGGCGGTGATTCCGTGGGCGCGGCGCGCCAGCGCGGCAACCGCCCGACGACCCTGAACAGCTACAAGGAATTGATCACGGCGCCGAACATCTGGTCAGGCTTCAATCTGCTGCGCGGCGGCCAGACGCAGGGCATTGTCGGCAGCTACCAGCAGGTGGCCGAACGCCTGGACGAACTGGTGCAACTGGGCGCCGACGCCTTCATCCTGGCCAGCACGCCGCACCTGGAGGAAGCCTATCGCGTGGGCGAAGAAGTGCTGCCCCTCGTGCGCGGGCATACGGCGGCACTCTTGCGCGCCGCCTGAGGCATTCCCCTGTTGCCGCGACAGCAGCGCCACCGCCTGCTGTCGCGCAGGCAGCACGCGGCAGCGCCGCTGCTGCCAAATCAACAGCACTATCATCACGATAGTCTTCCTTTGAAATCAATCACTTGACTCCCATTTTGCTGCGCTGCGGCAGCGGGCATGCCCCTTGCAATACCAGTCATCACCATCTCGCGTTTTGACTTTACTCAAGGATAATCACCCATGCGCCGTTCGACTGCCCCCGCCGCCTTCTCCCCATCTCCTCTTCATTTGACGCCAGTGCGCCGCGCGCTGCGCTCGGCCTTCGCCATCGGCGGGCTGATGCTCGTCCACGGCATGGCGCATGCGGAAACGCCTGGCGCCGATGTCATTGCCGCGGCCGACGCGAACGGTGGGGGCGAGGGCGCCTCCCTGCAATCGGTGACGGTGACGGCGCAAAAGCGCGAGGAATCGGCGCAAAAGGTGCCGAGCGCGATCACTGTATTGGGCGGCAAGGAACTGCTCGATACGGGCATCGGCCGTTCGGCCAGCGAAATCCTCAACTACGTGCCGAACGCCTCGGCCGGCACGCAGCAGCATGGCCGCCCGCGCTGGTGGATACGCGGCGTCGGTGCGGGCCAGCAGCAAATCGATTTTCCGAACCCCGTCGGCTTTTACCTCGACGACGTCTACATCAGCAATTCCAGCGCCACGGGCTTTCCCCTGTTCGACCTGGACCGGGTGGAAGTGCTGCGCGGGCCGCAAGGCACCTTGTGGGGCAAGAACACGACGGGCGGCGCCATCAACGTCATTTCGCGCAAGCCGTCGTTCAAGTCCAGCGGCTACGCCAAGCTGGACTACGGCAGCTACGACACCAAGCTGGCCGAGGGCGCCATCGGCGGCGCGCTGGTCGACGAAGTGCTGGCGGGGCGCCTGTCCTTCCACACGGAGCAGCAGGACAAGGGCCGCTTCCACAACCAGTTTACGGGCGAGCGCGATGGAAAGCTCAAGGACAGCGCCATCCGCGGCCAGCTCAAGGCCCTGATCGGGCGCGACCTGACGGCGAACCTGAACCTGCATTACCGCGACTACACGACCAAGGGCGCCACCACCACGGTGGCCAGCTATGGCGCGAATGGCGTCTACCGCAACGGCTACATCCCCAGCACCAATCCCGATGACGTGAGCACGAATGCGCCGGCCGACAGCGACGTGACGCAGGGCGGCGCGCAGCTGAACCTGGAATACGCGCTGGGCGAGCTGACCCTGACGTCGATCACGGGCTATGAAAACTTCCGCAACGAAGCCACGGGCGACAGCGACAATACGCCGCTGGAAGTGGGCCGCAGCCGCTCGAAGGCCAGCAGCCGGCAAGTGTCGCAGGAGCTGCGCCTCACATCGCCGCAAAACGGCGCCGTGAGCTGGGTCGCGGGGCTGTTCTACTTCAATGAAAAGATCGATTCCGATTCGGCCGGTGCGCGCCTGCCCAACGGCACCGTGCCGGCGCTGGCGGGCAGCACGCAGCCCGTCGGCTACAACCGCACGATCTACCAGCACAAGGCGCGCAGCGCGGCCATCTTCGGCAGCACGACCGTCAACTTCAGCGAGCAGTTCCTGTCCACGTTTGGCCTGCGCTGGACGACGGAAACCAAGGACCTCGATTTGCAGCGCGTGCAGGCCGCATCGAACACGGTGACGTTTGGCGATGCGGCCAACTGGTGGAACACGGTCAAGGGCGGCAATTACGCGGCCGCCTCGGTCGCCAACAACAATTTCACGTCGAATCCGTCGACCACGTGGAATGCGCTGACGTACGACGTGACGCCCGAATACCGCTTCAGCCGCACCCTGCGCGGCTACCTGAAATACGCGCACGGCATCAAGTCCGGCGGCTACAACACGAGCGCCACGGACGTGCGAGCATTGAATACGGTGAAGCCGGAAACCCTGAACTCGTTCGAGGCGGGCATCAAGTCGGAATGGCTGGATGGACGCCTGAATTTCAACGCCAACGTTTTTCACTATGATTACAAGAACGTGCAGGTCAATATCACGGGCGTGTACAACGGCGACCCCACGCAAAGCGTCAATTACCTGCAAAACGTGCGCAAGGCCCACGTGAATGGCGCGGAATTCGAGATCGAGGCGCAGCCGACGGACAACCTGCATATCAACGCCAATATCGGCCTGCTGCGCACGGAATTCGACGATTTCGCCATCCAGAACAATGGCGGCGACCGCTCCGGCAATGAATTCGTGCGCTCGCCCCACGTCACGGCCTTGCTGGCGGCCGATTACCGCTACCCGCTGGGCAATGGCGCGCAACTGGTCTTCAGCGGCGACGTGCGCTATACGTCCAAGCAGTACTACTATGTCGACCCGCAAAGCGACGCGCGCGACCTGCTGAACCAGGGCGGCTTCGCGCTGGCCAATGCGCGCCTGTCGTATGTGCTCCCGGGCGGCAAGCACCGCATCACGGCGTATGCGAACAACCTGGCCGACAAGGTCTACCGCAACCATACGCTCACCAGCTTCGTGCCGGGCGCCGTCAATGGCGACACCGTCATCATCGGCCAGGGCCGCACGGTGGGGGCGTCGTACACGATCCAGTTCTGAGCGTGGCTGCCTGATGTAAAAAGGCCGGCGAATTCGCCGGCCTTGTGCTTTTATGCCGCCACTTGCAGCAGCGCGTCCAGCCGCCGCTGCGCCTCTTCCAACGGCCGGCGGTCGATCCACGCCTCGATATCCACGTCGCGGTCGAGGAAACCGTGCTGCAATTGAAAATCCTTCTGCTGGCGGAACAGCGCCACCTTGTCGTCGGACAGGTCGGGCGCCAGGGTCAGGTGAAAGCCGTCGCGGTAGGCTTCGGCCACGGCGTCGGCGCCGGCCCGCGTCTCGCCCTGCAGGATGGCCAGCACGTCGGCCTGGTGGCTGCGCGCCCAGTGCGCGGCACGCAGGGTTTGCGTCAGGAAGCGCACGACCAGTTCGAAATGCTGTTCCAGCATCGTTTCATGCACGGTGATCGGGCGTGGCGTGCCGTTGTTCACGCGGAAGCGCCGGTCGGGCAGGGCGTCGATATCGATGCCCACTTCCAGCCCCGCCGCGCGGGCCGCTTCGGCCGCCGCCGCGCCTTTCACGTACACGGCGTCGACTTCTCCGCGCAGCAGCGGGGCGATGCCTTGCCACAGTCCCGCGCCCAGATTGGTCGATGCCTGGGCGTCGGCGCCCACTTCCACCAGTTGCACATCGTCGAGCGTGAGGCCGGCCGACGCCAGCACACCCTTGTAGCCGGCCAGGCTCATGCCGCGCGCGATGCTGCGCCCGCGCCTGTTCTCGCGCAAGTCCTCTGCACGGAACACGGGCAGCGCCAGGCGCTTGCCCTGCAACTGTGCGGGCTTCGTGATGCCGGAACCGGGGCGCACGAGGATGGCTTGCCATTCATCGATCCACGTCAGGCCGATCAGGCGCGTGGGCGCCCCTTGCGCGCGTGCCGGCAGGGCCAGCAGGTTGCCGCCTTCGCGCACGAGCGTGGACAGGCCGTGGTCGTAATGGTGGCGCGCCAGTTCGCCGCCCACTTCCTGCAGGGTTTTCAGGGCGATGCCGTCGCGGGCGAATTCCTCGTCCAGCCAGCCCAGTTTATAGGCCAGGCCCGTGGCCGTGGGCACGGGGCAGCGGGTGAACCAGACGGTATCGACGGCAGGAGATGGTGCGGTAGTCATGGAATTCCTTGGTGGTGGGTGGAGCCTTGAACCGTGCAGGAAACGTGCCCGCGCCGCTTGCTGGCTTGCCGACAGCGCGTGCGCACGCGGCTGCTGCCACGCCAGCAGCCGCTGTTGCGCAGGCAGCAGCCTTCCACCATTTGACTGGCCGCGGCGCTGGCACGCGTCTTGCGAAAGTAGAGGCAGTACTGACCCGTATCCCAACCCCAAAGAATGGAGCATGACATGACGGACGTGGCACAAGCGGAAGCACAACAAGTACAGGTGCAGGAATTGACGGCGGCCGAACTGGCCTTCGTGGAGCAGGTGCGCCGCGATGCGCAGATCGCCTTCGACGGCTTGCGCGAAACGGGCAGCCTGACGGCCAATGGCACGGTGGGCTTCGTCGAGCGCACGCCCGGCGGCGACAAGGTCGTGGTGGTCAACGATCCGGGCCCGTTCCGCCGCGGCCAGCCCCTGAAGGCGGCCGTGCTGGCGCTCGATGGCACGGTGATCGTGGGCGACGCGAACAACGGCGGCGCGCGCTACTTAAAACTGTTCCGCGAGCGGCCCGAGGTCACGTCGATCTCGCACGTGCATTCGCCGTCGCTGGGCGCGTGGGCGCAGACGCACCGCACCCTGCCGATCCGCTACGTGCCCGTGCAGCGCTACCAGCTGGTGCGCGAAATCCCCATCTACATCGACCGCCGCCAGCCGGAAGTCGATTTCATCCTCGGCGAAATCGCCCGCAACACGCATGCGACGGCCATCCTGGAAGCGAATGGCGGCGCCACCGTGTGGGGCAAGCAGGGCTTGCTGAAGCTGGCCGAATTCATCCTGCTGCTGGAAGAGGGCGCGAAGATCCAGATCGCGGCCGAAGCCATCGGCGGTTCGCGCGATTTTGGCCCCGGCGTGCTGCTGCAGCAATGGAAGATGAGCAAGCTGATCGACACGGCGCGCGCGCTGTCGCTGCTGCCCGCAACCGACCTGGTGTAACCCTTTCACGAACAGGCTACAGATGTCATTGAAATTCTTACATTTGAGCTGGCGCAAAGTGCTTGCCGCCGCCGTGGCGGCCAGCCTGCTGGCGCCAGCGATGGCGGCCGCCGCCGAAGCACTGCCGGCCGCCGTGCGCATCGCCGTCGTGGCCCGCACGGCGCCATCCGGCAAGACCGTGTTTGCCGGTTCGGCCGCCCAGGTGGCGTCAACGGGCTGGCTGGCGGCCGAGCTGGGCAAGCTGGGCGTGAAGCTGGAGTGGGTGCCCGTCACCACCAATTCCGTGGCCACGCAAGTCAACGAGGCGTTTGCCAACCGTTCGATCGACCTGGCCCAGTATGGCGACTTGCCGTCGATTATCGCCAATGCCTCGGGCTTGCAGACGCGGCTGATCCTGCCCGGCGGCAGCGCCAACAACACCTATCTCGTGGTGCCGAACGGCTCGACGGCCAAGTCGATCAAGGATTTGAAGGGCAAGAAGATCGCCCTGCACCGTGGCCGGCCTTGGGAATACCCGTTCGCGCGCCTGCTGGAAGCGAACGGCATGACCTTGCGCGACGTCAAGATCCTCAACCTGAATCCGCAGGCCGGTGCGGCGGCCGTGGCGACGGGCGGCGCCGATGCTTTCTTTACGCTCAGCGATGCCTTCCTTCTGGAAGATAAAAAGGTGGGCAAGATCATCTGGGCCAGCAAGGCGCCGCCGCAGGACTGGAAGATGCGCGCCGAACTGTGGGCCGACAGCGGTTTCCTGCAACGCTATCCGCAACTGGCCCAGCTGGTGGTGACGGCGTATGTGCGCGAGCACCACCGGGCCGCCGGCGCCGGCGGCGAAGACGAATACGTGCGCACGGAGGCGGCGGCGGGCCAGGTGGAAAGCGTCGTGCGGCGCGAACTGGCGGGCGACCACACGCCATGGCAGGCGCGCTGGTCGCCGTTGTTTACGGCCAGCCTGCGCCAGCATTACGTGGGCGAGGCGGCGTATGCGAAGAGCGCGGGCCTGATCGCGCGGCCCCTGCAAGTGGACAGCCTGTTCGCGCCCCAGTTCGTCAACCAGGCACTGGCGCAGCTGAAGCTGCAAACGTACTGGGCGCCATGACTTCCCTCGCCATCGCCTTGCCCCGCGCCCCTGCGCCAGCGCGTGCGGCCTCCATCCCCTGGCTGCGACGCTTCGTGCGCTCGCCGTGGTCCGTGTGGGCCTCGCCGCTCGCCCTGCTGCTGTTGTGGACGGCGGCCACCACGTTCGAGTGGATGCCTGCGCACATCTTGATGTCGCCATGGCAAGTACTGCTGACGGCCCGCGACCTGGCCGAGAGCGGCGAACTGGGCCAGCACCTGGGCATCAGCCTGTTCCGCCTGCTGGCCGGTTTCGGCCTGGGCGCCAGCTGCGGCCTGGCCTTTGGCGTCGTGCTGGGCCTGTCGCCAGGCTTGCGCAGCTACGTCGACCCCACGTTCAACGTCTTGCGCCAGTTGCCGACGGTGGCCCTGATCCCCCTGTTTATCTTGCTGTTCGGCATAGGCGAGAGTTTTAAAGTGTTTATCGTGGCCAAGGCCAGTTTCTTCATCGTCGCGCTGGCCGTGCATGACGCCATCCGCAACTTGTCGCAGCGCTACTTTGAGGTGGCGCAAGTGTATTGCTTCTCGCGCTGGCAGCGCATCCGCCTGATCGTCTTGCCGGCCATCGTGCCGGCCGCGCTGACGGGCATGCGCATCGCCCTGTCGCGTTCGTGGATGGTGTTGGTGGGCGCGGAATTGCTGGCCGCCGACAGCGGCCTGGGGCAGATGATGGAAATGGGCCGCCAAATGTTCCGCCTCGACGTGGTGATGGTGGGCGTGGTGCTGACGGGCGTGATCGGCTTCGGCCTGGACCGGGCCTGCCACGCGCTGGAAGCACGGCTGATGCGCTGGAAACGTAGCGGCGATGGCAAGGGAGGTGCCGCATGAAGCAGCGTTTGATACTGTTCATAAAAGGCGCGCTGCTGCCGCTGGCCTTGCTGGGCGCCTGGCAATGGGCTTCCTGCCAGGGCGCGGCCGCCGCCTACATCTTTGTGTCCCTGGGCGACCTGGCGCACAGTCTGCGCGACCTGGTCTTGACGGGCGAGCTGTGGGTGCACTTGCGCGCCAGCCTGGGCCGCACCCTGGCCGGCTTGCTGCTGGGCGGCAGCGCCGGCATCGTCACGGGCGCGCTGATGGCGCAGTCGCCGCTGGCGGACCGGCTGATCGGCCCGCTGTTCCACAGCATTCGCCAAGTGCCGCTGCTGGGCCTGATACCCTTGCTGGGGCTGTGGGTGGGCAATGGCGACGGCGCCAAGCTGCTGGTGATTGCCATCGCCGCCTTTTACCCGACCGTGCTCAACACGTATGCGGGCATGCGCCAGGTGGAAGGACGCTTGCGCGAAGTGGGGCAGGTGCTGACCCTGACGCGCTGGCAGACCCTGCGCCAGATCTTGCTGCCGGGCGCCATGCCGGCCATCGTCACCGGTGTCACGCATGCGCTGGCGTTTGCCTGGCTCGCTTGCCTGGGCGGCGAACTGCTGTTTTCAGCCGGTCCCGGCATGGGTTCGTTGCTGCTCAATGGCGAAGTGTCGGGCCGCATGGATGTCGTCTTGCTGGCTGTGCTCGTGATCGCCTTGCTGGCGCAAGCGATGAACGTGGCGTTTGCACGCCTCGCGCGCCTGCTGGTGAAGGGGCGCAGCAGTGAGTGAATCCCTGCCATTCCAACCGGACGCGGCTGTCAGCGCCCGCGAAGGGGAGTTGCGCGCCTTCTTGCTGCGCTTTATCGGCCTGACTTTGTTGTCGGGCGTGACCATCGGCATGAACAAGGTGCTGGCCACCTTGCTGGGGCTGCATTTGCACGTGAGCAATTTCCAGCTCGCCGCGATCAGCAGCGCGGAAACCCTGGCCATGGCGCTGGGCACCATTCCGGCCGGCTACATCTTGTCGCGTGGCAATCCGAAGCATCTGTATGCGGGTGTCAGCCTGAGCCTGGCGCTGGCCTTTTGCGTGCTGCCGTGGCTGCCCGGCTGGCAATGGGTGGCCTTGCTGATGTTTCTCGTCGGCCTGTGCATCTCGCTGCGCATCGTGGCCATGAGCACCGTGTTTCTCGTGCGCCTGCCGGAACTGGGGCAGGGCAAGGCGGGCTGGTACAAGGGAACATTAATTCTCGGCATGCAATTCCTCGGCCCCTTGTGCGGCAATTACCTGATCGCGCAACTGGGGCTGAAGGCAGGCTTCTTGATCTCGGCCCTGATGTTCGCCATCCTGGCCGTGCTGGGCTGGCAAGTGTTGCCCAGCAATACGGCGCCGCGCAAGCTGGAAGGCCAAGCCTTGCTGCCCGGCGCGGCCAGCCTGCGCGAACTGCTGCGCCTGCCCATCGTGCGCGTGACTTACCTGTTCGAGATCCTCGCCAGCTTCACGGCGTCCAGCGTGGGCGTGTTTTCCATCCTGCTGGCCATCCGCGTGCTGCACTGGCCTGCGCATCATTCCGTCTGGCTGATGGCCGTGCAGGGACTCAGCTGCGTGCTGGTGCTACTGTTCCTCGGGCGCTTCGTGCTGGCCAGCCGCTACCGCGAGCAGCTGTATGGCGGCGCCCACCTGGCCATCATGGCCGCCTTGCTGATCCTCGGCTTGTGGCCCAGCAGCATCGCCTACCTGACCGCCTCCGTGCTGCTGGGCCTGGGCCTGGGCGTGAATAACCTCGTCAATACGGAC
The DNA here is from genome assembly GCF_030587275.1 of Janthinobacterium sp. SUN128. Taxonomy (NCBI): domain Bacteria; kingdom Pseudomonadati; phylum Pseudomonadota; class Betaproteobacteria; order Burkholderiales; family Oxalobacteraceae; genus Janthinobacterium; species Janthinobacterium sp. SUN128. The sequence continues at coordinate 1,823,812 of NZ_JAPWHY010000001.1, read as the reverse complement.
AATATCGCCCGCGCGCCCGTCGACAAGGCCAGGGTCTCGGCCCACTTGACCCTGTTCGGCATGGTGGGCGGCACGGCCGGCGCGCTGGCGGCGGGCCGCCTGGCCGACCTGACGGGCTTGCGCAATGTGTTCCTGATCTGGCTATTTCCCTGGCTGGCCGCCTGGCTGGCGTTCCACGGCAGCCGCTTGCTGCGCCGGGCGCCGCCCGCCGCCATTCCTTCCTTCGATCCTAACGCAGAGAGTGCGCCATGAATGATGTTGTTTCCCCCTCGGCCCTGTCGCCGCACAAGCTGCACTCGAGCGGCGGCTTGCAGGTGCAGCACGTGAGCAAGTCGTTTTCGCTGAAAGGCGCGCCGCTGCTGGTGCTCGACGATATTTCCCTGACCATCGCGCCGGGCGAATTCGTCGCCATCGTCGGTGCGTCCGGCTGCGGCAAGTCGACATTGCTGCGCCTGCTGGCGGGCCTGGACACGGATTACACGGGCTTGCTGCTGCACGATGGCGTGCCCATCCGGGGCACGGACTTGCACCGCGGCCTCGTGTTCCAGGATCACCGCCTGTTTCCCTGGCTGACGGTGCAGCAGAACGTGGCCGTGGCGTTCAGCAATACCCGTGTGCCCTTGGCCGAGCGCGCATCGCGCGTGGCGGCGGAAATTACGCGCGTGGGCCTCGACGGCTATGCGGATGCGTATCCGCATCAATTATCGGGCGGCATGTCGCAGCGGGCCGCGATTGCCCGCGCCCTCGTGGGGCGGCCCGATGTGCTGCTGCTGGATGAACCGCTGGGCGCGCTCGACGCGCTGACCCGTTTGCGCCTGCAGCAGGAGCTGCGCCGCCTGTGGCAGGACGAGGGCATCACCATGGTCATGGTCACGCATGATATCGATGAAGCCGTCTACCTTGCCGACCGCATCGTCGTGCTCGATGCGCGTCCGGGCAAGGTGCGCCGCGTGCAGGACGTGCCGCTGGCCCACCCGCGCCAGCGGGGATCTCCGGGCTTTGTCGCCATCCGCGATGGCTTGCATGCGGATTTCAGCGACCTGGACGACACGCATGCGCCCTTGGCGCAGGATGTAGATCCCAGCAGTTCATGGGATGGCAATGAATGGGCGCGCAGGATGGCGCTGTAGTTTCCTTTTTGACCGGTCCACCCACTCTGGAGATACAAGATGAGCAATAACAACGCACTCGACACCCTGTGGTACACGCGCTGCCCCGTCCCGACGGGCCTGGGAATTTCTCTGCAGCAGGGCTGGCTGGAAGAGGCCTTGCGCGCCGACGGCACCAGCTTGCGCTCCTTGCGCGAGTCGGAGCAGGAAGCCGTGCGCGAATCGCATTTCGACCACACCCTGCAGAACTCCGTGCGTCACGGCGGCAATATCCCGGCACTGTGGGCGCGCGCGGCGGGACGCGAGACGCGCGTGATCGGCCTGTCGTGGTCGGATGAGACGCAGCTGATATTGACCTTGCCCGGCAGCGGCATCCAGACGGTGCGCGACTTGAAGGGCCGGCGTTTCGGCTTGCCATTATGGAGCAAGGCGCAGATCGACTTTGCGCGCGCGCAAGCCTTGCGCGGGCTGGAGAACGCGCTGAGCCTGGAAGGGCTGGCCGTGGCGGACGTGGAACTGGTCGATTATGTGGTCAGCACGGGCCAGAGCGAAACGGCGCCGGAAACGGGCGCGGCTACAAACCTGTTCAGCGGCGCGCGGCGCGGCGGGCAAAGCCCGGAACTGCTGGGGCTGCTGCGGGGCGAGGTGGACGCCATCTTCCTGAAAGGCGCCTCGGCCGCCCAGCTGGCGCAGCAGTTCGGCCTGCATACGGTAATCGACACGGGCATCCATCCGGAGCCTCTGATCCGCGCCAACAATGGCACGCCGCGCACCCTGAGCGTCGATGCGCACCTGCTGGACAATCATTTTAGCTCTGCCGTGACCTTGGTCGAGCAAGTGCTGCGGGCCGAAGCGTGGGCGCGCGGCCATGCGGACGAGACGCGGCGTTTCCTCGCGCGCGAATCGAATGCCAGCGAGCACTGGGTGCAAGTGGCTTACGGCAAGGATGCGCATCTGCGCCTGGACACGGACCTGGCGGAATCGTCGGTCGCGGGTTTGCAGGATTTCAGCGATTTCCTGTTCCGCTGGAACTTCCTGCCCAGCAAGGTCGACGTGCGCGCCTGGATCGATCCCCGTCCCTTCGAAGCGGCGCTGGCGCAGACGCGCCGGGCGGCTTGAGCGGGAAGCACGTCGACAGTGGCCATGCTTGATGATGAGGAGAATGCGATGCGGCGACGCACGGTGATGGGCGGGCTGGCCTTGCTGCCCCTGGCGGGACAGGCTGTGTCGGCGAAGGCGGGGGCGCCGCCGGCGGCCCTGCGCATCGCCTCGACGGGTTTTGCGGAAAACGGCAAGGCGGAACTGGGCGGCATCGCTTACCGGGTGCAGCAGGAAGGCTGGCTGGCGCGCGAACTCAAGCAGCGGGGCGTGCGGCTGGAATGGCTGCCCGTCACGGGCGACACGGGCGCCACCATGAATGAAGCGTTCGCCAGCGGGCGCATCGACATGGCCGCGTATGGCGACTTGCCGTCCGTTATCCTGAACGCGGGCGGCGTGCGCACGCAGGTGATCGTGCCAGCGGGGCGGGGCACGGACCAGTTCCTGCTGGTGCCCACCAGTTCGCGCGCCACGTCATTGGCCGAGCTGAAAGGCAAGCGCATCAGCGTGCACCGGGGCCGGCCGTGGGAACTGGGCTTGCGCCAGCTGATCGCCGACCAGCACATGTCGCCCACGGATTTCCGCCTGATTAATATGGACCTCAAACCGGGCACGGCCGCGCTGGCCACGGGCGCCGTCGACGCCTTGTTCATGATCAATGGCTATCCGCTGGAAGACAAGGGCATCGGCCGCATCATCTGGTCCAGCAAGGGCTTGCCCGAGCGTAAAATGCGCGCGGAACTGTGGGCGCGGCGCGACTTTACGCAAGCCCATCCCGATATCGCCGAGCTGGTGGCCACGGCCTGGCTGCGGGCCCAGCACTGGGCGGCGCTCGACGGCAACCGCGAAGCGATCATCAAGGATGGCACGCGCAACGGCACGCCCGACAGCGTGGTGCGGCGCAGCTATGACGACCCGGGCTTGCAGTGGAAGGAGCGCTGGTCGCCGCTGTACGACGACGCCGTGTACCGCCATTACCGCCGGGTGCTGGCGTTTGCGCAGGAACAAAAATTGATCCGCCTACCGTTGACGGCGGAAGAATTGCTGGAACCGCGCTTCGTCGCGGCAGGCTTGAAAAAGCTGGGCCTGGCCAATTACTGGGAGCCGGCCAAGGTGTAGCGTCAGCGTGAGGCGTGGTTCAGTGCGGCAGGCACACGCGCCCGGCCACAACGTTGTCCGTGCCATCGCCCGCATGCGCGCGCAGTTGCAGCAGCATCAGGGCCACGCCCAGCATCAGCGCGGCTGCGCAGAGTTTCTTGTGCATCGTCTTTTCCGTTTTCACTATCTATGAAGGTGTTCAGCGATATTATTGCCCAAATTCAGCGTGCGGGCTGAGCTTGTGCCTAGCGTGCTTTACAATTATGCATCGGGCGCATCCGCGCCATCTGAATTCTATGCATAGTATGTGAAGGGAATGACAAGCCTGTGACTTCCAAGCCGATCAAGATCGCCGCCACCGTCGTCGTGGCACTCGCCGCTGGGGCCGGCATTTATAGCTACACCCGTCCCGCCGCCACCGCCACGCCGGGCGCACCCGCCTCTGGCAGCCCGGCCGCCGCGACCCAATCGACCGTCGATACGGCCGCCGTGGCCGCCCAGTTCCGCGACTTGCTGGGCAATTTCCGCAAGATCATCGTGCTGCTGGCCGACGAGCAAAGCCTGCCGGAAGGCGCGCGCGATGAAGCGCGCAAGGTGGGGCAGGCGCTGTTCCATGAAAACCAGGAGCGGATCGCCAAGCTCGATCTTGTGCTGGATCAATTGACTGCGCCCACCAATCCGGGCCGCTTCGAGGCGCTCGACAGCCTGTTGACGTATATCGAATCCGATCCCGGCCTGTACGACGCCGACCGCCTGGCTTTCCGCGAACTGCTGCAAAGCATGCTGGCCGACGTGGCCAAGGATTCCTCCTTGCCGGCGATCAAGCTGCACAAGCGCATTTCCGAAGACCTCGATGCGCTGGGCGAGATCGAGCGCAATTACGAGAAGGAAATCCGGCAAATCTTCGGCAACCTGGGCCAGCGCGCGATCGAACTCAAGCGCGAACGGTGGGATGATTACGTGGCGCAGCTGAAAAAACTCTACAGCCGCGAACAGATCCTCAAGGAAAACGGCATCGTCGTACCGTATGCGGTACCGCCGGCCGGTTCCGTGCCCGAAGCCAAGCCGGTACCAAAAAAAGATGAGGCGGAAATCTTCGGCCTGGGCTTGCCGAAGAAAACCATCGTGCTGACCTTTGACGACGGCCCGCACCGCCGCTACACGGAAGAAATCAGCGCCATCCTGAAACAGTATGGCGTGCCGGCCGTGTTCTTCAACGTGGGCCGCAACCTGGGCAGCCTGGACGCGGAAGGCCACGCCAAGCTGAACTCGGGCGCGGAAGTGAGCCGCAAGCTGATGAAGGAAGGCTATGCCGTGGGCAACCACAGTTTCAGCCACGCACAGTTGTCGAAACAGACAGGCGACAAGCTGAAAGGCGAAATCCTCGGTACCGACACCCTGTTGAAGGCCATCAGCCCCGAGCGGGCCGCGCTGTTCCGCTTTCCATATGGCGCGCGCAACAGCGAAGGCATGGCCGCGCTGGCCGATGCGCATTTGAAGTCCGTGATGTGGAATATCGATTCGCTGGACTGGGCCGACCCCGTGCCCAGCTCGATCACGAACCGCGTGCTGGCGTCCGTCGACAAGGCGGGGCGCGGCATCATTCTTTTCCACGACATCCACGAACGCACGGTGAAAGCCTTGCCGGCCGTTCTCGACAAGCTGATCGCGGAAGGCTATCAATTCGCGGGCTGGGATGGCACGAGCTTTCAGGTGGCGAAAAGTTCCGCGCCCGCGCCGGAAAAAGTGCCCGTCACCACCGGTTATGCCAATTCCTGGGCCGTGGTGATCGGCATCGATGACTACGCCAAGTGGCCGAAACTGCAATATGCAGTGCGCGACGCCCAGGGCATCCGCGAAACGCTGATTGAAAAGTTCGCCTTCGCGCCCGAGCGCGTCGTCACCCTGAAGAATGGCGAAGCGACGCGCAACAATATCCTGGCCGCCTTCCACGACAAGCTGGCGCATGGCGGCGTGCAAAAGAATGACCGCATCTTCGTGTTTTTTGCCGGCCATGGCGCCACGCGCAAGCTCAGTTCCGGGCGCGACCTCGGCTACATCGTGCCCGTCGATTCCGATCCGGCGCAGTTCGCCACGGATGCGATCCCGATGACGGAAATCCAGAATATCGCGGAAAGCCTGACGGCCAAGCATGCGTTCTTTGTCATGGACGCCTGCTACAGCGGCCTGGGCCTGACCCGCGGCGCCGGTTCCAGCTCCTTCCTGCGCGACAATGCCAAGCGCATCGGCAGGCAAATGCTGACGGCTGGCGGCGGCGACCAGCTGGTGGCCGATGGCGGGCCGAACGGCCATTCCGTGTTCACGTGGACCTTGCTGCAAGGCTTGGCGGGCAAGGGCGACCTGAACGGCGACGGCCTCATCACGGCCACGGAACTGGCGGCCTACGTGGCGCCGGCCGTGTCCAGCGTATCGAACCAGACGCCCGCCTTCGGCAGCTTGCCGGGCTCGGAAGGCGGCGATTTCGTGTTTGAATTGCCGGGCGAGACGGAGTTCCTCAGCCCGAACACGACGCAGCTGTCGACGGAAGCCATTGCCCTGAACAGCAAGCTCGACGCCAAGCCGGCGGCTGCCAGCGTGACGGTGAAGGATTTGCAGGGCGGCGAACAGAAGATCGTCACGCCAGGCGCCGTGCCGACCTCCACGCGCCAGCTGGCGCAGCGGGCCAACGACCGTGGCTTGCAGCTGTACAAGGAGAAACAATATGCGGCGGCGGAAGCGCAATTTACGGAAGCGCTGAAACTGCGGCCCGATTTCGCGCTCGCGGCGAACAACCTGGGCTTTGTCTTCTACAAGCAGGAAAAATACCGCGAAGCGGCCCGCTGGTTTGAAAACACGGTCAAGATGGATCCGTCGCGCGCCATCGCCTATCTGAATTTGGGCGACGCGTATGCCAAGGCCGGCGATGGCGTCAAGGCGAAAGCGGCCTATAAAACCTATCTGGAACTGGCGCCGACGGCTGCGACGGCGCCGGCCGTACGGCAAAAGATGGAGAAGCTGTAAGCTTGTCTTCCACCATGCCGACCGTCCACGTGTTTGCCTGCAACGGGCGCTTTCCCGGCTGGGAAGCGCTGCAGGCCTACCTGGCGCCCACATACACGGAGGATGGCGAGACCGTGCCGTCGCCATTCTTCCTGGAAACGGGACTCACGTGCTATGAGCCGGCCTGTGTTGAAAGCGCGCTGCTGGCGGCGCCAGTGCCGCTGGTGCAGTTGCTCGATGGCGTGTCGTATGGCGACAGCTGGCTGGCGCAGGCGTGCGCGGACGCGGAGGCGCAGGGCGTGCTGGCCGACACGAGCGTGTGCGTGTTTGCGCCGAATCAGCTGGCGCACCCGCAGCGCAGTTCGCTCCATTACGTGGGCAGCTACCGTTACCGGGTGGATTGATCGCCGTCCTGGCGTTCGTCATGCAATAGCTTGTTGACGGCCGCCAGCAGGCTGGTGCCCGACGTGGTGATGAAACGGGCGCCGGCCGCTTCCGCTTCCGTGCTGTAGCTGGCGACCGTATCCTTGCTGCAATACACGATGATGGGCAACGCGGGCTGGGCCTGCCGCACTTCGCGCACCGTGTGCACGCCCGCATCCTTGATGCGCTGGCGGTTTTCCACCCTTGCCATGTCCGTGATGAGCAGCGCATAGTGCTTCTGTTGCAGCATGGCCAGCGCCTGCCGCGTCGAGACCGCCTGGTCTACCTTGATGTTTTCCCGTTCCAGCTGCTCCACCAGCAAGGTATTGTTGCGCGGATGGTCGTCCAGCCACAGCACCAGGCCTGCCTGCTTTTTCTCCGCCGGCATGCCGGCCAGGGCCGTGACGGCCGCGCCCCCGTCCGGCGGATGGGCCAGCAGCAGCTGCGTCACGGCTTCCTGCATGTCTTCGAGCGATTTTTGCTGCAAGCGGCTCAGTTCCGTCACTTCGATTTCCTTGCCGCTCTCCAGGCGCACGGATTCGTTCTTGACCATGCTGTCGGCCCGCTTGATCATGATGGACAGGTAAATGCGCGTGAGCAGGTAGCCGATCAAAAAACCATGCACGGAAAAGAACAGCATGATGCCGCCCACCACGGCCATGGCGGTCGGCGTGTCGGTGGCCAGGCTGGGTGCGATGAAGGCGGCCATGCTGCGCGCGCTGCCGGGCAGGCTTTTGAGCTCGATCAAGCCCACGCCGACGATGATTTTCGTCAGCCAGTCCGACACTTCCACCAGGTTCGAATTGACCTCCATGGGCGTGGGCGTGCCCAGGAACAGGGTGTTGCCGGCGTTGCCCGCTGCCGCATCGGCTCCGGCGGCGGGCACTTCGTCCGTGGGCCGGCCCTTGCCATTGGCCCGCTCGTCGGGCGCCGCCGCGTTGACGGTGCCCGATGGCAGGCTGCGCGGTATGCCGAACAGGAATCCCAGCAGCATGCCGCTGACGCAAAAGCCCAGGCTCCACAGCAGCGCCGGCACGGCATGGTAGTGGGGTGCCAGTACCGCCCCCCCTATCACGGCCAGCAAGCCCGCCAGCAGGATGTATAGCAGGATGAATGGCAGCGCATCTTTCTTGCGCACCGCTGCCGGCGCACTGGCGCCGGCGCTGCTGGTATCCGATTTGCCCACGGCCCCTCCCAATGGATGCGGCATTGCACAAGCTGCATATGCTCATCATAGGAAGCAGGGCGGCCGTGGCATTGAGACAGCGCAAAGCGGCGGCATCCTGGCAGTGTCGGTCTTAGTCAGCCACCTCCTTGCGCCAGCGCCGCTTCGCGCGCCACCCGCGTATAGGCATTGGCCAAGTCATGCCATTGCTGTTTCGCCGCATTCAGGTGCAACCGCTCGAGGAAACTGCCCAGCTTGTCGTTCTGCGCCGCCTTGAGCAGGTCGAGGATGGATTGCATGTCGGTCTGCGAGGTGACGACAGCGCCCAGCAGTGCGGCCAGGCCGGTCTCGGCGCCGCGGCTGCTGTTATCGAGCTGCTGGAAAGCTGCCGAGATGCTCTGGATCGAACGCTTGAAGTCGTCGCGGATGGCATTGAACTTTTGCGGCAAGCCATCCTGGCAGTGATGCGACTGGGCTGCCTGTTCAATCTGCCGCAGCGCTTCCTGGGCCGAGCGGTCGGCACCCTCGATGGCCAGGCGGATCTGTTCGCGATAGGCGCTTTGCTGCTGCAGCGACACCGCCAGCGCCTGCGTGCCCGCCTTCAGCTGGGCCGAACTGCGCTCCATGTCGCTGCTCAGCTGTTGCAGCGCCTGCGTCGCCGTTTGCCGCTGCTGGTCGTTGGGTCCGATTCCCTGGCGGATCTGCTCCTGCACCGCCAGCACGCGGTCGGCGTTCGCGTCAAAGGCGCGGCTAAAGGCCGGCAAGCTGTCTATCCACGCCTGGGTGGGAGCATATGCCGCGCCCAAGTTGCCCGCATCGCGTTCGGCGCGGGCCAGCACTTGATCGAGCTGGTTGCGCGTCCATGTGAAATCGACATTCTGCGACCATGTTTCCGTGGTCGTCTTGGTGCACATGCCCAGGCCCCACCACGCATGCTCGCTGCACCAGCTGCACTGCGTGTACAGCGGGTACGGCCCCAGAGGCTGGCGCACGGCATTGCGCATATTCGCCACCTCGCGCTGGAATTGCGCCAGTTGGCGCAGCGCGTTTTCCAGCGCGGCGGTATTGCTGTTTTGCGCCATGGCGGGTGCATGCAGCAGTCCCAGCGCCAGGGTGGCCATGGCCAGCAGATGCAGCAGGCGTGCGGCGGCGCGCCTCATGGCTGCCGTCCCGCCGCGTCGGCCGGCGCGGGGAAGTCGACCAGCGCGTTGCTGGCGTAGCGTTGCGCGGCGGTGATGAGCGCCTGCCACAGGGGAAAGGCCATGGCGCTGGCCAGTGTTTGCGCCAGCCAGCTGTCGCTGCCCAGTTCCGCGTCGCTGGCGTCTGCCGCCAGCTGGGTCGTACCGGAGCCGAGAGCGCTCCACGCGGTGCGCAAGCCGTCCAGCCAGTGGATCAGCTCATCGATGGCCGCTTCCAGCCAGCCGCCGTTGGCCAGCAGCAGGTTGACGCCTTCCAGTTGCAGCCGCAGCTGCTCGGACAGCGCGGTGTCGCGCGTCAGCTGCTCGCGCAAGGTGTGCAACTGCGCCTCCAGTTCCTTTTTCTTGTGCCCGCTGAACAGGCCCAGGTGCGCCAATTGTTCCTCTAGCGATGCGATGGCTGCCAGCAAGCGCCCCAGCGCTTCTTGCTGTGCCTGCAGATCGGTGCCCGTCTGTGTTGCCAGCCGGGCCAGCGCCGCATTCGCCGGCAAGACGCCATCCTTCCATTTGTTCAAGCCTTGCAGCAGGGGGGCAATGGACGCGCGCGCTTCTTCCACCATCGGTCCCAGCGCATGCAGTACTTCGCGCCTGTCGCTGGCGCCAACACCCGCCTCCAGCAGTGATTGCTGATACGACAGCATGCTGGCAGCGGAATTTTTCAGGCGCAAGACAAACCACACCAGGCACGCGTACAGCATGGCCGGCGGCGTATTCTGCGCCAGGGCGTCAGGCGATGTGGCCAGCAGGGCGCGCAAGCTTTTCGGCGTGCCAAAGCGGGCAGCCTCGTCCGCTACGGCTTGCGCCGCCGCTGCCAGCGGCTGGTCCGGGCCGGGCTGCAGCTTGTCCGCCTGGACCAGGTAGTACGTGAGGTGATCCCAGGCGCTGCCGCCTTCAAACGCCAGATGGGGATTGCCATCATCAACAGCTTGCCGCAGCGCCGCCTGTTGCACTGCCAGCGGATATCCGAATTGTCTCGACATGGTGTTTGCCTTTCTAGAAGCCAACGATCGGTATGTTTGCCCCCCGGTGCCTGAGCCGGGGGGCAACTATCATCAAGCGGCGCGCTGGTTTTCCGACAGGTGCTGGCCGAATGCGAGGTTGTCGTAGTCGACCAGCGATTGCACGGTGAACTGCTTGGCGCTGTCATCGATGGCTTGCCAGGAATCGATGGCCAGCTTGGCTTTCGCCTTGACGAGGAAAGGCATGCTGCCCACGTTCGATTCCGTGATGCTGTTGCCCAGCGTGATCATGTCCGTATTCATCTGCACCCACACGCCTTCCACCGTTTGCAGGTTGCCGAGGAATTTGGACATGGCCGGTCCCACGCGCGCCATCTGCGTGTTGAAGTCGCCCAAGTCGCTGCGCAGCCGCTGTTTCTTTTGCAATTCCTGCGTCTGGCTGCTGATCTGCGTGCAATATTCGTTGTAGGCGGCGCGGTTCTGCGCCGCCTTGATGCCCAGCCCGACGCCGGCGGCGATGGCGGCTGCGCCGCCCACCAGCAGCGAGACGCCGCCCGTGAATGGCGCCAGCAGGCCGCCGATCAGCGCGCAGCCGACGGACGCCGTGACGGCGGCGATGGTGAAGTCGCGCCAGGCCTTGTAGGCGGCATCGCGCAGTTTCTCCAGCTCCACGATCTTCGTTTCCAGGCCGCCGATGGTGCGGTTGACATTAGCGATCATCGTCGACGAACTGCTGGTAAATGCCTGCAGCTTGCTGTTGTATTCATTCATTTTCTGTTCGAACAGACCCAGCTTCCTGATCAGTGCCGCCACTTCGGCCGACATTTTTTGCGCCAGCGGTATCGGTCCCATGGTCTGGTCGAACAGATAGGCTTTCAGGTTCTCCACCTGTTCCTTGGGCGGCAGGCCCGGCAGTTCATCCAGCACGCTTTGATAGCCGCTCACCAGCTTGGTCGAGGTGTCATGCACGCGCTGGCCCAGCCATACTGTGTGCGTGTAGATTTCTGTCGGCGGCGTCGGCGTGGCCAGCAGGCCGGGATTCTTGATCAGGGCCGCGCGCAGGCTTTTCGGGTTGCCGAATTCGGTGGAGGCGTTTTGCACGCTTTTCATTGCGCCGATGCAATCGAGTACCGTCTGCGAGCCATCGACGGCGCCGTACTTGCTTTCGAAATCGCCTTTGGTGATGGGCAATTCGGTGGCCGAGCCCACATAGGCTTGCAATTCGATCCAGCTATCGCTGAACAGGGCAAACTGGCTCTTTTGTCCGGATTGGGGATTGGCCGGCGTGGTCAAGCCTGGCGGCGGGTCGATCGATGGCGTGGCGGCGGTATTAATAGCGGTAACACTCATGGTAGTTCCCTTCAGTGATCAGGTCAGACTGCGTGGAAGTACGGAAAACAGCTACTGAAAACGCTGGCGTCAGGCGGCGAGCCTGGCCGTCAGTTGCTGCTGCCAGTCGGGCTGGTCTGGCGGCAAGCTGGCGCCAAAGCCGATCAGATTGGCATCGACAAAGGACCCGGTAATAAACGCCTTCAAGGCGTTGTCGAGCGTGCGCCAGCCATCGGCAGCCTTGACCATCTCGGCTTCGCGCAGCCATGGTCCGGTGTGCAGGTTGTCCACGCTCAAATCGCTGGCGCGCGCGCCCAGTTCCCGCGCCGAAGCGCTCCAGGCCGTTTGCACGCTGCGCAACTGGCCCAGGATGCCGTTGGATGCCGGCAGCGAGAATTTCATCAGTTCATCGAGGGCGCCCAGGTCGCTGCGGTAGCACACGCGCTTGGCGAGGAAGGCGCTCTGCTCGTGCACTTCCTGTACCAGGCCATCGTATTTGCCGCGCGCCACGCCGGCCGCCGCGCCCAGCGCCGCTGCGGAGAGGGCCACGCCGCCGCCCGTGACGGCCGAACCGATGGCAAAGCTGCCGCCGCCCGTGGGCACGGCCAGGATCACCATGATGGCAATGCCGATGATGCCGATGACGGCGGGCACGATGCAGGCGGAAATGGTCAATGCCAGCCATTTCGAATAGGCGGCGTCGCGCGCGCGCTCCAGTTCGCCGATTTTCTGTCCCAGGGCGCCGATTTCCTTGTCGAGTTCAGTGCGCGTCTTGGATGAGCGTTCGGTGAAGGTGCGCATCAGCAACTGGGCGTCGTCCAGCGCTGTTTCGATGTGTTCGAACTCCGCGATCAACTCGCCGATTTTTGCGATGGTGTTCTGCATATTGTCGAGTATCTGGCCATTGTCGAGGAACAGGCTCCTGATGCCGGCCGTGGCGTCGGCCGCCGATTCGTGGCGCGCCATCTCCGGGATGCTGCGCAAGGTCGACGACAGCGTAAAGGCATCGCGGTGCGCCCGCTCCACGGTCCAGACGGTGGCGGAAAAGGCATCGTTTTTCGGGCGCGTGCCGTTGGCCAGGAAATTCGGGTCGTGCAGGATCTTTGCACGCAGGCTGCTGGGACTGCCGTAGCGCTCGGCCGTCTGGCGCAGCTTGCGCATGGCGTCGAAGCATTCCTTCATTTGCGAACCGGACGAAGCGTCGCCGTAGCGCTGTTCGTATTCGCCGATATCCGACGGCAGGGCCAGCACGGCCTGGATGCGCGTCTGCAAGTCGATCCATTGCTGCGAGGCCAGCACGAAGCGCTGGCCATCCGGATTGTCGCCCGGTGTCAGCAGAGTGGAAGAGGGCAGGAACAATGTCATGTAGTTCTCCAGTTCAAAGTGGTCGCCAGGCCGCGCCGTGCAGGCGTGCCGGTGTCTGACAATATGGAAAAAACCAAAGACTTTGCCGCAGCTGCGCCAGCCTGCGTGGTCGACATGGCAGGGCGTCGCGTAGACGGCGAAATCACAGCGACAGCCCTGATGCGCGCGGCGGAGCGGCGCGGGCGAAAGAGCGGCAGGCATGGCAGGAGATGCTGGCGGGCCGGTCTTGTGCGCGGATTCTGACAGGTAGTATGCACTTTTTATATGGCGACATTCTCTCTAAAGATAACTCGCCGCGATTTATTTCATTGTTTGAAAACATGTGTTTTGCAGCTTGATTTTGCGCAAATGTTTGAATCCGAACGCCGGTGTTTTGCGTATCTTCAGGGGCGAGCCACCAGCAGTTGTTTTCAGGATGAACGGGAGAAGAGATGCAATCCAGGAAAATCCCTTTGGCGTTGGCCTGGCTGGCCATCCAGGCCAGCGCATGGGCGGAGCCGCTTGCCGCCGCGGTGCCTGATGCCGTTGCCAATGAAGCGCGCACCGTACGCGTGACGGGCCACTACGACAACGCCGTCGGCACGTCGGACGCGGCCAGCCAGGGCGTCATCACCAGCGAACTGATCGTCAACCGGCCCGCCTTGCGTACGGGGGAGCTGCTGGAATTCGTGCCGGGATTGATCGTTACCCAGCACAGCGGCGACGGCAAGGCCAACCAGTATTTCCTGCGCGGTTTTAACCTCGATCACGGGACGGATTTCGCCACGCACGTCGATGGCATGCCCGTCAACATGCGCACGCATGCCCATGGGCAAGGCTATTCCGACCTCAATTTCCTCATTCCCGAGCTGGTGCAGCGCATCGACTACAAGAAGGGGCCGTATTTCGCCAGCGAAGGTGATTTTTCCTCGGCAGGCAGCGCGCGCATCCGCCTGGCCGACAAATTGCCGCAAGGCCAGGCCAGCGTGTCCATCGGCCAGCATGGCTATGTGCGCGGCGTCGTGGCCGATTCCTTTGCTGCAGGACAAGGCACCTTGCTGTACGGCCTGGAAGTCAACCGCAACAACGGCCCCTGGGATGTGCCGGAAAGGGTGCGCAAATATAGCGGTGTGCTGCGCTACAGCCAGGGCACGCCGGACAACGGTTTCAGTGTGACGGCCATGGCGTACAAGAATGGCTGGAACGCCACCGACCAGGTGCCGCTGCGCGCTGTGGCATCGGGCCGGATCGGGCGTTTCGGCTCGCTGGCGCCCAGCGACGGCGGCGACACGTCGCGCACCAGCCTGTCCTACACCATGCGCCAGCGCACGGAGAACCGCCTGTTCGAATTCGACGCTTACCTGATCCGTTCACAGCTGGAGCTCAACAGCGATTTCACCTACTTCCTGGCCAACCCGGCCACCGGCGACCAGTTCCAGCAAAGCGAGCGGCGCACGGTGGCCGGCGTGAATGCCGGCGAAAGCTGGACCACGGAGATGTTCGGTCTTCCCCTGCGCAACAAGCTCGGCGTTCAGGCGAGCTACGACAGGCTGTCGCCCGTGGGCCTGTACAACACGGTGGAGCGCATGCGGCAAGGCACGGTACGCGAAGACCGCGTGCGCGAGGCCAGCATTGGCCTGTATGGCGAAAACACGGTGCAGTGGTTGCCCTGGCTGCGTTCCGTGGCGGGCTTGCGCTACGACGCCTACCGTTTCAATGTCAACAGCAGCATAGCCGGCAACAGCGGCGCGGCGAACGATCACGTGGTCTCGCCCAAGCTGTCCCTGATCCTTGGCCCATGGAGCAAGACGGAATTCTTCGTGAACTATGGAAAAGGTTTTCATAGCAACGATGCACGCGGCACGACGCAGACGCGCCTGCCCGATGGCGAGTCCGCCATGCCCGTCACGCCCTTGGTGCCGACGAAAGGCATGGAACTGGGCGCGCGCACGGAATGGCTGCCGGGACTGCAAAGCTCGCTGGCCCTGTGGCGCCTCGATATCGCGTCGGAATTGCTGTTCGTGGGCGATGCGGGCGAAACGGAGCCGAGCCGCGCCAGCCGCCGCCACGGCATCGAGTGGAACAACCATTATATTGCCGCGCCGTGGCTGCTGTTCGACCTGGACCTGGCCGCCTCGCGCTCGCGCTATACGGAAAATGATCCGGCCGGCAAGCATATCCCCGGCGCCATCGACAAGGTGGCCTCGTTTGGCGTGACGGTGACGGACCAGGGGCCGTGGTCGGGCGCCTTCCAGCTGCGCTATTTCGGCCCCCGTCCCTTGATCGAGGACAATAGCGTGCGCTCCGCCTCGACCACCTTGGCGTATGCGCGCGTGGCATACCAGCTCAACCGCAAGACGCGGCTGTCGCTCGACGTCTTCAACCTGTTCAACAAACGCGCCAGCGACATCGATTACTACTATGCGTCGCGCCTGCCCGGCGAGGGGGCGGACGGGGTGAATGACCGGCATTTTCATCCGGTGGAACCCCGTTCCGCGCGCCTGACCTTGTCATATGCGTTCTGATAACGGTAGACTGGGGCATGACAGATCATTTGGTAAATACCAGCAAATTCCTTTCCCTCATACTGCGCCACGCCCCTGAAAAAATCGGCCTCGCGCTCGATCCCCACGGCTGGGCCGATATCGGCCAGCTGCTGGCGCTGGCGGCCCAACATGGCCGCCGGATTTCCCGTGAACAATTGGATGACGTGGTGGCGCACGACAGCAAGACGCGCTACGCCATCAGCGACGACGGCTTGCGCATCCGCGCCAACCAGGGCCACTCGCTGGCGGCCGTCGATATCGCCTTGCCGCCCACCACGCCGCCCGCCATGCTGTATCACGGCACGGCCAGCCGCTTTGTCGAGGCGATCCGCGCCGGCGGCCTGCTGCCGGGATCGCGCAACCATGTGCACCTGTCCAGCAAGCGCGAAACGGCCGTGGCTGTCGGCGGGCGCCATGGCAAGCCCGTCGTGCTGATGGTGGATGCGGCCGCCATGCGGGCGCAGGGCCACGTGTTTTACGTGTCCGACAACGGCGTGTGGCTGACTGACGCCGTGCCGCAGACCTTCATCACTTTTCCCTGAGGGGCGCTTCCACGCCCGAATAGGCCAGCACGGCGTCGGGCAGGCGCGCGCCCCGGATAGCAATGGCCGCGACGGCCCGGTTCAGCTCGGCCACTTCTCCGGAAGTCAAGCGCACACCCGCCGCGCCGATATTGTCCAGCATGTGCGCCATCTGCGTGGTGCCGGGAATCGGCACGATCCACGGCCGCTGCGCCATCAGCCAGGCCAGGGTGAGCTGCGCCGGTGTCACCTGCTTGCGCGTGGCCCAGCTATTTACCAGGGCCGCCAGCGCCAGGTTGTGCGGCAGGTTTTCCGGTGAAAAACGCGACTCGATCTTGCGGATGTCGCCATCGGCAAAGCGCGTTCGGGCATCGATGGCGCCTGCCAGGAAGCCCACGCCCAGCGGGCTCCACGGCACGAAGCCGATACCGAGTTCCTGGCACAGGGCCAGCACGCCGTCTTCCGGCCCCCGCCACAGCATCGAGTATTCGCTTTGCACGGCACTGACGGGCAGGGCTGCATGGGCGCGGCGCAAGGTGTTCAAGCCCATTTCCGACAAGCCCCAGTGCAGCACCTTGCCTTCTTTCATGAGGTCCTGCACGGCGCCGGCCACGTCCTCGATCGGCACTTGCGGGTCGACCCGGTGCTGGTACAGCAAGTCGATGCGGTCCGTGCGCAGGCGTTTGAGCATGCCTTCCACGGCCAGCTTGATGTGCGCCGGACGGCTGTTGCGGCCGGGCCGCCGCTCGCCCGTTTCCAGGTCGATATCCCAGCCGAATTTGGAAGCGATGACGATCTGGTCGCGGAACGGCGCCACGCCTTCGCCGAGGATGCGTTCCACCTCGTGCGGACCATACGCCTCGGCCGCGTCATAGAAGGTGACGCCGCGCTCGAATGCCGTGCGGATAATCTTGTGCATCTCTGGACGGCTGGGCACGGTTGTCTGGTAGGTACGGCTCATGTTTTGCACGCCCAGGCCCAGGCTCGATACTTCCAGCGTGCCCAGCTTGCGGCGCCCGTCCACTGTCGTTTGCACCGCCTGGCCTTGCGCCGAGCTGATCAATGGCGTGGCGGCAAGGCTGCCGGCCGCCAGCAGGAAGCCGCGGCGGCCCGTGCTTGTATCTTCTGTTGGCATATGTGCTTTCCCTTAAATATCGAGCTTGCGTTCGGCCATCCACCGGACAATGGCCGGGTCGCGGTGCGAAAAGAAGCTGCTGGTAGCCGTTTCCAGGGTGGCGATGGCGGCCATGTCCGCTTCGTCGAGGTCGAAATCGTCGATGGCCAGGTTTTCCGCCATGCGCTCGCGGCGCACGGTCTTGGCCAGCACGGCGATGCCCCGGTGCGTGAGCCAGCGCAGGACGACCTGGCCCACGGACTTGCCGTGTCTGGCGGCGATGCCCAGCAGCAACTCATTGTGGAAAAGGTCGTTGCGGCCCTCGGCGAATGGCGCCCACGCCTGCGGCTGCACGCCGTGTTCCAGCATGAAAGCCACGCTGTCCGCCTGCTGGTGGAAGGGGTTGATCTCGATCTGGTTGACGGCGGGCGCGATGTCGTTGAAGGCGATGAGGTCCATCAAGCGGTCCGCATGGAAGTTGCTGACGCCAATGGCGCGCAGCTTGCCGCCGCGATAAGCGTCCTGCATGGCGCGCCAGGAACCGTGCACGTCGCCAAACGGTTGGTGGATCAGGAATAAGTCGAGATAATCGAGCCGCAAGCGTCGCAGCGACTGTTCGATGGCGTCGCGCGTACGTTCATAGCCCGTGTCCTGCACCCACAGCTTGCTGGTGACAAACAGTTCCTCGCGCGCCACGCCGCTGTGGGCGATGCCCTTGCCGACGGCCGCCTCGTTAATGTAGGACGCGGCTGTGTCGATCAGGCGGTAGCCGGCGGCGATGGCGTCGATCACGCTGCGTTCGCATTCTGCGGGGTCGGGAATCTGGAAGACGCCGTAGCCGGCGACGGGCATGCTGATGCCGTTATTCAGGGTGACGCGGTTCATGGCTGGCTCCTTTAATCATTGACAGGAGCTACTTTACGGCGTCAGCCATTCGTTGATAAGCCGCTGGAATCGGCATGGTCTTATTAGCGAGGCTAATGAATCGCCCCGCTCATGCGCTGATCAGCTTGATATCGGCAATTCTCTCCACCAGCCACACGCAAGCCACCAGCGCGATGGCCAGCGAGCCGACGGTCAGCACTTGCCGGTACAGCCAGGTCTTGCGCAGCAGCCAGGCAATGGGCAGGAAGGCGGCGACGATGGCCAGCTGGCCGATTTCCACGCCCACGTTGAAGCCGAACAGGCTGGCCAGCAGGGAACCCTGCGGCAAGCCCAGGTCGCGCAGCACGCTGGCAAAGCCGAAACCGTGGATCAGGCCAAAGGCGAAGGCGGCCACGGGGCGCTTGCCGTGGAACAGGGGCAGCAGGTTGTTCAGCGCGGCCAGGATCACGGAAGCGGCAATCGCCGATTCCACCCAGCGCGACGGCAGCGAGACGAGCGACAGGCTGGCCAGGCTGAGGGTGATGGAATGGGCGAGCGTAAATGCCGAGACGACCTTCAGCACGTCATAAAAAGCCGTTTTCAGGCCGTGCTGCTGCTCGCGCAAGCCAGGCAGCAGCACGGCCGGCAGCAGCAAGGACAGCAAAAACAAAATATGGTCGTAGCCGATCCAGATATGCCAGATGCCGTGTTTCACATAGGCGCCGAACTGCGCCAGGCGGTCGGGCGCGGCCAGGGAAATCGTCTGGCGTGGGCTATCCGGGTCGAAGATTGCCGTTTGCGTGGCGCCGCCGGCATTGATCTTGAACAGGCCCTTGTGCTGCGGATCGAGGTCGGCAAACAGCGTGTAGCCGATGGCGAGATTGACAGGCGCGGTGCCGGGGCAGCTGGCCTGGAAGCGCAGCACGCTGTAGGCGCCGTCCGTGTGGCTGTCGATCAGCTGTTCGACGGCTTTCAAGGGGCAGACGCCCTGGTCGCTGGCCAGCTGCAGGCGCTGCAAGGCGTAGGCGGCGATGGCGTCGTGGCGCGCGCGGATTTCATCCCAGGTCAGGGCGCCGTCGCCATTGCCGTCGAGGCCGATGGCGAAATCGAGGTCGCGCAGGGCGATATCCCATTGCCCTTCGATCTGCTGGCCGTGCACGGCCAGGCTCAAATAACTGTCGCTGGGCTTGTGCGCCTGCGCGGGGGCCAGCCAGGCGCACAGGATGAGCAGCAACGCGAGCATGCGGGCCTTCACAGCGCACCTGCTTTCTTTGCGGCGCTAAGCTTCTGCGCATCCTGCGGCCCCAGCTGCCTGGCGAGCCGCTGCAGGGCCACGTCCTCTACGCCATGCGCCGCCACCCAGGCCAGCACGGGTTGCGCCGCCGCGTAGTTGCGCGCGGCCAGGGCCGCTTCGAGCAAGATGCGCATGTCGGGCACTTCCTTCTGGATGGCCCAGTTTTTCTGCGCCAGTTGCAGGGCGGCCGGCACATCCTGTTGCAAAAACAGGGCGAAACGGGCCTGTTCGCGCTGGTGCACGGTGTCGCCCCGTTGCATGGCGGCGTTGAAGCGGGCCGCCAGTTCCGCCTTTGCCGCCTGGAAGGCCGTCTGCTGGCCGGGCAGCGCCTGCAGGGCCAGCGCGTAACGCAGCAGCAGCGCATCGATGCGCTGCTGCTCCTTCAATAACCGGGCGACTTCCTGCGGGCGCTGGCGGTCGAGCAGGAAATCCGCGTAGGCGCCCAGCAGATAGCTGTCGCGTGGCTGCTGCGCCAGCGCCCTGGTGTAGCGCGCTTCGGCCAGCGTGGACTCTCCGCGCCGCGTGGCCATTTCCGCCAGCAGGGTCAAGGCCCAGCTATCGAGCTCGGGTGCCGCGCCGGCGCTGCGTTGCAGGGTCAGTTCCAGCAGGCGCTCGCTACTGGCGGCGCGGCCCGTGACGCTGGCGATATTGGCAAGGCAGGTGACGGTGGCCAGCTGTGTCGTCAATGCCGACAGCCGGGCGCAGCTGGCTGTCGCCTGGGTGTAGTCGCCCTGCACGGTGAGGACGGTGGCGCGCGTCAGCCAGGCCTGGGCGTTTTGCGGCTGCTGCGCGACGACGGCCTCGAGGTCTTGCAGGGCGGGAGAAAAATGGTGGGTGCTTTGCAAAATGGTGGCGCGCAGCAGGCGCACGGGGACGGGCGGCGCCGCCTGCCGCCACCAGGGCGCCAGCGCCGCTTGCGCGTAGCCCAGGTAGCGCGGGTCCGTCTCGCTGCGGGCCAGGGCAATGTAGCGCTGGGCCAGGCTGGTGGCCAGGGCCAGGTCTCGCGGCGTGTCATTCAGTTGCTGGCGCAAGCCGCGCAGGGCCAGCTGCGCGGCATCGGCGCGGCGCGGCAGCTGCTCGATGACGGCGCTGCCGTCTTTCGGCGTGTAGGGTGCAGCCCATGCCAGCATCGGCAGGCAGGCGCACAGCAGGGCAATCGGTGTTTTCATCGTGGACGCCATCGACGGTGGAGTGGGGCAGCAAGGGCGGGGCGCCGGAGAACGTGGTCTCCGGCGCCCGCGCTTGCTTACTGCGCGTTACAGCGGTACCGGCTCCGTATTTTCCGGAGAGGTCGCCATGATGGCGTCGATGGCCACGCCGTCCTTGTCATCGCTGGTGGTCAGGATGACGTTGCTGACGGCCACATAGAAGGCGTCGAGCAAGACCACGGGCGGAGGGTTGACGCCGCCGTCACCGTTGTCGCCGCCGTGGCTGCTACCGCCGCCTCCGCAGCCGGCCAGCATGGCCGTGAGCGCCAGGGCGCTGATTGCATGGAGCTTTTTCATCGCATTCTCCTCGTTACAGCTGCGGCGAACCGGCCACGGGATTTTTCAGGTAGGGGAAACCTGCCGTGAACGCGGTTTCGTCGAGGAAGGCGCCATCCGTGAAGTGCAGGCCGCCAGCCGGTGCGTCGGCCGGGGCGCAGCCGATGTTCAGGGTGCACAGCTTGCCCATGGCCACGCGCAGCACCACGTCGACCACGTCGTCGCCGGGGCGGCGGCCGTTCGGAAAGCCCGCGTTATCGCCACCGATGACGCCGAGGCGGTTTTGCGCGCCGACATTGGTGGCCGCGATCGAGGTGTTCAGGCGCAGCATTTCCGACGCCGTCACGGTGACGGGCTGGTTCACGCCCTTGATGCCCGTCAAAAAGGTGGCCACCAGGTCGTTGCGGGGGAAGTTGGTGGGTGCCTTGGCGCCTGCCGAGCCGAACAGCACTTCTACCAGGGCCGGCGCTGTGGGGTTGGTGACGTAGTCGGCAAACTGCGCGTCGCCCGATGGCTTGCTGGCGTTGAAGCGGTCCTTGTCCTTCAGGCCGATGACCAGTTCATTCACCAGCGGCATGCCCAGGCGCGACACTTGCACCCACGCGCCGCCTTCCTTCGACGCCGTGGTGGCCGTGCCCGGCGCCGGGTTCAGCAGGCGGCCCTGGCGCAGGCTGGCCGTGGTCCAGCCGCCGATGACAGGATCGCTGCCGGCCGTCAGGCAGGTGGTCGGTACTTCCATCTCGATGGCCGTGACGTTCTTGCGCGCCAGGTCATCCTTGGCGGCCGACTCCGCATTCGCGGCGAACTCCGTGGCGGGCGCCTTGATATTGATCAAGTCGAACGTTTCGCCCAGGTTCACGACGAACGGGTCCTTGCGCTGGCCGACGAACAGGCGCGCGGGCGTGGCGCAGCCGGGAATGTTGACGGCGTACACATGCTGCGCGGCATACGCGGCGTAGTTGGGGATGGCCTTGTTGCCGATATTGTCGACGGGCTTGTCGAAGGTCGTGCCGCCGCCGCTGGCATTGGTGACGGCGCTCCTCGTGCCCGTGCGGCGATCGCCCCGCACCAGCGTCACGCTGTAGGTTTCGCGCACGTTCAGGCCGGCCGGGTTGACGGAATCGATGGCGCCGCCGTTGATGACGAGCGGAATCGAGACTTTCTTGCCGCCCACGGTGAACTGGCCATCCTTGATGGTGTTGGTGAAGCGGAACTGGAAGGTGAGGTCTTCCTTGCCGTCGCCATTGTTGTCGATATGGATTTCGTACAGGGCGGCGGGGTCCATGGCGAAGTAGTTCGGACCGCCGTAGGCGTCCTGCAGGGGGATATAGTCGGCCACCAGCGTGGTGTAGGCCCCGCGGCCCGCCTCATAGCTGCGGAACATATAGAAGTCGGTGGCGTCGACTTTCGGGTTTTGCGTGATGAACGGCGCTTCGCGGTGGCTGGAGGCATAGGCCGCTGGCGCGATCGCCAAGGCCAGCAGGTTGCCCAGGAGTGCGGCGCCCAGTGCGGTTTTCGAGTGTGACAAAGACATTTCGATTCTCCCGATTTTTGTTAGCGTTGACAGACAAGTCCAAGAAACTGCAGGCTGCCTCACTTGTACGCACGGAAGAAGAAAACGGATTCACTCCTGGGAAAAGGATGTCATTGGCTTACCAGGCCAGCACTTTCGACCCTATGGCCGCGCCGATGGCGGTCGGCACCAGCATGCCCAGTACATACCAGAAGCCGACGAAGCTGGCCGCCAGCTCCGGGCAGTGCAGGCAATACACGAGCGCGGCCATGCCGCCGGCGGCAAATCCGGCAGCCGCGCCCGCCAAGCGCAGGCGCGTGGGCGCCAGCTGGCGCATCAGGCGCAGCACGGCGGCCAGGATGGGCAGCGAGAGCAGCGCGATCAGCAAGGGGCAGCTGCGCCAGGTGGCGCCCCAGAACAGCTCGGCACGTTGCTCGGGCGGGGCTTCCTGCAGGATGATGGCGCCCAGCGCCCACATCAGCAGCAGGGGCATGGCGAGCAGCAAGGGCAGGGCGCGGGTGGCGGCGCCCGGCAGGCACAGGCGGCGGCTGACGTGCCAGGCCGCCAGGCAGAGGCAGACGACAAAGCCCACCTTGATCCAGAAGTCGGGCAGCTGGGCCAGTTGTTCCAGGTTGGGCCGCACGCCCAGCAGCATGGCCATCAGCGCCACGCTGGCCAGCAGGCCGGCGCCCAAGGTGCCTGCGGCGCGCCAGCGCATGCCCGGTGGCGGTGCGGCAGCCACGTCGGGGCCGCTGGCCAGCATGGCGATCAAGTCATCGGTTTTCATGATGCAATCCCTTCATTGCCTGTTCTTAAATTGGCCGCCAGTGCCTTCAAGCCGCGATGCACGGCCACTTTGACGCTGGCTTCCGAAATCTGCATGGCCGCCGCCGTGTCGCGCACGGACCAGCCGTCGAGCTTGGTATGCACGATGGCGTCGCGCTGCTGCGCCGGCAAGCTGGCGAGCAGCTTGCCCAGGTCGCGGCTCGCTTCGGCCGCCTCGGCGTCGGCGCTGGAAAACAGTTCCTGCGCGCCATCTTCTTCGTCATACGGCAAGTGCTGCGCCTCGCGCCGCGCATGCCGGCGCAGCCAGTCGATCAATTTATAGCGCGCGATCGCATGGATCCACGACGTCAGCGGCACGCCCGTATCGTACGTCAGACGCTGGTTGTGGATAGCCAGCAGACACTCCTGCACCAGGTCTTCCACCTCGTCCGGCCAGCGCTGCAGGCGGCGCCGCAGGAACGCGCGCAAATGGCCGCTGGTGGCTTGCAAGAAACTGCGATAGGCCGCCGCATCGCCATCGAGCCCGCGCAGCATCAAGCCATGCAGCCGCAATTCCGTGCCATGCAGGTGTTCGCTTACAGGTATTCGTTGCATGCAGGCCTTTGGTGACAGGCATTGAAAAAAATAAATCCCGGATTATTTTGCTGGCGGCTGTAACCAATCGGCCTGCGGCGGCGAATTGACTGGCAAGCACGCTTCTTAATTCAATATACCGGTGAAAGACCATGGACATCAAGCACCGCCTTGCAACACTGCTTTTCCCCGTGCTGGGCACGGTCGCGGCATCCCCGGCCATGGCGCAGCTGGCCGCCGGCCAGCGCTGCGCCGTGCAAAGCGGGCCGCAGACGGCGGCGCTGGTGGAGCTGTACAGCAGCGAAGGCTGCTCCAGCTGCCCGCCCGCCGACCAGCGCCTGAGCGCCTTGCGCAAGGAAGCGGGCTCGGCCAGCCTGGTCGTGCCGCTGGCCCTGCACGTCACCTACTGGGACCAGATCGGCTGGACGGACCCGCTGGCGCAGGCGCAATTCGATGCGCGCCAGGCCGAACTGCTGCGCCACCAGCCGCGCCATGTCGCCTACACGCCGCAGTTTTTCGTGGGCGGCACGGAATTGCGCAGTTGGGATACGCAGCTGCCGGCCGCCATCCGCCGCATCAACGCGACCGCCGCACCCGTCAATATCAGCCTGTCCGCCACGCCGGGGCCTGGTGGAAAATTATTGCTTGAAGCCAATACCAGCGCGCCGGACGCACAGACGGGCGGCCAGCTGTACGTGGCCATCAGCGAAAGCGCCATCGTCTCGAAAGTGCTGCGCGGCGAAAACTGCGGCGCCACCCTGCATCACGATGCAGCCGTACGCCTGTGGCTGGGGCCGGTGTCTCTGGCGCAAGGCCGCGCCCAGCTGCGCCGCGCAGTCAACCTGCCCGCCAGCTGGCGTCCGGAGCAGCTGCAAGTGGTCGCCTTCGTGCAGCGGGCCGACAGCAGCGCCATCCTGCAAGCCGTCAGCACGGCATCCTGCGCGAAGGGAGCGATGTGATGAACGGACAAGCGAGCGTGATTCACCTCGCCTGGCTGCGCCTGACGCACTGGCTCAATGCCGTGGCCGTCGTGGTGCTGGCCACCAGCGGCTGGCGCATCTATAACGCGGCGCCATTTTTCCCCTTCGAGCTGCCGCGCGCGCTGACCCTGGGTGGCTGGCTGGGTGGCGCCCTGCAATGGCATTTCGCCGCCATGTGGCTGCTGGTCGCCAATGGCTTGCTGTATCTGATCATCAATATCGTCTCGGGACGGCTGCGGCGCCAGTTCTTCCCCCTCTCGCCGCGCCTGCTGCTGGCCGATTTTGTCGCTGCCCTGAAGGGCAAGCTGGCCCATGCGGACCCCCGTCATTACAACATGGTGCAGCGCGCCGCCTACCTGTTCGTGATGCTCGACTGCATCGTGCTGGTGCTGTCCGGCCTGGTGCTGTGGAAGTCCGTGCAATTTCCCCTGCTGCGCGAGCTCATCGGCGGCTACGAGAGTGCGCGCAGGGTCCACTTCATCGCCATGGCGTTGCTGACGGGCTTTGTCGGCGTGCACTTGCTGATGGTGGCGCTGGTGCCGCGCACCCTGGTCGCCATGCTGCGCGGCCGCTGAAGGAGACGATCATGAAAAAAACCATCCTCGTGCAAGAAGAGGGCCAGGCCATGCTGGACGACGCCTTGCGCCAGATCAAGCAGCCGTCGCGCCGTTTGTTTTTGCAGCGCAGCCTGACCCTGGGCGGCCTGTCACTGCTGACGGGCTGCAACGTCAGCGACCCGTCCGGCATCGAGACAGCCCTGACGGCCGTGTCGCGCTTCAACGACAAGGTACAGGGCTGGCTGTTCGACCCGACCAAACTGGCGCCGACCTACCCGGACTCCATGATCACGCGGCCGTTTCCCTTCAACGCGTATTACGGCGAAGATGAAGTGGAAGAAGTCGATGGCGACGCCTGGCGCCTGGAATTGAGCGGCTTGATCGCCGACAGGAAGCCGTGGACCCTGCCGCAATTGCGCGCCTTGCCGCAGGAAACCCAGATCACGCGCCACATCTGCGTGGAAGGCTGGAGCGCCATCGGCAAGTGGGGCGGCGTGCCGTTTTCCCACTTCCTGAAGCGGGTCGGCGCCGACACGACGGCGAAATACATCGGCTTCAAGTGCGCCGACGATTATTTCACCAGCATCGACATGGCCACGGCCCTGCATCCGCAAACCATCATGGCCCTGAGCTACGACGGCCAGGAGTTGCCGCCCAAGTACGGCTACCCGATGAAACTGCGCATGCCGACCAAGCTGGGCTACAAGAATCCCAAGCACATCCAGGCCATTTTCGTCACGAATACGTATCCGGGAGGGTATTGGGAGAATCAGGGCTACAACTGGTTCGGCGGTTCTTGAACGCTTTTAGCAGCACCCGTAGCAAAGCAACAGTTTTACCACAGGGCACTTGCCCAACTAACCCAGAGACAAGGACATATCATGAAAACCACGATCACCACCTTCGCCGCCATCCTCGCTTCCGCCATCCTCATGTCGGGCGCCGCTTTCGCCCAGGATGCCATAAAGAAAGACGCCATGGCCAAGGACGCCTCGGCCGATGCCATGCACAAGGACGCCATGCACAAGGATGCGATGGACAAGGATGGTATGAAAAAGCCGATGGCCAAGAAACACATGAAGAAGGACCACATGGCCAAGGATGGCATGGCGAAAGATGCCATGGCAAAAGACGGCATGAAGAAGGATGAGATGAAAAAGAATGGCATGGCCAAGGATGCGATGGCCAAATAAGACAGCAATCCGGCGCCGTCAACGCGACGGCGCCGGGCCTGGCTTGCGCTTCCCCTGCGTTTGCGCCAGATCAATCTTGCAATACTATTATTCTTGCCGCGCTTCAAGATGCGAAGCAGGCAATTGGTGTAAGCTGGCTGCCTCGCGTTTTCCCCCGCTTGCAGAATCATGACCGAACCATCGCTTGCCGCGCTTTCCCCCGAAACACCTCCCTCCGACAAATCGATCCGCCGCCGCTCGCTGTTCGCCGCCTGCAGCGCGCATGCCGTGCATGACGGGTTGACGGACGTGATCTATGTGCTCCTGCCCATCTGGCAGGCGCAGTTTGCCATCAGCTACGCCATGGTGGGCCTGTTGCGCGGTTCCTATTCAGGCATGATGGCCGGTTTCCAGTTGCTGGCCAGCCGCCTGGCCAGGCGCTGGGGACGCGAGCGCCTGCTGGTGGGCGGCACGGCGCTGGCCGGCGTCGCCTACCTGATCGCGGGGCAGGCGGGCGGACTGGCCGTCTTGCTGATCGCCTTGCTGCTGGGCGGTCTGGGCGCCAGCACCCAGCATCCGCTGGCCTCGTCCATCGTCACCGACACGCACGAGGCGGGCGGCGGCGTGAAGGAAGCGCTGTCGCACTATAACTTTGCCGGCGATATCGGCAAGACCCTGATTCCCGCGCTGGTGGGCTTGTTGTTATTGGTGTGCAGCTGGCAAGCCAGCGTGTCCTTGCTGGGCTTGCTGGGCCTGGCGGCGGCCGGCTTGCTGTGGTGGCTGCTGCCGAAACCGGGCGAACTGCAGGCGGGCGCGAAGAAGGCGGGCAAGACCATCGCCGGCAGCGGCTCGAAGGCGAGCTTTCGCGCCTTGCTGGCCACGGGCACCCTGGACAGCGCCGTGCGCATGGGTTTTCTGACCTTTTTGCCATTCCTGCTGAAAAGCAAGGGCGCGGGCACGGCCGGCATCGGCGTGGCCTTATCGCTGCTGTTCGTGGGCGGAGCCTTCGGCAAGCTGCTGTGCGGCTACCTGGGCGCGCGCATCGGCATGATGAAGACCGTATGGCTGACGGAATCGATGACCTCGCTACTGATCGTGGCGGGCCTGTGGCTGCCACTGGCCGGCATCATGGCCATGCTGCCTTTGCTGGGGCTGGCGCTCAATGGCACCTCGTCCGTGCTGTACGGCGTGGTGCCGGAACTGGCAGAGCCCGGCAAGCGAGAGCATGCGTTCGCCCTGTTCTATACGGGCAGCATCGGCGGCGGAGCGCTGTCGCCTGTGCTGTTCGGCGCGCTGGGCGACCATACCAGCGTGCACACGGCCCTGCTGGCGCTGGCAGCCGTATTGCTGCTGACCTTGCCGCTGGCGTGGAAAGTCCAGCGGGGCCTGGCGCACGGTGGCCCCGCATGACACGGATCAACCATACAGGAACGCCTTGCATGCACCTGCCATTGCCGCGCGATAAACACGATACGGAGAATGCGCAAGCCCTCATCGCCTTGAGCTGGGAGGAGCTGCGTCCGGCCATGCCGCAGATACTGGAATGGGTGCAAGATGTGAACTGGCCCGTGGCCGGCATCCTCCTGCCGTATCTGGCCGGCATTGGCCCACGCCTTGCCCCCTATGTGAAAACGGTGCTGGCCGGTAATGACGAACAATGGAAGTACTTTGTGTTGCAGGGCATCGTGCGCCATTCGCCCGGGCTGGCGCTTGCCGTCGATAATGAATTGACACGCTTTGCCCTGGCGCCAACAGCTGCCGAGCTGGAGGAATTCGTGGCCGAGGTAGCCCGGGAGATTTTGGCGGGCAGTGCTGCCGATACAGCGTGACTTGCCCGCCAGCACTCCCATCGTCTACACTCGCCGCATGAAAAATTTTGAAAAGCGGCGCGACCGCTATGACTTGTTCCGGGCGTTTGACAATCCCCTTGTCAACATCAACTTCCAGCTCGATGTGCCGGATTTCCGGCCTTGGTGCAAGGAACGGAAAATTCCCGTGTTTCACTTTTTCCTGTTTTGCCTGCTCAATACGGTCAGGGACATCGACAACTTCATGTACCGCATCTATCAGGGTGAAGTGATCAGGATCGACGATTTTCCCGCTTCCTATACCGTCATCAACGGCGATGAAAACCTTAACTACACGCGCTTCGCGATGACGGACCAGCTTGACCTGTTCATCGCGCGCAGCCTGGAAGCCAAGCGCATTGCTGAAGCCAGTTCCGCGCTGATCAATACGGGCGAGGGCGAAAGCGAGCGTGAACAGCGCAACAATATCTTCATCACTTGCCTGCCCTGGCTGGAGCTGGCGGCCATCGAACACCCGATCTGCCGCCACCGCGACGCCGATATTCCGACCTTTGCCTGGGGCAAATTCGGCCCCGCGCAGCAGGACGGCCGCATGCGCATACCGTTTTCCGCCCAGGCCCACCATGGCTTTGTCGACGGCTACCATGTGCAGAAACTGGCGCAGGCGCTGGCGCAGCGCATCGCCGCCATCATTTCCTAGGCTAAGTAATCGCTGGGCGCCTGCCCCAGCACGCGGCGAAACGCGGCCGTGAAGGCGCTGGGGCTGGCATAGCCGAGATCGAGCGCGATGCGGGTGACGGCTTGCCCGTCGGCCAGCCGCGTGATGGCCGCCAGCAGGCACGCTTGCTGGCGCCATTGGGCAAAGGCCAGCCCTGTCTGGGCGCGGAATTGCCGCGTAAAGGTGCGCCGGCTCATGCCGGCCTGCGCCGCCATCGCATCCAGGCTGCTGTCCAGGCTCGGTTGCCGCAGCAATTCCATGCACAGGTGCGCCAGCCGGGGCTGCTGCGGCAGGGGCGCGCTCAGGGGCAGTGGCCTGGCGGCGGCAATTTCATCGAGCAGCAAGGCCATCAATCGCCCGGCGCGCGACGCTGCCGCATACAAGGCATCCACCGTCACGGCCTCGGCCAGCAGTTGGCGCAGCAAGGGCGAAGCGTCCAGTACCTGGCAGTGGGACGGCAAGCCCATCCCTGCAATGGCCGGTGCGTCGATAAACACGTTGTGCATGGTCACGGCGCCATGCATGCGCATGCCATGGGATAGCTGGGCAGGTACCCAGCAAGCGCGTTGCGGCGGCACCAGCCAGTTGCCTTGCGGCGTGTGCACGCTGATGACACCGCGTGCCGCATACGCAAATTGCCCACGCGCATGGCTGTGGCTGGGAAACATTGCGCCAGAAGCATAGTCGCATGCCGTGGCGATCAATGGGCGCGGTACTTCCGTATAAAAATCATCCATGGCCCATACTCTACAGTAGTTGACCTGGCATCGAAAGCGGGCCGCTTGCCGGCCGCTTACCATCACACTCTTTTTCCGGAGTGAACATGCACAATACCTGTCATCGCGTGGGCCATGGTCCCCACGCCGTCATCGTCCTGCACGGCTGGTTTGGCGACGCCCACGCTTTTTCTCCGATGGAAGCGGGTCTCGACGGCGGCGCTTTCAGCTATGTCTTCATGGACAATCGCGGCTATGGCGGCATGCGTGGCGCAGAGGGTGAGTATTCGATGGACGAGGTCGCCCGCGACGCGCTGGCGCTGGCCGATGCGCTTGGCTTTGCCACCTTCAGCGTGGTAGGCCACTCCATGGGGGGCATGGCGCTGGAACGGCTAGCCTTGCTGGCCCCCTTGCGCCTGCGCAAACTGGTGGCCGTGGCGCCCGTGCCCTGCTGCGGCGTGGCCTTCGATGCGGCAGCCCGCGCGACGTTTCTCGCGGCCGCCGATAGCGTGGCGGCGCGGCGCGCCATCATCGACCGCAGCACGGGCGGGCGCTTGCCAGCCACCTGGCTGGACTGGAAGGCACAGTATTCGTGGGAAAGTTCGGATCCAGCCGCGTTTGCTGCGTATTTCCTCGCGTGGAGCGAGACGGATTTCAGTGAAGAAATCAAGGCGGCGCGAATGGAATTGCCGTTGCTGGCGCTGGTGGGGGAGCATGACCCCCGTTTCGATGCGGCCCTGATGCGCCGCACGTATCTGTCGTGGTACCCGCAAGCCCGGCTGGAGGTGCTGGGCAATGCGGGACACTATCCGATGAATGAAACACCGCTGGCCCTGGCGGCCAGCATCGAGGCGTTTTTGACGGAAAAGGACTAGTTACGCCGCCTTGGCGCGCAGGCGCAGCAGGCTCAGGCCCAGCAAGACGAAGGCGCCGCCGGTGATGCGGTTGAACAGCTTGGCGCGGCCCGGCGTGGCCAGCTGGGTTTTCAGCAGACGCGCCAGGTTGGCGTAGAACAGGTGGGCCAGCATGGCGCAGGCGACAAACGAGGTCGTCAGCACGGTGAACTGGATGGCCACCGGTTCGCCCGGGGTAATGAATTGCGGGAACAGTGCCGAGAAGAACAGGATCGCTTTCGGATTGGTCAGCGCGACCGTCAAGCCCTGGCGGAAGAGTTTCCAGAACGAGTTAGGATTCGCAGTGCCGGTCACCACGGGCGCATCGGCCACGACGCTGGTCTTGCTGCGCCATTGCTTGATGCCCAGGTACACCAGGTACAGGGCGCCAGCCAGCTTCAGCAGCATGAAGGCCGTGGCCGAGGTGGCCAGCACGACGCCCATGCCGGCCATGGCCACGCCGGAAATGATGAACAAGCCAAAACCATTGCCCATGCTGCTGATCATTGCGCGGCGCGGGCCGACGGCGATGGCGTTCGAGATGGCCAGCAAGACGGCCGGGCCGGGAGAAAACGTGACGAGCAGGGCGACGCTGCAGAAAAGCAGCCAGTTCGAGAGATGCATGGGTGTTCCTGGGTGGGGCCGAAGCCGGATTGAGAGTCAAAACACGTATATTGTACGAAGTTTTCGACTCCCGCGTCAGCGGCCCCGGCTTGTATCAAGCTGCGCCTTAAGCAAACAGGCTGGCCACCACATGGTTGATGGCGGCGCCACCGGCGATGAGCCAGCAGAACAGCAGGCCAGCCAACAGCAGGGGCTTGATGCCGGCGCGGCGGATGGCCGACATGTGCGTCGTCAAGCCCAGGGCCGCCATGGCCATGGCCAGCAAGACTGTGTCGAGCTCGGTGATGGTGGCGACTGTTCCCGCTGGCAGCAGGCCCAGCGAATTGAATGCCACCACGCCAATAAAGATGAAGGCGAACCAGGGGATGGCCAGCTTGGCCGCCTTGTCGTGGCCGCTGTTGCCACCTTTGGCCTTGCCGCGCGCCAGCACCGCCGACAGGATGACGAGGAAGGGGGCCAGCATCATCACGCGCACCATCTTGGCGATCACGGCCGCATTCGCCGCTTCCTGCCCGATCGACTTTCCAGCCGCCACCACCTGCGCCACTTCATGCACGGTCGAGCCGATGTACACGCCAAAGGCGGATGGTGTTGCCGCCAGCACATGCCAGCCTTGATTCAGCTGGTACAGCAATGGATACAAAAAGATGGCGATGGTGCCGAAGACCACGACGGTCGAGACGGCCACGGTGACATCTTCGCTGCGTCCCTTGACGACGGGCTCGGTCGCCATCACGGCCGCCGCGCCGCAGATCGAGCTGCCCGCGCCGATCAGGATGGCGCTGTTGCGTTCCAGCTTGAATACCTTGGTGCCGAGGAACATGGCCAGGCCAAACGTGGACGCCAGCACCAGCGCGTCGATGGCGATGCCGGCCAGGCCCACCTGACCGATGTCCTGGAAGGTCAAACGAAAGCCATACAGGATGATGCCGAGCCGTAATAATGTCTGTTTGGAAAAAGTCACACCCGCGCCGCAGGTGGGCGCCAGGCGGCCATACACGCTATTGCCGAGCACAATGCCCAGCATGATGGCCAAGGTCAGGGCACTCATGCCGTGGCTTTGCATCCATTCCAGCTTGCCCAGTTGAATGGCGCCCCAGGCGATCACGCCGCTGAGCAGCAGGCCGGGGAGAAGGCGGCCATAACGGTCGCTGAAACTTGTTGTGTTGCTTGTTGAGAGGGATGACATACCGTACTCCGTGGTTCCTGGTTCGTATGGCATGACTGTACAGTTCGTCGATTAAATGGTAAAACGGATTGTTTTTGTATCTTTAACCGATTAGATAGGTAGATAAAATGGCGTTGACCTTGCGGCAACTGCAGATTTTCCTCGCCGTGGCGGACACGGGCAGCACCAGTGCGGCCGGCGAGTTGATTGCGCTGTCGCAATCGGCCACCAGCGCGGCCCTGAATGAACTGGAAGCCTTGTTGGGAGCGCAACTGTTCGACCGTGTGGGCAAGCGTTTGCTGCTCAACGACAATGGCCGCCTGCTGTTGCCGCAGGCGCGGCAGATGCGCGACGGAGCCGCCAGCATCGAGCGCCAGTTCGCGGGCGCCGACCCGTCCGTGCCCGTCAGCCTGCAGATCGGCGCCAGCACCACCATCGGCATCTATTTGCTGCCGCAGATACTGGCGCTGGCGGCGCAGCAATACGGGCGCAGCATTCCGCAAGTGACGATTGCCAACACGGCCGACATCGCCGCCGCCGTGGCGGAGTTCCGTGTCGATATCGGACTGATCGAAGGGCCGTGCCACGAAGCGGGCTTGCTGGTGGAGCCGTGGCTGACGGACCAGATGCTGATCGTGGCCGCGCCCACGCATCCGCTGGCGCAATTGCGCCATCTGCTCAGCTTTACGGAGCTGAACCAGGCGGGCTGGCTGCTGCGCGAAGCGGGCTCGGGCACGCGCGAAGCCGTCGAGCAAGCTTTGGTGCCGTATCTGCACTATCTGCGCGCCGCGGGCGAGTTCAGCAATTCGGAAGCCATCAAATATGGCGCGGCGGCGGGACTGGGCATCGCCTGCCTGTCGCGCGTCGTCGTGGCCGATTTGCTGGCCAGCGGGCAACTGGTAGAACTGGAAACCATGCTGCCGCCGCTGGAGCGCAATTTCTATCTGATCCGCCAGTCCAGGAAAATCCTTTCCCCGCGCCTGGCCGGCTTCCTGGAGCTGTGCCGCCACGCTACACGCATGGCAGGTTAGCGGGATCAGGCAAACAGCTTGACTGTTTTCCATATTGGGAATAAATTCTCATATATGGAAAATTCAATATTCGTAGAAAGCGATACGGAACAGCGGCTGGCGGCGCGTTTAAAGCAGTTGCGCGTGGAGCGGGGTTGGTCGCTGGACCAGTTGGCCACTGCCAGCCAGGTCAGCCGCGCCACTCTGTCACGCCTGGAAAATGGCGAAGTCAGTCCGACTACAAGCGTGCTGGGCAAGCTGTGCGCCGCATATGGCTTGGCCATGTCGCGCCTGCTGCGCATGGTGGAAGACGACTTTCCACCCCTGCTGCTGCGGGCCGAGCAAAGCGTGTGGAGCGACCCGGACACGGGCTTTATCCGCCGCTCCGTTTCGCCCCCGTCGCGCGCGCTGGCTGGCGAAGCGCTCGAATGCGAGCTGGGCGCTGGCGTGACGATCGCCTACGCGGCCTCGCCCCGGCCCGGCATGGAACACCATCTGTTGCTGCAGCAAGGCAAGCTGAACGTGACCGTTGACGGCCGCTCCCACGATTTACTGGCTGGCGACTGCCTGCGCTACCAGCTGCATGGCCCCAGTGCATTCACGACGCCGCCGGATAGCGGCGCCCGCTATTTTCTTTTTCTTGTCTGAGGTCGCCATGCCCGTATCGCTACGCCATTTTTCATCCACCGATGTACGTGACCGCTTGCCGGAACTGGGGGCCTTGCTGCAAAACTGCGTGCACGACGGCGCCAGCATCGGTTTTATCTTGCCCTTCGACACGGCGGCCAGCCAGGCGTTCTGGACGGATAACGTCTTGCCGGCCGTCACGCGCGGCGTGCGCCTGTTGCTGGTGGCCGAGGTGGACGGGCAGGTGGTGGGCGCCGTGCAGCTGGACTGGGATACCAATCCCAACCAGGCACACCGGGCCGAAGTGCGCAAGCTGCTGGTCGCGCCCGCTTTCCGCCGGCGCGGCCTTGCGCGCCAGCTGATGCAGGCGCTGGAAGAACAGGCGCGCCTCTTGCCGCGTAGCCTGCTGACCCTGGACACGCGCAGCAGCGACCACGCGGAACCGCTGTACTTGTCGCTCGGCTATGTGGTGGCCGGCAGCATTCCCGGCTATGCGCTGGCGCCGGCCGGCGACCGGCTGGACCCCACCACCATCATGTACAAGCAGCTGTAGCGATTCTATGGCGGCGCTGCGATGGCCGGGGGAACTCAGGCTTTCAGCCGCGCTCTAACGCTTGTGGCAGACAGGTTTGCCGGCGCGGAAATGGCGTGCGCAGCCTGTCCGGCCACCAGGCTGATGCCGTGCGCGGCCTGGGCTGACACCTGGTCACGGCTCAGCTTGAAGATACCCACCGTGCCTGACAGTAGCGTGGCGCGCTGCTGCATGCTGGCCGCCACCGTCGATGCCTGCTCCACCAAGGCCGCATTTTGCTGCGTCACCTGTTCCATCTGCACGATGGCGGCATTGACTTGTTCGATGCCGGACAATTGCTCGCCGCTGGCCATGCTGATCTCGCCCATGATGTCCGTAACGCGGTGCACGCTGGCCACGATCTCGCGCATGGTGGCGCCGGCCGTATCGACCAGGCGGGCGCCAGCGTCGACCCGCTCGACGGAGTCGCCGATCAGTTGCTTGATTTCTTTTGCCGCGCCGGCAGAACGCTGGGCCAGGGTGCGCACTTCAGCGGCCACGACGGCAAAACCGCGCCCCTGTTCTCCGGCCCGCGCCGCTTCCACGGCGGCATTCAAGGCCAGGATATTCGTCTGGAAGGCGATGGCGTCGATGACCCCGATGATGTCAACGATCTTTTTCGAGGAAGCGTTGATCGAGCTCATGGTATCGACCACTTGCGCCACGACCGTCCCCCCTTTGCCTGCCACAGCGGCGGCCGATTGCGCCAGCTGATTGGCTTGCCGTGCGTTATCGGCATTTTGCTTGACGGTGCCCGTCAGCTCGTCCATCGAGGCGGCCGTGCGCTCCAGCGAGCTGGCTTGCGCTTGGGTACGCTGCGACAAGTCCAGGTTGCCGGCGGCAATTTCTCCCGAGGCGCCCGCGATCTCGTGCGTGCCGCCGCGCACCTCGCCCACGATCGTGATCAAGCTGGCATTCATGTCTTTCAGGGCCTGCAGCAGTTGCCCCACTTCATCGCGGGAATCGACGCGGATATGTTCGCTTAAGTCGCCGCCAGCCACCTTGCGCGCCACTTTGACGGCATGCCGCAAGGGACGCACGATGCCGCTGCTGATGAACCAGGCCGTCGCCAGGCTCAACACGCCGCCGACCAGGCCCAGCGCAATGATCAGCACGCTGGTATCGTGCGCGCGGGCCATGGCCGCCTCGGCCGCCGTGCGCATCTGCACCGATTGCGTGGCGATCTGCTGGTCGAGCTCGCGCAGGGCCGGCTGTTCCTGCGTGCTGTTGTGCGTGGCTTGCAATTGCGCGATGCGCGCATAGCGCTGGTTCACGCTGCTGTCGATTTCCCCGCTTACCGCCGACAGCTGCCATGTGCTGATGACCACCACCACGGCCAGTAATAGCGAAGTGAGCAAAAAGCCTGTGGTCAGGCGCACACCGATACGTATGTTTGAAATATTCATGTCCCCTCAGCTGTTGTCCCATGGTGGCCGGTTCCCATGCCTGCGGCATGACGCGGCGCTTGTCCCCTGAAGTTGCCGGGGTGAAATGAGTGTAGCAGCGCGGTACTAAGTAATCTATAAATATTTCCATATTGGAATTAGTCACTGCCTGTTTAGCAACAGCGGCATGGCATGTTGCCAGATAAAATCACCCGCCGTATTGCAGACGCATCCTACCTCGATACCCGGCATCGTCCGACTGGCGCATGCCGGCGCCGCGTCTACACTGTTCCTTGCACGGACCCGGCGGCGGGTCTTTCTTCTTATTCACAGGAGGCTGACATGGCGAATATCCAGGCAGGATCGGACGGTGCGGCAAATGAGGAAATGACGGCCAAGCGCCTGAACGTGGTGGACTGGATCTCGATGATCCTGCTGATCGTGGGCGGCTTGAACTGGGCGCTGGTGGGCTTGTTCGATATCGATATCGTGGCCCGCATCCTCGGTGCCATGTCGACGGCGTCGCGCGGGGTGTACGTGCTGGTGGGGCTGGCGGCGCTGTATTCCATCTATCTGTGCGTGCGCAAGCTGCCAGCCAAGCCCTAGAGTCGTCTGCGCGACTATGAGGCGGCGCACAAGAAGCGCAAGGGCGTGCTGCAAGCGTCGGGAATTTGATCTGGCGTCAGGGGCCTGATGCCGCCTTGTGCGCGTGCATGTGCCAGCCTGCGTACAGGCTGGCGCTCGGCCAGTTTGGACGCTGACGTTATTGCATGTGCTTATTGCATGTGCTTATTGCGTGCGCAGA
The DNA here is from genome assembly GCF_030587275.1 of Janthinobacterium sp. SUN128. Lineage (NCBI taxonomy): Bacteria > Pseudomonadati > Pseudomonadota > Betaproteobacteria > Burkholderiales > Oxalobacteraceae > Janthinobacterium > Janthinobacterium sp. SUN128. The sequence goes on along the minus strand of NZ_JAPWHY010000001.1, from coordinate 1,787,362 downwards.
TAGGCGAGCAGATCGGCCACTTGCTGGGCGTTGCCGATGCCCCAGAAGCGCATGTTGTTGCCGGGAATGAAGTCGCTCGGTGCTTTCAGGAAGCCGGCCAGGTTTTGCTCGGTCCAGACGATATTCGTGTTTTTCATGGCCGCCGAGTATTTATAGTCGGTGGTGGAGCCGGCCTTGCGGCCGATCACGCCCGTCAGCTTGGGGCCGAAGCCGCCGCGCGCCGATGGCCCCACCTGGTGGCAAGAGGCGCACTTGCGAAACGCGGCCTTGCCCGCTTCGGCGTTGCCCGTGAGGGCGCCAGGAGCGGCCGCCTGTGCGGTGACGACTGGCGCCAGCAGCACGGCTGCGGCGGCGAGAGGGGAGGGCCAGCGAAAAAGAAATGGATAGGTCATCGGTGAGGCGGAAGTGCACGATATGGCAAGCAATGACGTATTTTACAGGCGGGCATCAAAACCTGTCCGTCAGCGGCGCAGCGATGCCAGGCAGCAGCGCAGGAATAGCTGCAGGAAGCGCGCAGGAATCGATGCGGGATGGCCTGAATGGCGCTAGCGCTTGCCGCCCTGTGCGCCGAGCGCCGCCATGGCCGACGCAAACACGATGCAGGCGATGGCCAGCCACTGGGTCAGGCTCAGCAACTCGCCCAGTACCGCCATGGCGGCCAGCGCGCTGACGGCGGGTGCCGCGCTGCTGAACATGCCGAACACGCCTTGCGGCAAACGGCGAAGGGCAAAGATTTCCAGAGAGTACGGCAGGGCGCTGGACAGCATGGCAATGGCCAGGCCCATTAAGGCAATCGATGGCGCCAGCAAGGCCGTGCCCGAATATGCGACGCCGATAGGCACCGTCACCATGGCCGCCACCGTCATGCCCCAGGCCACAGCCTGGCCGCCTTGCAAGGTGGAGGCGCGCTTGCCGAAGATGATATACAGCGCCCAGCACAGCGCAGCTCCCAGCGCATACGCCACGCCGACGGGGTCCAGGCTGCCCGGACTGCCTTGCAGCGGCAGCAGCAGATACAAGCCAAACACGGCGCACGCCACCGCCAGCAAATCGCGCGGCCGCCGCGACGACAGCATGGCCACGGCCAACGGCCCCGTCACCTCGATGGCGACGGCGATACCGATCGGTATCAGCGCAAACGCCCGGTAAATCAGCAAGTTCATCAACCCCAGCACGGAACCATAGACCAGCAAGTTCAGCACATCCTTGCGCGTCAGCCGATAGCGCCACGGCCGGAAGATGGCCAGCAGGATCAGCGCTGAAAACCCCACCCGGTACGCCGTAATCCCTTCCACGCCAATGACAGGAAACAGATTCTTCGCAATCGCCGCCCCCAGATTGACGGAAATCTGCCCTCCCAGTACGGCCAGGGACGGGAGCAGGATGCTGTCGGGAAGGGCGGAGGTCGAGGCGGGGGAGGTCATGGGACGGTATTCTAATATGCCTGAGGCTGGCAGTCGCTGGCAGATTGGTAAGCCGAGGAAATTTAATGAGGTAGTTGCTGACATGACTGGTGCATCGCGGCTTCTTTTTCTATATCATGTTGCAAAATACGCTACAGTTGTAAAATTGTTTACTAATGATCGGGAGCAGCCGCTCCTAATCGAACAGTCTTTACCATTAGCACATTAAAGACTGATATTAATGCTAATCGGGATTTCGACTAAAAGAGTCGGCAATCGGCCAATACCAGACGTTACGTGATGGAGAAATACACTCATACGCTTGTGACTGGGCTTTTGACGTTGGGGCAAGCTACAAGACGTTGGTAGTAGGCCCACTAGATGTCTCAATCCGCTTCAATCCAACATTCAAGACAGAAATGCGAAAAATAAATTTGCCTATGGCCTGCATCAAGCTGATACCCCTCCTGCTTTTGGCCGCCGTTGCCAGCTGCGGCGGCGGTGGTTCCGCTCCCACCAATAACCCCGCGGCGTCAAACGCGCCATCTATTTCTGCCCAGCCATTGAGCATTTCTGCCCCTGAGGGCGGCAGTGTTACTTTTTCCGTGACTGCCACCGGCACAGCGCCCCTTAGTTACCAATGGCAGCGTAACGGTAGCGACGTGGTTGGCGCCACCTCCGCGCAATACATGCTGCAAGTGCAGGTGAGTGATAATGGCACCCTGTGGACGGTTATCGTGCGAAACAGCGCGGGAAGCATCACCAGCTCCGCCGCCAAACTGACCGTGGCAAGCAAGTCATTGCTGGCGGGCGCCATAGCAGGTAACAGCTTCAATGGCCACGTCGAGATCAAAGGTATCGCTGTGGATGACAATGGTGCCATCTACTTATCCGACCGAGCAGACGACAGTCATTTGCGGGTGGTGACACAACAAGGCGTGTCACACATGCTGACATTGACAGCCGCCGCCGGTGATGCCACTGCGCAGCTGTCGCAGGTGGTCTCGCTGACACGTGATGCCATGGGAAACTTGTACGCGACCGACCAAGGCTGCGTGATACACAAGATCAGCCCCGCAGGTCTGTTGACTACGCTGGCCGGCAGTTCCAGCTGCGGCGCGGCAGATGGCAAAGGAACAGCCGCCAGCTTTGACTCCATGCTGGCGATTACTGTGGATGCCAGCGGCAGTGTCTATGTGGGCGGAGGGGCCACCATCCGCAAAATCACTCCTGACGGCACTGTCACCACCTTGGCTGGCATCTCGCGGACATATGGTACGTCCGACGGCGATGCCAAGTCCGCGCGTTTCGGCGGCATCAGTGGCATCGCGGTGGATACCGCCGGAGCGATTTATGTCGCCGATGCCGGCAGCAATATCAATGGCATCGTTGGCAGCCGGATCCGCAAGTTGACCCCTGCCGGGATCGTATCTACGCTGGCTGGCGGCAGCGCCTACGGCTCCGCCGACGGCGCGGGTGCGGTGGCCACCTTCAGCTCCCTGAACGGCTTAACCATCGATAAGCAGGGCAATCTGTTTGTCGCTGACGAGGGAAATCATACGATCCGAAAAATCACCCCGGCAGGCGTCGTATCGACGCTGGCAGGCACCGCCTCACAACTGCGTCCTGCCGTGGCTGATGGTATCGGTGCGGCTGCGCGATTCAACTTGCCATACGGGCTGGCCGTGGACGGCGCTGGCAATGTATACGTGTCAGATTCCAATCCCGGCCTGCAGCTCAATGGCGTGCGTAAGATTACCCCATCGGGGGAAGTCACTACCATCACCGGCAGCAACTCTGGCATTGGAGTCACAGACGGCTTGGCCAACGAGGCCCGCTTTGCCGGGCCACAAGCGATCGCTTTGCACAGCGACGGCACCCTCTTTGTCGCTGATACCGGCAATCAGTTGATACGCAGGGTCAGTGCTGTCGGGGTCACTAGCACCTTGGCAGGGAACCCGGGCCATGGTTCCTTCCTGAGTTCGGGCGATGGCACCGGCGCGCAGGCGACATTTGCACAGCCCGCCGGTATCGTTGTAGGCAGTGATGGCGTCGCCTACATAGCCGACGCCTTTCGTAACACCATCCGCAGGGTCGGTAATGACGGAGTCGTGACCACTTTGGCCGGTAGTTACGAAAACAGGAGCCGGCCCACTGATGGCCAGGGCGCCAAAGCAGGATTCTCCAGCACCAACGGGATTGCGATTGATGGCAACGCTACTTTATACGTCGCAGACTATCAAGCCGTCCGCAAGGTCGATGCCAACGGCAACGTCACTACGCTGACAGGCACTCTGGGGGGCGGGAGCGGAGGCACTGCCGACGGCAGCTTGGCACAGGCGCGCTTCGGCTACCTGAGGGCGATAGCCTTTGACACCAGCGGCAATTTGTACCTGACGGATTCGCTCAATCACAATGTGCGCAAGATTACGCCAGCCGGTGTCGTGACCACGCTGGCCGGAACAACTGGCGTCGCCGGCGACGCGGACGGCAGAGGCAGCGCTGCAAGCTTCAACGGGCCGCATGGCATCGCACTTGATAAGGCTGGCAATGTATATGTCGCCGATACGGAGAACAACCTTGTACGGAGAATTAGTACCAGCGGCGAGGTCACCACGGTGGCTGGCACGCGTGGATTGACCGGCAACACGCTCGGCGCCTTCGCTGGTGCCCTGAATCGGCCGATGGGGCTGGCATTCGACGCCAACGGTGCCTTGCTGGTGACATCAGCGAATGGCGTCTTCAAGCTGCCACTTTAAGGAAGTTATAGGGCCGCCCGCCGCCCTTGTGCATTGGCGGCGTCAGGTTCGGCCTTAAAAGGTGGCGTTGCGATCATTTTGACACGCGGGACAGTGTCAGCTTCGAAGGATACGCGACAGGCGGCTTTTGGGCGGCTTCAGGCGAGAGTGAGAGTCTGTGATTTTTGCAGTTGGACAAGCTGCTATGCTGAGCGCTGTCGACCGAGTTCGGCGACAAGCGGACGTTCGATTTGAAGGAGAAATGCATGGATGAGTCCACTCAATTTAGCTTGCTACTGTCGAAATTGCGTGAGGCGTTGTCTAGCGAAGTTTTTCGAACATGCGAAAGCTTGAATGGACATGGCGAATGGGAGATGGCTTTGGATCATTGTGTCTGCCATCTGGCTCAAGTGCCACTTGCTACAAAGATGGAACTGATGGCTTGCGCTCAGGGCTTTGGATCATCGTTGACTGTATTGGCGGAGATTGAAAAGCTCCCATGCAACTAGCCTATGGTTGTTTTCTCGGACGTCCGCTTTGGGGCTATTTTGTTGAAAAACGCGGGTACCTTGACCTGTAGATAGAATTCCTGCCAGCCTGGACTGGCCAGAACCGCCGCTATTGAACGATCACCGACTGCTTGGAGATTTGAGACATCCCGAAATGGTTGCCGCTCGACATTTTCAACACAATAGGGCGCAAGCGGACACTACAAGTTTTATCTGTTTTGCGGATAAACGGACCTTTCTTGCATTCATTGACATTATTAAAGACGGTAAAGTTTAATGTCATTGCTGTGCGCATTGATAATAGTTAAATTAATATGGTGAAGACACGGAAATCCTGCATTTCTTGCTGTTTATCGCACCGTCTATTTGCTTGTAACTCAGGAGAAGTATTGAATGACTGTTTTTAGTATCGGCAACACCAATTTTGAAGTGGATGTAGCGAAATCAAGCATTAGTCTGGAAGCGCATGGCAGCGGCATGCTGGAGCTAAATATCGATATCCATGGCGACGATGAGGTGTTTATGCGCTTGACCGAGCCGGAGGATGCGGAATGGTCGTGGGCGTTGTATCCGCCTGCCTTTTTCCTGCATGGCTTGCGCATACCGGAGGGGCAGGGAGGAGCGCTGGCGATCGGGATGCTGGATATGCATCCCGGGGCAGAGGAATCGGGTATCTATATGATGGAATATGGTGACGTGTCGGCTGTCAACATCATTGAATTGTCGGCGGATCGACTAGCGATGTCTGGCATGGTGGACTTGTGCGGCAAGCGCCTGCCATTTTATATCGATATGCCGCGCAGATAGTATCGGGGCCGGGCTCCTCGGGATCGGGATGCGCCCCATTAGGGCGCATTCCCCCGGCGGGGCCGGCCCCGCCTGATTATTCCAGCTTCAAGGCCTTCGCCACATCCCCCCACGCCACATACTTGAAGTTCTGCGGCCCATCGGGCAAGCGCTTGTAGCCGTCCTGGATCACCAGCATGCCTTGCGCATACGCGCCGCCCAGGTTGGCGGAGGTGACGTCGAGGCCGTCCGTTTCCGAGGTGCCGTCTATGCTGGCGGGCAAGTTGAAACCCACCTTGAAGCGCCCGCGCACCTTGTAGGGAGCTTGCGCGTCGAGCACCACGTAGCTGCTGTCGCCCTGGCTGGAAACGATCAGGTAGCCGGTGTTGGCTGCGCCACCTGGCTTGCGGTAGATGGCCATGCCTTCCACGTCGGCCGTCAGGTGCGCGCCCACGGGCAAGACCATGGTCATGGCGTCCGGCTTGGCGGCGTCGGCCGAGGTGGTCCAGATGCCGCGCGTTTCCTCGCCCAGGAACAAGCGGGCGTTGGCGTCGTCGGCCACGCAGCCTTCCGGTTGCGTGGCCACCTTGAAGCTGCGCAAGAGGGTGGCGTTGAACTTGTTGCCTTCCAGGCCGATGCTGTATTGCTGGAACGTGCCGTCCTTGTCGTTGATGAACGCTTCCACGCCGCCGCTGGCCGGCTGGTACAAACACATGCCGTAGATGCTTTTCAGGCCGGTAGGGAAACGGCCCGCTTCCGCCACGTCGCCGCTGGCATTGATGGTGAACAACATCATGCTGTTGTCGTCGCGCTGGGTGGCCACGGCCAGGTCGACCTTGCTGCCGCCAAGACTGATGTTCTGCCGCACGTCGACGTTGTTCAGGCGGCCCACTTCCAGCAGCTGTGTCTGCTTGCCTTGCAAGTCGTAGACGAGCAGCCCCTGTTTCTTGTTGGTGCCGAGGATGCGTGCGTTGGCGGGATTGCTGGACAGCCAGATGGCCGGGTCGTCGGCTGCGTCGCCCTGGCGCGCCATGGGCGCCGTCTGGCCTTGCGGGGCGATGATGGCCACCGCAGGCTGCGTTTCCGCCTTGCCCGTCCATTTCAAGGGCCGCGCTTGCCAACCGTTCTTGCCGCGTAACATCAACGAATTTCCATTGAGTGCCAGCTGGCTGTCGCCCTTGCGCACGTTCAAGGCGATGGCTTGCGGCGGCATGGCCGTCCATTGACTTCCCTGATGGGTGTACAGGTGCAGCTTTTCCGCCTTGCCGTCGAGAACTGCCACGCCGCCTGGCAGCACGGCCAGCGCACCGGCGCCGCCGTCCAGCTGGCCGTACGGCTTGCGCAGGGCGACTACTTCGCGTTTGCCCATGCCTTCGGACTCGGCGTCATACGCCCAGACGCCCATGTTGGCTTCGCTCACCAGCAGGCGTTGGGCGCCATCGTCGGCGCGGCAATGTTTCGCGTGCGGCGGCAAGGCCAGTTTACGCACCAGGCTGCGCTGTTCGCCCTGCATCACCCACTGTTCCGCTTGCCCATCCTTGCCGATCAAGAACAGATGGGCTAGCTGCTGCGCGTCGCGGTACAGGCACGACGCTTCCACGGAAAAGGTCGGGATGGGGAACGGCGCCAGCTTGACCAGCTTGCCGGCCAGCACATCGACGGATACGGGAAGCGGGCGCTGCGTGTCCGCTTCCAGGAACACGGCCAGCACCTTGTTGCCATCGCTGCGCGTGTCGAGCTGCTTGGCGCGCACGGCGATGCGGTCCTGTTCCTTGCCCGCAGGATCGAACAGGCGCAAGCCGTGCTTGTCCAGGGTCAGCCAGCCGCCGCCGGGCAGGCGGGCCAGTTCTTCCGCTTCCTGCGTGAAGGAGGGGACAGCTTGGGCAGGCGCAGCCTGTGCCGTGCCCATGATGCAGAAGGCAGCCAGCAAAGCGCTGCAGAGGACGGTTTTTTTCATGTTATTGGAAATCATCATCAGAAGGCGCTGGCTTTCAGGCTCACTTTAAAGGTGCGGCCATATTGTTCGTTCTGCACGTTGTATTGCTTCGTGCCCTGGTAGACATAGTATTTCTCGTTGTTCAGGTTAGCCGCCTCGAACATCAGCTGGAATTGTTTATTGATCTGGTACGACAGCGAGAAATCGAGCTGCTTCTGGCTGGCGACGATATGGTCCTGGCTTTGGTCGAGGATGTCGCCGCCCATTTCCAGCAGATACGGCGACTTGTAGTTGAGGGCCAGGCGGGCGCTGACCGGGCCCGTTTCATAGCCCAGCATCAAGTTCATCACCTGGTTCGACTGGCCCGGCAGGCGGATATCGCGGTTCATCTGCTTGTTGCTGGCTTTGTCGAAGCGGCCGATTTGCGCGCTCGAGGTGCTCAGGGTGCCGTTGACGCCGACGAGGAATTTATTGAATGGCGCCGGCAGCATGCGCAGCGGCTGCATGTAGGCCAGTTCGATGCCCTTTACTTTGGCCGCGTCACCGTTCGCATACGAGGTGGCCGTCGTGTAGCCTGCCCACTGGCCCGTGCCGGCCAAGTTCGTCGTGTACGTAAAATTCTTGATGTCCTTGTAGAAGCCGTAGGCTGACATCACGCCGTCGTTGCCCAGCACGCGCTCGATGCCCAGGTCCAGGTTGTTTGCCTTCAAGGGCTTCAAATCCGGGTTGCCGATCACGGCTTCCGTGTTGCTGGCCAGGCTGATGCCCGGCGCCAGCTGGCTGAAGTTGGCGCGTACGACGGCTTGCGTCCAGGCGGCCCGCACGCTGGTCTTTTGATCCAGGTCATAACGGGTTTGCAGGTTTGGTAGCCAGTTGGTGTACGAGCGTTCGCGCGTCAAGGCCGTGGCGACGCCGGCGCTGTCCACTTGCGAGCCGGCCGCCTCGAAACTGGTGCGCTCGGCGCGCACGCCGCCCAGGATGTGCCAGGCGTCGAAATCATAGCTGTTCTGCACATACATGGCGTTGATGTCTTCATGCATGCGGTAGTCGTTGATGATGGATTCCATGGCCAGGCGCGCCTTGGCGCGGTCCAGTCCCGCGACCCGGGCGCGGATGAGGGCCGGGTCCAGCGCCACGCCGATGTTGCCCAGGTCGTAGTCGAGATTATGGCCTTGCACGAAGTTGCTCATCGAAGTCGACCCTGCACCCCAGTAATTGCCGCTGGAAGCCTTGCTGCTGTTATACGCCCATTGATCCGTGTCATTGGATTTTTCGCGGCGGCTGACTTTCGCGCCGAACTTCAGGGTGGCGATGTCGAACTTGCGCGCCAGGTCGATGCGCGCGTGGTGCTCATTGTCCTTCGAGTAGCGCTTTTGCAGGGTGATGGCGTTGAGCGCGTAGCTGGCCGGGTCGTACAGCGAGGCGGGGCCGCTCAATTTTGGTTCCTGCGTGTCCGTGAAGCTGATGCCCGCGAAATTGCTGGTGCCGCGGAAACGGCCATCATTCAGCGACTCCGGCGTGTCTTCCGTGGCGCGGCTCATGCCGCCTTTCACGTCCAGCGTCCAGTCGCCCGATTTCTGCTGCGTGCCCAGGACTAAGGAGCGCACTTGCTGCGTGTACTTGCGCTGGCGGATGCGGCGCTCGGCGCGCGCGCTGGCCGTCTGGCCTTCGGCCAGGCTGCCGCCCGCGATATTGCTGATGGTCAGGCGGTCGCGCACTTCATCATCGGAAAACTCGCTGACGAAGGAGCGCAGGAACCAGCTATTGCCCGCTTCGGGACGGTAATCGAGGTTGACGGCCAGCGCGCCGCGCTTGCGCACGGGCAGGTAGTCGCGCAATTCCAGGCCCGACAATTTACCCTTGCTCCAGGCGCCGCCCGTTTCCACGTCGTCGGAGCCGAACGAGCGCTTTTCCGCGCTCAGGCCGGCGGCTACGCCCAGCTTGCCGTCGAGGAAGCGCTGGGCCCACAGGGCGCCGCCGCTGGGGCTGGTCTTGCCCGTCTTTTCATCGTAGCTGGCGCCCACGTTGGCCGACAGCAGCTTGCCCGGCAAGTCGAAGGCGGACAGCGATTTCACCTCGACGGTGGCGCCCAGCGAGTTGGCATCCATTTCCGGCAGCAAGGTCTTCGATACTTCCAAGGTGCGGATCAGGCCGGCTGGCAGGATGTCCAGCGCCACGGCGCGGCGGCCCGCTTCCGGCGACGGCACCAGCGCGCCGTTGATGGTGACGGCGTTCAGGTCCGGGCCCAGGCCGCGCACCGTGATGTAGCGGCCTTCACCCTGGTCGCGCTGCACGGACACGCCCGGCAAGCGGGCCAGCGCCTCGGCCGCGTTTTTGTCGGGCAAGCCGCCGATATCGTCGCTGCTGATGACGCTGATGATGTTGTCGGCTTTCTCTTGCGCGGCGATGGCGTTGCGCAGGCTGGCGCGCTGGCCGCTGACGACCACGGTGGCGGCCGGCTGGCCGTCCGCATCTTGCGCTTGCGCATGGCTTTGGCCGCTGAAGACGGCCATGATGCCGAGGGCCAGGGCTGTGAGGCGCAGCGGGGAGGGGAACGATGTGTGCATGGTTTTCATGAAGAGCTCGGTTAGGGGGAAGGAACCGGGCGGATTCTAGGCAGCAAATATGACGGTTGCGTGACAGGCAAGGGCTTGCCACCCTGAAAACAACGGCATGCGAACGCTTTCCGGCTGGAATGGCGCTGCCATGAGCTGAAATGACCTGCCAGCGCGGGGCGCATGGGATGCGGCTTGCCAAATCCGCACCAGCGGCACTGCTAATGATGAGCCGTTTGCACCTGCCGCACGGGCGCAGGGCATGTCATCGTGCCGTCATGGGCGGGCGCTATCGTGGCGACAGCACCACTTTTAAAGGTTTCCCACATGCTGCCGTTGCACCGTAACAGCCTGATTGCCGCCGCGCTCGCGTTGCCCCTGTTCTTGTTCCTGTATGCCACACTGGGGCAGCTTAAACCGTTTGCCATCTGGAAGTGGATGGATATCGTCTGCGAAGGCGGCACGGCCGTCATGGCGGGCATCTGGTTTTTGTTTACCCTCAGCAGCCGTCCCCGCGGGCTGGTGACGAGTTTGATCGCGGGTGGCCTGTGCGCCATCATGCTGGGCTCCTGGGCCGATTGCCTCGATGAATTCTTTGCCGTCGATAAGAGCGCCGTGTGGGATAACTGGCTGGAAGCCTTGATTCCGTTTGGCATGCTGGTGCTGACGATCGGCATGTATTACTGGCGCCAGGAACAGTTCCGGTTAAATGAACACCTGCAAAAGCGCGAACGCCTGTTCCGCGACCACCGCGCCTTCGACCGTATCACGCAACTGGCCGACGCCAGCTACCTGCGCACGCAGATGCGCCTGGAGCAGGAGCGCCGTCCCGGCCTCGATTGCGCGCTGGTCTTGCTCGATATCGACAGCTTTCACCTGATTAACCGCGAATACGGCCACCGCGAAGGCGACCGCGTGCTGCAAGCCGTGGGCCACATGCTGCTGCTGAACTTGCGCAATGACGATTTGCTGTGCCGCTATGCGGGCGACCGCTTTGCCGTGCTGATGCCGGGCGTGTCGCGCGAAGATGCGGCCGTCAAGGCGCGCCACCTGTGCGCCATGGTGGGGCAGATGCGCCACCACGCCAACGATAACCGCGAAATCCGCCTGAGCCTGCGGCATGCCTGCTCGCTGACCGATGGCGTGCCGGAAGTGGTCTTGGCCGAGCTGAGCCGGGCCGTGGAAACGCCGCGCTCCGGTGCCGGAATCAGTTCCGCCGCGCCTGCCTGATGCCGCTGAACCAGCAAGGCGACCCCAGCATCGCGGCCCATCACCAGCCGGCGCTGGTGCTCGATTACGCGCGCAGCCGGGAGCTGGCCGTGGCGCCGCTGCTCAAGGGCACGGGTCTCGATGGCGGCGCGCTGCCGTCCGAGGAAAGCCAGGTCAGCGCCGCGCAATACCTGCAATTGCTGGCCAACGTGGCGCGCGGCCTGGACAGTGCCGACACCAGCTTCATGCTGGGCCAGCAAATGCTGCCCGGCCATTACGGCGCCGCCAGCCATGCCTTGCTGCAGGCGCAGAATCTGCGCCAGGCGCTGGGCATCCTGTGCGGCTTTCATACCTTGCTGTGTCCGCTGCTGCAGCCGCGCTTGCGCGAAGCGGGCGACATGCACGTGCTGTATTGGGTCGATGCATTCGGCGCGCCGAGCCAGCTGCCTTTTTTGGTGGAAATGCACATGACGGCACTGGCGGCCATGTGCCGCTGGCTGGCCGGGCAGTCCCTGCCGTGGCGCTTCTGCTTCAACCGCGCGCGGCCCCGCCACGTCGAACAGCATGAGGTGCACCTGGGCCAGGCGCTGCGTTTCGATTGCCAGGTCGATGCCATGCTCATCGATTCCAGCTGGCTGGATAAACCCTGGCCACGCGGCAATGCCACGGCGGCGGCGCTGGCCTTGCGGGCGGCCGCCCTGGCGCCCGTGCCGGCAGCGAGCCTGCTCGGCGCGCTGTACGACTACCTGCTGGCCAATATCCGCTGCGCGCCGACCCTGGAGCGCACGGCGCAGGAGTTTGGCGTCAGTCCCGCCACCCTGAAACGCCACCTGGCGCGCCATGGCACGCATTTCCAGGCCGAGCTGGACCAGGTGCGCGCACACAAGGCCATCTACCTGTTCCAGGCCCATGGCTACGATAACGATGCCGTGGCCGCCTACCTTGGCTTTCATGATGCCACCAACTTCCGCCGCTCGTTCAAGCGCTGGACGGGGCAGACGCCGCAACTATTGCGTCACGCGCTGGCACTGTTCGTGGCTGGTTGATCGCCGGCGTTGCGCGCCAGCGCCACGGACAGTCGTTCCTGAGGGAACAATTGCCCGTTCTGCTACATCCATAGTACACTCGATCAGAGAGCGAACAGACGCGCTTTGAGGCGCTCCGGCACGGCGTCAAACGACGCCGCAATACCGCCATCTTGATGGCGGGGCCGGCGGCAGACGACCGGTGTGCCGTGCCTTAACCCAGCCTGGAAACTGGCGTCACCCGTGTGGTGTGCCGGAAACCAGGCAACTTGATAATGCTCAATCGTGTATTCACAATCGCAGATCGATCCAGTCGTCAGTTTCCGCAACACCCAGGGTGAGGCGGTGCGTGGCACGATTTTCAACTTGCAGCGCAATTCGCTGGTCATGGAAATCTATAATCCATACTCGATTGTGCAGGTCAGCGAGGTGCTCAATGACGTGACGGTGCGCATGGGGGCGAAAAATGCCTACGTGGGCAAGGCCGTCGTCATCAGCAGCGTCAACACGGGCCTGACCGCCATCGTATCCGTGACCCTGATCGACGAGTGGCGCGAGCTGAGCGACGTGGTCGTCGTCAAGGGCGCCGTGCTGAAAGAGTCCAGCGCCTTTGTCGCCGGCTGGGGCGAGCGTTTCCGCATCCGCCGCGACTACCAGATCGTCGTCAACGAAATGCGCGCCTTCCTGTCGGAAGTGGCGCGCTGGGTCGAGCAGGTCGACCTGTCCGACTCGCTGCCCAAGGAAAACGGCCGGCTGCGCCCCGATATCTTCGATGAACTGGCCTTGCCGCTGATGGAGCAGACCCAGCTGTACCTGCGCCAGCTTGAGGTGGAAGCCTCGCTCGTCGAGGAAGAGCGGGCGCCGGCGCACCGCGCCTTCGCCCAGGCGGCGCTGCATCCATTGATCCTGCGCGCACCGTTCGTCTTCCGCACGTTTACCAAACCGCTCGGCTATGCGGGCGATTACCAGATGGTCAACCAGCTGCTGGACGATCCGCGCCAGGGCCCGAGCACCTATTTTCAGATCGTCAATGCGGCCTTCCTGCAGGCGGCCGTGGCGACGGCGCACCGCAACCGCATCGATATACTGACGGAATTCCTGTCGCAGAAGGCGGCCGCGGCGCGCACTGCCGGGCGCGTCTACAAGGTGCTCAACGTGGGCTGCGGCCCGGCCATCGAGGTGCAGCGTTTCCTGGAAACCTGTCCCGATGCGCAATGGCTGGCCTTCGAGCTGGTCGACTTCAGCAGCGAGACCCTGGACTGGACGCGCGCGCGCCTGACCACCATCATGCAGCGCACGGGGCGCGTGGTCGAGATCGACTATGTGCACGATTCCGTGCATAACCTGCTCAAGCGCCGCCATGGCTCGGGCATTACGGGCTTGCCGGGCAGTTTCGACGCCGTGTATTGCGCCGGCCTGTTCGACTACCTGTCCGACAAGGTGTGCGCGCGCCTGCTGATGCACTTCGCCTCGCGCGTGGGGCCGGGCGGACGTTTGCTCGTCACCAATGTGCATGCGAACAATCCGGGCAAGTTCGGCATGGAACATTTGCTGGAGTGGCATTTGATCTATCGCAATGAGGAAGGCCTGTCGGCCTTGCTGCCCGAACATGCAACGGATCCGCTGATCTATGTCGACGCGACGGGCGTGAATGTGTTCGCGGAAGTGAGCATTCCTTGATGGATACTCCAGGCCTGCACGCCGGCTATACGGCCGTTTTGCGCGACTTCCGCCTGGAATTCAGCCGCGGCGGGGCCTACACGGGCATCGTGCTGATCCTGCTGGGCATGGGCCTCGATTCGGCCCTGTACCCGGACAAGCAATCGGCGTTTACCAGCGCGCGCATCGTCGTGTCCGTGCTGATCTTTTGTGTCGTGCTGGCCATGCGCACGCGCTGGGCGCAAGACCGCATCCAGGGCCTGACGTTTGTCTGGCTGATCCTGCCGCAAATCATGATTGCCTGGATGATCGCCGTCACGGAAGGCGCCACCTCGATCTATTATGTGGGCATGACCCTGGCCATCTATTCGTCGGGCATCGTGCTGGCGTTCGGCCTGTGGCAAAACATGGTCTTCGGCGCCATCTCCTGCCTGCTGTATGTGGCCGCCTGCGCCTGGCATGCGGGCGGCTTCGACTTGCCGGGCACGTTTGTCGTCAACTGCCTGTTCCTCATCATGTCGGCCAGCATCAGCGCCGTATTTACCTATTTTAATGAGCGCGCCCGCTTCATGCTGTTCCAGCTGAAGGCGGAAGTGGCGCAAAAGAACACGCAGCTGGAAGAAACCAACAAGAGCCTGGCCGATATCAAGGGGCAGATGCTGCAGCAGGAGAAAATGGCCGCCATCGGCACCCTGGCCGCCGGCATGCTGCATGAAGTCAATAACCCCGTGAATTTCTGCATGATGGCCATCGAGGTGGCCATCGAAGACCCGGCCGCCCAGCAAAGCGCACTGGTCAGCGAATGCCTGGCCGACGCCAAGCAGGGCATGCTGCGCGTGCAGCACATCGTGTCCGACTTGAAGACCTTTGCCTACCGCAAGAGCGGTAACCAGCTCGAAACGGGGCATTTCCAGTTCCGCAGCGCGCTCGACGCGGCCATCCGCCTGGTGGGGCATGAAACGAAAAATGTCAGCATCAGCCACGACTTGCCCGTCGACACCCTGGTGCGCGGCGACGAGGCGGCCATCGTGGGCGTGCTGATCAACTTGCTGGGCAATGCCGTGCTGTCCATGCGCAAGGGCAATGCGCCGCCGTTCGAGATCCGCATCACGGCCCACTGGGACGAGAACCGCCTGCGCATCAGCGTGCGCGACAACGGCCCTGGCATCGCGCCGGAAAACCTGGCGCGCGTGTTCGAACCGTTCTTTACCACGCGCGAAGTAGGGCAGGGCCTGGGTCTGGGCCTGAGCATCAGCTATGGCGTGATCGAGCGCCACGGCGGCACCCTCAGCGCCGAAAGCGAGCTGGGCGTGTGGGCCAGCATGAATTTCGACTTGCAGCGCTCCGATTGGGAGGGCCGCTAGCATGGATAACGATAGCCGCGCCAGCGTGCTGTACGTGGACGATGAAGCGCTCGCCTGCAAGTATTTCGAGCGCGCCGTCGGGCCACGCTACCGCGTGCTGACGGCGCAGAGCGTCGATGCTGCGCTCGCTCTGCTGCAAGACGACGCCGGCCAGATCGACGTGCTCGTCACCGATTACCGCATGCCGGACCGCCTGGGCAGCGAATTGCTGCAGGAAGTGGCGCAGCGCTATCCGCACATCGTCTGCATGCTGGTGACCGCGTATGCGGACAAGGACGTGCTGCTCGAACTGATCAACGGCGGCGCGGTGTTCCGCCTGCTGGAAAAGCCGCTCGACTTGCCCGCCATGCAAACGGCGCTGCAACTGGCCGTGCAGACGGGACGCGAGCGCGCCGCGCGCCGCCAGGGCCTGGTGGCGATGGAGGAATCGCTGGCTTTCCTCGCGCATGAATTGAACACCCCGCTGGCGGCCATCGCCAATTTTGCGCGCGGCATCGCGCGGCGCGCGCAGGCGGACGCGGCACCGCAGGCCGAGATCGGCGAAGCGGCCGCCTTGATGCACGACAATGCGCGCTATTGCCTGTCCGTCCTGGCCAGCTTTATCGACACGGTGCGCCTGGCCAGTGCCGGGCCGGGCATGCAGGGCGGACGCCGCGCCGGCAGCGCGCGCCAGCTGCTGGCCGCCTTGCTCGACAGCTATCCCTTGAGCACGGCCCAGCGCGCCGCCATCACGGTCGAAGTGGGTGACGATTTCTCCATTGCCGAGTCGCCCAATTGCGTCGCGCTGATTTTATCGTCCGTGCTGGCGAATGCCTTGCGCTCGGCCGGCGAGCAAGCCCATCCGGCGATCGGCATCCGCATCGACGCCGGCCGCATCATGGTGCGCGACAATGGCGCCGGCATCGCCCCCGAGATCGTCGAACAGCTGTTGATCGACCCCGTCAGTACCGGCGGCGGCGAAGGCAAGGGCTGGGGCATGGTGTTTTGTCACCGCATGATGCAGTCGTTCGGCGGCAACCTCGATATCGCCACCGAGTTTGGCACTTCCACCACGGTAACCCTGAATTTTCCAGTACATATAAGGAACGAGCATGATTGACGCCAATCTGCGTTTACCGGCTCAGCGTGAGCCGGCGCAAGGCTTGCCGACGATACTCTATGTCGATGACGAGGCCAACGCCCTCAAATATTTCCAGCGCGCTATCGCGCCGCTGGCCGTTGTGCTGACGGCCACCTCGGTCGAGGAGGGCAAGCGCATCCTCGACGAGCAGGCCGACCGCATCGCCGTGCTGGTGTCGGATCAGCGCATGCCCGGCGCTTATGGCAACGAGCTGTTGTCGTATGCCTGGGACCGCCATCCGCACATCGTGCGCATTTTGACCACCGCGTATTCCGAGCTGGAGCACACCGTGGAAGCCGTCAACCAGGGGCAGATCCACCGCTACATCCAGAAGCCGTGGGATATCGCGGCCCTGCGCATGGAACTCAAGCAGGCGCTGGAACTGGCGCGCTTGCGCAACGAGCACGCCCAGTTGCTGCGCGAAAAGCTGATGGTGCGTCAGCGGCAAGCCGTCGCCAACCGCATCGGCACCCTCTACGCGCTTTGCGCCAGCCTGGCTGGTCCGGAGCAGCAGTTGCCCGTGGAAGCGTATTTGTCGGCGGCCTTGACGGCCGGCGTCACGCCGCCCGAGCCGGACTGGCTGCTGATGGATTATGCCGACCTGGTCAGCTCGGAAGCCTTCCGCGGCACGGCCTTTGCCGCCGCCGTGCGCCAGCAGCTCGACACGCTCGAACGCGACTATCCGGGGCGTGGCGTGGAACAGACGATCGACATGCTGCTGCCCGTATTCGGCGCGGCGCTGCAAAACCAGGGCGGCACGGCGCTGTTTCTCGATGGCCGGCTGCTGACGGAATTCCTGGAAACGCCGACCACCACGCCCGTCTCGCCCATCCACTCATTCTGGCTGGCCAGCTTGCTGTGGCTGGCGCGGCGCGGCTGGTCCTTGCAGCTCAGCAAGACGGAGCAAGGCTTGCAAGGCAAGGTGGTGCAGGCTGAACCGGCGCTCACGCCAGACCACCTGGCGGCCTGGATCGAGCAGTTCTAAGCTAAGCATGCCCCCGCAAGGGGCGGCGCCAACTAAAACAGGGCCGCGCGGGCCCTGTTTTAGTTGGCGGTGAGCGGGCTTAGCGTTCCGCCGCCGCCTTCAGGTTGTTCAAGCCTTTTTCAAAATCCTTGCCTATCATGGTATCCATGCTGACGAACACCGTCATGACCTTGCTGACGTAAGGGCTGGGGCCCGTCATGGTCCAGTTCACCTTGGTGCCATCGCCTTCGGGCGCCATGGTAAAGGTGGTGGTGTTATGGCTTTCAAACGGCTTGAGGAAGTCCAGCTTGATGACGGTGCGTTCGGGCTGGGCCGCTTCCGTGATTTCCATGCGGCCGGCACCCACCTTGTCATTTCCCGTCCACGCATATTGCGCGCCCAGGCCATTGGCCGGACCCGTAAACGTGCGGCGCATGGCCGGATCGAGCTTTTCCCACGGCGACCAGGCGGCCCAGTAGTGGAAGTCCGTGATCAGGGCGGCGATTTTCTCGGGCGGGGCCTTGATGGTGATTTCGCGCTGGACACTGAAGGTGTCGGGCTTGGTGGTGGCATAGCCGAGGATGGCGGCGACGACGACAACGATCAGCAGCAGGGTTTTTTTGATCATATGCTCTCCAAATCTTGAATGGTCGATGCGAACAAATCAAGGCAATCTTAGCAGATATGAATGGCTGTGCGCGGCCTGTTGGCCTTTATTTGCGCCAGCTCTGCGCAGGACCGCCTGTACGCCCGTTTTTCGCCGCGCACGCCAGGTTTGTGCAGCTTGGTGCTGAAGGCCGGCGTCCGCTAGAATGCTGGCCTGCAAGATTTCAGAGGGAAATATGATTCAACGATCGATCGCCAGGCTGACCCTGGCGTGCGGCCTGCTGGCTTCCGCCTTTGCCGCGAACCTGGCGCATGCCGATGCCTGTCCTGCCCATTACGTCGATGGCCGCAAGCCGGAAATCACCAACCCCAAGCTGGACGTGGCCACCAAGGAGCTGTGCTACAACGTGTTTGGCGTGATGCACTCGGGTATCACGCGCACGCCGCTGTGGTCGGCTGAACATTTGACGGCGAATAACCTGGAAGCGGCACAGGATTTGTCGCGCGAAAACTCTTTCCATGCCGAACGCAAGCTGCCCGCCGCCCAGCGTGCGGAACTGGCCGATTATGCGCGCAGCGGCTTCGACCGTGGCCACATGGCGCCCAACGGCGACATGCCGGACCGCCAGAGCCAGCGCGACAGCTTCACCCTCGCCAACATGGTGCCGCAGGATGCGCGCAACAACCGCTATGTGTGGGCCGGCATCGAGGGCGCCGTGCGCAAGATGGCGAAGAAGGAAGGCGACCTGTACGTGATCACGGGCCCGGCTTTTATTGGCGGCAACCTGCGCAAGGTGGGAAGAGTCATTGTGCCCAGCCATCTGTACAAGGCAGTGTATAGCCCGCGCCAGCGCGCCGGCGCCGCCTACTTCATTGAAAACGTCGATACCAAGACGTATGAAGTGTTGAGCATTGCGCAACTGGAAGACAGGATAGGCATCGATCTGTTACCGTCGCTGACGCGCCAGCAAAAGTTGCGCATGTTGAGTTTGCCCAAGGTAAAGAGCAAGTCCAAGAAATAAGACCGTCAAAAAGGAAATCCCATGTGCGCAAAGAAATTCGTCCCATATGCCAATGAAAGCGATGTGCTGGACATTGGCAGTCTGACTATCGAAAACAGGATCGACCGCATCAGCATCAGCGGCGACATCGACCTGACCCTGGACAAGCCGGGCCTGGCCTTGGCGAAGCAATTGCAAAAATTGCTGGGCGACGTGGTGGCGCAGCTGGAGAAGCAGGAACTGCCCGACCAGCTGCCGCCGCCCGAGGTGACGTCGGTGGCCAATCCGTTCGAGTGACGCTGGCGGGGACGCCTACTGCGCCGCCTTGGCGGCGCGATAATAGCCCTCTCGGCTGAGCTCCTCCGGCGCGTTCGCCACTTCATACACGCTCAAGGCGATGGCGATGGCGGAGTATTGCTGCGCCGAACTGAAAGGCTGCACGTTGTCGTAGGTATCGAGCACCGTGTGATGCACGCGCGCATAGTCGAAATCGCCGAGCACGGTAAACTTCGGCGTCGGCACGCCATGCAGGCTGAAGACGGCGTCATCGCTGCCGGCCCGCGCATTCATCGCCTTGCCGGCATCGCGCGGCACGTCGTTGATGGTCGTGGCGAAGCCGAACACGGGGTGGATGTCTTGCAGGGCCTGTTCAACCCGGCCAAACACGGGTTTCCAGGCCGAGGGAATCGCAATGCCGTCGATGGCGCCAGGCCGGCCATCGCGGTTCAGCATCATGACGATATTGTGCAATTCCCCCGCATGTCGCTCGGCGAATGGGAACGAACCCTTGCGGCCGATTTCCTCCGCGCCGAAGGCCGCCAGCATGATGGTGCGGCGCGGCCTGGCATCGGACTTGGCCAGCAGGCGCATCGCCTCCAGCATGGTGGCCACGCCGCCGCCATTGTCGGCTGCGCCCGTGCCGCCATCGTAGCTGTCGAGGTGGGCGCCGATCAGCACGATTTCCTCCGGCTTTTCCGTGCCCGGAATGCGGGCGACGACGTTGTGATACGCCACCGGCCCCGGATAGAACCAGTTGCGGATGTCAAACTCCAGGGTCACGGCTTCACCGCGCGCCAGGCGCCGGCGGATGTCGGCATATTGTGGCGCGGCCAGCTTGATGTCAGGCAAGGTCGGCAGGGCCGCCCAGGTGGCGGGCGCGGCGCTGGCGGCATACAGCGGTTCTTCGCCAGACTGGATGGTGCCGAGGGCGCCGGCCTGCATCAACACCCGGGTGATGGCCCTGGGCTGGTGGACGGTCTTGCCATCGCGCCCGCCACCGCTGTTTTCGCCGCCGGTCAGCACCCATTTTCCCTTGAATTGCGCGGCGCGCTCCAACGCTTCTTCCAGGGTGGCCGGCCCCACGATTGCCAGGCCTTGCTGCACGCCATGGGTGCCGGCCGTATAGGCGGGCGTCGCCATGCGCAGGGGCTGCTCCCGGGGCGCCAGCATCTTGCCCGACCAGGGACCGCGGTTGAAGCCGACGGGCATGTGGCCCGCTTCTTCCAGCTCGGCTTGCACACCCCATTGCTGCAGTTGCATGCGCGCCCATTGCGCCGCATGCGTGTAGGCATCGCTGCCGGCCATGCGGCCGCCGAAGCGGTTGCTCAGGATGTCGAGCCAGTCCATTGCGCGCGGCTCGCTGGTGCCCAGCGCCACAATCCGGCGCGCCGTGGCGTCGCCGGACGTCGACGGTGCGGCTCCGATACTGGCCTCAATACCGGCATCCCTGCCGGACAGCGTGGCGAGGAAGGCGGGCAGCCTGTCTTGCCGGCGCGCCGCCAGCGCCGCGTCCAGCTTGGCGGAACGGTGCAGCTTATCCTGTCGCAGCAGGGTTTCGTAGGCGCGCAGCACGCCCTGCATCCCCGCCAGGTCGCTGGCGCTTTGCTGCCCGGCCTGGTCCGGGTGTTCGATCTGGAAAGCCATCGCGCTGGCCAGGTATTGGAAGACTGTCGCCTCGCGGATGGTGGCCTGGCTGGCGATGGACAGCCAGCTTTCCAGCGCACTGGCCGGTAGCGTGAAGTCGGGAATCGCTTCTATCCATGCGCCCAGCCAGGCGCCGTCGCGCTGTTGCACGGCCAGGGGATCGCGCTGCGCCTCTTGCGCCATCCGCACCACGCGCGCGCGTTCGGCCGGCGTGGAAGGGCCGCGCGCGGCGCCGCTTGCCACTGGCGGCGCGGCCGGCAGTGCCGGCGGCACATAGCGTTCCTTCAGCCGCGTGCCGCTCATAGGCTTGGGTTCGTTCTCATCGGTTTCGACCAGGCGTTCTCCGCTCAGCAAATCGCCTTTGGCTTGCAAGGTCCAGCGGATCGTCACCTCGGTGCTGATGTCCTGGCCGTTGCGCCCCGTGCTGACGCGCTTGCCGCCGTGCC
This sequence comes from Janthinobacterium sp. SUN128, assembly GCF_030587275.1. Lineage (NCBI taxonomy): Bacteria > Pseudomonadati > Pseudomonadota > Betaproteobacteria > Burkholderiales > Oxalobacteraceae > Janthinobacterium > Janthinobacterium sp. SUN128. The sequence goes on along the minus strand of NZ_JAPWHY010000001.1, from coordinate 1,766,118 downwards.
TGAAAATGGTGCCGGCAGGGCCAGGCGTACCCTTGACCGTGCGCGGCGGCGTGAGCTGGCCCCGTTCGTCGAGCCACGCGATCGTCGCGCGCCAGCCGGCTTGCTCTTCAGTAATGTCGAGGGTGCCCGTGTCGATCAGGTCGACCTCGACGCCATTTGTCGTGGTCGTGCCTGTCGCCGTCTGGAATTGCCACTGTCCGGCGAGGGCCGGCGCCTGCGCGTACAGCGCGCCCGGCAGGGCGGCAGCGGCGAGGATGCACGTGGCGTAAAGGTGGGGATGGGGCAGGTGCATGGCTATCCTTGTCATGGTTTTCACTCGGGAAGAGTCGAAAAACAGTATGCGGATAAGCCGATTGCCAAGATGATACTTTGCGACCAAGGCCGGGATTTAAGGCTTGAAGGCGGGTTTGGCCGCGCCAAATGCCAGATCAACCTCGTCCAATGCAGCTTGCCGGACGAGCTTGATCTGGCAAAACGCTTACTTCGCGAACGCCTGCGCCGCTGGCGTGACGGTGACGGCGGCTGGCTTGATGTTCAGCTTCATCGCGCCGATGACCTTGTCTTCATCGAGCAGCGCCTGCGGCTTGTTGCCGTCGTACTTGATGGGCGAAAACGCGTCGCTGACGAGCTTTTCCTTCAAGCCGGCCGCATCCTTGGCGACGATCACCACGGACAGGTTCTGCGCCGACAGGTGCTGCTTGATGGCGCGGTTGACGTCCGCCACCGTCAGTTTCGACAAGCCATCACGCATCAGCTTGGTGAACTCGGGCGTGCCATACCATTGCGAATCGAGCGCATAGCCCAGCTGCTGGTCCTGTGTCGACGTCATGACGAAGACGTTCTTCATCAGGTAATCGCGGGTGGTGGCGAAATCGTCCTGCGTCAGGCCGTTGTCGACCAGCTTGCCCAATTCCGTCAGGGCCACGCGCAGGGCGAAGTGGGCGTTGTCCGGCGCCACTGGGCGGATCCAGATTTCGAACAGCTGCGCCTTGCGGCCCAGGTTCGGGTTCGGGAAGAACTGGTACATGCCGCGCGGGAACGCTTCGATATACGCGTAATCGCCATAGTTCATGCCGCGGATTTCACGGATGCGCTGATACAGGTAGGAATTCGAGGCGCGGTGCTCGCCCAGCCACGTCTTTGCCAGCCACAGGGCGGGGAAGTCCGGGTGCGTGCGCGTCACCTCCAAAGGCAAACCGAAGGAAATCGCCGTGGCGCGCGTGTTCTTCTCGATGATTTCCACTTCCAGGCCCTGCGCCTTGCGGCCGACGGGTTTTACCATGGCTGGCAAGCCGGGGCCAGTTGGCAAGCTTGCCAGCGCCTGCGTCAGCGAGGCCGTCATGGCGTCGGACACATCGCCGGAAATGCCCACCTTGACGGCGCCTTGCGCATACGCGCTCTTCCAGAACTGTTTCACATCGTCGAGGGTGATGGCGTCGATTCCGGCGACCGTGCCCAGCACGGGGTGGCCATACGGCGTGCCCGCGTAGACATTGGTTTGCAGGCGTTCCTTGGCGAATTCCTCTTCGTTATTGTCCTTCAGGTCCAGCAGCAGCGCATTCTTTTGCGCATCCTTCAGGCGGCGGAAGTCGTCTTCGCGGAAACCGGGCGAGAGCAGCAGGGGCAGGGCGATGGCGTTGAACTGCGTCCAGTTATCCTTGTGGATGGAGCCCGTAAACGTCGTCATTTCCTTGTCCGTCTGCTGGCTGAAACTGCCGGCCAGCGGGAACAGGGCCTGGTTGACTTCGTCGATCTTGCGCTCGGACGAACCAGCGGACGCCACCATGGCTGCCGTCAGCGCGGCCAGGCCTTCCTTGCCTTGCGGATCTTGCGCGGAACCGGCCGTAAACAGCAGCTTGTAGCGGATTTGCGGCAGCGCGGACTTTTGCACCAGCACGTCGAACTTCGCGTTGGAGGCGGCTGGCAGCAGGCTGGCCAGTGTCGGCGTGGTGGCGATGGCGGCCGCCATCGGCTGGTGCGACAGGGTCGTCACTACCAGTCCGTCGTCCGTCAGGTATTTGCGCGCGGCCGCCTGCAGGTCGGCCGGCGTGAGCGTATCGATCAGCCGGTAGTACTGGTTGATGGTGGCGTACGAGCGGTCGAAATGCACGAAGGAAGCCAGGGTGCCGGCGATCTGCTCCGTGTTGTCCAGCGAGCGGATCAAGCCGTATTTTTCCGCCGACTTGGCATCCGCCAGGTCTTTTTCGCTCACTGGCGTATCGCGCAGCTGCGCCACGGTAGCCAGGATGGCGTCGCGCACGTAGACGGCATCATCGATGTTTTTCACGCGCGCGCCGAGCACGGCCAGGGTCGGGTCGACCCGCTCCGGCGTCATGTCGAACAATTGGTCGACCTTTTGCTCGTTCTGCACCAGGCGCTTGTACAGCGGCGAGGTGCGGCCGAACGACAGCGACAGCAGGGTCGCCAATGCGGCCTGGTCTTTGTCCTTTACGGAAAACGCGGGCGCGTGGAAGCCGACGGCGACCCATGGCAGGGTCGGCGTGGGCCAGGCCACGTGCTTGTAGACGGGGCCGCGCGGGGCCGGTTCCACGGGCACGGCCGCCTGCTGCTTGCCGCGCTGCCAGGCGCTCCAGTACTTTTCCACCAGCGCGATGGCTTGCTGCGGTTCCACGTCGCCGGCGATGATGATGGTGGTGCGCTCGGGACGGTACCAGCGGTCGAAGAAGACCTTCGAGTACGCGTACTGGTTCGGCATATCTTCGATGTCCTGGATGAAACCCATCGTCGTGTGCTTGTAGGTATGCGTCGTGTAGGCGCTGTCGCGCATCACTTCGAACAGTTTCGAGACGGGATTGGCGCTGTTCTTGTTGTATTCGCCCAGCACGGCCCGCGATTCCGTCTTGAACGCGTCTTCCGCATAGTCGAGGTGCTGGAAGCGGTCCGCTTCCACCTTCAGCACGGTTTCCAGGTCTTGTTTGGCGAACGTCGTGTGGTAATTCGTCAGGTCGTCGCTCGTATACGCGTTCTGGCGCGCGCCGGCGCGGGTGATGACTTCCTGGTATTTTTCGGGCGGATAAGCCTTGGTGCCGCGGAACATCATGTGTTCGAAAAAGTGGGCAAAGCCGGACTTGCCCGGCTCGACTTCATTGCGCGAACCCGTCTGCACGGGAATCTGCAGCGAAACCAGGTTGGGGAAGCCGGTCGGCACGATGATGATCTTCAAACCGTTGGCCAGGGTCTTTTCCGTCGCCTTGAACGGCAGCAAATCGGCCTTGCTGGCGGCAACGCCGTGGGCGGCGGCAGGTTTGACGGGCGCGGCACCCAGGTTCGACGAAGCCATGGCCGACAGGGCCAGGGCGAAAGCGGGTAATAAAACGGGCATGATTCTTGACACGGGGGCTCCTTCTTTTCTTGGAATGTGGAAAGTGCAACGCCGCAGCATAGAATATTCGTGCCGCCCTGCATAGGGGCTAACAGTCGGGCCGCAGGATGCGCGCCGTCAAGTGGGCGAGGAAGTCGCGTTTGGTGGGCAGGAACATGCGGATGTACACGATGTCGTGCGCGCGCTCATGGTGATACACGACGCGGATTTCTTCGCACAGGCGTTGTCGCACATCCATGCCAACTTCACGGGCGGCTTCGACGGGCGTGCCGCTGTCGGGAAAGGTCTTGAGATCGGCAAATAATTGCCGGAAAGCCGCGATGAACTGGGCATGGGCGGCCGCCGTGTGGCGTGCCTTGAAGTCGCTGCGCAGTTCATTGAAATCGGCTTGCGCGCTTTTCAGCACGACGATGCGCGCCATGTCAGTCGTGATCGAGGCTGGCCAGGAAGTCTTCTTCGGACATCACGTCGCCGCGCGCGATGTCCTGGTTGCCCATGGCGATCAGTTTCATGAATGCATGCTGCTCCTGCATCTGCCGCGCTTGCCGCTTGCCTTCCTGATACGCGTGCATGGACAGCACGACCATCTTCGCTTCGCCATTTTGCGTGATGATGATGGGCTCGTCCTGGCCCGCGTCAAAGCTGTTGACGATCTCGGTGGTATTGGCCTTGAGATAGGAAATCGGCTTGATGCGTTCCTTGAAGTCCATGGCGGCTCCGAATGCGAAAAAAAATACGATAGGACCAAATATACACCAAATTTGGTCGTGCTTCCGTGTTGCCTAGGTGAGCGTCGTTTCCGGCAGGCTGATGCGGTTGCGGCCCAGGTGCTTGGCGCGGTACAGGGCGCAGTCGGCCGTGTGGATCAGCTGCCCCAGTTCCGTGCCGGGGCCGGGCAGGGCGGTGGCGGCGCCGATGCTGACGGTGACGCAGGCGCAGGCACTGGCACCATCGGCGCGCTTGCGCGGCAGTTGCAGCCGTTCCACGCGCTGGCGGATGCGTTCGGCCACGATGGCCACGCCCTTGAGCGACTGGTTCGGCAGGATGACGGCAAATTCTTCACCGCCATAGCGGGCCACCAGATCGTTCGTGCGCATTTCGCTGGCCACGGCGCCGGCCACCTTGCGCAGGCACAGGTCGCCGCCCTGGTGGCCGTGGCTGTCGTTGTATTCCTTGAAATTGTCGACATCGACCATCAGCAGCGACAGGGGCTGGCCTTGCCGCTGGGCGCGCTGCCATTCGGCAAGGATGGTGTCGTCGAAGCAGCGCCGGTTGGCCAGGCCCGTCAGGCCGTCGCGCGTGGCCAGGCGTTCCAGCTCCACATGCGCGCGTTTTTCATCCGTCATGTCGCGCAGGGTTTCGACGACGGCGATCAGTTCGCCGTGATTGCCATAGATGGGGCTGGCATCGACGGCCAGGTAGCGGCGCCGTCCCGTGCGGGGCATGTCGCACCAGTTTTCCGCGCACAGATTGCTGCCCGTGCTGCTGCGGTATTGCTGTTGCGCGTGCAGGGCGCGCATGTCGCCGCCGCGCCCGGCCAGCAGCAGGTCGGCCAGGGTGGGACGCTCGTCGTTGTAGAAGCAGCGGCCCGGTTCGCGCGTGCGCAGCACTTCGGCCGCCGGCACGCCCGTCAGCTGTTCGCAGGCGCGGTTCCAGATCATCACCTGGCCATGCGCGTCGAGGACAAAGGTGGGCACCACCAGCAATTCCATCATCTTGACGGCGAAACCCTGGGCTGCATCGCAGGGCGATGCGCTGGCATGTGCATGGCTATCCGGCATGTAAGCATCCTTCTCGGGGTAAATGGAGCTGGCTCGCTGGCCATGATGCAGTGTGGAGAGTCGATGGTGTTGATATTGAGCAATATTTTCACCGATGGGCCGTCGCCTCATCGTGGCAGCCTGGCAGGGGCAGCGACACGCGCAAGGTGGTGCCGGCGCCGCTGTGGCTTTCGATGTGCAGGCTGCCGCCGGCGGCGGCCACGCGCTCATGCATGCCGGACAGGCCGCAACCGAGGCGCGGCGGCGAGCCCGACAGCCCGACGCCGTCATCGCTGATGCGGCATGCCAGGGTGGCGCCCGTTTGCTGCAGGCATAGCTGGACATGCGTGGCGCGCGCATGGCGGGCGATGTTCGCCAGCGCTTCCTGCAGCGCGTGGTAGAGCAGGGCGCCATGCGCGCTGCCGGCGGCGGCGTCGAGCCGGTAATCGCAGCTGCAATCGATGCCCGTGGTGCGCTTGAAGTCCGCCAGCAAGCCGTCGCACGCCGCTTGCAGGCCCGCGTCGAGGGCGGGCGGGCGCAGGTCGTGGATGACGCAGCGCAGCGCCGCGATGCTCAGGTCGACATTGCGCGCCATCATGGCCAGTTGCCGCGCCAGCATGGGCGCCGCGTCATGCGTGCTGGTCTGCAGCATGGCCAGGTCGATTTTCAGGGTCAGCAGATGCTGGCCCAGGTCGTCGTGGATGTCGCGCCCGATGCGCAGGCGCTCCTGTTCGCGCGCCTTGTTCTGCTCGCCCGCCAGGCGCGCCTGTTCGGTTTCCGCGCGCAGCTGTTCCAGCGCCTGCAGGCGCAGCGCCAGGCGGCGCAGGCGCCACAGCAGCAGCGCCAGCGCACCGAGCAGGACGGCGCAGGCCAGCATCGAAGGGGACGCTGCGCCAGTCTGCAGCATCGGCCCGGCGGCATGGCCGGCGTGCAGGGAAGCGAGTGCAGCGGCCGCCAGACAGGCCAGAATGCTCAGGCGGTACGGCGGACGTATCCAGCGTTGCAGCATGTCCATGCTCCCCAAAAATGTTTTCCATCAGGCAATGCTCTTACAGAAAATATATTAACTTGGGGCTATTTATATTGTCTAAACGCAAAAGCTGCGTCGTTATGCCTGCCTGTGTGGCTTTCTTGCCCCCCGGATGCCGCGGCGGCAGGTGGCAGGCACGGCATTTGCACGGGAAGTGTCGTGGCGGCATATAATAGAGGGTTGTCAATCGGCTTTTGCGGTGACGGCGCAGTGCGCCGGCCTCGATGCGTTCGCCCTGCGCGATGACGCCAGCCAGCTCTTAGGAAATACAGTGACTTATAGCATCAAAGAGATTTTTTACACCCTGCAGGGCGAAGGCGCGCATGCGGGCCGTCCAGCCGTGTTTTGCCGCTTTTCCGGCTGCAACCTGTGGACGGGCCGCGAAAGCGACCGCGCCACGGCCGTGTGCCAGTTCTGCGACACGGATTTCGTCGGCACCGATGGCGAACTGGGCGGCAAGTTCAAGACGCCGCAGGAACTGGCCGCGCTGATCGACAGCCTGTGGCCGGCCAGCTACGCGCCGAGCAAATACGTGGTGTTTACGGGCGGCGAACCGCTGCTGCAACTGGACACGGCGCTGATCGACGCCATGCATGCGGTGGGCTTTACCATCGCCATCGAAACCAACGGCACCTTGCCCGTGCCGGCCGGTGTGGACTGGATCTGCGTCAGCCCGAAGATGGGCTCCACCCTGGTGGTGCACAAGGGTAATGAAATCAAGGTGGTCATTCCCCAGTTCCAGCAAGACCTGGCCGCCTACGAACAACTGGACTTCGAGAACTTCTTCGTGCAAGCGATGGACGGCCCCCTGGCCGCGCACAACATGAAGCTGGCCATCGAGACGTGCAAAAGCAACCCGAAGTGGAAGCTGAGCCTGCAAACCCATAAACTCCTGCAAATACCTTAATCAAATAATATGCTGACTATCACACGCAAGCTCGAATTCGACGCGGGCCACCGCATTCCCGACCACAAAAGCCAGTGCCGCAACCTGCACGGTCACCGCTACACGGTGGAAATCACCCTGGTCGGCAAGGTCATCGAAGCGGAAGGCAATTCCGACAATGGCATGATCATGGATTTTTCCGACGTGAAAACCCTGGCCAAGCAGCACCTGGTCGACGTCTGGGACCACGCCTTCCTCGTCTATGAAAAGGACACGGCCGTGCGCGACTTCCTGGCCAGCCTGCCCGACCATAAAACCGTCGTCATCGACCGCATTCCCACCGTGGAAAACCTGGCGCGCATCGCTTTCGAGATCCTGAAGGCAGCGTTTACCGACCATTTCGGCACGGGCTTGCACCTGCATAAGCTGGTGCTGCATGAAACGCCGAATTGCTGGGCAGAAGTGACCGATGACTGAAACGCACGCTAGCGCGCAGGATGCGCGCTATATGCGGCTGGCCCTCGAGCAGGCCCAGAACGCGTGGGACCTGGGCGAAGTGCCCGTCGGCGCAGTCGTCGTCAAGGATGGGGAAGTCATTGCCGTGGGCTACAACCAGCCCATCGGCCGCCACGACCCCACGGCGCATGCGGAAGTGATGGCCCTGCGCGCGGCCGCCGACAAGCTGGGCAACTACCGCTTGCCCGGCTGCGAGCTGTACGTGACCCTGGAGCCGTGCGTGATGTGCTCGGGCGCCATGCTGCATGCGCGCCTGGCGCGCGTGGTGTACGGCGCGGGCGACCCGAAGACGGGCGCCTGCGGTTCCGTGCTGAACCTGTTCGAGCAGCCTGCGTTGAACCACCAGACGGCCATCGAAGGCGGCGTGCTGGCCGACGAGTGCGGCGCTTTCCTCAAGCGCTTCTTTGCCGAGCGCCGCCGCGCGCAGGCGGAAGCGCGCAAGCTGGCCAACCCGCAGGCCTGACGCCAGCCCTGGCAGGGCAGGGCCGCCATGGCCTTGCCTCCATTGCCACCCTTGCCAGCCATTCAGGCTGGCATTTTTTATAACTGTTGCGAAATAACATCTGTCTAGACCATTTCATCATTCTCAAATGAGAATGATTCGTGTTACAGTATTGTTTTCGCCAGCAAACTTCCCTTGCGCATCGTTATCGATCCGGGTTCAAGAGCCAGCCTTTACTCTTAGACCGGATCATCATGACTACTGTGCCTCTGCAGCGCTTCGCTGCGCCCGTTGTATCTTCATCTTGCCTGCCGGCCCGCCGCCACAACCTGGTGCTGCGCGCCGCCTTGCTGGGCCTGTTTGCAGCGCCGCTGCTGCCTGCCGTGGCCCAAACGGCCGCCATCAACGCGGGCACGGCCGCCCAGGAACCGGCCAAGCTGCCTGTCTTCCCGGAAATCGTCGTCAATGCCAAGCAAGACTATGAGCGCCGCGCCGGCACCAAGACGGTGATCCGCAGCGACGACCTGGAGCGCCGCAACGTGACGGACATGGCCGGCATCGTGCGCTACCAGCCGCTGATCAGCACGCCAATGGCGGCATCGGGCGCCGGCAGCGTGTGGGATGGTTCGGGCAACACGGGCTACAACATCCGCGGCATGGAAGGTAACCGGGTCAGCCTGGACGTGGATGGCATTTCCCTGCCGGATGCGGCACCGAAGCCGGACGGCACCACCTTGAACGCCTTCGGCACGGGGCGTGACTATTTCGATCCTGAAACTTTCCGCGAGGTGCGCATCGATTCGGGCACGACGGCCGCCAGCGGCGCCAATCCTGGCCTGGGCGGCAGCGTGGCGTTCATCACCAAGTCGCCCGAGGATTACCTGGGCGCAGGCGTGGATCATTACGTGGCGTATAAATACGGCCGTGCCACGGCCGACCGCAGCAATGCGCATACCTTGACGGGTGCCGCCAAGATCGGCGCCAATCTGCAAGGCCTGGCCGTGTACGTGCACCGCGATGGCGAGCAGACGGACAGCCGCGGCAGCGCCCCCGTCAATCCGGACGACTGGCATTCGAACGCCTTGCTGTCCAAGCTGGTGTGGGCCTTGCCGGGCGAACAAAAGCTGGACTTGACGGTTGACATGTTCGAGCGCAAGAACAAGCGCGATCTGCGCAACAAGGTCAGCACGTATTATCCGACCGGCGTGCAGCAGGATTCCACCACCAAGCGCACGCGCGTCAGCCTGGGCCACGACGTGGCACTGAAAGACTTCGCCCTGTTCGACCGCCTGACGTCGAAGGTGTATCTGCAGAATGCGAAAATCGATGACCAGACGCAAGGCCGCTACACCTTCGGCAGCCCGTCGCAGCGGACCATCGACACCAGCTTCAAAAATGACAGCATCGGCCTGACGTCGGAAGCGTTCAAGCAAGTCAATGCCGACAATGCGCTGCTGTACGGCGTGCAGCTGGAGCAGAGCAAATCGCGCCGTCCATGGGTGGAAGACCGCACCATCATCGCCACGGGCGTGCACCAGATCACGCGCAAGAACCGCATGGCCGACATGGATGCCACCAAGCTGGCCCTGTACGTGCGCGACGACCTCAGTTTTAACCTGGGCGGCAAGAAAGCCGTGCTGACGCCGGGCCTGCGCGCCGACTACCGCAAGCTGGAACCGAAAAACCTGCAAAACTATGTGATCGCCGTGCCCAATGCCGCCAAGGAAGTGCGCAAGGAAAGCGACACCTATTTCACGCCGAGCCTGAGCCTGTCCGTGGAAGTGCTGCCGCAAATGAATGCCTATGCCACCGTGACGCGCGGCACGCGCCTGCCGACGGCGGCCGAGCGCACGGGCACCTATGATTCCTTCAGCTACACAGGTACGGGCACCGGTTATGCCGTGCTGGGCAATGCGAATCTGCGCAAGGAAACCAGTCAGGCCTACGAGCTGGGCTTGAAGGGCGACATCGTCAAGGGCTTGAGCATGCACGCCTCCGTCTACCAGACGGAATACAAGAACATGATCGAGTATGTGGCGCAGGAAGACGATCCGGTCAATTTCCCCACCATCGTGCAGGGTCTGTTCCGTCCGGAAAACATCGGCGATGCCCGCACCTGGGGTGGCGAGCTGAGCTTGCGCGCGGAGCTGGGTGCCTGGTCGCCTGCCATGCAGGGCTACCGCGTCGACCTGGCCACGGGCGTGGCCAAGGGCCGCTCCTTCAATACCCAGACGGGCCAGAGCGGCGGCCTGGCTTCGGTGGCGCCGCCCAAGACGGCGCTGACCTTCGGCTACGACCATGCGAACCAGCTGTTCGGCCTGGAGCTGACGGCCCTGCATGCAGGCGAGAAACAGGCGCCGAACGACCTGTTGATGGGCACGACGGCGCCGCGTTTCAAGGTGCCGTCGTACACCATCTTCGACCTGTCGACCTACTGGAACGTGCACAAGAACGCCAAGATCATCGTCGGCGTGTACAACTTGACGGACCGCAAGTACTGGGATTACGCCGCTGCGCGCAGCCTGTCCGCCGGCACCACGGTGGCCAGCCGCGCGGAGATCGAGCGCTACGCCAAGCCGGGCCGCAACGTCGCCGCCAGCCTCAGCATCAACTATTGATTTTTACCGGGGAGGGGTGCTTGCCCCTCTTTTTTTCCATGTTTGATTGAATGGTCTCTCTATGAAGTTATCCAAACTCGTTCTATCCCTGCTAGGCAGCCTGCTGATCGCAAACGCATACGCGGCCCCAGCCACTTTGGCGGAACGCTGGTCCACCTTGCGCACGGAGCAGCCGAAGCTGCAGATCCGCGACGCGGCGCGCGCGCTGGGCGTGTCCGAAGCGCAATTGCTGGCAACCAACATCGGCAAGGGCGTGACGCGCCTGCAGGCTGACGGCAACCAGCCGCGCGAAATCATGCGCGCCGCGCTGGACTTGGGCATCGTGCAAGCCATCACGCGCAATGAAAATGGCGTCATCGAAACGACGGGCATCGCCAGCAAATTCAAGCAGGCGGGCGACAAGTCGGAACAGGCCGACGCCAAGCAGGATCCGGAAACGGAAGCGCGCCAGCGCAATATCGCCGGCGGCTACCTGGGCGGCCAGATCGACCTGCGTTTCCACTTTGAAAACTGGAAATACGCATTTGCCGTGGAACAGGCCGGCCGCGATGGCAAGCCGACGCGCAGCCTGCAATTCTTTGACGCCAACGGCACGGCCGTGCACAAGATTTACCTGCGCAACGAGCCGGGCGTGGCTGTCTACGATAAATTGGTGGCGACGTTCCGCCTGCCGCAGCAAAGCGCGGAGCTGAACGTGCTGGCCGTGGCGCCGAAAGCGGCGGAAAAGCCGGATGCCGAGATCGACGTCAAGGAATTTCAGCTGGCCTGGAAAGACATGACGGATGTGCACCAGTTTGCGCAAATCATGCGTGAATTCCACCTGTCGCGCGAACAGGCCCTGCGCCTGGCGCCGGCCGGCGTGGTCGAGCGCGTGACGCCCGAAGCGCTGCGCACCCTGCTGGAAAACGCGGCAAAGGACAAGGTCGCCATCATGGTGTTCCTGGGCAATGAAGGCTTGACGCAAATCTACAGCGGCAAGATCGAGAAAACCATGGCCGGCGGCGGCTTCTTCAACGTGCTGGACCCGGACTTCAACCTGCACATCCGCGACACGGCCCTGCGCAGCGGCTGGGTCGTCAAGCGCGGCGGCGTCACCTCCGTCGAGTTTTTCGACAAGGACGGCACGCAAGTGGTCTCCTTCTTCGGCGTGCGCGAACGGGGCAAACCGCAGCCGCAAAGCTGGGTCGACCTGGCCGATTCCTTGCCTAAGGCCAAGTAAGCAGCACCGTTGATTCGTCACCGTTGCCGCGCGCCGTACCGGCGCGGCAACACTTCAGCTGAGTGCCGCGTGCCGGTCTCATGTCTGAAGCACAATAGTGGTATGCTGATTACAAGGCCGCAGCGATCGTGCCTGCGTGCTGGTTCCTGGAAGAGAGGCAATCATGGCAACCATCATGGCGAACGGCCTCAACATAGCTTATGAGAGCCACGGCGACCCCAACGATCCGTGCGTGCTGCTGGTCATGGGCCTGGGCATGCAATTGATTGCCTGGCCGGCGGACTTCGTCGAAGGCATCGTCGAGCAAGGGTTTCGCGTCTTGCGTTTCGACAACCGCGACAGCGGCCTGTCGAGCAAGATGGCGCTGGCGGGCAAGCCGTATCTGCCGCTGGCCTATGTGAAAAACCTGGTCGGCTGGCCCTTGAAAACTTCCTACACCCTCAATGACATGGCGGAAGACGCGCTGGGCTTGCTGGCGGCCTTGCGTATTGCCCAGGCGCATGTGATCGGCGTGTCGATGGGCGGCATGATCGCGCAAGTGATGGCGGCGCGCGCGCCGCAGCAGGTACTCAGTTTGACGTCCATCATGTCGAGCAGCGGCCGGCGCGGCTTGCCCGGCCCCACGCGGGCCGCGCGCAACGCTTTATTGCAACGCCCGAAACGCAACGCCAGCCGCGCCGAACTGATGGCGCACATGGCCGCCACCGTGCGCGTCATCGGCAGTCCCGCCTATCCCGTGTCGGAAAAACTGCTGTACCAGCGCATCGAAGCGGCGCTGCAGCGGGGCAGTTGCCCGGAAGGCGTGGCGCGGCAAATGGTGGCCATCGCCGCCTCGGGCGAACGCACGGCCTTGTTGCCGAGTATCAGCTGTCCGGCGCTGGTGATCCATGGCGCGGCCGACCCTCTGATCCCCGTCGCCTGCGGCATCGATACGGCGGCGCTGATCCCGGGCGCCCGGCTGGAAGTCATCGAAGGCATGGGGCACGACATGCCGCCCCAGCTGATCGAGCGCCTGCTCGCCTTGATCGATGTGCATCTGCAAGGTAAGATGGCGCCCCAGATGCGCTCCCAGCCAGCTTGAGCCAGGCGCGCCCACCACTTGACTAGCCGGGCATATTTTGAAGACACCTGAGATTGGCATCGCCATCGTCGCGCCGGGCGGTTATGCGCCCGACGAGGCGGCCTTGGCACGCGGTATCGCCCGCTTGCAGGCGCAAGGCGCCACCGTCCACAATTACTACGATCACGAACATAGATTCCAGCGCTTCGGCGGCACGGATGCGGGCCGCCTGGCGCAGCTCCATGCCGCAGCTGCCGACCCTGCCGTGCAGGTGGTGATCGCCTTGCGCGGCAGCTACGGCATCAGCCGCATCCTGCCCGACATCGATTTCGGCCTCATGGCGGACAGCCGCAAGCTGTTTGTCGGCTACAGCGATTTTACGGCCTTCCACATGGGCTTGATGGCGAAGACGGGCCGCGCCAGCTTTGCCGGCCCCATGATGTGCGACGATTTCATCCGCGACGAGCCCGAGCAATTTACGCTCGATCAGCTGTGGTCGTGCCTGGCCGGCCCCACGCACACGGTCACGGGCGCGGCAACGGGCAATCCGCAGGTCGAGCTGAAAGGCAAGCTGTGGGGCGGCAACCTGGCCATGCTCGTGCATCTGCTCGGTACCCCATATTTTCCGGAAATCGACGGCGGCATCCTGTTCCTGGAAGACGTCAACGAACACCCGTACCGGGTAGAACGCATGCTGCTGCAACTGCTGCACGCGGGCGTGATTGGCCGCCAGCAAGCCGTGGTGCTCGGCGATTTTTCCGCGTATAAACTCAGTCCCATGGATAACGGCTACGATTTCGACGCCATGCTGGCCTACGTGCGCCAGCGCCTGCCCGTGCCCGTGCTGACGGGGCTCGAGTTTGGCCACATCCGCCGCCGGGTCACCTTGCCGTTCGGCGGCCAGGCGAGCCTGCAATCGGATGCGTCCGGCTTCAGCCTGCGGGTGACCGATTACCCCACCCTGGCGCGCCCCTGAACTCCATGTCCGCCAAGCCCGGCAGGTTGCTGCAGCTCGATGTGCTGCGCGGCCTTGCCGTGTTCGGCATCTTGCTGGTAAATATATGGGGCTTTGCCTGGGGCACGATTTCCTTGCGCTACGGCACCTTGCCGGCGCAGCCGCCCGTGCTGGACCAGCTCGTCATTTTTTTGGTGGCGGCGCTGGCGCAATTCAAGTTCTATCCCATCTTCGCGTTTCTGTTTGGCGCCGGCTTTGCCTTGCAGACACGCTCCCTGCAACGCCAGCTGGGCAGCTGGGAGCAGGCGCGAGCGGCTTATCGGCGCCGGCTGCGCTGGCTGCTGGCCTTCGGCCTGCTGCACGGTTTCCTCATCTGGAGTGGCGATGTGCTGACCTCGTATGCCGTGGCCGGCATGCTGATCCTGCCACTGGCATCAGCCCGGCTCAGCCGCGTGCGCAACCGCGCCTGGCTGGTGGCGGCCGGCTTTTTGCTGTTCATGTGCCTGCTCATTCCCGTGGGCCAGCAGGGCGGCGCACCGGACATCGCGCGCGACCTGCACAGTTTTGCGGAGCGTTACGCCATCTACACGCAAGGCGGTCGGTGGGCCGTCGCCAAGCTGCGCGCCAACGATTTCCTCGTCTCCTTGCTGTATGCCGCCGTCATGCTGCCGCATATCATCGTGTTGTTCCTGCTGGGCATCTTGTCCATGCGTTGTGGCTGGCTGACGCAGCCGCAGCGCCACCAGCGCCTGTGGCGCCGGGTGCTTGCCGTGGGACTGGGCCTGGGCTTGCCGTTCAACCTGCTGGCGGCGGGCGCTGTCGCGTGGCAAGTTGCCGACCCGTATCAAACCGTGTTTGACACGGCCCTGTTCGAAGTGGGCCTGTTTGCCGGCGGCCCCGTGCTGGCGGCCGGCTATGTGGCCGCGCTGATGCTGTCCGGTCCTTTCATGCTGCGCTGGCTGGGTGCATGGCTGGCGCCCGTGGGCCGCATGGCGCTGAGCAATTACCTGTTGCAATCCTTGATCGGCACCTGGCTGCTGCAAGGGCCGGGTCTGGGCTGGGGTGCGACACTGCGCCCGGCCGAGATGCTGGGCCTGGCGGTGTTGATCATGGCGGGGCAGGTTCTGCTGAGCCGTTACTGGCTGCGGCATTTTCGCCAGGGGCCGATGGAAGCGCTATGGCGGCGCCTGGCGCGGCTGGATTGAACTATATTGCGCCGAATGGCGGGACAGCGAGGGCGCCCGCGGAAGACGGCAGGCATGGCCTGAATTTATCGGACAACGCGGCAGTCATCCAGCGAAACACCAGGCAATGTCCGCGGCGTAAAGATGCCCTGAACGGTTATCATGTCGCCCTTTGAAATGCGTGCTGCATCGTCCAATGCATCCTTGCTCTGGACGTTACACGCGACAATATGTTGCCAGCCCTGGTCATTGATATCTTTCTGTATGATACCCTCGAGAGTAACTGAGGCGCGGTCATCATGTCCATTGATGCTCTGGACGCGTCCCTTGATCTGCAGGGTTTTGTTGGAATAGGTGCGCAGGAATGCAAATGAATTGGCGATGTATTTTGTCGCTGCATCTTTCGCCGTCATGACCGCAAAAGCTTTCGAGTCAGCTACGGGTCCTTTCGGCCAAAACACGTTTTCCAATGCAGAAATAGAATTCTGATTGGCCGTCGCATTTAATTTAAGCAGGATAATCGCGTATTTCGCGTGCCGCAGTGTATTTTCGGTAACCATATCGGCTTGATTCGCGTTGAGCGCAGAAATCGTCAGTAATTGACCGACATCATTTTTTGCTTGCGAAATGGATGCTCCGGCTCCGCGCAGGGAACACGCTGCTACGTTGGCCGCACGTATTTGCGCCAATATCGAGACTTGGTGGAAGTTTTCCGTTTTTTGGGCAATAAGCATCTTGCCATCATCATCCAGCAAATAACGGCATGTGCCGGACGAAGCGCGGCTATCTGCGCCATGTTCATTGGCAATGCTCTGCAATACGTCATCAGACTTCATGTCGCTCGGGCTTTCTGCGCGCTTTGCGGGCGCGGCGCCGGGACCGTCAGCAATTTTCTGTAAAGCCCCCAGGAAATTTGAAATGGGGTTTGAATCGGATTCTATTGCGCTGGCAAATGGAGTGGAGAAAATCAAGGCAAGGCTCAAGGTGCTGATTACGGTATTATTTCTCACAGAATAACCTTTTGATACCAATATTTTGGTGAGGTGATGGGAATTGGCAGTTGCATGGTTGCCAAACATTTCCACATGGTAACTAAAAATAGTTGAATATACAAGGCGGCTGTCTCTCTGAGAACTGGCAGTTATTTTTTTTACGGTAATTAGTAATAAGTAATCAATAAATTGAAGGTGCCCGGCGAAATGAATGTGGCGTCATTCATTGCAGAAAAGGGGCAAGAAGAGGAAAATGATGGCATGCTCATCGCGGGAATCTCCGTCGCTGTCAAGCTTTCAACTGCACGGGGATGCAATGACGTGGCCCGCTTCATGCTTCGCCTTGCTGTTTATCACGTCGGAACACTTGCAAAAAATATGGCGAGCGGATGTGGGCTGTGTTTGAGAAGCGAAACTGTGCGCATGCCCTGGAGCACGAAGGCAGCGCGCATAGGAAAGCGTGAGCCGCGATACGCACCAGTTGTTGATAGCTGGTCTTAATCTTCCGGCGGTCTTGATTCGTAGCCGTTGGTCATTTTCGCAAACGTCGAGGAGCGGATGCTTAATCCGTTCCCCAGTCAAACGCGCTCTGCGCCGCAGCCGGTGGCGGCAGCTTGGGTTTGGCAGACGGCACCAGCGGATTATCGACGGCATGCCATTCGAACAGTTCTACATCCAGCATGCAGGTGCGCGCCAGGTGCAGCGCCTGCTCCGGCGTCAGGGCGGGGTCAAGCCAGCGGTGCGCGTCTTCCAGGCTGACGGCGACGGGGCGGCGGTCGTGGATATCGACCATGCCGCCCATGCTGTCGGCCGTCACCAGCACGAAGCCGGCTTCCTCGCGGTTATGCTTGTACGGCCCGAACTGGGCCAGCGCCAGCAGGAACAGGGGCGCGCGGTCCTTGCGGTGGATGTGCCACGGTTGCTTGCTGCCTTTCTCTCCCGTCCATTCATACCAGCCGGAAACGCTGACGATACCGCGCCCCGCGCGCAGCAAGGGCTTCCAGTAGGCGCCAGCGAGTTTTTCCAGGCGGGCATTGATGGCGATGGGGATTTTTTTCTTGCCGGGGGCGGGCACGGCTTGCGCGGCCCAGGCGGGGCGGTAGCCCCAGAAGACGTCATCGACCCTGTGGACGCCATTCTGGATATGCAGCACGGGCCGGTAAGTGCCGGGCGACACGTTCAGGTGCGGCTCGGCCTCGCTGTCGAACACCGCGTCGGTCCAGCCGAAGGATGACGCCAGCACGGGCGCCGTGTCATTTTGATCGAGTCGTCCACACATGCTCAAATCATACCCGATCGCCCGGCGCCGCGAGGCAGGCGCGCGCGTGCTTTCTGTGTGTGGTCAAACGTACAGACTGCGGGCGGCAGGTGGCGCACAGTGGAGACCAGTCAGCTTCCTGACGCTTCTTGCACCGGAGGAACTATGTCGTTTGAAAATCCCACTACCCACAAAGGTTTTATTATCAGCGCCACGGCCAGCCAACGCCGCGATGGCCGCTGGGTCGGCTCGTATGTCAGCCAGAACCAGGCATGCGGCGCGTATGCGGACACCTGCGATTACGACGATTGCAGCAACGAAAAAGAGGCGCAGCAACTGGCGCTGTCCGTCGGCTGGCGCCTGGCCGATGGCGTGCAGGCAGGCTGAGGCAACTTGCCGGTCAGCTCTTCCTCCGCAGGGCCAGCAGCAAGCCGGCCACGGGGAAGAACAGGACGGTACCCAGCCGTACGGCGGTCAGCGAAGCGGTTTCCACGCCCAGCACATGGGGCAAGGCCAGCAGCAGCAATGGTGCAGGCACGGCAATGGCGAAGAAAAACAGGTACCACGAATAGCCATTCTTCTTGGCCAGTAAAGCGATCAGCGCGCAGCCGACCAGGAAGACCAGCGGTAAATTCACAAATTCCATGGTGTTGAGTTTTTGTCCGGGAAAGCGCGTCATTATACGCGTCCCCAGGGTGCCCGGATCGGCTTGCCAGCGTCAATTGCCGACGAAATCCGGCGGCTGCGGCGCCTCTTTTCCTGCGAGCGGCGCATCGGCCGGCAGCAACGCCTTGATGGCGCCGTTATAGATGAGTTCCTGGGCATACGCCGATGCCTCGATCAAGGCCGCATGCACGGACTTGAAACTGCTTGGCGTCTCGATCAGCACGGGCTTGCCGTATACCTGCTGCGTGTCGCCGCGCTTGCTAATCAAAATCATGCCCCGGTAACGCCCATCCTTCTCCAGCGCCCCCGCAACATGAAATTCATAGCCCCTGATCTGGTGTTTTTGTTCCTGATCCATGTCTCCCGCCTCCAGACCTGATTGTCCCGGCTTTGGGCTATCAATTCGATTGGAACAGCTGAGTGTTTGATCTAAGTCAATACGTTCACTGCATAGCTTAACGACCGTATCGACGTTTGTCGCAAGCGTCATCATCCAGCGCGAATGGCGCGGATCTGCTGGGCTGTTTCCTCGATCTCCCGATACGCTTCCTGGATATAGCCATTGATCGGATGCCCATCCATCCACTCGAAATAGGCGCGCTCGTCGTGTTTGATGGCAAAAGGAACGTGGTGGTCGCGTATCGATTCGGCCGTTTCGCGCACCAGCGAGGCAAAAAGCAGCTCAAGAGTTTCCATGATGGTCACCTTGCTAGACAGGAATGCAGAACATTGAATGTAGCACAAAGCGGGGCGCCGGCTGCTCCGCTTGTGGTCAGGCGTCGCGGAGGATGTCGAGCGCACACTCGGGATAGGCTTGCTCGAACAGGAACTGGTCTTTTTCGTACACGCAAAAGACAGCCGTACGGTTTTCTTCGCCCGTGAAGTAATCGCCATCGACGCACAGTACCGTCATTGCCGGACCGCCACATTTGACGCGTACGGTATCGCCTTCCTTGAATTGCTTAGTCGATTGCATCATCGCTGCTTTCAGGCTGCAGGAGCCAAGTTGATTCACGTCATCATACGCCAGCAACAGTGCGCGGCGCGCCCGCCAGGCAGGCCGTCGGCGGCTATCGAGAAGGAAGGCGGGGCCGGCGTGCCGGGGTTCAGGCTGCCGGATGGCCGATATGCTCGTACAGGATCACGCAGCCGATGACGATCAGCACCAGGCCGCCCACCAGTTCGGCGCGCCGGCCCGCTACCGTGCCCAGCACGCGGCCCAGCATCACGCCCAGCGTCACCATGACGAAGGTGGAAAAACCGATGGCGGCGGCCGTCACGACGATGTTGGCGCCCAGCAAGGCCAAGCCCGCGCCCACCACCATGGCGTCGATGCTGGTGGCCAGGCCGGTGACGGCCAGCACCCAGAACGAGTGCGACTGGGCTGGCGCTTCTTCCTCATCGCTATCGCTGAGGGCATTGCGTATCATCAGCAAGCCGATGATGCCCAGCAGGCTGAAGGCGATCCAGTGGTCCCATGCTTCCACGTACGGCGCGGCCACGCTGCCCAGGGCCCAGCCGATGATGGGCGTGATGGCTTCGATGACGCCAAAGATCAGGCCCGTGCGCAGCGCCTCGCGCCATTGCGGCTTGTGCAGAGCGGCGCCTTTGCCCACGGCCGCCGCGAAGGCATCGGCGGACATGGCAAGCGAGAGGGCGGCGGTGGCGGCGAAATTCATCGTTGGCTTTCAGTAAAACTGGCTGGGATGTGTATAGCTGGAAACCCGGCGATTTTACCCTACGTACAGCACCACCAAGGAGGCCAGCAGGCAATACGCGCCAAAGAAATGCCAGCGGCCCTGTTCCAGCCAGCGCGACAGCCAGCGCAAGGCCAGCAAGCCGGCCAGGAACGACAGCAGCATGCCCAGCAGGCTGGGGCCGAGCAGGTGCAGCAGGCTGTTGCCGTGTTGCAGATGGTCCAGGCTGCCATTTGCCACGGCCTGGTAGAAGCGCCAGCCTTCCTTGACCAGCACGGCAGGGGTCAGCACGACGGCCAGGGCAAAGCTGAACTCTTCGGCGCGGCGCTGCGGCACGCCCATGGCGATGCCGGCGGAAATCGTGGCGCCCGAGCGGGAAAAGCCGCGGAAGGGCAGGCACAGGCCTTGCACGGCGCCGATCACCATCGCCTTGCCGATGGACAAAGTGCCGTGCTGGCGCGCCTGCAGGCGCGACGAGGCGATGATCAGCGCGCCAGCGGCGGCCAGCGCGGCGGCCATCAGTCTGGCGTTGCCGAACAGGTGTTCGATTTCAAAGCCGGGCGCATCTTTGCTCATGACGTGCGTAATGCCCTTCAGCAAGCCGAAGCCGACGATGCCCGTCAGGGCCGTGGCGGCCACCAGCAGCAGGACGTTGCTCCGGAAGGCAGTGGCCGAACTGAAGTACGTGGCGCGCCAGGATTGCCAGAAATACACGATGACGGCGAACATGGTGCCCGTATGCAGCATCACCAGCAGCATGGTCAGCTCCGGCGATGTCGGGTCCAGGCCCATCCATTTTTCCGCCATGATGACGTGGGCGGAGCTGGAGACGGGCAGCAGCTCGGCGAAGCCCTGGACGATGGAAAGGATCAATAATTGCAAAAAGCTCATGGGTATCTGACTCGGGCGGGAAAAGCAGGGCCGCCGATTTTACCCGCCAGATGTGGCGGGCACGTCCCGCGCCAGATTACAGTTTGTCCATGTTGGCGCAGGCGAGCGCGACGCCCAGCGCCATCAGGACCGCGCCGATCAGCCGGTCGATGGTCCGCTGGTGGCTGACTATGCGCATGCGAAAGCGCGCTTGCGAGAAAAAGACGGCCACCAGGGCGAACCAGGCCAGGTGGATGGCGGACATGCACAGCCCGTAGCCGAACTGGACTGTCAATGACGTGCCGGGCTGCACCACCTGGGTATAGGTGCTGATGACAAACAGGGTCGTTTTCGGGTTCAGGGCATTGGTCAGAAAGCCGTTGAGCAAGATTTGACGCCGTGGCACGCTGGCGCCGCCATGCAGGTTGATGACGAGTCCGGCGCGGTTGGCCCAGGTTTTCCAGCCGATCACGGCCAGGTAGAGGGCGCCAGCCAGCTTGATCGCCGTAAATAGCGCAGGCGAACCGGCGATGAGCAGCGCTACGCCAAACATCGTATAGAACACGTGCACTTGCACGCCCAGCGCGATGCCAAGCGCGGCCAGCAGGCCGGCACGGCGGCCATGCAGATAGCTGTTGCGCGTGACCATCGCGAAATCGGGACCGGGGACGATGGATGCGAGCAGGGTAATCAGGGCAACGGCAAGCAATGCAATCATGTGTCTTCCTTGGACAGTGGTGGCGCCCGCACGGCCATCGGTGACTATTTCTCGCCTGTGCGGCGAGGGCGCGGCGCGCATGCGGGCTGCCGGAAGACAAATTATCCCTATAATGGCTTTCCATGAAAAACGATGATATCTTGCGGATATGTGTGAGAAAAAGTGATAGATTATGACTAGGCAGGCGGGGCTCGGCACCTTGCGGTTCTTCGAGGCTGCGGCCAGGCTGGGCAGTTTCGTCCAGGCGGCCGCGGAGCTGCACGTCACGCACGGGGCCGTCAGCCGGCAAATCCGCCTGCTGGAAACGTCGCTGGGCACGCCCCTGTTCGAACGCCGCAACCGCGGCGTGTTCCTCCTGCCTGCGGGCGCGCAGCTGCGCGATGCCGTCCAGCAAGCATTCGAGCGGCTCGACGCTGCCCTCGAAGCCGTGCGCCAGCCGGTGCGCCAGGGGCCGCTGGTGGTGTCGTGCGAGCCGACGATCGCGATGAAGTGGCTGATACCGCGCCTCGGCGACTTTTACCAGCGGCATCCCGAGGTGCCGCTGCACCTGTTCGCCTCGGGCGGGCCGGTGGCGTTCCAGCGCGACGCGGTGGACGTGGCGCTGCGCCGCAACGATTTTCTGTGGGATGCGGGCTTGCATGCGGAAAAGGTGTGCGATGAATGGATTGCGCCCGTGTGCGCGCCGGCCCTGCTGGGGCAAGGCCGGCTGGACCTGTCCGCGCAGCGCCTGCTGCACACGGCGTCGCGCCCGGCTGCCTGGGCCCACTGGCGCGCCGCCGTCAAGGACGCCGACGCCGACGGCGGCGGCCAGGGCGACAGCCAGACTTACGAGCACTTCTATCTGAGCCTGCAAGCGGCTTGCGCCGGCCTCGGCGTAGCCATCGGCTCTGTCTTCATGGCGCGCGAAGACCTCGACAGCGGACGCCTGGTCGCGCCCTTCGGGTTCCGGCGCGACGGCAGCGCCTATTTCCTGCTGTCGCCGCTGCCATTCGATGGCGATGCGCGCCGCACCACCTTGCTGCGCTGGCTGCGCGAGCAGATGGGGCAGGCGCTGCCGGCGCCGTAGCCGTCCCCCTTATTGCGGCGGCGTGGCCGGCTTGAAGACGCTGCGAAACGCTTTCAGGGCTGCCGGGTGATAGATCGTGCCATGTGTTTCTTCCGGCATCTTTTCCAGGTGCCATTGCAAGCCGGGCGGCGCCTGTTTTTGCAGCACGTCGGCCAGGCGCTGCACTTCGATGGCGATGCCCGCTTCGCTGCTGGACGCCAGGTACAGGCTGTGCTTGCCTGGCGCGCCTTTCGCCAGCAGGGCTGCCGCCTGGCGCGGCAGGGCGCCATGATTCCACCACAGGCTGGGGTCGAAGGCCAGGTAATGGTCGAACAGCTGCGGTTCCAGCAGATACGTTTCCACCACGAACAGGCCCCCCAGCGATTCGCCGACGATGGCCGTCTCGCCCGTCGTGCGGTAGCGGCGCTTGATTTCCGGCATCAGTTCATCGCGGATGAAGGTCCGGTAGGCGGACGCGCCGCCCACTACGGGAGCGATCTTGCGATCCTCCGCATTCTCCGTCGGGCCCGTCAAATCGCGCCGGCGCTGCGTGTTTTGCATGCCGACCAGCATGAAGGGGCGCATGGTGCCATTTGCTACCGACACTTGCAGCAAGCCGGCCACGTGCAAAAAGTCTTCGGCCACGCCGCCGTCCGGCATGTACAGCACGGGCAGCGGTGCGTCGGGCGGCGTATCCCAGGCGCGCGCCATGTAGACATTGATGTGACGTTTTTCTTTCAGCGCCGTTGAATCGATGCTGAAACTTTCGCCGATGACGAGCGGTGTGGCCGCGCTGGAGGAAGCGGTAGCGGCGGGCGCGGCATTGGCGAGGTGGAAGGGGCTGGACAGCAGCAGGGCGGCGGTGAGGTGTAGTGCAAGGCAAGAGCGGCGCATGTTTTCCTGTAATAAGTAAGTTTGGATCGATGGCATGTACTCGTATAGACATGCCATCAAGCAATTCTATCTTATCTTTGGTGCAGCATTACTTGATCGTCAATAGCTTGCGCTCGCGCACGATTCCCGCCTTGTCGATCGTGTAGGCGACCAGCAGGGCGCCATCCTCGGCGCAGGCGTGGCAGGTGATCAGCGGCGTGGAAAACAGCACGCTCTGGCCGCCATCGCTGGTGGCTGTGCTGCCGACGAAGTCGGCGGGCGCAAACGGCACAGAGTCTGGATGGGCGGCGGCAAACGCACGCCAGGCCGGTGTGGCGCGATCTTCCTCGCGCACGGAGTTCTCGTCGACATCGATGGCCGCGCCATCGCTGCCGATCAGCAAGGTGCCTTCATTCGTGTTGGCGCGAAACGGATAGGTGACGGTGGCCAGGGCCGCCTTGCCCAGCGGACGCCAGGCGGAAATGAAGCCGGGATTGTTCGCTTTCACCAGCATCCTGGCGGCGGCGATGGCTTGCGGGCGGGCACCCGAGCGCTGCATGGTGCGCAGCATGCACACGTCGGGCGCGGTGGTCGATTGTTCGCTGCGGCAAGCCGACAGCGAGCGTTCCTGCCACACGGCGCGCGCGTCGATGGGGCCTGTCGGCTGAGGTTGGGCCTGGGCCGCTTGCATGGCGGCCAAGCCTGAGAAAGCAAGAATAGCGCAGTTCAATACGTGGCGGGAAAATCGTGTGGGCATGGGCGTCTTTCAATAGCGGAAACAAGAGAGCTTCCCATTATAGAAGGGGGGCGGCGTGCCAGCGCGCACGGGATGGCAGTGCTGGAGGCCGGCTTGCGCCTCGATTAACGCTTTTTTGCCGCCGCCTGGCGCAAGGCCTTCGCTTCCAGCTTGTTGGGGATGTGCGGGCGCGTGGCCAGCTCCGTCTTGACGGCGGCGATGGCGGCGCCAAACAGCTGTTCGGCTTGCTCGACGCTGGCGCCAGCATAATCCTGCTGGTTGGATTGCGCGGCACGCAGCCGGCGCAGCAGCGCCAGCAATTGCTTGCCGTGCAGGGCGGGTAGATCCAGCGCCAGCACTTGCGCGCCCAGCGTGACCTCCACATGCTCAGGGGCGAGCAGGTGCAGCAATGCCAGGCCTGCGGGCTGGGCGACTGGTGTCAATTTGGGCTTATCCATCGGCAGTTTATCAATCCGTGAAGGATTACAGATATTCCCAGATTTCATCGAAGGTTTCACGCGCGAAATCGTTGCGCCAGGCTTCCGAGTTCTTTTCGCGGCTGACGGCAAACACGGCGCGCCACGCCTGTTTCGACGAGCTGGTGTAGGTCGCAGCGATCTTTTGCAGGCCAGCCTTGCATTGCTCGACCTTGCAGCCGCTCTTCGCCAGTTGCTGGGCTGCAGGTGCCCATGCCAGCGGTACCTTGACGATCTGGCATTCGAAGCTGACGGCCGCCGTCTGGATGCCGTTTTCCACCGTTACAGGGTCCGCCTTGGTGGCCTGGCAGGCGGCGCCCTTCTTGGCGGCGATGACGTTTGCGGCCAGCAGTTCGGCTGCCGGCGTCACGGCCGCGCGCATGGCGGCGGGGAACAGGTCGGCGATCAGCTTGCCCGTTTCCGTTGGGAATTTGGCGTCCGCTTCCTTCATGTCGCTGTACGACGCGTATTCGGCGCTCTGGTGGCCGGCCAGGCGCGTGGGGCGCAGGTAGGCGTTGAGCTTGGCGACGCTGGCTTCATCCTGGTTGATGATGGTCTTGATGTACAGGTTGGCCGCATCGAGCGGGGCCAGTTCCGCGGCGTCGGCGGCGATGGCGGGCTGGGCCAGCGCCATGGTGACGGCAAAGGCGGTCGCGAGCACGGCGATGCGCGATGTTTTTTGTGTTTGGTGCATGTATTTTCTCCACGATTCAATGTCAGGCGCCAAAAGATGCCTTGTGGCAATTTCGGCGCCCGCATTATATATGGTGAAAGTCATAACGTTGCGCACGCAACGTTGTCCACCTCAGGCGGCCGTCTTGCTGGCCGCTTCAAGCAAGGCCAGCAGCAGCTCCTTGCGCCGGCCTTGCGCCTTGCGCGCCAGGGCCGCCAGCTTTTCCAGCTTGCCCCAGACCGGATACAGCATGTGCTCCACCAGATAGCCTTCCAGCCCTTGCAGTTGCTGGCAGAACAGTTCCAGTGTCTCCACATCCTCCAGTTCCGCCTGGATTTTTACCTTTGCGTTATCCGTGCACGCGCGCAGGCAGGCCGCCAGCACGGGAGCGGAGGCGGGCGTGACGCCATGTTGTTCGGCGAAGGCTGCCGTGAACTGGTCCTGCACGGATTGGTGTTCCTCGTCGACATTGGCCATGTAGTGCTGTACCAGCGGGAAATAGCGAGAGTCGAGCAAGCCCAGCCCAAACACGGCATAGCTGCCAGGCATGCAATTCTTTTCTCCTTCCGTGTCGGCATAGAATTCGAATTGCTCGATGGCTGCGCGCGCATACGCTTCCAGCTGCGGCTGCAGGGCGGGCCAGGCGAGGGCGTTGGCAAAGAAGCGGTGCGTATCGGATTTCGCCAGTCCCTTGATGGGCAGATAGGTCTTGGCCTTGGATTTGAGCTTGATCTGGTAGCTTTTCGGGAAACCGTTGTTCAGCAAATGCGTGATGAAAGCCAGCGCCTGCGCATACGCGCCTTCCTCTTCCCGGGCGATGGTGATGCTGATCGTGGCAAACACATCGTTGGCGCGGCATTCCAGCAGCGCGTTTTTCACGTGGATGGCGTCGCCGGGGAAGGTGCCGCTGCCTTCCTTGAGCATGCGCGCGGCCCGTTCGCTGCCCAGTTCGCGCGCCATTTCCAGGAATTCGAGGCCCCTGGACTTGGCGTAGCTCGGTTCGTGGCGTAATATCATCACGGCGCCATACAGCAGCAGATCGATCGCTTGCCGCGCCTGCGCATCGGGCGCCGCGCCCGGCTTCAGGGTGTATTCCGTGCTGCGGTAGGCTGATTGCTGCACATCATAGAACTGCGGCAGGAACTGCTTTTCCGCCCAGGCCGACACGGCCTGGATGATGTCGCTGCGATGTTCGGCCAGCGCTTGCGGCCGAGACTTGTTCAGCTGCTCGATGCGCTCGAATTGTGCGATGGTCCAGGCGATATCGGGCTGTGGAAACAGGTGTGGATCGAGCAGGTGGCGCGCCAGGAAGAAAGTTTCCAGCTTCTTCGTCGGCCGGCTGCCGCGCTCGAGTTTTTGCGTGACGTAGCCGTGTATGCGCTCGAGCAAGGCTAGGCGCTTGCCTTCGTTGACGTAGTCGAGCAGGTTCAGGTGCAGCGTGCCCTGTGCTGTCTGGAATTTGCCGCGAAAGCTGAAGCGGTAGTCGATCAGGGGCGTGTCGGCCAGTGTTTCCAGCTTCGCTTGCACCATGGCAACCAGCTGGGGCGCGATGCTGTCGCGCACGACGGCTTCATCGAGGCCCGATGGCGTCTTCGGTGCGAACTCATCGGCATCAGTCAGCTGGAAATCGTCGGCCGTGGTGCGTCCGGGTTTGTAGTCGAGCAATAAATCACTGAAGACACCCATCTGCAAGGTGGTGCGATTCACGGCGCTTTCCAGGTCGGTGCGCTTCAGGCGCTCGACAAACCACGCCTCCACGGACGCCATCATTTCTGCCGTTGCCTGTTCTTCTACAAGTGTGCTCATTGACTTCCTTGTGCGTGACATTGGTGCTTGTTGCCGTCACGATCATGTTTAATATAAAGCACTATTTTAGGTGGTCAGGCCTGCCCGGAACAAGGGGCGCACGGCTATCAGGAGGGAGCGCTGAGAAAACGTTCGTCGATTTCGTCGGACTGCGGTCCCACGGTGATCGTGGTGTGCCAGCCGGAAGGCCTGTCATTTCCATCAAACAAGGCAATGCGCGTGTGGACAAACAGCACAGAATAGACGCCGGATTTCATGTCTCGGTTCAAGTCCCAGTGCATCAGTTCGATCGCTTCGCCCATGCGCGGCAGATGGGCGCCCGGCGGCAGCAGGATGTTCTGGTTGATGAATTCCCTGCTCGGGCCCGGTTCCTTGTGACGCGGATCGATGTAGCGGAACGAAACGCTGGTAACGATGTTGTGCATGCTTGACACCTGCTTGATTAAGTACATGCTGACAATAGCACAGTGGAAGGCACGCTGCGTGCGCGGCACGGCACCGGGCAGGCGCCGGTAAATCTGTACGGTAACAGACAGTGCCTGACAGGTCAGTGCGCTAGGCTTGCATATTCTTAATCATTGAGATTGCCGGAAACGTCATGATGCATTTATTCCTAGCGAAAAATCGCGCCGAGCTGGAGCGCCGTTGCCGTGAAAAAGTCGCCAGGAGACCATTGCGATTGCCGACCGAGCAACAGTTACAACACGGCATACCCATCTTTCTGGATCAGCTGATCCGCACGCTGCAGGCGGAAGAGGCAGGCCAGATGGCGAAAAGCCTGGCCATTTCGGGTCCCGCTGACGGCAGTGCGGCGGGGACATCGGAACTGGCCGGCAGTGCCACTACGCACGGTGGGCAATTGCTGGCGCTCGGTTACTCCGTCAGCCAGGTGGTGCACGATTATGGCGACCTGTGCCAGGCTGTCAGCGATCTTGCCGTAGCGCTAGATGAGCAATTTGCCGTCGAGGAATTCAGGACGCTGAACCGCTGCCTCGACAACGGCATTGCCGAAGCCGTGTCCGAATTTACCCAGCGGCGCGACGTGCTGATTGCCAATGAACAGGCATTGGCACTGAGTCAACGTATCGGCTACTTTGCCCATGAACTGCGCAATCACCTGGGCACGGCCAGCCTGGCC
Source organism: Janthinobacterium sp. SUN128 (assembly GCF_030587275.1). Taxonomy (NCBI): domain Bacteria; kingdom Pseudomonadati; phylum Pseudomonadota; class Betaproteobacteria; order Burkholderiales; family Oxalobacteraceae; genus Janthinobacterium; species Janthinobacterium sp. SUN128. The sequence goes on along the minus strand of NZ_JAPWHY010000001.1, from coordinate 1,738,157 downwards.
GTGGCCGCCCTCAAGCAGGGCGGCATGGGCTTGTCGGGCGCGACTGGCGCCGTACTCGACCGCAGCCTAGTGGGCTTGCGCACCCTGATCGACCGTTCCCTGGCGGAGGTGCGGGTGGAGGCGGGCCTGACCTTGCAGCGTTCGGTTTTCTTCCTGAGCAATTTCATCAGTGAACTGAACTATTCAGCCAGCCTGGAAGCGGAGTTGCTGCGCTGCACCTTGATCGTGGAAGAGGTCGCTCCCTTGCTGCAGCTCCATGCGGACCAGGATCTGCTGCTCTCCGCCGTGGGAAACCTGCTGCAGAATGCCTTCAAGTTTGGCGCGCCAAATGGCACCGTGGTGCTGCGCGCGTATGCGAATGGCGAACGGATCAGGATCGAGGTGGAAGACAACGGCGCTGGCCTGTCGCCCGTGGCCGCGGATGACATGTTCCTGCCATTTACGCAAGCCGGCGCCAACAAGACTGGCCTGGGACTGGGCCTGTCGATTGCCCGGCGCAGCGTGGAAGCGAATGGCGGCAACTTGAGCGTGGAAAGCGTGGTTGGCCATGGCTGCGTCTTCATCATCGACTTGCCACGGCATGTCGATCCTGCCGCCACGTTCGCCACATGAACGGGTGCCACCGGCCTGCGCATTCGGCCCACAGCGGGGAGAACTGCCATGCCCTATGAAATCCTGCGCGACAGCATCGCGCTCGAGCAGGCGGGTGACGCCATCCGTTTCCATTTGACCGTTTTCGGGGCGGAAAAGACGTGCCGTATCACCATCACGGCATTGCACAGCCTGGACCAGGGGCATGGCGGCGACTTGCTGGCCATCTTCGACACCCACCGCCTGCGCATCGGCCAGCGTGCCTTCGCCTACCTGAGCCGCGATCTGCTGGTCAGCGGCGTGGTCTTGCGCGCCCTTGATTTTTAGTTACTATTTCCTGTGCTGACGCCAGTGCCCAGGCCGGATATGGTATTTCTGCACAGATCATCAAGTAAATGCAGGTATGGCTGGACGGAAATGTTACATCTGGGTATTCTGCGCATCTGATACTTATTTCTATACGGAAAAAGGTAAGAGGGCGGTTCGTGCCGGCGGCAACGCGGCGCGCGCTGCCACGCAAGGTCAGACATGCAAAGGTGAAGTCGTCCGTTTGCTGAGCGAAACTGTCGTGTTTCGGCTCGCGGCGGACAGGGAACAGTGCTGTCATCTTTAAAATAGTAGGAGAGGTTGCTCATGGATGCAGAAAAGGATGTTGTGTACGGTACAGAAGATTTGTTGATGAGTTTGTGTAACTCGGTGGTTCGGGTGCTCAACGTTGCAACACAAAGCAAGGTCAATTATTCGGGCATGGTGCAGCGCATCACCAAGACGGGTCTGAAGCCGGACATCGGCTGCTTCGTGATGTTCGATGGCGGTTTCACTGGCCTGGTCGTGCTCAATTTTGCCGCCGATACGGCGATGGAAATCTACGAGCGCTACATGTTGCACATGGGTATGCCGAAGTCGGAGCTGGCCAGTTTCTACACGTCGGACGAAGTGTCGAACATCATGGGCGAGCTGATGAACCAGATCGTGGGCGACTTCACGGGCAAGGTGCGGCGCGAACTGCAAACGAATATCACCCAGAGCCAGCCGAAGATGCTGGTGCTGAACAAGCAGGTGATGCTCAGCGTCGACACGCCGCTGGACCGTCCGGAAATGCGCCGCGTCACTTTCTACACGGAAAAGAACAATATTTTCTACCTGGAACTGGCGATCGACCGTACCGAGTTCATCAAATTACATGATTTCGATTCGCGCGAAGTCGATGCCGACTCGCTGATGGATGGCGAATTCGCGAACCGCGAACGGGACGCCGCCCCGGCGCCTGCAGCGGAACCGGAAGACGACGACAACGCCGACCTGCTCAAGTCGCTGGGCATGTAAGCAACTGCCGTTGATCGTGGCTGGCGGCAGGTTTGCCGCCGGCCACTGTCGCATGCGGCTTACAAGGCCTTGCTCATGAATACCCGGCTCGTGCCTTCGGGGCTGCAGGCGATGTCGCCGAAGCGGCGCCAGCCGTGGCGCTCGTAAAACTCGGGTGCCTGGAAACTGATGGTGTACAGCACCGCCGAAGCGCAGCCGCGCCGGCGTCCTTCCTCTTCGAATTGCGCCAGTATCTGGCTGCCCAGACCCAGCCCGCGCAAGGCGGCGGGCAAATAAAACAGATCGAGAAACAGCAGGCCCAGCGAGGTCCGGCCCATGGCGCCGCCCAGCACCCGCTGGCTGTCGCGGTCGCGCACGACCACGCTTAGAGCCTATCCCAGTAGGGAGCGTCATCTGCTGGCAGCGGATCAGGAGCGCGGACAAGGCGTGAGGAGGGCGCGTGGCGAGCCACGCAACGACGAACAACGCAGTCCCCGCTTCTGAGGCGCGCCAGCAGAGGATGTATTCATCTACTGGGATAGGCTCTTAATACCTGCCTGTCCTGGTATCCCGTGATGGCATCGTTATAGGCATTCAAGCCGTCGAGGATGGTTTGCTCGACCTCCGCATCGATCGTGGCGCTGATGCAGATAGTGTAGGGTAAGTCCTTGTGCGGGTGTGCAGGCATGCTCGGTAGGGAAATAGTAAGTAACTGTATAAATATACAGTATTTTGACTATCTGCGGCTGTCTTATTGCGGCAACGTCAATGTTTCCATCCTGCGCTTGCCGACCATGCCGCTTTGCTGGCTGTCATCGAGCGACCAATATTCGAGCGCATACACATAATCGCCATCGGCGATGGTCAGCGATTCCTTCTGGCGCCCGTTGGGCGCCTTGTAATACAGCCGCCGCGCGGGCTTGCCATCCACGGTCTGCTGGAACGATTGCGGCGAAATGCTGACGCGCTTGCCCGTCTTGCCCGCCATCGACATCGCCGTGATCGTCACGTAAGCCTTGTCCGGGCAGCGAGCCAGCAGGTGTGCGCCACTCAAGACGGTGGGCTGCGTTTGATCGAGCGGGAAGCCGAACGGCTGTACGCCGATGATGTCCAGGCAATCCATCTGCTGTGCCAGGCCGTTCAGAACGGCCGGGTCGAGTGCGCTGGTATAGTGTTTTTCGGCGGCCTGCGCCTGGCTCAGTGCCAGGCGGCGCTCCAGTTCGGCCAGCGAGATATCGCTGGGCACGGGCAGCAGGGCGGGGGCGTCAGGATCGGCAGCGCTGGACGTTTCCGCCTGCATGCGCGCGGCGACGGAGTGGCTGCGCTCGGCGCCAGCAATCCCATCCGTGGCATGGGCGGATGGCGCGGCGCAGGCCATGGTCAGCGCCAAGGCGGTGTGTTTCAGCATGAAGTTTCCTGCAATCTGATGTAAATGACCCGCATTGTGTCTCAGATTGCTGGCGCATGCGCGCGCTTTGCTAATGTGCGGCCATCGCCGAGGCAATCTCGATCGAGCTCAGTTTCCAGCCCCACACGCCATGGCGCAGCAGGACGAGCGCGCCTTCCTGCGCATTGCCATCCTTGGCGCGCACGACGAAAGTGTTCACGCCGGCATAGCCCGCCGTATAGTCGGCCTTCTTCCGTGCACCATCGGCGGGCGCATCCGGATTCGCATTCACCTCTGCCTGCGGGCTGACGGCGCTCTTGTTGACCAGCGCGACCACGCCGGCGGGCGAGACCATGGTGTCGACCATCTTGCCCAGCATGGCGTTGGCGATCGACTGTCCCAGGGCGGCCAGCGGGTTGCCGCTGCCGGCTGTCGCCTCGATGCTGCGGGCCATGCTGGCTTCCAGCTGCGTCTTGACGCTGGCGCGCAGGGCGGGGAAGTCCACGTGTGCGGCCAGCGCGTCGGCATTGCGCTCGGCCAGCGCAGTCTTAATTTGGTGCAAGGTGTAGTACGGCGAAGCGTAGACGGTGGCGGCGATGGCAATGATGGCCGCAGCGGCGGCAATGGTAGTTTTTTTCAAGTGATGCCTGTGAGTCCGGTAGGGTTGGGATGCGCCCGCACAATCCCAATGTCTGGTGGCGGGCGAGCACGCAGCCTAACTGCTAAAGACGGACAAGGCAATAATGATTCCTGGATAATTTTATCTTGAGCGCGCATGCGATGATTGCCAGGCGAGAGCAGGCATCGACGTGGATTACTGTACTCGATGCCGCTATTGCCTCGGGTTCTGTAACTGATCGTGGATGGCTTGCAAGGAGTTGTTCGCCTCGGCGCAATTGCTTGGGCTGGGCACAAACAAGATTTTGAATTTTGCATGCGTATGAAGCTTGTTCAGACGTGAAAGCCTTGCGAAAAGACGGCCAAACAGGGCGGGACTGATTCTCTCGTTAAAGAGGTAGGCGCAGTTGGGATCGGCTTTTAGCGTTGTTGCGTCGAATTTGTTGGCTTCTAGTCCAGTCGCATACAGCACCTTGCTCAAACGCGCAGTCGCATCATATTTTTCCATCTCGGACACGCTTCCCGCTTCCATCGCGAGCACGTCTACCTGCCGGAACAGTTCACGCTCGGTTGCTCTGTGTAACAAGGCTGTAGTGACCTCCGTCATGCTGGAAATGAGACCCGTGTCGGTGTTGCGCTGGCCTAGTTCGGACACGAAACGTTCATAGGTCAACGCGTCCTGGATGCGACCAACGTCGGCCCCTGCGTTTTTTACCAGGGAAATCGTCACATAGTTCAATTGGGGAGGCTTTTCGCTAGTCGATGGTGCTCCGGTCCGTGTCGGTGTCTCGGTCGTGGTCGCCACACTGGCAGGAGTGGTTCGTGCACTGTCGTTGCGGTCGTCAATGAACAGTTCGCCGGTACTCGGCTTGTAGCAGAGGTCTTTCCATGGCACAGGTATGTTTCGGATGCTTTGGCGCACAAAGACGATATCGCCGGTGCGAAGTGGGGAGGTTGGCATGTTGTCCGGGCCATTCCTGTCGTCCAGCACGAAGGTAATCTGGCCAAAAAGGTCATCCTTGCTTTTGGCGCTTGCCAGGGCGGTCTGGAAGAGCGAGGTGAGGGGCCCCTGAAGATAGGCAGGCACCCCAGCCGATGCCTGAGCTCCCAGGTCGGCGATATTTTTCAGCAGGTTATCGGCGAGCTTGTCGCCGTTGGATTGATCAAACTCGAGGATGGAAAATTTGAGGGCCAATCCACCGCCGGTATAGAGGACGGGACCATATACATTGGTATTCACGTCGGGAATCCGGCGCTGTCGGGTCATATGATTTTCGCTGAAAAAGACCAGGCGCCCGGGGATGCCCGCAGTGCCGGGCGCGATCATCGAACCACCCTTGACGGTAATGTCAGCGAATATGCCGACTTGGACGATTGGCTTCGGAGCCCATTTCCAATTTGTCTCGGGGGCGTAGTCGAAATACGCCCCTTTTAGCTTGATCGTCAGGGTGTCGATGTTGGGAGTAAACAAGCGCTGAGGATAGCTGTTCTTGAAATAATTCCCATCTTCCCAGGCATCAACACCACACCGCTGCTGGTCTGTAAATGGCTTGACATGCCGGTACTCGTTCAGGCCCAAGTATTTTTGTGTCTCCTCGCCAGCGGCCCGTGGGGAGGAAGTCAACAGGGTTGCAACGACAATCATTGCTAACTTCATGCGACCTCCAGAATCGGTTGTTTTAGTGGGTATCTCGACCAGCAATGCAACGCGTAGGATGATTCCTACTTATTTTAGTTGGTTAAATATAAACAATTCTAATCAATTGTCACTAATCTGTCGTAATTTTGAGCAGGAGATATGTGGCGGCTGTGTATCCTGGCGGTTGAAATGTTGTGCGGGATGATCGCCGGGCAATGTTGATCAGCTGGCTCACCCGGTTCGCCATGCTTGTCGTTGTTGATGACTTAACGCCAAGGTCAGTGGTGGATTGCATGTTTGCGCTCACGCTAGCCCATGGCGGTTGGCGGGAGCGTTCCCGCGTCATGCATCGCGATCCATGCAATTGCCAGTCATGCTTTTATGGCTGCTATACAGTTGCTCATGGTCGGTGCTGTATAATGGAAGGAAAGTACTTAACTAGCTGTTTTAACTGAATAAAGACCCAATATCACATGCTATCTACAGCAAATATTACAATGCAGTTTGGCGCCAAGCCATTGTTTGAGAATATCTCCGTCAAGTTCGGCGACGGCAACCGCTATGGTTTGATCGGCGCGAACGGCTGCGGCAAGTCGACGTTCATGAAGATCCTGGGCGGCGACCTGGATCCGTCGGGCGGCAACGTCATGCTCGATACCAACGAACGCCTGGGCAAGCTGCGCCAGGACCAGTTTGCCTTTGAAGACATGCGCGTCCTCGACGTCGTCATGATGGGCCACACGGAAATGTGGGCTGCCATCCAGCAGCGCGACGCGATCTACGCGAACCCGGAAGCGACCGACGACGACTACATGCAGGCCGCCGATCTGGAAGGCAAAGTCTCCGAATACGACGGCTACACGGCTGAATCGCGCGCCGGCGAACTGCTGCTGGGCGCCGGTGTCGCCATCGACCTGCATCAGGGCCCGATGAGCAATGTGTCGCCAGGCTGGAAGCTGCGCGTGCTGCTGGCGCAGGCGCTGTTCTCGAACCCGGACATCCTGCTGCTCGACGAGCCGACGAATAACCTGGACATCAACACGATTCGCTGGCTGGAAGACGTGCTCAACGAGCGCAATTCCACCATGATCATCATTTCCCATGATCGCCACTTCCTGAACCAGGTGTGCACCCACGTGGCCGACATGGACTACGGCACCCTGAAGATTTATCCAGGCAACTACGACGAATACATGTTCGCTTCGACCCAGGCGCGCAACCAGCAACTGGCCAACAACGCGAAAGCGAAAGACAAGGTTGCCGAGCTGCAGGAATTCGTGCGCCGCTTCGCCGCGAACAAATCGAAGGCCCGCCAGGCCACGTCGCGCGCCAAGCAGATCGAAAAGATCAAGGTCGACGACATCAAGCCATCGTCGCGCGCCTATCCGTTCGTGCGTTTCGACGGCGAAAAGAAATTGCACCGTCTGGCCGTGGAAGTCGAAAACATCTCGAAAGGTTTCGACCGCCAGCTGTTCAAGAATTTCAGCATCATGGTCGAGGCGGGCGAGCGCATCGCCATCATCGGCGCCAACGGTGCCGGCAAGACCACCATGCTGCGTTGCATCGCGGGCGACATCGCCGGCCTGCAGCCTGACCAGGGCCGCGTGAAGTGGGCGGAAAACGCCAACGTCGGCTACATGCCGCAAGACCCGACGGAAGATTTCGCCAAAGACACGAACCTGACCGACTGGATCGGCCAGTGGACGAAAGAGGGCGACGACGATCAGGCCGTGCGTTCCATCCTGGGCCGCTTGCTGTTCGGCGGTGACGATGTGAAAAAGGCCGTCAAGGTACTGTCCGGTGGTGAAAAAGGCCGCATGATGTACGGCAAGCTGATGCTGGGCCGCCACAACGTGCTGATGCTCGATGAGCCGACCAACCACATGGACATGGAATCGATCGAATCGCTGAACATCGCGCTGGAAAAATACGCGGGCACCCTGATCTTCGTGTCGCATGACCGCGAATTCGTCTCTTCGCTGGCCAACCGCATCATCGAGATCAAGGAAGATGAAGTGGTCGATTACCGCGGCAACTATGAGGATTACCTCAAGAGTCAAGGTATTGATTAATTGCTGGAGTAACGTTGCGTCGGATTACGCGCTGTGCGCTAATCCGACCTACGCCAGATGCAAACGGTTGGCACAGGCCGGTAGGTCGGATTAGCGTAGCGTAATCCGACATTACAATGCCAGCTGCATCGCCAACCGCCAGCACCACACCGACGCGCCGCGGTCCTTTCGTTCCGGCGCACCTGCTTCATTACGTTCGTGCCGGTCTATCCCGTTTTTGTTTGACACAGCCATGCAAACTTTAGCCATCAAATCCGTCGAGTATGAACACCCACAAGACGGAGCCAGCTGCACTGCCCACGCCTGGGCACGCACGCCAGCGACGCCTTCCCCGGCTGAAAAAGCCGAACTGATCACGCGCATCAAGCGCCTGCTGATCGAGCGCGAAGCCGTGCTCGTTGCCCACTATTACGTTGATGCTGACCTGCAAGACCTGGCGGAAGCCACGGGCGGCTGCGTTTCCGATTCCCTGGAAATGGCCCGCTTCGGGCGCGACCATCCGGCCAAGACCCTGGTCGTGGCCGGTGTGCGTTTCATGGGCGAAACGGCGAAGATCCTCAGTCCCGAAAAAACGGTATTGATGCCCGACCTCGACGCGACCTGTTCGCTCGATCTCGGCTGCCCGGTGGACGAATTCACGGCCTTCTGCGACGCCCATCCGGACCGCACGGTCGTCGTCTACGCCAACACCAGCGCGGCGGTCAAGGCGCGCGCGGACTGGATGGTGACGTCGTCCATCGGCCTCGACATCGTTGCCCACCTGCATGCGCAGGGCAAGAAAATCCTGTGGGCACCGGACAAGCACCTGGGCTCGTATATCCAGAAGCAAACGGGCGCCGACATGCTGCTGTGGCAGGGCAGCTGCCTCGTGCACGACGAATTCAAGGGTATCGAACTCGACCTGCTCAAGGAAGAGTATCCGCAAGCCAAGGTACTCGTGCATCCGGAGTCGCCCGCCAACGTGGTGGCCCTGGCCGACATGGTCGGTTCCACGTCGCAAATGATTGCGGCAGCGCAAACCATGGACACGGACACTTTTATTGTCGCCACCGACAACGGCATCCTGCACAAGATGCGCGCGGCCGCGCCGGGCAAGCGTTTCATCGAAGCGCCCACGGCCGGCAACAGCGCCACCTGCAAAAGCTGCGCGCATTGCCCGTGGATGGCCATGAATGGCTTGCTGAACCTGGCGCAGACGCTGGAAAACATGCACAACGAAATCCACGTCGATCCCGCCGTCGGCCAACTGGCCGTGCGCTCGATCAACCGCATGCTCGATTTTGCCGCCGCCAAGAAGGCGGGCCTCAAGCCGGGCGCGGACCTGGCAAAAGAAACCACATTGTTCCAAGGAATCGGTCCAGCATGAGTACCCTCGTTAATTCTTTCGCCCCTTTCGATCCCGCCCTGGCGCGCGCATTCGAAGGCAATTTGCTGGCCGCCTTGCTGGAAGACGTGGGCCAGTGCGACCTGACGGGCGAGCTGGTGCCGCCTGATCACATCGTCACGGCCCGTGTCATCGTGCGCGAAGCAGCCGTGCTGTGCGGCGCACCTTGGTTCGAAGGCATCATGAAAAGCCTGGACCGCAGCATCGACATCGTTTGGCATTACGCCGAAGGCGACATGATGGCGGCCGACAGCGTCGTCTGCACCATCGAAGCGCCTGCGCGCGCCTTGCTTACGGCCGAGCGCAGCGCCCTCAATTTCCTGCAATTGCTGTCGGCCGTGGCCACGGCCACGCGCCAGTATGTCGACGTGATCGCCGGCACCAAGGCGTCCATTTTAGATACGCGCAAGACCTTGCCCGGCCTGCGCCTGGCGCAAAAGTATGCGGTGCGCGTCGGTGGCGGCAAGAACCAGCGCCTGGCCCTGTACGACGGCATCCTGATCAAGGAAAACCATATCGCGGCCGCGGGCGGCGTCAGCCAGGCCCTGGAAAACGCGCGCAACCTCGACGCGGGCGTGCCCGTGCAGATCGAGGTGGAAACCCTGGCGCAATTGCAGGAAGCGCTGGATGCGGGCGCCGTCTCCGTCTTGCTCGATAACTTCAGCAACGACATGATGCGCGAGGCCGTGGCCATCACCAAAGGCCGCGCCTTGCTGGAAGCGTCCGGCGGCATCAATTTCGATACCGTGCGCGCGATTGCCGAAACGGGCGTGGACCGCATCTCGATCGGCAGCCTGACCAAGGATGTGCGGGCCACCGATTACTCCTTGCGCATCGTCGGCTGATGAGAAGAGCAGGGCGGCGCCTGCTGGCTCTGGCGCTGCTGGCGCCTGCGCTGGCTGTGCCATCGCAGGCGCCAGCCCGGGAATTGCTGGCCGTGGGGGCGCAGTTCGAGCGCGTGTTCGAGTACCAGGACAGCGGTGAATACGGCGGCCTGGGCGCGGAACTGCTGCGCCTGATGGCGGCGCGCACGGGTAACACCGTGCGTTTTCGCATGGTGCCGTGGGCGCGCGCGCAAGCCATGCTGGTGCAAGGCCAGGCCGATATCCTGATCGGCCCCTACAAGACGCCCGAGCGTATCGCCAGCATGGCGTTTTCCGACAAGCCGTTCTACCAGGACCAGATGGTCTTTTATACGCGCCAGGACGCCAGCTTCGGCTGGGATGGCGACTACGCGGTGCTGAAGAACCGCCGGGTGGTGCTGCTCAATGGCTGGGCCTATGGCGCGGACTGGGAGCGCGTGCGGCCCGGCTTGCAGGTCAGCGTGGCCAACAATGTGGAAAATGGCTTGAAGATGCTGGTGCACAACCACGTCGACGTGTTTGTCAGCAACCGCCGCAACACCGATCCCGTGATTGCGCGCCTCGGCTATGGACGCCAGGTGAAACCCCTGCCCAAAGTCATAGAACTGCAAAACGGCTATTTCGCCTTCCCCCGCTCGCCCACCTTCGACAAGCTGCGCCTGCAGTTCGACCAGGAGCTGAATAACCTGATCGAGACGGGCGAACTGAAAAGACTGGGCAAGCGCTACGACGTCACCGTGCCCTGATGGATACGCATGCCGGCCCGCAGGGCGGCATGCGTGGTGGCACTACAACTGGCGTGCCTCGAACGTATTGCACTGGGAAATCTGGCCGCTTTCGATGCCTTTGGTAAACCAGCGCACGCGCTGCTCCGAGGTGCCATGCGTAAACGAATCCGGCACGACATGGCCTTGCGACTGCCGCTGCAGCGCATCGTCGCCAATGGCCGTGGCCGCTTTCAGGGCCGCTTCCACGTCGCCCTGTTCCAGGATCTTGCGGTCGGCGTTCGCGTGATACGCCCACACGCCGGCAAAGCAGTCGGCCTGCAATTCCAGGCGCACGGACATGGCGTTGGCCTGGCGTTCCGATTGCGTGCGGCGCGCCTTGTCGACCTTCTCGGACAAGCCCAGCAGGTTTTGCACGTGGTGGCCCACTTCATGGGCGATCACATACGCTTCGGCGAATTCACCCGACACCTTGAAGCGCTGCTGCATCAGATTGAAGAAATCGAGATCCAGGTAGACTTTCTGGTCGCCGGGGCAGTAGAAGGGACCGCTGGCGCTCTGGCCCGTGCCGCAAGCGGTCGGCGTGCTGCCGGAAAACAGCACCAGCTTGGGTTTCACATAGCTGCCGCCCTCGGCCTTGAACAGGGCGCCCCACGTATCTTCCGTATCGGCCAGCACGGTTTTCACGAAGCGGGCCATCTCGTCCGATTCGGGCGGCTGGCGCGCCGGTGCCTGGCTTTGCTGGGTGCTGACCTGGCCGCCACCGCCGCTGAGCAGATTCAGCAAGGTCAAGGGATTAACGCCCAGCACATACGAGCCGACGAGGGCGATGACGATGGTGCCGATGCCGATCGAGCGCCCGCCAAAACCAAAGCCGCCCCCGCCGCCGCCGCCGTCTTCGCCACGGCGATCTTCCACATTGTCGCTTTCGCGATTGCCTTCCCATTTCATGATATCTACTCCTGCTGCGATTTGCGATTGATTGGTGACGCCGCAAGATGTCTCTTGCGGTGAATCTGATAACGAATCTTACAATTATCGCAGCAAACCGCGCCGCGACAGGAGCGACAGTGTTACGCTTTGCAACTTTCCAACCACATCACAACAGGTGCATGCATGGCGCTTGCCAACGATACACTCATTTCGGCCACGGCGGTGGTCCAGGCACAACTGGATGCCTATAACGCACACGACGTGCCGGCCTTGCTGGCCATCTATGCCGATGACGCGCAGCAATTCCAGCATCCCGATACCTTGCTGGCTCAGGGCAGCGCGCAGATCGGTCCCCGTTTCACGGCCCGCTTCGCCGCCAGCCGGCCGCGGGCGCAGTTGCTGAACCGCATCGCCTGCGGCAAGCTGGTGATCGACCATGAAATCGTCCATGGCGACACGGATGATGGCGTATCGGCGCAGGAACTGGTGGCGACATATGAAGTGACGCACGGTCGCATCAGCCGTGCCTGGTTCGGCTTTGGCGCGCTGACGCGCCTGCGCGTGGCGCTGCCGGCCGATGTGCCGCAAATGAATGCGCTGATCGCCCGTTCCGGCGTGGAACTGAGCGCGGGGTTTTATACGCAGGAACAGGCCGAGTCCGTGACGCGCCACGTGTTCGGCGTCGATACGCAACTCGTTGCCGACCGGACGTATTTCGTGATCGAACGCGATGGCGCCATGCTGGCCTGCGGCGGCTGGAGCCAGCGCGCCACCCTGTATGGCGCCGATCGCGCCAAGAGCGGGCCGGACCCGCTGCTCGATCCGGCCAGCCAGCCGGGCCGCATCCGCGCTTTTTTTGTGGAACCCGCGGCCGCGCGCCAGGGCCTGGGCAGCATGCTGATGCGCCATTGCGAGCGCCAGGCGCTGTCCGCCGGCTTTACCGCCCTGGAACTGGCCGCCACCTTGCCGGGCGTGCCGCTGTACCTGGCCAGCGGCTTTGCCGTCACGGAAGAGTTTCACCTTGACTTGCCCGACGACATCAAGCTGCCGCTGGTGCGCATGCACAAGCGGCTGTGATGCGACGCTTTACCACGGCAGCGGAGCTTGCTCCCCGTTGGCGTGTTCGCCGTAGTACAGCGACGGCAGAAAGCGCGACAGATAGGTAAATTCGCTGTAGCAATGGCGCAGCAAGTTCAGGCCCAGCACGTCGGGCACGTCGCGCACGGGGTTGAGGCTGTTGCGCCCCAGCAGGAAGCGGCTGCGCAGCACGCAGCCCGTGGGCGTATCGCGCGCCAGGTGCAGCATTTCCCCGTCGAGCGGATCGCCGTACGGGTCAAGCACGACGTAATCGCCAAAGCCGATGCGCGCGCAGACGGCGGCAGACAGGGCACCGCTGTCCTGTGCGCGGCGCAGTTGCTCCGCATCGAACACGTCTTTCGGATCATGGAACTTCAGCTTGGCTTTCACGGGCGGAATGTCGCCCAGGGATTCCACTGCCTCGATCGAGGCGCCGTAGTAACTCTCTCCCTTTTTCCACGCGCCGTTCCAGCCGTGATGGGCCACGTGATCGTGCGGGTGCCACCACTTGATGTGCTGTGTCGTCTCGAAAAACGTAAACCACCAGTCCAGCATGCGTCCGCTGCAGCCGTGCAGCTCCGTGCGCGCCGCCACCAGCAGGCAACCGTCTTGCAGGCGCGTGATGCCCGTTTCCAGGTGCAGGGGAAACGGGTCGAGCAAGTCGCCCGTGTCGGTGATGTTCCATGGGAATTGAATATGCTGCGTCATGTCATTCTCCGTTGTTTGGGTAAAACAATTATATATTAAAGAAACGTATAACGTTTCCAAAATTGGATTCAGTGTAAAATCGTCCATCGATCAAGCTTGGAGCGGGCATGCGGGAAGAAGAGAGCAAGGCTGTGCGTGGACGGGGCCGTCCGGCGCGCCCGCCCGAGGAAGCGCGCGAGGCGGCCGTGCAGGCCGCCACCTGGCTGCTGCTGCACGAAGGCTATGCGGCCACGACCATGGAAGCGGTGGCGCGCCACGCGGGCATGGCAAAAAAGTCGCTGTATCAATATGCGGCCAACCGCGAGGAACTGGTCGCCCTGGTGGTGCGCGGCTGGACGGATGCCTTCCTGCCGACCATGGCGCAGAATGCGGCCGCGCCTGGCGAAGTGCTGCCCTTATTGAAAGAGATCTTGCAGGCGATAGCGGCGCGCGTGCTGACGGCGGATGCCGTGGGCCTGTTCCGTTTGCTGTGCACGGAGTTTCCCGCCCGCGCCGATCTGCTGGCCGTATATCAGCGCAACGGCATCGAGCGGGGCACGGCCCTGCTGGCCGAGTGGCTGCAGCGCCAGGCTGCGCGCGGCCATCTGGTGCTGCACGATGGGAAGGAACTGGCCGGCTTGCTGCTGGCCATGGTGATCGCCGAGCCGCTGCGGCAGATGGCGCTGGACTTGCTCGCGCCCGTGCCGTCCTGGGATGCGGCGCCGCGCATCGACGCCGCGCTGCGCCTGCTGGGCGGCTCGGCCTTCAGCGTGGCTGGTGCTTCAGCGCTTCGCGGCGGCTGAGGGGAGAGAGCAGCTGGCGGTGCGCGTTGGCAAACGCCGTCACCGCCTCGGGTGCGTGGCGCGCGTAATCGCGCAAGGCCCAGCCGATGGCCTTGCGGATGAAAAACTCGTTTTCGTGGGCCAGCGCCAGCGCCGCGCCGAAAAGCCAGACCGCATCCGTGTTGGCGCGCCAGCCCAGCTGGTGCAGCATGGCGATGCGGCGCAGCCAGAAATCGTCATGGCGCAAGGCCGCGTCCATGTGCGCATGGCCATCGCCGCCGCGCAGGTGCTCCGCCTGCAGCACGTCGCCGACAATGCCTACCATGCCGTCCACGCTGTCCCACCATGCGCGCTGGCGCGCCAGGCCGAGCAGGGCGGGGATGTGCTCGATGCCCAGCTGGCGCCAGTGCAGGGCCAGCATGTCGAGCGCCACGTGCTGGTATTCGCGTTCCGGCTGCTGCCACAGCCGTTGCGCGTGATCCAGCAGCGTTGCGGGATCGATGCCCTTCAAACCTGCCAGCAAGCCCTTGGCGGCCATCCTCCGCTGCGGCGCGGCCACGCCCAGGAAAATGAACTGCTCGCGCATGTAGGCCTGCATGGGTGCCGCACGGCCCGGTTCGGCCGCCGCTTCCAGTGCGGCCTTCAGTTCTGCATGTAAATCCATCGCATCTCGCTTTTTTCAGACGTAAAAAAAGCGCCCCGAAGAGCGCTCTTGTTCAGCCATCCAAACGGCTGATAGAACCGTAGCGAGCGGCAGCGATTTGTGGCCGAGACGCGCAACCGTGCTGGAGCACGGTGAGCATCGCAGGCCGCAAAGCGCGACGCGCAGTAGCTTATATCAGGCGTTTTTATTGGATTTTGGCTTTCTTCATCAGTTCGTCGCGGTAGGCGGCGAGTTTCTTCTGTTGCAGCGACTCGGCCACTTGACCCTTGACTTCTTCCAGTGCCGGCAGCTTCGTCGGACGGGTTTCTTCCAGCTTGATCACGTGGAAGCCGAATTGCGATTGCACTGGCGTTTGCGTGACCTGGCCTGGTTTCAGGGCTACCATGGCGTCGGAGAATGGCTTCACGTACGAAGCTGGGCTAGCCCAGTCCAGGTCGCCGCCATTGGCTGCGGAACCGTCTTTCGATACTTTGGCCAGTTCTTCGAACTTGGCGCCGCCTTTCAGCTTGGCGATGATGTCTTTCGCTTCGGCTTCGGTGGCGACCAGGATGTGGCGTGCATGGTATTCCTTGTCGCCGGCCTGTGCCTTGAACTTGTCGTACTCGGCCTTGATTTCAGCGTCCTTGACGGGGTTTTTCTTGACGTAATCGGCCAGCAGGGCGTTGATGATGATGCTTTGACGGGCATTGTCGATCTGCGACTTGACTTCCGGACGCGTGCCGTAGCCTTGCTTGTCGGCTTCCTGGATCAGCACTTCGCGGCCGATCAGGTCTTTCTTGATGGCTTCGCGCAATTGCGGCGAATCAGCTTGCTTGCCTTGGGCGACGACTTGTTTGACGACTTGGTCAACGCGCGACGATGGGATGGCCTTGCCATTCACGGTGGCCACGTTTTGCGCGAACGCAGGGATCGCTACAACGGCGACCAGGGCTAAGATCAGGCGGGCTGGCTTCAAAATCATGTTCATTCCTAATAAATTTACAAAAACTGATACAAGAGATCGCGACTGCCGTGCAGTTCGCGTTCAGGCGCAGAATACACGACCGGCGCCGAAAAGGGCGCCGGGGAGGTCAGTTCTTATTGAACTTTCGCTTTTTTGATCATTTCTTCCTGATACGCTTGCAATTTCTTTTGCTGCAGCGCTTCGGCGATCTGTGGCTTGACTTCTTCCAGGGTAGGCAGTTTTGCCGCGCGGGTGTCGTCCAGCTTGATCACGTGGAAACCGTTAGGCGTTTGCACCGGGGTGTCGGTAACCTGGCCTTTTTGCAGTTTCACGAAGGCGTCGGAGAACACTTTCGGGAAGGACGATGGCGCTGCCCAGTCCAGGTCGCCGCCGTTGTCGGCCGAACCGCTATCTTTCGATTGCTTGGCCAGGTCTTCGAACTTGGCGCCGCCTTTCAGCTTGGCGATGATGTCTTTCGCTTCAGCTTCGGTGCCCACCAGGATGTGGCGCACGTGGTATTCCTTGTCGCCGGTCTGGGCCACGAAGCGGTCGTATTCCGCCTTGATTTCAGCGTCGTTGACGGGATTCTTTTTCAGGTAGTCGCCGACCAGGGCGTTGATGACGATGGCCTGGCGTGCGTTCTCGATTTGCTGCTTGACGGCTGCATCTTTACCGAAACCTTTGTTTTCCGCTTCTTGCATCAGCACTTCACGGCCGATCAAGTCCTTCTTGATCATTTCGCGCAGTTGCGGCGAATCCGGTTGCTGGCCTTGGGCGACGACTTGCTTGACGACTGCATCAACGCGCGACGATGGGATAGGCTTGCCATTAACAACGGCAACATTTTGCGCAAAAACAGGTACCGCGACAACGGCGAGTAGTGCGATCAGCAAGCGGGCTGGCTTAAAAGTCATTATTAAATCCTGTTAGGGAAAGTTTCGTAAAAAACGCATGGAAAGAAAACGCGTGCATGGCGCTTGCAGCAAACGGCATGCCAAGTTGCCCCGGTACGCCAAAAACGCCATCCTTACACTACTTCGGATGGCGCCAGTGCCACAATCGCCAATGCATGTATCTCATTATGCATCATATCGTGCACGGAATCATACACCAGTCGATGGCGCATGACGAGCCTGAGCCCCTCAAATTGACTAGAAATAATCCGCAGATTGTAATGGCCTCCGCCGGAGGCGGCGCCCGCATGGCCCCGGTGGCGTGCCGAGTCGTCTTCCAGCACGCATTCCAGAGGAGAAAGTGCCGTTTCCAGGCGGGTACGAATGCGCTGCATGCGCGTTTCCGGCGCGGTGTTTTCGGTGGTGGAGCTCATCATGCGTCTTCCTTGATATGTTTGGCCAGGAACAGGGTTTGCGCCACGATGAAGGCAAAGAAGATGCCCGTCGCGCCAAACGCCTTGAAGCTGACCCAGGCGGCCATGTCGCCCTTGTACAGCACGAAGGCGACGAACAGGTTCAGTGCGCCGATGGCGCCAAAGAAAATGATCCATGCGGCCAGCAACTGGTTCCAGACGGCATCAGGCAACTGCACTTGCGCTTCCATGGTCTTGCGGATCAGGTTTTTCTTGAAAACCACGTAGGCAATCAGGAGTGCCAGGCCGGACAGCCAGTAGATCAGGGTCGGCTTCCATTTCAGGAAGAAATCGTCATGCAGGTAAATGCTGGCGCCGCCGAACACGACAAAGATGAACAGCGACAGCCACAGCATGCCGTCCACCTTGCGCCCGCGCAGCAGCAGATAGCTGACCTGGCAAGCCGTGGCGACGATGCCGACGAGGGTGGCAAGTATCCACGGCGCCTGGTCGGCCTTGATCAGGCCGCCAGACACGAAGCCGGACAAATATTGCTGCACGAAATCGTGCGTGGCCGCTTCATACATGCCGCCCAGTTTAAAAGCGGCAAAGAAGGCGATCAGGGGGAATAGGTCGAATAGAAATTTCATGGCGAGACTTTACACTGGTCTTATTAGAATCATCTTAGGAATGGCTTAGGAGCAACGCCCAAGCCATTGCCAGATCAAGGCTGCGGATCGAAGCGCAAGGAAGCCGAATTGATGCAATAGCGCAAGCCGGTCGGCGGCGGCCCGTCCGGGAAAACGTGGCCCAGGTGGGCGTCGCAGACGGCGCAGACGATTTCCGTGCGCAGCATGCCGTGGCTGCGGTCGACGATTTCCGTGACATTCGCCGGATCGAGCGCCTGGAAATAGCTGGGCCAGCCGCAGCCCGAGTCGAACTTCGTGTCCGAGGCAAACAAGGGCGTGTTGCAGCAGACGCAGGTGTAGATGCCGTGTTCATGGTGGTCCCAGAACTTGCCCGTGAAGGCCCGTTCCGTGGCCGCGTGGCGCGTGACTTCGTATTGCATCGAGTCGAGCAGGGCGCGCCATTCGGCGTCGGTTTTTTTGACTTTATTGGTGGTCATAATGACTCCTCAGGATGAGCAACTGACTTCAAGGTGGCTGGCCCAGTCGGGCGGCAGGGCCGCATAGTGCTGGTGTTCGGGCTGTTCGTCAAATGGCTTTTGCAAAACTTCCAGCAATTTTGCCACTTCCGTGTAGTCCTGCTGCTGGGCTTTCTCGATGGCCACTTGCGCCAGGTAGTTGCGCAGCACGTATTTCGGGTTAACCTGGTTCATTGCCGCTTGCCGTTCGGCATCAACGCTGTGCTCCTGCAGCAGGCGCGCGCGGTACGCCGCTGCCCACGTATCGAAGGCGGGGCGGTCGATGAACATGTCGCGCAGCACGGTGTCGTGCTCGGGAGCGGCTATTTCCAGTGTCGCCAGCGCGCGGAAAAAGTTGGTGAAATCCACGTGGTTGGCTTGCATCAGGGCAAACATGCCGTCGAACAGTTGCGTATCGTCGTCGTGTTGCGTGCGCAAGCCCAGCTTGGCGCGCAGCAAGGTATTCATCTTCTCCGCAAACGCGGGCTGGTAGCTGTCCAGCGCCGCCTGCGCCTCGGCCACTTCACCGATCAGCGGCAGCAGGGCCTGGCCCAGCGCATAGCAGTTCCAGTGGCCCACCTGCGGCTGGTTGGCGTAGGAATAGCGGCCCTGCTGGTCCGTATGGTTGCAGATGTGCTCGGCATCGAACGCCTCCATGAAGCCGAAGGGGCCGTAATCGAGCGTCAAGCCCAGGATCGACATATTGTCCGTGTTCATGACGCCATGCATGAAGCCCACGGCTTGCCATTGCGCAATCATGTGCGCCGTGCGCACGCAGATTTCGGCCAGCAAGGCTTGATATGGATTTGATGCAGCGCGCAAATGGGGATAAAAACCGTCGATGATGTAATCGGCGAGGATTTTCAGCTCTTCCGGCTTCTTGCGGTAAAACCAGTGTTCAAACGAGCCGAAGCGCACAAAACTGGGGGCCATGCGCGTCACGACGGCTGCAGTCTCGACGGTTTCGCGCATGATGCCTTGCTGCGAACCCATGATGGAGAGCGCGCGCGAGGTGGGAATGTCCAGCGCCGCCATGGCTTCCGAACACAGGAACTCGCGGATGGACGAGCGCAGCACGGCGCGGCCATCACCCATGCGCGAATACGGCGTAGCGCCGGCGCCTTTCAGCTGCAGTTCCATCGGACCGTGTTCGGTGGCGATGTCGCCCAGCAGGATGGCGCGGCCATCGCCCAGCTGGCCAGCCCAGACGCCGAACTGGTGGCCCGAATACACGGCCGACAGGGGCAGTGAACGCTCGGCAACCGTATTGCCGCTCAGCAGCGCCACATAGTCGGGCTCGGCTAGACGCGCGGCATCGAGGCCGATGAGGGCTGCGGCCGGTGCGCTGGCGGCCACGAAATATGGGGCGGGCAGAGGCGTGGGCATCAAGCGCGTATAGAACGCGGGCGGCAAGGCCGCAAAGGCATTATCCAGTGGTAAGGTATGAGCGGTGATGGCAATTCCAGTCAGTAAGATGGACCGGCAAGGTGCGCCAGCCTAGAATGCGATTTTACCGCACAGCGCCAGGGCGCGTGGCGGGCGCTGTCGTGGGGGGCAATGCGGCAAAAAACGGAATCAAAAATTCCATGCTGCAATGCAATATCGAAATGCGTTGACGATTTCCGCACGACCGTACGAAACTAAGGAAAATCTTTAACTTCCAACAATAACCGAGTATCCAAACCAGGAGACACGATGTCGGCATTTCCCTTGAGTCCAGTGATGGGCCAGATGATGAATCAGCCCCTGCTGATTTCCAGCATTATCGAGTTTGCAGCGCGTCATTATGGCTGCGGCGAAATCGTGTCGCGCCGGGTGGAAGGCGATCTGCACCGTTATACCTACCGCGATTGCCACCAGCGCACGCGGCGCCTGGCGAATGCCTTGCACGGCTTGGGCATAGGCATGGGCGACCGGGTCGCCACCCTTGCCTGGAATGGCTACCGCCACCTGGAAGCGTACTATGCCGTGTCCGGCTCGGGCGCCGTGCTGCACACCATCAATCCGCGTTTGTTTCCCGAGCAGATCGCCTACATCTCGAACCACGCGGAAGACCAGGTGCTGCTGTTCGACCTGACCTTCCTGCCCGTGGTGGAAAAGATCGCCGCCGACTGCACCTTCGTGCGCCATTTCGTGCTGATGTGCGACCGCGACCGCATGCCCGCCAGCAGCAGCATTCCCGACCTGCTGTGCTATGAAGACCTGATCGACACGCATTCCGACGAGTATACCTGGCCCGTGTTCGATGAAAACTCGGCCGCCGCCCTGTGCTATACCTCGGGCACGACGGGCAACCCCAAGGGCGCCCTGTATTCGCACCGCTCGACCGTGCTGCACGCGTATGCTTCGGCCATGCCCAGCGCCCTCAACGTGCGCGCCACCGACACGGTCCTGCCAGTCGTGCCCATGTTCCACGTGAACGCCTGGGGCTTGCCGTATTCCGTGCTGCTGTCTGGCGCGCGCATGGTGTTTCCCGGCGCGGCGCTGGACGGCAAGTCGCTGTACGAACTGTTCGAATCGGAAAAAGTGACCTTCTCGGCCGGCGTACCCACGGTCTGGCTGGGCCTGCTGAACTATGCCTTGCAGAATGACCTGAAATTTTCCACCTTCCGCCGCACGGTGATCGGCGGCGCGGCGTGCCCGCCGGCCATGATGGATACCCTGATCGACAAGTTCGACGTGGAAGTCATCCATGGCTGGGGCATGACGGAAATGTCGCCGTTGGGCACCACGGGCGGCTTGCAGACCAAGCACCTGGCCATGGACAAGGAAGCGCAGCGCGATATCCTGCACAAGCAGGGCCATGCCATTTACGGTGTGGACATGAAGATCGTCGATGACGATGGCAAGGAATTGCCGTGGGATGGCGTGGCCTACGGCCATTTGCTGGTGAAAGGGCCATGGATCATTTCCGCGTACTACAAGAACGAGGGTGGCGAGGTGCTGCAGGATGGCTGGTTCCCCACGGGCGACGTGGCCACCATCGATGCGGACGGCTACATGCAGATCACGGACCGCAGCAAGGACGTGATCAAGTCGGGCGGCGAGTGGATCGGCACCATCGACCTGGAAAACCTGGCCATGGCGCACCCGGCCGTGCTGCAGGCGGCCTGCATCGGCGTATTCCACCCGAAATGGGACGAGCGTCCCGTGCTCGTCGTGGTGCTGCGCCCCGGCATGACGGTCACGCGCGAAGCGCTGTTGCAATTTTTTGAAGGCAAGATCGCCAAGTGGTGGACGCCCGACGACGTGCTGTTCATCGACGCCTTGCCCATGGGCGCCACGGGCAAGATCCAGAAGAACAAGCTGCGTGACCAGTTCAAGGGGCACAAGCTGCCGGGCTTGTAAAAAAACTTACGCCGCCTGCGGCAGCGCCGAGCCCAGCTTTTCCAGCAGATGGTCGCACTGGAAGACGGACAGGGTCTGGCGCTGCGCATCCGTGCCGATATCGATCATTTCATCCATTTCGCTGCGCAAGTCGTCATGCTCTCCCGTGCGGATGATTTGCGGCGCCGCAAAGCGCTGGCTGTCGGAAATGGTCATGATGTTGTCGACATGGTCGACGAGAAATCCGTAGCGCTCGGCCCCCCGTTCCACGATCAAAATCTTGCCCGCGCCCGTGTCCGCCAGCGGCGGCATGGCGTACAGCTGGCGCAGGTCGATGATGCTGATCATTTGCTGGCGCAGGTTGAGCATGCCGCGCATGCAGGCCGGCATGCCCGGTGGCGTGGTGATGGCGCCGCTGAAGTCGATGATTTCGCGCACTTGCCCGATTTCCACGGCGAAGCGGGTTTCCACCGTAAACGTGATGTAGACGCGGCGCTGCGCCTTGCGCTTGGCGGCGCTGCCCGCTTCCGTGTCGGACGGGTACAGGCGCGCGTGGCCGTCGCGCATCTCGATGATCTCCGCCTGCGACAAGATGCCCTTGTGGTCGAGGAAAATGATGTCGCCCAGACCCTCTTTCGTGATGCAGCCGGCAAACATGGCGGCGCGTGCTTTGCTCAGCAGGGGAATCGGCAGCACCTCGTCGCCAAAGAAATGCACGATGCTGTCGACGGAGTCGACGAGAAAGCCCACGGTCGTATCATCGAGGCGCACGACGATGATGCGCTGGTCGCTGGTCGCCGCCGTGCCGGAGCTGGCCGCCTGCAGCAGGGCGCCGAAGTCGACGACGGCCACCTGGCTGCCGCGAAAATGCATGCGCCCGAGGCACAGTTCGCTGTTCAGCAGGGAACTGTGCAGTTCCGGCACGCGGATGATTTCCTGGATGGCCAGCATTTCGAAGGCAAACGTGGCGCCGGCCGCATGGAAGCTGACGCACTGCCGGCGTTCGCTTTGCGCATGGTAGCGGGCCGAACTCAGCTTGGTGCCCGTCGCCTGCAGGGCCAGCACATGGGGTACGTTTTCGATGCGCAGCAGGGCATGCGGATCGAGTACCTGCAGCAGGCGCGCACCGCCGTCGAGCAGGATCGTGCCGGCGATGACGGCGTGGCTGTCGCCGGCCGCATATTGCAGGGCGCTGCGGGCGCTGGCGGGCACGCGCAGGATTTCACCCGTATCCTGGAAGACGATACCGACCAGCACTTGCTGGAAGTCGAGGATGGCGATCTTGTCCGTGGCCACGGCGCGCGGCGCATCGGCGCGGAACAAGCGCCCCAGGTTGACCACCGGAATGACGCTGCCGCGCAAGGTGAACATGCCTTCCAGATAGGCGGGCGACAGGGGCAGGGCCGTGACTTTCGCGGGGTAATTGACGACTTCGCGGATGCAGCTGGCGGGCAGGGCGAATTCATCGTCGCCCAGGTGGAAGGAGCCGAACAGCTCGGCGGCCGTTTCTCCATGGGCCTGCGCTTGCAAGCCCGTCGCTTCATGCATATCCATATGCGCCTTCCTTGCGTGGAATTAATTCGGGTTGCGCCACCACATCGGTGACGGCATAGCTGTGGTTGGCGCAATCGATCAGCAACTGACGCCCGTGGCGTCCGCCCAGCGCGCAAAAACTCACCGACAAGCCGCACTGGTCCAGGTATTTTTGCGCCGCTTCCGCATTTTGCCGTCCCACTTGCAAGCGCCCGTTGCGCGGGCCAAACATGCTGGCGCCGCCCGCCAGCACCACTTCGATATCGGCGTAATCGGCCTGGCGCACACCCATCATCCGCAGCAGCGAGGGCACGGCCTGGCTCACATAGCGTGCCCCCAGGCTGCTGTCGGTGCCCGGCGCTTCCGGCAGCAGGCAATGGGCCAGGCCGCAGCAGGGGCCATTCTTCCAGATGAAACCGATGCCGATGCAGGAGCCGAGCAAGGCTTGCAGCTGCTCGCCATGCGTGCCCACGCTGAGTTGCCCCATGCCAACATGGTGCAGCGGCAGGCTAGGATCGATGATGATGTTCATGCGCTACCCGCCTTATAAATCATGGGAAACTCGAATTGATAGCCGGTGCCGAGGCGGGCGATGGTTTCCGACTCGCCCAGGATCAGCCGGCCCTCGTCCTTGAGGCTGAGCCGTGCCTGGCGCAGCACGGTTTCCTGGTGCTCGGCATCGAAATAGATCAGCACATTGCGCAGGAACACCAGGTCGAACTGCCGCGCCGGGCGCAATGCTTCCAGCAGATTGTGCTGGGCAAAGCTGACGTGTTGCCGCAATTCCTCGTTGACCCTGACGCCATGCGGCGAGGGCGTGAAATATTTGCGCAGCAAGTCCGGATGCGACAGGCGGATGCGTTCGACGGAGCGGCCGCTGTACTGGCCGGCCCGCGCCGCGCCCAGGATTTGCTGCGAAATGTCGCTGGCCAGGATCTGGTAGCGGAAAGCGGGCGCTTGCAGCTTGAATTGCTCGCACAGCATGGCGATCGAATACAGCTCCTCGCCGCTGGCGGCCGCTGCCGACCAGATGGACAGGCAGCCGTCCGGATGCTCACGGGCCCAGACGGGCAGGTAGCGGTCGCGGAAGTAATCCCAGATGGACGGCGTGCGGAAGAACAGGGTGTCGTTGGTGGTCACCAGGTCGATGAAATGGGCCACCTCGTCGCGGTCGCTGCTGACGCGCTCCAGGTACGCCTGGTAGCTGTGCAGGGACAGCGCCCGCAGCCGAGGCTGCAAGCGCCGTTCCAGCAAGACGCTCTTGCGCGCTGTCATGGCGATGCCCGTATGCTGGCGCACCAGCGCGATCAGGGTCGTCAGCACCTCGGGCGTCAAGGTGGCCGCATGGCTCATGGCTTACACCACGAAGCCGGAGACAGTCTGGTTCAGGCTGCCAGCGCGCTCGTTCAAGCCATCCGTTGAGCGGGCGATGCTGTCGCAGTTGGCGGCCGACTTTTCCGTCTCCTCGGCGATGTACTGGATGGCCGTGGATACTTCGCGCGCCGTCAGCAGCTGTTCATTGGCCGCCTTCGAGATATCGGAAATGGCCAGCGTGGTCTTCGCCACGCCCGAGACGATCTTGTCGAAGGCATCGCTGGCCTGGCGAGAGATTTCGCTGCCCGTCGAGACGCGCTTGACGGATTCGTTGATCAGCTTGGAAATCTCTTTTGTTGCCTGCGAGGAGCGCTCGGCCAGCTTGCGCACCTCGTCGGCGACGACGGAAAAGCCCAGGCCGTGTTCGCCCGCGCGGGCCGCCTCGATGGCCGCATTGAATGCCAGCATATTCGTCTGGTTGGCGATTTCGCTGATCACCTTGACGATTTCGCCGATGTCTTCCGAGGAGCGGTTGATCAAGTCCATCGCCTCGATCGACTTGGCGACGGCGCGCGCGCCCGCTTCCGCTTCCTGCTGCGTGGCTTTCGCCAGGTAATCGGCGTTCGAGGTGTTTTCCGCGATGGAATTGATGGAGAACGTCAAACCGTCGATGGACGCGTTCATTTCTTCCACCGTGGCGCCCAGCGCCTGCGTGCCCACGGCCACGCCCGTGGCCCGTTCGGCGATCGCGTGCGAGGCGTCGGCAAAGCCGTTCGCGGCCGATACCACGTTGCCGATCACGCCGCGCAAGTCGACGATCATCTTGCTGATGCCGCCGGCGAGCAGGTCGATCGGCTCGTCGCCCTCGGGCACGATATTGCAGGTCAGGTCGCCTTGCGCCGCGCGCGCCACCGATTCAAGCAGGGCATTGACCTTGCGGCTGTCGTTGGCGGCCTTGGACTGGATACTGTTTTCCAGGTTCACCTGTTCCGTGATGTCGATGGCGAACTTGACCACTTTATACGGCTTGCCATTCAGGTCCAGGATGGGGTTGTAGGTGGCCTGTATCCACACTACCTTGCCATGGTTGCCCAGGCGCTTGTAGCGGCCCGCGTCGAATTCGCCGCGGTTGAGCTTTTGCCAGAATTTCTTGTACTCGGGGCTGCTCGCATACTCGGGCTCGCAAAACATGCGGTGGTGTTCGCCCTGGATATCGCTCAAGTCGTAGTCCATGACGGCGAGGAAATTGTCGTTTGCGTCCAGCACATTGCCGTGCATGTCGAATTCGATCACGGCCTGCGCCTTGCCGATGGCGCTGACCTTGCCTTCGTATTCGGCATTGCGCATTTTCAGGGCCGTGATGTCGCTGGCGAACTTGACCACCTTGAAGGGCCGGCCTTCCGCATCGAAAATCGGGTTATACGAGGCATTGAGCCAGATTTCGCGGCCGTCCTTGGTGACGCGCTTGTATTCGCCCGAGTCGAACTGGCCTTGCCCCAGTTTCTGCCAGAACTGCGCATAGTCGTCGCTCCTGGCGTAGTCGGGCAGGCAAAACATGCGGTGGTGCTTGCCCTTGATCTCGTCGAGCGTGTAGCCGACGGACTTGAGGAAATTGTCGTTGGCGTCGAGGATGGTGCCGTCGAGCCGGAACTCGATCACGGCCTGGGCCTTGCTGATGGCGTCGATCTTGCCTTCATAATCGGCGTTGCGGCGCTTGCTGGCCGTGATGTCGGTGGCAAACTTGATGACTTTATACGGCTTGCCGTCCGCATCGAGGATGGGATTGTAGGACGCATTGATCCACACTTCGCGCCCATCCTTGGCGCGGCGCTTGTATTCGCCATGGTCGAACTCGCCACGTCCCAGTTTGGCCCAGAAGGTGGCGTATTCGGCCGTTTTCACATAGTCGGGATCGCAGAAGATGGCATGGTGCTTGCCTTGCACTTCGTCCAGGGTATAGCCGAGGACGCGCAGGAAATTGTCATTCGCATGCAGGATGGTGCCGTCGAGTTCGAATTCGATGACGGCCTGGACACGGTTCAATGCAGTATTTATCGCTTGTAAGTCCAGATCCTGGGAGTGGCTGACATGGCTGGCTGCGTCCATAGTATTTCCTTCGGGGTGAGAAGAGGAATGGGAACGATAAGGCTGCTGTTATTATTTTTTCTGCTATCCATATAAGGCAGCGATGTTATTGCATGGATCGACATCTGGTGATAATCGGTGAGAATGTGCGCGATCAACGGCCGCCAGTGTTTGCCCTGCGGTTTGCCTTATAGTGGATAAATTGTAGAGTATTGATTTGAATCAACAATTTGATTATTCCCCAGCATCTGGCGAAAAACAAGGGGCGGAAATAAATAATGTCAAAACTGTCGTAATTGACCCATGCCCGCATATAACAAAGCCTTTACTTTGCATAATAAAACGCCGTTATTATTATTGTGCTTTTATTATTTAAATGAATATCCAAGTGATAGCTTCTACGGGAGCTTGCTGCTTGCAGCAGAATCTTTCCGCAAACGATGTTGTACCATGGCGTACCATGCTGGCGCCGGGCACGCCACGACAAAAATAATACGAGCGTTCTTTTATGCGGTATAGTGAAGCTTCATCCCTTGCAACCACCTCATCGCTGAGCAAAATCAATAAGGAAGAGACATGAGTGCTGAATATCAAGTAAACGGCGCCGTTGCCGTCATTACCCTCGCCAATCCGCCCGTCAATGGACTGGGCCTGGCCACGCGCACGGCCGCCGTGGCCGGCATCCGCCAGGCGCTGGCGGACGAGTCCGTCAAAGCCATCGTCATCACGGGCGCTGGCAAGGCATTTTCGGGCGGTGCCGATATCAAGGAATTCAATTCGCCCAAGGCGCTCACGGAACCGACTCTCCACACCCTGATCAACGTCGTCGAGCAATCGACCAAGCCGGTCGTGGCGGCCATCCACAGCGTCTGTATGGGTGGCGGCCTGGAGCTGGCGCTGGGCTGTAACTACCGCGTGGCCGCGCCGGGCGCGCAGATGGCCTTGCCGGAAGTCAAACTCGGCATCTTGCCGGGCGCGGGCGGCACGCAGCGCCTGCCGCGCGTGCTGGGTCTGGAAATGGCCCTGAACATGATCGTCTCGGGCACGCCCGTCGCGTCCGAAAAACTGGCCGGCACGGCCCTGTTCGACGAAGTCATCGCGCCCGGCGCGGACTTGCTGGCCGCCGCCGTGGCCTTCGCCACCAAAGTGGGCGACGTGCGCCCGCTGCCGAAAGTGCGCGAGCGCAAGGTCGATTACCCGAACCACGAAGCGTTTTTGCAGTTTTCGCGCAATACCGTGAAAGCCATGTCCGGCCCGTTCCCCGCACCGCTGAAATGCGTCGATGCCGTGGCGGCCGCCGTGACGATGAAATTCGACGAAGGCTTGAAGTACGAGCGTGAACTGTTCATGCAGCTGGTGCAGTCGCCCGAATCGAAAGCCCTGCGCCACGCCTTCTTTGCCGAACGCGTCGCCAGCAAGGTGCCGGACGTGCCGTCCGACACGCCCGTGCGCACGATCGCCAGCGCTGCCATCGTCGGCGCCGGCACCATGGGCGGCGGCATCGCCATGAATTTCGCCAACGCGGGCATTCCCGTCATCTTGCTGGAAACGAAGCAGGAAGCGCTGGACAAGGGCCTGGCCACCATCCGCAAGAATTACGAGAACACGGTGAAGAAGGGCAAGCTGACGCAAGAGAAGGCCGAGCAGCGCATCGCGCTCGTTAGCGGCACGCTGGCCTACGCCGACATTGCGCAGGCGGACATCGTCATCGAAGCCGTCTTCGAGGAACTGGGCGTGAAGGAAACCGTCTTCAAGCAGCTGGACGCCGTCATGAAGCCGGGCGCCATCCTCGCCTCGAACACGTCGACCCTGGACCTGGACAAGATCGCCGCGTTCACCCAGCGCCCGCAAGACGTGATCGGCACGCATTTCTTCAGCCCCGCGAACGTCATGAAGCTGCTGGAAATCGTCCGCGGCAAGGAAACCGGCAAGGACGTGCTGGCCACGGCGCTGGCGCTGTCGAAAAAGCTGAAAAAGACGGGCGTCGTCTCGGGCGTGTGCGACGGTTTCATCGGCAACCGCATGATCGAACAGTACAGCCGCCAGGCCGGTTTCCTGCTGGAAGAAGGCTGTCTGCCGGAACAGGTCGACAAGGCGGTCGAGAAATTCGGCTTCGCCATGGGCCCGTTCCGCATGGGCGACCTGGCCGGCAACGACATCGGCTGGGCCATCCGCAAGCGCCGCTACGTGGAAAAACCGGAAGTGACGTATTCGAAGACGGCCGACCTGCTGTGCGAACTGGGGCGTTATGGCCAGAAGACGGGCGCCGGCTGGTATGACTACAAGCCGGGCGACCGCAAGGCGTATCCGTCGGAACAGGTCAACGCCATGATAGTCCAGCATTCCGCCGACATCGGCGTGGCACGGCGCAAGATCAGCGACCAGGAAATCGTCGAACGCCTCGTGTATGCGCTCGTCAATGAAGGCGCGCGCATCCTGGAAGAGGGCATCGCCCTGCGCGCCTCGGACATCGATATGGTGTATCTGACGGGCTACGGTTTCCCGCTGTTCCGCGGCGGCCCGATGTTCTACGCGGATACGGTCGGCTTGCCGAACGTGCTCGATACGATCGCCGGCTATGCGAAAGGCCGCCACGGCGAAGCGTGGACGCCAGCGCCGCTGCTGGTGAAGCTGGCGGGCGAGGGCAGGGGCTTTAACAGCTGATGAGGCACGGTTGAAAAGATGTAGGTCGGATTAGCGAGGCTCCGCCTCGCGTAATCCGACAACATTGTTGGCCATAGCGGTGTCGGATTACGCGGCATGCCGCTAATCCGACCTACGTTGTTATTTCTTCTTCGCCACCATCTTGACCGCCTCGTTGACGATGACGGGATTGTCCTTCTGGATGTAGTAGCCGGCGCCCGTGATGCGCTCGATGGCTGGCGCGCCGGACAGGCGCTGCCAATCCCTTTCCTGGGCCCGCACGACGTTTTCAAACGATCCCATTTCCTCGATGCCGAATTTGTCGCGCACCAGCAGCATGGCGGGCACGCGCAGCGGGCTGCTCATGTCGACATGTTGCAGGCACTGCGTCTGAGCATCGAATTCGGCCGATTCCGTACTGTTGAACATCAGCTTGCGCCGCGTCTTGACGAGCATGGCGTAGGTGGACGCGTCCGTCTGCAGGCGGTTCCATTGCTGCGGGTGCGTGGGATCGAGCAAGACCAGGCCGGCCACGTCCTGCGGGTACAGCCTCGCATATACGTACTGGTACAGCCCGCCCAAGCCATGGCCGACCAGCACATACGGCGGTTTCAAGCCCGCTTGCGCCAGCAGGGCACGCTGCTGGGCAGCAATGGTGCAGGGATCGCGCGGCGTGGTGGTCTTTTTGCTCTCGCCGTAGCCGGGACGGTCGTACACGAGCACGCGGTGCTGCCTGGCCACTTCGGGCACCACCTTGGCCCACACGTCCTTGCCGTCGCCCATGGCCGACTGGAAGACCACGGGCAAGCCGCCCTGGCCGCTCAGGGTGTAGGCGATGCTGGCATCGGGCAGGGCGGCGGTGGCCGGCACGCCTGGCATGACCGGGGTGGATGGCAACAGGGAGCAGCCGGAAAAACAGCCTGCCAGCAGCAAGCCGGCGCTGGAGAGGAGCATGGTGCGCGCGGGGCGGCCGACGAATAGATGATGCATGAATCTCCTTCTTGGTGCACGGACCGGGGACCGGTATGGCTTGCCAGCCATTATAGGCAAATCGTGCCGAAGTGGAAATGCCGAACAGAGGCGGATTTACTGTCCTGTCAGCCGGCGTCGGCGCGATGGCAGACGGCTTCGATGCGGTTGCCGTCCGGATCGAACAAAAAGGCCGCGTAATAGCTGGCGTGATAGTGGCGCAAGCCGGGCGCGCCCAGGTCGATGCCGCCGTGCGCCAGTCCCGCGTGCCAGAACGCTTCCACGGCCGCGCGCGAGGGGGCCTTGAAGCAGCAATGGCGGCGCGGCGCGTCGTCGGGCTTGGGACCCAGGCGCACGGAAAAATAGCTGCGCTCGGGATGCTCCGCATCGCTGCGCTCGCCGTAGCCTATCCAGGCGTTGGCATGGTCGCTGCCCACCTTGGGCACGTTCAGCGCGGCAAAGATGGCGTCATAGAAGCGCTCGGCGCGCTCCAGATCGCTGACAGTGAGGGAAACGTGATCGAGCATGGGCACTCCGCTGTAAAAACAAGGACGGCCATAGCATAGCCCGGATCAGGGCGGCCGTGGGCGGGAGTGACCGAGTGATACTGCCGGTGGCCGACTGCCGGTTAAGTGCGGCTGGCGCACGCACATGGCGCACCGGCCGGGCAGGCGGGGCAGCTTGGTGATGCCGGGCGCGCCAGGCGGGCCACGATATTGCGGCTGATGACTTGCACGCGGGGCGCGAACAGCATCACGGCGCAGAAGGCCACGGGCCAGGCGGCAAAGAACGCATGGCGCCAGCGGGGCAGGAAGTCGGCCTGCAGGCCGATATTCAGCCAGGTGACCCAGGCGCTCATCAGCAGGGTCATGACCAGCGACATCAGGAAGGCAAATACACAGCGCAAACGCAGGGCTTCGGACATGGTGCACTTTCAAGATATGAGGATAGGGCAGCGTAACGACTTGCAGCAATCTATACTAGAGCCATATTTTTAATTTCAAATTCCGAAAATGCAATCATGCTTGATGACTTAGCCCTGTTTGTCGCCATTGTCGAGGCGGGTAGCCTGCATGCGGCGGCCGTGAAGGAAGAGTTGCCCGCCGCGACCGTCACGCGCCGGCTGCAAAAGCTGGAAAGCCAGCTCGGCTACCGCTTGCTCAACCGCAGCGCGCGCCGCCTGCAGCCGACGGCGGAAGGCTGGCAATACTACGAGCAGTGCCGCCCCCTCGTGCATGCCTTGCGGCAGGCGACGCAGCAGCTCGACGCCAGCCTGTCGGCCGTTTCGGGCAGCATCCGCGTGCTGGCGCCCGTCAACTTCGCCAGCGGCTTGCTGACGCCGGCCTGGGTCAGTTTCATGCAGAAGTATCCGGATATCCGCCTCGAGCTGGAACTGTCGAACCTGCTGCAAGACCTGGTGGGCAGCGGCGCCGACCTGGCCATCCGCGTGGGCGCGCTCGACGATTCCTCGCTGATGCAGCGCCGGCTGGGCAGTGCCGCGTTGGTGATGGTGGCCGCGCCCGGCTATCTGGCGCGCGCCGGTGTGCCGCGCGACTTGCAGGAATTGGAAAAGCACGAGCTGATCGTGGCCGAGCCGCTGCGCAGCTGGCGGCTGCGGCGGCCCGGCGACGGCGCCGAAATGGTGATCGAACCGCAGGCGCGCCTGCGCGTCAACGAGATGCGTCTGGCCGTGGAGATGGCCGACGCGGGCATCGGCATCCTGCTGTGCCCGCTTTTGCAATGCCGCGAGGAAGTGGCCCGGGGCAGCCTCGTGCGCGTCTTGCCCGACTGGATGCCGCAGCCGCGCCATGTGTATGCCGTGTGGACGCAGCGGCGCTACCTGCCGGCCCGCGTGCGCGTGCTGCTCGAGCACCTGGCGGCGTTTGCGGCGGATAATCCCTTGTTGAACGAGGAGCCGGGCGTTTAGCTTGCCTGTTGCTGCGCCAGCCACAGCGTGAACTGGCGCAGCGCTGGCGTAAAACCGCTGGCTGGCGCGGCACCGGGCCTGGCCTGGGCCAGGAAATACGCGATGGGCGCCTGCATGGCGGGAGAGTGCCGCAGCAACAGCGCGACATGCTCGTCCAGGCTGGCGGGCCAGCCTGGATCGCCATCCTGGCGCAGGGTGTTGCAGGAACGGATCAGCTTGCGCGACGCTTCGCGCTGCAGGCGGGCGATGACGGCAGGGTCGCGCTCGTCATCAAGGCGCTGCGCATACTTGTCCAGCACGCGGGCAAAGTCGCCATTCACGGCCAGGGCAATGGCGCGCGAGGGCGCGAACGGCGCAAAGTGCCGCGCCAGGTCTTCGCCCCACAGGCAGCGGCACTGGTGCTTGAGCCAGTAGCCCCAGCTGTACAGGTGTTCGGGCGCCAGTACCTGGGCCCGGTGGCCGATATCGAAATCGATCTTCATGACTTCCCGGTGGCGCGCCTGCAAGGCCAGGCGCAGCGCTTCCAGCGCGCCGGCCTGCTGCTGCGTGGGCGGATGGCGCAGTACCAGGGTCAGGTCGAGGTCGGATACGCCCGGCGTGGCGTCGCCGCGGGCGACGCTGCCATACAGGTATATGCCGTCCAGCAAGTTACCGGCGTGCGCAGCCAGGCTGGCGCAAACGTCTTGCAGCAAGGCGTCGAAGTGGTGCTGCAGTGGGCCGCAGGGGGCGGGAGGAATGGTCGGCATGCCTGGTACGAATCCGCTGGGAGAAACTGCCACCATAGCATGCAGTGGCGGGCGCGCAGGCAATCCTTTCCATTAAGTAATACCGAGCGCTTGTACTTTTCGTCAAGATCGCGTTAAGATAAAGCTGCCCGCTTATCCAGTGGGCAATCTGGTGTTTTTTCGCGCAATCCCGTCCCTATCCATGAGAGTAGCAATGAAATATCTGATCATTCCCTTCTTGCTGGCCATCACTGGCTGCGAAGTACTGTATGACGCAAACCGGGACAAGATCGGCGAGTATTGCAACAGCCTTAATAATTTTGACGACCGGAATGCCTGCCGCAAGCGCAACCAGACCAGCTACCAGGAATACGTGCAGCAGCGCGACCAGCTGAAAAAGGGCAAGAGCGACAAGTAAGTTCGGCAAGTTTGCCGCCGCATACGCCGCATAAAAAAACGCCGCTGACGAGTCAGCGGCGTTTTGCTTTGCGGACCCCGGCCTTGCGACCGGGGCATGCATCAGATCAGTCGTCGGCGTAGATATTGTTGTCCTTGGTTTCCTTGACGAACAGGGTGCCGATCACGACAGTCGCCAGGGCGACGACGATCGGATACCACAGGCCGTAATAGATATCGCCCTTGAAGGCCACCAGCGCGAAGGCCGTGGTCGGCAGCAAGCCGCCGAACCAGCCGTTACCGATATGGTAGGGCAGGGACATCGAGGTGTAGCGGATACGGGTCGGGAACATTTCCACCAGCATGGCGGCGATCGGGCCATACACCATGGTCACGTACAGCACCAGGATGAACAGCAGCAAGACGACCATCGGCTTGTTGATCTGGTCCGGATCGGCTTTCGCAGGGTAGCCCGCTTCCTTGATGCCGGCGCCCAGTTCTTTCTTCAGCGCCGCTTCGTGGGCCTTGCTTTCCGCATCGAAGTTCAAGCCATCGGCCGTCATGACGGCGTTAAACGACGTGAATTCCTTCGTGCCGATGCGTACCTTGGCGATGCTGCCCGCCGGTGCGTCTTCCTTCGTGTAGTTCACCGAGCTGTTCGACAGGAAGCCCGTGGCGATGTCGCACGACGATGGGAATTTCTTCGTGCCCGTCATGTTGAACTGGAAGTGGCAGGAAGCAGGATCGGCGACCACCACCACTGGCGAGTTCTTCAGTGCCGCTTCCAGCTGCGGATTGGCGAAGTGGGTCAGGCCGTTGAAGATCGGGAAATAGGTCGCAGCGGCGATCAGGCAGCCGCCGAGGATGATGTACTTGCGGCCGATGCGGTCGGACAGGCTGCCGAAGAACAGGAAGAATGGCGTGGCCAGCAGCAGGGCGATGGCGACGAGCACGTTGGCCGTTGCCAGGTCCACTTTCAGCGTCTGGATCATGAAGAACAGGGCGTAGAACTGGCCCGTGTACCAGACGACTGCCTGGCCGGCCGTCAGGCCGATCAGGGCCAGGATGACGATCTTCAGGTTTTTCCACTTGCCGAACGCTTCCGTCAGCGGGGCTTTCGAGGTCTTGCCCTCGGCTTTCATCTTGGCAAACGCCGGCGATTCATTCATGGCCAGGCGGATCCACACGGAAATACCCAGCAGGATGACGGAGACCAGGAAGGGAATGCGCCAGCCCCATGCCTCGAAATCCTTCTCGCCGGTCGCCAGGCGGGTACCCAGGATGACCATGAGCGACAGGAAGAAGCCCAGGGTTGCCGTCGTTTGTATCCACGCCGTGAACGCGCCGCGCTTGCCTTCAGGCGCGTGCTCGGCCACATAGGTGGCTGCGCCGCCGTACTCGCCGCCCAGCGCCAGGCCTTGCAGGATGCGCAGGAAAACGAGGATGATCGGTGCCGCGATGCCGATGGAAGCGTGGCCCGGCAGCAAGCCGACGATGAAGGTGGAGCCGCCCATGATCAGGATGGTGATCAGGAAGGTGTACTTGCGGCCGATCATGTCGCCCAGGCGGCCGAAGACGAGCGCGCCGAACGGACGCACGATGAAGCCGGCGGCAAAGGCCAGCAGCGCGAAGATGAAGGTGGTGGTAGGGTCGCCGATGAAGAATTGCTTGGCGATGATGGAAGCGAGCGAACCGTACAGGTAAAAATCGTACCATTCAAAGACGGTGCCCAAGGATGATGCAAAGATGACCTTGCGTTCCTCAGGCGTGATCGGAGTGCCTTTGGTGGAAAATTTCCGTACGTCGGCCGAGCCGGATGGTGATGCCATGGTTTGTCTCCCTATGTTTTATAGTGAACTGGTGCCGCGGTCTTTTTGACCATTCTTGCAACAGCTGGAGGCGAGTGTGTTCTCCTAACCTTACGTCATGCTTGCTTGAAACTTACGCCAAGCTTACAAATTGATGCGCACCAGAACTTTGCGAACGATCGTACTTAAATGTGCTATTCTG
Source organism: Janthinobacterium sp. SUN128 (assembly GCF_030587275.1). Classification (NCBI taxonomy): domain Bacteria; kingdom Pseudomonadati; phylum Pseudomonadota; class Betaproteobacteria; order Burkholderiales; family Oxalobacteraceae; genus Janthinobacterium; species Janthinobacterium sp. SUN128. The sequence continues at coordinate 1,703,108 of NZ_JAPWHY010000001.1, read as the reverse complement.
ATTCCGCAGATATTCCACCCCATAATATTCCCCACAAGGAGACACAGCATGAATGAAGCCGTCATCGTATCGACCGCCCGCACGGGCCTGGCCAAGTCCTGGAAGGGCGCGTTCAACATGACGCATGGCGCCACCCTGGGCGGCCACGTGCTGGCGGCCGCCGTCGAGCGCGCGCGCATCGAGGCGGAGGAAGTGGAAGACGTGCTGGTCGGCTGCGCCTTCCCGGAAGGCGCCACGGGCGGCAATATCGCGCGCCAGGTGGCCTTGCGCGGCGGCTGCCCCGTGACGACGGCTGGCATGACCGTCAACCGCTTCTGCTCGTCGGGCTTGCAGGCGATCGCCCTGGCGGCGCAGCGCATCATCGCCGGCGAAGGCGATATCTATGCGGCCGGCGGCGTGGAATCGATTTCCTGCGTGCAAAATGAAATGAATACGCATATGTACCGCGACGTCTGGCTGCAGCAGCACAAGCCGGAAGTGTACTGGCCCATGCTGCAGACGGCCGAAACCGTGGCCAAGCGCTACCAGATCTCGCGCGAACGCCAGGATGTGTATGGTGCGCAAAGCCAGCAGCGCGCCGCCGCGGCCCAGGCGGCCGGCCTGTTCGACGCGGAAATCGTGCCGATGACCACCATCATGGGCGTGGCCGACAAGGCCAGCGGCATGCTGGTATCGCGCGAAGTGACGATCTCCGCCGATGAAGGCATCCGTGCCGACACGACCTACGACGGCGTGGCGAAGATCCGTCCGGCCATCCCGGGCGGCGTCATCAGTGCCGGCAACGCCAGCCAGTTTTCCGATGGCGCGGCGATGGCCATCGTCATGAATGCGAAAGTGGCCGAAGCGAAAGGGCTGCAGCCGCTGGGCATCTTCCGCGGCTTTGCCGTGGCCGGCTGCGAACCCGATGAAATGGGCATCGGCCCCGTGTTTGCCATCCCGAAACTGCTGAAAAAGGCGGGCTTGACTGTTGCCGACATCGGCCTGTGGGAGCTCAACGAAGCGTTCGCCGTGCAAGTGCTGTATTGCGCCGATACCCTGGGCATCCCCATGGACCGCCTGAACGTCAACGGCGGGGCGATTGCCGTCGGCCACCCGTATGGCGTGTCGGGCGCCCGCCTGACGGGCCATGCCTTGATCGAAGGCAAGCGCCGTGGCGTCAAATACGTGGTGGTGACCATGTGCATCGGTGGCGGGCAGGGCGCGGCCGGCCTGTTCGAAGTGCTGTAAGGTAGGTTTTATCCAGTCTGCGGGCGGCTTACAAGGCCGCCCGTTTGCATTGCGCGTCCGTTTCCTGCAAGGCGCGCCGATAGCGGGTACAGTAATGCTTCATTAATAAACAACCAGCCTGCCACCATGATCAAGCACATCGTTTTCTGGAAACTGTTAGACCACGCCGAAGGCGCCGACCGCGCCACGAACGCCTTGAAACTGAAAGCCCTGCTCGATTCCTGCTCGGACCTGGTGCCCGGTATCCTGAAATTCGAAGCAGCCGTGGCCCAGCCAGGCCTGGAAGCCACCTACGACATCGTCCTGTACAGCGAGTTCGCCAGCCGCGAAGCGCTCGACGCTTACCAGAACCATCCCGAGCACGTGAAGATCAAGCCGTTCTTTGGGGCCGTGCGGGAAGCACGGCAATGTATGGATTACGAAGTGTGAAAACCCGTTAACCCCAAAGCGAAGGGCTGGGGTCAGACCCTGAGGGTTTGACCCCGGACTTTGCCTTTGGGGTTCATTTGACAAATGACAGGAGCATTCATGACCACCTACCAACGCATCGTCCTCGCCTCGCGCCCCGCTTCCAATGAGGAAGTGCAGCCGGCACATTTCCGTCTGGAAACCAAAGAGATTCCCGCCATCGCGGATGGCCAGTTGCTGGTGCGTAACCAGTATCTGTCGCTCGATCCTTACATGCGCGGGCGCATGAGCGCCAATAAAAGCTATGCGGCGCCGCAGGCGCTCGATGAAACCATGATCGGCGGCACGGCGGGCGTGGTGCTGGAATCGAAGCATCCGAAGTTTGCCGCAGGCGACACCGTCGTGGGGACTTTGGGCTGGACGGAAGTGGCCGTGTCGGACGGCACCATGCTGCGCAAGGTCGACACGACGCATATTCCCGCCTCGGCCTACCTGGGGTCCGTCGGCATGCCGGGCATGACCGCCTGGTATGGATTGAACCAGATCATGGCGCCGAAAGCGGGCGAAACGGTGGTCGTGTCGGCCGCCAGCGGCGCCGTGGGCAGCGTCGTGGGGCAACTGGCGAAATTGAAAGGCTGCCGCGTGGTCGGCATCGCCGGCGGCGCCGACAAGTGCGCGTATGTGGTGAATGAACTGGGTTTCGATGCCTGCGTCGATTACAAGGCGGGCAATCTGGAGGCTGACCTGGCGGCGGCCACGCCGGACGGCATCGACGCCATCTTTGAAAACGTGGGCGGCGCCATCTTCGATGCAGCGCTGGCGCGCACCAACGCGTTTGGCCGCGTGGCCGTGTGCGGCTGGATCGCCGGCTATAACGGCGAGCCGACGCCGCTCGACAATGCGCGCCTGATCCTCACCAACCGCCTCACCGTGCGCGGCTTCATCGTGTCGGAACAGCCGGAATTCTGGCCGCAAGGATTGGCGGAACTGGGAACATTGGTGGCGACGGGCAAGCTGAAATTCCGCGAATCCGTGGCCGATGGCCTGGCCAGCGCGCCGCAAGCGTTCATCGGCCTCTTAAAAGGGCGCAACTTCGGCAAGCAATTGGTGAAACTGGCCTGACCTTCCTTCCGCAAGGCGGGCCGTGCGACAATTGCGGCCCGTCTCTTACTAGCGCATACCCATGACCAAGCACACCATCCGCCTCGGCGACTGGGCCACCCTGGGCCCTGACGCCACCGCCATCCGTTTCGAAGTCTTTGTCGATGAACAGAAAGTGCCGGCCGAGATCGAACTCGACGACATGGATGCCGTCTGCCTGCACGCCGTTGCCTACGACGGTGCCGGCAACGCCATCGGCACGGGACGTTTATTGCCAGACGGCCACATCGGCCGCATGGCCGTGCGCCAGCCGGGCCGCGGCACGGGCGTGGGCGGCGCCATTCTGACCTTGCTGATGGACAAAGCCCGCGAACGGGGCGATGCGGCGGTGGTGCTCAATGCGCAGACCGTGGCCGCGCCATTCTATGCGCGCCACGGTTTCGTGCAGCAGGGGGAAGTGTTTGAAGAGGCGGGGATTGCGCATGTGGAGATGCGGCTGGTGTTCTAGGGTGTTGTCGGATTACGCGCATAGCGCTAATCCGACCTACGACGTCAACGGTAGGTCGGGTTAGCGCGCAGCGCGTCACCCGACACCACCAGCACAATCAGTTCTGCGCGTGGCTCTGGCGCCATTTATCCAGAATCACGGCCAGCACGATCACGACACCTTTCGCCACGTACTGCCAGAACGACGACAGGCCCAGAATCGTCAAGCCATTGTTCATCACGCCGATGATCAGGGCGCCGATGACGGTGCCCCAGACGGAGCCCACGCCGCCCATCAGGCTGGTGCCGCCCAGCACGACGGCCGCGATGGCGTCCAGCTCATATCCCGTGCCCCAGTTGCCGTTGGCTGCATACAGACGGCTGGCCGACATGGCGCCGCCCAAGCCCGCGAACAGGCCGCTGATCGTGTAGACAAACATCAGCACGAGGCCGACCTTGATGCCTGTCAAGCGTGCCGCCTGGATATTGCCACCGACAGCGTAGATATGCAGGCCCAGGGTGGTCTTGCGCAGGATGAACCAGGTCAGCACGACGACGGCCGCTGCCAGCCAGATCAGCCAGGGCACGGCCAGGAAGCTGCCGTTACCCATCCATTCGAAGCTGGGGATTTCCGTGTTCAGCACGCTGGTGCCGTCGGCGAACAGGTAGGCTGCGCCGCGCAGGGCCGTCATGGTGCCCAAAGTCACCACGAACGGGTTCAGGCCGACGAGGGCCACCAGCACGCCATTGAGCGCGCCCAGCAGCAGGCCGACGATGAGGAAGGCGGGAATCGAGAAGCCGGCGAACTGGGCCGACAGGGACATCAGCATGCCTGCAACGGCCGAGACAGCCAGCACGGAGCCGACGGACAAATCGATGCCGCTCGTCAGAATGACGAAGGTCATGCCCGACGCCAGCACGATATTGATCGACACCTGGCGGAAGATGTTCATGGTGTTATTGCTGGTCATGAACGTCGATGTGCCATCGGCCGAGAAGTACACGGTCAGGCCATACATGGCCAGGTAGAGCACCACCAGCACGGGCAGCATGCCCAGGCGGCGCATCAGGTTCGAGGCATTGAAGGGTTCGCCGGCGCGCGCGGCGCCGCGGGTGGTGCTAGTTGTCATCATGAGTCTCCTGAATGATTATTTAAGACGTATTCTTAAAACGCCTGACAAAACCGTAGCGAGCGGATGTGGGTTGTGGTTGAGACGCGGAACTGTGCGGATGCACAGTGAGCATCGGAAACCGCAACCCGCGACGCGCAGTAGGTTTTGACAGGTGTTTTTATGCCGCTTCCAGCTGCGTGGCATAGGCAAGGATGTTTTCCTGCGTAATGTCGTCGCCCGTCACTTCGCCTGTCAGGCGTCCTTCGCACATAACCATCACGCGGTCGCAGATGCCGACCAGTTCGGCCAGTTCGCTGGAAATGCACAGCACGGCCGTGCCCGCATCGGCCAGCTGGTGGATGATCTTGTAGATTTCGCTCTTTGCGCCCACGTCCACGCCCCGCGTCGGTTCGTCGAGGATGAGGACCTTGGGCGCGATGGCCAGCCAGCGCGCCAGCAAGACTTTTTGCTGATTGCCGCCGGAGAGTCCGCCGACGATGCCTTCCGGTCCCGACACTTTCACGTTGAGGTTGGCAATTGCCTCGCGCGTCAGCTGGGTCAGGGCGCCACGGTTGACGACGCCCGCCGTGGAGTGCTTGGAGAGGATGTTCATCGACATGTTTTCCATGGCCGACAATTGCATGAACAGGCCCAGGCTCTTGCGGTCTTCCGGCAGGTAGCCGATGCCGTGGCGGATGGCTGCCAGCGGCCGGTGGATGTGCACTTCCTGGCCGTCGAGCCATACTTGCCCCGATTGCTTCTTGTCGGCGCCAAAGATCAGGCGCGCCAGTTCCGTGCGGCCTGCGCCGACCAGGCCGGCAAGTCCCGTCACTTCACCCGCATGCAGCGCGAACGAGGCGGGCTTGACCTTGCCGCCGCCCACGTTTTCCACGCGCAGGCGCTCGGCGCCGCGCGTGGTGCGCCGCTGGTGCGCATAAAAGTCGTCGGCTGGGCGGCCCACCATCATTTGCACGACTTTCTTTTGATCCAGCTCATCCTTGCCCAGCTCGCCCACATAGGCGCCGTCGCGCAGCACGGTGATGCGGCGCGCCAGGCGCTCCACCTCGGCCATGCGGTGGCTGATGTAGAGCACGGCCAGGCCCTTGTCGCGCTGTTCTTCGATGATGCGGAACAATTGTTCGGTTTCCCGGTCGGACAGGGCGGCAGTGGGCTCGTCCATGATCAGGATGCGGCTTTCATGCACGAGGGCGCGGGCGATTTCCACCTGCTGCTGCTCGGCGATCGACAGGGTCGAGACCATGGTGTCGGCGTCGAAACGGGAACCGAGGTCGGCCAGGATGGCATTCGTGCGCGCGCGCATTTCGCCGCCCTTGACGGTCCAGAACGGTCCTTGCGGCTCGCTGCCCATGAAGACGTTCTGCGCCACCGTCATGTTCCTGGCTACGCTCAATTCCTGGTAGATCAGGTTGATGCCCAGCGCGCGTGCCTCGCCCGGGTTGCGGATACGAATCGGCTTGCCGTCGAGGATGATCTCGCCCGCGTCCGGCGTGTACACGCCGGATAAAATCTTCATCAGGGTACTCTTGCCGGCGCCGTTCTCGCCCATCACGGCATGGATTTCGCCGCTGCGCACCGTCAGGTGCACGCCGCGCAGCGCGCGCGTGGCGCCAAAGCGCTTCTCGATGCCGCGCATTTCAAAAATAATATCGTCGCTCATGACTGTCCTTCCTTGCTGGTGAAACTGGCGCCGCCTGCCAACTGGCTGGCGGCGCCACGTGGTTCAGGTCAGGCAGATCAGTTCTTTACCCAGCCCGTGTAGGTGGCGACGTTTTCCTTGGTGATGGCCGGGGTCGGCAACAGCACCATGGTCTGTTTCGGCGTGCGGCCGTTCATGATGTCGTAGCCCATCTGCACGGCGTCGGTGGCCATGCGGTACGGGTTTTGCGCCGAGGTGGCGGCAAACAGGCCGGCCTTGTTTTTCAGGGCGTTCTGGCCATCGGGCGCGCCATCGACTGCCGTGATCAGTTTCACGTCCGTGCGCTTCGATTGCTTGATCGCCAGTTCGGCGCCGATGCCGGTCGGATCGTTGATGGCGAACACGCCGTCGATCTTCGGATGGGCCGTCAGCAGGTTCGACATCACGGTCATGCCGCCGTCGCGGCTGCCGCCGGCATTCTGGTTGTCGGACAGGATCTTGATATCCTTGAACGCGGCCAGAGTTTTCTTGCAACCGTTGACGCGGTCGATCACGGACGTGACCGGCGGGCCGTTCAGGATCACCACATTGCCCTTGCCGCCGATCTGCTTGGCCAGGTAGGCGCACGACACGTCGCCGGCCATGGTGTTATCGGACATCACGGTGGCCGAAGCGCCCACGGCACCCACGTCGACAGCGATCACGACCACGCCCGCATTGCGCGCTTTCTTGATGGCTGGCGCGATGCCCTTGGAATCGACGGCGTTCAGGATGATGATGTCGGTTTTATTGGCGATGAAGTTCTCGATCTGGTCCACCTGGGTGTTCAAGTCATACTTGCTGGACACCGTGGTGACTTTCACGCCAGGGCCGCCCAGCTTTTTCGCGCTTTCTTCCGCGCCGCGGCCAATGGCCACGAAGAACGGGTTGGCCAGGTCGCCCACGCTCACGCCGATCGATTTCAGCGGTTTGTCAGCGGCGAAAGCGCCGCAGGCGGCGGACAGCAGCAGGGAGGCGGTAATGACTTTTTTCATGAGGATCTCCAAGGGTTTTTATTGTAAAAACAAACGGTGCTACGGGTAAAAACGGGGTGCAAACTTATTGATTGCGTAATTTCTCGATCATGGCGTCCAGCTTGCCCGCATCGACGGCAAAGCCGCGGATGCCTTCGGCCAGCTTTTCGGTCGCCATCGCGTCGTCGTTCAAGGCGTAGCGGAAAGCGGCTTCGTCATACGTGATGGCCGGTTGTGCCGCGCCCAGGTCGCCGCCCAGAGCGCGCTCGAATGGCGCATCTGCCGCTTCCAGCTTGGCCAGCAGATCCGGGCTGATGGTCAGCAAGTCGCAGCCGGACAGGGCCGTGATCTGCCCCACGTTGCGGAAGCTGGCGCCCATCACTTGCGTGGCGATGCCATGTTGTTTGTAGTAATTGAAGATGCGCGTGACCGACTGTACTCCTGGATCATTGGACAGGCTGCGCGCCGCTTCGTCCCATGCCGCGCCCAGCGATTTTTTATGCCAGTCGTAGATGCGGCCCACAAACGGCGAAATCAGGCGCACTTTCGCGTCGGCGCAGGCGACGGCCTGGCAAAACGCGAACAGCAGGGTCAGATTGCAAAAGATGCCGTCCTTTTCCAGCTCGCGCGCTGCCTGGATGCCTTCCCAGGTGGCGGCAACCTTGATCAGCACGCGTTCGCGGCTGATGCCGGCTTGCTCGTACAGGGCGATCAGGCGGCGCCCGCGGGCGACGGTGGCGTCGCGGTCAAAGCTCAAACGGGCATCGACTTCCGTCGACACGCGGCCCGGCACGACCTTTAAAATTTCCAGACCGAAGCGCACCAGCACCTGGTCGACGATATCGTCCAGCGCAGCGGATTGATGCGCGGCGACCGTGCTTTCCAGCAAGGGCGCGTAATCGGGCTGCAGCACGGCCTTTAAAATCAGCGACGGATTGGTGGTGGCGTCTTGCGGCGCGAAGCGCGCCAGTTGCAAAAAGTCGCCCGTGTCGGCGACGACGGTGCTGTATTGCTTCAATTGTTGCAGCTGATTCATTACTATTCCTTATCACTGAGTTGGTGCAAGGCTTGCACGGCGGGAAACAGGCTACGGTAGCGACCGTAACGGATGCTCAAGGCTGCGCTGTGCGCGGCATCGGGCAGGAAAATGTTTTTGATGGGCAAGCCCTGCGTCAGCAGGCTGGTGTCGCCGATGGCGGCAAAGCCCAGCTTGGCAGCGCCCAGGCTGGCCGACAATTCGCTGTTGTGCAGGGTGCGCATTTCGCGTCCCAGCACATTGGCCAGCAATTGCGCCCAGTACTGGCTGCGCGCGCCGCCGCCCACCAGCATGCAGTGGGGAACGACGGCGCCCGTCGATGTGACGGCCGCCATGGCGTCGCGCAAGGCAAAGGCCACGCCTTCGAGCACGGCGTAGCCGAGCTGCGCCGGCGTACTGTCGTGGCCCAGTTGCAAAAAGGCGCCGCGCACTTGCGGGTCGTTATGCGGCGTGCGCTCGCCCGACAGATACGGCAGGAACAGGGGCGCGGAAGGGGCAATGGGGGCGTCGAGCGGCAAGCCCGCTTCCACCAGCGCCAGCAGGGCTGCCTCGTCGGGCTGGCCCAGCACGCCAGTTGCCCAGCGCAGACAGCTGGCGCCCGACAGGATCGCGCCCATCGCATACCAGCGTCCGGGCAGGGCGTGGCAAAAGCTGTGCACGCCGCCGGCCGGATTGCCCAGAGGCGCTTCGGTCACGCTGACGATGGCGGCGCTGGTGCCCAGCGAGATAAAACTGTCGCCGCCATTGACGGCGCCGATGCCCACGGCCGAGACGGGATTGTCGCCGCCGCCGCCCGCCACCACCACATCCGCCGGCAAGCCCAGCTGGTCGGCGATGGACGCCAGCACGGTGCCCGTGGCGGCGTCGCCTTCGGCCAGCGCCGACATCTGTTCTGGGTGCAAGCCGCAGGCGGCCAGCATGGGCGCGAACCAGGCACGGTTGGCCTCGTCCAGCCACAGAGTGCCGGCCGCGTCGGACATGTCCGTCAGCTTGATGCCCGTCAAGCGCAGGCGCAAATAGTCTTTCGGCGACAGTAAACAGGCGATGGCGGCAAAGGCGGCCGGCTCATGCTTTTGCAGCCACAGCAGTTTTGGCGCCGTCAGGCCCGCCATGGGCAGGCTGCCCGTCACGTCCGCATATGCGGGATAGTCGCGCGCCAGGCTAGCCGCTTCGGCCTCGGCGCGCGCATCATTCCACAGGATGGCGGGACGGATCACGGTATCGTTGGCATCGAGCAGCACGGCGCCGTGCATCTGGCCCGACAGGCCGATGCAGGCGATGCGGGCATAGTCCTGCGGCCAGCCCGCGCGCAGCTGGCCCAGCGCGTTGACGCAGGCGGCCCACCAGTCCTGCGGCGCCTGTTCGGACCAGCCTGCTTGCGGGCGGCTGGTGTCGATGCGCACGGATGCCTGGCCGCGCACGGCGCCAGTGCGGTCCATCAGCACGGTTTTCAGTTCGGAGGTACCGAGGTCGATACCGAGGGAAATCGCTGGATGCATGGTGTGTCTATATGTAAAGGTCAGGGGCAGCCGCAGGAATTGCGTACGCGCAAGGTTGGCGACAAACGCTGCACATGCTGGGCGATGCCCGGATTGGCGATACGGTCGATCAGGAGGTCGACAGCCATGGCGCCCAGCTCTTCGAGCGGCTGCGCCATCACGGTCAGGCGGGGGCTGAAGTAATCGGCCCAGTCGAAATCATCGAAGCCGGCCAGCGCGACGTCTTGCGGTACCGCAATGTGCGCATCGCGCAAGGCATGCATGGTGCCGATGGTCATCAGGTTATTGCCGGCAACGATGGCCGTGGGACGCTGTGCGGCGGGCAGGGCCAGCAATTCGCGCGTGGCTGCGCCGCTGCGTTCCAGGTTGGAGTCGCCCGAACGCAGCAGTGCCCCATCGAAGGCAATATTGGCGCGTTGCAAGGCCAGGCGGTAGCCTTCGATACGCTCGTCCGTCGTGGACAGGCCGGGCGCGCCGGCGATGAAACCGATGCGGCGGTGGCCATGGGCCGCGATCAGATGGCTGACGAGCTGGGCCGTCGCTTCGATGTTTTCCACGCCCACCTGGTCGAACGGTTGCGGCGACATGCGGTCGACCAGCACGGAAGCGATCTTGTTGCTGGTCAAATAGTCGAGGGCGCGGTTGTGCGGATCGCCGGATGGCGCCAGCACGATGCCGTCGACGCGGCGCTGGTGCAAGTTTTGCACCACTTTCAACTCCTGCTCGGGGTCGTCATGCGTATCGGAAAACAGCATCATCAAGCCGTGCCGCGTGCAGGCAGCCTCGATGGCGCGCACGGTTTCGCTGAAATAATGATTGGTGAAGGCGGAAATGGCCACGCCGATGGTGCCCGACGAGGAGCCGGCCAGCGCGCGCGCCAGCATGTTCGGCACATAGCCGATCTGCTGCATGGCCGCGTTGACGGCGGCGACGGTTTTCGGGCTGACCTTGCGGGTGCCGTTGACTACGTGAGAGACGGTCGACAGCGATACGTCCGCCGCCCGCGCTACATCTTCCATGGTGGCCATGGTGTCTCCTGAGGTTTTTTTATTATTGTGTACTGCGATTGGGTGCGGCTGTGTCGCCGCGATTGAAGCTATCGTAAACAAAAGAAAGCGCTTGCGCAAGCGCTTTCTTTTTTCTGCGGATGGATGGCGGGTGGGTTGTCGATGAGGATAGGGGAAGCTTGCGCAGGTCGGATTAGCGCGCCGGAGGCGCGCGTAATCCGACATCGGGGACGGCGGTGATGCCGGTTGAGGGCGCTGGTGTTGTCGGGTTACGCGCTTGCGCGCTAACCCGACCTACCCGACCTACTGGATCACCAGCTCATGCAGTTCGCCGGGAGAATCCGGGAACAGTTTCACGACGGTGGAAGTGCGCGTGCCGTAACCCGGCGTTTCGATGCAGACGGCGGACAGTACGCGCTCGAGGTCGAGCGGCACGCCTGTGTCCGGCAAGCGGAAATCGGGTGCGCGCGTGGTGTCAGCCAGCATGTCGAAATACGCCTCGTCGGGCGCACCCTGGCACAGCAGGCTGGCGAACTGGGCCTTGGTCTTCAGGACTTTCGGCCACGGCGCGTCCAGCAGGGCGTTCGACAGGCCGTAGATGCCCGGCTCCAATGGCTGGCCATTGCGCGCATCGCCATCGCCCCGGTTGGAAAACCAGATCAGGGTGTCCGCATCGCCCAGCACCAGGTTAAAGCCGTTGTAGGCTGTGCAGCCGGGGCGGATTTGCGCGATGTAATCCTGTGGCGACATATTGCCGGCCAGATAGTCGGCTACCAGGGCGCCGCGCGAGGGGGCGTCCGGGTTGCGGTCTTGCGGGCTGCGGATATTCGTGATGGCGGCAAAGCGCGAGCTGCCGCTGCCGGCCTGGGTGATGCCCATCCAGCTGCCGCCCGCCTGCAGGTCGCGGCCCGCATACACTTGCGGGTGCTCGGGCCAGGCGCCGGCGGGGGCGCTGGCGCGTTCATAGAATTCGTCGCGGTTGGCGGCGGCAATCAGCGGGATGTGCGGATTGACTTTCCAGGCAAAAACGATCAGGCACATGGAGGCAAATCCATGAACACTTCCGTATGGCGCGCGCCAGCCGTCAAGGACAGCAATCCCGCTTCGTCGGACGCGCTGGCCAACAGCTCCGTAAAACCTTCGCCGACGACGGGGTAGATTTCCATCCACGTCTGCAAGCCATCCTTGGCGTCAGGGCGGCGCTTCAATTGCGGCGCCACGCCGGACGCGGCAGCCAGTTTTGCCTGCAAGGCACGGACCCGGGCTTCCAGCGCCTGGGCGTGCTCTTCCTTGACCTGGTAATAAATGTACAAATCTTTCATGGCATTCTCACAAGTCGAGTGCGTCTAGCACGTAAGGCATGGACAGGAACTGCACGTGAGCGCCCTGGGCCGAACCGTAGCGCACGGCGCCGGCGGCGCTTGCACCTTCTTCGATCGCCCCCAGCTTCATTTCAACGAGGGCGTCGATGCCGCCATCACCGTTGGGCGCCGCGTTGACGACCATGCCGCAAGGTTGCTCGGGGTCGCTGACGGCAAACAGTTCGCCGCCGGCCACTACCGAGGGATCGGCAATGCTGACGAGGGTGGTGCGGCGCTTGAGCTTGCCCAAGTACTGGCTGCGCGCGACGATTTCCTGGCCCGGGTAGCAGCCTTTCTTGAAATTGACGCCGCCCAGCAGCTCGAAGTTGATCATTTGCGGCACGAACTGCTCTTGCGTGGCGGCCGTGATCTGCGGGATGCCCGCGTGGATCTCCGACAAGCGCCAGGCGTCAATCCCGCCCTTGGCGAGCGTTTGCGCCAGCTGCGGCCACGCGTCGCGCGCCGTGGCGGCCGACGTCAGCCATTCATAGCGGGCGCTGCCGAACGCATCGGCCACGCGCAGCAGGGTACCCAGTTCATGCTCGACCTTGCTGAACGGCGTGGCGGGCAGCGCCGGGAACCAGCCGGACAGGGCCGCGCTGGCTTGTTTGCCGCCCAGGCCCAGGACAACTTGATTGGTTTCATCAAGGGATGCATCGTGCAGCTTGGCCTTGGCGCGCAGCACGAACATCTGCAGACGCTTCTGGATGGCCGGCTGTATGGCGCGCGGCAATTGCAGATAAATGGTGGTGGCGTTGCGCCACATCAGGAAACTGGCCAGCAGCCGGCCTTTCGGCGTGCAGTAGCCGGCCAGGCGCACTTGCTCCTGGTTCAGGTGTTCCACATCGTTGGTCAGCTGGCCGTGCAGGAAACTGGCCGCATCGTCGCCGCTCAAGCCGATCAAGCCCTGGTCCGTGATGGCCGCGACAAAACCTTCTTGCAGCTGGGGCACTGTCAGGGACTGGCCGAAATCATGGATAGGGACGGCGGTGATGGGGGCGGTGCCGTCAGGCGCGCCATCGATGGCAACGGGGCGGGCGCCTTGGGCTGTTAAAAATTGATTCCAGTTATTCATAATTTCCATTAGATCAGCGATTAAGCATTATCATTACGGGTTCATTATAGTGATGTCGCGCAGATTGCGTCGGCAACGGCAAGATTGCCAGTGTTGGCGCCGCTTTGCGCGCACTTGCTTCACAAATGAACGATCATAACAAGCGGACGTTGGCCATCAGCGCTCGCATCACAAGAATCGGAACAATGGCTTTCTTTAAAAAACTTGTAGTCAGTTCAGTCATCGCCGCTATCGGCGTGGGCGGTACTTTTGTGTACTGGGCGCAGCAGCCCATCACCACGGACGGAGAAGCGATTCCGTTTACGATCAGCCCGGGCAGCGGCGCGCATGCGGCCGGCCAGCAGATCGCGGACGCGGGAGTGCCCATCGTGCCCATCCTGTTCAACATGCTGGCGCGCATCGAAGGCAAGACCTCGAAGATCAAGGCCGGTTCCTATGAACTGAAACCGGGCACCACGCCGCAGCGTTTGATCACGCAGCTGGCGCGCGGCGAATTCGCGCAAGAGTCGCTGACCATCATCGAAGGCTGGACCTTCAAACAGATGCGCCTGGCGATGGCCAACCATCCCGGTCTCAAGCACGATACCGCGGGCCTGTCCGACAAGGAACTGATGGCGAAAATCAGCCCGGAATATGTGCACCCGGAAGGCTTGTTCTTCCCGGATACGTATCTGTTTGCCAAGGGCGCCAGCGAAATGCAGATTTTCAGGCAGGCGCATACGGCCATGATCGGCCGCCTGTCCGAAGCGTGGGACAAGCGTGACCCCGCCTTGCCATATAAAAACCCGTACGAAGCGCTGATCATGGCTTCCATCGTGGAAAAGGAAACGGGGCAAAAGTCCGAGCGCGCCATGATTGCCGGCGTGTTCGTCAACCGCCTCAAGACGGGCATGCTGCTGCAGACGGACCCGACTGTGATCTATGGCATGGGCGACAACTACCAGGGCAAGATCCGCAAACGCGACCTGGAAGCGGACACCCCGTACAATACCTACACGCGCGGCGGCTTGCCGCCCACGCCGATCGCCCTGGCTGGCGCGCAGTCGCTGACGGCGGCGCTGGCGCCGGCCCGCACGCAAGCGCTGTATTTCGTGGCGCGGGGCGACGGCACCAGCCAGTTCTCGGCCAACTTGCCCGACCATAACCGCGCCGTGAATCAATACCAGCGTTAATTATTTCAAACTAGAAGCTTCATGACACCACACTATCAACCCCGCTTCATCACCTTCGAAGGCATCGATGGCGCGGGCAAGTCGACGCATATCGGCTTTGTCACCGACTACCTGCAGCAGCGTGGCGTCAGCCTCGTTTCATCGCGCGAACCGGGCGGCACCAGCCTGGGCGAAAAACTGCGCGAACTGCTGCTGCATGAAAAAATGCACCTGGAAACGGAAGCCTTGCTGATGTTCGCCAGCCGCCGCGAACATATCGCGCAAGTGATCGCGCCAGCCCTCGATCGGGGCGAGTGGGTCATTTCCGACCGCTTCAGCGACGCCAGCTTCGCCTACCAGGGCGGGGGCCGGGGCATGGACTTGCGCAAGATGGAAGCGCTGGAAGCGTGGGTGCACCCGCACTTGCAGCCGGACCTGACTTTCCTGTTCGACGTGCCGCTGGCCGTGGCCCGTGCCCGCCTGGACGCCACGCGTGCGCTCGACAAGTTCGAGCAGGAGCAGGCCGATTTCTTTGCCGCCACGCGCAACGAGTATCTGCGCCGCGCGGCCCAGTTCCAGGAACGCTTCCGCATCATCGATTCCACGCAAAGCATTGCCGATATTCAAGTACAGCTGGCAAAACTGCTTGATGTATTGCTTGAGCAAAGTATTGCAAGCCACTGATTGATAAGGAATAAAATGAATAGTCCTCTCTATCCGTGGCAACAGAACGCCTGGCAGCAATTGCAAGCCTTGCGCCCGCGCATGCCGCACGCCATTTTGTTCCATGGCGCGCAGGGCATCGGCAAGGCCGACTTCATCGAGCATTTCGCGCAGGCATTACTGTGCGAAGACGTGCGCGCCGACGGCCATGCCTGCGGCGCGTGCGCCTCATGCGGCTGGTTTAGCCAGGGCAACCATCCCGATTACCGCCGGGTCCGTCCGGAAGCGCTGGAAGACGACGTGGCCGACGACGGCGAAGAGGGCGAGGGCGCGAAGAAAAGCGCCAAGACCAAGACGCCGTCGAAAGACATCAAGATCGAGCAGATCCGCAACCTGGCCGACTTCATGAATATTTCCACGCACCGCCAGGGCTTGCGCGTGGTGGTGCTGTACCCGGCCGAGGCGCTCAACACGCCCGCGTCCAACGCCTTGCTGAAAACCCTGGAAGAGCCGCCTCCGGGCACTTTGTTCTTGCTGGCTTCGAACAGCCTGGACCGCTTGCTGCCGACCATCTTGTCGCGCTGCAGGAAATTCGCCTTGCCGATGCCCAGCCACGAGCAGGCCTTGACGTGGCTCAAGCAGCAAGGCTTGAACGATGCGGACAGCTGGCTGCGCGAGCAGGGCGGCGCGCCGCTGGCAGCGCTGGCCCAGTCCGAATCGGGCGGCCGCGAAGAAACGGAACAATTGCTGCAAGTCTTGGCGAACCCTGGCGTGGAAGCGGCCCTGAAAGCGGCGGACAAATTACAGAAGTCTCCGCTGGCGCCGCTCGTGGCATCGCTCCAGCGCTGGCTGTACGACGTGTTTTCCGTCAAATTGTCCGGCAGCATCCGCTACTACCCGCGCCACCGGCGCGAACTGGAAGCGCTGGCAGGACGCATCAACGTGAGCCGGTTGATGGCTGCGATCAAGGCGGCGAACGAACGCCGGGCGATTGCCGAGCACCCCTTGTCGCCCAAGCTGTTTTTGGAAGACATGCTGCTCGACTACGCATCCAGTTGTCAATAAAATCAAGTGCTTGCGTGGTCAAGTTAAAGTAAATTATCTATTTCTTGGCCCGGCGGAAGGCTCGCCGCATCGTTTGCCACGCCTGGCCCCCGGTGTTACAGTCAAGGCACTGGACAGCAACGGAGGCGTGCATGAAACGAGTCACTGGCATCGGCGGCATCTTTTTCCACGCGCAAGACCCGGCCGCGCTGCGCGCCTGGTACCAGCGCCACCTGGGCCTGGACGTGAAGCCGTGGGGCGGCGCCGCCTTCACCTGGACGGACGCCGACGGCAAGCCCACTGGCGGCACCACTATCTGGTCCGTCGCGGCCAATGACAACGAACAATTCGCGCCCGGCAAGGCGTCCTTCATGATCAACTACCGCGTCGACGACCTCGACGCGTTGCTGCAAGCCCTGCGCGACGAGGGCTGCAACGTGCTGGAAAAGGCGCCCGATTCCGAATATGGCCAGTTCGGCTGGGTCATCGATCCCGAGGGTAACAAGGTAGAGCTGTGGCAGCCGCCGCAGGGGCAGTAGGGGGACTGCGCGGGAGTCGTCAGCGGCAGGACGGATTTGCGCCTTCCCCCTGCCAGATTCCGCCCGCTCCGGTACAATCCCGCCTTATGTATATCGATTCCCATTGCCATATCAATTTCCCCGAGCTGGCTGCTCGCATGCCCGAGATCCTCGCCAAGATGGCCGAGAACAAGGTGACACACGCCTTGTGCGTGTCCGTCGACTTGCCGGACTTTCCACAGGTGCTGGCCCTGGCCGAGCAGTATCCGCATATTTTCGCGTCCGTCGGCGTGCATCCCGACTACGAGGACACGCCTGAACCGTCCGTGGAAGACCTGGTCCGCCTGGCCGACCATCCGAAGATCATCGCCATCGGCGAGACGGGTCTCGACTATTTCCGTTTGACGGGCGACCTGGAGTGGCAGCGCGAGCGTTTCCGCACTCACATCAAAGCTTCAAGAATCACACGCAAGCCCTTGATTATTCACACAAGAGCGGCCAGTGAAGACACCATACGCATCATGCGCGAAGAGGGCGCGGGCGTGTCCGACGGCGGCGTGGCCGGCGTCATGCATTGCTTTACGGAATCCCTGGAAGTGGCGCGCGCCGCCATAGACATGGGTTTCTATATTTCCTTTTCCGGCATCGTCACGTTCAAGAGCGCGAAAGACTTGCAGGCCGTGGCCCTGGAAGTGCCGCTCGAGCGCATCCTGATCGAGACGGATTCGCCGTACCTGGCGCCCGTGCCGTTCCGCGGCCGCATGAACGAGCCGGGCTATGTGGCCCACGTGGCGGAATACCTGTCGACCCTGAAAGGCATCCCGCTGGACCAGGTGGCGAAGCAGACGACGGATAATTTCTTCAAGTTATTCAATCAGTTGCCGTAACTTCTTAAGGTCAGACATGATGAAAAAACTCGCCCTGGCGATGCTGTTGTGCTGCGCCACCGCCAGCCAGGCGGCGCCGGAACCGGACGCTTTCTTCCGCGCCGTCTCCGTCAATAATGCCAGCGGCGTGCGCAGCATGCTGGCGGAGGGCATGAATCCGAACCAGCCTGACGCGCAGCGGGGCGACGTTCCCCTCGTGCTGGCCCTGCGCGACGATGCGGACCGGGTGTTCCAGGTGCTGCTCGACGCGCCCGGCATCGACATCGAAGCCCGTTCGGCCAATGGCAACACGGCGCTGATGATGGCCGCCTACAAGCACAAGCAGGACGCCGTGAACGCCTTGCTGGCCAAGGGCGCCAAGGTCAACCAGAGCGGCTGGACGGCGCTCCACTATGCGGCCTCGGCCGGCGACTTGCCCATCATGAAGATATTGCTTGACCGCGATGCCGTGGTCGATGCGCGCGCGCCCGCCAGCGTCACGCCGCTGATGTTTGCCGCCCGCGAAGGGCAGGAGGGCGCCGTCAAGCTGCTGCTGTCCTGGGGTGCGGACGCCAGCCTGAAAAGCGACCATGGCTGGATGGCCGTGCAGTTTGCCCAGGCGGGCGACAAGCCCGGCGTGGTCGCCATCATCGAAGCGGCACAGAAGGCGCGCGCAGCCCGCAAGTAATGTTTTAATTTCAATACTTTCCATGCCAGCGCTGAAACTGGCATGGAATTGCCTCTCACCTCAGCCCTTTGTTCTCCTTGCCGATTAACGATAATGATCGTGTCGCATTAATCAGGAGATACCTCGCATGGGTCATCACATCACCGTCAGGCGCCGGCTGTATTGTCGCCGCCCCTCGCGCAGCCCGTGCGATATCACTGCTTTCTGGAATGACAAAACCGATCGGCCATCGGAGCCAGACTCCAAGAGGACAGACATGCTGAATGAACGAGAAATCGAGAGTTGTTACCTGGGGCAATTTATCCCCGTCCATTACCACCACAATATGTTGATGGACCAGAACCGCATGCACGGGTTCAAGTCGGCGATCGATTACGCGGTAAAACCCGGCATGAAGGTGCTGGAGCTGGGCGGCGGCACGGGCGTGCTGTCGTGGTTTGCGGCCGCGCGCGCCGACAAGGTGTGGTGCGTGGAGTTCAATCCGGACATGGTCAAGGAAGCGCGCAAGATGCTGGCGCTCAATCCCAACGGTGAAAAAGTCGAAGTCGTCCACGCGGATGCCTTCGAATACCTGCCGCCCGAGCCCGTCGACGTGGTCATCTGCGAAATGATCCATGTCGGCATGCTGCGCGAAAAGCAAGTGGAAGTGATCGAATCGTTCAAGCGCCGCTACCTGGCCCGTTTTGGCGGCCCGCTGCCCATCTTCCTGCCCGAAGCCGTCATCATGGCCGTGCAGCCGATGCAGCAGGAATACGATTTCGAGGGTTTTTACGCGCCCATCGTGCAATTCCAGGAAACCACGGCCATCCATCCTGGCGTGCAGGAACTGGCGCCGCCTTCCGTCTACAGCATCATCGACTTCAGCCAGCCGACGGACAGCGTGTTCGGCTTTGACGGCAAGTTTGTCGTCGAGCGCAGCGGCACCCTGAACGCCCTGCGTTTCGTTACCAAGAACATCCTGGCCGTGGTGCCTGAACGCTCGACCACCATCGACTGGCTGAACCACTACATGTGCTTGCCGCTGGCCACGCCGGTCGCCGTGAAGGCGGGCGACGTGCTGCAAGTGAGTTTCCAGTACCGCGCCGGCGGCTCGATTCCCTCGCTGGAAGCGTCGATCCGCGCCCAGGTGATCTATGACGTCAACCTGCAGCCTGTGGTGCAGAACGCCGTCTACGCATAAGCATCGTTAATTCCAAGGCAACGCCGCAGCGATTTCGTCCTGCGGCGTTTGTCCATTCAGGGTATATTTCGTCTTTTACCCACTGGACAGCTTTACTATCATGGAACAGATCGATCAGCGTTACCTCGTGCAACAGAACAAAATCAGCGATGGCGAGACCAGGCCGCCCGTGTTTGCCAAGGTAATGCGCAGCAAGGAAGGCGTGTTTGAAGGCGTGTCCTTCATCAAGTCGAAGGACAAGGCCACCGTCATGACCATCGAAGATGCAAACCAGGCCATCAAATGGGCCACCAGCAAGAAGCCGAATGCGCATGAATACATCACGAAAGTGATTTGCGTCGGCCAGTAAGTCCCCGTTCATTCCCGTTTTTGCACCGTTCATCCCCGCAGCGCGCAGTTCATCGCATGGCCGTTGCCGCCGTCGCTGCGCTTTCATATAGTGCTGTCACGGTAGCGGGGCAAGCACGGCTTGCTCCGCACATTTCATTCTAGGGGGAACGCGATGCTGGGATTCGTGCTGTGGCTGCTGCTCTTGCTGGTGTGCTGGCCCCTGGCCTTGCTGGCCCTCGTGCTGTATCCGCTGGCCTGGCTGCTGTTGCTGCCATTCCGCTTGATCGGCATCGGCGTGGAAGGCGTGTTCGAATTGCTGCGCGCCATCGTCATGCTGCCGGCGCGCGTGCTGGGCGGCGGCCGGCGATAAACCCGATATTTCCCATAAAAAATGGCGCCATTGGCGCCATTTTTGTTTGCGGTACTGCCTGGCTTACAGGTCGACCATGAAACCGGCGCCGATCGATTTCTGCGAATAGTTGTAGTCGATCAAGCTCTGGCCATAGCCGGAGAACAGTTGCAGATAGCCTTTCAGGTTGGCCTTCAATGGGAAGGCCCAGCTGGCCTGCATGGAGCCATGCTTCTTGCTGAAATTGCGGCGGGCTGTCACGGCGTACTCGTGGCCCTTGTTGCGGTAGCTGACGCGCAAGTCGCCATGCCCCATGTAATCGGTGATGTCGATATTGTCATTGTCGGTCTTGCCATTGTCGAGGCGGTGCCAGACGCGCGTCGTGACGGCCAGGTTGTCCTTCTCCATGCCCAGCTCGGCATACACGCGGTTCCAGCTGCGCGACAGGGTCGACGTCTGTCCGTTGGACTGGTGCACGAGGCCGAAGTTCAGGTAATTGAATTCCACGCCAGCGAAATTCTTGTTAATCGGCAAGATCAGCATCAGCTCAGGCTGGTAATTGGTCTCGCGGAAGGGGCTCGATGCCTTGCGGTTATACGCCTGCCAGAAACTTTGCTGCGTGTAGCCGAACCACATGTCGATGGGCGTGCCGGCGATGTCTTCCAGCAGCTTCATCTTGAAGCTGAGCTGGAATGTCAATTCCACATGCTGGCTCTTGATGCCGGCCGGCGTGAAATCCTGGAACGGTTCGTCGTTCGAAGCGTCGCTGTAATTGGCCAGCAGCAGATAGGTGTCGCGGTGCGGGCGGAAGTTGAACAGGCCGCGCTTGGACGCTTCATTCAGTTCCCACGATTGCTGCGTGCGCGAAATCGGCGCTTCCGGTGGCGCCGCGCCAGCCTGCGCGATGGCGGGAATGGCGGCGTTGACGGCGTCCGGCGTGGCCACGCCCGGCGGACTGACTGGCGTGAGGGGCGCGACCTCGGCAGCGGCAGCCAGGGTCACTGCCGCGGTGACGGGATCGCCGCCGGCCGCGATGGTGGCCTTTTCCGCCGCCTTGGCCAGGGTGTCAAAGCAGCCCAGGCGGGCACTGGCGTCACCAAGGACGGCGCAACGCTGCATTTGCTGTTCCAGTTCGCCGGCCATGGCCAACGCCGGCGATGCCAGCAGGGAGGAAAGGATTATTTTTCTTAGTTGGATAGTCATAAGCTGAGTAGGGCATGTCGTTCGGTGCGCACCTGGGCTGCATGCCGGCGGCGTCGCCTTGCATGGCAGGATGCCATGCGTATTGATTTTTATTAATCTTTGTTGAATTAAAGTTCAAAAATTAATGTCTGGGAAGTATAGCCGAATCCGCAATTAGCCTCCGCGTCGCAGACGTGCGCGGGCCTGCTGGTGTTGTGCGCTTGGTAAACGGTACGCTGCCGTGCCGCCCAAATCGATGTCTGCTACACTGGAAAACCGGCGCAAACCCAGTGATGCCGGGGCTAGCCATGGAGATTGTGATGACCCGCAAAACACCTATCGAGCGCTACCGCAACATCGGCATCAGCGCCCATATCGACGCCGGCAAGACCACCACCACCGAGCGCATCCTGTTTTATACGGGGGTCAATCACAAGATCGGCGAAGTGCACAATGGCGCCGCCACCATGGACTGGATGGAACAGGAGCAGGAACGGGGCATCACCATCACCTCGGCCGCCACCACGGCCTTCTGGAAAGGCATGGCCGGCAATTTCCCCGAACACCGGATCAATATCATCGATACGCCTGGCCACGTGGATTTCACGATTGAAGTCGAGCGCTCGATGCGCGTGCTCGACGGCGCCGTGATGGTCTACGATGCCGTCGGCGGCGTGCAGCCGCAATCGGAAACCGTCTGGCGGCAAGCAAATAAATACCATGTGCCGCGCATCGCCTTCATCAACAAGATGGACCGGGTGGGCGCGGACTTTTTGCGCGTGCGCAAGCAGATCGCCGAGCGCCTGAAGGGCGTGGCCGTGCCCATCCAGCTGCCCATCGGCGCCGAAGAGCATTTCACGGGCGTGATCGATCTGCTGAAAATGCGCGCCATCACCTGGGACGACGCCAGCCAGGGCGTGCAGTTCAGCTATGGCGAGATTCCCGCGGAACTACAGGCGCAGGCGCAGGAGTGGCATGACCACATGGTCGAGAACGCGGCCGAAGCCACGCTGGAGATGACGGAGCGCTACCTGAATGGCGACACGTTTACGGAAGCCGAGCTCAAGCAAGCCTTGCGCGCGCGCACCATCCGCAACGAGATCGTGCCCATGCTGTGCGGCAGCGCCTTCAAGAACAAGGGCGTGCAGGCGATGCTCGACGCCGTCATCGAATACCTGCCGTCACCGATGGAAGTGCCACCCATCATGGGCCATGACGAGCACGACAACGAGGTGGAGCGCCACCCGACGGACGACGAGCATTTTTCTGCCCTGGCCTTCAAGATCATGACGGACCCGTTCGTGGGGCAGCTGACCTTCTTCCGCGTGTATTCGGGCGTGGTGAATTCGGGCGACATGGTCTACAACCCCACCAAGAGCGCGCGCGAGCGGCTGGGGCGCATCCTGCAGATGCATGCGAACGAGCGCAAGGAAATCAAGGAAGTGTATGCGGGCGACATCGCCGCCGCCGTGGGCCTGAAAGCCGTCACCACGGGCGACACCCTGTGCGCCATCGACCACATCATCGTGCTGGAAAAGATGATCTTCCCGGAACCCGTGATTTCCCAGGCGGTCGAACCCAAGACCAAGCCTGACCAGGAAAAGATGGGCATCGCCCTGAACCGGCTGGCGCAGGAAGATCCGTCGTTCAGGGTCCATACGGATGAAGAGTCGGGCCAGACCATCATGTCGGGCATGGGCGAATTGCACCTGGAAATCCTGGTCGACCGCATGCGCCGCGAATTCGGCGTGGAAGCCAATGTCGGCAAGCCGCAGGTGGCGTACCGGGAAACCATCACGCGCGCGGTGGAAGACGTGGAAGGCAAGTTCGTCAAGCAATCGGGCGGACGGGGCCAGTACGGCCACGTAGTGCTGAAACTGGAACCCTTGCCGCCAGGCACCGGCTACCAGTTCGTCGACGCCATCAAGGGCGGCGTGGTGCCGCGCGAGTTCATCCCGGCCGTCGACAAGGGCATCGCCGAAACCCTCAAGTCGGGCGTGCTGGCCGGCTACCCGGTCGTCGACGTGAAGGCCACGTTGACGTTCGGCTCCTACCACGACGTCGATTCGAACGAAAACGCTTTCCGCATGGCCGGCTCCATCGCCTTCAAGGATGGCATGCGCAAAGCGTCGCCCGTGCTGCTGGAACCGATGATGCAGGTGGAGGCGGAAACGCCGGAAGAATTCATGGGCAACGTCATGGGCGACCTGACGGCCCGCCGCGGCATGGTACAGGGTGTCGACGACATTCCCGGCGGCGCGGGCCGCATCGTCAAGGCCCTGGTGCCGCTGGCCGAGATGTTCGGCTATTCCACCACCTTGCGTTCGCTGACCCAGGGCCGCGCCACCTACACGATGGAATTCAAGCACTATGCGGCCGTGCCCAAGCATATACTCGACCAGGTGGCGGCGGCTGGCAAAGCCAAGTAGGTCGGATTAGCGGGGCAAAGCCCCGCGTAATCCGACAACATTGTTGGCCAAGGCCGTTGGTGGTGTCGGCTTACGCGCGTTGCGCTAACCCGACCTACGCATCAATTCAGAAGATTCTGCGCAATGATCGCATCGGCTATCTTCTCCGCCTCGTCCACGGGCTGTTCCAGCGCCTTGGTCGTGTAGACGGTGGACGCCACCATCGGCTGGTCCAACGTCGCGCCTTCGCCATGGCTGGTATCGACCGTCACCGTGGTCGACAGGCCGATGCGCAGCGGGTGGGCGGCCAGTTCCCTGGCATCGAGCGTGACGCGCACGGGCACGCGCTGTACCACCTTGATCCAGTTGCCCGTGGCGTTTTGCGCCGGCAACAGGGAAAACGCACTGCCCGTGCCGGCCGACATGCCCAGTACCTTGCCGTGGTAGACCACCTTGCTGCCATATAAGTCCGTTTCGATGGTGGCCGCCTGGCCCACGCGGATATTGCGCAATTCGGATTCCTTGAAGTTGGCATCGACCCATAACTGGTCCAGCGGCACGATGGACATCAGGGGCGTGCCCGGCGTCACGTGCGTGCCCAGCTGTACGCTGCGCTTGGCGACGTAGCCCGAGACGGGCGCGACTACGGCATTGCGGCGCAAGGTCAGCCACGCCTGCAGCACGTCGCTCCGGGCCGACAGGACGGCCGGATGGCTGGCCAGGTTCACGCCGGCCACGCCCGATTTGGCCGATTCGGCCTGGCGCTGGGCCACCGTCAAGGCCGCTTTCGCGTCGTCGACGGCCTGTTTCGCATGGGCCAGGTCTTCGCCTGAAATCGTCTGGTCCGCCGCCAGCGGCGCGCGGCGCGCCAGGTTGCCCTGCGCCGTGGCCAGTGCCAGGCGGCGCTGCCCGATGACGGCATCGTATTGCGCCACATTGGCATAGCGCTCGCGCTCCTGGCGCACGACGTTGCCCAGCCGTGCCTCGGCCTGGCTCAGGGCCAGCTCCGCATCGATGGCGTTCAGGGTGATCAGGGGCGCGCCCGCCTTGACCATTTGCGTCTCGTCGGCGCGGATGGCGTCGACATTGCCCGTCACTTGCGCGGACAGGGTGACGAGGTTGCCGCCCACATAGGCGTTGTCCGTGACTTCTTCCTTGGCCAGCACCAGCTGGTAATACGCGCCCCAGGCCGCGCCAGCCGCGAGAAAGGCGACCGTGATGGCGATGAGGACGGCCTTGCGCTTGCCGGGCTGTTCGGTTGGAGTGGTCGTTGCTGTGGTATCGCTGCTCATGATTTGTTCCGTAATCGATGGTTATTGTTTGGCTGTGGCGTTGGCGGAAAAGTCGCTGCTGCCCCGGTAGCCGCCGCCCAGGGCCACGGTCAGATTGATTTCCGCGTTCTGGCGCTGGTTTTGCAGCTGCATGCCCAGGTCCACCTGGCCGCGCACGGTCATTTCCGCATTCAGCTGGGTGGCGCGGTCGGCCAGACCTTGCTTGAGTCGCGCATTCGCATTGCGCAACTGCGCTTCGCTGGCGCGCAGGTTTTCCTGCTGCAGGCGCAGCTGGTTTTCCACGCCCTGCACCCTGGCGCCCGCCTGCGCCACATCGCGCACGACATTGAAGACGCTCTGGTTGTAGTCGGCGATTAGTTCATTGCGTTCGCTGCGCGCGCCGCCGAGCTGCGCCTGCAAGCGGCCGCTGTCGAACAGGGGCAAGGACAGTGCCGGGCCGATGAACAGGGTGCGGCTGCCGGACTGCAGCAGCTTGCCCAGTGTTATCGCATCCAGGCCAAACGAAGCGCTCAAGTCGATATCGGGGTAGAACGACGCCTGCGCCGCTTCGATATTGCTCATGGCTGCCTGCACCCGCCAGCGCGCCGCCTGCAAGTCGGGCCGGCGCGCCAGCAATTCCATGCCCAGCTTGCCGGGCAGGGCGTGCGGCAGCGCCTGTGCTTCTTTCGGCTGCAGGCTGGCCAGGGCCGAGGCATCCGCACCCAAGGATGTTCCCAACAGCGCGCGCAAGGCTTCCCGTTCCGTGATGACCTGCGTTTCCAGCAGCGCGATCTGTTGCTGCAGCAAGCTCAAACGCGTTTGCGCCGACAAATGGTCGTCGCTGACGCCGAGGCCGTTGGCGATGCGCTTTTCCTTGTCCAGCACCAGTTGCTGCTGCAATTTGACCAGCGCATGCAGGTTATCCATGCGGGCCCAGCCATTTTGCATGCTGAAGTAGTGGCGGGCGATCTCGGCGGCCAGCATCTGTTCCGCCATCGCGTATTCGGCACGGCGGGCGTTGACTTCGCCCAGGCTGGCCGCGATCTGCGCCTTGTGCTTGCCCCACCAGTCGAGGTCGTAATGGGCTTGCATGCCCACGGTCACCTCGTTGTAGTAATTGCCGCCGATGGGGGCGGGCATCAGGCCGTTGGCGGAATAGCGCTGGCGGCTGGCATTCGCGCCCAGGTCGACCCTGGGGCCGCGCTGCGCATGCAGCGCGTCAAACGCGGACAGGGCCGAGCCGATGCGGGTATTCGCCACGTCCAGGTTCGGGCTGCTGGACAGGGCGCTTTCAATCAGCTGGTCCAGCTGCTCGTCCTGGAACTGGCGCCACCATTGCGCGGCGGGCCAGCCTTCGCTGGCCAGGTGGATGTCGGCCGCCAGCTGTATCGTGGCTAGGTCTTGCTGCGGCAACTGCTGCGTGTCGGGCGGGATGCTGGCGCAGCCGGCCAGGGCCAAACTGAGCGCCAATATGCGCAGGGAGAGTTTCATAGGTGTGTGCATGAGGGTTATTCCATGGCCGCGTGGTCGACCACGACGGGCGCATTCTTCTTCGGTGGTTTGATCAGGAGCAAGAGCGGCAGCACGAGGATGGTCAGCCACATCATCAGCCAGAAGTCGTCGAGGTAGGCGATCATCGACGCCTGCCGCGTGATTTCCCCATTCAGCGCCGCCATGCCGGAAGCCGTACCCAAGTTGTAGACGCTGGCAATGGCAGGGTCATGCAGGGCCGGGTTGGCGATATTGATGTGTTCCGTCAAGGACGCATGGGCGATCTGCGTATTGCGCACCAACAAGGTCTGCACGAGGGCGATGCCGATGCTGCTGCCGATATTGCGCACCAGGCTGTAGATGGCCGTGCCTTCCGCCCGCATCTGCGGCGACAGGGTGGCAAACGTGGCCGCGCTCAGCGGCACGAAGACGAGGCCCAGGCCGATGCCCTGAATAATGCCGTTCCACACAACGGTCTTCGGCACCAGGTCCAGGGTGAAATTGGCCATCTGCCACAGCGAGAACGCGGTGATCGAAAAGCCCACGCCCAGCAGGATGCGCGTGTCGATCCTGCCCGTCAGCTTGCCGACGATCAACATGGCCAGCATCGTGCCCAGCCCGCTGGGGGCCGTCACCAGGCCGGCAATCGCCGCCGGGTAGTTCATCAAGCCTTGCAGCATCGACGGCGTCAGCGCGCGGGTAGCGAACAGCACCATGCCGACGATGAAGATGAACAGCAAGCCGCTCACATAGTTCGAGTTTTTCAGCAATCGATAGTCGAGGAAGGACTTGCCGGCCGGGCGCAGGGCCGTGTGGGCGATAAAGTAGCACAAGCTCATGGCCAGCACGATGGCTTCGATCCACGTTTCCGTGGAAGAAAACCAGTCGTTCTGCTCGCCCCGGTCCAGCAGCATCTGCAGCGCGCCGATCGACAGGCTCAGGGTGGCAAAGCCGAACATGTCAAAGTTCATGCGGCGGTTCGGCGGGTCCTTGCGGATGTAGCGCCAGATGCCATAGAAGGCCATGGCGCCGATGGGGATATTGATGAAGAAGACCCAGCGCCAGCTGTAGCTGTCCGTCAGCCAGCCGCCCAAGGTCGGTCCCAGGATGGGGCCGATCATCACGCCCATGCCCCAGATGGCCATGGCCGAGCCGTGCTTTTCGCGCGGATTGATGTCGAGCAGCACCGCCTGCGACAGCGGCACCAGCGCCGCGCCAAATACGCCTTGCAGCAGACGGGCCGCGACGATCTCGGACAGGGTGGCGGACAAGCCGCACAGCACGGAAGCGAGCGTGAAGCCGGCCACGGAAACGAGAAAGGTGTTCTTCTGGCCGAAACGGTCGCACAGCCAGCCCGTCAGGGGCGTGGCGATGGCGGCGGCAACGATGAAGGAGGTGAGTACCCAAGTGATCTGGTCTTGCGAGGCGGACAGGCTGCCTTGCATGTGGGGCAGGGCGACGTTGGCGATGGTGCCGTCGAGCGCCTGGATGATGGTGGCGAGCATGATCGAAATCGTGATCATGCGCCGGTTCAGGCTGGGGTCCAGTGAAGCGGGCAGCGCCGGTGTGGCGCCGGCTGTGGCCGAACTCATGCGGATTTCTCCGTGGCCGCCTGTAACGCTTCCAGCAGTTCGGTGGCGGCCCGCAGTTGATCGGGATCAATTCCCTGCAGCAGTTCCTTGCGGAAGCCATCCGCTTCCTTGCGCACGGTGTCATACACCTGCAGACCCGCCTCGGTCAGCACGACGAGTTTCACGCGGCGGTCCGTTTCCGATGGCTGGCGCTGCACGAAGCCCGATTTCACGAGCCGGTCCAGCATCGACACCATGGTGGGGTTTTCCACGCCCAATTGATGGGCCAGCTCGCTTTGCGACGGCGGCTGCGGCGACTTGGCGATCATGGCGATGCACATCCAGCTCGCTTGCCCCAGGTCCAGGTCTTTCAGGCGCCGGTCGATGGCATGGCGCCAGCCGCGCGCCGTCTTGTGGAGGGCGGCGGAAAAGCGCTCTTCGATAGAAGTCATAAGGTGAGCCGTCTAATAGTTAGGTTTCTAACGAATATTTTAGCATGCGCGTTTGGCAGGCGTACAGGCCTTCCCGTTTATCGGCGCCGCTGGTACATTAGTGCCAGACCATCATCCTCAGGAGAGCGCCATGACCACCGCAGAACAGAAGCAGGACGGACAGCACCGCGACAGCAGCGACTTTGTCATCACGCAAACTTTCGACGCGCCGCGCGAACTGGTGTTTCAATCGTGGGTGGAGCCGGAGCGCCTGGCCCAATGGTGGGGTCCCGTCGGCTTCGAATTGAGCGTGCTGGCGCTGGATCTCAAACCGGGCGGAGTCTTCCACTACGGCATGCGCGCCGACAATGGCTATGAGATGTGGGGCAAGTTCACCTACCAGTCCATTGAAGCGCCGGAACGCATCGTGTCGATCCTGTCGTTTGCCGACAAGCAGGGCAATGCCGTGCAGCATCCGGTCAGCGCTACCTGGCCTTTGGAATCGTTCAATACCATGACGCTTACCGAAGAGAATGGCAAGACGACGATGACCTTGCGGTCCACGCCGCACAAGGCGACGGATGAGCAGCATGAGACTTTCAAGCAGGGGTTTGAGTCGATGAAGGAGGGGTTTAAGGCGACCTTTGGCCAGTTGGCACAGTACCTGGCGCGGGTTCAGTGATCGTATTGTTTTGAACGGCGGGCCTGAGTCGCGGGCCTGAGAAAATGTCCATGGCTGCGTTGCTTGGGCTCGCCGTACATGCGTACTGTCTTCGCCCGCGCGCCTTGCCCTGGCCATTTTTCAGGCTCGCTGGGCCCGGGGAGCCTGGGTTGACAGCGGTGGCCTACTCGGCTTGATCTTGTGCTCGTGGGTCCTGATGAGCGTTTACACCAAAGCGGTCTGGCGGGAATAACTGGAAGAATTATTCAACATCGCTGTTTGCTATTGCACTTTTCGAGCTTCTAACAACTCATCAATCTTGACGGGAAGTTGTAGAAATTTATCCACAATTACCGTTGACAATGGTATTTTGCACTCACGAAGCATTCCGGCTATAAAACCATCAGCTCGAAAGACATCAACGTACGGCAGATAAATTGCATGATAGCAATCGGGGAAGTCACTAGACTTTGGACTTCTCGGCAGC
This sequence comes from Janthinobacterium sp. SUN128, assembly GCF_030587275.1. Lineage (NCBI taxonomy): Bacteria > Pseudomonadati > Pseudomonadota > Betaproteobacteria > Burkholderiales > Oxalobacteraceae > Janthinobacterium > Janthinobacterium sp. SUN128. The sequence goes on along the minus strand of NZ_JAPWHY010000001.1, from coordinate 1,673,835 downwards.
TTAGCTGCGACTGACCGTCGCGCTATATGCATCGCCAATGTTACAGAACAAGTCAAACCCGGTGATGTTTGCCAGATATCTTCTGAAAGCTTCGGAGTTGCTCCAATTTGTAGTGCCAATTTATTTACTAGACGACTACTGCTGTTGGCCAGAACCTCATGGAACGCACGCACTGACAAGTCAAGTAGTTTTTTAGAATCGGCCCCCGCTTCAGTCTGCTCCAGTATCATTAATTCGAACTGTCTACGTGCATCATCAAGTGCAGTTTCAAACTCGGCTCCGATATCGCGTAGATGACGAGAGATATCAGAGGCCCTTCCCCAATCTTTTTTATACCAATTGCCAAATACTTCTAAATCAGTTATTGAGTCACGTAATGCTTTTAAGGCCTCTTTTCGGGAAGCATCTCCGATAAAGTATTTCCTGAATATGCGGATAGCGTCAGTTGTCAAAGGGAGATCATTAGCAATCATACTTCCTGTTGCATTATTTGCCTCCCGCATTTCTCCGTACCAAAGTGGTGTCGGCCTTCCATTTTTTAGATATTTTCTTCTTTCAGGTCGTCCCATTTTTTCGATATCTTGTTGCAGAGATTTTTCTGCGTCAGGGATAATTTCAGAGAATTCAAATAAGGCTGGTAACCAATTGGCGTCACTGCGAAAGATGTGAGAACGACCATCGTTAGAGCCTGGAATTGCATTAGATGAGACTTCGTAAGCTATTAAGTCAATAGGGTGAATTAAAGAGTTCTTCCCGCAAATTTCCTGGATAATTTTCAGTCTTTCTATTGCTGCTGGAATGGAATCCGTAGTTGTGGGGGCTGCCTCAACGACATGTGCTTCGCTAAAGCGAATTTGAATTAGGCCTTCATCACGTTTTTTTAGTAGGTAATTCAATACATCGCTATATTCGGATGACTTTTTTTTGATATTCGTGATATCAGAAAAATCGCTGCTATCTAGATAGACTTGAATGGGTTGCACAATCAAACCTTTGCCGTCAATCAAAATAAGTTTTATTGTCTAAGATGTTAATTATGGTGGCGTAACTTCTATTGTTGGATATGCTTTTGCTGTTATGGCGCCCGCTTCAGGCTGCACTTTCATCATTTCGCTTCCATCCCCAGCATCCCCCGAACCACCGGCAAAATCATCTCCCAAGCATTCGACGTCGCCGCAATCTCGTCATAATGACTGGCCCCAGGCAAAATCAGCACTTCCGCATGGTCGCCAGCCAGCCGGGCCTTGGCCGCGTAGTCGTGCGCGACGCGGGGCGGGGAGATGGTATCGAGCTCGCCTGTGATCAGGACGGTGCGTGTGCCGTTAGGCATCAGGTCGGCCGCGTTGGTGTCGCTGTAGATGTCGGGGCGCTCGGTGCTGGCGCTGCCTGCCAGCTGCGCGATGTCGCGCTCGCAGCTGGTCTTGATCAATTCCTTTTCATGGCGCAGGTCGGCCAGGCCGCCCAGGCTGACGATGTTTTTCACTGGCAGGAACTTGTCACGGTACAGGGGGCTGGTCTTGGGCAGCTTTTCCCTGCCTGCGATCCACTGCACCAGCTGGCCGCCGGCCGAGTGGCCCATGGCGAGGATGCGGCTCGTGTCGATCTGGTACTGGGGCGCGTGCTGCTGCAGGCTGTCCAGGGCTGCGTGCATGTCCTCATACGTGCCCGGATAGCCGCCGCCCGGCTCGTCGACCCGGCGGTACTCCACATTCCATACGGCGATGCCTTGCGCGACGAGGGCGCCGGCCACGTTGCGCATCTGCTGGATGCCGCCGAAGGCCACCGTCCAGCAGCCGCCATGCACGAGCACGACGACGGGAAACGGTCCGCTGCCGTCGGGCCGGAACAGTTGCGCGTACTGCGATGGCGCGGGGCCATAGGCGATCTGCGCCGTAGGCGGGGGGCCGTTCAGGGCCAGGTAGTCGTCCAGGCTCATGGGGGCGGCGACGGCGCCGTGGGCGGAGGCGAGCAGGGCGGTGGCGATCAGGGAGGACGGCAAGGAGGTAGGCATGCTGGGATTCGCTTGAGAAGAGAGCAACACTTTAGCATAGGGCCGCGTGGGTGCAGAGATCAAGCGGTGCGCTGTTTTCCTCCTGCAAGAGGGGTGCCCCATGGTATATTTCGGGCATCAGTTTTCCCCTTATCGACACGGTGCACGCAAACAACATTCTTTCCTTGCTGGACGCCGAGCATACTGCGCTGGGCAGCATCGCGGCAGGCGCTAACCTGGCCCATGCATTGGAGCATTTGTTGCAGGCGCTGCAAGACCTGGCCGACGGCGGCGCGCATGCCTGCCTGGTGCTCATCGACGAAGCCGACCGCTTTTGCGGCTTGTCCGCGCCCAGCCTGCCACAAGACCTGTGCTTGGCCTTGCGCCATGGCGGCGACCAGCCATCCCCGTTCGGTACGGCCGCCTTTTCCGGCGCACCCGTGTATTGCGGCGACATCACGCGCGACGTGAACTGGAGCGCCGGACGCAAGGAAGCCATGCTGCACGGCTACCGCGCCTGCTGGGTCGCCCCCGTGTTTGGCGCCAAGGGGCATATCTTGGGCGTGCTGGGCCTGTTTTTCCAGGCGCCATGCCATCCCACGCAACCCGAGATCGAATTGCTGGCGCTGGCCGCGCGCGTGGCCGCGCATGTCATCGAGCGGGGCCAGCTGGAACAATCGCTGCACGACAGCCGCGAACACTTCCATTACGCCATCGAACTGAACACGCAAGTGCTGTGGACGGCAGACGTCGACGGCAAGCTCGATTATGTGGCGCAGCGCTGGCGCGAATGGACGGGTGGCAACGGCCTGGGCACCAGCTGGCTGGACGCCATCCACCCCGAGGACGTGCCCCATTCCCTGGCGGCCTGGAGCGAAGCGGTGGGTAGTGGCCAACCTTTCGACCAGGAAATGCGCGTGCGCCGGCAGGACGGCCAGTACCGCTGGGTGCATTCGCGCGCGTATTGCCGGCAGGACGAGCGCGGCCAGCCCGTGAAATGGTATGGCTCGTGCGAGGATATCGACGAGCACTGGCAGGCGCGCAATGCCTTGCTCGACAGCGAAGCGCAGTTCCGTTCGCTCGCCTCCACCATGCCGAACCAGGCCTGGCTGGCGCATGGCAGCGGCGCCACCTACTGGGTCAACGAGCAGGTCTGCGACTACACGGGGCAATCGCTGAAGTCGCTGGTCACCAGCGGTTTTCGCCACTGCGTGCATCCGGACGACATGCTGTCCACCCAGCAGAGCTGGGACCGGGCCGTCGCTACCGCCAGCGCCTATGAACACGAATTCCGCATGCGCCGCGCCAGCGACGGCGCCTACCGCTGGTTCCTGGCGCGCGCCTTGCCGCTGTTCGACGAGGCGGGCACGGTGCTGCGCTGGGTAGGCACGAATACGGACGTGCAGGAACAGAAGAACGTGCTGGAAAAGATGGCTTACCTGAACTCCTCGCTGGAAGTGGAAATGGCCAACCGCACTGCCGACCGCGACCGCATGTGGCGGCTGTCGACCGACATCATGCTGGTGGCGGACCTGGCCGGCATGATCATCGCCGTCAATCCCGCCTGGAGCCAGATCCTGGACCGGCCGGAAATCGAGTCGCTGGGCATGGATTTCATCAGCCTCGTGCATCCCGACGACCGCATGGCCGCCTTGAAGGACTTGTCGCGCCTGGCCCATGGCGCGCCCACCTTGCGCATGGAAAACCGCTACCGGCGCCGCGATGGCGGCTACCGCTGGATTTCCTGGACGGCCGTGCCTGCGCAAAAGCTGATCCACGCCATCGGCCGCGACGTCACCGATGAAAAAGAGGCGCGGCTGGCACTGGTGCGCAGCGAGCAAGCCTTATTGCAGGCGCAAAAGCTGGAATCGATCGGCAAGCTGACGGGCGGCGTGGCCCACGATTTCAACAACGTGCTGCAAATTATCTCGGGCAATCTGCAGTTGCTGAAACTGACGGTGGCCGACAATCCGCAGGCGGCCAGGCGTCTCGCATCGGCCGCATCGGCCGTCGAGCGGGGCGCCAAGCTGTCGTCGCAATTGCTGGCCTTTGCGCGGCGTCAACCTTTGCGGCCGCTGGTGACGGACCTGGGGCGTTTGCTGCGTCGCATGCATGAGCTGATCCGGCGCGCCCTGGGCGAGGCGATTACCGAGGAAACCTTCATCAGCGAAGGCTTGTGGCATACCCTGGTCGACCCGAACCAGATGGAAAACGTACTGCTGAACATGGCCATCAACGCGCGCGACGCGATGCAGAAGGGCGGGCGCCTGACTTTTACCTTGAGCAATGTTACGCTCGATGCCGCCTACGCCAGCCGGCATGCGGACGTGCTGGAGGGGCAATACGTGCTGCTGACCATCACCGACACGGGCCACGGCATGGCGCGCGACGTGATCGACCAGATTTTCGAGCCGTTCTTCACCACCAAGCGCGAAGGCGAGGGCACGGGCCTGGGCCTGTCCATGGCCTACGGCTTCATCCGCCAGAGCGCGGGCCACATCAAGGTGCACAGCGCGCCGGGCGCCGGCACGACGTTCAAGATTTACCTGCCCCGTTCGCTGGAAACGCTGGCCGAGCCGCCACCTGGCCTGACGGGTCCCGTGCTGGGCGGCAGCGAGACCATCCTCGTGGTGGAAGACGATGCTCCTGTGCAGCACACCGTGGTCGACATGCTGCGCGGCCTCGGCTACGACGTGCTGCATGCGGACGATGGCGCCTCGGCGCTGGCCCTGCTGGGCACGGGCGTGGCCATCGACCTGCTGTTTACGGACGTGGTCATGCCGGGCCCCGTCAGCAGCAAGGAGCTGGCGCAGCAGGCCAAATTGCTGCTGCCGGAGCTGGCCATCTTGTTTACCTCGGGTTACACGCACAATGCCATCATGCAGGGCGGGCGGCTGGACCCGGGCGTGGAGCTGTTGAGCAAGCCCTACCAGCGCGAAGACCTGGCGCGGCGCATCCGCCATTTGCTGGCCGACCGCCGCCTGGTGGGCGCGCCCGACCCGTCCGGGCGGCGCATCCTGCTGGTGGAAGATAATGACGATGCACGCGAAATGACGACGGAAATGCTCAATATGCTGGGCCACACCGTGCACGGCGTGTCCAGCGCGGAGGAAGCCTTGCCCCTGCTGGCCTTGCCGGGCCTGGACGTGCTGGTGACGGACATCAGCCTGCCCACCATGTCCGGCCTGGAACTGGCGCGCCATGCGCGCACGCACTGGCCGCAGCTGGAGGTGGTGTTTGCTTCCGGCCACGACTGGGGCGCCAGCCTGATGCAGGACGCCAGCGCGCGCTTCCTGCGCAAGCCGTTTGGCCTGGAAGAGCTGGCCGGTGCACTGAAGGCGCGCCGGCTCGACGTTTACTAGACGGTTAGTCCGGCGGCAGCAAGGCTTGCTGCAATTGTTCCATGGTAAATGGTTTCACCAGGAAGCGCGCCTGCGGGTCCAGCACGCCGGAATTGGCTGGCGCATGGCCGGTGGAAAACACCACTTCCAGCTGCGGATGGTCGCGCGCCGCAACCTCGGCCAGCTCGACGCCCGACATCTGCGGCAGGCTGATATCGGTCAGCAACAGCTCCAGTCCCGGCGTGCCCAGCAGGGGCAAGGCTTCCTCGGCCGTGCCCACGGCCAGCACCGTGTGTCCCAGCATGTCCAGCAGCTCGCCCGTCATGGCGCGCGCGTCCGCATTGTCTTCCACCAATAGGATATGTCGCGCCTCCGATTGCGCGGGCGTGGGAGACTGCGGCGCCAGCTGCGCGCGGTAGTGGTGCAGGGCCGTCACGTGGCGGCCATTGGCCAGCAAGTGGCGGATGCGCCGCGCCAGGTCTTCGCGCCGGTAGGGTTTACTCAACAATTCGACGCCCGGTTCCAGCCGGCCTCCCTGCATCATGGCGTCCTGCGTGTAGCCCGAGGTAAACAGCACGGCCAGCTGCGGCAGCAGCACGCGGGCCTGGCGCGCCAGTGCCGTGCTGGCCACCTTGCCCGGCATCACCACGTCCGTAAACAGCAGGTCGATGGGGACGCCGCTGCCGATGATGGCCAGCGCGCTTTCGCCATCGCTGGCGCGCAGCACGACATAGCCGAGGCCACGCAGCATGTCCACCACCGTCGTCTGCACCTGCACGTCGTCTTCCACGACAAGGATGGTTTCCTTGCCGCCCAGCACGGGGCCGCCCAGTTGCAGCGGCAGTTCCGTTTCCGCTTCAAGCGAACGCGGCAGATAGATGCGGAAGGTGCTGCCATGGCCCGGTAAACTGTCCACCGTCAGGTGGCCGCCGCTCTGGCGCAGGAAACCGTAGGCCATGGACAGGCCCAGCCCCGTGCCTTCGCCTTCGCGCTTGGTGGTAAAGAACGGTTCGAAAATCTTGTCCAGCAACTCCGCCGGAATGCCCGTGCCCGTGTCCGAGACGGCCAGCTGCACGTAGTCGCCGGGCGTCACGTCCGCATGGCGGGCCGCGTAGTCGTTGCCCAGCACGCAGTTGCTCAGTTCGATGGTCAGCTGGCCCTGGCCATCCATGGCGTCGCGCGCATTGATGGCCAGGTTAAGGATAACGTTTTCCAGCTGGTGCGGGTCGACCAGGGCGCGCCAGCAATTGTCGGCCAGCTGCAAGCGCGTTTCGATGGTTTCACCGGTGGCGCGCCGCAGCAGCTCTTCCGTTGCGCGCAGCAGTTGCGCCAGGTCCGTCACCAGCGGTTTCAATGGCTGGCGCCGCGCAAAGGCCAGCAACTGGGCCGACAGCTTGGCACCCCGTTCCACGGCGGCCGAGGCGCTGGCGATGCGCTTGGCGGCCAGCGGGTCGTCGTCCAGGCCCAGCTGCAGCAGTTGCAGGTTGCCGGAGATAATTTGCAGGACGTTATTGAAATCATGGGCCACGCCGCCCGTCAGCTTGCCCAGCGCTTCGAGTTTTTGCGATTGCAGCAGGGCCATTTCGCTGTGGCGCAACGATTCCTGCATGCTGTGCAAGGTGTTTTGCGCCTCTTTTTCCAGGGTGACATGGCGCCCGGTGGCAAACACCAGGTCGCCTTCGGGCGCCGCCACCCACGACAGCCAGCGGTGGCCGCCATCGCGGTGCCGGTAGCGGTTTTCAAAGCTGGGCATGGATTCCTTGCCGACCTGCAGCAAGGCCTGGCGCGTGGCGGCGGCGTCCTCGGGCAGCACGAAATCGAAGATGCTGCGGCCCAGCATTTCCTCGGGCAGCCAGCCCAGGATGGCGGTGGCGGCCGGGTTGACGGCGGCGAAGCAGCCTTCGGCATCGATGGCCACCATCAGGTCTTGCGCGCTGCGCCACAGCCGTTCGCGCTCGCTGTTGCGCGCGGCCAGGTCCGCTTCCAGCTTCTTTTCCACCGTGATGTCGCGCGCGCTGCAATACACCTTGTCGCCCTCGGGCACGGCCACCCACGACAGCCAGTGCCAGCCGCCCAGCTTGTGGCGGTAGCGGTTTTCGAAGCGCAAGGCAGGCTGGCCCTGGTTGGCCGCCTCCCAGGCCGCATGCGTGCGCGGCAAGTCTTCGGGATGGATCAGTTCCAGGAACTTTGTCGTGCGGATTTCCTCTGCCGACCAGCCCAGGGTGGCTTGCCAGGCGGGGTTCGAATGTTCGAAATAGCCGTCGAGGTTGAGCACGCCCAGCAAATCGGGGCTGACGTTCCAGGTGCGGCCGAACTCGCGCGTGCGTTCGGCCACCTGCGTTTCCATGCTGGCACTGAGGGTGCGCAGCCGCGCTTCCGCCTGGGCCCGCAAAATGGTCGACCAGACCCGTTCCGACACTTGCACGGCCAGTTCGATTTCGTCCGCATGCCACAGGCGCGCCGTGCGGCTGTGCACGACGAACAGGGCAGCCAGCTGGCCATCCTTGGCAATGGGAATGTTCAGGAAGGCACGGATGCCCAGGCGCGCAAACGTGGCCAGTGCGGCCGGCATGGCCGTGCGCGGGTCGCTTGCCACATCGCTCACGGCCAGCGCCTGGCCCGCGCCGAGCGCCTCGGCCAGGCCTGCCGCGTAATCGCCGAGGAAATACTCGCCGGCGGCGCCCGGAGCCAGGCCATCGCTCCACGCATGCTGGAGGGTGGGGCACTGCAGTGCCTGGTCGATATCGAAACAGGCCACTTGCTGGGCGCCCAGGCGCTGCCCCAGCAGCTGCGCCGACAGGGAAAGGATCTCGCCCGTGTCTTGCAGCAGGCGCAGCCGGCGCTCCAGTTGCAGCAAAAAGGCGACGCCGCTGGCGCCGGCCTGGCTGCTGGTGGCAGGGGAGCTGGTCATGCTGGCCTCAGCTTCCGGCCAGCGGCAGGGTGACGCTGAACAGGGCGCCATTGCCGGGCTGGCTTTGCAGGGTGATGGCGCCGCCGTGCGCATCGACCAGCTGCTTGGTGATGAACAGACCCAGGCCCAGGCCGCCAGTGCGGTCCTGGTGGATGACGCGTTCGAAGGCATCGAAGATGCGTTCCTGGTCGCGCGCGTTGATGCCGATGCCATGGTCGCGCACTTCGATGACGGCGCTGTTCTGCGTGTGCGCCAGGCTGATTTCCACAGGCTGGCCCTGGCCGTAGCGCACGGCATTGCTGATCAGGTTGACAACAATCTGCTCAACGCGGAAGGCATCCCAGAAACCCTGGATGGGTTCGAAGGCCAGCACTTCCAGCACGCTGCCCGTCGTGGCCGCATACGGCGCCAGGTCGTCAGCCACCCGGCGCACGAGGCTGGTCAGGTCGACGGCTTCGCGGCGGATCGACAGCTTGCCGCTGGTGATGCGCGAGACGTCGAGCATGTCGTCGATCAGGCGCACCATGCTGCGGATTTGCCGCCCGTCGCGCGCCACCATCTTGCCCAGCTTTTCCGGTTCGAAGGCGGCCAGGTTGCCCCGTTCCAGGTTGACGGTGCGCATCTGCGTCTCGAGGAATAGCGTATTTAGTGGCGTGCGCAGTTCGTGCGCCACCATGGACATGAATTCGTCGCGCAGGCGCAGCGAGCGCTGCAGTTCCGCCTGCGTGGCGCGCAATTCCTTCAGCAGCGCTTCCTGCTGCAGGCGGCTGTGTTCGAGCGCCTGCACCTGGCGCCGCGTTTCGCTGCGCTGCTGGTGCAGGGCAACGAACACATTGACCTTGCTTTGCACGGCATTGATGTCGAGCGGCTTGTGCAGGAAATCGACGGCGCCGCTTTCATAGCCCTGGAAGGAAAAATTCATTTCCTTGCCGGCCGCCGTGACGAAGACGATGGGGATGTGGCGCGTCTTTTCCGTGCCGCGCATCAATTGCGCCAGTTCAAAACCATCCATTTCCGGCATTTGCACATCGAGGATGGCCAGCGCGAAATCGTGCTCCAGCAGCAGGGCCAGCGCTTCTTCGCCCGAGGATGCCTGGTAGACGCTGCGGTCGCTCTCGCGGATCAGCGCATTGAGCGCGCGCAAGTTTTCCGGCAAATCGTCGACGATCAGCAGTTTGGTGCTTGTTTCATTCATCATGTTTCATTCCTGGCATGGCTTTGCCGTCCAGCGTAGTGGGAAGCAGCGTGCGACGGCGCACGCTTGCGGTAGAGCTTTTCGGGACCCGGCAATGGCTCGAAGTCGGCGGCAAAGCGGGTGAAATGCGTGCTTTCCTTGCTGCCCAGGCCCAGGAAACCCCGGTGGCACAGCGAGTCGTGGAACAGGCCCAGGGCCCGTTCCTGCAAGGTTTTGTTGAAGTAAATCAGCACGTTACGGCAGCAAATCAATTGCGTTTCAATAAAAACACTGTCCGTGGACAGGCTGTGGTCGGCAAAGTTGATCCTGTCGAGCAGGTGCTGCTGGAAACGCGCAGTGACATGCTCGACCGTGTAATAGTCGGCCAGCTGGCCCAGGCCGCCGGCGGCCAGGTAGTTGGCGCCATATTCATCGAGCCGGTGCAGCGGATATACGCCGCGCGCGGCCGTGGCCAGCGCTTGCGGATTGATGTCGGTGGCGTAAATCGTGCTGCGTTCAAGCAAGCCTTCCTCGTGCAGCACGATGGCCAGCGACAGCGCCTCTTCGCCCGTGCAGCAGCCTGCCACCCAGATCGTCGGCGACGGGTAGGTTTTCAGTACGGGCACCACCTGTTCGCGCAAGGCGAGAAAAAACGCCGGGTCGCGGAACATTTGCGTGACCGGTACAGTCAAAATCTGCAGCAGCTTGCCAAAGGCGGCCGCATCGTCCAGCACCAGCTGCTGCAAGGCGGGCAGGTCGGCGCAATGCAGGCGTTCCAGCGCCTGATGCAGGCGCCGCCGCTGCGAGGGTAAAGAGTAGTCGCGGAAGTCATAGCTGTAGCGCTGATAGATTGCCTCCATCAGCGTCTGCAGTTGCGCGTCCGTGGTGCGCAGGGACATCAGCGCCGCTCCCGGGCATGGCGTGTCATCACATGCGTTCCATCTTCGGCATCCATACGCGCAGCAGCGAATACAGGCGGTCCAGGTCGATCGGCTTGGCCAGGTAATCGGAGGCGCCCGCCTGCAGGCATTCTTCCTGGTCATTCTTCATGGCCTTGGCGGTAATCGCGATGATGGGCAGCTTGTTGTAGCGGCCGTCGGCGCGTATCAAGCGCGTCGCCTCCAGGCCATCCATGCCCGGCATCATGACATCCATCAACACGAGGTCGATATCGTCCACGCTGTTGAGCTTGCTGATGGCTTCGAAGCCGTTGCGGCCGATTTCCACCACCACGCCTTTCTGTTCCAGCGCATTCGTCAGGGCGAAGATATTGCGCACGTCGTCGTCCACCAGCAAAATCTTGCGCCCTTCAAAGACGCGTTCGCGGCTGCGCACCTGCTGCAGCATGCCCTGGCGCTCGCTCGACAGTTCGGACTCCACCTTGTGCAGGAAGAGGGTGACTTCGTCGAGCAGGCGCTCGGGCGAGCGGGCGCCCTTGATGATGATGGAACGCGAATACTTCATCAGGTCCGCTTCTTCTTCGCGGCTCAGGTTGCGGCCCGTGTAGACGATGACGGGCGGGAACGAGCACAGCTCTTCATGTTCCATGCGTTCGAGCAATTCGTTGCCCTGGATATCGGGCAGCTTCAAGTCGATGATCATGCAGTCGAAAATCTGCGTTTTCAGCAATTCCAGCGCTTGCTCGCCCAGGGCCACGGCCGTGATTTCCACGTCGTCGTCGCTGATCAGGTGCACCACGCTTTCACGCTGGCGTTCGTCGTCCTCGACCAGCAGGATGCGCTTCATTTTTTGCGTGAATTTCGATTCGAGCTTGCGGAACACTTCCTTCAACTGCTCGCGCGTGCGCGGCTTGGTGGCGTAGCCGATGGCGCCCAGCTGCATGGCTTCCTGGATCTGGTCGTTGCCGGAGACGATGTGCACGGGAATGTGGCGCGTCAGCGGGTTTTCCTTGAGCTGCTGCAAGACCAGCAAGCCCGGACGGTCCGGCAAGCCCATGTCGAGCAGGATGGCGTCGGGCAGGAATTCTTCCGCCAGGCGCAAGCCTTCGTCGGCGCCATGCGCCACCAGGCAGCGGTATTGCATTTCATGCGCGAGGTCGAACAGGATGCCGGCAAACGACGGCTCATCCTCGATCACCAGCACGGAACGCTGGCCGGTCTTGGCAGCCGGCACGCTATTCCTGTCATCCTGGAAGGTGGGCAGCGGCACGGGCTTGGCGGCGGGCGCCGCCTTGGGCGCGGCGGCCGCGGCGGGTGCTTGCGGCGCGGCCGTGGGTACTGCCGCCGCTTCCACCGCGTGTTCCGGCATGGCGGCCGGCAGCACGAGGGTAAACGTGCTGCCCTGGCCTGGCGCGCTGGCCAGCTCGATGCTGCCGCCGAGCAAGGCTGCCAGGTCGCGCGAAATCGACAGGCCCAGGCCCGTGCCGCCATAGCGGCGGCTGGTGGTGCCGTCGGCCTGGTGGAAGGCGTCGAAAATCTTGTGCTGCTGGTCGCCGGCGATGCCGATGCCCGTATCCTGCACCTGGAAGCGCACCTGGCCGGCCGCAGCGGTGCTCACGTGCAGCGATACCGTGCCCGCATCGGTGAACTTGATGGCGTTCGACAGCAGGTTTTTCAGGATTTGCTCGAGGCGCTGGCGATCGCTGACGAATGACGGCGGGGCGTCCGGCGCCACCTTGACGTCAAAAACCAGTTTCTTTTGCTGCGCCTGGGCGCCAAACAGCATCCTCATGCTGCTGAGCAGCTCGTCGAAGGGAACGGTTTCTGGCGTCAGTTCCAGCTTGCCCGCCTCGACCTTGGAAATGTCGAGGATATCGTTGATAAGGGTGAGTAAGTCGTTGCCGGCCGAATAAATGGTTTGCGCAAAAGTCACTTGCTCCGGCGTCAGGTTGCCGCTGGTATTGTCCGACAGCAGTTTCGACAGGATGAGCGAGCTGTTCAGCGGCGTGCGCAGCTCATGCGACATGTTCGCGAGGAATTCGGATTTATAACGGCTGGCCCGCTGCAATTCTTCCGCGCGGGCTTCCAGCTGGGCATGCGCCTCGCCGATGGCCATGTTTTTCTGGTCCAGCGACAGCGCCTGCACGGCCAGCTGCTCGTTCGACTGCTCCAGCGCCGCCTTTTGCTCTTCCAGGTGGGCTTGCGACTGTTCCAGCACGCGCGACTGCTCGCCCAGCTCTTCATTGGCCGTGCGCAGTTCTTCCTGCTGCACTTCCAGTTCTTCATTCAGTTGCTGGGTTTCTTCCAGCACATTTTGCAGGCGCTGGCGGTACAGGGCCGCTTCCAGCGAGGTGCCGACATTCGCGGCAATCAGGTTCAGCCATTCCTTGGCGCGGGCACTGACGGGATGCGTAAAGCCCAGTTCGATGACGCCGTTGACGGCGCCTTCATTGTTGACTGGTGTCAAGACCAGTTCCAGCGGCGTGCCGCGGCCCAGGCTTGACGTCACGGTCAGGTAATCGTCGGGCACTTGCCGTATATGCTTGAGGCGTTTTTCGCGCGCCGTCTCGCCCACCAGGCCTTCGCCCAGCTTGAAGACTTGCTTGTCCTTCACGCCCTGGTCGTTGAAACCGTACACGGCCGTGCGGCGCAGGCTGCCATCCTCGTCGACGACGTACAGGGTGGCGATGGCCACGTCGAGGCGGTGCGCCAGGAAGTCCAGCACGTGCCGTCCCAGCTGCGGCAAGCCCAGCTGGCCGCTCGTATGCGCCGCCAGTTCCGTCTGCCCCGTGCGCAGCCAGGCTTGTTCCTGCAGCACGTCGTTGTCCTTGCCGCGCTGCTCGAGCGCATCGTTGTAGATATCGGACAGGCGCAGCAGTTCGCGCCGTCCCAGATAGGCCAGCAGGCCCGACAGTCCCAGGCTGAGGATGAGGAATACGACCACGGCCAGCATGGTGCGGCTTTCGGCCGTGTCGGCCCGTTCCTGGCGCAGCCGCTGTTCCATGGACAGGAAGGCGAGGAATTCGCGGCGGATTTCGTCAAATTCCAGCTTGCCTTCTCCCTGGCGCACGCGCGCGAGGAATTCCTGGTTGCTGCGGCGCTGGGCGATCACGCCTTCGGCGTAATCGAGCCACTGGCCTTGCAGCGCGCGGATGCGGCGCAAGCGGTCCACCTGGATGGGACTGTCGGATACCAGTTCCAGCAGGGTGGTCATTTCGACGGCGATCTTCGCCTTGCCCGATTTATATGGCGCCAAAAACGTTTCGTCGCCCGTCAGCAGGTAGCCGCGCATGCCTGTTTCCAGGTCGACCGACAATTTCATGACTTCATTTGCATTGCCGATCACCCGTTCGGAATGCTCGACCGAGCGCAGGGCCGAGAGCAGGTAAGCGATGAGGGCGACAAACACGAGGGCCGTGATGACCCCGATGACCAGCGGCAAGGTGACATTGCGGGCGAGGATGCGGCGAAAGCTGAAGGAATCGATCGGGGTCTTGGTATTCATCATGTCCGTATAAGGCTGTCGCGAAAAAATCAATTTTAATTGAAATGCAAGCTTTCTGGTGGTCAAGCATAGCGTGCGCTAGCATAACAGCCTTGGGGACAATTTCCGACTTGCAAGACTGTGCAAAGCGCGGTAGCGCACGGATGAAAGTCAAGGAAAAATCAAGTTGGCCACGATTGAGACAAATCAAAGAGATTGGCTGTTGCCATCCTAAGATGCAGGAGGTGGTGGCGTTCTTGCGGACGGCCGCCGTGTGCAAGCCAGAGCCCATGCAGGAGGACATCATGGCCAATCATTTGATACAGCGCGATGCGCTCAATCCCTTGGGGCGTTTTGACCCGTTCAGCGACATGGAAGACATGATGCGCGACTTTTTGTTGCCCGCCTTGCGCGCGCGCGACGTGGGCAATGGACGCATGCGTATCGACATTGCCGAAACCGAGCAAGCTTACCTGGTGCAGGCGGACATTCCAGGCGTCAACAAGGACGATATCAAGGTCTCCATCGACGGCAACCGCGTCTCCATCAGCGCCGAACTCAAGAATGAAAGGGTGACGCGCGACGGCGGAGGCAAGGTCGTGCGCAGTGAACGCGAGTACGGCCAGCAATACCGTAGCTTCGTGCTGCAGCATGAAGTGGACGAGGCCGGCGCGCAGGCCCGCTATGAAAATGGCGTGTTGCTGCTCGACTTGCCGAAGAGGGAAGGCACGGGCGGGCGGCAGCTGGCGATACAGTGACACGGGCCGGGGCATGAAAAAACGCCGGACGGAGCCGGCGTTTTTTTGGAGGGGGCTGGGTGGCAGCGCGCTGCCACCCGGTTTGCCTCTATATATATGTCAGTCGCGGATTTCCAGCGCCCGGTTCAGGCTCAGGGCGGCCAGCGAGGCGACGGCGCCTGACAGCAGGTAGAAGCTGACATAGGCGAGGCCGAAGTTGGCCGACAGGCCCAGTGCCACCAGCGGGGCGAAGCCGGCGCCGACCAGCCAGGCCAGGTCGGAGGTCAATGCCGCGCCCGTGTAGCGGAAGCGGGCAGGGAAGTTGGCCGTCACGGCGCCGGCTGCCTGGCCGTAGGACAAGCCCAGCAGGCTGAAGCCGACGAGGATGAAGACGTCCTGGCCGAAGTTGCCGCCACCCATTAGGGTCGGCACGAAGGCGCTGAAGATGGCGATCAGCACGGCCAGCACGCCCAGGGTGGTGCGGCGGCCCACCTTATCGGCCAGCAAGCCGGAAATCACAACGCCGATGGCAGCCAGCACGGCGCCCATCATTTGCACTTGCAGGAAGTCCGAAGCGGAACGCGTCTGGTAGACGGAAATCCAGGACAGCGGGAACACGGTCACCAGGTGGAACAGGGCGTAGCTGGCCAGCGCGGCGAGGGCACCGATCAGCACGTTGCGGCCCTGGCCGCGGCTCATTTCAAACACGCTCACGGGCTGCAGTTCGCGTTCGTCCAGCAGGCGCGCATATTCATTCGTCGACACCAGGCGCAAACGGGCAAACAGGGCCACCACGTTGATGGCGAACGCCACATAGAACGGATAGCGCCAGCCCCAGTCGAGGAAGTCTTCATCCGTCAGGGTGGTCAGCATGAACCAGAACAGGCCGGCGGCGATCAGGAAGCCGGTGGGCGCACCCAGCTGGCCCAGCATGGCGTACCAGCCGCGCTTGTTTTCCGGCGCGTTCAGGGCCAGCAGCGATGGCAGGCCATCCCATGAACCGCCCAGCGCCACGCCCTGGCCGATGCGCAGCACGGACAGCCAGATGATGGCGGCAAAGCCCAGGTGCGAATAGGTTGGCAGGAAGGCGATGCCGGCCGTCGACACGCCCAACAGGAAGAGGGCGATCGTCAGCTTGGCGCTGCGTCCCATGCGGCGCTGGATCTCCATGAAGATCACGGTGCCGAAGGGACGGGCGATGAAGGCGAACGAGAAAATCAGGAACGCATATAAGGTACCTTCCAGGCGTTCTTCAAATGGGAAGAAGACGCGCGGAAACACCAGCACCGAGGCGATGGCGTAGACAAAGAAGTCAAAGTATTCGGAAGCGCGGCCGATGATCACGCCGACGGCGATCTCACCAGGGTCGATATGCGATTCGACCGTGCCGGCCCCGCGTGCGTCGCGCAGGGAGTGGGGGGAAAAGTCGGCGGGTACATCCCCGCTGTGTATGCGCGTGCTGGACATGATGATCGTCTCCAATATAGTTTCGAGTTCGGCCAACGCGTAACTTACTCCGGGTGTCTCACGCCCGGAGTAGGACTATTCATCAGGTAGCCGTAGGAAAACTCCGCGTCTACGCAGTGAAAGTCCGAGCAAGGGGTAGGACAAAACGTCCAATTGCCAACGCGCTCCAGTGAGAATACAGTACCATATCTTCATCCCCTGTACTGGACTTTCCTGTATGTTTTCATTAAAAGTTCGTCGCGGACTGCTTCTTTTACCTCTCGCATTGTTGGCTGGTTGCAATACGGTGGTACTGAATGCGTCTGGTGACATCGCAGTTCAGCAAGGCAATTTGATTGTCATCTCGACATTGCTGATGCTGTTGATTATCGTTCCGGTAATCGCCCTGACCCTGCTTTTCGCATGGCGCTATAGAAAAAACAACACCGCGGCCAAATACGAGCCGGACTGGGACCACTCGACTCGCCTCGAGCTGATCATCTGGGGCGCGCCCCTGCTGATCATCATCGTGCTGGGCCTGCTGACCTGGATCAGCACCCACACCCTCGATCCTTATCGTCCGCTGAGCCGTATCGACGCCAACCGTCCGATTCCTGCCAGCCACAAGCCGATGATCGTCGAAGTCGTGGCCCTGGACTGGAAATGGCTGTTCATCTATCCGGAGCAAGGCATCGCTTCCGTGAATGAACTGTACGCGCCCGTCGATCGTCCGATCCGCTTCAAGATCACCGCGTCGTCCGTCATGAACTCGTTCTTCATCCCCGCACTGGCAGGTCAGATCTACGCCATGCCGGGCATGGAAACGCAGTTGAATGCCGTCATCAACAAGCCTGGCGTCTACAAGGGCTTCTCCGCCAACTACAGCGGTGCCGGTTTCTCGGGCATGCGCTTCAAGTTCCACGGCGTGAATGATGCGGACTTCGATAAATGGGTGGCATCGGCACGTGCCGGTGGCGGCGCGCTGAACCGCGACGACTACCTGTCGCTGGCCCAGCCTAGCGAACGCGACCCGGTCCGCCGCTACAGCGCCGTACCTAGCGATCTGTACAAGGCAATCCTGAACCGCACCATCGTTTCCGACGCCCTGTGCGTGACGCCGGTCGAGCCATACAAATTGACGATGGCAAATAGCCCGGTAGCGGCCGTAACGGCAGTAGTCGCTAGCGATGCAGTAGTTGAAAAGGGCGTTCAAGCCAAGTAACGACTGCATGAATCCCGCAGCGCATTGCGCTGCAGATACTGGCGCCGCTTGCCTGGCGCCTCCCTTTTTTCTCTGAGAGTAACAATGCTAGACCATATTGATCTGACGAAGCTTATATTCGGCCGTCTGACTTGGGATGCAATTCCATTTCACGAACCTATCCTGCTGGTGACCTTTGCCATGGTTGCCCTGGGCGGTATCGCACTCGTTGCGGCACTGACGTATTTCCGCGTCTGGGGTACCCTGTGGCGCGACTGGATCACCAGTATCGACCATAAAAAAATCGGTATCATGTACATGATCCTGGGCCTCGTCATGCTGCTGCGCGGCTTTGCCGACGCGCTCATGATGCGCACCCAGCAGGCTGTCGCCTTTGGCGACAATGCCGGCTTCCTGCCACCGCATCACTACGACCAGATCTTCACCGCCCACGGCGTGATCATGATCTTCTTCGTCGCGATGCCTTTCGTGACGGGTCTGATGAACTACGTGGTGCCGCTGCAAATCGGCGCGCGCGACGTGGCTTTCCCATTCCTTAACAACTTCAGCTTCTGGATGACCACCATGGGCGCCGCCCTGGTCATGGCTTCGCTGTTCGTCGGCGAATTCGCCCGTACGGGCTGGCTGGCCTATCCGCCGCTGTCGGGCATCGTCGGCAGTCCGGACGTGGGGGTAGACTATTACATCTGGTCCTTGCAGATTGCCGGGGTCGGGACGCTATTGTCCGGTGTCAACCTGATCGCCACCATCGTCAAGATGCGCGCGCCAGGCATGACCTGGATGAAAATGCCCGTCTTCACCTGGACCGCACTGTGCACCAACATCCTGATCGTCGCCGCTTTCCCGGTGCTGACGGCTGTGCTGGCCATGCTGTCGCTGGACCGCGTTGCAGGCTTTAACTTCTTCACGACGGAACTGGGCGGCAACGCCATGATGTACGTCAACCTGATCTGGATCTGGGGCCACCCAGAGGTGTACATCCTGATCCTGCCACTGTTCGGCGTGTTCTCGGAAGTCGTCGCCACGTTCAGCAGCAAGCGCCTGTTCGGCTACGCTTCGATGGTGTACGCCACCTGCGTCATCATGATCCTGTCGTACCTGGTATGGCTGCATCACTTCTTCACCATGGGTTCGGGCGCCAGCGTCAACTCCTTCTTCGGCATCACGACGATGATCATTTCGATCCCGACGGGCGCGAAGATCTTCAACTGGCTGTTTACCATGTACCGCGGCCGTATCCGCTTCGAACTGCCGATGCTGTGGACGATCGGCTTCATGGTCACCTTCACCATCGGCGGCATGACCGGCGTGCTGCTGGCCGTACCACCAGCTGACTTCGTATTGCATAACAGCCTGTTCCTGATCGCCCACTTCCATAACGTGATTATCGGCGGCGTGGTCTTCGGTGTATTCGCTGCGATCAACTACTGGTACCCGAAAGCCTTCGGCTACAAGCTCGACGCGTTCTGGGGCAAGTGCTCGTTCTGGTTCTGGTTCGTCGGCTTCTACCTGGCCTTCATGCCGCTGTACGTGCTGGGCCTGATGGGCGTGACCCGTCGTGTCAACCACTTTGAAGATCCATCGCTGCAAATCTGGACCATTATCGCCTGGTTTGGCGCCGTCTCGATCGCACTGGGTATCGCTTCCATGCTGATCCAGTTCTATGTCAGCTACCGCAACCGTCACGCCCTGCGCGACGTGACCGGCGACCCATGGGGCGGCCGTACGCTGGAATGGTCGACGTCGTCGCCACCGCCAGACTATAATTTCGCCTTCACGCCACAAGTGCACGAACTCGATGCATGGACTGACATGAAGAAACACGGTTACCAGCGTCCGACGTCCGGTTTCACGAAGATCCACATGCCGAAGAACACCTGGGCTGGTTTCGTGATCGCCGCACTGTCCGCACTGGTCGGTTTTGGCCTGATCTGGCAAATGTGGCTCGTCGCCAGCATTGGCTTCGTGATCATGATGGTCACCATCATCGTCCATACCTTTAACTACAAGCGCGATTACTACATTCCTGCGGAAGAAGTGGTCCGTACCGAAGACGCTTATACTAAATTGCTGAGCAGCCATGTCTGATACCATCGCCCATAACACCGGCGCCGCTGGCGCCGCACCAAGCACGCGCAGCTACTTTGTGCGCGAGCACCACCCGGAAAACGGCAGCCTGCTGGGTTTCTGGCTCTACCTGATGAGCGATTGCCTGATCTTCGCCTGTCTGTTCGCCACGTACGCCGTGGTCGGCCGCAGCTACGCGGACGGCCCGACGGGCGCCGCGCTGTTCGACCTGCCGCTGGTGGCCGTCAACACGGCCATGCTGCTGCTGTCGTCGATCACCTACGGTTTCGCCATGCTGGCCATGCAGCGCAAGCAATTGCGCAGCACCCTGGTCTGGCTGGGCATCACGGGCCTGTTCGGCCTGGCCTTCCTGTCGCTGGAAATGTATGAATTCATTCATCTGATCCACGAAGGCGCCGGTCCGCAGCGCAGCGCGTTCCTGTCGTCGTTCTTTGCACTGGTCGGTACCCACGGCTTGCACGTGACGTTCGGCGTGATCTGGCTCGTGACCTTGATGTTCCAGTTGAACAAGCATGGTCTGACCCCGGAAAACGGCCGTCGCATGATGTGTCTGTCGCTGTTCTGGCACTTCCTGGACGTCATCTGGATCGGCGTCTTCACCTTTGTCTACCTGATGGGAGTGCTGCCATGAGCGACCACCACACACACGGCGATAGCCACCACCATGACAATCACGATCATGGCAGCCTGAAAAGCTATGCCATCGGCTTCATCCTGTCGGTGATCCTGACGGCCATTCCTTTCTGGCTGGTGATGACGAAAGCCATCACCAACTCGGGCACCATGGGCCTGGTCCTGCTGGCGTTCGCGGCTGTTCAAGTGGTCGTGCACATGGTGTACTTCCTGCACATGAACACCAAGTCCGAAGGCGGCTGGAACATGATGGCGCTGATCTTCACCATCATGATCGTGGGCATTGCCATGGCCGGTTCCCTGTGGGTCATGTACCACATGAACCACAACATGATGCCGGATCTGATGCCTGAGTACATGCATACGAAAACGGCTCCATGATGAGTAATACGCGCCCAAGCAACACCGGGCGCGCCCCTGGCGCCGCATCGCAAGATGCCGCGCCAGGCCCACGCGGCATGGTCGTGCGGTATGCACTGGCCTTGCTGGCGGGGATCTTGTTTGCCGGTTTCTGTGCCCTGGGCACCTGGCAAGTCAAGCGCCTCTTCTGGAAGCTTGACCTGATCGAGCGCGTCGAACAACGCGTACATGCGCCCGCAACGGACGCACCTGGACCCGCAGCCTGGGCCAGTGTCACGCAGCAAACGGATGAATACCGCCATGTGCGACTCTCCGGAACGTATCTCCCCATTTTCAATACCCTGGTGCAGGCAACGACGGCACTGGGCAGCGGTTATTGGCTGATCACGCCATTGCGCCTGGCTGATGGCAGCACCGTGCTGGTCAACCGCGGCTTCGTGCCGAAACGCGAAGGCATCGCCGCCGGCACGCCGGCCGGCATCGTCGAGGTCAATGGCTTGCTGCGCATCAGCGAGACGGGCGGCGGTTTCCTGCGCGAAAACAGTCCTGCCACGCAGCATTGGTATTCGCGCGACGTGGCCGCCATCGGCGCCTCGCACATGCTGACCAATGTGGCGCCATATTTTGTCGATGCGAAGGAAAAATCGGAAACGGCCAGCGACGCCCCCGTCGGCGGCCTGACCGTGATTTCCTTCCACAACAACCATTTGGTTTACGCCTTGACGTGGTTTGCGCTGGCCCTGATGGTGGCCGGCATCACGTGGTGGATCGTGCGCGAAGACAAGCGCCGCCGCGCACGCAAGGCTGGCTTGTCCCAACAGCACCTTGATCAATCGCAAGAAAGCGACCATGCCGGGCAGGATTGAAATCCTGCCCAACCGCGAAGTCTTAGAACGCGGTGCGGTGGCGGCCGAGATGGAGCATCCGGCCGGCCACCAGAACATGAAGCTGCTGATCCAGCTGCGCTGGCTGGCCGTGATCGGCCAGATCAGCACGATCTTCGGCGTGGGCGTCGGGCTGGGCATCGCCTTGCCCGTGCCCTACATGCTCGAAGTGCTGTCCTGCCTCATCGCTTTCAACCTGGCCAGCCTGCTGCGCTGGCACGAACGCCAGCCCGTCTCCAACACGGCCCTGTTCCTCGCTCTGCTGGTCGACGTCACCGTGCTGACGGCCCAGCTCTACCTGAGCGGCGGCATCAGCAACCCGTTCGCCTTCCTGTATCTGCTGCAAGTCATCCTCAGCGCCGTCCTGCTGGAAGTGTGGTCGACGTGGATCATGGTGGCCATTACCAGCCTGTGCCTGGCCGGCCTGGCCTTGCTGCCCGGCCCCTTGATCCTGCCGATCGACCCCGAGCGGGGCTTTTCCAGCCTGTACGTGCAAGGCTTGCTGATCTGTTTCATCTTGAACGCCGCCTTGCTGGTGGTGTTCATCACGCGCATCAACCGCAACCAGCGCGCCGGCGACGCCAAGGTGGCCGACCTGCGCCAGCGCGCGGCGGAAGAGGAGCACATCATCCGCATGGGCCTGCTGGCCTCGGGCGCCGCGCACGAACTGGGCACGCCGTTGGCGACGCTCTCCGTCATCCTCGGCGACTGGCGCCGCATGCCGGAGCTGAGCAAGAACAGCGAATTGCTGGAAGAAATCACGGAAATGCAGGCGCAGTTGCAGCGCTGCAAGAGCATCGTCAGCGGCATTTTGCTGTCGGCGGGCGAGGCGCGCGGCGAATCGTCCGTGAAAACGACGATCAACACCTTCCTCAACGACCTGGTCGATGAGTGGCGCACCAGCCGCCCGATCCAGGATTTCGAGTACGATAACCGCATCGAGCACGACGTGCCCGTCGTCTTCGATTCGACCCTGAAACAAACCATCTGCAATGTGCTCGACAATGCGCTGGAAGCGTCGCCCGAGTGGCTGCGCTTCGAAGCGACGCGCGAAGCGGACGCCTTGCACCTGGTCATTACCGATGCGGGCCCCGGCTTCGAGCCATCGATGCTGACGCACCTGGGAAAACCGTACCAAAGCAGCAAGGGCAAGCCCGGCGGCGGCCTCGGGCTGTTCTTGGTGGTCAATGTCGCGCGTACCCTGGGCGGTACGGTGACGGCGCGCAACAGGGTGCAGGGCGGGGCGGTGGTGCACCTGGCCTTGCCGCTGGCGGCCATCAAACTGGAAAGAGAAAGCGACCACCATGCAGGATGACCGTCTGTTACTGATCGTGGAAGACGATGCCGCGTTTGCCCGCACCCTGGGCCGCTCGTTCGAGCGACGCGGCTACCAGGTCATCCTGGCCACCAATTTCGACGAAGCGAGCGCCTTGCTGGAGCAGCACTGCCCCGACTACGCCGTCGTCGATTTGAAGTTGAATGGCAATACCTCGGGCCTGGCCTGCGTGCAGATGCTGCACCAGCACGACCCGGAGATGCTGATCGTCGTGCTGACCGGTTACGCCAGTATCGGCACGGCCGTCGAAGCGATCAAGCTGGGCGCTTGCCAGTACCTGGCGAAACCGTCGAACACGGACGACATCGAAGCGGCCTTCGGCCACGTGGCCGGCAACGCCGACATCGAACTGACGAACCGCGCCACCAACATCAAGACCCTGGAATGGGAACGCATCCACGAAATGCTGGCCGAGACGGATTTCAATATCTCGGAAACGGCACGTCGCCTGGGCATGCACCGGCGCACCCTGGCGCGCAAGCTGGAAAAGCAGCGGGTCAAATAGCCCCAGCGCCGTCTAATCGTTGTCGAATGTCAATTCGAGCACGCTGTCATCGCTCCAGTCCTGCTCCCGCAGCGGCGGCGTAAACGACGAGCCGCTGAAGGGCACGGGCGCGCTCTTGCCGTTGAAACTGATCGTTGCCGCCGTAATGCGCCGCGGCTCGGAAAAGCTGTAGGTTCCTTTTTGCGACACGAAATTGCAGGGGCCGCCCAGTGCGCTCATTGTCGTGCGCATTGCGAAAGGCAAGGTTTCCTTGTCGATGGCCCAATGCACTTCGCACGCCAGCCGCAAGTCGCCCAGGCGGCGCAGCGTGTCGCTGGTGGCCGCGCTCCTGACGTAGGGTATCCACCTGACCGACCCCGCCTTGCGGTTCACGGTCAGCTCGGCCTTCTCATACAGCGGACCCGGCTCGACGGGCAAGCTGAAGATATTGCGCTCCCCCAGCGGTATCGCCATGCCAGCCTCGTCGCTTTCCAGCCGCAGCGCGATGGCGTGCATGTCGACATCGGCACGGCGCGGTTCCAGGATGAAGCGCAATTCGGCGCCAGGCGCCAGCGCATGTTTTTCCTCGAAGCGTTTCACTCCCTTGAGCATGGCGCTGTAGGGTTTCCAGTCCGGGTCGCGGATGCCTTTGACATTGACGGACGCCGCCGCATCCTGCCCGGATGGTTCCACGGCCTGATCGGTATCCGCATACGCCTGCACCGCTGCGCCGTATAAACACAGCAAAAGACCAGCTCTTTGGATTGCATGCATACGCCATCTTTCTACTTATCAATGAAAACGTGAGTGTAAAAAAAACACAGATGCGGGCAGGTTTTTAAGATGGACTGTCAATCGGGATGAATGGACTGCTTGAAACCGCTGTTTTGCAGCTGAGTAATCAATGATGGATGGCCGTCACGGCGAAGCCCGACGTGACCAGCACTTCATGTTCATATGCACCCAGATGGCCATAATGACCTTGTGGACTCAGATAGCCGGCGATATGCACGCGAGGCTGCTCATGTGTTGAATTGGGCGCCGTGAGGCCGACCTCCCGCCACGCAACGCCGCCGAAGGAGTCCAGCCACCAAGCGCCGGCGCCGGCATCGGCCGCTTGGAAAACGCTCCTTTCGAAGCCCCGCGACCAGATGCCTTCGCGCTCGACGGGAAGGTAGCCATAGCCTGCCATGATCGCGTCCCGTCCGGAAGGGTGATCGCGCCAATAGCGCTGGCCATTCGTGTAGGCATCGCGCATGGCGGCTGATTGCGTCACAATCCCGCCCGATGGATGGGTCAAACCTTGAAAGAACCACTGCGCATATTCGGCTTGCCGCGCGGGGGATTGTTTATCCGCTGCCTGCGTCTGAACGAAAGCGCTGGCGTAGTCAAGAACGACGGCGGGAATGTCGGCTGCGCTCGCCTGTCCGGCAAGTACACTGAAGATCAGGAATGTAGAAATTGCTCGTCTCATCGCGTTTCATCTTTCCGTTTGTTAATACCTATGCGGGATTCCGCCACGCCATCTTCTGCACCCGGATATGCGGATGGCTTTCCAGCGCTTCCCATTCCGGTAAAAAGACAAAGCCCTGTTTCTGGTAAAACGCGGCCGCGCGGGTGTTCTCCGGCGCCACGTCGAGCACCAGCCGCCCGTGGCCGTTGCCGACGGCGCATTGTTTCACGGCATCGACCAGTCCTTGCGCCACGGCCAGGCCCCGATACTCGGGATGTACCCACATGGCGATCAGATGACACTCGCCATCGCCGGCCACCACTTGCGCGGCCAGGCCGATGGGCTGTGCTCCATGGAAGGCAAGGAAAAACGTGCGCTGCGGCGTGCTGACGGCGCGTTGCTGCCAGTCCTCATCGGAAAAGCCGGCCGCGCTGGCGTGGCTGGCGCCGAAAGCGGTGGGGGCGTCGAGCAGGGCGGCCAGGCGGGTGGCTTTCAGCGCCGGCCAGTCGCTGGCGATGGTGGGGCGGATGATAATGTTGTTCAAACCTTCAGGATTCCTTCTACGACAAGGTCAGTGATTAATGTATTTGGCAATATTGACAGTATCGCTGCTCCGTTTGCAGACGCTCCCACTATTTTGCTCACGCCGGGTTGTATATCCTCCCGGACAGTTCCAGCAGCGCCTTGGCCTGGGCTACCACCAGCAAACCCGCCCGGTAAAAGACGTCTGAGGAGGAGTTGACGTCGTCGACCAGCACTTCCATGATCCATATGCCGCTGCTTGCCAGGTACTGGGGAAAAGCATCGTTCATGCCCTCGTGCAAGCCTTGCAGGATGGCGGCCTGGTATTCCTCGGGACACGCCACCTTCCAATGGATGCCTGCTACCTGATTGTCATGAAATTGAATGCGCAATCCTGCCGCGCGGAAGCGTCCGCCCAGGTGCTGGCTGAACCAGGCGAGGTGTTCTATCTGCAAGGGAGTCTTGCTTCGCGGACTCGTCACGACTGGTCCCACACTTCAATGCTCAGCAGTTGCCCGCGTTCGCACGCGGCGATACGCTGCGGATGCACGGTGATGCTGCCGGGCCAGCCCGTCAGCGTATCTTGCGGAAATTCACCTTCCTGCGCTTCGGCGATGCCCGCCTGCAGCAGGGGGACGATGTCGTCCGCCAGGGCTGTGTAGCGGTTGGGAAAGCCGTTGAAGGCCAGCTGGGTCGCCTTGGCTTGTGCGCACAATTGCGCGATCCAGTCGGCGCCGAACAGGCCTGCTTCCCAGGTGGCGAGAAACGCTTCCTTGTTGACTTTCGTCATATCGGCCATCTGCTCCGGCGTTTCTGTCGAGATAATAGTCCACCAGCCTGACATGGGCGTTCCTTGTGAAAAGTAAAATTTAACGGGTCATGGCGCGGCGCAGCAGGTAGCTGAGGCCATCGACGGCGGCCACCATCAGCAGCATGGCGACGATGACGGTGGCGGCGTTCTGCATCTGGAACAGCGACAGATGGTATTTCAGCATTTGCCCCAGGCCACCCGCGCCGACGACGCCGAGGATGGCGGCGGCGCGGATATTGTTTTCCCAACGATACAAGGTGTAGGACATCATTTGCGGGCTGCATTGCGGCAAGGTCGCGTACAGGAAGGCCACGGCGGGGCGCGCGCCATTGATGCGCAAGGTGGCCGCCGGCAGGGGCGGGCAATTCTCGAAGGCATCGGCAAACAATCGCCCCAGCACGCCCACCGTGTGCAGGGCCAGCGCCAGGGTGCCGGCGAACGGGCCCAGGCCGGCGGCGATCAGCAGGATCGAAGCCCACACCAGTTCCGGGATCGAACGCAGCACATTCAACACGCCACGCGTCGCGTTGCGCGCCACGTTGCCGAAGCGCCCGCTGGCGGGCAGGGCCAGCAGCGCGCCCAATACTGCCGCGATCACCGTGCCGATGGCCGACATGGCCAAGGTCTCGAACGTGGCCACACCGACTTTCATCAGGAAGGGGCTGGCCAGCTCGGGCGGGGCGAAACCGTGCAGGAAGTCGGCGCTCGTGCGCACGGCGTCGGCGCTGAAGAACTCGCCCCATTTCAGGGGCAGGGTGGCGAAGCTGGCAATGACCAGCAACAATAAACCGGCCAGCAAGGCCCAGGTCGACCAGCGCACGGGAGCAGGCGCGGGCATCGCGGCGAAATGCTGATGCTTCATGCCAGTCTCCGGCGCAACATGGCGGATACGGCATCGGCGCCGGCCACCAGCAGCACGAAGACCATCAGCATGGTGGCCAGTTCGCTGCCCGCCATCATCTTCATCGATTCATCCATGCGCTGGCCCAGGCCGCCTGCGCCGACAAATCCCATGACGACGGAGCCGCGGATCGCGCATTCCCAGCGGTAAATCGTGTACGACACCAGTTCGGCGGCCGACTCGGGCAAGGCGCCGTACAGCAAGGCCTTCAATCTGCCGCTACCATTGTGAAGCAGGGCGTTGCAGGCGGACGCATCCGACGATTCAAGGATTTCCGCGTACACCTTGCCCAGCATGCCGCAATAGGTGAGGGCAATGGCGATCACGCCCGCCGTCGGTCCCAGGCCGACTATGCGCACCAGCAACAAGGCCCAGACCAGTTCCGGCACGCTGCGCAGCAGCACCAGCAGCGCGCGCACGCCATGGCGCAAGGCGGCGGCCAGCGGCGAAACGGTGCCGCTGCCGATGCGCGAAATCGACAATCGCTCCGTCACCAGCAGGGTCAGCGGGATGGCACCCAGCATGGCCAGCGCCATGCCGGCCGTGGCCATGGCGATGGTTTCCCAGCTGGACACCGCCACCAGTTGCAGGAATTCCAGCGAGTGGGCGGGCGGCACGAAGCTGGCGATGAATTGCCAGGTGGCTGCCAGGCTTTGCGCATCCCATAAGATCCACGGCTTGAACTCGGCCTGCACCAGCATCGGCCACAGCACCAGCAGCACGATGGCGGCGCCGGTCAGGCGGCCGCGCCAGGCGGGGTCGCGGGGGATGGCGGTGCTCGTCAGCAAAGGGGCCTCGCGGCATCCAGATTCGTTTCCACGGCCTCGAACTGCGGTGCGGGATCGGCCTTGTTGCGGTACAGCTCGGCGATCATCGCGTCGCTGACCTGGGCGCCAGGCAGGTCGAAGACGATCTTGCCATCGCGCAGGGCGACGATCCGCGTAAAGCAGGCGCGGGCGATTTCCACCTGGTGCAGGCTGCAGATCAGCGTGGCGTTGCGCGCCTGCGCTTCGGCCTGCAGCACATTGATTGTCTGCAAAGCGAGTGTGGGGTCGAGCGCGGACAAGGGTTCGTCGACGAGGAAGACTTCCGCATCCGACACCAGCGCGCGGGCCATGCCGCAGCGCTGGCGTTCGCCGCCGGACAGGCGGTCGACACGTGCATACAGTTTATCCTGCAGGTTGAACTTGCCCAGGGCTACCCACGCGGCGCGCGGGTCGACTGGCGCCAGCAGCGAACGGATGGCCGTCCACAAGCTCCATTGCGGCAAGCGTCCCGCCAGCACGGCGTTGACGACGCGCTGGCGCGGCGGCAAGGGCGGCGTTTGCGGCGCCAGGAACAGGCGCGCGCGCAAGGCATGGCGCTCGGCGCTGCCGATTTGCCAGGGCGAAGTACCGAGGATGTCCAAGGTGCCGGATTCGGGACGCAGCGCGCACGCCAGCGTGTGCAGCAGGCTGGTCTTGCCGGCGCCGGACGGGCCGATCAGGGCGATCTGCTCACCCTGGGCCACGTCCAGGTCCAAGTCGCGCAGGGCCAGCGCATTGCCGGCGGCGCCCGCGTGGTGGACGCTGACCTTGTGAAGTTGGAATGTCATGCTTGAGAAATCAGTAGGTCGGATTAGGCCGCAGGCCGTAATCCGACAACATTGTTGGCATTATTGCCTGTGTCGGATTACGCGGCTTCGCCGCTAATCCGACCTACGGTAAAACGCGTCGATGCAAGTTACTTCAGCAGCTTCGCATCGCGCGCAGCCGCTTCGATATCCTTGTAGTTCTCGGCCTTGGTCGGGATGAACTTGGTGGCGCGTTGCAGTTCGAGGATTTCCTTGCCTTCGGCCGTCGCTGGGTCCAGCGCCAGGAATGCGTCCGTCAGCTTTTTGCGCACGACGGGGTTCATGTCGGCGCGCACGCTCCAGTTATAGTCGTAGTAGCCCGGTGTCGTGTAGAACACGCGCACCTTGCTTGGATCGACCTTTTTCGCTTCCACCAGTTTTTCCCATACGGAAATGTTCAAGGTGCCCGCGTCGACCTTGCCGCCGGCCACTGCCGCCACGGTGGCGTCATGCGCGCCGGAAAACGCGATGCGCTTCATGTCCGTGTCCGGATTGATCTTGGCAGCCAGCAGGTAGTAGCGCGGCATCAAGTGGCCGGACGTCGACGATTCCGAGCCGAAGGTGAAATTCTTGCCTTTCAGGTCGGACAACTGGTTGATGTCCTTGCTGGTGGTCACAAACACGGAGCGGAACTTCGTGTCTTCTTCGCGCTGTACCAGCGGGACGATCTTGCCGCCGCTGCGCACGTTCGCTTGCACGAAGGTAAAACCGCCGAACCAGACCATGTCGAGCTTGTTATTGATCAAGCCTTCCACGGAGGCCGCGTAATCGGTGACAGGCGTGAATTCCACCTTCATGCCCAGCTTTTTCTCCAGATAGCTGCCCAGCGGCTTGAACTTGCGCTGTAATTCCGTCGGCGCTTCATCGGGAATGGCGGACACGCGCAACACTTGCTGCGCCTGCGCCAGGCCGCTGTGGATGGCCAGGGTGGCGGCGACGGTGGCCAGGATGGCGGGGAATTTGGAAAATGAGTTGGAGAATGTGGTCATGGGACTGCCTTTGCAAAAAATATTCATTAGATTACGGAAACCCCGGTACTTCCTTCCAGCATCTCGCCGATGACGACGGCGTCGGCAAAGCCTTCGGCGCGGAAAATCGCCAGCACTTGTTCGACGGCTTCTGGCGCGCAGGCCACCAGCAGGGGGCCGGCCGTTTGCGGGTCCGTCAAAATCGCCTTGTCGATGGCGCTCAGGCTGTCGTCCAGCGCCACTTGCGCGCCGTAGCCCTGCCAGTTGCGGCCGGAGGCGCCCGTGATGTTGCCATTTTGCGCCAGTTGCTGCACTTGCGGCAGCAGCGGCACGGAAGCCATGGCGATGCGCGCCTGCAACTTGGCGCCGCGCGCCAGTTCCAGCGTATGGCCCAGCAAGCCGAAGCCCGTCACATCCGTCAGCGCATGCACACCGTCCAGCAGAGCCAGTTTCTTGCCCGGGGTATTCAATTTGGTGGTGTTGTCGATTAAGGAAGCGTAGCCCTCCGCGTCCAGCGCGTTCTTTTTCAGCGCGGCCGACAAGATGCCCACGCCGATCGGCTTGCCCAGCACCAGTTTATCGCCGGCGCGCGCGCCCGCGTTGCGTTTCACCTGCGACGGGTGCACGAGGCCCAGCACGACCAGGCCATAGATCGGCTCGACGGAATCGATGGTGTGGCCGCCCGCGATGGGGATGCCGGCCTGGGCGCAGATGGTTTCGCCGCCTTTCAAGATGAGGCCGATGGTTTCCACGGGCAGCTTGTTGATCGGCATGCCGACCAGGGCCAGCGCCATGATGGGCGTGCCGCCCATGGCGTACACGTCGGAAATGGCGTTGGTGGCGGCGATGCGGCCGAAGTCGAACGGGTCGTCGACGATGGGCATGAAGAAATCCGTCGTGGCGATCAGCGCCTGCTCGTCGTTGAGCTGGTAGACGGCCGCGTCATCCGAGGTTTCTATGCCGACCAGCAATTCCTTCGGCAGGGGAAAGCCGCCGCTGCCCTTTAAAATGTCGGCCAGCACGCCCGGCGCAATTTTGCAGCCGCAGCCGCCGCCATGGGCAAATTCGGTCAATCGAATGGGGGTATTGGATGGTGCTGCGGTATCGGACATGGTCGTCATCCTGCTGGAAAAGGTCATTAAAAGCTGCGCCGGCGCTTACGCGGCGCTGGCGGTACGGTGTTCGCCGACGATAGCACATAATGCGCGCGCGGCTTGCTCAAAGGCATGTTCTGAAATATCGGGCAAGACCAGCGGCGTTGCCTGGGCATAGCGGCTGAAGTTGCGGGCGATCGATTGCCGGTAGACGGGGTCGTAATGCTGCACCAGCAGTTCTTCCACCAGCTCGGCCATGCGGCCAGCCGTGGCCAGCTGCTGCCAGTGGGCAATTTTTTCCTTGCCGTGCAGCTGCGTCAACAGGGCCAGCTGCACGTTCAGGCGCGCCGGGTCGCCGACGAAATGCGCATAGTCCTGCATCAGCAAGTGCACGCGCTCCCCGATGTCCAGGCGCACGTCCGTGCAATCGGCCGCGCGCATCTTGTCCATCAGCGCATCGGGCACGCGCAAACGGCCTACCTTCTTGCTTTCGGACTCGATGAAGACGGGCAGCGTCGGGTCGAAATGGCGCAACTGCTGCCACAGCGCGCTTTCAAACGCTTTTTGCGATGGCTGGTCTTCCTCCGGCAAGCCGCCCAGCACGGAGCCGCGGTGGGCCGCCATATCCTCCAGATCGATCACTTGCGCGCCTTGCCTGTCCAGCACTTGCAGCAAACGGCTCTTGCCGCTGCCCGTGGGGCCGCACAGCACGTTGATGAAGTCGAATCG
The DNA here is from genome assembly GCF_030587275.1 of Janthinobacterium sp. SUN128. Taxonomy (NCBI): domain Bacteria; kingdom Pseudomonadati; phylum Pseudomonadota; class Betaproteobacteria; order Burkholderiales; family Oxalobacteraceae; genus Janthinobacterium; species Janthinobacterium sp. SUN128. Next base: position 1,642,756 of record NZ_JAPWHY010000001.1, on the reverse strand, counting down.
TTCGGGCAGGGTGGCCAGCTCGGCGTTCACGTGGCGCCGGTAATCCTTGTAGCCGCCCTCGAGCTGCGTGACGGGCCAGCCGATGCGCGCCAAGATGTGCGCCATGGCGCCGCTGCGGTTGCCGCCGCGCCAGCAGTAAACCAGTGGCTTCCAATGCTGCGGGTGGCCGAGAAAACCGTCTTCAATATGCCGCGCGATATTTTTCGCGATCAGCGCCGCGCCCAGCTTCTTCGCTTCGAAGGCACTGGTCTGCTTATATAAGGTGCCCACGCGCACGCGCTGCTCGTCGTCCAGCACGGGCAGGTTGATGGCGCCCGGCAAGTGGTCTTCCGCGAATTCGGACGGGCTGCGCACGTCGATGATGGCATCGAACTCGCTCAAGCTGGGCAGGATGTCGCTGAAAGGCTGAACTGCAGGGTATTTCATCGTGGCGCGGCTGCTTGGAATGGGGAAAGACGTATTATCCCCGATAAACGCCACTGGCGTGGGGCTCAGGCGCCGCCGCTTGCACTTCGCGCGCCGGGCCGCTGTCTTGCATGCCGGCAAAGAACCGCACCAGGCTGTGCGGCGCGTCGTCGGCAAAGCACAGGCGAAGGATGCGCTCGGACTCGGCCGCCGCCGCGCTGCTGCGCGCAAACAGCGCCGTTTCATAGGCCAGCAGGGCCGTTTCCATGTCGTCCGGCTGCGCGGCAAGCACCTGCGCCAGTTCGGCGCCATCGAACATGGCGAGATTCGCCCCTTCGCCGGCCGGCGCCATCAGATGGGCTGCGTCGCCCAGCAAGGTCGCGCCCGCCACGCGCTGCCAGCGGTGATCGACGGGCAGCAAGTGCACGGGACGGGGCACGGGCGGCGTGTCGGCGTCCGTGATCAGGGCCGTCAGCGCCGGCGCCCAGCCGGAAAATTGCGCGGCGATGCGGGCCCGGGCGGCGGCGGGATTGGCAAAATCGATGTCAGCCAGCCAGGCTTCCGGTTTGCTCAGGGCCACGTAGGCATGCAGCACGCCATCGGCTTCGCGGTGGGCCTGGATGCCCTTGCCGGGCGCCAGCGCGAACAGGGCGCCGGCGCCGACGGCGTGCGCGCTGGCCGGGTGGCGGCGGTCGCTGTCGAGTAGATACGTTTCAATAAAGGCAATGCCGCTATACGCGGGCTGCGCGCTGGAGAGCAGAGGCCGCACCTTCGACCAGGCGCCGTCCGCACCGACCAGCAGGTCGGTGGTGGCCGTGGCGCCATTCGCAAAACCCAGCCTGTGCCGGCCACCATCCAGTGTCGCCACGCCTGTCAGCTTATGTCCCCAGCGCACCGTGCCGGCGGGCAGGGACTCGAGCAGGATGCGGCGCAGCTCGCCGCGCGGCACTTCGGGACGGCCACCCGTGCCATCGTCCCCTTCGTCGAGCAAGACCGTCCCGTGCTGGTCGAGCACGCGGCTCGCTTCGCCGCCTGTATGGATGAGGGTGCGGAAGACCTCATGCAGGCCGGCCGCCCGCAGCGCTTGCTGGCCCGTGTCCTCGTGGATGTCGAGCATGCCGCCCTGGCGGCGCCCCTGCGGCGAAGCGTCCGCTTCATAGATGGCGGCGGCGATACCGTGGACGTGCAGCACGCGGGCGAGCATCAGCCCGCCCAGCCCTGCGCCGATGATGGCGATATGCATGGTGATCCTTGAAGGTGGTTTTAAAATGGAACTGGAACTATGTTCCACAAGAATTTTGCGGCATGCCGGCATCTGTGTCAAGATAGGCGATGTCCCATACCGTAACGCCCCCACCACGACGCGCCGACTCGCTGACGCGCGAGACCATCATCGACGCCGCCATTGACCTGCTCGACACGGCGGGCGAGGGCGGCCTGACGTTCCGCGCCCTGGCGACTCGCCTGGTCACGGGGGCGGGCGCCATTTACTGGCATGTTGCCGACAAGGATGATTTGTTCACGGCCGCCAGCGACGCCATCGTCGCCCGCGCCATGGCTGCCGCCCTGCAGTGCGATACGCCGCAGGCGGGCATCCGCGCCGTGGCGCTGGCCATGTTCGAGGCGATGGATGCGCATCCCTGGCTGGGCTCGGCCTTGTCGCGCGCGCCGGGCCAGCTGCCTACCGTGCGCATCCTGGAACGCCTGGGGCGGCAGGTGGATGCGCTGGGCGTGCCGCAGGATCAGCAATGGCTGGCGGCATGCACGCTGCTCAATTATCTGCTGGGCGTGAGCGGGCAGAATGCGGCCAATGCCGCCATCGCCCGGGAAAAAGGCCTGGAGCGCGCGCATTTCCTCGACACCATGGCGGGCGCCTGGTCACGCCTAGACGCGCAGGCGTTTCCATTTGCCCGCAAGGTGGCGGGGCAGCTGCGCGCGCACGATGACCGCGAGGATTTCCTGGCAGGAATCGACCTGATCGTGTATGGCATGCAGGCGCTGCAAGCGGGCCGCTAGCCCAGCAGATGCCCCAGCAGGGGCGCCAGCAGCACCGTCACGACGCCCGAGAAAATCATCGTCAGGCTGGCCACGGCGCCTTCTTCCGTGCCGACCCGGCGCGCCACCGACAAGCCAAAGCCGTGCGCCGCCGCGCCATACGGGGCGCCACGGGCGATGCGCATGCGCAAGGGCAGCAGTTTTAAGAGCGGTTTGCCCAGCATCAGGCCGAACAAACCCGTCATCACCACGAAGATACCCGTCAGCTGGGCCGAGCCGCCCATGTGGCGCGACGCTTCCAGCGCGAACGGCGTCGACACGGAGCGCGCCAGCAGGCTGCGCGCCATGTCGCCATGCACGCCCAAAACACGGTCCAGCAGCAGGGTGGCGGCAACCGATGCCACGATGCCGGCGCAGCTGCCCAGGCTCAAGGCCAGCCAGTGCTTGCGGATCAGCTTGCGCTCCTGGAAGATGGGCAGCGCAAACGCGATGGTGGCCGGCCCCAGCAGCCACGGCAGCCAGCGCGTTTCGCCGAAATACGTGGCGAACGGCGTCGAGGTCGCCTGCACGATGACGATCAGTATCGCCGAGGTACAGATGGCGGGCGTCAGCAGGAAATGCGGATGGCGGCGGTGCAGCGCCTGGTTGGCGTAGAACAGCACCAGGGTCAGCAGCAAGAACAGCAGGGACAGGAGCAAGGTGCTCATGCTGCCGCCCTGGCTGCGCGCTGGCGCAGCAGTGTTTGCAGGCGCAACTTGCGTTCATAGCGGCACACCCATTCCACGGTGAAGGCCGTGGCCAGCATCACGCTGGCAAAGCCCAGGCCGATGTTTACGAACAGCATCAAGCCCTGCGACTTCAACAGCTGCGTAAATTGGACCACGGACACAACCAGCGGAATAAAGAACAGCAGCATGTTGGCCAGCAGCCAGTTCGCGCCCAGTTCGATGGTGGCAGGCCGCACCCAACCCGCCAGCAACAGGGCCACCAGCACGAACAGGCCCACGACGCCGCCGGAAAACGGCAAGTGCAGTGCGGAAGCGGCCTCGTCGGCCAGCCACCAGGCGGCGATCAGCACGCCCACTTGCCACACGGTCTGCGCAGGCTGGCGCCAGGCGGGGATGGAGGGCAGGGTGGCGGGATAGGGGGCGGCTTTCACGGCAGGCTTTCAAACGGCAGGGGAAGGTTTCATTGTAGGGACGCCACATCAAAAGATAAAATGACTTAAACTTATGATTATCATTCGATATTGGAATGCATCATGGATATCCGCTCCTTGCGCTACTTCGTCGAAGTGGTGGAACAGAACAGTTTTACGCGGGCGGCCGCCAGGCTGCACGTGACGCAGCCCACCGTCAGCAAGATGGTCCAACAGCTGGAACAGTCGCTGGACCTGGACTTGCTGGACCGCGCCGGCAAACGTTTTACCCTGACGGACGCGGGCAAGGTGGTGCTGGCGCGCGCGCATACATTGCTGGCCCTGCACGCGGAACTGAAGGTGGAATTGCGCGACCTGCAAGAGCTGGAGCGGGGCGAGTTGCGGGTCGGCGTGTCGCCGCAGACGCATTCCACCCTGGCGCCGTGGCTGGCCGAGTACCACCAGCGCTATCCGGGCATCGAGCTGAAAATGTATGAAAGCGGCACGCAAGCCATCGAGCGCGACTTGCGCACCGGCATGGTGGAGCTGGGCACCATGCTCGATTACCCGGGCAACGCGGCCACCTGGCAGGATTTCGAGGCATTGCCCCTCGTGCGCTCGCCGCTGTGCCTGCTGGCCGCGCCCGGTTCGCCGTGGCAGGGACGCTCTTCCGTGGCCCTGGCCGAGCTGGCCGACAGTCCCTTCATCTTTTACGGTGCCGCCTTCGCCTTGAATGACATCGTGCTCGATGCCTGCCAGCGGGCCGGTTTCGCCCCGCGCATCACGGGCCGCAGCGGCCAGTGGGATTTCATCGCCTCGCTGGTCCGCCTGGGCGTGGGCATCTGCCTGTTGCCGAAGATGTATTGCGACACGCTCGAGCCAGCGCAGTTTGCCGTGATTCCCCTGGCCGGTCCGCCCGTGGAATGGAATCTGATGCTGGCCTGGCGCCGCGGCGGTCGGCTGTCTTTCGCTGCCCGCGCCTGGCTGGAGCTCGTCAGGGCGCGCATGGCGCAGCCCGGGCGATTACAATAGGTGCTCGCCAACCACCGCCAAGAATATGAAGAATATCGGTAAAACAAGTCTGAAACGCACGGCAGGCTCGCTGCTGCTGGGATTGTTATGCACCGTGGGCCTGATGAGCGAAATGGGCTACGCCCAGGCCGCCATTCCCGTGTATGGCTATTTCGTCAAGAATACCTATCCTCACGACCCCCGGGCGTTTACCCAGGGCTTGCTGTTCAAGGATGGCCATCTGTATGAAAGCACGGGCCAGAATGGCCAGTCCTCCTTGCGCAAGGTGGAATTGACGACTGGCAAGGTGCTGCAGAAAAGCATGCTCGATAAAAAAGTATTCGGCGAAGGCATCACGGACGTGGGCGATGACATCCTTGGCCTGACGTGGATGTCGCAGACCGGTTATGTGTTTGACCAGAAAACGTTCAAGCTGAAACGCACATTCAGCTACCAGGGCGAAGGCTGGGGCCTGGCCAGCGACAGTCAATTTGTCTACATGAGCGACGGCAGTTCCGCCATCCGCGTGCTGAACCCGAAAACCCTGGCCGAAGTCCGCCGCTTCGAGGTGAAGGCGGAAGGCCGCCCCATCGAGCGCCTGAACGAACTGGAAATGGTCGACGGCGAGCTGTACGCGAATGTGTGGGGCGCGGACGTGATCGCCCGCATCGACCCGGCCAGCGGCAAGGTGGTCGGCTGGATCGACCTGACGGGCTTGCTGCCGCCCGCGCAGCGGGGTACGGCCAATCCCGACGCCGTGCTCAACGGCATCGCCTGGGATGCGCGCGGCAAGCGCTTGTTTGTCACGGGCAAGCTGTGGCCCAAGCTGTTCGAGATCGAACTGATCGAAATCCAGCGCCGTTGATGTTTCCTATCGGACAGTGTTGCTGACGAGGAATCGTCTATGATGCTGTTCCTTCGCCCAGTGCGACCCTTGCAGGATGCCATGCCGTTCCTACCTCTGTTGCTACCTTTTTGCCGCCTGGCGGCCGCCGCCAGCTTGCTTGCCGCCGTCCTGCCTGCCGCGCAGGCGCAAACACCATACGTGCCGGTGATGAAGCAATACGGCGACTTTGTCGTCACGCGCGACCGCCACGACCCGCTCGTCACCTTGTCTTTCCGTAAGCACGGCTATTGGCCCGGCGGCGCGCGCGAAGTGGTGGAAGTGCGCCCCATCAAGGCCAGGCGCGAAGGCCAGCCCATGCTGCTGGCGTTTACCAAGGGCTATACGGGCCAGGGCACTATCCTCATCGGCGTGCAGAACGGCGAACCGCTGATGCGCCCCATCAGCCCCATGCAGCGCGACGACATGGTGCGCACGGAGCGCGACCCCGAGTGGGGCGTGCCGCAGCCGGGCCGCAGCGAAATACTGCTGTTCGCCCGCGACGGCCGGGCGCTCGATACGGACACGGGCGAGCTGCTGTGGTTTGACGTGCCGGGCATCGTCACGGGCGATTACGCGCCCGCCATGCTGGTGTCCGTCTCGCCCGACGGGCGGCGCGGTGCCTATCTGACCCGCAGGCTGACCAGCTTGCAGGTCGTCGTCGCCACGCGCGACGACGGCGTGGCAGGCGTGCTGGCCTTGCCGCCCGACACCTATCAACGGTGGCTGAAGCCCTTGTCGCAGGCTGCTGCCGAGCAGGCGGGCGCCGCCATCAAGGCGCGCCAGGGCCGCACGGATTCGAACCGCATCCAGCGCGAGCTGGAACTGGCCTGGTTCGGCCAGCAATTTCAATGGAAACAGGGCAAGAACGGCTTGCAGGTGACGGGGCTGGGCCTCATTTCCGCGCCGCCGGAAGGAAAACAGCCATGACAATACCCAAACTCCTCGCCGGCTGCCTCGCCGCCTCCCTGCTGGCCGGCTGCGTGCATGGCGAAATGTTCCCCAAGGATTATCTGGCGCAAGATATCGACAAGCAACAAGCCTTGCTGGAACTGGACGTGGTCTTCGGCAAAGAGCCCGATGACAAGCTGACGTCGAGCGTGACGGCCCGCAATACCGTGGAGTACGCGGGCGCGCCGCACATCGTCGTGCCGTTTTACCAGAAGGGACTCGGCTTCGACCAGGGTTTTGCCGGCACGTATATTTTTGCCGTCGTGTATCCCGTTGCCAAGGTCGAGACGGCCACGGCCCGCAGCCGCGTCTTCGGCCAGAAACTTGACGGCCAGCAGCAGGGCAGCCCGCGCTACCGCTTCCGCGTGCCGGGCAAGGCGCAGTGGAACAGCAATGAAACCTTCATGCTGAGTTTTGAGCGCAAGGGCCGTCGCGAAGAAATCACTTTCCGCTTCAGCAACGAGCAAAGCTGCCCGTCCGCCTTCCTGGCCACCACGCCAAAATATGGCTTCCCCATCAAGGTCGTCGCCACCTTCAAGGAAGATAAAGGCTGCCTGAAAGTGTGCGACAGCCGCGACCAGTGGCCCGGTTTTTGCGCCTTCCAGCCGCCGCCGGGCACCTGACTATCAGCATGCAAGCCACGCGCCGGCGTTTGCCGGCGCGCCGCTTATACACGCGCGCGTTTTGCCGATTCTATTCAATTGTCATCGAATGGCCGCTGAAAACGCCTATTTTCATGGCCCAGGGCCGACGGTATTGCCCCTCGGCCAGCGCATAAATCTTGCCGCAAAAGTATCTTTCTCAGGCGTATGATTTCCTTGCCGTGAACAGCGCACGCAGATGGCGCGGACCGGCCCGATATCCGAAACGCATCCTTCCTGTGGAGATACAGAATGAAAATGCCCGTTTTAGGAAGCACCCAGGCCCCCATCACCAGGCGCCCGCTCGACATGCTGGACACCGACACGGCCGCCGTGCGCGCCATCGCCCAGGCGGCCGTCAGCGTCGAGCTGTTCACCATTCCCCTGTACATGGCCACCATGTACTCGATCCACGGCACGCACCAGATCAACTCGAAAGGCATCACCTACTATGAGGGCCGCCAGTGGCCGGGCATGGGCACCACGGCCCGGCCCGAGCTGAAGGAGCAAAAGGCCTTCAACATCATCTTCAGCGTCTTCATCCAGGAAATGCTGCACCTGCAGATGGCGGCCAACCTGGCCACGGCCATCGGCACGGCGCCATGCTTCACGGGCTCGGAGCTGCAATCGCAGGATCATGGCTGGACCTGCTATGGCAAGGATTGCACGGTGATCCCGCACATCGTCGACTTGCAGGACACGTCCGGCTACCGCCACGTGCGCGTCAACCTGGAAGAGCTGAACAGCAACCAGTGCGACCTGTTCCTCGCCATCGAGCAGCCCGAGGAGCAGGCACGCGCCCAGCTGGCCGAGTTCGACAAGCACAACCACACCAAATACTTCCCGGAAGTGCCGCTGCCGGGTTGGACGCCGGGCAAGCACGTGCATGATCTGCCCCTGTTCGGCACCATCGGCTACATGTACGAATGCTATGCGCGCTACATCAGCATCGAATATGCGGATGGCCAGACCCTGTGGCAAAAGCTGTTCGTCAACGGTTCGGTGCAGCAGGACATGTTCAACAGCCAGGTCCAGGGTCATGCGCGGGCGGAATTTCCCAAATTCGACACCTGCTTCGGCCCGCAGGACCAGGATGGCGGCCAGACGGGCTCGTTCAACAAGGCCATCGACATGATGGCGGCCATCACGGACCAGGGCGAGGGCAGCGAAGCGGCCATCCAGCGCTACCGCCGCGATGCGGCACTGCGCCTGAAGGCCGTGCAGCCCGACTACCGCGAAGACCTGGATGCCTTGAAGTGCGATTATCCGTCCTACGCGAACAATGGCAAGGATGCCGAATCGCGCGATGCGCAGGCGCGCCACGACAGCGCCCCGTTCGACCACTACGAGCGTTTCGGCCAGGTCAAGGCGATGCTGCCCGTGACTACCTGGGCCAGCTGGCACAAGCAGGGCCAGCAGTGGAGCGCGGCCATGCTGACCAACGAACGCTACAACCCGGCCAGCGCGCCGCAGAATATTCCCGCGCCGGCGGCCGTGGCGGGTGCCCTGAACCGCCTGAAGGACGCCAGCGGCACCCCGGAGATGCTGAGCACGGTCGCCACGGGCGCCATCTACGGCATCACTTCCGTGCTGGACAAGTACTGGCAGAACCAGCAACTGGACTTTCCGTATCCGTCGATGGTGGGCGCGGGCGACCGCATGGCCATCTGCTGGGCCGTGCTGGGCCAGGCGCCGAACCTGGCGACGGGCGTGCCGCTGGCCGAGAAAGGCGTGCTGTACCACGCCTGCCAGGGCATGCACCTGGAAGGCGAGGCCTCGTCCACCTGCGCCGCGCTGGCCGTCTACCATACCTGCCGCGGCTCCAACGGCTGCCATGCCCAGGGCGGCTGCGGCTTTGCCCAGGCCGACACGGGCGGTTCGTCCTGCGGCCACTCGGTCAAGCTTGCCGCCTCGCCGGGCACGCCGTGCTATGTGCCGCCACCGCCGCCGCAGCCCGATAAAGTCTACAGCGCGCCCAGCGACAACAAATGCGGGGGATTCGGCGGCTGCGCCGTGCCGATTTCGGCCTCGCAGCTGTATCCGAACACGACGGGCAAGGAACCGCCCGAGCCTGCCACCATGACTTTGTACGATTTCGGACCCGCGCCCGAGCACCGCAGCATTCCGCTGGGCCAGACCATGAGCTTTGCGCTGGGCGACAATGTCTACGACAAGGCCTGGGAAGCCTACGGCAAGGTGATGGCGGCGCGCGGCACGCCGGTGGGAGCGCCGCCGGCGCCTACCGACCTGCGCCTGGCCTTGCCGCCGTCGACCTGATGCGGCACGCCATGCACGCGGTGGCGCCACGCCTGGGCTTGCCGAACCTGGGCCTGGGCGTGGGGCTGCGCCCGCCGCACTATGCGCACATCCTGCGCCACGGGCCGCAGGTGGACTGGTTCGAGATCATCAGCGAGAACTTCATCGACAACCACGGCTATGCGCGCCATGTGCTGGAGCAAGTGGCCGCGCAGGTGCCCATCGTCATGCATGGCGTCTCGCTGTCGATCGGCAGCAGCGATCCCCTCAATCTCGGTTACCTGCGCAAGCTGCGCCAGCTGGCCGGCGAGATCCGGCCCGCGTGGATTTCCGACCACCTGTGCTGGACGGGTGCCGCCTCGCTTAACAGCCACGACTTGCTGCCGCTGCCGCTGGACGAGGCCAGCCTGCGCCACGTGGCGGGGCGCGTGCGGCAGGTGCAGGAATTCCTGGGCCGTCCGCTGGTCCTGGAAAACCCCAGCAGCTACGTGGAATTTGCCCAGTCCAGCATGCCGGAATGGGAATTCCTGGGGCGCCTGGCCGAAGACACGGGCTGCGGACTCTTGCTCGACGTCAACAATGTCCACGTCAGCGCGCATAACCACGGCTATGACGCGGCCCACTACATCCGCCAGTTGCCGCACGCGCACATCGTGCAGATCCACCTGGCCGGCCCCACCGTGTGCGGCGCTGTGCTGATCGATACCCATGACGCCCCCGTGCCGGCCGCCGTGTGGCGCCTGTACGCGCTGGCGCAGCAGCTGACGGGCGGCGTGTCGGCCCTGCTGGAATGGGATGCGGAGATTCCCCCGTACCCGCAGCTGCTGGCCGAGCTCGACAAGGCGCGCGCGGCCGAGCGGGGAGAATTCGCCGACGCATCGCCAGCCATGGCCGGCGCTGCGAGCGCCGTCTCGGCGCCGCTGGGCTTTCACCTGGAGGCGGCCCATGCCCCGTAGCACCGCAGCAGGCGAATCTGGCGAGGCCCGCGCACCGCTGGCGCAATTGCAGGCATGGTTCCTGACGGCGATGACGGCGCCGGGCGGCGCGGCGCGCGGCGCGCAACTGGCCAGCGAGCGCCATGGCTTGACGCAGGAGCAAGTGCTGAAACCGGCGCGGGGCAGTCCGGCGCCGCTGCACATCCATGCGGACGGCTATGTGCAGCGCCTGCTCGAATGCCTGCAAGCCGACTATCCCGTGTTGCGCAAGGTCATGGGTGACGAGCTGTTCGCCTTCTTTGCCCGCGCCTATGTCTGGCGCCACCCGTCCGCATCCGCGACCCTGTACGACCTGGGCGCCGGCTTTGCCGATTTTCTCGCCGCCAGCCAGCGTGCCGCCGGCGCGCAGGGCGACGCCTTGCGCTTTCCCGTCGAACTGGCGCAGCTGGAACGGGCGCGCAGCGAGGCGGGCAGGGCGCCCGGCCTGGAAAAGCTGGCGCCGCCCATGTGGCCGTGCGGATTGGAATTGCTATTGGGAAATGCACCGGCCTGGCGCCTGTCGCCGTGCACGCGGCTGCTGGCCCTGTCGTTCCCCCTGTGCGACTACTGGCAACAGGCGCAGGCCGCGCCGGACGACGCCGTGCCGGCCCAGCCTGGTGTCAGGTCCGCCTTTGTCGCCATTTCGCGCATGCATTACCGGCTTGCCATGCAGGAATTGCAGCCCTGGCAGTTTTATTGTCTGCAAGCGCTGGCCGGCGGCGCGCCGCTGGCACAGTGCGCGGGGCAGGCGGCGCGGGCTAGCGGCAGGGCGCCGGACGAGGTACTGGCCGACGCCATGCTGTGGCTGCCCATGGCGGCCGCGGCCGGGCTGGTCACCATCGATGTATGCGCAGAAAGCGGCTGACGCAAAAAAGGCCGATGGAAATCGGCCTCGATGACAGCTGCGTGCGTTGCTTAGCGGTAAAAAGCTTCGACTTTGCCCTTCAGCTTGATCTGCAGCGGACGGCCGCGGCGGTCGAGGGACTTGGTGGAAGCGACCTTGATCCAGCGTTCGCTGATGCAATATTCTTCCACGTCAAGACGCTCCTTGTCGTTGAAGCGGATGCCGACGTCGTTCTCGAACACGGCTGCAACGTGGTAAGGGCTGCTAGGGTCGATCGACAGGCGATCGGGCAATGGGGGTAAGGTGGTGGTATCGTTCATGGGCGTAATTATCGCCCAGAATGCCGATCCAGACAACGGGGTGCGCATGCTTATTCAGGCAAGTCGGACAGTGGCAGCGCACGCTGCCGCCTTACAGCGTTGCCGCACTAGCATGCAACTGCTGGAATTGCGACAGCTGCTGCTGCATCAGCCGCGCATACTGGCCGCCCGCTCGCAGCAGCTCGGCGTGCGTGCCTTGCTGGCAGATCCGGCCCTTGTCCATGACGATGATGCGGTCCGCTTTGATAATGGTGGAAAAGCGGTGGGCGATGATGATGGTGGTGCGTCCTTGCATCAGGGTATCGAGGGCGAGTTGCACCTGCTGTTCGCTGGCGGCATCGAGCGCGCTGGTGGCTTCGTCCAGGATGAGGATCTTCGGCGCGCGCAGGATGGCGCGGGCGATCGCGATGCGCTGTTTCTGTCCACCGGACAATTGCACGCCCCGTTCGCCCACCAGGGTGTCGTAGCCGTCAGGGAAGGCCGCGATGAAATCGTGGGCGTGCGCCAGGCGCGCCGCCGCCAGCATTTCGTCGCGCGTCACCTGGCGGTCTGGCACCGCAAAGGCGATATTGTCCGCGATGCTGCCGGAAAACAGGGCCGGTTCCTGTTCCACCACGGCCATCTGGCGCCGCAGCTGCGTGACGCCCAGCATGCCTGCATCGATGCCGTCGAACTGCAGGCTGCCCGCGTCAAGCTGGTAGTGGCCCAGCACCAGGCTGGCGATGGTGGACTTGCCCGCGCCCGAGGCGCCCACCAGGGCGATTTTTTCGCCCGCCCGTATCGAGAGGCTGACGCCGTCGAGCGCCGTGACCTGCGTGCGCTCGGGATACGAAAAGCGCGCGTCGCGCAGCGCGATGTGGCCGGCAAGCGGCGGTTGCGGCGCCGCCTCGGGCACGGCGCGGTGGCTGCGCAGGATCTCGAAGATGCGGTCGGTCGAGCCCATGGTGCGCATCCACGTGTTCCAGAATTCGCTGATGGAGCCGGCCGTGTCCGTCACCATGCTGGCATAGATGACGAAGGCCGTCAGCTCTCCCACGCTCAAGCGGCCCTGGCCGATCAGGTGGGCGCCGAAGCACAGGGTGGTCAGCAGGGCAACAAAAGCCAGCAGCCCTTGCGCGCCCTGGAACACGGCCAGCAGCCGCGTGCCGGCCAGGGACACCTCCAGCAGTTGCCGCATGGCTTGCGCATAGCGGGCCATGGCGCCGCCTTGCTGGTTGAACGCCTGCACCAGGCGCGCATGGGCAAAGTATTCCTGCGCCACCTTGCCGCTGGCGGCCAGGGTGGCGGAAATGGCCCGCGAACGCTGCCGGTAATTACTGCCTGATAACTTGCCCAGATACAAGCTGATGGGGATGAACAGGGCCAACGGCAGGCTCAGCATGGGTGACAAATGCAGCAGCATGGCGATGCCGCCGAGAAAAACGCATAGCGAACGCAGGGCATTGGCCGCGCCGATGGTCAGGCTTTCATGCAGGGCCGAGACGTCGGATGTCAGCCGGCTGTTCAGTTCGCCGCCATGGTGCTTGTCGAAGAAGGCGATGGGCTGATTGATCACCACGTCAAACAGGCGCCGGCGCACGCCCATGACGATCATGTGGCCGCTCGACTGCAGCAAATAGAAGCGCGCGGTCGTGATCAGCGCATACAGCAGGCTGACGGCCAGCATGGCGGCCACCATGCCCGGCGTGACGCCGCGCCGGGTCAGTTCCGCCACGTTGTCGATGAAATACGCGATGGCTTGCGGAAAGGCCAGCTGCGCGCCCACGGTAAGGGCCATGCACACCAGGCCGGCGGCGACGCGCCAGCGCACGGGATACAGCAGGCGCAGGCGTTCAAGATGCGGGCCGACATTCAGATGGCTCATGCGGCGCGCTCCTGTGCCGTCTCGTCAGCCAGTTGCTCGACGAGGGCCAGCCAGTCTTCATCGCCGATCAGGCCGGCAGCTTCCACGCTGCCCTGGTGATTGACGAATACATAGGAAGGCGAGCTCATTAGCGGATTCACGCGCCGGTAGTCGCGCAGCGTCAGCCGTGCCGTGGCCGCCCGCAAGGTATTGCCGGGCAAAAAGGCGCGGAGGCGGCGGACCGGCTCTTCGCTGATCAGCCACAGGGCCAGGCCTGCCTCCCGCGCCAGCGGCAGCAACTGTTCGATGCCGGCCAGCTTTTCCCCGCATTTCGGACAGCGGCTGGCCAGGAACAGCAGCACGGCCGCCTGGCCGCCGGCGCCCGGCTGGAAATGCGCGCCGCCAGCCAGCGGACGGGCGTGCACGGCAGGCAGGGGCTGGCCCGGCTCCAGCGCCGTGGGCGTGATGCGTTCGCGGCGGCTGGCGCGCAGCACGGCCAGGCTGAGCCAGATATTGCCGGCGAGGGCAAACGCCAGCGCCGCCAGCACCAGTTGCAAGGTCGTGGAATCCATCAGTCTGCCTTTGCCAAAGTGGCGATCTCGTGCAGGGAAATCGTGGCCACGCACACGATGGCTGCCAGGCCGGCGGCCAATATGGAGGTGGCGACGGGCAAGGCCGTTTCCTGCGCCAGCGCAAAGTAGGCGCCGTTGATGCCGACCGCCAGCATGTTGCGCAGCAGGTCGTACTGCGACACGGGCCGCGCCGCTTCGCCAAAGCAGCTGCAGCGCACCACGCTGTGCGTGAAGTAGCGCCAGGTCAATATGGCTGTGAGCGTGCTGAGCAGCAATAGCGACAGCAGCATCGGTGTGTGGGTACCGCCGGCCAGCAGCCAGCCGGCCAGCAGCAGTTCTGTCATCACCAGGGCTGGCGCAGCGAATTGTGCGGCGGTGGGCGGTATGCCGAACGAGGTGGCCAGGTTGCCGCGAAAGTCCCCGTAGCTGCGCAGCTTGCCCACGCTGGCCGCCAGCAGCAGCAAGGCGATACAGTAGCGCGCGATGTCGGCCAGTAACGCGGCCAGCACGGACGTCAGCATTGTGCGCTCCACATGGGCGCGAAGCCGCCCGGACGCTGGCGCCGCAGCTGCACGCCGTCGCGTGACGCCAGCAGGGCATCGTTCCATGGCTCGTCGGGCGCGCTGCGCAAGGCGCCGCCTATGCTTGCCTGCAATTGCGTCGAGATGGCCCAGCCCAGCCTTTCGGCGTGGATATCGCGCGCCATGTTCAGGCCCAGCTGGGCAAGCTCTTCGCGCGTCAAGGCATAGTTATGCGAGTGATAACCCGTCACGAGTTGCGCGACGATGGCGCGCCGCGCCTCTTGTGTGGCATCGGGCAATTGCCAGGCCAGCAATTCCTCGCCGATCTGCGCCAGTTCCAGGGTGGTGCGGTAGAAGGCCGTCAGGGAAGGGGGAAAGATGCTGCCGCACAGCAGGGACAGCGATTGCTGGCGCGCCTCGCTGGCATCGACGCCAAACCATTGCTGCGCCATGTCACCGAACACCTTGATGTCCAGGCTGGACATCGAGCCGCCGTCGGCGCCATCGAGCTGCGGGTCGATGGGCGAGAACAGGGCCAGGTCGCCCGCGATGATCTCGTCCGCGCCCAGGGCCAGCAGGGTGGCGGCCGACTGGCAGTGGAAGGGCACGATAAAGCTCAGGTGGCGCGCATGCTGGCGCAGCAGGATGGCGATGCGGCGCGCCGCGTTGACGATGCCGCCGCGGCCGTGCAGCACCACGTCGAGGCGCGCCACGGGGCCGATGCCCTGGCACAGCTCGTACAGGGCGGGGAGCAGCTCCATGTCCAGGTGCGAGGCGGCCAGGACGATGGCGCGGCTGTCGCGCGCCTGTTCCAGTTCGCGCAGCCGGACGGGGATCTGGTTCAAGTCTGGCTGCGGCATACGGCTCCTTCGATCAGGGCTGCGGCCACGCTTTCCAGCATGGGCAAGGCTGGTACCAGTTGTTGTACATACAAAAATTGACCAACAGGATTGTTTTCCAGGAAAACATACTCGCCCCCGGGCGTGACGATGAGATCGAGCGCGCCATATTCGAGGCCATAGCTGTGCACGAAAGCGAGGCAGCGCTGCTGTATTTCCGCCGGCAAGGTGCATGCTTCATAGCGGATGGGGGCCGACATGTCGCGCGAGTCGATGGCCGTGCGCGCATCGTCCTGGGAATACAGGCGCGCGGCAAACAATTGCTTGCCGATCACGGTGATGCGCAGTTCGTATTGCTTGGCGATATATTCCTGGAACTGACAGCTCAGTTCGCTGACGGCGTCCAGGCTATCGAGCATGGCATCGTCGACGATGGTGGTGCCGATGCCGGCGCTGACCCTGTCAACGTCCTCGACCGCTTCGGCGGCCAGGCTGGGCGTCGACATGCTCTTGAAAATGATGGGCCCTTTGATGGCAGCGCGGAAAGCGCGCACGTCGTCGGGCACGTTGGTGATCACGGTGGCGGGCACGCGAAAGCCCATGCGCGCGGCCCGTGCAAGCTGTTCGCCTTTCCATTGGGCGCCGCGCAGGGCCAGCGGATGGCTGAGCCAGTAGCAATCGAGCCCGTACAGCACGCTGAAGATGGCTTGCTCCGTTTCCAGCTGCGCGTAGGCGCGCTCCTGCGGCGTCAGGTCGGTGCTGGCGTAGGCGTAGTCGGCCGCCTTGCGCAGCCAGACGGCGCCCACTTGCTGCAGGTCAAGCCAGTCGCCATCGGGCAAGTGGCGCAGGCGCGCGCTGGCGCGGCCGTCTTGCAGGCGTTGGCACAGCTGGTAATCGCGGGGAAAGGCGTCGAGGTCGATACGGAAGGGGGCATGGCCGCGGGCGGCGAGGATGGCTTCGACCAGGTCGGCGTGCAGATCGCCGCTATGGCTGATAATCAAAACCTTTTTGTGCATGTCGTGGGCTTGCGGTAAAGGAAGGTGAAAAAGCCTTGCCGTGGCAAGGCTTTCAGCTGGCGAACGTATCAGCAGAACTCGCCGCCGTCACTCGAACCGATACGCGAATAGCGGTATTGCTCCTCGCTGTCGACAGCCGTGCAGCCGGCCACGGCGACGCCATCGCGTACTTTCCAGAGCGCAGCATGCGCTGGCTTTTCTTCTTCCTTTTTTTCCGCCAGTTTGAATGCGAACAGTTTGGTTTCTTTGTGCATGAGATCCTCTATTAATGGTCGTGTTCCGATTTTTACCGATAAATACTTATTTTAAAAAATGGAAACTTTAATTGAAAGGTGTTTGCATATGCATTGCGCGCGGAATAGCCGCGCCGCACGGCGCCAATTTGAATATGGGGGAATATATGAAACCCCCACGCCGGGCGGGGGTTATGGCGTGCCGGGTATCAGCAATACTGGCCGCTGTCGTTGGGCTTGAGGCGCGAAGAGTCGCGATATTGATCATGGGTGCCAACGGCGGTGCAGCCGGCCACGGCGACGCCGTCGCGCACCTTCCAGGCGGTGCCGGGCGCTTCCTGTTTTTGTACCTGTTTTTCAGCCAGTTTGAATGCGAACAATTTGGTTTGGTTTTGCATTGTACTATCCTCTTGTGATGGTTAAGTACTGCTTGCGCTGTATGCCATGGTATATGGCCATTCGATATTAGCGCCTGAATAAATAAGCGTCAACTTGAAAATCAATCGTATCCGCGGTTATATTTTTCAAATACTCACCAAATATCACGCGAGCCATTTATGTTATTGCAGTGCGATAAATAATAAGCGCGCCACTTTAAATAATCGGCACGGTGCTCAATTATTGATGGCAAACGGATCGAGCATTCCCGCGGCGACGCACTATAATGGCGCCTGTTGAATGGATAAGGCACAACGTACTCTATGGAAATGGCCATCACAGACAGCCTGCGGCAGCTGGCATACGCGCAGGCCGCCGCCTTCGTGCAGACGCTGGACGGGCGCGATCCTGTTGCACTGCAGCGCGACTGGGGCTTGTCGCCGGGCGTGGCCGACGAGATCATCGAGATGCTCGACAGTTATTTTGCGGCTAGCCAGACATTGTCCCTGGCGCCGCTGGCGCAAGCCTTCGCGCCGGGCAAGGGTGGCCGTCCCGCCGTCGATGTATATGCCACCGACGCCGGACCGCTGGGCCTGGAATGCCTGCTGTTGGCCGACGGCAAGCCGGGCGAAGCGACCTTGCACCTGGAAATGTCCGGCCACGACGGCGCGCTGCGCCTGCATTACCACTACATCGGATCCTGAAACACCATGACTGAACTGATCAGCGAAACACAACGGCGCATCTGCGACAAATTCGGCTTGCCGGCCCAGGCGCCCGAGCCCATGGTGGCCCTGGCCATCGCCAGCCTGGCGCAGTCGCCCATCTACGGCACGCGCATCGCGCTGCCGGAAAACGGCACCATCAGCTGGTTCATCCATTGCGGTGAGCACGACGATGCCAGCGGCTTTTACCAGCCCCTGCATGCGGAACACCTGCACGAACTGCTGCCGCAGGTGGTCGATTACCTGGCCTTGCCCAGCGGCGCCAAGTTCATTCTCGACCGGGAAGGGTATGAAGACGTGTGGCTGGAAGAGTAACTTTCTGAACGGCAAGATTGTCGTTGACGTTGATAAATAGGTATGGGATGCTGCGGTTCCGTTTTCTCCTGTCGAAAGCCACATCTTGAACCCACGTCTCCCGTCTGTCCTGCTCCTCATGGCGCTTGCCGCCGTCCCCGTTGGCGCCGTGGCTGCCACTGCCGCCAGCCAGCCGAAGGTGTCCAACGCGGAACAGGAGATTGCCGCCTTCGTGCGCAGCGAAATGCAGGAGCGCCAGATTCCGGGGCTGCAACTGGCCGTGATACAGCGTGGCAAGGTCGTACTGGCGCGCAATTTCGGACTGTCCAGCCTGCAATACCAGGTGCCGGTGACGGACGCCAGCCTGTTTTCCATCAATTCGGCAACGAAAGCGTTTGCGGGCGTGGCCGTCATGCAGCTGGTGCAGCAGGGCAAGATCGACCTGGCTGCGACTATCGGCCAGTATCTGACGGGCTTGCCTTCGGCCTGGCAAGCCGTGACGGTGACGCAGTTGCTCAACCATACCTCGGGCTTGCCCGATGTGCTGGACCAGCGCAGCGGCAAACTGGTGGGGCCGCAGCCGGACGACGCCGATGCGGCGTGGACAGCCGTGCAGGCGCTGCCCGTGGAAGCCAAACCTGGCGAGCGCTACCGCTACAACCAGACCAATTACGTGTTGCTGGCGCAATTGATCGAGCGGCAAGGCGGCCAGCCTTTTACCGCCTTCGTCCAGCGCGGGCAGTTTGACGTGGCGGGCATGCCGCACAGCGGCTTTGGCGACGCGAAGGACGTGGTCGTCAACAAGGCCAGTTCCTACGTGCTGGACAGGGGTGGCAAGGGCTACCGCAATGTGATCGAAGACTTTCCTGTGTTCATGCGCGCCGGCGCCGGCATCAACAGCAATGCGGGCGAGCTGGCGAACTGGCTCATCGCGCTGCAGTCGGGGCGCCTGCTGGCGTCCGCCAGCGTGGAACGGCTGTGGCAGCCGACCAGCTTGAATGATGGCAAGCCGGCGCCGTGGGCGCTGGGCTGGCCCACCATCGGCCGCGATGGACACCGTGCCGTGGCCGGCATCGGCGGCGCCCGCTCAGCCTTTTATGTGTATCCGAACGATGGCCTGGCCGTCGTTATCCTGAGCAACCTGGCCGGCGCCCAGCCGGAACAGCTTATCGATACCGTCGCCGGCTTTTATCTTCCCGCCCTGCGCCAGCAGCGCGGCGGCGCGTATGCCGCGCACCTGCTGCGCAACAAAGCGGCCAGCGCTGGTTTCGATGGACTGGACAAGAAACTGGCGGCCATCCGGCGCCAGCATGGGCTCTCTGCGCCCACCGACGATGACTTGAATGCCTGGGGCTACCGCCTGCTGCGGCGGCAGCAGCCGAAACAGGCGGTGGCCGTCTTCCAGCTCGGCGTGCAACTGTACCCGCAAGGGGCAAATGGCCACGACAGCCTGGCCGAAGCATACGAGGCGGACGACGCCAAGGCGCTGGCCATCACGCATTACCGCCGTTCGCTGGAACTGGATCCGGGCAACACGCACGCCGTGGCGCGCCTGCGCGTGCTGGATGCCAACTAGCGCACTGCCTGGGCTGCCTTGCCGTGCTCGGCGCCGTGCATGGCCAGGTAAGCCGCCAGGTTGTCATCAGCTATGCCCAGGGCGCGCAAGACCTCGGCCGTAAAGCTGACGGGCGCCGTGCCGGGCGCCGTGATGACGCGCTGGTCGGCCACGGCCCACGGCACATCCTGGTACAGGGCGGCGCCCGCATAGCCGGTATCCTTCAGGTTGTCGGCGGAATTGGAGGTGTGGCGCACAGTGTCGAGCACGCCCGCCTGCGCCAGCACGCGCGTGCCGTCGCAAATGCCGGCCAGCACGATATTCCTGTCGCGGGCCGCGCGCAGCAAGGGGGAGAGGTCGGGCGCCTTGCCGCTTTGCCAGTGGCTGCCGCCACATACCATCAGCAAATCGAGTTCATCGAGCACAATATCTTCCAGCGCCAGTTGCGGCGTGACCAGCATGCCGCCGGACGAGGTGACGGGCAAGCCGCCGGGCGTGGCGAACTGCGTGTAAAAGCCGTAGTACAGGCGCGCCGTGGAATTGATCAGGGCGGTTTCCCAATCGGCAAAGTTCTCGGTCAGAATGGTGATGGCACGTGTCATGAAAAGTCCTGTCGCAGGTGGAGATATCGATAGTACAGGCCGGCTAGCCTGCTGGTGCCGAAAGCATAATGAAAAGCACTGACAATTTCTGTCAGGAGCGAGCGTGACTGATGCGCCGCCATCAGGGGCCGTGTTTATTTTGGCATGCGGCCGAATCCCAATGCGGTTTTACAGGCCACGTTTGCGACAGATCAAGCAAGGTCAAGACCGACCGTGCGGCCTCGCTGCTGTTCGTTTCCGGCCATGACAGGAAGCCTTTACGTCCTTGCGGCGCTTCATGAATGGATTGCGGTAGCCGCCACCAATGAAAAGGCCCGGCGCCGCCGCAGGAAGCGGCGGGGCCGGGCCCCAGGGATATTGCGGATGACTTTTGCGGATTACTTCTCGGCGAACGCGCGCTCGACAACGAAATCGCCAGGCGTCGAGGTATTGCCTTCCTTGAAGCCACGCGCTTCCAGCATTTCCTTCAGGTCGCGCAGCATGTCCGAGCTACCGCAGATCATCACGCGGTCTTCGGCAGGGTTCAGCGCCGGCACGCCCAGATCTTCGGCCAGCTTGCCGTTTTCGATCAGTTCGGTGATGCGGCCCATGTTGCGGAAGTCTTCGCGCGTCACGGTAGGGTAGTAGCGCAGCTTGTCGCTGACCATTTCGCCCAGGAACTCGTGCTTCGGCAGATGCTCTTCCAGCAAGTCGTGGTAAGCCAATTCATCGACCTGGCGCACGCCGTGCACGAGGATCAGCTGGTCGAAGCGCTCGTAGATGTCCGGATCGCGCACGATGCTGAGGAAAGGCGCCAGGCCCGTGCCCGTCGACAGCATGTACAGGCGCTTGCCTGGCAGCAGGTAGTCGGACACCAGGGTGCCCGTCGGCTTGCGGCCGACGATGACCGTGTCGCCCACTTGCAAGTGCTGCAAGCGCGACGTCAATGGACCGCCCGGCACCTTGATGCTGAAAAATTCCAGGTGGTCTTCATAATTGGCGCTGGCGATACTATAGGCACGCAGCAAGGGCTTGCCATCGACGCGCAGGCCGATCATGGTGAAATGGCCATTCGAGAAACGCAGCGACGGGTCGCGCGTGGTGGTAAAGGAGAACAGGGTATCCGTCCAGTGGTGCACGCTTAAAACGCGCTCTTCATTCATCGAACTCATAGTATTTGTTGGCTGGTCAAAAAAATGGTTAGTTGCTGGCAACTGCTGGCAAAAGTGAAACCCTGTGTAGGCCCAGACGCTATTGTACCGGCCTCCACACGAAATTGTTACCGTCTATCGCCGCCATTGCTGCCGCAAGCGGTGCCAACATTATAGTGCGGTTGGCAAGATTGAGCTGAAATACCCCTTGAAACAGGCGGGTGACAGGCAGAGTCTTGACCTGGCTCAGTTTTCTGGCGCCCAGGCGGAACTCCGCCGCCCATGCCAATCTTGCAAATTTATTGACTTCAGGAAAGATGGTTGCATTATAATATCTAAACGTCAATACACCGCCTAATATTATGACACTGGATGAAGAGAAGCAAATAGCCGAAATTAAAAAGCTCAGGATTGAACGCCTGAAAACCATCAGTGGTTTATGTGCCGGTCTGAGCTCTACTTTTGGCCTGGTTGCCGTCTTTATTTATTGTTTCTTCGTGATTGGTTTTTTTCCATCCGGGTTAAGTGTTGGCGATACATTATTCTTTATTTTTGTCATGCTGGCTTTTTCCTGTATCGGTGCCTTGTCGGTCATCGTGGGGTTCTTGCCTTTTGTTCCGTGGGCTACACAAAAAATACTCCCATCCGGGAAGTTAAAGAGTACCGCATACCTGCTTGGTCTTTGGCTGCTTTCCCTGCTGCTGGTTATGGTTTTCTTTGAGGCTTTGAACAACGGCGCCGGACCCGCCAGTGGATGCCAATTTGTCGTGTTAAGTATCGTAGCAGTGGTTCTCATTGGCGTGTACTGGTACCTGGCTCGCAAATTGACGGAAGATGGCTGGTTCGCCGTTGCCTACGTTATGCCATTGATTGCTTCCACGTCCATGCTGGGATATATTGCCGCCCTAAACAAGCCTGACGCTGGCAGTGGAGTTTTCAACTTCCTGGCAATACCCTTGGTGTTGCTATTTTCAGGAATGTTTTTAAGTCTTGGCGTGGCGATGTTTTCCACATCCGTACCGCTTCCGCCCCCCATTCCGCCCGTTCCACCCGTTCCGCCCGGCCCCGCCACGGCCAACCTCAGCGCCAGCTCCCGGGGCGCTTTTGCCAGTATTGCAGTGGGAATCCTGTTTGCCTATATTCCATTGCTGGCAGGCCAGCATAGTTTTAATTATGTGATGAGTGGCCTCGGGTTGCGCTCCGATGCCGTATTGATCGTCAATAAAACGAATTTCGCCACGATGCAAGCTGCGGCCGATGCCAAGGGGGTGTTGCTGCATAGTTGCAAAATGGATGGCGACAGCTTTTCGATCAGTAATGTCCGGGTGCTGTGGCATGGGGTTGGCCTGCGCAGCTATATCGAACTGAAAGGGACGGATGCCGTCGATACAACAGATACGCGGATTGAGTTGGATAGCGCCGGCGTCAAGGTTTCAAGAGGGGGGAAAGAGACAGTTTGCCAGGAGCTGAAAAACGGGATCTATTTCAGCTCTGGAAAAGAGACGTTCGAAGAAGGGCAGTGGGCTATTTCAAAATCGTACGTCGATAAATTCATGCCGCAGGCAAAAAAAGGCGAAGAGAAAAAAGTAGTTATCGTGGGCTTTGCCGACCCGATGCCTCGCGAAAAAGAGGGGAATTTCGTTTTGGCGCACAAAAGAGCATGCACCGTGTTCCATCAACTGCTACGCGACAAATCGATCAGCGAGGCGGATGCATTGATTGACATACGCCTGGATCGCGACGGCATCAGCGGCTGCGGCGAGATGAAGGAATCGCTCAAGCAACGGGCATGTTTTGAGCAAGGCCGCCGTGTCGAACTTCAGGTTCTGACAGGCGCGGGGAAAGTTTCGCGTGCCGGTACTGCCGATGCGAAAACGGCTTGCGGCGCGCCGGCACATTGACGCTTGGCGAGAGGCGCTTTTGTTGCGCATGCCGCTCCCAGATCAACGATTTGAAAGTTAGTTGAAGCGGGCGGCGTGACGGGGCGGGGCCGCGCCAGCCTTGCGTGTATGATATTGCCGAACAGAATTGTTGGGCATCTGTCATCTTGCGGGCGCGCTTCTTGTGCCTACCGGCCCATGAATCTGCGTGCACGATTCCGACCGCGAGGATGCCTGACCCACAGCGAAAGGTA
Organism: Janthinobacterium sp. SUN128; assembly: GCF_030587275.1. NCBI lineage: Bacteria > Pseudomonadati > Pseudomonadota > Betaproteobacteria > Burkholderiales > Oxalobacteraceae > Janthinobacterium > Janthinobacterium sp. SUN128. The sequence goes on along the minus strand of NZ_JAPWHY010000001.1, from coordinate 1,619,496 downwards.
ATAAAGATGTATAAAACAGTGCGCGACCTGTTCCTGTATTTCAAGGAAGCCGTCCCATTCCGCCTCGTCCCCGCCCTGATCTGCACAGCCTTGCTGTTGAGCATGCTATTGCTGCCGGCACCCGATGGCTTGACGCCCAAAGCCTGGGGCCTGGTGGCGATTTTCCTCACCACCATCCTGGCGATCATTCTGAAGGTCATGCCGATCGGCGTGATGGCGATGATGGCCATCGTCATCGTTTCATTGTCGCAAGTGACGTCGACCTCGTCCAAGGGCGCCATCACGGATGCGCTCAGCAGTTTCTCGAATCCATTGATCTGGCTGATCGTCGTGGCGATCCTGATTTCGCGCGGCCTGAAAAAGACGGGACTGGGCAGCCGCATCGGCCTGCTGTTCATTTCCCTGCTGGGCAAGCGCACCATGGGCATCGGCTACGGCCTGGCGATCTGCGAACTGGTGCTGGCGCCATTTACGCCGAGTAACACGGCACGCGGCGGCGGCATCGTCCACCCCGTCATGAAATCGATCGCCAATGCCTTCGACTCGGACCCGGCCAAGGGCACGGAAAAGAAAGTCGGCACCTATCTGGCCCTCGTCAACTACCACGCCAATCCGATCACCTCGGCGATGTTCCTCACTGCCACGGCGCCGAACCCGCTGGTGGTCGACTTCGTGGCCAAGGCCAGCGGCCAGAGTTTTCACCTGACGTGGACCACCTGGGCCCTGTGCATGCTGCTGCCGGGCCTGGTCTGCCTGCTGGTCATGCCGCTGATTATTTATTGGCTGTCGCCGCCGGAACTGAAAGCTACGCCCGACGCCGTCACCTACGCCAAGGCGGAACTGAAAAGCATGGGCCCGCTGTCGCCGTCGGAAAAAGTCATGCTGGGTACCTTCGCCCTGTTGCTGCTGCTATGGGCGAACGTGCCCGCCATGCTGTTCGGTCCCGCGTTTTCGCTCGATGCGACGGTGGTCGCCTTTGTCGGCCTGTTTGTACTGATCATTACCGGCACCATCGACTGGGACGACGTGTTGTCGGAAAAGAGCGCCTGGGACACGTTGGTGTGGTTCGGCGCGCTGGTCATGATGGCCGAGCAGCTGAACAAGACGGGCGTGATCGCCTGGTTTTCGGCCGGCATGAAGGCCGCCATCGTCGCCAGCGGCATGGACTGGCTGCCGATTGCCGCCGTCCTGGTGCTGGTATTCGTCTTTTCGCATTACTTCTTCGCCAGCACGACGGCCCACATCAGCGCCATGCTGCTGGCCTTCCTGACGGTGGGCCTGCACCTGATCCCGGCCGAATACCACGTGCCCTTCATGCTGATGATGACGGCCGGCTCGGCCATCATGATGACCCTGACCCACTATGCGACGGGCACCTCGCCCATCATCTTCGGCAGCGGCTTCGTGACGATGGGCAACTGGTGGCGGGTCGGCTTCATCATGTGCGTGGTGGAACTGCTGATCTTTGCCATCGTCGGCACCACCTGGTGGAAGGTGCTTGGCTACTGGTAACAGGCGTTTGCCCGGCCGCATGCCGGGCGGCGCTCAGCCGTGCATGCGCGGCAGCCACATGCCCATCGCGGCCACGGCGATGCCCGCGCTCATCGCCACCGTCAGCAGTGCCAGCACGGCCGCCATGCCCAGGCGCAGCATCGCGTTGCCGCCGTCGCGGCAGCGCAGATAGGCTTCCAGCACGGCCAGCGGCAGCAGATATTGCGCAAAGGCGAGGAAGCTGAGGAATGGCCCCGTGAAGCTTGCAGGGTCGAAACCCGCCGGGCCGCCGTTGACTGCCAGCCAGCACATCAGTCCCACGCGGAAGAACCACACGCCGCTCACGGCCAGGAACAGCCGCAGCGCCCAGCGCCCGTGCGCCGCGATATCGCGCTGCAACGCGTTCTTCAAGGCCAGGCCCGCGAAGACCAGCACCAGCACGGCATTGAGGCTGATGCCCAGGTGCTGCGTCGTATCGCCCACGGCGCCGCGCCACCACAGCATATATAGTCCGGACAAGGCAGCCAGCACGGCGCCGGCCAGGTAGACTCTGCCGTTCCAGCGGTGCAGGCGGGGCGCGTGGCGGCGCACGTGCGGCACCAGTTGCAGCGCGCCGCCCAGCATGAGGATGGCTGCCAGCAGCAGGTGCACGCCGGTGGCCACATTGCCCACGCCATCGCCGGGCACGTGGCCATGCGTCATGACGGCATTCCAGCCCGGCAAATCGCCGCGCGCGGCGGCGCCGCCATACAGGGCGATGATGTAGGCGGCAAAGAACAGCTGGCCGGTGACGGTGGCGAGGAACCAGAAGCGGGCAGAGGCGGACAGGGCCGTGGCCGCCCATCGGTGCGATGGCGCCAGGCGCGGCGAGGGCAGGGGGCTGGTGGTGGAACTGGCGGATGGCATCGGTATCTCCTGGCGGCATGAACGAAGCATCAGGATAGGCGGCCGCCTCCCGGGCGGGCGCGAACAGGCGGGGGCGGTGCGACGAACGGCGGTTTTCAGGACTTGAACGGCGGCCGCTTCCCGCGTATGGTGACGCCATGATGCCTGCCCCTGTCACCGCCCGCCGTGCCCAAGCGTTCTTGCCGACCGCGCGGCAGGCGCTCGTCGTGACGCTCTTCACCTTGCTGCTGTCGTGGCTGCTGCATCTGCTCAGCGGCACGCCGTATCTTGGCGTGTTTGGCCGCATCGGCTTCATTGGCGCGGCGCTGCTGCTGGCGTACTCGGCGGCGGGAGCCTTGCGGCCGCGCTGGCTGTCGCTGGCGTCGGCGCGCCTGGGCGCCGTGGTGCTGACGGCGCCCGTGGCCGCCCTGGTCACGGCGCTGGCCACGCAGCGGGGCCAGTTCCTTGCCTATCTCGCGCAAACGCAAACCCTCGTCGGCCATTTCCTGATGGTCGTGCTGGCTGTCGTCTTCGGCGTGCTGTTTTCCCTGCTGGCCATGCGCAGCGAACGGCGCGAGCGCGAACGGGCCGACCGCCTGCAGGCCGAACTGCAGAAGAACACCCTGGAGCGCGAATTGCTGGACGCGCGCCTGCGCCTCTTGCAGGCGCAGATCGAACCGCATTTCCTGTTCAATACCCTGGCCAATGTGGAAGCGCTGGTGGCGTCCGGCTCGCCCAACGCGGGGCCCGTGCTGCGCCACCTGATCGCCTATCTGCGCGCCGCCATGCCGCGCCTGAACGATGAGGCCGCCACCCTGGAGCAGGAATTGCAGCTGGTGCGCGCCTACCTGGAACTGATGCGGGTGCGCATGCCGGACCGCCTGCAATTCGAGGTAGCCCACGTCGCGCAGGCAGCCGGCCTGCGCTTTCCGCCCATGGCGTTGCTGACCCTGGTGGAAAACGCCGTGCGCCATGGCATCGATCCCGCTATGGAGGGCGGACGCATCGCCGTTGGCGCAACGGTGGAGGGGGCCGGCGGCAAGAGCTGCGTCTGGGTCAGCGACACGGGCGTGGGCATGGCCGAGACGGCGCAGCCTGGCACCGGCCTGAACAATGTGCGCAGCCGCCTGCAAGCCGTGTATGGCGCCAGCGCCCGGCTGGAACTGCACGCGCTCGCCCCGCATGGCGTGCGTGCCGAGCTGCATTTTTCTGGAGGACAGCCTTGAAAACCATTTCCGCGCTGATTGCCGACGACGAACCGCTGCTGCGCGAACGCCTGCGCAGCCACCTGGCCACCCTGTGGCCCGCCTTGTCCGTGATCGGCGATGCGCGCAACGGCGCCGAAGCGCTTGAATTGTTTGAGCTGCATCAACCCGACATTGTCTTTCTCGACATCCGCATGCCGGGATTGGACGGCATCGCCACGGCGCGCGCGCTGGCCCGCCGCGCGCAAATCGTGTTCGTCACGGCGTATGACCAGTACGCATTGCAGGCGTTCGAGCAGGGCGCCATCGATTACCTGGTGAAACCTGTCGATCCGGCGCGCCTGGCCGACACCGTGCAGCGTTTGCAACGCCAGTTGCCCGGCCCGCAGGCCGATGGGGGCGCGTTCGATGCCATGCTGGACCAGCTGGCCAGCCGCCTGGGAGGACGCGCCGCGCCGCCGGCCCGGTTGCAATGGATCAAGGCATCCGTGGGCAGCAGCGTGCGCCTGATTCCCGTCGAGCAAGTGCGTTATCTGCGGGCCGAAGAGAAATACACGCTGGTGGCGTGGGAAGAGGGCGAAGCCCTGATACGCACCAGCATCAAGGAACTGGGCGAACAGCTGGACCCGGCACGCTTCGTGCAAATACACCGCGCCGTCATCGTCAACCTGGCGTATGTCAGCCATGTAACGCGGGGCGTGAATGAAACGGCGCAGCTGCACTTGCGCGGCAGCGAGGAAACCTTGCCAGTCAGCCGCAGCTATCTGCAGCATTTCCGGCAGATGTGACTCAAGCCGCGGGAAATTGCACCACCACCTTGCCGCGCGCGCGTCCCTGCGCCAGGTAAGCCAGCGCCTGTTTCGCCTCATGGAAAGGAAACACCTGGTCGATGACGGGACGGATGCTTCCCCCTTCGATCAAGGCGGCGATCTGCGCCAGCTGGCCGCCGTCGGGACGCACGAAGTGGAAGGCATAGCTGGCGCCGCGCCGCCTCGCCAGGCCGATAATCTTGCGGCTGAGCAAACCAAACACCAGTTTCAGCACCACGTTCATGCCACGCGCACGGGCGAAAGCGGCGTCCGGCGGGCCGATCAGCGAGACGACATGGCTGCCAGGCTTGACGATGCGCAAGGCCTTTTCCAGTCCGTCGCCGCGCACCGTGCCCAGCACGGCGTCATAATCGCGCAGCACATCCTCGAACGGCTGTTTCTTGTAATCGACCACGTCATCGGCGCCCAGGCCGCGCACCAGCTCCACGTTCGCCGTGCTGGTGGTCGTGCCCACGCGGGCGCCCAGGTGCCTGGCCAGCTGGATGGCAAACGTGCCGATGCCGCCGGAACCGGCCGGAATGAATACTTTCTGGCCCGGCTGGAGCTGCATGCGCTCATGCATGGCTTGCCACGCCGTCAAGCCCACCATGGGAATCGAGGCCGCCTGCACGAAATCGAGGTTGACAGGCTTGAGGGCGGCCGCCTGTTCGGGCACCACGGCAAATTCGGCCAGGCTGCCGTATGGCGTGTCGAAAATACTGGCATACACGGCGTCGCCCACCTTGAAGCGCGTGACGGCGCTGCCCACGGCCACGACCACGCCGGCCAGGTCGCTGCCCAGGGTGGCAGGCAAGCGCAGTTTCAATATCGGCTTGAAGTCGCCGTTGGGAATCAGGTTGTCGATGGGGTTCAAGCCCACGGCGTGCACCTGTACCAGCAATTCTCCGGGGCCGGGAATGGGGCGGGGCAGTTCGGCAAACGCCACGTGATCAAGGCCGCCGTATTGTTTGAGTTGCAATGCTTGCATGGTGTTCTCTCTGAAGGCTGAAAAGGGGGCGATCAAGCCAGGCGCAGGTCCTTGCGCAACCCGGCGTCCATCAGGGCGGCGGGCATGAAACGGCGCATCAGGCGCAAGCGCGCCGCCAGCGGCCCGGCCGTGTAGCGCAGCTTGGGCTGGCGTGCCTGCACGGCCGCCAATACCGTGTCGGCCACGACGCCAGGGTCATCGGCGCCGGCCATCAGTTCCTGCAGCCGGCGCGTGACGGCCGCGCGCACCTGCTGGTAGGCGGGCAGAGGGGCGTCGGGCGCCAGCAGATTGGCTTCGAACGTGGTTTTCGTATAGGCCGGTTCGATGACGCTGGCGCGGATGCCCCAGCCGCGCACTTCATGGTCGAGCGATTCCGTGTAGCCCTCGATGGCGTGCTTGGTGGCGGAATACAGCGCGCCGTAAGGCATGGGCAAAAAGCCCACGACGGAACCGATATTGAGGATGCGCCCGCCGCCCTGGGCCCGCATGTGCGGCAGCACGGCCAGGGTCATGCGCAGCACGCCATAGAAATTCGTGTCGAAGATGGCTTGCGCCTGCGCCATGCTGCTTTCCTCGGCGCCCGCCGGGGCCACGCCGAAACCGGCGTTATTGACGAGCAGGTCGATGCGGCCTTCACGCTGCATCACCTCGGCCACGGCTGCAGCGACAGACGCATCGCTGGTGACGTCGAGCGCCAGCATCGCATGGCCGACTCCGGCCGTTTGTGCGCCGCGCCGGCTGGTGCCGTACACCGTGTAGCCCGCTTGCGCCAGACGCTGGGCCGTGGCCGCGCCGATGCCGGACGAGGCGCCGGTGACCAGGGCAATCTTGTGGTTTTTCATGGCAGTTCCTTCAGTGATTGACAGCTTGGGATATGGAATATGACGATCATCATATTGTTGTTGAAAAAAAAGCCCGGGACGCATCAACGCCACGGGCAGGACAATTAACTGGTCGCTTGAAGCTGCGCCAGCGTGGCCGCGCACAGCGCGTCCGACAGGGCCGGTTCGTCGACGGCGCGCGCCAGGATGGTGGTGCCGATCAGGGCGCACACCGTCGCCATGGCTTGCGCGTGTGCGTCGGGCTGGCCCCAGTTCGGCAGCTGGCGGGCGAACAGGTCGATCATTTCCTTGATGTGGATGGTGGCGGCGCGCCGCACCTCGGGCGCCTGGCGCGGCATTTCCGAACCCAGCGCCGAGACGGGGCAGCCAACCTCGATGGCGGCGATGTGTTCGGGCGACAGATACGCGGCCATCATGGCCTGAAGGGCCTGGCCGGGAGGGGCGGCAGCCGCCACCCTGGCCGCCAGCGCCACCGCTTCGGCTCCCGCGCGGTCGCCCGCTTCGGCCAGCAGCGCGTCGCGCGAGGCGAAGTGGGCATAGAAGCCGCCGTGCGTCAGGCCCGCTTCCTTCATGATGTCGGCCACGCCCGTGCCCGCATAGCCGCTGCGGCGGATGGCGCGCGTGGCCACCTCGACGATGCGTTCGTGGGTGGCTTCCTTGCGGCTTTGCGCCGAGATTTTGGCCGCTGACTTGTTGGGTAAGTTCTGCATGATGATCATCATATCGTAATTTCCAACTCCGTGCACGCGATGCGCTGCGCCTGCAGGCGGCGCTCGGCGCGGTCAAATCAGGCTGGCGTTGCTGAACAGTTCTGTCGTCCAGTCGGTGAAGGCCCGCATTGCCGGGGAGAGAAAGCGGTGGTGGGGATAGAGCAGCGATACCGGCACAGGTGCCGGCCGCCTGTCGGCCAGCACCTCAACCAATGCTCCAGCCTGCAAATGGTCGCGCACCAGGATCTCGGCCAGCTGCATCAAGCCGTGGCCGTCGAGGCCCAGTTTGATGTATAGCCCGGTCTCGTTGACTGCGGCCGTGCCAGGGACCGGCACCGCGACGCGGACGCCATCGTCGATGAAATGCAGATCGCTCCCCCGCCGCGCCGTGCTGGAAAAGTAGTGGATGGTCCGGTGGCTTGCCAAATCCTCCGGGAGCGCGGGAACACCGTGTTCGGCCAGGTAGGACGGCGCCGCGCAGGTGATCCAGCGCAGCTCGCCCAAGCGGCGCGCGACCAGCGTCGAGTCTTCCAGGCTGCCGGTGCGGATGACGCAATCGACTCCCTCCTGTATCAAGTCGACCTGGCGATCATTGACGCCGATCATCAGGTAGATATCCGGGTAGCGCTGCTGAAATTGCCGCAACTGCGGCAGGATCACGGCATGGGCGATGCCGCCCGGCATATCCACGCGCAGTCGTCCTTGCGGGCGCTCGCCCGGGCCTTGCAGGCTGGCTTCGGTGTCGTCGATGAGGTCGAGTATTTCGCGGCAGCGGTGGAAGTAGCGCTCGCCTTCGGGTGTCAGGCTGAGGTTTCGTGTGGAACGGTTCAGCAGGCGCGTCTGCAAATGTTTTTCCAGCCGCTTGATGATGCCGGTGACCGACGATGCGGGCAAGCCCAGGGTCTCTGCCGCGCGCACAAAACTCCTGCTCTCGACCACGCGAAGGAATACCTGCATTGCTTGTACGCGATCCATGTCTTGTCCGTGTGATGCTAAAGGAAATGGCACTATAACCCAACATTGTTCGGATTTTTCGCATGCTGAAAACGCCCGGCGCTACTTTTTCCGCCGGCTTGACTGCACTAGACTGCGTGCAAGCCATTACCTATCGCAGGACTCAACCATGCTTGAACAAGATACTCAATTGCCGGCTCTGCTGGCGCCACTGGCCCCAGCCCCCCGCAAGATGCTGATACGCGGCGCGACGATCATCAGCATGGATGGCAATATCGGCAATTTGCCCAAGGGCGACATCCTGATTGCCGATGGCGCCATTGCCGCCATCGGCGTGCACCTGGAGGCCGACGGTGCCGAGGTGATCGATGCCGCGGAGATGATCGCCATTCCGGGCATGGTCGATACCCATCGGCACTCCTGGGAAGGCCAGCTGCGCCGCATCAATCCGAATGCGGCAACGCTCGAGGACTATTGCAACGCCACCCATTTCTCGTTTGCCAAATACTACCGGCCGCGCGACATTTACGTGGGCAACCTGCTCACGGCATTGGGCTGCATCGATGCCGGCATCACGACCGTGATCGACAACTCCCACAACAGCCGCACCGCGGCGCACTCCGACGCGGCCGTCGAAGCATTGCTCGATACGGGTATCCGCGCCGTGCATGCATCCGGCGCGCCCGTATCGGGCGACTGGGATGAGGCGCATTGGCCGGGCAACCTCGCACGCCTGCAGGCAAAGTATTTTGCCAATCCCGACAGCCTGGTGACGCTGGCCATGATGGCGCAGCTGGAACCGGAGCAGTGGGCCATCGCGCGGGCACTGGGCATTCCCATCGTGACCGAGTTTTTTGGTGGTGGCATGGCAGCCGAACTCGAAGGCCTGCACCAGCAGAGGCTGCTTGGCAACGACAACATCTTCAACCACTGCACCTGCCTGCCGGAATCCGGCTGGAAAATCTTGCGCGAGGCAGGCGTGCGCGTCAACGTATGCCCGCGCTCTACGGTATCGAGGATGGCATGAACGCCTGGCAGGCGGCGTTCCAGCACGGCATACGCCCCGGCCTCAGTGTCGACAACGAGACCTCGTACAGCGGCGACATGTTCATGGAGATGCGCGTGGCGTTCTACCTGCAGCGGGTCTTGGGGCATACCCAGCGCCTGCATGGGCACCACCATGCGGCGGCGCCCACCGATGCGTTCCGCTTGCTGGAGGCGGCCACGATCGACGGCGCCGCGTGTGCGGGGCTGGAACAACGCATCGGCAGCCTGGCGCCAGGCAAGCAGGCCGACCTGGTACTGATACGCACCGGCGACCTCAACCTCTACCCGGTCAACAACGCCATCGGTACCGTGGTGCACGCGGCAGAGCGCAGCAATATCGATACCGTCATCATCAACGGGCGCGTGCGCAAACGCGGTGGCGTCGTACTGGGCGTGGATCAGGCAAGGCTGCGCTCCGCGATCGACGAATCCTGCGCTCACCTGTTCAATGCCGCCGGTTACCAGCCCGATCTGTTTGCTGAATCGTTCGCGCCGATCCACCACGCGTAAGCAGCGCCTGATGAACGCGCTACTGTTACCCATCGCTTTCGGCGCGGGCATCGCCATTGCCTTGCAAACCACTTGTTCGGAGACCGCGTGTCGAAAGCCCTGTCCGGATGAAAACGGTACCATCCACGCAAGGGCGACGTCAGGAAATGGTCCGCAATGTCCTGGCCGTGGCCACCTCGACGATGCGTTCGTGGGTGGCTTCCTTGCGGTTTGGCGACGAGGGTTGGGCAGTTGAGTTGTTGCGCAAGTTCCGCATGATGGCCATCATATTCTATTCAGGATGTCTTGCCGGGTAAAGGAAAACGGCGGCGTATCCTTGCCTGGCCCGCCGCCCGTCATGACGATGTTGGCGATGAAAGTGGGGCCGATGGCGGGGGAGGGATGGCGCGCCTGAACAGGCGCGCCGTGGCCCGCACGGGCAGCTTGCCCGTGCCGGCTCTACAAGGTCAAGCCAGCTTGCGCTTGCCTGCCGAGACGCGGTTCCAGCCATAGCCGGCGACGATGATGGCCAGGATGGCCGCCTGCGCCAGCAAGGTTTCCAGGGTCGGCAGGATGCCCAGCAGGTCGACGCGGATGAAATCGACGGGGCTCACGCCGATCCAGCCCGCTTCCTGCAGCGCGGCCACCCCTTTGCCCATCAAAATCACGGCCAGCACGGCCACGAAGGCGGACGTCCACGAGAAGAATTTGCCGATAGGCATGCGCGCGCTGGTGCGCAGCAAGGCCCAGGCGATTACGACCAGCAGCACGATGGCCACCAGGAAGCCGCCCAGCAGGGCGCCGCCATTGCCGTCCGCCGCCAGGGCGGAATAGAACAGCACGGTTTCAAAGACTTCGCGGTAGACGGCGATGAAGGCCAGGGCGAACAGGCCCCAGGCGGAGCGCCGCGTCATGGCCGCCGTGAGTTTCTCGTGCAGGTATTCCTGCCAGCGCCCGGCGCTGCTCTTCTGGTGCATCCACAAGCCCACGCTGAGCAGGACCAGGGCCGCGAACACGGAACCGAGGCCTTCGCTCACTTCGCGGCTGGCGCCGCTGATGGTCACCAGATACGTTGCCGCCACCCATGTCAGGCCGCCCGCCACCAGCGCGCTGGCCCAGCCCGCATGCACATAGGGCAGCACGTCATTGCGCTTGGCCTTGCGCAGGAAGGCGATGATGCCGATGACGATCAGCAACGCTTCCACGCCTTCGCGCAGCAAGATCGTCAGGGCGCCGATAAAGGTCGTCATCGGGTCGGCCTTGGCGTCGCCCAGTTCCGCTTCCACGTGGGTAAACAGTTGCTGCAGCTTTTCGCCTGCCGCGTCGGCGTCGGCCACCGTGCCCTTGGCCACGGCGGAGCGGTAAGCCAGCATGGCGTTTTCCACGGCCAGCAGCAGGGATTTATTGCGCGCGCCAACCATCGGCTCGATCGGCTCGAAACCGTCCAGGTAGGCCGACAGGCCCAGGCGCGTGGCGCCCGCGCGGTCGCCCGCATGCATGGCCTCCAGGCTTTCCGCCAGGCGCAAACGCGACAGGGCCAGGCCGGCCGGCTTGTGCGCCTCGGCCTTGCCAGGGTTGCTGCGCAAGTACGCCGTCAAGGCTTGCGCCTCGTCCGCGCCCAGCTTGGCGGCAACGGCTTCCTGCGTCAGGGTCGTCACGGCAGCCAGGTCCGCGTACAGGTTCTTGCTGCGCGGATCATCCTGCCACAGCTTTTCTCCGCGCGCGCCTGCCGCCGCATCGTGCGACATGCCGCCGACATAGAACGCCAGGTCCCAGCGCTCGTTTTCGGACAGCTGGCCAAAACTGGCCATCGAGGTGCCGGCCACGCCTTGCGAAATGACCTGGTACAGCGCCATCAGGCTGCGCGACTGCGCCCGTTCACCATCCGTGAAGGCGATCGGCTTCGGTTCCAAGCTGGCCGCCAGCGGACCGTCGCCGCCGCCGGCCACACCGTGGCAGGACGCGCACTGGGCCGCATACAGGGCGGCGCCGCGCGCCAGGTTGGGCAGCACTTTCGGCGCCACGGGAATCGGGTAGGCGGCAATCAGCAAGCCATTCGCGTGGTGCGCCAGGCGCTTGACTTCCGCGCCATCCGCCTTGGCGACGACGGCTTTGCGCAGGTCGGCGATGGCGGCGGCGATGGCCGCCTGCGAAGCGTGGGCGGGCAGGGCGGCGATCTGCGTCGTCGCGTTGTCCGTAAAATCGAGCATTTCCGCGTATTCCGCTTCGCTCACCACTTTGCCGTGCTCGACGGCGCCGCTGTAATCGACGGCAACATAATCGATCAATTGCCACAGCTGCTTGGCGCCGGCGCCCTGGTCGGCCACTTGCGCTTGCGCGCCTCCAGCCAGCAACACGCTGGCGGCCACGAGTGGATAGCAGACGAGCCATTTCTTGATAGAACTGAACATGATTCTCATTCTCATTTGTCGTTAACCCGGCGACTATAGGACAGACCGTGCGGGGTGTCAACGGCGCACGGGCGTGCGCGTACTGCCCCGGTCATTATTCTTGACCAGGACAACGTGCCGGGAGAATGGAAAGACGGGGAAAGAAGGCTATTGCGTCGATGCCGGTTTGGCGTACAGGCCCCTGGCCAGGCCATGGTCCGGATCGTCCACTTTCAGGCCGCCCTTGACCACGCGCAAGGACAGCTTCTGGAATGCCTGGCCTCTCAACCACTGGGGATCGGTAACGGCGAATGCGGCGATGCGTTCCTGCGCGCGCACGGGCGGCACGGCCAGCCATTGATAGTCGGCTTTTGCACCCTGGCGGCGCAGGCCGGCGCGCACCCAGCTTTCCGACGCCGGCATGCGGACGATGGCGTCGCCGTTCGCCACGCTGACGGCCGTGGCCGTCTTGCCGCTTTGCGCTTCGAACTTTACTTCCACGCCGGCCATCGGTCCCAGCCGGGGGAAGCCGACGATGGCCACCCACAGGCCCGCTTCGGCGGGTTTCTGGATGCGCATTTCCGATTCCTCGAACACGCGAAACTGCGGCTCCTTGCCGCCGTTGCCCGCCACCAGGGTCACCACGTCGCCGGCAACGCGCCACTCGCCGCTGGCTTGCTCGTCGGTATTGCCATAGCTGAGCATCCATTCGAACTTGCCGTCCTTTTTCAGCAGCAGTTCGGAACCCGTTTCCATGACGCCTTGCAGGTAATAGTGTCCGGGCAGCGTAGCCGGGGCCGGCTCGGCCGCGCTGGCCGCCCCAGCCGAAAAGGACAAGGCGAGGGCGGCGCAGGCCAGCAGGCCGGAGAGGGATTTCTTCATCGGAGTGTCCTCGGTGTTCTGTATGAGATGCCATCATAGCAACGGCAATTAAATTGCCGTCGCACGACACACCGCGCTACCCGCCTGGCGTTCAGCTACCGCTGAAATCGAGCACCACGCGCGAGGCAACCTTGCCATGTTCCAGGCGGCTGAAGATCTCGTTGATGGCCGACAACGGCTGCAATTCCACGCCGGCCTTGACCTTGCCCGTGGCGGCGAAGGCGAGCGCCTCGGCCATGTCCTGGCGCGTGCCCACAAAAGAGCCGCGTATCGTCACGCAATTGGCGACCACGTCGAACAGCGGCGTCGGGAAGTCGCCCGGCGGCAAGCCGACCAATACGCAGGTGCCGCGCTTGCGCGTCATCGCCACGCCTTGCTGGAAGGCATCGATCGACGGCGCCGTGATCAGCACGCCGTGGGCGCCGCCCCCGGTCGCTTCGCGCAATGCCGCAACCGGGTCGCCCTGGCGCGCATTGATGGTCACTTCGGCGCCCAGGGCGCGCGCGTGCTCCAGCTTGCCTTCATCGATGTCGACGGCCGCCACGCGCAAGCCCATGGCCACCGCATATTCGATGGCCAGGTGGCCCAGTCCGCCAATGCCGGACACGGCCAGCCACTGGCCCGGCCGCGCCCCCGTTTCCTTGATGCCCTTGTAACTGGTCACGCCGGCGCAGATGATAGGCGCCGCTTGAACGGCGGACAGACCCGCCGGAATATGCGCGACGTAGCGCGGGTCGGCCAGGATATATTCGGCGAAGCCGCCATTCTTGGTATAGCCGCCAAACTGCGCCTCGGCGCACACGGTTTCCCAGGCTGCCAGGCAATGTTCGCAATGGCCGCAAGCCGAGTACAGCCAGGGCACGCCGACCCGTTCGCCCAGCTGCACTTCGGTCACGCCCGTGCCCACGGCCACCACGAGGCCGATGCCCTCGTGGCCGGGAATGAACGGCGGCGTCGGCTTGACGGGCCAGTCCCCGCGCGCCGCATGCAAGTCCGTGTGGCAGACGCCGCAAGCTTCCGTCTTGACGAGGATCTGGCCGGGGCCTGGCACCGGCACGGGAACGTCGCGCAACACCAGCGGCTGGCCCAGTTGTTCGACAACGGCGGCTTTCATGGTAGTGGGGATCATGTTATTCCTTGTGAAGTTGGTCATGCGTAAGGCAGGGCGCAGGCGCGAGCGCCAAGCTGGGAACAAGGCACGTGTGGTGGATTGTTGCGCCAGCCTAGCGCTCTGCCATGGTCTGTTCGACAGAGCCTTGCGAATGATCATATTCTGCTGCACACGGTAGGAAAAGTGATTGATCTACATCAATGTATTCCGGCAGGAAGGCGATGCGTGCGCCAGCAGCCTTACTTCAGGGCATGGTCAGGCCGGAGAATTGATGCGTTTGTCCAGCGGCCTCTCCTTGAGCGCATCGGCGGCCCGATCCACGAATTGCCTGACGTCCCCCACCTCGGCAAACAAGCCGGCATAGGCCGCCCGGATCAGCACCGTGCACTGCTCGAATTTCGCAAGCTGCGACAAGCCTTCATCGGTGGGCATGAATATCCGTCGCCGGGCATCATTGTGATCATTCCGATACTGTATCAGGCCCAGACGGAGCAGCTTGGGTATCTTTTGCATGACCAGCTGGTGCGAATGTCCGAGTTCGCGCGCCAGATCCGAGGCGGAGGCCGTGCCGAGCGTTGCAAGAACAGTCATCAGCGAACACGAGCGAACCGGGATGACGATCCCCATCGTATCGAAGACAGTCTGGGATTGCTCTGCGATCAGGACGCTCAGCCGTTCGACAGCGCGGCCGAGAAACACGGCGTCATCGATCGCGGCCGGGTGATGCGTCCCCTCAGGTGTGCCCTTAGTCAAGGCGTTGGTACCGCTGGATACTGCCGTCCTGGTTCACCCGTTCCAGCGCTGTTACTTTTCCGCGCGAAACATTCAAGCGGTATCGAAAATCGGACACGCCTTCCACCGCGAACAGGTCGGGACCGATCGGCTCAAGCGCGGCCCGGAACCGGTCGCGCCAGATATAGTAGAGCGTGCCATTCTCCAGGATGATCTGGCGGCCTTCATATTTTCCGGCGGCTTTCGCCAACATTCCGGCATCGACGTGCGGGCGCTCGATGGCTGCCGTCAAGCTTGGGAGCAGCCAGGCAAATTCGGTTCGCCTGGCGTCATCGGTCTTCGCCAGATTTTCAAGCGCCAGCTTGTGCGCCAGAGGCAGTGCGCGGATGGACGGGCTTGGGATATCGGGTTGGACGCCTGCTCCTTCGAAATCGCCATGGTCCACGGGATCCTGGATCTGGCCGATCGGTACTTGCACGAAAAAATCGTCGTTGAGCGGCTTGCGTGCAACCGGATGCGCGCCGCCGGCGGTCCGCTCCCCGATCAGTGTCGCTCGCCCGAGCTTCTTCATCGCATAGGAAAACCATTCTGCGGAGGAAAACGACGTGGAGCCGGTCAGGATATAAACCGGCTTGTCCACCATGCGTTTGCCCGGTAGCCCCGGCAGCACCCATTGCCCGCGCTGGATACGCTTGCCATCCTCATTATAGTAATAGTCGAAGAGCAGCTGGTCTTTCTCGCTGGAGAAGAAATAGCTCGCCAGAAATTGCGCCATTTCCAGATGCCCGCCATTGTTATAGCGCAAATCGATGATGAGGGCATCCGTATTGCCGACGAAGCGCATGACGGACGCGGCAGTATCATAGGCAAGTTCCGGATCGGCAAAATAGCTGAATCGTATATAGCCAATATTTCCCTTCAGGCGAGCGACCTCATCGAAACCGAAATTGCTCTCCTCCAGCGTGCTCAATTCTTCTTTTCGTATCTTGGCCTTGAGCGCCGGATTGGCCTTCGCCTTGAATTCCGCGATCCATTTTGCGTCAGCCCCCACGAAGAAATGCAGGTCGCCGCTGACTTTGAGGAGATCGTCGGTCAGCTTGCTCGCAAACTCTGCCTTCGTGGCCGCGGAATCATAATCTCCCTTTTTCAGACGCTCCTGAAGCACCGGCGCAATTTTTCTTGCGATTTCGGGAAACGGGTAGTTCGCCTTCAAGGTGCTATCAAGGGAGGCGATGATCGCCCCCTTTTCATCTCGTGAAATGCCCGGTTCCTCGGCAAAAGCGCCCGATGTGCACACTATGGACAGCGCCGATAGCGTTTGAAGCAGATATAAGTGATAGCGCATTTTAACGTTACTCCTCGGTGAAGCCCGATCATACAATATGTTGTGCAATATGTTGTAGAAAAATAGGCATCATCGATTTGCAGAGTTCCCAATGGTGCGGCTGCCTGACAACGCATGCTCCAATGCGGCTTGCGAAGTACTGCGGCAAGGAAATGCAGTGCAGGGCGCTGGACCAGAAACGCTACTTCCGTTCCAGAGGCATCATGGCGCCGGAGGTCGATGTATGGCGGGGGCCGTTTTGTACAAACATGCTGCGCGCTGCGCAGCTCGCGTTTCAGGCGCTTTCCGGCCATTGCATGGACGGCTTGCAGGCCTGATGGAACAACAATCTTGGCGTCGTGTACCTGGTGACGGCCCCAGGATCGCCACAAGTGGTGGACGATTGTCCGTTCTGACAGTTACTCCACCTTGATTGAAGGGGAGGAGGGACGTGATATGGCAAATATTCGCTGCGGATACTTGAGTAAATAGAGGATGAATTCCGTAATCAGTACTGGATCATTCGCAATTCCAGGCGGACCAATTGGCGGGCGGTGAACCGCACGAGGATGCTAGGCGATTTTATGTACATGCTTGGGGTGCCGAAATGGGCTGTTCAACAGGCTCGCTACTGTCTTCGTTTACGTGTCTGTGAACGATGTTTCAAAGATCAGTTTCGATGCCATTCCTTTTGTAGTAGAGCTAGAAGGGGGGACTTTAATTTTTAAAAATTGGCTGACTTAGGCTATGTCCCACAATTAAAGTGGACTATTTTTTTGGTTTGAGTTAGCATTTGATGGTAAAAGTTCAAATTCGTGAAATTTAAAATAATTAAAAGAACTTTGATTCTAAGTTTCCACTTTTTACTTACTGAATTTGTGGCTAGGAAATGAATAAATGAAGAGAATGAATCGTGATCCGATGAAATTCGGCGCAATTGAATATTTTTCTAATATGGCTAGAAAGACTGGGTACCAGCTAAATAATCCCGGCGACATTGAAAAATTTTCCAAACAGATGCTATCCTCATTGAATATATCTCAGGCAAGTATGACCATGCTTCATGGGAAAAGGACTGAAGCTATGTTTGCATATGTAGCCGGTGGTCTAGGGAGATGTAGAATGATTAAATGCGAAGATGCTGGAGAAATATTTGTACAGGGCCTTCCTGTTCTAGCTCCGGACTATCGTTTAGTTCTTGAAGATGGCACAAAGATGCTGGTTGAGGTTAAAAATTTCAAATCAAATAAATTTAAGCCATTTTTGCTTACGACAGAATATTATGAGAAAATTGAGCGATATGCTAAATTAAATGATATTGAGTTAAAAATCGCCATTTATTTTTCCGACTTCAAGCGGTGGTGCTTGTTATCTATAAAGTCTTTTAAGAAGGTGAAAAAAGGAATTCAAATATCCATTCCTAGCGCCTTTGCAAAGAATGAAATGAATATGTTGGGAGATGCATCCATTTCTACGTTGCCGAATCTACGCCTGGAATTGATGGCAGATCCGGAAGAAGCTAATATTTTGGATGAGGACGGAACAGCTAGTATTATTTTTCGAAGTAGCAAGATATTTTGCGCTGGAACTGAACTTCATTCCGAAATCGATCAACGGATTGCATTCTATTTAATGCGATTTGGAGATTGGCCGCAACGTGCCGAAGCTATCGTGAGGGATGGAAGATTGCACGGCGTAGTTTTTAGCTGTGTTACGGATAACCTCTTTGAAGGACAGCCGTTTGCGTTGATAGGCGATCTAAGTAGCATGATCAGTTGGGCGTTTGCCGAACACACAATTCAAGATGGACAGATCATAGCGTTAGATGTTACCTATGATCCAGATGCTTTTTCTCTCAAAATACCAAGAAAACACAAAAGCAAAGAACTGCCTTTGTGGCAATTTCTTATACAACCCAATCATGAATTTAGCGATACGCAGAACACTCATGTAGCCTGTTAGTAGCGGTTAGGGCACGACAATCCTTGCCCTAACTTCATAACCAAAAAGCACGGCCTGCTTCGATCCTTCATTTGACATAATATAAATTATGCGAAGTTATGGAGGGATTTGAGAAAACCCCCATTTCGCCAACTCCCTAATCGCAAATGCGATTTTCCCCATCTGCGCGCCGCTGTCGTGGCCACTGGGTATCTTCGCTTGGACAAGCTATATGAAATACGGCTTGTCCCCGTCCGTGTTTGGTTTGTTCACGCCCAGGTTGGCGTGCAGGTGCAAGTCTGGCGCTTCGATGATGCTGGCGATCAGGTTTGCCACGCTCTTGCGCGATACCACGGTGCCCTTGAATGGCGCGTGGCGCGTCGTCAGTTCGTAGTCGACTTCGTCTTCGTCCGTCATCCAGGCTGGACGCACGATGGTGTATGCCAGGCCGGACGCTTCGATGGCGTCGGCGGCGCGGCGGAATGGTTTCAGGTGTTCCGCCAGCCTGGCGTTGTTCCATGCGCCGAATTTGCCGGGAACTTCATCGTAGATGCCCATCGACAGGACGAAAACCAGGCGCCCGACACGGGATGCCCGCATGGCGGCAATGATGCTGTTGGCCTGGTCTTCCATGTCGTCGCCCACCAGATTGGCGTAGACCAGATCGTAACCGGGCATCGTTTGCCGCAGCAATGCCTGGTCCAGCACGTCGCCGGCCAGCAACGTGCCGTTGGCCGGGACTGGCGCAGGCAGCTTGCTTGCATGAGAAGTCTCAACACTCGCATACCCTACGCTGGACTACCGCCTGATGCAGCGCCAGACGGTGGCCTGGACGCAGATGCTGCTGGACCTGTCGCGCGTGCCGTATGCCGATTTGCGCCAGGAAACCGCACCATAGCCGCGCCGCCGGACCTTGCCCCGCATGCTCCTCCCTTCCCCGCCCTGCTCCCGGCGACATTTCGGACACCATACCAGCGCACTGGCAAACAGGCACTGGTATGGCCCGCATCGCCCCTATGCCGGGGCAAGGCTGCAACTGGTATTGTGATAATGCGCAATGAATAAAACCAGTTGACTACCACTTGTAATGCTTGCACTCTGAAACGGCGGACGGTGTCCAGCCGCCCGGCCATACTAAAAACACACAAGGAGATGCAAGTGAACCGGACAGTCATGAATACCCTCATCCTTACCCTCTTCGGCGGCACGCTGGCCGCCTGCGGTGGCGGCGGCGACGGATCCAGCGGTGGCGCGAGCCAGTTGCTGGCCGGCGCGACCGCAGCAGTGGCCTGCTACACGCCGTGGAACAGCGGTACCGCCTACAACGGCGGCGGCCAGGCCAGCTACAACAACGTCAATTACACGGCCAACTGGTGGACGCAAGGCAATAATCCTTCGACCAGCAGCGGCGGTGCCGGCAGCGGCCAGCCCTGGACGGCGGTGGGAGACTGCGGCACGCCGACTCCTACCCCGACACCGACACCCACGCCTACCCCAACACCTACGCCGACTCCTACCCCGACACCGACACCCACGCCTACCCCAACACCTACGCCGACTCCCACCCCGACACCGACGCCAACACCTACTCCAACGCCGACCCCAACACCTACTCCAACGCCTACTCCGACGCCTACTCCGACGCCTACTCCGACGCCAACGCCAACGCCTACCGGCCTGGCCAAGCACGCGCTGATCGGCTACTGGCACAACTTCACCAACCCCAGCGGCGCCACGTATCCGATCAGCCAGGTCAGCGATGACTGGGACGTGATCGTCGTCTCGTTCGGCGACAACGCGGGCGGCGGCAATGTCAGCCTGACCATCGATCCGGGCGCGGGCACGGAAGCGCAATTCATCGCCGACGTGGCTGCCAAGCGCGCGAAAGGCAAGAAAGTCATCCTGTCGCTGGGCGGGCAAAACGGCTCCGTTTCCGTCGGCAACACGGCTGAAGCGACGAATTTCACCAACAGCCTGTACGCCATCATCACCAAGTATGGCTTCGACGGTATCGACCTGGACCTGGAAAACGGCGTGGCGCAAGGCGCGGCCATCCAGACCTATCTGCCGATCGCCGTGAAAAACCTGAAAACCAAGGTCGGCAACAGCTTCTACCTGTCGATGGCGCCGGAATGGGTGTATGTGGAAGGGGGATACACGAGCTATGGCAGCATCTGGGGCGCCTATATTCCCATCATCAACGCCTTGCGCAGCGAGCTGACGGTGCTGCACCCGCAGTACTACAACAATGGCGACATCTACACGCCATATGCCACGGGCGCCATCAAGGCGGGTTCGGCCGACCAGCTGGTGGCCACGGCGCGCATGCTGATCGAGGGGTTCAATTATGGCGGCAATACCTTCGCCGGCTTGCGTCCGGACCAGGTGGGCTTCGGCGTGCCGTCGGGGCGCAGTTCGGCCGGTTCGGGCTTCACGACGAATGCCGACGTCAGCAATGCCCTGAATTGCCTGACGCGCCTGCTCAACTGCGGCACCATCAAGCCGCTGCAGGCGTATCCGGACTTCCGCGGCGTGATGACGTGGTCGATCAACTGGGACCGCCATGACAACTATAATTTCTCCGTGCCGACGAAGAATGTGCTGAAGACCCTGCCGTAACAGCCTTTGCCCGACTGCGCATGGGAGCCTTGCTGCTCACATGCGCAGCACATGCCCTGGCGAAGCATCTCCCCTCCCCCGCGCGTGCCTGACGCCATCCATAATCCAGTAAGGACAATTGATATTTCTCAATTCATAGTCTTAATCTATGGATTCAGTTGAAATATTTTACTTCCTTTTGCAAATGAGAATCGTTACTATCTGAGTCAAGGATAAGCGAATTCAACAGAAAGGAGCGTCCCTTGTTCACAGCCATCAAAACATTCAGCCAGGTCTGCACGCATATGTCGATCGCCTTCGGTCTCGCCTACTTGCTGACGGGATCCCTGGCAATCGGTGGCTTGGCCGCAATCATCGAACCGGTCATTAATGTTGCCCTGCTGCCATGGCACGAAAAAGCCTGGCACGCGATCCGCCGCCGCTACGCCGCCAGCCGCCTGGGCATTGCCGCCCTGGCCGGCGAAAAGCTCAGCCAGACAGCCCTGCACATGGGCGTGGCCTTCGGCGTCATGTACTGGGCCACGGGTTCCATGGCCTTTGGCGGCTTGCTGGCCGTGGTCGAGCCGATCTGCAACGTGATCGTCCTGCCCTTCCACGACCGGCTGTGGGAAAAAGTCCGCTTTCGCCTGGAAAGCCGCGGTGCGGCCCGCCTCGCCGCCCTGTAATCCCCCTCCTCAATTACCTGCCCACACGGGCGGCCGCCTTTGCACCCACGGCGCCGCCCGCTCCAGCTGGCCAGCCAGGCGCAGCAGCACGCCATCCTTGGCGTAGCCGGCCATGAACTGCATGCCGATCGGCAAACCGTCATCCGACATGCCCAAGGGCACGGACATGGCCGGCAAGCCCGCCACGTTCGCCAGCGGCGTGTACGGCGAATGCTCGAACAGGCGCGCCGTCCAGCCAATACCGTCAAGCTGTTCCTCCTTTTCGCCATAGCGGCCCAGCGGCCGCGGTACATCTGGCATGGTAGGCGTCAGCAAGACGTCGTACTTGCCAAACAAGGCGCCAGCGTGGCGCGTGACGGTGTTGCGCACGTCGAGGGCCGCCACGAAATCGACGGCAGAGATCGTCTGGCCATGGCGGTAACAGGCCAGGGTCGCCGCTTCGAGGTTGTCCAGCGACACGGCGCGCCCGCTCTCTTGCGCCAGGGCATCGATCCACGGCACCAGGTTGGCGCACCAGATACTGGCATTCGCGTGCACGAACGCTTCCCACGACACGCCCAGCGCGGCTTGCACTTCTTCCACGTGGTGGCCCAGGCTTTGCAGCAGGCGCATGGTGGTGTCCAGCGCGGCGTCGACGGCGGGCACGGGATGGGCGTCATTGCAGGCGGCGCGCTGCACGGCGATGCGCAGCTTGCCCGGCGCCGCGCTCACCTGCGACAGCCAGCTGTGGCTGGGCGGACTCGTCAGATACGGCTCGCCCGGCAGGATTGCCTGCACGGCATCGAGCAAGGCGGCGCTGTCGCGCACCGTGCGGCTCACGCCCAGCTGCACGCCCAGGCCACTGAAGATCTCGTCCATGGCGGGACCGTTCGACACCCGTCCCCGGCTCGGTTTGAAGCCGAACAGGCCAGTCGACGCGGCCGGCACGCGGATGGAACCGGCCGCATCCGTCGCATGGGCCAGCGGCACGATGCCGGCCGCCACGGCCGCCGCCGCGCCGCCGCTGGAGCCGCCGGCGCTCAATCCCAAATTCCAGGGATTGCGCGTGGCGCCGTACAGCACGGGCTCCGTGGTAGTGGCAAACGCCATTTCCGGCGTGCTCGTGCGGCCGAACGTCGCCAAGCCGGCGGCGCGAAACTGCGTCATCAGGTGGGAGTCCAGCGCGGCGACATGGCCGGCGCCCAGGCGGCTGCCCGCTTCGCTGCGCTGGCCGGCCATGGTGACGGCCACGTCCTTGATCAAAAATGGCACGCCGGCGAACGGCGCTGAGCTGTCGATGGCAGTCAAATCCGCCGGCCACAGCTCGACCACGGCGTTGATCTGCGGGTTGACGGCGGCGCAGGCGCGTACGGCCGCGTCGTGCAATTCGACGGCCGAGACGTCGCCGTCGCGCAGCAGCTGGGCCAGTCCCAGACCATCAAAGCTTGTATATTCATGGAGTTGCATCAGTTTATTCCTGTAATGGATGAGGAGTGGATATCACAGGAACTACTCTAGGGCTTGCGCTATCATAGTGGAAATGAATAGTTGATATACAAGGTATAGCCATGAACAATTTGCGTAAGCTGGACTTGAACCTGCTGCTGACCCTGAACGCCCTGTTGATTGAACGCAACGTCACGCGGGCGGCGGCACGGCTACACCTGAGCCAGCCTTCCGTCAGCGTGCAACTGGGCAAGCTGCGTGCCGCTTTCGACGATCCGCTGCTGTTGCCCGGTCCGCGCGGCATGCTGCCCACGGCGCGGGCGCTGGCCCTGTTCGCGCCCTTGCAAGCCGTGCTGGCCCAGTTGGAGCAAGTCTTACAGCCGGAACAGGCGTTCGAGCCAGCCACGGCCGAGGTACGCTGGAACCTGGCGGCGGCCGACGCCACCGAGTATGCGATCTTGCTGCCCATGCTGCCCGCCCTGCGCGCGCAGGCGCCGTTGTCGCGCATGGCCGTCTTCGAAGCCGTGCCGGCGCGCATGGCGCACGACCTGGAAAGCGGCCAGGTCGACCTGGGCTTTCTGGCCCAGGAAGAAGCGCCGCCCGGCTTGCGCCATCGCACCCTGTTCACCGAGCACTATGTGCTGGCGGGCCGCCGCGACCACCCGCTGCTGCAAACGCCGCCCGACCTCGAGCAGTTTTGCGCGCTGGAATTCATCGTCGTCTCGCCCAACGGCGGAGGCTTCCGCAGCAACGTCGATACGGCGCTGGAGCTGCTGGGGCGCACGCGCAAGGTGGTGCTGTCCGTGCCGCACTTCCTCATCGTCCCGCCCCTGCTGGCGGCATCCGACATGGTGGCCTTGCTGCCGTCACGCTTGCTGAAGAATGCGCTGGGTGGCTTGCGTACGTGGGAACCGCCCGTCAGCCTGCCCGACTACGAGATGGCCATGGTCTGGCACGAACGCATGCACCTGGAGCCCGGCCACCGCTGGCTGCGCGAGCGCATCATGGCCAGCTTGTAAGTTGGCCTACACGATTTTCCATCTCAAAACACTAGGGAAGATTACCTAGTCGATCGAAAGAAACTCCCAATGTTCGCCGTGGTGGCGACTGCGTAAGCTTGCGCGTAATAATAAAGGGTCACCATGAACGCCATTTCCATCCTGCATCGCGGCTCGCGCCGCCCTCCCGCCGTCTTCTTTCCGATCACTACCTGGCTGCTGCTCCTTGGCATGCTGGCCTTCTGCGCCGGCGCCTGGGCCGCGCCTGCGCCCACGGCGTCGGCCGAACTGATCAAGCGTGGCGAATATGTCGCCCGCCTGGGCGACTGCGTGGCCTGCCACACGAGCCCGAATGGCGCCGCCATGGCCGGCGGCCTGGAGCTCAAAACGCCGTTCGGCACCATCTACAGCACGAATATCACACCGGACGCGAAGACGGGCCTGGGCACGTATACCTTCGCGCAATTCGACCGCGCCATGCGCAAGGGCGTGGCGGCCGATGGGCACAACCTGTATCCGGCCATGCCCTACCCTTCCTACGCGAAGATCACGCCCGACGACATGCAGGCGCTGTTCGCCTATTTGCAGCGCGGCGTGGCGCCCGTGGCGCAGCAAAACCGCGAAACGGACATGAAATGGCCGTTCAGCATGCGCTGGGGCCTGTCGCTGTGGAACGCCGTCTTCCTCGACGACGCGCCGTTCAAGCCCGACAGCGCCAAGTCGGCCGTGTGGAACCGGGGTAGCTATCTGGCCCAGGGCCTTGGCCATTGCGGCTCCTGCCACACGCCGCGCGGCGTGGCCTTCCAGGAAAAGACCATGGGCCAGGATGGCAGCGGCGGCAAGCACTACCTGTCCGGCTTCACCTTCGACGGCTGGCATGCGGTGAACCTGCGCAGCCTGTGGACGCCGGGCGACATCGTGCAATTGCTCAAGACGGGCCGCAACAGCTTCGGCACGGCGGCCGGCAGCATGACGGAAGTCATCACGCACAGCACGCAGTACTTCACGGATGGCGACCTCGATGCGCTGGCGCATTACCTGCACAGTTTGCCGGCCAAGAATGGGGCGGCCGCACCGCCGAAGAAAACGGCGCCCCTCGTGGCGGCCAGCAACGATGCCCTGTACAACACGCGCGGCGGCCTCGGCTACCTGCAGTTTTGCGCCACCTGCCACCGCCGCGACGGCCGCGGCGTGGAAAACATCTTCCCGCCGCTGGCGCAGAACGACTCGGTGCAGTCGAAGGATGCCACCTCCGTCATTCATATCGCGCTGACGGGCTGGCAGTCGGCCGTCACGCAGCATTCGCCCCGCTCCTTCGGCATGCCCGCGTATGACCGCCTGTCGGACACGGAACTGGCGGAAATCCTCACCTTTGTGCGCGGCAAGTGGGGCAATCAAGGCGCGCCCGTCACGCCTGCGCAGATCGCCAAAGTGCGCAAGGAGCTCAAGCTCAAGGCGCCGGACGCGGGCGGCTTCGTCACGCCCCGCTTCGCCGCCCTGAAGGCCGATCCGAATGCCAACCAGCTGATCCATGGCATGCAGCTGATGACGGAAACGCGCGCGCGCCTGCCGAAAAACGTGGGCAACGACCTCAATTGCAGCAGCTGCCACCTGAATGGCGGCACGGTGGCCAACGGTTCGCCCTTCCTCGGCATTTCCGCCTTCTTCCCGTCAGAAGCGCCGCGCGCGGGCAAGATCATCAGCCTGGGCGAGCGCATCAATGGCTGCTTCCGCCGCTCCATGCACGGCAAGCCCCTGCCCGTGGACGGCCCCGACCTGCAGGCGATGGTCGCCTATATCGACTGGATGAAGGGCGCCACGCAGGCGAATGACAAGGTGGCGGGACGCGGCGTGGCGAAGATCGACCGCAATCTGCTGCCCGATCCCGTGCATGGCAAAAAAGTATATGCCGAGCAATGCGCCGTCTGCCATGGCGTGAATGGCGAGGGCATCAAGGGCGCCAATGGCGTGGTGGCTTTCCCGCCGCTGTGGGGCGACCGTTCCTTCAATATCGGCGCCGGCATGGCCCGCACCTACACGGCGGCCGGCTTCGTCAAGGCCAATATGGTGATGGGCCACGGCCAGAAATTCCCGCTGGGCCAGGGCAACCTGTCCGACCAGGACGCCGTCGACGTGGCCGAATATTTTACGCATATGCCGCGCCCGGACTTCCCCGACAAGGTCAAGGATTGGCCGAAGGGCGGCAAGCCCAGGGATGCGCGCTACTGAAGCGCCATCCAGTGCGGAATCTGCTACGCTCATGCCACGACCATCCGAGGAGTCTTGCATGAGCAGCAATATCCATCACGCGGCAGCCGGCGGTTACGCCACGGCGGCCGCCAGCTACGTCAAGGGCCGGCCCGATTATCCGCCGGAAGTATCGGCCTGGCTGAAGGATAGCCTGGGCCTGGGGCCGGGCACAACCGTGCTGGACCTGGGCGCCGGCACGGGCAAGTTCACGCCGCGCCTGCTGGACACGGGCGCCACGGTCATCGCCGTGGAACCCGTGCCGGCCATGCTGGCGACATTGTCCGCAACCTTGCCGCAAGTCCAGGCCCTGGCAGGCACGGCAACGGCCATTCCCCTGCCCGACGCCTCGGTCGATGCCGTCGTTTGCGCGCAAGCCTTCCACTGGTTCGCCACCTCTGCGGCGCTCGACGAGATATTGCGCGTGCTCAAGCCTGGCGGCAGGCTGGGCCTGGTGTGGAATCTGCGCGACGCCAGCGTGCCCTGGGTGGCCAGCCTGGACGCCATCGTCAACCGTGTCGAGGGCGACACGCCCCGCTACTACACGGGCGCCTGGCGCCACGTCTTCCCCCACGCGGGGCTGACACACTTGCAGGAAACACAATTTTCCCAGGAGCATACGGGCACGGCCGAAGACGTGCTGTTCAACCGCGTGCGCTCCACCAGTTTTATTGCCGCCTTGCCGCCGCAGGAACGCCAGCGCATCGACGACGAGATTCGCCAGATGATCGCCTCGGAGCCGGCCTTGCGCGGGCGGGACAGCATCAGCGTGCCCTACCGGACGGCCGCTTTCGTGGCGCAAAAGGCGGCATCGGCAGGTATTTAGGGGCCAGTGTATGCCAGCAAACAGAAGGATGTGGCGTTGGCGGCAATGATGGGGGCACACTCACCCATCACAAGGAAAAGCCATGTTCGCCATTCCACGCCCGCCCCTGCCCTACGAGCCGCGCTACGAGTTTGAAGAGGACGGCGAGCAGGAGACGTGCGCGCAGCTGCTGCAGACCCTGCACGGCATTTCCGCCACTACCTATGCCGACTCGGGCCATGCCACGCGCAGCGTGCATGCGAAAAGCCACGGCTTGCTGCGCGCCCGCCTGCAGGTACTCGATGGCCTGGCGCCCGAGCTGGCGCAAGGCCTGTTCGCCACGCCGGCCAGCTACGATGTGGTCATGCGCATCTCCACCATCCCTGGCGACATGCTTGACGACAAGGTGTCCGTGCCGCGTGGCATGGCCATCAAAGTGATCGGCGTACCGGGCACCCAGTTGTCCAGCCTGGAGCCGGACGATGGCACGGAGCCCGCCAGCACGCAGGATTTCGTGCTCGTCAACGGTCCCGCCTTCCTCGCACCCAGCGCGAAAAAGTTCCTCGGCAGCCTGAAGCTGCTGGCCAGCACCACGGATAAAGTCCCGCGCCTGAAACAGGCGCTGTCGACCGTACTGCAGGGAGCGGAAAAGGCGCTCGAAGCCGTGGGCGGCGAAAGCGCTACGCTGAAAAGCCTGGGTGGCCATCCGGAAACCCATGTGCTAGGCGAAACCTACTATAGCCAGGCGCCCATTTTATATGGCGTCTACATGGCCAAGGTGGCGCTGGTGCCCGTGTTGCCGGAACTGTCAGCCCTGAAAGGTGCGCCTGTCGACCTGGATGGCAAGCCGAATGGCTTGCGCGACGCCGTCGTGGCCTACTTTGCCCGCCATGCGGCCACTTGGGAAGTGCGTATCCAGCTGTGCCGCGACATTGCCAATATGCCGCTGGAAGACGCCTCCGTCGCTTGGTCCGAGGCAGACAGCCCGTATCTGCCCGTGGCGCGCATCACGGCCCAGCCGCAGGCGGGCTGGAGCGAAGCCCTGTCGCGTGCCGTCGATGACGGCATGGCCTTCAGCCCCTGGCATGGCCTGCTGGCGCACCGGCCGCTCGGTTCCATCATGCGCGTGCGCAAGGCTGCGTATGCGATGTCTGCGCGTTTCCGCTTCGAGCGCACGGGCAAGGTCGCGCGCGAACCGCGCAACCTCGACGACGTTTTTGTCAATGACGCCATCAAATAGGCACCATGCGCAGCGGCAAGCCATGCTGACCGCGCCAGCCATGTCCGCCATCATGGCCTTCTGAAGCCTACGCCGCCTTCGGCTTGAGCATGCCTTCCACAATCCCCAGCACGGTCTGGCGCGGCAGCAAGCGCGGCAGCCAGGCCAGCAGCCGGTTCGGCCTGCCTGCCACATGGCTGCTGCGGCCCCGGTCCAGCGCGCGCAGCGCTTCATCGACGACGGCTTGCGGATCCATGCGCTTGCCCACGGCCGCTTCGGGTGCCGCCACCACGTCGAAAAAGGCCGTTTCCGTGGCGCCCGGGCACAGGGCCAGCACGCGCACGCCGCGGCTGCGGTTTTCGGCCCACAGGGCTTCCGAAAACGACAGCACGAAAGCCTTGCTGGCGCCATACACGGCCATGTAGGGATCGGGTTGCAGCGCCGCCGTGGACGCCACATTGATGATGGCGCCCCGCCCTTGGGCCAGCATGTGCGGCAAGGCGCAGTGCGTCAGTTCCATGAGGGCCGTGCAATTGACGGACACCTCAAGCCCCTGGCGCGCGAGATCGATGCTTTCGAAGCGGCCGTGCGTGGCGAAACCCGCATTATTGATCAGTACATCGGGCGCCATGCCCAGCGCGCAGGCTTGCGCGTGGGCGTTCTGCGCGGCGCCGGGCAGGCCCAGGTCGGCCACCAGCGCATGCGCGCGGATGCCGTGGCGCCGGGAAAGTTCCTTGGCCAGGCTGTCGAGCACGGCGCCGGAACGGGCCAGCAGCAGCAAATGGGCGCCGCGTGTGGCCAGGGTTTCCGCGAAAACGCGGCCGATGCCGGACGAGGCACCCGTGATCAGCACGGTCTGGTTGAAATAGTCGTATGGGAGCATGGCAAAAGTGTCGTGGTTGAAAGTGTTTCTAATGTAAACTGTGGTCCTTAGTCCACGGTCAAGCGTGGGACGCAAATGAGTAGAAAGTCAAAAAACTATGCGCATCGGAGAAATCACCCGTCTGACGGGCGTGAGCAAGGACACGGTGCGTTTTTACGAGCGCCAGGGTCTGCTGGATGAAGCGCCGCAGCCGGGCTTGACGAATAACTACAAGGAATATTCGGCGCAGGCGCTGCGGCGCATCGAGCTGATCGGCCACGCCAAGGCGCTGGGCTTTACCTTGAAGGAAATCGCCGAAGTCATTGCTGTATGGCAGGAAAACGCGCTCGATACGGCCACCAAACGAGCGATGCTGGAAACGAAAATTGCCCAGATCGATGACAAGGCCCGCTCGATGGCCGTGCTGCGCGCCGGCCTCGCCGATGCGCTGGCCAAGGTGGAGACGGGCTGCGACGATGCGGCACCAGTACATAACAAGGATAATCAATGAGCAACTACTACATGCAATACCGCCACCTGGCACTGCAAGGCGCCAAGCCCGCCCCCACGGCGCAGCAGATCGCCGCCATCGAAGCCTTGCTGGAAGCGCCCTTGCCGCCCGCCTTCCTCGCGTTCTTGCAAGTGGCCAACGGCGCTTATTTTGATTACACCTGCGATGTGCCGGACGGCAATGGCGGCGTGGAAAAAATGGGCTTCAATACCTTCTTCAGCGCTGACGAAGGCGATTTCTGCGATGAAACTCTGGTGGGCGAAATCCGCTCCGAGCGCGAGAATACGGACATGCCGGTACGCATCCTGCCATTTGCCCGCGATGGCGGCAATTCCATGGTCTACCTGGACCTGACGGAGGAAGGCGGCGGCCGGGTGCTGGCCTATGTGCAGGAGTTGCCAGACTGGACGGGCAAGCGGGCCCACGGAATGATGGAGCTGGCGCCATCCTTCGACGCCTGGCTGGACAGCCTGTATATCGACCGCGACACGGTGCTCGACGAACTCGAACACAGCGTCTCGGAGCCCTCGCACCTGGACGCGATGGCAGAATGGCTCGATATCGGCATGCCCGCCTGGCGCCGCGATGCGGGCATTGCCGCTTTATTTGCTCTCAAACAAGTCGAATTGTGCGCTAACGAACAGGAATAGTCCTACGGGCATGGTCGTGACTGTCCTATGGGTGTGCGCAGGCTGCGGGCTTAACATTGTCATCAGCTTGCAGAAAAAACCACGCATGCACTCATGATATGAAAGGATTTCCCATGCCTATCTCTACCACCAGTTCGCGTACTCCTTCCCTGAAAAGCGTGGCCATCGGCGCCGCCGTGGCGCTCTTGAGCGGCATCGCCATCAACAGCATCGCCGCTGCCGCGCCGGGCGCGTACGACAAGCAATTCCTCAGCAAGGCCGCCGATGCTGGCAGCACAGAAATTGCTGCCAGCAAAGTGGCGCAAAGCAAGAGCAGCAATGGGGAGGTGAAGAAATTCGCCGACGCCATGGTCACCGACCACACGAAAGTGGCTGAGGAGTTGAAACAGCTGGCCAGCAGCAAGCAAATCGAGGTCAGCGACCAGCCCGGTGCCAAACACAAGGCGCAGATCGACAGGCTGAGCCGCCTGGAAGGCCAGCCTTTCGACAAGGAATATGCGGCCAGCATCGGCGTGGCGGCGCACAAGGAAGCCGTGAAACTGTTTACGGATGCCAGCCAGAAAGCCAGCGATCCCGACATCAAGGCCTTTGCCGTCAAAACCTTGCCAGCGCTGCAACATCACCTGGAAATGGCGAACGCCCTGCAGGCGACGTTGGCGAAATAGACAGCCATACGCGGGGAAATACTTGCAGTACGTGCTGTACAGCAAGTATTTCCGCTCTTGACATACAATGCGGCAACTTCGTTTTTGGCCATGCCATGACCTCATGCAGCTACTCAAGAAAACCGGCCTGATCGCCGCCGCCTTCCTGCTCATCATTGTGCTGGCAGGCTGGCTATTCATCAAGGTGAGCGCGGCGCGCAACGCCACCGTCTATGCACAGCAGTGGAACGATCAGGGCACGTGCGTGATCAAGACCTATGTGCCGCATTACGGCAACGGCGTGCCGCAGAACATCGTGCGCGCCCTCAGCACCTCCACCTTCTTCCGCGTGTATCACAAGGATGGCACCCTGCTGGAAAGCACGGAATGGGTGCTGGACATGCATGAAGACGGCATCCTCGACCATGCCCGCTGGGGCCAGAACCGCGCCATCTACCCGACCGACCTCGGGTATGAAGGATGGACCTTGCCCGAGTGCGCGTAAAAGGGGGAGCCATCATGCAACAGAAAAAAGGATTGCGCGGCCCCTGGAGCGACGCCCTCTACCTTCCCACCTTGCACCATTTCCTCGGTCCCTTTGACGTGTATGACCGCGAAGAAACCCTGGGCGTGGAGCTGGACGCCTGGGACATGAATGATCCCGCCCAGCGCGCGGCGCTGATACGCCGCGACATCACGTCGCAATACAAGGAACTCGGCTACCGCCACCGCCACGCGCTGGTGGCTGTGCTGGCGCAGGCCTTGCAAGACCCTGCTTACGATTTCCAGGTCATCCTCGAACATGACCCCGAAAGCACGCATGCGCTGCCGGCCCTGTGGGACGAGATGGACGACCCGCGCGCCTTCTTTGCCGATATCTACCGCCTGGCGCAGCAGGACTGGCGCGACGACCTGGCGCGCGCGGCGGCGGAAGACCCGACCGACTGGTAGCGCGCGGCGCGGATGCCACACTAGCGTATCGATAGCCTTCAGCACCGTTTCTCCTCTGAAAACAGCGTTTTTGCAAGCTGCACGCAGCGTTGCAAAAACGCCCCACGCAAAAAAAAACTGTTGCACCAGCGCATGCCCGCTGGCATCGCGCTACCATGAACCATCAGCACTTTCCCTACCGCACCGGTTCCCCGCCGGCGTCCCTCTGCCGCAATGTGAAGGAGATTTTCATGCCCAAGTTCGCCCCTGCCATTTGCCTGCCGCTCATGCTTGCCGCCGCTACCTTGCCTGGTATCGCCAGCGCTGCGGAAGGCGGCGCCACGCGCCCCGATGCCGAAGCCATGGTCAAGAAAGGCGTGGCCTACATCAAGAGCGCTGGCGACGCCAAGGCGTATGGCGAAATCACGGCCAAGTCGCCGCAATTCATCCTGCACGACCTGTACCTGGTCGTCTATAAACTCGACGGCACGGTCGTCGCGCATGGCGCCAACCCGAAAATGGTGGGCAAGAACCTGATCGAATTGAAGGATATCGATGGCAAGGCTTTCGTCAAGGAACGAGTCGACTTGGCCAAGAGCAAGGGCACGTTCTGGCAGGAATACAAATTCACGAATCCGGAAACCAAGAAAATCGAGCCGAAAGTGATGTATTGCGAAAAGCTGGCCGAGACCGTCGTCTGCGGCGGCATCTACCTGTAGCAGGCCGCCGCGCCGCCAGCGTCGGGATGGTTTTCCGCTCTCTTGACGATAGGGCTTCCGATGAAAATCGCACAGAAGATGTTGATCGTCCCGGTGGTCGCGCTGGCTTGCCTGCTGGCCATGGGGGCCTTGTCCTACTTTGCCATGCAGCAGAACGAGCAGCGCATGCGCGAATTGAAAGACGTCACCCTGACGGCCGAACGGCTTGCGAACCAGCAAGCCATTGCCCTGGGCCAGGTCCACGCCGACGTGTACGCGAAGATTGCCATCGCGGCCAGCCTGTCGGACGAACAGTTCAAGCAATTCGGCGCACAAACGGATGGCCAGCTGAACGCCATTGCGCAAGGCTTGAAGGAACTGCAGAAATTCTCGGGTGCCGCCACGGAAGCAGGCCAGGCGCTGCCGGGCATCGAGCGCTACCGTGCCAGCGTGGCGCAGGCGCTGGACCTGGCGTCCATGGACCCGAATACGGGCGTGGCCGCGATGCAAAATGCCGCCGGGCACTACCAGCAAGTGCGCGGGCAGTTGCGCCAGGTGCTGCTCAACCTCGATCACCGCACAGTCGATGCGTTGCAGGATACCAAGAATGCGGGCCAGCGGGCCGGCTGGCTGTCGCTGGGTACCATGGTCATCGGCTTTGCCTTGCTGGCCCTGATCGCCACCTG
Organism: Janthinobacterium sp. SUN128; assembly: GCF_030587275.1. NCBI lineage: Bacteria > Pseudomonadati > Pseudomonadota > Betaproteobacteria > Burkholderiales > Oxalobacteraceae > Janthinobacterium > Janthinobacterium sp. SUN128. Next base: position 1,586,737 of record NZ_JAPWHY010000001.1, on the reverse strand, counting down.
GGTGGCGCGCTCCGTGGTGCGGCCCATCGATGATGCTTGCCGCGCCGCCGAATCGCTGGCCGCCGGCGACCTGACCACGCGCATCGAGGCGCAGGGTGACGACGAGGTGGGCAAGCTGTCACGCGCCCTGGCCACCGTGCTGAAAAACTGGAACACCTTATTGGGCGACATCCGCCAGGCAGGCTCCACCATCACGGTGGAAGCGAGTGAAATCGCGCTCGGCAATGCCGACTTGTCGGCCCGCACCGAGTCGCAAGCCCATTCCTTGCAGGAAACGGCCACGTCCATGCATGCCTTGACCGATACCGTGCGCGAGAATGCCAGTCACGCGCACCAGGCCAACCAGATGGTGCTGTCGACCTCGAACGTGGCGCTGGAAGGCGGCCGCGTCGTGGGCCAGGTGGTCGAAACGATGGGCTCGATCAAGGCCAGTTCCGGGCGCATTGTCGATATCATCGCCGTCATCGACGGCATCGCGTTCCAGACGAATATCCTCGCCTTGAACGCGGCCGTGGAAGCGGCGCGCGCAGGTGAACAGGGGCGCGGCTTTGCCGTCGTCGCCACCGAGGTGCGGGGCCTGGCGCAGCGTTCGGCCACGGCGGCGCGTGAAATCAAGCAGCTGATCGAGGATTCCGTTGCCAGGATAGAAACGGGCAGCGAACTGGCCGACAGCGCCGGGCGCACCATGGGAGATATCGTCGCCTCCGTCCAGCAAGTGACGGAAATCATGAACGACATCACGGCGGCCAGCCAGCGCCAGAGCAAGGGCATCGAGGAAGTCAACAATGCCATCACGGAAATGGACGAATTGACCCAGCGTAATGCCGCCCTCGTCGAACAGTCGGCCGCCGCCGCGCAAAGCATGCAGGACCAGGCGCACGATTTATTGCGCGTGGTCGACGCCTTCCGCCTGGGTGATGGTGGCCCGCCCTTGCTGACGCGTTAGCGCGGTGACTGCATGGCCGCTGCGGCGCAGTCGAGCATCCGCTTGCCTGCCGCCACCAGTGCCGGATCGTCCTCATCCTGCAGCAGCGTGCCCACGACGCTCTGGTCGATAACGCTGCCCTGCATGGCTGCCAGGCGTGCCACGCGGTCCTGCGTGGCGCCATCGCCAATCGTACGGGCACTGAAGCTGTACAGGCCGGCGATTTCGCGTTGGTGCAGCCATTGCATCAATTGCACCAGGCGCGCCTGCTCCACATAGCTCAGTTCGCTCACCTTGCGCTCAGCCAAGGCGTAATACACTTCCAGGCGCGCCATCCAGTTGCCCTGTGCGGCAGCCGCAAGCAGCTGGTCCCAGGCGGCGCCCGCGTGCAGCACGGGCAGCGGCTGCAGCTGATAGGCTCGCACGGCTTGCTGCTGCGGCAATGCGCCGTAGGCCGTGGGCGCCTTGCAGACAAACTGGCGCACATCGGGGCCGCCTTGCCGCAAGCCGCTGGCGATATGCCGCTGGATCTTGTCGCCGATGGACAGCAGGCGCCTGGCGTGTTCCTGCATGGACCACTCCGGCGGCAGTTTGCCCAGCCAAGCCAGCGCATCGTCATTGGCCCGGACCGCCCGCTCGTAGGCTACCGCCTTGGCCTGTTGATTTTTCTCTCTGGCCAGTTTGAGCGCATCCTGCTCTTCATCATAGCGGCTCGTGGTTTTGGCCAGTTGCATGCATTGCTGGAAGGCGTCAGGGGCGCCCTGCCAGCATTCGGCGGGAACCTTCAGCTGCCAGCGCATGCTGACAGTTTTCAGAATATACGTGTCTTCCCCCTCCTCCCCCTTGACATAGGCACGGCCGTCCGCCTTGGTCACGCCTTTCGTCAGCTGCTTGCCGCCAAGTGTGCTCCAGGTGTACGGATCATCATTTTGCGGCACGCCGGGCACGGCGTACAAAGTCAGGTAATGGCCGGCTGCGGCAGGTGCATCGGCGGCATGGCTCAGCGGCGACAGCAGGGATAAGGTCAATAAAGTTTTTTTAGGCAACAGTTTCAACATGCAGCAATCGGTTCAATGAAGTTCGGTATGGCAGGCGCAGTCGTGGCCGCTGGCCGCCTCGGACAGGTTTTGCAAAATCGCGCAGTCTTGCGACAGCTGCGGCTGGTCGCACTGATGGCGCAAGGTCACCAGTTGCTGCTGCAGGGTTTGCAGGTTCGCCATCTGTTCGGCAATGCGCAGAATATGGTGGTCGAGCAATTCATTGACGCTCTGGCAACCTTCGGCCGGATTGTTCTTAAATTCCAGCAAGGCACGGATATCCGTCAAGCCGATCTGCAGGGAGCGGCAATGGCGGATGAATTGCAGCCGCTCCTGGTGTTCTTCCCGGTACTCGCGGTAGCCGGCGCTGTTGCGGCCCGGTTCCTGCAGCAAGCCCGCCTTTTCATAGTAACGCACGGTTTCCACGTCACAATCTGTCCGTTTGGCCAGTTCTCCGATACGCATGGCATCCCCTTTTCATTCTTTCATGCAAATTCCGCTTGACCCTGTAGCGGCTACAGGGTTTCTAATGGAAGCATACACGAAACCGGAAGGATGATGCGATGCCGCACGATAGCCATAACCACGCACCTGACCACGAGCATAAGCATGACCACAAGCACGAGCATGCGCCCAAGGCGGCCAGCTGCTGTTCCAGCCAGCATGCGTGCTCGTCCACGCCTGCCGCCCCAACCGGCCCAGTCCTGCCCAGCACGCCCATCGCCGGCGCCAACACGGCCAAATACCGCATTGCCAACATGGATTGCCCCACGGAAGAACGCTTGATCCGCAACAAGCTGGCCAATATGGCCGGCGTCGTGGGCCTCGATTTCAACCTGATGAACCGCGTGCTCGACGTGCACCACACCCTGCCCTCGCTGGCCACGGTGGAAGCGGCGCTGCACGGCATCGGCATGCAGGCGATTCCCATGAAGTCGGACGCGGTAGTCAGGCGCGATCCGAATGAAGGCAACCTCAGCAGCTTGCAAAAAGGCTTGCTGGTCGTCTCCGGCCTGGCCGCTGCCGGCGCCGAAGCGCTGGCGTGGACCACGCATGAAGACAGTTCGCCCCTCGTCATCGCCCTGGCCCTGCTGTCGATCGCCACGGGCGGCTGGCCGACCCTGAAAAAGGGCTGGATTGCCCTGAAAACGTTCACCCTGAACATCAATTTCCTGATGAGCCTGGCTGTCTTTGGCGCCATCGCCATCGGCCAGTGGCCGGAAGCGGCCATGGTCATCTTCCTGTTCGCCATCGCCGAGCTGATCGAAGGCTTGTCCCTGAACCGCGCGCGCAACGCCGTGCACAGCCTGATGCAACTGGCGCCCGACACGGCGACCGTTGCCGACGCCAGCGGCGCCTGGCAGCCAGTTGCTGTCGCCACGGTGGCCATCGGCACGCTGATGCGCGTGAAACCGGGCGAACGCATCGCCCTCGATGGCATCGTGCAAAGCGGCGAATCGTCCGTCAACCAGGCGCCGATCACCGGTGAAAGCATGCCGGTGGACAAGGCCGTGGGCGATGTCGTGTACGCGGGCACCATCAATGAACGGGGCTTGCTTGACGTTACCGTCACGGCCAACAGCGGCAACAGCACCCTGGCGAAAATCGTCAAGGTGATCGAGGAAACACAAGGAAAACAGGCGCCCACGCAGCGCTTTGTCGACAATTTCGCCCGCTACTACACGCCGGCCGTGGTCGTGTTCGCCATCCTGGTGGCCGTACTGCCGCCTTTGCTTTTTGGCGCACCCTTCATGGCCTGGGTATATAAAGCGCTGGTGATGCTGGTGATCGCCTGCCCGTGCGCGCTCGTCATTTCCACGCCCGTCACCGTCGTCAGCGGCCTGACGGCGGCCGCGCGGCGCGGCATTCTGGTCAAAGGCGGGCAATTCCTGGAAACGGGCTACCGCATCAAGGCCATCGCCGTCGACAAGACGGGCACCTTGACCATGGGCAAACCGGCCGTCACGGACGTGGTGGCATTGGACGGCAGCGACCGCGACGCCATCTTGCTGCTGGCCGCCAGCCTGGACGCCAATTCGGCCCACCCGCTGGCCGCCGCCATCGTCAAGGCGGGCCCGCCCGCCGGCAGCCATTTGCCCGTGACCCAGTTTGCCGCCCTGCATGGACGCGGCGTGCAAGGTACGATCGCCGACCAGACCTATTATCTGGGCAATGCGCGCCTGATGACGGAATTGAATGTCCTGACGCCGGCATTGCAAGCCGTCCTGGCGCGGCTGGAACAGCAAGCCTACACGGCCATGGTGCTGGCCACGCCGGACGGCGCGCTGGGCGTCATCGCCGTGGCCGACGTGCTGCGCCCCACGGCGGCGTCCGCCATCGCCAGATTGAATGCGCTGGGCGTCACCACCGTGATGCTGACGGGCGACAATCTGCTGACGGCGCAGCGCATCGGCAATGAAGTCGGCGTCAGCCTGGTCAAGGCGGAACTGCTGCCGGAAAACAAGCTCGATGAAATCAAGGCCTTGCAGCAGCAGTTCGGCGTGGTCGCCATGCTGGGCGACGGCGTCAACGACGCCCCGGCCCTGGCGCAGGCCGACATCGGTTTTGCCATGGGCGCGGCCGGCAGCGACACGGCCATCGAAACGGCGGACGTGGCCCTGATGGATGATGAGTTGGGCAAATTGCCCGAATTCATCAGCCTGAGCCAGCGCACGCGCAGCATCCTCGTGCAAAACATCAGCTTTGCCATCGGCATCAAAGCCGTGTTCTTTGGCCTGGCCCTGGCCGGCATGGCGACGCTGTGGATGGCCGTGTTCGCCGACGTGGGCGCCAGCTTGCTGGTAGTGGCGAACGGCCTCAGGCTGCTGCGCGGCAGTAAAGCCAAATAAATCCACGTGGAAAACTTTCCATCTGGACAATTGCTGTAAAAAACGCTACTTTGGCGGCTGATCTCCATCTCTGCCAAAGTAGCCGATGACCTTCCTTCCCCGCCTGACCCTGCTGGCCACTCTGCTGGTTGGTACCTCCCTGCATGCCGAACCGATGTTTTTCACGCCCTGTTCCGATACGGCCGCCCCCGGCAGTCTGTGTTCGGGCTTGAACGTGCCTGGCAGCTACGACGCCCAGGGCCGCGGCATCGGTGATCCGGACGCCATGCACGTTTTCGTGCGCAAGTTTGCGGCCGATGTGCCTGTCGGCAAGCCCGCCAAGGGCACCCTGTGGCTGGTGGCGGGCGGCCCCGGCGAATCGGGCGCTTCGTTCTACAACTTGCTGCCCACCTTGCGCCGCAGCTTTCCCGGCTTTGAATTCCTCATCCCCGACCACCGCGGCACGGGCAATTCTTCCCGCCTGTGCAAGGTGGAAGAGTCGGAACAGAGTCCCGGCGGCCGCGCCCTGGCTGGCGCCGAATGGGGCAGCTGCTTTGCCGGCATCAACTTGATGCCGGAATACGCGGGCCAGTTTTCCATCACGATGGCGGCACGCGACTTGCAAGCCCTGATCGAAGGCGAACGCAAGGCCAAGGGCAAACAGCCGCCCGTGTATGTATACAGTGTGTCGTACGGCACGCAACTGGTCTTGCGCGCCTTGCAACTGGGACCATTGCCCGTCAAGGGCGTCATCCTCGACTCGCTGGTGCCGCCGCAAACGGATGCGCGCTGGGACTTGAGCCAGCGTTCGCACGTGGTCAACACGGTCGGCATGCAGGTGCTGGCCCGCTGCGACGCTGACCCGGCCTGCCATGCGGCGATTGCCGAGCCGGCCGCAACCTTGTACCGCCGCGTGCTGGACAAGACGCAAGCGGATCCCGCCCTGTTGGCGAAGATTCCCGGCAAGAACCTGAAAAATTTCCTCGGCGGCATGCTCGACGTGCCGGCCGCCCGTGCCCGCATTCCGTATCTGCTGCGCGAGCTGGACCAGGACAAAGATGGGGAACTGGCGTCCGTGCGCGCCACGTTGACGCAGGCGGCGGCCAGCCTGGGCAGCTATTCCCAGTCGCCGCTGTCGATTCCTCTGGTCAGTATCATCAGCAATTCGGAAAACAATCTGCAGCCTTCGTTGCGCCCCGGCTGGGCCGCCACCGACATCGACCGCGACGAGGCGGACTTGCTGTTTACCAGTCCCCTGCCCCGCATCCTGCTGGGCGGCGGCTTGCCCACCTACCCGCGCGATGCCTTTTTCGGCGCCTTGCCGGCGAAAGTGCCGCCAACTCTGGTGCTCCAGGGAACCCTGGACCCGAAAACGCCATACGCGGGCGCGCAGGCGCAGGTACAGGCTTTGACGCAGAGCAAGGCCGGCAAGGTGGCCCTGTCCACCGTGCAGAACGCCCCGCATTTCCTGTTATGGACGGCGCCCGCCTGCTTTGCACAGGCCAGTACCCGCTTTATCGCCGGCAAGCAGGCGCAGGATTGCACGCTGTAATTCCCACCAACTAATCTGCTGACCTCGCCCGCCATCGCGCGCACCTACTTCGACAGCATCACGGCGCCGGCCAAGGATTTTATCGTGGTGAAGCGCGCCGGACACGACCCCAACCAGGCCGTGCACGACGCCAAATGGACGGTCTTGCGCGACAAGGTGGCGCCGCAGCTGGTGCGCTGAACTATCAAATCGCGCAGACCGCGCGGCGCGCCCGCAGATGCAGGTGGCGGATGGTGGCGGCTGCCAACATCAGGATGGCGGAAGCCGTTGCCAGCACGACAATAAACGCCTTATCAAAGGCCGAGCGGGCCAGTTCCGACACTTGCAAGCCCAGTTCGGCCGGCAATTGCTCGGCGGCCAGCAGCGCCGCATCGAGGGTGTCATGGGCATTCGGCAACAGGCCCGCGCTTTCCGGAATCACCAGGGTGGCGCTGTAGACGGCCGACAAGATGGTGCCCAGCACCGTCACGCCGATCACGGCGCCCAGCTCATACGACACTTCCTCGATCGAGGCGGCCATGCCGGCTTGCTGTGGCGCCACGTTCAGCATCACGGCGCTCGATGCGGCCGTCATCACGGCACCCAGGCCCAGGCCCAGGATCACCAGGCTGGCCACTTGGGCCGAGACGGCGGCGTCATGCAGCACCAGATACGATGCCATGCCGATACCGGACAGCAGCAGCGAACCCCACAGTACTTTGGCCTTGTCGGCGCGCGGCAGCATGAAGCCCGTCAATGGCCCGGCAAACACGGACGCCAGCGGCAGCGGCAACAGCAGCAAGCCCGCTTCCAGCGGCGACAATTCACGCACCAGTTGCATGTGCTGGCTCAGCGCCAGTTCCATGCCGATCAGGGCGGCGGACGCCACCATGGCGGCGGCCACGGCGCTGGAAAACGGCAGTTCGCGGAACAGGGCAAAGTCGATCAGCGGCTTGGCCTGGCGCTTCTGGCGGCGCACGAACTTCAGCATGAAGAAGGCGCCCACGGCAAACGAGGCGGCAGCCAGCACATACGACGGCTGCGACTTGCCCAGCTCCTTGATCGCATATACGCCACCAAGCAGGCCCATCATGATTTGCAGCGAGCCCTTCAGATCCCACGGCTTGTCGCGGTTACCGGCCCGTTTCGGCAGCACGACGGCGGCCAGCACCAGGGTCAGCAAGACGATGGGCACGTTGATCAGGAAGACGGAACCCCACCAGTAATGTTCCATCAGGAAACCACCGAGCACGGGGCCAAACGCGGCGCCGCCGGAAGCGATGGCCGCCCACACGCCGATGGCGAACGAGCGCTCGCGGTTGTCCGTAAAGGTCAGTCGGATGATGGACAAGGTGGCCGGCATCATCAAGGCGGCACCGATGGCAAGCAGCACGCGGGCAAAGATCAGCCATTCCGGCGCGGGCGAAAATGCGGCGCACAGCGAGGCGATGCCGAACACGGCCAGGCCGGCAAGAAAAACGGGTTTGTGGCTCAAGCGGTCACCGAGGGTGCCGAGGCCGGGCAGCAGACCGGAGACGACCAGCGCGTACACGTTGATGATCCACAGTTTTTGCGAAGAGGATGCCTGCAAGTCGCGCGTCAGCGCGGGCAAGGCGGTGTAGAGCACGGTCATGTCGACCACGATCAGGAACAGGGCGCTGGAGACGATGGCCAGCGTCAGCCATTTTTTCATTGGATGCATAAACAACTCATGGATTTTAGTATAACTTTTAACAACTATCGGTTTGGATGAATTTGGTGCTGCGCAAATATTTACGTTCCAGGCTGCCACGGGCCTGGGCTTGTCGGGGGCGGCGGGCGTCAGCCACGGTCGCCATCCTTGTCATCCACGGCGGCGGTTACCGCTGGCACGTCGAGTTCGCGCAGCATGACGACGGAGACTTGCTTGAAGCCGCGGCCCTGGAAGAATTGTTGCGCCGTCAGGTTGTGCGCGCCGCATTCGAGGAACAAACGGGCGATGCCGTGGCTGCGCAATTCGCCTGCTACCCACTCCACCAGCTGGCTGCCGATGCCGCTGCCGCGCACGGAGGGCAGCAAGACCAGGTCGTCCAGCGCGGCGAACGATTTCGAGGCGCGCTGGCGCGTGTCGATGGAAACCAACGCCATGCCGACGATGGCCTCGCCCGAGGTAGCCACGGCCAGCAGGGTCGAATCGCCATGGGCCCAGTCATGCGACAAGGCGGCGCGGATTTCGCCACGGATCACTTCAGGCAAGTCCGCGCGCCAGTTGCCGGGCGCGTCGGCGCGCTCGCCTTGCAGCTCCGAATGAGAGATATAGTCGGCACTGACGTTATCAAGATATAACGTGCACAGCGCATCTTCGGCGGTGGCGTCGTGACACCAGGAAAAGCTAATGGCGGGGGTATGGGCTTGAGCGTTTTTCATGGCGGATTTCGTGTTGTTGAAAATGTAAATGCATTTTATGTCGCCCCTGAATGGCATTCAAGTTAAAATCCATCTGTAAAACAGATAGGTGAATGCCATGCAATGGACTTTGGAACAAATGCGCTACTTCGAGGCGGCCGTCGCGGCCGGCTCATTCTCGGGCGCGGCGCGCCGGCTGGGCCGCGCGCAATCGGTGGTCAGCACCTCGATCGGGTTGCTGGAAGCGGAATTCGGCGTGGAACTGTTCGACCGTTCGCGCCGCAGCGCCGTGCTGACGGAAGCGGGCAAGGTGATGCACCTGGAAGCGTGCGAATTGCTGCGCCAGGCCGAGCGATTGCAGCTGCGCGCCCAGCTCTTGAGCGCCGCGCCCGAAGCGCAGCTGACCCTGGCCCTGGACGAAGCCCTGCCCTACCTGGCCATCGGCACCCTGGTGAAAGAATTGGCGGCGCGCTACCCGGCGCTGGAGCTGGTGATGCTCAACGCCACGGCGTCCGAGGTGGCGCAATACGTGGAGCAGCAGCAAGCGGACGTGGCTTTTCACTTCGACCGCGGCCCCATCTCCCCCGTGCTGGAACAGCAGCACATCGGCAGCGTGGCGCAAGGCGTGTTCGTGGCCAAAGGCCATGCGATGGCCCACGGCCAGGAAGTGAGCCGCAACGAACTGACCCGCTACCGCCAGCTGATCATGGATTCCGAGCTCAACCGCGAACACGCCTTCAGCCCCGCCGTCTGGTTTTCCGACAGTTTTTATAGCATCGCGGAAATGGTCGCGGACGAGCTGGGCTGGGCGATTCTGCCCCTGAACATCGCCAACTACGACAATTACAAAGGGTATCTGCAGGAAGTGCCGTGCCCTGCCCTGGCTTTGTCGCGCCTGCCGGTGCGGCGACTGTCGATTCATGGCAAAAAACTCAGCGAGACGAGTCTGTGGCTGACGACGAGGCTGGCGGAGTTGCTGGCGGATGGGCCGCGGGGCTAACGCGTACTACGGTCGTCCCGGCCATTAAATGAAGGAAAAGCTGGCGCGGGCATTTCGATGGCATGAGAATATAGCCAAAAGATAAAACAAAGGGATACAGCATGGATTTCAATTGGCATGGGGGCCTCATCACCCGGCATACCGCCGTCGACGCCCACTATAAAAACACGCAAAACGTCCGGCGCTTCCTGTTGGACCAGTGCGGGCCGCAATTCAAACTGGACCGTGATTTCATGGCCTGGATAGGCGATGGCGCCGCCAAAACCATGGGCGATGTCGCGGATGAATGGATGCGTCGGCATCATCCAGCCGGTGATGCGCAAATAAATACAATAAGTACTGAAAGCTTTACATGATGCACTCAACCGTCGTCAACAACTGGTTCACCATGGCGAAAGACGATGCCGTGGAGATTGATCCCGATAATATCAATCACGAAGCCATGACCAATATGTGGAGCTTTTCGCCCACGGACGAGGAAACGCCGCAGATTCATGCGGCGGATATCGTTGCCTTCATCGGAGAATTGATCGCGGCCCGCAGCAGCGCGCTCGTTGGCGAGGAGATGCTGTTCTATTGCTGGCACGATGCGCAATGCCGCCAGTTGCGCTTCAGCCTGGTGTCGCGTTCGCATGGGCGGCTGCCGTTTCGCTGCGAGCTGCGCGAAACGCAGGATTTGTCGCTGATCGCCGACCGGGTGGTGAACGGGGATTGGCGCAACGAAGATTTCATGCAGGCCCCGTCGGAGGAAGGCGATGAGCAGGAGCAAGCACCGTTCATCCTGCCCGTGTTTGTGGCGCCGGTGCCGTAGGAATCAGCACGCCAGAAAGCGCGCGGGCCGGCAAGCTTCCAGGGCCGACGCTGGCTGTCCATCGACGATTTCCCCGCTGGCAAGCTGGCCCACGATGGCCGCCAGCACCACGCCAGGATGCATGGCGCACACGTATGCTCCTTCCACCTGCGACAGGTAGCCGATGACGGGCACGCCGTCAAACGGCATGGGGCGCAGGCCGATGCAGGCGAACTCCGGCGCGATGGCCTCGGCGCCTTCCAGTTCATTGCGGATCGCGCTGGCCGTGCGCTGCGCCATGGCGGCGGGCCGGTTTTCCGGCGCGTCGTCCACATAGTCTTCCGCCGCCAGCATGGTGCCATCCTCGGCTTGCCGCACTTCCATTGCATGGCTGGAGATGATGCCGCGCACGAGGTCGGGCGGCGCCGTGTAGCGCAGGAAGATGGCGGGCGAGGCGTGGATGGGCAGGCTGGCGCCCAGTTGCGCGGCCAGTTGGGCTGTGCCCGTGCCTGCTGCCAATACGATCACATCCGCATCGATGACGCCCGTGGCCGTTTCCACGCCTGTCACCTTCGCGTCCCGGACCACAAAGCCCAGCACGGACGTGTGCGTGCGGACGGTCGCACCCAGCGCCTGGGCCGCTGCCAGCAAAGCATGCGTGGCGGCAACGGCATCGAGGGCGCCCTGCTCCGGCTCGTGGACGGCCTGTTCCGGCGGCTGCCTGAGATGTGGCTCAAGCTGGGCGATGCGCGCGCGATCTGCCAACATGGATTCGGGCGACACGCGCCCATCCTGCGTGCCGTACGACAAGGCGCCATGCCAGCGCACCGTCAAGCCTGGCACCTGTGTTTCCAGCTGGCGCCAGGCGGCGATGGCGCCACCGCGCAAGGCCGCGATGGGGTCCGGTCCGGCGCAGGAGGTGTTAATCCAGGCAAACGAGGTGCCCGTCACGCCGGAAGCGATGCCGCCCGCCTCGACCACGGTGACGTTTGCCCCCTTGCTGGCCAGGTGATACGCGAGCGACGCGCCGACGATGCCGGCGCCGATGACGACGATGCGTTTTGGGGTTTTGCGATTCATATTTGATAACTTTGGTTTTATGGCAGGACAGAGTCTACCCCAGCCGCCTGCAAGTCCAGTGCATAGGCATGGCCATCGACAACGTTGCCTTCCACGATGGCAATATCGGGCACGGCCATTCCCTGCACAAAACCACAGCGTTCCAGCACGCGGATCGAAGCCGCATTGCCGTCGATGGCATAGGCGCACAGGCTGGCCAGCCGCCATTCGTCTTGCGCCAGGGCGATCAGGTGGTGCAGCGCGGCCGTGGCCAGGCCCTTGCCCCCTTGCTGCTCCCCGATGCGGTAGCCGACTTCGGCCGTCTGCGTCTGCCCGTCGATGTCCTTGAGGTTGGCGCGGCCGATCAATTGTCCGTATTCATCGACGATGACGCACGGGTGCATGCGGCCCTGTGCGTGCTCATCCAGGAATTGCGCGACGTGGGCATGGATGCCGTCGGTACTGTAAAAAGTGTCCGGGCGCCGGTCGATATGGCGCTCGAACCAGGCCCGGTTGGCTTGCTCGAATGCCAGTAATGGGGCGGCGTCGTCCGGACGCAGGGTGCGAATGGTAAATGTGCTCATGGATACTCCGGGAAAGGCATGAGTCTAGTGACGCGCCACCCGGGCCGTCAATCTTGATTCCATCAATCAATATAAAGTGACAAACGCTACAATGGCCGCCATGAACAACGATCTGTCCGCTCTTGACGCTGCGCGCCTGCTGGGCGTCAGCCTGCCCACCCTGTATTCCTATGTGAGCCGTGGCTTGCTTGCTTCCGTCAGCAATGGAACGTCGCGCCGCAAGCGCTATCCGCAGGAAGACGTGCTGCGCCTCGCGGCGCGCAAGAATGACGCCAAGCGCGGCGGCCAGACTGCCGTGGCTGCCATGCACTGGGGCTTGCCCGTGCTGGAGACGCGGATTTCCCACATCCTCGATGGCCGATTGCTGTACCGGGGCTGCGATGCGACAGCGCTGGCCCGGCACGCGACCCTGGAAGCGGCCGCAGGGCTGCTGTGGGACGATGGCGCAAGCGATTATTTCCGGCAAGACGCGCCTGCCCTGCCGCAAGGGTTGGCCAGCGCGCCGGATACCACGCCGCTGGCGCGCGCCATGCTTGCCACGGCCATGCTGGGGGCCAAGCCCGCCCCAGCGACCATGTTGCAATATGGCCCCGAACTGATGCGCATCCTGGCCGCCGCCCTGCTGCAGACGCCGCCGTCCGCCTTGCCGCTGCACCAGCAGTTGGCCAATGCGTGGAACGCCGACGCGGAGCAGGCTGAATTGCTGCGCGCCGCGCTCGTGCTGCTGGCCGACCATGAATTGAATGCATCGACCTTTGCCGTGCGCTGCGTCGCTTCGACGGGCGCCAGCCTGCCGGCCGCGCTGGGCGCGGGCTTGGCAGCCTTGTCCGGTGACAAGCACGGCGGCGGCAGTGCGGCCGCCAGGCGCATGTTGTCGCAGGCGCTGGCCGCGCCAGACGCCAGGGATGCCAGGGCCGCCATCGGCAAATACTACGCGGCCATCGCGCCGGAATTCGCCGGCTTCGGCCACCCGCTGTATCCGCACGGCGACCCGCGCGCCGCGTATCTGCTGGAGCGCTTGTCGGCGCTGTCGCACGAGCATCCGCAACTGCGCGCCATCCTGGCCGTGTGCGCCACGGCTGGCGAGCTGCTCGATATCAGGCCGAACGCCGACCTGGCGCTGGCCGCGATGGAGCTGGCGTTCGGCTGGCCAGAAGGCGCGGGCATGAGCGTGTTTGCGCTGGCCCGTTCGGCCGGCTGGATCGCGCATGCCGCTGAGCAAGCCGCCAGCGCGGCCCTGATACGGCCGCGAGCCCGCTACATCGGACGCCACCATCGGGACTGACAATATCTGCTTGATTTATTACGCATACGTAGTAGTATACTCCGCATGCGTACCAATACTGACCTCCCCGATACAACCGCCGCCTGCCCGCTGAGCGAGCGTTCGCCGCGCCTGTTCAATCTGCTTAACCTGGCGCGACAGAACCTGTTCCGCTCGGCCGATGCCGTCTTCAGCAGCGAACTGGGATTTTCCGGCACGCAAGTTGTCGCCCTGTTTGCCCTGAAGGGCGAGGAAGGCTGCCAGTTGAAGGATCTGGGGCGGGCGCTGCAACTGAAAAACTCGGCCGTCACGGGCCTGGTGGCGCGCATGGAAGAAAACGGCCTGATCGTGCGCGGCCAGTCGGCGCTCGACGCGCGCGCCGGCACCCTGCACATGTCGCCCAGGGGCGGCGAGGTGCTGGCTGCCGCCCTGCCCCTGCTCGACAGCCTGAATGAACAACTGAAGCAAGGTTTCAGCGAAGAAGAACTGGCCGTCGTGGCCCGCTTCCTGCTGCACGCCTCGCGCCTGCGTTTTGCGCAGGATGTCTGACCCATCCCACATCACCACCACAGGAGTTACCATGCACCCGAACGACATGACCGGCTTGCAACTGATGCAGGCTTTCGCGCAAGGCCTGTTCCCCCGGCCCGGCATTTCCAAGACCATGCCCATGGATGCGCAGACGGTCGAGCATGGCCGTGTCATCTTCACGGCGACGGCAAATGAAACCCACACCAATCCCATGGGCGGCGTGCACGGCGGTTTTGCCGCTACCGTGCTCGACACGGTCACGGGCTGCGCCACGCACACGGTCTTGCCGGCCGGCGAAAGCTACGGCACGACGGACCTCAACATCAAGATGTGCCGTCCCCTGCCCTTCAACGTGACGGTCTTCGCTGAAGGCAAGGTCATCAATGCGGGACGCAACCTGGTCATTTCCGAAGGCACGATTCGCGACGAAGCCGGTAAAGTGTACGCGCACGCGACAGCCACCTGCATGATCATCCGTCCCCGGGAGCAAGCGGCTGCATGATACGGCCCGGCAGCATCGCGGAAGCCTGGCACGTGCTGCAGGCGATACCCGAATTCGACCAGCGGCGCAGCCTGGCGCAGTTGCAGGAGCGGCTGCCCGCCAGTGCGCTGGTGCTCATCGCGGAAGCGGACGGCCAGCCCGTCGGCTGCAAGCTGGGATATGCCGCCGAGGATGGTTCCTTGTATAGCTGGCTCGGCGGCGTGCTGCCCGCGCACCGCAAGACGGGACTGGCGCAGCGGCTGCTGGAAGCCCAGGAAGCCTGGGCAAGCGCACACGACTTTGCGGCCGTCACGGTGAAATCGATGAACCGCTATCCCGCCATGCTGCGTTTGCTGATCCGTAATGGATACCAGATACGGCTGGTGGAGCACTTTGGCGATCCTGCCAGGGAGCGCATTCATTTCATCAGGCTGCTGTCCAGGAACGACTCGTAAAATCACTTTCCTGTTTTTTGCTTTTCAAAAAATCAACAATGCCATACATGGCAAACATATTCGGAGAGACTGACGAACTGCGTTGAAATGCTGTCCTGAAGACTTAGGCTGAGTTCGGCCAAAAGCAGAAAAAAACAAGGCATATGCGTCACCCACCAACAGCGGCAACCGGCCATTTACAGACAAAGATAAAGCGCGAATTTACATCATTCATATGAACGAGCATACAAATTCTGAAGTTCACGTAACACTTACTGCTGACGAGGCCCTTGTTTTATTTGAGTTTTTGAGGCGCTACTCTGATTCAGGCCAATTGGACATAATAGACCAAGCAGAACAAAGAGCGCTCTGGAATTTGTGCTGCATTTTTGAGAAGAAATCAGTAGCTCCATTTAATATGGAATATGGTCAAGCGCTGTCAAAAGCTCGGGAGCAATTGCGTGACGAGGAATAATTTCGGATGGTCGCCGCCGACCGCAACCGGCCAGAATCGGCCCCGATGTGGGCATCGAGCAATCACTGAAACTGAATACAAATGTTGAATAAGAAACTTTTTGATGCTATCGCATCTGCGGTGGACTTGGATGACCCTGCAGAGCAATTTTTAGCTCAGCAATTCATGATTGAGGCGATAGGAAGCGTGACTTCACAGTTGCCTGAGGTTGCCAAGTCAGCCGCAGCGGTGGCGAATCGATTCATCACCGGTGCGGCGACGGCTGAGGAAGTCATTGCTGAGCGTGTACGCCTCTGGCGAGCAATTGAAGGGCGAGATTAATCGGACGAGCCAGACGTTTTGAAAATAAGAACGGCCATCTGCGTGTTGCATCCTATGGATATGGGCGCTTCTGCCGAAATATTGGAGTACTTTTTTGTGTTTTGGCAGCAAGGAGGCTTGCCGCAGGTTGAGCTTAAGGCCGCCGCTCAAAACAAGTATGGCATTTGAGGCGGCTTCAGCCGGCCAGGAACGTATGTCCAAACCTGACGTGGCAAGAGGTCATCCATTTTAAATTTACACCAGAGGTTGCATGCGCCATTTTCAAAGTGGAAGCTATTTTACGGCTTGTCTGAACATTCGACCAACGCTGTCATTCGAAGCAACTGTTGTCGTTCTGGCCCAGGCACTTGGTATCAGATTCTCGCCTGACCAGGAAGGGAAATACGAGGAATATCCGGCGTATCGCGCCTTCGCGCTGGGACTGGAAATCGCGTTATTGGCGCCTCCGCCGCTGGATTTAGACACGCGGGAGATATGCGACAACTGTTTTCAGCTAATTATCGATACCTGCGCGGACGTATCCGACGGCGGTGCGGACGTGGATCTGAGCGCTCTCATTGCGGCGCAATTAAGCTCCGCTACCGAGTTGGAAATGGAGCGTAGCGAAGTAGCATCTACGTAATACCGGAGGTTGCCAGGCGCCCTCAGCCCGCCGGCTTCCTCTTCGCCTTCAATAAACTCCCCGCCGCATTTTCCTCGAAGCGGCCCGCCTCTTCTATATAGCCATGCACGGTGCCGTCGTGGCGCCAGCCGCCCTGGCGCTTGATAGCCTGGAAATCAGCGCCGGCCCGGTGCGCGCTGGTGGCCATGCCGCGGCGCAGGCTGTGGCTGGACAGTTCCGGCACGTAATTGAGCGCCGCCAGCCTGGCGCAGCCTTCGAGTATCGTATTGATGCTGCTCGCGTGCAGCGCCTTCACGCTCACATGACCCCACTGATTCACGGTGCGCAATAGCGGCCCCGTGCGGATGTGCGCCGCGGCCAGCCAGGCGCGCAAGGCCGTGGCCGGACAACAGACGCCGTCGCCGAACGGGATCGCCTTGACGATGCCCTCGCCCAGCTGGTCCGTTTTCGAGCGTGGCAGGGTGATCACCATGCCCTGCGGCTCCCAGCTCACGTCTTCCACAGTCAATCCCACCAGTTCGCTGCGGCGAAAACCGCCAAAAAATCCCAGTTGCAGCAAGGCGCTGTCGCGCAAGGCCTTGACGCTGCCCAGCGCGGCCAGCCTGGCGACGATCAGCTCCAGGTCTTCCAGCGGCAGGGCCTTGGCCTTCTTCTTCGGCTTGCCGTGCAGGCGCGCGATGCCGGCCAGGGTCTTGCGCACGGTGGGCGTGGATGCGGGGTCGGCAAAGCCCTGGTACACATGCCATTGCGACAGGGCCGTGAGGCGCAGGGCCAGGGTGCGCGCGTTCAGGCTGTCCGCATATGCCAACAGATAGCGGATGACGGTGGACTCGTCGGCGGGCAACGCCCCGCCCCAGGCCTGGAAGTGGCGGATGGCGGAACGGTAGGTGCGGCGCGTGTTGTCGGACGTGGCGGCGGCGAGAAACGCCTGGTGGCGCGCGGCCAGTTCGGCATCGATCAGGGCGCCGTGTAATGGCGCAGCGGCGATGGCGGTGCTTTTTGGCACGGCGGCACGGCGTTTCGGGAGGGGCAAATCGGGCATGGCGGCGGCGAAATCGGGGTTTTGTACCAAGAGAGTCACAGAATAGCATGCAAAGCACCCCCATAACACGCGATAAGCGATCTTATCGCGACTTATATTTTATAAAAATTATGAAAATTTATATCGTAATATTATACAATATTACGTATCATGTAATACGTTACTAAATTTCGCTCATAGGTGGTTTTATGGCCCGTACCGGCATTCTGTACTCTGATGTTATGAAAGCAGCCCAAATCGTCGCGGCCGATGGGCGCAATCCCACGGTCGACAGCGTGCGCGAAGCGCTGGGCAGCACGGGCAGCAAGAGCACCATCGCTCCCCTGTTGAAGCGCTGGAAGGAAGAGTTCCAGGGCACGGGCGCCGTGAAAACGGAGGCAGGCTTGCCGACCGAGCTGATGGAGGCGATGCGCGGCGTCTATGAGAAGCAGCAGCGCGACGTGGCGCAGCAGCTGGAAACGGGCATGCAGCAGAACCGCGCGGAACTCGATGCGGCTTTGGCGCAACTGAAGAAGACGGAAAACGAACACTTGAAACTGACGGAGGCGCGCGCCGCCCTCACCCAGGAATTGCGCGCCACCCAGCATGCGCTGGCGCAATTGAAGGAAGAGCACCATTTCCGCGCCGTCACGCTGGCCACCTTGCACAGCGATAATGCGGGCTTGACGCAGCGCCTGGCCGACCGGGGCGAGGAAATCGCGGCGCTCAATCGTCAACTGGCGCAGGTGCGCTCGCAGTTCGACCATTACCAGGAAGCGGCCGCCGCGCAGCGCAGCGAGGAACGGGCGCAGGCGCAGCAACAAATCAGCCGGCTGGAACAGGATAACGCGCAGCTGCAGCAGCGTCTGCAGGGGCAGCAAGCGACGCTGGTGCAACAGGACATGCGCCTGGCGCAGTTGCAGGCGGAACACGCGCGCCTTGCTGACGACGCGGCGGCAGATCGCGAAGCACTGGCCACCGTGCGCCCCGAGCGCGACCAGTTCGAATTTCAGTATCTGCAGGCGGCCGCGTCGGCCGACGCCCTGCTGGCCAAGCTCGATACGGCCCTGCTGGCGCTGAACGACGCCAAGGTGGCGCTGGCCGCGCAAGACCGGCAGCTCGACATGCTGGCGGAAAATGGGCAAGCATCGCAGCAGAAAATGGAAGCATTGGCGCAGGAGAGAGATGGTTTGCTGCGCGACAATGCCGGCATGGCGGCCAGGCTGGCCCTGCTCATGGATAGCAAAGCGTGATGTTTGAGCCCGTCCAATAGCCTGGGATCTATGTGATGGCCCCAGGATGGGCATCGCCAGCTTTCAAGGCCTGCCGCATTATTATTTCGCCTGTTCCATGACGGCGGACGGCGACGAATATGCGCAGCATGCCTCACTGCCGGTAGCGCACCCGTATCCACGCGCCGATGGCGTCCACGCCACTGTCTTCCGCATCTTCGCCCCATCCCGCGCGCGCATAAAAGCGCCGTGCGCCCGTATTGGCCAGCTGCGTCTTCAGGCTCAGACGGGGCCCGAAGCGCGCCACGACGGCCGCCAGCAGTTGCGCGCCGATGCCCATGCCGCTGTGCGCCGGGTGCACATACAGGTGGTGCAGGAAGTAATCGGGGGCGTCGCCCGTGTACACGGCGGCAAAACCGGTGACGATGCCGCCGCATTCGGCAACGAGGAGCTCTTCGCCCTGCGTTGCCGTCGTGAAAGTGGCACTTGCCGGCGACAGGGCCGAAGGCGTCGCGCCCGGCCAGAGCCAGGATGGCGGTGCAGGGCTGCATGTCCGTGCTGGCGTAGGGGCGAATCAGGCACATGGCTGGCGTACTATCCATTCCTTACAGGCGGCGGTTCAGCACGCTGTCGATATCGTGGGTTTTCAGCTCGACCTGGAGCACGCCGTCTTGCAGCCAATAAGCGTCGCCTCCCCGTTGCAGCGCATCCATATCGAGCGTGCCCAAGGCTGGCGGGATGGCGCCGGCGAGCAAAGCCGCCACCTCGTCCCATGCCGCATACGACAGCTTCAGATACCAGCCGTCGTCGTGGGCAAAGGCGAGAAAGCGGCTGCGCAAGGCTGGCAGCGGTGCAAGCGCGCCACGGTGGTCCAGCATCGCGGCCACGCCTGCATCCTGTGAAGCGGGCGGCACGCCCTGCCAATCGGCCCAGGCATGGCTGCCGCAGGCAGCGATATCTTCCTGCACCAAGGCTGGCAGTTGCTGCCGCGCCAAGGTCTGGTAGCTGGCAGGTTGCCTGGCCGTCCCGGCGCTGCCCTTGCGCAGCACGATGCCGCCAGCCTTGCCGAGGGCAGGAATAAAATCCTTGAATTCGATGCCGGAAGCGACCAGCATGCGCTCGGCCGGGTCGTGCCAGATATACAGATAATGTCTCAAGTAGAATTCCGTTTTGATTTCGGCGCCGTATTCAGCGCCACGGCGGCGCGTATCAGCGCCTTGAATGCCGCGGTGTCGAGGTGCGCGCCTTCGTGCAGGTCGATGGCCCGGCGCGTGCTGCCGTCCAGGCTGGCATTGAACAGGCCGGCCGGATCGGGCAAGGCGGCGCCCTTGGCGAAGGTGAGTTTGACGGCCAGTTTATAGGTTTCGCCCGTGCAAATCATGCCCGCATGCGACCAGACGGGCACGCCGCGCCATTTGACTTCCTCGACCACTTCAGGATCCGCCTGGCGTATCAGCGCGCGCACGCTGGCGAGGGTTTTGCCGCGCCAATCCGCCAGCGAGGCGATTTTCGCATCGATCTGGCTGGCAGCGGATGCGGCGTTCGCCGCTTCATCATCGGGCCGCGCGCCCGGCTCTGCTTTTTTCATGGCTGGCATCTCCTTCAATGCGCACACGCCTTACTGCGCAGGGCTGGCCATGCAGGCGACCAGCGTAGCGATGAACTGGTCGCGCAAGGCCTGATACTGCGCATCCGTCGCGAATGCCCGCTTGTCTGCCGGCTGATTGAGCAGATAGGCGGTGGCGACCGTCCCGCTGGCGTCATGCAGCAGCGTGTACAGACTGATCACGCCGGACGATTGCGTGATATTCGGGTTATTCAATCCTAGCACTTCCACGCCCTGGCGCGTGTCCATTTCCAGCGGCACCAGCTGTGGCGGCTTGCTGGTGGCCGACATGTGCTGCATTTGCGCCACGATGGTGTCGCGGTCGGCGGCAAACCTGCCTTCGGCGCTGCGTTCGATCTTCAGATTCACGAATGGCAAGCTGCTCTTGTGGAACAACATCAGCCGGTAGCCATCGGCCACCGATACCTGGCCCTCTCCCGTTGCCAGCTTGACGCTGCGCGTCGTCACGTGCGCGGGCAAGCGGTCCTGCTGCCTGAACTGGAATTGGCTGCGGTTGATGCATTGCGCCAGGGGCCCCAGGGGATCGGCCGTGCGGTCTTGCGCCTGGACGCCCAGTGCGGCGAGCAGCATGGGAATGGCAAGCAATTGGCGGTGATTCATGGGCGCCTCAGTGATTAATCAGGCAAGCAGAATAAAGCCCGTGTCGCCGGCGGGCAATGATTTAGTTGTCATCCTCTAAATGTTGGCCACGGGTGGGCCGGGATCAGGTTTCTTAATATGAAATTCACCTGGGCCACGTAGCATTCAGATTGGCAAGGCTCTCATTGTGCAGCGCCTGCCATTTTCCGGCTGAACCATGAATGACATCGCTTTACCCCTGCGCCACGGCGCCGCCCTGCCACCCCCTGCCAGCGGACACCGCCTGAAAGCGGCGCTGGGCGCCCTCTTCTTTCCCCGCCAGCGCACGCGCTGGCAAGCCTTCCTGGGCAGCATGCCCGGCTTGAGTTCCCTGGCGCAATTGCATCCTTGTTTGCGCTTCAAGATTTACCGCCCGTACGCATCGCGCCAGCTCGGTTGCACGGATCGCCTGGCCTTGCTGGAAGGGCATTACCGCTTCCTGTGGCAAGCGGGCGCCCGCGCGCTGGTCGAGCGGGCCGCGCGCCAGCCCGTCGTGCTGGCCGCGTTCGAAGGCAAGGATGCGGCGCTGTACCGCTTGCAACTGACGGCCATCCACGACAGCTACCGCGAAGGCGAACTGTGCCTTCGCCTGACGCGCGATGGCCACCCCTTCTACCTGGCCAGCTTTTTGTTCGTGCCGCGCGCCGATGGCGTGTCCTTGCAGCTGGGCGCGCTGCAAGGCTTGCGCTCGGAAGCGGGCAAGTTGGCCGTCAAGGAAGCCACGCGGGCGCTGCACGGTTGCCGCCCGAAAAACCTGATGGTGACGGCCTTGCGCGATTTCGGCGATTTTTTTGCCTGCAATAACGTGTTTTTGATCAGCAATGATAACCGCATCGCCCTGAATGCCCGGCGCCGGCGCCATATCGCCGCCGACTACGACCTCGCGTGGCAGGAATTGCACGCCTTGCGCATGCGCGACGGCAATTATCACCTGCCCTGCGCTCCCTATCGGGTACCGGACCTGGCCGACGTGCCGTCGAAGAAACGCGCCGACGCGCGCCGGCGCGGCGAATTACTGCAAAGCATGGCCAGCGGCATGCGCGCGCAGCTGGCCTGCCTGCTGGAAGCGCCACTGGCTGAACATTGAGCAAGCGCAAGCCTTGCCATGCCGGCAGCCATAAAACTCAGGCAGCCTTCATGTTGGGGCCGTATCCTTCACCAGGCATGCCAGAGACCTTATCCAGGCGCCGGCGTGCATCTGGCCCACCCTGGAAAAGGCTTCCCATGACACCCACTTTCGCCCTCCTCCCCCTTTGCCTGCTCGGTACCGCCGCGCTGGCCGCCCCCGTGCTGGACGATGCCGTGCGCCAGCGCGCGGAAGAACTGACGCGCACAGGCTTGCATTCGAGCATCGTCATCGCCGTGATCGACGGCAAGGACAGCGCCGTCTACGGCTTTGGCAGCATTCATGCCGGCAAGAGCACCAAACCGGGCGCCGACACCGTCTACCAGATCGGCTCCATTACCAAGACCATGACGAGCTTGCTGCTGGCCGATGCCGTCGTCGAAGGCAAGGTGAAGCTCGACGAGCCCGTGGCGGCATTATTGCCGGGCTATACCGTGCCTGCCTTCGACGGCAAGACGATCAGCCTGCTCGACCTGGCCACGCACTATTCCTCGCTGCCGCGCCTGCCCGACAACTTCGTACCGAAGGACCCGGCCAATCCGTATGCCGATTACACGGCAGAAAAACAGCGGCAGTTTCTTGCTGCCTACCACCTGCCCCACGCGCCGGGCACGGCCTTCGACTATTCGAACATCGGCTACGCCGTGCTGGGCACGGCCCTGGCCGCACAGGCCGGCAGCAGCTATGAAGCGCTGCTGCAAAAGCGCATCGCCGTGCCGCTGGGCATGCGTTCCACCACGAACACGCCTTCGGCCGGCATGCTGGCGCGCCTGGCGCCCGGCCACCTGCTGTCGGGCGAGCTTACGCCCGCCTGGGATTTGAATGTGGTGGCGCCGGCCGGCGGCGTGTATTCGAGCGCGCGCGACATGATCGCCTACCTGCAAGCGTACATGCACAGGCCGCTGCGCCCGTATGTGCTGGCGATCAAGCCGCAGCTGCCGCTGGCGCCCGATAGCGATACGAAAATCGGCCTGGCCTGGCTGCTGGAGCAGCAACAGGACCATGCCTACGCCTGGCACAGCGGCCAGACGGGCGGCTACGCCAGCTACGCGGCGTTTACGACGGACGGCAAGCGGGGCGTGGTGGTGCTGACGAACACGGCGCGCGACGTCGATGCGCTGGGCTTGTCCGCCCTGCTGCCCGGCACGCCCCTGCCGCCGCTGAAAAAGCCGCAAGCCGCCATCGAAGTGCCGCGCGCCGCACTGGCCGAGTATGTGGGCGAGTATCCGCTGGACAAGAAATTCACGTTGACGGTGACCTTGGGCAAGCATGGCCTGGAAGCGGCCGGCACGGGCGTCGGTTCCGCTCCCTTGTTTGCCAGCGCGAAAGACCAATTTTTCTTCCGCGCCATCGACGCGGACCTGGCGTTTACACGCGATGCCGCGGGCAAGATCGCCAGCGCCGTGCTCAAGCAAGGCGGACAGGACGTCGTCTTGCCGCGCAAACCGTAAAACTCAGGCTGCCGGGTCTTGCATGAATTGCTCGACCCTGGCGACAAACGCCGCCTTGCTGCGCGTGCGAAACTCGCCCAGGAAGGCGTCGCTGCCCTGGACGATCTTGCCGTGCCGGTCGTATGCCACCTTGCCCATCTCCAGCACGAATTCGCCTTGCGGATCGTCCTCAGGTTCAAAATGCGAATTGAAGCAGTAACCCGTGTCGCGGCAGCTGCCCCACAGCAGCAGCGCGCTGCTGAACCACTGCATGGTCTGCGGACCCGGGTCCACTTCGAACAGGGTGTTGACGGTGATGTGCCAGCCGCCCGGTACGCGCAGCGGCTGCAGTGGGTAGGGAAAACGTGGCTGCTTCATGTGGAAGATGGCGCCCGGCGCGCCCGGTAGAAGGCGAGGAACTCCAGGGCCGGCAGCGCTTTCGCAAACAGCCAGCCCTGGCCGAATTCAACTTTGCGTTCCAGCAGATAATCGGCTTGCTGCTGCGTTTCGATGCCTTCGGCCACGATCAGCATGTTCAAGGTGCGGGCCATGTCGATGATATGCGGTGTGACGCTGCTGGTGGCCGCATCCGTGCCGATGGTGTCGACAAACGATTTGTCGATTTTCAAGGCATCGAGCGGCAGGTTTTGCAGGCTCGACAGGCTGGAATAGCCGGTGCCGAAGTCGTCGATGGCCACGGCATGGCCGCGCGCTCTGGCCTTTTCGATGGTGGCGCGGGCCGCTTCCACGTTGATGAAGCCCCGCTCCGTCGCTTCCAGCCAGATCTGCTGCGCCTCGATGCCGCTACCGTCCAGCGCGCGTTCCAGCACGTCGAGCACCCGACCCGTTTCGATGTCGCTGGCGCACAGGTTGATGGCGATGTGCAGTTCGCGGTCGGCCAGCAGCGCGGCGCGCATGTCGGCGATGACGCAATCGATGACCTGGTCCGTGATGGGCAAGATCAGTTCGCCTTCCTCGGCCACGGGAATGAACAGGTCGGGCCGTATCATGCTGCCGTCGGGACGGCGCCAGCGTATCAGCGCCTCGGCGCCCACACACACGCCCGTATCGAGCGCGATGATGGGTTGATAATGGACAAAGAATTCGCGCCGGTCGATGGCGATGCGCAATTCTCCCATCAGCGACAGGCGGCGTCGAGACAGCCACACGACGATGCCGACGATGAAGGCGGCCATCAGCAGGCCCAGCGGCAAGAGCAGCAGCTGCTCGCGCCGCAGCCTGTCGTTCAGCTTGCTGCGTGGCTCGATCATGACGGCCGTCAAGCCATCGCGGTACAGCATGGCATGGATGCTGCCGTCCGGGGTGGCGCCGTCCGCCGCCGGCAGGCCGGCGAGCAAGGCTTGCACCTGCGCGGGGTCCGGATGGTGCAAGGTGTCGAGCACGCCTTCCTTGCCGATGGCCACGGCCATCTGGATGTCGCTGTCGACAATGACGTCGGAAAAGCGCACGGGATCGATCAGCACTTTATAGGCGCGGTAAGTCAGTCCCACCATGCGCTTGCCGCCGCTGACGACGGGGCGCAGGTTGAAATCGATGCCCATGCCATTGTCCAGCGTGAAGTCGGCGGGCGTGATGGCGATGCGCTCTTCCTCGAGTCCGGTCGAGGTGCACTTGAGCAAGCCGTTTTCCACATAGCCGATATCGTCGATGCTGCGCGTGGTGATGGTGATGCGGCGCAATTGCTGGATATGGGCTTCCGAGCACGGCGCCAGGTCCAGCGCATCGGCGCTGCGCAGGGCCATGCTGGCCGAGGCGATCGAACGGTGGGCGCGCTCGAGCGCGTAGCCGGCGAGCAGGCGCAGGCGCTCCTGCTCGCCCTGCTCGGCGCGCACGGACGACAGATAGAAGGCCAGGCTCAGGGGAGCGGCCACGCCGATGACTGCGACCAGCACGCTCGTGACGATAATGCGTTTTCTGCGCATGCAATTCCCGCGGTAGTTATATGATTGCCATGTATTGCTCGATGGCATCATATTACAAGCAGAGGCCGTGTACCTGAATATTGCTGAACAGTTACAATTTTTCCAGCGGCCGCGCCAGCACGAACACCAGCGCGGCCACCATGGCCGCCAGTCCGCCAGCCAGGTACAGCACGCTGGCAAAACCATCGATGAAGGCGTGCCGCGCCGCTTCCTGCGCCACGGCCTGCATGGCGGGCGGCAGCTGGCCGAAGGCCTCGGCCGCATTGCCGGCGACGATGCGGCCGATCATCTCGGGCGACGCCTTCAGGCCGTGCAGCCACGCCAGCTTCTCGAACGAAGTGGCCGTGCGCATGGCCAGCACGGCGCCCAGCGCGCCCACAGCCAGCACGATGCCGACAAAGCGCGTGGTGGTGCTGATGCCGGAGCCCATGCCCGTGCGCTCGCGCGGGATGCAGGCCAGGATGGCTTTTTGCGTCGTGCCATTGAGCAATCCCGCACCCGCGCCCGTGACAATCATGCCGGCCGCCACCCAGCCATACTGCAGGCTGGCGGCGGCAAAGGCTGTGGCCACGTTGCCGACAGCGACGATCAGCAAGCCCGTCACCAGAATGCCGCGGTCGTCCAGATGGCGCATGGCGCGTGGCGCCAGCCGCGACAGTACCACCATGGCGACGGCAAACGGCAGCATGGCGCAGCCGGCCAGCACGGCGGAAAAGCCGAAGGCGTTCTGCAGATACAGGGGCAAAAAGGTCATCATCACTTGCGCGGCGATGGCGTAGCCAAACATGCCCAGCACGGCGCCGACGAACACGCGGCGGCCAAACAGGCTCAAATCGACCATCGGGGCGCGCTGGCGCCGCTCCACCAGCACGAACACGGCCAGCAGCGCCGCACCCGCGACAAAGCGCAGCACGGTGGCGCGGCTGGACCAGCCCGCCACGCTGGCGTCGATCAGGGCCCAGATGATGCAGAACAGGCCGGCGGAGAATAATGCCGCGCCGAGCGGGTCGAAGCTGGCGTTGGACGCGTCCTTCGACTCCTCCACATGGCGCTGCACCAGCCACATCAGGATGGCGACGACGGGCAGGTTCAGGTAGAAAATCCAGCGCCAGTTGATGGCGCTCGTGATCAGGCCGCCCAGCAGGGGCGCCACCGTCATGGCCACGCCCATGGCCGCGCCCCACACGGACCAGGCGCGCGCCCTCTCCTTTTCCGCATGAAAGGTGTGGCCGATGACGGCCAGCGCGGAGGTCAGCAGCAGCGCGGCGCCGAGGCCCTTGACGGCGCGCGCCACGTTGAGCACGAACGGCGTCCACGCCAGGCCGCACAGCAGGGACGCCAGCGCGAACACGGCCAGACCGAACAGCATCACCCTGCGCCGTCCCAGGCGGTCGGCGATACTGCCGGCGGGCAGCAAAAACGAGGCGAACGCCAGCATGTAGGCGCTGACCACCCATTCCACGTCGACGAAGCTGGCGTTGAGCGAGCGGGCGATCGAGGGCAAGGAGACGGCCACCACGTTGGTGTCGAGCATGATCAGCGCGCACACACCCGAGCACGTATATAAGGTCCAGTTGGTATTCTTCATGCCCCGATTGTAAGCAGGCTTGTATTATTTCCTGTTATAAGATGATCGCCTTATAATTCACTCATGGTGAATACAGACAAAGACATGGAACTGCGGCATTTCCGTTGCGTACTGGCCGTGGCGCACAGCCTGCACTTCGCGCGGGCGGCCGCGGAACTGGGCATTTCGCCGCCCGCGCTGACCAAGCAGGTGCAGGAAACGGAACAGCTGCTGGGTACGCGTTTATTCCAGCGCAGCAAGCGCGCCGTGGCCCTGACGGCCGCCGGAGAATTGTTCGTCATCGAGGCTGCGCGCGCGCTGGCACAGCTGGCGCAGGCGCAGGAAGTGGCGCGGCGCGCGGGACGGGGCGAACTGGGACGCCTGGAAATCGGCTATGTCGCATCAGCAGCTTACTCAGGCGTGCTGCAAGACCAGTTTGCCCGCTTTCGCGCCAGCCACCCGGGCATCCACATCGGTGCGCGCGAATACGCGATGGATACCCTGCCCGGCTTGCTGGACCAGGGCCGCGTCGACCTGGCCTTCGTGCGCCCGCCCCTGCGCTTGCCGGACGGACTGGACAGCGTGGTCTTGCTGCGCGACCGCTTCGTGCTGGCCGTGCAGGCCGACAGCCCGTTGGCCCTGTTGGATGTGGCGGTGCCGGCCGCGCTGGCGCAGCAGGCATTCATCGTGCCGGAACAGGAATTGGGAACCTTGGAAGCGAGCCGGCGCGGCGGTTTTGCGGCGCAGGTGGTGTCGCGCCCGGGCAGCCTGGTGGCCGTGCTGACGGAAGTGTCGCTGGGCGTCGGTTGCGCCATCGTGCCCCATTCGGTGATGGCCAGCGTGCAATTGCCCGGCGTGGTGTTCCGCGAACTGGCAGGGCCGCAGATCAGCTCGGAAATCGCCGTGGCCTTCCGCCGCCACGAACAGGCGCCCGCCGCGCGCGCCTTCATTGCCCAGCTGCGCGCCGCGGCGCTGGCTTGACTTCAGCTATTCTTCAATACGGCCACGGCGTAGGTGCAGGCGGTGGCCGTTTCATTGCTGAACACGCAGTCGGCCGGCGGCCCCAGTTCCAGGCAGTCGCCCTCGTCCAGCACGTGGCGGGTCTCCCCTTCGAGGAAGACGAGGCTGCCGCTGAGCGACCATATGAGTTGCCGTCGCGCCACATAGGCGGCGGCCGGCATGGCCACCACGGCGCCCGGCGGCAAGCTAATGTGCACGAGGTCGAGCGGCATGTCGGACGCGGGCGACACATGCCGCCGCACATAGCCGCTCTGCGGGTCGATCCACACGGGTTGTTCAGCCTTGCGCAGCAAGCGCCCCGCACGCATCTCGGCGCGGGCGATCAGTTCGGACATGCTCAGCTCGAAGGCGCCCGACAGCCGCGCCAGCAAGGTGGCCGTGGGGCTGCAGTCGCCCCGCTCCACCTTGTGCACCATCGCGCGCGATACGCCCGAGCGGGCCGCCAGTTCCGTCAGCGACCAGCCCAGGTTTTCCCGCTCGAGGCGTACCCTGGCGCCGATGCGCTGGTTCAATTCGTCTGGTTTAGTGGACATATATTGGATTTCATTCCGGCTTCCATTCGGATTTTATTGGACAAGGCGTGAGCGGCAATCTATGATTTGTCCATTATAGTGGACGACTAGCAAGGAGAGCAACATGCAGGTACGCGATGCCCATGCGGGCGACATCGAGGCCATCACGGCCATCTACAACGATGCCGTCAGCCATACCCTGGCCATCTGGAATGAACGGACGGTCGATGCGGCCAACCGCGCCGCCTGGCTGGCCGACCGCCAGCGGGCCGGCTATCCGGTGCTGGTCGCCATCGATGCGGAAGGAAATGTCGCTGGCTACGCCGCGTTTGGCGACTGGCGCCCGTTCGAGGGTTTTCGCCATACGGTCGAGCATTCCGTGTATGTGCGCGCCGATCGCCGCGGCGCCGGTGTCGGCAAGGCCTTGATGGTGGAATTGATCGCGCGGGCGCGCAGCTTGGGCAAGCACGTGATGGTGGCGGGTATCGAAGCGGGCAATGCCGGCTCGATCGCCCTGCACAAGCAGCTGGGCTTCGAAGAAGTGGGCTTGATGCGCCAGGTGGGCACCAAGTTCGGCGCCTGGCTGGACCTGGCGTTCCTGCAGCTGCAGCTCGATGCGCGCAGCGATCCGGACGGCATCACGCCGCCCGGCTGAGGGAAAACCGACGTCAGGGATCGATATCCGGTGGCGGACGGCGCAGCGCCATATGTTCCCACACGGCCACCAATACCAGCACGCAGCTGGTGATGCAGGCCAGGGTCAGGGGCGCATACAGCCGTCCATACGCCATCGGGATCAGCGCCAGGATGATCAAGATGCCCAGCAGATGCGACAGCGGCGGCGCGGCGCGCTCGCTGCTGACCCATTTGAACAGCGCATTGCCCAGCAAATACAGGATCGGGCCGCCCAGCAAGGCGCTGATGCCGGCGAAACTCGCCTCGTCCGGATGCACGAGGGCCAGCTCATCGGCCACGGCGGAAACGATCACGCCGCCCACGATCAGCACGTGGATATACGTGTAAGCCTTGCGGGCGATGCGGCCCGGGTCTTTCGAGTGGGCGATGCGGTGGTGACCCGCCTCGGCGCCCGTGTCGAAGTAGATCCACCACATGGCGATGCTGCCGACCAGGGCCGACAGGAAGCCCAGCCAGTTGCTGGCCGTCCATTCCAGGCCGGCGAAGGTGGCGCCCGTCACCAGCAGCGATTCACCGAGGGCGATGATGACGAACAGGCCGCAGCGTTCGGCCATGTGGCCGCCATCGACATCCCAGTCGGCCGTCGTCGAGCGGCCCAGGCCCGGCAAGCCAAACTGCATCCAGGGGCCGGCCAGGTCGATCGCCAGTGCCAGCACCCACCAGAAGATGCGCTGCTCGGGCGACGCGACGCCGCCGGCGATCCAGAAGATACCGGACAACACGGCCCACAGGGCGATGCGCTGGAAATTGCGGCGGCGCGACAGCGCTTCATGGCGCACGGCCCACCAGGCGAACAGGGGACGCCCCACCTGCATGGCGACGTAGGCGCCCGCGAATGCC
Organism: Janthinobacterium sp. SUN128; assembly: GCF_030587275.1. Lineage (NCBI taxonomy): Bacteria > Pseudomonadati > Pseudomonadota > Betaproteobacteria > Burkholderiales > Oxalobacteraceae > Janthinobacterium > Janthinobacterium sp. SUN128. The sequence continues at coordinate 1,556,838 of NZ_JAPWHY010000001.1, read as the reverse complement.
AGCCCCCGCGTGCCGAACGCTTCTGGGATCGAAGCGGACATGATCAGGCCGCCCAGCATCAGCGCAAACAGGCTGATGCGCACGGGAATGCGCTCGGGGTCGAGCCAGTTGGTGATCCACGACGTGAAAATCCACACCCACCAGACGGCCATCAGCAGCAGTCCCGTCTGCAGCCAGCCCATGGCGCTCAGGTGCGCCAGCAAGCCGTGCGACAGTTGCGTCACGGCAAACACGAACACGAGATCGAAGAACAGCTCGATCATGCCCACCTTGCCGCTGTCCTGCCCGCCGCGCGTGCGCAACAGCGATTTTGTCAATTCCATAGCTACTCTTTCATTCATGCTTGATTAAAACGGTTCATCCCGGGCGTTATCATTTTACTGGCGTCAATAGCGGCAAACCGGCAAAGTGCGCGGCCAGATTATCGACCACCAGTTGCCCCATCGCATGGCGCGTTTCCACGGTCAGGCTGCCCACGTGCGGCGTCAGCACCACGTTCGGCAAGGCGCGCAAGGCGCTTGGTACGCGCGGTTCGTCCGCAAATACGTCGAGGCCGGCCGCGCCCAGGTGGCCATCCTGCAAGGCGGCGATCAGGGCGTCTTCATCGATGAGTGCGCCACGGGCGATATTGATCAGGGTGCCTTGCGGTCCCAGCGCGTCGAGCACGGTGCGGTCGATGATCTTGCGCGTGGCCGGGGTGCCCGGCGCGCAGACGATCAGGTAATCGCTTTCCTGCGCCAGGGCCAGCAGGGATTCGGCGCGCGGCACGCTGGTGCCGGCAATGGCGCGCGGCTGGAAGTAGCGCACGTGGATGCCGAAGGCGGCCAGGCGCAGCGCGATGGCCTGGCCGATCTGGCCGAAACCGAAGATGCCGGCCGTCTTGCCGCGCAGGCTGGACGCGGGGGCGATGGCTTCGCTGCGTTCCCAGCCGCCATCGCGCACGAATCGGTCGAGTGCCACGATATGTCGCGCGCTGGCCAGCAGCAAGGCCAGCGCCACGTCGGCCACGTCATCGGTCAGCACGTTCGGCGTGGTGGTGACGGCGATGCCGCGCTCGCGCGCCAGGTCCAGCGCCACGCCATCGAGTCCGACGCCATTGACGGCGACGATTTCCAGCGTTGGTAACAGGGCCATGTCGGTGGCGTTCAAGCCCAGCGCGCCCGTCGTGACAACGGCGCGGATGGACGGCGCCCGTTCGGCCAGCCAGGCGTGGCGTTCCTGCGCCGGCACTTGCCAGGCGTGATGGCAGGTATATTGCTGTTCCAGCTGCGCGTTGACGGCAGCCGAAGGGCTGGGAGCGAGGATGAGGAGTTCGGGGAGCATGGGCGTCCTGGGTCGTGTCACATGAATTGCAGACGCAACTTAGCATATTTGACGCCCTGCCGGGGATGACTGCCCCGCAATCGCCGTGATAACCCTGTACCGAATGCGGTCTTTAGCCCGGGCAAGGCACGCGTTTCACCTTGCCGCCCGTCCTGGCCGGGTCGGCGCCAGAGCCGGGATTCTCGGCCATGCCAAAGCACGTGGCGCCGCCGGCACTGACGACGCGCGTGGCGGGCCGGCCATCGGCCGTAAGGAATTCCTCCACGCGGATGACGGGACCGCCGCGCCAGGCGGAGGCAACGAGTTTCTGGAAAGTGCTTTCGCTCTTCAGGCCGGCAGAGGCCAGCCATGGCTGGTCTTGCTTGAGCTCGCTACGCAGGGCCTTGTCGGCGGCGCCCGCGGCCAGCCGCGCGCGCGTGCGCAAGTCTGCCGTCGAGGGGGCCGTGGCCGGCACGGCGGGTAGCTCTTCGGCCGGTACGGTGATGGCTTCCACTATTACGGGAGATGGTTCGAGGATGGCGGACGGCGCGGCAGGCGGCGCCGTTGTCCGCGCGCGCGGCACAGGCATGGGCAAGGCCATCGGCGGCGCCTGCGGCGTGGGCCGGGGCGGCAGCAAGGTCATGAACGCCACTTCCGTGTATTGCTTGAGCTGCCGCGGCGGCAGGAGCAGAAAATACAGGCCCAGCACATGCATGGCCAGGATCAGCGCGACGGCAGCGCCTTTCAGGCTCAAGCCCTCCCGCATGCGCATGGAAGCGGACTGTAGATGGCGTTGCAATGGCATGCGGTTTCCTGTGGGCGCCGGGCGCGATACGCCATTCTAGCGAAACTTGGATTTGGGCATTAATAAATCCACAAGGTATCGCCTGGCGCGCCTTTTTCCGCCAGATTCCAGTGCCTTCGCATGCCGGCTGTTGTACAAATGGCGACTTTTTTATCACTTTCTCACACTTTTCCACGCAGCGCGCCACGCTGGAATATAATGATAATCATTCTCATTAATATCCAAACAACACCATGCGCACCTTCCACCTCGTCCCTACCCCGTTCGCCCTGGCCGCTTTCCTGCTGGCCAGCGCCGCCGCCCAAGCCCAAACCACTCCCGCCACAACGGCCGGCGACGCGCAAAGCATGCCGACGGTGGTGGTCAATGCGTCCGCCGATGCGTCGGCGGAAGGCTTGTCGAAGGCGTATGCGGGCGGCCAGGTGGCGCGCGGCGGGCGCATGGGCATTCTTGGTGCCGTGGACATGATGGAATCGCCATTCGGCGGCACCAGTTACACGCAGCAATTCATTGCCGACCAACAAGCGCGCAGCGTGGGCGATCTGCTGCAGAGCGATCCGGCCGTGCGCATGTCGCGCGGCTATGGCAATTTCCAGGAAGTGTATGTGATCCGCGGCTTCGCCCTCGATTCCGACGATGTGGCGTATAACGGCCTGTACGGCGTGCTGCCCCGTCAATATGTGTCGCCTGAACTGCTCGAGCGCGTGGAAGTGTTCCGGGGCGCCAGCGCCTTCCTGAACGGCGCGGCGCCTGGTGGCAGCGGCATCGGCGGCGCCATCAACCTGATGCCCAAGCGCGCCGGCAACACGCCGCTGACGGAGTTGACGGTGGGCGTGGAATCGGGCGGCCACGCCTATGCGGCCATCGACGTGGCGCGCCGCTTTGGCGCGAACCAGGAATTCGGCGTGCGCGTCAACGCCGCCAAGCGCCAGGGCGAGACCAGCATCAAGCGCGAAGACCACGACGTGGGCATGTTCTCGCTGGGCCTCGATTACCGCGGCCGCGGTTATCGCCTGTCGGCCGATGCCGGCTACCAGAATTTCAACCTGACATCGCCGCGCCCGTCCGTCGCCATTGGCAGCGTGGCCGTGCTGCCGTCCGCACCCGATGCCTCGAAGAACTTTGCCCAGCCATGGAGCTATTCGAAGGAACACGATGTGTTCGGTACGGCGCGCGCCGAAGTGGACCTGGCCAAGGATGTCGTGGCCTGGGCCGCATTTGGCTCCCGTTCGACCAGGGAAGCCAACAGCCTGGCCGAGCCGTCGTTGACGTCGATCAATGGCGACGCCACGGTGTCGCGCTTCGACAATGCCCGCAAGCAGGAAATCCGCACGGGCGAACTGGGCATTCGCGGCAAGCTCGTTACGGGCGCCGTCAAGCACACCCTGGTGGCCAGCTGGTCCGGGCACTGGAATGAAGCGAAGAATGCCTATGCGATCGGCGACAAGTTTGCCACCAACATTTACGCGCCAATCAGCGTGACCCCGCCGCCAACGCCCTACACGGGCGGCATCATGAGCGACCCGCGCATCACCCAGAAAACCATCCTCAACAGCTATGCCCTGGCCGACACCATGGCCTTCCTGGACGACAAGCTGCTGCTGACCGTGGGCTTGCGCCGCCAGCAGATCAAGGATGCCGGCTACGACTACAACACCTCGGTGCTGCAAGGCAATGCCTATGACGAGAGCGCCACGACGCCCGTGGCTGGCATCGTCTTCAAGGCGAACCAGAACGTGTCGCTGTACGCCAACTACATCGAAGCACTGGTCAAGGGCCCAGCGGCCACGGGAACGTACGTGGAAAACGGCCAGCAGCTCAACGTCGACAACATGGGCGACGTGTTTGCGCCGTACAAATCGAAGCAAAAGGAAATCGGCGTCAAGTATGACGGCGGCAAGCTGGGCATGAGCGCCGCCCTGTTCACGACAAGCAAGCCTTTGCTGGCCGTGGTCGGCAAGCGGGCCGAACTCGATGGCGAGCAGCGCAACCGTGGCCTGGAACTGTCGATTTTCGGCACGCCGATGCAGGGCGTGCGCCTGCTGGGCGGCTTGACCTGGCTCGATGCAAAGCTCAGCAATACCGACGTGGCCGCGAATAATGGCAAGAAACCCATCGGCGCACCGGAAACGCAGATGAGCGTGGGCGGCGAATGGGACGTGCCGGGCGCGCCAGGCCTGACCCTGAACGCCCGCACCATCTACACCTCGACGCAGTATGCGGACCAGGCCAACACCAAGCAACTGCCATCGTGGACCCGCCTCGACATCGGCGCGCGCTACCTGACGCAAGTGGCGGGCCGTGACGTGACCTTGCGCGCCCGCGTGGACAACGTGACGGACCGCAATTACTGGTCGTCGGCCGTGTCGTCCTTCAACATCGGCTCGCTGGTCCTGGCCGCGCCGCGCACCGTGGTCGTATCGGCCAGCGTGGCGTTTTAAAGGCCGCGCCCCTGCCGTACTTTGAAAAGCTGCCCTCGGGCAGCTTTTTTTCCGCGTGCGCGCCTGTGCCGCAAGGCGCGCTTCGGCGACAATGCCGCATGAAACGATTCCCTGCCCTGCTGCTCCTGCTCTGCCTATCCCTGCCTGCCGCGGCCCAAAAGCAAGCCGCCTGCCCGTATGCTGCCTGGAAAAGCGGCTTCAAGGGCGATGCGCTGGCGCAAGCCACGTGTTTGCTGCGCCCCGTCAAACTGTATGCGCGCCTGGGCGAGAGTGCGCCGCTGCCGGACTTCCTTGCCGCCCGCATCGGCCAGCGCACGGGCATCGCCCCGGCCCGCTTGCGCGCCTGGCTGGCGGAACAAGGCATCGCCGAGGCAGATGTGGGCGGCGCCGTCGACGCCCCCCTGTCGCGCGCCGTGGGCCGGCTGGCCGCGCCCATGGCCCGCTATTTCGTCATCCACGACACCAGCTACCCGAATTTCCTGCTTGACGCCATTCCCGGCCATATCAACGATGCCAGCTGGGATTTCAACGACTTCAGCTTGCGCAATCCGGCGCTGGGCGGCGGCCCGAAAGGCCATGTCTACGTGAACCGCCTGGGCGGCTCCTTGCAGGTGCGCGACTTCGGCACGGCCAGCTACGCCAGCAAGCTGGAAAAGGACAAGCCGTCGCTGACGGGCCTGTTCCTGCACGTGGAACTGGTGCAGCCGCGCAACTCGGTGCCCGGCGGCGGCAAGGGCAACGATGGCCTGGCGCCCGACCCCGGCTTTACGCCTGCGCAATACGAGCGCCTGGCCCTGCTGTATATCGCCGCCAGCGTGCGCAGGGGCACGTGGCTGATCCCCGCCTTCCATGCCGTCATCGATACAGGGTTTGCGAATGGTCATGATGATCCACAGAACTTTTCGCTGGCCGAATGGTCTGCCTCGCTTTCCCGCCTCAATGCGGCCCTGCGGCAGGCCGCTACTGGACAATAAGGCGTTTCCCCGGCGGCTGAATTGGCGCATACTATCGCAAGCATAGTCATTGCAGTCAGGAGTCCAGGTGAGTATTGCCACGGATCATCACGCGGGTCGCCAGGCCAGCGCACGCCAGCCATTGCAGCGCGCGCAGCGCATCTTTGCCATGCGCGACGCCGTCCTCAGCGCCTGGGAACAGCGCGTGCGCGCCAAGGTGCGCGGCGCCGACCAGTTGCTCACGCCCATACTCATCAATACTTTGCCCGCCTTTTTCGACAACCTGGCCGAAGCCCTCACCCCGGGCCACCCGCGCGAAAACGCCGCCAGCAACAGCAACGTGCCCGCCGTGCATGGCAATGAACGGGCGCGCATGACCAATTACGGCCCGGAACAGGTGATCCAGGAATACCAGATCTTCCGCGACTGCTTCGCCGCCACCGCGCATGAGTCCGGCATCACCCTGCGCAGCAAGGATTGGCAGGTGATCAATGTGTCGATCGACTCGGGCATCCGCGAATCGATACGCGAATTTACCAGCATGCACGAAGGCTTCCGGCGCCGTATCGCGGCCGGCCTGTCGCACGACATGCGCAATCCCCTGGCCGTGATCAGCACCAGCGCCCAGTTGCTGCTCAGGCCAGCTGACCCGGAACGGGTGACATTGCTGGCGCACAAGATTGTCGAGCACAGCAAGCGGCTCGACAGCATGATCGAGGAATTGCTCGATGGCCTCAGCTACCACCAGGGCCAGCAGTTGCCGCTGGTGCTGAGCCAGTTCGACGTGCTGCCGCTGGTGCACGCCGTGGCCAGCCAGGTCAACTTGCAGCGGCCGGGCAAATGCCAGGTCAGCGGGCAATCCGTCATCGGCTGGTGGTGCGAGAACTCGCTGCGGCGCGCGCTGGAAAACCTGCTCGGCAATGCGCTCAAGTATGGCGACGACGCGCCCATCAGCGTGCACGTGGAAGCGACCCACGAACGCCTGATCGTCACCGTCCACAATAGCGGGCGGCCCATCGCGCCGGAACAGGCCGAACGCATCTTTGACTACCTGCGCCGCGAGAACGACAGCCCCGCGCCAGGCTGGGGCATCGGCCTGCCCTTCGTGCAGAGCGTCGCCGAAAGCCACGGCGGCAGCATCGCCGTCGACAGCGCGGCCGAGACAGGCACCAGCTTCATCTTCGACGTGCCCGTCGATTGCCGCCCCTTCGTCCAGCCCGCCGACGTCCCCAAGAGTGACGCCTAGCGCACCGAATTGGTGCAAGCAATGACGCGACGCCACAAAAGTGGTCATATTTACACCTGTTCACGCCCGCCTTGTTGGCACGCTTCCTGCTGAGCTATGCATAGACACGGCTCAAGGGAAATCACAACATGGCAAATTTTTTCAATGAAATGACTGCAAATGAAGTGGGGACGGACAGCAAGGTACGTGAACACTATCGTGAATTCAGCAACTGGCTGGAGCAGCAATCCCCCGAGACCATCGCCCGCAAGCGGGCCGAAGCCGACCTGACGTTCCGCCGGGTCGGCATCACGTTCGCCGTGTACGGCGACGATGCCGGCACGGAACGCCTGATTCCGTTCGACACCATCCCGCGCATCATCCCCGCCACGGAATGGGCGCAGATGCAGACGGGCCTGGTACAGCGCGTGCAAGCCTTGAACATGTTCATCCATGATATTTATCATGAGCAAAACATCATCAAGGCGGGCATCATTCCCGCCGAACAAATCTACAAGAATGCCCAGTACCGCCCGGAAATGCAGGGTATTTCCGTCGCCTCCGACATTTACGCCCACATCGCCGGCGTCGACATCGTGCGTGCCGGCCAGGGCGAATTCTATGTACTCGAAGACAATCTGCGGGTGCCGTCCGGCGTGTCCTACATGCTGGAAGACCGCAAGATGATGATGCGCTTGTTCCCGGAACTGTTCGCCCGCAACCGCATCGCCCCCGTCGACCATTATCCGGACATGCTGCTCGACAACCTGCGCTCCGTCGCGCCGATGGGCGTGGATGACCCGACGGTCGTCGTCATGACGCCCGGCATGTACAACTCCGCCTACTTCGAGCACGCGTTCCTGGCCCAGCAAATGGGCGTGGAACTGGTCGAAGGCAAGGATCTGTTTGTCAACGACAACTCGGTGTACATGCGCACCACGCGCGGCCCCAAGCGCGTCGACGTGATCTACCGCCGGGTGGACGACGATTTCCTCGATCCGCTGGCCTTCCGCTCGGACTCGTCGCTGGGCGTGCCGGGCCTGCTGTCCGTGTATCGCGCCGGAAGAGTCACGCTGGCGAACGCCATCGGCACGGGCGTGGCCGACGACAAGTCGATCTATCCTTTTGTGCCCGACATGATCAAGTTTTATCTGTCGCAGGAGCCGATACTCAACAACGTGCCGACGTATCAGTGCCGCAAGAGCGCCGACCTGTCGTACGTGCTGGCGAACCTGGCGAAACTCGTCGTCAAGGAAGTGCATGGCGCGGGCGGCTACGGCATGCTGGTGGGGCCGGCGTCCAGCCTGGCGCAGATCGAGGATTTCCGCCAGCGCCTGCTGGCCAATCCGGGCGGCTACATCGCCCAGCCCACGCTCGCCCTGTCCGCCTGCCCCACGTATGTCGAGGCCGGCATTGCGCCGCGCCACATCGATTTGCGCCCCTTCGTTCTGTCCGGCAAGACGATTTCCATGGTGCCCGGCGGCCTGACCCGCGTGGCGCTGGGCGAAGGCTCGCTGGTGGTCAACTCCTCGCAAGGGGGCGGCACCAAGGATACCTGGGTACTGGAACCAACATCCGTGTTTGCAGGAGAGAAAGCATGCTGAGCCGCACCGCCGATCATTTGTTCTGGATGGCCCGCTACACGGAGCGGGCGGAAAACACGGCGCGCATGCTCGACGTCAACATGCAAACATCGATGCTGCCCCAGTCCGAGCAGGATGCGGAACAGGGCTGGCGCGCCACCCTGGGTATTTCCGAGCTGCAAAGCGCGTATGACCACAAATATGGCCGCTTCCACACGCGCGACGTGCTCGACTTCATGGTGCGCGATCCGAACAACCCCTCGTCCATCCTCGCCTGCCTGACGGGCGCGCGCGAAAACGCCCGCGCCGTGCGCGGCACCTTGACGACGGAAGTGTGGGAAATCCAGAACGCCACCTGGCTCGACATGCAGAAGCGCCTGAAAAGCAATCTGCTGGAAACGGACCCCAGCCAGTTCTTCGAATGGGTCAAATACCGCTCGCACCTGTCGCGCGGCGTGACCCTGGGCACCATGCTCAAGGACGAAGCGATCCATTTCATCCGCCTGGGCACCTTCCTCGAGCGGGCCGACAACACGGCGCGCATCCTCGACGTGAAGTTCCACGGCGCGCGCGACACGTCGAAGGACATCACGCAGCGCGATTTTTACTACTGGGCGGCGCTGCTGCGTTCCGTTTCCGGCTTTGAAATCTACCGCAAGGTGTACCGCGACGTCATCACCCCGGCGCGGGTGGCGGAATTGCTGATGCTGCGCGGCGACATGCCCAGGTCGCTCCTGGCCTGCATGGATGACGTGGTGGAAAATCTCAAACATATCCGCAACGATGTGTCCGCCGATACGGAGCGTTTCGCCGGCAAACTGCATGCGGAGCTGAAATTCGGCCATATCGACGACATCATGAAGGCGGGCTTGCACCATACATTGACGGAATTTCTGGAAAACATCTACGACCTGGGCAACCGGGTCAGCCGCGATTTCCTCGTTCCCTTGGCGGCCTGATGCAGCTCACCATCCGCCACGAAACCCATTACGCCTACAGTGCGCCGCTGGCCTACACCATCCAGCAGCTGCACCTGACGCCGCGTATCGAGCCGCAGCAGCGGGCCCTGTCCTGGCAAATCACCACGCCGGGCCAGTGCCACGCCTACACGGATGCCTACGGCAATCTGTCGCACATGCTGACGATCAACGGCAGCCATCACTCCCTGAGCCTGGTGGCGCATGGCGTGGTGGAAACCATCTACCCGCACAAGGGACGGCTGAACCTGGTCGATACCTTGTCGCCGCTGCTATTTACCATGCCGACACCGCTGACGCAGGCCAATCCCGCCATCCTCGAGCTGAGCGCCGCCAGCCTGCCGGACCGGCGCGTGACGGCGGGCACGGGCCACTTGCTGCGCCTGGCCGAGCACATCGTCGGCAAGGTGGCCTATGAAAGCGGCGCCACCATGGTCACCACCACGGCTGGCGACGCGCTGGCGCTGGGGCGCGGCGTGTGCCAGGACCACGCCCATCTGTTCCTCGCCTGCTGCCACGCCTGGGGCATCCCGGCCCGCTACGTCTCCGGCTATATCGATCCGGGCACGACGGGCCATGCGGCCAGCCATGCCTGGGTCGACGCCTGGACGGAAGACACGGATTTCGCGGGCTGGGTCAGCATCGATGTCACGCATGCGCGCCTGATGACGGATGCGTATTGCCGCCTGGCCATCGGACGCGACTACGATTCGGCGGCCCCCGTGCGCGGCGTGCGCCAGGGTGGCGGCACAGAAACATTACGGGTCGATGTGCAGATCGTGCCTGTATAAACGGCAGGAATGAGGCTGGCCGGGCCTTGCAAGCTGGTTGCCAGGCCCGGCTGGTGTAGAATGCTACCCCTTTTGACTTGATTTACGACGATGACTTATTGCATAGGCATGCGCCTGAACGAAGGCCTGGTCTTCCTGTCCGACTCCCGCACGAATGCCGGCGTGGACCAGGTGGGCACCTTCCGCAAGATGAGCGTGTTCGAGAACCCGGGCGACCGCATGCTGGTCCTGATGACGGCCGGCAACCTGTCGATCTCGCAGGCGATCCGCCAGATCGTTTCCGAACACGTGGATGCGGACGGACGCAGCATCTGGAACGTGGCCAGCATGTACGATGCGGCGCGCATCGTGGGCGAAGCCGTGCGCACCGTGCACCTGCGCGAAGCGAAGGCCCTGGCCGACTGCGGCATCGATTTCAATGTCAGCATCATTTTAGGCGGCCAGATAGGCGCCGAGCGCTGCCGGCTGTTCCAGGTGTATTCTGCCGGCAATTTCATCGAATCGCACGATGAAAACACGTATTTCCAGATCGGCGAAGCGAAATACGGCAAGCCCATCATCGATCGGGTCATCAACCCGTTCACGGGCCTGGACGAGGCGGCCAAGTGCGCCCTCATTTCCATGGATTCCACCTTGCGCTCGAACATTTCCGTCGGCTTGCCGCTGGACCTGCTCGTCTACGAGACGGGCAGCCTGGCCGTCACGCGTTTTGTCACCATCGATGAAAAGAACCAGTATTTCCGCATGATCCGCGACACCTGGGGCGAGCAATTGAAACATGTGTTCGAAGGCATCGTCGACCCCGTGTGGAATGCGGCGCCGGAGACCACCACGAATGTGCTGTCGTCCACCAACATGCACAGCAAGCCAGTGCGCGTGGCCATCCCCGAACACGTGAGCCGCGGCGGCCTGACGGTAGCGCCCCTGCAGTCGCTGGCGCAGCAGTTTAGCGACGACAAGCAGCATTGACCGTAGCCGCGCCCGCTGCATGGGGCGCTGGACAAATCGCTTTTCGCGTGCTTTTATGGCAATATGGATTGACATTCGATCCAGATTGACCTGAAAGGCAGGTGGCGCATGGACTTGATCACTTCCGCTGTCGTGGCAGCCATCGGGCATGGCGCGCCCGGCCACGCTCCCGAAGCCATCGCCAGCCACTATGCGCGGCTCAAGCAGGCCATCGCCAAGTTCGACAGCGCCGCCGCCATCCTCGCCGCCATCGCCGCGCTGGAAGCCGACCCTGCCGATACCCGGCTGCAACTGGCCCTGTCGGCCGCCCTGTCCAGCGCGAAAGTGCCCGATGACATGGAAACCCTGTTTGCCGCGCAAGGCTTGCTCGACTCTCTGCAGCGGCCCTTCCCTCAGGTTCCCGACGTGGAAGCCGTGCCCGACCCGGCCGATAAAACCGCCGTCATCTCGAATTATGCGGTGCTAAAGGTGTATTTCGCCACGGACCGCCAGCGCGACGTGGGCAAGCCGCCGGCCCAGCGCTTCAGCGGCGAACGCAACATCATGGGCGGCAATGGCCCGCTCAGCTATGGCAGCTGCGACATCAGCATCCCCCGCGACCATCGCATGGGCCAGCTGGAATCGCCGTCGCTGTGGCGCCTGGAGTTTCGCGACGATCCGGCCAAGCACGTGGTGCTGCTGTCGGCCGAGGTGCAAGACCGCGACAACTTCTTTGCCGCCTTGAAGACCCAGATCCGCGCCTCGGCCGGCAAGAGCGCCTTTATCTTCGTGCATGGCTATAACGTGAGTTTCGAGGATGCGGCGCGGCGCACGGGACAGATGGCCTACGACCTGGGCTTTGACGGCGCGCCCGTGTTCTACAGCTGGCCGTCGCGCGGCGAGGTGGCCGGCTACACCATCGATGAAAACAATATCGAGTGGAGCACGCCCCACCTCACCAGCTTCCTGGCCGACTTTCTCGCCAGCACGGAGGCGGCGCAAGTGTATCTGGTCGGACACAGCATGGGCAGCCGCGGCCTGGCGCGCGCCGTAGCCGACTTGCTGGCCGCGCAGCCGCAACTGGCGCAAAAGATTACGGAAATCATCCTGTCCGCGCCCGATATCGACGCCGCCATCTTCAAGCACGATATCGCGCCGAAACTGGCCGCAGCGCGCAACCCCGTCACCTTGTATGCCTCGTCGCAAGACCTGGCCCTGGCCGCTTCGAAAGCCGTGCACGGCTACCGGCGGGCAGGCGACAGCGGCGCCGGCATGCTGATCGTGGCGGGCGTGGAAACCATCGATGCCAGCGGGGTCGACACGAGCTTCATGAAACACGCGTATTTCGCGGAAAAGCGCTCCGCCCTGTCCGACATGTTCTATCTGATACGCAACCATGCGCGCGCCGACCAGCGCTTTCTCGACCCCGTCGATACGGTGGCCGGCCGCTATTGGACGTTCAAACCATGACGCCGTTCCATCCGGTGCGGCACGCATGCTAAGATACGGCCCAGAGGGTGGCAAAGGCACGGCGATGACGCCGCCAGCCGATCCCCCGCAAGCAGGCCTATCATGTTGACATCATCTTCTACACCGCAAGCCGAATCGCTGATCCGCAACACCAACGCCCGCGTCACCAAGACACGCGTGAAGGTGCTCGACTTTTTAATGGCGCAAAGCCGTTCGCTGACCCACCATGAAATCCAGCAGGCGCTGTCGCAGGACAGCGATATCGATTCCGTCACCCTGTACCGGGTACTGGAATGGCTGACGGAAAATGAACTGGTGCACCGCATCGCCGGTGCCGACCAGGTGTGGCGCTTCAGCGCGGGCGCAGGCCACCAGGCGCACGAGCACGCGCACTTCCAGTGCACCAAATGCGCGAACGTCACCTGCTTCAATGAAGTCAAGCTGCCCCCGCCCGTGCTGTTGCCGGAAGGTTTCAGCGGCGGCGAAGTCGATTACCTGATCAAGGGGCTGTGCCCGCGCTGCAAGTAAGCGGCAGCAGTATTACCTGATCAATAAAGCCAGGTGATGCTCGTCGTAAAACAAGTCGCCCACGCGCATCGAGCGCGGTTCCGTGCCATACGCGATAAATCCCAGCGATTCATACAGGCCCAGGGCGGCATTGTTTTCCGCATTCACGCTCAAGTGCACTTGCATGACGGCAGGATCCGTCTCGGCCTGCTCGATGCAGGCGTTCACGAGACGCCGCGCCACGCCCTTGCCCCGCTGCGCCACATCGACGAACACCCCCCACAGCAAGGCCTTGTGCGACAGTTGCCGCATGGATTCGCGCCGCAAGCCGGCAAAGCCGACCAGGCGTTCGCCATCGAAGGCGCCAAACGCCCGGTGCAACGGGCCGCCGGCGATGCGCTGCACATGTTCTTCAGGCGTGCGCCCCAGCTCATCCTCGCGCGACGAGGAAAACGAGCTGGGCGAATCGAGAATGGCGCGCAGGCGCAGCGCGCAAAAGGCGGCGGTGTCGGCCGGCGTCAGCAGGCGAATGACGATTTCAGGTGCGGGCATGGTGGAATCCGGCAGTTTTTTTCCATTATACCCACGCCCCCGCCTCAGGCACGCACGCGGCGCAAACCCAGCAAGGTCCAGCCATACAGGGCCGCCATCAGCAGCACCATGGCCGCACCCAGGGCCGCCGTCCAGCTTTCCGGCAGCGACCAGGCGGAATCGAGCTTGCCGGCCGCCATGTAAGCGGCCATGGCCACGCAGATGGCGACGATGGGCCAGCCCAGGCGGCGCCGGAAGGCTCGCACGAGGTCAATCTGGCCGGTGCGCATGACTTTTGCCGTGACCCAGCCATCGAAGGTATCCGTCACGCCCATGCCCACGGCAAACACCAGGCCGGTCAGCAAGGCTGGCTGCATGCCGCCCAGCGCGACGGCCGCATAGCCCCAGGCGGCGGCTTGCAGGGCCGTGTCGAAGACCAGCGCGAACAGCATGCCGACGAGGATGGCGGCGAGCGGCCCGGATGCGCTCCGCAGCCAGCGTGGCAGCAGCCGCCCGCGCACCTCGGCCAGTTGCGCGCCGGCCAGCAGGCTGCGCGCATTCATGCCGGCGATGAGCAGCAGCAAGCCGATGGGCAGCCATTCCAGCCACCCGAACAAGTTTGGCGATGGCGTGAACTGCGCCGAGGCCAGGGCGGCCACGGCCACGATGGCGAGCACGGTAAGGCCATGCCCCAGCGCAAACAGCGCGCCCATCCACGGCGCCCAGCGCGGCGATGCGGCCTGGCTGCGCAGGGTCAGGCCATCGACGGCGGCCAGGTGGTCCGGTTCCAGCCCATGCCGCATGCCGAGCAGGAAGATCAGCGCCAGGGCGGGCAAGCCCGCTTCCACGCTCATGCCGCCTCCCCGGCCATCACCTCGGCCATCATGCTCGCTGGGCTGGCGGCGCCGGACACGCAACGGTCCAGGCCCCGCGTCAGCATATCCCGCGGCAAGTCGCGCCCGATAAAGATCATCTTGCTGGCGCGCGTCTCGCCGTCGCGCCACGGCGCGCCCAGTTCCGAGCCCATCAGCATGTGCACGCCCTGGAATACGGCACGGCATGGCAGATCGGCAACATACAAAATGCCCTTGTAGCGCATCAGCTGGGTGCCGAACAGCTGCACCACGGCATCGAGAAAATTTTCCACCTGCAGCAGATTCAGGGGCTGGGACTGATGGTAGACGAACGATTGCACGCCGTCGCCATGGCGGTGCCCCAATTCTCCCAGGAAATCCGGCTCCAGCTCGACGATGGCGTTCAAGTTGAAACCGCAGATGTTCAGGATGTCGCGCAGCGGTACATTGCCAAAGCGCACTTTCTGTATGCTGGCGCGGCCATTGATGGCGATCAGCCGTTGCCGCAGCGCGGCCAGCTCATCCTTGCTGACCAGGTCCGTCTTCGACAGCAGGATGCGGTCGGCAAAGCCCACCTGCTCCTGCGCTTCCTTGTGCGCCGTCAATTGCTGCTGCGCGTGGCGCGCGTCGACCACCGTCAAAATGGCGTCGAGCATGTAGAATTCGCTGACGGACGGCTCCGCAAAGAAGGTTTGCGCCACGGGGCCAGGCGCGGCCAGGCCCGTCGTTTCGATGATCACGTGGTCGAAGGCGATGGTGCCCGATGCGCGCCTGGCGTGCAGCTCGCCCAGGATGCGGATCAGGTCGCCGCGCACGCTGCAGCAGATGCAGCCATTGTTCATTTCCACGATCTGCTCGTCGCTGTCCTGCACCAGCAAGCCATGGTCGATGCTTTCGGCGGCGAATTCGTTTTCGATCACGGCGATGCGCACGCCGTGATCGCCCTGCAATATGCGTTTGAGCAAGGTGGTTTTCCCGCTGCCGAGAAAACCCGTGATGATGGTGACGGGGATCAGTTCTGTCATATTTCTTTCCTATCGATGGTTAATCTTCAAGTTCTTCCATGCGTTGCCATTGGGGAAACGGGTCGGGCAGCTTGCGCCAGGCGGCCATGCCCTGGCGCGTTTCCGTATAGTTGAGTTGACATTTCTTCAAGTCCGCCTCGATGGCGGCCTGGTCCATGTCCTGGCCGATGAAGACGAGCTCCTGGTAGCGGTCGCCATATGTTTCGCTCCAGCCCGCCTTGACTTCCGCCAGCGAGGCCGCATCCGTGGGCCAGCGCTCCTTCGGCACGGAGGCCCACCACAGGCCCACGGGTTCGATATTCATCAGCTTGCCCGCGCCGGACAGGCTGGCCACCCATTCGGGACGGCTGGCCAGCCAGAAATAACCCTTGCTGCGCACCACGCCCTTGATCGGCTGGGCAATGTAGTCATGCAGGCGCTGCGCGTGGAACGGCTCCTTCGCCCGGTAGACGAAGCTGCTGATGCCATACGTTTCCGTCTCCGGCGTGTGGCTGCCGGCCAATTCCTGGGCCCAGCCCGGCATGCTGGCCGCCTGCTCCAGGTCGAACAAGTTCGTGCCCAGGATGGCGTCCAGCGGCACGATGGACTGGTTGGTTTCGATGATGCGCGCACCGGGATTGAGGGCTTTTAAAATGGCCAGCACGCGCAGGCGCTCGTCCGCCGCCACCATGTCGACCTTGTTGAGGACGATGACATTGGCAAATTCGATCTGTTCCGTGAGTAAATTGGCCAGTTGGCGGTCGTCGCCCTCGCCGGCGATCTCGCCGCGCTGCTCCAGGCTGTCTTCGCTATGGAAATCCGCCAGCAGGTTGGCGCAGTCCACCACGGTGACCATGCAGTCGATGCGCGCCACGTCGTTCAGGCTGTCGCCGTGCTCATCCTCGAAGTCGAAGGTGGCGGCCACGGGCATCGGTTCGCCCACGCCCGTCGATTCGATCAACAGATAGTCGAAGCGGTCTTCCGCAGCCAGGCGCCGCACTTCCAGCAACAGATCGTCGCGCAGGGTGCAGCAGATGCAGCCGTTGGACATTTCCACGAGTTTTTCTTCCGTGCGCGACAGGGCCGCGCCAGCCGCTGCGGCACTGTCTTTTACCAGCGAGGCGTCGATATTGACTTCGCTCATGTCGTTGACGATGACGGCCACGCGCTTGCCTTCGCGGTTGCGCAGTATGTGGTTAAGCAAGGTGGTCTTGCCGGCGCCGAGAAAGCCGGACAGGACGGTGACGGGGAGTTTGCGTTGGGTCATGGGTATCTTTCGGATGGGGCGATCAGGTTGGCAATCAAGCAGGTTGCATTTCAAATGCAAGTCTATTGCGTTTGAATTATAATGCAGCTCAGTTGCATTTGCGCAGCAATCTTTGCCAGCTAGCCACCCGAAAGAATTCCATGCTCCACCTCGCCTCCCTGACCTATGGCTATGATCCAGCCTGCCCCGTGCTGGACATCGCCGCCTTTCACTTGCCCGCCGGGCGCCACGCGTTGCTGCTGGGGCCGTCCGGCTCCGGCAAATCCACCTTGCTGCATTTGCTGGCCGGCATCCTGGCGCCCCAGGCGGGTCGCCTCGACGTGGCGGGAACGTCCCTGCCCGGCCTGACGCCACGCCAGCGCGACAGCTGGCGCGGCCGCGCCATCGGCTTGCTACCCCAGCAACTGGCGCTGGTGCCCAGCTTGAACGTCCTCGACAATGTCTTGCTGCCTGCCTACGCCAGCGGCCAGCGGCCCGATCCGGCCCGCGCGGCCAGTCTGCTGGGCCAGCTGGGCCTGGCGGACAAGCTCGATACCTATCCGCACGCCTTGAGCGGCGGCCAGCGGCAACGGGCCGCCATCGCGCGCGCCGTTGTCATGCACCCGCAACTGATCCTGGCCGACGAGCCGACGGACAACCTCGATGACGCCGCCTGCGCCGCCGTCGTCACCTTGATGGCTTGCCAGGCCGCGCAAGTTGGCGCCTCGCTGGTGATTGCCAGCCACGACGCCAGGGTACTGGCCGCCCTGCCCGATGCTCTCGTGCTGCGCCTGCCCCGCGCCAGGGGTGCGGTATGAACGCGGCCACCCTGGCCTGGCGCGCCCTGCGCCACAAGCCGCTGGCGTCCAGCCTGAACCTGCTGCTGGTCGCCATCGGCATCGCCATGATGACCTTCATACTCGGCGTATCGAGCCAGCTGGAAGAGCACGCCGAACGCGATGCGCAAGGCATCGACCTGGTGGTGGGCGCGAAAGGCTCGCCCTTGCAGCTGATCCTGTCGTCCGTGTATCACGCCGATATTCCGACCGGTAACATTCCCGACAGCGCGCTGGCGGCGCTGGCCGCACAGCCGCTGGTGAAATCCGCGATTCCGCTCGCGCTGGGAGACAACTTCCACGATTTCCGCATCGTCGGCAGCACGACGGCGCTGCTGGACCACTATGGCGCGCACCTGGCGCAAGGAAAACTGTTTACGCAAGCCATGCAAGCCGTGTTCGGCGCCCGCGCCGCCCGCGAAACGGGCGCCACCCTTGGCGCCAGATTTGCCGGCTCGCACGGGCTGGCGGCGGGCGGCGAAGTGCACGAACACGCGCCGTACACGGTGACGGGCATCCTGGCGCCCACGGGCACGGTGCTGGACCGGCTGATCCTCACGCCCGTCGCTTCCGTATGGCAAGTGCATGAAACGGACCCCGATGAGCAGCCGGCCGTGCCAGCCGCCGCGCCCGAGCGCGAACTGACGGCCGTGCTGGTGCAATACGCATCTCCCCTGGCCGCGATCAGCCTGCCCCGCTGGGTGAACAGTCAGGCCCGGCTGCAGGCGGCGCAGCCCGCTTTCGAGGCGGCACGGCTGTTCAACCTGCTAGGCGTGGGCATCGATGTGCTGCGGGCGATTGCCGCCGGCGTATTGCTGGTGGCGGCCCTGTCGCTGTTCGTGGCGCTGTACGGCGCGCTGGAAGAGCGCAAGACCGACCTGGCCATCCTGCGCACCCTGGGCGCCTCGCCCGCCAAACTGCTGCGCTTGCTGCTGGCGCAAGGCTTGCTGCTGTCATTGACGGGCGCGGCGCTGGGCTGGCTGCTGGGCCATGCGGCCGTCGGCTTGCTGGGCTGGCTGGCATCGATGCAGGACCTGAACCTGCAAGCGTGGCGCATTGTCCCCGGCGAAGCGTGGCTGCCCGTCATCGCCGTGGCCGTGGGTTTGCTGGCCGCCGCCATTCCCGCCGCGCGCGCCTACCGCACCGATATCGCCGCCACCCTGGCGCGTCCCTGAAAGGAAAGACATGCTGAAAATCATGCTATTGGGCGCTGGACTGCTGCTGGCCGGCAGCGCCGCAGCGGCCCCCGCCGACGAGCCGCCGTCGTTCTTCGCCCCCTTGACGGACTTGCCCGGCGTCGTATCGTGGAAACTGCTGGGCCAGGCCACCACGGTGAAGGCGAAAAAAGGCCGCATGGTGCCGAAATACACGCCGGAAATCAGCGCGCTCGACAATACCGACGTGAAAGTGCAAGGTTTCATGATGCCGCTGGAACCAGGACAAAAGCAGAAACACTTCCTGCTGACCGTCACCTCGGCCAGCTGTCCCTTTTGCCTGCCTGCCGGCCCGGAAGGCGTGGTGGAAATCAAGAGCCGGACACCCGTGAAATTCAGCTATGCGCCCTTCATCGTGCAAGGCAAGCTGAAGGTACTGGCCAGCGACCCCATGGGCCTGTATTACCGCATGACGGATGCCGCCGTGGTGCCGCAATGACACGCTGGCCGGCATTATTGCTTTTGCTGGCCGGCCATGCGGCTGCCGCACCGCTGTCCTTCGACCTGCCCCGCCTCGATGCGGATGGCAGCATCCGCCTGGGCCAGTTCCCAGGCCAGCCTGTGGTGCTGAACTTCTGGGCCAGCAATTGCCTGCCGTGCATCCAGGAGTTGCCGATATTCAATGCCCACGCCGCCAGCCAGCCGACACTCCCCGTCATCGGCATCGCCATCGACACGCGGGCGGCCGCGCAAGCGTTCCTGCGCAGCCACCCGGCCAGCTATCCCCAGGCCCTGGCCGCGCCCGCCTTGCTGCCCATCTTTGGCAATCAAATCAAGGGCTTGCCGTACACAGTGATTGTAAATTCTGAACATCTGATCTGTACACGGCACTTGGGCGCCGTCGATGCGGCCTGGCTGGCCAAGGCCGTGGCCGCCTGCGCGCAGCCCTGATTCCATGCGCCTTGCACGGCTGTCATCGCCGCGTCATATGGCGGCGTTACAGTCGCGTCCTTTGACTCTCTACGAGGGCGGTAATGAAAACAAATTGTGTCATGCTGGCGGCGCTGGCAAGCGTGGGTCTCGTTGCTTGCAACGGCAATTCGAATACGGCGCCGGCCATTCCCGAAGGCACGACGGTCACCGTGGCATTGCTGGAAACCACCGATATCCACTCGAACGTCCTCAGCTATAACTACTATGCGCTGGCCGAAGACACGAGCCTGGGGCTGGAGCGCACCTCGACCCTGATCCAGGCGGCGCGCGCGGAAAATCCGAACAACGTCTTGCTCGACGATGGCGACGTCATCCAGGGCACCTTGCTGGCCGACCTGCAGGCCGTGGCGGCGCCCGTGCCCTGCTCCGGCACGCTGGCCGTGCACAAGGCCATGAACGCGCTGAAATACGATGCGGGCGGCATGGGCAACCATGAATTCAACTATGGCTTGCCCTACCTGAGCCAGATCACCAACACGGATTTCGGCATTCCCGGCGTGGCCAAGCCGACGGGCACGTGCGGCGCGCCAGCCTTCCCTTCCGTGCTGAGCAATGTCGTCGGCGTGTCCAGCGGCAAGCCGATTTTCCAGCCCTACACCCTGCTGCCCCGCGATTTCGCCGCCACGGCGCCCGATGGCAGCAAGCTGACCGTGAAAATCAATGTGGGGGTGCTGAGCTTTGTGCCGCCGCAAATCCTCGAATGGGATCAAAAAGTGCTCGCTGGCAAAGTCAGCGTGACGGGCGTGCAGGAAGCGGCGAAACAATACGTGCCGGAATTGCGCAACAAGGGCGCCGACCTCGTCGTGGCCCTGTCGCATGGCGGGCTGGACACGAGCGCCTACAGTCCGAAAATGGAAAACGGCAGCTATCATTTGACCAACACGGGCATCGATGCGCTGATGATCGGCCACTCGCACTTGATCTTCCCGAAAGGCAAGGAAGAAGGCGCGGCCGCACTGGACGCGTCGTTTGCCGCCTTCCCCGCCAGCGCGAAGATCGACGCCGTCAACGGCTTTGTGAACGGCGTGCCCACCGTCATGGCGCAAAGCTGGGGCCGCCGCTTGGGCATCATCAAGCTGACGATGGCTTATCAGGGCGGTAAATGGGTAGTGCAGCCGGCCAAGACGACGGTGGAATCGCGCGGCTTCAAGTACACGGATGGCAAGACCCTCGTGAAAGCCGACCCGGCCATCGCTCCTCTCGTGGCCACCGAGCACGCAGCCACCATCGCCTACGCCAAGCAGCCGCTGGGCATCAGCACGGATTTCGAGATGTCCGCCTATTTTGCGCTGGTGGGCGACGTGAGCGCCATCCAGCTGGTGAACCAGGCGCAGCTCGACTACGTGAAGAATTTCATTGCCACCAGCACCGATGCGACCTTGTCCAGCTACAAGAACATCCCCGTCATTTCCTGCAGCGCGCCATTCAAGGCGGGCCGCAACGGGCCGTCGGACTTCACGGACGTGGCCGCGGGCGCTTCCCCGGCCGCGCCGGTCGGCTTGCAAGTGCGCAATCCGGGCGACCTGTATTTATATAGCAATAACAACCTGCAAGCCGTGAAGATCAAGGGCGCGGACTTGAAGGCGTGGCTGGAAACGTCGGCCAAACAATTCAACCAGATCGATCCGGCCAGTGCGGCCGAGCAAGACCTGGTGCCGTCGTATGGCACGATCTATAACTATGACGTGTTCTACGCGGAAAACAATGCGCTGACGTACCAGATCGACGTGACGAAAAAGCCGGGCAGCCGCATCGTCAACCTCACGTACAAGGGGGCGGCGGTGGCCGATGGCGATGATTTCATCGTTGCTACCAACGACTACCGCGCCGGTGGCGGCGGCGCCGTGCCTGGCATCGATGGCAGCAAGACCATCATCAAGTCGCCCGATGCGAACCAGGCCGTGGTCAGCAACTACCTGGCGTCGCTCAGCACCAAGGGCGGCAAGGTCACGCTGGCGGCCAATGGCAGCGCGCGCAGCTGGAGCTTCGTCAAGACGGCCACGGCCGGTCCCGTGATCCTGCGCTCGGCGCCGGGCCATCTGGCGCTGGCGCAAGGCAGCGGCATCAGCAACGTGGCGGCCGAAGGCGGCCTCGACGCCAGCGGCTTTGCCAAGTACCGCATCGACCTGAGCAAATAAGGTCCGAGGGCCGGAACAAGCGCAGTTCCGGCCTGTTTTGATGAAAGGTAATCCCAATGAAACACGCACTCTCCCTCCCCGCCGTCGTGCTGGCGGCAGCCCTGGCCGCCTGCCAGGCATCGCCACCGCCCACGGCGGCGGAAATCGAAGCCGTCGCCATGCATGCGCGCCAGGCGGGCGACCACCAGGCCGAGCGCAAGGTCCGCGGCTGGGCCGGCAAGGACATGCCCGTCGCCGAGCGCGAACTGGCGCTGATTTACCAGCCCCGTGCCGAACGCCGCGCCGAGGCCCTGGCCTTGTTCGAACAGGCGGCCCGCGCCGGCGACACGGAAGCTGCCTTCGAACTGGGCCAGATGCTGCGCGCGGCCACGCCGGCCCAAGCCTGGCTGTGGTACCGGCAAGCGGCGCAGCAAGGCCATGCAAAGGCGGCATTGATGCTGGGCTTGCTGGCGGCGAATGGCGAAGGCGTGCCGAAAGATCAAGGTGAAGCGGCGCGCTGGCTGGACAAGTCGAGCGAGCTGGGCAATCCACACGCCATGTTCCTGCTGTACAACGCCTACCGTGAAGGCCGCGGCGTGCCGCGCGACCTGGCCAAGGGGCGCGAATTGCTGGAGGAAGCGGCCCACCATGAATACCCGCCCGCCATCCAGGAACTGGCCATGACGGTGCAGGCGGACGACGCCCTGCGCGCCGGCCACCTGATGAAGGAAGCGACGGAGCACCGGCATAACAATTGGAACCGTTTTTAAAAAACTGGGTTTTAAAATCTGGACAAAAGGCCAGTGGCGTGAGCTAGGCCTGCCTTTATATACTTGTAACTTGCAAGCGTGCGGGAGCGGCAGCCATTCAGCGCTTATGATACAAGGATGCCGCCTGTGCTTGCATGGGCGGCGTGGCAAGCCGTCTCGCACAAAAAGGTTTACACTGAAATTGCATTTTAGAAATTTTACTCTGGACCAGCCCCGGTGAGTGTTCATTCAACCCAGCCAGTGTTTGAGTAGCGCCGGTGCGTCCATTGCTCTGCCTAGCCATGAAAGAAAGAGTCCAATGAAAAAGCTGACCACCGCCTTTGGCGCGCCTGTAGTCGATAACCAGAACATCCAGACGGCCGGCCCACGCGGCCCCGCCCTGCTGCAAGATGTGTGGTTCCTGGAAAAGCTGGCCCACTTCGACCGCGAAGTCATTCCCGAGCGCCGCATGCATGCCAAGGGTTCCGGCGCGCACGGCACGTTTACCGTCACGCACGATATCACGCGCTACACGCGCGCGAAAATCTTTGGCGAAGTGGGCAAGAAAACGCCGATGTTCGCGCGCTTTTCCACGGTAGCCGGCGAACGGGGCGCGGCGGACGCGGAACGCGATATCCGCGGCTTCGCCCTGAAGTTCTACACGGAAGAAGGCAACTGGGACCTGGTCGGCAACAATACGCCCGTGTTTTTCATGCGCGACCCATTGAAATTTCCCGATTTGAATCACGCCATCAAGCGCGACCCGCGCACGGGCTTGCGCAGCGCCAACAGCAACTGGGACTTCTGGACCTCGCTGCCCGAAGCCCTGCACCAGGTCACGGTGGTGATGAGCGACCGTGGCTTGCCGCGCAGCTTCCGCCATATGCATGGCTTCGGCAGCCATACCTTCAGCTTCCTGAATGCGCAAAACGAGCGTTTCTGGGTCAAGTTCACGTTCAAGACCCAGCAAGGGATTCAAAATCTGACGGATGCCGAAGCCGAAGAACTGGTAGGCAAGGACCGCGAAAGCTCGCACCGCGACTTGTACGAGAGCATCGAAAACAAGGATTTCCCCCGCTGGACCCTGTACGTGCAGATCATGCCGGAAAAAGAGGCAGGCACCTATCACCTCAACCCGTTTGACCTGTCGAAAGTATGGCCGCACGGCGACTATCCGCTGATCGAAGTGGGCGTGCTGGAACTGAACCGCAATGCGGACAATCACTTTGCCGAAGTGGAACAAGCCGCCTTCAACCCGGCCAACGTGGTGCCAGGCATCAGCTTTTCGCCGGACAAGATGCTGCAAGGCCGGCTGTTTTCGTATGGCGACGCGCAGCGCTACCGCCTCGGCGTAAACCACAGCCATATCCCTGTCAACGCGCCGAAATGCCCGTTCCACAGCTATCACCGCGACGGCCAGATGCGGGTCGACGGCAACCAGGGCGGAACCTTGGGCTATGAACCGAACAGCGAGCAGGAATGGGCCGAGCAGCCCGATTTCCGCGAACCGCCGCTGAGCATCGAAGGCGCGGCCGACCACTGGAACCACCGTGTCGACGAGGATTACTATTCGCAGCCGCGTGCCCTGTTCCGCCTGATGACGCCGGCACAGCAGCAAGCCTTGTTCGACAACACGGCCCGCGCCATCTCGGGCGCTTCGGAACAAGTCAAGCAACGCCACATCGGCAACTGCACCCTGTGCGACCCTGCCTATGGCGCGGGCGTGGCTGAAGCGATCGGCCGCCTGAGCAAATAAGGCGGGCGGATAAGCGAAGCCGAAGGCCTGGCAACAGGTCTTCCTGCGGCTATGCGCAGCCCGGTGGCCTAGCCGTCGGGCTCGCCTACCTACCAGCGTTGGATATCGATCTGGCCCGTGATGCTCGTCTCCACCGGATAGCCCTCGACCTGCAACGGTACGCGCCGCTTGACGGACGAGTCGCGCAAATATACGACAAGCGCTTCCTTGCCCACGGCCGTCTGCCCCAGGCTGACGCCTTCCACGCCATCGATCGCCATCAGCGCCCGCTCGTTGCGCCGCTTTGCCGCTTCCAGGCGGCCCGGGGGCGCGGCAGGGGCGTAGTATCCCTGGCCCGCGCCGCCCATTCCCTGTCCAGAGGCATCATCCGGCAAATACGGCATGGCGGCGTCCTCGAAGACGGCATGGGGCGATTGTGCGAATTTACTGTTTGACATGACAGACCCTCCTGATGCCTTCCATGATACACCCGGCCATCCGGCGTTGCAGCACGCTTCGCCGGCCAACACCATGCGTGGCTGCTGCCCTTGACACATATCATCATCGTGCAAAAGACAGCGTGATGCAAGGCGGCGCAACGCCGCCGCGCCATGCCCTTGCAGCGTGCTCAGGTGTACAAATTGATGTCGAGCGCCACCACCACCCGCCGCATCTGGTTGGCAAACGTGATATTGCCGCCGCCGGCAAACAGCAGTCCGACGGGATTGCGCTGCTGGTTCCACGTCCAGATGGACGAGCCGGAATCGCCGCCGGCGCTGAATGCGCCGCTGACGCCCGTGATGGCGATCTGGTCTTGGAACAGCGCGATCCTGCCGCCGCCGTAATTGACGTTGATGGTAGCGCCCAGGCCCGTGATGCGGCCCTGCGTCAGCTGCGTCGTGCGACCGGACTTGCCAACCATCATGCCCAGCGCGGGCGCCACCAGCGCATTGCTGATGCGGAAGTACGCCGGCACGCCGCCGCTCAGGTAGACCAGTTCGGGGCGCACGCGGTCTGGCCAGGCCCAGCCGGTGGCGCAATCGACGAAATTGACGCCGCCGCTGAAATTGATGGGCACGAAGCGCTCGAGCACGGCCACCTGGTCTTGCGGGCAGCGGCCGCCATCGATGGGGCCCGGCTGCACGATGCAGTCGTTGAACACGCCGCCATTGGAATTGGCCAGCACATGATTATTGCTAAGAATCATCAAACGACTGTTGCGCGGCGCGCTGCGCCCCACAGCCAGGCAGCCGATGGTGCCGGCCGTGATGCGGAAATGCCCGACCGACACGCCGCCCGGCGCAGGGCGCAAACGGAAGCGGTGCGGCTGCGCATCGATCACGCCCGTGACGACGATGTTGACGGGCACCCTGTCGCTGGACACGGCGCGCACGCCCATGGCTCCCACGATGGCGGCCTTGGCGCGGTCGACGGAAGTGGGCTCGGCCACGTACAGGGTCAGGGCCGGCAAGCCCGGTTCGCCGGACGAACTGTCGCTGGCGCCCTCGCCCAGGCCGATGGACACGCCCTGGATATTGCCGCCGTCGCTGAAGGCGTCGGCTGCGCGCACGCCGCCCGCCTGGGAAATGCTTTGGCGCATGCCGTCTTCGATGCTGCGCTTGATTTCCAGCAATTCCATGCTGACGCCGCTCAAGGCGTCGGGCACGTCCGAGACGGACGCGCTCTCGATCGTATTATCGTCTTTGCCAGGGACGGAAAATTGGCCGACGGCCTCTTCATCGTCCGCGCTTTGTCCCCTGCCGCTGGCGCCAGGCGGGGCGCTGAAACCATTCTCGTTGCCTATCATCATGTTCTCCTCGTGGGTCGCCGCAAACCACCAGTCTGGACGGCCCGCGCCGGCCGGTATTGATCTGGATTGAACTGCGCTGGCGCATGGCGGCCCTGCCCCAACGGGGGCAGCGAGGATAAAAATAGTTCCCTCGTCAAGGTTGAGCGAGATCATGCGTGCGGCCAGAGGTGGCGCCGTATACTTGGCTGACAGGCTGGAACCGGGCCTGCTCCACGGCAGCAACGGTATGGATGGGGAAATAATGACGAGCCCTGGTATGACACGCCACGACGACGCGCCCGCGGGCGAGCAAGCAGGCCAGCATGCGGGTTTTGTGCACGGCATGGCGGCCTGGGCGGCAAAACACCGCATCCGCCCATGGGGCGGCAGTTTTGCCGACTTCATCGAGCAGATCCTGCCGGGCCGCGCGGCCCTGCTGACGCGCAGCGCGCACCAGTACCTGTGGGACATGATGCGCTGGAACGGCCAGACCGATGACAACGGGCGCTTCCGCTGCCGCCTGTTCGACGACGAGCTGTTCGGCATCGACGAGGCAATCGACCGGGTTGCCGCCTACTTCAAGGCCGCCGCCGCCGGCTCCGAGGTGGGCCGGCGCATGTTGCTATTGCTGGGCCCGCCGTCGGGGGGCAAGTCGACCATGGTGATCCTGCTCAAGCGGGGGCTGGAAGAATACAGCCACAGCAGCGAAGGCGCGCTGTACGGCATCGCCGGCTGTCCCGTGCACGAATCGCCGCTGCATCTGGTGCCGCACAGCATGCGCGCCGACTTTCGCGCCAGCTATGATGCCGAGCTGCAGGGCGAACTGTGCCCCCATTGCCGCGCCCGCCTGGAAGAACAGTACGCAGGCGATTTCCTGCGCATGCCCGTCGAGCGCATCCACCTGTCCGAGGCGGGCCGCTGCGGCATCGGCACGTATGCGCCGCACGATCCCACCACGGCCGACCTGGCCGACTTGGTCGGTTCCGTCGACCTGTCGAAAGTGGCTCAGTACGGCGACGAAGGCGATCCGCGCGCCTGGTCGTGGTCCGGCGCGGTATACGCGGCCAGCCGCGGCATGCTGGAAATGATCGAGATTCTCAAGGTCAAGCGGGAATTCCTCTATTTACTATTAACCCTGACGCAGGAAAAGAATGTCAAGGTGTCGCGCTTTCCCCTGATCTATCTCGACGAAACCATCCTCGCGCACACGAATCTGGCCGAATTTCGCAAATTCCTGCAAGAAAGCGAAAACGAGGCGCTGCTCGACCGCATGGTCATCGTGCAAGTGCCGTACACGCTCAATTATCGCGAGGAAGCACGCATCTACCGCAAGTTGATCCTGGCGGCCGCGCCCGCCTTCCGCGATGTACACCTCGATCCGCACGTGCTGCATGCGGCGGCCGTGTTTGCCATCCTCAGCCGTCTGCCCGAAGGCGAGGACAAGGAGGCCGAGCTGGTCAAGAAACTGCGCATCTACGCCGATGAAGACGTGGACGACTTGCAGCCGGCCGACATCCGCCGCATGCGCGAGCGCGACAAGGCGCCCGACGAGGGCCTGTCGGGCGTGTCGCCCCGTTTCGTCATCAATGCCCTGTCGCACGCCATCATTTCCGCCCAGCGCAACAGCCTGTCCACCATGGACGTGCTGCTGGCCCTGAAGGACGGCATTGAAAACGATGCGCGCATCGAACCACGGCGCAAGCGCAAGTGGGTCGATTACCTGGTGCTCACGCGCAAGGATTTCTATAACCGCTGGGTCAAGGCTGACGTGCACAAGGCCCTGTTCGTGTCGTTCGAGCAAGAAGCGCAAGACTTGCTGAACAAATATCTCGATGAAGTCGAAGCCATGCTCGACAACCGCCAGATCCGCGATCCCATCACCAGCGAAGAGCGCCGTCCCGACGAACGGTTCCTGCGCGCCGTGGAAGAAAAAATCCACATCAGCGACTCGGGCAAGCAATCTTTCCGACAAGAAGTGGTCCGCAAGGCCATGAGCGCCTTCAAGCGGGGCGAGCCATTTGGCCTGGGCAGCCATGCGCAACTGCACGACGCCATCCAGCAATACCTGTTCGAGCAGCGGCGCGACGTGCTGCGTCTGGTCGGCTCGGCCAAGCGCCCAGATGACGACGTGCGGTCCAGGATTTCGGCCGTCGAGCAGCGCCTGGTCGACGAATACGGCTATGACGCCCATAGCGCGCGCGAAGCGCTCAACTACGTAACCACCTTGCTGGCGCAGGAATAGCCATGTCCGCCACGACCTCGCCAGGCAACGGCAATCAGCATGGCCCTCCGGAACGGGATGGCCGCTCAGGCTCGCCAGCCACGGCAAGCAAGGTGCATTCCGCCGGCGCGACAGCGCCAACGGGCCCCGCGCCTGCCCTGGCCCAGCCGTGGTACGGGCTGTTCTCGCGCGGCGCGCGCGACTGGCTGCGCCACAACCAGAAAGTGCGCGACGCCGTGCAGGCGCACTTGCCCGAGCTGATCGCCACCCCTGACCTGATCGGCGGGCCGCAGCAACGCACGGTGCAAGTGCCCATGCGCCTGCTTGAACATGCGCATTTCCGCCTGGCGCCCGCGCGCAGCAGCGTGGGCGCGGGCCAGGGTGGCGGCCAGCCCGGCGATCTCCTGCGCGCGGCCCGCCCCGCCGCCACGGGCGGGGCGGGAACGCAAGGCGAAGGCGGCGATGGCGAGGGGGCGGTGCGCCTGCTGCTCGAGTTTCCCATCGACGATATTCTCGACTGGTTGTGGGACGCCTTCGAGCTGCCGCACCTGAAGCCGCGCCACCTGGGCGCCATCGATGAAGTCCGGCTCGTGCGTAGCGGCCTGGACCGTCATGGCGCCCGTTCGCGCCTGGACCGGCGGCGCACTGTCAAGGAAGCCATCAAGCGGCGTGCCTTGCAAACGCAGCCCGTGCCCTTCACCAATGACGACTTGCGCTACCGCCAGGTGCTGCCACAGCCCCGCCCCAGCGCGAATGCCGTCGTGTTTTTCGTGCTGGACGTATCGGCCAGCATGGCGCAGGCCGAGCGCAAGCTGGCCAAATCCTTCTTTTTCTTTGCCTTGCAGGGCTTGCGCCGCAGATATGTGCGCGTGGAAACACGCTTTATCGCCCATACGACGCGGGCGTGGGAGTTTTCCGAAGCCGAGTTCTTCCAGGTCAACGGCATGGGCGGCACCATGGCTTCCACCGCCTTTCGCCTGAGCCGGGAGCTGCTGCAGGAACACTACGCGCCGGGACGCTACAACGCCTATCTGTTCTATGCTTCCGATGGCGAGAATTTCAGCGAAGACCGGGGAGCGACCAGCCTGGTCCTGGGCGAACTGGGCACCTTGCTCAACTATATGGGCTATGTGGAAACCGTGCCTGGCGTGCCGCGCAGCCTGGAAACGGAAATGCACAGCCTGTGCGCCGAGCAGGAACGGCGCGGCTTGCCCTTGCACAGCAGCATCCTGAGCAAAAATGACGATATCTGGGCGGCCATCCGCACCTTTTTCCAGCACGAGGCGGCAGAAACGGAGGAACCGCCATGACCCAGCCTGACGCTCAGCGCCACGGCGACACGGCCGGCCCGGACGGCTACGCGACGCGCATCGAAGCGCTGGCGCGGGAACTGGGGCTGGCATTTGCACCCGTCGAGTTCGAGCTGGTGCCGGACAGCTTCATGGCCGAGATCGCCATCTATGGCTTGCCCGTGCGCATGCGCCACTGGTCGTTCGGCGTGCGCTACATCCACCAGCTCGTGCATCAAAAGATGGGCAACTCGCATATGTTCGAAGTCATGTTCCCCGGCGACCCTTGCCATGCCTACATGGCCGAACACAATTCCGTGGCGGAAAACACCCTCGTCACAGCGCATGTGCTGGGCCACGCCGACTTTGCCAGCCGCAATGCCCTGTTCCTGCGTTTCGGCGCCATGGCGGGCCAGCACATCCTGGAACAAAGCGCGGCACGGGCACAGCGTCTCGAAATGGCGCTGCAACGCCATGGGCAGGAGCCGGTGGAAGCCGTGCTCGACGCGGCACTGGCGCTGGAACAGCATGTGGACATCCACGCCGAGCTGCACCGCCCGCCCTATGCGGCATCCGGGCCAGCCTGCGTGGCGGGTACGCGCGACAGGAGCAGCGACGACGCTCCTTTTGCACAACGCTACCGGCGCCTGCCCGGCGAAGCGGCCGCGCGGGCGGCCCACGAGGCGGCACGGGCACGCGTGACGCAGCGCCCGCTCCTGCCGCCGCAGCCCGAATACGATTTATTATGGTTCATCGCGCAATATGCGCCGGAGCTGGCCGACTGGGAACGCGACATTTTCCTGGCCGTGCGCGAAGAGTCGTTTTACTTCTATCCCGTGTACGCCTGCCAGATCATGAACGAAGGCTGGGCCTCGTACTGGCATGCGCGGCTGCTGCGCGAAGCCGACTTCCTGCCGCCGGCCTTGTATCTGTCCGCCATCAAGTCGCATTCGGACGTGGTGCGCCCTTACGCGGGCGAGCACCAGCAGGCGCTGGCCGTCAATCCCTATCACCTGGGCTTTTGCATGTGGGAACACATCATCGAGCGCGAAGGATTGGCCCGGGCGCGCCAGATTTGCCGCGACGACGATGACTGCAGTTTCATACGCAACTATCTGGACGGCGAACTGGCTGACCGCCTGGGCCTGTTCGTGCATGAAAGCCGCCGCGATGGCGAAACGCGCCTGGCCAGCCGCGACTTGCGGGCCATC
The DNA here is from genome assembly GCF_030587275.1 of Janthinobacterium sp. SUN128. Lineage (NCBI taxonomy): Bacteria > Pseudomonadati > Pseudomonadota > Betaproteobacteria > Burkholderiales > Oxalobacteraceae > Janthinobacterium > Janthinobacterium sp. SUN128. The sequence continues at coordinate 1,526,107 of NZ_JAPWHY010000001.1, read as the reverse complement.
CGCGAAGCCATCCTGGCGCCCAAATACAACTATGGCGCGCCCTGCATCGCCGTGACCCTGCTCAATGACGACGGCAGCCTGGTGCTGCGCCACGATCACCAGCGCGACGGGCGCGGCCTGGACCTGGAGCGGGCGCAACAGGTGCTGGCCTACATCGCCCGCGTCTGGCGCCGCCCCGTCACCCTGCATACGGCTGATTTTCGCGGCACGCCCCGGGTTCTGCGCAGCAAGACCGACGGCGTACCGGAGCCGCCCGAACCGGCAGCGTCATCAACAACGTCAACAACGCCGACAGCGCCGCCCGTGCAACGCTAGACGACAGGAGGCCGGGTGGATATCAAGCATATGTGTCGGGTATGTGGATCGGACATATGTAACAAGCATATATATCAAGCATATATATGTATCGGGCATGTGTATCGGACGCGTGGATCTGGCCTGAATCGGACACCGGCTATGGAAGTCAGCTGCGCGCCCACCTCAGGTGCGGCCAGCCTGCGCCACATACCAGGCGATGGTGTGCCGCAAGCCTTGCGCCAGGTTGTGCGTGGGTACATAGCCGAGCAAACGGGCCGCCTTGGCGATGTCCGCCTGCGAATGGCGCACGTCGCCGGCGCGAAACTCGCCGTACTGCGGCGCCTGCTGCACGTGCTGCGGGTGGACGGCCAGCAGCATCTGCTGCATCGTGGCGTGCAGCTGCGTCAGGCTGGTGCGGGCGTTGACGGCCACGTTGTAGACCTGGTTCACGGCCGCCGGGTCGGTGCCGGTGGCGGCGAGGATATTGGCTTGCACGGCATTGTGCACGAAGCAGAAGTCGCGGCTGGTGGCTCCGTCGCCATGGATGTGCACGGCCTGGTTGTCCAGCATGGCGGCGATCCAGCGGGGAATGACGGCCGCGTAGGCACCCAGCGGATCCTGGCGCGGACCGAAGACATTGAAATAGCGCAGTCCCACCGTCTGCATGGCGTAGCAGCGCGCGTACACTTGAGCATACAGTTCGTTGACATATTTGCTCAAGGCATACGGCGACAGGGGCGCGCCGATGTGCTGTTCCACTTTCGGCAAGGCCGGATGGTCGCCATATGTGGCGCTGGAAGCCGCGTACACGAAGCGCCGCACGCCCGCGTCGCGGGCGGCAGCCAGCATGTTCAGGAAGCCGCTGACATTGACGGCGTGGCACAGCAGCGGGTCTTCCAGCGAACGCGAGACGGAACCGAGCGCCGCCTGGTGCAGCACATAATCGACGGCGACGGCTGCGCCGGAACCGTCCGGACCGGCACGGCCGCGCCCGGCCAAGCTGCCGCCGGGACCGCTGCCACCATCGGCAGCGCTTGTCTCACCATCGGCCTCACTGCCGCCGAGGCCGATGCCGGCGGCTTGCGGTGGCGCAGCACACGCGCGCGCGCATGCCTGCGGGTCGCGGATATCGCCTTCGATGAAGGTGAAACGCCGCCACGCCTGTTCGCCCACGCTGGCGCGCACCAGTTCCAGGTTGTGCCGGTGGCCTGTCATGAAATTGTCGAGTCCGCGCACTTCCTGGCCCAGGTTTAGCAAGGTTTCCAGCAGGTGCGAACCGATGAAGCCGGCCACGCCCGTCACCAGCCAGCGGCGCGGTGCGCTGGCCAGCTGCGCGCACGCTTGCGCGTAGGCGCCGGCAGCCGGGCTGCCAGCAGGGGCGCCTTGCGCCGTGTTTGCAGCCCGGTCGAAGGCATCGGCCGCCATCACAGCCGCCATACGTGCAGGCCGCCATCCTCGAGCGGACGGGGGTCGAAATGCGATTTGATGTCGATGAAGCAGCCGTTTTCCTGCACCTTGGACTGGAAGTCGGCCAGCGGGCGGGCCAGCAGGGCCTGGTGCGAAACGGCGCTGATGATGGCCTCGGCCCGCGGCAGCTGCTCCCAGCTTTCCAGCGATAAACCATATTCTTCCAGCGCTTCGCGGCTATCGGCGACGGGATCGTGCACATGCACCTGCACGCCGTACGATTGCAGTTCGTGGATCATGTCGACCACTTTCGAGTTGCGCAGGTCCGGGCAATTTTCCTTGAAGGTCAGGCCCAGCACGTTCACATGCGAGCCCTTCAATTTGAAGCCGGCGCGCACCATTTCCTTGATGGTTTTTTCCGCCACGAACTTGGCCATACCGTCGTTGATGCGGCGCCCGGCCAGGATCACGTGCGGGTGGTAGCCGAGCATTTCCGCCTTGTGCGTCAAATAGTATGGGTCGACGCCGATGCAGTGGCCCCCCACCAGTCCGGGCCGGAACGGCAGGAAGTTCCATTTCGTGCCCGCCGCCTGCAGCACTTCCAGGGTATCGATGCCGATGCGGTCGAAGATGATGGCCAGCTCGTTCATCAGCGCGATATTCAGGTCGCGCTGCGTGTTTTCGATCACCTTGGCCGCCTCGGCCACGCGAATGCTCGAGGCCCGGTGCACGCCGGCCTCGACCACGCCTTCGTACAGGGCGGCCACCTTGTCCAGGGTGGCCGCATCGTCGCCCGAAACCACCTTGCGGATGCTGTGCAAGGTATGGTCCCTGTCGCCCGGGTTGATGCGCTCGGGTGAAAAACCCACATGAAAATCCTCCTTCCAGCGCAGGCCCGAATGCTGCTCGAGGATGGGGATGCAGATTTCCTCGGTGGCGCCCGGATACACGGTGGATTCGTAGATGACGATGGCGCCGCGCCGCATGTGGCGGCCGACGGCCGCGCTGGCGCCGGCCAGGGCCGAGAAATCGGGATTGTGCGCGCTGTCGACGGGCGTGGGCACGGCCACGACGATGAAATCGGCCAGTTGCAGCTCGGCCGGATCGCAGCCGACGCTCAGCCATTGCGCGGCCAGCAGCTGTTCATGGCTGACTTCGCCCGTCGGATCGATGTGGCGCCGGTAGCTTTCCACCTTGCGGACCGACAAGTCAAAGCCGATCGTGCGCTGGCGCATGCCAAACGCCACGGCCAGTTGCAAGCCCACATAACCGAGCCCCACCACCGCCACCACGCCCGCATTGCTATCCACATTGCTGTCCATATGCCTGTGCTCCGAATGGTTGCGGCCTGAGCATCGCCGTCCGGGAAATTCTACGGTTGCCGGTCCGGCCATTCTTGAGCGGGAACAAGAAACACGGGCCGGCGGCCAGCAGGCGCGCCGACAATCGGCGGCTTGTTGAGCGCAATCAAGGAGACCGGCGGCCATCTTTTTAAGCTAGGCCATGCCGATTCCTCATGCACGCCGTTACCGGAGACTTCCATGGCCCGTTCCCTGCCCCGCCCTTTCCCTGGCCTGCCTGCCGCCGCGCTGTGCTGCACCCTGCTGCTGCCCCTGCTGACGGCGTGCCACGGCACGCAGAGCAGCGAGACCCTGATGGCCGACGCGCAGCAGTACCGCCAGAAAGGCGAAGCGCGGGCCGCCATCATCCAGTTGAAGAACCTGCTGCAGAAGGAACCGGACAATGCGGCCGCGCGCTTGCTGCTGGGCAGCATCTATATCGACACGGGAGAAGCGCTGTCGGCCGAGAAAGAATTGCGCAAGGCAAAGTCGCTGGGCCTGGCGTCGCAGCAAGTGATGCCATTGCTGGGCAAGGCCTGGCTGATGCTGGGCCAGTTCGACAGGGTGCTGGCCGAGATCGCCGACGATGCAGCGCAACCCGCCAGCGTGCTGGCCCTGCGCGGCGATGCCTTGCTGGCCCTGGGCCGCCGGGATGAGGCGCGCGCCCTGTACTCGCGCCTGCTCGAAGCCCATCCCGACCACGTCGAGGCCTTGCTGGGCCTGGCACGCCTGGCGGCGCTGGACCAGCAAGTGCCGGCGGCCGAGCTGCTGCTGGCGCAAGCCTTGAAAAGCGCGCCCACCAACCTGGACGCCTTGCGCCTGCAGGGCGATTTGCTGCGCCTGCAAGGCAAGAACGGCGCGGCGCGGCTCGCCTACATGCGGATACTCAAGATAAAACCGGACAATACCCAGGCGCATATCGACCTGGCCAACCTCGACATCGTGGAAAAGCACTACCTGGAAGCGGCGGCCCAGCTGGCCACGGCGCGCAAGACGGCGCCCAACAGCCTGGGCTTGCTGCAGACGCAGGCGCTGCTCGACTTCCGCCAGGGCAAGAACAAGGCGGCCTTGCAAGCCTTGCAACTGGTGCTCAAGGCGGCGCCCGATCACATGCCGTCCATCCTGCTGGCCGGCGCCGTGCAACTGGCGCTCGGCTCGCCGCCCCAGGCGGAAACCTACCTGCGGCGCTTCCTGGCCGTGTACCCCAGGCATCTGTATGCCGTCAAGATGATGACCTCGATTGAGTTGATGCGCGGCAAGACCGATGCGGCCATCGGCTTGCTGCAACCGATGCTGGCCGCCTTCCCCGACGACGTGGAATTGCTGTCGCTGGCCGGCGAAGCCCACTTGCGCGCGCGCCAGTACGACAAGGCAACGGCGTATTTCGAACAGGCCAGCACCCTGGCGCCGGACACGGCCAGGCTGCACGCGGCGCTGGGGATCAGCCGCCTGGGTATGGGCGAGAACAGCCGCGCCATCAATGAACTGGAACGCGCCAGCATGCTCGACAAGAGCACGCCGCAAGCGGGCACCATGCTGGTGATGACCTTACTGCGCAACAAGCAGAACGACAAGGCCCTGGCCAGCGTCAAGATGATGGAGCAACAGCAGAAAGGCACGAATCCCTTGCTGCTGAACCTGAAAGGCGGTGTCTACCTGGCCTTGCGCGACTTGCCCGCCGCGCGCGCCAGTTTCGAGCAAGCCCTGGGCATGGACCCCGTGTATTTACCTGCCTTGAACAACCTGGCACAGATCGACCTGGCCGAGAAAAAGCCGGAGCAGGCAAAACAGCGCTTCGAGCGGGCGCTGGCGAAGGCGCCGAAAAATGCCGACCTGTGCGCGGCGCTGGCCAAGCTGGCCGCATCGGATGGCAAGACGGACGAGGCGCGGCGCTGGCTCGAACGGGCCCACCGCGACAATCCCGACGCCGTCGCGCCGGCTCTGCTGCTGAGTAACTTTTACCTGAAGACTGGCGCGCCCGACAAGGCGCTGGAACTGGCGCGCACCCTGCAGACGGGCCATCCGGGCGACGCCGATGCGCTGGCCCTGCGCGCCCAGGTCGAGTACAGCGCCGGCCAGGCGCCGGCCGCGCTCGACAGCTACAGCAAGCTGGCCAGCCTGCAAACCACCTCCGCGCCCTTGCAGATGCGCATCGCCAGCCTGCACCTGGCGCTGGGCGACCCTCATCATGCGCTGCAAGCCGTCAAGCGGGCGCAGGCGCTTGACCCGGCCTTGCTGGAAGCGCGCGTGGTGGAAGTGGCCATGCTGCTGAACCTGAACCGCCAGCGCGAGGCGCTGGCCGTGGCGCGCCACGTGCAGGAACAGCAGCCGAAGCTGGCGGCCGGCTACAAGCTCGAGGGCGACGTGCTGATGGAGCAAAAGCTGCCGCAGCAAGCCGTCAAGCTGTACCAGTATGCCTTCGGCATCAGCCCCATCGGCCCCTTGCAGGTGCAGCTGTACCGCGCCTTGCAGGCGTCGGGACAGGACCGCGAAGCCGAGACGCGCATGGCCGCCTGGCTGAAAGCCCATCCGGAAGACTTGCCGACACGCACCTATCTGGCGGGTACCCGGCTGGCAGCGAAGCAATACCGCGCCGCCATCGAGCACTTCCAGTATGTCGTTGCCAAGGACACGGGCAACGTGGTGGCGCTGAACGACCTGGCCTGGGCATATCAGCAGGAAAAAGATCCACGCGCGCAAGCCACGGCCGAGCAGGCACTCAAGCTGGCGCCCGACAATCCCGCCGTGCTCGACACCCTGGGCTGGATCGTGCTGGAGCAAGGCGACGTCAAGCGCGCCACGGCCCTGCTGCGCAAGGCGGCGGGCCTCGCGCCGAAGTCGCCCGAAGTGCAGTATCACCTGGGCGCGGCCCTGGCGAAATCGGGCGACAAGGGCGGTGCGCGCAAGCAACTGGAACAATTGCTGGCCGCCAACAAGGACTTTCCGCAGCGGGCCGCAGCGCAAGCCTTGCTGACCCAGCTGTAGGCCATGGCTGTGCACGCGGCCATGCCCGGTGTGGCGGCGCGGCCGCTGGCCTTGCTGGCGGGCACGGCCTGCATGCTGGCCTTGCGCCATTATCCGCTGGGCCACGGCTGGCCCGGCCTGCTGTTTGCCGCCCTGCTGCCCGCGTATTTCCTGCTGCTGTGCTGGCGCCCCGCCTGCTGGCTGTTCTGCGTGCCCGCCCTGCTGCCCGCGCTGGACCTGGCGCCGTGGACGGGCTGGTTCTTCCTCGAAGAAATCGACGTGCTGCTGTTGCTGACGGTGGCTTGCGGCTACTGGCGTCTGGGCAGGCAGGCCCGGGGCGCAGCGGCGTGCCTCTCGCCGGCTGCCCGCGCCTGTTTGCTGCTGTGCAGCCTGGCCTGGCTGGCGGCGCTGCTGCGCGGCGTCCTGCCGTTGCCGCAGCTCGAGCTGAATGCCTGGGATAACTACCTGAGTCCCTATAACAGCTTGCGGCTCGGTAAAGCCTGGGCCTGGAGCATGCTGTTGCTGCCGATGCTGCTGCGCGACGCGGACCCTCCCGCCTTGCGCCGCTATGCGCTGCCGGGCATGCTGGTCGGGCTGTCCATGGTGTCCCTGTTCGCGCTATGGGAACGGGCCGTGTTTCCCGGCCTGCTGAACCTGTCCAGCGATTACCGCATCACGGCGCCGTTTTCCGCCATGCACACGGGCGGCGCGGCGCTGGACGGCTACCTGGCCCTGAGCTTGCCGTTTGCCGCACTGTGGCTGGCGCGCGCCCGCAGCCGCTGGCAGGCGGCGCTGGCCATGCTGCTGCTGGCCCTGGCCCTGCACGCGGCCTGCACCACCTTTTCACGGGGCCTGTACGCGGCCCTGGCAGCGGCCCTGCTGCTGGCATTCTGGCAAGCCCTGCGGACGGCGCCCGGCGCGGCGCGGCCACCGCAAGGCCAGCGGCCCGTGCGCCAACTCTTGCTGAAGCTGCTGCTGGCCGGCCTGGGCACCGTCCTGCTCGTCTACATGTTCAGCCTGGCCGGCTACCGGGGATTGCTCGCCGCCGCCGTCCTGCTTGCTGCCAGCTTCGTGCTGGCGGCGCGGCCCTTGCCGTGGCGCCTGGCGCCGGCCAGTCTGCTGTGCGCGCTGTGCCTGCAGGGCTTGCTGGCCGCCTGGTGGCCGGAGCCGGCCGTCCAGCAAACGGCCGGCTGGCTGAAAGGCCCGTATTTCCTGTTCCTGCTGGCCGCCGCGCTGCTGGCGGGCGCGTTGTGGCCCAGTGCCGCTGGGGGAAAAGGGCCAGCCAAGCTCGGCCTGGCGATGGTGGCATGGACCATGCTGGCATGCAATCTCGCCTGGATAGGCTGGCACTGGGCGGGACCGCCGGCACTGCTGCCGGCCGGCCTGGTCGTGCTGCTGGCCATGCTGATGCTGTGCAACGGACGCTTGCGCCCACCGCTGTGGCGGCTGGACCGGGCCAGCCTGAGCGTCGCGGGCGCGGCCGGCATCCTGCTGCTGCTGGCGATACCCGTCTCGGCCAGCTATTACGCCACCGAACGTTTCGCCACCACCGCCTTCGACATGCAAGGCCGCTTGCGCCATTGGCGACAAGTGCTGGCCATGCAGCCGTCCGCTTGGGACGACCGCCTGTTCGGCATGGGCATGGGCAGCTTTCCCTCCACCTATTACTGGCACAATCCCCAGCGCGAGGTGCCGGCCAGCATCGCCTATGCGGAAGATGGCGGAAGCGAGGAAAACCCGGGTAACCGCTATGTGCGCCTGGCCAGTCCCGGCTACAGCGCCGGCTATGGCGAACTGCTGCGCCTGCTGCAACGCCTGCATGTGCAGCCGGCCACGCGCTACACCCTGGCGCTCGATGCGCGTAGAACGGGACCCATGCCCGTGCTGCTGGTGCGCCTGTGCCAGCGGCAATTGCTGTATGCGCAAGGCTGCGTGCATGTCCCGCTGCGCCTGCGCGCGCCGCCGGCCAGCACGCCGGCCGGCACGTGGCAGCACTACGAGGTGCCGTTCGACAGCGCCTGGCTGGGCGGGGGCGCCTGGCTGCTGCGCCCGCCCGTGCAACTGGAACTGGCGGCAAGCGGCACGGCCACCTCGTCCGTGATCGAAGTCGACAATCTGAGCTTGCGCGGGCCCGGCGGCGAGGAATTGATCGCCAATGGGCGCTTTACACAGGCCAACAATTACTGGTTTTTCAGCAGCGACCACCATCACTTGCCGTGGCACATCAAGAGCATGGCGCTGCATGTGCTGGTGGAAACGGGCTGGTGCGGCGCCCTGTCCATGCTGGCCCTGCTGGCCGTGGCCGGCCTGCGCCTGCTGCGCCAGGCCGCACACGGCGATTCCTGCGCGCTGGCGTGCGCCGCCGCCCTGCTGGGTTTTCTCGTCGTCGGCCTGTTCGACAGCCTGCTCGACGTGCCGCGCATCGCCCTGCTGTGTTATCTGATGCTGCTGTGTGCGCTGCTGCAGCCCCCGCCACCTCCGACCGTTGAAAGCGCGCCGCCATGAAATTTCTGTCTTCCGTCCTATTGTTTTGCCTGGCCCTGGCCAGCGTGCCGTGCCGCGCCGATGCGGCGCTGGCGCAAACCATCGCGCGCGTCAAACCGTCCATCGTTGGCGTGGGCAGCCTGCAAAAGACGCGCACGCCGCCCATGAATTTCATCGGCACGGGTTTCGTGACGGGCGACGGCTTGAGCGTGCTCACTTGCGCCCATGTGATCCAGAAACTGCTTGACGCCAATCCGAACGAAATCATCGGCATACTCACGGGCCAGGGCGAGGTGGCGCAATTTCGTCCCGCCAAGGTCCAGGCGCTGGACACGGAACACGACCTGGCCTTGCTGCGCCTGGCGGGCGCGCCCCTGCCCGCCCTTGCGCTGGGCGACGCGGCCACGGTGCGCGAAGGCCAGGCCATGGCGTTTACGGGATTTCCGCTAGGCACCTTGCTCGGTTTGCACCACGTGACGCACCGCGCCACCGTGTCATCGCTGACGCCGGTGGTCATGCCCAGCGAAAACGCGCAGCGCCTCGACGTGCGGCGCCTGGCGCAACTGCAAAAGGCGCCGTACACCGTGTTCCAGCTGGACGCGACGGCGTATCCGGGCAGCAGCGGCAGCCCCCTGTTCGATCCCGAGACCGGTCTCGTCTACGGCATCGTCAACATGGTGTACGTCAAGGGCCTCAAAGAGGCAGCCATCAGCGCGCCCAGCGGCATCACTTACGCGATTCCAGGCAGTTACATACAGGCGATCTTGCTGAAAAACAAATGAGGTATCAGTTACGCCCCTGCCTCAGCCGGTCCGTGATGCCAGGCTCATCCCATGTCGGAAAAAAAAAGGGGTAAAACGACCGTTCACCCCCATGCTGTTCCATCAGGCCACCGTATTTGCGGATCTGGGCCCCCATGTAATCGAGGTCCAGCCGTAGCAGCACGGCCGGCGCCCCCACGCGCGTGCACTCGCGCTCGCCGCCGAAGTCCTTGAAACCCAGCATGCGCTTGTAAAACACCACGTGGCGCGGGTTGACTTCGATCACGTAATCCGTAAAGCCGTGAATATTGTGGGCATAGATATAAGAAATATGAATCAGCGCCGCAAACACGCGCTTGCTCACGCCCTTGTCGATGGCCAGGCGTGATGGTTCGCACAGGCGCCGCCCCTCTTCGCGCAGCACGTCGAGCTTGTCGCGGAAGTTTTCATCGGCGGGCAGGCCTGTCTCGTCATTGTCGAGGCACAGGGTCATGGTGCCGACGGTGCTGCCGGCCGTTTCCGCAAACAGCGTGATTTTATTCAGGGCATGCGCGATGCCGGGATCGACGGCATAGCCGCGCCAGCCGTACATCTTGCGGATCAGCAAACTGGCCGCCTCGCGCCGGCCGCGCGAATTGGCCATGCGGATATGAAAGCGCTGCAGGTCGAGCTCATGCTCCATGGCAGGGTCGATCTGCCCCTCGCCCACCACCAGGTCACTGAAGGTGCCTGGCGTGTCGAAGGAAATAATGGGTTCATCTTCAAAGCTCATCTTGTCCTCACGTTCATCGGCCGCCGTCGAGACGGACTGAAGCCAATGCCTTGTGACAAGATAAAAACTGGAGAAGTTCCCACATCCAGCTAAAAAAACAGAAGAAATGTGCTATTTAATAGCAAAATTGCATGCTGAAATTTGCCCGCAAGTACAAAATGACAAACAAAAATGCTGTTTTGATATTGTCGAGCTTGCTATTAAAAGAAGCTTTCCGGTATCAGCAGCACGTCGCCCGGCCGCATCATGACATTCGCGGAAATATCGCCTTCTTTCAATAAATCATCGAGGCGCACCCGCAACTGCTGCTGGTTGCCTTCGCGCATGCGGATGATGCTGGCCTTGTTGCCGGCAGCAAAATCGGTAATGCCACCCACGGCGATGAGCACGTCCATCAGCGACATGCCCAGCCGGTATGGCAGCGCCTGCGGCTTGGCCGCCTCGCCGATGACGCGGATCTGCTCACCATACGGACCCGAAAAATTGGTGACGATGACCGTCACCACGGGCTGCTGGATGAACTTGCTCAAGGCTTGCTCGATGTCGCGCGCCAGCTGGGTCGAGGTCTTGCCGCTGGCGGGCAAATCCTCGACCAGCGGCGTGGTGATCTTGCCGTCCGGCCGTACGGCCACCGTCAGCGACACTTCCGGGTTGCGCCAGACGATGATGTTGACGGAGTCGCCCGGTCCGATCAGGTAATCGTGCATGGGCGCGCTGTCGTCGGCCGGTGCCAGCGGATGGCGCGTGCGGCAGGCGCCGAGCAGGCTGGCAGCGCCCGCCAGAACCAGCGTGTTGCAGACAAATGCACGGCGAAACGGATTCATGCGGAGCCTCTTCGAGTCGATGGCGCATCCATGGCTGGTCCCGCAGAACCAGCCTGGGCCGCGAACTTCCTATGATTATTAAAACTTGGCAAGAGAACCTTGAGGCGTATCAAGAAGCAATCATCTTGGGAAATCTTGCCTCACAGCCGCCCTATACTTTGCTTACCCAACAGGCAAGCATTTCTCGCAAGATGCCGTCGTTGTCCGCGCCGCCACCCCATCTACCGTGCAGCACCGTCACCTGAAGGAAGCGACATGGAAGAATTGATACAGCAACTGCTTTCCAGCCTGAAAGGTATCTGGAAGTACCGCTGGCATGCGGTGCTGGTGGCGTGGCTGGTGGCCATCGCCGGCTTCATCAAGGTGATCACCCTGCCCGACGACTTCCAGACGTCGGCGCGCGTGTTTGTCGATACGCAAACCATCCTCAAACCGCTGATGGCCGGCATGACCAGCGTGCCGAACACGGAACAGCAGGTGGCCATCATGAGCCGCACCCTGCTCAGCCGGCCGAACGTGGAGCGCGTCATGCGCATGGTCGACCTAGACCTGGATTCGAAGACCGTGCGCGAGCACGAAGCCCAGCTCGACGACTTGATGAGCCGCATCAAGATCACCGGCACCAACGCGTATGACATCTACACCATCAGCTACAGCGGGCGCGACCCGAAGCTGGTGCGCGACGTGGTGCAAAGCCTGCTGACCATCTTTGTCGAAGGCAGTTTCCAGGGCAAGAAAGGGGATACGCAGAAGGCGGTGCAATTCATCGACGAGCAGATCAAGAATTACGAGGACAAGCTGAGCGCGGCGGAAAACCTGGTGAAGGAATTCAAGATCCGCAACAACCTGCTGCTGCCGCGCCAGGGCATCGACTATGGCAGCCAGCTGCTGATGTCGTCCGATAGCCTGAACAATGCCAAGCTGGAACTGGTCGAGGCGGAACAATCGCGCAAGGCCATCCAGAGCCAGATCGAGGGCGACGAGCCCGTGCTCGATCTGGAGCCGAACGCTTCGGCCATCACGAATCCCGAACTCGACGAGCGCATCGCGTCGATCAACAAGAACCTCGACAGCCTGCGCATGCAATTTACGGAATTGCATCCCGACATCATCGCCTCGAAGCGCCTGGTGGCCCAGCTGGAAGAACGCAAGATCGAGGAAAGCAAGCTGAAATCGGCGGCCGGCGACCCGGGCAAGAACTACAGCCCCATGCTGCAGCAGCTGAAGGTGGCGCTGACGGACGCGGATGCCAAGGTAGCCGCCATCAAGGCCCGCGTGCAGGAATACAGCGCGCGCAATGAGCGCTTGCTGGCGCAGAGCAATGCCGTGCCCGAGGTGGAGTCGCAGCTGGCGCAGCTCAACCGCGACTACATCATCAACAAGGAAAACTATGAAAAGCTGATCGGCCGGCGCGAAGCGGCCAAGCTGTCGGGCGAACTCAGTTCCACCACCGAGATGATGGCCTTCAAGATCATCGACCCACCCACGGTGCAATATGCGCCCGTCGGCCCGAACCGTCCGCTGCTGTTCAGCGCGGCGCTGGGCGCGGCCCTGGTGGCCGGCGTCGCCACAGCCCTCCTGATCAGCCAGGTGCGCCCCACCTTCCTCAGTCCCGCCGAACTGCGCGATGCCACGGGCTTGAACGTGCTGGGCACGGTATCGATGAACTGGACGGCGCTGCAGCAGGTGCGCCGCCGCCGCGCCCGCTATGGCTTTGGCGCCTGCCTGGGCAGCCTGTTCGTGCTGTACGGCGGGGTCATGACGGCCGCGCTGCTGAAATTCTAGATCCAGGGGAGCGACGATGAGCAGCAAGGACAGCGGCAAGCAGGAACCCATGATCCTGGGCGTGGCCGAGGCCGGCGTGCCGTATGGCGTCGAGGGCGCGGTGGGCGCGGACACGGCCCGGTCGCCCCAGTACCGCCCCCTGAACCTGGCCCGGCTGGCCGAACAAGGCATGCTCACGCACGATGGCGGGCGCAGCTCGGTGGCCGAGGATTTCCGCATCATCAAGCGCCCGCTGCTGCGCCAGGCGCGCGCCAGCGGCGCCGAGGCCATCCGCCACGGCAACCTGATCGTCGTCACCAGCGCCATGCCGGGCGAAGGCAAGACGTATTGCGCCATCAACCTGGCCATGAGCATCGCCATGGAAATGGATATCACGGTGCTGCTGGTCGATGCCGACGTGGCGCGCCCGTCCGTGCTGAAAGTACTGGGCCTGCCACCGGAACCGGGGCTGATGGACGTGCTGCTCGACCCGCAACTGGCCATGGCCGACGTGATCCTGAAAACCAACGTTGCCAACCTGAGCATCCTGCCCGCCGGGCGCAGCAACAAGCACGCGACGGAATTGCTGGCCAGCCGCGCCATGAGCCGGTTGCTGGCCGAGATCGCCAGCCGCTATGGCGACCGCATCGTCGTCTTCGACTCGCCGCCCCTGCTGATCACCAGCGAGGCGCACGCGCTGGTGGGGCAGATGGGACAAGTGGTGATGGTGGTTGAGGCGGAAACGACGACCCAGCACGCCGTCAAGGAGGCGCTGCGCCAGATCGAGTCGTGCGAACACATTCATTTGATCTACAACAAGACCAAATCGTTCCCCGGCAACGACTACTACGGCTATGGCCATTACGATTAGCCGCGGGGTTTCACTACCGCGACCGCCGCCGCTGCTGCTGCCCTTGCTATCCCTGCTGCTGCCCCTGCCGGCCGGCGCCGTCGACTGGCTGGTGAAACCGTCGCTGCGCCTGCGCGAAAGCTATACGGACAACGCCTTGCGCGCACCGCCCGGCCAGGCGCAATCGGACTTCATCACGGAGATCGCTCCCGCCATCGCCCTTATCGGCACGGGTCCCCGCCTGCGCGTGCACCTCGATTACAGCTGGCACAAATACCTGTCCGGACAACGTGCCGATACGGACAACCATGAACTGGCCGCCTCGGCGGACGCCGAGCTGGTGAAGGACTGGTTCTTCATTGATGCGAACGCCAGCGTGAGCCGGCGCAACATCTCGCCGTTCGGCCCGCAATTGATCGACGACCTGCCCGGCACGGACAATGCCAGCACCGTGCGCACCACCGGCATCAGCCCCTATCTGCGCCACCGTTTCCGCGGCCTGGCAACGGCCGAGCTGCGCTACACGCGCAACACGGTCGACAGTGGCGGCGCACTGCTGTCCGTGCACAGCGATGAAATGGAGTTACTGCTCAGCGGCGAGCCGCGCGCCAGCGGCTGGACCTGGAACGCCAGCCACGACGTGCGCCGCACGCAGGACAGCAAGCTGGCCCCCGTGCGCATGCAGCGCAGCAGCGTGGGCCTGCGCTATCCGTTCAGCAGCAAATGGGCGGCCACGGCCAGCGGCGGCATGGAAAAGGAAGGCTATCTGTCAAACACCGGCAAGGCGCCGGCAGGCCGCTTCTGGTCGCTGGGCGGCGTGTGGACGCCGTCGCCGCGCACCAGCGTGGCCTTCAGCACGGGCAAACGCTTCTTTGGCCACACCTACAGCCTGGACGCCACTTTCCTGCGGCGCCATACCAACTGGCAACTCAATTACAGCGAAAACATCACCACCATGCCCACGCAGTTTTCGCGCCTGGGCGACCGCGACGCCGGCCGGCTGCTCGATCAATTGTGGCGCGGCATCTTTCCCAACGCGCGCGACCGGCGCCTGCGCATCGATGCCTTCCTGCGCTACGCCAACAGCCTGGGACCGGAACGGGGCGCCATCAATTACTTCAGCCACCGCTATTTCCTGCAAAAACAGCTGAAGCTGACGATGGCGCGCGCCACGGCGAAAAGCACGATGATCGCTGGCGTCACGGCCGTCGACCGCACGGCGCAAACGGCCAGCGGCATCGACAGCGGCTTACTGCCAGGCGTGGAGTTCGGCAGCGAAGACCGCACGCGCCAGATCGGCGGCAACGTGGGCTGGAGCTGGCAAGCCAGCTCGCGCACCAGCGTGAATGTCAATGCCGGCTACGCCAGCGTGCGCTCGCTGAGCGTGCCCCGGCGCGACAACAACATCACCCTGACGGCCGGCTACACGCGCATCCTGCAGCCGGACATGACGGCCAGCATCGACGTGCGGCACACGCGGCACGCCAGCAACCACGGCGGCGACTACCGCGAAAACGGCGTCAGCGCCACGCTCACCATGCATTTCTAAGGAGGCCGCAGCATGTCCGACCCCTCTCTTGTGTCCGCCGCGCCGGCGCACCTGCTGTGCGTGGTGGCCGCGCGCCCCAACCTGATGAAGATGGCGCCCATCCTGGCGGCCCTGGCCCGCCAGGCGCCCGCCGTGCGCGTGACCTTGCTGCATACGGGCCAGCACTACGACACGGCCATGAATGGGCAGCTGTTTATCGACCTGGACCTGCGTCCGCCCGACATCAGCCTCGACGTCGGCTCCGGCAACCACGCGCAGCAGACGGCCGAGATCATGCGCCGCTTCGATGCCGTGCTCGATGCGCAGCCGCCGCTGGCGCCCGATGCCGTGCTGGTGGTGGGCGACGTCAATTCCACCCTGGCGTGCGCGCTGGTGGCGGCCAAGCGCGGCACGCCCGTGATCCATGTCGAGGCGGGCCTGCGCAGCGGCGACCGGCGCATGCCCGAGGAAATCAACCGCGTGCTGACGGACCAGCTGTCAAGCTTGCTGCTGACCAGCGAGGAAGGTGCGCGCGCCAACCTGCTGCGCGAAGGCATCGCCCCCGAACGCATCCATTTCACGGGCAACGTCATGATCGACAGCCTGCGGCAACAATTGCCGCGCGCGGTCAAGCCCGCCGCCACCCTGCGCACCCACGGCCAAGCCTGCCCGCCCGCGTATGGGCTGCTGACCCTGCACCGGCCGTCGAACGTGGATGAGCCGCAGCAACTGGAAGCGTTGCTGCAGGCGCTGGGGCAACTGTCAACCCGGCTGCCGCTGCTGTTTCCCATCCACCCGCGCACCCTGGCCGGCTTGCGCCTGGCGGGCCTGGAGCCACTGCTGGCGCGGCAGGCCATCATCTGCCTGCCGCCGCTGGGCTACCTGGAAATGCTGGGCCTGATGCAGGAGGCGCGCCTGGTGCTGACGGATTCGGGCGGCATCCAGGAAGAAAGCACGGCCCTGGGCGTGCCCTGCCTGACCCTGCGCGCCAATACGGAACGGCCCGTCACTGTCAGCGATGGCACGAATACCCTGGCAGGCACGCAGCCGGCCGCCATCCTGGCACTGGCGCGCAGCATCCTGGACACGGGCGGCAAGCGCGGCCGTATTCCTCCCCTGTGGGACGGCCACGCGGCCGAGCGCATCGCCGCCGTCATCGCGCCCTGGCTGGCGGTGCGCCGGGGCACGCCATGACGCCGCCTTCAGCTGTGATATTGCGCAATGCGCTGACCATCGATGTGGAAGACTATTTCCAGGTATCCGCCTTTGCGCCGCACATCGCACGTGCCGACTGGCCCCGCATGGAATGCCGGGTCGAGGCGAATATCGAGCGCATCCTGCTGCTGCTGGACGCGCGGCGCATCCACGCCACCTTTTTTACCCTGGGCTGGATCGCCGAGCGCTATCCGGCCATGCTGCGCCGCGTGGCCGCCGCCGGACACGAAGTGGCCAGCCACGGCTATGCGCACCTGCGCGCCTGCGACCAGTCGGCCGCGCAGTTCGCCGAGGATGTGCGCCACAGCAAGACTATCCTCGAGCAATTGACGGGGCTGGCCGTGCATGGCTACCGGGCGCCCAGCTTTTCCATCGGCGCGGCCAACCTGTGGGCCTTCGACGTGCTGCAGGCAGCGGGCTACCGCTACAGTTCCAGTATCTACCCGATCCGCCACGACCATTACGGCATGCCCGATGCTCCCCGCTTCGCCTGGCGCCCGCGCGGGCCGCTGGGCATGCTGGAACTGCCCGTCAGCACCGTGCGCCTGCGCGGGCGCAACCTGCCGGCCGGCGGCGGCGGCTACTTTCGATTGATGCCGTATGCACTGTCGCGCTGGCTTTTGCGACGCATCAATTCGCGCGACGGGCAAGCTGGCATATTCTATTTTCATCCTTGGGAACTCGATCCCGGCCAGCCGCGCCCGACGGGCCTGAGTGCCAGGACGCGCTTTCGCCACTACCTGAACCTGGGGCGCATGGAAGCGCGGCTGGAACGCCTGACGCGCGATTTCGCCTGGGACCGCATGGACCGTATTTTTCTGGAAAGCACATGATGCACGAGGCCAGCCTTGCCCCCGACCCGGTACAGTCCAGCACCGCCATCGCCGTGCGCTCCCTGCAGGGGCACGAACATGGGCGCTGGGATGCCTTTGTCGACACGTGCCCGGAAGCGACCTTCTTTCACCGCGCCGGCTGGCAAACCATCATGCAGCAAGGGTTTAACCACGACAGCTATTTTTTGTACGCGGAACAGGACGGGCGCATCGCCGCCGTGCTGCCGCTGGCCCATCTGCGCAGCCGTTTGTTCGGCTCCTCGCTCGTCTCGCTGCCGTTTTGCGTGTACGGCGGCATCGCCGGCGGCAGCGCGGCCGTGCGCCGGGCCCTCGACAGCGCCGCGCAGGCGCTGGCCCGGCGCCTCGGCGTGGGGCAACTGGAATACCGCTGGCGCGAGGTGGAGCAAAACGCGTCGGAAAATGCGGACTCTGCCTGGCTGCAGAAACCCCTGTACGCGACCTTCCGCCGCCCCCTGCATGCCGACGCCGAACAGAACCTGCTGGCCATTCCCCGCAAGCAGCGCGCCGTCGTGCGCAAGGCCATGACGGGCGGGCTGCACAGCGCCATCGACTATGACCTCAACCGTTTCTACCCGGTCTACGCGGCCAGCGTGCACCGGCTGGGCACGCCCGTCTTCGCGCGCCGCCATTTTGCCCTGCTGCGCACGGTGTTTGGCAGCGATTGCGAAGTCCTCACCGTGTATCAAGGCCAGCAGGCGCAAGCCAGCGTGCTGCTGTTCTATTTCCGCGATGAAGTGTTGCCCTATTATGGCGGCGGCAGCGTGCTGGCGCGCAGCACGGGCGCCAACGACTTCATGTACTGGGAGGCGATGCGCCGCGCCAGCGCGCGTGGCTACCGCCAGTTCGATTTCGGCCGCAGCAAGCTGGGCACCGGAGCATACGACTTCAAGAAGAACTGGGGTTTTACGCCGCAGCCGCTGCCGTATGCCTACAAGCTCGTGCGCGCGAAGTCTTTGCCGGACGTCAATCCCCTGAATCCGAAATACGCGCTGTTCATCCGCGCCTGGCGCCGCCTGCCGCTACCGCTGGCCAACCTGCTGGGGCCGCACATCGTGCGGCAACTGGGCTAAGCGACGGGACCCGCCATGCGTGAACTCTTATTCCTCGCCCACCGCCTGCCGTATCCGCCCAACAAGGGCGACAAGATACGTTCGTGGCACATTCTGCAATACCTGAGCCGGCATTTCCGCGTGCACCTGGGCTGCTTCATCGACGATGAAGACGACTGGCAGCATGCGAAAACCGTGGCCGCCCTGTGCGCGAGCACGCGCTTCATCGCCTTACGGCGCGGCACGGCCCGCTGGCGCGCCATGCAGGCACTGCTGTCGCGCCAGGCCATGAGCGTGCAGTACTACCGCGATGCGCGCCTGCTGCAATGGGTCGACGGCTTGCTGTCGGGCGGCAAGGTGCGCCACGCGCTGGCCTTTTCCGGGCCCATGGCGCAATACATCGACGGCAGCGCGGGCCGCGCCCTGCACCGCGTGATCGATTTCGTCGATGTCGATTCCGACAAATGGCGCCAGTACGGCGACAGCAAGCCCTGGCCCATGTCGCAGCTGTACCGGCGCGAAGCACATCTGCTGCTGCAGTACGAGCGCCATATCGCCCAGCAATTCACGGCCGCCAGCTTCGTCTCGGCGGCCGAAGCGGCCCTGTTCCGCCAGTGCGCACCGATGGCGCGGCGCAAGACTGGATACGTCAATAACGGTGTCGACACGGCGTATTTCACGCCCATGCCGGCCCAGACTGGCGTGTATCCACCGGGGGTGCAGGCGCTGGTGTTTACGGGCGCCATGGATTACTGGCCGAACATCGACGCCGTGCAATGGTTCGTGCGCCACGTCTGGCCCGCCCTGCGGCGCCAGTTCCCCCAGTTGCAGTTCTATATCGTCGGCAGCGCGCCCGTGCCCGCCGTGACGGCGCTGGCGAAGGTAGCTGGCGTGGTGGTGACGGGCAAGGTGCCCGACATCCGGCCCTACCTGGCCGGCGCAGCCTTGGCCGTGGCCCCCCTGCGCATTGCCCGCGGCGTGCAAAACAAGGTACTGGAAGCGATGGCGATGGGCAAGATCGTGCTGGCCACGCCGCAGGTGCTCGAAGGCATCGCCGCCCAGCCGGGCCTGGAACTGCTGCTGGCGCGCGACGATGCCGAATTCATCCACCATGCCGCGCGCGTGCTGCGCCATGCCCAGGATGGCGCGGCCGAAGGCAGCGGCGCGGCCATCGGCGTGGCGGCGCGCCAGCTGGTGTTACAGGATTACGACTGGGAACGCAACCTGCGCGGCCTGGGCGCCATGCTGGGTGTATCGGCCGAGACCGGTACGAATACGCCTGCCAGCGGCGGCGCCGCGCCTTTGCTGCCCGTGCGGGAGCCATCCACATGAGTCTGCAACTCGACCAGCTGGCCCGCTTGCCGGATACGGCCGTCTGGCCGCACGGCCAGGACCGGCAGCAAGCGTTGATGCTCCTGCTGCTGGCCCTGGCCGCCGTCGTGCTGCTGTACCACGCCACCTTCTGGTCGATGGTGGAACTGTGGTCCCGCTCGCAAACCTTCGCGCACGGCTTCCTGATCGTGCCCATCAGCTGCTGGCTGGCCTGGCGCCAGCGCGCCCGCCTGGCCGCGCTGGCGCCCCAGCCGTCGCGGCAGGGCTTGCTGCTGCTGGGCGCGCTGGGCCTGGCCTGGCTGCTGGCCGACGCCGCCAACGTGCCCGTGGTGGAACAGTATGCGGCCACCGCCATGCTGCCCGCCTGCGTGCTGGCCATCCTCGGCTGGCCGGCCGTGCGCCTGCTGGCGTTTCCACTCGCGTATCTGTTCCTCGCCGTGCCGTTTGGCGAAGTTTTCCTCGATCCCCTGATCGACTTCACGGCCGCCTTTACCGTCACCGCGCTGCAATGGACGGGCGTGCCCGTGTTTCGCGATGGCAGCAGTTTTTCATTGCCCACAGGGAACTGGTCAGTGGTGGAAGCGTGCAGCGGCTTGCGCTACCTGATCGCCGCGCTGGCCCTGGGCGCCCTGTTCGCGCATGTCAACTTCCGCAGCACGCGGCGGCGCCTGGCCGTCATGGCCGCCGCGCTGCTCGTGCCCATCCTCGCCAATGGCGTGCGCGCCTACCTGATCGTGATGCTGGGCCACCTGAGCAACATGCGCCTGGCCGTGGGCGTCGACCACCTGATCTATGGCTGGCTGTTCTTCGGCCTGGTGGCGTTGCTGCTGTTCTGGCTGGCCGCGCGCTGGCGCGAATTGCCGCTGGCGCGCGCCGTGCCGCCAGCCCGGCCCGGCGCCAACATCGCTGCGGCCAGCCCGCGCGCCGCCGTGCGCGCCAGCATCGCCTGCCTGCTGCTGGCGGCGCTGTGGCCGGCATTGGCGCTGGCCAGCCACCGCGACGACAATGCCAGGCTGCCAGCCATCGTGCTGGCCTTGCCCGATCCGCCCGCCTGGCGCCGCCTGCACGCTGCGGCAGCGCCGTGGCAAGCGCCATATGCGGGCGGGCCCGCGTTGTTTGCCGCCACGTATGCGCGCCAGGACGGCGACGGCGCGCCCGTGGGGCTGCAACTGCACTGGTATGCGCGCCAGGCGCGCGATGCCGAACTGCTGACCCATCTATCCTCGCCATACGGCGCGCGCTGGACGCCATTGGCGCAGCGCGTGCAGCACGTCAACCTGGCCAGCGGTTCCATGGGCGTGCGCGAAAGCGTGCTGGCCCACGGCGGCGAGCGCCTGCTGGTGTGGCGCGTGTACCGCCAGGGCGGCATGATCACGGCCAGGCCCGTGCTGGTAAAACTGCTGCTGGCGCAAGCCAAGCTGCTGGGCAGGCGCCAGGATGGTGCCGACATCATCGTCTTTGCCGTCTACGACGAGCTGGCGCCGCCACCGCGCGCGCACCTGCAAGCCTTCCTGCGGGCGGCCCTGCCCGTCATCGAACAACGCTTGCAGGAGTTGCCGCATGGCCCTTGACCTCGTTAGCGGCGGCACGCAGGCGGCCAGCGCCGCCCCCCTGATCGTGCACGTGATCCACCAGCTCGACGTGGGCGGGCTGGAAAACGGCCTCGTCAACCTGATCAACCATTTACCGCCTGAACGCTACCGGCACGCCATCGTCTGCATGAAGAATGCCACCGCGTTTCGCCAGCGCCTGACCACCCCCGGGGTCGACGTCATCAGCCTCGACAAGCGCGAAGGCAAGGACTGGCGCCATTACCTGCACCTGTACCGCGTGCTGAAACAGCTGCGCCCGGCACTCGTGCACACGCGCAACCTGGGTTGCCTCGAAGCGCAATTGCTGGCCTGCCTGGCCGGCGTGCGCCTGCGCGTGCATGGCGAGCACGGGCGCGACATGAGCGACTTGCACGGCACCCGCCGCAAATACCGGCTGCTGCGCAAATGCATGCTGCCGCTGGTGCAGCACTTCATCGCCGTCAGCGCCGACCTGGGGCAATGGCTGGTCGATGCCATCGGCGCGGCGCCCGCGCAGGTGTCGCACATCGGCAATGGCGTCGACAGCGTGCAATTCCATCCGCGCCTGGGCCCGCCGGCCGCCGTGGGCCCGCCCGGCTTCCTGTGCAATGGCGCCTTCGTCATCGGCAGCGTGGGCCGCATGGCGGCCGTCAAGGACCATGCCTCGCTGGTGCACGCCTTCATGCTGTTGCTGGCGCAGCCGGGCGCCCGCGCGCGCCTGCGCCTGATCATCGTCGGCGACGGACCGTGCCGCCAGGCTTGCCTGGATCTGCTGCGGCAGGCCGGCGTGGCCCATCTTGCCTGGCTGCCCGGCGCGCGCGACGACGTGGCGCAGCTGCTGCGCGCCATGGACCTGTTCGTGCTGCCATCTCTGGCCGAAGGCAGCTCGAACACCATCCTCGAAGCGATGGCGACGGGGCTGCCCATCGTCGCCACGCAAGTGGGCGGCAATGCGGAACTGGTGCAGTCGGGCTGGAGCGGCACCCTGGTGCCGCCCGGGTCGCCCGAGATGCTGGCCGACGCCATGCTCGACTATTACAGCATGCCCGAACTGGGCCCGCGCCACGGCGCGCGCGGGCGGCGCCAGGTGCTGGCCGAGCACAGCCTGCCCGCCATGGCCTGCGCCTACCTGGCCGTGTACGACCGCCTGACGGGCGCGCGCCAGCCCTCCCCCCTGTCCACCATTCCCTGAAAGGCCTCCCATGTGCGGCATCAGCGGCATCTTTGATTTGCAGGGCCAGCGCGACATCGACGTGCTGCTGCTGGCGCGCATGAACCACAGCCTGCGCCACCGCGGGCCGGACGAAGGGGGCTTGCACCGCGAGCCGGGACTGGGCCTGGCGCACCGGCGCCTGTCCGTGATCGACCTGGCCAGCGGCCAGCAGCCGCTGTTCAACGCCGACCGCAGCATCGCCATCGTCTTCAATGGCGAAATCTATAACTATCGCAGCCTGATGGCGGAACTGCGCCAGTTCGGCCATCCCTTCCGCACCAGCAGCGACACGGAAGTCATCGTCCACGCCTGGGAGCAATGGGGCGAGCAATGCGTGCAGCGCCTGCGCGGCATGTTCGCCTTCGCCCTGTGGGACCGCCGCCGCCACCTGCTGTTCCTGGCGCGCGACCGCCTGGGCGTCAAACCCCTGTATTACGGCGAGGCGCAGGACGGCACCCTGCTGTTCGGCTCCGAACTGAAAGCCCTGCTCGCGCATCCGGCCATGCCGCGCGCGCTCGACCCGCTGGCCGTGGAAGAGTATTTCGCTTACGGCTACGTGCCCGAGCCGCGCAGCATCTTCCAGCACGCGCGCAAGCTGCCGCCCGGGCATACGCTGTCGATTCGCGCCGGCCAGCCGCTGCCCGCGCCGCAATCGTACTGGGACATCCCGTTCACGCCGAATCCGCCCGCCAGCGAGGCGCAGGCGGCCGACGAATTGCTGGCGCGCCTGCGCGAAGCCGTGCGCATCCGCATGGTGGCCGAAGTACCGCTGGGGGCCTTCTTGTCCGGCGGCGTCGATTCGAGCGCCGTGGTGGCGCTGATGGCCGGAGCCAGCGCCACGCCAGTCAACACGTGTTCCATCTCGTTCGGCGACCCGGCGTACAACGAAGCGCGCTACGCCGACCTGGTGGCGCGCCGCTACGCCACGGCGCACCACGCGCGCCAGGTCGAGCAGGACGACTTCGAGCTGATCGACCTGCTGGCCAATTTGTACGACGAACCGTTCGCTGACAGTTCCGCCATGCCCACCTACCGCGTCTGCCAGCTGGCGCGCCAGCGGGTCACGGTGGCCCTGTCGGGCGACGGCGGCGATGAAAGCCTGGCCGGCTACCGGCGCTACCGCCTGCACACGCGCGAGGAAAAGGTACGCAAGGCGATGGACCCGCTGCTGCCGGCCGGCTTGCGCCAGTCGCTGTTCGGCACCCTCGGGCGGTGGTACCCGAAGGCCGACTGGGCGCCCCGCTTCCTGCGCGCCAAGACCACCTTCGAAGGCCTGGCGCGCGACACGACGGACGCGTATTTTCACGGCGTCAGCCTGCTGGGCGACGCCATGCGCGCGCGCCTGTTCAGCCCCGAGCTGCGGCGCAGCCTGCACGGCTACCGCGCCGTGGAAGTGCTGCGCCGCCACGCGCTGGCCAGTCCCGCGCAGGATCCGCTGTCGCAAGTGCAATACCTGGACTTGAAAACCTACCTGCCCGGCGACATCCTGACGAAAGTCGACCGGGCCAGCATGGCGCATGCGCTGGAAGTGCGCTCGCCGCTGCTCGACCATGAACTGGTGGCGTGGATGTCCGGCCTGCCGCCGCAGTTCAAGCTGCGGCGCGGCGAAGGCAAGTACCTGCTGAAAAAAGCCCTGCGCCCGCTGCTGCCGGACAGCCTGCTGTACCGCCAGAAGATGGGCTTTTCCGTGCCGCTGGCCGACTGGCTGCGCGGCCCGCTGCGCCAGCGCCTGCACCAACGGCTGCTCGGTCCCACCCTGGCCCAGTGCGGCCTGTTCGACATGGACTACGTGCGCCTGCTGCTGGAACAGCACGCGAGCGGGCGGCGCGACTACAGCGCGCCCCTGTGGGCGCTGCTGATGTTCGAAGCGTTCCTGCGCCAGGTTGCAACGGGGTCAGACCCGACTGATCGGACCCCAGCCGTCCCTGTAGCCGCCGCCGTCCCAGGTTAATCCATGCGCATCCTGCACATCCTCGACCACTCGCTGCCCCTGCACAGCGGCTACACCTTCCGCACGCTGGCCATCCTGCGGCAGCAGCGCGCGCTGGGCTGGCACACCATGCAGCTCACCAGTGCCAAGCAGGGGCCGTCGGATGGCGCGCAGCAGCTGGTCGACGGCTGGCATTTCTACCGCACGGCGCCCGATGCACGCTGGTGGGCGCGCCTGCCCGTGCTGCGGCAAGCGGCTGTCATCATCGGCCTGGCCGTGCGCCTGCGCCGGCTGGCGCAGCGGATCAAGCCCGACATCCTGCATGCGCATTCGCCGGCCCTGAACGCCATCGCGGCCCTCAACGCGGGCCGCGCGCTGGGCATCCCCGTCGTGTATGAAGTGCGCGCTTTCTGGGAAGACGCGGCCGCCGACCATGGCAGCAGCCGGCCCGGCGGCCTGCGCTACCGGCTCACGCGCGCGCTGGAAACCTACGCGCTGCGCCGCGCCGATGCCGTCACCACCATCTGCAACGGCTTGCGGCGCGAGCTGTGCGCGCGCGGCGTGCCCGCGCATAAAATCACCGTGATTCCGAACGCCGTCGATGCGGGCGCCTTCAGCGTCACGGCGTCCGGCGACCTGTGGCTGGCGCATAAACTGGGCCTGCATGGCCATCTGGTTCTCGGCTTCATCGGCTCGTTCTATGCCTACGAAGGACTTGCCCTGCTGCTGCGCGCCATGCCGCGCCTGCTGGCGGCGCAGCCGGCATTGCGGCTGCTGCTGGCCGGCGGCGGGCCGCAGGAAGCGGCGCTGCAGGCGCTGACGGCGCAACTGGGCATAGCCCACGCGGTGGTCTTCGCGGGCAGAGTACCGCATGCGCAGGTGGCCGCCTATTATCAGCTGGTCGACATCTGCGTGTATCCGCGCCTGCCCATGCGCCTGACGGAGCTGGTGACGCCCTTGAAACCGCTCGAAGCGATGGCCCAGGGCCGCCTGGTGGTGGCGTCCGACGTGGGCGGCCACCGCGAACTGGTCGAGCATGGCAAGACGGGCATGCTGTTTCGCGCCGGCGACGCCGAGGCGCTGGCGCAAGCCATACTGGCTTTGCTGCTGGCGCCCGCCAGCTGGCCGGCGCTGCGGCGCCAGGCGCGCGCCTTCGTCGAGACGGAGCGCAGCTGGGACGCCAGCGTGGGCCGCTATGCGCCCGTGTATGCGCGCGTGGCGGCGGCCCGCATGGCGGTGAGTGCGGCCGGAGTCATGCCATGATCTTCACGGGCCTGCGCATCGCGCTGGTCGGTCCGCTGCCGCCGCCGGCCGGCGGCATGGCGAATCAGACGGCGCAACTGGCGCGACTGCTGCGCGACGATGGCGCACAAGTGCAGCTGCTGGCCGTCAACGGCCCCGCGCTGCCGCCCTGGCTGGCGCGCATCCGCTACCTGCGCGCCGCGCTGCGCCTGCCCCTGCTGCTGTGGCGCCTGTGGCGCGCGGCCAATACGGTCGACCTGTTCCACATCATGGCCAATTCCGGCTGGTCCTGGCACCTGCAGGCGGCGCCCGCGCTGTGGATCGCCAGCCTGAAAGGCAAGCCTGCCCTGCTCAATTACCGGGGCGGCGAAGCGGCCGCCTTCTTCGCCCGCTCGCCGCGCCTGGTGGCGTTCAGCCTGCGCCGCGCCAGCGCCATCGTCGTGCCCTCGGCCTACCTGGCCGGCATCTTCGAGCAATATGGCCATACGGCCCACATCGTGCCGAACGTGGTGGACTTGCAGCGCTTTGCGCCGGCTGCGCCACGTGCGCCGTCCAGGGACGGCCCGTGCATCCTCGTGGCGCGGCACCTGGAAAGCCTGTACGACAACGCCAGCGCCGTGCGCGCCTTCGCCATCGTGCGCGAGGCTTTTCCCGCGGCGCGCCTGGTATTGGCCGGCGGCGGGCTGCAGCGCGCGGCGCTGGCGCATCTGGCCAGCTCCCTCGGCGTGACGGATGTCGTGCGCTTCGCCGGCCACGTCGACAATGCCGCCATGCCCGCGCTGTACCAGGCAAGCGACATCGTCCTCAATCCCAGCCTGGCCGACAACATGCCCAATTCCGTGCTCGAGGCGCTGGCCTGCGGCGTGCCCGTCGTCAGCACCAACGTGGGCGGCATCCCCGCCCTGCTGCAGGATGGCGTGACGGCGCTGCTGGTGCCGCCCGGCGAGGCGCCCGCCATGGCGCAGGCCATCCTGGCGCTGCTGCGCGACCCGCCGCGCGCGCGGCAGCAAGTGCAGGCGGGCCTGGCGCACGCCGCCACCTTCGGCTGGCCCGGCATCGCGCCCAGGCTGGCCGCGCACTACCGCCGCATCCGCGCCGCACCGCGCCCCGGCGCCTACACGCGCTGCGTCGCCCGCTGGCTATTCCCCCTGCATGAATGGTGCAAGGGCCACCACAGCGCGCGCCTGCTGCGCCGGCTGGAACGCTCGCAATGGTGGAGCGCGCAGCAGCTGGAAGCGTGGCAGCTGGCGCGTCTGCGCGCGCTGCTGCGCCACGCGGCCAATCACGTGCCGCATTACCGGGCACTGTTCGCCCGCAGCGGTTTCGACCCGGAACAGGTGCGGCAACTGAGCGATCTGTCGCGCCTGCCGCTGCTGCGCAAGGGCGATATCGCCGCCGCGCGCGACAGCTTCAAGTCGGCCCGCGCCGTGGGCTTGCGGCCGTTCGCCACGGGCGGCTCCAGCGGCGAGCCGCTGCAGTTTTTCCTGGGACGGCGCAGGGTCAGCCACGACATCGCCGCCAAGTGGCGCGCCACGCGCTGGTGGGGCGTCGACATCGGCGACCGCGAAGCCGTGCTGTGGGGTTCGCCCATCGAGCTGCATGCGCAAGACCGCGTGCGCCGCCTGCGCGACGCGCTGCTGCGCACCACCCTGCTGCCCGCGTTTGCCATGTCGCCCGCGCGCCTCGATGGCTATGTCAGGCAGTTGCGCCGCTGGCGTCCGCGCATGCTGTTCGGCTATCCGTCGGCCCTGTGCCGCATCGCCAGCCACGCCAGCGCGCGCGACCTGCCGCTCGACGGCCTCGGCGTGAAAGTGGCGTTCGTCACGGCCGAACGCCTGTACGACGAGCAGCGCGCGCAGATCGCCGCCGCCTTCGCCTGCCCCGTCGCCAACGGCTACGGCGGGCGCGACGCGGGCTTCATCGCCCACGAATGCCCGGACGGCGGCATGCACATCACGGCCGAAGACATCATCGTGGAAATCCTTGATGGCCAGGGCCAGCCGCTGCCGCCGGGAGTCACGGGCGAAATCGTCGTCACCCACCTGGCCACGCAGGATTACCCGTTCATCCGCTACGCCACGGGCGACGTGGGCGCGCTGGGTACCGAACCGTGCGCCTGCGGCCGCGGCCTGCCCCTGCTGCAGAGAATCGAAGGCCGCAGCACGGATTTCCTCACGGCGGCCGATGGCACCGTCATGCATGGCCTGGCCCTCGTCTACATCGTGCGCGAACTGCCGCAAGTGCGCAGCTTCAAGATTATCCAGGAAAGCCTGCTGCGCACGCGCGTGCTGCTGGTCTGCCTGCCTCGCCTGGATGACGCCACCCGCGCCGCCATCGTTACCGGCTTCCAGGCCAGGCTGGGCGCGCAAGTGGACATCGCCATCGAGGAAGTCGACGAGATTGCGGCGGAGGCGTCGGGGAAGTACCGGTATGTGGTGAGCGAGGTGGCTTGACGCCGATACGCCATGACAGATAGTTGTTTTGGTTGTCGATATCAAATTTTGGAGTAGAATTTGGTATCGTAACTGGAGGGTGTCATGGCAAAGTTGGAAGCGCCAAAGCTGGCGAGGGCGAAGAGTACGCATCGAATGGCGGTATCTGACGCGAGCAAGGTCTTGGGTGATTCGATCAAGAAAATCAGGGCGAAAGGTATCGACCTTGGCGAGGGCTACGTCCTGGTCAAGATACGGCGCACCAAACGGTCAGCCCAGCCTGCGCGTGGTGCAGATATGGCATTTGTACCGCAACAGCTGCCGGGCGTACCTGCCGTGTCCCATGCCGATCTCCAGGAACTGATCCAACGATACCAGCGCACGCATGCAATACAAGCTCAAGCTGGCGCAAGTACGGTGCCGCCAGCGAACCAGGCATTTCTTGATCAGTTTTCCCACCAGGAACTGGAAAGGTATGCGCGCCTTGAAAAGAAAGGTGAACTGATCGACTCCCGGACACTGGCCGGGCAGATGGGCGTGACACGGCAGGCGATCAGCAAGGCGGTGACGGAGCAGCGGATGTTTTCTCTCGATAGCGTCGCAGGCAAGAAACTTTACCCTGCCTTCTACGCCGATCCTGCGCTGAACCGCCGGCAGCTCGGCAAAGTCAGCAAGGAATTGGGACATTTGGCCGGTTCCAGCAAGTGGCAATTCTTCACCCATCCGCGCATGTCGCTCAATGGCAGCAGTCCGATCAATGCCTTACGGAAAGGAAGATACGCCGACGTCGTCGCTGCAGCGATAGCGTTCCGAGAGGCATGATATGGCGGCGACCAGGCTGAAGCCGCCTCCAACAGTGCTGGCAACGAGCGCCACGCTTCCCGTTGTCGGGCTGCCAGTGCCCTGCCTGTACCGCATCTCGGGTCATGCGACTGGCGAACCCTATTTCGGTTGCAGCGGAGGAAATCGCTTTGATGCGCCAGGTTGCAAGACAGGCAATCCGGAGTACGGTACTTGCTATCTGGGGCTGAGCTTTGAAGTCGCGCTGGCTGAGTCCCTGTTGCACGATGCGGTACCTGTGAAGGGCGCATTTCCTATCGCAAAATCCGAGATTGACCGCCGATGGGTACATCAATTCAGTGGCGATTTGAGATTGTTTGACCTGACGGGCCATTTGCTTAAGCAAATGGGAGGACATGCGGGATTGACAGGCACATCAAGTTATATCCAGCCTCAGCAGTGGGCGCTGGCCGTGTATCGCAATCCGCTCCGGGTCGATGGTTTCCTGTATATGTCGCGTCATCTTACGAATGAAAAAGCCGTCGTGATATTCGATCGCGCCAAGCTCCATCTCACCGCTGCGGGCGAACCTGTCCAGCTGATCGCAGCACCGAAAATGCCGGATGCCATGCGCCTATTCAATATCACTCCTGCGTGATATGGCCAACGGTCAGAGAAAAAACAAAAGCCCTGCCTGCTGTCGGAAGTTGTGTTCGCTGCGTTGGCGATCCATTTATTTGCAGAAGCAGACGTGAAATTAGAAATATGATTGCGTCCTGTTGGATGGAGAGCCCATCCCTGATGCAGGCTCAGGCTTGCGAAGCCTTCTGATTTTCTACACGCTTTAGTCCTATCGATAACCCTACGCATCCACTACCAACGGCAAGCAAGAAGTAAGAGTCGACATCTGATATGCCGGCACTTTCCGCCTCATCAAGTAAGCCATCCCCGAGCCTTTTCCACACCTCCGACTTTTCTGGCGTAGTAATGGTATCAAGCATGCCGATGACTCTGTTTAATATCTCTGGCCTGGTTCTTGGCATAAGAATTAACACGACATCAATCAACTTCTTCAGTTTTGTTACATTCCCCATAACCTCTCCGTTCTTTTAGATTCTGGATGAGAGTACATCGCACACTCAGTTTGCCGTACAAACACCCATTGCTTGTGTCTCGCCTGACATATTTGTGAGATTAAATGAAACAAGAAACATTTCATGCTTAGTCATTAATTGTTTGATTTTTTTAGTACAAACTTTGGACTGCCAAATCTCAGTGCGTCCCAGATTTGCCAGGAACTTTACCCTGTCGACATCGGCGCCAGGCTCCGACATGAATTCGGCAGCATCTGTCGAAAATTTCAGCACATAGGACAGCCTGGGCTTTTCTAAAGTCTGTACCAATGAGACATAGCTCATTTTTGCCTCGAACGAAGCAACAACGTCGTTTCCGTAAGTATTCAACTCCTCTGCAATTTTTCCAGGATCTGGAGAACAACCAATTAACGATAGCAAAGAAAAGAAAGCCCAGTATATTTTTAATTTATTCATATTGCATTTTTCAGAAAAGAGATTTTCCCCAGCACATATTGATCCCTCATGCTGCCGTTCACGCTAAGTATATAACTGTGACGAGGGTGCGTATATACCAAGACCCAACCAGCTAATATTCACGCCAAGTTCAGCTTTGCAACAGGCAAGCAATCCCGGGCAGCTCATCTTGATCCACAAACCATTCCCCCTGCCAGCGCTGCGTGCGCTGCGCCTGAGTGGACTCCGGCGCGCACCACGGCGGATACACGCGCAGCGCGCGCTTGCCGCCCTGGCTGGCGCGCGACATCACGCCCCGTTCCAGCAGCACGCTGCGCGGGAAAATGAAGAAGCCGTGCCGCGCGCCATCGTCGTCGGCCACGGCGATGATGACGATGTCGACGGGATCGACTTCGTCCAGGGGAGCGATGTCGGCGTCAGGATGGGGGCGCTTCCAGACGGTGACGAACTGGCCGGTTTTCGTCGGCGTGGTTTTCGCCACGCGCAAGACCAGGCGCTTGCCGTGCATGTCGGCGCGGCAGGCGCCGTAGTCCGCGCTTTCCGCTTCCGGCACGGGGGCTTGCGGCAAGCCCAGGAAAGCCCAGGGACTGGCCTTCATTGCGCGCTGAACTCGGCTGCGGCCTTGGCCGCCCACAGCGCTTCGGCGTGGCTGGCGAACGGGCTGTCGTAGCCATCGACCTTGCCATCCTCGTCGACAAAGTACAGCCACCAGCCGTCGGCCTGCTCGCGGATGGCCGTGTGGCCGGGGGCGCAATGGGTTTCGATGGCGTCGCCTGCGGCCAGGGTGGTAATGCTGATGCCGCGGTGAATAATATGCTCGGGTGTCATGGAAAATAGGTCATGCGAAAAAATCAATGGCCGTAGTGTAGCCGCGCCGGCGAATCCTTGCCAGTGCGCTACACTGTTCTTTCACACGGAGGACGACATGGCATCACAGCAAGGCACGGTGGATTTTTTGCTCGACCAGATGGCGGGCGCGGGCAGCCTCAGCGCAAAGAAAATGTTCGGCGAGTACGGTCTGTATTGCGAGGGCAAGATGTTCGCCATCGTCGCCGACGACCAGCTCTTCATCAAGCCGACGGATGCGGGACGCGCCTGGATCAGCGCACAAGGCACGCTGCAGGAAGCGCCGCCTTATCCGCAAGCCAAGCCGTATTTCCTCATCGATGGCGGGCTATGGGATGAGCGCGACTGGCTCAGCCAGCTGGCGCGGCGCACGGCCGACGCCTTGCCGCTGCCGAAACCCAAGCCGCCGCCCAAGCCAAAAAAACAGGTGTCAGCTGGCTAGTACGCTGTTCTCGCAAGCCTTGCCCTGACGGAAGCACGCGAGGTTGTGATATGTGATGGCGGCGATCTCGCGCAGCGCTTCGATGGTGAAGAAACCCTGGTGGCCCGTCACCAGCACGTTCGGGAACGTCATCAAGCGCTGGAAGATATCGTCGTCGATGATGTCGGACGAGCGGTCCTGGAAGAACAGATTGCTTTCCTGCTCGTACACGTCGATGGCCAGGGAGCCCAGCTGGCGCGATTTGAGCGCCTCGATGACGGCGCCCGTGTCGATCAGGCCGCCGCGCGAGGTATTCACCAGCATGGCGCCCTTCTTCATCAGCGGCAAGGTAGCTTCGCTGATCATGTGGCGCGTGCTGTCCATCAAGGGGCAATGCAGCGAGACGATGTCGGATTCGGCCAGCAGTTGCGGCAATTCCACCATCGTGCCCAGCTGCGCGAACGCGGGCGCCGGATACGGGTCGTGGCCCAGCACCGTGCAACCGAACCCTTTGAAGATGCGCGCCGTCGCCAGGCCGATCTTGCCCGTGCCGACGATGCCGACCGTCTTGCCGTGCAGTGTCGCGCCCAGCAAGCCATCGAGCGAGAAATTGCCTTCGCGCACGCGGGCGTAGGCGCGGTGCGTGTGGCGGTTCAGGGTTTGCACGAGGGCCAGCGTGTATTCGGCCACGGCTTCCGGCGAGTACGCGGGCACGCGGGCAACGAACAGGCCCAGCCGCCTGGCCGCTTCCAGGTCGAGGTTGTTGTAGCCGGCGCAGCGCAGCAGGATGGCGCGCACGCCGTAGCCATGCAAGGCTTCCAGCACGGACGCGTCGAGCACGTCGTTGACGAAGACGCACACGGCGTCGGCGCCTTGCGCCAGGACCACGGTTTCCTGGCTCAGCAAGGCGCTGTGGTAGACCAGTTCGATGCCGGCAGCGTCGGGCTGGGACGGCAAGGCTTCATCGAAGAAACGGCGGTCGTAGGGCTGGCTGGCAAAGAAGGCGATTTTCATGGGGAGTCCTGGAACTTGCTGGATGGCAAAACATCATCATAGCGCATGCGCCCTGCCCCACGCTGTACGCCTGGCACCTGGCACCTGGCGCCCGCCGCAGGCTATTTGGGTTCGCGGGGCAAGGTCAGCACATGGCGCAGGTAGGCCGTTTCCTCGGCATGCTGCGCGTGGTAGCGCTCGCGCGCGGCGCGCGTGGCCGCCTGGTGGGCCGCGATGCTTGCCGGCGTCAGCTCGACACCGAAGTCCGCCGGTGGCGGCACGGCGCCGCCGAACAGGCGCGCCAGGATGAAGCGGCCCACATTCTCGCGATAGTGAGATGCTTCCCAGTAATAGCGCATCTCGCGCGCGCCCGTCACTTGCGGGATCGGTTCGCTGGTGATGCTGTTGAAACCGGAAAAATCAAGCAGGCGCACGTCGCAGCCCAGGCGCCGGTGGCGTCCGACCATTTGCGCCAGGTCGCGCTGCCATGTTTCCATGGCATCCCATTTGCCGCGCCAGTACAGGGCGTCCAGCGTGAGGGCGTGCGTGGGATTGATGTACAGGCGCAAGCGCGTGCCGCCACGGCACAGTTTCCCCACGCTCGTATCGAAGGCATGCAGGGCCGGTTCGGTCGGCCCCAGGCCGTCGCCGAATTCCTGCAGGCGCGGCGTGAAGGCGCGCGCCGTACCGACCCAGCCATGGTTGCGGGCGGTGATGCAGGACTGATCGCGCTGGCCATGCAGGGCCAGGCTGGAGAGGCAGGCGCCGTCATAGCTGCCGCTGAGGATGCGCCAGGTGTCGCGCGTCATGTCCACTGTCAGGCCGCGCTTGATGTTGAGCAAGGCGCGCCGCGCGAAAAAGGCAGGGCCGCCGTCCGTCAAGCCCGGCTCCACGCCGGCCGAGCCCAGCTCCAGCGAAAACGAAGGAGCGTCGATGCCCCACACGAGAGTGTCGACATGGCTGACCCTGGCCGCGTGTTCGGCCAGGCGGATGGCGTCGCCGATCGAGGCGCCCGAGACGGCGCTGTTGAAGACGCTCTTGCCATCGAACAAAGTACGCATACTGCTGGCCGGCAAGCCCATTTCCGTGCGCGAATTGCCGATATACACGACGGCGGGCCGGTAGCGCGCCACGGCATACGTCTTGCCCCACACTGCGAGCTTTTCATACGTGGGACGCAGGCGCTGCACCAGGGGGCTGTCCCACTGGTGCAGCAGATACGGGTCCACGCGGTAATTGACGGCGGAAACGAGTGCCAGCGCGGCCAGCACGCAGGCAAAGAAGATGGCGAGGTAGCGGCGGGCGGAGGTATCCATGGTCAGCACGGGAAGTAGCAACATGAGTAGAGAAATGGCGTTCAGCGCCGGATCAGCGGCCCGTCCAGCACCCGCTGCGCATAGGCCGCCTCGCGCGCATGTTCCACGCGATAGCGGTCGCGCGCCGCGCGCGTGGCCGCATGGTGGGCGTCGACGTTGGCCTGCGTCAGCTCCACGCCGAAATCGGCCGGCGGCGGCGTGTCGCCGCCAAACAGGCGGGCCAGGATCATGCGGCCCACATTGTCCCGGTAGTGCGACACCTCCCAGTAATAATGCATGTCGGGCTTGCCGCTGACGAGCGGGGTCGCTTCCGTCGTGATGCTGTTAAAGCCGGAAAAATCATACAGGCGCACGTCGCAGCCCTGCTGGCGGTGGCGCCCGGCGAGCTGCACCAGTCCCCGCTGCCAGGCCTGCATGGCATCCCACTTGCCGCGCCAGTGCAGCGCATACAAGGTCAGCGCGTGCGTGGGGTTGATGTACAGGCGCAGGCGCAGGCCACTGCGGCACAGCTTGCCGATGCTGGCGTCCAGCGCCAGTGTCGATGGCGGCGTCGGCCCCAGTCCATCGCCGAACTCCTGCAGGCGCACGGGAATGGCGTCCTTCGTGCCCAGCCAGTGCCGCATGCCCTTGCGGGTGCACGTCTCGTCGCGTTGTCCATACAAGGCCAGGTTGGAGCGGCAGACATCGCCGGCCTTGCCGGTGAGGATGCGTACGCTGTCCTCCGTCATGTCCAGGGTCAGGCCGCGCTTCAGGTTGACCAGGGCGCGCCGGGCGAAAAAGCCATGCTCGGCGCCCGTCAGGCTGTCTTCCACCCGCGCCGCCCCCATGTCCAGGGAAAAAGTGGGCGCGTCGATGCCCCACACCATGGTCTCGACGCGGCTGACCCTGGCCGCATGCTCGGCCAGGCGGATGGCGTCGCCGATCGAGGCGCCCGACACGGCGCTGTTGAAGACGCTCTTGCCGCCAAACAAGGCGCGCACGCCCGTGGGCAAGCCCAGTTCCGTGCGCGAATTGCCGATGTAGATGATGGCGGGCCGGTAGCGCGCCACGGCATAGGTCTTGGCCCAGGCGCCGAGCTTTTCATTCAACTGGCGCGGTCGCTGCAGCAAGGGGCTGTCCCACTGGTGCAGCAGGTAGGGGTCGACCTGGTAGTTCAGGAGCGAGACGGAACCGAGCACCAGGCAGATGCAGGCGAGAAAGCCGGTCAGGTAGCGGCGGGCGGCGGTATCCATGGTCAGAACTGGAAGTAGAGAAATTCGGTGACCCGGTTCATGCCGAAGATGCAGGCGACGAACAGCGCGGCCAAACCTACGCTCCAGCGGCGCGTGGGCCGCCAGCTGAAGGCCCAGCGTCCTGCCGGCTGAAAGATTCTTTCAATGGTGGGCTCGTACAGAAAGAATATTTCCTGCGTATTCGGCGCCTTGAAAGCCAGCAGCATGGCGCCCAGCAGCACGGGCAAGCCGGGGCCGGCCAGTTCGATCCAGCGGATGCCGTCAAAGGTCGGATGCAGCCCCCACTGCGCCAGGCTGGCCGCGTGACTGGCCAGGCCGCGCGGCAGGCTCACGCCATTGCTTCCCACCAGCGCGCCCGTGATGTCCCAGGCCGTGGCCACGTCGGGCGCGCGGAAGAAAATCCAGGCCAGCATGACGGCAAAAAAGGTCAGCAAGGTGGGCCACCAGCGCGCCCGGAGCGAACCGAACGCGCGCTGCCACACCTGCTGCAGCACCAGGTACAGGCCGTGCAAGCCGCCCCAGATGACGAAGGTCCAGCCGGCGCCATGCCACAGGCCGCCCAGCAGCATGGTCAGCATCAGGTTGCGGTAGCGCATGGCTTCGCCGCGCCGGCTGCCACCCAGGGGAATATACAGATAGTCGCGCAGGAAACGCGACAAGGTCATGTGCCAGCGGCGCCAGAAGTCCGCGATATTGGCCGCCTTGTACGGCGAATTGAAGTTCAGCGGCAATTTCACGCCGAACAGGCGCGACAGGCCGATGGCCATGTCCGAATAGCCGGAAAAGTCGAAATACAGCTGGAAGGTATAGGCCAGCACGCCGATCCACGCTTCGATCAGGGTCGGTTCTGCGCCGGCCGCGAACACGGGCATGGCCAGCGGCGACAGATTGTCGGCAATCAGCACCTTTTTTGCCAGGCCTATCGTAAAGATCGACAGGCCGATGGCGAAATTGGCGGCGCGCGGATGGGCGTTGGCCGGATCGGCGAACTGCGGCATCATGTCGCGGTGGTGCAGCACGGGGCCGGCGATCAGGTGCGGGAAATAGCTGACGAACAGCACGTAATGGATAAAGCGGTATTCGCGCACCTCGCCCCGGTAGCAATCGACGAGGAAGGCGATCTGCGTAAAGGTAAAGAAAGAGATGCCGATCGGCAGGATGATGTCGAGGCCGGACAAAGGCAGGCTTGCAGCGCCAGCACCGGCGGCAATGGCATTCACGCTGTCGATGAAGAAATTCGCATATTTGTAGTAGGCGAGCATCCCCAGGTTCAGCGCCAGCGCCGCGACCAGCACGCGCTTGCGGGCCGCGCCCGCGCTGGCGCCGATCAGGTGCCCGGCGCCGTAATTGACGCAGATCGAGGCCAGCAGCAGCGGCAGGTAGCGCACGTCCCACCAGGCATAGAAGAACAGCGAGGCGAGCGCCAGCCAAATTGCGGGCGCCAGGCGGCGCCAGCTGGCGGACGCAGCGGCGGTGGCCAGGCGGTCCAGCAAAAAATAGCCGGCCAGCACGATGGGCAGATATGCGAACAGGAAAGCGAAGGTATTAAACAGCATGCTGCCTCCTGGCCGGCAAGGACTGCGCCTGGTAGTAACACTCGGCAATCTGCGCCGCCACCCGTTCCCACGTAAAACGTTCCACCAGGGCTTGCACGCGGGCGCGCTCGGGCGGCAGCGCCAGCAATGCGAGGATGGCCTGGCGCTGCGCGGCGCCATCGTCCCAGGCCACCTTGCGCAGCGCGAAGACGGAATCGGGCAAGTCCAGCGCGCTTTGCGCCGTCATGACGACAGGCGTGCCGGCCGCCAGCGCTTCAAGCACGCTCAAGGGAAACACTTCGCCCTGGCTGGGCAAGGCCGCCACGGACGCCGCATGGTAGGCGCTGGCCAGCAGCGGGTCGGCGTGGTCGAGCGCACCGAGCCAGCTGACGTGCGGCAAGTCCAGCAGCAGTTGCAGATACGCCTGCTGTTCGCGCGGCGCGGCGCCGATCAGCACCAGGGGCAAGCCGGCGCCCGCCAGCGCCTGGGCCAGTCCCAGCTGGTTTTTATACGGTGAGATGCTGCCCACCATCAACACAAACGGTCCGACGATGCCCGTTTCGCGCAGGAACAAGTCGCCATTGGCCGTGAAGAAATGCGGGTTGATCCCATTCGGCAAGACGCGGATGGCATCGGCTGGCATGCCGAAACCTTGCACCATGGCGTCGCGTTCTGCCTCGCCCAGGGCGATCACCACGTCGGCCAGCTGCAAGGCGCGCCGCGTCTGCGCATAGCTCGTCTGCACCATCCACTCCGTCAGGCGTCCCGCCAGCCGGTCGGCCAGCCGCGCGCGCCAGGCGCTGGCCCGGCCCCAGCCCGGCGACAGCAGCGGCGACAGCACCACGGGCACGCCTTGTTCGCTGGCCATTTCCATGATGCGGTAAGTGCCATTGCTCGCCGAAAACACGTGCAGCACGTCGAAATCGGCCAGCCGCTCATGGTTGGCGTCCACCAGTTGCACTTCCAGGGGCCGCGCCGGCAGCTGGGGCAGCCGGTTCAGCGCGGCAATGGTTTCGCGTACCTGGATCTGCAAGCCGCCGTCGCGCTGGAACAGCATCGGGTAGGACAAGATACCGACACGCATGGTCATCCTTTCGGGCATTTGACTGCCAGCCAACGGCCAGCCAGCTTGCGTTGCAATAACAGAAACTCGCCAGCGAGCTCATGCTTCAACAGGAACAGGCCGGCCAGCCAGCACAGCAAGGTGGCCAGCGCCGTGCCCGTCAGCGCCAGCAGCGCCGGGGTCTCCACGGGCAGCCACAGCAGCGAAGCGACGGGAGCGACGGCACTGACGCCGCAGAGCAGCAGGCTCTTGCGCAATGCCCGGGCCAGGATGCGCCAGTCCAGCGCGCTCAAGCGCCGCAGGCAGCCGTAGTTCAGCCAGCTGCGCAGCACGTTGCTGAGCACCACGGCCCAAGCCACCACCACCAGGCCGAACGGCGCCGCCACCAGCAGCAGCGCCACTTTGATAACGCCCGCACAGGCATCGAGCCGCACCTGCGCATGCAGCTGGCCCGTCGCCACGAACAGGTAGCGGGCCATGCTGAACATGCTATACACGGCCGAGGACAGGCACATGATGCGGATCAAGGGCACACAGGCCAGCCATTGCGAACCGTACAACACCTTGACCAGCGGCAAAGCCATACAGGCGAGGAAGAGAAAAAACGGCCAGGCCAGCGCCGTCATGTAGCTG
This sequence comes from Janthinobacterium sp. SUN128, assembly GCF_030587275.1. NCBI lineage: Bacteria > Pseudomonadati > Pseudomonadota > Betaproteobacteria > Burkholderiales > Oxalobacteraceae > Janthinobacterium > Janthinobacterium sp. SUN128. Next base: position 1,487,909 of record NZ_JAPWHY010000001.1, on the reverse strand, counting down.
ATCGTGCGCAGATACACGAGTTCCGCCCCGCCCTGCCCCCCTTGTCCACTCCCCTCCCGCGCGCGGGCCGCGAACAGGGGAAACACGACGGGCGAAATCGCGCTGGTGATCGCCTGGTTGAAGATATTGAGCACGCTTTGCGCCTTGCCGAACAGGGCCAGGCTTTCAATGCCGATCAGCTTGCCGATGACGAGGTCCGGCGCCGCCACGCCCGCCTCGTCGACGAGGCCGCCCCCCGTCGCATATGCGCCAAAGCGGGCGATATCGCCCATGCCGCGCCGTCCCGGCAGCCACGGCAGCTCTGCGGGCCGCACCAGCAGGCTCACCAGCAGCGAAGCGCAGGAGCCGGCCAGCGCCGCCCACACCATGCTCATGTAACTGTAGCCATGCAGCGCCAGCAGCACGGCCACCAGCAGGTTGACGACGCTATTGGCCGCGTTGATGGCGTAGATGGCGCGAAAGCGCAGTTGCCGGCGCAATATAGGCAAGGTCAAGGCGCTGAACGGTATCAGGAGGAAATTGATCGCCAGCAAGCGCAGCACGAGGGTCAGCCGGGGTTCGCCATAGAAATGCGCGAGCGGCGCGCTGGCCAGCAGCACCAGGCCCGCCAGCAGCCAGGCGACGAGCAGGCTGGTGGCCAGCGCGGCCCGCAATTTCACCGTATCGAGCTGCTTTTCCTGGATCAGGTATTGCCCCACGCCAAAATCGCGCATCACTTGCGCCAAGGCCACCAGCACGGCGCCCAACGAATACACGCCCACGTCGGCCGGCGTCAGCAGGCGCGACAGCACCATGGTGGCGATGATGCCCAGCAGCAGCACCGTGTATTTTTCGGCGAACGAGAAAAAGAAAGAATGGCGGGTGGCGCTCATGCGGGCCGCCCGCGCCTACACCAGACCCGCATAGAACTGGCGCAGCTGGCGTTCCAGGCGCGGCATCGAATAGCGCTGCACGGTTTCTTCGCGCGCCAGCCGTCCCATGCGGGCGCGCCGTGGCGCATCCATCAGCAGCTGCGCCACGGCCGCGCAGGCGGCGTGCTCATCGTCCAGCGGCAGCAGCAGTCCGCCTGCGCTGTCGTGCAGGATATCGTGCGTGCCCGGCACATCCGTGCCCACGGCCGGAACGCCGCAGGCCATGGCTTCGATGGTGGCGATGCCGAAACCCTCATTTTTGCTCAGCAGCACATGCAGGTCGAAGGCCGGCATCAGCAATTCGACGCGCTGCTGGAAGCCGGCAAACACGACGCGCTCCTGCCAACCCGATTGCCGCACCTGCAACCGCAGCATGGCTTCCAGCGGCCCCGTGCCCACGAGCACCAAATATAAGTTGGGAAACTGCGCGGCCAGGCGGGCAAACATAGCCAGCAGCGCTTGCGGGCGCTTTTGCGCGGAAAGTCGCGCCACGCAACCGAGCACGAGCGCGTCCGGCGGCAGCCCGAGTTGCTGCCGCGCCAGCATCCGGCGTTCGGGCGAAACGACAAAAGTGTCCGTATCGACGCCATTGGGAATGATGGCCAGCCGCGTCTGCGGCGCCAGCATGTCGCGGTACAGGTCGAGGAAATGCCGCATGGCCGACGGCGACACGGCATACACGCCCTTGACGCTGCGGAACGCTTCCTGCAGCCGGGGCCGCTGCCAATCGCTGAAGGCTTCCAGGGGAAACGCATTGTGCACGCTGATCACGGCCGGCAAGCGACATTGCCGGGCCAGCCACAGGATGGAAGCGCCATAGCTGGTCCAGCAAAACGCCACGTGGACGAGATCGGGCCGCAGCCGCCGCAGCCGCCACGCGCCCGTCAGCCTGGCGCGCAGCCAATTCCAGCGCCGCCAGTCCCAGTGTTCGAGAAACAAGGGCGGTTCATACACTTGCACCTGCAAGCGCTGCGCGCGCAGACCCTGTACCCAGTGAGTAAAGCCGGGAAAGCGCCGCAGGGCCAGCACGCTGTCATAGCCGCTCGCGCCCAGCACTTTCGCCTCTTGCGCCATGCGCAGCTCCATGCCGCCCAGCTCGCCCGAATAACTGCTGATGACGATGCGCGGCAGGCGCTTGCGCCGTCCCCGCCACGCTTCATGAAAAAAGCCCCGCAGCCATGCCCGTTCCCACTGGCGCAGGAACAGGTCGGCGTGGTCGCGCCGCAGCCAGGCCCGCACGGCGCCCAGGGTATCGCGCACGTATCTGCCCAGCATCCAGCGGGGCACGCCCAGCAACTCCACGCTGGGTGCGAGTGTCGCCAGCCGGCATTGGCCCCGGCCAAACAGCATGGCGCGGCGCAGTATCCAGGCGCGCTGCACTTGCGGGGCGCGGATGATGTGCGCCACCCTCGCCCGCGGACAGAACCAGGATGGGTTGCCAGCCGCATGCATCTCCAGGTTGAGCCGGGTTTCACTGCCCATGGCGTAATTGGCGCCCTGCGGGCCGATGCTTTCGTCATAGCGGGCGCCCGCCTCGAAGATGCGGCGGCGTATCGCCATGTTGGCGCCCCACACCAGGCCCGGATACACGGGAGAGTCGCGCAGGTCGGGGCTGGTAATGCCCCATGTCAAGCCGACAGGGGTCAGGCGCAGCAGCCAGTCCTCCGGCTGTTCCCGCCAGGCGGGCACGATGGCGCCGCCGAACAGGGCGTAGCCAGGATGGCTACGCGCGCTGTCCTGCAAGCGGCACAGCCAGTCGGAGGCGGGCATGGCGTCATCGTCGCCAAAGACGAACAGCTCGCCGCCGTCGCCGCCCAGGCGCAAGGCATATTCGACGGCCCCGTTCAGGGCCGGACTGCGTCCCCGCCGCGCCACACAGACATAGCTCAAGGGCAAGTGACCGCGGAAGGCGGCGATCACCCGGGCCGTGGCGTCAGTGCTGCCATTGTCGGCGATGACCAGGCGCCAGCCGCCCACGGGCGCGCGCAGTCCCATGTAGGCGCGCAATACCTGGGGCAAGGTGCCGGCGCCATTATAGGTCGCCATGAGAACGGTCAACAAGGACATGCCTCCTTGGTCTTACCATGACAAAACTGACTGGCAGTTTCCACAACGCCGAGCGGTATTGATCCAGTGTACTGAGCCTGCCCGCCAGCCCGTTGACAGGCATCAAGACCTTGGCAAGCCGGGCAACACCAGGAGCATCCCCCTTCATGCGCGACATATTGATCACCGTCATCATCCTGGGTTCGCTGCCCTTCATCCTGAAGGCGCCGGCCATCGGCGGCCTGATGTGGGTCTGGGTCAGCGTCATGAACCCGCACACGCAGGGCTGGGGTTTCGCCACCCACATGCCGTTCGCCTTCATCATCGCCATCGCCACCCTGGTCAGCCTAGTGATGACACGCGAGCCGAAAAACCTGCCCCTGACGCCCATCAGCGTGCTGCTGCTGCTGTTCGTCGCGTGGATGAACCTGACGGCGCCGTTCGCCTTGCTGCCCGAGTCGTCGTGGGTGCAGTGGAACAAGGTCATGAAGATCATGCTGATGAGCTTTGTGGTGATGATGGTGATACGCACGCGGCAGGACATCGTGCGCCTGGTCTGGGTGCTGGTGGTTTCGATCGGCTACTACGGCGTGAAAGGCGGCATCTTCACCATCCGCAGCGGCGGCACGGAGCGGGTCTGGGGACCGGAAGAAACATTTATTGGCGATAACAATGCGCTGGCCCTGGCCCTGATCATCACCATCCCCCTCATGTATTATCTGCAGCAAAACACGGACAAGCGCTGGCATCGCCACGGCCTGTCGGCGGCCATGCTGCTGTCCGCGCTGTCCGCACTGGGCTCGTATTCGCGCGGCGCGCTGCTGGCCATCGCCGCCATGGGCCTGTTCATGTGGCTGAAAAGCGAGCGCAAGATGGTGCTGGGCGCGCTGCTCGGCACGGTCACGCCGCTGTTGCTGGCCTTCATGCCCGAGCGCTGGGCCGAACGCATGGACACCATCAACACGTATCAGGACGATGTGTCCGCCATGGGCCGCCTGAATGCCTGGCGCATGGCCTGGAACCTGGCGCGCGACCGTTTTCTCGGAGGCGGCTTCGACGTCTCCGACGCCGCCATCTTTGCCCGCTATGCGCCCATTCCCACGGATGTGCATGCGGCGCACAGCATCTATTTCCAGGCGCTGGGCGAACACGGCTTCGTCGGCCTCTTCATTTACCTGGCGCTGGGCATCGCCACCTGGCGCACGGCGGCCGCCATCATCCGCCGCACGCGGGGCAAGCCGGAATTGCGCTGGGCGCACGGCCTGGCCACCATGAGCCAGGCCAGCCTGATCGGCTTTGCCGTGGGGGGCGCCTTCCTCAGCCTGCTGTACTTCGACATGCCGTATTACCTGATGGCCGCCCTGATCGCCACGCGCATCATCGTCGAACAGCAGGCGCCGGCTCTTGCATCCCGCCCGGCCAAGGCGCGGGCAACGGTGGCGGAGCAGCCATGACGGCGACGCTGTCCATCCTGATCTACCACCGCGTGCTGGCACGGCGCGATCCGCTGTTTCCCGGCGAAGTGGATGCGGCCCTGTTCCAGCGCCAGCTGCGCCTGTTGCAACGTTTCTATACGCCGCTGCCGCTCAGCGATGCCGTGCGGCGCTTGCAGGATGGCAGCCTGCCGCCGCGCGCCGCCTGCATCACCTTCGACGATGGCTATGCGGACAATGCGCAAGTGGCCCTGCCGCTGCTGCAGCGCCATGGCTTGCACGCCACATTCTTTATCGCCACGGGCTATCTGGACGGCGGACAGATGTGGAACGATACGGTGGTCGAGGCCGTGCGCCAGGCGGCCGGCCCCGTGCTGGACTTGCGCGTACACGGCCTGGGAACGTTCCCCGTCGCCAGCCTGGCACAGCGGCAGGTGGCCATCGCCACCTTGCTGGGCCAGCTCAAATACCAGCCATTTGCCCGCCGCCAGCAGCTGGCCATGCAGATCCGCCGCCAGGCGGGCGCCACGGTAGGCCCGGCGGCGATGCTGAGCACGGCGCAGCTGCGCCAGCTGCATGTGGCCGGCATGGAACTGGGCGCGCACACGGCCAGCCATCCGATCCTGTCCACCTTGGCGGATCGCGCCGCGCAGCGCGACATCGCCCATGGCAAGCAGCAGCTGGAAGCGCTGATCCAGGCGCCCGTCTCCCTGTTTGCCTATCCGAATGGCAAGGCCGGACGCGACTACGGCGCGCCGCACGTGGCCATGGTCAAAGACCTCGGTTTCAAGGCGGCCGTCGCGACGGACTGGGGCGTGGCGCGCCCCGGCGCGGAACTCGACCTGCTGCAGTTGCCCCGCTTTACGCCGTGGGATCGAGGACGCCTGGCGTTTCTGTGGCGCATGCGGCAAAACCGCCGGCAAGCGCACCCAGTGCGCCCGGATGCTGGCTGAGCCACTGTTCCAGCATCAGCAGCAGCCACACCATGGTGCCGTGATAGGCAGGGTGTTCCGCCAGCAAGCGCCCTTGCAGATCGTCGATGAAGGCGGGCCGCACGATGCCGCGCCCGCGCAGCTGGGTCAGATTATCGAAGGCAAACTCGCGCAGCGGCACGTGGCTGTGCAGCCACTGGCCGAAAGGCAAGCCGAAGCCGTGCTTTTTCTTGCGCACGATGGCCGGCGGCAGGATTTCCGCCAGCGCCCGCTTGAAGAAAGGCCGCAGGCGCATGCCGTCGAGCTTATCCTGCGGCGCCAGGCGTGCAGCGAACGCCACCATCGCATCGTGCAGGAAGGGAAACGCCGCTTCCACGCCGGCCAGTTCGCACGCCTTGCGCACCTTGAACAGGTCGTTGTCGGCCAGGGTAAACCGCATGTCCAGCGCCAGCAACTCATTGATCTGGCTCAAGCCCTGACCCTGGCGTTCCCAATACGCGCCATTCACGCAGCCAGGCGCCATGCCCGGGTCGATGGTATCGATAAAACCCGCTTCCAGCACCGTGCGGTGGCCATGGCGCAGCAGCAGGTTGTAGCTGTCGAGGCGGGCCGGCAGCGGCAGGCTCGCCTGCTCGATGTAGCGGCGCGCCTTGTCGCCCAGCCGCCACGGTTTGCCCGCGCGCTCGCGGAACAGCAGCGGCTCGATGATGGCCTGGCGCAACATGACGGGCAAGCGCTCGTACTGCGACAGCAAGGCCTGGTGCGCATAGCGCTCATTGCCGCCAAACAATTCATCGCCGCCGTCGCCGCCCAGCAGGCGCGTCACGCCATCCTCGCGCGCCATCTGCGCGCAATAGTAGGCGGGAATGGCCGAGGCATTGCCGAAAGGCTGGTCGAAAATGGCCGCCATGGCGGGAATCGCGGCCAGCACGTCGTTTGGCGTCACGTAGCGTTCGTGGTGGATGCTGCCCGCATGGCTGGCGGCCAGGCGCGCATACGCCATTTCATCATAGCCGGGCGCGTCAAAACCGATGGAATACGTGCGCGCGGGCCGGCCCGTCACCTGGCCCATGATGGTGGCCAGGGTGGAACTGTCCGTGCCGCCGCTGAGAAACGCCCCCGTGTCCGCCCCATCCGCACCCAGGCCGCTTTCCACGGCCTGGCGCAGCAGGCGCAGGAATTCCTGCTTGTTGCTGGCAAAGCTGGCCCGCGTGCGTGCAGCCGGCTCCTGGAAGGCCAGTTGCCAGTAGCTGCCCTTGCATTGCTTGCCGCCCCGCACATGAAGGTATTCACCGGGCAACAAGCGCTGCTGGCCAAGATAGGCCGTGGCCGGGCCGGGCACCATGTGGAAGAACAAATAGTGATACAGAGCTTGCGGATCGAGCGCCCCACGCACGGACGGATGGGCCAGCAAGGCGTCATGCGAGGAAGCAAAGAACAAGCCTTGCGCATTGTTCGCGTAGCTGAGCGGGTGTATGCCGGCACGGTCCACGGCCAGCAGGGCCGAGCCGGAAAAGGCGTCGAGAATGGCCAGCGCAAATGGCCCCGACAGGCTGGCGCAAGCCGCCACGCCCCGGCTCAGCCACAGGGAAGCGAGGCGGCATGCCACGTCGTCCGCCGAGCCGTCGAGTTCGGGCCGGCCCCAGATGACCACCTGCAAGCCATCTTGCTGGTACACATGGCGGCTGCCGTCGATGGCGGCCACGGCCACCCCACCCACTTCGCTCAAGCTGTCGGCCAGGGGCGCGCTATCGAAGCGCGACAAGGGCGCCGCCATGCTGGCCAAGGCGGCCTGGGCTGCACCATCGGCTGCGCTGCCGCCGGCATGCCCCCCGCCCGCCATCGCCAACCAACCGCACAGGCCGCTCATACGAGTACCTCGGCCGGCAGCGGATGGCCGAGAAAGGCCGTCGGACTGGCCGTCAAGCCATACGCGCCCGACTGGAACACCACCACCAGGTCGCCCTCTTCGGCGCGCGCCATCTCCATCTGGTCGGCCAGCAAGTCCAACGGCGTGCACAACGGTCCCACGACGGACGCCACTTCGCGCGCCCCGCCCTGCAGCCGGTTGCCGATGGCGACCGGATAATTCTTGCGGATCAACTGGCCAAAGTTGCCGGACGCGGCCAAATGATGGTGCAAGCCGCCATCCGTCACCAGAAACACTTGTCCATGCGACACCTTGCGTTCGAGCACCTTGCACACATACACGCCCGCCTCGGCCACCAGATAGCGGCCCAGTTCCAGGTTCAGGCGCGCGCCCGGTGCCGCCTGGGCCAGGATGGCGAGCTGCCGCTGCAAGCCTGCGGCCACGGGCGCCAGGTCGAGCGCCTGGTCGCCGGGAAAATACGGTACGCCAAAGCCGCCGCCGATATTAAGGGTGCGCAAGGGCGATGGCGCGCTGTCGGCCAGTTGCAGGGCCAGCTGCACGCTCAGGGCCTGCGCTTCGGCCAGGGCCGTCGCCGACAGGCTTTGCGACCCCGCATACAGGTGAAAGCCGTGAAAATCCAGCCCCAGCTGGCCGATGCGGCCCAGCAATGCCGGCACGAGGGCCGCATCGACGCCAAACGGCTGCGCGCCCCCGCCCATGCGCATGCCCGTGCGGCGCAAGGCGAAATCGGGATTCACACGCACGGCCACCCTGGCCGTCACGCCCAGCCGTTCACTGGCCAGCGCCACCCTTTCCAGCTGGGCGCCAGACTCCACGTTGATCAGCACGCCAGCCGCCACGGCCCGCGCCAGTTCGCCATCGCTCTTGCCCGGCCCCGCAAAACTGATGCGCTCGGCCGGCATGGGCGTATCGAGCGCCGTCGCCAGTTCCCCGCCCGACGCCACGTCGATGCCATCGACCAAGCCCGCCAGCCACTGCACCACGGCAGGCATGGGGTTGGCCTTCATGGCGTAATGCACGTGCACGTCAGCGGGCAAGGCGGCGCGCAGTTCCGCCACGCGGCGCGTGATGTGCGCCCGGTCATAGGCATAGAACGGCGTGCTGCCTACCCGCTGGGCCAGCCGGCGCAGGGGCATGCCGCCGACCAGCAGCATGTCGTTTTCCACGGCAAACTGGCGCAGCGGTGGGTGCGGTGGCAATTCCGTATTGTTCGAGTGGATCAAGTCCTTCATGCGGCATCTCCTGTTTGGACCGCATACGCGCGTGCCAGTTCCCTGGCCAGCAAGGGACGGTCGATCTTGCCGTTCGGATTGCGCGGCAGCACGCCGTTGCGGATTTCCACCCACAGCGGCACCATATAGCTGGGCAAGCGGGCGCGGCAGGCCGCCAGCACGCTGTCGCGCAGCAATTCCACACCGGGCGCGGGCGTGATGAGCAAGGCGATGGCCTGGCCCAGCACGGCGTGGGGCAAGCCCAGCGCCGCGGCCTCGCCCACCAGCCCGCTTGCATACGCCACTTCCTCGATCTCGGCCGGGCTGACCCGGTAGCCGGACGTCTTGATCATGTCATCGCTGCGACCCACGAAATACAGATAGCCATCCGCATCGCGGCGCACCGTGTCGCCCGACCAGACGGCCAGTTCCGGCAGCACCAGGCCGCTGGCCTGCGGCGGCAGCGGCTTGAAGCGCTCGGCCGTGCGCGCCGCATCGTTCCAGTAGCCGAGCGCCACCAGCGCGCCGCGGTGCACCAGCTCGCCCGGCTCGTCCGCGTCGCACACGCTGCCATCCGGACGCAGCACCAGCACTTCCGCGTTGGGAATCGCTTGCCCGATGGAATCGGGGCGCCGCTCCAGCTGTTCCGGCGCCAGGTAGGTGGAACGGAACGCTTCCGTCAAGCCATACATCAGGTAGACCTGGGTGCGCGGCAACGACTGGCGCAGCTTGTCGAGCGTGGAGCGTTGCATCACGCCGCCCGAATTGGTGATGTAGCGCAAGGGCGTGGACAATGGCCAGCTCAGCTGCGACAGCTGCACCCACAGGGGCGGCACGGCGGCCAGGCCCGTGATGGCTTCCTGCTCCACGGCTTCGACGATATCGCGCAGCAGCAGATAATTCATCAGCACGGCGCAGGCGCCGCTGGCAAACGCCGTCGTCAGCTGGCTCAGGCCATAATCAAAACTGAGCGGCAGGACGCATAAAATGCGGTCCTCCGGCGTGTTGCGCAGGTAGCCCGACACGCTGAGCGCGCCCGCCAGCATGTTGCGATGCGACAGCACCACGCCTTTCGGCCGCCCCGTGCTGCCGGAGGTATATAAAATGGCGGCCATATCGATGTCGATCGCCACATGCGGCTTGGGTACGGGCGCACCAAAGGCGGGCACATTGGCGGGCACCGCAGTCCACGGCAGCACGCGGACCTTGTCCAGGCTGGACTCCGCATGCCCTTCACCCGTCAGCAGCACCGTCCGCAAGTCCGGACAGGCGGCCAGCGCCGGACCCAGCTGCGCCAGGCGTTCGCGCGACGTGACAAGGATGGTCACATTGCAATCGGCCAGGATGTAGGCCACCTGGTCCGGCTTGAGCAGCGGATTGACGGGCACGAACACGCCGCCGGCGGCCGCCGTACCGAACATGGCGCTGATGTTTTCCGGGCGTTTTTCCAGGTACACGGCCACGCGCGCGCCACACTGCAAGCCCAGGGTCAGCAGGGTGCCGGCCGCCTCGCGCACGGACTGCGCCAGCGCGGCATAGCCTATTTCCTCGCCCTGCCACGACAGGGCCGGCGCGTGGGGGGCGCGCTGCGCCGTTTCGAAGATCAGATCGTGTATCAGTGTCGCCATCGTTTCGCCCCTCTGCTCGGCATGCCAGGTCATGCATCCCCTATGATTGGGACAAACGGGCGCGGCAGTGTTGATTTTTATCAAGTAAGCGCCTCTCGCGGCGGCCGGCCGCCGATCCGGCGCAATGCTTGAGGCCGCGCAACATCGGCCCCGGGCCGCTGCGCTCTAATGGACAGCGTTGGCTGCATAGCCGCCCCATCCTCGACCGCCATGGCCCTGTCCCCGGAATTTCCCTTGCTGCAACGGCTAGCCGACAGCCTTCGCCAGCTGGGCTGGCGCGACAGCGCCTGGCTGGCCGTGGCACGGCTGCTGGCCCGCATGCCGGGCGGGCGCTGCGCGCTGTACCGCTACCAATTCGTCGCGCAAGCCGTGGCGCCCGGTTCCCTGTGCCGCGGGCGCGGCCAGTCGATCACGGTGACGCCCTGCCTGGCGGAAGCGGACTTGCCCCCCGGTCCCGAGCGCCGGCCCGGCGCGCTGGGCGAACGCTATCGCCAGGGTGCGCAATGCCTGGTGGCGCGGAACAAGACCGGCATGGCCGGCTGGATCTGGCTGCTGCGCCACGGCTGCCAGGAAGACGAGGTGCGCGCCCGCTATGCGCTGGCGTCGCAGCAGTCGTCGTGGGACCTGGACGTGTGGGTGCATCCGGAACAACGGGGCGGCCTGGTCTTCGCGCGCCTGTGGGAAGAAGCCAACGCCGTGCTGTACGCGCAGGGCGTGCGCTGGTCGTGCAGCCGCATTTCGCGCTTCAACCGCGCCTCGCTGGGCGCCCATGCGCGCCTGGGCACGCACGCGCTGGGCACGGCCACGTTTATCCGCTGCGGCCGCTGGCAAGCCATGGCCGCCAGCCTGCCGCCTTACCTGCACCTGTCGCGCCGCCCCGGCGATATCCCCTGCCTGGCCTTCGATACGTCGTCCCTGCCGCACTACCCTTCCCTGGAGCTGACATGCCGCATCTTGAAGCAGTAAAGCACATCCTCGACACCACCCTGGGCTTGAACGGGCGCGTGCTGGAGGCCCACACGCCGCTCCTGGGCAGCGTGCCGGAACTCGACTCGATGGCCGTGATCGGCGTGATCGCCGCGCTGGAAGACCATTTCGGCATCAGCGTCGCCGACGACGACATCCACGCGCGCCACTTCGCCACCGTGGGCACCCTGCACGATTTCGTGTTTGCAAAGCTGCGACCATGAACCGCGCCGCCCTCGATGCGCTGCCGCTGCTGCCCTTCTTCCTGCCCGCCAGCGGCGGCCAGCGCTACTGCCTGCTGCACCTGCCGCCGCCGGGCCAGGCCGCGCGCGGCGGCATCCTCTACGTCCATCCATTTGCCGAAGAGCTCAATAAAAGCCGCCACGTGGCCGCCGCGCAGGCGCGCGCCTTTGCCGCCGCCGGCTACAGCGTGCTGCAGATCGACCTGTTTGGCTGCGGCGACAGCAGCGGCGACTTTGGCGAAGCGCGCTGGGACATCTGGCACAACGACCTGCACCTGGCTTGCGCGTGGATGGCGCAGCGGGTCGACGGCCCCTTGACCGTGTGGGGCTTGCGCCTGGGCGCCCTGCTGGCCCTCGATTTCGCCAGCCGCCCGCCGCTGCCCCTGGCGCGCTTGCTGCTGTGGCAACCGGAACTCGACGGGCGGCGCAGCATCGACCGCTTCCTGCGCCTGCGCCTGGCGACCCGCATGCTGGCCGGGACTACACAGGAAGCGCCCGGCCAGGCGCGCGCCGCGCTGGCGAACGGTGAAGCTGTGGAAGTGGCCGGCTACCTGCTGGCGCCAGAACTGGCGCAGGCCATCGATGACGTCAGCGTAGCCGCGCTGCTGCCCGCCATGCCTGTCTACTGGCTCGATTACCACGCGGCGGACCAAACGGGCCCGTGGTCGCCGCCGCTGCTGGCCCGGCAATGGCGCGAACGCGGCGCCGCCGTGCATGTGGCCAGCTTCGATGACGGCCCGTTCTGGCACAGCGGCGAACTGCTGGCGTGTCCGCAACTGCTGTACGCCACGCGGAAACTGTGCCGCGACTGGCTCGACGAGGAAAGGCCCCCGCCATGAAGCGCGACGACGGCCTGCAGCACCCCGCGGCGCACGCCGTGCGCGAGCTGGCCCTGCGCTTTCGCAGCACAGCTGAAGACAGCGAGGCGCAGGCGCGCCTGGCCGGCATCCTCAGCCTGCCCGACGTGCCGGGCCGGCGCGGCGTATTGATCGTCACGGGCGGGCCGCAGTACCGCGCCGGCAGCCACCGCCAGTTCGTCTTGCTGGCCCGCGCCCTGGCAGCGCAAGGCTGGCCCGTGCTGCGTTTCGACTTGCGCGGCATGGGCGACAGCGAGGGCAGCGCGCGCGATTACCGCGCCGCCGGTCCCGACATCGCCGGTGCGCTGGCGCAATTCTTCGATGCCGTGCCGGCCTTGCGCGAAGTGGCGCTGTGGGGCTTGTGCGACGGCGCCACGGCCGCCGCCTGCCATGCGCCGCATGACGCGCGCGTCAAAGCGCTGGTCCTGCTCAACCCGTGGGTGCGCAGCAGCGCCGGCCTGGCGCGCGCCACCCTGCGCCACTATTATCTGCCACGCCTGCTGCAAGGCGATTTCTGGCGCAAGCTGGCCAGCGGCGGACTGCGACTGGGCGCCAGCCTGGCCTCGCTGCGGCAGGTGGCCACCGCCACGCAAGAACCGGCAACGCCGGAAGACGACGCGCCCGCGCCAGCCCTGCTGCGGGCGCTGGCGCAATTCCAGGGCAAGGTGCTGCTGGTCCTCAGCGGCGAGGACCTGGGCGCGCGCGAGTGGCAAGCCCTGCTCGATGGCGATCCTGCCTGGCGGGCCGTGGCCGCCCGCCCGCAATGGACGCAGGCGCAGGTCGATGGCGCCAACCATACGTTCGCCAGCGCCGCCTGGCGCGGCGAAGTGGAGCAGCTGTGCGCGCGGTGGCTGCAGTCATGGTAAGGACCTCGCCGAACGCGGCCCGACCGAACGCGGCCCGACCAAAACGGGTGCTGATGGTCGCCTACCATTTTCCGCCGCTGGCCGGCGGCAGCGGCATCCTGCGCACCCTGGGCTTTGTCCGTCACTTGCCCGACTGCGGCTGGCAGCCGCTCGTGCTCAGTCCCGCGCCGTTCGCGTATGCGCAGCGGGGCGATACGCAGCTGGCGCAGATCGGCGCGCAAGCCACCGTGCGGCGCACCTTGGCGCTGGACGCGGCGCGCCACTTGGCCATCGACGGGCGCTACCCGCGCTGGCTGGCGCTGCCCGACCGCTGGAGTTCCTGGTGGCTGAGCGCCGTGCCGGCCGGCCTGCGCATGATCCGGCAATACCGGCCCGACGCCATCTGGTCGACGTATCCGATCGCCACGGCGCACCTGATCGCGCTGACCCTGCAAAAACTCAGCGGCCTGCCATGGGTCGCCGACCAGCGCGACCCCATGCTCGATGACAGCGACCCGCTGGCGCCGTATCCGCCCGAGCCGCGCCTGCACCGCATGCATGCGTGGATCGAACAGCGCATCGCGGCGCGCAGCGCGGCCATCGTCTGCACCACGCCGGGCGCCATCGCGGCGCACCAGCGGCGCCTGGCGCAAGTGGGGCGCGAACGCTTCCGTCTGATCGAAAATGGCCACGACGATGACGAGGGCGCCGCGCCGCAGGACGAAGCGCGTGGCCAGCGCAGCCGCTTCCTGCTGCTGCACAGCGGCGTGATCTACCCGTCCGAGCGCGATCCGCAAGCGCTGTTCGAAGCCCTGGCACGGCTGCGGCACGACGGCGTGCTGCATGCCCGCAATTTCCAGCTGGTGCTGCGCGCCACGGGCCACGATGCGTGGCTGGCGGGATTGCTGGTGAAATACGGCATCCAGGACCTGGTCAGCCTGGAACCCTTGCAGCCGCACGGCGCGGCGCTGCAGGAAATGCTGGCCGCCGACGGCTTGCTGCTGCTGCAGGCGGCCAACTGCAACGGGCAGATTCCCGCCAAGCTGTACGAATACCTGCGCTGCCGCCGGCCCATCCTGGCGCTGACCGACCTGGCGGGCGACAGCGCGGCCAAGCTGCGCCACTGCGGCATCGACACCATCGGCCAGCTGGCGTCGGGCAGCGACTGCGCGCGCGCCCTGCTGCGCTTCCTGGAACTGGCGCGCCAGGGGCGCGCGCCGCTGGCCAGCCCCGCCGCCATCGCCCTGCAATCGCGGCAAGCCCGCAGCAACGCCCTGGCCGATTTGCTGGACCAGGTCAGTCACAGGAGCCCGACATGAAGCATCCCTTGTTAGCCTGCGCCCTCGCCGCTTGCTGCGCCGGTGCCGGCGCCGCCGATTGCCCGCCCTACGTCAAGCATACGCCGGGCGGCGACTATACGAGCGCGCAAGACCGCGAGGGCCTGTCCGTGGTCGAAAAGTTCCATTTTTCACGGGCCGTGGAAACGCTCGCGCAGGGCCTGACGGGCAGCCTGGGCGCCGACATCAGCTACACATTGGAGCACTTCCCGAATCACCACCGGGCGCTGGCCTCGATGGCCAAGCTGGGCTTGCGCCTGAAAAGCGCGCAGCCGCCCGGCGCCCGCTACACGGTCAGCTGCTATTTTGAGCGGGCGATCGCCTTCGCGCCGCACGACGTGACGGCGCGCATGGTGTATGGCAGCTATTTGCTCTCCACGGGCCAGGACGCGACGGCGCTGGAACAGCTGGACGCGGCCAGCCGCTTGGCGCCCGAGCAGGCCACCATCCAGTACAACCTGGGCCTGATGTATATGAAGAAGAAGGAATACGAGAAGGCCAGCGTGCACGCGCAAAAAGCCTATGCGCTGGGGTTTCCCCTGCCGGGGCTGAAGAACAAGCTGAAGGCGGCGGGCAAGTGGAGCGAGCCGCCGCCGGCCATCATGGAAGCGAAGGAAACACCGCAAGAACCGGCCGTGCCGCCCGTCGAACAGCCTAGCGGGGAATGACGGCCGGCCGCCTGGCCACGCTCAGATGGCCCGTCGGCGAAGCGGCCAGCGCGGCGGCCAGGTCGCGCCGCGATCGGGCCTTGTCTTCGGCCTCGCTGATGTAAGCCAGTTCGGCCGGCTGCAGCACGGTAAGCGTCAGCAGCAGCACTTCGCCATACGGCGTGTCGAAGGATGGGGGAATGCTGCTTGCGCCCTGGGCCAGCAGCACAGCCACCTGTTCGTTTTCGTCTTCCAGTCCCTCCGGTGCCTGCTGCAAGTCCAGCGCCATCGACACGCTGCCGTGGCGCTGCACCAGCAAATCGATGGAGCCATGGTCGGCCACGTTCTGGCTGACCTGGTAAATGACGTCGAAGAGCCAGGAATGCGCCACTTCCTTGCCGTCGAAGGCGGACAGCGGCGCCTCGATGCACACTTCCAGCAGATGGCCGCGCGGGACGAACACGTCGTCGTCATCCTCGAACGGATCGCTCAAGCCATCGCTGGCGATGAGGATGGAATCACTCCGTCGTATCACCCTCCAGGCCTGGCGCAACGATGGCCAGCGCGGGCCGCCCATGAAGGCCGGGTTGACCAGCGGCGCCAGCACGTCGGCGTCCATGGCGCCCAGGGTGGCATAGAAGGCGTCGCGCGCGGCGCAGGCCGTGGCCAGCATCTGCGCGCCCGCCTCCTTGCCGACGACGGCGTCGTCAGGTTGCGGTACTTGGGGGATAGCGTTTTCAGGCATGAGAATACTCTGTGAATTAGTCGGCGGGAGGAAAGTCGTCGTAGGAACGGGGCAAATAGCCCCAGATGCGCGCCACCCGGTCGCGCACTTCGAAATCGAAGCCGATGCGTTCCAGTTCCGGCACGATCCACACGCCGTGGTCGATGATCTTCCTGGGCAGCAGCATGGCCACGTGTTCTTCCGAATACAGGCTGATGTCCAGCCACTCCACGCCCATGAACGGGAACGGCGGGTGGTAATCCCATTCAGTATCCCAGCGCGACACATAACCGGTGACGGAGCCGTAACGGTAGGACGGCGCCCAATCGGGCTGCCCGCGCATGAAGGCCAGCAGTTCGTTCCACTTGCAGTCATTGGCGGCGCCGGCCAGGTTGCGCCGCGCGATGTGGCCGCGCAGCTTGCGCTTGACGTCGTCGCCGCCGGCGTCGGCCTGCGGCAGGGTGGCCTCTGCCATCAGCGGGCGACCGGTTTCACTTTGGATGCGGCCAGCACGGCGCGCGCGCGGGCCGTGTCGATATCGTCGGCCGTGGCCAGCGCCACGCCCATGCGGCGGCGAGCGAACGATTCCGGCTTGCCGAACAGGCGCAAGTCCGCGCCCGGCACGCTCAAGGCATCGGCCACGCCTTCGAAGGCGATGCCTTTCGCTTCCAGCTGGCCATAGATGACGGCCGAGGCGCCGGGCGAGCGCAGCGCCACATTGACGGGCAAGCCGAGGATGGCTTTCGCGTGCAGCTCGAATTCGCTCTGCACCTGGCTGGCCATGGTAACCATGCCCGTGTCGTGCGGACGGGGGCTCACTTCCGAGAACCACACCATGTCGTCCTTGACGAACAGCTCCACGCCGAACAGGCCCAGGCCGCCCAGGTTGTCCGTCACCTTGCGGGCGATGTCGCGCGAACGCTCGAGGGCCAGCGGCGCCATGCGGGCCGGCTGCCACGATTCCACGTAGTCGCCATGCACCTGCAAGTGGCCGATCGGCTCGCAGAACTGCGTCTCGACCTGTCCCGAGGCGCCGACGGCGCGCACCGTCAGCAAAGTGATTTCGTAATCGAAGTCGATGAAACCCTCGACGATGACCCGGCCCGTATCGACCCGGCTGCCGCTGGCCGCATACGCCCATGCCGTTTCCACGTCTTGCGCGCTATCGAGCTTGGACTGGCCCTTGCCCGACGACGACATCACGGGTTTCACGACGCACGGGAAGCCGATTTCCTGGCAAGCGGCCTGCAACTCCTGCAGGCTGCTGGCGAAGCGGTACGGCGACGTCGCCACGCCCAGGGTTTCCGCCGCCAGGGTGCGGATGCCTTCGCGGTTCATCGTCAGCACGGCCGCCCGGGCATTCGGGATGCACGTGATTTGCCCCGCTGCTTCCAGCGCAGCCAGGGTGTCGGTGGCGATGGCTTCGATTTCCGGCACGATCAAGTCCGGCTTTTCCAGGGCTATCAGGGCGGCCAGCGCCACGCCGTCGCTCATGTCGATCACATGCGAGCGGTGCGCCACCGGATGGCCCGGCGCGTTCGGATAACGGTCGACGGCGATCACTTCCACGCCCAGTCGCTGCAGTGAAATGATCACTTCCTTGCCCAGTTCGCCGGAACCCAGCAGCATGACCTTGATGGCGGTGGAAGACAGGGGCGTGCCGAAGGTGCGGGGCGCGATGGTGCTGCTGGTGCTTGTGGTCATGGCAGGGTCTGTAAGCGGATGGAAAGATGGCTGGGACTATAGCAAATGCCGGCCATCTTGGACAGGGCACGCCGCTGGCGTGCGCCCCGCTCCACCCGCCCGATCGGCCAGCCTAGCCCGCGTAGGCCCGCTTGATCTCGTCAATGTTGATCTTTTTCATGCCCATCATGGCTTTCATCACGCGCTGGGCCTTGACGGGATCGGGGTCCGTCAACAGCTTGACCATGATGGTGGGTACGATTTGCCAGGATACGCCGAACTGGTCCTTGAGCCAGCTGCACTGCTGGGCTTCCGGCGGCCCGCCTTCGGACAGCTGGTTCCAGTAGTGGTCGACCTCGTCCTGGGTCTCGCAATTGACCTGGAACGAGATCGCTTCGGAAAACTGGAACAGGGGTCCGCCGTTCAGTCCCGTGAACGTCTGGCCATCGAGTTCGAACGCCACCGTCAAGACGCTGCCAGGCTCCTGGCCGTGGATTTCCCTGCCCTCCTCGCCATAGCGCAGGATCTGGCCGATCTTCGAATTGGGGAAAATCCCCGTATAAAACAGGGCCGCCGCCTCGGCGTGGCCGTTGAACCATAAACACGGGGTAATCTTTTGTATGCTGTGCATGATGTCTCCCTTGGTCGATAGCAACACCTCCCCGCGCGGGAAGGCCAGTCTCCAATATAGTCATTATTGCGCCGTCGAGGCGCGCAGTTTGCCGCCGCTTTTAACGCCACCGTCCGGGATTTCGTCCCGCCCCAGCACGCCGGCACTGGCCAGCAGGCGCAGCCGGGCCGAACGCCATTCCGCCTGGCAACGGATGCGCTCCTGCTGCGCCTCGAGCAGCGCCGACTGAGTGTTCAGCATTTCCAGGATATCCGCCGCGCCCAGGCCGAACTTGCGCTGCACGCTGGCCAGGGCATCGCGCGCCGCGTCCAGCCACACCTGCGAGGCGGCCAGGTTGGACAGCGCCGTGCTCGCCTCCGCATGCGTCTTCACGAGTTCCATCAAGGTCTGCTGCCGCACTTCCTCGGCCTCGGCTTCCCTTTGCCCGGCCTGCGCCAATGCGCCGCGCACCTTGTATTGGCGCGCAAAACCGTCGAACAGGGGGATGTTCAATGAGATGCCCACCAGGGTTTCGCGCGTGGAAGCGGCGGACAAGCCCTGGTTGGGCCGTCCGTTCTGGTAGAGATTGGCCGTCAGGTCGATGCTGGGACGGCCCTCCGACCGGGTCACCTCCACCCTTTCGCGCGCCGCCGCCAGCTGCGCCTGCGCGGCCAGGATGGCTGGATGTTGCGCCTGGGCCAGCGCCAGCCAGGCTTGCAACTCATCTTGCAAACCCTCGCGCAAGCCGGCCGCCGCGCCATCCGCATCGTCGTCCAGGATCACGCCAGCATCGGCCGGCAAGCCCAGGGTATATACCAGCACGGCGCGGGCCTTCTGGAACTCGCCATCGGCGCGGCTGGCGCCCAGGGACGCCTTGGCCAGGGCGCTCGTCGCCTGCAGGGTGTCGCTGTGAGAGCCGAGTCCCCGCTGCGCGCGGCGCTGCGTGGCCTGCACCGTTTCATGGGCCAGCGCCTGGTATTCCTGCCGCATACGCACGCTGGCACGCGCAGTCTGCGCCTCGAAATACGCGCTGACGGTGGCTGCCAGGGTCTTTTGCAGCACGGCGTCACGGTTCGCCAGGGCCGCGTCAAGCAAGGCCTGTGCCGAACGCTGGCCCGCCGCGCGCCCGCCAAAGTCGAACAGGCGCCAGGACAGATTCAGCGAGGCCGTACTGCTGTTCAAGCTGCCGGAAGCAGTGCTGGAGCCCGGATAGGCCGTGCGGTCGTGCACCCGGCTCGCGCCCGCATTCAGGGTCGGCAGATAGGCGGCTTTGGCCTCGCCCAGCCCGGCCGCCTGCAGCCGGATGCCGGCCCAGGCGCCGTGCACTTGCGCGTTATGGCACAGGGCCAGGTCGACGGCCGCCGGCAGGGTCAAAGGCACGGTCAGCAGTACACCAGCATCATGCGTGGATGGGCATGGCGCGGCGTCCAGGGACTGGGCCCGGACTGGCGCGGCGGCCACGCACAGGCACAGGCCAGCGGCGAGCAGGGCGGCGCGGCATCTAGCGTTCATGCAGCGCCTCCTTCTGGTGCTGCACCAGCGGCGAGAGCACGTATTCGATCACCCTTCTCGTCCCCGTGCGGATTTCCGCGCGCACCGCCATGCCGGCCGACAGCGGCACCAATCTGCCGTCGATGACCATGGCCGGCTGCTGCAGCGTGATTTTCACGGCATACACGAGACCCTTCTTCTCGTCTTCGATGGCGTCGCGCGAGACGCTGCGGACGACGGCGGGCACGGTGCCATACTTTGTGTAGTCGAAGGCGTCGACCTTGACGGCCACCAGCTGCCCTTCCTGGACGAAGCCGACGTCGCGGTTTTCCAGCACGGCGTCGATTTCCAGCCTGCCCTGGCGCGGCACGATCTGCATCAGCGCCTGCGCGGCCGGCACCACGCCGCCCACCGTATGCAGCTTCAGTTGCTGCACCGTGCCGTCGACGGGTGCCGTCAGGCGCAGCAGGCTGCCGCGGGCACCTGCGCGGCGCGCATCCTGGCCGCTGGCCGCCGCCACTCTGGCCCCTTCCGTCAGCGCGTCGTAGGCGTCCTTGCGCGTCTGCGCCACCAGGGCCGCGCGCTCGCTGCGGGCCGACGCCAGCTGGCCGGCCAGGTCGATGCGCGCCTGCTCCTTTTCCAGCCACGCGTGTTCGGCCACGTCGCGCGTGGCCAGCAGGGCCCGGTAATCGCCGGCGCGCCGCGCCGCCAGCGGCAGCGCCTGGGCATAGCGGGCGACTTCCCCGTCGAGATGCGCCAGCCTGGCGCGGAAACTCGCGTACTGGCCATCGAGGTGGCCCTGCGCTTCCTGGCGCTGGACGGCGGAAACGCCATCGGGCGCCGCCAGCCTCGGCATCTTCAAGGTGTCGATGGCGGCGATCAGCGCGCGCGAACGGGCCATCTGCAGCGCGGCCGCCACCGCGTCGCCGGCGGCCTTGTCGCGCTCGGCGTCCGGACCGCGGCTGTCGAGCTCCACCAGCAGCTGGCCCGCCTGCACGGCTTGCCCCTCGCGCACATGCAGGGCGCGCACGGCCGCCACGTCGACCGAGGCGATGGTCTTCGTATTACCGGACGGAATGATCTTGCCGGCCGCATTGACGATGATGTCGACCTGACCAAAGACAGCCCACAGCACCACGCAGCCGACCAGCAGCATCAGCACCCTGGCCGTCAGGCGCAACGATGGCGACACGGGCCGCTCCTGCAGCGCCAGCGCGGCCGGCAGGAAGGCCGCCTCGTCTTCGCTGAGCACGGGACCGCGCAATGCGGCGCGGTCGCGCCAGCTATGCCGCAGCACCTGGCCGTAGCGTTTGAACAGCTCGCCATACGCGGCCAGACGGTGGCCGGCGCTCATGCGGCGCTCCCGCTCGTGCCCTGCTGCAGGCTGTACAGATGGGCGTAGATACCACCCGGGTTCGCCAGCAGCGCCGCATGCGTGCCCAGTTCGGCCACTTGCCCCCGCTCCATGACCACGATGCGGTTCGCTTCGCGCACGGCCGACAGGCGGTGGGCGATGATCAACACGGTGCGCCCCGCGCAAATGCCGCGCATATTGTCCTGGATGATTTTTTCCGATTCATAGTCGAGCGCGCTTGTCGCTTCATCGAAAATCAGGATGCGCGGATTGCCGATCAGGGCGCGGGCGATGGCGATGCGCTGGCGCTGGCCGCCCGACAGGCCCGTGCCATGCTCGCCTACCATGGTGTCGTAGCCTTCTGGCAACTCGCAAATGAAATCATGGGCACCGGCCAGTTTCGCCACGGCGATAACGGCATCGATGGGCAGCGCCGGGTCGCTCAGGGCGATGTTGTCGCGCACGGAGCGGTTGAAGAGGATGTTTTCCTGCAGCACCACGCCGATCTGGCGCCGCAGCGAGGCCGTGTCGATGACGGCGATATCCTGCCCGTCGATCAGTACCTTGCCCCGCTCGGGAATATACAGGCGCTGCGCCAGCCGCGTCAGGGTGCTCTTGCCGGAACCGGAACGCCCGACGATGCCGATCACTTCGCCAGGCGCAATGGCAATCGACACATTGCGCAACACCTCGGCCGCATCGGGCCGGTAACGGAAGCCCACTTGCTGGAAATCGATGGCGCCGGCGATACACGGCAGGCGCGCCTTCTGGCTGCCCGCTTCCGTGCGGGCGTTGAGGATATCGCCCAGCCGGCTCATGGAAATGCCCACTTGCTGGAAATCGTTCCACAGCTGCGCCAGGCGCAGGATGGGCGAGGCCACCTGCCCTGCCAGCATGTTGAAGGCGACCAGTTCGCCCACCGTCATCTTGCCGTCGATGACGAGCGTGGCGCCCCACCACATGATGGCCGCCGTCACCAGCTTGCTGACCAGGGTGACGCCGCCGCTGGCCAGCATGCCGATGTTATTCGCCGACAAGCCCGCCGAGACATAGCCGGCCAGCTGCTTTTCCCACTGCTGCTGCCAGCGCGGTTCCACGGCCATGGCCTTGAGCGTGTCGACGCCGCTGATCGTCTCGACGAGGAAGGACTGGTTTTCCGCGCTGCGGTTGAATTTATCGTTCAATCTCCCCCGCAGCATGGGCGTGAGCAGCATCGACAGGGCCGCGTAGACGGGAATGGAAACGAGCACGACCACGCTCAGCGCGGCGCTGTACCACAGCATGGCGGCGATGAAGATGAAGGAAAACAGCAAGTCCAGCACCAGGGTCATCGCGTTGCCGGTAAGAAAAGAACGGATGTTTTCCAGTTCATGGATGCGCGCCACGGAATCGCCCACGCGGCGCGCCTGGAAGTAGGCGATCGGCAAGGCCAGCAAGTGGCGGAACAGGCGCGCGCCCAGTTCCACGTCGATCTTGCTGCTGGTGCGCGCGAAGACATAGGTACGGATGAGACTGAGCACGGCCTCGAAGACGATGGCACAGACCAGGCCGATGGCCACCACGTGCAGGGTTTTCATGGCGTGGTTGACCAGCACCTTGTCCATCACCACCTGGAAAAACAGGGGCGTGGCCAGGCCGATCAGTTGCAGCACGAAAGAAATCAGCAGCACTTCGCCCAGCAGCCTGCGGTACTTGACGATGGCGGGGATGAACCAGCTGAAGTCGAAGCGGGCCGTTTCGCCCGCAAAGCTGGCCTTGCTGGTGAAAAAGATCAGTTCGCCCGTCCAGGCGGCAAGGAACGCTTCGCGGCCAAGGATTTGCGGCGGCTGGCCCGGATGCTGGATCAGCACCTTGCTCACGCCGTCATCGTCCGTTTCGACCTTGCCGAGAATAAAGAAACGGCCTGCGCTATCGATGGCGATGGCCGGCAGCGGCGATTGCGCCAGCCGTGCCGGCGCCTGGCGCACCAGCTTGGCCGTCAAGCCCAGCTGTTTCGCGGCAAGCAGGACGGTTTGCCGCGTGAACACGGCCTGGCCGAAGGCATGCTTGAGCTGGGCGCCGTCGGCGGCGATGCCGTGCAGGCTGGCCATCAGCAGCAGCGACAGCAAGCCCGTGTCGGGCGCAGGTTGTATGGGTGGCGGATCGTTGCGGTAGGAGAGGACTGTCATCGGGCAATATCGGAGATTCAATGGCGCAGCCGGGCCGTGGCGGGTCACCCCGGCCCGGCTGCGTGATGGTGAGGCTAACTAGCTAGCAACGCGGGCGGTCAATGCCCTGCCGCCAGCTGGATCTGCGCCGACGCAGCGCCTTGCGCCGACCAGGGCGCCGATGCGGCCGCCGGCACGGCAAAGCCGGCCATGGCTTGCACCAGCTGCGCCGGATCCGCTGGCCAACCGCCGAAGCCGCCCTGGCTGGCGCCAGCCGCTGGTGGCGCTGCGCGCCAGTTCTGCGCCAGCACCGGCGCCAGGATGGCGGCCGTACCGGCCGGCAAGGTCAGC
Organism: Janthinobacterium sp. SUN128; assembly: GCF_030587275.1. Classification (NCBI taxonomy): domain Bacteria; kingdom Pseudomonadati; phylum Pseudomonadota; class Betaproteobacteria; order Burkholderiales; family Oxalobacteraceae; genus Janthinobacterium; species Janthinobacterium sp. SUN128. Next base: position 1,464,603 of record NZ_JAPWHY010000001.1, on the reverse strand, counting down.
TGGCCCGCTGGTGGCGGCGTCAGGCCCGCCATCGCCTGCACCAGGTTTTGCACATCGCTGCCCAGCAAGACTTTGCCATCGGCCATGCGGAATTCCTCGATGCGCGCGGGCGTGTCCGCGTACCAGTTATTGACGGTGATCTTGTCCGTGGTGCCGATGGTGCTCACTTCCAGGTGCGCGCCCGCCTGGCGGAACCACAGCTGGTCAGCGCTGACGCCGGCCAGGAAGGAAACGACATCGTGGCTGCCCGCTTCCACGCCCTCGGCGATGATGTCGGCGCCGTCGCCGCGGCCGAAGAGATAGGTATCATTGCCCTGCGCGCCAGCCAGGGTATCGTCGCCCTTGCCGCCATGGAACGTGTCGTTGCCGAGGCCACCGAAGAGGATATTCTTGACCTCATTCCCACTCAGCACGTCATCGAACTTGCTGCCGATGACAATGTTGAAATTGGCCAGCACGTCGGCGCCCGGACGCCCAATCATGGGGCCGCCGACCGGTGCGAAGGTGGCCGTCACGCCTGCCGTGGCGCTGGCGTAGTTGAGCGTGTTGCCGGTCCCGCCGCCGTCGAGCACGTTGCCGCCAGGCGTATCGACATAAAAGACATTGTTGTTGTAGGCGCTGCCCGTTACCGTCAGGCCCGAGCCGACGAGGCGCACATTCTCGACGTTGTCGGCCACCTTGTAGTCGACGCTGGTGTACACCGTATCGCTGCCGCCGTTGCCCCGTTCGACGATGAAATCGCCCCCGTGGTTGACGTAATAGGTGTCGTCGCCGCCCAGGCCTTCCAGCAGGTCGGCGCCGGCGCTGCCGTTGATGACATCGGCGCCCGCCGTGCCGACAAAGTGCTGCCCCGTGGGCTGCGTGGGACCGTTGAAATGCCAGGCCTGGGCCAGCACGGGCGCCAGGGCGGCGGCCGTGCCGGCCGGCAGGGTCAGCTGGCCCAGCGGCGGCGGCGTCAATCCCGCCATTGCCTGCACCAGCAGCTGCACGTCGGCACCGCGCATGACGTGGCCGGCGGCCGTGCGGAATTCCTCGATGTTCGGCTTGGCAATGCTCCAGCCGCGGATGGTGATCTTGTCCGTGGTGCCGATGGTGCTCACTTCCAGGTCCGCGCCCACCTGGCGGAACCACAGCTGGTCGATATTGACGCCAGCCAGGAAGGCGATGCTGTCGTATTTCGCATCGGCGGAGGGCTCGCCGATGATGTCGGCGCCGTCGCCACGCGCAAAGACATAGGTATCGTCACCCAGCCCGCCGACGAGGAAGTCGTCGCCCTTGCCGCCTTGCAAGGTATCGTTGCCGAGGCCGCCGGACAGGGTGTTGGCCAGTTCGTTGCCTGTCAACACGTCGTCATAGGCGCTGCCAGTCACGCTGGAAATATTGACCAGCACATCGCTGCCCGGGCGCGTCACGGGGGTGCCGCTGATGGAGGCGATGGCCGCCGTGGCGCCCGCCCTGGAACCCGCATAGGTGGCTGAATTGTTGCTGCCGATGCCTTGCACCAGGTGGCCGCCGGCTACATCGATGTGGAAGACGTTGCCGCTGCCATTGCCCCTTACGACCAGGCCGGCCGCGCTCAGATGCAGCTCTTCGACGTTGGCGCCCATGGTGTAGCTGACCGTCGTGTAGACGGTGTCGCGGCCGCCGCCAGGCTGTTCAATCACCACGTCGCTGCCATGGTTGACGTAATAAATGTCGTCGCCGGCCCCGCCGACCATCACGTCGGCACCCGCCGTGCCCTTGATGATGTCAGGGTTCACCGTGCCAGCTCCCTCGGTGCGCCAGTTCTGCGCCAGTGCCGGGGCCAGGATGCCGGCGATGTTCGGCGGCAGGGTCAGCTGGCCGGCCGGCGGCGGCACCAGGCCCGCCATCGCCTGCACCAGGTTTTGCACGTCGCTGCCCAGCAGCACGCGGCCGTCGGCCGTACGGAATTCCTGGATGCGGGGCACGATGCCCGCGCTGAACCAGCCATTGATGGTGATCTTGTCGGTCGTGCCGATGGTGCTCACTTCCAGGTTCACGCCCACCTGGCGGAACCACAGCTGGTCGGCGCTGACGCCGGCCAGGAAGGAAACGACATTGTGGCCGCCGCCCTCGACCACCTCGACGATGATATCGGCGCCGTCACCGCGGGCAAAAATATAGGTGTCGTCGCCCACCGCGCCGAGCAGTGTGTCGTCGCCCTTGCCACCCCGCAAGGTGTCGTTGCCGATGCCGCCAACCAGGAGGTTCTTGAGTTCATTGCCGGTCAGGACGTCGTCGAACTTGCTGCCCACGATGCTGGCGAAATTGACCAGCACATCGCTGCCCGGCGCTGCCGCCACCGGACCACTCGCCCCGGACAGGGTGGCCGTCACGCCCGCGCTGGAGCCAAGGTAATTGACCGAGTTGCCCGTGCCGCCTCCGTCGAGCACATTGCCGCCGGCCACGCTGACATGAAAGATATTGTTGGTGTTGGCGCTACCCGTCACCGTCAGGCCGCTGGCGGCGAGGCGCACGTTCTCGACGTTGTCGGCCACCGTGTAGTTGACGCTGGTATACACGGTATCGGTGCCGCCATTGGCCAGCTCGACGATCACGTCGCCGCTGTCGTTGACGTAATACGTATCGTCGCCGGCCAGGCCTTCGAGCACGTCGGCGCCCGTGGTGCCGTTGAGCACATCGGCATCCGGCGTGCCGGTGAAACGCTGCAGCGCCACGGCGGCGGCACTGTTCAGGTATGCCTCGATGGCGGAAATGCCATCGTCAGCGGAGGTGGAAGTTTGCGATGCAAATTTTTCAGTCATGTTGCAGTTTCCTGTCGTTAAACGTCAAAACCAAGATTGAATATGTCGGCGCAAGCTGACATGCAAGGCAAAAGTCCCGGCCGCATCCACTTGCAGTTCAGCATGCACCTTCAACGGTCCGGCACTTTCGGTGCATGGACGGCGCGCGGTTGGTGGTCGCCACGCATGCACCCCCTACTGACGTTCAAGGGGGCGGAGCACTGTTGTTTGTCATGCAAATGTCACACTGCATGGAGGAAAGAAAAGGAAATGCGGAATGGCGGAGTGACGGAAAGGAGGAAAAAGCGCGCGGCTGGCGCAGGGCAGCACAATTTCTTTCACTGCTGCACCCATTGTGCGAGAATGCCCGTCCCCCCTTGGATGGATGGTGCGCATGATAAGCAAACTCACCGCAAGCATCACTGCAATGACACTCGTGCTGGCAGCTTGCAAGCCCGCGGCCACGGCACCCGCGCATGACATTCCTGCGGCCATGCGCCAGACCGCGACCACCCTGCTGCAGTCAAAATTCCTGCACGCGACCTCGATTGCCGTCGTTTATCGGGGCAAGGAATTCATTCTGCATCAAGGCGAGCTGGAGACCGGCAAAGGCAATCCGCCGAACGATGCAACGCTGTATGAAATCGGCTCAATCAGCAAGACTTTTGCTGGCCTGCTGCTGGCAAACGCCGTGCTGGATGGGAAGGCGACGCTCGACGATCCCATACAAAAGTACCTGCCGGCCGCCTACCCGAACCTGCAGTCGCAGGGACAGCCCGTTCGCTTGCGCCATTTGATCACGCACACCAGCACCATGCCGGGCATGCTGCCATTGCAGGTGAACACCATATTGAAGGATTTCACCGCACACGCCACGCCGGCAAAGCTCAATGCAGCCTACGCCAGCTACGGCCAGCAGCAATTCTGGCAGGACTTGCACACGGTCAGCATCCAGGGTCCGCTTGGCAAGGACTACGCCTATTCAAGCGCCGGTACCGAACTCATTGCGCACACGCTTGAAACAATCTACGGACTGCCCTACGAAGTCCTGCTCACGCAATTCGTCGCGCGCGCAGCCGGCATGCACGATACCAGGCTGAGGCTCACAGCCACGGATGCCGGCCGGCTGGCACCCGGCTACCACAGCGACAATCCCGTCATGACGACACCGATGCCGCAACTGCCTTGGGGCGCAGCCGGCAACCTGAAGTCGAGCATGCCGGATATGACGAAATACCTGCGCCTGCAATTGGGTGCCGATCCCGCGGTCGTCGAATCGCACAAGCCGCTGGTACGCTTTCAGGACGACTTCAGCATTGGCTATTTCTGGAATATCGGCAGCAATCGTCAGTTGGGCACGCATTATGTACACCATGGCGGCGTACCGCGTGCGCAAAGCTACGCCTACGTCATTCCAAAATACCAGCTTGGGGTCTTCATCATCACCAACCAGAGCGGCGACGCAACGGCCGGCGCCATGGAAAGCGCGCTGGCGCATCTTTTCGACACCGTCGAATCCATGGAAAGTGCGCGGTAGGCCGCCAACAATACCAACGGCGCCGAAGTTTGAGGGGGATCGCGCCTATTTGCCTGGCGCCGCGGCCTGCAAGGCGTGCAAGGTGGCCATGCGGCCAGTCCATGTTGCGAGCGCTTCATCCAGCGCCAGGCCCGGCCGGCTGGCGGTAAAATCGGCCCAGGCTGGCGCATGGCGCGCCGCCTCATCCCGGCCCTGCTGGCCATCCAGGTAGGCAATGGCCGCCATGGCTTGCTCCTGATCAAAGTGCAGCTGCGGCTGGCGCAAATAATGTTCAAGATAGCGGTGCAGATAGTCGCGGCTGCCGGGCGTGTCGAAGGCGGCCAGCGCCAGACAATATGCGCTGCCCGCGTAGCAGACTTCACTGGCCAGCAGCAGGCCGCCCAGCTGATCCGTGAAGCCGGGACGATGCATCAATGCGGCCAGATAGGCGCCCGCCGTGCGGCTGCGCCAGTCGAATTGCCCCAGCAGGCGGGCAATGACGGTATCGTCGGCCTGCGCCAGCCGGGCCAGGCATGCCTGCGCCTGAGGCTGGTGCAAGCCCATATACAATGGCCGTACCCAGCCGTCGCGCAGGGCCGCCGTCAGCGGTTCCTGCGGGGTCAGCTGCGGCATGGGAAACGGATGCGCGTGGCGCACGGTGGCGCCAGCCACATGCAACTGCAAAGGCGTCAGGGAAGCGTCCTGCGTCATGGCAAAGCTCCAAAAGTTTGATCCTGTAACTGCTCCACCAGGAAATCGATGAAGACGCGCAAGCGCGGCGGCAGGTGGCGGCTGGCCGGCCACAGCAGCCAGAATGCCGTGCGCGCCTGCGTATGCTCGTCCAGCAGCGAGACCAGTTGCCCCGCCGCCAGTTCGCGCTGCACGGCAAATGCGGGCAGGTAGGCGATGCCCTGCCCCTGCACGGCCAGGAAGACGCGCATTTCCAGGCTGTTGCAGACCATGCCGGGCGCCGGCTGGCTTGCCTCGTCCATCAGCGGCCACTGTTCCAGGCGGCCCGTGGCGGGAAAGCGGTAGTCCAGGCGCGCGTGCCGCAGCAGCCCTGCGCCATCGGCGGGCCGGCTATGGCGCGCCAGGTAGGCGGGCGACGCCACCAGCAGGCGGCGGAATGTACATAGTTTGCGCCGCATCAAGCTTGAATCGGCCAGCTCGCCCGTGCGCACGGCCGCGTCAAAACCGTCGCTGACGATGTTGACCATGGCGTCGGAAAAATCGAGGTCGAGTTCGATGGCCGGGTAGGCTTGCATGAAGGCGCCGATGGCCGGCTCGAACAGGCCGCTGTAGCGTGGCAGGCTGATGCGAAGGCGGCCGCTCGGCGCGCCGCCCGATTCGCCCAGCTCGCGCTCGGCCGCTTCCACCTCGGCCAGGATGCGCTTGCAGCGCTGCAGGAATTTCTCCCCTTCCACCGTCAATGCCAGGTGCCGCGTGCTGCGCTGGAACAGGCGCGCGCCCAGCCGCGCCTCCATGCGCGCCACGCTCTTGCCGACCGCCGACGAAGATAGCCCCAGCAGCCGGCCCGTGGCCGAAAAACTGCCGCTGTCGGCCACCTGCACGAACATGGCGATGCCGCCCAAGCTATCCATTCATCCCCCATTCAAGACATTTTTGTCCGATATGTTGATCAGTTTAGCCCATTTTTCTTTAATGATGGGCGCGCCATACTCGCCCCTCTTTCTTTCCTATCCGACGCCCATGCCCCATTCCTCACGTCTTTCACTCCTCCTGCAAGTGCTGGCCGCTTGCCTGACGGGCTTGCTGATTCCTCTGTGTTTCACGGGTCCGGCAGTGGCCCTGCCCGCCCTCGGCGCCGAATTGCACGGCAGCGCCGCCGCCCTGAACTGGGTCATCAATGCGTATATCCTCAGCTATGGCAGCGCCATGATGGTGGCCGGCAGCCTGACGGACATGCTGGGACGGCGCCGCGTCTGGCTGGCGGGGCTGGCGCTGTTTTGCGTGGCGACCCTGGCCATTGCCCACGCGCCATCGGTGGCATGGATCGCCGCGCTGCGCTTCGTGCAAGGCCTCGGCGGCGCGGCCGCATTCGCCGCCGCCATGTCGTCGCTGGCGCCATTGTTCCACGGCGCGGCGCGCAGCCGCGTGATGAGCGTGCTGGGCACGACATTCGGCCTGGGCCTGGCCTTCGGTCCGCTGGCGGCCGGCGCCATGCTGGCACTGGCCCGCTGGCCCGCCATCTTTTACGCCACGGCCGCGCTGGGCGCCATCGGCATGCTGCTGGTATGGAGCAGCGTGCCGGCCGATCCGGCGCGCGGCAAGGGCCGGCTGGACTGGCCCGGCGCCCTCAGCTTCACCGCCGCGCTGGGCCTGTTGACCCTGGGCATGCTGCTGGCGCCCGAACATGGCTGGCGCAACGGCGCCGTGCTGCTGTCCGTCGCCTCGTCCATGCTGCTGTTTCTCGCCTTTGGCGCGATCGAGCGCAGGACGGCGCGGCCCATGCTGGATTTGTCGCTGTTCCGCCAGCGCCGCTTTGTCGCCGTGCAAGTACTGGCCGCCTCGCCCGCCTTCCTGTTCATCGTGCTGATCGTCATGCTGCCGGGGCGCTTCATCGCTATCGACAACATGTCCGCGCTGGCCGCAGGCCGTTTGATGATCGCCCTGGCCGCGCCATTGCTGCTCGTGCCCCTGCTGGCGGCGCTGCTGTCGCGCTGGGTGGGGAGCGGCGCCCTGTGCGCGGCGGGATTGCTGCTGGCCGCGGCGGGCCTGGCCTGGCTGGCGCAGGTGCTGGGCGGCGGTGACGCTGGCACCTTGGCCGGCCCCCTGCTGCTGATCGGCGTGGGCATCGGCTTGCCGTGGGGCTTGATGGATGGCATGGCCCTGAGCATGGTGGAAACGGAGCGGGCCGGCATGGCGACGGGTATCTTCAATACCGTGCGCGTCAGCGCCGATGGCGTGGCGCTGGCCCTGGCGGGCGCCGTGCTGGCCGGCCTGATCGGTGCAGCGCTGGCGCGGCAACTGCCGGCAGGCCTGCCCGTGCTGGCCGCGGCCAGCCGCGCCGCGCTCGGCGATCTCCAACAGGCGACACAGCTGCTGGGCGGCCAGGAAACGCTGCTGCGCGCCAGCTATGACGCCGCCTTCCGTCAGCTGCTGAACGGCCTGGCGGTACTGGCCGTGGCGCTGGCGGCGCTGGTGCCGTATTTGCTCAGGAAGGAAGAAAAGCGCCTAACAAAACCGTAGCGAGCGGAAGGTAGAGGTGGTCGAGAAGCGTAACCGTACTTGAGTACGGGGGCGCCGAGCCGGTGAGCATCGCAGGCCGCCTATACCGACGCGCAGTAGGTTTTGGAAGGTGCTTTAGGCGTCGAGGCCGTAAAACACGGCCACCAGGATGGCGATATTGTTGCAGGCGCGCGCAAACGTCGTTGTTGCGTAGGCAACGGCCACACTGGGGCCGCGGTAGCGCAGGTAGACAAAACTGAACATGGCGCCCGACCCCAGCGCGACGATGGCATGCAGCAAGCCGCCGCTGATGAAATGCACGATGGCCCACAGGATGGTGCCGATAAAAATACTCAGCTGGCGGCTTGCGCCCAGGCGCCGGAGGATTTCCAGCGGCAGCAGCTGGCCAAGGAAGGTTTCCAGGATGGGTGAATAGATGACGACCCAGAACACCAGCAGGGGCAGCGACATTTCGCGCTTGAACTTGGACAGCCCCGTGTGTGCGCCCCAGTATTCGGGCGGCAACAGCCATTTGGTCACAAACAGGATGGTAAAGCACAGCATGCAGGTGAGCAAACCCCAGCCGAGGCCGGCAAGGGCCAGCTGCAGCACGGGCGGCGCCGGTTTGTCGTCGTCCGGGCTGGATAGATCATGGCTGCGGCGCACTTGCATGAGAAGTCCTGGCGTTGATCCAGCTCTCATTGTAGCGCGGAATACGACTATTGGCGCATGGCGCGCCGTGCTGCCGCGCTCTCGGCATCAAGCGGCCAGGCGCAGCGGTCCGTTGGCCGGCTTGGCCAGTTTGAAGATGCCCACTTCCTGTTCCAGCTGCGCCGCCTGCTGCTGCAATTCCTGCGCGGCGGCGGCCGCCTGCTCGACCAGGGCCGCGTTTTGCTGGGTCACGCGGTCCATGTCGACGATGGCGCGGTTGACTTGCTCGATGCCGGCGCCCTGCTCCTGCGTGGCGTGGCTGATCTCGGCCATGATGCCCGTCACCCTGCCGATGCCGGCCACCACGTCGTGCATGGTGACGCCGGCCTGCTCGACGAGCAAGGTTCCGGTACCCACCTTGCTGACGGAATCGTCGATCAGGGCCTTGATTTCGCGCGCGGCGGCGCTGGACCGTTGCGCCAGGCTGCGCACTTCCGTGGCGACGACGGCAAAACCGCGTCCCTGCTCGCCGGCGCGCGCCGCTTCCACTGCCGCGTTCAAGGCCAGGATATTCGTCTGGAAGGCGATGCTGTCGATCACGCCGATGATGTCGACGATCTTGTTCGACGAGGCATTGATCAGGCCCATCGTATGCACCACTTCGGCCACCGCCTTGCCGCCCTGCTCCGACACCTTCGACGCTTCGCGCGCCAGGCGGTTCGCTTGCTGGGCGTTGTCCGCATTCTGGCGCACGGTGGAAATCAGTTCTTCCATCGATGACGCCACCTCTTCCAGCGAGCCGGCCTGCTGCTCCGTGCGCTGCGACAGGTCGCGGTTGCCCGTAGCGATCTCGGTCGAGGCCATGGCGATGCTTTCCGTGCCGTGGCGCACCTTGCCGACGATGGCGGCCAGGTTGTCGCGCATGGTCTTGATGGCAAACAGCAGGCTGCTGTCGTCGCCGTGGCGCGTGTGCACGTCGATGGCCAGTTCACCGAGCGCGATGCGCCCGGCAATCGAGGCCGCATACGCCGGTTCGCCGCCCAGCTGGCGCAGCAGGCCGCGCGTGATGACGGTGGCCACGGCAATGCAAATGAGCACGCTGAGCGCGGCCAGCACGCCGATCCAGCGCAGCGACTGGCCGTAGATGGCGCGCGCGGCCACGCTGGCCTGCTCCGATTCGCGCTGCACGTTTTTCAGCACCGTATCGATATCGGCGACGATCTGGCGCCGCAAAGGGCTGCACTCCTCGACGAGGAAGGTGCCATACTGCTCCATCTGTCCCGTGGCGCGGAACTGGCGCGGACGCTGTAATTCCCGCGCCATGGTTTTCAATCCCGTGCTGACTTTCTCGAATTGCGCATCGCCGGCGAACTGCGGCGCCAGGCGGGCCAGCGCTTCCAGGTACAGCGCCTTCTGGCTGTCGAGGATGGCCAGCTCTTTTTCAGCGGCCGCCTGGTCATGGAAGATATACGCATTGCGGGCAGCCAGGCCCGTCTGGTCGAGCGCTTCGCGCGCCACGTACAGGGGTTCGAGTTTTTCCAGTTGTACTTTTTCTTGCGCGTCCATGGCGCCGGAGATGGCGGCTATGCGCAGCAGTGCGAAGGCAGCCAGCACCAGCATGAGCAGCACCAGCAGCCCGAAGCCTGCGCTCAGGCGCGCGCCTATCGTCAAACGATTGAATGACATCATTGTTGTTATTGCCCTGTAATAAAGTTGATTGTTGCTGGTTATCTAAAAACCAGCGATCTGCTCGCCGTCGTGTTGCCGTTCCTGCATGGCGCAGGATGGGTCTCTAACTGGCGTTTTTTGGGCAGTCAGCTTCTAATTTCAGGCAATGCAGGCGCGCGGGACATACCCTCACGCCCTACAACAGCACACTGAATTATAAGCGAACAGCGTTATTTATGATTCCACGCGCTCGCTTTTAATGCCTTGACGCAAGTCAAGATGGGACGTATCAGCCCGCGCCCGGGGCATCGATGACAGCCATGGTGATGCGCGAAATGCAGCACAGTTTTCCGTCACCATCGGTGATGCGGATTTCCCAGACCTGGCTGGTGCGACCCCGGTGGACCGGCGTGGCGCGGCCCGTCACATGGCCGCCACGCACGCCGCGCACGTGGTTGGCATTGATTTCCTGGCCCACGCTCACCTGCCGGCTGGAATCGAGGCAGGCATTCGCGGCCATGCTGCCCAGGGTTTCGGCCAGCAGCACGGAAGCGCCGCCATGCAGCAGCTTGAATGGCTGCATGGTGCGGTGGTCGACGGGCATGGTCGCTTCGATCCAGTCGGGACCGAAGGCCGTGAATGCGATACCCAGGTGGCGCATGGCCGTGCCCTCGCTGGCGGCGTTGAGGGTGGCCAGGTCGAGCGGTGCGTGCCAGATTTCCATTGTTACCTCGTGTCAGTGTGGAGAACAGCCATTGTAGGACAGAGCTCTCCCGTGCGCCGCTTCATCTTTCCTTCACCGTGGCCCGGGGTGGCGATGGCATTAACTGGTTATAATTGCCCCATTCTTAAAAAACGAGGTTGTGTATGAAGTGGGCCTTGCTGGGCATTTTTGTGTTTTCCGTTTTACATATTCATTTTCGTGGCAAGGTGCGCCTGCCGTTTCGCCGCCAGATCTTCGATCATTCCTCGTTCATGGCGCCGCTGAACCTGTTCATGCACACCTTTTCCAAGGTGCCGGCCACGCCATACCTTTCTGTCGATCAATTCCCGGAACTGGCGCCGCTGCAGCAGAACTGGCAAATCATCCGCGATGAAGCGCTGCGCATGCAGGAAATGAAAAAGATCAAGGCCGCGGAAAAGAACAATGACGTGGGTTTCAATTCCTTCTTCAAGTATGGCTGGAAGCGTTTCTACCTGAAATGGTATGACGCGAACCACCCGTCGGCACAGCAGATGTGCCCGCAAACCTATGCGCTGCTGCAATCGATTCCCTCGATCAAGGCGGCCATGTTCGCGGAACTGCCGCAAGGCGGCAAGCTCAACCCGCACCGCGACCCGTTCGCCGGCTCCCTGCGCTACCACCTGGGCTTGCAGACGCCAAACGACGACCGCTGCTTCATCGACGTCGATGGCGAACGCCACAGCTGGCGCGACGGCCAGGCCGTGATGTTCGATGAAACGTATATCCACTGGGCCCGCAACGACGCCGACAGCGACCGCATCATCCTGTTCTGCGACATCGAGCGCCCGATGCGCTACCGCTGGGCGCAAGGCTTGAACCGCTGGCTGGGCCGCACCCTGATGACGGCCGCCGCCTCGCCGAACGAACTGGGCGACCAGGTGGGCGGCGTGAGCAAGCTGTTCCAGATTTCCTGGACCATGGGCCAGTACCGCCGCCGCTTCAAGGCGTGGAACAAGACAGCCTACCAGGTCACCCGCGTGGCGCTGGTGGTCGGCATCATCGCGCTGATCTATTTCATTTAAGCACTGGCTTCACCCAAAAAAAACCGCCTTCGGGCGGTTTTTGCATTTCCGGCCGCCTGGAAAAATGCATAGCCTGCTATGTTCATCAAAATTATGATAGCATGCTATATTCTTTTCACCGGGGATGTTCGTGATCGACTTCCAGAAAGAGCAGTCCGCAGGCCACATGACGAGCCGGGCTGCACGCCTGTTTGCCAGGGTCATCGAGCGCAAGCTCAAGCTGATCGGCATGGCGCCGGGCCAGTTGCCCGTATTTTACGAACTGGCAAATGGCGCGCAGCTGACGCAAAAAGCACTGACCGTGGCCGCTGCCGTCGAGCAGCCGACCATGGCAGCCACGCTGGCGCGCATGGAACGTGACGGCCTGGTCAGCCGCCAACCCGATCCCAGCGATGGACGCAGCAGCCTGTTCGGCCTTACCCCGGCCGCATTACAGCAGTCGCCCCTGATCAAGGAAGCGATTCATGCCAGCAACCGCGAAGCCCTCGCCGGTTTCAGCGCCGAGGAAGAACACGCCTTGCTGGACATGCTCAGCCGCATCATCGCCAATCTCGACAGCAAATCCACCACGCCAAACCCGGGCTGAGCATCCCGCCAGCGGGCGGACGCTCACCCCTCGCCCAACGGGGGAACCGAGTCTTGGCTATTCAGCATCACCGGGCGGCGCCTGGCCGCCCGGTCAACAATAAAAGGAATCATCGTGAACCCTTCCAGTTCATCCACACCCGCAACGCGGGATCAAGCAGCGTCGCCGCTGCGCTACCTGCCAGCCGTGCTGCTCATCTTGTCCGGCCTCTTCCTCGCTATCGGCGGAGCCTACCTCGCGTACCTGGGCGGCAGCTGGTTTTACCTGCCGATGGGCATTGCCACGTTCGCCTCTGGTGTACTCGTCTGGCGGAGCAAGCCGGCCGGCGCCCTGCTGTTCGGTGCCGCCTTTCTCGTTGCCCTGATCTGGGCCCCCATCGACGCGGGCTGGAACTTCTGGCCCCTGGTGTCGCGCCTGTTCGTCTTCGGCGTGCTGGCATGCCTGGTAGCCCTCGCCTATCCCGGCTTGCGCCGCGCCACCGGCGTGCCGGCTGGCAAAGGCGCCTTCGCGCTGGCGGGCCTGATCGCCGTCTGCCTGGCCATCACGGGCGTCAATTTCTTCCTGCCCAAGTCCGTCATCGAAGCGGATGTGGTGGCGGGCGTGACGCCGGTCGCTCCCGGCGCGCAGCAGAAAAACTGGCTGCACTGGGGTAACACCACGGCCGGCAACCGCTTCGCCGCCCTGGACCAGATCAACAAGGGCAACGTCGGCCAGCTGAAACTGGCCTGGACGGCGCACACAGGCGACATCCCGCAAAGCAATGGTTCCGGCGCGGAAGACCAGAACACGCCGCTGCAAGTGGGCGATACCCTGTACGTCTGCACGGCCTACGGCAAGGTCGTGGCGCTGGACGCCGATACGGGCGCCGAGCGCTGGAAATACGACCCGCAAGGTTCCGCGCCAAACTGGCAGCGCTGCCGCGGCCTGGGCTACCATGAAGCGCCCGCCGCGCAGCCGCTGCCGGCCAGCGCCTCCCGCGACGCCGCCCCGGCCGCCTGCCGCAAGCGCATCTTGCTGCCGACCATCGATGCGCGCCTGATCGCGCTCGACGCGGCTACCGGTGAGCCTTGCGCCGATTTTGGCGAGCACGGCACCGTCGACTTGAAGGTGGGCATGGGCGAAGTCAAGCCCGGATACTACCAGCAAACATCGACGCCGCTGATCGCGGGCGACCTGGTCGTCGTTGGCGGCCGCGTGGCCGACAACTTCTCCACCGGCGAGCCGCCCGGCGTGGTGCGCGCGTTCGACGTGCGCAGCGGCGAACTGGTATGGGCCTGGGATCCGGGCAACCCTGCCATCACGAAACTGCCGCCGCAAGGCCAGACCTACACGCGCGGCACGCCGAACGTCTGGTCGGCCATGTCGTACGACGCCCAGCTGGACACCGTCTACCTGCCTACCGGCAATGCCACCCCCGACTTCTTCGGCGGCACGCGCACGGCGCTGGACGACAAGTACAGCTCGTCCATCGTTGCCGTCAACGCGAAAACGGGCAAGGTGCGCTGGACCTTCCAGACCACCCACCACGACCTGTGGGACTTCGACTTGCCGGCCCAGCCGCTGCTGTACGACATTCCCGACGGCAAAGGCGGCACCCTGCCCGCGCTGGCGCAAGTGACGAAACAAGGCGAAATCTTCCTTCTCAACCGCGTGACGGGCGAGCCCATCGCGGCCGTGGAAGAGCGTCCCGTACCGCAAGGCAAGGTGCCTGGCGAGCGCTATTCGCCCACGCAGCCGTTTTCCGTCGGCATGCCGTCGATCGGCAACGCCACCTTGCACGAGTCCGACATGTGGGGCGGCACCGTGTTTGACCAGTTGCTGTGCCGCATCGAATTCAAAGGCATGCGCCACGAAGGCGTTTACACGCCGCCAGGCCTCGACCGTTCGCTGCAGTTCCCAGGCTCGCTGGGCGGCATGAACTGGGGCAGCGTCTCCGTCGACCCGACCACCAACTACATGTTTGTCAACGACATGCGTTTGGGCCTGGCCAACTACATGATCCCGCGCGCCGCCATTCCGAAGGGTGCCAGCGGCATCGAGATGGGCGTCGTGCCGCAGGAAGGTACGCCGTTCGGCGCCATGCGCGAACGTTTCCTGTCGAAAGCGGGCATTCCCTGCCAGAAGCCGCCGTTCGGCACCATGTCGGCCATCGACCTGAAAACCCGCAAGCTCGTGTGGCAGGTACCGGTCGGCACGGTGCAGGATACGGGTCCGATGGGCATCCGCATGAAAATGCCGATTCCCATCGGCATGCCGACCCTGGGCGCGTCGATGTCGACGCAGTCCGGCTTGCTGTTCTTTGCCGGCACGCAGGATTTCTACCTGCGCGCCTTTGACAGCGCCACCGGCAAGGAAATCTGGAAACAGCGCCTGCCCGTGGGCAGCCAGTCCGGCCCGATGACGTATGTCTCGCCGAAAACGGGCAAGCAATACATCGTCGTCAGCGCCGGCGGCGCGCGCCAGTCGCCGGACCGCGGCGACTACGTGCTGGCATACGCCTTGCCTGACAAGAAGTAAGCGGCAATACAGTGCACACACAAAACCGCCTTCGGGCGGTTTTTTCATGCCTTGCTGCATGGTGTGCCAACTGCCGCCGCGCTTGCGGTACGATGGCGCCTCTATCAGACAGTCACCGCGCATGCGGGAAAGCAAACATGACGGAACGCGACCATCAATACGATATCCAGATTGCCGAAGACGCATGGATCGAGCACATCGACCTCGGCGAGCGCTATGCGCAAGCCGTCGGCATCGACGAGCACCTGGAGGGGCTGTGGCCGCTGATCTGCCGCCTGGAAACCTATTGCGCCGCCGGCTGTTGCGGCATCGATGCCTTCGATTTCACGCGTTCAGGCATCGCCGCGGCGCTGCTTGAGCTTGATCCCGCGCAACTGCATGCCGCCTGCGCACAAGCCCGCGGTGCCGTGGCAGCGGCCGCCAGCGACGTCTTCATGAGCAACACGATGAATCACATTGGCGATAAACGCGTGTTCCTGCAATTGATCGAGCATCTCGATCGCTGCATTACGGGGCCCCAAACCGGCCAGCCGGCAAGCCAGCCGCGCTGACATCGGCGATAATACGGGCTCACACCACTCTCTTCTTTTATTTATGCGCGACATCATTGCCGGATTTCTACGTTTCCAGAAGGAAGTCTTTCCTGAACGCCGAGAGTTGTTCAAGACACTGGCCACGGGACAGACGCCCAAGGCCTTGTTCATTTCCTGTTCCGACAGCCGCATGGTGCCGGAACTGGTGACGCAGCGCGAACCTGGCGAACTGTTCGTGATTCGCAACGCGGGCAACATCGTGCCCTCGTTTGGCCCGGAACCGGGCGGCGTGAGCGCGTCCGTCGAATTTGCCGTTGCGGCCCTGAATGTGACGGACATCGTCATTTGCGGCCATTCCGATTGCGGCGCGATGAAGGCCATCGCCACCTGTACCTGCCTCGATCACATGCCGGCAGTCAAGAACTGGCTGCGGCACGCGGATGCGGCGCGCATGATCAATGAATCGATCGAGCATGCCACGGAACAGGACCGCATCGACGGCATGGTACGCGCCAATGTCGTGGCGCAACTCAACAACATCCGCACACACCCCTCGGTAGCGCTGGGCATCACGCAAAAGCGCCTGACCCTGCATGGCTGGGTGTATGACATCGAAAATGGCTCACTGGACGCGCTCGACGAGGCTACCGGCCAGTTTGTCCCGCTGGCGGAACATCCGGCATCGAAGATGTAAGCGCAGAAAGCCCCCGTTCAGGCGCAACATTGCGCTTGACCTTATCAAGGCGGGAAGGTTCAAGGTAGCGGTATTCAAGCGACATCAAGGAGAATCCCGCATGCCAAAAATTACCGTCCTGCCCCATCCCGAGCTGGCCCCCGACGGCGCCGTGTTTGACGCGCCGCAGAACATGAGCATTTGCGACGCATTGCTACTCAACAAGATCGACATGGAACACGCGTGCGGCCAGGTCGGCGCCTGTTCCACCTGCCACGTGGTCGTGGTGCAGGGTTTCGATACGCTCAACGAACTGGGCGACAATGAGGAAGATATGCTCGACCAGGCCTGGGGTTTGCAGCCCCATTCGCGCCTGTCCTGCCAGGCCCGCCTCGCCCAGGAAGACCTGACGGTGGAGCTGCCCAGGTACACGCTCAACCACGCCAAGGAATAGTCCGCGGCGTGCTTGCCCAACTGCCCTACCTGCTTACCACATGATCACGCGCTGCTCCGGCGGCAGATACATCGGGTCGCCTGGCTTGATGCCGAACGCTTCATAGAAACCGGGCTGGTTCTTGACCGTGCCCTTGGCGCGGAATTCGCCCGGCGAATGGGGGTCGCTCTTGATCTGCGCGATGGCCGCTTCGGGACGCAGTTTCGCGCGCCATTTCTGCGCAAAGCCGATGTACAGGCGCTGCTCGCCCGTCAAGCCATCGATGACTGGCGAAGGCTTGCCGTTCAAGGAACGCTGGTACGCCTTGTAGGTGATCGACAGGCCGGAATTGTCGCCGATGTTTTCGCCCAGGGTCAGTTCGCCATTGATGTGGTAGCCCGGCACGGGGCTGTAGGCGCCGTACTGCTTGACGAGGCCGGCGGCCAAGGCTTTGAACGCCGTGCGGTCCTCCGCCGTCCACCAGTTGCGCAGACGGCCCTTGGCGT
Organism: Janthinobacterium sp. SUN128; assembly: GCF_030587275.1. Lineage (NCBI taxonomy): Bacteria > Pseudomonadati > Pseudomonadota > Betaproteobacteria > Burkholderiales > Oxalobacteraceae > Janthinobacterium > Janthinobacterium sp. SUN128. The sequence continues at coordinate 1,447,799 of NZ_JAPWHY010000001.1, read as the reverse complement.
CGTACTGGCTGCCGGAATCGTCGAAGGCATGGCTGATTTCATGGCCGAAGGTGATGCCCAGCAAGCCGTAGTTGACGGCATCTTCCGCCTTCACGTTGAAGAATGGCGGCTGCAAAATGGCGGCCGGAATCGTGATGGCGTTGAGCGACGGGCTGTAGCTGGCGTTCACGGTTTGCGGCGTCATCGACCATTCGTCGCGGTCGACCGGCTTGCCCAGCTTGGCCAGGTTTTGCTGGCGGCTCCAGGCGCGCGCGGCGCGCACGTTGGCGATCAGGTCATTCGGCTGCGTCTGCATGCTGCTGTAGTCGCGCCAGGTAGCGGGATACGCGATCTTCGGCTTCAAGGCTGCCAGCTTGAGCTGGGCTTCCTTCTTGGTTTCCGGGCCCATCCAGTCGAGCTGCTCGATGCCATCCTTGAACGAGGCGACGAAATTGTCGAACATGGCCATCACGCGGGGCCGGGTTTCCGGCGGCAGATACATTTCCACGTAACGCTTGCCGACGGCGTCGCTGATGGCGCCATCCGTGAAGCGCAGCGCCAGTTGCCACTGCGGTTCGCTTTGCGGCACGCCGCGCAGCACCGTGCCGTCGAAGGCGAAACGCTCCTTGACCGTAGCGCTGTCCAGGAAGGAGGCATAGCTTTCGATGATGCGCCAGTTCAGATAGCTCTTCCAGGATTCCAGCGGCACGGCGGCCACGGTCTCGGAAAAGCCTGTCATGAAGCTGGGCTGGCGCACCACGGCCGAGGAGGCCTTCGGCGCCAGGCCGGCGGCCGTAAAGTAGGCGTTCCAGTCGAAGGCCGGCGCCAGTGCCGCGAATTTGTCGAAATCGACGCGGTTGTACGATTTGACGGGGTCGCGCATCTGCACGCGCGTCCACTGCACCGCCGCCAGGCGCGTTTCGAGGTCGAGGATTTGCGCCGCGTGTGCGGCAGCGGCCTTGTCGCCGCTCATGGCCAGCATGGTTTCGATATGCTTGAGGTATTTGGCGCGCACGGCTTGCAGCTTGGCGTCGTCCTCCTTCAGGTAGTAATCGCGGTCAGGCAAGCCCAGGCCGGACTGGCTGATGTTGACCGTGTAGCGCTCGGGGTCTTGCGCATCGGGTGCCACATAGGCGGAAAACGGCGTGGCAACGCCATTGCCTTGCAGGTAGGCCAGCAGCGCCGGCAAGTCTTTCTTGTCCTTGACGGCGGCGACGCGGGCCAGTTCGGCGCGCAGGGGCTTGAAACCGGCCGCATTGCGCGCCTTGTCGTTCATGAAGCTCGTGTACAGGTCGGCGATCTTGTGCGCTTCGCTGCCGGGCTTGCCGGGGTTCTTGACGGTGGCATCGATCAGGCCGCGCAACTGGCCCTGGGCGATTTCACGCAATTCGATATACGTGCCCCAGACGGATTTGTCGGCCGGGATTTCCGTATTGCGCGTCCAGACGCCGTTGACGTAGCCGTAGAAATCATCCCTGGGGCTGACCGCAGGGTCCAGGGTTTTCAGGTCGATGCCGGAGACGGGCGCGGCGGCGGTAGCGCCTTGCTGGGCGTACAGCGCGGGCGAGGAGAAGGCGAACAAGGCGCAGCAGGCGGCGCTGATGAGTGAGCGTTTCACGAAGATTCCTTTAATTGTTTTAACTTCATGTTGGGGAACATGCTGTGTCCAGGCATGAGAGGCAGGATTATAGTCGGCCTGCTTGTGGGGCAACAATGGCGGTTGAACAACTCCTGTGATCCGATGTTCGCTGAAGCACGCCTCAAGCCCGCGCCGATGATCAGCAAATGTTACCATCTAGCAATAGCCATACCTGTCGCTCGCCACATCTTTTTGCCTGGCTCTTTAACTGGAGACGTTTGATGCAGGAATTCAGATTCAATATTTTCGGCACGCTGATTGGCGTCCGGGAGAGTCAGGGCGCCTGGCGCGCCTGCTATCTCGGTGCGGAAGGCAAGCGCAGGCCCGCCGATTTCATTATTCCGGACGATATTCACGCCGATGCGCTGTGCGAGTACCTGGCTGACCTGTTTCACGAAGAGGCGACGCCGCGCAATAACACGGCAACGCAAATCGGCGCGCCCGCGTTCGAGGCCTAGCCTACTTCACCGGCTCGAACGTCACGGTCAACCCATTGCCCGTGGTGCGGATCTGCGTGGGCACGAATTGCACGCCCGCATAGCGCAATTCGTCGGGTTTGAACGTATAGATCGGCGTTTCGTGCATGAGCTGGTCGGCCACCAGGCTGGCCACCTTGGCGAACTGGCGTTGCTGCGACTCGTCCATGCCATCGATGGCGACCTTGTCCACGCTCGCTTCGCTCAGGTAGACGGCGTTGCGCTGGGCGTCGAGCACGAGGCGGCCCGACATGGCCAGGCTGCCGCGCCAGCTCTGGCGGATAAAGGGCGGCAAGACGCTGGCGTCCACGCTGAGGGCAACCCGTTCGCGCTCGGGCTGCAGCGACAGTTGCGGGTGGGTCAGTTTGACATCCAGCACGGACAGCACGCGCTTGTCGATGGGAAAGCGGCGCTCCAGGCCTTGCTGCATCTTGCTCAGCGACACATTCACGTCGCGCGGGCCGATCAGGGTGGAACACGAGGCCAGCACGCTGCAGGCAAAGGCAGCGATGGCGGCGGTTTTCAGCAAGGGACGCAGGGCGGTCACATTCATGGATAGTCTCGGTGGAAAGATCGCGCCATCTTACACATGGACCCGCTTCAACACAAACGGCGCCCGGCTTGCGGCGGGCGCCGTTTTTTTTACGTCAACGTCTTATTAATGCACGAACAGGGCGATCAGTATGACGATGGGCAATGGAATGCCCAGCAGCAGCAAGAGGATGGAACGCATGGCAGTCTCCTAGATTAAATCGGTGAATTAAATGGTCACATGGCGCAGCACGCGCTCATGGTCGCGCTGGCGGCCGCCAAACGTTGCCGCCAGGCTGGCCACGAAAGCGCCCAGCAACAAGGCGACGAACATCCACAGCGCCGTGTGGGCACCGGCCTTGCGGGCCGTTTCAGCCGCTTGCTGAGCGGCAGCCTTGGCATCGGCGGCAGCCTTGGCGGCGCGGGCGTAGACGGCGTCGACGCGCGCTTCCGCTTCAGCCTGCGTCAAGCCCGTGCGGCTGGCCACGACCTGGCCCAGGTAGGCGCGGTCATCTGCGGCCAGGCTGCCCGTGGACAGGCCGGTGGCGAAGATCTTGCCGATTTCCACGCGCTGCTCGGCGGTGCTGGCATTGGCCGCAGGCGCCGCCAGGGTGCCGGTGGCAGTGGTAGCCGGTGCAGCAGGCGCGGCGCGCAGCAGCATGTCCGAGAAATAGTCGAGCGGATTGGCGCCGCTGCCCTCGCCTTGCTTGGCGCCAGCAGCGCCAGCAGCACCTGCGCCCGCTGCCGCTGCGGGGGCTATGGCAGCCGCCACGCCGCTGCCCGCGTCGATGGCGCCGCTCAGCACGGCGCGCGTGCCGCCGGCCAGCACGGCCACGGTGATCAGGGTGGCCACGGCCCAGGCCAGCAAGCCGTGGGCCGTATCGCGGAAATGCACCTCATCCGTGTGGATGGAACTCCATTTCACGCGCAGCCGGCCCGCCATGTAGCCGCCGATGCCGGACGCGGCCAGTTGCATGAAGGCCAGCCAGGCGATGGTCGACACGCCGATGGCTGTCGCGTTGAACGACCACGGCGACACGGACGACAGGCCCAGGCCCACGCCGAGAATCAGCAAAATGAAGGACAAGGCGGCAGCAGCGGCTGCGCCCGCCAGCACGGCGCCCCAGGATACGCCCGGATTGTTCAGGTCCGACACGGACAATTGTGTAGCTTGCATGGAATACTCCCTTGGTTGTTGATTTTTTAAGCCGCTCAGGCGGCGACGCCCGTCAGCTGTTCCTTGCGCGCGGCCATTTCCTTGCCCAGCGCGTCGAGGTCGACGGCCGTATGGCGCACTTTGGGAAACATGTCGCCCTCTTCTTCCTTGACGTGGTGCTCGATCTGCTCGGACAGCACCTTGACCTTGGCGTCGTACAGGTCGTCGGCGGGGTCCATCGCGGTAATCTGCGCGATGAGCTCCTTGGCGCTCGCGTGCTCGACGACGGCTTCATCCATCAGGTCGCCGTCATGGATCGGGCGGCGCACGGCCGGGTAGAAGATTTCTTCTTCCAGCTGCGTGTGCACGGTCAATTCCTGGCAGATCTGGTCGGCCAGTTTTTTCTTGGTGGCAAAGGAGCGGTCGCTCAGGTTCTCATACTGCGCAAACAGGGCCTTGACGGCCTTGTGGTCCTTCATCAATAAATTGATCGCGTTCATAACCCCTCCTTGTTGTTGATGAGGCTAGGATGCGCCGTGACGGCGCCAGCGTATGTGCGACGCCATACACAATCTTGATATTTAATCCATATCAGTATCCCGCAGCTACTTGATGCCGTGATGGCCCATCAAGTCATACAGGGTGGGCCGGCTCACGCCCAGCAGTTCGGCCGCCTTGGCGATATTGCCGTCGGCGCGGGCCAGCGCGCGCACCATGACCTTGTACTCGGCCGCTTCGCGGGCCTGACGCAGATTGATGGATTCGTCGGCGGGAGCGGCCTGGGCGCTGGCGGGCAAGCCCAGGTCGTCGGCCGCGATCTGCGGCCCGTCGCTCATGATGACGGCCCGCTTGATGCAGTTTTCCACTTCGCGCACATTGCCGGGCCAGCCGTAGCTTTCGATCAGCTGCAGCGCGCCGGCGCTGAAATGCAGGTTGCTGCGGCCTTCGCTGGCGCAGAACTTGTTCTTGAAATGCTGCGCCAGCAAGGTGCAATCGCCGGCCCGCTCGCGCAGCGGCGGGATGCGCAAGACGATTTCGCTGAGCCGGTAAAACAGGTCTTCGCGGAAACGCCCCTGTTCCGCCAGCACTTTCAGATCCTGGTGCGTGGCACAGACGATGCGCACGTCGATGGCGATCTCGGCACGGCCGCCCACCCTTTCGATCACTCTTTCCTGCAAGAAGCGCAGCAATTTCGCCTGCAGCGCCATCGGCATGTCGCCGATTTCGTCGAGAAAGAAGGTGCCGCCATGGGCCAGTTCGATCTTGCCCAGGGTTTGCCGGGCCGCGCCCGTAAACGCGCCCCGCTCATAACCGAACAGCTCGCTTTCCAGCAAGTTTTCCGGGATGGCCGCGCAATTGATGGCCACGAAACGTTGCGCATGGCGGCTCGACAGCGCATGCAAGCCCCGCGCAATCAGTTCCTTGCCGCTGCCCGAGTCGCCCAGCAGCATCACGCTGGCCGACGAGGGCGCCACTTTTTCCACGCTGCGGCACAGTTTCAGCATGCCCGGGTCGCGGCTGACGATGCCGGCCAGCGGAGAATCCGCCTGCGTCTGCAGCATGCGGCGGTTTTCCTGCTGCATCGCGTGCAGATAAAACGCGCGGGCAATGACCAGGCCCAGCATGTCGGCCTCGAACGGTTTCTGGTGAAAATCGTAGGCGCCCAGCGCGATGGCTTTCAAGGCATGCGCGCGCTCCTGATTGCCCGACAGGATGATGACTTTCGTGTCCGGCGCCAGCGCAAGGATTTGCTGCAAGGTGGCGAGGCCTTCCGTGGCACCGTCCGGATCGGGCGGCAAGCCCAGGTCCATCGTCACGACGGCCGGCTGGTGGCGCCGCACCAGCGCCAGCGCCGCCTCGCGCTCGCCCGCCAGCAAGACATCGTAGCCGTCAAAACTCCAGTGCAACTGCTTTTGCAGGCCGGGATCGTCTTCGATGACCAGCAGTTTTTGCTTGCCCATGGCACCCCACTCCTTTGCTATGCCGCATGCAGCGGCAGGATCACGCGAAACGTCGTGCCCACCTGCGGCTCGCTGCGCACTTCCAGGCTGCCGCCCACTTCGCGCAGGTATTCGCGGCTTTCGAACACGCCGATGCCCATGCCTGCCGTCTTGGTCGTGTCGAACGGTTTGAACAGGCGCTCGCGGATGAATTGCTCGCTCATGCCCTGCCCCGTATCGTCGAGCTCGACAACGGCCGTGTGCTCTACGCGCCGCAGCCGCACGGCCACCTTGCCATCGCTGGCCGTGGCCTCGATGGCGTTCTGGATCAAGTGGCCCAGCACCCGTTCCAGCCGCGCGCGGTTGGCCAGCACCGTCAGTTCGCCATCGACGATTTCCAGCCGGGGCGCCGGCGCCAGGCTGGCCTTGGCCGCCACGGCCTGGCGCAGCAAGCCGTCGAGCTGCAGCGGCGCCGGTGCTTCCGGCGCCTCGCCGCGCGCCAGTTTTTGCAGCAAGGTCTTCATTTTCTGCACGGAATGGTCGAGGGTGCCCAGCATGTCTTCCTGGAAGGCGGGATTGGCGCGGTGCTTTTCCGCATTGCTCAACAGCAGCGACAACTGGAACACCAAATTCTTGAGATCGTGCACGATGAAAGTGGACATGCGGTTGAACGAGTCGAACTGGCGCGCCACCGTCAGGGTATCGAGCGACTCGCGGTGCGCCAGGTAGCTGGCGGCCTGGCTGCCGGCAATTTTCAGCACGTCGCGGATTTCCCAGTTCAAGCCGATGCGCGTGCGGGGCCGCGCCAGTGCGACAAAGGCGAACAGCTGGCCATGCAGCATCAGGGGCACCAGCAGCCACACGTCGGGCAGCGTCAGCAGCGCGGGCGGCAAGCGCAAGCCGCCGTACTGGTGCGGATTTTGCTGGCAATCGGGCACGTCGATCACCCAGAGTCTTGCCTCCAGAAACTGGCACAGGGGACCGGACGCCGGCTCGCTCCACGTGCCCGGCGGCCAGTTCCAGCTGGCGGCCGGGGCAAATTGCCCCTGTTCGCGCAAGATCCACAGCGCGCCGGCGCGGCTTTCCACCAGCTGCGCCATGGCCTGTATCGTGCGTTCGCCCAGCGCCGGGCCATCCTCGGACAGCGCGCGCGTAAATCGCAGCCATTCCTCGCGGTAATCGAAGATGGCATTGTAAAAATGTTTATTGATCGTCACCTTGAGCTTGGCGCGCAGGCTGCCGGAAAACAATACGCCCGCCAGCAGCAGGGCCGCGCCGCCCAGGTAAGCCATCTGCATCAGGGAACCCCAGGTGCCGCCGAAATAGCGCAAGTAATAGGCGCTGGCCGCCATGGCCAGCAGGTAGATGGCCGAGCCCAGCAAGGCAGCCGAGCGGTACAGCATCTGGCGCGAGACGGACAGGCCCAATGCCCAGCCCGGATTGCGCGCGGCAGAGACGGCCAGCAGCGGCGCACACAGGGCGTCGACGATGCCGCGCGCCGCCCAGATATCATCGTTGACCGTGCGAAACAGCAAGGCGTCGCTGTAAAGATAGAAATCGTAGGCGAACAGCCCGCCTACGCCCAGGCAGGCAAACTTGATGCCCCAGCGTTTCAACGGTGGCGTGTTGCGGTACCACTGTTCCACCAGCAACATGCCCAGCACGGCCAGCAGCAAACGGCAGACACTGGCAATGATGCGCGCAGGCAATGGCAATGCCAGCCAGGATGAGGCCAGGGAGAACAGCCAGGGCGCCAGCGCCGTGAGGGCGATGCCGGCCAGCACGAGGCGCAGGCGGGGCCGCGACGGTTCGATCAGCAGCAGCAAAAATACCAGCCAGGCCAGGGTGCGCAGCAGTTCCAGCGCGTCGCCGGCCAAGGCGGTGCGCTGTCCCAGCAGCACCAGCACCACCGCGCCCGTGGCCCAGCCGCCCGTCGCCAGGCAAGCGACCAGCAAGGCGCGCACGTTTTGGCGCGCGCGCCAGTTGCTGATGAGCAGCAGCGCCAGCACGAAGAAAGCCAGCGACGCCAGGCCATGGCTGAGGGCCGCCGCGTCGGCCGCCGCCAGCCAGTCCGACTGCGCCCGTATCATCGGCTGCCCTTGCCAAACAGCACTACCTGCACCGTGTCGAGCAGGATCAGCAAGTCGAGGAACAGGCTATTGTTCTTCACATAATACAAATCGTATTGCAGTTTGTTCACCGCATCGTCGACGGAAGCGCCATATTGATAGCGCACCTGCGCCAGGCCCGTGATGCCCGGCTTGATGCTGTGACGAATGTTGTAGTACGGCACCTGCTCCTTCAGTTGCTCGACAAAATAGGCGCGCTCTGGGCGCGGGCCCACGAAACTCATCTCGCCGCGAAACACATTGAGCATTTGCGGCAGCTCGTCGATTCGCAGCTTGCGGATCAGCTTGCCCACACGCGTGATGCGCGCATCGTTGTCCAGCGCCCAGATGGGCTTGCCATCGCGCTCCGCGTCGCAGCGCATGCTGCGAAATTTCAGCACGTTGAATGGCAAGCCGTCGCGCCCTACCCGCTCTTGCTGGTAAAACACGGGGCCGCCATCTTCCAGGCGGATGCACAGGGCCGTCGCCAGCATCACGGGCAGCGCGGCCAGGCAGATGACGCCGCTGGCGGCCAGGTCGAACAGGCGCTTCGAGGCGGCGCGGAAAAAGCTCTGGTCGAAGCCGCCGCCATAGATCAGATAGCTCGGTTGCAGGGAATCGATGCGGATCTGGCACGCTTCGCGCTCGAAAAACGTGGCCGCGTCGATCACCTTGACGCCGCCCAGCGCGCATTCCAGCAGTTGCTTGGCAGGAAACGCGCCATTGCGCCGGTCGCTGACGGATACGACGATCTCATGCGCGGCATGGCGCTGGGCCATGGCCAGCAGCGACGGTTCGGCCGGCAGCAAGGCCGAGGCCGGCACGCAGCAGCGCTCGCCCGCCACATCGATGCAGCCGACCACCGTAAACTGGTGGAAACCGATCTTGCTCGCCGCCAGCTCCATGCATTCGCGCGCCACCGCCCCGCCGCCCACCAGGATCAGCCGGCCTTCCATCAGCGCCGATTGCGAGGATTTGAACACCACCAGGCGCGCCAGCAGCACGCCGATGGCGCCCAGGCCGAAGATCAGCACGCTGCCGCGTCCGAAATGCAAGGAAGGAATAAAACGGATCAGCACGCTCAGCACGGCAAAACCCAAGGCGAACGACGGCAGGATGCGCAATAAGGTGTTGCGGATATCTTCGCGCGAGCGGTGCTGGTACATGCCCAGCGCACTCATGCTGAAAACGATGACCAGGGCAAAGATCGAGGAAGACAGGTAAACCTCGCTCACCCGCAGCACGCGGCTGCCATCCGCCAGCCACAGCAGTGACGTCAGGGTGGCCGACAGCAGCAGGATCATGATTTCCAGCAACAGCAAGATAAACGCTGTTTTCGAGACATAATGGCTGAAGATGCGGATCATGGGGCCTCCTGCGGCAATGGCGGCACGCCGCGCACAGGGCGGCTTGCCACCGGTCTTGCCATCATGGCGAACTGTTCCACGAAGACATTGATACGCCACAAGCTACGGCCCCAGCTATCTTTCACTGGCAGAATTTATCTCAACACATTACCGATTGATGTGAAATGGACTATAGTATGCTTCCCCTGAAAAAAGATAAATGTCATGAAATTTGATGTAGCGATTGTCGGCAGTGGCCTGGCGGGTTTATCGGTTGCACTGCATTTAGCTGAGACGCGCACCGTCGCGATCATTTCCAAACGCGCGCTGCTCGATGGCGCCAGCAACTGGGCGCAAGGCGGGATCGCGGCCGTGCTGGACTCGGGCGACAGCCACCAGCAGCACATCGAAGACACCCTGATCGCTGGCGGCGGCCTGTGCGACGAGAGCGCCACGCGCTACATCGTCGAGCACGGCCGCGAAGCCATCGAATGGCTGATCGAGCAAGGCGTGCCGTTTACGCGCGACGCTACGGCCGAGCTGGGTTTCCACCTGACCCGCGAAGGCGGACACAGCCAGCGCCGCATCATCCACGCGGCCGACGCCACCGGGCATGCCGTGCAAGTAACGCTGGAAGAAAAGGTGCGCGCCCACCCGAACATTACGCTGTTCGAACACCATTGCGCGATCGACCTGATCACCTCCGACAAGCTGGGCATGAAGCCCACGCAGCGCAATGCCCAGCCCCATTGCCACGGCCTGTACGTGCAGGATGAGCAAACGGGTAAAGTGCTGACGTTTGCCGCCGAGCACACCGTGCTGGCCACGGGCGGCGCCGGCAAGGTGTATTTATATACAACGAATCCCGACACGGCCAGCGGCGACGGCATCGCCATGGCCTGGCGCGCCGGCTGCCGCGTGTCGAACATGGAATTCATCCAGTTCCACCCCACGTGCTTGTACCACCCGTATGCGAAATCGTTTTTGATCACCGAAGCCATCCGTGGCGAAGGCGGCTTGCTGAAACTGCCGCCGGAAGCGGGCGCTGCGGCCGGCCAACGCTTCATGCTGGCCCACGACGAACGGGCCGAACTGGCGCCGCGCGACGTGGTGGCGCGCGCCATCGACTTCGAGATCAAGAAACGCGGCCTCGATTACGTGCACCTGGACATCAGCCACAAGCCGGCCGAATTCCTCATCGAACACTTCCCCACCATCTACGCGCGCTGCCTGGAACTGGGCATCGACATCACCAAGCAGCCTATCCCCATCGTGCCCGCCGCCCACTATACGTGCGGCGGCGTCGTGACGGATCTGGCGGGCCGGGCCGACTTGCCGGGCCTGTATGCGGTCGGCGAGACAGCCTGCACGGGCCTGCATGGGGCGAACCGCCTGGCGTCGAATTCCTTGCTGGAATGCATCGTCATCGGCCGCGCCTGCGCGCAAGACATCGAAAGCAAGGAAAAGCTGGGCACGCCATACCTGCCCGACTGGGATGAAAGCCGCGTCACGGATGCGGATGAGGAAGTGGTGATTTCCCACAACTGGGACGAGCTGCGCCGCTTCATGTGGAATTACGTGGGCATCGTACGCACGACCAAGCGCCTGGAACGGGCCCAGCACCGCATCGCGCTCTTGAAGGAAGAGATCGACGAGTACTACCGCAACTTCCGCATCACCCACGATTTGCTGGAACTGCGCAACCTCGTCGACGTGGCCTCGATGATCGTCAACAGCGCCCTGTCCCGCCGCGAAAGCCGCGGCCTGCACTTCAGCCGCGATTATCCGGAAACGTTGCCGAAGGCGATCGCCAGCGTGCTGACGCCGCCGCATAGGTAATGCTGTGCCTCAGCCCTAGCCGTGAGCCGATAGCATTACTGAACCCACAGGCAAAGGGCCGGGGTCAGACCCGGCGGGGGAATGTGCTCCAATGGGGCACATTCCGATCACGCAGGGACTGACCCCAGACCTTGCCTTTGGGCTAGATTACGCTCCTCACTGCTTCGGCATCTCAAATTCGATGCCATCTTCCGTATAGGAAAACTTCGCGGACGCCCCCGTACACGCCCCCTGCGGCTCGTCCGCCACATAGCGGCACTCGCTTTCCACACTGCCATCTTCGCGCCAGTGCCGCGTCCAGCCCTGGCGTTCGCCATCCACGTACTCGATCAGCTGCCTCGGCTTGCCATTCGCATACCAGGAACGCAGCGCGCCCTCCTCGCGGCCGCCCTCGTTCCACAGTTTGTGCACGATCAATACGCCCGTCCGGCTGAAACGCTGTGTGCTGCGCAAGACAAAGTGGCCGCTGTGCGTGCGCTTGATGGCGACTTTACCGTCCGGATAGTATTCGACGCTCTCGCCGACTGGCTTGCCGTCAACGTAGTTGGCGGTGCGCTGCACCTTGCCATCCGGGAAGTAGCGGGTGCTGGGCCCCGTCATGATGCCGTTGTCATGCCGGCTGCGGCTTTCCACGGTGCCATCCGGATAGAACAGCAGCAGCTCGCCATCCGTCCGGCCCTTGACCTGGGTCGTGCGCGTGCGCAGCTTGCCGTCCTTGTCGAACGTTTCCACCACACCATCGGCGCGGGCGCCGTTGCGGTAGGTGCGCGACTCGAGGAGCTTGCCATTCTGGTGATAAGCCTGTTCCTCACCCTCCTGCACGCCATTGCGCCACGTGTTGCGCATGGAAACCTTGCCGTCCGGGTAATACAGGGTCTGCACCCCCTCCCGCAAGCTGCGTCCATCGCGCGCCACCTGCATCTCGACTTGTCCATGCGGGTAATACATGCTGTAGTTGCCCACCAGCTTGCCACGCAGATAATCGGGATCGTTGACCTGGCCAATCAGCCGCTTCGGCTCGCCTTCGCGCACATGATAGATCTCGACTTGCCAGGTGCCCGGTGTCTTGCCGGGTGGCAGCGGCAGGACCAGCGCATAGCGCGCCTCTTCCATCACTTCGCCGCGCGACAGGTTGTGGTTCAGGTAGAGCCGCGCCTTGCCATCGGCACAGTGCGCATCGCAGCCGCGCAGCATATGGATGAGGGGAATGGCCTCGGCCTCGGCCCCAGTCCGGCCGGGCGCCGGGCAGGCGCGCAGGCGCACGAGCAAGGGGTTCTTGTCGCGTATCATGTTGGCCAGCTCGGCCTTCATGACGCCATACTGCTCCTCGTTCAGTCCGACTGACGCCGCATCCATGCGCAGCTGCCGTCCGCCGCAGCCCGTGTCCTCGTCCACGGTCAGGATATCGCCGCTGCCAGGCGCGGCCGTGATCGCCGTGATCACCTGGCGCTGCACGATCTCGGCGTGGGCCAGCGCCGGCAACAGCAGCATGGCGCCAAACAGATGCTTCACAGTGCGCGCCATGCCTGCTCCTTGCGCTGCAATTCCGGCGCTGGTGGCGCGTCACCGCATGCGCCCTGGGCCTTGCCAGCCACATACCGGCATTCGCTCTTCAAGCTGCCATCCTCGTGCCAGCTGCGGCTCCAGCCGTCGCGACGGTCGTTCACGTACTGGATGGCTTGCTCGGGCTTGCCGTTCTCGTACCACGAGCGCGACGTGCCTTGCTCGCGCAACTTCGCATCCCAACGTCTTTCCAGTACCAGCACGCCTTGAGGGCTGTAGCGCTGGATGCTCAGCAATCCACCGTCATCGCCATACTGCTGGCGGGTTTGCACCTTGCCATCCGGATAAAACTCCAGCGCTTCCCCGACCGGTAGATCGTTGCGCTGCGTCATGTTGCTGTGTATGCTGCCATCAGGATAGTAATCCGTGGTGCTGCCATTGAACTTGCCCTTGCTCACTTGCGTGCGGTTCGACAATTTTCCATCGGGAAAATACGAGAGCAGTTCGCCTTCCATGCGTCCATCGCGCAGCACATAACTGGTGCTCAGCTTGCCATTTTCGTCAAACGTCTGCACGGGACCGTCAACGCGCTTGCCATCGCGGTACACGCTGGCCTCGCGCAGCTGGCCCGTGGCGTGATATTGCTGGTGCGTGCCTTCCGGCAAGCCATGACGCCAGTTGCCACGCGATTCCAGGCTGCCATCCGCACGGTACAGGCTGGTAACGCCATCCTGCCGGCCCTGCCCATCCTGCGCCACCTGTTTCTCGATCTTGCCGTCGGGGTAATACGAGACATAGCCGCCCACCAGCTCGCCCTGCGCATAGTCGGCGCGGTTGACCTGGCCCGACAGGCGCAGCTTGTGCCCCGCCACGCTGACAATTTCCACCTTCCACGTGCCCGGCAGCTTGCCTTTCGGCAAGGGCAACAGCAGCACATTCGGTGCGTTTTCCTGCTCGATGGGGTAGAAACGTTCATGCAGGTACAGCCGCGCCCGGCCATCGGCGCAGGCGGCCGGCGTGCAGGCGGCGATCTGGCGCACGATGGGCACGCTCGCATCCTCCGGGCATTTTTTCAGGGTGACGAGCATGGGCGTCCTGGCGCGCATGCGTTCAGCAAGCTGGACTTTCAGCGCCTCGTACGGCGCCTCGTCCAGGTTCACCGAGCGGGCATCCATGCGTATCTGCTTGCCGCCGCAGGCCGTCGTGCCGGCGATCGTGAACACATCGCCGCCTTCGCTGTCCTGCTCGGCGGCGATGGCTGTCAGCACCTGGCGCTGCACGATTTCCGCCTGCGACAGCGCGGGCCACAGCAAGGAAGCGCCAAGCAGCGCGCAGAGGGTCTTGATTTTCATGTCATTCCTTTAATCGTCTGGCGAGACACGCGGCTCGGCCGGCACAAAGCTGACCCGGCCATTGCGGTAGCGCACCAGCACCTCCGCCTTGGCATCCCGCAACTGGCCATGCTTGACGGCCGGCAAATAGGTCCAGCGCTTCACGCTGTCCTGCATGACCTTGTTCAACTGGGGTTCCATCGGCATTTCCGCCACCGCATGCGTCAGGGTGCCGTCGGCGGCAATCGACAGGGTCAAGCGGTTTTCGCCCGTCGCATTCTGCTTGTCGAGCACGCCGTAATCAACCGTCGTCATCGTCTCGCGCAGCACGCCCGCAGGCTGGTCCGGCAAGGGCGGCAAGGCCTTGAGTTTTGCCGCCAGCAGCGCGCCATCGGCCAGCGCCTTGTCCCAGCGCTTCTGGTAGGCCCCTCCCTGGGCCAGGCGCAGCACCTTGGCGGCCCGGTCCATGCGTTTTGCCGTGGCGGCGACACCATTGTCGGACGGCTCGCCCGGTTCCGTCGGCATGGCGTTTTCTACCGCGTAACGGTAAGACGTCAGCTGCGCCAGCGCCACCAGGTTGACGGCATCCTGCTCATCGCCGCCACGCAGCAGGGCCGTGGCCGCGATGCCGAGCCAGGCCACGCCATCGGTGGGACGGCCCCACACGGCTTGTTCGAAGTACTGGCGCGCCGCCTGCGGTTCGTTCAGGCTCAGGTGCATGCGGCCCATGGCCGCCGCTGCCAGGTGGTCGCGCGGGTCGGCTTGCAACTGGTCAAGATAGGTCTTCGCCAATTCGGGGGCGTAGCCAGGCATCGCGCCCAGGCCTTCCATCAAGGTGGTACGCAGGCGCGCGCGCACCTTGTCGCCCTCGTAGCGCGACGACTTGTCCTCGCCGGCCCGGTACAGCAGCTGCAAGCCGCGCGTGACGGCGTCATCGTCGCCCTTGGTCATCGCTTGCGACAGGCTGTACACGGCCTTGCGCGCATCGGACTGCTGGAAGCCGGCCGCCTTGCGCTGGCGCCAGCTGAATACTTCCAGGCCAGCCGCCTGGTCCGCTTGCGCCTGCAGGCTGGCCTTGTCCTTGACTTCGTCTGGCGACGAGGTCCAGGCCGTAAAGCCGATCAGGAACAGCACGATCAGCAGCACCACCACGGCCCAGCCCTTGCCGGAAATGCCACCCGCATTGGCCTGCGCGGCACCCGCAGGCAGCCGCACGGGCGCCTGCCCCGGCGCCGTATGGTGCGCGCCGCGCGTGCTGCGCTGCTGCGGCGGCTGTTGCACCTGCATCTGCTGCGCCTGCACGGATGCTTGCGCGGCCGCAGCGATGACCTTGTCGCGCGCGCACGCAGCGCAACCCTGGCCCGCAAAATGCTGGTGTTCGGGATTCACGGCACACACGACGAGCTTGCCGCCGCTGCGCTGCGCATAGCCGCGCAGCAACTGCGCCCAATCGGCCGCCGATGGCCGCTGCGGTTTGGGCGATGGGGAAAACGCGCGGTCGAACATGGCGCGCAATTCGGGCGGCATCAGCGCGTGGCCGCTGGTGGCGTTCGGCGCAAGTTGCTTGTGGCGTTTTATGCCGTACGCATAGCAGCCGTCGCGGATGCGCCCGGGAATGTCGGTCGCCACTTGCGCATTGCCGGGCCGCCCGCTGTACGGGTGGATGCCAAAGTTGAGCAACTGGAAGATGACGACGGCCAGCGCGAAGCGGTCTTGCGCCATTTCCGTTCCCGCCGGCATGCCCTTGCGCTGGAATTCCGGCGCAAGGTAGTCGGCCGTGAATTGCTCGGCAGGAAAACGCTCCGCATGGCCCTGGATGCTGAAGCCGTCGCAGTCGAGCATGGCGATGTACAGCGAATCGCGGTAAAAGCGCAGGTTCACGGGTTTCAGATCGACCACGTAATGCTGCTGCTGGTGCAGCGCATCGATGACGGCGGCCAGGTTAGCGGCCAGGGTCAGCTTGGGACCGAGTCCCGTGGGCAATCCTGCCGCGCGCGCTTGCCGCTCCTGCATGATCTGTTCCAGCTCGGCCGTCTGCGCCATGTCCAGCAAAGGCATGACGAAACCGGCGAAGCCGCCCTGGCCGTCGAACACGGCCGCCTGTGGCCAGGCGATCTGGACGTAGCGTTTGCCGTTTTCCAGTTGATCAGGCAGCTCGGGCGACAGTTCCAGCATCGCTTCGAGCTTGCGCCGGTTGGCGGCCCGGTCCAGGTGCGGATGGTAGAGCTTGGCGACCTGCGCGGGCGCGCCGGGCAACAGATACACGCTGCCTGCGCCGCCGCTCTTGACGAGTTTGCCCAAGACCAGGCTGCGGACTTTATCCAGCCAGATTTTTCCACCCGGGCTCAGGCCCGGTGTCACACCTTGCTTCTTGCTCATGCGCGCAAGGCCAGCAGCAAGGTCTTGTCGTCGCCCGTGATCTGGTGCGTGCGCGGGTCGGCCAGGGTGGACGCCAGCGCCGCATTGCCCAGCTCCACGCTGTCGACCGTGCGCAGATAAGCTTGCACGGCATCCATGAATGGCGCGTACAGGGCCCCATTGTTCTTGCTCATGGCAAAGGGCATGCAGCCGTCGGACATCAGCACGATGCCGCGCACGGACTGGGGAATCGGCAGCAGGCGCAGTTGTTCACGCCAGCGCTCGCCGCTGATGAAATAGGTTTCGTTCGCGTATTCGCCGTTGGCGGGCAGCGAGATCAGTTCGCCGCCATCGTTCAGCTGCGCCACGCCCAGGCCGTCGCCCAGGTGGAAAAAGAAACCGTTGTCGCTGCCCATCACCACGCCCACCACGGTGGAAGCGTAGTCGTCGAGGGTGGCGTTGGCGGCGCGGGCGATGTCGTCCAGCGCGGCGCGGATCTGCGCCAGGGTGCCGGCCAGCGCGCCGTCCGCCAAATCCTGCACGGTGGCGCCCTGCTCCAGCCGCCCGGCCAGCGCCTGCACGGTGTGCGCGGCAACAAACTGCGCGCCCTGCTCGCTGAGGCGGGCCGATCCGGCGCCATCGCAGACGATGGCGACCAAAACATCGTCCACGACGGCATGTGCGTGCGCATCCTGGCAAGGAATATCTTTATCCAGGTGCGCCTTGCCCGTGACGGAGGCGCCGAACACGCGCCAATGCTTGTTTACTATCGTCATGGATCAGCGGGCTTTCACGTACTCACGACGGACCAGCCGTCCGTCGAGGCCAGTTGCGCCTGCGCGCCGGGACGCGATTGCGACACCACCTGCATGCTGGCGCTCAGCCACAGGAACAGTTCGCGGAACTGCAAGCCTTTCAACTGCTTCACGCCCCGCTCGCCGCGGCTGGAGAATTCGCCCAGGGTATCGATGTTTGCGTGGTCGCCCACGGCGATGGGGAAGATCGCCACTTTATTGGCCTGCTCGGCCGCGCGCGCCTGTTCGGCGCCGTGCTGCCAGCGGTCCGTCGGCTCGCCATCGGACATCAAAAACAGCCACGGCCGCGTATACGCCACGCCTGCTGCGCGGAAACGCTGCTTTTCCTGCTCGATCTCGGCCAGGGCCAGTTCGACAGCCGCGCCAGTCGGCGTCGTGCCGTTCGCTTCCAGACGCGGCGCCGTGAAATCCATGGCATCGCACCAGTTGCTGGCCACGACGGCTTCATCGTGGGCGCCATATTGAATCACGAGGATGCGCACGCGCTTGGCGGCGATCACGTCGGACTTGAGTTCCTGTTCCAGCAAGGCCAGGCCTTCGTTCAGCAGCGAAACGGGTTCGCCAT
Source organism: Janthinobacterium sp. SUN128 (assembly GCF_030587275.1). Classification (NCBI taxonomy): domain Bacteria; kingdom Pseudomonadati; phylum Pseudomonadota; class Betaproteobacteria; order Burkholderiales; family Oxalobacteraceae; genus Janthinobacterium; species Janthinobacterium sp. SUN128. The sequence continues at coordinate 1,430,213 of NZ_JAPWHY010000001.1, read as the reverse complement.
CCATGCTGCCGGAGCAGTCCAGCACGAGCACCAGCGGCGTGCGTTGTTCGGTATTGTCGACCAGGGCGACGTCGGGGATCATTATGGAGGTCATGTAATTTTGATAGAGTTGCGAAATAGCTTAGCCCCGAAGCTTACCCTATGGATATGTTTTCCATGCGTCCGATTGCGTCGGATTTCGCCATGCGGTATCAAAGCGACCATTTTCAGGGGCTTTTCGTCCCTGCCTCTCACGCCTCGTGCAATTTTCCTTGCCCTCGCCAATAGAACAGCTGACAAAACCTCTAACTTGCAATGAAAGCAACAAGATCGTACACTGCGCCATTCTGACCCGCCACCAGCGGCCACTCATTGACTGACGTTTTGGAAAAAAATAATGCAACAGAATTCTGAAATGGACTATGTAGGCTTCTGGCCACGCGTTGGCGCGACGTTGATCGACACCATACTCATGCTGATTATCATAGTACCGATGTTGATGGCCATATATGGCCAAAGCTACTTTTTGACCGACTCCTTTTTCCGTGGGCCTGCCCACTTCATGATTTCATGTGTACTGCCGCCACTGATTCAATTGGCGCTGTGGATCACCCTGTCTACAACGCCTGGCAAGATGGCCATCGGCGCGATCATTGTCGATGCGCGGACGGGCAACAAACCTTCTGCCGGCCAGTGTATCAAACGCTGTCTCAGTGCTTACCTGTCAGCGCTACCGCTTTACCTGGGATTCTTTTGGATAGCTATTGACCCGCGCAAGCAGGGATGGCATGACAAGATCGCTGGTACGGTTGTGATACGACGCAAGGCCACGGCAGTGCCGGCGGCCCTTGACCTGCCGTTGCAATGAGCAAACTTGATGATACCTGTCGCAAACCTGGAAAAACTTGAAGAATTCCTTGGACAAAAACTGGACCAGTTCGCATCTGGGCCGCCAATCGCGCACCCGGGGCTGCGTTTGTCGCAGGTGTGCAAACAGGTGGCGCTGGCAATCCGTAACGGTAACACTACCGCCGTGCGCATCGCCTTCCTGATACTGACAAAAGACCCTAACATGCCCTTCGGGAAGATCATCAAGAGTGATTTCGCCAGAGCATTAAAGCAAGGTGTCAACCTCCTGTCCGAGATACAACGACGTGGCTTGGTGGCGAAAACCTGTGAGTTGCTGGGACTCGCATTCTGTCCGCGAGAAACGGAAGATTATTGCAGGCTGATTAAAAAATTTGGACAATCCGAGCTGCTCCCGCAGCTGCATGCTGTTCGCGCCACGGATGCAAAATCCCGCCTGCTCCTGGAACGCCTGGTTGCCGAAAGTGCGTAGCGGACATCCCCAATCCGCTGCAGCACCGCATTGCAGCGATGCCATATTTATACTATCTTGAAAGATGCCCAGGCCAGATGGCAGCGTCCAGCCCTTCCTTACAAAGGTGGGGCCAATCGCTGTACCACACTGCCCTTACCCAGTTCCGCACCTGCACGCCCGCGGCACACTGATGTAATCAGGATTGGGGGCAAGCATGAGCACGACAATGAATGTGGGCAAACTGATCGGCGCCATGTACGACTCGGCCTGCGGCATCGGCGACTGGCCGCAGCTCGACAGTGCCGGCCTCAGCGGCCAGCAATGGCAGGAGCTCTTGCCGCATCTGCAGCGCGCCCTGTGCCTGCAGCAGCGCTTGCGCGAAGCGCAACTGGCCAGCCACTGTGCGCTGGCAGCGCTCGACGCCATGGGTGCCGTCGTGCTGGTGCTCGACGCCAACCTCGGACTGCGTTTCGCCACCCCCGCCGGCCACGCCCTGCATGCGGCGCAGCTGGAACACGCTGCCCCGCCCGCTCTGATGCGCGCCGTGCGCCTGGTGATCGCCAGCGCCGGCGGCGCGGCGCAATGCCAGTCGCTGCGCCTGACACGCAAGCAGCAAGCGCCCCTGGCCCTGACCGTCACCCCGCTTGCCGATTGCCAGCCGCCATGCGCGCTGCTGATCGCGCGCGATCCCACCAAAGCAAGCACGTCCGTCCCTGCCTTGCGCCAGCTGTTTGACTTGACGCAAGCCGAGGCGCAAGTGGGCAAGGCGCTGGCGCAAGGGGCCACCATCGAGGAAATCGCCGCGCAGGGCGGCATCAGCGTCAACACCGTCAAGACGCATCTGCACCACACCTATTTGAAGACGGATACGCGGCGCCAGGGCGAGCTGATCGCCCTGATCCACGGCGCCACGGCGCACCTGGCCGTGCTCGATGCATGAGGCCGTGTCATCCGATCGGATGATGCGCGGTGCATCTTGCCTGCCTACACTGGCAACACCGGTAGTCCGCGCCTTGCCAGTGTGACAGCAGCGCTTGCGGACCAGCCGGTTCGGTTTCCCTGTCACCCGCATCAACATCGCCGCGCCGGCAGCGGACGGCACCACAGTTCAAGGATGGGTAAAAAAATGAAAACATGGATCTTGGCCGGCACCTTGGGCGTCTGCGCCCTGCTGGCAAATGCGCAAACGCTGCCCGACAGCCAGACCGTCGTCGTTCCCGGCGGACGCCTGCACACGATCGAATTACCGGCACACAGACATTTCATGAGTGCGGAAAGTTTTGCCCCGTTCCGCGGCGGCTATGAGCTGTCGAACGGACAAGTGCTCTACCTGCGCAACGCGGGCAGCATCGGCGCCATGATGTATGCGCGCATCGATGACCAGGAAGAACACCGCATCATCGCCACCGGCAGCGACAGCTTCGTGGCGCTCGACCAGCAACTGGCCATGCGCATCGACTTGCGCGACGACGGCAGCGTGGGCGGCGAAGTGCTGATGCGGGTACCGGCCGAAAAACTGGCCAGCGGCGAGATCGTGCCAGCCCATGTAAAAAGCATGGGCCTGGCATCGCGTTAGGGCGGCAAGCCGCGTGCCGCATGGGTGGCAGCCATGAGCAAACAGTATTCTGTCCAGCAGCAAAACGCGCTGACCCAGGCCGCCATCAAGCAGACGGCGGCCTGGTGGCGCGCGCGTCCCTTGCCCGACGCCTTGCGCCAGTGCGCGGCCAGCCATGGCGTGGCGCTGGGCACGGCCCTCATGCTCGACCTGCAACTGGCTTGCCCAGGCATGCCCGCCGTGTACGGCAAGCTGCTGAGCGCCGATGGCCACTTCATTCATTTCGAGATGGACCTGGACGACGACTTGCACCCCCTGCCCGGCAGCGTGGCATGGGACGACATCAGCGCCGGCTACGACCTGGCCGCACACAAGCGGGGCACGGGGGTCGGTTATGGGATGCTGTGCAAGAAAGTGCTGCAGGAATTGAATCGCGGCGCGTGCTAGCGGAACCGTTGCCGGCGCATGCTATGATCGGCCCCCGTTCATGAGACAAATGGCAACGCTACATGCAGCATCCATCCGGCAACAACCCGATCCCGGCGCTGCTGCGCCGCGGCCTGCGCCTGCTGGCCTGGCCCTTGCTGGCCCTCGTCAGCGCCGCCTGCACCACCACCACGCGCCATCCTGCCAGCGAGCCCACGCAAGTCATCCTGCGCTTTACCTTTGACGATGGCAAGCCGATGCGGCATGAAACTCACATGGTCACGGCGCGCCAGCAAACGTATATCAAGTACTGCAGCAAGATAGGCAGCACCAGTGTCTGCGATGTCGGCATAGACATACTGTATGCAAGCGCCGACGCGCCGCTCGATGCAACTGGCGAAGTGCGCGTCACCCTGCGTTCGACCGGCCCCATCGGCGACCTGCCGACCGAACGCTGCATCAATGGCAAGTCCTACCTCTTTAATTCCGGCGACTGGATACGCGGTCCGTTTCACCAAGGGCAGGTGATCGAGATCCGCTACAAGATAAGTCCATTGAAGACGGCATGCCCGAGGTCGGAGGACGCGCCGCCGTGGTGGGACAAGAATTAAACTAGCCAGCCCCAGCCGGGGCCGGCTGGCCGGCTGGGCTGGCGGTTACTGCAGCTCGAACTCCGCAGGATTCAAGCCCAGCTCGCGCGCGATCTTGCTGGCCACGCGCTGCTCGTTGGCGTCGAAATTGCCGTCCGACGAAGCGACGGCGATAATCATGCGCACCAGCAGGCGCGACGCCTCCACATTCGACTTCATCTTGCCCAGCGCCTGATACGCCTTGGCTTCGCCGATATCCTTGTCGAACTCCAACTGGCCGACATATTCCTGGAAAGCCTTGATCACGTCCGTGGTGGTAAACACGGACAGCGCGTCATTGCTTTCAATAAACTTCACCATCTTCTGCTTCTCTTCCGCACTGACGCTGCCGTCCGCCATGGCGATCAGGGCCGATCCCGCCATCGCGGCATTCAGGAAATCCTTGTTCTTGTACTTCAGGGCTTCGGTCTTCAGTTCGCTGGCTTTGGTCTTCAGTTTGGACAGAAAGGAATCGAAACTCATGGCGGTTCTCCTGGTGGGTGTTGGTGCGGCAGCGCTACACGCTACCACTTCCATCCAGCTGAGGGCGCGGGCCTGGAATGCAAGCGCTGGAAGCATGCCTTGCCTCCGCTGACCGCATGGTCCAACCCACAGACAAAGAGCCGGGGTCAGCCCCTAAGGGTCTGACCCCAGTTTCTGCCTTGGGGTGAAATTCAGCCAACGCCACACTAGCGCACATAAAACACCACAAAAGCAAGATCGTGTGAGTATTATCTTCTTTGCAGTTGAAAAATAAGTAACTTCATGGCAGCATGGAATTACATTTTCTTTACTGCAAGGTTGTGATGGACAAGCAATTGCTGTTGATTTGCGCACTGACGTTCATCATCCACATCATCGGCACCCTCGCCTATTCCGTGCGTATCGCCGGCATCCGCACGCGCCGCATCGCCGTGTCGTTGGCCCTGTTCAGTATTTTGATGCTGCTGTCGCGCACTTCAAATTCCTTCCTCGGGCCATTCCTCGCCAAGCGGGTGGAAACGGGAATCGACCAGCACGTGGCCGCCAGCACGCTATTGCTCGACTTCCGCTGGCTGCTATTTTCCGCCAGCCTGGCGACGATACTCGGCGCGATCCTGATCCCCACCTTCCAGCGCGCCTTCTGCCGCGCCGTCGAGCACTTCCAGGTGCACAGGTCCGTGCCAAAACTGCTGCTGCACGCCGTCTTCAAGGGCGGTCTGTCCTATCTCAAAACCTCCGCCAGCCTGCCCAAGCCCGCCAACGTGACGGGCCTGCGCGAAAAATCCGGCGTCTCCGTCTCCATGACAGCCATGAACGTCATCGCCACGGCCCTGTGGACGGTAGGCGTCTTCGCGGCGTTGTACGCAGGCGTGCTCGACCCGAGCGTGCGCGTCACCTCCAGCACCCTGTCATCGATCATTAACGGCGGCGCCACCATCATGATGGCCGTCTTCATCGACCCGCACATGTCGGGCATGACAGATGACGTCATCGAAGGCAAGATCGAAGAATCGCAGTTCAGACGGGCGGTGGTGTGGCTGGTGGGCAGCCGATTGGCGGGCACGCTGATTGCGCAGTTTTTGCTGGTGCCGTCGGCGGTGGTGATTGTGGGGGTGGCAAAGGGATTATAGATTGAACAATGAAATGTTCTCAAAGACTTATATAATTTAAGAAGGAAAATACCAAAACAAACGATTAGTACCATTTGATAAATAATTATAGGGAAAAGATATTCTAAACTTATAAATATTCGCGACATAAAAATATACAATTTTAAAATATAAATCATGGCAACTAAAATTACACAAAAATCTGAAAAAATAAAAGACCCTCGGAAAGAATTAATTGAGGCAATTGATGCAGTAGCAAAACGTGGAGGAATTTCCAGAGACAGGGCTATTGCGGCTTGGTACGCAACCACGTTACTCGGTATAGATGAGGATGAGGCAATTGATGCGGCGTCAGTAGACGGACCAGAGGATGGTGGCTGCGATTTTATCTATGTAGATACTGATCAAGAAACAGTTTATGTTCTGCAGGGTTACGTAGCTGAGAGATCAGATAGAAGCGCTCCATTGAAAAAATGGAATGCATTAGTTGCTGCAGTCTCAAGCATTAAAGATCCCATATCATTCGAGCATGCAGGAAGAATTGATATTCAGACAAGACTGCAAGACCTTGACATTCAAAATCTAACATTAGTATTCGGCTTAGTAACATTGGCAGCGAAATCTGATCAAATAGCACGACAAAAAGAGTCAACGGTCCGATCAAAAACATATGGACCTGACGTCTCTTTTTTCTATGAACATCAAGACACGCTGTATGATAAATATCTTATTGCAAAAACTGCAGATAGAACTGTTCCTGAAGACACTTTAACGTTTGGCAACCCACTTTCAGAAATTCGTGGTGATTTTGGTCACGCAATTATAGGTTCCGTTGCAGCAAGTGAATTAGCTCGATGGTATGCAAAATACCCGAATCAGCTTTTCGAGGGAAATGTACGTTTATTTATCGGCCAAAGAAAAGGCGGAATAAATGAAAAAATAATTGAAACAGCCGTTAACAGACCCGGTGAGTTTTGGGCGTTAAATAATGGAATAACAATTGTTGCCGACAGCATTGAAGAAATAACGAAAAAGAAATTTACCCTCAGGCATTTCTCGATTGTGAACGGCTGCCAAACCACAGTAAGCTTAGCAAAGGCTATCGGCATTTCAACTACAGCAGAAAAAGCTCAGGTGCTAGTCAGGGTTGTGGGCGCAAAGAAGACTATACTGACTGACATTGTTAGATATAACAATACTCAAAATCCTGTTAAGCTATCGGCCGTAAGATTGCTTGATCCTATTCAAGAGGGATTGAGAAATTCTTTTCTATCTATAGATTACTCTTATGCGCCAAAACAAGAAGGGGCACGGGTTAATAAAAATCCAAAGCGAATAGAACTAGACAAGATTGCACAATATTTAGCAGCAATGTCAGAAGAAACTATTCTTGACGCAGTTCGTCGAAAAACCGAACTCTTTGACAAGGTCTATAAAACAATTTTTCCAAGAGGACTACAAGCAGAACGTGTATATCTCGCGTGGCTCTTAGCTCAACAAATTGAAACTGAGCGGATGATACTACTTAAAGCAAATGACTCTCCAGATGCAGTTATAAAAACAATACTTGGAATTCATGGCACACCTTGGGGTATATTTGTTGCAAGCACTCTTATTGATCAATCTGGCTCAGATTTATCCAAACTCACTCTGCAAAGAATGAATAGTGTGGAGTTTAGCAATGCAATTGCAAAGTATGCAAAAAAGGCAATGGAGTTATACTCCGAGATTGCAGTGCAAATAGTTGATTCTGAAGGTGACAATACAAATACTCGAAATGAAATACGTGTAAAGCCATTTTTAGACAAACTAAAAAGAACATTAGCTTTAAGAATGTCAAAAATTTCAGTATGGAAACTACCAAAACTTCAAAACATTACTAGTCCGACATAAATCGCACACCAATACTGATATTGGTGCCAAATAACATGGCTAATTACCGATAAAAAAAAGCCGCTATCTCCCGACAGCGGCTTTCTCATTCCTACCCCAGCAGCAGCGCCTTGAACTCCGGCGCTGCCCTGCAAGCGAACTAATTACCCCACAAACTTCCGTGCATTCCTGAACATGCGCATCCACGGCGAATCCTCGCCCCATGCTTCAGGGTGGTACGACTGCTGCACCGAGCGGAACACGCGCTCCGCGTGCGGCATCAGTACGGTGAAGCGGCCGTCTGGCGTGGTGACGGAGGTGATGCCTTCCGGCGAACCGTTCGGGTTGTACGGGTAGGCTTCGGTGGCGGCGCCCTTGTTGTCCACAAAGCGCATGGCTTTGGTGACCTGGGTGATGTCGCCTGTTTGCGAGAAGTCGGCGTAGCCTTCGCCGTGGGCGATGGCGATGCCGGCTTGGGTGCCGGCCATGCCGTTGAAGAAGATCGATGGGGAATCCATCACTTCGACCATGGCAAAGCGGCCTTCGAATTTCTCCGACTTGTTGCGCGTGAATTTAGGCCAGGCGTGGGCGCCGGGGATGATGGATTTCAGGTTGCTCATCATCTGGCAGCCGTTGCAGATACCGAGGCCGAAACTGTCCGTGCGGTTGAAGAAGCGCGCGAACTGTTCCGCCAGGCTGGCGTTGAACAGGATGGTTTTCGCCCAGCCTTCGCCCGCGCCCAGCACGTCGCCGTACGAGAAGCCGCCCACGGCGATGACGCCCTGGAAGTCGTCCAGTTTCACGCGGCCCGCGATCAGGTCGCTCATGTGCACGTCGACCGCCGTGAAGCCTGCCTGGTGCATCACGTAGGCCGTCTCGATGTGCGAGTTGACGCCCTGCTCGCGCAGGATGGCGACACGGGGACGCACGCCGGTGGCGATGAATGGCGCGGCGATGTTGTCGTTCTGGTCGAAGGTGACGATAGGCGACATGCCCGGATCTTGCACATCCAGCAGGCGGTCGTATTCGGCGTCCGCGCAGGCCGGATTGTCGCGCAGGCGGGCGATGCGCCAGCTCGTTTCGCTCCACAGGCGGTGCAGTTCGGCGCGCGGCTGGGTGTAGATCAGCTTGGCGTCGCGCGTGAATTCGATGACGTCGCGGTCGTTCAATTTGCCGATGATATGGCTGCAGGCGCCCAGGTTGAAGGTGCGCAGCACGTCCATGACGAGCGACTTTTCTTCCGCGCGCACCTGGATGACGGCGCCCAGCTCTTCGCTGAACAGGGCGCGCAGGGTCAGTTCGTTGCGGCGTTCCGCCACCTGGCCGGTCCAGTTCTTGGCGTCGCCCCAGTCGCTGGAATGTTCGCCTTCCATGGTCAGCATGTCCAGGTTGACGGACATGCCCGTGTGGCCGGCGAAGGCCATTTCCGTCAGGGTGGCGTACAGGCCGCCGTCCGAACGGTCATGGTAGGCCAGCAGCTTGTCGTCGCTGTTGAGCTTTTGAATGGCGGCGAAGAAGCCTTTCAAGTCTTCCGCGCTGTCCACGTCCGGCGTTTCATTGCCCAACTGGCCCATGACTTGCGCCAGGGCGGATGCGCCCAGGCGGTTCTTGCCGCGACCCAGGTCGATCAAGATCAGCGACGTATCGCCCTTGTCCGTTTTCAGCTGCGGCGTGAGCGACTTGCGCACGTCCGTCACTGGCGCAAACGAGGACACGATCAGCGACACCGGCGACGTGACGGATTTCGCCGCGCCCGTGCTCTCGTCTTTCCACGTCGTGCGCATCGACAGCGAATCCTTGCCGACGGGGATGCTGATGCCCAGCGCCGGGCACAGGTCCATGCCGACAGCCTTGACCGTGTCGTACAGGGCCGCGTCCTGGCCAGGCTGGCCGCAGGCGGCCATCCAGTTGGCGGACAATTTGATGTCGGAGATGTCGCCGATGGCTGCTGCGGCGATGTTGGTGACCGCTTCGCCCACGGCCATGCGGCCGGAAGCTGCCGCGTCGATGACGGCCAGCGGCGTGCGTTCGCCCATGGCCATCGCTTCGCCCAGATAACCTTCGAAGCTCATGGTGGTGACGGCGCAGTCGGCCACCGGCACTTGCCATGGTCCCACCATCTGGTCGCGCACGGTCATGCCGCCCACGCTGCGGTCGCCGATGGTGATCAGGAAGGATTTGTCGGCCACGGTTGGCAGCAGCAGCACTTTTTGCGCTACATCAACCAGGTCCATGCCGGTGAGATCAATGGCCGGGAAATCGTTGGCCACGTGGACCACGTCGCGCTGCATCTTTGGCGGCTTGCCCAGCAAGACGTCCATCGGCATGTCGACCGGCTCGTTGCCGAGTTCCGGGTCGATCAGTTTCAGTTGACGCTCTTCGGTGGCCACGCCCACGGCGGCGAACAGGCAGCGTTCGCGTTCGCACATGGCTTTGAACAGCGGCAGGCTTTCCGGCGCGATGGCCAGGACATAGCGTTCCTGCGACTCATTGCTCCAGATTTCCTTCGGTGCCATGCCCGATTCTTCCAGCGGCACCTTGCGCAGGTCGAAAATCGCGCCGCGCTTGGCATCGTTGGTGATTTCCGGGAACGCGTTCGACAAGCCGCCCGCACCCACGTCGTGGATGGAGATGATCGGGTTGTCGGCGCCCATTTGCCAGCAGGCGTTGATGACTTCCTGGGCGCGGCGTTCCATTTCCGGATTGCCGCGCTGGACGGAGTCGAAGTCCAGGTCGGCCGTGTTGCTGCCGGTGGTCATCGACGAAGCGGCGCTGCCGCCCATGCCGATGCGCATGCCAGGGCCACCCAGCTGCACCAGCAGGCTGCCGACGGGGATGTCGTTCTTGTGCGTGTGCTGCGCCGAGATATTGCCGATGCCGCCAGCGATCATGATCGGCTTGTGATAGCCGAAGACGGCGTCTTTGTCCGTGCCGACGTTCTGTTCATACGTGCGGAAGTAGCCGCCCAGGACCGGACGGCCGAATTCGTTCGAGAATGCGGCGCCGCCCAATGGGCCTTCGATCATGATCTGCAGCGGCGACGCGATGCGCTCCGGTTTGCCGTATTGGTCCGCATCCGTGCGCGAGGCCAATGGCGCCGTCACGGAAGCGGCCGTTTCCCAGCTGCGCACGGCGTCCGGCAGCGACAGATTCGATACGGTGAAACCCGTCAAACCGGCTTTCGGCTTGGCGCCGCGGCCCGTCGCGCCTTCGTCGCGGATCTCGCCGCCCGCGCCCGTGGAGGCGCCCGGGAAGGGAGAGATGGCCGTCGGGTGGTTATGCGTTTCCACCTTCATCAGGGTGTGCGTCAGTTCCGTGGATGCCGCGTATTCGTGCTTGTCGCCGCGCGGGTAGAAGCGCGACACGGTCGCACCTTCCATGATGGACGAGTTGTCGCTGTAGGCAACGACGGTGCCCTTCGGCTGCAGCTCATGCGTATTCTTGATCATGCCGAACAGCGATTTGGGTTGCGCCACGCCGTCGATGGTCCAGTCGGCGTTGAAGATCTTGTGGCGGCAATGCTCGCTGTTCGCCTGCGCGAACATCATCAGTTCCACATCCGTCGGGTTGCGGCCGGCCTTGGTGAAGGCGGCGTCCAGGTAGTCGATTTCGTCTTCCGACATCGCCAGGCCCAGTTCCGTGTTCGCCGTTTCCAGTGCGCGCTTGCCCTGCCCCAGCAAGTCGATCGATTCCAGTGGACGCGCTTCCAGGGTGCGGAACAGGTCCTTGGCGTCGTCCGCGCTGCGCAGCACGGATTCCGTCATGCGGTCGTGCAGCAGGTCGGCCACGGCTTGCACCTGCTCGTCCGTCAGTTTGCCGGCGCCAATGGCGCTGCCCAGGATGCCCGATTTCAGGTTGATGCGGAAAGCGATGCCGCGTTCGACGCGCTTGATGTGCGCCATGCCGCAGTTGTGCGCGATGTCCGTGGCTTTCGAGGCCCACGGCGAAATCGTGCCGAAACGGGGGATGACGAAGAATTCTTCGGCAGCGCCTTCCGTATTGTCAGCGTGGGCCGGCTCGCCGTACGTCAGCAAGGCGCCAAGGCGCGTGCTATCGTCGTTGGTGAGAGGCGCGCTGGCATCGATGAAATGGACATAGCGTGCTTGTACGGCAACAATCGCAGGCGAGACGGCTTGCAGTTGGCTTAACAGACGGTGGCTACGGAAATGGGACAGGGCATTGGAACCCGGCAGTATCAACATGATTGGAAGGTGGTTGATGCAGCGTGGCTGCGGGTTAAAGGTAGGTATGACAATATCTTTCGTACGGCAAATTTCCTTTGCGCGCATTATACCCGTTTTACCCCTGCCTTATGACCGGAACTTGGGCCTTTGCCACCCTTTTGCCCCGCACAGCGGCCATTTTTGACATGGCAACAACACCCTCGGCCTGACATCAGGCGATCACGTAGCGGTTCTTGCCTTGCCGCTTGGCCAGGTACAGCGCCTCGTCGGCCAGCCGGTAGCTGTGGCCCAGGTCCTTGCCCCGGTCCAGTTCGGCCACGCCCACGCTGATCGACACGAACTGTGCGGCATGAAACGCCTGGCTGACGGCAGCGACCAGGGCGCCGGCAAAGGCGCGCACGGCCTCGCGTTCGCCCGCGTAGACGACGCCGAATTCCTCGCCGCCCAGACGCCCGCACAGATGGCCCTGCGCCTTGTCGGCGATGATGGCGGCCGTGCGCACGAGCACCTCGTCGCCCGCATCGTGGCCCTGCTGGTCGTTGATGATCTTGAAATCGTCGATATCGATCATCAGGAAATGCAGCATGCCGCCTTGCGGCGCGCCATGCATCTGCTGGGCGCGCTGCGTGAACATGCGGCGGTTGTTCAAGCCTGTCAGGCCGTCCTGGAAGGCCAGCCGCGTCAATTCCAGCTTGGAGTGGTAGTTGCGCAAGCGCAATAAACTGAAGCTGACATTCAGCGCCAGCCCGAACAGGATGCTGACGGCAATCATCAACGGCGCCCAGGACTGGTCGGGCAAGCCAGCGTTGACGGGATACAGGCCGTGGCCCACGTTCCACCACACGCCGGCCACCACGGCCAGGTAGCTGAGGCCGCCATTGAAGATGGAGGCGATGGCCAGGGTCATGAAGACGCCCACGGGCAAGACCCAGAAGCTGGCGTGATGGACGGCGTCGGCCATGGTGCGCAGGCCAAAAGTCAGGGTCAGCACGGCGCAAGCGCCCGTAATCGTCAGCACGGGCAAGGTGGTGCAGCGGTAGCGCACGATCAGGCTCGTCAACATGCCCAGCAGCGCCAGCACGGCGTGCGAGAAGTTCGGATGATAAGGCTCCGGCATCATCAGCCAGGTCAGGCTGTAGGCAATGATGCCCAGCAGCTGCGTGACCATGCCGACCCGGTGCAGCTCCGCAAAATAGGTGTGCTGCTGTTCGCTGTTGCCGCCAAATGCGAGGGGAACAGCAATGCGCCGCAGGGAAGAAAGGTCAGGAATACGCATACGGGTATCGACACCAGAAAGAAGAAAAGCGCCCGGTACAGCCTTGCGCATGCCTGGCCGCAAGATTGCGCGGCATTCAACACTAGTTGTAATTAGGATACTATCATGCTAGTCAACTATTTGCTCGGATATGCGTCGCCCGCACCCGCGCGCAGGGCCGCGGCGCCATGAAATACAACGCCCCACGCCACCGGACGCGCCCTGCGCCCTGCCCCGCGCCCGATTGCATGCATTTTGCTGGCAGTGTCGCCCGGCTTTGCAGTATGCTGATAAAAAGTAATACTGCCAGACAGATACATATAAGAAGAGTTCCCGCAAATGACCAAACAGATGAACGAGAGCTGAACCATGCCAGAAACTAGCGACTTATCTGTCCTGATCGTCGACCCGAACCCCAGCATGCGGGGCAATCTGCACAATATGCTGAACCAGGCGGCCATCACCAAGGTGGAATATGCCGTCAATTCCGGCACGGCCATCCGCTTGCTGACGAAGAAACCGTTCGACATCATCCTGTGCGAATACGATCTTGGTAGCGGCACGGACGGCCAGGATGGCCAGCAATTGCTGGAAGACTTGCGCCACCACAAGCTGATCGGGCTGTGGACGATCTTCATCATGCTGACCTCGGAAGCCATCCACAGCAAGGTGATCAGCGCGGCCGAGCTGACCCCGTCCGACTACATCTTGAAACCGTTTACCGTCGATGTGCTGAGCGGGCGCATCGCGCGCGCCATCGAACGGCGCGCCATGTTCCTGCCCACGTATCAGCTGATCGACAAGGGCGACTTGCGCGAAGCCGTGAAAAGCTGCCGCGCGGCCGAGCTGCAGCACCCGCGCCTGGCGGCCGATTTCGCCCGCCTGCGCGCCGAACTGCACATCGCGCTCGATGAATGGAAGGAAGCGGAACAGCTGTACGGCGACATGCTGGCCACGCGGCCCATGGCCTGGGCCCATCTGGGACTGGCGCGCACCCTGTTCGAGCAGCAGCGCCACGAAGAGGCGCAGGATGCGCTGCTGGAACTGGTGGAAGTCTATCCCCGCTTCATGGCCGCCTATGATCTGCTGGCGCAAAACCATGAAGCCATGGGCCAGCAGCTGCAGGCGAAGAAAATCCTCGAGGACGCGGTGGCCATTTCGCCGCACATGGTGCGCCGCTTGCGCCACCTGGGCGGCATCGCCTATGACACGGGAGACATCGGCGCGGCCGAACGGGCATATAAACAGGTGGTGACGAAAGCGAAGTACTCCGAATTCCGCGACCCGGAAGACCATGTCAACCTGGTCAAGACGCTGGTCAAGAAAGGTGATGCGCCGCAGGCGAGCGGCGTGCTGCGCGACATGGAACGCTCGCTGCGTGGCGGCGCCAACGTGGAAGCGTGCCGCGCCATCTCGGCGGCCATGCTGCATGAATTGTCGGGCAACGACATCGCCGCCGCCAGCGAACTGCAGCTGGCCGCCGCCGCCCTGGACACGGCGCGGGGCCTATCGACGCAGCTGAAGGTGGGCCTCGTGCAAAGCTGCCTGAAAAACAATCTGGAACAGGCGGCGTCCGACGTCATGATGAAACTCGTCAACGAAGCCGACAGCGACGTGACGATGGAAGCGGCCGTCGATGTCTTTGAAAAGGCGGGCCGCCACGACCTGGCGCAAGGCATGGGCCAGCAGATCAGCAACCAGGTGCAGGAATTGATGCAGGATGCGGCCAGCAAATCGGAAAGCGGCGAGCTCAAGGGCGCCGTCTTCGTGCTGCGCCAGGCCCTGCGCAAGACGCCGGGCAACCTGCCCGTGCTGTTTGCTTCCGTCGACGCCATCCTGCGCCAGCTCAACATGCTGGGCTGGGAAGCCCCGCTGGCCGAACAGGCACAGCACCAGATGCAGGTGATCAGCAAGATCGATCCCAAGCATCCGAAACTGGAGTCGCTGAAGCAGCAGTATGCAGCGACCCAGCATAAGTACGGTATTGCTACCTGATGCTGTCGCAACCCTGTAACCAAGAGAATCTGCGGCGAGAGCCAGGGGCCGACGTTTTCTCCAGGCGACGAGACCTCATGCTGCATGCGTAAGGCGTCAATTTGACGTCCAGTTGACGTTAGGCACCCAGGAGGCAACATGACAGTCAAGCGTATGGACAATGTCGGCATCGTGGTAGAAGACATCGATGCCGCCATCGAGTTCTTCACCGAACTGGGACTCGTTCTCGAAGGGCGCGCCCCCGTTGAAGGAGACTGGGCAGATGGCGTCACCGGACTGCACGGCATGCGCGTCGAGATTGCCATGATGCGCACGCCGGACGGCCACAGTCGTCTCGAGTTATCGCGCTTCCTCGCGCCGCCCTTGGCCGCCGATCACCGCAACGCCCCAGTGAACGCTCTCGGTTACCTGCGTGTCATGTTTACCGTCGAGGATATCGACGATACGCTCGTCCGGCTCGTCAAACGCGGCGCGAAGCTGGCCGGCGAAGTCGTCCAGTACGAAAACATGTATCGGCTCTGCTACATCCGTGGCCCTGAAGGCATCCTCATCGGGCTTGCCGAACAGCTCCCGCAGAAGACGTCCTGAGGAATGGCTGCCGCATCACTGGATATCGGCCGATTATTCTTTGCCATCATGGGAGGGTCATGTCCAGACCGACCATCCGCACAATGACGAAGGTGACGAGTCCCAGGCCCATGAGCAACAGCACGAAGCCTGCGACCACCTTGCCGCTCGCGCGCAGCACCGCGCGATTCTGCTTCGCCTTATCCTTATCCTTCTTCCCTTGATCGTAATGCCACTTGATGGCGAAGAACATGCCCGTGCCGAGCACGAGAGCCTTGAACGTAACGAAGACTATAGGGGTCCAATCCATCATTTTGCGTATTTCCAGTCTATTACTTGACACTATCTATCGTGAGGAGCGCTACCTCAAAACACTGCTTCAGCAGCGTCTGCTCAAGGTTGGTGCTGCTGCACGCTCTGATGCATACTACTTTAAAACAATTTCCATACATTGAGACAAAATGTCCCAGTTGCAAACAATGCAAGATGAAAACCGGATGGCTCGGGATAGTCTGGCGAAACGGTACAGCGGCGCGGCAGACGGCCTGCCTGTCTGGCGCGAGTTGCCGGCATATTGGAACTCCTCGCGGCTTGCGCGCGCCGGCGGAGGCCATCGCAACCGGCAGCGTATCCGTGCATGCGATTCGCGAGATCACGCCGGCCGGATTGCAACCCTTCCGGGCCTAATCCGGGCTACGCTCCACCCGCGCCACCACCAGCTCGATCAGCTCCGCGATCAAGGGCCGGAACGTGGCCGCATCGCCGCCCTGCCCCAGCATGACGGTACGCGTGGTGAGGTGCGAAAAGACGGCATCGAACAGGATTTGCGGCAAATTGGAAAACGAGGTGTCGGGCGCGATGCGGCCCCGGATGCGCTGTTGTTCCAGCAGGCGCAGGATCAGCGCGTGCCACACTTGCGGGCCGTGTTCGTACCAGGTGAGGCCCACGGCCGGCACGGCGGCCGCGCCCGTGACGACGAGGCGGTAGAAATCCACGTGGCGGGGACTGGTGACGACGGCCACCAGTTCATCGAGGATCAGCTGCAAGCCCTGTTCCAGGCCCGCTTGCGAGGTATCGAGGCGGCGCAAGTCGATGATGAAATCGGCGCACAGGTATTCCACCACCGCCACCAGCAGCTCCTGCTTGCTGCCGAAGTAGCGGTAGGCGGTGGCCTTCGAGCCGCCCGCCTCGGCCACGATGGCGTCCATGCTGACGCCGTCATAGCCTGACGCGAGGAAGAGGTGCGCTGCCGCCACCAGCAGCTTGCGCCGCCGCTCCTCGCTTCGGGTAGTCGGGGAAGCTGGAACGGTGCGCAACTGGGGCATGAAGCAAACTCTTACTGTGTCTTGGGAAGCGCGTATGCTATCACGTAATCCCCCCGGTCCGGGCTCTGGCGGGCGCCGCCCGCGACCACCACGACATACTGGCGGCCCGACCTGGGCGACACATACGTCATCGGCGTGCCTTGCGAGCCGACCGGCATGCGCGCCTTCCACACTTCGCGGCCGGTGGCGATATCCATGGCGCGCAAATAATAATCCTGCGTGCCCGCATAAAACACCAGGCCGGACGCCGTGCTCATGCCGCCGCCCAGGGTCGGCATGCCCAGCGGGACAGGCAACCGGACGCGCACGCCGTTGATGACGGCATCCTGCACCGTGCCGGCCGGACGCTCCCACACTTTCGTGCGCGTTTTGAGGTCGATGGCGGCAAACACGCCCCACGGCGGACTTTGGCAGGGAATGCCCAGCGGAGAGTTAAACGCCTTGTGGTCGATGACGAACGGCGTGCCATCCATCGGATAGGTGCTGCCCACGCCATGGCCCGAGGTCAGCTTGGCCACGTCCACCGTTTCGCGCGGCACCAGCCTGACCACTTGCGGCATGCGGATATCGTTGACGAACATATAGCCATTGCTTTCATCGACGGCCGCGCCGCCCCAGTTGAAGCCGCCGTAGTAGCCCGGGTAGATCAGCGTCTCCCTGGTACTTGGCGCTGTGAACTCGCCCTGGTAATTGAGCTTGCGGAAGCTGATGCGGCACGCCAGCTGGTCGAAGAAGGTGGCACCCCACATGTCGCGCTCCGTCAGCGTTTCCGCACCCAGGGCCGGCATGCCGGTGGAGTATGGCTGCGTTTTGGATACCCAGTCGCCGGCCGCGTGCTCCTGCGGCACGGCTTTTTCGATGACTTCGGCGATCGGCTTGCCCGTGCGGCGGTCCAGCATGAATATCTGGCCGCGCTTGGTCAGCTGCACCAGCGCGGGAATCTTGCCGCCCTTGCCGTCCGGGACGTCGTACAGGGCCGGCTGTGCCGCCACGTCGTAGTCCCAGATATCGTGGTGGACGGTTTGATACGTCCAGCGCTCGCGGCCCGTGGCCATGTCGAGGGCGACGATGGCGGACGCGTATTTTTCCGTCAGCGGCGGGCGCTTGCCGCCCCAGAAGTCGGGCTGCTCGTTCCCCGTGGGCAGGTACACCAGGCCCAGTGCATCGTCGAACGCGGGCGTCGACCACATGTTGGGCGTACTGCGCGTGTAGGTCTGCCCTTGCGGCGGCAGTTTGGTGATGGCCGGATTGCCCAGGTCCCAGGCCCAGACCAGTTCCCCCGTGTCGGCGCTGTAGGCGCGCACGACGCCCGACGGTTCATCGGTGGAGCGGCCGTCGAAGACCCAGCCGCCAAGGATGATCAGGTTGCGCGCCACCGTGGGCGCGGACGTGTAGGCGTAGTACGGCACGTTCATCTTGACCTTGCCCAGGCCGACGGTCAGGTCGACGGAACCCTTGTCGCCGAAACCCTCGCACCGCTTGCCCGTCTGCGCGTCGATCTCGATCAGGCGCGCATCCATGGTCACTTGCACGATGCGCCTGGCGCACGCGCCCGCCACCGGCGCGCTGGCCGCCTGCATGCCGTCAAAACGGAACGGCTTTGTCACTTTCGCCGGCTCGTAGTAGCCGACGCCGCGGCAGCGGTTCCACGTCTTCGTGTTGGCTGGCTTCGGATCGAAGGTCCAGCGTTCCTTGCCCGTGTCCGCGTCCAGCGCGATGACCTTGCTCGTCGGCGTGCACGTATAGATGGTGTCACCGATCTGCAGCGGCGTATTCTGCGATTCGGACGCGCCTTCGGCCAGTTCGCCCGAGCGGTAGGTCCACGCCACCTGCAACTGATCGACGTTAGCCTTGTCGATCTGCGTGTACGGCGCGAAGCGCGTGCCCTGCGGTCCATAGCCATAATGCGCCCAGTTGGCGCTGCCGTCATTGATGGCCTTCACGGCATCCTGCTGCGGCTGCGCGGTGGCTTCCAGCACGCCGTGCGGCTTGAACATGGCAGCGAAACCGGCTACCAGCACGACGGCAAACAGGGCCGCGAAGCCGCCCGACTGCCCATTGTGCTTGCGGCCCGCCAGCCACGGATGCAGCAAGGCGGCCACCAGGCCGATGACGAGGAACGGCGCCAGGCGCGGCACCATGGGCCAGAAGGCGAAGCCGATTTCCCATACGGCCCAGACCAGGGTGGCGACGACCAGCACGGCAACGATGCTGCTGGCCAGCGGCTTGCGGCGCAAATACAGCACGCCGGCGAGGAGCAGGCCGAGACCGGCCGGCAGGTAATACCAGGAACCGCCGAGGGTAATCAGTTCGATGCCACCGGCCGCCAGGGCCAGGCCGGAAAATCCAAGAAAAATGCCAAAAACCGTCAGGGCAAGCCGCTTGCCCCTGAAGACCGCCGGGATCGCCGGCGCTCCCTTATTTGCTGAAGTGTCCATTTTTTATCCATGACGCCTCCCCTGCCCAGGCCAACGCGCCGGGGATGGCTGATTTTTTAAATCTACGTAGTGAAACTGTACTGTACGGTTTCATTTTATGCCGATTTTTGATGCAAGGAAAGAAAAATTGACAAGGGAGCTTGATTTTTGGCGGGGATGGGATGATTTGGTGGGATGTCGGATTACGCTCTGCGAGCTAATCCGACCTACCGGAACGCTGGATATGCGTAGGTTGGATTAGCGCAAAGCGCGTAATCCAACAAACACAGGCGCGCCGGGTGTTACAGCGACGCCATGTCAATCACAAAACGATATCTGACATCGCTTTTGACCACGCGCTCGAATGCCTCATTGATATCCTGGATACGGATGATCTCGATGTCCGACACAATATTGTGCTTGCCGCAGAAATCCAGCATTTCCTGGGTTTCCTTGATCGAGCCGATCATGGAGCCGGACAGGCTGCGGCGCGCGCCCACCAGGCCGAAGGCGCTGATCGGCGGCACGGCGCCGTCCGGGATGCCGACGATGACCATGCTGCCATCGACTTTCAGCAGGTTGATGTACTGGTTCCAGTCGATGGACGCGCCCACCGTGCAGATGATGAGGTCAAACGTGCCGGCCAGTTTGCTGAACGTTTCCGCATCGTTGGTGGCGTAGTAATGATTGGCGCCCAGGCGCAGGCCATCTTCGCGCTTCGACAGGGTCTGGCTCAGCACCGTCACTTCGGCGCCCATGGCGTGGGCGATCTTGACGCCCATGTGGCCCAGGCCCCCCATACCGAGGATGGCGACCTGCTTGCCAGGGCCGGCCTTCCAGTGGTTCAGCGGCGAATACAGGGTGATGCCGGCGCACAGCAGCGGTGCGGCCGCGTCCAGCGGCAGGTTGTCGGGAATCGACAGCACATAGCCTTCCTTGACGACGATGCTGTCCGAGTAGCCGCCCTGCGTGGCCGTCTTGCCGTCCGCTTCCAGGCCGTTGTAGGTCTGGATCAGGCCGGGCATGTACTGCTCCAGGTCCACGTTGCGCGTCTTGCAGGTGGTGCAGGAATCGACGAAGCAACCCACACCCACGTGGTCGCCCACCTTGAACTTGGTCACATTGGAGCCAACGGCCGTGACGACGCCGGCGATTTCATGGCCAGGCACCATCGGGAAGGCGGCGCCGCCCCATTCGTCGCGCGCCTGGTGGATGTCGGAATGGCACACGCCACAATATTTGATCGAGATGGCCACGTCGTCTTCGCGCGGGGCGCGGCGCTCGAACGTGAACGGTTGCAGTGCGGAAGTCGGGCCCAGTGCGGCGTAGCCTTTGGCGATGGTGGTCATGAAAACTCCTGTATCTATATGTGTGTAACGAGGGGTGACGCGTGCCGTGCATGCGATTGCACAAGTGTGCCCGAGATGCCCGGCCGCCGTTATCGCGATCCTGCAAGACCTTTGCACGATCCTCCAAATCTGCGTAAGATCAGCCCCTGCCCTTACCTACCTGACGCATACTGGCCCACATGTCCACCCTGTCCACACCACTCCCGCCGCAAGATGAAATCGCCGCCCTGATCAGCCGCCACGCGCCGCGCACGGGCGACTACACGACGGCCATCGGCAACCTCACCTTCCACCGCCAGTCGTCCGTCACGGAATCGCTGTTCCATGCGGCGCGCCCCAGCGTGGCCATCATCGCGCAAGGGGCGAAGGACGTCACCCTGGGCAGCGAAACCTTCCACTACAGCCGCATGCAGTATCTGCTGACCTCCGTCGACTTGCCGGTGCAGGTGCGCGTGGTGGAGGCGAGCGTGGACAAGCCGCACCTGTGCGTGGTGCTGGGCATCGACATCGCCGACGTGGCCGCGCTGCTCGACAGCGAAAGCAGCAGCGCAAGCGCGGCGCAGCAGAAAATCCTGCCTGCCACGCGCGGCATTTCCGTCAGCGACGTGTCGGCCGAACTACTCGACGCCATGCTGCGCCTCGTGCGCCTGCTCGACAAGCCGGGAGAAATCGCCACGCTGGCGCCATTGATCCGCCGCGAGCTGACCTACCGCCTGCTCAACGGCCCTGTCGGCGCGCGCCTGCGCCACATGGCGCTGGCCAGCAGCCAGTCGCACCAGGTGGGGCAAGCCATCGACTGGATCAAGCACAATTATTGCGAACCGCTGCGCATCGAGCACCTGGCCGGCATGGCGAACATGAGCATGTCGTCGCTGCACCACCACTTCAAGGCGATCACGGCCATGACGCCGATGCAGTACCAGAAGCTGCTGCGCCTGCAGGAAGCGCGGCGCTTGATGCTGGTCGAGCAGATCGACGCGGGCACGGCCGGCTACCGCGTTGGCTACGCCAGCGAATCGCAGTTCAGCCGCGAATACAGCCGCCAGTTCGGCCGCGCGCCCATGCGCGACGTGGGCCAGGTGCGCGCGCAGCTCAGCGGTGCCAGTGCTGACATGGCCTATTCCGTCTTGCCGTAACCGCCGCCGCCTGGCGTCTCGATGACGAACACGTCGCCCGCCAGCATGCCGGTCTTGCCGATATGCGCCAGGTGCTCCACCGTGCCGTCCGCCCGCTCCACGTAATTGCGTCCCAGCGCGCCCGCCTCGCCGCCGTCCATGCCGAACGGCGGAATAATCCGGTTGTTCGACAGGATCGCCGCCGTCATCGGCTCCAGGAAGCGCACCCGGCGCACGCCGCCATTGCCGCCGTGCCAGCGCCCCGCCCCGCCCGACCCGGCACGGATGCTGTAGCTGTCCAGGCGCACGGGGAAGCGCCACTCGAGGATTTCCGGGTCCGTCAGGCGCGAATTGGTCATGTTCGTCTGCACCACGTCCGTGCCGTCAAAACCGGGGCCGGCGCCCGAGCCGCCCGATATCGTCTCGTAATACTGGTATTTGGCGCTGCCGAACGTGAAATTGTTCATCGTCCCCTGCGAGGCCGCCATCGCCCCCAGCGCGCCATACAGGGCGTTCGTGATGCAGGTCGAGGTTTCCACGTTGCCCGAGACGACGGAGGCCGGATACTGCGGGTTGAGCATGGAGCCGGGCGGGATGATCACGGTCAAAGGTTTCAGGCAGCCCGCGTTCAAGGGAATCTCATCGTCGACCAGCGTACGGAACACATACAGCACGGCCGCCATGCAGACGGCGGACGGCGCGTTGAAATTGTTCGGCAGCTGGCTTGAGGTGCCCGTAAAGTCGATGACGGCGCTGCGCCGCGCCACGTCGACCTTGATCGCCACCTGGATGCGCGCGCCGTTATCGAGGTCCAGCGCGTAGCTGCCATCCTTCAGGGTCGTGATGACCCTGCGCACGGCTTCCTCGGCATTATCCTGCACGTGGCCCATGTAGGCTTGCACGACGGCGTGGCCGAAATGCGCGACCATCTTGTGCAGTTCCTCGGCCCCCTTCTGATTGGCCGCCACCTGGGCGCGCAGGTCGGCCAGGTTTTGCCGGGGATTGCGGGCCGGCCAGCTGGCGCCCGCCAGCAGGGTCAGTGTTTCCGCCTCGCGCAACAAACCCGTGGCGCCGTCGACCAGCTTGAAATTGTCGATCAACACGCCCTCTTCCTCGATGCGCGTGGAGTCGGGCGGCATCGAGCCGGGCGTGGTGCCGCCGATATCGGCATGGTGGCCGCGCGAGCCCACGTAGAACAGGATGGATTCTCCCTTTTCATCGAAGACGGGCGAAATGACGGTCACGTCGGGCAGATGCGTGCCGCCGTGGTACGGGTCGTTCAGCATGAAGACGTCGCCCGGCCGCATGGTTCCCGCATTGCGCGTCATGACGGTGCGGATGCTCTCGCCCATGGACCCCAGATGCACGGGCATGTGCGGCGCATTGGCAATCAAATGACCTTGC
The DNA here is from genome assembly GCF_030587275.1 of Janthinobacterium sp. SUN128. Lineage (NCBI taxonomy): Bacteria > Pseudomonadati > Pseudomonadota > Betaproteobacteria > Burkholderiales > Oxalobacteraceae > Janthinobacterium > Janthinobacterium sp. SUN128. The sequence continues at coordinate 1,407,228 of NZ_JAPWHY010000001.1, read as the reverse complement.
GCATCGAAGATGGCGCAACTGAAATCGAGCCGCTCCTTGATGTTGACGGAATGGGCCGTATTCTGCAGGCGCAGCCCCATCTGCTCGGCAATCGACATGAACAGGTTGTTGAAGATTTCCAGCATGACGGGGTCCGCATTGGTCCCGATGGCGCGCCGCTCGGGCAAGGCGGCCACCCTGCGCAAGATCAAATGGCCATGCGCAGTGACCTCGGCGCGCCAGCCGGGTTCGATGACGGTGGTGGCATTGGCGTCGCTGACGATGGCCGGGCCGTCGATGGCGTCGCCGGGACGCAGGCTGTCCGCCGCATACAGGCCGCTGTCGCGCCACGCTCCGGCGCAGTACATGTCCACCGTCTGCAGGGGCGCCAGCGCGCCCGTGCGCGCCGCATGGACCGGCGCGGCCGGCTGCGGCGCATCGGAAGCGCCGATGGCTTCCACGGAGATCGCCTCGACGATCAGCGCGCGCGCCGGCATCAAAAAGGAAAAGCGCTTTTTGTAGGCCGCTTCGAACTGCGCCTGCATGCCGGCGGCCGTATCGAACAGCACGACGAGGGCCGAATCCGTGCCTTCATAGCGCAGGTGCACGCGCCGCATCAGCGAGATGCGCTCGCCTGCCACGCCCTGGCGCAGCAAGTCGCCTTGCGCCAGGGCACCCAGCGCCGCAAAATCGTCCGCCAGGTCCACGCCCATTGCCGCCTCGATGGCCTGTTCGCGCATGGCGCTCTGGTCGGCCAGGCCCATGCCGTAGGCCGACATCACGCCCGCCAGGCTGTGGATGAACACCGTGCGCATGCCCAGCGCGTCGGCCACCAGGCAGGCGTGCTGGCCGCCCGCGCCGCCAAAGCTGGTGAGCGTATATTCCGTGACGTCGTGGCCGCGCTGCACGGAAATCTGCTTGATGGCGTTGGCCATGTTCCCGACTGCGATGGCGATATAGCCTTCGGCCACCTGCTCCGGGGTGGAGCTCACCGTGCGCGCCAGCGCCTCGAACTGGGCCCGCACCGTGGCCACATCCAGCGCTTCGTTCGCGTCGGGGCCGAAAACGCGGGGGAAGAATGCGGGCTGCAGCTTGCCCAGCATGACGTTGCAGTCGGTGACGGCCAGCGGGCCGCAGCGCCGGTAGCTGGCGGGCCCCGGATTGGCACCCGCGCTGTCCGGCCCCACCTTGTAGCGGGCGCCGTCGAAATGCAGGATGGAGCCGCCGCCCGCGGCCACCGTGTGTATGCTCATCATGGGCGCGCGCATGCGCACGCCGGCGATCTGCGTCTCGAACACGCGTTCGAACTCGCCCGCGTAATGCGACACGTCGGTGGACGTGCCGCCCATGTCGAAGCCGATGACTCTATCGAAACCGGCCAGCGCGCTGGCGCGCACCATGCCGACGATGCCGCCCGCGGGACCGGACAGAATGCTGTCCTTGCCCTGGAAGGCGCGCGCATCCGTCAAGCCGCCGTTCGACTGCATGAATTGCAGGTGCACGCCGGGCAGCTCCATCGCCAGCTGGTCGACGTAGCGGCGCAGGATGGGAGACAGATAGGCATCGACCACCGTGGTGTCGCCGCGCGCCACCAGTTTCATCATGGGGCTGACCTCGTGCGACACGGACACCTGCGTAAAACCGGCCTCGCGCGCCAGCTGCGCCACCCGCGCCTCGTGCGCGTGGTAACGGTAGCCGTGCATCAGCACGATCGCAATGGCGCGCACGCCGCGCGCATAGGCCTGGTCCAGCGCCACCCGCGCGGCCGCCTCGTCGAGCGGCGTCACGACGTCGCCATGGGCGCCCACCCTTTCATCGATCTCGATCACGTCGCCGTACAGCAGTTCGGGCAGGATGATCTGGCGGGCGAACAGCTGCGGGCGGTTCTGGTAGGCGATGCGCAAGGCGTCGCGAAAACCGCGCGTGATGGCCAGCACGGTGGGCTCGCCCTTGCGTTCGAGCAGCGCGTTGGTGGCGACCGTCGTGCCCATCTTGATGGCGCCCACCTGTTCCACGGGCAGCGGCGCGCCAGGCGCAAGGCCCATCAGCTGGCGCATGCCTGCCAGCGCCGCGTCGCGGTACTGGCCCGGGTTTTCCGACAGCAGCTTATGCGTGGCCAGGCTGCCGTCAGGGCGGCGCGCCACGATGTCCGTAAAGGTGCCGCCCCGGTCGATCCAGAATTGCCAGTCCATCGCCTTGCCCCCGCGCTTATGTGAGATGGCTATTGTAGCCGCCAAACAGGGACGCGTTTCAGGCGTGCGCGCCTTGCCTTTCGGCCGCTTCGGCCTTATGTTGAAGACATGCTGACTAACGGAACACGCTCCATGCCCCTGATCGACTCTGCAACACCGCTGTACTCCATCGCCGAACTGCGCGCCATCGAACAAGCGGCCATGCAAGACCTGCCGCAAGGGCTGCTGATGCAGCGCGCGGGCCAGGCCGCCGCCAGTACCGCCCTGAAGCTGCTGCACGCCCAGGAAGATGGCGACGGCGCGGGCCACCGGCGCGTACTGGTACTGGCCGGCCCCGGCGACAACGGCGGCGACGCGCTGGAAGCGGCCGCGCACCTGGCCGGCAGCGGCACCGAGGTGCTCGTCTGGCTGGCGCCCGAGGCGCATGCCACGTCGCCCGAGCGCGAACAGGCGCTGAGCCGCGCGCGCAACAGCGCCGCCCGCTTCATGGAAGCGGCAACCTCGATGGCGTCTGCGGCAGTGGGCGCGGCGCCCTGGCACCTCGTCATCGATGGCCTGTTCGGCATCGGCGCGTCGCGTCCCCTGGACGGCGAATGCCGCGACATGGCGCAGCTGGTCAACAATCTCGATTGCCCCGTGCTGGCGCTCGATGTGCCCAGCGGCCTGCACGCGGACACGGGCGCCATCGATGGCATCGCCATCCGCGCCACGCATACGCTCACCTTCATCGGCGACAAGCCGGGCCTGCACACGGCGAATGGCCGCGACCATGCGGGGGAAGTGGAAGTGGCTGCGCTGGCCATAGCCCCTGCCCTGCTGCCTGCGGCGAAGGCGCAGCTGGGCGGCCTGCACCTGTTCGCCCGCCAGCTGCAGCCACGGCGCCAGAATACGCACAAGGGCAGCTACGGCAGCGTGGCCGTCATCGGCGGCGCGCAAGGCATGTCCGGCGCGCCCATCCTGGCGGCCCGCACGGCCCTGCATGCGGGCGCGGGAAGAGTGTATATCGCGTTTCCCGACGCACCGCCCGCCTTCGACAGCGGCCAGCCGGAACTCATGTGCCGGCACGCCAGGGACGTGGATTTCTCGGGCCTGCACTTCGCGGCCCTGGTGGCCGGCCCCGGCCTCGGCGACAAGGCCGATACGGTGGAACTGCTGCAGCGTGCCATTGACAGCGACAGCCCCCTGCTGCTGGACGCGGACGCGCTGAACCTGATGGCGGCCGAGCCGGAGCTGCAATCGGCGCTGGCCGTGCGCACGGGCGCGGGTGCGACGATATTGACGCCGCATCCGCTGGAAGCGGCACGCCTGCTCGACATGACGGCGGCCGAAGTGCAGGCCGACCGCCTGGGCGCGGCGCGCCAGCTGGCCACGCAGCTGGGCGCAATCGTGGTATTAAAAGGTTCGGGCACGGTGATCGCCGCGCCCGACGGCCAGGTCGTCGTCAACAACACGGGCGGCCCCGCGCTGGCGACGGCCGGCACGGGCGACGTGTTGTCCGGCCTGTGCGGCAGCCTGCTGGCGCAAGGCTGGCCCGAATGGGAAGCGGCGCTGGGCGCCGTCTGGCTGCATGGCGCGGCGGCCGATGCGCTGGTGGCCGCAGGCAGCGGCCCCATCGGGTTGACGGCCGGGGAACTGATCCCGGCCATCCGCAAGTTGATCAATGCCTTGTCGGCATAAGCGTATGGCGTGGGAGTGATGGATTACGCTGCGCTAATCCAAGCTACGGCTGTGATGATGGCAGGCAAGTAGGTCGGATTAGCGCGCCAGCGCGTAATCCGACAATCACCGGCACCAATCACACCAGCCGGCCCGCCGAAATCGTAATCGTGCGGCCGCAGCGGGCCGCAATCGAGCTGTCATGCGTGACGAGCACCAGGGTCGAGCCCCGTTCGCGGTTCAGCTCGAACATCAGCTGGATCACGGCCTCGCCGGTGGCCGCATCGAGGCTGCCCGTCGGTTCGTCGGCGAACAGCAGCGGCGGTTCCGTCACGAACGCCCGGGCCAGGGCCACGCGCTGCTGCTCCCCGCCGGACAGGTATTTCGGATAGTGCTTCAGGCGGCTGCCCAGGTTGACTCTGCCCAGCATGGCTTGCGCCTTTTCCTTCGCGTCCGGGTCGCCGCGCAATTCCAGCGGCAGCATGACGTTTTCCAGCGCCGTCAGGTGGGCCAGCAGCTGGAAGGACTGGAACACGAAACCGAGCTTTTCCTTGCGAAAACCGGCGCGGCCGTCTTCGTCGAGGGCGAAGATATCCGTGCCATCGAGGATCACCTTGCCCTCGCTCGGCGTATCCAGGCCGGCCAATAAACCGAGCAAGGTGGACTTGCCGGAACCGGAGGCGCCGACGATGGCCAGCGTCTCCGCCGTTTGCACGGTAAAATCGACTTGATGCAGGATGGTCAGCTCACCATCGGCATCGGGTACGCGCTTGGCCAGCTGGACCACTTCGATGGCCGGCTGGGCATTTTGGCTGTGGGGTGCGGCGGGCCGCTGGGCCGCTGCTTCTGACGGGAGAAAACTGGTGGAAGTCGCTTTAGGGAATTCGGGCATGCTGATCTATCTTAAAAAATTTCGTGAACAAATAAGTGTCAAGGGCAGCAGCCGCATGCGGCGGCGCACGCTGTCCCTGCTTCCTGCGGCAGCCCTGCTGCTGGTATCGAGCATGACGAACGCCTATTCTGCACCAAAAACGCTGCTGGTGCTCGGCGACAGCCTCTCGGCCGAGTATGGGCTGGCACGGGGCACGGGCTGGGTGGCGCTGCTGGAACAGCGGCTGCAGGCGCAAAAGAACGATACGCGCATCGTCAATGCCAGCATCAGCGGCGAGACCACCAGCGGCGGCCGCGCGCGCCTGCCCGCCCTGCTGTCCAAGCACCAGCCCGATGTCGTGCTGATCGAACTGGGCGCCAACGACGGCTTGCGCGGCTTGCCCGTGGCGGCGGCCGAAGCGAATCTGCGCGCCATGGGTGAGGCGGCCAAAAAATCGGGCGCGCAGGTGGTGCTGGTGGGCATGCGCATGCCGCCCAACTATGGCCGCGCCTACGGCGAACAGTTTTACGGCGTGTACGGCAAGCTGGCCAGGGAATGGAAGGCACCGCTGGTGCCCTTCATGTTCGAAGGCATCGCCGACCAGCCGCAGCTGTTCCAGGCCGACCGCATGCACCCGAATGCGCTAGCCCATCCAACCATCCTGAAAAACATCTGGCCACAGCTGGCGCCATTGCTGAAAGCCAAGTAAGTCCGTCGATTCCGCAGACAAAAAAATAGCCGCTCGAAAGCGGCTATTTTTATGCGTGGAAACTAAATCTTACGGTGCTTCCGGCGCTGGGGTGGCTGGGGCGGTGACCGGCTTGACGATCTTCACCTTGGCCTTGCCTTTCAGGTATTCGACATAATCGAACATTTCCTGTTGCGCCAGGATGCCGCTGATCTGGTCTTTCTCTTGCTGGCGCCGCGCCGCATCCACTTGCTCCGGCTGCTGCACCTTGGCAATGCGGTAGATGCCGTAGCCCAGGGCTGGCAGGTCCACGCCCACATAGGCTGGCAGCTTGCTCGTGTCCGCTTTCATGACTTGCGCGATGGCGGCACGGTTGATGCCGTCCAGCTTGCTGCGCGATACCCATTGCGCCGCACCGAAACCGGTCGCATCGCCGGATGCCTTCAAGGCGGCCAGCTTGGTCTCGCCCGCTTTCTTGGCCAGCTTTTCCGCTTCTTCCAGGGTCACGCGCTGACGGATCATCGCTTCGACTTCGGCCAGCGGACGCTTGGTCGCCGGCTTGAATTCCACCACGCGGCCGGCGATCAGCACGTTCGGCGCAACGGTCACGGCTTCCGTGTTGCGCTTGTCTTTCAGCGAATCGTTTGAGAAGATGGCCGACAGGAACTTGGCATTGTTGAACGGCGCCTTGCCCAGTGCTGGCGACGGCGTGCGCGACAGGTTGGCGACGGTTTCCACTTTCAGTTTCAGCTTGTCGGCCACCGGCTTCAGGCTGTCCGATTGCTCGTAGACCGTGTTGGTGAACGTTTCCGCCATTTCCGAGTATTTCTTGGCGGCAAATTGCTTGCGCAGATCCGCCGTGATTTCGCCGCGCACTTCATCCAGCGCACGCACGTGCTGCGGCTTGAGCGAGGTGACGGTCAGGATGTGGAAGCCGAAATCGGAAGCGACGACATCGCTGATTTCGCCTTGCTTGAGTTTCGCGACAGCGCTCAGCAGCGGTGCCGGCAAGCCATCCTTGCCAATCACGCCCAAGTCGCCGCCCTGCTCTGCGGACGCCGGATCTTCCGACTTGGCTTTCGCCACGGCGGCAAAGCTGGCAGGCGTCTTGCGCACGTCAGCCAGGATGGCTTCGGCCTTGGCCTTGGCGGCTGCCTTGTCGGCGGCCGAGGCGTCTTTCTTGACGGCTACGAGGATGTGGCTGGCCTGGCGCGCTTCTTCCGTCGTGTAGGCTTTCTGGTTCTTCGCGTAGTAGCCGGTCACGTCGGCGTCGGTGACGTCGACTTGCTCGCCTGCAGCGCTGTCGTCCAGCACGACGTATTCGACCTTGGCTTGTTCCGGGATCTCGAAGAACTTGCTGTTCTTGTCATAGAAAGCCTTGATCATGGCGTCCGTCACTTTGACTTCCGGCACGTACTGGGCGATCGGCAGCAGCAGTTCCTGCACTTCGCGCTCTTCCGAGGTGATGTCGGACAAACGCTTGGAGACGGTGCTCGGCGCGAAGGCGGTGCCTTGCACGGCGCCGGCCAGTTGCTGCAGGGCCAGGTCGCTGCGGCGGCGCGCATCGTACATCTGCGGCGTCATGCCTTGGGCTGCCAGCATGGCCTTGTAGCGTTCCAGGTCGAATTTACCGTCCGGCAAGGTCAAGCCCGGGATTTCCAGCACTTCCTTTTGCAGCACGGCATCGCTGATGACCAGGTGGCTACGGCCCACTTCGGCGGCCACGGCGCGCTCGGCGATCAGGTTGTCGAGGATGCTCTGGCGCGCTTCCGGCGTGTCAAACATTTTCTGGTCGAACTGCTCGCCCATCATCTGGCGGTAGCGGTCGATCTGCTGGCGTTGCGCTTCTTCATATTGCTGCTGCGTAACGACCTGGTCGCCGACCTTGGCGATGGTGTTCGCGCCATCGCCGAAGCTTTGGTAGCCGCTGATACCGACCAGTGCAAAAGACGGGACGATGACCAGCATCAAGAGAAACTGCATCAAGCGTCGATGGGTACGAATAAATTCAAACATGGTCAGCCAATTCGGGATGAGTGGATCACTATAAAAAAAGGCGAACATGCGTTCGCCTTGATTTCTTCGGCGGAATGGACGGGACAGATGTCCACTTCCCCTTTAGATTCAACAACTTGGCGCTGGAACTAAAGCAGGATTCTGACGCCCAAGCCATTATCTCCTGATTCTACAATGCCCATAGCGCTATAGCAAGAGTAAATCAGGGCGCGCGCCCTGCCCTGGCGGCGCATGGCCAACCAGGCGGCAGCCTGAACATTAAACCTGGCAAAGCTTAAAGCGGATTTAAATGCGCGCGCGGGCCATTCGGAAAAAACATGGCGGCAGAATTAAAACGAGGGGGGCAAAGATAATCGAGCGCATAAAAGAAAAACCCGCGCTACTTATTCAGCAGCGCGGGCTTCTATATTCTGGCGGAGCGGACGGGACTCGAACCCGCGACCCCCGACGTGACAGGCCGGTATTCTAACCAACTGAACTACCACTCCTTAAGAGCGTATTTTTTTGGCGGAGCGGACGGGACTCGAACCCGCGACCTCCGACGTGACAGGCCGGCATTCTAACCAACTGAACTACCACTCCGAAAAATACACAGTACTACTTGCATTTGTATCCAGGGTTGCGATTCAAAGAACTTCAACCCTGAAATCGCGGCACCCGAAGGCGCCGCCAAATGTTTCCGGTGATTGTCACCTCACCGAAGTCCGTTAGTTTACAGCATCCTTCAAAGCTTTACCAGCTTTAAATTTTGGAACTTTTGCAGCTTCGATCGTGATCGCTTCTTTGGTACGCGGATTGCGGCCGGTACGCTCAGCGCGTTCGCTGACCGAGAAAGTGCCAAAACCAACCAGCGTCACGCTGTCGTTGTTTTTCAAAGTTTCCGTCACGCCGCCGATAACAGCGTCGAGTGCGCGCGCAGCGGCGGCTTTGGAAATGTCAGCTTTTTCAGCAATGTGGTCGATCAATTCAGTCTTGTTCACTAGCATCCCCAATTACAAAGGTATAAAACGTTTACCGTATCGTTGCGGCACTTTTGGCACCACAGCTGTCCGGCGAAAAAAATGTGCAGGCGTATTAAACAAGCCACACTGTATATGTGTCAAGCGCTTTGGGGGCGCAATTCACGTTTCAATATAAAACAAGCGCTCTAAAAGCGCTTGTTTGGGGAAAACAGGGGTAAAACGTTAGTGTTTTACTACCTCGCCGGCCGCGTCAGGCTTGGCCGCGGCAGCCGTGACAGCCTCCACCGCAGCGACGTCCGCCAACGCTTCAGGCATGCGTTCGAGGGCGATTTCCAGCACTTTGTCGATCCAGCGCACGGGAACGATCTCCAGTTTGTTCTTGACGTTGTCCGGAATATCGGCCAGGTCTTTCACATTCTGCTCTGGAATCAGGACCGTCTTGATGCCGCCGCGATGCGCTGCCAGCAGCTTTTCTTTCAGGCCGCCGATCGGCAATACTTCGCCGCGCAAGGTGATCTCGCCCGTCATCGCCACGTCGGCGCGCACGGGGATGCCCGTGAAGACCGACACCATCGCCACCGTCATGGCCGCGCCAGCCGAAGGACCGTCCTTCGGTGTCGCGCCTTCCGGCACGTGGATGTGGATGTCGCTCTTCTCGAACACGTCCGCCTTGATGCCCAGGCGCTGTGCCCGGCTGCGCACCACCGTGCGGGCTGCCTCGATCGACTCTTTCATGACGTCGCCCAAGGTACCCGTGCGGATGATGCCGCCCTTGCCCGGCATCGACACGGCTTCGATGGTCAGCAGATCGCCGCCCACTTCCGTCCATGCCAGACCGACCACCTGGCCTACCTGGTTTTCTTTCTCTGCGACACCGAAATCATAACGGCGCACGCCAAGGAATTTATCCAGGTTCTTCGAGTTGACGATGACCTTCTTGTCGGATTTCTTCAGCAGCAGCATCTTGACCACCTTGCGGCAGATCTTCGACACTTCACGCTCGAGCGAACGCACACCGGCTTCCCGCGTGTAGTAGCGGATGATGTCGCGCAAGGCCGACTCGGCCACCGAGATTTCCTCTTCCTTCAAGCCATTGTTCTTGATCTGCTTCGGCAGCAGATAACGCTGCGCGATGCTGGTCTTTTCGTCTTCCGTGTAACCGGACAGACGGATCACTTCCATACGGTCGAGCAAGGCTGGCGGAATGTTGTACGAATTCGACGTGGCCACGAACATCACGTCGGACAAGTCGAAATCGACTTCGATGTAATGGTCGGAGAACGTGTGGTTCTGTTCCGGATCGAGCACTTCCAGCAGGGCCGACGATGGATCGCCACGGAAATCGGCGCCCATCTTATCGACTTCATCGAGCAGGAACAAAGGATTGCGCACGCCGACTTTCGACAGCGATTGCAATATCTTGCCCGGCATCGAGCCGATGTAGGTACGGCGGTGGCCGCGGATCTCGGCTTCGTCGCGCACGCCGCCCAGGGCCATGCGCACGAACTTGCGGTTCGTCGCGCGGGCGATGGACTGGCCCAGCGAAGTCTTGCCGACGCCCGGAGGACCGACGAAGCACAGGATAGGCGCTTTCAGCTTGTCGACGCGCTGTTGCACCGCGAGGTATTCCAGGATGCGTTCCTTGACCTTGTCGAGGCCATAGTGGTCGCCCTCGAGCACTTTTTCCGCATTCGCCAGGTCGTTATTGACCTTGGATTTCTTTTTCCAAGGCAAATTGACCAGGGTGTCGATATAGTTGCGCACGACGGTGGCTTCGGCCGACATCGGCGACATCAGCTTGAGTTTTTTCAGCTCGTTGGTGGCCTTGTCGAGCGCTTCCTTCGGCATCTTTGCCGAAGCGACTTTTTTCTCCAGCTCGTCGAGGTCGGCGCCATCTTCGCCCTCGCCCAGTTCCTTCTGGATCGCCTTGACTTGCTCGTTCAGGTAGTACTCGCGCTGCGACTTTTCCATCTGGCGCTTGACGCGGCCGCGGATGCGCTTTTCCACCTGCAGGATGTCGAGCTCGCCTTCGAGCTGGCCCAGCAGGTGCTCGAGGCGCTTGGCCACGCTGAAAATTTCCAGGATGACTTGTTTTTGCTCAAGCTTCAGCGGCAGATGCGCGGCCACCGTGTCGGCCAGGCGGCCGGCATCGTCGATGCCCGACAGCGAAGCGAGGATTTCCGGTGGAATCTTTTTGTTCAGTTTGACGTACTGGTCGAACTGCTGCACGATCGCGCGGCGCATGGCTTCGACTTCCGACTCGTCGCCCGGCTCGGACTCGAGCGGCGTCAGGTCGGCGATGAAGTGCGTCGGCGCATCGCTGATGTGGTTGATACGGGCACGCTGCGCGCCTTCGACCAGCACCTTGACGGTGCCATCGGGCAGCTTCAGCATTTGCAGAATATTGGCGACGCAGCCAATTTCATAGATATCCGAAGGAGACGGCTCGTCCTTCGCGGCTGCTTTTTGAGCGGCAAGCATGATGCTCTTGCCCTGCTCCATCGCAGCTTCCAGCGCCTTGATCGACTTTGGACGGCCAACGAACAGCGGTATCACCATATGCGGGAAAACGACGACATCCCGCAACGGCAATAACGGCAGTTGAGTTTGCTCAGTTAATTTGGAAGTTGTCATGGCGTACCTTATAGAAAGCGTGTTTACGATGTTGGCGCTCGCTGCCAAAACACAAGACCGGCGAGAATAAATAATTCTGTGAAACAAACATTTTTCTGTCTATTTCGCAAAACACACCCGCATGACGGTAATAAATGCAGTTTTCACAGTAAAAAAGCCACGCGCAGCTAAGCGCCGCGAGTGGCTTTCCGATTGAAGCCTGCACTCATTGATTTAAATTGTACTGCCATGCATTAAGGAATCAAAACCCTTTTTATGCATTTGTCTCGGCAGTAATCAATTTTCTCCGGAGGCCTTGGCAGTCTCTTGATAAATCAACAAAGGTTTGGCGCCGCTGGTGATGGTATTTTCGTCGATGACGACTTTCACCACATTTTGTTCGCTCGGCAGTTCGTACATGACGTCCAGCAAAGCATGTTCCAGGATGGAACGCAGGCCACGGGCACCGGTCTTGCGCGCCAGCGCCTTCTTGGCGATCGCATGCAAGGCGGCCGGACGAATCTCCAGTTCCGCGCCTTCCATCTCGAGCAGCTTCGAATACTGCTTGATCAGCGCATTCTTCGGCTCGACCAGGATCTGGATCAGCGCTTCTTCCGTCAATTCAGCCAGGGTGGCGATGACGGGCAGACGGCCCACCAGTTCCGGAATCAGGCCGAACTTGACCAGATCTTCCGGTTCCGCTTGCAACATCAGTTCGCTGGCCGTGCTTTGCGACTTGCTGCGCACCGTGGCCGAGAAGCCGATGCCACTCTTTTCGGAACGGTTGGCGATCACTTTCGACAGGCCGTCAAAGGCGCCGCCGCAGATGAACATGATGTTGGTCGTGTCGATCTGCACGAAATCCTGGTTCGGGTGCTTGCGGCCGCCTTGTGGCGGCACGGAAGCCATCGTGCCTTCGATGAGTTTGAGCAAGGCTTGCTGCACGCCCTCGCCCGACACGTCGCGCGTGATGGACGGATTATCGGACTTGCGCGAAATCTTGTCGATCTCATCGATGTAGACGATGCCGCGCTGGGCTTTCTCGACGTCATAGTTGCAGCTTTGCAGCAGCTTCTGGATGATGTTTTCCACGTCTTCACCCACGTAACCGGCTTCGGTCAGGGTGGTGGCGTCGGCGATCACGAACGGCACGTTGAGCATGCGCGCCAGGGTCTGTGCCAGCAGGGTCTTGCCCGAACCGGTAGGACCGACCAGCAAGATGTTGCTCTTGGCCAGTTCGATGTCGTCTTTCTTGCCCAGGTGCTTGAGGCGCTTGTAATGGTTGTACACCGCCACCGACAGGATGCGCTTGGCAGTCTGCTGGCCGATCACGTACTGATCGAGCAAGGCGGCAATTTCTTGCGGCGTCGGCAGGTCGGATTTGGTACCGGTCACCGTCTCGATGCTCGACGTTTCATCACGGATGATGTCGTTGCACAAGTCGATGCACTCGTCGCAAATGAATACGGACGGGCCGGCGATGAGTTTCTTCACCTCGTGCTGGCTTTTGCCGCAGAACGAGCAATACAGTAATTTTTCGCCGCTAGAGGATTTTTTGTCTGACATAAGGCATTTTGGTTGGAACTGCATTAACAATATTGCAAAATCGCAAGCCGGATGATGGTTGCTGCCCGTAAAGGCCGCTAGCCATGGCGCAAGTCAACAACGCGCACAAGCTCCATGCTACCCGAAATAAAAGCGAAACGCCCGAACGTTTGAGCGCCCGGGCGTTAACTTACGTACTTAGCAATACCGGTAGGGGCTCATCAAGCGCGGCTGGTCAACACTTTGTCGATCAAACCATACTCAACGGCCTCGTCGGCGGACATGAAACGGTCGCGGTCGGTGTCCTTGGCGATCTGTTCGATCGTCTGGCCCGTGCGCTCGGCCATGATGCCGTTCAAGCGGGTGCGCAGGTAAAGGATTTCCTTCGCCTGGATCTCGATATCGGACGCCATGCCTTGCGAACCACCGGACGGCTGGTGAATCATGATGCGCGAGTTCGGCAGCGAGAAACGCTTGCCCTTGGCGCCAGCGGCCAGCAGGAAAGCGCCCATCGAAGCAGCCATGCCCGTGCACAGGGTCGAGACGTCCGGCTTGATGAACTGCATGGTGTCGTAGATGGCCATGCCGGCCGAGACCGAACCACCTGGCGAGTTGATGTAGAGCGAGATTTCCTTTTCCGGATTTTCGCTTTCCAGGAACAGCAGCTGGGCGACAACCAGGTTGGCCATCTGGTCATTGACCGGGCCGACCATGAAAATCAAGCGTTCCTTCAGCAGGCGCGAGTAAATATCATACGAGCGCTCGCCGCGACCGCTTTGTTCCACCACCATCGGCACCAGGCCGAGCATCTCTGTGTCCAGCGCCGGATTACGGTTCATACCTGTCATTTCATTTCCTTGTGAAGCAGTTAGGGGATACTACCACCACCTTGAGACACCTGACAAAACCTACTGCGCGTCGCGATTTGCGGCCTCCGATGCTCACTGTGCATTCGCACAGCTCCGCTTCTCAGCCACAACTCCCATCCGCTCGCTACGGTTTTATCAGGTGTTAAAAGCTATCATGGCATCCCAATACCAACTGGTTTACGCTTGTGCGTTGCTTCCCATCAGTTCGTCGAAAGCAACTGCTTTCGTCGTGACTTTCGACAGGCCCAACACGTAGGTGACGACGTTTTCTTCCAATACAAGGGCTTCGATCTCACCCAGACGACGACGGTCGCTGTAGTAGTACTTCAGCACTTCGCGTGGATCTTCGTAGCTTTGGGCGAAATCTTCGATTTGCGCCTTGACTTGCTCAGGCGTAGCCTGCAGCTTGTTGTCGCCAACCAGTTGCGACAGGATCAGGCCCAGGCGTACGCGACGCTCGGCTTTTTCTGCGAACAGTTCTGCTGGGAAAGGCACGTCCTTGACGTTCATGCCGCGCTGCGCCATGTCCTGGCGGGTCATTTCGGCCAGACGCTCGGAATCCTGAGCGATCAGCGTTTTTGGCACTTCCAGCTCAGCAACTTTGATCAGCGCGTCCATGACGGCTTCCTTGTTGCGTGCTTTTACGCGGCCAGCGACTTCACGTTGCAGGTTGACTTTGATGTCTTCGCGCATTTTGGCCAGGTCGCCATCGGCAACGCCCAGCGACTTTGCGAATTCGGCATCGACTTCCGGCAGGTGCGCCCATTCCAGTTTTTGCAGGGTGATGGTGAACGAAGCGGTTTTGCCGGCAACGTCTTTACCGTGGTAGTCCTCTGGGAACGACAGCGGGAAAGTCTTCGACTCGCCTACTTTCAGGCCCAGGGTCGCTGCTTCGAATTCTGGCAGCATGCGGCCTTCGCCCAGCACGAAAGCGTAGCCTTCAGCTTTGCCGCCAGGGAATTCAACACCGTCGATCGAGCCGACGAAGTCGACGGTCACGCGGTCGCCGTTGGCAGCGATCGGCTCACCGCCGTCGCCGTGTTCGCCAGCTTCGCCCTTGGTGTGGAAGTGCACGCGCTGCTTGCGCAGGATGTCGATGGTCTTGTCGATTTCGGCTTCCGACACGTCGGCTTGCACGGTTTCGATTTCAACGGCCGTCAGGTCGCCGATGGCGACTTCCGGATACACTTCGAACGTTGCGTCGAAAGCCAGCTGGCCTTCGGCTGCTTCTTCTTTCGGCACGATGTTCGGGAAACCGGCCACGCGCAGATTGTTTTCGTTGGCGGCGTCGTTGAACGCGCGGCCGACCTTGTCGTTCAGCACTTCGGATTCAATTTGGTAGCCGTATTGTGCTGCGACCATTTTCAACGGCACTTTGCCCGGACGGAAGCCCGGTGCCTTAGCCGTACGGGCTTGCACTTTCAGGCGCTTCTCAACTTCCGTGCGGACGTCCGTCAGCGGGAAGGAGATCGTGATACGACGTTCGAGTTTGCCCAAGGTTTCGACTGCAGTTGCCATGTAAAAAATCGTCCAAAAAATAAACACTGTTGGTGCGAGAAAAGAAGACCCGACCCCTTGCGCCATCACTGGCAACAAGACATGGGTCCAGCTTCACTCGCTCGCATATTCATCTGTAAAAGTACTGCAAGCAGGACAATGGACCTGGTCTACCCGGCTGAGGGAAAACCCGCACCAGGCACCAAACAATCCGCCGCTTCCAGTACTGCGACAGGGCTCCGAGCGTCCAGCCTTGCTTCTAAGTAAATGCAGGGCCGGCCATCATTCGGTAAAGCGTGGCATTATAACAAAGGACTTCGGGAAAGTGGCTGGCTTTGCAGCCCGGCCACAGAGGATACCAGCGGCGGCGAATGAATCGCCACAGCCTGGGGGTGCCCTGTCTTTACTCTTGCCCCGGCATTCTTTATTTCGCCAGAGACAGGCTTTCCAGCCTGCTTCATTCATTAGTATATGCGAACTGGCGCCCCGTCCGAAACAAAGAAATGCGCCCAGAGCGAAGATTTCGGGCAAAAAACCTTTGATTTACCTCAATTTGGCCATTTTTCAGGCAAATCTTCGCCCGGACCCTTCCCTGCCGTCCGATCTCTGGTGAAAAATGGCGCAAACAAAGGCAGCCCGGATGACGGAAATACAGGAAAGGCAGCAAGAAAAACAGGAAAGACGCCTGCAACGAGGCTGAAGAACAACTTGATGGTGCTGCACGTCCGGGCTGGAACAACCCGGATTGGTGCGGATGGGGAGACTCGAACTCCCAAGCCGAAGCACTGGCTTCTAAGACCAGCGTGTCTACCAATTCCACCACATCCGCATTTTGTACTACTTTGCACTGCTTGCCACAGGCGACTCCCTGATTTTAACAACTCGGGAGCGATCTGGCTACCGTGGACTCAACGAGCAAACCCTCGGTAAAGCAAAGGCGGCATTCTACTGGATTTCCCAGAGGAATGCCGCCTTTTTTATGCCTGCGCCCTGGCGCTGGCTGCTAGCCTTCTTTTGCGGTCGCCGGCTCCGGCTTCTTGACCCGGAACCAGGCCGCATACAGGGCCGGCAAGAACAGCAAGGTCAAGGCCGTCGCCAGGATCAGGCCGCCCATGATGGCGACTGCCATCGGCCCCCAGAACACCGAGCGCGACAACGGGATCATGGCCAGCGCCGCGGCGGCGGCCGTCAGCACGATGGGACGGCAGCGGCGCACGGCCGAGTCGATGATGGCGTCCCATGGGGCAGAACCATCGCGGATGTCTTGCTCGATCTGGTCGACGAGGATCACCGAGTTGCGGATGATCATGCCGAACAGCGCGATGACGCCCAGGTTGGCCACGAAACCCAGCGGGCGGTGCAGCAGCAGCAAGGCAAAGGCGGCGCCTGCCACGCCCAGCGGCCCCGTCAGGAACACCAGCAGGGAACGCAAAAAACTGTGCAACTGCAGCATCAGCAAGGTAAAGATGATAAAGATAGCCAGCGGCAAGTTGGCCGAGATCGACGCTTCCGCCTCGCCGCTGTCGGCCGCCACGCCCTTCACATTGATGCGGTAGCCGGCCGGCAACTTGGCCCGCAAGGCGTCCAGCTGCGGCGCCAGTTGCGTCGACACGGTGGCGCCCTGGATGCCATCGATCACGTCCGATTGCACGGTAATGGCCCATTCACGCTTGTCGCGCCAGACAACACCCGGTTCCCACACGAAATGCGCGCGGGCCAGCTGCGAGATGGGCACGGACTTGCCCGTCGCCGTCGGGATATTCGTGTCATTCAACACGGAAATCGTCGCCCGCTCTTCCAGCGGCTGGCGCACCTGGATGTCGATCAGCTTATTGTCTTCACGGAATTGACCGATGACGGTGCCCGACAGAATCGTATTGGCCGCCTGCATCACCGTTTTCGAGGTGACGCCCAGCGCGCGCATCTTGTCCTGGTCCAGGTCCAGGCGCAGCACTTTCACCGATTCATTCCAGTTGTCGTTCACGCCCAGGGTGTTCGGATTGGCGCGCATGATGTCCTTGACCTGGTCGGCAATGGCCCGCACACCGGCCACTTCCGGTCCCGTGACGCGAAACTGCACGGGATACGGTACCGGCGGCCCATTCGGCAACAGTTTTACACGGCCCCGCACTTCCGGAAAATCCTTCTTGAAGACATCGACGATTTGCTGGCGCAGGCGTTCGCGGTCGGCCAGGCTCTTCGGCAAGACCACCACTTGCGATACGTTGGTCTGCGGGAAGATCTGGTCCAGCGGCAGGTAGAAACGGGGGCTGCCCGTGCCGACATAGCTGGTCACGCTTTCCACGCCGTCGAGCTTGCCGACGAACGCTTCGAATTTCTTGACCTGCTTTTCATTCGCCGCAAAGGTCGTGCCTTCGGGCGACCACAGCTCCACCATCAGCTCAGGACGGCTGGAATCGGGGAAGAATTGCTTTTCGATAAAGTTAAAGCCATAGATGCCCAGCGCAAAGATGGCCAGGGTGGCGGCGATCGTCGTCTTGCGCCACTCCACGCACCAGGTGACGGCGCGGCGGAAGCGGCGGAAGTTGGGCGTATCGAACAATTCATGGTCGTTGTGCGCGTGCGGTTTGACTTTCAGCAAGACGTAACCGATGTAGGGCGTGAAGACGACGGCCACCACCCACGAGATAATCAGGGCCAGCGCATTGACGGAGAACAAGGAGAACGTGTATTCACCGGCGGCCGACTTGGCCAGGCCGATGGGCAAGAAGCCCGCCACCGTGATCAGGGTGCCCGTCAGCATGGGCATGGCCGTCGATGTGTAGGCGAAGGTGGCCGCGTCGAAACGCGACATGCCCTCTTCCATCTTGCGCACCATCATCTCAACGGCAATGATGGCGTCATCGACCAGCAAGCCCAGCGCGATGATCAGGGCGCCCAGGGAAATCTTGTGCAAGTCGATGTCGAGCAGGCGCATGAACAGGAAGGTGACGGCCAGCACCAGCGGGATGGTCAGCGCCACCACCAGGCCGGGCCGCACGTCGATGCGCAGCGGTTTCGTGTGCAAGCCCAGCGCGACGAAGCTGACGGCCAGCACGATCAGGATGGCTTCGATCAGGGTATGCACGAATTCACCCACGGAGGCGGACACGGCTTCCGGCTGGTTCGATACGCGCTGCAGCTCTATGCCGACCGGCAATTCGCTCTTCATGCGCGTCACCGTTGCCTGCAAGGCCTTGCCCATGTCGATGATATTGCCGCCCTTTTCCATCGACACGCCCAGGCCGATCACTTCCTTGCCATTGAAACGCATCTTGTCCTTGGGAGGATCGACGAGCTCACGCTTTACTGTGGCAAAATCACCAAGGCGGAAAGTCGTGCCGTTGGCGCGCAGTTCCAGGTTTTCCAGGTCCTTGACGGTCACCATGGCGCCCGTCACGCGCACTTGCAGATTGTCCGTCGGCGTCACCAGCACGCCGGTGGCGTTGATGCTGTTTTGCGCGGACAGTTGCTGCACGATGGCGTCGAACGGAATGCCCAGCTGGGCAAATTTCTTGTGCGAAAAGATGATATTGATCTTTTCATCCTGCACGCCGAACAGTTCCACCTTCGATACCTGCCCCACGGCCAGCAGTTCCTGGCGTACCTTGTCCGCGTAATCCTTCATTTCCGCGTACGTAAAACCATCGCCGGACAGGGCGAAGATGGAGCCGTACGTGTCGCCGAACTCGTCATTGAAGAACGGGCCCACGACGCCGGCCGGCAAGGTGCCCTGGATGTCGCCGATCTTCTTGCGCACCTGGTACCAGGCGGCCGCCGTTTCCTTGGGCGGCGCCGATTCGCGCAGCTCCAGCAGGATCAAGGTTTCGCCCGGCTTCGAATAGCTGGTGATTTCGTCGATGTACGGCGTTTCCTGCAGTTTCTTTTCCAGCTTGTCCGTCACCTGCTCGGCCATCTGCAAGGCCGTGGCGCCGGGCCAGTAGGCTTGCAAGACCATGGCGCGGAAGGTGAACGGGGGATCTTCATCCTGGCCCAGGCTGGCGTAGCTGAGCATGCCGCCGATCAACAGCACGGCCATCAGGTAGCGCGTCAGCGGGATGTGTTCGAGCGCCCAGCGCGACAGATTGAAGCCGCCCTTCATTTGGCCGCACCCACGCTGACGGGGGCAGCGGCCACTTCAGGCTTGCTGGCCAGTTCGGCGCCGAGAATGGTCACTTTCTGGCCCGGCTTGAGCAGGTTGACGCCGGCCGTGACGACCGTCTGGCCTTCCTTCACGCCCGAGGTCAGCAGCAACTCATTGCCCGCCACGCCGCCCACCGTCACCGGCACGAGCTTCACGGCGCCGTTTTCCACCACCCACACGGAACTTTGCGATTTCTCATTGAACAGGGCCGTCAATGGCACCTTGATCTGCGGCGTGGTCGTTTGCGAGGCGAACTGCACCACGGCCGTCATGCCCAGGCGTGCCTGCGGCGCGTCCGGGATGCTGACTTTCGCCAGGTATGTGCGCGTGGCGGCATCGGCCACGGGCGATATTTCGCGTATCTTGCCCGGCAACGCCTGCTTCGGGTCGGCCCACAGGCGCACCACCACATCCTTGACGCCACGCAAGGTTTCAACCTTATCTTCAGGAATGCCGATCACGACTTCCTTCTCGCCGCTCCTGGCCACTTGCACCACGGGTGCGCCGGGCGCCACCACCTGCCCCACTTCAGCCTCGATGCGCGTGACGACGCCATCCACGTCAGCCAGCAAGCTGGCATAGCCGGACTGGTTCGCCTGGCCCCGGTACAGGGCCTGGGCCGCTTCCACGTTTGCCTGCGCCGCCTTGTAGGTGGCATCCTTGCCGTCGAGCACGGCCTGGCTGACGAAGTTCTTCTCGCGCAAATCCTGGTAGCGCTTCAATTCCGCGCGCGCCAGGTCGCGGCTCGTCTCCGCGCTGACCAGCGAGGCCTTGGCCTGCGCCTGCGACAGTTGCAAGTCGACAGGATCGAGCTGCATCAACACTTGCCCCTTCTTCACGCTGGCGCCCACGTCGACCTTGCGCGCCACGATCTTGCCGCCCACGCGGAAGCCCAGCTGCGATACGACACGGGGCACGACCTCGCCCGACAGCTCGGCACTCACGTCAACATTACTGCTAGACAACACAATCGCGCGCACGGGGCGCACGTCTTCCACTTTGACGGCAGGCTTGGAACAGGCCGCCAATGTCATCGCCAGGGCGGCGGCGGCAATCAGCCGCAGGCCAGGAAGTGCGGAAGCGCCGGTCTCGCGGCGCAGGGTTTTCAGGGCAAACAAGGTATTTTCCTTTACTATGCGGGCTGTAATATTTTTATGCGGAGAAACTTTTTGCCTGTCCTTTGGGCCAGGCCAAACTTTTTCGCACGCGATATCCTTAAATTTGTGACAATATCAGTTTGGTCATGGCGGAAGTACTCTTCGCCTAATGACTTTCTGGTTATTAATTATAATCGTGCGTAAAAGTTTTTAGTGACTTATGCGTCATTAATCTTGAGACGTACAACGCCCGGCCACATTCCAGCGTTTGAGGGTGCCGGACAAACGCAAGACTAGAGAAGTGTGTTCATGCCTGTAGACCATTACGAAAATTTTCCTGTTGCATCATTTTTACTGCCGCGCCGCCTGGTGCCCGCCGTCGAAGCCATCTATGCCTTCGCCCGCAGCGCCGACGACCTGGCCGACGAAGGCGACGCCACGCCGGCCGAGCGCCTGGCGGCCCTGCACGCCTACGAAGAGGCGCTGGGCCGCATCGCCCGCCACGAAGGCCATGGGGGCGAGAACGCCGCCATGTTCGAACGCCTGGCCGCCGTCATTGCCAAACACCAGTTGCCGCTGAAGCCATTCCACGATTTATTGTCCGCCTTCAAGCAGGATGTGGAAACGACGCGCTACGCCAGCTATGACGACGTGCTCGATTACTGCGCCCGTTCCGCCAACCCCGTGGGGCTGCTGATGCTGCACCTGTATGGCGCGGCCGATGAACAGAATGTACGCGATTCCGATGCCATATGTTCAGCTTTGCAACTAATTAATTTCTTGCAAGACGTCGCCATCGACCAGCAAAAAGAGCGCATCTACCTGCCGATGGAAGACCTGACCCGCTTTGCCGTCTCCGCCGCCGCCTTCGAGCGGCCCGAGGCCCACGGCAAGTGGAGCGCCCTGATGCGCTTTGAAGTGGCCCGCACGCGCGCCCTGATGCTGTCCGGCGCGCCGCTGGCCCTGCGTTTGCGCGGACGCATCGGCTGGGAACTGCGTCTCGTGATCCAAGGCGGCCTGCGCATCCTGGAAGCCATCGAAGCCGTCAATTACGACGTGTTCCGGCGCCGCCCCAAGCTGGAGAAACGCGACTGGCTGATCATTTTCTCGCGCGCCCTGCGCATGTCGCGCAAAAGCTTGCATCAAGAGACACAAGTAAAAACGGCTTTTCCCCCGTCGCCCACTCTGTAAGACGATAGAATAGCGGCTTCGATCTGCAACCCTTGCTCTTTTGACTATGTCTCCCGACGAATACTGCCAACAAAAGGCCGCCCAGAGCGGCTCCAGCTTCTACTACAGCTTCCTGTTCCTGCCCGCCGAGCGCCGCAAGGCCATCACGGCCCTGTACGCCTTCTGCCGCGAAGTCGATGACACGGTCGACGAATGCACGGACGAAGCCGTGGCACGCACCAAGCTGGTCTGGTGGCGCAAGGAAGTCAAGGCCATGTACGAGGGCAATCCCACGCATCCCGTGATGCGCGCGCTGCAGCCACACCTGGACGTATATAAACTGGAAGAAAAGCATTTGCAGGCCATCATCGACGGCATGGAAATGGACTTGAACCAGACCCGCTACCTCGACTACCAGGCCATGAGCCGCTATTGCTGGCACGTGGCCAGCGTGGTGGGAATCTTGTCGGCCAGCATCTTCGGCGCGACCCGCCCGGAAACCCTGCTGTATGCGGAAAAGCTGGGCCATGCCTTCCAGCTCACCAATATCATCCGCGATGTGGGCGAAGACGCGCGCAAGGGGCGCATCTATCTGCCGATCAGCGAATTGCAGCAATTCAATGTGACGGCGGCCGACTTGCTGAATGCGCGCCACAGCGAAAACTTTGAAAACCTCATGCGTTTCCAGGTGGCGCGCGCGCAAAAGGCGTATGACGAAGCCTTCGCGCTCTTGCCGGCAGAAGACCGCCGCGCCCAGCGCCCGGGCCTGATCATGGCCGCCATCTACCGCACCCTGCTCAATGAAGTCGAGCGCGACGGCTACCACGTGCTGAAACAGCGCATCTCGCTCACGCCGATCCGCAAACTGTGGCTGGCCTGGAAGACCTGGGTTCGTGGCTAAGAGCAGCGTGAAGCAACGCTACGCCGTCATCGGCGCCGGCTGGGCTGGCTGCGCGGCGGCCATGGAACTGGCGCGCGCCGGTCACGCGGTGAGTGTATTCGAGGCGGCGCGCACCCTGGGCGGACGCGCGCGCCGGGTCGAACGCGAAAGCACGGTGCTCGACAACGGCCAGCACATCTTGCTGGGCGCTTACACGGAAACCTTGCGCCTGATCAAGCTGGCGGGGCAAGACCCGGACGAGCTGATCCTCACCCTGCCCCTGCAGATGCGCTATCCGGCCGGCTCGGGCGGCATGGATTTCATCGCCCCGCGCCTGCCCGCGCCACTGCACCTGGCATGGGCCCTGCTGCGCGCCCAGGGATTATTGCGCGCCGACAAGCTGGCCCTGATGCGCTTTTCCACCGCCATGCGGACGATGGGCTGGCAGCTGTATAACGATTGCTCGGTCAGCGAATTGCTGCAGCGCTTCGACCAGACGGAGCGCCTGAACCGGCTGATGTGGCACCCGCTGTGCCTGGCCGCACTGAATACCCCGCCCGAGCGTGCCTCGGCCCGCGTCTTCCTCAACGTGCTGCGCGACAGCCTGGGCGCCAGCCGCCGCCGCGCCTCCGACATGCTGATCCCGAAGGCGGACCTGAGTGCCCTGTTACCCGACGCGGCAAGCCGCTACGTGGTGCAGCATGGCGGTGCAGTCCGCACGGGCGCTAAGGTGACCGCTTTGCAGGCGCTGCCCGATGGCCGCTGGGGGCTTGATGACGGCGTCGATGACGGCGAAAGCTTTGACGGCGTGATCGTGTCCACCTCGTCCGTGCAGGCGGCCAGCCTGCTGCAAGGCTTGCAAGATGCGCGCCTTGCCGATGCAATTCAGCGCATGCAAGCGTTCACGCCGGAAGCCATCAGCACCTGTTACCTGCAGTACGATGCCTCGGTGCGCCTGG
Organism: Janthinobacterium sp. SUN128; assembly: GCF_030587275.1. Taxonomy (NCBI): domain Bacteria; kingdom Pseudomonadati; phylum Pseudomonadota; class Betaproteobacteria; order Burkholderiales; family Oxalobacteraceae; genus Janthinobacterium; species Janthinobacterium sp. SUN128. Next base: position 1,384,090 of record NZ_JAPWHY010000001.1, on the reverse strand, counting down.
ACTTGCCGTTCTACGCCCTCGTCGATGCGCCGGAGCAACAGCACTGGGGCCAGTTCGTCTTCGACCGGGGCCAGCTCGACAGCAACCAGGCGGGCTTGCTGGCCGTCGTCATCAGCGCCTCCGGCTATGCCGCCGAGCAAGGCCATGGACCGCTGGCGCAAGCGATCGCGGCGCAGCTGGCCCAGGTGTTGCAGCGCCCTGCCCTGGCGCAGCCCCTGTGGACCCAGCTGATCACGGAAAAGCGCGCCACCTTTGCCTGCACGCCCGACCTGGCTCGCCCCGGCAACGCCAGCGGCGTGCCTGGCTTGCTGCTGGCAGGCGACTACACGGCCAATGATGACCGGACGCAAGACTATCCGGCCACCATCGAGGCCGCCGTGCGCAGCGGCGTGGCGGCGGCAAAAGCCATTACCACGGGCAAGGTGGCAAAGTAGACTTGACGGTGCATCCTCCCCTGGTGTCGCTCGCCCCCGCGAAATTGCATTCTGTCGCACCGCGCTGGTGCGCTCGCGTGCGCTTGGGTACAGTCTGATCATCGACAACGGCCATGCCACGGGGAATACCATGCACACCACCTTGCACTTGAAAAACAGCTTGAAAGCCCTGGCGCTGCTGGCTGGTGTGGTGCTGGCCACATTCATCGTCATTCACGTACAGCAGGCGCCACAGGCACCATTGCTGCTGAGCCAGGCAAGCATGCTGCTGCCGGCCATGGGCTGAAGCGGCGGACAGGAAGAATATGATGAACAAACAAGATTATCTCGACGCACTGCGGCGCGCGCTGGCAGGCTTGCCACCGGACCTGGTCGCAAAGACGCTCGACTATTACGAACAGACCTTCATCGAAGGCGCTGCGGCCGGCCGCAGCGAGCACGAGATCTCAGACGACCTGGGCGACCCGAAAAAAATCGCCCTTACCTTGCGCAACAGCACGCACCGCCAGGCTTTCGAGCAAAAGAAAACCCCCGTCAACCTGCTGCGCCTGCTCGTCTCGCTGGTGGGCCTGGCCATCTTCAACCTGTTCATGGTCGTGCCTGCCGCCGTGTATGCAGCCCTGCTGGCCACCCTGTACGCCGTCGGCCTGAGCTTTTACCTGGCCGGCATCGCCATCACGGCCAGCGGTTTGTCCGGCGCCAACGAACTGGTGCTCGACGGTCCCCTGCGCCACGTCTTCATCCACGACGATGATGGCGGCGAAAATGGCGAACGGCGCGAAACGCGCATCACCATCGGCGACACGGGCATCGAAGTCGATCACCTGCCCGGCCGCTTGCAGCATGACCCGGCCGAGTCCGAGCCCGGGGCGCCCGGCGCCTCCTCGCGCATGATGGAGCGGGCCGAAGCGCTGGCCGGCGGGGGCATCCGCATCTCCACCGACATGGACCGCGATGCGCGCACCACGCAAACCGTCTTTGGCGTGGGTATGCTGCTCGGCGGCATCGCCATCTTCCTGCTCAGTCTGGTCGTAACGCGCTATACCTTGATCGGCATCAAGCGCTACATCGCCATGAATGTTTCCCTGCTCAAAGGTCACTAGAAAGGCTGCCATGAAACGCTTGCTCAAAGTTGGCCTGTCCATGCTCTTGCTGGCACTGGTCCTGATCGCCATGTCGTATGCGGCGCTGCGCGCCAAGGGAATCAGCAATCCCAGCAGCGCCGCCGGCCGCGCCGTGCGCAGTGAAACGCGCCCGGTTTCCCCCAATATCAACAGCATCGACCTGGCCGGCCCCATCGACCTGGTGCTGCGCCGCGGCGCCACGCCATCGCTGAAGGTCAGCGGCGAGCAGCGTCTGCTGTCGAACGTCGACACCACGCAGGATGGCACGACCCTGCATATCGGCCCGAAAGGCATGCTGTTCCACCATCGCCAGCCCCTGCAGGTGGAACTGGTGCTGCCCGCCCTCGTCCGCGTGGAAGTACACGGCAATGGCGACAGCAAGATCACGGGATTTTCCGGAGACAGTTTCATCCTGGAGTTGACGGGATCGGGCGATGTCAGTTTCACGGGACGCTACAAGCAGGTGCAAGCCACGGTCAACGGCAGCGGCGACCTCGACATCAATGGCGGCAACAGCGACAGCGTGGTGCTGGAAATGGTGGGCTCCGGGCGCATCGCCGCCAGCGGCAATACCAAGTTCCTGCGTGCCGATCTGAGCGGTTCAGGCGATATCGATGCCGAGCACCTGGCCGCCGACAAGGCCAGCGTCAGCCTGCAAGGCTCCGGCACAAGCACCGTCTTCGTGCGCGACGCCAGCAACCTGACCCTGCGCGGCAGCGGCGACATCCACGTCCACGGCAACCCGCGCCAGCGCGAGACGCAGAAAAGCGGCTCGGGCGAAATTACCTGGCACTAACGTTCTCTTCCAGCCAACTGACCGCCTGCTCGCCGGCCGCCTTGCCTTGCGCCAGGCAGGCCGTCAGCAGGTAGCCGCCCGTCGGCGCTTCCCAGTCCAGCATTTCCCCCGCCAGGAACACGCCCGGCATGGCGCGCAGCATGCTGCCTTTGACACCGTCGAATTCCACGCCGCCGGCGCTGCTGATGGCTTCATCGATGGGGCGCGGACGCACAAGTCGGACGGGCAGCAGCTTGATGGCGTCCGCCAGCCTGGCTTCATCGGCGAAGTCGGCCGCGCTCAGGCATTCTCGCAGCAAGCCCGATTTCACGCCCTTGATGCCCAGACGGCTATTCAGGTGGCTGGACATGGAGCGGGAACCGCGCGGGCGCGTCACTTCCTCGAACACGCGTTCATGCGTGTGGTCGGGCGCCAGGTCGAGCCAGATGGTGGTGCTGCCCTCGGCGGCGATCTGCTCGCGCAGCGCGGCCGACAGCGCGTAGATCAGGCTGCCCTCGACGCCGCCCGCCGTGATGACGAACTGGCCCTGGCGCTTGATCAGCAAGCCATCGATATCGCGCGCCGTGATGGCCACCGTCGCCAGCGGTTCGCCGGCATGGCGGCTGCTGAAATGCCCGCTCCAGTCCACGTCGAAGCCGCAATTGGCCGGCGCCAGGGGCGCCACGGCCACGCCCTGCTCTCGCAGCAGCGGCACCCAGGCGCCGTCCGATCCCAGCCGCGCCCAGCTGCCGCCACCGAGCGCCAGGATCACAGCGTCGAAGGCGCGCAGGCGTTCGCCGTCCGGCGTGGCAAAGGCCAGCTGGCCGTCGCGCCAGCCCGTCCAGCGGTGGCGCATGTGAAATTGCACGCCCGCCTCGCGCAGGCGGTGCAGCCAGGCGCGCAGCAAGGGCGCCGCCTTCATGTCCGTCGGGAAGACGCGGTTCGAGGAGCCGACAAAGGTGTCCACGCCCAGGCCGTGCACCCAGTCGCGCACCTTTTGCGGGCCGAACTGGTCCAGCGCCGGCTTGAGCCAGCGGGCCGGCCTGCCGTAACGCGAGACGAAGGACTGGTAGTCTTCCGCATGCGTGATATTCATGCCGCCGCGTCCCGCCAGCAGGAATTTGCGGCCGACGGACGGCATGGCGTCGAACAGCTCCACCCTGGCTCCCTGGTCGGTGGCAGCCTGGGCGGCCATCAGGCCGGCAGGGCCGCCGCCGATGACGGCGATGTGAAAGGGAGGAAGGCTGGAATGGGTCATGGCAAGCTGGAAAGACGGTGAAAACCCCGGCATTTTAGTCGAGATAAGGCGCGGGGATGGCAAGAATGCCGAAAAATGATGCATACTGCGCCAACATGCTGCAGCGATCGGCACTTTGACTTCACGAGACAACGAGACGACAAGAGGAGAAACACATGGGTGCAGGATTCTGGATTTCCCGTTATTTGCTGGCCAGTTCGATCTTATTCATCATCCTGACGGTGGTCGAGTACAGCAAGGGCACCACCAGCCAGGCCGACATCCTCAGCGCGCTGGCCTGGTCGCTGGTGGCGTCGGCCATCTTCATCGGTTCGAAATACTGGCGCTACAAGAAAGCCATCGCCTGCGCCACATGCAGCGGGGACAAACCGAAAAGCAAGTCTTCATGAAAAAACGGCCACTTCGATGAAGTGGCCGTCTCATTTGGGAAGCGGGATCAGCCGCCCGTCACGGGTGGAAAGAACGCCACCTCGTCGCCGTCGCCTGCCACGGTAGCGGCATCGCACATCACCTGATTATGCGCCATGCGCAGCGCACGGCCCTGCGCCAGCGCGTATTCCCAGTTGCCGCCGCGGGCGATCAGGAGATTGCGCACCTCGCCCACCGTCAGCCGTGACGCGGCCTCCGCGCTCACTTCCAGCACTTCATGGCCGGTTCCCACCAGTTCGCGCACGCTGGCAAAAAATCGCAGATTGATCTTCATCGCTACTTCCTTAGTACAGCAATTCGTTAAACGGGATAAACCGCAGCATGTCGCCGCGCGCAATCGACAGCCCCGGCGGGCAATCGATCAATCCGTCGCCCCACACGGTGGACGTCAGCACGCCCGAACTCTGGTTGGCGAACAGTTCCAGCTCGCCCTCCTCATTGACCTTGGCACGCAAGAACTCGTTGCGCTTGTCCGCCTTCAGGCGCTCGAACGCGGCCGGCAGCTTGTAGCTGCGCGGCGCCAGGTTCCCCGCCACGCCTTGCAGGCGCAGGATGAACGGGCGCACGAACAGCAGGAACGTGACGAAGCTGGAGACGGGATTGCCAGGCAAGCCGATAAAGAACGCATCCTGCACTTCGCCAAACGCCAGCGGCTTGCCCGGCTTGACGGCGATCTGCCACATGTTCAGCCGCCCTTCCGCTTCCACGGCCGGCTTGATATGGTCTTCCTCGCCTACGGACACGCCGCCCGAGGTGATGATCAGATCATTGCCCTGGGCCGCCTGGCGCAGCACGGCCTTTGTCGCTTCCAGGCTGTCGGGCACGATGCCCAGGTCCGTGATCTCACAGCCCAGATTCTCCAGCAGGCCGCGCAAGGTAAAGCGGTTCGAGTTGTAGACGGCGCCCGGCGCCAGGGGTTCACCGGGCATGGCCAGCTCGTCGCCCGTGAAGAAGACGGCGACGCGCAGCTTGCGCAGCACCGGCAGCTGCGCCAGGCCCACCGAGGCGGCCAAGCCCATTTCCTGGCTGCGCAGGCGGCGGCCGGCACCGAGGATCTCGCCGCCGGCGCGGATATCCTCGCCCTGGCGGCGCACCCATTCACCCGCCTGCGGCACGTGATTGACCGTCACTACGCCGTCAAGCAAGGTGCACTGCTCCTGCATCACGACGCAATCGGCGCCGTCCGGGATCAGGGCGCCCGTGAAGATGCGCGCCGCCGTCCCCGGCTGCAGGGGCTGGCCCACGTGGCCGGCCGCGATGCGCTGCGACACGCGCAAGCTGGCCGCGCCGCTGGCGCAATCCTGCGCGCGCACGGCATAGCCATCCATCTGCGTGTTGTCCCGCTCGGGCACGTTCAGGGTCGACGTTTGCGCGGCCGCCAGCACGCGGCCGTTGGCGCGCATGGTGTCGACCAGCTCCACCTCGGCCACCGGGCGCGCCGCGCCCAGCATGAAGGCTTGCGCCTCGGCCACGGACAGCATCGGTTTGCGTTGTGCGGTCGGATCGTTCATCACAGGCCCGCTCATCACAAGCCCGTGTTGGCGGCGATATACGCCTTCATCTTTTCCACGTCCGCATCCATCACGACGAACTTCTGCGGCAAGTCTTCGATGTTCTCGAAGCCGGCCGGGCGCTCCGCATCCACGCCCAGCGCTTCGAGGATGGTTTCGTTGAACTTGGCCGCCAGCGCCGTTTCCAGCACGATCATCGGCACGTTGGGCTCCAGGTGCTCGCGCGCCACCTTGATGCCGTCGGCCGTGTGCGTGTCGATGGTGATGCCGTAGTCGTCGGCCACGTCGCGGATGGTATCGAGGCGGTCCTGGTGCGTGGACTTGCCCGACTTGAAGCCGTATTTGGCCACCAGCTTGAATTCGTCGCCGTCGCTGCCAGGCTTGCCGGACAAGTCGAAGCCGCCATGCGTTTCCACTTTCGTGAACAGGGCGCGCACGCGGTCGCTGTCGCGACCCACCAGGTCGTAGACGAAGCGCTCGAAGTTCGACGCTTTCGAGATATCCATCGACGGGCTGCTCGTATGGTAGGTCTCGGCGGACTTGCGCACGCGGTAGACGCCCGTGCGGAAGAATTCGTCGAGCACGTCGTTTTCATTCGTCGCCGCCACCAGTTTCGAGATGGGCAGCCCCATCATGCGGGCGATATGGCCGGCGCAGATATTGCCAAAGTTGCCCGACGGCACCGTGAACGACACTTTTTGCTCGTTGCTGGTGGTGGCCGCCAGGTAGCCGCGGAAGTAGTACACGACCTGCGCCACGACGCGCGCCCAGTTGATGGAGTTGACGGTGCCGATCTTCTGTTTCGCCTTGAACGGCAAGTCGTTCGAGACGGCCTTGACCATGTCCTGGCAATCGTCGAACACGCCTTCGACGGCGATGTTGTAGATATTCGGGTCTTGCAGGCTGAACATCTGCGCCGTCTGGAAGGCGCTCATTTTCTTGTGCGGCGACAGCATGAAGACGCGGATGCCCTTCTTGCCGCGCATCGCGTATTCGGCCGCGCTGCCCGTGTCGCCCGACGTGGCGCCGAAGATATTGAGTTCGGCGTCGTGCTTGGCCAAGGTGTATTCGAACAGGTTGCCCAGCAGCTGCATGGCCATGTCCTTGAAGGCCAGGGTCGGGCCGTTCGACAGCGCCTGCAGCATCAGGGTGGTCGATCCGCCCTTGACGACGTTTTCTTCGAGCACGCGCAGCGGCGTGATGTCGGCCGCGTTTTCGCCGGCGCGGGCGTTCTTGTAGACTGCCTTGGTATAGGTTTTCGCCGTCAGTGCCTTCAGGTCCGCGGCCGGGATATCGGTGGCGAACTTCTTCAGGATTTCGTAGGCCAGGTCGGCATACGACAATGTGCGCCAGGCGTTCAGCTCGGCACCAGTGACTTGCGGGTAGTGTTCAGGGAGATACAATCCGCCATCGGGGGCCAGGCCGCCCAGGAGGATGTCGGAAAATTGCTGCAAAGATGACTGTTGCGACTGCAATGGCGCTTTATCAGCGCGGGTAGACACGTAATGCATAGATTTGAAGAGTCCAGTTGAGCTGAGAGCGGTTAATCATGAATGGCAGCGGATATTATAGTGCCAGCCGCCGTCCAAGGCGAATCGCGTGGCGCCAGCCAGGTCAGGATGTGACAATTGGAGAGCCTGGATATTGTCAATGCAGCCATAATGGCATGAGATCAAGCCAGGCAAACATGGCCGGCGTGCGTACTGGCGTGCGCCGCCGATTTGCGCCACACTGTGCTTTCTGCCCTGTAAAGTGCCAATCATGGAGTCGAAAACCGGCCATGCCGATCAGTAAAAAACCGTATTTGCAAAGCGCCGCGCTGCGCCCCGACGCTGTCGTCGACATGGACCACTATCCGTTCACCATCCCCGCCATCCGCGACTTCGTGCACATGGACTTCCACCGCGACGTGACGTTTTTCGTGGGCGAAAATGGCAGCGGCAAGTCGACCATGCTCGAAGCGCTGGCCGTGGCGCTGGGCTTCGGCAAGGATGGCGGCACGCGCAACGTGCGCATCGCCCTGCCGTCGGACGAGGAATCGGGCTTGCACGCGCACTTGCGCCTGAGCAAGAGCTACAAGAAGCCCGAGGACAGCTATTTCCTGCGCGCCGAAAGCTTTTTCAACGTCGCCACCTACATGGACGACATGCCCGAATACCTGGCCAGCTACGGCGGCAAGTCGCTGCACGCGCAATCGCACGGCGAAGCGTTCATGGCGACCCTGATCAACAAGTTGCGCGGCAAGGGCTTGTATCTGCTGGACGAGCCCGAGGCGGCCCTGTCGCCGAGCCGCCAGATGGCGGCGCTATCGGTGATCCACCAGCTGGTGCAGGACGACTCCCAGCTGATCATCGCCACCCATTCGCCCATCCTGCTGGCCTATCCGAACGCGAAAATCCTGATGTTTACGGGCGGCGGCATCCACGAGGTGGCATATGAAGACACGGAACACTTCGCCGTGACGCGCGATTTTTTGAATAACTACCCCAGGAGGCTGGAGCAGTTGTTCGAGGAGGAGTGAGGGTGATGGCTTGCTGCCGTGGTGATGTCGGCTTACGCGCTTTGCGCTAAGCCGACCTACGCCGACCGTGGCGTATCGTAGGTCGGATTAGCGCAAAGCGCGTAATCCGACACTACCAGCAACACATCAGCAAGCGGCGTGGTTGACGGTGATTACATGCACGGCCAGGCCGCCCAGCGACGTTTCCTTGTACTTGTCCTGCATGTCCGCGCCCGTCTGGCGCATGGTTTCAATGACTTCGTCGAGGCTGACGAAATGCGTGCCATCGCCCTTCAGCGCCAGCGAGGCGGCCGTGATGGCTTTCACGGCGCCCATGCCATTGCGTTCGATGCAGGGAATCTGCACCAGGCCGCCGATGGGGTCGCACGTCATGCCCAGGTGGTGTTCGATGCCGATTTCGGCCGCGTTTTCGATCTGCTCGTTGGTGCCGCCCAATGCCGCCACCAGGCCGGCGGCCGCCATGGCGCACGCCACGCCCACTTCGCCCTGGCAGCCCACTTCGGCGCCCGAGATCGAGGCATTGCGCTTGCACAGCATGCCGATGGCGGCTGCCGTCAGCATGAAGCGGCGCACGCCGCCGACAGGATCGCTGGGGCGGCAATCCTGCGCGTAGTAGCGCAGCACGGCCGGGATGATGCCGGCGGCGCCGTTGGTCGGCGCCGTCACCACGCGCCCGCCGGCCGCGTTTTCCTCGTTGACGGCCATCGCGTACAGGCTGACCAGGTGCACGGCGTCGTGCGGCAAGTCGTTGGCGCGGTTGTCGGATGCCTTCGCTTCCTGCGCCAGGCGCCACAATTTCGCGGCGCGGCGCTTCACGTTCAAGCCGCCCGGCAGGTTGCCCGTCGTTTCCAGGCCGTGCGCGATGCAATCGCGCATGACGTGCCAGATACGGTCCAGTCCCTCATTGAGTTCCGCGTCGCTGCGCTTGACGCATTCGTTCGCGCGCAGCATTTCAGGGATCGACAGGCCGCTTTCCACGCCATGCGCCAGCAACTGCTCCATGGTATCGAAAGGGAAGACGACCCGCGCGCTGGCGGCCGACTCCACGGCCGCTTCGGCTTGCGCCTCGCCCGCTTCGCGGATAAAACCGCCGCCGATCGAGTAATACACCTTGTCGACCCGGCTGCCGTCCGCCAGTTTCAGGGTAAAACGCATGCCGTTCGGATGTTCGGGCAGGGATTCGCTCTTGTGCCAGATCAAGCCCGTGGCGGCCGTAAATGGCACCACGTGCGTGCCCAGCAAGGCAATCTCGCCGGCCGCCTCGATGGCGGCCAGCTTGGTGTCGACGGCATCGGGCGCCACGTCCTGCGGCGTTTCGCCCATCAGGCCAAGAATGACGGCTTTGTCCGTGGCATGGCCGACGCCCGTCAGCGCCAGCGAGCCATACAGGGCCGCCTCGACGCCCACTACCTGGTCCAGCGGACCGTATTCGACCAGGAACCGCCGCGCCGCCACCATCGGCCCCACCGTGTGGGAACTCGACGGCCCGATGCCGATCTTGAACAGGTCAAATACGCTCATATCCATGTAGTGTCTCTTTATATTAGTATGTTTTTAAATGCGCGGGCGTGCTTCAGGCAGCCTTGGCGGCGTGACCCACGTCGACATTGGCCAGCATGTCCGTGACCATCTGCTCGACGCCGATCTGCGCCTTCCAGCCCCAGTCGGCGCTGGCCTTGCTGTCGTCCAGGCTTTGCGGCCAGCTGTCGGCGATGGCCTGGCGGCTGTCCGGCTTGTAGCTGATCTTGAAGTCCGGCACCATGCGCACGATGGCCTTGGCCAGCTGCTCGGGGTTGAACGACACGCCAGCCACATTGTAGGATGAACGGATCTTGATCTGCGACACAGGAGCGTCCATCAGTTCGATGGTGGCGCGGATGGCGTCGGGCATGTAAATCATCGGCAAGGTGGTGTTCGCATCGAGGAAGCAGTCATAGCGCTCGCCGCGCAAGGCCGCATGGAAGATGGCGATGGCGTAATCGGTGGTGCCGCCGCCCGGAGGCGATTTATAGCTGATGATGCCAGGATAGCGGATGCTGCGCACGTCCACGCCGTACTTGTTGAAGTAGTACTCGCACAGGCGCTCGCCGGCCAGCTTGCTGATGCCGTACATCGAGGTCGGGTCCATCACCGTCATTTGCGGCGTATTGACTTGCGGCGTGTTCGGACCGAAGGCGGCGATCGACGATGGCCAGAAGATGCGCAGCGGCTTGCCTGCCTCGCCCCGTTCGCGCGCCAGTTCCAGGATATTCAGCAAGCCATCCATGTTCAGGCTCCACGCCTTCAGCGGCGCCGCTTCGCCCGTGGCCGACAGCATGGCCGCCAGCTGGTACACCTGGGTGATGCCTTCATCGGCGATGATCTTCGCCAGGCCGTCCTTGTCCAGCACATTCAATTGCGCATAACGCTTGGCCTGGTACAGGTTGTTCGTGCCGATGTCGCTGGCGATGACGTTGTCCGCGCCGTGCTGCTGCGCCAGCGCGCCCACCAGCTCACTACCGATTTGGCCGTTTGCGCCAATGACTAAAATACGTTCCATCTTCTTATCCTGATTTCTTGTTAATTGGTAGTGGTAGTGGTCAGCAGACCGAGTTCCTTGCCAGCCTGCTCGAAGGCGGCCAGCACTTGCACCAGCTGTTCGCGGGTGTGGGCAGCCGACAGCTGCACGCGCACGCGGGCCTGGCCCATCGGCACGACCGGGTAGAAGAAGCCCGTCACCAGCACGCCCAGTTCATACAGGCGGGCGGCGAACTTCTGCGCCACGGGCGCGTCGAACAGCATCACGGGAACGACGGGATGGGTGCCCGGCTTGATGGTGAAGCCGATGCGTTCGATCTCGCTGCGGAAGAAAGCCGTGTTGTCATGCAGGCGGTCGCGCAGTTCCGTCGACTTGGCCAGGCGCTCCAGTACCGACAGCGAAGCGCCGGCGATCGATGGCGCCAGCGTGTTCGAGAACAGGTAGGGACGCGATTTCTGGCGCAGGGTGTCGATGACTTCCTTGCGCGCCGACGTGAAGCCGCCCATGGCGCCGCCCAGGGCCTTGCCCAGGGTACCCGTGATGATGTCGATGCGGCCCATCACATTGTGGTGTTCGTGCGTGCCGCGGCCCGTCGCGCCCATGAAGCCGGAAGCGTGGCATTCGTCGATCATCACCAGCGCGCCGTACTGGTCGGCCAGGTCGCAGATCTTGTCGAGCTGCGCAATCGTGCCGTCCATCGAGAACACGCCGTCCGTGACGATGACCTTATGGCGCTTGCCGGCGGCAATCGCCGCTTTCAGCTGCACTTCCAGGTCGGCCATATCGTTATGGGCGTAGCGGTAGCGGCCAGCCTTGCACAGGCGGATGCCGTCGATGATGGACGCGTGGTTCAGCGCATCGGAGATGATGGCGTCGTTTTCATCGAACAGTGGCTCGAACACGCCGCCGTTGGCGTCAAAGGCCGCCGCGTACAAAATCGTGTCCTCGGTCCCCAGGAACGCGGAAATCGCCTGTTCCAGTTCCTTGTGCACGGTTTGCGTGCCGCAGATGAAGCGCACGGACGACAGGCCGTAGCCGTACTTTTGCGTGGCGGCAATAGACGCTTCCTGCGTCTGCAGGTCGCCGGACAGGCCAAGGTAGTTATTCGCACACATATTGATCAGGGTACGGCCATCGTCGCACACCACTTCGGCGCCCTGGCGCGAGGCGATCACGCGCTCGGGCTTGTACAAGCCCTGCTGGCGCAGTTGATCGAGATTCTGTTGCAGACCGCTGAAAAAGGTGTTCTTCGCTTGCTCGCTCATGATGATCCTTGTGTGTCCCTGTTGCATGTGTGGTATCCGGGTGACCTCAGCCGCCATAGGGAAAAGCGGCCGCTTGACCGGTGCGCGCAGTATGCTGTACCGTGAAGCGCTGTTTGAAGTCTACACGTTTCCGTGTTTTTCCTCAAAATCCACTATTTCGAACTGAAATTCAATATAGTGGATATTACCCAAGCCTTTTGAACTTTGCAAGCCACCTGCCGATGAAAACCAGCGTTTCGACCAATTCTCCCCCTGAAGTAGGTGCCACCCTGCAACGGCTGCGCCTGGCGCGCGGCCTGACACTGGAGGATTTGTCGCGCATCGCGGGCGTCTCGAAGTCCATGCTGTCGCAGATCGAGCGCGAAAAAGCCAATCCCACCATCGCCATCACGTGGCGCCTGGCCAACGCCCTGGGCGTGCAGATCGGCGAATTGCTGTCCAGCGCGGAAAAAACCGTGGAAACCATCCGCATCACGGACGCCCACGAAACCCCCACCCTGCCCGGCGACCACGCGGGCTACGTGCTGCGCATCCTCGGGCCGATGGAACTGGCCGGCAAATACGAATGGTATGAAGTGACGCTGGCGCCGGGCGGCGAACTGGCGTCGCAACCGCACGATCCGGGCACCACCGAGCATTTGACGGTGATCCACGGCAACCTGGAGCTGGAAGTGGGCGCGGCGAAGAAAAAGGTCAAGAATGGCGGCACGGCACGCTATCCGGCGGACCAGCCGCATACCATCCGCAACCTGGGCAAGACGGAAGGCAAGGCCTTATTGGTGGTAATCCATAGATAGTTGCTTTTCAGCGGTGTGCAATAAGCTCTTTCGCCCATGCTAAGATTTTGGATTAGACAAGATTTTCACTGTCTTTCATGGAGCCTTAGCAATGACGATTTCCGAAAGCACCACCCTCTTCCACCAAAAAAAGGTCGTCCAGTACGATCCTGATATTGCGCTGCAATCCGGGCAGGATATCGTCTACCGCCTCTCGCTCGAGTATGACGACAAGCGCAAGATGCCGGACCTGATCGCCGGCTTCCTGGAAAAAACCGACAAGCATGCGCTTGAAGCGCTGATCATCGGCATGTGGGGCGACCCGTACGAGGCAGGCGCCGACGAGGTGATCGCCGCGCTGGCCAGCCACGCGCCGCAGTTGCCGAACTTGCGCGCCCTGTTCATCGGCGACATGACGTACGAGGAATGCGAAATCTCGTGGATCGTGCAAGGCAGCTACAAGCCGCTGCTGGACGCTTTCCCGCAGCTGGAAGAACTGCGCATCCGTGGCGGCAATGAATTGATCATCGAACCGTTCGCGCACCAGAACCTGCGCAAGTTCACCATCGAGTCCGGCGGCCTCGATCAGAAGATCGCGCAGGCGCTGGCCCAGTCGAGCATGCCCAAGCTGGAATACCTGGAACTGTGGCTGGGCACGGAGGACTACGGCTTCTCGGGCGACGTGGAGCTGTACCAGAAAGTACTGGCGCAACTGGCCACGCCAACCCTGCGTTACCTGGGCTTGCGCGATGCGCAGATCGCCGACGAACTGGCCGTCTGGCTGGCCAACGAGCCGCTGCTGGCCACGGTCGAGACCCTGGATCTGTCGCTGGGCACCCTGGGCGACGTCGGCGCCGAAGCACTGCTGCACGGCACGCAATTGGGCAATCTGAAGCGCATGGACCTGTCGCATCACTATATCTCGGAAGCGAACCAGGAAAAACTCAAGGCCCTGCCCTTCCCGGTCAGGCTCGATGATCCGCAGGAAGACGACGAGGACGACGACGAAGTCTATCGCTACGTCGCCGTCGGCGAATAAATAGGGATGCTTTTGCTGGCCACCGGCGGCAGCAAGCGCGTGCGCCTGATGCAGGCGGCGCGCGCGCAACTGCGCCTGCCGCCCGCGCAAGTGCTGGAATGGCGCGACTGGCTGGCGCGGCCGGCGCTGCTGGAGGAAGCCCTGCGCCAGCCCTGCCTGTTCAAGATCGAGCCGCCCGGCGACGATCCGGCCGCCCACCTGCGGCTGCTGCATGATGGTTGCCGGCGGCTGGGCCGGCCGCCGGTCGAGGCGCCCGCGCATGGCGAGCTGCTGGCGATGGATGCCTGGTTTGCGGGCTTTGCCTCTGCCATGGCCTCGCTGGCGGCGCAACTGGCCGAGCTGCCGCAGGCGCGCGTCTTCAATGCGCCGGCCGACATCACCCTCATGACGGACAAGCTGGCTTGCCAGCGCCATCTGGCCGCGCACGGCATCGCCATTCCCGCCCTGCTCGGCCCCGTGCACGGCTACGACCATCTCCAGTCGCTGCTGCATGAACACCAGCTTGACCGCGTGTACCTGAAACCGCGCTACGGTTCGTCCGCGTCGGGCGTCGTTGCCTACCGCAGGAATAGAGCTGGCCGCCAGCAAGCCACCACCTCTGCAACCTTATCGCGGGCGGACGGCCAGATACGCTTGTTCAACGTCAAGCGCATGGCCCGTTACGAGACGCAGCACGACATCGCCGCCCTCGTCGACGCGCTGGCCGCGCAACAGCTGTACGCGGAGGCATGGCTGAACAAGCCGCGCTGCGGCGACAGCCACTACGACTTGCGCGTCGTGACCCTGGCCGGCCAGCCCGCGCACCGGGTGGCGCGCATCGGCGACCGGATGATGACGAATCTGCACCTCGACAACCGGCGCGGCGACGCGGCCGGCCTGTTGAACGCAGCCGACCTGGCGGCGCTGGAAGCGGCCAGCGCCCTGGCCGCGCGCGCCTTTCCCGAGAGCCACGTGACGGGCTACGACCTCGTGGTGCGCCAGGGCCAGGCCCATGTGCTCGAAGCGAACGCCTTCGGCGACCTGCTGCCAGGCCTGCTGTGGCAAGGCGCGGACACCTATATAGCGCAACTGACACATGTTTAAAGACACACCAGCCATCCCCGACATGCGCACCGTCGTGGGCAGCCACGACATCGTCTTCCTCACGCTCGACACCCTGCGCTTTGACGTGGCGCAAGCGCTGCATCAGGCGGGCGAACTGCCCGTGCTGGGACGTTTTTTACCACCTGGCGGCTGGGAACGGCGCCACTCGCCCGCCACGTTCACGTATGCGGCGCACCAGGCCTTTTTTGCCGGCTTTTTGCCCACGCCCGAGGCGCCGGGCCGCCATCCGCGCCTGTTCGCCAGCGCTTTTGCCGGCAGCGAAACCACCTCGCCGCACACGTTTGCGTTCGAGGAAGCGGACCTTCCCGCCGCCCTGGCCGCGCGCGGCTACCGCACCATCTGCATCGGCGGCGTGGGCTTTTTCAATAAACAGACGGCGCTGGGCACGGTGCTGCCGTCGCTGTTCCAGGAAAGCCACTGGAGCGCCGGCATGGGCGTGGCCAGCCGCCATTCGACGCAAAAGCAGGTGGCCCTGGCCATAGCCCGCCTGGCCGCCAGCGACGAGCGCACTTTTTTGTTCATCAATGTGGCCGCCCTGCACACGCCGAACCGCGCCTACCTGCCCGGCTGCCGTGCCGACTGCATGGAAAGCCATGCGGCGGCCCTGCGCTATGTGGATGGCGCGCTGGCGCCCCTGTTTACCGCGTGCGCCGCGCGCGCGCCTACGTTTGCCATCGTCTGTTCGGACCATGGCAGCGCGTATGGCGAAGACGGCTACCGGGGCCACAGGGTCGCCCACGACAGCGTGTGGCAGGTACCGTACGCGCACTTTTTTATCGTCCCCGAGACCGATACCGATACACCTCCCAAGGAATCCCCACCGTGAACCCAGCCGAACAACCTGGCACCCTGGCGCAGCGCATGCGCCACACGCCCTATCAGGCGTATTCATATTCGTATCCGCACAAGGCAGCCTATCGCGCCTTGCCACAGGCGGCGCCGCTTGCGCCCCTGTGGGCGCGGCAAGACCGCTCCGCCCTCTTCGCCTACATCCACATCCCGTTTTGCGAGATGCGCTGCGGCTTTTGCAACCTGTTCGCCATGGCACGCCCCGGTGCAGACATGGTCGAGCGCTACGTGCAGCAAGTGCTGGTGCAGATGCGCGCCCTGGCCGGCGCGCTGGGCGAACGGCGCTTTGCCCGCTTCGCGCTCGGTGGCGGGACCCCTACCTATCTGTCGCCGGCGCAGCTGGACACCTTGCTGTGCGGCGCGCGCGACATCCTCGGCATCGACCTGCAGCACACGCCGGCCGGCATCGAGGCGTCGCCCGAAACCATCACGGCCGAGCGCCTGGCCGTATGCCGCGCGCACGGCATCGACCGGGTCAGCCTGGGCATCCAGAGCTTTGCCGCCGGCGAGATGCGCGCGCTGGCGCGCCCCCAGCAAAACGCCACCGTGCACCACGCCATCGGCCTGATACGCGCGGCCGGCTTTCCCACGCTGAACCTGGACCTGATCTACGGCATCGCCGGGCAAACCGTGGCCAGCCTGCTCGCGTCCATCGACAGCGCGCTGGCCTTCCAGCCGGAAGAAATCTACCTGTATCCGCTGTACGTGCGCGAACAGACGGGCCTCGGCAAGATCGCGCGGCGCAAAGGCGCCGACACGCTGAACCCCATCATGCTGGCACGCGACGGCGACAGCCGCCTGGCCCTGTACGCGGCCGCGCGCGACCATTTGCGCGCCCAGGGCTATGAGCAGGTATCGATGCGCATGTTCCGCGCCCCGCATGCACCGGAACAGAACGGCCCCTCGTACTGCTGCCAGAACGATGGCATGGTGGGACTGGGCGCGGGCGCCCGCTCCTACACGGCCAGCCTCCATTATTCGAGCGAATACGCGGTGGCGCGCACGCAGACCATCGGCATCATCGAACAATACCTGGCGCTGGACGAGGCGCGCTTCGCGCAGGCCGAACACGGTTACCAGCTCGATGGCGAAGAACAGCGCCGCCGCTACGTGATCCAGTCGCTGCTGACGGAACCAGGCCTGGACCGCGACGCCTACACGGCGCGCTTCGGCAGCCGCTGCGAAGCAGACTTGCCGCAGCTGGCCGAACTGCACGCACTGGAACTGGTGGAAGAAAGCGGCCCCCTGCTGCGCCTGAACGACCGGGGCTACAGCTACGCCGACACCATCGGCCCGTGGCTGGCATCCGACACGGTGCGCGCGCTGATGGCGCAAGAGGGCCAGGCGTGCTGACAACGCCGCCAGGCACGTTGTCCCTGCTGTACCGGGGTACTCTGGCAAGCTGCAACTACGCCTGCGGCTACTGCCCGTTTGCCAAGAAGCGCGACAGCCGCGCCACCTTGGCACGCGATGCGCGCGAAGTGGCGCGTTTTACCAGCTGGGTGGCGGCACAAAAGCGGGACATCGGCGTCCTGTTTACGCCGTGGGGCGAAGCGCTGGTGCGGCGCCATTATCGCGCGGCCATGCAGACGCTGGCGGCTTTACCCCACGTGCGCCAGGTGGCGCTGCAGACGAATCTGTCCGGCCCCCTGAACTGGCTGCAAGGGATGGAGGGTCTGGAAAAAATCGGCCTGTGGTGCACCTACCACCCGGACCAGACGACACTGGCCCGTTTTCTCGAACGTTGCGCGCGCCTGGACACGATGGGCGTGCGCTATTCCGTCGGTGTCGTGGCGATGAACGAGCACCTGGACGCCATCCGCGCCCTGCGCGCGGCCCTGCCGGCCCACGTGTACCTGTGGCTGAACGCGTATGACCGCCGTGGTCCCCACTACTACAGCGGGGAAGACCTGGCCTGGCTAGACGCCGTCGACCCGTGGTTCGCGCACAACCGCCGCCCCTCTTCCTCGCGCGGCAAACCGTGCCTGGCGGGCGAAACGTCGCTATCCGTCGATGGCGACGGCGAACTGGCGCGCTGCCACTTCGTGCCGGAGCGGCTGGGGAATTTATATGAGGATGACCTGGCTGACATGCTGCAAGAAAAATCCTGCCCGCGCTTCAAATGCGATTGCTATATCGGCTATGCGCAGCGCAAGGATTTGCCGTTCCAGGCCGTGTTTGGGGAGGGGGTACTGGCGAGGATTACGGAGGCAGGTCGGAGTAGGTCGGATTAGCGGCGGCAGGCCGCGTAATCCGACACATTGTTGGCGCTGGTGGTGTCGGATTACGCCCTGCGGGCTAATCCGACCTACCGCTACCGGCTTACTGCGCCGCCACCTTGGCCGGCTCCGCCACCACTGGCGTCATCTTCAACGAACGGCTGAGGAAGCCCCAGCGATCCGCCACTTCTTCGATCTGCTTGGTCGTCGGCTTGCCGGCGCCATGGCCCGCCTTGCTGTCGATGCGGATCAGCACGGGTGCCGCGCCGCCTTGCGCCGCCTGGGCGGCGGCGGCGAACTTGAAGCTATGGGCAGGCACGACGCGGTCGTCATGGTCGGCCGTCGTGATCATGGTGGCCGGATAGCAGCCGCCCGCCTTCAGGTTGTGCAGCGGCGAGTATTTCACCAGCGCCTTGAACTGCTCGGCATCGTCCGACGAACCGTAGTCAGGCACCCAGCCCCAGCCCACGGTGAACTTGTGGAAGCGCAGCATGTCGAGCACGCCCACTTGCGGAATCGCCGCGGCGAACAGGTCCGGACGCTGCGTCATGGCTGCGCCCACCAGCAGGCCGCCATTGCTGCCGCCGCCGATCGCCAGCTTGGATGGCGAGGTGACCTTGTTGTCCACCAGCCATTGCGCCGCGCCGATAAAATCGTCGAACACGTTTTGCTTGTTCAGCTTGGTGCCAGCCTGGTGCCAGGCTTCGCCGTATTCGCCGCCGCCGCGCAGGTTGGCCATCACGTAGACGCCGCCCATTTCCACCCAGGCAAGATTAGCCACGGAGAAGCTCGGCGTCAGCGAAATATTGAAGCCGCCATAGCCGTACAGATAGGTCGGATTCGTGCCGTCCAGTTTCATGCCTTTTTTCGAGACGATGAACATCGGTACCTTGGTACCGTCGCGGCTGGTGAAGAATTGCTGGCGCGTTTCAAAGGCGTTCGGGTCGAAATCGACCTTCGGCTGGCGGTACACGCTGCTCTTGCCCGATTTCATGTCGTAGCGGTAGATGGTCGCTGGCGTCGTGAAGCTGGTAAACGAGTAGAACGTTTCCGTATCGCCACGCTTGCCCGCGAAACCGCCCGCCGAACCGATGCCAGGCAAGGCCACTTCACGCACCAGCTTGCCCTTCAGGTCGACGATCTTGATCTGCGTTTGCGCATCTTTCAAGTAATCGAGCACCAGCTGGTTGTTGATCAGGTTGACGGCCACGAGGGTTTCCGCGCTTTGCGGCACGATTTCCTTCCAGTCGGAGGGCAGCGGCTTGCGCGTATCGATGGCGATCACGCGCGATTTTGGCGCCTTGTTGTCCGTCTTGAAGAAGAATACGGGGCCGTCATTGTCGATGAAGGAGTAGGAAGCGTCGAACGCTTCCAGCAAGCCGACGACCTTGGCGTTCTTCTGGCGCAAGTCCTTGTAGAAGATGCGGTTCTTGCGTTCCGTGCCTTGCGTGGCCGTGATGATCAGGTAATTGCCATCGTCGCTGACGGTGCTGCCGCCAAACGCCCATTCCTTCTGGTCTGGACGGTCGAAGACCAGCACGTCGTCGCTTTGCGGCGTGCCGATCTTGTGGAAATACAATTTCTGGAAGTAATTGATATCGGCCAGCTTGGTTGCTTCGTTCGGCGCGTCATAGCGGCTGTAGAAGAAACCGGTGTTGTCCTTGGTCCACGAAGCGCCGGAGAACTTGGCCCACTTGATGTGGTCCGTCAAATCCTTGCCCGATTCAATGTCGCGCACTTTCCACTCGTTCCAGTCGGAACCGGAAGCCGACGTGGCATACGCCAAATACTTGCCGTTCGGGCTGATCGAGGTGCCGGCCAGCGCCACCGTGCCATCCGTGGACAGGGTATTCGGATCGAGCAGCAGACGGGGCTCGTCCGTCAATTTTTTCACCGTGTACAGCACGGCCTGGTTCTGCAAGCCGTCATTGCGGCTGTAGAAGTAACGGCCACCCTGCTTCGTTGGCGTAGAGAAACGCTCATAGTTCCACAGCTTGGTCAGGCGCTGCTTGATCGCGGCGCGCTCCGGGATGGTACCCAGGTACGACTGCGTCAGCTTGTTTTGCGCCGTCACCCACTCGCCCGTTTCCGCGCTGTTGGCGTCTTCCAGCCAGCGGTACGGATCGGCGATGGTGGTGCCGAAATAGCTGTCTTGCTGGTCGACTTTTTTGCTGACAGGATACGTCACGGCAGCGCCGTCGCCGGCCGGGCACGATGGCATCGCGGCGCTTTGCGCCAGGGCATTGCCACCGAAGGCGGCCATCAAGCTGAATATGAGGGTTGCACTACGTAATTGCATGGGTTGTCGTCTCATTGTTGGATGTCGGGGAAAGCATACCGCTCAAGCACGGCTGCCTATGTTGACTTTCGCCAAGAGAAATCATAGCGCGGATTGCCACTTTTAAAGCACAGTTATCGGATGGATTTGCCGTCTTTTGTTTGGGTAAATTCCATGGATGACCATGATAAATCTCGCTTTCGCCGGAATCGGCAAACTGACGTTCATGCAAGAAACATTATCAAAAACAAAGTCGTTTCATCAAGTTGTCATAAATCTTCTTTACTATCGGCAACATGTTCATGGCCCGTCCAGAGGCCGTGCCGCCACATCCGCCTATGCACACTCTCGCCCTCCCCACCGCCACCGCCGCGCCGCCCGGCGCGGTCCCATCGAATGTGGCTTACCTGAAGCCGCCATCGGTATCCATGAGCATAGAAGGGACGGATGCCTTGCATGAGATCATCGCGGGCCGCAAGCTCAGCGCGCTGTTCCAGCCCATCATCCACATGCACAGCGGCGACATCATCGGTTACGAAGGCTTGATACGAGGGCCGTCCGACAGCCCCTTGCACGCGCCGATGAATCTGTTCAAGGTGGCGCGCGCGCATGACCTGACCCTGGAAGTGGAACACCTGTGCCGGCAAGTGGTGCTCGAACGCTTTGCCGAACTGCAGTTGCCGGGCAAGCTGTTTCTCAATGTCAGCCCCGAATGCCTGCTGCTGCGCAATGCCCGCCATGGCGAAACCCTGGAATACATCGAACACATCGGCATCAATCCGGACCGCGTCATCATCGAGCTGACGGAAAACCAGCCCACGTATGACTACGAGCTGATGCGCGAAGCGGTGCTGCATTACCGCAATATGGGTTTCCAGATCGCTATCGACGACCTGGGCGAAGGCTTTTCCAGCCTGCGCCTGTGGTCCGAACTGCGCCCGGAATACGTGAAAATCGACATGCATTTCATCCAGGGCATCAATAATGACCCCGTGAAACTGCAATTCGTGCGCTCGATCCAGGAAATCGCGGAGAAATCGGGCACGCTGGTGATCGCCGAAGGCATCGAAGCGCAGACGGAATTGCTGGTCTTGCGCGACCTGGGCGTGGCGTTCGGACAAGGCTATCACCTGGGCCGGCCCAATGCGGTGCCGGCACGGGCCCTGCCGGCGGAAGTGGTGCAGGCGCTGGGGCGCAATGGCGTGGCCGTGTATCCGCAGCGCAGCAGCCTGGAAAAGAATGGCGCCAGCATCCGCAAGCTGCTGCACCGGGTGATAGCCGTTTCGCCTGAGAAAAATAATAACGAGGTGTACGACATCTTCCTGAAAGACCCGAAGCTGATGATCATTCCCGTCGTCGACGACGGCGTGCCGCTGGGCTTGATCAGCCGCTTCGAAATGATCGACCACTTCGCCCGCCCCTACCAGCGTGAACTGTACGGCAAGAAATCATGCAGCCTGTTCATGGATGCCACGCCCCTGATCGCCGACCACGAAACGAGCTTGCAGGAACTCAGCTACACCATGGTGCAGTCGGATGCCCACCACCTGTTCAACGGTTTCATCATTACCGAACACGGCCGCTACCTGGGCATGGGCACGGGACACGACCTGATGCGCGAAATCACGCAGATGCAGATCAACGCGGCCCGCTATGCCAACCCGCTGACGCAACTGCCCGGCAACGTGCCCATCAACGAGCATATCGACCGCTTATTGCACAGCGGCAGCCGCTTCTGGGTCTGCTATTGCGACCTCGACCACTTCAAGCCCTTCAACGATGTGTACGGCTACCGCAAGGGCGACGACGTGATCCAGCTGACGGGAGAAATCCTCAGCAGCCATTGCGACCCGAACCGCGACTTCATCGGCCACATCGGCGGCGACGATTTCATGATTTTGTTCCAGAGCGAAGACTGGGAAGCGCGCTGCCAGGCCATGCTGGACGACTTCGCGGCCGCCATCCTCGCCTACTACAGCACCAACGATTGCGAACGGGGCGGCTACATCAGCGAAGACCGGCAAGGCAAGAAAGTGTTTTACTCATTGATCAGCCTATCGCTGGGCGTCATCAAGGTGGAGGCGCACCAGTACTACACGCACCATCAGATCGCCACGCAAGCGGCCGAAGCAAAGAAACAGGCAAAGAAAATCCACGGCAACAGCCTGTTCCTGGACCGGCGGCAAGGGGCGGGCGTGGCGCGCATGGATGCGTAGCCAGGGCCAAGAATCAGAAGCTGAACGGGAATCGGAGACGCACGATCAAATACGCACGAGGTCGCCAAACGCATTGCTGCCGCAGGCATCGGGCACGAATGCCAGGCTGATGTGCGCGCCATCGCGGCGCGCCTGCACGCGGTAACTGCCCACGGGCACGTCCACGAAGAGGCCGCCGTATGCCGTGTCCGGTTCAAGGCCGCCACCCGTGACATCCTCCCCGGCACCGATGAAGACGCGGCCCGAGACGACAGCCAGATGCACTTCCACATGCGGTTCGGCAAGTTCGGCGTGCAAGGCAAGTTCATACGCGCCGTCGCCGCCCACGTTGAAAAATGCCACCTGCCCCGCATTCACGGCCGCCAGTTCCGCACTGGGAAGGCTCCACCAGTCGCAGTCCTCTTCCAGCTTGTGGCGCAAGAGCGCCGGGTCGAACACGCACACGGTCGCCGTGCCGGTCACAATGCTGACGGCGGGGCCTGCCGTCATGCGGCCAGCGGCGCCGGCCCCAGCAAGGGCTGGCTCTCCACATACTGGGCACTGGCTTGTGCCTGCCACGGAAAATGGCCATCGCGCGACGGCCAGACGATCTGGTACAGCGTAAAATCATCGCCCTGGTAATACCAGCGCGCATAGCCGACATAGTTGCGGTATTGCTCGACGGGCACGCGCACGAAGGCGCACTGATGGCCTTCCAGCAAGACATCCGTGGTGGCCGTGAAATCCATGATGGCGCCGCTGCGCGCGGCGTCCAGCGCCACATCGAGTATCTGGTGGGCCATGGCGCGCGGCAAGCCCATGATGAGGAACTCAGGCTGGCCGAAACTGTGGCAAGCACCTATCGTGAAGGCATAGCCGGGACCTTCTTCATCCGCACCGATATGCACGCCATGCCAGCCGTGCGTGGCGATGTCGTCGATGACTTTTTGCTCGGATGCATCCTCGCCTGCCTGCCTTACCATGGTTCACCTTTCACTGTGCCAAAAACCTTGCCGCATTCGCGACATGCTTACCGGCAATTATCGCATGCAGCACGCGTCCGCGCGCGCACGGTGCCAGTGCTTCAGTCGCGCGGAGGCAGCGCAGGGAAGCGCACCTGGTGCCATTGCCGCATGCGCTGCTGCGCCTCTTGCAGCTGGGCCGGCTCCAGCCTGGCGCCAGCCGCCTCCCTGGCCCTGGCAGCCCCGCTGTCGCCGCCCTCGGCCGCCAGTGCCAGCCACATGTAGCCACAGACGGGATCCTTCTCCACGCCGCGCCCGCTGTTATACATGCCGCCCAGGTTGTATTGCGCCAGAGCATGACCCTGGCCGGCCGCACGCGCATACCATTGCACGGCCAGGCCGTCGTCTTGCGGCACGCCATGGCCGTTCGCATACATGACACCCAGGTTGTTCTGCGCGCTCGCATCGCCCTGCTCGGCGGCCGTGCGATACCAGCGCACGGCGCACACCTCGTCTCGCTCCACGCCCTGGCCGTTGGCATACATCACGCCCAGGTTGAACTGCGCATTCGACGCGCCCTGGTCCGCCGCCCTGGCGTACCAGTCCAGTGCCTGGCGCAAGTCGCGGCCCACGCCACGTCCGCCCGCAAACATGCCGCCCAGATTGTATTGCGCCATGCAATGGCCTTGCATGGCGGCACGCCGGTACCAGACGACGGCACGCGCCTCGTCCTTGTCCACGCCCTGGCCGCGCGCCAGCATCAGGCCCAGGTTGAACTGGGCGTCGGCGTCGTCCTGCTCGGCTGCCCGCTGCAACCAGGCGTAGGCGCGCAGCTGGTCGGGCGCCACGCCCAAGCCTTCCGCATACGCCACGCCGAGTTGCCGCTGCGCCACGGCCAAGCCCTGGGCGGCGGCCTGGCGGAACCAGGCCAGCGCCTGCGCGTCGCTCTGCACAACACCCTGGCCCCGCTTGTAGACAAGCCCCAGGTTCAGCTGCGCCTGCGCATCGCCCTGCAAGGCGGCCTTGCGGAACCAGGCCAGGGCCAGCGCATCATTCTTTTTCGCCCCCAGCCCTTGCGCATAGGCTTCGCCCAGCAGCGATTGCGCGCTGGCCACGCCCTGTTCGGAGGCGCGGTAAAACCACGCCAGGGCCAGCTCGTCGCTCTGCAGTACGCCCCGTCCCTTGCGGTACATCTGCCCCAGGTTTTGCTGCGCCGAGGCATCGCCCTGCGCGGCCGCGCGGCGAAACCACAGCACGGCGTCCTCGTCGCTCTGCGCCACGCCGCGGCCGTGGTAATACAGGGCGCCCAGGTGGTTCTGCGCGAAGGCCAGCCCTTGCAACGCGGCCAGGCGTAGCCAGACAAAGGCGCGCGCATCGTCCTGCGCCACGCCTTCGCCCTTCTTGTACATCAATCCCAGGTTGAACTGGGCGTAGGCATTGCCCTGCTCGGCCGCCGTGCGGAACCAGATATACGCCTGATGGCTATCTCTGGCAGTATGGTGCTTGTCCATGTGCGCCCCCATCCACATTGCGCTTGCCGGCAGCACGCGCAAAACGGCGGCCCAGGGCGGCGAAATCGTGTGTTGCTTAAATTTTAAATTCGATGCGGGGGAAGGACTTGAGCAGGCTCAAATGAAATAACAAAATTATATCGCTTTGATGAGCCTGCTTAGAGGGGAACGGCGCTCAGCGGCGCGACGGGTGCTTTTGCAGGAATTGCGGTACTTTCGCGGCGGCCAGCTTGTTCAGCGACACGAGCAAGTCCGCGTCGACATCGGCGATGCCATAGCTGCTGCGCAAATGGCGGCCGATATGGATCAGCACTTGCGCCGCCACTTCCGCATCGGACTCGGCCCTGTGGGCGGCGCTCTTGAAGGCGATGCCCAGCTGGCTGGACAACAAGCCCAGCTTGTAGCTGGCCATGCCGGGAAACACGCGGCGCGACAGTTTCAGGGAACACACGAGCGACTGGTGCGCCGGTGTCAGGTTCAGCCTGGCGCTTTCCGCGCGCAGGAATTTTTCATCGAAGCTGG
The DNA here is from genome assembly GCF_030587275.1 of Janthinobacterium sp. SUN128. Taxonomy (NCBI): domain Bacteria; kingdom Pseudomonadati; phylum Pseudomonadota; class Betaproteobacteria; order Burkholderiales; family Oxalobacteraceae; genus Janthinobacterium; species Janthinobacterium sp. SUN128. Next base: position 1,358,800 of record NZ_JAPWHY010000001.1, on the reverse strand, counting down.
CATTGTGCGCCGACAGGGCATCGCTGCCAATAAAATCCAGCAGCTGCGGCACCACCTCGGCCACGGGCGGCGCCTTGTCCACCATCGCCTGCGTGATGCCCGTCAAGCCCGTGATGAACGAGGGAATGCGCGCATTGCAGTTGATCAGGGTCACATAGCGATCCGTGATCCGCCCGCCCTCGATGCGCAGCGCCGCCACTTCCGTGATGCGGTCGCCCATGTCGGGAGATAAACCGGTCGTCTCGAAGTCGATCATGACGATCGGTTTGTCAAACACATTCATGGGGCGTTCTTTCGTGGGTGCAACAGTGGGGGTATCGATAAAATGCGCAGGGCAAGGCGCCGCGTCGCAGACAGTACACCAGTACGGCAAGACGCGGCAACGCCGCCATGCACATTTTATCAACCAAATTTACGCACGGCGTCCAGCGCCAGGCCCGCGCCGATACTGCCGAACAAATCGCCTTCGACCTTGCGCGCGGCCGGCACCAGGGCTGCGATCTTTTCGCGCAGCAAGCGCACGCCGCTGGAGCCGCCCGTGAAGAACACGGTGTCGACGGCTTCCGGCGCCACGCCCGCGTCGCGCAGCAGGCGCAGCACGGTTTCTTCCACGGAACCGCACAAGTGGCCGATGGCGTCGTCGAACTGCGTGCGTTTGAGCAACAGGCTTTGCGCGGGCGACAGGCGGTCCAGTTCCAGCTGCACTTCGGCCGCGTCGGACAGGGCAATCTTGCCCTCTTCCACTTTCATGGCCAGCCAGTGGCCGGCGCGCTCGTCGATCAGCTTTTGCAGACGCCCCATCTTGTCTTGCTCACGTGCATCGCGGCACACGTCGGCCAGCTGCACCCAGATCTTCTTGGTGTACGCCAGGTTGATCGTGTGCCAGGTCGCCAGGTTGAAATAATAGCTGGATGGCACTTCGCTATTGTTCTGCAGGCGGCTGCCATAACCGAGCAAGGGCATGACGGATGACAGGCTCAGGTATTTATCGAAGTCCGTGCCGCCGATGTGCACGCCGCCGGTGGCGAGGATGTCGTCGCGCCGCTCGGTCTTTTTCGCCCGTTCCGGCGACAGCCGCACCAGCGAAAAGTCGGAGGTGCCGCCGCCGATGTCGGCGATCAGCACCAGTTCTTCCTTGTCGATTTGCGACTCGTAGTCGAACGCGGCGGCAATCGGCTCGAACTGGAAGGCGACGTCCTTGAAACCGACGGAGCGCGCTACTTCGGCCAGCGTGTCTTGCGCCAGCTGGTCGGCTTGTGCATTGTCGTCGATAAAGAAGACGGGACGGCCGAACACGGCGGACGAGAATTCGCGGCCGGCGGACTGCTCGGCGCGGCGTTTCACTTCGCCAATGAATTGCGCCAGCAACATGCGAAATGGCAAGGCGCGGCCACCCACTTCCGTCTGGCCATCGATGAGGCTGGTACCCAGCAAGCTTTTCAGCGAGCGCATCAAGCGCCCCTCGTAACCGGCCAGATAGCCGGCCAGCGCCGCGCGGCCAAAACTGACTTCCTCGTCTTCCGCATTGAAGAAGACGACGGACGGTAAGGTCGTCTTGCCATCTTCCAGGCCGAGCATGGTGCTCTGCCCGGGACGTGCCCAGCCTACCGTGGAATTTGACGTGCCGAAATCGACGCCGCAAGCATTGGCCATGTCGACCCTTCCCTGAATAAAGGGGCGTTATGTTATCAGAAGGCCGGCCATTGCACCAGCAAAACCCGTTCGACGGGGTCAACAGCATAAACTTGCTTTGCATCAAGTAGTGGCCGCGTGCAAAAGCTACTCTTGGATGTGATGCCGAGCAACTCGGCCAGCTCCCGGAGACCCATCGTGCCCCTCGCCCGCCTGCGCCACCCGCGCCACCTGCCCGCTGTTTTGCTGCCTGCTACCTTGCTGGCGGCCTTCCTCGTTTCCCTGGCCGGCTGCGGCGGCGGTTCGGCCGATACCCAGGCCGGCGCCGGCTGCTCTCTGCACAGCACGGCAGGCTGCGGCGGCAGCCCGCCGCCCACCGTGCCGCCCGTGAAGCCGCCAGTCACCCCGCCCGTGACGCCACCCGTGATTCCGCCGGTCACGCCGCCCGAGCCGGCCAGCCTGGCCAGCGCCGTCAACCTGGTGTTTTCCAGCACGGAACTGGCCTCGGCGGGACTGGCAGGCAGCGAAGTGGCCGTCACGGCCCTCGTCAAGGATGGCGCCAACCTGGCCTTGCCAAACGCAAAAATTTCTTTTGCCGCCGATTCCGGCATCCTCGGCAGCGTCGACGCCGTGACGGACAAGAACGGCCAGGCGCGCGCTTTGCTGGGGACCGGCGGCGCCAACAGCAACCGCAGCATCACCGTGACGGCGCATGTCGGCACGCGCAGCGGCAAGGGCACGGTGGCCGTCACGGGCAGCAGCGTGGAAGTGCTGGGGCCGGCCGCCTTGCTGCTGGGCCAGGGTGCCGACCTCACCGTCACCGTGCGCGACTCGGCGCGCAAGCCCGTGGCCGGCGCCGCCATCGCCTACAGCACGGGTGGCGGCAACGGCGTGCGCGTCAAGGATGGGAGCGCGGCGCTCAGCAATGCGCAAGGCCAGCTGGTGCTGCGCCTGACGGCGGGCAGCCTGGGCAAGGATGCCGTGTCCGTCAGCGCCCTGGGCGCCGCCGCCACGCAAGCGTATGCCGTAGCCGGCAGCGACCTGCGCCTGAGCCCGGCCGTTGGCCAGGACGCTAGCGGTGCGGACGTGCTGCCCGAGATCGCCACCCTGGCGTGCCAGCCCATCGACGCGCGCTATGACAGGGCGGGCGTGGCGCAAGCGGGCAGCGCCAGCCTGTCGACCTCGCGCGGCAGCCTGTTTGCGGACAGCGCCTGCAGCCAGGCCTTGCCCGCCAGCCTGATTTTCAGCGATGGCAACTTGCCGCGCAGCTATATCCAGTCGGCCAACGCGGGCGTGGCGACCGTCACGGCCGCCGTGGCAGGCGGACCCACGGCGCAGACGCGGCTGGAATTCATCGCGCCATTGAGTCCTGCCAGTAAGCTGGCCGTGCAAGCGGCCCCGGCGGTGCTGCGGGCCAATCCCGGGAATGGCGTGCCCGCCGACAACATCAGCACAAGTATCAGCACAATCAGCGCCGTCGTGCGCGATGGCGCCGTCAACAACCTGGTCAAGAACGCGCCCGTGCTGTTTTCCATCTTGAGCGACCCCAGCGGCGGCTATCTGCGGCAGGCGGGCCGGGTGCTGACGGGCAGCGACGGCCTGGCGCGCGCCGTGTATGTGGCGGGGCCGGCCGACAGCGGCCGCGACGGGGTGCTGATCCAGGCCCGCATCGAGGGTGCACCGCAAGCGGCGGCCACGGCCCTCGTACGTCTGACGGTGGCGCGGCAAGCGCTGTCGATCAAGCTGGGCACGGGCAGCCTGCTGCGCGAGCATTCGGCCAGCGTGCTGCAGAAGGACTTTGCCGTGTTCGTGTCCGACAGCGCCGGCAATGCCGTGCCCGGCGTTGCCATCACGGCCGCCGCCTGGCCCAGCCGCTACGCCAAGGGATATTATGTATGGCAAGCGGACAAGCCCGAATTCCCCGACACGGGCATCTGGCGCCTGGCCCTGCCCCTCTACAGCTGCGCCAACGAGGACGTCTTGCGCAACGGCATTTTTGACGCCGCCTACGACCGCAACGGCAATGGCGTGCTCGACCCGGGCATCCCCCTGACCGTCAGCGCCAGCGGCCTGAGCGACGCGCTGGGCATGGCCACCGTTACCGTCAGCTATCCGCGCAACTACGGTTCCTGGGTGGACGTCGTCCTGACTGTGCGGGGCAGCGTCAGCGGCACGGAAGCGAGCGCCACGGCGGAATGGCCATTACCTACCCTGGCCAGCGATTTCAGCGCCCGCCGCGTGGACCCGCCGGGGCGCCTCAGCCCCTATGGCAGCGGGCCGTGCGACAGCAGCGATTGAGGGGCTGCCGAGCACTTGCCATTCAGTCATATTTTTTGCAACATGAACAATAAGCGTAAATAAGCATGCAGTCTTGCCATAAGGCAATCTTTTGCGCTATGCTCATTCTGCCCGCCCAGGCCGCCACAAGCGGCCGGGCCTGCAGGAATACTTTGAGACAGGTTGCTTGCCAGACCAATATGCGAAAAAAGAATACTGTAGCCCGGACACCCATCACCACCACCCGCACCATACCCGGCGCCGGACGGCGCGTGACTTCGTATGACGTGGCCCTGCTGGCCGGCGTGTCGCAATCGGCCGTGTCACGCTGCTTCAAGCCGGGCGCCAGCATCTCGCCCGCCACCCATGCCAAGGTCATGCAGGCGGCCATCACCCTCGACTACATCCCGAACGCGGCCGCGCGCAGCCTGATCACGCGCCGCTCGAACCTGGTGGCCGTCATCATTTCCAACCTGGCCAATCTGTACTATCCGCAAGTGTTGTCCGACCTGAGCCAGCAAATCGCCCGCCTGGGCAAGCGTCTCTTATTGTTTACCCTGGAACGCGAAGCGGACATTGGCAAGGTCTTGTGCGATGTGTGGCAATACCAGGTCGACGGCGCGGTCGTGGCCGCCTGCCTGTCGGACGAGCAGATGGCTGAATTCGGCCGGCGCGACGTGCCGCTGGTGCTGTTCAACCGAAGCCCGCGCGAGCACGCCGTGCATGCCGTGCTGTGCGACCAGGCCGAAGCGGCGCGCCTGCTCGTCTCGCGCCTGGCCGAGGCGGGCCACCGCCAGTTTGCCATCATCGACGGCCCCGGCGACTCGGCCGTCGCGCAGGAACGCAAGGCTGGCATGCTGGACCGGCTGCTGACCCTGGGCTTGCCCGCGCCCATCGTCGTCAGCGGCAACTACGACTATGCCAGCGGCGGACGCGGCTTGCGCAAGGTCATCGACCGCCTGGGCCGCGTGCCGGACGCCGTCATTTGCGGCAACGACATCATGGCCATCGGCTGCCTGGACACGGCGCGCCACCAGATGGGTATCCAGGTGCCGCTGCAGATGTCGGTGGCCGGTTTCGATGCGCTGGAAGCGTCCGGCTGGCTCAGCTACGACATCACCACCCTGCGCCAGCCCGTGCAAAAGATGGCCACCGATGCCGTCGCCATGCTGGGTGAATTGATGGAGCGGCGCGGCGGCATCGCCGAGCGGAGACGGTATTGCTCGTATCTGGTGGAAGGGAGTACGGCGCGGCTGACTGCTGAGCAGCCCCACTTCGGCATGATGGCCGCCGCCTGAAAACAAAAAAACCCCGCATCGCTGCGAGGTTTTTCACTTGCAAGACCAAGGAATCAACCGAAGATCTTGCCCTTGAGCATATTCAAGCCCTGGCTGACGAGGTCGTTGCCTTCCGGTACCTGGCCGTCCGGGGTCAGCTTGTCGATCAGCTGGGGCAGCAAGGCTGCCAGGCCGCCCGAGGCCGCGTCCGGGGCGACGCCCGCTTTTTCAGCGATCTGGGTGATCGTGTCGCTGCCGAGCGCATCCTTGATCTGTTCGCCGGACACGGGCGCATTGGCGCCGGTGCCGATCCAGCTGGCCACCTGGTCGCCCAGGCCGCTTTCCTGGAACTTCTGCAGCAGGCCGGGCAAGCCGCCATGCTGGTTGACCAGGTCCATCACGCTGGCCATCAATCCCGATGGGGCTTCCCCGTCAGCACTTTTATTGCCCAAAGCGCTCATCGCCTGTCCTGCAAGTTGGTCTAGCAAACTCATCGTATTCTCCTGAACGCTATCGATTAGTGCCGCGTGACTGCGGCGTCGGTATGGCGCAGACCATTCTCCGCCATGGAAATCATTATACTATGAATAATAACAGTGACATAATTACAATCCCAAGGCGAACGCACAGACGGCCTCACGGTCGAGGCGCCCACCTCCATCATATTTAGTTCGGCACAACTTGCAAGCGTAAATTGATCGTGCGCAAAAACGTGTAGAATTAATTTTCCTACTTACTGAGGAGTATCAACATATGAACATCAATAAAGCGGTAGACAAGGCTTACGAAAAAAAGACGTTCAAGGAAATCGCTGATGCCCCCGTCGACGCGCTGCAAGGCGTGAGCGAGAAGGATGCGGAGCTGCTCAAGCAGGCATTCAATATCAAGACCGTGCGCGATCTGGCGAACCTGAAATACTCGAAATGGGCGCGCGCCATCGTCACCCTGGCCGATACGGAAGAATAGACCGGGCCATGCTTTTGGCATCCCCGTCAGCACAGCCCGCCCGAATCGGCGGGCTTTTTCATGCCAGACAGCCAGCGGCTGGCAAGGCGATAGCCGCTGGGAGGCGCCCTTGGCCACGCCGCTGACCCTGCCCGGCATCTGCTGGCCCCTGCAAGCGAGCACAGGCCATCTTGCCGTCACCACATCCCACATCACGGGCCACTTTCGCGCCGGTGCGGGGCTGGACGCCATCGTCCTGTGCGATCTGCTGCCCGCTGGAAAATTTCGCAACGGCGCGGCGCGCCACTGGTGCCGCACGCACCAGTGCTACTGGGGCACGCAAGCCGATCTGGCCGGCTGGCAAGCAACAGAACCCATGCGTTGCCGCCAGCACGCCAGCCCCATGGGCTATGTGCTGTATCCGGAATTGTTCGACCCCACGCAATTCCACGCCAGCACCCTGCGCCTGGGCCCGGATGGCCTGCTGCAACTGCGAGCCCGGGCCAATGACGGCGGCGCCCTGCTGGCGCGCGACGCGGCCGCGCTGGCCATCGACTGCCGCACCCTGCCCGGCCTGCTTCCTCCCGGCATAGTGCAACTGAATATCACGCCGCCCGCCGCGCAGGCGTTCGCCGCCGCGCTGCAGGCTGGCGTGCCGCTCGCTTGCAGCGACTGCGCCCGCTGCGGCCACCCGCACCTGGACCTGGGCGACTTCGCGCTGGCGCCGCACCGGCGCCACAGTTGCGGCCATTGCGGCCACGACGCTTCGCACAGCGCCACGGCCATCGTCTCGACGCCGCTGTGGCGGCTGCGCGAATACGCCGCCCGCCTGCCTGGGCGCGGCATGCAATGCTTCTGAAGGTGCGCCCGCCCACAGTCAGGCAAGGCACTGCCGGGTAGACTGGCTCCATTACCATCACGAGGACGGTCCCATGCCACCAGCGCAGCACCAGGATGAAAATGACCAGCCAGGCGACGCAGGCGACTTGTCCGACCTGCTCAGCGAATTGCGCATCCTCTTGCCGGGCGCGCAGATGCTGACGGCTTTCCTCATCATCCTGCCCTTCAACGGCGGCTTCGCGAAGATCGTGCAGGCGGAAAAAATCGTCTTCCTGCTGACGTTTTTCCTGTCCATGACCAGCCTGGTGCTGCTCAGCGCGCCAGCGATTCAGCACCGCGTGATGCGCCCCCTGCAAGACCGCGAGCGCTTCAAGCGCGTGGCCGACCGCATCATGATGTGCGGCGCCTTTTCCCTGGCGCTGGCGTTTATCTTAGGCACCAACCTGGTGATGTCGGAAGTGTTCGGCCACGTCGCCGGCATCATCGCCTGCGTGCTGATGGGGGCGCTCATCATTTGCATGTGGTGGTGGCTGCCTTTGCACCTGAAGCACGCCAGGAAAATCTAGAACACCTAACCAAACCTACTGCGCGTCGCGATTTGCGGCCTCCGATGCTCACTGTGCTCAAGCACAGCTCCGCTTCTCAGCCACAACTCATCCCGCTCGCTACGGTTTTGTTAGGTGTTGCTAAGCGGCTGCGCCCGCCTGCTGCAGCAAGGTTTCCCGGAAAATCCCCACCACCGGACGCAAATTGACCTTGTGCCAGGCCAGCCACAGGGGCGTGCGGTAGCTGAACCACGGCAATTCCCTTACGACGACGCCGGCCGGCGCGTGCTGGCGCAGGCTGTGCTGGATCATGGCCATGCCCAGCCCGGCCGCCACCAGGCCCAGCGCCGTCAGCGGCTCCGTTGCTTCCATGCGGATATCGGGCGTGAAACCGGCGCGCGCGCAGGCGGCGATGAAATTATCGTGTTTCAGCACGCTTTCCTTGTGCAGCACGGCAATCCATTCCTCGCCCGCCAGATCTTCCGGGCTCAGCTCGGCCTTGTGCGCCAGCGGGTGCGTTTCCGGCAAGGCCAGCAGCATGGGGTCGCTCAGCACTTGCGCGCAATCGAGGTCCGCGTCGTTCGGCAGCGGCGGCTCGCACAGCAGCGCGATATCGAGGCTGCGCTGGCGCAAGCCTTCGATCTGCTCGGCCGAATGCAGGTTGTACAGGGCGATGTGCACTTGCGGCCGCGTGGCCCGCAAGGCGCGCAAGCCGTCCGGCAACACGCCCGCATGCATGGCGTTTTCGATGTAGCCTATGCACAGGCCACCCTCGTCGCCGCGCCCCAGCCGTTTCGCCAGCGCTTCCAGGCGATTCCCGTGGGTGATAAACGCGCGCGCTTCGGCCAGGAAGGTATGGCCATCGCGCGTCAGGCGGATGCGCTGGGCGCTGCGCTCGAACAGGGTCAGGCCCAGCCTGTCTTCGAGCTGGGCGATTTGCCGGCTCAGCGGCGACTGGGAAATATGCAGGCGCTCGGCGGCCCGTCCCACGTGTTCTTCCTCGGCGACGGCGATGAAGTATTGCAATTGGCGTATGTCCAGCATGTCAGACCTTTCGGGACTTAAGTTGCGCCAATTATGTCTTGGACAGGCTTAACTTGTCCAGCTATTCTGTCTTCACTGATCCACACATTGAAGGAAAACATCATGACAATCAAACACTTACTGACAGGCAAACTGGGTTTCGGCACGGCGCCGCTGGGCAATATGTTCCGCAACATTCCGGAACAGGAAGCGCTGGCGACCGTCGACGCGGCGTGGGAATCGGGCATCCGCTACTTCGACACGGCCCCGTTCTACGGCGCCGGCCTGGCCGAGCTGCGCCTGGGCGCCGCCCTGAAGCAGCGCCGCCGCGACGATTACGTGCTCAGCACCAAGGTCGGCCGGCTGATCCTCGATGAACTGGAAGACCCCACCGCCCGCGAACTGGGCGAAAAAGGCGGCCTGTTCGAATTTGGCCGCAAGAACAAGATTGTCGATGACTACTCGGCCGACGCCGCCCTGCGTTCGATCGAAGACAGTTTGAAACGCCTGGATACGGACCACCTCGATATCGTCTGGGTCCACGACATCGCCCAGGATTTTCATGGCGACAACTGGCTGGCGCAATTCGAGATTGCCCGCACGGGCGCCTTCCGCGTGCTGACCCGCTTGCGCGAAGAAGGCGTCATCAAGGCCTGGGGCGTGGGTGTGAACAAGGTGGAACCGCTGGAACTGACCCTGGACCTGGCCGAAGCCCAGCCGGACGCCTTCCTGCTGGCCGGCCGCTACACCCTGCTCGACCATGAACGGGCGCTGCAGCGCCTGATGCCTGCCGCGGCAAAACAGAACGTCGACATCGTCGTGGGCGGCCCCTACAGTTCAGGCATCCTGGCCGGCGGCGCGCACTTTGAATACCAGAAAGCCTCGCCCGAGATCATTGCCAAAGTCGAACGCATCAAGTCCATTGCCGCACGCCATGGCGTCAGCGTCAAGGCTGCCGCCCTGCAATTTTCCCTGGCCAATCCGGCCGTGGCCGCCGTGATCCCCGGCGCCAGCCGTCCGGAACGCCTGGCCGAAGACCTGGCAGCCTTGAACAGCGTCATCCCCGCCGCATTCTGGCAAGACATGCGCGCCGAGCAACTGGTATCGGCCTTCGCCCCCCTGCCCGGCGACACTCTCTGATATAGACAAGGAATTCATCATGGCACATACCACTACTTCGATCGACATCGCTGCCACGCCGGCACAAGTGTGGCAACTGATCGGGGGCTTCAATTCGCTGCCCGACTGGCTGCCCTATATTCCCAGCAGCACGTTAAGCGCAGGGGGCCGCATCCGCCACCTGGCCAACCCGGCCGGCGACGTCATCGTCGAGCAGCTGGAAGCGTACGACAATGCAGCGCGCAGCTACAGCTATTCCATCCTGCAGGCGCCGTTTCCCGCCGCCGATTACCTGTCGACCCTGCAAGTGAGCGCGATTGCCGGCAGCGACGGCACGCAGGTCACCTGGTCGGGCCGCTTCACGCCGGTGGGCGTGAGCGAGCAGGAAGTGACGGACCTGTTCCACGGCATTTATGTGGCGGGACTGGAAGCGCTGCAGCAATCGTTAGCGAAGTAATACGCAAGGAAGACCATTTCCGCCACAGCCAGGCTTTCTTCGCTCTCCCTGTGGCGGAATCGCGCAGATTCCGTGTTATCGTTAACAACAAGAGCAAACGCTGTTGTGTGCGGTGCAGCAAATTTTAGCCGGCGCCCTGCAGAGCTTGCCCGAATCTCTTACAATGTTGTCTTTGGGCAGCTCTTCTAGCCCGAAAATACCGGCCATCCGTCGATTCTGGTGGCGCATTGCCACCTCCGGCTGGGCCACTGCGCGCCCCTCCGCCCTGTCATTCTTTACCAAACTAACAAGAACATGCACGCCTCCGTAGATCCCCTGATTCCGCGCGTCACCGCGCCTTTTGGCGCTGGCTATGCCGACCTGGCCCTGGCCATCGGCGGCCTCGCCATCGGCACGGGCGAATTCGCCTCCATGAGCATCCTGCCCGTGGTGGCCGACGACCTGGGCACGACCTTGCCGCAGATGAGCCACATGATCAGCGCCTACGCGCTGGGCGTGGTCATCGGCGCGCCCCTGATCACGATCTTCCTGGCGCGCATGCCGCGCCGTTTGATGCTGATCTGTCTGATGCTGATGTTCGCTGGCGGCAACTTGCTCAGCGCTATCGCCCCTAACTATGGCTTGCTGGTCGTCGCCCGCTTCGTGGCCGGCATCCCGCACGGCGCCTACTTTGGCGTGGCGGCGTTGGTGGCGGCCGCCCTGGCCGAACCGGACCGGCGCGGCCAGGCCGTGGCCCGCGTCCTGATGGGCTTGACCGTGGCGAATATCTTTGGCGTGCCGCTGGCCACGTATATCGGCCAGACTCTGGGCTGGCGCTCGGCCTTTTTGCTGGTCGCCGCGCTGGGTTTGCTGACCATGCTGATGGTGCGCATCTTCGTGCCCATGGTCGCTGCCGGCGATTCGAGCCCGCGCCGCGAACTGGGCGTCTTCCGCCGCCTGCAAGTGTGGCTGACCCTGCTGATGGTAGCGATCGGCTTCGGCGGCATGTTCGCCGTCTACACGTTTATTACGCCAACCCTGCTGGAAGTGACAAAAGTGTCCCCACTCGTCATTTCCATCTTGCTGGCCATTATCGGTATCGGCATGACGGTGGGTAATCTGATCGGCGGCTGGCTGGCAGACCGCTCGCGCCTGTGGACCATCTTCGGCGTGTTGCTGTGGAACGTGGCCGCCCTGGCCGCCTTTACCTATACCAGCAGCAATGTCTGGCTGACGGCGATCAACCTGTTCGCCATCGGCGCCGGCATCGCCGTCGCTCCGGCCGTGCAGACGCGCTTGATGGACGTGGCCGGCGACGCGCAAACCGTGGCCGCCGCCCTCAACCACTCCGCCTTCAACATCGCCAACGCGCTGGGCGCGTGGGCCGGCGGCATCGCGATCGCCATGGGCATGGGTTTACGCTCGACGGGCTGGGTGGGCGCCATGCTGGCCTGCGGCGGCATCGTCATGCTCGGCATTTCCGTGCTGGTGGAAAACCGCAGCCGCAATGTGAGCGGCGCGCAGCCGGCTTGATGGTAAATGAGCGGCTCCCTTGCGGGCGCCGCTCATATGCGAGCATCTAGTCCTCGGTGGCAAACACCACTGCCGCCTCGCAATGAATCGCCGTGGTATTAAATAGCGGCAAATCGACATCGCCGGGCTTGACCAGCAATGGAATCTCCGTACAGCCCAGAATCACGCCCTGCACGCCTTGCAGCCGCAGTTTCTCGATGATCTCCAGGAAAATGTTCCGGCTGGCGTCGGTAACAATATTCTGCACCAGTTGCGTGTAGATAATGTCGTGCAAGATTTCCTGGTCGGCCTCATCGGGCGTCACGGTCGTGATGTCCAACTTCTCCAGCGCATCGTGATAAAAGCTGCCCGTCATGGTCTGTTTAACGCCCAGCAAGCCGACCTTGCGCACACCCGACTGCTGCACCCGCTTCGCAGTTTCCTCGACGATGCTGATAAAAGGCAAGCCGATCCGCGGCACGACGGCCGGCGCGAAGCGGTGCGCACCGTTCGCGCACAGCAGGAAGAAATCCGCGCCCATGCCTTGCAGGCGCAGCCCTTCGCCGATCAGAAATTGTTCGATGGCATGCGAATCGGGCTGCGCCGCGTGCGCAACGAAATCGGCCTGGTCCATGCTGACCAGCATGATGCGCGCGCTGTGCGCGGGTCCGATGCACGCCACCAGCATTTCATTGATGAGCCGATAGTATTCCAGAGTCGAGGCCCAGCCGATGCCGCCAAGTAAACCGATAGTCTTGTTTTGCACATTATTCCCAGCGAAAAGAATTGCGCAAATTATACGGTGAGATATATCAATTTATCTCAGCGATGCAAGCGGACAGGACTGTCAGAAGTGAAGCATCTCAACGATGCTTAACGGTCCGTACAACTCGCGCCAAAGCCCGTACGCCATTGCCTGTAGCCCGTTCCCGCGTTAGCGGCCTCCGCCAGCAAACGCTGTATCGCATGGAAGCCAAACAGGCTGGCGCAGGCGCACAGCGCGGCGTCATCCACTTCATCCTCGTATGCATTAAGAAATAGTTCTGCCAGTAAGCCTTGCAGCGATGCATAGCTGCGCCACACCTCGTCAATATTTTCCAGGCTGCAGCGCTCGAAACAGCCATTGGCAGGATTGAAGTAATCGAGCACCATGCCGCATTCCCACAAGGCCACGATACCGCTCCCTGCCATGGGCGAGGAACGCCATGCACGCGCCGCCTGGCAACGGTAATCCAATGGCGATGCAACGCTATCACCATCCAGATGAGCCAGCAAAGCTTCGCTGAGTCCCAGCGCGCGCAGCACATTATTGTCAGTCATCTGCACCTACTTCATATCATGGGTATTGGAGGTCTGTCGGCGGTATTCGCGCTCGAACGCGGCCATGCTCTCCACCTGCGCCCACAGGCTGGCAATATATCGGAATTCATCCTCGAACGGCAGCTCGAAATCGGCTACGTCCATCGCATACTCGCAATTGCGGCTCAGCATCACCAGCCAGTCCGGATAGCCAAGCGCCGGGTACAGGTGGGTAAAGATGGCATCGAGCGACGCCGCGCTTTCCCGGCCCGCCAGGTAGGCGGCGCGCAGTTCGACGATGTATTTGCCGGCCAGGAATTGTTCACTGAGGCGCTGCGCTCCCCGGTAGCGCTCGATGATGGCCTCGGCCAGCGGCAGCACCTCGTCGCGGCCCCGGGCGCTGGCCAGCAGCACGACTTCCAGGTCGTCGCCTTCCTCGTCTCGGCGCAGGCGTTCCACAGCCCAGTCCACGCAGCGGTCCGCCCGGCCAAATCCCATGCGCAGCTGGAAAACGGCGATTTCAAGTACTGTCAGTTGTTCCATTACCTTCAATTCATTCTTACTATTCTGCACCCGCCTGCAACATCTTCTGTAACACCGCATCGAGCTCATAAAAATCCACGGGCTTGGTCAGGTGCAAATCAAAGCCCGCATCGGACGCCATCTGGCGGTCCTTGTCCTGGCCCCAGCCCGTGACGGCCACGAGGATGGCATCCTTGCCGCAGGGTTCACTACGCAGCAGCCGCGCCACGTCGTAGCCATTCATGTGCGGCAAGCCGATGTCGAGCAATATCACTTGCGGCATGAAGCTGTGCGCCGCCTCCATGCCGGCCGTGCCATCGTAGGCCGTGCGCACGTCATAGCCGAGAATGTCGAGCGCCAGCGCCAGGCTTTCGGCCGCGTCGGCGCTGTCGTCGATGACCAGCACCTTGCCGTCGCGCGTGCCCGCCAGCAGGCGGCGGTTGGGCTCGGGCGGCGCTTGCAAAGGCACGGCCGGCAGCGGCAGGCGCAATGCAAAGGTACTGCCCAGCCCCACCCCGTCGCTATGCGCGCTGATGCTACCGCCATGCAATTCAGCCAGGCCGCGCACCAGCGACAGGCCGATGCCCAGGCCGCCCTGGGCCCGCGACAGGGCCGGTTCCAGCTGCGAAAACAGCTCGAATACCTTGTCCAGGTGCTCGGGCGCGATACCGATGCCCGAATCGCGCACGGTAATGTGCACTTCTGTTTCCGTGCACGCCACGTCCAGTCCAATGACGCCATTGGCAGGCGTGTACTTGACGGCGTTGGTCAGCAGGTTGGCGATCATCTGCCCCAGGCGCGTCGCATCGGCGTCGAGCCAGATAGCTTGCGGCCATTGCTCCACGAGCACCTTGTGGCCGGATTGCGCGGCCAGCTCCGCCACGCTGTGCAGGGCCGCTTCCACCACGGGCGCCAGTTCCACGCTGGCGCGGCGCAGTTCCAGACGGCCCTGCGTGATGCGCGACACTTCCATCAAATCGTCGACCAGGTGCGTCATGTGCCCCACTTGCCGGCCCAGCACGTCCCGCGCCCAGCACAGTTGCGGGTCGTCCAGCTGCGCCAGGCGCAGCACTTCCAGCACATTGCGCATGGGCGCCAGCGGGTTGCGCAGCTCGTGCGCCAGGGTGGCCAGGAACTCGTCCTTGCGCCGGTCGGCGGCCGCCAGCTGCTCGTTGAGCTCGCCGGCCTCCTTGCGCGCCAACTGCAGCTGCTGTTCATATTTGCGCCGGTCGCTGGCGACAAAGACGGCGATCTCGTCATAACGCACGCCCTCGTGCTCGCGGCGCACGGCGTTGAACAGCATGGGGATGGATTGCCCCTGGCGCTGGCGCATGTCGAGCAAGATTTCCGACACGCTGCCCTGCACCTGCATCAGGGGCAGCCAGTGCGTCTGGTGGAATACGCGCCCGCCGATGGTCAGCAAATCCTGTAATTTCTTTTTCCCGAGCAATTCCCCGGCGCCATAGCCGAGCCAGCCACAGAAGGTGGCGTTCGCCTGCACGATGGTGCCATCGGCCGTGCACAGCAGCAAGCCGCAAGCTGCGTGCTGGAACAGGGTACCGGTATCAGGCAGGGAAGGCATCGTGTCGCGCATTACAGGTGCAGGCCATCGAGAAAATGACGGATGGTGCGGTAGCTGGCGTCGGGCACGCTCATGTGCGGACAATGGCCGACATTCTCGATCACCTGCAGGCTGCTGTGCGGCAGCATCTGGCGCAGGTACTCGCCCACAAACGGCGGTGCGATGAAGTCGTCGCTGCATTGCACGATCAGGGCCGGCGTGCTGTTGTACGGCAAGACGGCGCGGTGGTCGGACAAGAACGTGGCTTGCGCGAAATGCCGGGCAATGACGGGGTCGGTGCGGCAAAAGCTGCTCACCAGGTCTTGCCCCAGCGCCGGCTGGCCGGGCGCGCCCATGATGGCGGGCGCCATGCCGGCGGACCAGCCCAGGTAATTGCTCTCCATGGCATCGAGCAAGTCATCGATATCGGCACGGCTGAAGCCGCCCCGGTAGCCGGCCGCCGCATCGTCGACATAGCACGGCGACGGCGCCAGCATGACTTGTGCGGCGAACAGATCCGGCTCGGCGATCGTCGCCAGCAAGGCGCTCATGGCGCTGACGGAATGGCCGATGCAAATCACGGGGCCGCCGCCGACCGCATGGATGACCTGGCGCAAATCGGCCCCATGCGCGTCGAGCCGCGCATAGCTATCGAAATCATAGGCGGCCAGGTCCGAAGCGCCGCTGCCGACCAGGTCGAACAGCACGGTGCGGTAGCGCGGACGAAACAGCGGCTCCAGGTAGCGCCACATGGTTTGGTCGCAGCCAAAGCCGTGCATGAACACCATGGTAGCTGCCGCGCCCGCCTGCGGCGCGCCACTGCATTCGCTAATGCGGACATTGTTCCGGTCTTCTATACGCATGCCGCTTCAGCCTTGAATATTTCCATGTGGAATGTAAATTAACTTCTTGCTAGCATCTTAGCATGCGCCATTTAACCTTGGTCAACACTATTGGCGCTAGACAAACGCCATGCCAAGGCGGATAATGAGAACGATTCCCATTATCAAAATATCAGGCCTGTGCCTGGCATTTCCCTGTGCGCCCCAGTGGCGCCCGCTGGCGGCAACAAGCCGGTTTCATGTTGAAGGTTTGTACCGCATGCGCGCTTTCTGGACTGTCATACACCGCTGGGCCGGCCTCACCATCGCCCTCTTCCTTATCGTTGCCGGACTCACGGGCGCCGTCACGTCGTGGGACCATGAACTGGACGAGTGGCTCAACGCCGACATCATGGACACGCCGGGCCGCGGTCCCCTGCAGCAACCATTTGCGCTGGCGCAAAAAGTCGCTGCCGCCGATCCGCGCGTGGAAGTCAATTACATGACCCTGGGCCTGGAAGAAGGCCATGCGGCCGCCTTCATGGTGCGCCCGCTAACCGACCCGGCCACGAACAAACCGTTCGTGCTCGACTACAACACCGTCTACATCGACCCCGTCACGGCGCAGATTACGGGCACGCGCGATTCGACGGCCATTTCCCTGTCGCGCCGCAGCCTGATGCCGTTCTTGCGCCACCTGCACTACAGCCTGCACGTGCCCGCCTTCTGGGGCACGGACCGCTGGGGCTACTGGCTGATGGGGACGGTGGCCCTGATCTGGCTGCTCGACAGCATGGTGGCGCTTTACCTGACCACGCCGCGCCGTTTGCGCCCGCGCGCGCAAGACGAAACGCCGCGCCACCGCGATGCCGCCAGCTGGTGGCAACGGTGGAAACCAGCGTGGGTGGTGCGCTGGGCGGCCGGCGGCTACAAGCTCAATTTCGATCTGCACCGCGCGGGCGGCCTGTGGGTGTGGATAATCATTATTGTCGTCGCGTTTACGTCGTTCTCGCTGAACCTGTACCGCGAAGTGTTTTATCCCGTCATGTCGCTGGTCTCCACCACCACACCGGGGCCGTACGAAACGCAAACGCCGGCGCCCTACGGCACGTATATCACGCCCGTGATCGGTTTCGAGCAGGCGGTGGAGATCGCCAAAAAGCAGGCCGTGCAGCGCGGCATCACCTCGCCCATCGGCGGCATTTATTATGGCGGCAACTATTCGTTCTACAACGTCTCCTTCTTCGACCCCGCCGACGAATTCGGCGCGGCCGGCATGGGCCTGTCGAACCTGTACGTCGACGGCATGGATGGCAGCGTCATCGGCCAGCACAAACCGTGGGAAGGCACGGCCGCCGACGTCTTCGTGCAACTGCAGTTCCCCCTGCATTCGGGCCGCATCCTCGGCTTGCCTGGGCGCATCATGATGTCCTTCATGGGAGTGATGGTGGCCATGCTGTCCGTGACGGGCATCGTCATCTGGGAGCGCAAACGGCGCGCGCGCCGGCTGCAGGTGAAAAAGCCAGCGAACTTCACCTGAAGCAGCGACTCCATCACGGCGCAAGCGGACCAATGCAGTCTGCGCCGCATACCTTGCCAGCGGCCTGATCACGCGCAACGCGCAAGGCCAGCACACCTCCCCACTTTACAACCCAGTAGCCGGCACATGCCGGCTGCCTGCGCTGCGCAGCTTCCGTGCGCCAGTCCGCCGATGCCCTTAAATGCAGTTTACTTGCAATAGCATTACGCGCAAGTTATTATTGCAACTCGATTGCATTTACGCCTTCACGCCGGGCCTGCGTCCAGCGCCAGCACCAGCACCACCTTCCGCCTTTTTAGAAAGTCCTATGCGCCATCACGTATTCGCAGCTGCCATGCTGTCCACTGCCCCGCTCGCTTACGCGGCGGACGACGTCACCCTGCAAACCATCAAGGTCCGCGCTGACCGGCCTTCCACCATCGACAGCGTCGTCCTCGTCGAAAATACGCAAGCCCAGAACCGGACCCTGGGCGGCATGCTAGAACATGTCTCGGGCGTGCAAAGCAGCGCCTTCGGGCCGAATGCGGGCGCACCGGTGATACGCAGCCTGAGCGGCAGCCGCGTGCAGATCCTCGAGGATGGTCAGTCCATCCTCGGCATGAATGCGCTCAGCGGCGACATCAACATCCCGTTCGATCCGCTGTTTGCGCGCAGCGCGACCGTCAACAAATCGTCGGACGCCGTGCGTTTCGGCGGCAATGCGATTGGCGGCAGCGTCGACGTGGATTCCGGCCTCATTTCCAGGAAGATGGAAAGCAAGGAGAAGGACGTGGAATTTGTCCTGCGCAAGGGTTTCAACGATGCCAATGCCCAGGGCTTGCGCATGAACTTCAACGATGGCAAGCACTTCTCGACGAATCTGCAACTATCCTTCCAGAAGATCGGGCATTACGATATTCCCGGCAACAGCAAGGCCAGCGTGTGCAACAGCCAGCTGTTCCCCGTGAAGGGTGGCGTGAATACCTTCCTGGCCGACAGTTGCCAGAAGGAAGCGCGCATTCAGCAAATCTACAACAAGGCTTCACAACCGTTTATCGACCAATTCATGACGGAAAATCCGGACTGGGCGGATGGAGACTTTTCCTTCTATACCAATCAGCCGACGTCCGTCTGGCAGCGCAAGACCTACGTCAATCCGGCCAACCCCGCCTACGTGCCCGGTACGCCGTCCACGACCCAGAACAAGATCAACAAGGACGTGACCCCGGACTACCACGGCACCCTGGGCAACAGCTATGCCAGCAATTCCCATTTTGCCGTCGGCAGCACCTACTTTTTCAACCGTGGCTACGTGGCCGTCAGCATCGATACCAAGAATAGCGAGTATGGCGTGCCGGGTTTTTCCATGGAAAACAAGTCTTTCGGCGCGAACTATGACGAAGGGCTGCCCGTCGGCGTGGTGATACAGCAAGATAAATATGCGCTGGAAGCCAATCTGCTCGACCCCGTCGCGTACATTGAAAGCGCGCAACTACGCGTGTCCCGCTTGAGCAATGCCTCGGGAGAACGCCTCGGTGCGGCCAAGGCGAATGACTACCAGTTCGACACCAATCAGGCCGAGCTCCTGCTGACGCACCGGCGCGCAGGGCCATTGAGCGGCTTGCTTGGCCTCAGCCATAAAACCAGGGATATCGCCGGCAGCGGCCCGCAGCTTTACCTGCCCGATGCGAGCACGGCCAGCCGCGCGCTGTTCGTCAAGGAAAGCCTCGACGTCGACTGGGCCACCTTCGACGCGGGCTTCCGCCATGAAAAAGTGGACCACGAGATCCGCAAGAGCGGATTCAAGACATCGAGGAATGCAAAAAATGCCAAACTCGAGGACAGGTCGTTCAGCCTGAACAGCTACAGCCTGGGGGCCTCGGCCAAGCTGGGCCAGCTGTTCGGTGCGAAGCTGCGCTATGCCTCCTCGGAAAGAGCGCCCGACGTCAATGAGTTGTATGCGAGCAACCGGCACTATTCCATCATGACCCAGGAAGAAGGCAACCAGGATTTGAAGGCGGAGCGCGCTCGAAATACCGAACTCACCGCCCTGTTCGGCAATCGCGGCTTTGCCATGTCGGCGACGGGCTATGTCATGAAGTACGAGAACTATCTCTACCTTGGCCACTCGGGCGCCCAGATGGCCAATCGCCTGCCCTTGAAATATTGGAAGCAGACCGATACGACGGTCAAGGGATTCGAGATCGACGCCTCCCAGGTCATACAGCTTGGCAGCTACGGAAAACTGAACCTGTCCGCATTTGCCGACCTGGTCAAGAACAAGGCGGACAACCCGGACAAGCTGCGCGCGCACAACGATGGCGCGTATCTGCCCAACATGCCCACCAACCGCTATGGCGCGAATCTGCTGTGGGAAAACATGGGGTGGAAGGCCAGGCTGTCCGGCACCCGGTATGACAAGCAAAAGTACCTGGGCAAAAGCGTCAGCGAGGAAGTGCCGCTCGACGGCTACACCATGGTGAACTTCCAGGTGAGCCGCGCGCTGCAGGTGCCGAACTCGCCGTTTGCAGGCATCGACGTGTTCATCAGCGGCACCAACCTGCTCGATGACGATGCCCGGCCGCACAATTCTCCACTGAAATACATCGCGCCCTTGCCGGGCCGTGGATTCCAGATTGGCTTGAGCGCCAGGCTTTAAGGCACGGCGCCGTTGCGCTCCCGCTGTACCAGCGCCAGCAGGCTGTCGCCCCGGTTGCCGTCGCAGCAGATGGCCACGCCGTCCGTGAAGTCGGGCGCCGTCAGCCGCGTGAGGACGCTGCCGGGCGGCATTTCCAGCGCCAGCCGGGCACCCCGCTCCCACGCCAGGCGCACGGTACTGCTCCACTGTACGCGCTGGGCCATGTTGGCCGCCAGGCTGTCGCGGATGCGGGCCGGGTCGAACAGCGCGCGCGCCGCGCTGCTACTCAGATAGACGAGCGATGGCCGGCGCAGGGCCACGCCCTCGAAGGCGGCGGCCATGTCGCCTGCGGCGGCCTCCATCAACGGGCAATGCGACGGCACGCCGACGGCTAGGCGCTTGGCCTTGCTGGCGCCGTGCGCCAGGGCCAGCGCCATCACGGCTTGCAAGGCGGCTTCGCTGCCGGCAATGGCGATCTGGCGCGGCGCATTCAGGTTGGCGACATACACGGGCGTAGCTGCGCCGTGCACCTCGGCCAGCACGGGTTCGAGTTGCGCCAGATCAAGCCCGATGATGGCCGCCATGCCGTAACCGGTGGGATATGCCTGCTCCATCAGCTCTCCGCGCCGCGCCACCAGGCGCAGTGCATCCGCATAATCGAGCGCGCCGGCGACGACGGCCGCCGCATACTCGCCGATGGAAAAACCGGCCACCATGTCGGGCAGCGCGCAGCGCGCCGCCAGGGAGCGCGCCATGGCCACGCCCGCAATCAGCAAGCACAGTTGCACGGCCCGCGTCGACGCCAGCGCGGCAGCCGTGTCCAGCGCCAAAGGATCGTGGCCCAGCACGTCCGCCGCTTCGGCCAAAGCCCCCGCCACGGCCGCATCGTCGGGCAGCGCATGCAGCATGCCCGGATACTGGGCGCCCTGGCCCGGAAAGGTAAATAGCACGCTCATGCCATCTCCCATGGCGTGGCCGTCAGCACGGGACCGTGATCCGTTTTCAGCAAGACCTTGCCCCGGCCCGCCGCCCACTCGGCATACGCAAAGCCGCCACTGCCCGTGTCGATCTGCAGATCCAGCCGGCACGCCGTGACAGTCGCCGCGATGGTACGCAGGGCGCAGGCCTGCGCGGCGTCCGGCGGCGCGGCGATGCGCAGCACGAGATCGAGGTCGCTGTCGGCGCGCAGCACGGGCAAGCCGCTCGCCAGGGCGAAGCCCACGCCGCCCGTCGGCCCCCAGGCCCAGCCCGTGGCGTCGAGCAGCGGCGCCACCTGCCGCAGCGCATCGAGCGCAGTACAGTCAAAACCGGACGACGGGGTGTGCGCCAGCCGCGCCAGCATTTCCGGCCTGACGCTACGCACGACGGCGGCCGCGTCCACTTCGCATGCATGCCGCTCGCTGCGCAGCATACCGCGCATGCCCACGGGGATGCGCCCGGGCGCCGTGCTGGCGCGCCGCACCACCAGCGGCGCCGCCCGCAGCCAGGCCGCGTCGGCCCAGGCGGGCAAGGATGCGCCGTCCGGCAAGCCGGATACCCATAGCAAGTCATGCGCGCGCCAGGCTTCCATCAGGCCACCACCGCCTTGACGGCAAAGAACAGCAAGGACGGTCCCAGCAAGCAGCCCAGGCCCGTATGAAACGTGGCCACCAGCGCGCCATACGGCACCAGCTTGCGGTCCGTGGCGGCCAAGCCGGCCGACACGCCGCTGACGGTGCCGGCCAGGCCGCCGAAGACCATCGCCGAGCGCGGCGTTTTCAGGCGCAGAAAGCGCGCCGCGGCGGGCGTGCCCACCATCACCAGGATAGCCTTGATCAAGCCCGCCGCGATGCTCAATGCCATGACGTCCGAACTGGCGCCGATGGCCGCGCCCGTGACGGGGCCGACGATGTACGTGACGGCGCCGGCGCCGATGGTGGTCATGCTGACGGCGTCCGAATAGCCAAAGGCATAGGCAACACCGGCGCCAACGAGGAAGGGCAGCACCACGCCCAGCACCAGCGCCACCAAGCCGATCAGGCCAGCCTTGCGCGCTTCCGTCGCCTGCACCTCGAAGGCAGTGGCGACGATGGCGAAGTCGCGCAGCATGGCGCCGCCCATCAGGCCGATGCCGCCGAACAGCGACAAATCGGCCAGGCCCTTGTGGCCGCCGCTATGCACGCCGCCCCAGTAAGCGAGCCCCAGGCCGATCACGATGGCGATGGCCGAGCCGTGCACGCGGCCGAAGGTCAGGTACTTCGACAGGGCGATCGACAGCAGCATGATCAGGCCGACAAAGGCGAAGGCCGTCACCAGGCCATTGTGGATGGCGGCTTTTTCAAAGATTTCAAGCATGACGGTGCTCCTTCATCAACATCGAGTCGGCTTGCACGCGGTCAGCTTCAGCGGCAGCGATTGCAGCAGGGCTTTCCGAACGGTTAATCAGCGAAATCACGGCACCGCAAACGAGCACGGAACCGATGGCGGCCAGCACGGCCACCGGCCCGCCGCGCAGGGCCGCCACCACGTCCTGCTGCGCCGCCATCGCCACCACCACGGGAATATACATGGCGCCCCAGTATTCGACGCCCCGTTCCGTCATCTGCGGCAGCCAGGATCGGCGCTGCATGTACAGGCGGGCGCAGATCAGCAGCAGCATGGCGATGCCCACGCCGCCCACGTTGGTCTTGACGCCCATCAGCTGCCCGAGCAGGTCGCCCAGGAAGATGCCGAGCAAATGGCATAACGCCAGCAGTGCGGTTCCGTAAATGATCATGATTGTCTCCGTTATAGGAATAGGAATGACTTGGTGTCTTCTCTGTTGTTTCACCTACCACTGCTGCTGCAATACCTCCCTGACTCTTGCCGATGCCTGGCGGTGCGGCGCGCCCAGGCGGCTGGAAAGATCCCGCTGCGGGTCGGCGCGGATATCGCCGAGAGCCGCCTGCAGGCAGGCGTCGACGGCGGCCGTATCCTGCGCCGACGGATCATCGGGCTGCGCCACCTGCAAGGTTTGCCACAGCAGTCCCAGGCTGGCGTAGTTCCTGATGTCGTAGGCCATCGGCGCGATGGTCGCGGCCAGCGCTTCGAGCGCTTCCACGGTGCGCAGGGTGATGCGCGCCGCCGACGCCTTGCCCATGGCGTGCACCATCACTTGCGGATCGTCGAGCGCGATCAGGCGGTTGGCCTGGTAGCCGTGGGCGAGGAAGGCGCCCGACATGGCCTTGCCGACGATCAGCCCGATCACGGGATGGCCCGCCAGGCGCGCTTCGGCATAGGCGCCGGCAGCGCCGGCCAGCGCCTGGTGGATGCCGTACGCTTCCTCGCGCCGGCCATAGGCCTGGCTGGCCACGTCGATGACGGCGACGATGGGCCGTTTCACGGCCAGCGCGCGGTCCTCGGCAACCACCTGCTGCACGGCGCGCGCCAGCTGCCACGCCTCGGCCAGGCCGATTTCTCCCGTGCGGGCACGCGCAAAACGGTTGTCCGGGTCGGGCAGCACGGCGAGGTAGCGCGCCGGCGCGCCCGCCAGCGGCGCGTCGACCACGCGCACGGAAGGCGGGTAGCCGTCCAGCGGCGCAGCGTGATTCGTGAGTGCCGCCAGCCAGACGGCGCCGCGGCTCGTGTCGGTGATGGCGTTCATGCTGTTGCTCCTTTGCTGTAGATGCTACGCACGGCTTCCGGCGTGGCTTGCGAGCCCGCGTCCACTTGCGCCAGGCGGGCCAGGAAGACGTCGGCCTGGTCGCTGCGGTGCTGCGCCGGCACGCCGCGTGCGAACAATGCGGCCACGGTGGCGCGCATCTGCGCCGTGTCGTCTTCCACATAGGCGTCGGCCAGGCCGCTGTGGAAGCGCTGCTCGCCGCCCGTCAGGCTCCAGATGAACGGTTTGTTGCGCGAGTCGAATTCGCCCACGCCCGCTTCCTGCTCGATCACGGCCGGCCCGTTGAGCCCCAGGCGCGCCTCGCGCGTGACGACCAGATAGCTGCACAGGCCCGCCGCGATCGACATGCCGCCGTAGCAGCCCACGGTGCCGGCGGTAATCCCGATCACGGGCTGGTAGCGGCGCAGGTCGACGATGGCGGCATGGATGTCGGCAATGGCAGCGAGGCCCAGGTTGGCTTCCTGCAGGCGCACGCCGCCCGTCTCGAACAGGATCACGGCCCGCGTCGGCACGCCCTGGCGGTTATCGCGCGCCGCCAGTTCCAGCGCGCCGGCGATTTTCGCGCCGCCCACCTCGCCCATGCTGCCGCCCTGGTAGGCGCCCTCGATGGCCAGCACCACGGCCGGCTGGCCATCGAACAGCCCCTTGGCCACCACCACGCCGTCATCCGCCTGCGCCGTGACGCCTTGTTTCGGCAGCCAGGGCGAAGCTATGCCGCAGAACGGATCGAGCAGTTCGCGCATGCTGCCATCATCCAGCAAGGCCCTGGCCCGGCTGCGCGCGCCCCGTTCGATGAAGCTGTCGCGCTCCAGCAATTCCTTCAATGTACTCATGCCGCCCTCCCCGCTTGCAATTCTTCATAGGCTTGCTCGATGCGCATGCGCACCACGCCCGGCGTGGCGCCGCAATCGTTGATGACGATGGCCGCCGCCGGCAGCGGCTCGCCGCCGAATACCCGCTGCAGGAGCGCATCCCACACGGCACCCTTGCCATCGACGGAGGTGTTGACGACGATGCGGATCACGCCATCGTCGCCAGGCTGCAGCAGCACTTCCAGGTCGCCCGAACCGACGACGCCGGCCAGGGCGCGCCCCGATGCCGGTGGCCCGGCCGGGAATGTATAGTCACGCGTTTCCATGCGCTTCTCCTTCTGTCAATCGGTCGAGGAACAGGGTGGCCGCCAGCAAGTCCGCCGCGCCGCCCGGCGACACGCCGCGCGCCAGCGCCACCGCTTCCAGCGCCAGCAGCGCCTCGGTACCGGCGGCAGTGGCCGCGCCGCCGGCGGCCAGTACCCGCGCCGCCCCCGTCTGCAATTCCAGCAAGGCCGCCTCGCCGCCGCGCGACAGCACGCAGGTGTCGTCCAGCTGGCTGAGAATGGCCAGCAAGGCGTTCAGCCGCGCCGTCGTCTCGCTGTCGCCGCGTGCCCGCGAGGCGTGCAACGCGGGTAGTCCCGCACCCGTCACCAGTGGGAAACCGGCGCGGGCCTGGCCCCGAGCGCCATCGACCTGATACTGGCGGCACGCCAGCTCGCCCTTGTTGCCGGTAACGCCAGGCGCGCCGCGGTCATGCAAACGGGCCAGCGCGCCGGCCCGCGCCGCCACGGCCTGCGGTGCCAGCGATGCGCCCCTAGCCCCCTGCTGCGCCGCCGCCGTCACCAGCAGGCCCAGCGCCCAGATGGCGCCCCGGTGCGTGTTCACGCCGCCCGTGGCTGCCAGCATCAGCGCCTCGCCATCGCGGCCGATGGCGCCGATGCGCTGGCGCAGCAGGTCGTCGTCTTCACTCTGCGCGCCGGCGTCGGCCATGGCTTGAAACACGGGCTCCAGCACGCAAGCCGACTGGCACATCAGGGCCCAGTTCAAGTCCGCATGGGCGCCACGGCTGCGCAAATCGACGAGGCCCGGTTTCGGCGTCAGGGTCACTTCATCGAGCAGCGCCTGCAGCACCTGCCGCGCCAGCGCCGCAGGGCGTACCTGCACCGGCACTGTCGTCGTCATTGTCATCATCATTGTGCTCATTACCAGCTCCTGAATTTGGCGGGTGGTTGATACAGGCCGTCGGACCATTCGACCAGGTCGGCGATGCTTTTCGCGGCCAGCAGCGAGCGGCTGGCCGCGCCGCGCTGCACGCCGATATCCTCGGGCAGCGCGATCAGGCCGTCGGCGCGCAATTTCGCCGTCGTCTTCGGGTCATGGCGCAGGCCGATGGGCGTCACGCCGGCCACGGCCGCCAGCATGGCCTTGCGTTCGTCCAGCGAACGGGCCTTGTACAGGTAGGCGATGCCCTCTTCCGTCAGCACGTGGGTGACGTCGTCGCCATAGATCATCACGGGCGCCAGCGGCATGCCGCTGGCCTGGCCCACGGCCACGGCGTCGAGCGATTCGACGATGGTCGGCTGGCCGCCGTCCTGAAACGTTTCGACCATCTGCACCACCAGCTTCCTGCCGCGCGCGAGCGGGTCGTCCGTCTCGATCAGGTCCAGCCAGGCGGGCGTCGGGTGGCGCCGGCCATGCGGATCGTGGCCCATATTGGGCGCGCCGCCGAAACCGGCCAAGCGGCCATTCGTCACGGTCGACGAATTGCCCAGGCCATCCATCTGCAGGGTGGCGCCGATGAACAGGTCGACCGCGTACTGGCCGGCCAGCTGGCACAGGGCCCGGTTCGAGCGCATGGAGCCGTCGCGGCCCGTGAAAAACACGTCGGGCCGCGCGGCCGCATAGCCTTCCATGCCCAGCTCCGCGCCGAAACAGTGCACGCTCTCGACCCAGCCCGTCTCGATGGCGGGGATCAGGGTCGGATGGGGGTTGAGTACCCAGTTGCGGCAAATCTTGCCCTTCAAGCCCAGCTGCTCGCCGTAGGTGGGCAAGATCAGTTCGATGGCGGCCGTATTGAAGCCGATGCCGTGATTGAGCGACTGCACCTGGTGTTTTTCATACACGCCGCGGATCGCCATCATGGCCATCAGCACGTGCACGGGCTTGATCACGCGCGGGTCGCGGGTAAACAAGGGTTCGATGAAGAACGGTTTGTCGGACTGCACGACGAAATCGATCCACGAGCCAGGCACGTCGACCCGCGGCAAGTCGCTGACGTCGTCGACGATCTGATTGACTTGGGCGATGACGATGCCGTCGCGAAAGGCGGCAGATTCCACCAGCGTGGGCGTATCCTCGGTGCTGGGTCCCGTGTACAGATTGCCCTGGCGGTCGGCCATGTAGCCGGCCACCATGACGACGTTGGGCGTGAGGTCGACGAACAGGCGCGCATACAGCTCGATGTAGGTGTGGATGGCGCCCACTTCCAGCAAGCCATCCTGCAGGAACTGGGCGATGCGCAGGCTTTGCGTGCCGGCAAACGAGAAATCGAGCTTGCGGGCGATGCCCCGCTCGAACAGGTCCAGATGCTCGGGCATGCTGACGCTGGGCATGATCAGGTGCAGATGGTGGATCTTGTCGGGATTGACCTGGGTCAGCATGCGGGCGAGGAAATCGGCCTGCTTCTGGTTATTGCCTTCAAGGACGACGCGGTCGCCCGGCGCAAGCAGCGCTTCGAGCACGGCGACCATGTCGCCCTGTTGCAGCACGGGGCCGCTCGCGTACTGGCGCACGGCTTCCAGGCGGCGGCGCTTCTCCGTGCGCCGCGTGTCCCATTGTTTTTGCCGCTGCGCTGGCGCTGCTGTGGCGGTTGACATCTTGCCTCCGGAATGAGCTATCGAACCCCGACGATAGAGCGAAAACGGAACCGCGACAATCAACCTGCTACCATGTTCATTACCCTGAAGTTAATGAACTCACGATAATCACGGTGATCATGGCCATCAACGAAGAAATTACCCTGAAAAAGCTGGAAGTTTTTCTCAGCTTCATGGAATTGAACAACCTGGCGCGGGTGGCCGATGCGCTGGGCCAGAGCACGGTCAGCGTGCACCGCGCCCTGCATTCGCTGGAAGACGGCTTGCGCTGCCCTCTGTTCAAACGCGAGGGGCGCAGCCTGATCCCCCTGCATGCGGCCTACACCTTTGCCGAATCGGCGCGGCGCGCGCTGGCCGAGTGCGAGGAAGGCGTGCGCAAGGTGCGGGAGATGTCGGGCATCAATCCCGTGCGCCTGAAGATCGGCTCCCTGTATTCATTGACCCTGCACTGCATCCCGCAACTGGTGATCGCCCTGAAGCTGCGCCGGCCGGGCCTGGACATCGACCTGACCCTGGGTTCGAACCGCGAACTGCTGCAAAGCCTGGCCGACGGCAGGCTGGACGCCATCATCGTCGGCGTGCAGGAAGACGAACAGCATGCCGGGCTGGTGGCCGTGCCCCTGTTCCAGGACGACATCTTCCTGGCCGCGCCGCTGGACTCGCCGTATGCGGGCGCCGCCTCGGTGGACCTGCAGGCGCTGCGCGACGACAAATTCGTCACGCTCAACGAAGGCTTCGTCACCTCGCAAAGCTTCAACCATGCATTCGAGCTGGCGGGATTCGTGCCCGACACGGCCATGAGGGTGGGCGACATCTTCTCGCTGATCAACCTGGTAAGCGGCGGCATCGGCTACAGCCTGCTGCCCGGCCGCGTGCGCGCCTTCAGCTCCCGCATCGAACTGATTCCGCTGGACGCGCGCTACGGCTCGCACCAGCAAATCACCCTGCTGATGCTGAGCAGCCGCGAGCGCGACCCGAATCTGCTGGCACTGGCGGCGGAATGCAGGTTATATGGGCGGCGCGAGCCTGCTCTACCCAAGACTTTGACTTAACATCTAAACAATGGCAAAGCAAACCATGGCCCGAACCCTCAACCCGGGCTCCCCGGGGCCAGCGGAGCTGAAAAATGCCCAGCGAATGGATAAGACCGGGCGCGCGGGCGCAGACAGTACGAATGTACGGCAAGCCCAAGCAACGCAGCCATGGGCATTTTCTCAGGCCCGCGATCCAGGCCCGCACTTAAATAGCGCTATCCCAAGGCGCCGACAACCGCACCGCGCAGTTGATGAGGCCCACCATCGAATACGTCTGCGGGAAATTCCCCCACATCTCTCCCGTCACGGGATGCGTATCTTCCGACAGCAAGCCCAGGTGATTGCGCGCCATTAACATTGTTTCGAATATCTGGCGTGCCTCATCTTTCCTGCCGATACGCGCCAGGGCGTCGATGCGCCAGAAGGTGCAGATGTTGAAGGCCGTTTCCGGCTTGCCGAAGTCGTCGGGCGCTTCGTAGCGGCGCATGTAGGGGCCGTCGCACAAGGACGCTTCCAGCGCATCGACGGTGGCGATGAAACGGGGGTCCATGGGGTCGATGAAGTTGACTTCCGCCATCAAGAGCACGGAGGCGTCCAGGTCGCGCCCACCCAGGCTTTCCGCGAAGGCCTGGCGCTCCTCGCTCCACGCTTCGCGCAGCAACCTTTCGCGGATCAGCACGGCGCGGCTGTTCCAGTGGTCGGCCCGGTCGTCCAAGCCCAGCTTGTGCGCGACCTTGGCCAGGCGGTCGCAGGCCGCCCAGCTCATCAGCATGGACGAGGTGTGGACGCGCGCCCGCGTGCGCAGCTCCCACATGCCCGCGTCCGGCTCCGCATGCAGGCGGAAGGCCTGGTCGCCCACGGCTTCCAGCGCGGCGAACTCGGCTTTTCCCGCCCGGTGGAACAGGCGGTGGTCGAGGAAAGCCTGGGCAGCACCGAGCACAATGTTGCCGTACACGTCGTGCTGGAAGTGTTCCTGCGCCTGGTTGCCGACGCGCACGGGGCCGTTGCCCCGGTAGCCGGGCAAGTGGTCGAGCATGGATTCGGGCAACTGCTCTTCCAGCCCGATACCGTACAGGGGCTGGATGTGGCCGCCTTTCGAGCGGGCGACGATATTCGTCAGCCAGCGCAGGTATTCCTCCATGGTGCCCACTTCCGACAGGCTGTTCAATGCACGCACGACGAAGAAGGCGTCGCGCAGCCAGCAGTAGCGGTAATCCCAGTTGCGGCTGCTGCCCGGCGCTTCCGGGATGCTGGTGGTCATGGCGGCGATGATGGCGCCCGTGTCCTCATATAAAGACAATTTCAGGGTGATGGCCGCGCGGATGACCACGTCCTGCCATTCCAGCGGCACGGCCAGGCGGCGCGTGTAGGTGCGCCAATAGTTGATGGTTTCCTTTTCGAAGATGCGCGCCGTTTCGTCGATGCCGCCGGCCAGGGTTTCATCCGGGCCCAGCAGGAAGTTGGCCGTGCCCCCAAGCACGAAATACGTTTCGCTCAGCACATAGTTGAGCGACACATCGGTGTTCAAGCGCAAGGTCTGTTCCGGCCCCACGTAACGGATGTGGTGGCTGCCCTGCGTGATCTGCGGCGCCAGCTTGCCCCAGTCGTAGCGGGGGCGCAAGCGCACCCGGATGCGCACGGCATGATCGAGCGGCCGCACCCGGCGGATCAGCATCAGCGGGCGGAACATGCGGTCGCGGCTGAGGAATCGGGGCGCGAAATCCGTGATTTCCACGCCGCGTCCATCCGTGTCGTACAGCCGCGTGCGCAGCACGGCCGTGTTCGGTTCATAAAACTGTTCGCTGCGGGCAAAGTTTTCAATGTCGATGGCCCACACGCTGCCGTTTTCCGTGGCGTCCAGCAAGCCGTTGAAGACGGGGTCGCCATCGAAACGGGGCAGGCAGGACCAGACGACCTGCCCCGCCTGGTCGATCAGGGCGCTGAAGGCGCAATTGCCCACCACGCCGCAGTTGAGGGATGCTGGCGCGGACTCACCGCCGGGGGTGTCATCAGCTTGTTCAGTGGATATGGTCATCAGCTACTCCTTGAAAGGGGATACGGACGCGGCCAGCAGCGCGGCGCGCAAGGCGCCCGGGCTGGCCAGGCGCAGGGTGGCGGCGCTGGGGCCGCTGCCCACTTTCACGCCCTGCCCGCCTGCTTGTTGTACAAAGGCAAAGCCTGCCTCGTCGGTGGTGTCGTCGCCCGCAAACACGGGCCGGCGGCCGGCGAATGGGATTTCCTGCATGAAGGCGGCGATGGCACCGCCCTTGTCCGTGGCGGCCGGCTTGGCTTCCAGGACCATTTTGCCATGCAACAGCAGTACCCCCGGGCACGCTTGCACGGCTGCGGTCATTTCCTGCAGGCATAATTGCTCGAGATCTGGCGCCAGCCGGTAATGCAGGGCCACGGCACCGCGCTTCTGCTCCACCAGCAAACCGGGGTACCTCGCCGCCAACGCCTGCGCACGCGCCAGCACGGGCGAGACATCGGGCGTGGCCGCCACATGCAGCACGCCATCGGCGCCGCGCCGCTCCACGCCATGCACGCCGGCAACCGGCAGGGTCAAGGGCGCCAGCATGGCATCGATCTGGACTATGGGACGCCCGGAAATGAGGGCCAGCGCGCCGCCGTGGCGCTCGGCCAGCAGCGCCAGCGCTTCGACCACGCCCGCTTCCAGGCGCACGCCATCGGGCGTGGACGCCAGGTCGACCAGGGTGCCGTCGAAGTCGAGGAAGACGGCTGTGCCAGGCGTACCCAGCAGTTGCAGCAAGGCCGCGCTATCGTCAGGGGTATCGTCCATCAGATCCCCTTGCGCCGCTTGATGCGGCTGTGGGCGTCGATCTTGGTCATGACCTTGTCGCGCTGGCGCAAGCGGGCCGCGTCCAGCAGCATGCGCCCGGCCCAGCGGTAGACATTGAAATGTTTCACACGGGCCCGCATGCTCTTCATCCGCTCGCGCTGCTCCACGGGCGGCATCACGAGGGCGCGGTACAGGGCGTCGGCACCCTGCTCGATGTGATACGGGTTGATGATCAGCGCTTCATGCAGCTCGCGCGCGGCGCCCGTAAATTGCGACAGCACCAGCACGCCCAGTTCGTCGTCGCGCGCGGCGATGAATTCCTTGGCCACCAGATTCATGCCGTCATGCAAGCTCGTCACCATGCACACTTCCGAGGCGCGGAAATAGCGTTGCAAATCGTCCTGGCCGTGGTGTTCGGCTTTCAGCAGGATGGGCACATAGTCTCCGCTGCCGAAACGGCGGTTGATGCGTTCGACCATCTTGCGCACGCGCGCGTCGAAACTTTGATATTCATCGAGCGAAGCGCGGCTGGGAGCGGCGATCTGCACAAAGGTAAAATTGCCCACCATGCCAGGCTGCTGTTCCAGCATGCGCTCGACGGCCTGGAAGCGCTCGACGATGCCCTTCGTGTAGTCGAGGCGGTCCACGCCGATGCCCAGCAAGTGGTCGGATGCCACGCCCAGCTCGCTGCGGATTTGCGCGCGGCAGGTGGCTACGTCCGGTTGCGCCGGATTGTCTTCCGGCCAGGCGATGGAAATCGGGTAATCCTCGACCTGCGTCATCTCGCCGCCATAGGAAATCGTCGACGCTTCCGGCTCGATGCGCGTTTCCAGGTAGCGGTCCACCGTTTCCAGGAAATTCTTGCGGTGGAATGGCGTATGGAAACCGAGGATGGTGCTGCCCAGCAGGCCGTCGAGGATTTCTTCGCGCCAAGGGCAAATGCCGAACGATTCCGAGTTTGGCCAGGGGATATGCCAGAAAGTGATGATCGTCGCTTTCGGCAAGGCTTCGCGCACCATGCGCGGCAGCAATGCAAAGTGGTAATCCTGCACCAGCACGACGGGATTGTCCGTCTTCGCCTCGGCGATCACGGCGTCGGCGAAGCGGCGGTTGACCTTCACGTACTGCTCCCAGTCGGACGAGCGGAACACGGGGCGCACGTGGGCGATATGGCACAGCGGCCACATGCCTTCATTGGCGAAGCCATAATAGTAGCCCTGCTCTTCCTCTTCCGTCAGCCACACGCGGCGCAAGGTATAGCTGGGATTGTCGGGCGGCACGGGCACGTGGTCGAGCTTATCCACCGTCTCGCGGTCGGCGGAACCGGCGCCATGCGCGATCCACGTGCCGGAACAGGCGCGCATCACGGCTTCCACGGCCGTCACCAGGCCGCTGGCGGGACGCTGCACGGTGATGCCGGCATCTGTTTTCGTGTGGATATACGGTTCGCGGTTCGACACCACCAGCACCTGGTCGCCCTGCAAGTCCGCTTCCAGCAAGGCGCGCAGCTTGTCCGGCGTCCAGTCGGACGACCAGCCGTTGTCGCCCTGACGTTCCAGGTGGTATTCCTGCAGTAATTCGCGCAAGTCGCCAATCAGCGGCTGCATTTCCGGCGGCGGCGCGGGCGCGGCAGCGGGCGCCGTGGCGGCGGCCACTGCGCCATTACTTTTCGGCAGCAATTCTCCCCGTAAAATATCCTTCACGGCCGACAGCCAGCCGCGCCAGCTCAGGTGCGCCACGAACACGGTCATCAGGGAAATCAATACGGCCAGCACGGCCAGGAAGGCAAAGATGAAGCGCTTGGTATCCGTATTGCGGCGCTCGACAAAGCTCATGTCCTGCACCAGCACCAAACGGCCCAGCTGGGATGCATCCTGCATCACGGGCGTTTCGCTGATGTGGACTTGCCCTTGCGGCAATTGCGCCAGGGATTTGTACAGGCCGCCCGTGGAAGGCGTGCTCCAGCAGCCGATGGAAGCGGGATATTGCGCGGACTGGTAAACCAGGTGGCCCGCGTTGTCGCAAAAGCCGATGGCGATCAGGCGTTCGTCGCGCGTGGCGCCCTGGAACAGTTCGCCGATGCGGGTGGCATCTTGCGCGGGCAGGTATTCGGTGAGCGAGGGGCGAAGGGTTCCGGCAAGCAATTCTGCCCGGCTGTCGAGGTCGCGCACGTACCAGCGCAGGGTGATATTGTCGAGCAGGGGTACCACAATATAAGCAAACAATCCCAGCACCAGAGCCAGTGGCAGGATGAAGCGCAAGGACATTCGGAGTGATCGTACTATCATCGTTTTCCTTTGCAAAAACAAAAAGCATGGCAAGTATGACTATGTTTCCACTGCGGCGACGCCCGTTTGCTTTCCGTATTGAAACGTCAACATGGCATGGCGCAGCGCAGCAATTTCTTCCAGTATCCACCTTGACGCAGGTCTTATCCGTACGGCAACGCACGCCCCCGTTACGCCATCTGCCCGTAAAATACCCGCTTCCGACATCCCCCCCTACCAATTTCAAGGAGTTTTCGCCTATGGATCTCAGCACGTTCCACTCGCTGATGGGAGGCCCGCTGCGCTCGGCACTGACCGTGTTCGTTTCCGCCCTGCTCGTCACCGTGGTCGCCATCGGCGTGCACCGGGCCGGCATCAGCCTGCTGAAAAGACTGGCCAATGGCCGCCCATTCACCACTAACGCCACGCGTGTGGCCTTCCGCGCCAGCCAGCTGTGCGTGATCGTCTTCGGCCTGCGCATGGTGCTGGCCGGCGCGCCCGACGACACGCCGGGCCTCGTCGCCATGTCGCATATCACCAGCGTGGCGCTGATCATCGCGCTGACCTGGCTGGCCATGCAGTGCATCCAGGCCCTTTCCATCACGATTTCCGAAGTCAATCCCGTCGACGTGGCTGACAACCTGCGCGCGCGCCGCCTGATCACCCAGGCCCGCGTGCTCACGCGCAGCGCGCACGCCATCGTCGTGATCCTGGGCCTGGCCTTCGTGCTGCTGACATTGCCCGGCGCGCGGCAGATCGGCGCCAGCCTGCTGGCCTCGGCCGGCGTGGCGGGCCTGGTGGCCGGTATCGCCGCCCGTCCCGTGCTCGGCAATTTCATTGCTGGGTTGCAAATTGCGTTTTCGCAACCGATCCGCATCGATGACGTGCTGATCGTCAACGGCGAATGGGGCAAGGTCGAGGAAATCAAGGGCACGTATGTCGTCGTGCGCGTGTGGGACGAGCGCCGCCTGATCGTGCCGCTGCAATGGTTCATTGAAAACCCGTTCGAGAACTGGACGCACAGCTCGTCCACCCTTCTGGGCACGGTGTTCCTGTGGCTCGATTTCAGTATCCCGCTCGAACCGCTGCGCGCGGAACTGACGCGCATCTGCGCATCCGCCACGCAATGGGATGGCCGGGTCTGCACTGTGCAGGCGACGGATTCGAACGAGCGCGCCGTGCGCGTGCGTTTTCTGATCAGCGCGGCGGATTCAGGCCTGGCCTTCGAGCTGCGCTGTATCGTGCGCGAGCAGATGCTGGCATTTATTACGGCCCACTACCCGCACGGCCTGCCCCGTTTGCGCTCCACGCACGACCCCATCGAGCTGCACGCCATGCAGGCGCAGAACGACAGCGTGTCGCTGCACAAGGCTTGAAAAACCTGCGGCGCGCTGCCCTTGTACGCGCGCCGCTACAATGGTTCGCATGAGCACCACCGCCTGGTTCATCCTGATCGGCTGCCTGATGCTGGCGCGTGGCCTGGGCGCCGACGGCATCGCGCGCCTGCCCTTGACCTCGGCCATGGCTTACCTGGGCGTGGGCCTGCTGCTGGGCCCCATGTTCCTCGGCCTGTTTGCGTTCGACCTGGTGCAGCAAGCGCCCCTGCTGGAAACCCTGACGGAAATCGCCGTCCTCATCTCTCTGTTTTCCGCCGGCGTCAAGATGCCCGTGCCATTCAGCCTGGCGCGCTGGCTGCCGTCGCTGCGCCTGGCGTGGCTGTCGATGGCTATTTCCGTGGCCCTGGTGGCCGCGTTCGCCTACTGGGTGCTGGACCTGCCATGGGGCGCGGGGGTGCTGCTGGGCGCCATCCTCGCACCCACCGACCCCGTGCTGGCCACCGACGTGCAGCTGCGCCATGCGGGTGACAGCGAGCAATTGCGCTTCATCCTGACCAGCGAGGCGGGCATGAACGATGGCAGCGGCTTTCCTTTCGTCATGCTGGGCCTGGGCTTGCTGGGCCTGCATGAACTGGGGCCGCACGGCGCCACCTGGCTGTGGCGCGATTTGGTCTGGGCCAGCGCAGGCGCCATGGCCCTGGGCGCGGCCGGCGGCGCGCTGCTGGCCTGGCTGGGATGGCAGGTGCGCGCCAAGGAACCGAAACACGCGATGCTGGACGATCTGGCGGCCCTGGGCTTGATCGCCCTCGTCTACGGCCTGACTACCTGGCTGCACGCGTGGGGCTTCCTGGCCGTCTTCTTTGCCGGCGTGGCCTTGCGCCAGACGGAACTGCGGCTGGCCGGCGCGCCGAAAGACCGGCAAGGCTTGCTGCAGGCGGAAGAAACCCATGCCGTGTCCGCCACCAAGCCGCACGGCAGCGACGTGCCGCTGACCGTCAGCGGCGAATCGCTCGTCTTCAAGGAACACCTGGAACGCCTGTCCGAACTGACCCTGGTGCTGTTGCTGGGCGGCGCCGTGACGGCCGCCGCCTGGAACTGGCAAGCGTGGAGCGTAGCGCTGTTCCTGCTGCTGGTGGCGCGCCCGGCCAGCGTGATGCTGGGCTTGCTGGCTTCGGGCACCAGCATGCGCCTGCGCGGGCTGGCCGCGTGGTTCGGCGTGCGCGGCATCGGTTCGATGTACTACCTCAGCTATGCCATCGCGCATGGCTTGCCGCGCGGCCTGGCGCGCGAACTGGCCGACATCACCCTGGTCGTCGTCATCCTGTCCATCGTCGCGCACGGCCTGACGGTCAAACCCCTGCTGGAGCGCTACTGGCGCAAATAGGCGCCAGCCCCTCATTACCATTGCTGTGTAGCAATGTTTTGTCAATTGCCCCTATGGCTGGCAGAAATATTGTTAAGATCATTCAAAATGGCAAAAGAGAGAAGCAATGAAACGAAGAAGCGTGCTGGGACTGGGCGTCTCACTGGCCCTGCTGCAAACGGGCTGCGCCACCGATCCGGCCAGGCTGGCGTGGGAAACGGCATTTGACGGCTTCATGCGCGATGGCCTGGCCCGCACGGAAACGCCGGGCATGAGCGTGGCCGTGGTGCGCGGCGAGCGCACCATATTCGCGCGCGGCTATGGCTGGGCCGACATCCAGGCCGGCAAGAAAGCCGATGCCAACACGGTGTTCCATGTCGCCTCCGTCAGCAAGCTCGTCACGGCCACGGCCATCATGATGCTGCTGGAACAAGGCGCCTTCCAGCTGGACGACAAGGTGGCGGCCCACCTGGACTTTCCGCTCATGCATCCGAAGTTTCCCGATGTGCCCATCACCTTCCGGCATTTGCTCAGCCACACCTCGGGCATTTCCGACGCCGTGTACGAAAAGACGACGGCGTTTGCCGTGCAGGGCGACCCGCGACTGCCCCTGCGCGACTTCGTCAAGGGCTATCTGTCGCGCGGCGGCGCCTGGTATGACGCGGATGTGTCGTTTGCCGCCCGGCCCGGCACGGAATGGCGCTACAGCAATGTCGGCATCGCCCTGCTCGGTTATCTGGTGGGCCGCTTAAACCCCGATGGCCTGGACGCCTTTGCGCACGAGCACCTGTTCGAACCGCTGGGCATGGACAGCACGGCCTGGAACCTGGCCGGCTTGCCGCGGCGCGCCGTCATCGCCCAGCCGTATGCGCACAAGGAGCCGGGCCTGCAAGTGTTGCCGCCCGTCGGCTATCCGGACTGGCCGGCCGGCTTGCTGCGCAGCTCCGCGCATGACTTTGCCCGTTTCCTGGCCATCTTCAGCAATGGCGGCCGGGTCGATGGCCACCGTTACTTGCAAGATTCCACTCTGCAATTATTTTTCGCCCCGCAAGCGGCCCCCGTCGTGCCTGCCGATGCGTCCGTGCGCCAGGCTTTGGTGTGGCAGTTGCGCGACGTCGACGGCAAGCCGCTGGCCACGCACAGCGGCGGCGACCCGGGCGCCGCGTCCGTCGTCTGCGTCGACCGGGCCAGCAAGACTGCCGTGCTGGCCTTCGCCAACGTCAGCGCCGACAAGGAGTTTCGCTCATTCCAGAAAGAAGTCGTGCTGCGCCTGCTGGCGCATGGCGGCAGCGGCGCGCCAGCGAGGTAGGCATGCCGCTTGTGTGAGCGGACGCACGGTGGCGCGCGGGCAAGAAAGTATGCTGTGCTGGTCAGACTTGACACTCAACGAGGAGACCAGCATGACTAAGCGTATCGGCAACAAGGACGTGGCGCAGCAGCGCAGCAAGAGTGAAAAAGCCCGCATCAGGGCGCAGAACATCGCCAGCGAAGCGGTCAAGAGGGCCGAGGCCAGGGCCCGCTACCGCAATGCCGTCAAGGGCCAACCGGGCCAGCCCGCTCCCGGTGCCTAGACGCCGAACCAGCCGCGCAATTTCTCGGCAGCCCGTTCCTTGACCTCGGCCGTGATGTAGGTGGCGACCGTGGCGACAGCCGCCGCCAGCACGGCCAGGTCATCCGCATAGCCGACCACGGGCGTGATGTCGGGAATCGCATCGATGGGCGAAATGAAATAGCCGAGCGCGCCATAGATCGCCGTCTTGGCCCACAGCGGGGTATTCGGCTGCTGTGCCGCGTAGTACAGCCACAGGGCTTTCTCGATGACTTCGCGTCCCGCCGTCTTGGCGAACTTGACGACCTTGTCCCAGAAGCTGTCATCCGTGTATTTCTTTTCATACTGTTTGTCGGCCTGGGGGGCGTGGTCTTCTTCCAGATTCTTTTTTCTGCCAAACATCTGCTGCTCCTGTCTGCCGCGCACGGCGTTACGAATGCGCACCTTAGCATAACGGCGCGGCGGGTGCGCGGCCTGCAAGGTAAGCTATCGTCATGGAAATATCTGCCACCACCACGGCCCGCGCCGCCGGCCTGCGCTACACGGGCGACCACCAGGGCGGCATCGCCCGCCTGGGCAAGCCCGGCAAGTTCCGCTACCGGGACGCGGACGGGTCGATCCTGCGCGATGCCGCCATCTTGACGCGCATCAAGGCACTGGCCATTCCACCGGCCTGGACGGGCGTGTGGATCTGCCCGCACGCCAACGGCCACCTGCAGGCGACGGGACGCGACGCGCGCGGACGAAAACAGTACCGCTACCATACGCGCTGGCGCCAGGTGCGCGACGAAGCGAAATATGAGCGCATGCTCAGCTTTGGCCGCGCCCTGCCCGCCATCCGCACCGCCGTCGCGCGCGGCATGCAGTTGCCGGGCTTGCCCCGTGAAAAAGTGCTGGCCACCATCGTGCACCTGCTGGAATTGACGATGATGCGCATCGGCAACGAAGAATATGCGCGCACAAACAAATCGTTCGGTCTGACCACGCTGCGCACGCGCCACGTGCAGGTCGACGGCAGCGCCGTGGCCTTCCACTTCAAGGGCAAGAGCGGCGTGCGCCACGATATCCGCCTGAGCGACCGGCGCCTGGCCAGGGTGCTGCAGCGCATGCGCGAACTGCCGGGGCAGGAACTGTTTCAATATGTCGATGCGGAGGGCGAGCGCCACGGCATCGGCTCGGGCGACGTCAACGATTACCTGCGCGAGGTGACGGGCGAAGATTACACGGCCAAGGACTTCCGCACCTGGTCCGGCACCTTGCTCGCCGCGCTGGCCCTGCAAGCGTTCGAACAGGTCGACTCCGATGCGCAAGCCAAGAAAAACATCGTGCAGGCGATCGAGTCCGTGGCTAAAAAGCTGGGCAACACGCCGACGATCTGCCGCAAGTGCTATGTGCATCCGGCCGTGCTGGAATCGTATCTGGATGGCAGCTTATTGGAAGGCATGCGCGCGCGGGCGCGGCAGCAAATGCAGGACGACCTACAGGCGCTGGCGCCGGAAGAAGCTGCCGTGCTGGCCTTGCTGCAGCAGCGCCTGCAGGCGCAGGCCGTCAACCAAGGGGCGCTCAAGCCTGGCGCGCGGGCTGCGGCTGGCACTGGGCCGACAGTGTGAGGGCATCGCTGCTGCAGACGGGCAAGGAGCCATGGCCAGCCTCGCGCGCCACGGGTGCCGGCGCGGCATCACTGGCCGGCGCCTCGCCCGTATTGGTCAAGGTGGCCGCCAGGGTCGAGAAAGTAAACAGGCAGATCAGCAAGAACGGCTTGTTCACGTGAATGGACTGGTCTGGCTTTTGCATCGCATACTCCGTCGGACTGGTTGGCTGTTGCAGCATGAACACGATCATCGCGTGTTTCCGCAAGGCATACAATCAGACAGTTTCGACAAGACGGGTAGGACAGCGCTGACAGGCTCAGCCATAACGTCCCGTGTCGGCAGATTTGACACCTGCTCCGGCCCGCCTCGACCAAGCCCTTGTTTTTACAGAAAAAATTGTTCGGGAATGCTTCCTGCTTGACCTCTTGCCTGGGCACGCTTGGCGCCAGTCAACGGGGGAACGATCATGAGCTTTATCAAACAGGCGCTGCTGGCGCTGCTGCTATGCGCAATGTCTGCCGCGCACGCCACGAGCATCGGCTACACGGCAACATCGCTGGGCGGCACGCAATGGCGCTACGACTATACGGTCAGCAATACCACCCTGTCCATGCCCATAGAGGAATTCACCTTGTTCTTCAGCGTGGGCCAGTATGCCAATCTGCACAGCGTTTCCACTGCACCCGGCTGGGACATGCTGCTGGTGCAGCCCGATCCCGCCATCCCCGCCAGCGGCTACCTTGATGCGCTGGCGCTGGCGGGCGGCATCGCGCCCGGCGCCACGGCCACGGGATTTTCCGTCACCTTCGATTACCTGGGCGCGGGCAGCCCCGGCGCCCAGCCGTTTTCTATCCTCGACCCCGTCTCCTTCATCGAGCTCGAGGCGGGCACCACGCAGCCGGCCGCCATCGCCCTGCCGTCCACGCCATGGCTGCTGCTGGCCGGCGTGCTGGCCATGGCCGGCCTGCGGCGCCGGCAACTGGCCGCCGCCGCGCTGGCCCCCTTGCTGGCGCTGGGCCTGTGCGCGTGCGGCGGGCAGAACGATCCCACGCAAGCACCGACGCCGAAAGTCATGCTGGCCGGCACCGCAACCGCCGTCCAGGCCGCCGGGGACTTCGAAGTGACACAGCTGGAAAAGGTGGCCGAACAGCGCGTCAGCCGCACGGCCTGGGACTATACCTACCGCGTGCATATCCGCAACAACAGCAGCGCCGCGGCCAGCAATGTGCAAGCCGTGCTGGCCAGCGTGCCCGAAGGCAGCACCATCATCGATGGCGACGTGCTGGCCGGTAGCATCGACGCGGGCGCCACCGCCACGCCCGACGACACCATCATCGTGCGCATCGAGCGCAACATCGCCTTCCAGAGCAGCGGCCTGGCGTGGACTTTCAGCGCCAATGCCGGCATCGCACTCGATCCCGTGCGGCCGGCGCAGGTGGTCGTGCTGTCGCTGGCCGAGCTGGGTTTTACGGACGGCGCCGACAGCGTTAAGGCCAGCGGCGCCGTCACGGACGTGCTGCTGCAGGACGGCAGCCTGCGCTTTTCCACGCCTGGCGACACGGGCGTGGACCAGCACGCGCAGTTTTTCCTCAGCAAGGGTAACAGCGTCACCACCCTCGACCTGCTGATCCAGACGGAATTGCCCACGGCCGTGGAAACCTATGTGGAGCCGGACGACGATGGCAACGTGCCCGCCACGGCGCCCGTGCTGGCCATCACCGGACTTGGGCCGAACAACCGGCTGCAGGCGACCGCGCTGGAATTTCGCCTGATGGGCGCCGCCCCCACGAGCCTGCAGGAGGACAGCGATGGCCTGCTGTCGACGCCGGGCGGCGCTTCCGTCAGTCTCAAGCAGTATTGGGTCTTCGATGCGGCCAGCAACAGTTTCCGCATCAGCGCCGCGGCCATGCAGCAGATGCTGATACTCCTGCCCAACGGCACCTACGAGATAAACCTCAATTTTGTTTCGCAGGATGGTGAATTCACGGCCAGCTATGCCCTGATCGCCATCAAGTCCGGTACCGTGCTGCAAGGCCAGCTGCGCACTCCCACGGGCGGCAATGCCACGGGGCTGGCCGGCAAGAAGATGTTATTGGCCGGCTACAACAACCACCAGCGCCAGGTGGCCGTGGTCGACGCCACGGGCGCCTTCCATTTCGATGGCGTGCTGCCCGATACCTACCAGCTGACCTTGAACGATCTCGTCCACCCGGGCGTGGTCAGCGTCAGCACCGCCGTCTTCGACAACAGCACCACCATCAACGTGGACATCGTCTATCCGTACGGCCCCGGCCTCGCCCAGCGCGCCGCGCCGCAAAGCTACGCGGCCGCCACTGTCACGCAGGATGGCGCCGGTCCGCCCGCGCGCGCCGAGACAGCCGCGCCCCGCGCCGTGCCGGACGTGACGCCGCAGGATGACGAGGGCAGCAAAACGTTCACGGCCACGGCCGCCGCGCAAAACCAGACCATCAGCGTGCCCGTCAGCTACACGGTCCCCAAAGGCACGAAAAACGTGGGCGTGAAAATCACCGTCAGCACGGCCGAGTACCCCGTCTATACGACGGCGCAAAGCCAGTACAACGATACCTGGTCGTACGCCGTGACGGGACTGCCCGGCGTCAACCTGGCCGCCACGGGCGCCGTCAACCAGACGCATTACACGCAGGGCAGCATCGTCAGGACCGAATGCGTCGATGTCACCAAGCAAACCCAGGCCGGAGCGTTGAGCCTGGGCGGCAATGTCAGTGCCACGAATATCGGCGACAGCTCCCTGGCCACCGTGACGACGGTGGAACTGAGCCTCGTGTGCAAGGGTTTGAAGGTGACGCAGGCGAAATTCAGCTCGCCCAACAAGGCCGCCCACCCCGTGCTGCAGCCGATCAAGCTGACGGGCAATCTGCCGGGACCGTATGTATCCGTCTCGCAAGGAGCGACGACGGCCACCCACACCTTGCCGCTGGAACTGCACTACACGCCGGCGGCGGCGACGATTACGGAGGTCAATATCGGCATTTCGGCCGGTGGCGGCAATCCCGCCTTCAGCACGGTGAATTTATTGTCTCAGGTCAATACCAAGAGCGCCGGCAAGGTGAAATTTCCCAGCCTTGTGCTGCCCGTCTTTGCCGGCGCCAAGCTCGACAAGAAAGCCGTCGTCACGGTGCGCCTGAAGGGCCGCATCGACAATACCGACGCCAGCTCCGACCCGGCCGAAGGGGGGCAAGTGCAATTCAAGGGCGACACGGCCTACATTCCCCTGTATCTGGCCAATAATGAAGCGGCGCTGGCGGCGCGCCGCTATGGCGCGCGCGATGCGGGCGGCGATTCGTGGGCCACGCGCCTGGCCATCGCCTGGCTGGCGGGCAATGCCTACCGCTTCGACGACATCAGCGGCCAGTACGTGACGCAGACGGCCACGGGCCGCTCCATCCTCGGCCACAGCGGCCACAGCGACGGCCAGCAGATCGACTTGCGCTATGCGGACGGCGCGGGCGGCTACACGGATACACTGGGCGGCCAGAACAATGGCGCCGACATCGAGAAACTGATCATCGCGGCAAAGGCGGAAGTGGTCAACAACCCGGAGCAAAAGCCGAAGCTGGCGGCCTTGCTGGCCTGGATCGCGGCCAACCGCGCCATGCTGGCCCAGGAGGCGTTACCGGCCAGGACGCGCGTCGTCTACATCGGCCCCAGCTTCGTCAAGCTGGCGCTCGTCAACGGGCGCTTTTCCGCCGATCCGGCCGACAAGATCCCCGGCGCGGGCGCGTGGCTCAAGCCGATGAAAGTCCATATCGAGAAGGGACACCTGAGCCACTGGCACATCAGCCTGACGGCCCACCCGTGACCGCCACGCCGCGATGGCCTCAGGCGGGCAAATCGGACAGTTCCAGCTCCGAAAAGCCCGCCCGGCGCCGCGCTTCCAGGTTGAACGGGCCGCGCAGGGTCGGGGCCTCATAGCGCAGCGCCAGCTCGGCATAGGTGGCGCGCAATTCCAGGCCCCTTTGATCGCACAGGTAGCCATACCAGCGGTTGCCGATCTCGACGTGCCCCACTTCATCGCGCAGGATGATGTCGAGGATGGCGGCGGCGGCCATGTCTCCCGCCTGCGCCAGCTTGGCGCGCAGCGGCGGAATCGCGTCCAGGCCCCGCGCTTCCAGGGTGCGCGGCACCAGCGCCATGCGCGCCAGCACGTCGCCGCGCGTCTTGTCGACCATTTCCCACAGGCTGTCATGGCCGGGGAAATCGCCATACGTGTGG
The DNA here is from genome assembly GCF_030587275.1 of Janthinobacterium sp. SUN128. Taxonomy (NCBI): domain Bacteria; kingdom Pseudomonadati; phylum Pseudomonadota; class Betaproteobacteria; order Burkholderiales; family Oxalobacteraceae; genus Janthinobacterium; species Janthinobacterium sp. SUN128. The sequence goes on along the minus strand of NZ_JAPWHY010000001.1, from coordinate 1,315,310 downwards.
CCCAGCACCTGCAGGTGCGCCTGCAGCATGGCAAAGTGCGTGGCTTCCTCTTTCGCCACGCGCAGCCAGTCCGTGTAGTACTCGGCCGGCAAGTCCGGGAAGCGCCACAGGGCGTCGAGGGCCAGGTTCATGGCGTTGAACTCGATGTGCGCCAGCGCGTGCACGAGCATGGCGCGCCCTTCCGGCGTGATCATCGAACGCCGCCCCACCAGGCGCGGCGGTACCAGCTCCGGACGCTCGGGGCGGCCCGGCACGGGGCCGGTCGGCGCCAGCGGCGCCTGCGCATCGAGCGCCAGCTGCGCTTCGGCCATGGCCGCCACCATCGCCACCTTGATCGCCGGGTCCGGTTCGAGCAGGCAGGCCAGCGCAGATGCACGCAATTCCGCTGGCGCGGTGGAGGTCAAGGGAGATGGTTGCATGGGGCTGCTTTCTGGCGCGTTGTTTGGTAAGGCGCGCAGTGTATCAAATTGCCTGCCCCAGCAGCCAGTCGAGCAAGGCCTGCACCCGTGCCGGCAGCGCGGCGCGCCCGCTGTGCACGAGGTAATACGCCTGCGGGCTGGCCAAGGCAAAACCGCCAAACGGCAAGACCAGTTGGCCGCTGGCCAGCCACGGCTGCACCAGCTGGCGCCGGCCCATGGCCACGCCCGCGTGGTGGATGGCCGCCTGCGCGCACAGGTCGGCGCGGTCGAAGCGCAGGCTGCGCGCGGGCAGACTCACGTCTGGCGCCTGCCTGTCCAGCCACAGGCGCCACTCCGCATCGGGCGCGCAGGCGGGCCAGGCCAGCGTGTCGTGCAGCACCGTCGCGCTGGACAAGTGATGTGGCGTCTCCAGCAGACCGTGTTCGCGCGCATAAGCGGGACTGCAGACGGGCGCCAGCCATTCATCCATCAGCTTGCGCGAGGCCAGGCCGGGAAAGCTGCCGTCGCCATAATGCAAGGCCAGGTCGACCTGGCCGGCGCGAAAGTCCACGCTATCATTACCCACGCGCAAATCGATCGACACGTCCGGATACTGCGCAGCGAACCCTGCCAGGCGCGGCACCAGCCAGCATTGCGCCACCGAGGGACGCGCATGCACGGTGACGCTGCCCGCCAGCGTGTCGCTGCCGGCAATGGCCGCCTGCAGGCCGTCCCAGCCCGTTTGCAGGGCGGCAAAGATGCGCTCGCCGTCCTGCGTCAGCCTGACTTGCCGCGTCAGGCGCTGGAACAAGCGCAGACCCAGGCCCGCCTCCAGCCGCGCGATGCGGTGGCTGACGGCGCTGGGCGTGAGCGCCAGTTCCTGCGCCGCCAGCGCGAAGCTGGCATGGCGCGCCGCCACGAGAAAGGTGTGCAGGTTGGCGAACTGGCTGGCCGTGAGCGCCGCGCCGGCCGGCATCAAGCGGCTCCGGCCGCCAGCAAGGCGCGGCCCCGCGCCACGTAGGCGGCCATTTCCGCCTCGGGAACCATGCTGCCGCCCGTGCCCCACACCAGATGCGTGGCCTGCGCCAGATTCTGCTGATATTGCGGCGCAGCCAGCACGAAAGGGATACCCGCGAAACCGGCCACGGCCGACGGTTCCAGGCGCAGCTGCTCCGTCTGCTCCAGCGTCGCCAGCAAGCGGTACAGTTCTTCATCCGTGACGGTGGCGTAGCCATCGATCAGCCGCTGCATGGCCCGTCCGACGAAGCCCGACGGGCGTCCCACGGCCAGGCCATCGGCGGCCGTGAGGTTGTCGATACCGATCTCCTGCACGCTGATCCGATCGTGCAAGCCCGTGTGCACGCCCAGCAGCATGCACGGCGAATGGGTCGGCTCGACAAACACGCAGTGGACATGGTCGCCAAAGGCCAGCTTCAAGCCGAATGCCACGCCGCCGGGGCCGCCGCCCACGCCGCACGGCAAATACACGAACAGCGGGTGCGCGGCATCGACCGTGACGCCGCTTGCGGCGAACTGGTCTTTCAAGCGCTGGCCCGCCACCGCGTAGCCGAGAAACAGATCGTGCGAGTTTTCATCGTCGACAAAGTGGCAAGCCGGATCATTCTCCGCCTGCCTGCGGCCCGCTTCCACGGCCACGCTGTAGTCAGTCGCGTACTCGACGACGGTGACGCCGTGGCTGCGCAATTTGTCCTTCTTCCACTGGCGCGCATCGGCCGACATGTGCACGGTGGCGCGAAAGCCCAGGCGCGCGCTCATGATGCCAATCGACAAGCCCAGATTGCCCGTGGAACCGACGGCGATCGCATACTGGCCAAAGAAAGCCCGCACGGCGTCGCTGGCCAGCAAGCTGTAATCGTCGCCCTCCTTCAGCAAGCCGGCGTCCAGCGCCAGCATTTCCGCATGTTTCAGCACTTCATAGATACCGCCACGGGCCTTGATGGAGCCGGAAATGGGCAGATGGCTATCCTGCTTGAGCCACAGCCGACCGCCAGGCATGCCAAGCGCCGCCTGCATGGCCGGCAGCGGCACGACGGGCGACTCGATGATGCCGCCGCTGGCCTGCGTTTCCGGGAAAGCCCTGGCCAGATAGGGCGCAAAACGGGCCAGACGCGCGCTGGCGGCCGCCACATCGTCCGCCGTCAAGCCCACGTCGTTCAAGGCCTCGGCCACCGGCGCGATGGCGGGATTGAACCAACTCAAGGGCTGCAAGGCCATCAGTTCTGTAATCAGGGGAAATTTTTCGCGCAGCGCGGCGATGGCGGAAGTGGGCAGCATGGCAACCTCGTGTAAGAACAAGCCATGATTAGACCGCATCCGGGCGCGCCTGGCAAAGGATGGTTGATCAGGCAATGGGTGACGAAGAATCACCTGTCATGCCGCAACAGAAAAAACAAGGCTATTCGCCAGGAGCAAGCGCCCTGGATTTTTTGCTGTTTAAGAACGAGGCGATGAACACGGCTGGAAAACAGGCCAGCCAAAGATAGCATCCGGCGCCGAATCCCAGCACCGTGTAGGAACCATTATCACTGGGAATTATTTTAATGCCAAAGGTAGTCAGTGCCAGCGCAAAGCCCAAAAAGGCGGCCAGCATCGCGGCACTGGGCTTCTCATTCGAGAAGTACATGGCAAAAATAAGCAGCGGATTGGCAAACCAGGCAAAACTGCCGGCCAACGGCCCTAGCCAGCCGAGCAATAACACGCCCCCACCCAGCAAGACTTCGTGGGAGTCCACGATTGCCGTTAAAAACAGGGATGCCACATACGCGACAACAGTGAGGGACAGCACGATGGCGGCGGCATCTTCGCCGAGTATTTTTTGATATTTCACAGGTTTCCGATGGCACGAACGGGTGTAGCAGGACGATGATGGCTAGGAGAAAAACCACTCTCCTTACGGTTTTAGCGGCACGGCGCCCACTTCATACCACACCCGCAATCCTCGCCATCGCACGCCTGTGCGGCAAACGCCGAAAACAGGACGCCATGCAGCATAACAAATTACCAAGAAGAAACATCCACACATTCTCACAAGCACCCGGCCAGCGCCGATGCGGTGCATTCGGCAGGCGCCTTCCACCTGCCGCAGCGGCAACTGGAAGGCGCCCGCGGATTGCCAGCCTTAGAACTTCAGCTGCAGCCCCAGATCAATCGACCTGCCCTCGGCCGGCAAGGCTTGCAGTGCCCCGCCGTTCGTTTTCAAGCCCGACAGGTACACGCCGCCCAGCGGGTCCGCATACGCGCGGTTGAACAGGTTGCTCACGCCCGCGCTCAGGCTGGCCATCTTGCCCAGCGCCACGCTGCTGCGCAGGTTGACGAGCGCATAACCGCCCGTTTCGGGTTCGAAGCGGCGCGCGTCGACCTTCTCCTTGCGCGCCACGATCTTCGTCTCGATGCGGTTGCTCCAGGCGCCCAGCTTGTGCTCGACGGCCAGCAAGGCGTTGAACGGCATCATGCGGTACAGGTCGCCGCCATCGCTGCGCTTGCCCCGCGTGTATGCGGCGTTGCCGCTGGCCATGAAACTGCCCCAGCGCGTGCTGCTGGCCAGCGGCAGTTGCCATGCCACATTGGCGCCGTACAGTTTGGCGTCGTGGTTGGCAAAGCGCAGCAAATTACCGTTCGCGCCCATTTTCATATACGGGTGGAAAGATGCCAGCACGTCGACGTCGATGTAATTGTCGACCTTACTGTAGTACGGGTTGACGCGCACGAACCAGCCCTCCTCGCCGCCGCCATGCCAATCGGCCGTGAAAGCCGCCGTGTAAGCCGTCTCGGGCTTGAGGTCGATACTGCCCACATAGCCATTGCCATCGCCAAACCAGTTGGTCATGGTCATCGCCATCGAGCCGCGGCCCCACGAGTAGCGCTCGTACAGGTTGGGCGAGCGCACCTTGCGCGCCAGCGCGAATTCATAGCTGCTGGCCGCATCGGGCGTGAAGGTGGCTTGCGCGGAGGCATCGATATTCGTGTCGCGCTGGCTGCGGCTGCGCGCATTGAAAGCCCTGGCTGCCATCACGTCCGGCATGTTCATCATGTTGGTGCCGTACGATTGCACGTCGCCCGTGTCCATGCGCACGGATTCGCCGCGCAAGCCCAGCACGCTCGTCCAGCGCGCATCCTGGCCATGGCGCGTCTCCAGCTCGCCAAACAGCACGGTGCGGTCGCGCTTGCCGTCGTTGATGTTCAGATAGGTGCGCGGCCCCATCATCATGGAACCGGGCACGGCTGGCCAATAGTCGTCGAGGCGAAAACCGTGCCACTCCTGGCCCAGGCGCAACTCGCCCGCAGCGGTCGGCAAGCTGGCCATCAGCGCATAGCCCGTGTTGCGTCCATGCGTAATCATCGGCATCGTGCCCGTGCGCTCCGGCGTGAAAAAGCCCATTTCGTGGTCCGTCTGCTGCCAGTAGGCGCGCGCGTCCAGCACGCCCCAGGCAAATGTGCCCTGGTAAGCCAGGTTGGCGAACTGGCCGTGGTTATCCGTCATGTCCATGTACTGGTTGGGAAAACCCTGGTACGGGATGTGCTGCACGCCGGCGCGCAGGGTCAGCTGCTGGCCATCGCGTTTCGCCGCCAGCACGATGGACTGGTTGATGCTTTCAACCATGCTGGCCAGCACCGTGTTGCCATGGCCATCTTCATAGCTGTGGCCGCGCGTGTAGGCGCCGCTGTAGCCGATGCTGAGCATATCATTGGCTGCCGAGGCATTCACACTGGTCGCCACGCTGTTGTTGACACTGCGGCCGGACACGGCAAAGCTGCCTTGCGCGAGCAGCCCTGCGCCGGGCTGGGCGAACACGGGGGCGTTCGACTGCACCTCGATGGTGCCGCCGATGCTGTCGCCACCCGCGCTGACGGGCGTCACTCCGGCAATCAGCTTGATGCGCTGCACCTGCTGCGGGTCGATATAGGACAGCGGCGCATTCATATGGTTGGCGCAGGCCGACGTCAGTTCCATGCCGTCGATGCGAATCTTGATGCGATCATCGGCGAAACCATTGACGACTGGCAAGCCGGAGACGCCCCCGCCGGCCGCGACGCTGTAACCGGGGGTACTGCTGAGCATCAGCGCCGTGTCGGCCGCGGGACGGTAGCCTTCCTTGACGCCCGCGACGATGACTTTCATCTCGGGCAAGACCTCTTCAGTGCGGGTTTGCGCCACAGCGGGCATGGCGATGGCGAGGGAAATCAATAACGGTAAATGTTTCATGGTGCTGCTTTCAGATTCTGTATGGGTAAAACGAACAGACGCAAGCGCACGACACGCGCGGCGCAAGGCAGTTCAGGGAAAGGGACAGATCAGAAAACGGCGGGCGGCCCGCGGGGCTGGACGGGTGTCCAGGCGAACAGGGGCGTGGCGGATTGGTAGAACAGCAGCGGCAGCAAGCCCGTGAGGATTTCTCCGGAAGCGAGCACCAGGGTCGTGGGGGGAATATCGAGGGTGGCCGCATGCATGCTGCAGCACGGGCAATCGCCCATGCGCATGCCGCCCTTGGAGGTATCGGGCGCGTCCGTGGAGAATGCCGCGGGCAGCATGTTCATGCCGCCCGCCACCGAGCAGATTTCCAGGCTGGGCACGGCCAGGCCGCTGGCGACCGTCAGCGCGCGCGACACCGTAGGGGCGAGCGTGGCCAGGAAGATGGCGATACACGCGATCCACAGGACGATGCTTGCCTTGCCTTTGCTGATGAACATGGCAACATTGTATCAGGGCAAGCACCCTGCGCACAGGGTCCAGGTCAAGCCTTCCCTACCAATCCACTTTCATCGACAGCTTGACGGCGCGCGGAGCGCCGGACGCCAGGCGCGTGCCGGCGCCGGCCCAGTAGCGCTTGTCGGCCGCATTTTCCACGTTGAGCTGCCACACGACGGCCTTGTCCATCACGCGGCTCGCATAGCGGGCGCCCGCGCTGAACAGGCTCACGCCGCCGAGGAAAGCCTGGTTCAGGTCGTTGACGGGACGGGCGCTGTAGTAATACGCGCCGCCGTTGACGGACAGGCCCGGCACGGCGTCAAACGCGTAAGCCAAAAAGGCGCTGGCCGTGCGTTTCGATGCGTTTTCCGGCGCCTTGCCGTTGTAGTCGGCGTTGATGCGCGCAAAGCTTGGGTCGAGGAACTGGGCTGACGTCTGCCACGACAGCTGGCGCGTCAGCTTGCCCTGGGTCGACAGCTCCAGGCCACGGTAGCGCTGTTCGCCATCGGACGTGAACACATTGCTGGCGTTGGTGTAGTAGCCGGGGCGCGTGATGTCGAACAACGCGGCGGAAAGCAAGGTGCCGCTTGGGGTCAGCCAGCGCGCGCCCAGCTCTTTCTGTTTGCTGACTCCGGGCGCCATCTTGACGCCCTGGTTGGCGGTGCCCGTCGGCCCCGTCTCCCCCTCCTCCAGCCCGCGCGCCGTGGACACGTAAAACGACAGCTCGGGCGTGGCCTTGTAGATCAATGACGCCATCGGCGTCGTCTTGCTGACGTCGTAGTGGCTGGCGCCCTGGTCGCTTTGATAGCTGCTGCGGCGCACGCCGATGACGCTTTGCCATTGCGGGCTGAAGACCATGCGGTCAAGCGCGTACAAGCCCGTGTCGCGCGTGTCGAGCGCGGCCGTCGTGGGCGCCGTCGGCTTGGGACCGAATACGACATTCGTCACGGGCACGGGGTTGTACAGGTTTTGCGAGGCAATCGTATAGTTGCTCTGGTAGATAGGATCTTGCGACTTGTCAGTGCGCGAGGCGCCCAGGGTCAGTTCATGGGCGATAAAACCCGTATTGAAATTGCCAGCCAGTTCCGCGCGCAGCAGGTCCGACGCCGTCACGCTGTGCTGGATATTGCCCGTGATGCGGCCCGCGCCCGTGGCCAGCGCGGCCGCGTTGTTCAGGCGGAAGATGGCCAGGCGGCGGTCGCGCGCCGTTTCCGAGTGGCCCGCTTCCACCGTCAAGGCCCAGCCATCCGTGATGGCATAGTCGGCGCGCAATTGCGCGTTTTTCGTCTGCGCCTCGAAATTCGACCAGTCGGGGCCGATCAGCTGGCGCGGATCGACGGCGCGCGGCAAGCTGATCACGCCTTTCACGGCCGTGGGCAAGGCCACGCCCGCCTGCTCCGTCACCCTGCGGCGCTCGTATTCCAGATCCGCCTTCAGCAGCAGTTTGTTCGTTACTCTCCAGTCGAGCGCCGTGGAAAGGAAACGGCGGTTGCCGTTGCCGACATGGTCCAGCCAGGAACCCAGGGTGCCGCCGGCCGCGTTGATGCGCACGCCGAATTCCTGCTGCGCGCCGAAGCGGCGGCCCACGTCGACATGCGCCACGGCACTGCCGCGGTCGTCGAGACTCAGGCCCATGCTCGTGACGGGCTGGCTGCCGGCCCGCTTGGTGACGAAGTTGACGACGCCGGCTGGCGAGGTAAACCCGTAATACAGGGCCGAGGCGCCCTTCAGCACTTCCACCCGCTCCTTGTTCTCCATGGGCACTTGCGAAAAGTTCATGATGGGCATGGAACCGTTCAGGCGGTAATTCGTGCGGTTTTCCACGGCGATGCCGCGTATCACCAATTGATCCCAGGTCTCGCCGCCATTTTGCTGGCGCGTCACGCCCGCCGTATTGCGCACGGCGTCGTACAGGCCGGACACGGCTTGCTGCTCCAGCAATTCGCGCGTGATCACGTTGACGGTCGACGGCACGTCCATGATGCTGGCGCCACGAAAGCTGCCCGCCTCCGTGGTGAGCGGCACCAGGCCCTGCGCGCGGGCGCCCGTCACCTGCACCGCTTGCATGACTTTCTCATCGCCAGCCGTCAGGTCGTCCTGGCCGCTGGCCCCATTGGCCGCCAACACGGCGTGGGAAGCGAAGGCCAGCGACAGGGCTGCGGCGACTGGAAGTAAACGGGTGCGGGGAAAAGCGACAGGCATGACATCGGGCTTTCAATGAGAAAATATGTACAAATGGAAACTTACGGTTAGTGGCCATGATACCGGTAATGGGAATCATTATCAATAAAAGGTGAGTTTGTGTGAGTTTTACAGAAGAAACAAGATCGCCGGGGCACCTGTTATCACTTGAACACGTTTGGATTTTGCAGACGAGGCCGCAAAGAGGCATACTGACAGTCACGGCGCGCAGATTGCGCCGCCTAACAAGAATATTAAAGGTAAGTTCGTGAACACAATCGACAACAAAAGCGTGCAGACGAAAACATTTCGCTGGAAACGCTGGCAGCGCTGGGCCGTCGGCACAGGCTGCGCCCTGGCCGCCTACAGCGCGGCCGGCTTCTGGCTGGTGCCCTACGTCATCAAAAACCAGTTACCCAAATTTGCCGAGAAAGAACTCGCGCGCCAGGCCAGCATCGCTGACGTGCGCTTCAATCCGTTTACCTTGCGCCTGGAAGCGGACCAGATCGCTTTCAAGGAAGCGCCCGGCGCGGATGGCAAGAGCGGCGCGCCGCTGCTGTCCATCGGTGCCCTGGCCGTGCAGCTGGAATGGAAATCCATCGTGCGCCGCGCCTGGAGCCTGGCGGAAATCCGCATCACGGCGCCGCAAGCGCAGCTGACGATCACGCCGGACGGCAAGTTCAACCTGGCCGAAGTGCTGGCCACCTGGCAACGCAACCATCCGGAAAAGAGCGACGGCGGCATGCCGCGCCTCGTCATCGCCCACTTTGCGCTGGAACAAGGCAAAGTGGATTGGCAAGACCAGAAGGCGGGGTATGCGGACAACTTCACGCCGATCAACTTTACGCTCGATAATATCTCGACCCTGCCCGACGCCAACGGCAGCTACAGCCTCAGCGCCGATGCGGCGCGCGGCGGCAAGCTGCACTGGCGCGGCACGGCGTCGCTGAGCCCCATCCGTGGCGAAGGCGAGCTGATACTGAACGACGCTTCCCTGCCCGGCCTGGCCGCGTATCTGAAAGCCTATACGCGCGCCACAGTCACGAGCGGCCAATTGTCGGCGCGCCTGCCCTACGCCTTTTCCTATGCGGACGGCAAGCTGGAAGCCACCGTCAAAGGCGCGGGCCTGGCCTTGCGCGACCTGGCGCTGGTGCAAGATGGCAAGGGCGCGCCATTCACATCGCTGGATACCCTGGGCATCGCCGGCGTGAACGTGGACCTGGCGCGCCAGAGCGTGACCGTGGATAAAATCAATTTGTACGACGGCAAGGTGGCCGTGCGGCGCGACAGCAAGGGCGAGATCGACGTGGCGAACCTGATGCTGCCGGGCAATCCCGCGCCCGCCGCCACCGCACCAGCCGCACCAGCCAAGCCTGGCAAATGGAAGGTGGATTTAAAACAGCTGGCGCTGGCCAATGTGGACGTGTCCGCCATCGATGAAACCGTCTCGCCAGCCTTGCAGCTGAGCGCGAAACAATTGCAACTGCAGCTGCAACTGGGCTTGCAACAAGGTCCAGCGGGCATGGCCACCGTGATCGACGGCGCGAGCTTCAGCCTGGCCGACCTCGCCATGCAGCGGGGCGCGCAAACACCGTTCAAGCTGACCCAATTGGGCTTTACAGAGGGCAAGATCGACCTGGCGGCACATACCGTGCACCTGGGCGCCGTGACGGCCAGCGGCGCGCAGATCGACCTGGCGCGCAACCGCCAAGGCGAATTTGCGATTGCGCAAAAGCTGCCCGTGTTTGCCTCCGGCAAAGCCGATGCAGACAAGGAAACCCCGTCCGCGCCCTGGTCCACCAAGGTGGACAAGGTAGAACTGAGCAAGTTCGGCGCCCGTTTCGACGATGCGGGCACTGGCATCAAGAGCAACCTGCAGGATGCCAGATTGTCCCTGCAGAACGTCAGCAACGATATGAAGCAGGCGCTGCCGTTCGAGCTGGGCGTGGGCCTGCGCGAAGGCGGCGTGCTCACGGCCAACGGCAAGTTCGTGCCGGGCACGGGCGCCGTCGATGCGCAATTGAATTTGAAACAGCTGACCCTGGCCCCTGTGCAACCCTTGCTGGCGCAGCATGTGAAACTGAAGCTGGCGGGCGGGTCGCTCTCCGGCAGCGGCCGCCTGACGACGGGCGGCGGCGCGCCGAAAGCGCCGAAAGTACGCTATGTGGGCGGCGTGGATATCGCCGGCCTCGTGCTCAATGAAACGGATGGCAAGCGCTTCGCCTCGTGGAAGAGCGTGCGCGCCGACAAGCTGACGGCCAGCGTGGGGCCCGATTTTGTCGATATCCCGGAACTGCGCGTGGTGGAACCGAACGCCCAGCTGATCATCGAAAACGACCGCAGCCTGAACGCGCAGCGCTTGCTGGTGAAAGCGCCGGAACCGGCCGCGCCAGCGCCCGCGCCGTCGGCCACCACCACGCCGGCAGCGGACGCCGCCTTCCCCGTGCGCGTGCGCCGCGTGCGCCTGCAAAACGCTAAGCTGGACTTTGCCGACCTCAGCTTGCGGCCCCAGTTCGCCGCGAAGATCTATGAACTCAATGGCGTCGTCACGGGCCTGTCGACGAAGCGCGATGCGCGCAGCCAGATTGAACTCGACGGCCGCATCGACGAATTCGGCCTGGCCCGCGTGCGTGGCCAACTCAATCCGTTTGCGCCCACCGACAATACGGACTTGAACGTGGTCTTCAAGAATGTCGATATGGTGTCCGCCTCGCCGTACACGATGAAATTCGCCGGCTACAAGGTGGCTGAAGGCAAGATTTCGCTGGACTTGCAATACAAGGTGCGCAACCGCCAGCTCGATGGCACCAACCAGATCGTGCTCGACAAGCTGACCCTGGGCGAGCGCATCGACAGTCCGGACGCCTTGAAACTGCCGTTGGAACTGGCGCTGGCCATCCTCAAGGATTCGGACGGACGCATCGACCTCGGTTTGCCCGTGTCGGGCGACATGAACGACCCGCAATTCAGCTATGGCGCCCTGATCTGGAAAGCCGTGGGCAATGTGCTGACGAAAATCGTCACGGCGCCGTTCCGCGCGCTGGGCAATTTGCTGGGCATCAGCGCCGACAAGCTCGAATCCATCGACTTCGATGCGGGCAGCGCCGTGCTGCTGCCGCCGGAACGGGAAAAACTCAAGCAGGTGGCGCAAATCCTGGCCAAGCGCGAACAGCTGAAGCTGGCCGTACCCGGTCAGTACAGCGACACGGACGCGGCCGCCCTGCGCGCCCAGGCCGTGCGCCGCGCCGTCGCCGCCAAGGCCGGCATCAAGCTGGAAGCGGGCGAGGAGCCGGGACCGTTGAACCTGGGCGAACGCAAGATACGGGGCGCCCTGCGCGACCTGTACGGCGAACGCTTCGGCAAGGCCGAGCTGGACAAGCAGAAAAAGGCGGCGGAATCGGCCGTACCAGCCACAGTGGCCGCAGCGGCGGCATCCGCCAGCGCCTCCGCCCCGGCGGCGGCCAAGATCCCCGTCTTGCAACGCCTGGGCAAGCTGATCGAAGGAGAGCCGCAAGTGGCGGACACGGGCGCTTTCTACAACGGCTTGCGCGAGCAGCTGGAAGCCAAGCAGCCCCTGCCTGCCGACGCCTTGAGCAAGCTGGGCACCCAGCGCAGCGCGGCCATCTTGGCTGCCCTGCAGCAGGACGGCACGCCGGCGGCCAGGGTCAGCGCGGGCGCGCCGGAAAAAACGGAGGCCGCGCCGGGCAAGCTGGTGGGCTTGAAGCTGGGTTTGGCAGCGAAATAAAAAAGGGCGTTGTCTGCAATAAGCTTGCGGACAACGCCCTTTTATCAGGAAGCGAATTTATTTCTTGGGCTGATATTGTTGGCGGTCAAATCCGCTGACATCAAATTCAAATACGGGTGCGCCTTCCTGAAAAATATCCACGGCAATCCGCACTCTTTTCGCTTTTTGCAGTTTTCCCAGGAATTTCTCATAATTGCGCAAGAAAATCGTATCTGAACTATTGTCCGCAGGAGCCACTGCGGAATAATTCACGGGCTTTTCGTCATCAAATCTCACCAGCACCGTGCAATCTTGATAGGAGGGGCACAATATCTGCCCCTTGCTAATGGAAAAAATCACATCTTTACCTTGACGGTATCCTGCCCGCAAAGTCAATTTGGCGTTTTGTAATCCGCTGTAGGGGAAGTCAAAATTAACGCTATTGGTGCTATACACGTTAGCGAAATAGGTCGTGCCGCCATCCATCTTGTCTTCACTCACATCATAATTCCACTGTTTTCCCGTCACAACTGTTTCGGCCACGGCAGCGGCGCTTGCCACTGGCGCAGAGGCTGCGGCACCGGCTACGGGAACTGGAGCGTTTTTCGCCTTTTCAAGCGCCAGCTCGGCTTCCAGCGCGGCGATCTTTTTATTCGCCGCATCCAGTTCGGCATTGGGTGTTTTAGGAGAACAAGCACCAAGGGAAAGTAATGCGGCAGTTATTACTGAGAGGGTCGTCGTTTTCATTAAGTCAGTCACAGATATGCGATATGGGTCCGCTCCTGAGTCTAACAAACGGCATTCCCACAAGCAACATGCAAATTTGAAAACTCGCCAGCCCGACAATGAATGACGCTGCGGCGCCGCCAGCACTGGCGGCGCCGAAGCGAGCGTAATTATTTCGTTTTCCCCGCCTCCTTCACCGCTTCGTCCGGCAAGGCAAACGCCACCAGGCTATCGCCCATCTTCGTGCCGAGCGAACCGTGGCCGCCGGCCATCACCACGACATATTGCTTGCCCGTCTTGTCTGACACATAGCTCATCGGCGTGGCCTGGCCGCCGGCCGGCAGGCGGGCTTTCCACACGGTCTTGCCGTTGCGCACGTCGTAGCCACGGATGTAGTAGTCGAGCGTGCTGCTGAGGAAAGCCACGCCGCCGCCCGTGGTGCTGATGCCGCCCAGGCTGGGCACGCCCAGCGGCAAGGCGATGGGGACTGGGGCGCTGTCGCGCGTGGTGCCGTTCTTGTGCATCCACACTTTTTTCATGGTGCGCAAGTCAACGGCGGCGATATAGCCCCACGGCGGCGCCTGGCACGGGAAGCCCAGCGGCGACAAAAAGGGCTTGATTTCCACGGCGAATGGCACGCCCGTCTGCGGCTGCAAGCCCATTTCCGAACCCGTGCCGCCCTTCGCATTGGCTTGCGCGCGCGGCACCAGGCGTTCCAGGAAGCCCATGTAGTCGGGGTTCACCAGCAGCAATTGACGCACGGGATCGACGGCAGCCCCGCCCCACTCGAAGATGCCCAGCGGGCCCGGCGAGATGATGGCGCCCTTGATCTTGCCTTCGGCCACCGTCTGCGGCGTGAACGGGCCTTCGTAGCGGTGCTGGCGGAAGATGATGCGGCAAGCCAGCTGGTCGAACGGCGTCGTGCCCCACATATCCGTTTCGCTGATGTTTTTCTCGGGCAAGAAAGTGAGGGCCGAGAATGGCTGCGTGGGCGACAAGCGGTCGCCGGGGGCGGCGTTGGCGGTCGGCACGGGTTTTTCCGGCGCCGGCACGACCAGGCTGCCATCGCGGCGGTCGATCACATAGATGTCACCCCGCTTGGTTGTGGCCACCACGGACGGCACCTTGCCTTTCGGCGTGTCGATGTCGACCAGGGTGGGCTGGCCGCCGATGTCCATGTCCCAGATATCGTGGTGCACGGTCTGGTAGACCCAGCGTACCTTGCCCGTCGCCAGGTCCAGCGCGACGATGGCGCTATTGTATTTCTCGCCATGGGGGTTGCGGTTGCCGCCCCACGTATCGGGCGTTTCATTGCCCATCGGAATATAGACCATGCCCAGCTTTTCATCGACGCTGGACACGCCCCAGGAATTGGGCGAGTTGTTCGTGTATGTCTTGCCATCGGCAATCGGCGCCGTGTCGTCCGGGTTCGAGGCATCCCAGTTCCACATCAGCTTGCCGGTGACGGGATCGTAGCCACGGATCACGCCCGACGGCTCTTCCGTGGAAAAGTTATCGGTGACGCTGGCGGCCATCACCACCACGTTTTGCGCCACGGCCGGCGGCGACGTGGGCATCAAAAAGCCCCGTTTCTTCATGCCCATGCCGTGGTACAGGCCGATCACGCCATTTTCGCCGAAGCTTTTGCACGCTTCGCCCGTATCGGCATTCACGGCGATCAGGGTCGCATCCATGGTGGGCGCCAGGATGCGGCGCGGGCATTCCATGGTGGCAGCTTCGGGTGCCGGGTCGCCCTTGGCGCGGCCCGCGTTGACGTCCCAATAGGCCACGCCGCGGCAGATCATGTGCTGGTAGCTGGATGCGTCGCGGTTGATCTTCGGATCGTGGCGCCAGATCTCCTTGCCCGTGTCCGGGTCCAGCGCGATGACGATGTTATGCGGCGTGCACAGGTACAGCATGCCGTTCACTTTCAGGGGCGTGACTTCGTTGGCGATCTCGCCCGGATCGTTCGGCCCCTTGAAGTCGCCCGTGTTGTACACCCACGCCTGTTTCAGCTGCGCCGCGTTGGCCGGCGTGATCTGCGCGGCCGGCGCATAGCGGTCGCCATAGCCGGAGCGGCCATACGCGGCCCAGTCGTTGGCCGCCACGCCGGGCGCGAAATCGCCTTGCGGCGTGGCGGCCATGTTCTCGGCCGGCACTTCGCCGTGCAAGGTGTAGTAATCCTGGAACAGCGAGAACACGCCCACGGCGGCCGTCAGCACCACGGCGGCAGCCAGGGCGCTCTTGCCCGCGTCGCGCGGTTTCGCCCCGGCCGTCAACGGCGGATCGAGGCGGCGGTCGATGAACGGCAGCAGCAGCCAGACGGCGGCGGCAAACCAGATATCGAGGCGCGGCAGCAATTGCCACCAATCGAATTTCACTTCGATGACGGACCAGATCAGGGTGGCAAACAGCAGCAGCGCGAGAAACAGCTGGGCGCTGCGGCGCCTTTTCCACACGAGCGCACCGGCAACTATCATGCCGATACCCGCCACGACGTAATACCAGGAACCGCCAAGGCTGACGAGCCAGGCGCCGCCGCCGGCAAGCGCCAGGCCCAGCACGATGAAGATGACTGCGGTGATGATAAGCAAGGGTCCAGGCCGGGCAGAGGCAGTCATGATGCTCCTTTACAAGAGTCAGTCGGCGGCACGCGCCTGCGCACCGTATTTGATGGCGATCAAGGAAATTGCATTTTTTCACTAATTGGCAAAGCGTGCCACACGCCACAGCGTCCGATGCATGCCGTGTGGCTTTTTATACACGAGCTGAGCGTACAGCCCGCCACAACCATATGATTTTTGACGAAAAAAATGAATAAACTAAATAAACAACAAATTTCTCGAATAAAACGATTTTTTATCGTAAAATGAAAACATCCAAGCCAAGCATTTCAGGTCAGTCATCACGCAGGATCACTTGCATAGACCGCACTGGAGCACTGCCATGAACGCATTCCTTGCCATTCACCCCTTCCTTCGCTGCGAAGACCTGTCGCTGATGCGTCCGGCGCTGGCGCTGGCAGGCCTGCTGTTGCTGCTGGCCGCCCTGCTCTGGCGCCGCACCCGCTGGCGCCAGGCTGGCCGCGCGCCGGGCGCTGGCGGCACGCCGGCCGATCTGCATGCGCTGCTGCAAACGCGCAAGGCGGCGGCGCCGGCCAAAGTGGCTGACAGCGCACCGCCGCCGCAAGCACCCAAGGCGCCGGATACGCCGCCATTCGAGGCAGCCCGCCTGGACGCCATGTTCGGCCACGACCGGCGCCTGCAGGGCGAGATTCTGGCACTGTTCGTGGCCGAGTCGCGCGACCGCCTGGCCGGCATCGCCCATGCACTGCGCTGCGAGCGGACGGCCCCGGCAAGAGTGCTGGCGCAGGAAATTCTCGACGGCAGCCACGCCATGGGCTTGCTCCCATTGCAGGCGCTGGCGCGCCAGGCCGTGCATGCGGGCTTTTCCAACGATATCGGCGCGCTGCGCCGCCTGCACGCGGAACTGCTGGTGGCGCTCGATGCGCTGTCGCAAGCCGTCACGGCCCTGCAAACGGCGGACGTGGCGCGGGCCGATGACTGCAGCGGCGTAGCAAGCCGGCCATGAGCGTGCATCAGGACCCGGTGCGCGACATGCAAGGTTTTTAGTGAATTCATCTAATTCGTTAAAATTGATTTCTTCAGCGCGATTGCGTATCATTCCTTTTAACTTCATCCGCGACCATAGAACCCATCATGCACACTGCAGACGTTTGCACTACCCAAAAGGCCGCCGAAATCCTCGGCATCTCGGTCACATCGGTGCAGCAACTGGTCGAGGCCGGCGTTATCGAAGCCTGGAAGACCAAGGGTGGCCACCGCCGCATTCCCCTCGCGGCTGTCGAGGCTTACAAGGGCAATCCCGGCCAGCCGGGCCAGGACCAGCGCGCGGCGCGGGCCAGCCGCCCCACCCCATCGGGCCGCCCGCCCTCGATTTTGGTGATCGAAGACAATCCCATCGAACGCGCGCTGTATGAAAAGCAGATCGGCGCATGGGGCTTGCAGGCAAGCTTGCGCTTTTGCGAGAACGGCTACCAGGCGCTGATGGAAATCGCCCGCGACCAGCCCGATATCCTGCTGGCCGACATCATCATGGAAGGCATCGACGGATACGAGGTGATCCGCACCATCCTGGCCGACCCGCTGCTGGCGGACATGCACATCGCCATGCTGTCGAGCCTGACGCCGGAGGAACTGGAAGAACGGGGCGGCGTACCGCCCGGCGTGGTGTTCTTTGCCAAGCCCGTCAATTACGACGAACTGCGCGGCTATCTGCGCGCCTGCTGCGCCGGCCATGCGCGGCGCAACAGCCTGGCCGCCTAGCCCGCGACCGCTTCCACTCTCGTCCCGGAGCCGCCATGCCAGCCTATCGCCACATCGATCCTGCCGTGCTGTTCCAGGCCACCGGCCGCGACCTGGAGATGTTCCGCGCCCTGTCGCAGACCTACCTCGATACGTCGCCAGCCATGTTTGCGCGCGTGGAGCAGGCCGTGCGCGGCGGCGTAGCGCAAGCCATCGTGCATAGCTGCCATACCTTGCGCGGCACCGTGGTCCTGCTGGGCGCCAGTACCCTGGTGGCGCGGCTGGCGGAACTGGAGCACCTGGTGCGCCACCGGGGCGTGGCGGCGCCGGGCTGGCTCGCTGAAACGGCAGCGCTGGTCGGCGCAGTGGAGCAGGAGGTACGCCGCAGCATGCTTGAATACACGGGCGCGCAGGCATGAATGCGCGCCAGGCCCTTCTGCGTCTGGCGCACCGCTACCGGCCACGCACCACGGCGGCCGTCGCGGGCCTGGTGCTGGTGGGCCTGCTGGCGCTGAGCATCGTCGTCTCCGGCGTGCTGCTGCACCACGAAGCCGTCGATGACTGGAAACAGGACCTGTCCAAGCTGTCGCTGCTGCTGGCGGAAAACACGGCGCAGAGCATGACGGCGGCCAGCCTGGTGCTCGACAGCGTCAGCAACGAAATCGAAGCCGCCGCCCCCGTGGATGCGCAAGCGCTGGCCGCAGCCGCCGGCACGCCGGCCATGCACCAGATGCTGTTGCACAAGATCGGCGGCGTGCCGCAAGTGGACGTGGTGTCCATCGTCGGCAGCGATGCCAGCGTGCTGGCCTTCAGCCGCGCCTTTCCCGCGCCCCCCATCCGCCTCGACGAGCGCGACTACTTCGAGTATCACCGGCGCCATCCGGACGGCGGCATGCATGTCAGCGCGCCCGTGCAAAACAAGGGCAATGGCGCCTGGACCTTCTATATCAGCCGGCGCATCAGCGGGCCGGACGGCCGCTTCCTGGGCGTGGTGCTGGTCGGCCTGTCGTGCGACTTCTTCAGCAAATTCTTCCACAGCACCAGCATCGGCGAACACACGGCCTTTTCCCTGTACCGCAGCGACTACACGCTGCTGGCCCGCTGGCCGGCCGTGCCCGCCATGATGGGCAAGCGCAACCTGACGGGCAGCACCTACCGCCTGCTGGAACAGGGCAAGACCGATGGCGTGCTGCAAGTGGACTCGCCGCGCGCGGCCGACCAGGGACGCGCGGTCAACCGCCTGGCCGGCATACGGCTGGTACGCGACTATCCGCTGGCCATCAACGTGACGGTGACGGACGAGGTCTACCTGGCGGGCTGGCGGCGCATGCTGCGCACCATGGGCGGCGCGGCCGTGGTCAGCCTGCTCGTGCTGGCCGCGGCCATCGCCCTGATCATGTCCCTGCTGCGACGCCAGGAGCGCGACGCGGCCATGGCGCTGGCGCCGCAGGCGGACGCGGAAGCGGCGAATGCCGCCAAGCCGCCGGCGCCCGAGACAGTGCAGCCATCCGCATCCGAATCTGCAACGGCGCCGGCGCCGGGCGCGCGCATCCTGCTGGTCGAGGATACGGCGCTGAACCGCCAGCTGGTATGCCTGCAGCTGGGCACCTGCGGCTACAGCATCGACACGGCGGAGAACGGCGCGCTGGGCCTGCAGGCACTGGCCGAACAGCAGTACGACCTGGTCCTGATGGATGGCATGATGCCCGTCATGGACGGCTACCAGGCGTGCCGGGCCTTGCGCGCCCGCGAAGCGGCCAGCGGCGCGCCACGCCTGCCCGTCATCGCCCTCACGGCCGGCGTCACCGCAGACGACCGGCAGCGCTGCGTGGCGGCCGGCATGGACGATTATCTGGCCAAGCCCTTCACGGCCGCCCAGCTGCGCGCAATGGTCGAGCGCTGGCTGGCGCGCTAGCCGGCGGCTGCCGCCTGGCGGCAAATTGGCCACACTATCACCTGCGTAGTCATGCGTAAAAGTTGTTCTCCGTGCATATCAGGTATAGCATCGCCACATGAGCTATCACACAGATGCGGCGGCGTTGCGCAGGCGACTGATCGAATGGCTGTTCTTGCTCCTCGGGCTGCTGATCGTCGCTGCCGCCCTCGCCTACGCGCACCTGGCCGAGGCGGCGCGGCACGATGCGGCCGAGCGTGAACGGCTGAGCGTGCTGACAGCGCTGCTGGCAAAAAATATCGAAGTCGACCTGGCGGCGACGAATCAGGTGCTCGACGGCGTGATCCGTGATTATCTTGCCGCCGGCGCCGCACCCGACGCCGGACAAGCCCTGCCACGGCGCCTGGCCGCGCTGGTCGACGCCATGCCGGGCGTGCGCACCATGCTGGTCATCGATGCCGGCGGCAAGCCGGTCGCCACCAACATCCCGGAGCTGGCCGGCCAGGATTTTTCGCGCCGCGGCTACTTCCAGACGGCGCGCGACGCGCCCGATGCGCGCATGCTGTACATCTCGGCCCCTTTCCTGTCCTTCAGGCGGGACCTGGTCATCACGGCGTCGCGCATGGTGCAGGACCGGCAAGGCCGCTTTGCCGGCGTCGTGGTGGCCACCTTCGACCGCGAATACTTCACGGCCAAGTTCCGCACCGCCATGTATGCGGCCGATGTCTGGGCCGTGGTGGTGCATGGCGACGGCCGGCAATTCCTGAACTATCCGGCCAAAAGCGCCAATGGCGGCAATGTGGACCTGCCCGGCAGCTTCCTGCGGCGCTTCCGCGACAGCGGCTACCAGGCGGGCGTGCTGAGCGGCGTCGAGATTGCCGGGGCCGGTGCCTCCGCCGCCCCCCGCGTCATGGCCATGGCGACCATCGCCCCGCCTGAGCTGCACATGGACCGCGCCCTGATCATCGGCCTGAGCCGCGAAGAAGCGGCCATCGCCGCCCCGCTGCGGCGGCAGGCGCTGGGCTACACCCTCTGCTTTGCCATGCTGGCCCTGGCCGCGGCCAGCCTGCTGTTCTGGAGCCAGCGGCGGCGGCGGCAGCAAGCCGCCTGGCAGGTGGAGCAGGAAAGGGAGCGCCAGGCCATGCAAGCCGTGTCCGACAGCGAAACGCGCTTTCGCACCTTGATCGAAGATGCGCCCGTGGCGATCGCCATCCTGCGCCATGGGCGCTTCGTGTATTCCAATCCCCGCTACCGCCACCTGCACGGCTACGCGCTCGAGGATGACCTGAGCGGCCTGCCCTGGCGCGCCATGCTCACGCCCGCCTCGCAAGTGGCGCTGGCAAGCAACGAGGCGCTGATCGAGGCCGATTCGGCCAGCGAACAGATGTTTGAAGCCGTCGGCGTGGACAAGCAGGGCCGGCCCGTGCCCATCCTCAAGACCAGCACGCGCGTGATGCTCAAGGATGGGCCGGCCACGCTGATCTTTGCCCAGGATATTTCCGCGCAAAAGCAGGCCGAGGCGGCCATGCTGCTGGCGCGCGATGGCGCCGAGGCGGCCAACCGCAGCAAGGCGGAATTCCTCGCCAACATGAGCCATGAAATCCGCTCGCCGCTCAACGCCATCCTCGGCATGGCATGGCTGCTGGAAAGGGGCAGCCAGGATGAGGAAGGACTGCTGATGACGCGCAAGATCCGCGCCGCCGGCCAGTCGCTGCTGGGCATCATCAACGACGTGCTGGACGTCTCGAAAATCGAGGCGGGCCACATGACCATCGAGCAGGCGCCGTTCCGCCTGGCCGAAGTGATCGAGAAGATTGCCGCCAGCATGGGCGTGGCCGCGCATGACAAACCGGTTGAGGTGCGGATCGGGGCGCTGCCCGATGGCATCGACCACGTGCTGGGCGACGCGCTGCGGCTGGAACAGGTGCTGGTCAACCTGACCAGCAATGCCATCAAGTTCACCGCGCAAGGCACGGTCGAGCTGACGAGTGCGCTGGAGAGCCGTGACGGCGACGCCGCCGTGCTGCGCTTTTGCGTGCGCGACACGGGCATCGGCATCGCCCCCGAAGTGCAGGAAGCGATCTTTTCCGCGTTCGCCCAGGCCGACACGTCCACCACGCGCCGCTTCGGCGGCACGGGCCTGGGCCTGACCATCTGCCGCCAGCTGGTGCGCCTGATGGGCGGCGCCCTGCACCTGAAAAGCGCATTGGGCCAGGGCAGCGCATTCAGTTTCACGGTGCCGCTGCAACTGCTGCCCGCCGGCGCCCTGTCAGCGCCCGACATGCAGGGCATGCAGGACCTGCGCGTCTTGCTGGCCGATGGCAACGCCGGCACGCGCGAAGCGGTGGGCGCCGTGGCGCGCGGCCTGGGCTGGCACGTGCATGCCGTGTCCGGCGGCCAGGCGGCACTCGACTATGCGCTGGCCTGCGCCGGGGATGCGCGGCCCGGCGTGGTGCTGCTGGCCGCGCGCATGCAGGGGCTCGATGGCGAAGCCACGGCGCGCGCGCTGCGCGAATACTTGCCGCCGCAGGACTGTCCCGTCGTCATCCTGGCAGCCAGCGGCGCGCCGGCGACAGCACCCGCGCGACGGTGCACCGACCCGGCGAATGCCGCCGATGCCATCCTCAACGAACCGGTGACCGCTTCCAGCCTGTACAACGCGACGATGGAGGCGCGCCAGCAGCGCGCCAGGGCCGCCGGCCTGGACGCCAGTCTCGTTCCGCTGGAAGAGCGCCAGCTGGCCGGCGTGCGCGTGCTGGTGGTCGACGACAGCGAGATCAACCGCGACGTGGTCAAGCATATCCTGTGCGACCAGGGGGCCGTGCCATCGTTTGCCTGCGATGGCCGGCAGGCGCTGGACTGGCTGCTGGCGCACCCCGCCGACGTCGACATCGTGCTGATGGATGTGCAGATGCCCGTCATGGATGGCTTGCAGGCGACGCGCGCGCTGCGCCAGCTGCCGCAATTCCAGGACCTGCCCGTAGTAGCACTGACGGCTGGGGCGTTCCAGACACAGCGCGCGGCGGCGCTGGAAGCGGGCGTGAACCATTTCATCAGCAAACCGTTCGACGTGCCGCAGACCATAGCCCTGATCGCGCGCGTGCACCGGCGCCATGCGCAAGGGCTGCCGTCCCTGCCGCCGGCCCTGGCGGAAATGGCGATGCCCGTGCCGCCAAACGGCGCGGCGCCCGCGATCGACCTGGCGCAGGGGATGGCGCAGTGGCCCGATGCAGCGCCCTACCGCCAGCATCTGTTGCGTTTTGGCAACACCTACGGCGACACGGTTGGCGCCATGCGGGCGCTGCTGGCGGACAATGCGCGCGGCGATGCGGCCGCGCTGGCGCACAAGCTGGCCGGCGAGGCGGGCAGCCTGGCCCTGCCTGCCACCCTGCATGCGGCCCGGCATGCGGAACAGCTGCTGCACGCCGGCGACAATGCGGCCGCCGCCCTCGATGCACTGGAACAGGCGCTGGCGCAGGCCATCGAGGCCGTCGCCGCCTTTACGGCACGGATGCCGCCGTCCGGCCAGGCGGCAGTGCCAGAAACGCAACATGGCCGGGCATGCCAATGATAAACTTGCCAATATGAAAATTTGGGAGACGCCATGATCTGGTGCAGGGATTTACTGCTGAAAGCCTTGATGCTGGGCCTGCTGCTATTCGTCGTGGGCGAATCGCTGTCCTACTGGACGCCGGAAATCAGGAAACTGCTGGCCTGGCGCCCTTCCTGATACCAGCCTAGCCTTCGCGGCCATCCACCCTGGCGCGCCACAGGTACGGCGCATACACGCACGCATACAGGCCAAAGGCCAGCGACCAGCACGCGCCGGCCGCCAGCAGCAGCGGCATGGAGAGCGAAACGGGGCCGACGGCGGCCAGCAGGCGCGCCAGCGCGCCCAGCTGGATCAGCCAGTACATCGCCGCTTCCGCCCTGCCGCCTTTCAACGGGCGGCCCGTGTGGCCCAGGGTGGTGCGCGTCATCATGCCGATGATCAGGCCCGCCATCGACCCTACCGTCAGCGCGTGAAACGCGGCGCTGGCCGGCAGCAGGTGCAGGCTGGCCAGCGCCAGCAGCGCGAAGCCGATGCCTATCCACGCATATGACAGGTGCAGGATCCACAGCAGCGGCACGCGCAAGGTGCGCTGTGGCTGCCATGCCAGCAGATTGGCCAGCGACACGCCGGCAGCACAGAGGGCCAGCGGCGCCGTCAGCCAGGCCGGTGCACCAGCCAGCCACGCGATCGCAGCCGCCGCCATGCAGGCCACGGCGATCAAGGCCCGCTGCGGACTGGCCACGGGCGTACTGCCTGGCGCGCCATTGCGGGTGAACATGGGAATGACGCGCGCGCCGATCACCGATTCGATCAGCACGATAATGAAGATGGCCGCCTGCACGGGCACAAACAGCGACAGCGGCAGCCAACCCAGCACGGACGCGTGGAACAGGCCATTGGCCAGCGCCAGCAAGGCCAGCAAGCCGACGAGGAACAGGTTGCGCGTATTGCCCGAGCGGCGCAGCACCCGATACAGGGGCCAGGCGGCCAGCGGCAGGAACAGCCAGTCGACCAGCGCTGGCAGCAGGCCGGCGCCGCACAGCATGGCCACGCGCCCCGCCAGCCACAACGCCGCCAGCGCCATCAGCGGCGCGCCATGCGGCGTGGGCAAGCCCGTCCAGTTGCGCCCCGCCGTGTACAAAAATCCCACGACGACGGCCAGCGCGAAGCCGAACACCATTTCATGCATATGCCAGCCCAGCCCCACGTGCAGGCCGCCCGCAAGCACACCGAAATAGCTGGCCAGCCACAGGGGAATGCTGATGGCCGCAAACACGGCCGCCAGCAGGTAGAACGGGCGGAAACCCAGTTGCCAGACGGCGTGGCCGGCATGCCAGGGCGCCGCGCCGGGGGCGGCGGCAGAAGGAGATGGTTCGCTGATCGGGGTGATGGCCATGATGGGCTCGCTTTTAAAGATATATTCAATATACTACTTTAAAAGCACAAGGACGGCTATCGGCAAAAAGAACTAGCGAAATAGATGGCAGTGGGCCTGGGTCCGGCCCGGCGGGCCAGACCCTTCTACCGGGCTACTTGCCCTGGCGGTGCTCGACCGCATACACGGCCGCCTGCACGCGGCTGGTGAGGTTGAGTTTTTTCAGCACGTTCTGCACGTGGATCTTGACCGTGCTTTCGGCCAGGTCGAGGGTGCGGGCGATGCCCTTGTTGCTCTCGCCGCGCGACAGGCAATCGATGATTTCCTTTTCGCGCGGCGTGAGCTTGTCGAGTTCCGACACGGGTTCCTCGCGCCGCGTACCCGCCTGCAGCTGCGCCACCAGCTTGCCCGTCATGGCTTCGGCGATGACGACTTCGCCGGCGGCCGCGCGGCGGATGGCGCGCACCAGGTAGTCTGCATCGATATTCTTGATCAGGTAACCGCAGGCGCCCGCGCGCAGGGCCGTCGCCAGGTCTTCCGCGTCTTCCGACACGGTCAGCATGACGATGGCCGTGTCGGGGCAGTCGTGCTGCATCAGTTGCAGCGCTTCCACGCCGGACATGCCGGCCATGTTCAGGTCCAGCAGCACCACGTCGGGCTGCAGCTGGATGGCGCGCTTGATGCCTTCCACGCCATCGGCAGCCTCGCCCACGACGGAAAAATCCGTATGCCGCTGCAGCAGCGAGCGTATGCCGCTGCGGAACAGCGCGTGGTCGTCCACCAGCATGACGGTGATCGGTTTATCGGGAGTCTCCATTTTTTTGTACTTTCAGATAGTGGCTTAGGCGGCGCGGCGCTGTTCGCGCGACAGGTGCAGTTCGACGGTCGTGCCGCCGCCGGGACAGGCATGCACGTCGAACGTGGCGTCGATGCGCTGTGCGCGCTCGCGCATGATATGGATGCCGACATGGCTGTCGCCCTTTTCCAGCACGGCGGCAGCATCGAAGCCGACGCCATTATCGCTGATCGTCAAGGTAAAGTCCTGGTGATCGGCGAGGCGCACCTCGACGTGGCTGGCCTGGGCGTGCTTGCGGATGTTCGACAGCGCTTCCTGCACGATGAATAATAACTGCAATTGCTGCTCGCGGGGGAATGGCGCGCCGTCGACGTCGGCCAGCAGATCGGCCTCGATGCCCGTCTGGCGGCGGAATTTGTCCACCGCCGCGCGCAGGGAGCCGATCAGGTCATCCTCCATCAGGCGGCTGCGGAAGTTCGCCAGCAGCTCGCGCACATCCTCGTAGCTTTCCTTCACGCCCGCATGCAGGGCCGGCACGATGCCCGCCACCTCGTCGAAACGGGCGTTGCGCACGGAGTCGTCAAGCATCTGCACTTGCAGGTTGAGGAAATTGAGGCTTTGCGCGATGCTGTCGTGCAGGCCTTGCGCCACCAGGTTGCGCTCTTCGGAAATGGCCATTTCGCGCTCGCGCGCGGCCAGGCGCAGGTTTTCCAGCGCGATGCCCAGCAGCTGGCCCAGGGTTTCCAGCAAGGCCAGCTCGCGCGCGGAAAACACGCGCGCATGGCGGAAATGCAGGTTGAAAAAGCCCAGGTGCTGTTCATGCGCGTGGATATGGAAGACGGAGACGGTGGCAAAGCCTTCGCGGTGGCAGCGCAGCTCGTGCGCCTTGTCGATGCGGCGCATGTCGTGCACCTTCGCCACCTTCATCTCGACGGCCGTGCCGCATAGGCAGTCGCCCACCTTCAGGCAATGCTCGGACGCCACCAGTTCCTCGGACAGGCCCGTGTGCACCACCATGTGCAGGTTGCCCCGCTCGGCGTCGAGCACGCGCACGGTGGAGCCATCGGCTTCGAAATAGTCGACGATGCGCTGCATGAAGCCGCCGCAAATGTCTTCCAGGGGCTGCGGGCGCTGCAAAAAGGCGGCGCTTTCGTACAGCAGCGCCAGTTCGCGGTTGCGGTATTCGAGGGTGGCCGTCTTGCTGCGCACGCCCTCTTCCAGGTTGCCGTACAGCGCCTGCAGGCGGTCGGCCATCTGGTTGAAGCCACTGGCCAGCTGGCCGAATTCGTCATTGCTTTCCACTGCCAGGCGCACGCTGAAATCGCGCTCCTTCATGCGCTGCATGCCAAGGCGCAGCCGCGTCACCGGTTCGATGATCAGCATGAACATCAGGTAGATCATGCTGACCGTACCGATGACGGCCATGCCGACGAGGATCAGCTGCGAGGCGCGCAGCCAGAAGGTGCGCTGTTCGCTATCGTGCTCGATCAGGCGCACCAATTGATCGACCTGCCCCACGAAGGTATCGGCGTCATGCTCGAACTGGCGCGCGCGCGCGGTGGAATCGGCGGCCAGCGCGGACGGACGCAGGGCGCCGCGCCAGGCAACGCCGATGCGCTCGAATTCCGACTTGATGGCCGTGCTGGGAGGCAGGAACAAGGGGCGCTGCGGGTCGCCGTGGCCGATCTTGGCCAGGGTCTCGTCGATCAGCATCGCCTGCTGGCGCGCCTGTTCGCGGGCGTCGCTGGCAAGCAGCAGAGTCAGGCGGTAGGTCTGCATGCGCAGCCGGCCCGTCTCGTTGATGGCGGCCGAACTGCCTTCCAGCTGCCACGACAGGAACAGGGTGCAACCGATGGCGCTCAAGGCCAGCACCAGCATGAGCAGCAGCGCGCCGACGATCTTGGTCGACAGCTTCTGCCAGGAGGAAAACATCGCCTTGAATTTCATACCGCCCTTGAATGTAAATGCAAACTGCCTCAGCCGCCCGTCTGTGCCATGAACCGGATGATTTTATCGGGCTGCGTATTAAAATCATGCTGCTGCGGCTTGAGTTCGATGGCGGCGCGGATCGCCGCTTCGATCTCCGCATCCGTGGCCCCGCCGCGCAGCATGGGGCCGAAGGCGAATTTCTCTTCCTGGCCCAGGCACAGGTACAGGGTACCATCGACGGACAGGCGCACGCGGTTGCAGGTGGCGCAAAAATGCTGCGACATGGGCGTGATGAAGCCGATGCTCGAGCGCCCGTCGGCTGTCGCCAGGTAGCGCGCCGGCCCGCCACCGAGCTCCATCGCCTGCGGCACCAGGCCAAAGCGGGCCGCCAGGCGCTCGCGCACGGGGCCCAGCGGCATGTAGCAGGCATTGCGGCCCGTGCTGCCCATGGGCATGGCTTCGATCAGGCGCAGGATGAACTGCTGCTCGATGCAGAACGCCGCCATGGCCTCGATCTGGCCGTCATTGATGCCGCGCATGGCCACCATATTGATCTTGATCGGGTCGAAACCGGCCGCCTTGCCCGCCATCAGGCCATCCAGAATCGGTTGCAGGCTGTCGCGCCCCGTGATCTGCTGCATGCAGGCGCGGTCCAGCGAATCCAGGCTGACGTTGATGCGGTCCACGCCCGCCGCGCGCAAGGCCACGGCATGCTTGCCCAATTGGGTGGCATTCGTCGACAGCGACAGGTCCTGCAGGCCAGGCAGCGCCGTCAGCCGCTGCGCCAGTTCCGGCAGGTTGCGCCGCAACAGGGGCTCGCCGCCCGTCAGGCGCACGCGGCGCGTGCCGAGGCGAACGAAGATGCCCAGCAGGCGCTCGATCTCGTCGAACGTCAGCCAGTCCTTCGGTTCCTCGAAGCCGCGAAAGCCCTTGGGCATGCAGTAACTGCAGCGCAAATCGCAACGGTCGGTAACGGACAGCCGCACATAATCGATCGAACGGCCAAAACGGTCCTGCAACTTGACGCTACCCATGACGCTACTCCTGTTTCTTTCTTGATTGTAAAGGCTGGGGCACGATCTGGCTGTGCCCCAGAAGGCCTAGCGGCCTACGCCTTTCGGACTACGCCTTTCAGCCTACTGAACCAGCGGACTGGCTGTGCCTTCCAGTTCGACACCGGCGATCTCGGCGCGCCCCACCAGCAAGTGCAGGTACTGGTGCACGGCGCGCTGCCACGCGGCGCGCGACAGGCGGTCGGCGATCTGCGCCTGCACCGCCTCGTAGGCGATGGCCTGGCCTTCGACCCGGCGCAGTACTTGCACGATGTGGTAGCCGAAGCGCGTTTCCAGCAAATGGCCGGCCAGCGCGCCCTCTTCCAGACGGAACAGCAGCGCGTCGAATTCCGGCACGCTCTGGCCCGGCGACAGCTGGCCCAGGTTGCCCCCCAGGGCGCCGGACGGGCAGTTCGAATACTGCGCCGCCAGTTCGCCGAAGCGCTCGGGCGCCAGTTTCAAGGCATCGAGCACGGCTTGCGCCGTCGTGCGCAGCAGCTCCAGCGGCGCCTCGGGCGTCACCTGGAACAGGATGTGGCGCGCCTCGACCAGCGCCCCGCTACTGAACAGCTGCGGGCGCTGCGCATAAAAGGTGCGGCAAGCCGCATCGTCGGCGGGCGGCACGCGCACTTCCTGCGCAAACAGCGCTTCGATGCGGTCGTCAGTACTGCCACCCTGCACGCCCAGGCGTTCGGCCTCGTCGAGCAGGAGCCGGCGCAGCACCAGTTCATGCACGGCCTGTTTCAGCGGATTGCCGGCGCCGTCGTGATGCGGCAATTCCTGCGCGATGTCGGCATCGTCGATATCGATGCCATTAACGGAGATTCCCATGATGTAGCTCCTTTCTTAGCGGCGGCGCACCAGTTGATAGGCGCGACCCAGATATCCAATGGCGCCAAAGCCGCTCCACACGTGCACCAGGCGGGTGAACGGGAAGATGACGAACAGCGACATGCCCATGAACAGGTGCAGCTTGAACACCAGCGGCGCATCGACGATGAAGCTGGCCGCGTCGCCGCGGAAGGTCACGATGTGCTGCGCCCAGTTCATCAGCAAGACCATCATGTGGCCATCCATGTGCGAAGCCGAGACGAAGATCGACGACAGGCCCAGCAGCAAGGTCAGCAAGATCCACACCATCACCAGCTTGTCGCCGGCCGTGGTGACGGCGCGCAGCCGTTCATTGCCGAAGCGGCGCGCCAGCAGGATCAGGATGCCGACCAGGCACAGGCCGCCCATCACGCCGCCGGCCGCCATGGCCACGCCCTGCTTCAGGCTATGCGACACGCCCAGGGTATCCCATACCCAGACAGGGGTCAGCAAGCCGGCCGCATGGCCGAACAGCAGGCCGATGATGCCGATGTGGAACAGGATATTGCCCAGGCGCAGGCTGCCGCGGTGCAGCAGCTGGCTGGAATCGGACTTCCACGTATATTGCTCGCGGTCGAAACGGATCAGGCTACCCAGGAAAAAGATGGCCAGCGCGATGTATGGATAAATGCCATACACAAATTGATGCAAGTAATTACTCATGATGTACTCTCCTCATGCGGACGCGATTCAAGCGGCGCTCCGCGGCTGCGGGTGAAAATGCACGGGATGGACGCCGCCCGGCGCTTGGCGCAGCAACGGCTCGACGCCGTCCGCACCGGGACCGAAGGTTTCCAGCGCTTCGTCCATGTCGCGCACCGGCGGTTCGGCCAGCATTTCTGCCGCCACGGGGCTCAGGCGTTCGAGCAGCGTGAAGACGGGCGCGTACGGGCTGCCGTTGGCCGTCAGCTTGCGGCCGATGTGCGCCAGCACGTGGACGGCGTCGCCCAGCAGCGGTGCCGAGACTTCCTCGTCGAGCTGTGCCAGAAACTCCAGGAACAGGGGCACGAAGTCGGGCAAGTCGTCGCCCACCATTTGCAGGCCGTGGCGCTTGTATTCCTCCATCAGGTCGACCATGGCCTGGCCCCGGTCGCGCGATTCGCCGTGGATATGCTCGAACAGGTGCAGCGAGTGCGACGGATTGCGGTCGAAGGTGGCCACGTACTGCTGCTGCAGGTCGATCAGGCTGCTGCTTTCCAGGTGCGCCAGCAAGGGCCGCAGCAGCGCGTGCTGCTCCGGCACGGCCGCCAGCGCGGCGCCGAGCTGCGGCAGGTGCGCGATCAGCTCTGGCTCGGGATACAGCAGCAGGCGAGAAAGGACTTGGTAGTGATGCATAGCGTGTTCCATATGAGCTCCTTAAGCGCCTGGCGCCGTTTTGCGCGACTTCGGCATCTGCATGAAGATGGCCGAACCGTGCTTTTTCTTGCCGAACAAGGTCGGCTCGCTGGTGCCGTCCGAGCAGCCATTGCCGAAGCTGAAGCCGCACGAACCCTTCTCGTTGAAACTGTCCTCGGCCATTTCCTTGTGGCTGCTGGGGATGACGAAGCGGTCTTCGTAATTGGCGATGGCCATGATGTGGTACATGTCCTCCACCTGCGCCTTGGTCAAGCCCACCTGTTTCAGAACCGTGAGGTTCTCCACCTTCTCGACGGTCTTGCTGCGCATGTAGGCACGCATGGCCAGCATGCGGTCCAGTGCCGTGACGATGGGCGGCTGGTCGCCGGCCGTCAGCAGATTGGCCAGGTACTGCACGGGTATGCGCAGGCTTTGCGTATCCGGCAGCATGCCGTTCACGCCCAGCTTGCCCGATTCGACGGCCGCCTGGATCGGCGACAGGGGCGGCACGTACCACACCATCGGCAAGGTGCGGTACTCGGGATGCAGCGGGAACGCCACTTTCCACTCGACGGCCATCTTGTAGACGGGCGACTTGACGGCCGCTTCCAGCCAAAGGTCCGGGATGCCCTGGCGGCGCGCCTCGGCGATGATGGCCGGGTCGTGCGGGTCGAGGAACAGGTCGAGCTGCGCCTGGTACAGGTCCTGCTCTTGCGGCACGGAGGCGGCAGCTTCGATCTTGTCGGCGTCGTACAGCAGCACGCCCAGGTAGCGGATGCGGCCCACGCACGTTTCCGAGCACACGGTCGGCTGGCCCGCTTCGATGCGCGGGAAGCAGAAGGTGCACTTCTCCGCCTTGCCGGACGACCAATTGTAGTAAATCTTCTTGTACGGGCAACCGGAGATGCACATGCGCCAGCCGCGGCACTTGTCCTGGTCGATCAGCACGATGCCGTCGTCTTCGCGCTTGTACACGGAGCCGGAGGGGCAAGACGCCACGCACGTCGGGTTCAGGCAATGCTCGCACAGGCGCGGCAAGTACATCATGAAGGTGTTTTCGAACGTGCCGTACATCTCCTTCTGCATGTTGTCGAACAGTTTATCTTTGCTGCGCTGGGCGAATTCGCCGCCCAGGTCATCTTCCCAATTCGGACCCCACTCTATTTTTTCCATCTTTTTCCCCGTCAGCACGGAGATCGGACGGGCCGTCGGCGGCGTCTGCGACAGCGGCGCGCTTTGCAGGTGCTCGTAGTCGTAGGTGAACGGCTCGTAATACTCGTCGATGGCCGGCAGGTTCGGGTTGGCGAAGATGTTGGCCAGGATTTTCAGACGGCTGCCCTGGCGCGGCTCGATCTTGCCCGCGTCCGTGCGGCGCCAGCCGCCATTCCACTTGTCCTGGTTTTCCCACTGCTTCGGATAGCCGATGCCCGGCTTGGTTTCCACGTTGTTGAACCATGCGTACTCGACGCCGTCGCGGCTGGTCCATACGTTCTTGCAGGTGACGGAACAGGTGTGGCAGCCGATGCACTTGTCCAGGTTCAGCACCATGCCGATTTGCGCTCTGATTTTCATACTATGCTCCTTCTTCCTGCAACGGGCCTTCGAGCCAGTCGACCTTGTTCATCTTGCGCACCAATACGAATTCATCGCGGTTGGAGCCCACCGTGCCGTAGTAATTGAAGCCGTACGCCAGCTGGGCGTAGCCGCCGATCATGTGCGTCGGCTTGGGCACGGCCCGCGTCACCGAGTTATGGATGCCGCCCCGCTTGCCCGTCATCTCCGCGCCAGGCACGTTGATGATCTTTTCCTGGGCGTGGTACATCATCGTCATGCCGGCCGGGATGCGCTGGCTGACGATGGCGCGCGCCGTCAGGCTGCCGTTCACGTTGAACACTTCGATCCAGTCGTTGTCGACGATGCCGGCCGTCTTCGCGTCGGTCTCCGACAGCCACACGTGCGGTCCGCCGCGCGACAGGGTCAGCATGCGCAGGTTGTCCGAATACGTGGAGTGGATGCCCCACTTCTGGTGCGGCGTCAAAAAGTTCAGCGCCAGTTCCTTGTTGCCGTTCGGCTTGGTGCCCAGCAGCGCTTCCGTCGTCTTCGTGTTGATGGCCGGCTTGTACACGCACAGCCCTTCGCCGAAATCGCGCATCCACAGGTGATCCTGGTAGAACTGCTGGCGGCCCGTCAGGGTGCGCCAGGGGATCAGTTCATGCACGTTGGTATAGCCGGCCGTGTAGCTGACTTCCTCGCTTTCCAGGCCCGACCAGGTGGGCGAGGAAATGATCTTGCGCGGCTGCGCCTGCACGTCGCGGAAGCGGATGCTGTCATGCTCGCGCGGCAGCGCCAGGTGCGTATGCTCGCGTCCCGTGATGGCGGACAGCGCAGCCCAGGCCTTGACGGCCACGTGGCCATTCGTTTCCGGCGCCAGCGACAAAATCATCTCGGCCGCGTCGATGGCCGTATCGAGGCGCGGCTGGCCCTTGGAGACGCCTTCTTCGAGCACCGTGCGGTTGACGCCGCGCAGTACCTCGACTTCATGCCCCGTTTTCCAGGAAATGCCCTTGCCGCCGTTACCGATGGTTTCCAGCAGCGGGCCGATCGAGGTGAACTTCTTGTACACGTCGCGGTAATTGCGCTCGACCACCGTCATGTTCGGCATGGTCTTGCCGGGAATGGCATCGCATTCGCCGGCGCGCCAATCCTTGGGATCGAAAGGCTGGCCCAGTTCGCCCGGGGTGTCGTGCATCAGCGGCGTGAGGATGATGTCTTGCTGGGTGCCCAGCAGCTCGCCGCCGATTTCCGAGAATTTCTCGGCGATGCCCTTGTAGATTTCCCAGTCCGACTTCGATTGCCACAAGGGCTGCACGGCTTCCGACAGCGGGTGGATGAACGGATGCATGTCCGACGTATTCAGATCATCCTTTTCGTACCAGGTGGCCGTCGGCAGCACCACGTCGCCATACAGGCAGGTGGTCGACATGCGGAAGTCCAGCACCACCAGCAGATCGAGCTTGCCTTCGGCGGCCGGGCGCACTTTCACCTGCTTCGGCGTGATGCAGTCGTCTTCGTCGCTGAGCAAGCCGTTCTGCGTGCCGAGCAGGTATTTCAGGAAGTACTCGTGGCCCTTGCCGGAGCTGCCCAGGATATTCGAGCGCCAGACGAACATATTGCGCGGGAAGTTGGCCGGGTTGTCCGGGTCGTCGCACGAGAACTGCAGCTGGCCCGCCTTGATCTGGTCGAGCGCATATGCGGCCGGCGCCTGCCCTGCCGCCTTGGCGGCCTTGGCCACTTCCAGCGGATTGGTCTGCAGCTGCGGCGCCGATGGCAGCCAGCCCATGCGTTCCGCCTTGGCGTTGTAGTCGAGCAGGGTCAGGTCGCCCGTGCCGCCGGCCGCCGATGGCGAGGCGATGTCGCCCGTTTCCAGCTTTTCATGGCGCCACTGGCTCGTGTGGGCATAGAAGAACGAGGTGCCGTTCATCTGGCGCATCGGACGCACCCAGTCCTGGGCGAAGGCCAAAGGCGTCCAGCCCGTTTGCGGACGCAGTTTTTCCTGGCCCACGTAATGGGCCCAGCCGCCGCCCGACTGGCCGATACAGCCGCACATCATCAGCATGTTGATGATGCCGCGGTACGTCATGTCCATGTGGTACCAGTGATTCAGGCCGGCGCCCACGATGACCATGCTCTTGCCGCGCGTCTGGTCCGCGTTTTCCGCGAACTGGCGCGCCACGGTGATGACGTCGGCGCGCTTCACGCCCGTGTGCTTCTCCTGCCATGCGGGGGTGTACGGCACGTCGTCGTCATAGCTTTCCGCCACGTTTTCGCCGCCGAGGCCACGGTCGATGCCGTAGTTGGCCAGCGTCAGGTCGAACACGGTGGTGACGAGGCCCGTGGTGCCGTCGGCCAGGCGGATGGTTTTCACCGGCACCTTGCGCAGCAACATGTCCGACGCATCCTTGCCGCCGAAGTAGGCGAAACCCACTTCCGTGACGGCGTCGCTGTCGTTGATCATGGAGAGCATCGGCACGATAGGCTCGCCGCTGCCGCCCGCTTTTTGCTCCAGGTTCCACTTGCCCGATTCGCCCCAGCGGAAGCCGATGGAGCCTGCCGGTGCCGTGATGGCGCCCGTGGTTTCATCGATGACGAGGGTTTTCCATTCCGGATTGTTGGTTTCGTCGAGGTTGTTGTCCAGGTGCGAAGCGCGCAGGAAGTAGTCGGGCACCAGGGTGCCGTTATGCTCCTTGAGCAGCACCAGCATGGGGAAGTCCGTGTACTGGCGCGCATAGTCGCGGAAGTAGGCGCTCTGCCCTTCCGAGTGGAATTCCTTGAGGATGACGTGGCCCATGGCCAGTGCCAGCGCGGCATCCGTGCCCTGCTTCG
Organism: Janthinobacterium sp. SUN128; assembly: GCF_030587275.1. Lineage (NCBI taxonomy): Bacteria > Pseudomonadati > Pseudomonadota > Betaproteobacteria > Burkholderiales > Oxalobacteraceae > Janthinobacterium > Janthinobacterium sp. SUN128. The sequence continues at coordinate 1,281,062 of NZ_JAPWHY010000001.1, read as the reverse complement.
GCGCCAGCCAGATGTCGCCGAACTTCACCATTTCGCCGTAGTCGGGCGAGATGGCCACGGTTTTCGTGCCCTTGTAGCGCACTTCCGTGTAGAAGTGGGCGTCGGGCGTGCGCGTCATCGGCACGTTCGAGCCCCACACCATCAGATAGGTCGAGTTGTACCAGTCGGCCGATTCCGGCACGTCCGTCTGTTCGCCCCACACTTGCGGGCTGGCTGGCGGCAAGTCGCAGTACCAGTCATAGAAGCTCAGGGCCACGCCGCCGATCAGCGACAGGTAGCGCGTGCCGGAAGCATAGCTGACCATGGACATGGCGGGAATCGGCGAAAAGCCGACAACGCGGTCCGGGCCGTATTTCTTGATCGTCAGCGCATTCGCGGCGGCGATGATTTCATTCGATTCGTCCCAGGTGGCGCGCACGAAGCCGCCCAGGCCGCGGATGGACTTGTACTGCTGCGAGCGCACGGGGTCCTGGCTGATCCAGTCCCAGGCCGTGACGGGGTCCATGGTCTTGCGCGCTTCGCGCCACATTTCCATCAGACGGCCGCGCACCATCGGGTATTTCACGCGCTGCGCCGAATACACGTACCAGGAATAGCTGGCGCCGCGCGGGCAGCCGCGCGGTTCGTGGTTCGGCAGGTCGGGCCGCGTGCGCGGATAATCGGTTTGCTGGGTTTCCCAGGTGATCAGGCCATTCTTGACGTATACCTTCCAGCTGCATGAACCGGTGCAGTTCACGCCATGCGTGGAGCGCACGATCTTGTCGTGCTGCCAGCGCTGGCGGTAGGCGTTTTCCCAGGTACGGTCTTCATCGACCACGGTGCCATGGCCGTTTGAAAACGGCTCGGCGGGCTTGCTAAAAAATTTCAGGCGGTCCAGAAAGTGACTCATGCTACCTCCACATTGCGCCGCGGACAGCGGCGCCAGGTCTTAAAAAACGCTGCAAGCAGGATGGCTCAAGCGTCGATACAAACAGTCTATCGATGTGCCGTGCCCGGCGGTATTGGCAAGAAGTCGGTTTCCGGCACCAGGAATGCATAGGCGCGTAGTCACCCGGATAGTCACTATTGCCTATGGGCGGCAAGGCGGCGCTGCGGTATACCTGTCGTCATCGTTCAACCCAGAGAAAGAGCACCATGCCGATTACCGATTACGCCAGCCTGCTGCGCAGCGCCCGCAACCAGGAGCAGCCGCAACGCCTGCTGTTCACCTTTACCCAGGCGCAGGCCCAGCCTGGCGGCCAGGGCAAGTCCCTCACGCCCGTGATGTGCGCCGACAAGCTGCCCGAGGAACTGGACAGCTTCGAGACATTGAAAGAGGAGTCGAAACAGATGCAGACGCACTGGGACGTGGTCTTCGTGGCGGGACTGGCGGGCCAGGACGGCCAGCCGCCCGCGGCGCAGGAATGCGAGGCGCCCCTGCGCGCCATGGTGACGGCCATCGAGCAAGGCCGCATCGACAGCCTGCTGGCGTTTGACCGCAGCGGGGATTTGTTACGTTTTAGCTGAATCCGGCCAAGGGCGCTCGTGCAGATGACGCGCCCGTTCGATCGGGCAGACCAGGGGCAAAAACTGCTGCTGGCGCGCCGAATATGCCATCAGGGCCCCGCTGCCGATGTCGAAATACCATCCATGCAGCTTCAACACCCCCTGCTCCACTCGCCGCTTCAGCCACGGGTAGGTGAGCAGGTTGTCCAGCGACTGCAGGATGCTGGCCAGCTCGCACGCGTGGTGCTGTTCCGCCGACGAGCGGTGCGCCAGCTCGCGCCGCACCCTTTGCGCCACCGGTTCGGCGATGCGCATCCACTGTCCCACAAAGTCCGTTTCCTGGCCTTCCGCTCGCGGCTGCGGTTCCAGCAGCGCGCGGATGCCGCCGCAGCGCGCATGTCCGAGCACGATGACCCTGGCCACTTCCAGCTTGCAGACGGCGAACTCGATGGCCGAGCTGACGCCGGGCGGCGCGTCGGGCGTGCACGGTGGCACCAGGTTGGCGATATTACGCACGACGAACATGTCGCCCGGGTCGCTGCCCGTCAGCAGCATGGGATCGACGCGCGAATCGCAGCAGCCGATCAGCAAGGTCGAAGGCCGCTGCCCGTCGCGCAGGCTGTCGTACAAGGTTTGCGGCTCGCTGAAATACTGCTGCTGAAACAGGCTGAAGCCGTTGACAAATTTTTCCAGTTCTTCCATGACTACCTCGAATACTTTATACAGCGCCCGGCAAGCAGGACTTGCCAGGCGTTCTGACGCCAACTAGCAAGGCATCGGCGCATTCTTGCGCGCATAGCACCACCAGGTGATGGCGATGCAGCTCACATAAAAGCCGATGAAGCACCACAAGGCCGCGTCGGGGCTGCCCGTCAGCGCAATCGAGGTGCCATAGCTTTTCGGGATGAAGAAGGCGCCATACGCGGCCACGGCCGACGTAAAGCCCAGGACGGCCGCGCCTTCCTTGTTGGCGTCGACGATGGCTTGCTCCTGCTCCGCCTTGCCCTTGCCGGCGGCCGCGCGCTGGTGCTCCGTCAAAAAGATCACGGGGATCATGCGGAAGGTCGACGCATTGCCAACGCCCGTGCCGGCGAACAGCAGCATGAACATCCAGAAGAAACCATTGAAGCTGCCACCCACGCCCGCTTGCGGCATGAAGTACAGCACGCCCAGCACGGCGCCGATCATCAGCAGGAACGACCACAGGGTGACGCGGGCGCCGCCCAATTTATCGGAAATCACGCCGCCGGCCACGCGCGCCAGCGCACCGACCAGGGGGCCGAGGAAGGCATAATCGAGCGGATTCACGTCGGGGAACTGGATCTTGATCAGCAGCGGAAAGGCGGCCGAATAACCGATGAAGGAGCCGAAGGTGCCCGTGTACAGCCAGCACATGAGCCAGTTGTGCTTGCGCTTGAAGATCACGGCCTGCTCGGAAAACGAAGCCTTCGCCGACGCCAGGTCATTCATGCCGAACCAGGCCAGCAAGGTGCTCAAGGCGATGAACGGCACCCAGATGAAGCCCGCGTTTTGCAGCCACATGTCCTTGCTCACGCCATTTTTCACCCAGGTGAGCGAATCGCCGCCCCAGGCGCCGAAGACGGCAAAGGTGATCACCAGCGGCACGACGAACTGCACCACCGACACACCCAGGTTGCCCAGGCCCGCATTCATGCCCAGCGCGAAGCCCTTGCTCGCCTTCGGGTAGAAAAAGCTGATATTGGCCATCGACGAGGCGAAATTGCCGCCGCCGAAGCCGCACAGCAGCGCCAGGATCAGCATGGTCGGATAGCCCGTGTTCACATCCTGCACGGCCAGGCCGATACCGATGGCGGGAATCAGGAGCGAGCCAGTGGAAATGGCCGTCCAGCGGCGGCCGCCGAAGATCGGCACCATGAACGAATAAAAGATGCGCAAGGTGGCGCCGGACAGGCCCGGCAAGGCCGTCAGCCAGAACAGCTGGTTGTTACTGTAGGTGAAGCCGATGTTGGGCAGGTTGACCACCACCACGCTCCACACCATCCACACGGCGAATGCCAGCAGCAGCGCGGGAATCGAGATCCACAGATTGCGCGCGGCCGTGGCCTTGCCCGTGTTTTGCCAGAAGCTCGGGGTTTCCGGCTCCCACGTATTGATCATGTAGCGGCTCATGCTTTAGCTCCTGCAGGTTGATTGATAGTCGCCGCGCGCAGCGGCTTGAATGAGAAATGCATCCAGACGAGGGAAACGCAGACGGTGCCGTACAGGAGCATGAAGGAGCTCGAACGCACGCCGGTGAAGTCCACCAGGGCGCCGAACATCACGGGCAGGATGAAGCCACCGAGGCCGCCGGCCAGGCCGACCACGCCCGAGACGGCGCCGATATTGTCGGAAAAATCATCGCCGATGAACTTGAAGACGGACGCCTTGCCCACGGCCATGGCGATGCCGACGATGAACAGCAGCACGGTGAACCACAGCGGCGACAGGCCGATATGGAAAGCCAGCGGACCCGTGACGGTTTCCACGACCATCTGCGTTTGCGGATACGACAGCAGGAAGAAGCACACCCAGCACACCCACATCACGGCCCAGGTGACTTTCGCCGCACCGTATTTGTCGGAGATCCAGCCGCCCACGGCGCGCAGCACGCCGCCCGGCAGCGAGAAGCACGCGGCCAGCAGCGCCGCGTGTTTCAGGTCGAAGCCGTATTCGGCCACGTAGTACTTCGTCATCCACAGCGCCAGCGCCACATAGCCGCCAAACACCACCGAGTAGTACTGGCAGTAGCGCCACACGCGGGGATCCTTCAGCACCTTCATCTGCGCCGAAAAGCTCTCGCCCGATGGCGCCAGATGCGATTTGTCCGTGTACGAAAACAGCCAGAAGATGATGGCCGTAGCCAGCATGGCCACCGCATACACCTTGGGCAGCATTTGCCAGCCGAAGGCGGCGACGATGCCGGGCGCGACGAACTTGGTCAGCGCGGAACCGGAGTTGCCGGCGCCGAAGATGCCCATCGCCAGGCCGCGGCGCTCCTTTTCATACCAGCGCGCCACGTAGGGCGTGCCGACGGAAAACGAACCGCCCGCCAGGCCGACGAACATGCCCAGCACGAGGAAATGCCAGTAGGCGGTGGCGTAGGAAATCAGGTAGATCGGCACCACGCTGGCCAGCATCAGCCAGAAGAAGACGCGGCGTCCGCCGTATTTGTCCGTCCAGATGCCCAGCGGCACGCGCACGAGGGAGCCCGTCAGCACGGGCATGGCGGCCAGCAGGCCGAATTGTGTTTCAGTCAAGCCCAGGCTGGTCTTGATGGGGATGCCCAGTACGGCAAACATCATCCAGACTGCAAAGCAGATGGTAAACGCGAAGGTGCTGCTGATCAGCACGGACGCCTGCTTGCGCCGCATGCCAGGTTCGACTGCCTTGTTATTACTGTTGTTCTTAGTGCCATCTAGGGTAGCCACGATGTTTCTCCATGAATGCACTGGCCGTCTGGCCAGCCGTCCCGACCAGCTTACGTGGCAGAGGGGAAAGGCACTATCGGCCACAGGGTGATTCTGGAAAGGCAATCTGGATAGCCGTATCGGCAAAAGTGACTAGATGGCGGAGCATGGACCTAGCCTGGATGGCGGGTGTTTTACAAACGCAGGTATTTTTGGCACACTCGGCGCCTGGAGAAAAAGGAGCGGCATGCAGAACAAACACGACATGCACGAAACAGATCCGGTCATCACCCGCGTGGCCCAGGCTGACGATGTGGCAGCCATGCTGGCCTGCGACGCGTATGCGCAGGTGCACGCCAGCCGGGGCGATGCCGTGCGCGCCGCCGTCGGCAAGGGGCACTGCCAGGTGGCCATCCGGGCTGGCCAGGTTGCCGGCTATGTCCTCACGCACGACGACTTCTTCGGCTACGGCTTCGTCTCGCTGGTGATGGTCGCTCCCGGACAGCAGCGGCGCGGCGTGGGCTTGCGCCTGCTGGCCGCCGCCGAAGCCGCGTGCCAGACAGCCAAGCTGTTCACCTCGACGAACCAGTCCAACCTGGACGCGCAACGGCTGTTCGCCAGCGCGGGCTTCGTGCGCAGCGGCCAGATCGACCATCTCGACGAGGGAGACCCGGAGCTGGTGTACGTGAAATGGTGCCGCTGATCGCGCCTCATCCCGACGGCGTATGGCGCGGCGCGCCAAAGGCGGCTATGCTGGCGCCACCATCAATCAACGCCCACCACATCACGCATGGATTATCTGAGCCTCAAGCATTTCCACATGGGATGCGCCGCCGCCAGCGGCTTTCTTTTCCTCTTGCGCGGTGCCTGGATGCTGCGCGCCTCGCCCGCCTTGCAGCAGCGCTGGGTAAAAATCCTGCCGCACCTGGTCGACACGGCCTTGCTGGCCAGTGCCGTCACGCTGGCCGTGTGGAGCGGCCAGTCGCCGGGCAGCCAGCCGTGGCTGGCCGCCAAGCTGTGCGCGCTTGTGGCTTACATCGTGCTGGGCACCATCGCGCTGAAACGCGGCAAGACGCCGGCCGTGCGCGGCGCCGCCTTCGCGCTCGCCGTGCTGGTATTCGCCTACATCGTCGCGGTGGCCGTCACCAAGCAGGCCTGGCCGCTCTGATGCATCAGAAGATGTAGCGCAGGGTGACGCTGGCGTTGCGCGGCGCGCCCCAGTAAGCCTGGTTATACATGCCAAGCTGGCTGTAGTAACGCTTGTCGAACAGGTTGTTGACGTTCGCCTGCAGCGACAACTGGCGCGACAGCGCGTACTTCGCCATCAGGCTGGCCACGGCATAGCCGCCCTGCTCCACGCGCTCTGTGCCCTTCGGTCCGGTGGCGTCGCGGTAGGCGCCGCTCTGCCAGTTCACGCCACCGCCCACGGACAATGCGCGCCAGCCACCATGCAGCTGATACGTGGAAAACACGCGCGCCAGGGTCTGCGGCACATAGCTGTTCAGGCGCGCGCCGGTATTGTCCTCGGCCGCCGCATGCGACACGCTGGCCGAGACGTTCCAGCCCTGCGCCAGCTCGCCCGACACATCCAGCTCCACGCCCTTGCTGGTGGTGCCCGATGCCGCGAAATACGCCTGCGTCAGCGAATTGCCGACAAAATGGCCCGTATCTTCCTGCGCCAGGCCATCTTGCGCGATGCGGAACACGGCCAGCGCCGCGTTCAATCGGCCGCCGAAATACTCGCCCTTCACGCCCGCTTCCAGATTCTTTCCCTGTACGGGATCGAGGTAGCGGCCGAACCGGTCCTGGTAGCCCTGCGGCTTGAAGATCTTGCTGTAGCTGGTGTACAGCGCATGCTGCGCGTCGATATCCCACACCAGGCCCGCGTAGGGCGTGACGGCATGCTTGGCATAGGCGTAGCTGCCGCCCCAGTCATCGACGTGGTCCGCCTTGTAGCGGCTGTAGCGCGCACCGACGATCAGTTTCAAGGGATCGGCCAGCGAAAAGCGCGCCGTGCCATAGATGCCGCGCTGCTGCACCGTGTCGAGCAGCTGCCAGCGCGAGAAATTCGGGTCGTTCCAGTCCGGCTCCGGCGTCACGCCCTGCCATTGATGGAAATTGCCGTAATCGACGCTGCCACCCGAGATGCCCGGGTTGCTGGAGAACTGGTTGCTGCCCGAGACGCCAAACGCCAGGTCGTGCGTGCGCCCCAGCAGCTGCACCGGCCCCTGCACATAGGCGTCGACGCTATCCTGGCGCCGCGTGCCCGAGTAAAACCCGGTGTAGCCCGTCACGCCCTGGCCCGTGGCCTTGTCCGGCCAGGTATTGGCGAAAAGCTCGGCCGCCGAATAATTGCCCCAGCCATGATTCAGCATGGCCGTCAGGTTCCAGCCCTTGCCCAAGTCCTGCTCCAGGCGCAAGAACGCCGTCTGGCTGGTGCTGAACCAGCGGCTCCAGGTGGTCGCCGTGGTGGCGGAACGGGGCAAGGTGGCCCGTTCGCCATCCGCATACCACAGCGGCAAGCCGCCATACATGCCGCCGCGCGGGCGGTTGTCCTGGTATTCATAGCCGGCGATCAGCACGCTGCCGGGCGCCAGGTCCGCTTCCACGGTGGCATAGGCCATGGCTTTCTTGCCGTGATACAGGTGCACATACGATTCGCTGTCCTGATAGCTGGCGACGACACGGCCACGCACCTTGCCATCGCTGCTCAAGGGCGTGGAGAGGTCGGCGCTGGCGCGCGCATTGCGCCAGGAACCCAGGCTCAGGGCGGCATTCCCGGCCATCTGCTTCGATGACGCGCGCTTGCGCACCAGGTTGATGGTGGCCGACGGTTCGCCCGCGCCAGTGAGCAGGCCCGTGGCGCCGCGCACGATTTCGACCCGGTCATAGGCCGTCATGTCCAGGGTGCTGTCGCCCACGCTGAACGCATTGTCGACCGTGGTGGGAATGCCGTCGTACTGATAGCTAGCGATGGAAAAGCCGCGCGCGAAGAACGAGGTACGGTCGCTGTCGTAGCGGTTGATGGCCACGCCGGCCGCGTTTTGCAGCACCTCTTCCACCGTTTGCAGGTTCTGGTCATCCATCTGCCGGCGCGTGACCACGCTGACGGCTTGCGGCGTCTCGCGCACGGACAGGCCCAGGCGCGTGGCCGAGCGCATGGTCTGCGTCGTATACGAGCCGCTGCCTTCCGTCGCGCCATTCGCATCAAAGCTGGCGCTGACCTTCATCTCGGGCATGGTCTGGCCTCCCTCGGCCGCTGCCACGTCGAGCACATAGCCGCCATTTGCCTGAGGCACGGCGCGCAGGCCCGAGCCGGCGACGATGGCGCCCAGCGCCTCGGGCACGCTATAGCTGCCCGTCAGTCCGGCGCTGCGCTTGCCGGCCACGGTGGCGGCCTGGTAGGAAATCATGGTGCCCGTCTGCTGACCGAAGCGCACCAGCACCTGTTCCAGGGTGCCTCCGGGTATCGCCAGTTCGATGCGCGCCCCATTGGCTGCCTGGGCAATAGGTGCGGCGGCCAATGCGCCGCCGGCGGCGAGCAGCCACAGGGCGTGGCTGACGGCCAGCGCCGCCACGCTGCGGCGGCATGTGCGGGAAGCGGAAGATGGGTAAGTAGGTGTTGTGCTGGGCATGCGTACTGTTTTCCTGAAAGTGAATGAGGGGCTCACCCGCTATGTCACGCGAAAATCGAAAAACCCTCACATTTTCAGAAAATAATCATGGATGCTTCCGATGCGGCACCACGCTCACCCAGAAGCGCGTGCTCTGGCGCACGTCGACGGGCAAGGTACGCGTCAGCATGTCCAGCACTTGCGTCGTGTCGGCCAGCGGATAGATGCCCGAGACGCGCAGGTGGGCGACGGCCGGATCGCAGGCCAGGCGCCCATGGCGGTAGCGTGCCAGCTCGCCGACAAAATCGGCCAGCGGCATGTCGTGCGCCACCAGCATGCCGGCCATCCACGCATCGGCGCCGGCAGGCAGAAGCTCGATGGAGCCAACGCTGCCCGCCGTGAAAGTCGCTTGTTCGCCCGCCTGCAGCCTGCGCGCCGCATCGGGCGCTTGTTCCGGCACGATGTCGACAGCGCCCGCGAACACGCCCAGGCGCGTGGCTTCGCTGCCGGCTCGCACGGCAAAGCGCGTGCCCACGGGTTGCAAGCGGCCCTGGCCCGTGCGCACGAAAAAGGGCCGGCCAGCCGCATCGTGCGCGGTCGTGACCATGATCTCGCCTTTGAGTACCGTCACCAGGCGCTGGCCCGCATCGAAACGCACGTCGATGGAGGTGGCCGTGTTGAGGGCGATGCGCGTGCCGTCTGTCAGCACGATGTGGCGCAATTCGCCCGTGCCCGTGCGGTAATCGGCCAGCCAGAAGCGCGCCTGCTCATCGCCGCCAGCCAGCCAGGCGCCGCCGCCCACGGCCAGCAGCGCCAGCAGCTTGAGCGACTGACGCCGCGCCGCATTCGCTTGCGCGTGCCGCGGCTTGCGGGCCAGCGTGCCGTGCGCCAACGGCGCGGGCAAGGCACGCATGCGCGCCATGCAGCCTTCCACGTGCTGCCAGGCTTGCTCGTTTTCCGGGTCGCTGTCGCGCCAGACGCGCCAGGCCTGCTCGACTTCGGGCGTGGCGTTACCGGCCTGCAGGCGCACCAGCCATTCGACAGCCTGCAAGCTGGCCGCTTCCGGCGTGAGGGCACCCATCACGGCGCCAGCGGGGAAAAGAAGCACTGGTGCATGGCTTTGACCAGGTAGCGCTGCACGGTGGCCAGCGAGACATGCAGCTCCAGCGCGATGGCCGCCTGCGGCATGCCATCGAGCTGCGACAGCAGAAAGGCGCGGCGCACGGCAGGCGCCAGGCCATCGAGGCGGCGGTCGATGTCGAACAGGGCTTCGAGCAGGATCGCCTGCGCCTCCGGGTCGGGCGCGCATTGCGCCGGCAGGCTGGCCAGGGTTTCCAGGTAGGCCGCTTCCAGGTCGCGCCGGCGGTACAGATTGCCCAGCACGCCCTTGGCCACCGTCGTCAAAAAGGCACGCGGCTCGCGCGCGGCGATGGTCTCGTCGCGATTGAGCAGGCGCATGAAGGTGTCGTGCGCCACGTCGGCCGCGTCAAACGCATTGCCCAGCTTGTGCCTGAGCCAGCCTTGCAGCCAGCGGTGATGTTCGTGATACAGGCTGCCCACCTCCTGGTGGACGCCGGATTGGGCAGGCGGCACGGAAAATCCTCACACGCAAACAATAATGATTCGCATTCTAACTGGCATGACACGGCTGGCGCAACCGCCGCGTAGCACGTAGAAATGATAGTATTTACAACATCTTGGACATGCCTCTCCTCTGGCCGTGCCCTACCCTGAAAGCCAAACATGCTCTTGTCTGAACTGCTGACCAAACTGACCTGCGGTGACCTGGAAGGAGAGGAACTCGACGAAGCCGTCGCCGCCATCACCGATGCGCCCTCCGCGCCACGCGACGAGTGGATCGACAGCGATGCGCAAGCCTACGCGGTGGCGATCCTCTGGCACCTGGGCGGCTATATGGCGTCGAGCGACAAGCTCGACGAACTGCACGAACAGATACAGGACATGTTCGACGCATTCCCCGACTTCCCGTACGAGCTGCTCAAGGACAGCGACGGTAGCGCGCTGCCCTATTTCGAGTGGCTGGACAAGGAACTGGCACAGCGCGCCGTGGACGAAGGCGGCTATGACCTGATCCAGATCGACGGCAACGGCAGCGACGAAATGGATGCGCTGGTCGTGTACCGGCGCGATACAAACGACATCATCCAGGCGGCGGCATTGATGGGAGTGACGATAGGCCGGCCGCTCACCTACTATCGCGGCATCGAAGCGATGGTGGGCAAGCGACCGGGCTGAAAACCAGCGCTTATTGCATCGGCAAGGCGCTCACATCGACGGTGGGCGCCTGGCCCGTGGCCGGACGCGTGAAGTTCTGGCTGGTTTGCACGTAATCGGCAAAAAAGCCGCCGTTATGCAGGTAGAACTTGCCGTTTTCCAGCCCGCCCGCGTAATCCATGCGCTGCGCATTCGTGGCCGTGGCGTCGCCGGTGAACCTCCCGGCCGTCACTTCCGACCAGGTGCCCGATGCATTCCTTGCCCACTGGTTGCCGAACTGGACGCGGCGTTCCGTGTAGCCCAGGGTATCGATGAAGTTCTCGAGGAAGGAATGCACGCCCGTCAGATACGTGGAAATCGCCGGCCGCTTCCAGGTGGCGATGTAGCGCCATTTGCCCGTCTCGGGCGCGAAGAACCAGGCCGAGTAATCGCTGCCGCCATTGCCGTCGGGCCGCGCGCGCGTGATGAAGCGGTACGTCGTGCCGGCTGCCCAGTTATACGACAGATAGGTCTGGCCTCCCGTGCCCTCGCCGCCAAAGGCGTTATCGACCACGCCGGCACCCTTGCTGACCAGGGTGGTCTTGGCGCCATTGTCAGCGTCCCACACGGAAAACAGTATCCAGCGCTCGCTCGGTGATTTCACCTGGATGCCCATGTAGCCCTGGCCAAAGCCGTTGGCCATGAAATAGGAGCCGATGGCGTCCTGCCCCTTGGGTATCGTCATCTCGTTATAAAAATACTCGGTATTGGCCGGCACCGTGTAACCCATGTGCACGGACGGGCCGCGCCGCGACCAGTAGTAATTGGCGGGGTCATTGGCGTACGTGAGCGCGGCGTTCGACGTCACCTTCAGCGCGGTGACGTCGCCGAACGTGGCCTTCACGCGCGACAGCCCCTGCAAGTCCACCTTCACATAGCCGGCCGCCGCCACGTTCACCGTGCCCACGGCATAGGTCTTGCGCGCCTTGCCGGCCAGCTTCACGTCGAAGGGCTTGCCGTTGATCTTCACGCGGATGTTGCTGTTGCCGCCATCGGCCAGACTGGCGTCAAGCGCCACCTGGACAGGGCCCGCCCCGGAGACGCGGAAATACGTACTGGCGACGGCAGCCGGATTGCTCCAGCCGGCCAGGCCATGTTCGCCGATGACGGCGCCCTCGTTCCCGCCCGTGATGAAGGCGTTGCCGGCCAGTTCCACGGTGGCGGTGGTGGCCGGCGCGGCCACGCTGGCGGCCAGCAAGGCGGTGCCGCCCATGTCGGGGGTAGCGGTGGCAGTGGCGCCGCCGCATGCGGCCAGCAGCAATGGCATGGCGGGAAGGACTGCGTAGAGTAATGAACTTCTGTGTTTCATCAACGTCTCCTGGTGGTACGGCGTGCAACAGGCGCAAGAAGTCCTGCGGCGTGCGCTGCGGTTTGAAAAGCTGGGATGGCTGGAAAAAACCCGCTACGGCGGCAGGCGCGGTAGCGGGTCGTGAAGGCTTAGTACTTGCCGTCGAGAGCGAAGATAGGTTTGCGCGCTTTCCACTGGCCGCCCGTGAAGTCCGGGAAGTCCAGGGTCTGGAAGTTGGCGGCGATCGACTGCTCGGACAGCGGCGTGATGGCGCTCCACGTCACGGCATCGTAGATATCGATCGGCATCGGCGCGTTGGCCTTCAGCGCTTCGACAAAGGCGTGGATGACGAAGAAGTCCATGCCGCCGTGGCCCGCGCCTTCCGCTTGCGCCGCATATTTGCGCCAGACCGGGTGCTCATACTTGTCCTGGTAGGTCTTGAAATCGTCCCACTGGTGCGGCTTGCTGACGCCCTCGATATGGATGGAATTGTTCAGGTCCATCCACAGGCCGTCCGTGCCTTGCACGCGGAAGCCCAGCGAGTACGGGCGCGGCAGGCTCGTATCGTGCTGCAGGATGATGGTTTCGCCGTTCTCACACGCCAGGGTGGTGGTGACCACGTCGCCCAGCTTGAACTTGACCTTGGCGTTCGCATGCTGTGCGCCGCCCGGCTGCTTGACGATGTAGTCGTGCAAGCCGCGCGCCTTGGTGGCGAAGGCGTTGATGCGCGTAAAACGGTTGCCGCGGTTGATGTTGGTGTACATAGCGCACGGGCCGATGCCGTGGCTCGGATACAGTTCGCCATTGCGTTCGACCGAGTGCTGCGTGCGCCAATGGGCTTCCGACCAGCCCTTTTCGCCGAATTCCACGCCGCCGCCATACGGCTTGGCCGGATTGCCGCTGTTGAATTTCACGGCGCGCAAATCGTGCTGGTAGCCGCCCTGCAGGTGCAGCAGTTCGCCGAACAGGCCCGCGCGCACCATCTGCAGCGCAGCCATCACGTCGCGGCGGTAGCATACGTTTTCCAGCAACATGTACGGCGTGCCCGTTTTCAGCTGGGTGTTCAGGACGTCCCAGTGGTCTTGCAGGGTAATGCCGGCCACCACTTCGCAACCGACCGGTATCTTCGCCTGCATGGCGGCGATCGCCATCGGCGCGTGGAATTCCCACGGCGTGGCGATGATCACGCCATCGAGGCCGCCCGCGTCCAGCATGCGCTTGTAGGCTTTCTGGTCGCGGTCTTCGCCATACGTGCGCGGACGGGGCTTGCCGGCTTTGGCCACCTGGCCCAGCGCGTGTTTCAGCATGATCGGCTCGATATCGCACAGCGCAACCACTTCCACGTCATCGCGGCGCACCAGTTCAGCCAGCAGCACCTGGCCGCGCATGCCCGTGCCGATCAGGCCCAGGCGGACCTTGTCGCGGCCGGCCGCAGGGGCGGCGCTGGCGTCGCCAGGCAGCAAGGCACTGCCGGCCATGGCGCCACCGGCCAGCGCAGCGCTGGCGGACAGGAAATTGCGTCGATTGATTTGTGTTGTCATTGGTCTCTTCTCGCTTCCATTGGTAATGTTCGTCACCGGCCCGCCTTGCAGCGGGCCGGCTGCAGTTTAATAGGTGTATTCCGCCGTGAATCGCACCGAACGCGGTGCCGTGCGGCCAGCCACCTGCAGGTAGTTGCGGGCGATGGCGCCATGGTCTTCGCGCGTTTCGTTATAGCGGGTCACGGTCTGGCTGTTGAACACATTGAAGACGTCCACTTTCAGGCTCAGGCCCTTGACGGCGCTGGGAGTATAGGCCAGATTCATGTCCAGCTGGGCTTGCCAAGGCAGGCGACCCTGGCTGCCGCGCGGCGCCGGCTTGCCATTGCAATAGAAGTAGGAATCGCCGTAATCGTTCTCGAACCGCAGGTTATCGGGCAGCGCGCCGATGCAGTTGCGCGGCGCGCCGGAGGTCAGCGACAGGTTGGCGCCGACCATCACGTCCGGGATGACCTGCATGAAACCGTAGGCCTTGAACGCGTGGCGATGGTCGCCTGGCAGGTAGCCATAGGCGTTGTACATCAGTTCCTTGTGGTCGTCGCTGACGGTCAGACCCACGTCACCGCCGCCGATGCTGTCCGTCTGGCCTTCCATATTGCCCTTCAGCGCAGACAGGGTGTAGGTCAGCTTGCCGTACCAGCCGTTCGTGTACGGGTGCTCGACGAACAGGTTCAAGGCGCGGTAGGTGCGCGATGGCAGCGGATTGCCCCACTCCGCCGCCGAAATATCCACGCGGCGCAAGCCTTTGCCATCGTCAAAGTCCACCATCAGGCTGTTGTCGCGGCCAGGGTTGATGATGGCGCATTGGAAGCCGCCCCAGTTGCTCGTGTCGACGCTGTTGCGCGTGGCCCAGGCTTGCAGCGGACGCGCATCGCAGACGTCGTCGTTGGTGTCGTTCAGCTTGCGGTACAGGACGCTGGCACCCACTACCAGCTTCTTGCTCAGGGCGCGTTCAAAACCGAGCGAGAATTCATCCTGCGACAGCGGTTTCAAGCCGATGGCCGTCACTTCGCGCGCGTCGCGGCTCTGGCCGTACGCATTGTTGGCCGAATACGGCTTGCTGATCGCGTGCAGGCCCGTCGGCGCGCCCGTGACGGGATCGACACCCGTGTAGGTGTACATCTCGCTGGTGGCCAGGAAGGGGCTGGCCATGTTGCTCGACAAATTCGACGGCACCGGCAAGTGATAACGGCCGCCGTTGGCGAAGAATTTCAGGGTGCCGTCGCCCAGGTAATCCCAGGTGGCGCCCACGCGCGGGGCGATCATGTTGCGCTGCGAAATGAAGGCCACGCCATCGGTGCTGTAGTTGGTGAACTGCTCGCGGCGCAGGCCCAGGTCCAGCAGCACCCGTTCCGTGACCTGGTAGTGATCCTGGATGTATTGCGCCGACTGCACGCTGGTCGGACGCGCCAGGTTGGCATTCAAGTCCTTGCTGACGTAATAGCCCTGCGCGCCGTAGCCGCCACCCTGTGCCGGCGTCTCGAACGCGCCGTTGATGGCACGGTTCGGATCGTCCGCTTTCAGATAGCTCCAGCGGTAGCCGCCCGCCAGGCTCAGGCCCACCTTCGATTCCACGTCGATGCGGTCGATGCCGCCACGCAGCGAGTGCTTGCCCAGCTTGTATTCGAGGTCCAGACGCTTGGCCTTCTGGCGGTCTTCCGACGATGGGTCGACCAGAGTGCCCGTCACCGTTTGCGGATTGGCGTACGTCAGGCCAGGCACCTGGGTCGAGGTATTCGACGACGTTTGCGCCAGCAGCGGATTGTAGCCATTCGGCGTGCGGGTGTGCGACGTGCGCGATTCGCCCATCATGGCCGTCACGGTCAGGTTGTCCGTCAGGTAGCCCGTGTACTTGAAGATGTCGATGTTGGCGCCCGGCGCGGCCGATGATCCGCAGCAGTTGACCGTCGTCTCGCCCTTGCCCGCCTGTACGCCATTGCTCGCATGCGTGGCGTAGCTGTAGCCATACGCCTGGCTATCCGTCTTCGTGCGGTCATACAGCTTGGTGTATTCGAAGTGATGGTCGTCCGTCAGGTTGTAATCCAGCTTGGCCATCATGCGGTTCACCTTGCTCTGGCTGGTGCTCCAGCCGCGCGCCAGGGCCGTGCCCGAGTCGGCGGTGGCGGCAACGGCCTGGCTGTCCGTGCTCGTCTGTTCCAGCGCCACGAAGGCGAACAGTTTGTTCTTGATCAGCGGACCGCTGCCATACAGGCCCACCACCTTGCTGGTGCTGCCATTGTCGCGGTTCCAGTACAGCAGATTGCCATCCGTCTTCGGATTGGCGCCCGTGTTCGGGTAATAGGTGTTTTCCGGCTCGCCTTTCAGCGAACGGGGGATGATGGACACCTTGCCGCCGAATTCGACCTTGTTGCCGCCACTCTTGGTGGTGATGTTGATCACCCCGCCCGTGGAGCGGCCAAACTCCGAGCCATAGCCGCCCGACAGCACCTGCAGGTTGGAGATCGCGCCGAACGGCAGCTCCGATGCGCCCACCTGGGTCAGGATATTCGTGATCGGGAAGCCGTTGACGTAAAAGGCGTTTTCGGACTGGCCCGAGCCGCCGATCGATGGCGCATTGCCATACACGCTGTTGGTGCCGCGCGACACGCCCGGCGTCAGCTGCACGATGGAGGCGACGTCGTTCCCGACCGGCAGCGCTTTCAATTCCTTGGCCGTGAAGATCACGCCATTGTTGGTGTTCGACACGTCGATCGGATTGCGCGACGCCTTCACCACGACGGTCTGCTCCTGGCCCACCGTGCCAGCGGCACTGGCCGGGCCGAAGTTCGCTTCCGCGCCCGCGCCGATCAGGGCTTCGACTTCCTGCGACGCTTCCACCGAACCGGCGCGCAGCACGCGCACCGCATAGCGGCCTGGCGGCATGGAGTTGGCCACGTAGCGGCCAGACGTATCGGGCGTCAGGCTGCGCTGCACGCCCGTCGCCAGGTTTTCCAGCACCACGGTGGCGCCGGCCGGCGCGCTCACTTCACCGAAAATGGTGCTGGTGGCGTTCGACTGTGCCCAGGCCTGGCCTGGCACGCCGGCCGCCAGTGCGATCACGATCGCTGCGGCGCGGCTGATGTCGCGCAATTTGAGTCGGGTGGTATGCATGCTGTCTCTCCGTCTATATCGAGGGTTATGCGCGCCCTCCCCGCTCCAGGGCGAAGTCGGGGGGATGCAATTTTTATGGTGGTCGTCGGCCGGTGCAGCCAGGCAGTTGCACCTTCCGGGAAATCAGTCCGCATCGGCTGATTTTCTTTTCTTGGGATTACTTTAAAAAGAAAAATAAGTATCGTCAACAAAAAGAAAGTTATAACGTAAATTTATCGCTAAATTGAGCAAATAAAGAGTATTTATCTTTCGATTGAATCAGGTTCGCGGCAGATAGCTTTCGTTATCGTGGTATGACAGATACACGCGCAGGCAAGGAGTCGTCCGGCAGCGGATAATCCGCGTGGCAATCCGGGAAGAGCAGCGCGAAAGAAGACATGCCTATCCTCTTTCACTTACGTTTATCTTTCGTATTGTGCATTTTGGAGTATTGTATTTTCTTTTTCATGGCAATACCCCGGCCCGCACCTTGCCGGCTGACGGACCGGGGCATCGTCACGCTTTAAAAGAACTTGTAGCTGGCCGACAGGGCGAACTGGCGGCCGAACAGGTCCTGGCTATGGTTGTAGCCTTCCCAGCCGTTCGGGTCATAGTACGGCTGCTTGTTGAACGCGTTCTTCACGTTCAGGCCCACGTCTAGGTTCTTCAGCGGCTTCCAGCTGAAGGCCAGGTTCACCGTGGTGTATGACGGCGCGCCCTTGCACTGGCCGGCCGGCAAGGCCACCGAGGCGGCAGTGCAGTTTTCCGGCGTGTTGTCCTTGTCCCAGGGACCATACGCCCAGCGCGTCTTGCCCGAATAGTTGATAAAGACGCTGCTGACGAAGTTGCGGTAGCTCCAGTCGGCGTTGACGGTAGCGCGGTAGCGCGGCGAATCGTAGTAGCCGACGGTATTGCCCTTGATATCGCTGCCGTCTTCGCTGTCATGCGTGTCGCGCTTGCGGATGGTGGCGGCGATGCCGGTACTCAGCTTGCCCCAGTCGCCCAGCGCAAAGCGCGTGCGCGCGTCGATGTCCACGCCATCCATCAGGGTGCGGCCACGGTTCGAATACGAGTTGATCAAGCCGCCCAGGTTGCCCACCGAGTAGCCGGGCACGCCGCCCGCGCACACGCCCGCATTGGCGGGATTGGCGCACATGGCCGCCACGGCCGCGACGTTGCCCCGGTCCGTATCCGTCAGGTCGTTGCGGATGGCGCTGGGCGTGCCGGCCAGGGTCGGGCCATACTTGGCCACCAGTTCCGTAAACAGCTCGTTGAAGTCCTGGCGCACGATTTCGTCGCGGCGGTTGATGAACCAGTAATCGATGGAGATGCTCACGTCCTTGGCCGGCTGCAGCACCAGGCCCACAGTCGATATCTTCGCCTTTTCCGGACGCAGATTCTGGTTCGGCGGCGTCAGGCCGCCCACCGTCGTGGAGCAGTTCGAATTGAGCAAACTCTTGCCCAGGTCCGCATCCGTCGCCACCGCGGACTTCATCAGGGCGCGCGCCATGGCATTCGTTTCGTCGCAGCGCACGGTGTCGCGGATGCCGCCCACCTGCGCAAAGACGCCGCCCGTTCCCGATTCGGCCAGGTTGGGTGCGCGGAAGCCTTCCGAATACGTCCCGCGCAGCATCAGGTCGGGCCGCGCGCGCCAGATCACGCCCAGCTTGGGCGCCAGGTTGGCGGCGAAGTGCGGGTATTTGTCCAGGCGCGCGGCCGCGTTGACTTCCAGGGTGTCGCTGAGCGGCACCACCACTTCGCCAAACACTGCCGCGATGGTGCGCCGGCCGTCGAACCAGGAACCACCCTGCTGCGTGATCAAGCCATTCGCCGCATCCGCGTTGCCGGGCGTGAGGAAGCTCTCGCGCATGATGTTGGTGCCCACGGCGGCGCGCACTTCGCGCTCGCCCAGCTTGAACAGGGTGCCTTCCAGCTTGGCATCCCACGTCATCAGCTTGGTCCACGATTCGATGGCGAAGGTCGGGTAGGCCGCGCGCACCAGCGCCGCATTGGCTGCACTGATTTCACCGAACTTGTAGGCGGGATTGTCGGAGATATAGGTGCGGCCGCTGACGGGATCCTTCGTGAACGGGCCGAACGCCTGCTCGAATCCCTTGATGTTGATGTTCGCCGTCTGGAACAGGGTCGAATGGCTGCCCGCCACGCTGAGCGCCGTTTCAAAATCCCAGCCGCCGCCGATGCTGCCGCGCAGGCCGACGAGCGCGCGGTAGTTTTCATCGACATTCTTCTGGCCGAAGTGGCCCGTCGCATCCTGCAGCAGGTAATTCAAGCCGGCCGCGCCGCCCATCTTCGCCACCATATCGGCATCGAGCTTGCCTTTCAGGTAGACGTTGTTCGGGCTCAGGAAAGGCGTGGCGAAGGTATTCAGGGTATTGCCCGTATTGCGCGCGAACCAGTTATTCGTGCTGCCGCTATTGAAGCTGGACGGACCATTCTCGCCGCGCATCTTGATGTGGGTGAAGGCGCCTTCCGCGAACGCTTCCATGTCGCCGCCGAGTTTCAGCCGGCCGCTCAGGTAAGCCGTGGCGCGCTCCGAGGTAGGCCCCGTGTCAAGCTGGTTGGGCAGCGCATTCCACACGCAGCGCGTGCCCGACGCTTCGGTGATGCTGTTGTTGCAGCCATTGACGGCGCGCTGGGTGCGCGCATTGTTCTTCGCCTTGTCGAAGACAAAAAAGGTCCCGGGATTCATCGTGCCCGGTTCGCTGCCCACGCCCACGCGCATGTTCGGGATGAAATTGGGATTGTTCGCATAAAAATACGAGGGACGCTTGCGCCAGGTATCGGCCAGCGCGATGCGGTCGCGCTGGTAGACGTTCACGGAACCGTAGATGTTGTAGCCGTCGCTGGCCAGGTCGCCCAGGCCATACAGCACGCTGGCCTGGCGCTCGCCATAGGCTTTCACGCTGGGCGAAAATTCGCCATTGGCGCGCGCTTCCAGGCCTTGATACGACTTCTTGGTGATCACGTTGATGACGCCGGCCACGGCATCGGAGCCATATACGGCCGACGCACCGTCCGTCAAAATCTCCATGCGCTCGATGGCGGCGGCGGGAATGGCGTCGATATTGACGAACATGGTCTGGAAACCGGCCGGCGCGCCATAGAACGACAGGCGGCGGCCATTCAGCAGCACCAGGGTGCCCTGCGCACCGAGGCCGCGCAAGTTCGCTTGCGAGCCGCCATCGGAACCCGTGAACATCGAGCGGAAGTCCTGCTGCGCCGGACGGGCCGCGGGCAGGTTGTCCAGCACTTGCAGCAAGGTGAGCGCGCCCATGTTTTCGATCTGCTTGGCGTTGATCACCTGTACCGGCGACGCCGTTTCCGCGTTGATGCGCTTCAGGCTGGAACCCGTCACTTCGACGCGCGCCAGTTTCTCCTCCTCCGCTGCCAGCGCCGTTGATGCCAGCGCAGTTGAGCCCAATCCTACCGCCGCCATGGCGGCCATCAGTTTTTTCAAGTGCATTCCCATCTCCCTTTTTATAAGTGATTTGTTTTCGTCAGGCTGCAAGAGCCCCTCCCCGGTCCGAAGAGGGGCTCGTTTTTAGTGAAATGATTGAGTGCCTAGCGCGGCTTGACCGTCGCGCCTTCCGTGCCGGTCAGCACGGCATTGGCCCAGTTGCCGCAGACCTGGGCTGCTCGGGCGCCGCGCGCGCCCAGGGTGCGCAAACTGAGCTGGCTCAGGCCGCGCACGTCGATTTCGGGTTTGACCACCCCGGGAGCCGTGACCAGGCCGCTGTCGTACAGCAGCCGCTCACCGCTCCAGACCTGGAATTGCAAGCCGCCCGCGCTGCGGCAGCTATCGTCCACGCCCAGGTCGGCGCGCAGCAGATTCCAGTTGCCCGCCAGCTGCAAGTCGATGCGGCTGGCAGGTCCCACGCCGAGGCCCTTGCGGAACCACAGCCCGTTCATGCGCATCTCGGCCGCCTTGCCGGCTGGCCGGTCTTTCGCGATATTCTTCGGCAGCGCCAGGTCCGACAGATAGCGCTGCACCTCCGCGCCTTCGGCCACGCGGTGTTCGAGCACGCGGAATTCGGACAAGGTGACGGGCGCCACGTCGGTCGCCAGCGCCGCATCGAACGCGCGCGCCACCGGCGCGCCTTGCGCCGCCGTCACCATCGGGTCCAGGGACGCCGCGCCATCGCCTTCCGGATTTTGCGTGCTCATCACGCGGAAGCGCAGCAGGCGCCCGGCCATGGCGGGGAAGCTGATGGTCTGCGTTCCCTCTTGCAGTTTCAGTGTGCCGCGTGCCAGCGGAGCGCCCCACTCGCCGTTGTTGTCGCCGATGTAGATTTCATAGTCGCGCACCTGGCCATGCTTCCAGTGCTGGTCGTTGCGCGGCGCCAGTTCGATGCCGTCCACCAGGCGCCGTTCCGTAAAGCCGACCACCCATTCGTGCGGACCGCTTTTCACGGACGGGCTGCGCACGGTGCGGAACCACGTCTCCGGCTTGCCATCGAAGGCGTTTTCCAGCGGGTAGCCGCTTTCTTCCGCAGGACGCGCCACCACCTGCATGGCGTCGGCCGGCAAGGCGCGGCCCGGCACGGGAGCGGCCGGGAAATCGGCGTCGGCTCGCGCCACGGCCAGCGCGCCGGCGACTTGCAGCATCAAAGGCTGGCGGATGTCCTGCGCCGCCACTTTCACGTGCAGGGTGCCTTTTCGATCGGCCGCATCGAAGAACCAGCCTTCTGCCGCCTTGTCGTAGGCGGCACGGTCGGCGAATGCCGCGATCAGCCGTTCGCCAGCGCGCACGGCGGCCGGGGCCTGGCCGGCCAGCATGCGCAGCGCATAGCCGCGGCGCCCTTCCTGGCCCTGATACTTGCCATCGACGGCGCCGATATCGACCTGCACGTCGGCGCCCGCCTGGCGCATGCGGATGACTTGCTGGCTGAAAGCGCCGCCCTGGTACTGGCGCGTGTTGCCGTCGTCTTCATACAGGGTGTAGTCGGAATCGCCTTGCGGATACACATCGAGCGTGAGCTGGTCCTTCGGCTTCTGGCCGTCGTACAGCATTTCCGGATACATGGGCAGGATGGCGCCGGCGCGCACGAACACGGGCAGCTTGTCCAGCGTGACCTGCATGTCCAGGTCGCGCCCTTGCGCGTCCGCCGTGGCCTGGCGGCCATCCCAGTAGTCGTACCAAGTACCCTGCGGCAGGTGGATGCCCTTGCGCCAGCCGCCGCTGACGGCCTGGCTGCGGTAGACAGGCGCCACCAGCACGTCGCGGCCCAGCAGGAATTGATATTTATAGGCTTCCGTGTAGGCGGCCGGGTCTTGCGGATAATCCCACATCAGGCCGCGCACCAGCGGCGCGCCCGATTGTTCGGCTTCGCGCACGAGAGTATACATATACGGCGTCAAACGCATCTTGAGCTTCAGATAGCGGCGGTTGATGTCGCGGTACGGCTGCTCGAACCACCACGGATGCTTGCGCTCGGCCGCGGCCCAGCCGGACATGCCCATCAGGACGGGCGTAAAACTTTTCCACTGCAAGTCGCGCAGATAGGTTTCCGGGCTGCCGCCGAAGATGGCGTCCACATCGCCGGACGCATACGCCTGGCCGGACAGGCCCGAACCGATCAGGGTCGGGATGTGCCAGCGGATGTAATCCCAGCTGGCGCTCTGGTCGCCCGTCCATGCCACGGCGTAGCGCTGGATGCCGGCCCAGCCCATCACCGTCCACAGGAAGGGGCGGCTGTCGGAGTTGTTCAGGATGCCGTCATACGCCGACTTGTTCGCATCCATGGCGAACTGGTAGCCCTTGCCCGTCCACGCCACGTCCAGCTTTTGCACGCGGCTGCCCGCCTGGCCCACTTCCCAGGCGATCTTGTCGACGCCGTTTTCCGTCCACAGGCCCGTACGGAAGCCATAGCCAGCCAGGCCCTTCACCGTTTCCGGCAAGTTCGTGTAGCCGCAGCCATAACCGTCGTTGGGCAGGATCCAGCCGCCCGGCATGTCGTGTTCGCGGTACTGGCGCGCCACGCTTTCCACCACGTCCGGCGTCTTGCCCGTGGGGCCGTCCGTCCAGCCCTTCGGCACGGAGCCGGGCTTTTTCACATTGTCGCCATCGTTGTAGCAATCGGCGTCGCCGTATTCCAGCGCCCAGCGGGGCAGCATGCGCGCGCGGCCCGTCAAGTCCGTGTAGCGGGCGACGACGTCGCGCAGATCCTTGCCGACAAAGAAATACGCATCGAAGCGGCCTTCCGCGTGCTGCAGCGAGATCTGTTCCTGGTCTCGCAAGTCGTAATTACCGTCGGCCCAGGTATTGCGCAGCATGCCCCAGCCCCGTGAACTCATCAAGAATGGCGCGGGATTCGGCCGGTCGCCCTCTTCCCAGCCGCCCGAATACGACACGGGCACCTGCTTGCCCTTGAATTCAAAGCGGCCATTCTGCTGGCCGCCGCCAAAGTACCGCTCGCCCGGCAGGCTCGATAACACTTGCACGCCCTGCTTGTCGTCGAGCGACAGCGGCTGCACCTCGCGCCACAGGGGCACCGCATCGCCCTTGCGCAGCAGGGTAAAGCGCAACGGTTTGCGGTCGATGCGCAGGCTCAAGGCATCAGTGCTGATCAGGATATGGTCGGGCTGTTCATTGATCTGGTACGCCACCTGCGCGGCAGGCTGGCCCACGACGATGGGCGCGGCCTTGTCGCCCGGCCCCGTCAAGCCGCCCTTGCCGCCCGCCTGGATGCGCAGCACGTCCGCCTGCGGCAGGCTGATACGCAGCTGCATGCCCGTATCGCTGCGCACATCCCAACCCACTGCCTCGCCCTTGGCCACGTCGGCCGCGCGCACGGCGGAGAGCGACTGCAGATTGCCGATGGCCGCGGCATGCAGGCCGGGGGCAGCCAGGGTGGCAAGGGCGGCGAGGACACAGGCGGCAAGGACGCGGCGGGGAAGCGGGAGAGGGTTCATCTGCTGGCTTTCAGAAGTGATTCAATGAAATTACTTTAAGAAGAAAAATAAATATCGTCAACCAAAAGAAAGTTATGGCGCCAATTTATTAATAAAATGCCTAAAATAAGCCAATTTATCTTACGTTTCACTCAAATTCCACAGCACAATCTTTCGTTATCGTCGCATTTCAGCGACAGGCCGCGCCGCCACATGCTTTTGCGCTGCACCGCAGCATGTTTCACGGCCTTTAAAACGACATTATTTCGCAAGGCGCACAACTATTTACTTTCGCTTTACTTTCGTATTTGACTTTTCGAAATTTAGTATTTATGCTTTCTCCAACAAACACTTTACTGACCTCTCATGACTACCCTTCTTCAGCGTGACATTCAAACCTGGCGCGACATCGGCGGCCTGCACACGGCCGAGGAAATCGCGCACCAGCCAGCCATCTGGCGCGCGCTGGCCACTATTTTGCGCAACGAACAAGCGGCCCTGGCCGCCTTCCTCGGCGACGCGCTGTCCAATCCGCAGCAACGCGTCATCCTGACGGGCGCGGGCAGCTCGGCCTATGTGGGCGAAATCGTCGTCGATACCCTGAATGCGGCATGGCCCGCGCAGATCCGCGCCATCGCCACCACGACTTTGCTGACGCACCATGAGCTGTATCTGGAAGCACACGCGCCCACCCTGCTCGTCTCGTTTGCCCGCAGCGGCGACAGCCCGGAAAGCCTGGCGGCAGTGGAACTGCTGCGCCAGGTCGTACCCGGCGCGCGCTTCCTGAACATCACCTGCAACGCGGACGGCAAGCTGGCGCGCCAGGGCGCGAGCGACAGCAATACGTATAACCTGCTGATGCCGGAAGGCAGCTGCGATCGCGGCTTCGCCATGACCAGCAGCTTTAGCAGCATGCTGCTGGCAGCCCTGTCGGTACTGGGCAAGGACACGGATCTGAACCGCCTGGAGACCCTGGCGCAGCTGGGCGAGCAAGCCTTGCGCGACTGGTCGGCCCCCGTGGCGGACCTGGGCTCGACTCCCGTGCAGCGCGTGGTCTACCTGGGCAGCGGCCCGCTGGAAGCGCTGGCCAAGGAAGCGGCATTGAAAATCCTGGAATTGACGGGTGGCCGCGTGATGGCGATGGCGAATACGCCGCTCGGTTTCCGCCACGGCCCGAAATCGGCTGTCACCACGGAGTCGCTGGTGATCCTGCTGCGCAGCAGCAAGCCGCTGGCGCGCCAGTACGAAGACGACCTATTGAAAGAACTGCAGCGCGACAGCGTGGCGCAGACGTGCCTGACCGTGGGCATCGGCGGCGACCTGTCAGCCGATGCGCCGGCCTGGCCCGACGCCTGGCTGGCTCCGCTGTGGCTGCTGATGGCGCAGCAATATGCGCTGCACCAGTCCGCGCTGCTGCAACTGCGCCCCGACAATCCATTCGCCGGCGGCATCGTCAACCGTGTCGTGCAGGGCGTCACCATCTATGGCCATGACCAATTCTAATCACACAGCCGGCTATCACGGCATCGACATCGGCGGCAGCAAGATGGAGCTGGTCGCCTTTGCCGACCGCGACGGCGCGCTGACGGAAGTGTTCCGCGAACGGGTGGCCACCCCGGGCGACGATTTTGCCGCCTTCGTGCAAGCCATCGTCGACCTGGTGGCGCGGGGCGACGCCGCCCTTGGCACGACGGCGCCTGTCGGCATCGGCCTGCCCGGCGTGATCGACAGCGCCAGCGGCCGGCAACTGAGCTCCAACGTGCCGGCCCTGAACGGCCGCCTGGTGGCGCAAACCCTGCAGCAGGCCTTGAAACGTCCTGTCGCCATCGGCAACGATTGCCAGTGCTTCGCCCTGTCGGAAGCGCAAGGCGGCGCGGCCGACAATGCCGCCAGCATGTTCGGCGCCATCCTCGGCACGGGTGCAGGCGGCGGCTATTGCGTGGGCGGCCAGCTGCTGCGCGGCTTTAACGGCGTGGCCGGCGAATGGGGCCACTGGAGCCTGCCCGCCACGCTGCTGGCGCAGCATGGTTTGGCCGATTACCCCTGCCCGTGCGGCAAGGCGGGCTGCCTGGAGCGCTATGTTTCCGGCCCCGCCATGCGCAAAATCCACGCGCACTTTGGCGGCGACGGCGCGGAGCCTTTGGCCATCGTGGCGCGCGCCAACATGGGCGACGCCGTGGCCCAGCGCACGGTGGCCGTGCACCTCGATGTGCTGGGCCACGCGCTGGCCGGCCTGGTGCTGGCCTATGACCCGCACGTCATCGTGCTCGGCGGCGGCCTGTCCAAGCTGCCGCACCTGTACGACAAGCTGCCGGCAGCGGTGAAACGCCACCTGTTCCCCGGCGTGCACGTGCCGCCGATTCTGCCGCCCCGCTTTGGCGATGCCGGCGGCGCGCGCGGTGCGGCCCTTTTGATACGACAACATACAAAGGCGTCAACATGATGAAGCAAGCGGAAAACCCGACTTTTACCCTGTCCCCGATCCAGCAAGTGATCAAGGCGCACCGCCGCGGCGAGCGCGTGGGACTGTACGCCGTCTGCTGCAGCCACCCGAGCGTGCTGCGCGCCGCCATGCGCGTGGCCAGCGAGTACGACACCGTGCTGCTGGTCGAGGCGACGTCGAACCAGGTCGACCAGTTCGGCGGCTACACGGGCATGACGCCGGCCGTTTTCCGCGACACCATGCTGGCACTGGCCCGCGAACAGGGTTTTCCCGCCAGCCGCCTCGTGCTGGGCGGCGACCATCTGGGTCCGAACGCCTGGCAGCACCTCGATGCGGCCACCGCGATGAATCACGCCGAAACCCTGATCGCCGCGTATGCGTCGGCCGGTTTCCACAAGATCCACCTCGATTGCAGCATGCGCTGCATTGATGACCCCTTGCAGCTCGACGATGAAACCGTGGCCGCCCGTTCGGCGCGCCTGTGCATCGTCGCCGAGGAAGCGGCGGCGGCCGCCGGCTTCGCGCCGCCCGTCTACGTGATCGGCACGGAAGTGCCGATTCCCGGCGGCGAAGCGTCGCTGGCGCAGGCCGGCGCCGTCACCAGCCCGCAAGCGGCGCGCCGCACCCTCGACGTGCATCGCCGCGCGTTTCTCGAGAACGACCTGCATGGCGCCTGGCGCCGGGTGATCGCCATGGTGGTGCAGCCGGGCGTCGATTTCGACCAGAGCAGCATCCAGCATTACGACGCGGATGCCGCCACCGAGCTGTCGGCCTTTGTCGCCGAGCAGCCTGGCCTCGTGTTCGAAGCCCATTCCACCGACTACCAGCGCGAGTCCGCCCTGCACGCCATGGTGCGCGACCATTTCGCCATCCTGAAAGTGGGCCCTGCCGCCACCTTCGCCCTGCGCGAGGCGCTGTTCGCCCTGTGCCAGATCGAGGAAGAACTGCTGCCGGCGCACGCCACCTCGCAGCTGATGCAGGTGCTCGACGACGTGATGGTGGCCAAGCCGAAGAACTGGATCAAGCATTACCTGGGCACGCCGGAAGAACAGCGATTGATGCGCCGCTACGGCTTGAGCGACCGTTGCCGCTATTACTGGGGCGAGCCGGAAGTGGCGGCCGCCGTCGGCAAGCTGCTGGCCAACCTGGACACCGTGGCCATTCCGCTGCCGCTGCTGAGCCAGCATTTGCCGGAACAGTACCTGGCCGTGGTGCAGGGCAGCTTGCCAGGGCAGGCACCAGCCTTGATCGAGCACAAGATCGGCAGCTTGCTGGCGCAATATGCGCGCGCCTGCAACCGCAATGCGGCAGTGGCCGTCATTGCCGAAGCGGCAATCTGTTAAGCTCGGTATTTTTCATTTTTTACTGAGCCCGCCACCATGCGAAATACCAGCCAACGCCGTGAATCCATCCTCCAAATGCTTGCCCAGCAGGGCTCGGTGCAGGTGACCGATCTGGTGGAAAAGCTCGGCGTGTCCGCGGTCACCATCCGCAGCGACTTGAATGCGCTGGAAGCGCAAGGCATGGCCACGCGCAGCCACGGCGGCGCCACCCTGACGCGCACGCCGCCGCCCGAGCACACGATACGCCAGAAGGATGCCATCAACCACGAGCAGAAGGAGCGCATCGGCGCCTATGCGGCGCGGCTGGTGGAACCGGGCGACAACATCATCATCGACTCGGGCACCACCACCATCTCGCTGGCGCGCCATCTGCGCGATGCGACGGGCGTGACGGTAGCGACGAATGGCCTGAACATCGCGTGGGAACTGGCCGACGCGCCGGGCGTGGACCTGATCCTGACCGGCGGCCTGCTGCGCAAGCAGTCGCTGTCGATCCAGGGCAGCCAGGCGGAAACCTGCCTGCAGGCGTACAGCTTCGACAAGCTGTTCCTGGGCGTGGACGGCTTCGACCTGCAATTTGGCGTGACCACCCACCACGAAGCGGAAGCAAGCCTGAACCACAAGATGGTGGAACGGGCCAAGAAAATCATCGTCCTCACGGACGCCTCCAAGTTCGGCCGCGTCAGCCTGCACCGCATCGTGCAGCTGGACCGGGTCGATACCGTCATCACCGATGCCAGCATCAGCCAGGAGTACCGCGAAGGGCTGCAAAAGCTGGGCATCGAACTTTTTATAGCGGAATAACACATGCTGAGCGGCAGAATCCTTACCCCATCTGGCTGGATCACGGGCACCATCACTTTTGACCAGCGCATCGTCCAGATACAGGAAGACCCTGCCGCCGACAGCGCGCTGACCATCCTGCCCGGCTTCATCGACCTGCACGTGCATGGCGCGGCCGGCGTCGACATCATGGAGGGCGGCGACGCGGGCGCCACCGTGGCGCAGGTGCATGCGCGCCACGGCACCACGGCCCTGCTGGGCACCACCTTGACAGCCAAGGAGCCATCGATCCTGCGCGCCCTGCAAGGCCTGGCCGGCGTCATCGCCGAGCGCCCCGCCAACGGCGCGCGCATGCTGGGCGTGCACCTGGAAGGCCCGTTCCTGAATTTGCACCGCCTGGGCGCGCAGCCGCCCGACGTGGTGCAGGCCAGCCTGGCGCTGGTGCAGCGCTTTCACGCCATCGCCCCCATCAAGGTCTTGACCATGGCGCCGGAAATCCCCGGCCACCTGGAACTGATCCCGCAACTGGCGGCGATGGGCATCCGCGTGCAGATCGGCCATAGCGCCGGCACGTATGACGAAGGCGTGGCGGCGCTCAATGCCGGCGTTTCCGGCTTTACGCACCTGTACAACGGCATGACGGGCATGACGCATTACGACCCCGGCATGGTGGGCGCGGCGCTGGCGCATGCGGAATACGCGGAAATCATCCCCGACCTGCAGCATGTGGCCAAGGGCGCCCTGCGCGCGGCCCTGCGCGCCATCCCGCGCCTGTACGGCGTAACGGACGCCACCTCGGCCACCGGCATGCCAGATGGCGAATACGGCCTGGGCACGCAGCGCGTCTACAAATGCCTGGGCTGCGTGCGCCTGGCAACGGGCTCGCTGGCCGGCAGCGTGCTGACCATGGACCAGGCCCTGCGCAATTTCGTCGACCTGGGCCTGGACCTGGCCGACGCCTCGAACCGCTTGTCGCTGTACCCGGCAGACTACCTGGGCGAATCCGAACGGGGCCGCCTGGCGCCCGGCGCCTGGGCCGATATCGTCGTCCTCGATGCCAACTTGCAGCCAGTGTCCGTCTTCGTCGAAGGCGCGGCCATCGATCTTTCCACCCGCTAGATTCAGTCTCTAGACCCAGCCCCCCAACCTCAACCCCGTCCCGGAGTTTTCATGCACGACACGTCACACAAGGCCCCCGTGTGGGCCATGCGCTACCTGCTATTTATTGCCGGCATGGGGGGATTGCTGTACGGCATAGACATCGGCATCATCGCCGGCGCCCTGCCCTACCTGGAATCGACGGCCTCCGTGGCGTGGAAACTGACGGCCCAGCAGCTGAGCTTTATCGTCGCCGCCGTGCTGCTGGGCTCCGTCCTGTCATCGCTGTTCGCCGGCGCCCTCGCCGACCTGCTCGGCCGGCGCTGGGTGATGTTCCTGGCCGGCGCCCTGTTCAGCGCAAGCATCCCGCTGATCGCCCTGGCCGACGGCTACACGCCGCTGCTGCTGGGCCGTCTGCTGCAAGGCATCAGCGGCGGCTTGATCGGCGTCGTCGTGCCCCTGTACCTGGCAGAATGCCTGCCCGCGCAACAGCGCGGGCGCGGTGCCGCCCTGTTCCAGCTGCTGCTGACCATCGGCCTGGTGGCCGCCGCCCTGATCGGCCTGCTGCAAGCGCAGACGGTGGAAACGGCCACGCAGGCGGCGCAAGCCTTGCCGGAAGCGGGCCGCATCGCCGCCATCTTCACGGCCAAGGACCACGCCTGGCGCAGCATCTTCTGGGTCTGCCTGACGCCGGGCCTCGTATTTACCATCGGCGCCCTGCTGCTGGCCGAATCGCCGCGCTGGCTGGCGCAACGGGGCCGCATCGAGCAGGCGCGCCAGTCGTTGCTGCGCACGCGATTGCCAGCCGCC
The DNA here is from genome assembly GCF_030587275.1 of Janthinobacterium sp. SUN128. Lineage (NCBI taxonomy): Bacteria > Pseudomonadati > Pseudomonadota > Betaproteobacteria > Burkholderiales > Oxalobacteraceae > Janthinobacterium > Janthinobacterium sp. SUN128. The sequence continues at coordinate 1,250,956 of NZ_JAPWHY010000001.1, read as the reverse complement.
GCCGACATCGAACTGCGCGAGATGCAGGACACGCCGGAGAATACGGCCAAGGCAAGCGGCAAGGCCAGAGATCCGCTGCTGAGCCGCCGCTACGTGCTGCCCTTCCTGCTGGCCTGCCTGATCCTCGCCTGCACACAGGCGACGGGCATCAATTCCATCCTCGCCTATGTCGTCAATATCCTCAACCAGGCGGGCCTGTCGGGCGCCTCGGCCAATATGGCGGACGTGTTATTGAAAGTACTGAACGCCGTGATGACGGTGGTGGCCGTGCTGCTGGTGGACCGCAAGGGCCGCAAATTCCTGCTGATGCTGGGCACGGGCGGCATCGTCGTCTCGCTGCTGGCGGCCGGCCTGCTGTTCCGCGGCGCCGAAGCGCACCTGGCCGACGTGCGCCCCGCCATCGCGGCGCAAGTGCAAGCGGACAGCCTGTCCTTGCAGCTCGATGCGGCCACCTTGACGGCCCTGGGCGCGGCTGCCGACGGCACGCCGCAACAGCTGACCATCGCCTACGCCTACGGCCCGTTCACGAATGTGAAAAGCCTGCGCAGCGACGATCCCGTGCTGCGCCAGGTGTCCATCGCCCGCGAAGACGCCGTGCAGGCCGACAGCGTGATCGGCGTGTTCTTCCGCAAGCTGCACCTGAACCCGTTCGCCGACCCGGCCGCCGGACGCGAAGCGCCGCTGCGCATCGAGAAGGCCAGCCTGGGCCCCGTGCCCTCGTCCACGCACGGCTGGCTGGTGGCGATTGCCATCTGCGTGTTCGTTTCCAGCTTTGCCGTCGGCCCTGGCGTATGCGTATGGCTGGCCCTGTCCGAGCTGATGCCGACCCGCATCCGCTCGAACGGCATGAGCATCGCCCTGCTCGTCAACCAGTTCGTCTCGACGGTGATCGCCGCCATCTTCCTGCCGACCGTGGGCTTGCATGGTTACTCGACGCTGTTCTTCTTTGGCGCCGGCTGCACCGTGCTGTACTTCCTGGCGGCCGCGTTTTTGCTGCCTGAAACGAAGGGCAAGACCCTCGAAGAGATCGAGGCGCATTTTTCAAGGTAAACCCACGTAACCATTTGTAGCAGTCTCCTTTCCAGCCCCGGTTCATCATCCCGGGGCTTTTTTTTGCCTGCCAGGCAAGCTTACAGGGCTGGCGCGCGCGGCACTGTACGGTTTTTCTTCAGGAATCACGGGCGCCTGGGCTAGAATCTGGCTGCGTCGTGCTACTCACGAGGCGGCAATGGCGCCATGACAAAAACCACCAGGAGACACAGTGAGCTTATTTAGAACCAAGAATTTGGATGACATGATTGCCCACAGCAAGAAGCCAGGAGGATTGGCCAAGGTGCTGGGGCCCTTCGACCTTGTCCTCATGGGCATTGGCGCCATCGTCGGCACCGGCATTTTCGTACTCACCGGCACGGGCGCGCTGACGGCCGGCCCCGCCCTGTCGCTGTCGTTCGTCGTGGCGGCCGTCGCCTGCTGCTTCGCCGCCCTGTGCTACGCGGAATTCGCCTCCACGGTGCCCGTGGCCGGCTCCATCTACACCTACAGCTATGCCACCCTGGGCGAGCTGGCAGCCTGGATGATAGGCTGGGACTTGCTGCTCGAGTACGGCCTGGCCGCTGCCGCCGTCTCCGTCGGCTGGTCCGGCTACTTCCAGTCGCTGCTGTCGGGCTTTGGCATCGCCCTGCCCGTCGCACTCACCGCCGCACCGGGCGCGCTGCCCGGCGTGACGACCTTCATCAACCTGCCGGCCCTCGTCATCATGCTGCTGCTGACGGCCATGCTGGGCTGGGGCGTGCGCGAATCGGCGCGCCTGAACAACATCATGGTGGCCATCAAGGTGGGCGTGGTGCTGCTGTTTATTATCTTCGGCGCGCGCCACGTGCAGCCGGCCAACTGGCAGCCCTACATGCCGTTCGGCTACCACGGCATGCTGAGCGCCGCCGCCCTCGTCTTCTTTGCCTTCATCGGCTTTGACGCCGTCACCTCGGCCGCAGAGGAAGTCAAGAAACCGTCGCGCGACCTGCCTATCGGGATCATCGGTTCGCTGGCCGTGTGCGCCGTGCTGTACGTGGTGGTGTCGGCCATCATGACGGGCATCGTGCCATACCAGAAATTCCTCGGCGTCGACCATCCCGTCTCGCTGGCCCTGCAATACGCGGGCGAAAACTGGATCGCCGGCTTCGTCGACCTGGGCGCCATCCTCGGCATGACCACCGTGATCCTCGTGATGGCCTTCGGCCAGACGCGCATCATCTTCGCCATGTCGCGCGACGGCTTGCTGCCAAAGCGCCTGTCGACCGTGCACCCGCGCTTCCACACGCCGTTCTTCGCCACCTGGCTGGTCGGCATCGTCTTCGGCCTGATCGCCGCCGTGATCCCGCTCAACATCCTCGCCGAGCTGATCAACATCGGCACCCTGGCCGCCTTCACCATGGTGTCGATAGCTGTCGTGGTGCTGCGCAAGAAGCGTCCCGACCTGCCGCGCGCCTTCCGCTGCCCCGGCGTGCCGTATGTGCCGGCGCTGGCCGTGATCCTGTGCGTGGGCCTGATGAGCTTCCTCAGCTGGGTCACCTGGGTGGCCTTCACCATCTGGCTGGTGATCGGCCTGGTGATCTACTTCGGCTACGCGCGCCGCCGTTCGCTGCTGCATCCGCAACAGTAATCCCGTCACTGCGCCATCGCAGTAAGATGGCGGTCTCGCAACCCTGCAGGCCGCCATCCATGCAACCTTCCCCCGACCTCATCGCACAGCTGGACCAGAGCACGGACCAGCTCAAGCGCGCGCGCCTGCGCAACATGCAGTGGCTGGCCGTTGGCCTGCTGCTGCTGGCCGCGCTGGTCTTCGCCGTGGCCCGTTCGCAGCGGGGCGGCCACCCTGCATGGGGCTATGTGGAAGCGTTCGCCGAAGCGGCCATGGTGGGGGCGATCGCCGACTGGTTCGCCGTCGTCGCCCTGTTCCGCCACCCGCTGGGCATCCCCCTGTGGCATACGGCCATCATCCCGAACAGCAAGGCGGACATCGGCCGCAGCCTGGGCGCCTTCGTGGAAAACCATTTCATCACCGAGCAAGGCATCGCCGAGCGCATCGTGCAGGCCGATCCCGCCGCGCGGCTGGGCGCCTGGCTCGGTGACGAGGTCCACGCGCAGCGGCTGGGCATGGCCAGCGCCAGTGTCGCCAGGCAGCTGCTGGCGATGGCCGATCACGAGAAACTGGGCCGCCTGCTGCGCGAGCAGGCCAGCGGCTACCTGGGACAATTGAATCTGTCGGACGTGGCGGCCGACTGCATCGATGCGCTGATCGCCGACGGCAAGCCGCAGGAACTGCTGGACTTCATGCTCGACCGCAGCGCCGCCTACCTGGACGACGAAGGTCACCACGCCGCCATCGGCGACTTCGTGCTGGGCGCTTTCCAGATCGAGAACGCGCTGGTGAAAAAAGCCGTGAAAGCGTACGAGCCGCGCATGATCGCCTCGCTGCAGAAATTCGCCCTCGCCGTGCGCGTCGACCCGCAGCACCCGCTGCGCCAGCGCATCGCCGGCTGGATCGCCGACAGCGCCTTGCACCTGAAGGCCGACCCGCAGTGGCAGGCAACGGTGCGCCGCTACCAGTTGCAGCTGGTCGCCAGCGACACGGTGCAAGCCATGCTGGGCGAAGTCTGGAACCACATCGGCACGCGCCTGCTGGCCGACCTGCACGCCGACCAGCCCGTGCTGGCGCAAGCCATCGCCGGCCTGGCACGCAACACGGGCAAGGTGCTGGAGACGGACAAAGCTGCGCGGGCATGGCTAAACGACGCCATCGTCGCCGGCAGCGGCTCGCTGGTGCGCCGCTACCGGGGCGAAGTGGGCGCCTTCATCGCCGCCCGCCTGGACCTGTGGAGCAAGGATGAAATGAGCGAGCGCATCGAACTGGCCATCGGGCGCGACCTGCAATTCATCCGCATCAACGGCACCATCGTGGGCGGCCTGGCCGGCTTGCTGATTTATTCAGTCAGCCAGGCGTTTTAGCGCCACTACCAGCGAAGCATATCCCCGCACGGCGCCGCATGCGACGGAAAGTGCGGCAGCACCTCCTCGGCCAGTTCCTGCAGCACCTCCGCAGCCGGGCGCTGGCCATGCTGGATGCCCAGCGCCGCATGGTTGACGCCCGCTTCGCGCCATTCACCAAGCAAATCGATCAAGCCCTTGCGCCCTGTGCGCAGCACATAGCCGCTGCGCACGGGCGTGCGCGGATAATCGGGGTCGTCCACCAGGTCCAGCCACTCATTGCACATGTGCGGACGAAAGCCGCCATCGGGTATGCAGGCGCGCCAGGCGCGGATCTTTTCCGCCAGCCGGCGCGGCCCGTCCGGCGTATCCGTCGCTTCCGGATACGTCAGCCAGCCGTCGGCATGACGCCCGATCCACTCCAGCGGCTGGCCGGAGGAACTGGTGACGACCAGGGGAATGACGCCCGCCACGGGCTTGGGCAGCAGTTCGAGGCCAGCCAGGCTGCCCAGCGGGCCGTCGATATGCGCGGAGCCCGGCTGCAGCAACTGGCGGAACATGTGCACGGCCTGCGCATAGCGCGCGCCGCGCGTGGCATGCGGCACGCCATACGCGGGAAATTCGCTGGCGCGGTCGCCCGACGCCGTGCCCAGCACCAGGCGCCCGCCCGACAGCTGGTCGATGCTGGCGGCCGCCTTGGCCAGGTCGATGGGATGGCGCAGGGTAAAGATGGCGCTGCCCGTGGCCAGGGCCAGCGCATCCGTGCGCGCCGCCAGATACGCCAGATAGGTCCATGGATCGAACAGCTGGCCCGCATCGCCGAAGCGCGGGTCGAACAGGGGAATGTCGCGCACCCAGGCGGCGGCAAAGCCTTGCCGGTCCATGGCGGCGACCAGGTCGGCCTGGCCGGCCAGCGCCCGCATGTCGCCCTGGTAAAAACGCAGCGGCAGATAAATGCCGAGGGTGAGCGCGCCGGGCGCGAACATGCGGCGGTAGCCGCGGTGCTGCGTGAAAGCCTGCGACGAAGCGCCTTCTATGATGTCTATGCTCATGCTGTTCCTTGATCAAAATCAGGCGCCCGTGGCGGGCGCGGGAATGGAGATGCCCAGCTGCACGGCCGGGCGGGCAGCCACGCGGGCGTACCAGGCGGCCACGTGCGGCCAGTCATCGAGTTCGAAGCCGACGATGCGGGCGATATGCAGCCAGCCGAAGCTGGCGATGTCGGCGATGGAATAGCCGTCGCCGGCCAGGTAGGCGTTGTCCGCCAGGCGGCCATCCATGGTGGCCAGCGCGGCGGCGCACAGCTGGCGAAAGTGCGCCGTGGCGGCCGCATTCGCGCCTCCGCCCGCGATCTCGAAATGCACGCGCTGGCCCAGCATCGGCCCCATGCTGGCCGCGTGGAATTGCAGCCAGATGATGGCGGCCCAGCGCTGCGCGGGAGCGTTCGGCAGCAGCCGCCCCGTTTTCTCGGCCAGGTACAGCAATATGGCGGCCGACTCGAACACGGTGATGCCCGTCTCGTGGTCAACCAGCACGGGAATGCGCGCGTGCGGATTGAGGGCCAGGAAAGCAGGCAGCCGGTGTTCGCCCTGCTCGATGCGCACATGGCGCAGCCGGTATGGCAAGCCCAGTTCGGCCAGCGCAATCGTGGCTTTGAAACCGTTCGGCGAGCTGTCGGTGTAGAGCTCCATCATGGCGCCGCCTCCTGGCGTGCGGCCTTGCCGGGCAGGATGGCGATGGCGCACGCCAGGCCCGCCACGACCAGGCAGGCGGAAACGAGGATGGCGCTGCTGTAGCCTTGCGCGGCCGTGCCGCCGCCGGCCAGCACGGCGATGCTGACAGCCACGCCCACGGCCAGGCCCACGGCGGACCCGACCTCCTGCGTGGTGGTCAGCATGCCGCCCGCCAGGCCATGGTCCGCTTCCGGCACGCCATCGATGCCGGCCACGGTCCAGGCGGGAAACGCCAGGCCATAGCCGATGCCGGCCAGTACGGTGCCGGGCAGGATGGAGGCGCCCCAGGCAGCCAGCGTGGCCAGCGAACTGCCCAGCATGGCCAGCCCGCCGATGAACAGCAGCATGCCGCCGACGATGACGGGCTTGGTGCCGCAGCGGGCGATCAATGCCGGCCCGGCCCACGCGCTGGCCAGGGTAAAGGCGACGGCCATGGGCAGCAGTCCCAGCCCCGTGCGCGTGGCACTGAAGCCCAGCACTTCCTGCATGGCCAGCGCCACCACGACAAAAGTGGGCCCCAGGGCCGTGTTGGCCAGCAGGGAGACGATATTCGCGCCGCCCGTGGAGCGGCGCAGGAAGACGGCCAGCGGCATCAGCGGCGCGGCCACGCGTCCCTCCACCCAGACGAACAGCGCCAGCAGGGCCAGCGCCAGCGCGACCAGGGCAAACGTGAGCGGATGCGCCAGTCCCACATGCTCGCTATTGGCAAAGGCAAACACCAGCGTCGCCGCACCCGACGCCACCAGCAGCGCACCCCACACATCGAGCGCGCCGCCAGCCGCAGCGCCATCCGCATCGGGCCGGCCCAGGGGCAAGGCCGGCGACAGGGCCAGCACCAGCAAGCCGACGGGCACGTTAATCCACAGCACCCAACGCCAGCCCAGCATATCCGTGATGAAGCCGCCCAGTATCAGTCCCGCGACAAAGCCGCTGGCCGCCACGGCCGTCCAGGCCCCCAGCGCCCGGTTGCGCTGCGCCGGCTCGGGAAACACGGCCAGCAGCAGGGAGAACGCAGCCGGCGAAAACATGGCGGCGCCGAAGCCCTGCAGCGCGCGCGTGGCCACCAGCATGGCCGGGCTGTGCGAAAAACCACCGAGCAGCGAGGCGGCCGTGAACAGCAGCAGCCCCGTGATGAAGACGCGGCGGCGGCCAAACATGTCGGCCGCGCGCCCGCCCAGCAGCAGGAAGCCGGCGATGGCCACGCCATACGCATTGATCACCCATTGCAGCCCGCCGGGCGTAAAGCCCAGACTCTGCTGGATCTGCGGCAAGGGGATCATGGTGATGGAAAAGTCGAGCAAGGCAACGAATTGCGTGGTGCACAGCAACACCAGGCAAAGCTGCCGATGTGAAAGTAACATGGAGATCCTATCGATATAGTTTTACTCGACGTCAAAAGAACGCCGCATGCCCCTATAATGCGTTTTTCCAGAGCGAAACTGAAACGATGATTTTTCGCGGACAACTATAGAAAAACTATATCGATGAAGCATCCTTTACCGCTCCAGGCGCTGCGCGCCTTTGTCGAAGTGGGCCAGCGCGGCAGCATCAAGGCGGCAGCCGAGGCGCTGCACGTGACGTCCGGCGCCGTCAGCCAGCAGATCCGCCTGCTGGAAGAGCGGGTCGGCATGCCCCTGTTTACGCGCGAACGCCAGGGCTTGCGCCTGACCGAGGCGGGCGCCATGGTCCACCCCGCCCTGCTGGGCGCCTTCGCGCAGATCGCCGGCGCCAGCCAGGCGCTGGAAGACATGGGCGCGCGCCAGACGCTGACCGTCAGCACGGTCGCCACCTTTGCCGCCGCGTGGCTGGTGCCGCGCCTGGGCCGCTTCAACCAGCGCCATCCGCATATCGAGGTGCGCGTGGAAGCGACATCCGCGCTGGTCGACCTGCGCCGCGACCGGGTCGACGTGGCCTTGCGCCACGGCCTGGGCGACTATCCGGGCTTGCAGGTGACGCGATTGATGGCGCCCGTGCTGGTGCCCGTCGCCAGTCCATCCCTGATGGCGGGCCAGCCGCCCATCGCCACGCCGGCCGATTGCCTGCGCTACCCGCTGCTGCACGATACGGACCGCGCCGACTGGCCATTGTGGCTGGCCGCACATGGCGCCCCGGACGACAGCACGGATGCGGCGCGGGCGCGGCGCGGCTCGGCCTTCGAAGATGACTTTCTATTGATACGCGCAGCCGAGGCGGGCCAGGGCCTGGCCCTGGTGCCGCAGCTGTACGCGCAGGAGGAAATCGCCGCCGGGCGCCTGGTGCAAGTGCTGGACTTGCCCTGGCCCGCGCGCTTTGCCTACTACCTGGTGGCGCGGCCCGACGCGGCCACGCGCCCCGCCGTGCAGGCATTCATGGCATGGATCTGCGAAGAAGCACAGGCAGTGCGCTAGAGCGCATGGCCTGCGGCGACGCACGACACCACGCCGCAGGCTGTGCTGAACGGCGCCGGTACGCCGGCGCGCCCCATGGCGATGCACGTTGCGGCCGGCAGTATGGCCAGCAACAGGGCCAGGTAGCCGATCGCCTTCAGGCGCCGCACGGACGCATTGCCGGCACCCGCGCCTGCCCCGTGTGGATAGCCCTTGCCCGCCTCTTCGCTGCCGCTTGCCGACATTTTCGTATGCATGTCCATCTCCTCTATCCACCGTGAGCGGTCTTGCTTCACTTCTTGCTTAACTACATCTTGCTACATAAATTTATCAAATACAACAAATAAATTCACGAAAAAATCGTTTTTCTTATTCCTCGACAGGCGGAACGATGGAGGAAATATGTCCTGCCATAGTGAGAAATGGCTTACAGCAAGCTTTTCACGCCATCCAGGCCCGAACCAGCGTGGATTAAAATTCAATATAATCATTTTAATCGCAATATTCGTTTAAATGGCTTGTATTCGAACTGCCATCCAGGTGGCAAGCCGCCTGCCGCACGCATCCGGCCAAACTTGATGTAGATCATAATTTTTTGAACAAGCTCTTGCTACCCTGTAAAAAAATGACAGGAGTCCTGGATGAGCAAGACGCAGCCGAGCGACGCGGAACACAACATTGAACATGAGCGCCTGGGCAGCGCCTGGCAAGGCGTGCCAGTGCCCGACTATCCGGAAAGCGCACCGGAAGGCGCCACCCTGGACCTGCTGCTGAGCGCCTGGCTGGGCAAGTTCACGGGCGGCATTTCGCCTGCCGCGCTGGGCAACGCCTATGCCGACTGGCTCAGCCACCTGGCGCTGGCGCCATCGAAGCAGCAAACCCTGCTGCAGGAAGCGTGGAAGAAGATCGGCCGCTGGCAGCAGTACGCGCTGCAATCGGCGCTGGCCGGCAGCGCCACTGAGCCGCCGTGCATCGCGCCGCTGCCGCAGGACCGGCGCTTCGACGACCCTGCCTGGCGGCGCTGGCCGTACAACCTCGTCTACCAGGGCTTCTTGCTGCAGCAGCAATGGTGGCACCGCGCCACCACGGGCGTGCGCGGCGTCTCGCCGCACCACGAAGATGTCGTCACGTTCACCGTGCGCCAGTGGCTCGACATGCTGGCACCGTCGAACTTCCTGCTGACCAATCCCGTGGTACAGCAAGCGGCCCTCGACAGCGGCGGCGCCAGCCTGGCGCGCGGCATGGCCCACGCGGCCGGCGACTGGCAGCGCGCCGCCATGGGAGCGCATGCACCCGATGCGCACCGCTACAAGGTGGGCCAGAACCTGGCCGTCACGCCGGGCAAGGTGGTCTACCGCAATGACTTGATCGAATTGATACAGTACGCGCCCGCGACAGAGAGCGTGCATGCGACGCCGCTGCTGTTCGTGCCCGCCTGGATCATGAAGTTCTATATTCTCGACCTGTCGCCGCACAATTCGCTGGTGCGCTACCTGGTGGGCCAGGGCCACACGGTATTCATGATTTCCTGGAAAAACCCGCTGGAAGAAGACCGCGAGTTGTCGCTGGAAGACTATCGCCAGCTGGGCGTGATGGATGCGCTCGACGCCGTTGCCCGCATCACGGGCGCGCCGCAGGTGCATGCGGCCGGCTACTGCCTGGGTGGCACCCTGCTGGCGATCGCCGCCGCGACGATGGCGCGCGACGGCGATGCGCGCCTGGCCAGCCTCACCATGCTGGCCTCGCAGGTCGACTTCAAGGAGCCGGGCGAACTGTCGCTGTTCATCGACGATAGCCAGGTCAGCTTCCTGGAAGCGGCCATGTGGAAGCAGGGCTACCTCGATACGAAGCAGATGGCGGGCGCCTTCCAGCTGCTGCGCTCGAACGACCTGGTCTGGTCGCGCCAGCTGCGCCATTACCTGATGGGACAAGACGAGCAGGACAGCGACCTGATGGCCTGGAACGGGGACGCCACGCGCATGCCCTGCCGCATGCATGCGGAATACCTGCGCCGCCTGTTCCTGCACAACGACCTGGCCGAAGGCCGCTACCGCACGGCGGGCCGCCACATCGCCCTGCGCGACATCGACGCGCCCATCTTTGCCGTCGGCACCCTGACGGACCACGTGGCGCCGTGGCGCTCCGTGTATAAACTGCAGCTGCTGACCGACACGGACGTCACCTTTTTGCTCACCTCGGGCGGCCACAATGCGGGCGTGGTCTCGCCGCCGGGCCAGCCGCGCCGCAGCTACCAGCTGGCCACGCACGGCCACGATGCGCCCTATGTCGACGCGGACAGCTGGCAACGCGACGTGCCGCACCATGACGGTTCGTGGTGGCCCGCCTGGCAAGCGTGGCTGCAAGAACGCGCGGGCGCGCAAGTGGCGCCACCGGCCATGGGGCCTGCCCTGGGCGATGCACCGGGCAGCTACGTGCTGCAGACCTGACAACCGACAACCGAGGAAAACGCCATGCCCTATACGACCCTGCTGGTCCACGTCGACAATTCCCGCCACTGCGCCCAGCGCATCCGCCTGGCCGTGCGCCTGGCCGTCGCCGAAGGGGCGCACCTGATCGGTTCGGCCATGAGCGGCCTCTCGCGCTACGCGTATGGCGGCGGCGTCAACGCGCTGCAGTTTGCGCCGGCGCAGATGCAGGCGCTGCGCAACCAGGCCAGCGAAGCGCTGCACGACTTCGAGCGCATCGCCCGCGAGGAAGGCCTGGGCAGCTACGAAACACGCTTCGTCGACGACGACGCGCAAGGCGCGCTGCTGCTGCAGGCGCGCTATTGCGACTTGCTGATCCTGGGCCAGACGGATGCGCAGGATACGCCGTCGCGCGTCATCGCCGGCACGGCCGAATACCTGATGCTCCATTGCGGCCGGCCCGTGCTGATGGTGCCGCACGCGCCTTGCGCCGCGCCAGCGGGCATCGCGCAGCATCCGCTGCTGGCCTGGAACGGCAGCGCCGAAGCGCTGCGCGCCATCACCGATGCGCTGCCGCTGCTGCAAAGGGCGCGGCAAGTCACCCTGGCCGTCGTCAATTCGCACGCCCAGGCGGCCGCGCATGGCGAGCAGCCGGGTGCCGACCTGGCCCTGTACCTGGCGCGCCACGGCGTCAACGTGGAGGTGCTGCAGCACGACACGCCGCCGAGCCAGGACGTGGGCGCGGCCCTGCTGGCCATGGCCGCGCAGCGGCGCTGCGACCTGGTCGTGATGGGCTGCTACGGCCACATGCGCCTGCGCGAAGCGCTGCTGGGCGGCGTCACGCGCACCGTGCTGCAGGAGACGACGTTGCCGGTGCTGGTGTCGCACTAGCGCGGCCGGCGGGCCTTCAGCCTTCCTTCACCCGCCCCTCAGCTGTACTTCATGCGCGGCGCCGATACTGGCCATGTCCCCGTCCAGCAAGGAGTACCGCATGACCAGACCCACCGATGCCATCCCCCGTTTCCACGCCCGCAGGCGCCTGCTGTTCGGCATGGGCGCGCTGGCGGGCCTGGCCGCCTGTGGCGGCGGCAGCGGGCCGCGCGCCGCGGCGGTGATCGACCGGCAGATCGGCGCCGCCCCCGGCGTCAGCCTGCACGTGCGCGACTGGCGCAGCGCGACCGGCAGCGAGGCCGATGTCATCGTCCTGCTGGCAGGTCTGGGCGCCAATGCGCACGCCTTCGACAGCCTGGCGCCCGCGCTGGCGCGCCGCCACCGCGTGCTGGCCGTCACGCGGCGCGGCTATGGCGCTTCCAGCAAGCCGCTGCCCGTCAACGACGCCAACGATATGACGTATGCCCCCGCCACCCTGGTGGCCGACCTGCTGGCCGTGCTGGACGCACTGAAGGTTCAACGCATCATCCTGGCCGGGCATTCCATCGCCGGCAACGAGCTGACCCTGTTCGCCGGCAGGCACCCGCAGCGCGTGCGGGGACTCGTGTATCTGGACACGACCTTCGATTACCTGGCCAGCGGCGGCTATGAGGAACCCCAGCCCACGCCCTTCGACGAACCGCCGCCTGGCCCGGCCGACTTGGCATCGCTGGACGCCTCGATCGCCTATGCCAGGCGGATCAACAAGCAATGGTGGCCGGCGCTGGAAGCGAACTGGCGCGACGCCCTGGAAGTGCTGCCCGGCGGCGCCGTGCAAGCGAATACCCCGCCCGCCGTCGCCAGGGCCATGGACATGGCCGCGCACAATTTTTCGCCCGACTACCGCCGCGTGCGCGCGCCGGCGCTCGTCGTCACCGTCGATCCCGGCACCTTGCGCAACCTGTTTCCATGGCTGCTGCAAGCCGATCCCGCCAGCCAGGCCGACGCGCAAGCGCTGCTGGACTTTATCCGCCCGCTGCGCCTGGCCGACGGCGACCGCCTGGCCGCCGCCCTGCCCGGCAGCAGCCATCTGGTGATACGCAACGGCTTCCACAGCGACTTCTTCATCGAATACGAAAATACGGTGGTCGATGCCATCGAGGCCATGCACTGGGACAAGTAAGTACCCGGCCAACGCATATTGCGCAAATGACAGCGCGGCGCTACAATTGAGAATGATTACCATCCTCATTTAATGCAAAGTGTAACAGCCGACCGTTCACAGCTCTGCATACCGCTCACTGAACGCCATGCCCACAGCCAAACACCCGCTGCACCAGGAAATCAGCACCTTGTACCTCGACCACCACGGCTGGCTGCAAGGCTGGCTGCGGCGGCGCCTGGGCGACACCGGCAAAGCGGCCGACCTGGCGCACGACACCTTCGTGCGCCTGCTGGACCGCCAGGAACCGATCGCCGCGCGCGAACCGCGCGCCTTCCTGACCACCATCGCGCGCCGCGTGCTGTGCAACTACACGGAGCGCCAGCAGCTGGAACGGGCCTATCTGGACGCGCTGGGCCAGCTGCCTGCGGCCAGCGCACCCTCGCCCGAAGAGCGGGCGCTGCTGCTGGAAAGCCTGCTGGAAATCGACCGCCTGCTGTCCGGCCTGCCCAACGTCGTCAGGCGCGCTTTTTTGTATGCGCAGCTCGATGGCATGAGCCAGGCTGAAATCGGGGCCGAACTGCGCATTTCCCTGAGCACCGTCAAGCGCCACCTGGCGCGCGCCTATGCGCAGTGCTATTTCGCCATGGCCAGCTGATGCAGGGCGCGCACGATGCCGCCCCCATCTCTGCCGCGGTGGCGCGTGCCGCCGTCGCCTGGCTGGTGGAATTGCAAACGGAAGACACCAGCGCTCAGGCCCAGGCGCGCCAGGGCTTGCAGGCATGGCTGGCGCAGCACCCCGAGCACCGGCGCGCCTGGCAGTGCATCGAGGCCGTAAACGGACGCTTGCGCGACATCGCCTCGCCCGTCGGCGCGGCCCTCGCACATGCCATGCTGGCCCCGCCCCGTTCGCCAGGACGCCGCCACGCCCTGAAAATCCTGACCCTCGCCCTTTTCACCGGCAGCAGCGCCTGGCTGGCGCAGGAACAGCTGCCCTGGCAGCACTGGCGCGCCGACCTGCGCACGGCCGTGGGCGAACGTGGCGACCACACACTGGCCGATGGCACGCGCCTGCAGCTCAATACGGATACGGCCGTCAAGCTGGCCTACGCGCCCGGCGAACGGCGCATCGTGCTGCTGGCGGGCGAATTGCTGGCGACCACGGGCCATGCGGACGAGCGCCCCTTCGTGCTGGCAACGCCGCACGGCACGCTGCGCCCTCTGGGCACGCGTTTCAGCGTGCGCCGCATGGACCATCTCACCCGGCTGGACGTATTCGAAGGCGCCGTCGAGATCCGTACCAGCGCCGGCAGCGAGACGCGCACCGTCAGCGCCGGCCAGCGCGCCAGCTTCGGCGCGCACGCCATCGGCCCCGCGCAGGTGGCCAGCGACAGCGACGCGGCCTGGACGGATGGCATGCTGGTGGCCAATGGCATGCGCCTTGCGGACTTCCTGGCCGAACTGGCGCGCCACCGGCGCGGCCACCTGGGTTGCGATGCGGCCGTCGCCAGCCTGCGCGTCTCGGGCACCTACCAGCTGGCTGCGCCGGAAGCCGTGATCACGGCCCTGCTGGCCAGCCTGCCCATCCAGGCGCGCTACCTGACGCGCTACTGGCTGACCATCGAAGCGCTACAGCGGGACGGCTGACCATTTTCAAAAAAAGTGAGCTGTTCTGGATTTTCACCGGACATACAGGAGAACACCTCTTTTACTTCCGATGGAATACTCATGCAATCACACCCAACACCAGCTGCTTCCCGCCTGCGCCGCAGCCGCATTTCCCTTGCCATCGGCCAGCTGTTCCTCGCTGGCGGCTTCGCCCTGCTGGCCGGCCAGCCAGCGGCCGCATGGGCCGCCGACACGGCGACGAGCGTACCCGCGCCCGGCATGCACAGCATCCACGATATTCCCGCCGGCCCGCTCGACACGGCGTTGACGCGCTTTGGCCGCACGGCCGGCATCCTGCTATCGTTTCCCACGGCACTGACGGATGGATTGCAAACACAAGGCTTGCGCGGCAGCTACACGGTGCAGGAAGCCCTGCCGCTGCTGTTGCACGGCACGGGCCTGGAAGGCGTGCGCGAAGGCGGCGTGGTCACCATCCGCAAGCCGGCCATCAAGGCGGCCGAGGATACCGACTACAGCATGCGCGAAATTCGCGTCACGGGGCGGCGCGACGGTGAAACGGAAGGCAGCCATTCCTACGCCACGCCCGTCACCACCATCGGCAAGACGGCGCAATCGCTGCGCGAACTGCCGCAATCGGTCTCCGTCATCACGCGCCAGCGCCTGGACGACCAGAAGCTGACGGACCTGGGCGCGGCAGCCGAGCAAGCCGCCGGCATCACGGTGCAGGATAACGGCTTTCGCCTGACCGATATCTATTCGCGCGGTTTTGCCATCAACAGCTTCCAGCTCGATGGCGGCGCGCCCATGGACAAGGGCTTTGTCGCCAATGTCAGCTTTGACATGGCGCAATACGACCGCGTGGAAATCCTGCGCGGTCCGGCCGGCTTGTTGAACGGCACGGGCAACCCGGGCGGCGCCGTCAACCTGGTGCGCAAGATGCCCACGGCCACGCCGCAATACAGCGTCAGCGCCTCGGCCGGCAGCTGGGACGACTACCGCGCCCAGATCGATGCGTCCGGCCCTCTGGCCTTCGACGGCAAGCTGCGCGGCCGCGTCGTGCTGGCGTATGAAAACCGCAAGTATTTCATTGACAACCGCGCCAGCGAACGGCCGCTCGTGTACGGCGTGCTGGAAGCCGATATCGCGCCGGGCGCCGTGCTGGCCTTGGGTGCGCGCGAACAGCGGCTGAACGAACATGGCAACCAGACCTCCGTGCCCCGCTACAGCAATGGCGCCGACCTGGGCTTGCCGCGCCACACGGGCTTGAGCGCGCCATGGGCGTATATGGATGCCGCCTCGAAAGAAGTGTTCGCCAAGCTGACCTGGCGCCTGGCGCAGCGCTGGACCCTGCGCGCCAATGCGGCACAGACGCGCCAGAGCGGTACGGGCGAGCTGGGCCCCGTGGGTGGCGGCGTCGATCCGCTGACGTTGATAGGCCCGCTGGCGACTGCCGCCTACAATATCTACAGCAACGAGCAAAAGCTGCTGGACGTGAGCCTGAGCGGCGCGTTCGACTTACTCGGCCGCACGCACGAAGTGCTGCTGGGCGCTGACATGCAGAATATCCAGAGCCGCTGGCGCGGCGCGTATCCCGTCAGCGGCAACAACGTTCCCGTCAACGTGTTCAAGCCGGCAGACACCGTCTTTCCCCGCCCGGTGTTCGGCGACATCCAGCGCGACTACCAGCCATGGGACCAGAAGCAATATGGCCTGTACGGCACCCTGCGCCTGGACGTGGCGCCCGCCACCAAACTGATCGTGGGCGCGCGCGCCAACAAATACCGCTACGACCAGGTGTACTGGGAAAAGTACGACCTGGACGGCAACCCGACCGAAACCTTGCAACTGGCCGACGCCACGCGCTACACGGAGCCGACCAAGGTCACGCCATTCGCCGGCGTGGTCTACGATATCGATGCGCAATGGACAGCCTATGCCAGCTATGCGCAGATTTTCAATCCGCAATACGGTTCCAAGGCCGGCCCCGCACCGGGCAAGGGTTTGCCGCCCGTGCGCGGCAGCAATATCGAAGCGGGAGTCAAGGGCGAATTGTTCGACGGCAAGGTCAATACGGCCGTGGCCCTGTACCGCACGGTGCAGGACAAACTGGCCATCAGCGATCCGCGCTACCCGTTTTCCAGCGAACTGTATGCAGGCAGCTGCTGCTATACGGCCAGCGGCAAGGTCATCAGCGAAGGCGTCGACGCGGAGCTGAGCGGCGAAGTCGTGCCGGGTCTCAACCTGTCTGGTGGCTATACCTACAACCACAACCGCAATGAAACGGACGGCGCCGCCTTCAGCAGCATCACGCCCCGCCATTTGCTCAAATTGTGGGGTACGTGGCGCTTGCCGGGCGCGGGCGACGCCTGGACGGTAGGCGGCGGCACCACCATCCAGAGCACGCAATACGTGAGCGGACAGGCCGCCACGTTCAACCCGGCCACGCAGCAATTCAACGGGCCGTCCCTGCCATTTCGCTACACGCAGGCCGGCTACGCCGTGTGGAACGCCATGACCAGCTATCGCATCGACCGCCACTGGAGCGTGGCCCTGAATGTCAACAACGTCTTCGACAAGACGTACTACCGCACGGTGGGATCTTCCTACGGCGGCAATTACTACGGCACGCCGCGCAATGCCTCGGTGACGCTGCGCGGCCAGTTCTAGGCTGCAGGCACGCTGCAGGCGGGGCGCACCCGCAAGGTCTACAATGGATGTGCACCTGCCCGCCGCGCGCTTGCCTTGGGGCACGCACGCGGCCTACGCTGTTTTCCTACACCACAAGGAGTTCCGCATGAGCCAGCAAGCCACCATCGTCCTCGTCCACGGTTTCTGGGGCGGCGCCGCCCACTGGAGCCGCGTCATCCTCGAATTGCGGCGCCAGGGCCACACGGCCATCCGCGCCGTCGAACTGCCCCTGACGTCGCTGGCCGACGACGCCGAGCGCACGCGCAAGATGGTGGCGCAGGTCGATGGCCCGGTATTGCTGGTAGGACACTCCTACGGCGGCGCCGTCATCAGCGTGGCCGGCAATGCGCCGAATGTGGTCGGCCTCGTGTACATCGCCGCCTTCGCGCCTGACGCGGGCGAAAGCCCGGGCAGCATCACGCAGGAACACCCGCCCATCGGCGCGGCCAATCTGGAAGGCGACAGCGACGGCTACCTGTGGGTCAAGCCCGGGCAATACCATGACAGCTTTTGCCAGGACCTCGACGCGGAAGAAGGTGCCGTGCTGGGCGTGGTGCAGAAAGCGCCGCTGGCCAGCACCTTCGGCGACACCGTCAGCGACCCGGCCTGGAAGCATAAACCCAGCTGGTACCAGATTTCCACTGCCGACCGCATGATTGCCCCCGTCAACCAGGAGCGCATGGCCGCGCGCCTGCAGGCGCGCAAAGTCATCACGCTCAACGCCAGTCACGCCTCGCTGGCCTCGCGTCCCGTGGAAGTGGCGGCGCTGATACTGGAGGCGGCAAGCGCGCTGGCCGCAGCGTAAGCCTGCCGGCTACAGCCAGCCTTCGCGCTTCAGGCGCCGGTGCAGCCACCAGCAGCCGGCGATGATGACGACGATCACGGCCGGATAGCTGCCGCGCCACTTCAGTTCCGGCATGAATTCGAAGTTCATGCCGTACAGGCTGAAGACCATGGTGGGCACGGCCAGGATGGCGGCCCAGGCGGCCAGGCGCTTGACGACCTCGTTCTGGCGGATCGAAATTTGCCCCAGCGCCACCTGCATGGCCGAATTGACCAGTTCGCGCATCTGCCCCGCCGTGTGCGTGACCCGTTTGACGTGGTCGAGAATGTCGCGGTAATAGATGCGGTTTTCCTTGGGCACGATATCGCCATGGAAACGGATCAGCTGGGTGCAGATGTCATGCAGGGGATTGACGGCCGCGTCGAGCTTGAGCAGTTCCGTCTTGAGCTGATAGAAATCCTGCAGCTTGTCTTCGCTCAAGCTGGGCTTGAACAGCTGCAGCTCATGGTGCTGGAAGCGGGCCTGCAAATGGTCGATGCAGGGCTGGTACTGGTCGACGATGAAATCGATGATGGAATACAGCACGTAGCCAGGGCCGCTGGCCAGCTTCTCGGGCACGCTTTCCTTGCGCTCACGCAACTTCGCATAGCCGGCAGAGGCGCCGTGGCGCACCGTGATGATGAAGCGGGGGCCGAGAAAGACGTGGGTTTCGCCGTAGACGATGGCCTCGCCGTCCAGGGTGGCCGTGTGCATCACCATGAACAGGGTGTCGCCGTATTCTTCCAGCTTGGGCCGCTCGTGCGCGCCCTGCGCATCCTCGACGGCCAGTTCGTGCAAGCCGAAAGCCGTTTGCAGCGCCTGCATGGCCGTGACGTCGGGGCTGGCCAGGCCGATCCACACGAAACAATCGGGGTCGCCGAGGAAGTCGCCCACCTTGTCGATATCGAAATGGGCGATCTTCCTGCCATCGCGATAGGCTTCGCCATTGACGACGGCGGCGTGGGTACTCAGGTCCATGGTGATTTTCAAAGAATGGCGGCAGTGCCGGGGGGCCAGTATAGCGGAAAGAGCATGATAGCCATGCCCATACAGCTACCGCATTGACATTCAGGCACGCCAATGTAAAATGAGAACCATTCGCATTCAAGAAGAACCTGCACTTGCCGGCGGCCTGGGGGAACTTCAGCGCCAACCTGGAGTGTATCGTGACGTCTGCCGTATCCCCCGCCGCCGATCCTGTCGCACTGCTGTATGGCCAGCACCATCCGTGGCTGCTGCGCTGGCTGCGCGGTAAATTGTCCTGCACGGATCACGCGGCCGACCTGGCGCAGGATACCTTCGTCAAGCTGCTGGCCACGCCCGGCGAGCGCGCCGTCACCCTGCGCGAGCCGCGCGCCTACCTGACCACCGTGGCGCGCCGCCTGCTGATCGACCATTACCGCCGCCAGTCGCTGGAACAGGCATGGCTGGCCACCCTGGCGCAGCTGCCCGCCCCTGTCACGCCGTCGGCGGAAGACCGAATGCTGATCCTGGAAACCCTGCACCAGATCGACGCCATGCTCGACGGCCTGGGGGCAAAGGTGCGCACGGCCTTCCTGCTGTCGCAGCTGGAAGGCATGACGTATGCGGACATCGCCGCGCGCCTGAACGTCAGCGAGCGCACCGTCAAGCGCTACATGGTGCAGGCGTTCGAACAATGCATCCTGCTGCTGGCCTGACATGAGCGCGGCCCTCGATGCGCGCGCCGCGCGCGAAGCGGCGCACTGGATGATGCGCCTGCAAGGCGGCGAACTGGACGCTGCCGCGCAACAGGGGCTGGCCCGCTGGCGCGCCGCCCACCCCGACCATGAAACGGCGTGGCAGCGCGCCGAGCAAGTGTGCCGCACCTTTGGCATGCTGCCTCCGCCGCTGGCCATGCCCTTGTCCAGGCAAGTGCTGGACCGCCCGGCCCGCGCGCAGCGCCGCGCCATCCTGAAGACCCTGGCCGTGCTGATCGTCGCCGGCCCAGCCGGCTGGGCCATGCTGCGCGTGGCGCCATGGCAAGCCTGGACGGCCGACCTGCGCACGGCGACAGGCGAAATCCGCCATCTCACCCTGGCCGACGGCAGCGGCCTGAGCCTGAATACGGCCAGCGCAGCCGACATCGTTTTCAGCGACGCGCTGCGCCTGGTCCAACTGCGCGGCGGAGAGATACACGTGGCGACCAGCCCCGATCCCCTCGGGCGTCCCTTCATCGTACGCACCAGCAACGGCAGCGTCCGCGCCATCGGCACGCGCTTCACGGTGCGCCAGGAGGACCGTCTGCTGGGCGCGCGTACCCACGTGGCCGTCTCGCAGGGCGCCGTGGAAGTGCGGCCCGCCGAAGGCCGGTCCGTCATCGTGCAGGCGGGCTGGCAAGCCAGTTTCGATGAAACGGCCGCCGGCGCGCCGCAGCCGCTGGCGCCGCATGCGTCCGCCTGGCTCAAGGGCCTGCTGTACGCGGACGACACGCCGCTGGACCAGGTGCTGGCGCAGCTGGCCCGCTACCGTCACGGCGTGGTGCGCTGCGATCCGGCCGTGGCGCGGCTGCGCGTGTCGGGCGTGTACCAGTTGCGCGACACGGACGCCCTGCTGGCCCTGCTGCAAGCGTCGCTGCCCATCCGCGTGCGGCGCCACAGCCGTTGGTGGATTTCTGTCGAGCCCGCATAAAAATTTTTGAGAACAATGTCCCTTTCCGTCATGTGCCCCGTCAATCCACACAGGACCAACACATGAACGAAGGGAAACAAGCAATGAAGCATTACCGCCACACCAGCATCACCCTGGCCCTGCTGGGCAGCCTGGCCTTGAGCGCGCCCGCATCCGCCCAGCAGCAACCGCAGCAGGCGCCCGCGCGCCACTACCAGGTGGCCGCCGGCCCCCTCGGCACCGTCCTGTCCGCGTTTGCGGCCGACGCCGGAGTCAGCATTTCCGGCGCCGCCAGCCTGTATGCGGGTTTGAACAGCCGCGGCTTGAACGGCAACTACCAGGTGGCCGACGGTTTCGCCCGCCTGCTGGACGGCAGCGGCTTATACGCTGTCGACCAGGGCGGCGGCCACTACGCCGTGCGCAGGCTGCCATCGGCGGCCGACGCGGCCACCCTGCCCGGCATCGCCGTGCGCGCCACGGCCGAGCGCAGCACGAGCACGGAAGGCACGGGCTCGTACACGACGCCGGCCACGGCCAGCGCCACGGGCCTGGTGCTGTCGCTGCGCGAGACGCCGCAATCGGTCAGCGTCATCACGCGCCAGCGCATGGACGACCAGGACTTGCTGACGGTGCGCGACGTGCTGCGCAATACGCCCGGCATCGCCGTCAACCAGTTCGACACGGAACGCAGCACGTTTTCCGCGCGCGGCTTCGACGTCGACAACTTCCAGTACGACGGCGTGCCCACCACCTATAAGGTGCAGTATTCGGGCGGCGAATCGGAAATGGATTCGCTGATCTACGACCGCGTGGAGGTGACGCGCGGCGCCACGGGCTTGCTGACGGGCGCCGGCTACCCGTCCGCCTCGATCAACCTGGTGCGCAAGCGGGCCAGCGCCAGGCAATTCGAAGGGCAATGGTCGCTGGCGGCCGGCTCATGGAGAGATTACCGGGGCACGCTCGACCTGGCCACGCCGCTGAACGGGGACGGTTCCGTGCGCGGCCGGGTGGCGGGCGCCTGGCAAGACCGCAAGTCGTTTACCAATGGCTATTCGAACCAGCGCCAGCTCGTCTACGCCACCGTCGAGGCGGACCTGGCGCCCGGCACCGTGGCCATGGTGGGCGCCAGCTACCAGAAGAACGATCCGAAAGGCAGCAACTGGGGCGGCTTCCCCCTGTGGTACAGCGACGGCTCGCGCACCGATTTCGACCGTTCCGTCACGACGGCGCCCCGCTGGGCCGCCTGGGCCACGGAACAGACGAATGTGCACGCCACGCTGGAACACGTGCTGGGCCAGGGTTGGAAAGCGCAGGCGCAAGCCATGTACAGCAAGCATACGGAAGACACGCCGCTGGTATTCCTGGCCGAGCGGCCGGACCGCATCACGGGCCTGGGCATGCTCGGCTATCCGAACCGCTACATCGGCGCGCGCGACCAGAGCAGCGCCGACGTGAAGCTGTCCGGCCCATTTACCCTGGGCGGACGCCAGCATGAAGTCATCGTCGGCGCCAACTACACGCTGCAGCACGCCGAGTTCAGCGTCAAGGAAGCGCTCGACCCTGAACCGATCGGCAATTTCCTCGCCTGGGATGGCAGCTACCCGCAGCCGGCCTGGGGCGAACTCGTGCTGTCGGAAAAATACACGACCAAGCAATATGGCGCCTACGGCGCGGCACGGCTGAATCTTGCCGAGCACACCAAGCTGATCCTCGGCGGGCGTTTGACGCGCTGGGACAAGGACCGCATCGGCTTTGACGGCAGCGCCCGCTTTGCCTTCGCCAAGAGCAAGTTCGTGCCCTACGCGGGCGTGGTGATCGATCTCAATGAGACGTATTCGGCATATGCCAGCTATACGGACATCTTCCGCCCGCAGGAAAACCAGGACCGCGCGGGCGCCTGGCTGGACCCGCTGACGGGGCAAAGCATGGAAGTGGGCTTGAAGGGCGAACTGGCCGGGGGCCGGGCCAACGGTTCCGTCGGCATCTTTGAAATCAAGCAGGACAAGCTGGCCCAGCCGGACGGCGCGCACCGGGTTCCCGGCACCACCACGCAAGCGTATTATGCGGCGCGGGGCGCCACCAGCCGCGGCATCGAGGGGGAATTGTCGGGTCGTTTAGCGCCGGGCTGGAACGTGACTGCCAGCGCCAGCCACTTCCGCGCCAGGGACCGCGAGCAGCAAGACATCAACACCCTGTCTCCGCGCTCGACGGCGCGATTGTTT
The DNA here is from genome assembly GCF_030587275.1 of Janthinobacterium sp. SUN128. Lineage (NCBI taxonomy): Bacteria > Pseudomonadati > Pseudomonadota > Betaproteobacteria > Burkholderiales > Oxalobacteraceae > Janthinobacterium > Janthinobacterium sp. SUN128. The sequence continues at coordinate 1,228,425 of NZ_JAPWHY010000001.1, read as the reverse complement.
ACCACCTGGAAAGTACGCCCCAACCTCACCGTGGGCGGCGGCGTCAACTGGCAAAGCAAGTTCTACTTTGACGACGAGGGGCCGAACGGCAAGGAAAGAGTAACGCAGGAAGCCTACAGCACGGTGAGCCTGATGGCCACGTACCAGCTGTCGCGCCAGCTGACGGCCCAGCTGAACGTGGAAAACGCGCTGGACAAGAAATACATCAACATCAACACCTATGCGCAAGGCACGTATGGCGTGCCGCGCAGTGTCAGGGGGACGTTGACCTACCGCTTCTGATGCGCATGCAGGCCGGGCGGCATGCGCCCGGTCTGCGCTGACTACGCATCAATAGCGGTAACTCAAGCTCAGCATCGCATTGCGCGGATCGCCATAGCTGACCCGGCGGCCCGTGCTGATGCCGTAATAAGTGCGGTCGCCCAGATTATTGAGGTTGAGCGACACGGCCAGGCGGTCGGAGATCTGGTAGCGCGCCATGGCGTCAAAGACGGCATACGAGCCCTGGTGCACGGTGGTGGTGCCGCCGCGCACGGCCCGGGTTTTCTGCCAGGTGTGCGATTGCCAGCGGGCGCCGCCGCCCACCGTCAGGCGCGGCATCGGCTGCCAGGTGCTGTACAGGCTGAGCTGGTCTTCCGGCGCCAGCGTGTTGACCTTGCCGCTGGCGTCGCGCGCGATCTTGTGCGTGTAGCCGGCCTGCAACTGCCAGCCCGGCATGAGCTGGCCCGACACTTCCAGTTCCACGCCGCGCGAACGCACGCCGTCGATGGCGCGGTAGGCATCCATGCCCGTCACCTTGTTGACCTCGTCAACGTATTCCGCGTAGTTATCCTGGCGCACCTCGAAGGCGGCCGCGCTGGCGTTCAGGCGGCCATTCAGGAACACGCCCTTCACGCCCGCCTCGATATTCTTGCCCAGCATCGGGTCCAGAGTCCTGTTGTCGACGTCGCGGCTGTTTTGCGGACTGAAGATATCGCTGTAGCTGGCAAACGCCGTCAGATCCGGCGCAAAGTCCCAGGTCAGGCCCGCATACGGCGTGAAGATCGACGACTCGTCGATGTCGGCCGTGGGATTGACGTAGGACGACAGGCGCCCGCCCACGATCACATGCACGCCCTGCGGCAGCGAAAAGCGGCCCGTCGCATACACGGCCTTCTGGCGGATGACTTCGCGGGCCGTGTCCAGCTCCCATTTTGGCTCAGCCACGATGCCCCGGTAGGTATAAATATTGTCGACCTTGATGAAGGAATACGGGCTGAAGACGTCGTCCGACTGCTTGCGGTAGGCGTTCGCGCCCACCACCAGTTCATGCGTGCGGCCCAGCAGGGTGAACGGGCCCTTGGCGTACATGTCCAGGCCATTGCTGGTGGCGTCGCTGTTGTACTGGCGCGCCGTGACGGACGTGCCGCTGCCGTCCGCCTTCGGGAAGCCGTCAAGGTAGGCGACGGGCGCATACAGCGCATTGGCCTGGTGGATCAGGCGCAAATTGGCCAGCCAGCCATTGTCAAACGTGTGTTCGAGCGAGGCGAAGACGGATTTGGCTTCCGTCTGCTGCGTGCTCCAGGTGGGCGCGCCGTTGAACGAACGGGGCATGGTGAAGCGCTTGCCGTCCGCGTCGAACAGGGGCGCGCCACCCCAGTCGCTATTGCGCGGCACCGTGTGCTGATAGTCGGCGCCCACGGTCAGCAAAGTGCGCGGCGACAGATCCGCTTCCAGCGTGCCATACGCCAGTTCGGAGCGGCGCTGGTAGCGGTCGACAAAGGAATGCTTGTCCTGGTACGAGGCCACGGCGCGCGCACGCACGCTGCCGCTGTCGTTCAGGGGGCCGCCCACATCGACCATGCCGCGGTAATTGCTCCACGATCCGGCAGACAGGTCGGCCAGCGCGCGCAGTTCGCGCGTGGGCTTCTTGCGGATCAGGTTGACGGTGGCGCCCGGCGTGCCGGCACCGCTCATCAGCGCATTCGCGCCTTTCAGCACCTCGACCCGGTCGTACAGATCCATGTTGGCCAGGGACTCGCCCAGGTTCAGCGAGGCGTCGCGCGTCCACGGCAAGCCGTCGTAGCTGAAATTGTCGAGCGAAAAACCGCGGGCATAATAGATCGTGCGCTCGCTGTCGATGTGCTGCACGTACACGCCGGGCGTGTGGCTGAGCACCTCGCTGAGCTGCACCAGGCCGAAATCGTCCATCTGCTGGCGCGTGACGACGCTGACCGCGTGCGGCGTCTCGCGCGGCGACAGCACCAGGCGGTTCGCCGTGCTGACGGCGCCCGTCGTGTACGAGCCCGTGTCTTCCGTCACCTGACCCAGGTAATTGGTGGTGATGAGCACTTCCGGCATGGTCGCTTCCGGCTGGGCGGCGGAAGCTTGTGGTGCGGCTGCTTGTACCGTATAGACGCCGCTACCGGTCTTGAGCAAGGCCAGCTGCGTGCCCTGCAAGGCGCGGCGCAAGGCTTGCTCCGGCGTGAAATCGCCCTGCACGGCCGCCCCGCTGACGCCGCGCGCCAGGTCCGCATCGATGGAGATGCGCACGCCGCCACGGCTGGCAATGGCGATCAGGCTGGCGTTCAGGGGCTGGGCCGGCACGTCATAGCGCACGGTGGCTGGCGCGATCTGGACCGATGGCGTCTGCGCCAGGACGGCAGGCACGGCGCAGGAAAGTAACATTACAGCCAGGGGAATCTGGCGCATCAACAATGGTGGCATGCTGGGACTCTATCTTGATGGTGAAGGAAAAGTGGGGCTACACCAGGTATGAGCCGCGACGCGCCAAAAGTGACAGTGCTGGCGCAAAAATATTTCAGCTTGCCTTCAGATCCAGGCCCGTCCACCAGCCGCCCGGGCCCTGGCGCAGGGTCACGGGCAGGGTTTCGGCCAGCGCCAGCAAGGTGGCCCCACTGTCGTCGAGCGAGTAATTGCCTGACACGCGCAGCGCCGCGGCCGCCGGCGTGATGTCGATATAGCCGTGGCGGTACGGACGCAAGGCCGCCACCACTTCGCCCAGCGGCTGGTCGACGGCCAGCAGCATGCCCTGCTCCCACGCTGTCGCCTGCCCTGCCGCCATGCCGGGCAACATGGTCAGGCGGTCCTCGTCAAACCGCGCCGCCTGGCCCTGGCGCAGCACGCGCGCCAGGCCTTTGCCGGCCGGGCGCACTTCGAGGTCGCCCTGCACGGCCAGCGCGACGGTGCCCAGCGCTTCGCGCCGCAACATCAGTTCGCCGCCCTGCGCCGTCACCGTGCCATGCGTGCTGCGCAGCAGGAAGGGATGGGCGCTTGCCGGCTGCGCCACGCGGGCCAGCAGCTGTCCCTGGCGCAAAGTGACGTGCCGGTGTTCATGGGTAACGTCCGTGTCGGCAGAAGAACGGGCATCCAAGGTCAGCACGCTGCCGTCGGCCAGCGCAAAGCGGCCCCGCCTGGCCGTGGCCGTATGCAGGTCCGCGCTCCAGTCCGGCAAAAAGGGGCTGCCGCGCAGCAGCCAGGCGCCGCCCAATGCCGCGCCCGCCAGACACAGGGCGCCCTGCAGCAGCTGGCGCCGCTTGTTGTCGTGTTGCGCGGCGCGCGCCAGGGTCTGCCCGACGGTCCCCGCCCCGCCCGCCGCCTGCAGCGGGCCGACGCTATGCTCGACGGCGCGTCCCAGGGTATGCCATGCGGCCGCATGACGCGCATCGGCGGCCAGCCAGCGGATGAAGGCCTGGCGCTGGCCCTCGTCCGCCTCGCCCGAGCTGAGCTCGACCAGCCAGCCGATGGCCGCATCCTGTACCGCAGGGGACATGCTCATGCCGAATCCGCCGCAGCCAGGCAGCAGCGCAAGCCTTGCGCCATGTACTGGCGCACCATGCTGGCCGACACGCCCAGTTCAACAGCGATCTGCGCATACGTGAGGCCATCGAGCTGGCTCATCAGGAAAGCGCTGCGCGCCTTGCTGGACAAGGTATCGAGGGCGCGCGACAGGCGCTCCAGCGCTTCGAGCAGCACGGCGCGCTCTTCCGGTGACGGCTGGACGGCGTCCGGCAGCTGCGCCAGGGTGTCGATGTACGCCTGCTCGATATCGCGCCGCCGCCACTGCTGCAGCAAGATGCTTTTCGCCACCGTCGTCAGGTAGGCGCGCGGCTCGCGGATGGCGGCCAGGCGCCCCGCATGCAATACGCGCAGAAACGTTTCAGAAGTGACATCTTCCGCCTCGGCCCGGTTACGCAGACGCAACAGCAGGCGCTGCAGCAGCCAGCCCTGATGGCCCGCGAAGAGGCTGGCGGCCAGGGTCGTGTCATTCGAGGGGAAAGGCAAGGCAGACAAGAGCGGATCCGGCGACTTTAATGATAATGATTCTCATTATATTGCAGAGACCGGAAGATGTCGCGCAATTTTGCTATGCTTATTGACATGCCGCGCCGCCAGCTGCGCCTATTCCAGCTTGAACAGGACATTCACGCTTTTCTCCAATGCGATGCTGCCCGGCGCGCGGACGGCCGACGAAGGCTCCGTGGGAGGAATAAAGGGCGGCGGCACGAAACCCTCATTGCCGGAACGCATCAGCGCGCGCTCGATCGATTGAAACGACACTTCCGATATGGCCATGACGGACGCGATCTTCCGGTTGAACGATTTGGCAATGCGCGCCGCCTTCGTCTCCGCATCCCTGGCAGCCTTCAGGTCCAGTTCGGCGACCAGCGCGTCGTGCGCGCTGGTCTTGAATTCCGTGTCCATCCGGGTGATATTCTTCATGGCGGCCAGCTCCGACACCAGTGGCGTCCATGCCGCCAAGTCCCGGACCCAGACGCGCAGGTTGCGGTTGATGACGTACATGGGCGGCGAATCGCGTTTTTCCCTGCCTGAATAATCGAGCGTGCGCATGATTTCGGAGGCCTGGATATCCGCTTGCGCAATTTTCACCTTGCCCAGCAACTGGAAGACCTCCGCGGCACCAGCATTGACCACGCCCAGCGTCTTTGCCGCATCGGCGCCCCGGCTGGCAACGGTGATCTCCATGACGGCCATGTCCGGCGGCACTTCCACCTGCGCCGTCCCTGTCTGGAAGATGAAGGGATAATCGGGCAAGGACGAGGCCTGGGCGGCCATATTCAAGTTAAACAGACCCACCACCAGCAACAGCGTGCGCTTCATGCCTCTCCCATACGATCGAATAATATTTCGACAATATAGCAGTGCAGATACAAAAAACCAATAGCCCACCCCGTTCAGGCAATACGGGCCGATTCCGGCAACTTCGCCAGCAGCTTGTCCAGGGTCACCGGATAGTCGCGCACGCGCACGCCGGTGGCGTTGTAGACGGCATTGGCGATGGCCGCCGCCACGCCGCAGATGCCCAGCTCGCCCACGCCCTTGGCTTTCATGGGCGAGGACATGGGGTCGGTTTCATCGAGGAAAATGACGTCCTGGTGCGGGATGTCGGCGTGCACGGGCACTTCGTAGCCGGCCAGGTCGTGGTTGACGAAGAAGCCGCGGTGCTGGTCGACCACCAGTTCTTCCATCAGGGCGGCGCCCACGCCCATGCTCATGGCGCCGATCACCTGGCTGCGGGCCGCTTTCGGGTTCAGGATGCGGCCGGCCGCGCACACGGCCAGCATGCGGCGCACGCGCACTTCGCCCGTGTCGCTGTCCACCCCCACTTCGACGAAATGCGCGCCGAACGTCGATTGCTGGAATTTTTTATCGAGGTCGCCGTATTCCATATGGTCTTCCGCGACGACATCGCCATGGTAGGCGGCGGCCGCGAGCGGCACGCTGCGCTCGCCCTGGCTCACTTGCCCATCGGAAAAGCGCGCTTCTTTTTCATCGAAGCCAAGCTTGCCGGCGATGGCCTGGCGCAGGCGCACGCAGGCCGCGTAGACGCCGGCCGTGGAGCTGTTGCCGCCCCATTGCCCGCCCGAACCGGCCGAGACGGGAAAATCCGAATCGCCCAGGCGCACGACCACCTTGTTCAACGTCACGCCCAGCATTTCCGCCGCCGTCTGCGCGATGATGGTATAGCTGCCCGTGCCGATGTCCGTCATGTCCGTTTCCACCGTGATCACGCCATTGCCATCGAGGCGCACGCGGGCGGCGGACTTCATGACGAGGTTGTTGCGGAAGGCGGCGGCAACGCCCATGCCGACGAGCCAACGGCCGTCGCGCCGCAAGCCCGGCTGCGTCGATCTCTCCTTCCAGCCGAATTCCACGGCGCCCGTGCGCAGGCAGTCGATCAGGCGGCGCTGGGAAAACGACCTGCTCGGCTTTTCCGGGTCCACTTTCGTGTCGTTCAGGATGCGGAAAACGATGGGATCCATTTTCAGCTTGTCGGCCATCTCATCCATGGCAATTTCCAGCGCCATCAGCCCCGGCGCCTCGCCCGGCGCACGCATGGCATTGCCTTCCGGTAAGTCGAGTACGGCCAGGCGCATGGCCGTCATGCGGTTCGGCCCCGCATATAGCAGCCGCGTCTGCATCACGGCCGTTTCCGGCTGGCCACCTTTCAAGTCGCCGGACCACGATTCATGGCCGATGGCCGTGATCTTGCCGTCGCGCGTGGCGCCGATGCGCAGGCGCTGGATGGTGGCGGGCCGATGCGTCGTATTGTTGAACATCAGGGGCCGCGTCAGGGCCACCTTGACGGGACGCTGCGCCGCGCGCGCGCCCAGGGCCGCCAGCAAGGCTTCCGCGCGCACGAACAGCTTGCCGCCGAAGCCACCGCCGATGTAGGGCGAAACGATGCGCACCTTGTCTTTCGGTATGCCCAAGGTACGGGCCAGGTCGCCGCGGCCCCAGTCCACCATCTGGTTCGCCGTCCACAGCGTCACCTTGTCGCCCTCCCAGGCGGCAATCGAGGCGTGCGGCTCCATCATGGCGTGCGACTGGTCAGGCGTCGTATAAGTAGCGTCCAGGCGCACTGGCGCATTGGCAAAGGCGCCGGCGAAGTTGCCCGTCTTGCTGTCGGGCTTGCCGTCCTTCGGCTTGGCCGCCGTGCCCTTGGCTTTCGCCAAATCGAAGGCGCCCTTCCGCTCGACATATTTGACGTCGAGCAACTGCGCAGCCGAGCGGGCCTGTTCGAAGGTTTCCGCCACCACCAGCGCGATGGCCTGGTGGTAATGTTCAATCTCCGGACCACCGAGCAGCTTCGCCGTGTTCATCCTGCCTTTGCCTAGTTTTCCCGCCGATTCCGCCGTCACCACGGCCAGCACGCCGGGCGCGCGCCGCGCGGCGCTGGTATCGATGGAGGCGATGCTGCCCCTGGCTATCGCCGCGCCGACGACATGGCCATAGGCCGCGTGCGGCGCGGCCTTGTTCTGTTCATACGCGTACGGCGCCGTGCCCGTGGTTTTCAGGGGGCCGTCGATGCGGTCCGTGGGACGGCCCACGACTTTCAGCTGGTCGATGGGATTGGTGGTCGCAGGTATCGTGAATTTCATGGCCCTAGCCTTTCTTCGCTTGCGCTTCAGCCAGCACCGCGGCAATCGTGCGCTGCGCCAGGGTCACCTTGAAGGCGTTGTCGTCAGTCGGTTTGGCGCCGGCCAGAAACTGCCGGGCCACGGCGGCGGCGCCATTCGGTATCGCCTGCTCGGCGCCAGAAATTCTCCACGGCTGCGGCGCGACGCCGCCCAGGGCCAGCCTGCCCGTGCCATCGGGCAAGATGATGGCCGCCACGGACACCAGCGCGAACGCGTACGAGGCGCGGTCGCGCACCTTGCGGTAGACATGCGTGCCGCCGGCGGGCCGGGGCAAAGTCACGCTGGTGATCAGTTCGCCCGGCTGCAGCACGGTTTCCAGCTGTGGCGTGTTGCCCGGCAAGCGGTAGAAATCGGCGATGGGGATGGTGCGCACGGCGCCATCGGCCCGCACCGTGTCGATGGAAGCGTCAAGCACGCGCATGGCCACGGCCATGTCGCTGGGATGCGTGGCGATGCAAGCCTCGCTGCCGCCCAGAATCGCCAGCGGCCGGCTGAAGCCGGCGATGGCCGAGCACCCGCTGCCCGGCACGCGCTTGTTGCAGGCCTGGTTCGTATCATAAAAGTAAGGGCAGCGCGTGCGCTGCAGCAGGTTGCCCGCCGTCGTCGCCTTGTTGCGCAATTGCGCCGAGGCACCGGCCAGCAAGGCGCGCGACAAGACGCCGTAATCGCGGCGCACCGTGGCATGGGCCGCCAGGGCCGTGTTGCGCACGAGGGCGCCGATGCGCAAGCCGCCGTTGGGAGTCACTTCCACCTTGTCCAGGGCCAGGCCATTGACGTCGATCAAATGCGTGGGCGTTTCGATCTCCAGTTTCATCAGATCGAGCAGATTCGTGCCGCCCGCGATGAAGCGGGCGCCCGGCGTGTGCAGGGCGGCGGCCGCCGCTTCGGCCGGCGTGGCGGCCTTCTGGTAGCTGAACACTCTCATGCCGGCCTCCCCGCCACCTCGGTGATGGCCTCGATGATGTTGGAGTAGGCGCCGCAGCGGCAGATATTGCCGCTCATACGCTCGCGCAATTCTTCCGGCGTCGCCTGCGGGGCCGCATTCAAGTCGGTGCTGACGTGGCTGGGGATGCCCTGGCGGATCTCTGACAGCGCGGCAACGGCCGAGCAGATCTGCCCCGGGGTACAGTAGCCGCATTGATAACCGTCATGCGCGACGAAGGCGGCCTGCATCGGGTGCAGCTTGTCGGGCGTGCCCAGTCCCTCGATGGTGGTGACCTTGGCCCCGTCATGCATCACAGCAAGAGTCAAGCAGGCATTGATGCGCTGGCCATCGAGCATGACGGTACAGGCGCCGCACTGGCCGTGGTCGCAACCCTTCTTGGTACCCGTCAGGTGCAGCTGTTCGCGCAAGGCGTCGAGCAAGGTGGTGCGCGTGTCGAGTTCCAGGCTGTGACGCTGGCCATTGACGTCCAGGCTGACTTGCATCAGGACGGGGGGCGGAGAAATACCGGCCTGGGTGGCCGTATTCACCGCTTCCGCCGCTCCCGCCACGCCGGGCACGGCCGCTGCCGTGGCAGACAGCGCGCCGGCGATCAGCAAACCGCGCCTGCCGGCATTGATGTGATTACACTCTGTCATCTCGCGCTTCCTCCTGGCTGTGGACTGGCTGGGTGGGCGCATGCATGCCCGAAACACCAGTCTGACGGCCGGATTCCTACGCGTCTGTACGCGAACGAACGTAAAACATGGGTGAGCGCCTATCCCTGGCGCAGGCGCAGGCTGCGCCGGGTCGTGCCGACGCCCCCCTGCGCCGCGTAACCCGTGTGGCGGGCGCAATGGTCAAGCGCCTGGCGCAGGGCCGTATCGACATTGCGCAAGGACATGTCGTGCCGCTCGGCCACTTCCTGACGGGTCAGCTCGTCCACGCGCAGCGCTTCGAGCACTTGCCGGTGGCGCCGCGGCAGCAGGTCGACGGCCTGCGCCAGCCGCCGCACGTCCGCCTGCAGCTCGGCCAGGCGTTCCGGCCCGGCCGCCGTATCGGCGAGGAAATCGACGAGGCCGGCGGCGCCATCGTCGCCGCCCTCGTCCGCATACAGCCAGGCGCGGTTGCGGCGCAGGCTGTCCATGGCCGCATTGCACGCCACGCGGAACACATAAGCGACGGGGCTGTGCGCCAGCGCGGCGCCATCCCCTGCCGCCAAGCTGCCCAGCCGCAGCCAGGCGTCGTGCAGGCTGTCACTGGCCAGCTCGGCGCAGCCAAGATGGCGCGTCAGGCGCCGGTGCAATCCCGCGTAATTGCCTTCCAGCACCGCCTGCAGCCGGGCGCCCTGCCCTGGCGGCGGAGCTGGCAGGGGCGCCACGTCGTTGGCCGCCTGCAGACGGGGCCGGATGGCAGGCCGGCACCAGGCCATGCCGGTATGCCCCGCCATGCGCAAGGGCAAGGCAGCAGCCGCATTCGCCACGCCGACCATCATGGCGACAACCTGCTGCGCTCTTGCGCCGTCAGCTGGCGCGTGGCCGATTCCGGCAACGTCCCAAGGCCCAGCACGCGCACGGCGCTGCGCGGGTTGTAATCGGCCGCCTCGCTGCGCGCGCCATCCTGCGGCGTGGCTTGCGCGCTGTCGGGCGGCGCTTCGCTGCCAAAGCCCAGCACGCGCACCGTGAACACGGAGGGCTGCGCGGAACGGGTGGCGGCGCGCTCGCGCTGCACCACGTCCTGCGCCGCCGCCGTGGCCTGGGAAGCGGCCGCGCTGGCGTTCGTCATGGCCGCCACGTTGACGGAGGCCACCGTCGGCATGCCCTTCGCTTCGCCCTTGACCTGGATGTTCGCCGCATTCATCACCTTCAGTGCGGCCAGGTTGACGTTGCCCGAGACGCGGATGCCCGCCTCGCCCGCGTCGATGGTGCCCAGCGGGGCCAGCAAGTCCACGTCGCCGGCCGGCACTTCCGCGATCGGCGCCAGGGTGGCGATGCCGGCGCCCGTGCTCGGCACGTCGGACGACAGGGTCACGTTGCCCCAGTTGTCATACACGCGCTTGGGCGGCGTGTAGACGATGGTCGACTTCGAACCGCGCCCCGCGTTGATGTCGCCCTGCGACGACCAGCCCAGAATGTCGCCGCCAAACGTCGTCATGATGCGGCTCTGCCCCAGCAGGATGCTGCCGTGCGAGAACAGGTCGATATTCCCGCCGCCCTTGGTGATGACGCCCGAGGTGGCCGGCGGCGCCTCGCCTTCGATGCCGAACACCTGCCTGCCGCCCGGCGTCAGCAGCTGGATGTCGCCGCCGAAGTTCGTGTGCACGTAGCCGCTGCGGGGAACGATGCGGTCATAGTTCAGCGAAAGCGGATTGTAGGCGGCATACGTGCCGCGGTACATGACGATATCGCCCGCATACGAAATCGCCTTGCCGCTGGCGTCCGTGGCCGGCGCCAGGGCCGCGATGGCGTTGCGGCTGCGCAAGAAGCTGCCATAGCGCGAGCTGTCCGCATCGTTGTACTCGCGCCCGCCCGCCTTCAGTTCCGCGAAATACACGGTGCGGGCGAACACGCGCTGCTGCGGCTCGGGCAAGGCGAGATAAAAGGCCAGCGCCTCGGCCGCCGTGCCCTTGAAGGCATAGCGCTCACCGAGCCAGGTTGCCAGTTCACTGTCGTACGATTTCACCACCTTGCCCGCCTGGTCGGCCAGCGGCACACCCTTCTGCGCCACGTTCGCCGGGTCCAGATACGGCTTGACGAAGCGCAGGTAATCGAGGCCGGCCGCGCCCACGCCCGCCTGCATGGCGATGCCGGCGCCCGGGCGCTTGTCGCCCGTCACGACGGGACCGAGGCTGACGACGCTGCCCTTGTCCTGCATCAATATGTTGCGCCCGGCGCTGATGTCCAGCGTGCCGGGACCGGCCACGTTGAAGGAACTGCCCAGGATGTCGCGCCCGGCCGAGACCACCGATACGTCATATGTATTGTTGTGCACGAAAAGGTTGCTGAGAATCCTGAAGCGCCTTTCCCCGGTGGCGGTGCCATCCACAGCTTCCAGCTGCGCCGTGCCGCTGCTGACGATATCGCGTCCCGCCTTCATCCACACGGCTTGCCCCCCCTCGTACCAGGTGTTGCCCGCATGCGCGGCATCGGTGAACTCGATGATGCGGCCGCTGTTCACGCCCACCAGGTCGCCCGTGGCGGCATAGATGCGGGCGGCCTGCGTACCGCTGTTCGCAGGGCCGGCCGAGGAATTCGGTCCGAAGGCAAACAGCGGGAAGTTCCATTTCGTTACTGGCGCCCCCGTGCTTGAGACATTGGCAGCCAGGGGATCGGTCACGTTACTCTTGATATCCCAGCCCGTAAAGCCAGGCTTGAACGGCGTAACGATGCTGTCGGCGGCGGCACCGGACTGGCTGACGGCATAGCCGCCCGCATAGATGGAGTCGCCGGCGAGCCACTGCAGCTGCGCATTTGGCGATGGCGCCAGCACCAGCGGATCAGCATAACTGGTGGCGGCATTCGAGTCGACAATTGCTTTGCCGTAATACAAGCTGCCATGCGGCGCCGCGGCCCGCACGATGGACGGGTAGACGATGGCCAGGTCGGTGGCCGTGCCAAGCGGCCCGCTCAGGGGAGTCATATTGCCACCGGCAGAGAACAGGTCGAGCGCCGTGCGCGGCGTCCACAGGCTGAACCAGCTGTAGCCATAGCCCTGCTCTCCGGACGGGCCGGTGAATGGCGTGGCATTGGGCAGGGACACGCGGCCGGGGTCGGCCACATCCTGCAGCGCCTGGTCGCCCAGGGTCGCCACGCTGAAGGTGGCGTCGCCGGGTACCAGGATCATGCCGCCGCGCGGCGTGGCGCGCGTGGCCGTGAAGGCATCATAGGCCCGCGTTTCCAGCGGTACGTGCTGGGTAGGCTGCGAACCGTACTGCAGCGCCAGGCTACCCAGCTGTGCGGCCGACGTTTCCGCGTGGCCCCGCAAGTCGACCAGCGCGCCATTCAGATAGCCGCCACCGGGCGTGCTGGCGGGGTTGAGCGCACCGCCCACGCGCAGGTCGAGGTCGCCGCCGCCCGTCAGCAGCAGGCTGCCGTCGGCCTGCACGCGGCCCGTGCTGCCCACGGCCAGCAGCAAGCCCTGCGAACGGGGATTGATGCTGGCGTTATAAGAACTGCCTGTCAGCAGTGTCTGCACGCCCGCATCCCCCGCCACCTCGGCGCGCACATTGCCGCCGCCCAGGGTACCGAAGCCCGTAAAGCCCAGCACGGTGTCGGCCAGGGTATCGCGGCGCATATAGCTGCCGAAGTTGATCCACCAGGCCGTCGGCTGGGCCGGGCCGCCCGTGGCCACGCCGCCGCTGCCCTGGCGCCACAGCCAGTTGCCCACCGGCACCGAATCGGCCAGGCCATCCTTGCTGACGGGACGTTCGTTGCTGGCGCTCGCCGCGTTGATCAACGAGCCGCTCAAGTTACCCGCCACCTTCAGCAGCAGATTGCCGCCCTGGTCCGGATACCATGCCCGGTAGATACTGTCGGCGCCGCCATCGACCAGGCGTTCATGCGCGCCGTCGGGGTTGCCCAGCACCGTACCGTTCGCATTGCGCGAGCGCGGCAGGTTGTACGGATCGCCGGCCGCCGTCGGCGAAGACGACATGCCCGCCGTGTACACGCCATACAGGCTGTCCATGCGCAGGTCGCCGCCGCTGACGAGGTCCAGGTCGCCCGTACCCGTGCGCAGCACGCTGTGGCGCAGGCTGCTCGCCTTGTAGTCGAACGTGGGGTTCGGCGTGCCGCACCAGGTGGGATTTTCCTCGCAAATGGTGGGCCAGCCCAGCGCCACCGGATCGAGCAGGTCGCCCTCCTTGGTTTTGGGGTCGGCAAACTCTTCCGCGCCTTCTTTGGTCCACACGTAGGACACCCTCAGATCGCACCAGCTGGCGGTTTCGGCGCAGAACTTCGCAATCGTGGTGCCGTTCTGATTCAGAAATTCCTCGGAGATCGGTTCGCCCGCCACGATGCCTTCGATGCCCTGCTCTCCCGCTTCCTTGCTCCAGTACTGCACGCCCTTCGGCGGCACCAGCACGCCATACATGCCGTAGTGGCTGTCGGCCAGGCGCAGGGTGCCGTGCGCGGGATGCGCCTGCACGCCGCGCGTGTCGGCCCCGTCCAGGTCGGCGCCCGCCACCAGGCGCATGCCCCACGCCTGCGAGCCTTCGGCCAGCATGGGCGCGATGGCCCATAGCTTGCCCTGGCTGCCCGCCACTTCCGGACGCAGCTCGATTGCCGTCACATCGGGCAACAGCTTGACGTCGGTGCCGGACGGGATCAGGGAGCCCACGGCCAGCGCCAGGTTGCCATCGAGTACAAAGACCGAGCGTTCGCCGGCCACGCCAGGCAGCGGCACGCCCTTGGGCCAGGTCATGGCGCTCACTTTCACCGTTTGCTTGAGCACGCTGCCGGCGTCCAGACGCATGCCGGCCGTAAAGGTCTGCTCCGTGGCCAGCAAGGTGCCGGCCGCGTGGACGATATTGCCGGCGCTGTCGCGCACGGCGGCCGCCAGCACCGTGCCGGCCGGCACGATCATGGCCTGGTCCAGGGTCACGGCCACGGGCAGGCGCGTATTGGCCATCACATTGAAACCCTTGATGGGCAAGTCATAATTGAGCGCGATTCCGCCCGGGAACAGCGTGCCATCGGCCACGGTCACGCCCTTGCCCGGCACGATGACGTCGCTGCCATTGATGTCGCGCCCCGGCAGCAAGCGCCAGCCGTTCTCGTCCTTGGTGGCGGGCGGCGGCGCGAAGCCGTCGTTGATGCTGCCGTAGATGCTCAGGTCGCCGCCGGCGCGCAGCAGCAGGCTGCCCACCTCGCCCGAACCGCGCACGCTCGTGCGCTGGAAGCGCGGGTTCAGGCTGGCATAGCGCATGCCCGACAAATCCAGGTCGCCCTGCACCACCAGGTCGCCGTCCGCCGACTTGCTGACGATATCGACGCCGGGACGCAAGTGCAGCGCATCGGCATACGCGGCAGTGGCCAGGCCCGCCAGCTTGCCGTTGCGCAAGGCCGTATTCGCCAGCGCCGCATCGATGAAGGCTGTGCTGTCCCCGTGCTTGCTGTCGAGATACGCCTGGTTGATCACCTGGTAGGGACGGCCGCCGACCGACAGGTCGGACACCGGCACGCCATTGGCGTCGGGCGCCATGGCGTAGGCCGCGTCGTCGTAGCGCTGCATGGCATTGACGGCGATGGATTTCGCGCCGCGGATGGTCAAGCCGCCGCCGGCGGCGACGGCGATGTCGCCAAAGGTGGCCGCATCCGCATCCGTGCGCGCGCCGCCGCTGCCCAGGCGCGGCGCGCTCAATTCCACCGTGCCGCGCGCGGCGCCGTCGTGTTCGCCCTTGCCCTTGCCGGCCACGGCGGCCGTGCCGTGGCGCACGTCGATCTGCGCGCCGCCGGCCAGGTTCAATGCGCCCTCGCCCGCATTCAGTTCCACCATGGCCCGATTCGGGCTGTCGATGATCTTGCCATAGCTGTCGACGCGCAGAACGGTGCCATGCGCGTCGAGCACGGCGTTGCCGGCCAACGTCAATCCATGCTTGCCGGCCAGGCGGATGCTGCCCACGCGCTCGCCGCTGGCGTCGATCACGCCAGCGACGGCGAGACGGCCGTTGTCGACGGACACCTGCACCTCGCCCGCCTTCAGATCATTGCCTATCGTCAAGTCGCCCCGTTTCAGCTGGAAGCTGCGCCCGCCCGTCACGCCGCCTGCCGTCAGGCGCTGATTCAGCGACGCGAACTGGCTGTCCAGGTTGCCGCCCGCGCCCAGGGTTTGCGCGCGCACGTCCACGCTGCCCTGCTTGTACGGCACCATGGTGCCGCCCGCATCGTAGCTGCCGCTGGCGCCGCCCAGTATCTTGCCCTGCAAGTCCACCATGCCGGCCGCGCCGTCGAGCGCCACGGCCTTCAGGCTGCCGGCGCGGTTGTGCTCGGCCGACAGGTCGATCACGGCGCCCGCAGCCTGGCGGATGTCGCCGGCGCGGCTGTCCAGGGTGACGTCGCCGCCCCAGCTGTATTTATCCACGTCGAAGAAAGTGCTCTTGCGGCCCGCCAGGTCGAGGCGGGCGCCGTCCGCCACGGTGATGTCATGCTGTGCGCTGACGGTGAGCTTGCCGCTCGGCAGCACCACGGCCGTGGCCACACTGACGCTGTCACCCTTCAAGCTCAGCTGAGCGCCCAGCCCATCGTTGTTCTTGACGGGCGCGGCCGGCGTCACGCCGGCCGGCGCTGTCACCGTCAGCGCGCCGCCCGCCGTGTAGCTGTGCGTGGAACCGGCGTCGCCCGTCAGCAGCGGCGTGATGATATTCAGCTTGCCGCCGCTGTACTGGTAGCCCTTGCCCGTCTCGTAGCCGTCCTGCGCCTGGTAGACGGACAGGCTGCCCTTGTGGTTGGCCGTGACTTGCCCGCTGGCCTTCAGGTTGACATTGGCAAAGCCCAGCGCCAGGCGGTCGAACGAGGCGACACCGGCCGGCTGCGTGAACGGGCCGAAGCCGAAATCGATGCGTTCCGCTTCCAGGTTCAGCGTGCCGCTGCCCGTGCCGGCGCCATGCGTGATCACATTGCCGGCCGGCGAAAGGGCGCCGCCCCAGATCAGGTTGGCCGTGCGGATGGTGGCCACCGCGCCGTCGCCGCCCTGGCCGTACATGGCCGGCGTGGTCAGCACCAGGCGCTCCAGGGTGGACTTGCCCGTCGTCTTGTCGTAGGTATCGAGCACCACGTCGCCATAGAAATTGACGCTGTCGGCCGCGCTCAGCATCAGTGCCTGCAGGGCCGGCGCGCCCGTGCTGGTGTCGCCGCGCAGCAAGCGGTCCAGCACGCCCTGGTTCATGGCCAGGCCGCTGGAACGCGTGCCGCTGGCCTGGGCCGCCGCCAGCGCCTCGCTGCTGCCCATGTTGATGGCGCCCACCGCCAGGCTCAGGTTGCGCGTGCCGTAGCGGGCCGAGTTGTCCAGCTCGAAACTGCCATTCGTCGACATCAGCAAGGTGCCTTCCGAGTACAGGCTGGCCGTGCCGGCGCAGGCATCGCCGCACACGCCGATGCTGATGCCGCCGCGCGCCGAACCGCCGACCGGAGCCACATTCATCAAGCCGTTCGAGGCGGCCAGCATGTGGATGCCCTCGTTGCTCTGGTAGATAAAACCGTCGCTGGAGTCATAGGCGGCCTTGCCGCGTCCCAACGTGTTGATGCCCGCGCCGGGTGCAACATCGATCAGGCCGGCCGTCCATTCCGTATTCCAGGGATCGCGCGCCAGCAGCATCACTTCCGGCGCCGCCAGGATGGCGCCGCGGCGCAGGTAGATATTGTGTGCCTGCGCCGTGCCAAAACTGATGTAGTTGCCGCCCTGTCCGTAATTGATGATGGGCGTGGAACCGATGACGATGCGCGCCGCGCCGATCGCGTTCAGGCTGCCGGCATGCAGCGTGACGCCGTCAAAACCCGGCGTGGCGGACGCGCCGTCGGCGATGATTTCAATATCCTCGGGGCCGCCCGCGATCACCGACACGGTGCCGCCGAAGCCGCCCGTGGCCGCGCCGAACTTGCCCGTGCCCGCGAACTGGAAGGAGTCGGTGCCGGCGCCGGGCGCCAGCTGCAGCTTGAACGTCTTCGCATCGGCCGGCAGCAGCGGGCGGGGAATGCCCCGCGTTTGCGCATCGGCCAGGGCAAACGCCGTATAGCCCATTTCGTTGTACTGCGAATACGTGCGCAAGACCTTGGCCGGCGTGAGTATCAGCTGGCTGGCCAGCGGCGCGCGGATATCCGTGCCCGCGATCGACAGGGTGCCGGGCGCGGCCCAGGAACCGTTGCGCAGCGGCTGCGCCGGGGCACCGCCACTCGCCTGCCCCGCCAGGCCGTTCAGTTCCACGCGGAAGGCGCCCGGCAGCAAGGCGTAGGTCGACGGCATCAACGTATAGGTGCCGGCGGGCAAGCCCGGCACGCCGCTGCCTAGCGTCACCTGCCGGCCCACGGCCGGATCGGAAGCGCCCTGGTCGCCGCCCACGGGCGCCTGCGGCGCCTGCACGCCCGGCACGATGGCGTACACGGGATTCGTCGCCAGGCCCGGCAGGACAAAGCCGCCGTTCGCCCCCACCTGCAGCAGCGGATGGTAGCGCGCATCGGTGGAGCCGCCGCGGCCCGCGACGAAACCGGCGCCCGTCAGTTCGCCGCCGCCCGACAAGTCCAGCAGCGCGCCCGGCTTGACGGCCACGGCCACGCTGGCGATATCGACGCCGATACGCATGGTGCCGTTGGCGCTGCTGCCGCCGACGCCGAGAAACTCCGTCTTCTTGCCGTCGACGTTCCAGTTCTGGCCATCGGCCGTGCCGCCATACGGCATGGCCATGCCGGCGGCGCTGACGGAGGTGATACTGCCAGGCAAGAAATTGATGCTCAGGCTATTCTCGTCAGCGCGCAGGCTGAGGCCCAGGTTAAGCAGGCCCAGCGGCGCGCGCACGATGCCGCCCTGCTCGATATGGGCGGCGCCCAGCTGCAGCATGCCAAAGGCCGAGTACGGCACGGCGGGAATGCTGTCCGTGCTGCGCGCGATGGTCAGGCTGCGCTCGGGGTTGTAGACGATATTGCCGTCTTTCATGTCCATGCCCACGCGCACGGCGGCGCCGGCGCCCGTGGCCGGATACAGCTGGGCCACAGTGAGGGTCATGTCGCCCGGCGAGGACAGCACCGTCGACGGCTGGTTGCCATCCCAGCCCAGCGGCGACAGCAGGAAGCGCAGGTCGCCGCTGCTGGTCAGGCGCACGTCGTTGGCCACGACGCCGACCATGCCGCGCACGTCGATCAGGTCGCCCGCTATGCTGATCTGCCGGGCGACCGGCGACTCCCCTGCGCCGCCGGGCGTCGTATAGAAATCGCGGCCGGCCGGCTTGATGCTGGCCAGGCGCACATACGGCGCCGCGATGCTGACCTTCGCGTCGGGCGAACTGCCGGGCGACAGCACGGGCGCGCCGTACAGCTGGAAGCTTTGCCGCATCGTCAGCGACACGTCGCCATCGAAGCTGGCGGCGCCCAGCAGGGCCAGGTTGCCGAAACCGCCCGCCTCCACCTGCTCCACGGAAAAACGGCCATGACCGTACTGCAGCGCCTGCGCCCCGTCCCGGGACGTCACATTGTCAGCCAGGTCGCTGGCCGCCTGGCGCTGCGTCAGCCGCAGCTGGCGGCCCTGCAGCACCTTGGGCGTGGCCAGAACTTTCAGGTATTCGGGCGTGCCCGTGGCCACGGACAGGGTGCCGCCCGCCGCGCCTGCGCCGCCCGCCCTGGCCCGCAACTGGCCATCGAGGTACAGGCCATTGTTCGACGCCAGCGCGATGCTGCCGCCCGCGCTGGCCACGTCGATGGCGCCGCCATTGACGTCGAGCACGGCGTGCGCGCCGGACGCATCGAGCACGGCGCCGTCGCGCACGACGACGAACAGGCTGGCCGCCGAAGTACTGCCCTGTGCATGGTCGATCTCGCCGCCGACGACGATGCTGCCGCCATCGATCACCTTGCCGTAGCGCCGGCCCTGCGCATCCGTGGCGCTGACGGCGCGCGCAGCCACGTCGAGCACGGCATTCTCGCCGATCCAGATGGAGCGGCCATGGCCGGCCGCTTCCACCGCCTCGGACACGGGCTTGTCGACGCCCACGCCACCGAGGCCGATCTTGCCGCCCCACGCATTCAGCCGGCCTTCCACCGTCAGCTGGCCCACGCTGGACAGCTTGATGGACTGGCCCGCGTCAACGCTCACCACGGCATTCTTGCCCACCAGCAGTTCGGCGGTGGCCATGTCGGTCGCACCGGACTGCATGTCGCCCACCTGCAGGGCCAGGCTGGCGCCCTTGCGCTGCGTCAAGGTGCCCTTGAGCGGGTTTTCCGTGACCTGTTCCGGCATCCACAGGGCCAGTTTTTCATTCTCCACCACGCGCAGCACGGGCATGCGCACGTCCACCTGCGTGCCGTCCGCTACCGTCACGCCCTGCTTGCCAACCAGGCTGTAGCTGGAAAAACCCTTGTCGAAAAAGCCGCCATCCAGCTGCACGGTGCCTGCCTCGGGGTTTTCAATGTGGCCGATCAGGATCTTGTTGGCCTGCAATTCCAGCTTGCCGCCACCCTGCACGCCATGGCCGCGCACTTGCGCGCCCTCGCCCAGCACCAGGTCGGCCTTCGCGCCATAGCTGGCCAGGGTCACATTGCCGCCCTTGCCGCCCTGCAGTTTCGCCTGCGCCAGGATGGCCGCGCCCGAGCTCACATCGACCAGGCTGCCATTGCCGATGCGCACGTCGCCAAACGCGCGCAGCGAGACGCTGCCGCCGTTCAGGTATGGCAGGCCGGCGGCGGCCAACGGATCGCGCAGCACGTTACTGAGCAGGCCGCTGGTATCGAGGCTGACGCCATCGGCCAGCACCAGTTTGCCCGGGGGGACGCCCGGATTGACGAAGGTATCGAGCATGCCCAGCGGGCCGATCTGGTTCAGCACGTTGCCGGCCGCGATGCTGCCGCCACGGCTGCGCAGGCTGGCGTTGATGGCCACTTCCTTGCCGAACAGGGTGATATTGCCGCCGTCAGCCACCTGCAGCGCGCTGTCGACGGTGATCGCGCCTTTCGCGGCAATGCGAACGGCGCCCAGTTGCTGGCTGTTGAGCAAGTTGGTGTCGAGCAGCAGCTTGCCCTGACGCTCTGCAGCCAGCACGTCGGCCACGTCGAGGCCGGCGGCGATGCCGTCCTGCACGCGCGTCAGGCGCACCTCGTCCATGACGGCCGACAACGCATGCTGCAGCACGCCCGTGCGCTTGTCGAACATCGGCTGATACTGGCCGACGATCAATTGCCCCCGCTGCGCGGCCGCCAGCTGCGACTGCTGGTAGCCGTCGAGCAGCGCCTGCGGCGCCTGTGCCTGGCGCTCGCCCTGGAAAACGTCGCCCGCGATGCTGCCTTCCAGCACGGCCGAACCGGTAGCGACCACCAGCTTGCCCGCGTCGCGGCCCACCGTATAGCCGTTTTCCAGGCGTTTTTGCGCGGCGATCAAAGGATTGGCATAGAAGGCGCTGGCATCCTTGCCCCAGCGCGCATGTTCTTCCTCGTAGCCCTTGTACACGCCCGCATACGCCAGGTCGGCGGGCGCGCTGCCTGCCTCATACAGCTTGCCGTCCGCGCCCTTCAGCCAGGTCTGGCGCAGCGCGCCCGTCTGCACGTCCAGGGTGCCGCCCGACAGGTTGATGCTGGAGCCAAGCTGCGTGACGACATCCTTGCCGCCGAAGCTGACCGTGCCGCCCTGCGCCATCCATTCGCTGACGGAGTGGCCCTGCGTGCCCAGGTAGCCGGCCACTTCCAGCAAGCCCCCTGCCGTGTACCAGCGGTCGCTGTCGTAGCCGTTCGTGCCTTTCGGAACCAACACCAGTTTGCGGCGGTCGACCCAGATATTGTTGTTGATCAATGCCTTGCCGTCGCGGTTGACGGGCGCGTCGCGCTGTTCGTTGCCCTGCACGTTGATGTCGACATTGTTCGCCTCCATCGCCACCTTCACGCCGACGGCGCCGGAAACGTCGAGCTGGGCCCCGTCGCGCAACAGGCTGCGGCTGGCCGCGTTGACGGCGATCTGGCCGCCCGTGGCCAGGGTCAGGGAATCGCCCATGAATTCCACCGTGCCGGCGCTGCCGATTTCGATGCGCGACTGGTCGCGGCGGTCGTTGACGGCAAGGATGTTTTCCGTGGACGTCACGGCGGGGCCGCGCATGGCGTCGCGCTGGCTGTCGAGCGCCGTCGTCTTGCCGTCGTCTTCGAGGAGGATGGCCGTGGTGGCGCCGCGTCCCACGGTAACGGCAGCGTCGCTGCCCAGGGCATTCAGGTGGATGGTGCCGCGCGTGGCCGTGGTGGTGGTGGCGAGCAGCACGCCGTCCTGCTGCACCGTGCGCCCGGCCAGGGTGATGTCGCCTTCGCGCGCCTGGATCAGGCCCGTGTTGACGACCTTGCCCGCCGTGCTGCCGGCCGCGAACTGCGGCGTGACTTCGCTGCCGCGCGTGGTCGACAGCGGATTGCCATCCGTGCCCACGCCTTTTTTAATGGTAAAGCTGTCGCCGGCGGCCAGCAGGGCCTGGCCCTTGGGCGTGCCGATCTCGCCCGCATTGTGCACTTCCTGGCCCAGCAGCATGACGTAACCGCCGCCTTCCGTGCTGCCCTTCGGCGCATTGGAGGCGATGCGCGCGCCGGCCTGCACCTGCACCTTGCCGGCCGCATCCGTGAACGTCGTGGCGCCGGCCGTGCCGGGACTGTAGATGCCGTTTTTCTGGAATTGCGTATCGCTGACGCGGGCCGCGGCCGCCACCAGGCTGCGCGTGTCGACCTGGCTCGTGCCTGTAAACACGATACCGTTGCGGTTGACGAGCAGCACCGTGCCGTCGGCCTTGATCTGGCCCTGGATCTGGCTGGGACGCGCTTGCGGATCGTTGACCCGGTTCAATACGGCCCAGTCCTTCTGCTGCTGGAAGGTCAAGGTCGTATCCTTGCCCACATTGAATGTTTCCCAGTTCAGGATAGCCTTGTCCGCCGTCTGCTGCACCACCACGGCCGTCTTGCCGTTCGCTACTGTCTGCACGGGACCCTGGGCATTGAGCCAGCCAGCCGTCAGGCTGTTGGTGTCGACCTGCAAGCCGCCTTTCACGAGGCCATCGGGTGCGCCTGGTGCGCCGGCCGCCGCCTGGCGCGCCTGCGCCTGGGCAGCCTGCTGTGCGGCGATGGCGCGTGCAGCCAGGTTCAGGTTGTTGAGCGAGCGCTGCAACTGCTGATTGGCCTGCTGTTGCTGGCCCTCGGGCCGGCTGCCCAGCGGCAGCGGCTGGCCATTCGGCAGGCGGCCAACCGTGGCCGCCGTATTTTGCGCCGCGCCCTTGGCCGCGAACCAGCCGCCGCTGAATGCCTGCTGCGCGCGCGCCGGCGTGGTAAAGGCGCCCGCCATCAGCATGGTGGTCAATGCGTAAGCGAGCGGCGTGAGCCGCAAGCGGCTGCCCAGCGTGGAGGACCGCTGCGCGCCCGTGTCAACGGTTGGGACTGGGCGCTGGGCAGTGTGAAGCTTGGTCATGGCAATGGTTTCCTGGCTAGAGAGAAGGGAACGGAGCCTGGCGGTAGCGCAAGCGTCCATGCCTCCATGACGTAGCTGGGCGGCGGAAGGGATAATGTTTTTTGAAAAATATTTTCAAATATTTTCAAATAAGCCTGCCAAAGGGAAACCTGGAATCAGCGGAAATCAGCTGAGCAGCACGATGCCGCCTGGCAGACTGGTCATTTGCGCGCCGTACAGGTCGCGTATCATCGCCAGCGCGCCATCGATTTGCCCGATGGAAAAGCGCATGCGCACGAGGCGGCGGCCCAGCTCGGCATTGCGCAGCACGACACGGCCCGGACGGTAGCGGTTGATTTCATCGACGACATCGGCCAGCGGCTTGCCGACAAACGACAGCGCGCCCGTGCGCCACGCGCTCGCTTCGCCCTTTGGTGCGGCCGTGGCCGCCTGCACGCCCCGGTCGTCATACACCAGTTGCTGCCCCGCATCGAGGGTCTGGCGGCGCTGTTGCCAAACGACGTCCACGGCGCCCGCTAGGCAGGTGACGCAAACGGCATCGTCCGTGTGGCGTACATTGAAGCGGGCCGACTGCGCCAGCAAACGCCCCGCTCCCGCCACCACCGTCACGGGCTGGCGCGCGCCGCTGGCAAGGATTTCCGCCTCGCCGCCCAGCAGCTCGATCGCTTCCGGCGCCCGCACATTGATGCGCGTCTGCGTATTCATCTGCACCGTCATCTGCTGCGACAGGGCCACTTGCCGCTGCTCGCCCGTGCCCGTGCGGTAGTCGGCGCTCCATTCCTGCAGCGAAGGCCAGGCGCCCAGTGGTGGACGCAAGGCCAGCACGGCCACGCCGGCCGCCAGCGCGCCGCCCAGAAAAGCCCGCCGCCCGGGGCGCGCCGGGAACGCCAGCACGTTCTCCCGCTGTGGCGCGGCGGCGGCGCGGCTCAAGGCGGGATCGAGCGCCTGCCACAGCTGTTGCAGTTCGCGCCAGGCGCGCGCATGCGCAGGGCTGCGCGCGCACCAGGCGCGCAAGGCGTCGGCGTCGGCCTGCGTAAAATCGTCGGCACGCAGCCGCGCCCACCAGGCAGCGGCTTGCTGGCCGATGTCAGCGTCGCCGTCGGCGGTATTTGAAGGGGCGCGTGGATCGCGGTCAGGAGCAGTCATGAGATTCATCAATATTTACGGCGGCCCGACACATCGCTGCGCTGGGCGGCATCGGCATCGGCCATGCACGTTTTACAGTGTTGCATGGCGGCCTGCAATTCTTTCTTCACCATCGCCACGGAAATGCCGAAGCGCTCGGCGATTTCCGCGTTGAGCATGCCGTCGATGCGCGCCGCCGTCAGGATGGCGCGGCGACGCGGCGACAGGCCTGCCAGGGCCGCGTCGAGCGCCTGCACGTCGAGCCGCGCCGAGACGATGCGCGCCGGGTCGCTGATGTCGTCGCCGGCCTCGTCGGCCATGTGCATCAGCTCTTCGCGTTCGCGCTCGGTGACGATGATGCGGTCGCGGCGATACGCGTCGGTGGCGATATTGGCCGCCATGCGCAGCAGATAGGCGTCGGGATTGTGGACGGGCGCGGCGGCGGGGCCAGGCGCCACCATCGCTTCGAGGCGCAGCCAGGTTTCCTGCAACGCATCGGCCGCATGGTGCTTGCAGCCGACCACGCGCTCCAGGCGCCAGCGCAGCACGGCATAGCGCGAACTGAGATGGCGTTTCAGCTTGGTGCGCAGGTCGGGCATGCTCATGGTGCGTTGCTACCCGGCATGCTGGAGGCGCAATCGACTTCGCTGCCCGGCCCTTGCGGCAGCAGCAGGATGGAAACAGGCTGCGGCATCGACGGCAGCGGCGCCGCGCCCACGCGCATGCCCAGCACCACGCGCGCAATCGCCGTGTCGCGCGCGCGCAAGCCGGTGCTGTCGAGCAGGTGCACGCGGTCCACCACGCCGGCACGGTTCAGATACAGCTGCAGCGCCAGGCGGTAGCCGCCGGGACGCGTCTGCGCCGCGCGGCACAGCAGCCCCAGCAGTACGTGCTGCAAGCGGCTGACATAGAAAGCATGGTCGCCGCCGCCCTGCGTGGCACCCGGTATGTCGGCGGCGGCCACGACGGCGGCCTGCGGCAAGTCCACTGACGCAGCGGCCGTCCCCGCCGGGGCATACACGATGACGGCTTGCGCATCGGACAGGCGCGATTGCAAACCCGTGCCCTCCAGCAAGGATTGCAGGGCCGCGCCGGCCGCATGGGCGCCGCGCACGGCGCCCGACTGGCGCTGCGCGTAGCGCTGGTCCATCAGCACGGCGATGCCCGTGCGGCGGCTGTACAGGTCCAGCGCGTCGCCGAGGTTTTGCGCGGCGATATCGAACTGCAGCACGGGGCCATCGGCCGGCTGGGCCCGTACGGGTCCCACCGCGGCCAGGAAACCCAGCAGTACCAGGTATCCGGCCAGCGCTAGCACATGAACGGATGCCGGGCTGCCTGTCATATCGCTATCGTGTGAGGGTGAAAATATGCGGAAACGAGGTATTGCCAAGTGATAATTCTTGTATCAACTGCAATAGCCTACACACAAAAAATGACGGCTTCGTGACATGGCCAGCGTGCGCAAATTTCGCCATGCGGGACGTCTGGCGCGGCAGTGATTTCGGCTACACTGGCTGTCACTTTCCCTTTCAGACGCCTGATGATCGAAAAGAATCTGCCCGAGCTGGTCATGCTGAAGCGCCTCATCGACGAGGGCGGCAGCCACCTGGAAGTGGCCGCGCCCTGCAGCATCGCCATGGATGGACGCGAGTTTCCCGTGTACGCAATTGCGCTGGGCAATCCGAGTCCCGACGTGCCCGTGCTGGGCTTTTTCGGCGGCATTCACGGCCTCGAACGCATCGGCACGCAAGTCATCCTGTCTTTCCTGGAAAGCCTGGTCGCCCGCCTGCGCTGGGATGCCACCCTGCACCAGCAGCTGGAAAGCATGCGCCTCGTGTTCATGCCGCTGGTTAATCCGGGCGGCATGTGGCAAGCCACGCGCTGCAATCCGCAGGGCGTGGACCTGATGCGCAATGCGCCGCTGAGCGCGCGCGAAAAAGTGCCGTTCATGCTCGGCGGACAGCGCTACAGCGCCCGCCTGCCCTGGTACCGGGGCGCGGCGGATGGCCCGATGGAGCTGGAAAGCCAGGCCGTGTGCGACCTGGTCGAGCGCGAACTGCTGTCGCGCCAGTTCAGCATCGCCCTCGATTGCCATTCCGGTTTCGGCTTGCGCGACCGCATCTGGTTTCCCCATGCGCACACCAAGGTGCCCATCGAACACCTGGCCGAGATCGGCGCGCTGGAAGAGCTGTTCAGCCAGAGCTACCCGAACCACAACTATGTGTTCGAGCCGCAAAGCCGGCAATACCGCACGCATGGCGACCTGTGGGACTATCTGTACCTGAACGGCACCAGCTACAGCGGGCGCGTGTTCCTGCCGCTGACGCTGGAAATGGGCTCGTGGCTGTGGGTCAAGAAAAACCCGCGCCAGCTGTTCAACCGGGTCAGCATCTTCAACCCCACGGCCGCGCACCGCTTGCAACGCGTGCTGCGGCGGCACCTGGTCTGGTTCGATTTCCTCATGCGCGCCGCCAGCAGCCACGGCCGCTGGATGCCGGAAGGCTTGCTGCGCAAGGCGCAGCGCCGGCGCGCGCTGGCGCAATGGTACGAATCATGAGCGGATCGTCCACCTGGGTCCTGCTGCGCGGCCTGATGCGCGAACAGCGCCACTGGGGAAGCTTTCCCGCGACCCTCGCGCGCGCCCTGCCCGGCGCCAGCATCGTCACGCCCGACTTGCCCGGCAATGGCACGCGCCACGCGCACGACAGCGCCACCCGCGTGGCCGCCATGGTGGAAGCCTGCCGCCGGGAGCTGCTGGCGCGGGGCATCCCGGCGCCCTACCACTTGCTGGCCCTGTCGCTGGGCGGCATGGTGGCCGTGGAATGGGCTCACCGCTACCCGCAGGAAATCGCTCGCTGCGTGCTCATCAACACCAGCATGCGGCCATACAGCCCGTTTTACCGGCGCCTGCGCTGGCAAAACTACGGCGCCCTGCTGCGCCAGCTGCTGCTGGGCGACCAAAGTAGCCAGGAAGCGCTGATATTGCGCCTGACCAGCCGCCGGCATGCTGGCGGCAACCCTGCGCTGCTGGCCGATTGGTTGACTTATCAGCAGGAATACCCGGTGAGCCGCAGCAATGCGCTGCGCCAACTGCTGTCGGCCGCCCGCTACCGCGCGCCCCTCATCCGCCCGCCCATGCCCGTGCTGGTGATGGCCGGCGCGCAAGACCTATTGGTCGACCACCGCTGTTCGCAGCGCCTGGCGCGCGCCTGGCAAGCCGATTGCCTGATCCACGGCGACGCCGGCCACGACCTGCCGCTCGACGAGGGCGAATGGCTGGCGCAGTCGGTGGCGCGCTGGCTGGGGGCGGAAGCGACAAGCCATGACAGCACACACACAGCGCAATCATCATGCAGATAACGGAACAGTTGGCAGAACTGGTGCAAGCCGGCGTGCACGAACAGATTTTTCCAGGCGCGGCCTGGGCCATGGGCACCGTCCACCACGGCGTGGCGGGCGCGGCCGGGCGGCTCACGCCCGAGCCCGCCAGCGCCGCGATGCAGGTCGGCACCCTGTTCGACATCGCTTCGCTGACCAAGATCATCAGCGTCTGGTCGCTGACTGGCAGGATGATTAGCCAGAAACGCCTGCGCCTGGACAGCCGGCTGGCCGACGTGTTGCCCGGCACGCAGGGGCATGCACTGGCGCCCATCACGATTTTCCAGCTGCTCACGCATAC
Organism: Janthinobacterium sp. SUN128; assembly: GCF_030587275.1. NCBI lineage: Bacteria > Pseudomonadati > Pseudomonadota > Betaproteobacteria > Burkholderiales > Oxalobacteraceae > Janthinobacterium > Janthinobacterium sp. SUN128. Next base: position 1,201,136 of record NZ_JAPWHY010000001.1, on the reverse strand, counting down.
GGCCGGTCTGCCGCTGCGCGCGCGCCTGCGCGCCAGCTATGGCGAGGTGTACGACGATATCGTGCGCGGCGTGCTGCGCGAACCGCTGGAAGGCATACCAGGTCAAGCTGTCGAATACACGGACCGCGCGGCCCTGATCCTCGGCTTTGTCATCGAGCGGCTGCTGGGCACGCCCCTGGACCAGGCCCTGGCCGAGCATGTGCTGCGGCCGCTGGGCATGGCCGCCACGGGATTCGGCCCTGTGACGCCACGGCACGGCCAGCTGGTCGCGCCCACCGAGTATTGCGAGCAGGCGGGCGCCCACCTTTGCGGCGTAGTGCATGATTTTTCGGCCCGTCTGTTGGGCGGCGTATGCGGCATCTCCGGGCTGTTTTCCAATGTGCCGGACCTGCAACGCTTCCTGCGGGCCATGCTGGCGCCGGGCCTGCATGGCGCTGTACTCGATGCCGGCTGGGTACGCGCCTCGCTGACGCTGCAGACGGGCGCGCTGCAGCCGTCACGCGGCCTGTTCTGGCACCCTGCGGCAGGCAGCGGGCCGCAAGACGACGTCTGGTGTCACCAGGGTTTCACCGGCACGGCCATGTGGCTCAGCCCCCGGCGCGGCCGCTATGCGGTGCTGCTGACAAACAAGCTGTACTACACGCGCGATTCCGCCCGGGTCAATGAACTGCGGCGCGACTTCATGCGTTGCGCATTCGGCCTCTGAGGTTTACAGACGCAGGCTCACCACAATGGCCAGCAGCAGCGCGCCGGCCGCCGCCAATAATGCGCTGTTGAAACTGTGCGACTGGGCATACAGGCTGCCGGCCAGCACGGGGCCGATGATCTGTCCGATGCCATACACCACCGTCATGATGGCCATCATGTTCGAACCAAACTTGCCCGCCTTGACTGCCGCCCGCTGCGCGGCCGGCATGGCGATGGTGACCGTACCGACAAACGTACCGCCGACGAGGATGGCGCTGAACAAGTAGCCGGCGGCCGATGGGGCCAGCACGGGCAAGGCCACGCCCAGCGCCTGCAGCAGCAAGTTCAGCCGCAGCGCCTGGCGCGTGCCCAGACGCTCATGCAGCCGGTACCACAGGAAACACGAGGGCGCCGCGCCCAGGCCGAACACGGCCCACACATGGGCGGAATTCAGCCCGGGCAAGGCCGTCTTGACCAGCACGGGCAGATACGTGGCCGTGACGATGTAGCCGAGTCCCGCCAGTCCGTAGATCAGCACCAGCGGCCAGGGCGCCACGGGCGCCAAGACCGATGCGGCCGGTTGCGCCGGCGCATCCGGCGTTGCCTCGCCGCTGGCGGTAATGGCGGGCGCGGCCGCCAGCCCCGCCAGCACGGTGACGCCGGCCAGCAGCAGCCACATGCCGGCGCTGTGCCAGCCCAGCTGCGATGCCAGCACCAGCAATTCGGCCGAGACGGCGATGCCGGCACCCACGCCCGCGTACAGCAGCGGCGCGCCGCGCGCATGCCGTCGCTGTTCCAGCAGCCACAGCGAGGCGGCCACCATGGCCAGGGCGCTGAACACGCCCGCCACGCCGCGCACCGTCACGAAGAGCCAGACGGGCATCGGCAAGGCCAGCACGCCCAGGCACAACGCCGTGCCGGCCACCGACCACAGGCTCAGCCTGTGTGCGCTGTGGGCCCGCGCGCGCATGGCCAGGATGGCGCCCAGCAGATAGCCCGCATAGTTGGCCGAGGCGGCCAGGCTGCCGTCGCGCAAGCTCAAGACGCCTTCCTTGACCATATGCGGGTAGATGGCCGTGAAGGCGAAGCGGCCAAAGCCCATGCCGATGGCGAGGATGACGGCCGCGGCGATGGCCGCGCGCAGCCTGGCCGGCGCACTCATCACGCCGCCTTGGCGACTTGCGCCAGCAAATGCTGAAAGGCGGGCAGGTCGAATCCCGCGCGCCAGACCAGCACAGTGTCAATTTGCCCTGCGGGCAGCGTTGTCAAGGTGGCAGGCGCGTCGGACAGCGCCAGCACGCTGGCCGGCAGCAAAGTCACGCAGGCGCCGGCCGCCACGCAGGCGATCATGATGTGATACGAACTCAGCTCTTGCACCCGCCACTGCGTGCTGCCGGCCACGCCCAGCACCTCTTCGGCGATGCCGCGGTAGGTGCAGCCCTGCGGGAAGGCCGCCAGCGAACGCGTGCGCACGTCTGCGGCATGCCGCACGGACGCTTCGCTGGCCGGCAGGAGCAAGCACAGCTCCTCGCGCCACACGGCCCTCGATGCCAGGCCCAGCTCCGCCAGGGCGGCGCCGCCGCCGAACGACGGCGGCAAGGCCACGAAGGCGCAGTCGAGCAAGCCCGTGCGCACCTGCTCGATCAGGGGGCGCGACGGCCCCGTGCTCAACTCCAGGCGCGTCCCCGGATAACCGGCGTGATACGCGGCCAGCAGCGCCGGCAAGCGGCTGGCCGCCGTGCTTTCCATGCTGCCGATGCGCAAGGTGCCCCCCTCGCGCCCGCCCGTGACGACGTGCCGGGCTTCTTCCTCCAGCGCAAGCAAACGCTGCGCATACTCGAGAAAGCGCTCGCCCGCCGCAGTCAGGGCCATGCGCTTGTTCGTGCGCACGAACAGTTCCGCGCCGATGTCGGCTTCCAGCTGCTGGATGCGCGTGGTGACGCTGGACGGCGCGCGGCCCAGTCGGGCGGCGGCCTGGGTGACGCTCAGTTCACTGGCGACCGAGCAAAAAATCCGCAATGATTCCGACTCCATCGTATTCTCTTTTTAAAAATGATTATGCTATTATATTCTTCAAATACGAATATTGCACAGCATCCTCAAGCGTCCTCAACTTCGTGAAGGAAATCCCATGACGTCAATCCAACCCCTCCTCGACCGCCTCGGCCTGCAATGCCCCATCATCCAGGCGCCGATGGCGGGCGTCTCCACGCCTCGCATGGCAGCCGCCGTCTCGAACGCGGGCGGCCTGGGATCCCTGGCCATCGGCGCCGGCACCGTGGCGCAGGCGCGCCAGATGATCGAAGACACGCGCGCGCTAACGGACAAGCCCTTCAATGTGAATGTGTTCTGCCATGCGCCGGCGGCACGGGACGCGCAGCGCGAAGCGGCTTGGCTGGCCCATTTGGCGCCCCTGTTTGCGGAGCTGGGCGCGGCCGTGCCAGTGCAACTCGACGAGATCTATCAAACGTTTATCGGCAATGAGGCGGCGTTTGCCCTGTTGCTGGAACAGCGTCCCGCCGTCGTCAGCTTCCATTTCGGCTTGCCGACGCAGCAGCAGATTGCCGCCCTGCGCCAGGCCGGCATCTACACGCTGGCCACGGCCACCAATGTGCGCGAGGCGCTGCTCATCGAACAGGCCGGCGTCGACGCCATCGTGGCGCAAGGCGTGGAAGCGGGCGGGCATCGCGGCGTCTTCGACCCGCAGGCGCCGGACGAACGCCACAGCACCACCGTGCTGCTGCGCCTGCTGGCGGGCCGCACCGCCCTGCCCCTCATCGCCGCCGGCGGCATCATGGATGGACAAGGCATCCGTGCCGCGCTGGATCTGGGCGCGGCTGCCGCCCAGCTGGGCACGGCGTTCGTGCTGTGCCCGGAATCCTCGGCCAACGCCGGCTACCGCGCCAACCTGAAAAGCGAGCGGGCGGCGGCCACGCGTTTGACGGCGGCCCTCTCGGGACGCCTGGCGCGCGGCATGGTGAACCGCCTGATCGAACATGGCGAAGCGCCGGGCAGCCCGCCGCCGGCCGACTATCCCGTCGCCTACGATGCCGCCAAGCAATTGAACGCGGCAGCCAGCCAGCACGGCAACAGCGAATTCGCCGCGCAATGGGCCGGCCAGGGCGCGCCGCTGGCGCGGGAAATGGACGCCGCGCAGCTGGTGGCCACGCTGATCCGGGAAATGACGGTGTAAGCCGTTCGCCGGACCGGCAAGCCTATGCCGGCTGCTGCTGCGTGGTGCAGTGGATGCCGCCGCCACCGGCCGCGATGGCGTCGATGTTCAGCTGCACGATGTCGCGCCCGGGGAAGTGTTCGCGCAGGATGGCTTTCGTGTTGCGGTCGGCTGTCGCGTCGCCGAATTCCGGGCACAGCACGGCGCCGTTGCAGACATAAAAATTGATGTAGCCGGCGGCGAAATCCTTGTTTTCATAGCGCGGGCGTACCTGGCCCGGTCCCGGCAGCACCACCACCTGGAGCGGACGGCCGCGCGCATCCGTGGCCTTGCGCAGGATGTCGAGGTGGCGCCGGGTAACGGCGTGCTCGGGCGAGGATGGGTCGTTTTCAAAGCCGGCCGCGACGACGCCGGGGGCGCAGAAGCGGGCATAGAAATCCGTGTGACCATCGGTGATGTCCTGGCCGGCGATGCCGGGCAGCCAGATGACTTTTTCGATGCCCAGCAGCCGGCGCAATTCCTGCTCGCACTGTGCCTTGCCGACGCCGGGGTTGCGGTTGGCGTTCAGCACGCAGCTTTCCGTGATGATGGCCGTGCCCTGTCCATCGACTTCGATGCCGCCCCCTTCCAGCACCAGGCTGCTCTCCAGCACGGCCACGCCGGCGCGTCCGGCCACGAAAGGGGCCACCAGCGCATCGTCGTCGTAGTCCTGTTTTTCGCCCCAGCCATTGAAATTGAAATTCACGCCGGCCAGCGCCCCGCCCGCCTTTTTCACGAAGACGGGCCCCGTGTCGCGCATCCACAGGTCGTCGATGGGCTGCACCAGCAGCTTGACCTTGTTGCCGCACAGGCGAGCCGCCACGTCGTAGTCTTCCTCGTTGACCAGCATGTGCACGGGTTCGACGCTGGCAATCGCCTGCGCGATGCGCGCCAGGTCCGCCTGCGCGCCTGCCTTCAGGCGCTTGCCCCACACCTCGTCATTCGCGCCGAAGGCCATCCAGGTGGCGGCGTGGCGCTCGCCTTCGTCGGGCATGCGCCAGCCCGCGCCCGCCGCCAGGGCGGACAAGGCCGGCAAGCCCACGGCGGCCGCCGCCAGGCCCATGGTGCCAGTGAGGAAATGTCGTCGTTGCATGCTGATCTCCTTTATGCAATTTCCTGTTGCGTGGTGCAATGGATGCCGCCGCCACCGGCCGCGATGGGATCGATATTGATCTGGATCACGGCACGGCCCGGATACAGTTGCGCGTACTGCGCCCTGGCGCTGGCGTCCGCTTGCGCATCGCCGAATTCCGGCAGGAAAATGGCGTTCCTGGTGGCATAATAATTGATGTAGCCGGCGGCGAAGGTATTCGGGTTGTTTCCTGGCCGAATTTTCTCGGGGCCGTCGATGACGACGATCTGCAGCGGCTGGCCATCCGCATCGGTGGCGCCACGCAAGATCTCCAGGTGGCGCCGGGCCAGCGCGTAATCGTACGATTCCGGATCCATCTCGCGGTGCGCCGCCACCACGCCGGGGCGCACGAAACGGGCGTAAAAGTCCGTGTGGGCATCCGTGATGTCCTGGTTCTTGATGCCTGGCAGCCAGATCACCTTGCGGATGCCCAGCAGGCGCAGCAATTCTGCTTCGCAATCGGCCTTGCTCCAGCCCGGATTGCGGTTGCTATTGAGCACGCAACTTTCCGTGATGATGGCCGTGCCCTTGCCATCGACTTCCAGGGCCCCGCCTTCGAGCACCAGACGCGTGGCCAGCAGCGGCACCCGGGCCTGGGCGGCGACCAGGTCGGCCACCTGCCCATCCTTGCCGGACTGCTGCTTGTTACCCCAGCCATTGAAGTTGAACTTCACGCCGGCCCGCTCGCCATTCGGCTTGCGCACGAAGACGGGCCCCGTGTCGCGCATCCACACATCATCCATCTCGGCGGGAATCAGGTTCACGCGCGCATCGAACAAGGGCCGCGCGCCGGCCAGCTCGTCCGGACGCACCAGCATGTTGACGGGTTCATGCGCGGCGATGGCATTGGCGATGCGCACCAGCGCCAGTTGCACCTGCGGCACTTGCGCGCGCGTCCACACGGCGCTGGATGCGCCATACGCCATCCACGTCGCCTTGTGGGCTTCGGCCTCGTCGGGCATGCGCCAGCCATCGGCCTGCTGAGCGCCAGCGCCACTATTGATCGGTGGCGGCGGCGCAACGGGGCCGGTTTCCGGTCCGCCATCGGTGCCACCGCCGCAGCCGGCCAGCAAGCTGCCCAGGGCCAGCGCGCTGCCACCAGTCATGCAATGGCGCAAGAAATAACGACGTGTGTTCATGATTCATCCTTATAAATAAGCCACTTGGCATGCACGGCATTGTGGCGGGATCAAGACATGAAAACAAATGATATGATTTGCCTTAATTCATTAGGTTTTCTCATATGTCAGAACATCGCATTCCTTCGCTGAAGTTGTTGATGGGTTTCGAGGCAGCGGCCCGCCATGGCAATTTCTCGCGCGCGGCCGACGAGCTGCACGTGACGCAGTCGGCCATCAGCCACCAGGTGCAATTGCTGGAAGAACAGGTCAAGCAGCCGCTGTTCCGCCGCGCGGGACGGGGCGTGGAGCTGACGGTGGCCGGCGAAGTGCTGCTGCGCAGCGTGCAGCGCTCGATGACCGTGCTGCGCAGCGGCCTGGGGCGCATCGCCACCTATCTCGATCCGGGATTGGTCGTGCTGGTGTGTCCGGCGCCCGTGCTGCACGGCTGGCTGCAGCCCCGGCTGCGCGTGCTGGAAGCGCAGCTGCCCGAGCTGTGTCTGCTCTTGTCGGTCGATGAAAGCGCCCGTTTCGTCGATGAGATCGACGTCGATATCGCCATCAGCGACCGCCCCCTCCTGCAAGCGGACTTGCAGGAAATCCCCCTGCTGCACGATGAATGGGTGATGGTCGCCAACAGCGAGCTGGCGGCGCGGCTGGCCGGCGTGCCGCAGGATGGGCATCACCTGCACGCGGATCTGGTGTGCCTGGAAGAAAGCCTGACGGGCGACACTACGGCGCCATTGTTCCTGGGGCCGCTGGCGCGCTTTCGCAAGCGGGCCATCTATGACGATGCGCGCCTGCTGCTCGACGCCACCCTGGATGGACGCGGCATCGCCTGCCTGCCCCGCTTGCTGGCCGATGCCAGCCTGGCGCGCGGCCTGCTGCACATCCTGCCCGCTTATCCGCGCGTGCCCGGTGCCACCTGGTGGCTGTCGGGCGTGGCGGAGCACCCGCGTTCGCCCATCGTCGGGCAAGTATTCGACTGGCTGCGCGCGCAAGGCGCGGCGCAGGGGCAATGATCAGGGCCGCGGCACGCGCGCATAGTCGATGCCGCTGGCCCAGCGGTTTTCCCAGTGCGCCAGGTACGACTGCGCCAGGCGCTCACTGTGCCACACGACGAGCACGTTTTCGCTGTTGGCGGTGGCCGCATCGGCCGTGTAATTGAAGCTGCCGTTTTGCACGGTCACGCCATCGGCCACGATGTACTTGTCGTGATGCAAGGCATAGCGGGAAATCAGGCGTGTGGGAATGCCTGCGCCGACAAGCCGGTCCAGCGCAGCGCGGCTGTTCTTGCGCGCGTTGCGCCGCGTATCGGTCAGCACCCTGACGTCCACGCCCCGCTGCCGCGCCCGCAGCAAGGCCTCGACCACATGGGGCGAACTGAACGAATAGGCGGCCAGCCGGATCGTCGACGCCGCGCTATCGATGACCTTGAGCACCAGCGCCTCCGCCCCGCCATCGGGAGAAAACGCGTTCTCGATGGTGACTGTGGGCGCGGCATCTGCGGCAAGCGCCGCTGGCGAAACGCCGTTAGCCAGGCACAGCGCAACGGCAAGTACAAGATTTTTCATCGCAGGCATTTCCCTGTTTCAATAATCGAGTGTGGACGAACAAAAAATGTGGACACAGCCTGCAGGCAGACTCGTCTCCTGGGCGACCGTCCGCTGTCGTCTGCGGATTGAATCGGTGGTCGCAACACTCTAACTAAACGCCTCGCTTTCCGTAGTTGATGGCTTCAAAATCAAACGATTCAATGCATCCGAAGATTCTTTGCATACCCCATGCTGGCTTTACCAACTCATCGCGGGAGTAGACCGATTTGAGTTTAGGCGACATAGATGCGTAAACGCCATCGAGTTCATTTTGCGCAAGCTGTTTTGCAGTCTGATCAGCGAGAGCACGGATTGCGACATCCGCAACTTTGCCCGAGGACTCAAACGCAAATGTCGGCTGTACTGTTAGCAATGGCGTTACGACAAGCAGCATTGCTTTTAAGAAATACATCGTGTCTCTAAAATATAAAACATTATTTTTTGTGAGATTCTTTAAACTGTAATGCTGTGGCATTAGTTGCCATAGAGTATATGAGTAAAAATCAATCCATAAAAACAAGAGAGGTCACTATAACAATCGCAATGCCAAAAACAAAAACATAATGAATAATTTTCTCGCTTTTTGGTGCCTCAGAAAGACGCTGAGCATTGGTTTTTGTCAAGACATCTTTGAGTGTAAATCTGCTGTTTTTCTTATGATCCACGGCTTTTCTCCTTGGAAATTTTTTCATTCCTAAACTAAAAGGTAAAATTCCACGGTGGGTGCATGTTTTCTTATTTAAATAATTGCCAACGAAAAGTCCGCTTCTGGCTGCTGTCGTTGGCAGCTTCCGCCCCATTGCTGCCGCTTGAAGTCACATTGAACGTCAAAGTAATCGCTGCGTCTCAGTCCGTCAAATGCACCATGGTGTGATCCATTTGCTTCAACTTTGCTTCGATCTGATCCAACGCATGCAGCTTTTCTTCGCGATGAGACCAGTCCCCCGCGGCCAGCGCCTGGGCTCTTTGCTGCCCGATAGCGTCCAATGCCAGTTGTCGCGCCTGTTGGTTGCATGCCGCTCTTAACTTTATCTCCGCAAATGCGAGAGCAATCGACGCTTCGCAGCGCACATCATCGTCCATGGCGTGTATGTCGGCGTATCCCCACTGCTTTGCCAGTTTCTCGAGGAATCGAATTGGCGTGACATCCTTGTGCGTCTTGTGCCACTCGCGATAGCTCTCCAGAAGATCGGCTCCAGTATCATTACCGTTCGGCGAGAAATCGTCCGCGCAGTTCCAAAAAAATGGATCATCCAACATCTCGCGCGCCTTGGGATGAAAGTCTTCCCAGTCGATTCCCAACTGCTCCCAGGCTGACATTCCATCGCGCTTGGCTTGTGCCGCTGCCTTCAGCCCGGATGCCAGGAGTTGAAGGGCTTCCTCGGAATCCGGGACGCGTTTCCTGGCAGCTTCACAGTGGTCCAGAAATTTCTCCAGGCTAAAATCATCAGTGCGCTTCAATCGCTTGCTCAATAGCCCTAATGCATGGATGACTTCATCCACACCTGCTTTAAAAAGTGGCAAAGATAATGTTGAAGAATGCGTCCAGTCCCGGCCTTCCATCAATTCGCTGGCGATGGCAATCTCGACCTTGCCCTTTGCTCTTCGAAAAGTGACCTTGGGCAGCGTAGAGCGGAAATTGTTGTGCCTCTCCAACAGAGATTCCAGCGTCTTCTTTGCCGGACCAGAGTCCCTGAAGTGAAGCGTGACTGCAATTTCCTGAATCGCGTCGCCAAAATTGCCGCCTCCCGCCAGAAGAAAATCCCCAATCGGAGACAACGTAGTGTGACCGCCGTAGCAATTATAGGAATTTGCGACTACATGGAAATCCATTGAATGCTGCCTTTCATGCGAAATTTCAATTGTTCTGAATGTCGATATATATTGCTTGTTCACCTCAAGCCAGCCATGCCGTGGCTACGGCAACCGGTGCCGGAACGTCGGTTCGATGTTGCGCGCATGCAGCCAGCGCACGATGTCTTCCAGCGTGGCGTCCTGCAACAGCAAGCCGGGCTGGGTAGCAGACGTGGGCGCTGGCAAAGGGATGGCAGCGGGAGCGGGAGCGGGAGCAGGCGCTGCCTCGGCCAGCCCCGCATGTCCCTGCAGCTTCGCCAGCGCCTGCGCGAATTGTCCCGGGTTGATGCTGCGCAAGCTTTCCAGGAAACCCAGCTGGGCGGCTGGCGGCGGTGGCATGTCCAGGCCCGGTTCGTCGACGAAGGCGGCGCCCATGCTGGGGTGGATGAAGGCGGCCCACTTGCCGGACGGCTGCAGGCTTGGCGGCAGCGCCACCTGCTCCACGTAGGCGGGCGGCGCGACGGCGAGAATGTCGGTCGAGGCAGGCAAGAAAGTGGAACGCAGCAGCTGCACGAACTGGCGCGCCTGGGCGGCGGGCACGGGCGTGGCCAGTGACAGCCATAACTGGAACGCCGTACCCGAGATGCTGACGGCTGGCGCCGGCAAGTCCAGTTCGTGCTGCACGGCGTTGGCGATCGTGCACAGCGCGCTCCAGTGCGCCTCACCGCCGCCCTTGCCGCCAAACTCCAGTACCAGCGCGCGCGCCAGGCCACTCCCGGTCACGAGTTGCACCGCTACCGTCTGCTCGCCCGACAGATGGCGCGCCAGCACGGCCGGCGTCAGCGGCTGCGCGCCGCCGTCCGCATCGACGTATTGCTGCTGTTCATCGAACAGATACAGGCGGGTGAGTTCAGAAATCAGTTTATGCATGGGCGGCCTCGTAATGACGTTGAGCAACACTTGTCAACGTGCCCAGATTATAGCCTCCCCTGCCCCTGTATCTCAGCGCGCCGGCATGCCGGCAGCCTGCCGCGACCGTCCGGCGCCAAACACCAGCCAGCTGGCCACGGCGAACAGGCAGGCAGCCACGCCTCCGTACAGCATCACGGCGCCAAAGCCTTGTGCCAGCGCAAGCTTCGCCACGCCATCCGGCAGCGCGGCGACGCCCTTGCCTGCCGACAAATTCTCCGCCATGGCGCGCAAGGTGGCCGCGTCCAGTCTCCCGGGCAGCTGCTGCCGCAAGGCGGACTGGATGGCTTCGACGAGGATAAAGCCCATCAGCGCGATATTGATGGACAGGCTGACCATGCGCGCGCTGATGTCGATGCTGGAAGCCATGCCGGCCCGTTCGCCGGGCACAGCGCCCGTCGTCGTGTTGGTGACGGGCGTATTGGTCAAGCCCAGGCCCGTGCCCGCCAGCAGGCAGCCGGGCAGGATCGTCAGCCAGCTGGCGGCGTCCGCATGGCTGCCCCAGCACATCAGCAGCAAGCCCGTGCCGATGGACAGCAAGCCGGCAGGGATCACCGCATCGGCCCGGTAGCGCAGCGCCAGCCGCTCGGCCAGCGGCGGCACGAGCAAGGTGGGCAAGGTGTAGGCCAGCAAGGTCAGGCCCGTACCCAGGCTGCTATAGCCGAGACCGTGCTGCACGTACAAGGGCAGATAAATCATGAGCGGCCAGAAACTGCAGTTCATGCCCGCCGAACCGAGCAGCGCACCCGAGAAGCGGCGGATGCGGAACACGGAAAAGTCGATCATCGGTTCGGCCTGGCGCCGTTCGATGACGGCAAACGCGGCAAAACCGGTTAGCGCCACGGCCAGGCTGGCCAGCGTACGGGGATCAATGAAACCCAGCGCCGGCCCCTGCGTGATGCACCACGCCAGACTGAACACGGCCAGCGACAGGGTAGCGATGCCCGCCACGTCCAGCTTGCGCCGCTGCGGGTCGCGCGACTCGCTCACGCCCAGGCCCGCCAGCAGCAGCGCAACGACGGCCAGCGGGCCGTGCACGAGAAATACCCACTGCCAGTTTGACAGCGCGACGATGGCCGCGCCGATGATGGGGCCGAAGCCCAGGCCCAGGCCAAACACGATGCCCCAGGCGCCGAACGCCCTGCCCCGCGCCGCGCCGGCCGGGAACTGCTGCGACAGCACGGCCACCTGGCAAATCAGCATGGCGCCGCCAGCCATGCCCTGCAGCGCGCGCGCGGCGATCAGCACGCCCGTGCTGCCGGCCCAGCCGCATGCGAGGGAGCTGACGCCGAACAGGACCAGGCTGGCGAGCAGCAAGCGCTTGCGGCCATAGCGGTCAGCCAGGGTGCCCGTGGCCATCAGCACGGTGGTGCAGGCCAGGGTGTAGGCGTTCATGATCCACTGCAAGTCCTTGAAGTCGCCATGCAGCACGGTTTCCAGCGTGGGCAGGATGACGGGCACGCTGGAAATTTCCAGGCCGAACATGAGCGAGGCCAGGCAGACGGCGGCCAGGGTCAGTGCATTTTGTTGCGAAAGAGTCAGTAACATCGAAACCTTGTTATCGGTAGTCATGGAGGTGCGCGTGGAGAAGGCGCACTGCGAGCCGCCATTCTAGAAAGCCAGGACTCATGAGGGAAATGATAAAATTTTGTACAATTCATTCATTTTCATCATGAATCACTGGAACCCCATGGACTTCGACACCGCCCTGCTGCGCGCCTTTGTGGCCGTCCAGGAAACGGGCGGCTTTACGCGCGCCGCCGAACGGCTGCACCTGAGCCAGTCCGCCATCAGCCACCAGATCCGCCGCCTGGAAGAGCAAGCGGGCGCCGCGCTGCTGATGCGCACGACGCGCAGCCTGCGCCTGACGGAAGATGGCGAAGATTTTCTGCGCCACGCGCGGCAGATCCTGGCAGCCCAGGATGCGCTGTCGCGGCGTTTCCAGCGCTCCGCGATTGCGGGCGCCGTGCGCTTCGGCGTACCGGAAAATTTCATGGGCGCGCGCCTGCCGGCCCTGCTGGCGCAGTTCGCGCACCTGTTTCCGTCCGTTCGACTGGATGTCACGGTGGGCACCTATCTTGACTTGCAAAAACTGGTCGCCGCCGATGCGCTGGACCTGGCCGTTGTCATGACCCTTGCGGACGGGCAAGATGAAGCGGCCGTGCTGCGCCGCACGCGCTTCGTCTGGGCCGCGGCGCACGACTTCCGGCATGAAGGCGCGCTGCCCCTGCCGCTGGCGTTTTCACCGGCGCCCTGCATGCACCGGCAAGTGGGCGTCGACGCCCTCGATGGCGCCGGACTCGACTGGCGCGTGGCGTTCACCTCGCCCAGCCAGCAGGGCTTGCGCGCCGCCGTGCTGGCGGGGCTGGCGATCACGGCCTTGCCACAGGGCGACCTGGAGCCGGGCATGGTGGTCATCGATGGCCAGCATGGCTTGCCCGCCCTGCCCGCCGCCCAGTTCCAGCTGCTGTGGCGCGCCGCCGGCAGCACGGCGGCGGCCGACGCGTTCGGACAATTGCTGCGCGAGTGGTCAGGCGCTGCGGCGGCATGACAGCGCAGACAGCAAGCCCGGCAGCGAAGCATGCAATGGCAAAAAAGTGTACCCTTTCAAGCTGCATTTTCTGGCCTAAGGAAATCCTCCCCCATGCAACCTCGTACTTTTCTCGTCACTGGCGCGACCCGCGGCATCGGTTATGCCATCAGCACCTTGCTGCATCAGCAAGGCCATCGGGTCGTCGGCATCGCGCGGCACATCGAAGACATGGACTTTCCGGGCACGCTGGTGGCCTGCGATCTGTCCGACCTGGCGCAGACGGAGGCAGTGCTCAAGGCGCTTGAAAAACAGTTTGACATCGACGGCATCGTGAACAATGCAGGCATTGCCTCGCCCCAGCCACTGGGTCAAATCGACTTTGCCACGTTGCAGAACGTCTTCGATCTGAATGTGCGCGCCGCCATCCAGGTGACGCAGCAATTCGTGGAGGCGATGAAGCAGCGCCGGTATGGCCGGATAGTCAATATCTGCAGCCGTGCCATCCACGGCAGCGTGAACCGCACGGCCTATTCCGCCGCCAAAAGCGCCCTGGTCGGCTGCACGAGAACCTGGGCCCTGGAATTGGCCGAACACGGCGTGACGGTCAATGCGGTCGCGCCAGGCCCCGTGGAAACGGAACTATTCCGCAAGACCCGTCCCGTCGGCAGCGAAATGGAACGCCAGATTCTTGGAACAATCCCGATGCGGCGGCTGGGACAGCCCGATGAAATTGCCGCCGCTGCCGGCTTCCTGCTATCGGAACAAGCCAGTTACGTGACAGGTCAGGTGCTGGCGGTGGATGGGGGCGGCAGCTTGGGTGGCCGCGCCTGACAAGTCAGCACCAGCAGCAAGGCCAGCGCCAGCATGGCAGAGGCGCTGCCCAGAGCCACCGTCACGCGGTGCGCCAGCAGGGGCACGCCTGCCAGCTGGCCCGCGCCCAGGCCGGCCACGGCCACCAGCGCCGCCAGCCCCAGCGAACTTCCCAGCTGGTGCGCCACGTTGACGATGCCCGAGGCGGCGCCCGCATCCCGCGCCGGCACGCCGGCCACGCCGGCCGCCGTCAGGGGGCTCAAGGCCATGCCCTGCCCCGCGCCGATCAGCACCATGGGCAAGGCCACCCCCAGCCAGTAAGCCGTGCCCGCGTCGACGCGGCTCAGCCATGCCATGCCCAGCAGGGTCAATCCCAGTCCCATGGCCAGCAAGCGCGCATTGCCCAGGCGGCGCGTCAAACGCGGCACGCACAGGGCGACGCCGAAGTTGACCAGGGTCATGGGCAGGAAAGCCAGGCCAGTCAATGATGGCGGATAGCCGAGCACCACTTGCAAAAATTGCGTGGTGAAAAAGAAAAACCCGATCATGGCGCCCAGGAACAGCACCCTGGCTCCGTACGCCGCATTGCGCTGCGCATCGGCAAACAGGCGCAGCGGCAGGATCGGTTGCGCGGCGCGCCGCTCGATGAAGATGAAGGCGGCCAGCAGCAGCACGCCCGCCGCCAGCGCACCCTGCGTCAAGGCATCGCCCCAGCCGGCGCCGGCCGAGCGGATCAAGCCATACACGAGGGCCGACATGCCCATGGTCGAGCTGGCCGCGCCGGCCACGTCGAACTGGCCCCCGCTGCGCGCGCTTTCCGCGATGAAACGGCGCGTGGCCACCAGCATGGCGGCGCCAATCGGCAGGTTGATGAAGAAACCCACGCGCCACGACAGCCATTCGGCCAGCACGCCGCCCAGCACCAGCCCCACGCTGGCGGCGATCCCCGCCACGGCGCTGTACAGGGCGATGGCCCGCGTGCGTTCGCGCCCCTCCGCAAACGTGGTTTGCAGCAAGGCCAGGGTCGACGGCGCCAGAATGGCCGCGCCCACGCCCTGGATGGCGCGCGCGGCAATCATCATGGCCGGCGACTGCGCCAGGCCGATGGCCAGCGACGCCAGCGTGAACAGCGCCAGGCCCAGCTGCAACAGGCGGCGCCGGCCATACGCATCGCCGGCGCGCGCGGCCAGCAGCAGCAAGCCGCCAAACGTCAGGGTGTAGGCGCTTTGCACCCAGGCCAGGCCCGTATCCGTAAAGCCCAGTTCCTGGTGGATTTTCGGCAAGCCCGTCAGCACAATGGACGTGTCGAGCACGATCATCACATAGCTGACGAGGATGATGGCAAGGATGGCCGCCTTGTGCGGCGCGGCGGGGATAGCGGAATCGGTAGCAGTTTTCATGCCTACACTGTAAGGCTGGCGCATTACCATGAATAGATGCTAAAGTCCGCATGAACTTATTAGCGCAACTAATGAATTGGAAAGACATCCGCCATGGCACAAACCAACTTCAACGACATCCTCGCCTTCGTGGCCGTGGCCCGCGAAGGCAGTTTTACCCGGGCGGCGGCCAAGCTGGGCGTGTCCCAGTCGGCCCTGAGCCAGACCGTGCGCGCGCTGGAAGAACGGCTCGACTTGCGCCTGCTGGTGCGCACCACGCGCAGCGTCTCGCCCACGGAAGCGGGCGAACAGCTGCTGCGCACGGTGGCGCCCCGCTTCGACGAGATCGAGGCGGAACTGGCCCTGCTCAGCGAGCGGCGCAACAAACCGGCCGGCAACATCCGCATCAGTGCGGGAGAACACTCGGCGCTGACGGTGCTGCAGCCGGCCATCGCCCGTTTGCTGCCGGACTATCCCGACATCAACATCGAAGTCGTCGTCGACAACGGCATGACCGACATCGTGGCCGCGCGCTGCGACGCGGGCGTGCGCCTGGGCGAGCAAGTGGCCAAGGACATGATCGCCATGCCCATCGGTCCCGATTTCCGCATGGCCATCGTCGCTTCGCCCGCGTATTTCAGCCGCCATGCGCCGCCCGCCACGCCGCAGGACTTGATGGCGCACAACTGCATCAACATGCGCCTGCCCACCCTGGGCGGCCTGTTTGCCTGGGAGTTTGCCAAGCATGGGCAGGAACTGAAAGTACGGGTGGAAGGACAGATGATCTACAACAACATGGCCATGCGATTGCATTCGGCGCTCGATGGACTGGGCGTGGCTTGCATGGCCGAAGACGTGGTGCTGCCCTATGTGGCCGATGGCCGCCTGGTCCGCGTGCTGGACGACTGGTGCCCCGCGTACGCGGGCTACAAGCTGTATTACCCGAGCCGGCGCCACCCTTCTCCCGCGTTTACCTTGTTGCTCGACACCTTGCGCTATCCCCGGGTTTGAGCCAGCGCAATCCCGCACCGGGCATGCGCAGTCACCAAACGAACACGCGTTTACCGTGCGGCTGCGCAGGACTATAGTGGCTGTTTTCCCACCTGTTCAAGGATCGCCATGAAACTCTTCTACTCGCCGGGCGCCTGCTCGCAGGCACCGCACATCATCCTGCGCGAAACGGGCACGCCGTTCACCCTGGTCAAGGTCGACCTGGGCCAGCACAAGACGCAGGAAGGCGGTAATTACTACGAACTCAACCCGAAAGGCCAAGTGCCGCTGCTGGCGCTCGATGATGGAACGACCTTGAGCGAAGGCCCCGTCATCGCCCAGTACATCGCCGAACAGGCCGGCAGACAGGACCTGTTGCCGCCCGTGGGCAGTTTTGCCCGCTACAAGGTGCTGGAATGGCAGAACTACATCACGTCCGAGCTGCACAAATCGTTCAGCCCCCTGTTCGATCCCCGCATCGACGCCGCCACCAAGGCACTGTTCATCAAGCAACTGGGCAAGAAATACAAGTGGGTGGACAGCCGCCTGGAAGGCCAGGCTTACCTGACCGGCGACACGTTCACGGTCGCCGACGCCTACCTGTTCGTCATCACGGGCTGGGCGCCAAGCGTGGGCGTGGATTTGTCCGCGCTGGCGCAGGTACAAGCTTTCCTGGCGAGAGTGGGCCAGCGCGACAGCGTGAAGGCGGCATTGGAAGCGGAAGGCCTGGCCAAGGCGGCTTGAGCGCCGTTGTCCGGTGCACGGCTCACGTCTTTTCCGACTTGCCGTGCATCACCATGATGGTTTGCTGCATCAGCGCGCACAAGGTTTCCCTGCCATCGCGCACGGCGTACACTTCCGCCTGCGTGACGATCAGGGTGCGCCCCGGACGCACCACCTTGCCGCGCGCGATCAGTTTCTCGCCATCGGCGGGCGCGAGCAAATTCATCTTGTATTCCACCGTCAGCACGGACGCGCCGTCGGCCACCATGGTCATGGCCGCGTAGCCGGCAGCCGAGTCCGCGATCATGCCGACCACGCCGCCATGCACGAAGCCATGCTGCTGCTCGATGCCGCTCCAATGCGGCACATGGATTTCCGTGCTGCCATGCGCCACCACGGGCAGGCTGGCCTGGATCAAGGTCATGGCGTTCTGCAAATCAAAACTGGCGCGGACTTTCTCGGCGAAGTGCGGGTCGGGAAGACGGGACGTGCTCATGGACGGTACGCTTTCAAGGAAGGAACGCCATACTGTAGCCGCTTATGCCCGTTCGCACCATGTCGCATAGTCACCACTTGCGGCGGCAGGCATTGGCGGCCGGCATGGCAGAACTCACGGTGCTGCGGAGCGGCCCACTTCCGTCACCTTTCTGTCGGCGCGAAAGATGGAGTAGATCACCGCTCCGATGCGCTCATAGGGGACGTCCGGCTCCGTACGCAAGGCTACACTGGTCATATTCTTCTCGGCCAGGACGGCCAGCATCTCCTCCACCGTGTGGACGCGCTGTCCCGCCACGGTGATGTCATCCTTGCCCACTATGATGACCGGCGGCGGTGGCGGCACGCTGGCGCAGGCTGACAGGCACAACAGTAATGCCGCCGCGCTCCCCGCATTGACGAATCTGTACATATTTCCCCCTTTCCTGCAGCTTACAGACGCCGGACTGGCGCCGCAACAGGCGCTGACTATCCCCTGTACACGGCACTGTGCGAAAATGCCCGCCTCTGCCATTGCCGGATTCCGCCCATGCCGCACGCTGTCCTCGCTACCCTTGCCACCCTTTCCGGGCGCGACGCGCGCCGCATCGCGCGCCATGCGCCGGCGGCCGACGCCGCCCGCTTTTTGCATCCGGTGCAGCAAGCCTTGCTGCACCGGCGCGGCTGGCTGACGATGCTGGCGCCGCGTAGTGCGGGCGGCGCCGAGCTGCCCTTGCCGCAAGTGGTGCGCCTGGAAGAAGCCGTGGCGGCCGTCGATGGCAGCATGGGCTGGGTGCTGACCCTGTGCACGGGCGCCGGCTGGTTCGCCGGCTTTCTGGCGCCCAACATGGCGCGCGCAATCATCGGCACGCCCCGGGTCTGCCTGGGCGGCAGCGGCGCGGCCACCGGTGATGCGGAAGAGGAAGGCGACGGCTACCGCATCTCGGGCAGCTGGGACTACGCCAGCGGCGCGCCGATGGCCACCCACTTCACCCTGAACGCCAGGCTGCAGCGCGATGGCCAGCCCCTGCTCGATGCGGATGGCAAGCCGCGCATCCGCGCCTTCCTCGTGCCCGCCGCGCTAGTGCAACTGGTGCCCTCGTGGAACAGCATCGGCATGCGCGCCAGCGCCTCGCACAGCTACCGCATCGACGGCCAGTGGCTCAGCAAGGAACATGGCTTTACGATCAGTCCCGACACCGCGACGGCCGACGGCCCCCTGTACCGCTACCCGTTTTACTCACTGGCCTACGTGACCCTGGCCGCCAATGTGGCCGGCATGGCCGCGCATTTCATGCAGCTGGCAGAGGAATGCATGCGCCACCGCCGCCATGCGCGCGCCAGCTTGCCGCTGCTGGACGTGCCGGAAGTAGCCGCATTCCTGCAAGGCAAGCAAGACGCCTGCGCTGCCGCCCGTGCCCGCTTTTATGCCGTGCTGGATGAGAGCTGGGCAACGGTTGCCGCCGGCGCGGCCCTCGACGCGGACGGCATGCAGGCCGTGCAGACCAGTTCGCTGGACCTGGTGGCCGCGTGCCGCGCCGCCGTCGATGGTCTGTACCCCTATTGCGGCCTGTACGCGGCCCGCGAAGACAGCACCATCAACCGCGTGTGGCGCGATTTCCATACGGCCAGCCAGCATTCCTTACTGCTGCCCTGACGGCCGCAGCTTCAACGGTTCGACAATCGTCAGCACCACCAGGAAGGTCAGGCAGGAAATGGCCGCCATGAAGCCGAAGACATAATCCCAGCCGTAGTGGTCGAGCAGCATGCCGACGATCCACGGCGTGGCGGCGCCGCCCAGCTGGCCGCCCATGTTCACGACCGCATTGGCGACGGGGAATTTTTCCTTCGATACGAATTGCATCGGATACACCATGTAGGCGGAAAAACCTATGCTCAGCAGCACGCCCGTGAGGAACAGCAGCGCGCCGTATTGCAGCGGGTCGGCTGGCGCATGGATGAGCAAATACATCATGACGGCCGTCGACAGGGCGGAAATGAGCATGCCGGGTTTCCTGCGCTTGTCGAGCACGCGGTCGGCCAGCAAGCCGCCGAGGATGTTGCCGAACACGGCGCCTACCCACGGTGCGGCCGCCACCATGCCCATGTTCATGATGGAAAACTGCTTTACCGTCAGCAAATATGTGGGGATCCAGGCCAGCAGCACGCTGGAAATGCCCAGCTGGCAGCAATAGCCGAGCGCGCAGCCGAGGATATTCCACGAAGCAAACACGCCACGGCTGGTGCTGACGATGGGCACCGCGCGCACGCGGATCAGCCTGTCGAGCCAGGGCATGGGCCGCGACGTGGCCGCCGCGCCGGTGCTGCTGCCATCAAGCGCCTTTTCTTCGATGACGGCCAGTTCTTCGGCATTGACGAAGCGGCTCTCCACCGGCTTGTTGGTCACCAGGAAATACCAGAAGATGGCCAGGATCACGCCGGGCACGGAAAACCAGATGAACACTTCGCGCCAGCCCCAGGCGGCGATGATGGCAGCACCGAGGATCGGCGTGATGACGGGGCCGAACTTGACGGCGGACAAGAACAGACCCGACGCCGTGCCCTTCTCGCGCGAAGGAAACCAGTGATTGATAGTGGTCGTCACGCCGATCGGCAATGGTCCTTCGGCCAGGCCCAGGCCGATGCGGCACAGTTTTAATGACAGCAAGGAGCCCACGAGCCCCGTCAGTCCCGTGGCAATCGACGTGAGGATCATGGAAATCGTAAACACCTTGCGCACGCCAAACTTCGACAGCAGCCAGGCGGAAGGCAGTTGCGCCAGCGCATAGGCGACGAGGAACAGGCTGACGAGGCCGCCCGCGTCGGTATTACTCATTTCAAATTCCTTGCGCAAGAACGGCAAGACCACGCCCAGGTTGGCGCGGTCGGCGGCGGCAATCGTGTAAACGATGAAAAACAGGGCCGCAACGACCCAGCGGTAGCGCGTGGGACGCGATGCGACGGGCGCCACAGCCGAGGCGGTGATGGTGGTATGCATGGGGTGTCTCCTGGTTTTTATAGTGGTGTTCGCGTATCAGCCCAACTGCAGCCGGCGCAGCGTCTCGTCCAGGCCCAGCAGTTCGACGGTCGTGGCGCCGTCTCGGATCTGCTGGCGGAATTGCGCTTCCTTCTCTTCGCGCTGGCGGCTTTTCAGCAGCACGTCGTCCACCTCGTGGCGCCGCACCACCACCACGCCATCCTGGTCGCCGACGATGATGTCGCCGGGATCGATGCCAACGTCGCCAATGGTGATGGTCACGTTGAGGCGCCCCGGCTGGTGCTTGCCCGTGCCCTTGATCGACAGGCCCCTGCTAAAGACGGGAAAGCCGGCCTGCGTCATGGCGGCCGCGTCGCGCACGGCGCCGTGGATCACCAGGCCGGCCAGGCCGATCCGCTGCGCTTGCTCGGTAAACACGTCGCCCCACACGCCCGCTTCCAGAAACCCCTTGGCGTCGACCACCAGCACGTCGCCGGGCCGGGCCTTGAGCATGGCGTAGTGCAGCATCAGGTTGTCGGCCGGCCGCGTATCGACGGTCAGGGCGGGGCCGGCCAGGCGCATGCCGGGCGCAATCGGCTTGATGCCGCTGTCGAGCGCGCCTTTCGCGCCCTGCGCTTCATAGATGGTGGCCGCGCCCAGCTGGCGCAGGGCGTGCAGGGTGGCAATGGAAACAGTCTGATCCATGGTGTGCTTTCAGGTAAGTGGGGAAGATGACTTGCTTCAGGCGGCGGGCACGGGTTTGCGCTGCAAGGTGTGATAGCCGAACTGGCGCCGCGCGTCGCGCAGGGGCATGCCGTCCAGCGCGGCGGCGACGATGGCGTGTTCGACCGCCTGCATGGCCAGGGCGCGCTGGAACACCGCATGTGCCCTGCCCGCCGGCACGATGACGACGCCATCCTGGTCGGCCACGACGATGTCACCTGGCGCCACGCGCACGCCGGCCAGGCTGACAGGGGCGCCGACGGCGTCCACCTGTACCCGGTCCTTGCCGGTGCGCATGAAATGTCCCAGCGCAAACAGCGGGTAGCCGGCGGCGTCCGCTTCCGCCGTGTCGCGGCACACGCCATCGATGACCGTGCCCGCCACGCTGCGGTGCGCCGCCAGGTGGCTCATGATGCCGCCCCACACAGTGCAATCGCCGCGGCCGGTGTTATCGAGCACGGCAATGGCGCCAGCAGGAATATCGTCGAGGTAATCGCCCACCGTGCCGGGGCACTGGCTGTCGATGGGGGCGAAACGCACGGTGAAGGCGGGGCCGAACAGGCGCTGCGGTCCGGCCACGGGAACGATGCCGGGCACGCTGCCGGGCAAGCCGAAATAGTCGAGCGCGTCCGACACTTCCGCGCTGCTCAAGCCCCGCGCCTGCGTGAATACACTGTCTTCCATGAAACGTCTCCAGATCTTGTTGTCGTGGAACCCAGTTTCATATAAAGTGTTTTCAATATCAAACATCGATTATTGACTCTTAAATCAATAAAAATGAACCTAAGACAGTTGCGGTATTTTTGCGAGGTGGTGGAAGCGGGCAGCGCCGCGCACGCGGCCGAGCGCCTGCACGTGGCGCCGACGGCCATCAGCATGCAGCTGGGGCAGCTGGAAACCCACCTGGGCGGCGAGCTGTTCGACCGTTCGCGCCGGCCCATGGAGCCGACGCCGCTGGGCCGGTTTTTCTATCCGCGCGCCAAGGAGCTGCTGCAGCAGACGGCGCGCCTGGACGACGAGGCCAAGGGGCTGGCGACGGGCAGCCACGGCTGGCTGGGCATCGCGTTTACCCGCTCGGCCACGTTTTCCGTACTGCCGCGGGCCATCCGGCAATTTCGCGCCGCCTATCCCCAAGTGCAGCTGGACCTGGTCGAGGCACTGTCCGAATACCAGCCGGCGCAGCTGCGCCAGGGGCGCATCGATATTGGCCTGTCGCGCTTCATCGGTCCCTGCGAAGCGCCGCCCGACCTGTGTCACGCGGTCACACTGGACGACCCGCTGGTGGCCGCCCTGCCCCTGCACCATCGACTGGCGGGACGGACATCGCTGCGCGCAGCCGAACTGGCGGACATTCCCTTCATCCTGTATCCGAAAGATCCGATCAGCCCGTTTGGCCAGCAGATTGTCGCCGCGCTGAAGGCGGCGGGCGCCGAGCCGGCCGTGGCGTATTCAGCCGTGGAAATCTACACCGCCCTGTCGCTGGTGGCCGCCGGCCTGGGCGCCACTCTGGTGGCCCGCTCGATCGCGGAAAACAACCGCACCGATGTGGTCTTCCTGCCCGTGGACGATATCGCCACCAGCACCACGGTGGTGGCCGTTACGCGGGCCGATGAAAAAAGCCGCCTGGTGGCGGCTTTCCTGGAGATCCTGGCGCACGGCGGGCAGCCCTGACTATCTGGGGTAGCCGTCATCCGCCACCTGCTCCAGCCACGTTACCGCCGTGCCATCTTGCGCCTCCGCAATCGCAACATGCTGCATGGCGGACGTGGCCGTCGCGCCATGCCAGTGCTTGACCCCGGGCGGTATCCACGCCACGTCGCCGACCGCCAGCGCCTGCAGCGGGCCCTGCCAGTGCTGTACCCAGCCACTGCCTTGCGTGACGATCAGGGTCTGGCCTAGCGGATGCGTATGCCAAGCCGTGCGGGCGCCGGGCGCAAAGGTGACGATGCCGCCGCCCACGCGGGCCGGAGACGGCCGCTGGAACATGGCGTCGACTTCGACCGTGCCCGTGAAATAGGCGGCGTCGCCCGTGATGGTGGGCATGGCGGCGGCGCGCGTGACGGTGACGGCGGCGTGCGTGGCAGCGGCCTCGGCAGACGCGGAGGCAGAGACGGCCCCGGCGGGCAGGCAAAGCGGCAAGAGTGCCGCGGCGTATCGATGCATGGCTGTTTTCCTTTCTTGCCGGTAAGATCGGCTCCCAGAATGGGCGTGCCGCCGGGCAGCCGGCTTCGCCTGTCCTGGCCATACAAGCTTAACAGCGCTGGCCCGCGCTGATTAGCGGCGCATAGCCACTAGGACCTATAAGCTGGGCTGATGAATGGGCCGATGCGGAACTTGTTTCGCAAGAAAGGCAGGCGGACGCCATGCAGGCCACATTGCCTGATAATATGCAGACATTGCTACTTCTCGCTCCCCTATCCATGCACGTCAACACGCTCAGCAGCCTGGCGCAACTTTTGGCCAGCGCCGAAACGGAAACCCTGGCCTTTCCCACCAGCATCAATACGGCACTGCTCCTGCAAAAGGAACTGGCCAACCCGGATTGCCACTCGGCCGACATAAGCCGGCTGCTGCTGTGCGAACCGACCTTGTCGGCGCGCGCCGTGGCGCTGGCCAATTCGGCCCTGTTCTCGCCCGGCCATACGCCCGCCATCACCAGCGTGCGCGCCGCCGTCGAGCGGCTGGGACACCGCAACCTGTACTCGCTGGCGACGGCGGCCGTCATCCGCCAGCTGAACGCGGGCATCCGCGACGAAGCCTTGCGCGCCCGCGCCACCCAGCTGTGGGCGCACACCGTGCACGTGGCGGCGCTGGCGCATGGACTGGCCAGCGCCGTCACGCATACGGATGCCGATACGGCGCTGTTTGCCGGCATCGTGCATGAAGTGGCCGGCTTTTATTTGCTGGCCCAGGCCGACAAGACCCCGGGCCTGTATGCCCACCTGGAAACGCAGATGGCGTCCGCCCTGGAAGTGATAGGCCGCTCGCTGATGCGCCAGCTGGGCGTGCCGCAGCCGGTGGCCGATGCCGTCAATGCCTTGCCCGGCTCGACCATCATGCTGCCGCCCGAGGGCTTGCGCGACACCCTGCTGCTGGCCAAGGCGCTGGCACCCGTCCCTTCGCCACTGCCGCAGGCCGGCATCACCGTCAGCACGCAGCTGCAAGCCTACCTGGAACACGATCCCGTGCTGCAGGCGCTGCGCACGCAGCCGTCGGCCGAAGCAAAGGGCCTGATCGAGGTACTGCTCAGCTGATGGCCGATCTGCTATGATGGCGCGGGCCGGGATGGACCCGGTCCGCTTTCATTGATGTCCACTGGAAAACTGCCTTGACTACCTCCACCTTACGCATGCTCGGCCTGGCCGCAGCTCTGACCATGGCGTGCAACGCCAACGCCGACAGCTTCGTTTCCTCGGCCTCCAGCGCAGGCTCCCAGTCGAGCGGCAGCATTTCCGACTCGCTCAACGGTTCGAGCAACAGCTCCTCGCGCGACAACAAGGTGGCCAATGGCCCCTATCGCATCATCGACGTGGCCGCCGTGCCGGGCCGCGACGGCATGACGCGCCTGACCATGCAGGCCGACGCCACGGCAACGCCGCTGGTGCTGGACTTGCCGCAAGCGGCGCTCGACAAGCAGCAACTGGCGCAGGGCGACGTGGTGCATGCGCAAAACCGCGCCTACGGCATCGAATTCTCGCGCAACGACACGCGCGCCGCCTTCTTCCTCGTGCTGGCCGACGACTGGTACGGCGAAATGGCCACGCGTCCCGTCAGCCTTTGATTCGTTTTCTCCCGCGCCGCCCGGCACTGCTGCTGGGCGTTTGCGCCATCTTCAGCATGGGCGCCGCCCAGGCGGGCACCTCGCTCGCCTCCTCGCGTTTTTGCGACCGCGCACAGGAGCTCACGGCCACGGAACAGGATCGCCTGTTGCGCTTTGCCGCCGTCGTGCGCGAGGAACTGGCCGCCAGCGAAGGCAGCGTGGCCCTGATCAGCCGCTCCGGCCTGGACCTGGCCCGCTTCGGCATCCGCTATTCGCATGCGGCACTGGCCTGGCGCCACGACAACGACAGCGGCTGGTCCGCGCGCCAGCTGTACTACGCCTGCGACGAGGGCCGCCCGCGCATCTTCGACCAGGGCACGGCCGGTTTCGCCATGGGCACGGAAAACCCGGCACTGGGCTACATCTCGCTCGTGAAACTGCCGGCCGAGACCGTGCCGCCCCTGCGCCGCGCCCTGCTCGACCCCGTGCGCGTGCAGCAGTTGCTGGCAGGCCGCTACAGCGCCAACGCGTATGCCTTCAGCCTGAAATACCAGAATTGCAATCAGTGGGTGGTGGAATTGCTGGCCTCGGCCTGGGGTGAGCTGGCCGCCGGCAGCGACTTGCGCGCGCGCGCCCAGGACTGGCTGCGCGCCGCGCCCTATGCGCCCGCCCCCGTCGACGTGGGTGCGCGCTGGCTGATGCTCGGTTCGATCTTCGTGCCGCTCGTGCACATGGACGACCACCCGCCGGAAGCCATCGGCACGATGCAGCTGGAAACGAGCTTGCCGGCCAGCCTGGAAGCGTTCGCGCGCCAGCGCCTGCCCGCCAGCGAGCGCGTGGAAATCTGCCACGATGGCAAGCAGGTGGTGGTGCATCGGGGCTGGGAACCGATCGCCGACGGCTGCGTGCCCGGCGCAAACGACCGGGTCATCGCCCTCGACGATACCTAGCTCCCCTGGGCAGACTAAGCTGCCAGAGCCGCTTCGACGTGATCCAGCAGGCGCGCTGATTCGAGCCCCTGCCCCATCTGGCGGGCCACCTCGCCGCACGCCAGCTTGACCTCGGGCGCGGCCAGCAGGCGCGCCAGCTGCCGCTGCATGCGCCCCGCCGACAGGCGCCTGGCCAGCAAGACATCCCCCACACCGAGCCGTTTGGCGCGCCAGCCATTGTCGAACTGGTCGTACGCGAACGGCACGATCAGTTGCGGGATGCCCGCGCGGAAGGCGTCCGCGCTGGTGCCGATGCCGCCATGGTGCACCACGGCCGCCGCGCGCGGCAATAGCGCCGCAAACGGTGCGTGCGCCTGCCACATGACGCTGGCCGGCATGTGCTGCGGCAGTTGCGCCGCATGGGGCGTGAGGAACAGGCCGCGCCGTCCCAGCCGCCGCAAGACTGCGAGGGCGGTGCTGAAATAGCGCTGCGCGTGCTGGTGCCCGGTACCGGGCGTAAACACGATGGGTGGCTCGCCCTCGCCCAGAAAACGTTCCAGCTCCGGTGGCAGCGCTGCAGCGCCATGCGTGGCGGCGCCGGCGAAATCGGCTTGCGCGAAGTGCGGCGGCCAGTCCGCCTGCGGGGCGGCGAACCACGCGGGAAACAAGCCGAGCGACGCGTCCGGCGCGGCCAGCATGTGTGCAAAAAAATGCGCTTCCGGCGGCAAGCCGTGCTGCGCGCGCGCGCCATTCAGGCCAGGCAGCATGACCGGATCGATCATGCCGCGGTGGATCATGCGCCACAGGGCCTGGCGCCAGGCCAGCGGCACCCAGGTGGGAATGCGCAAGGAGCCGGCCGCCAGGAAATCATGGCTGCTGCACAGGTTCGATGGCGCGAGATACGCCGCGACGATGCGCAGGTCCGGCCGCGCGGAGCGCGCCAGGGCCGCCATCGGCACGAGGATGGGATGGCACAACACCACGCAAGCCTCATCGGCCGGCAAGCCTTGCACGACGTCGCGCACGGCGCCCAGGTGCGGCACGAGGCCATTCCACACCACGCCCCAGCCCTTGCGCTCATCCCACAAGCCGGGGTCGTCCAGCATGGCCTGCCCCTCTTCCGCGCTGCCGAAGGTGTGATATGGCAGCCGCGAGGCTTGCGCGGCCGCTTCCTGCCAGCCCGGCACCAGCAGCAGCACGCGCCGGCCCCGTTGCTGCAAGCCCTGCGCCAGCGCGATAAACGGCTGCATGTCGCCGCCGGTGCCGCTGCTGGCGACGATGACGAGCGGCGTGGTGTCGGCCTGGCCCGCCAGCGGGTCAGCTCGGGGCAGCATCGAGCGCCTCGCCGATCGCATAGAAGCGCCCGCCGGCGATGTAGTGCAGGCTGCGCCAGGATGGATCGGCCTGTTCGAAATGCCAGTGCCCGTCGCGGAACACGCGCGTGTCGGCCCAGGCGCCCACCACTTCGCCGATGAACAGGTCGTACGCCGTCTGGTTGTGCGCTTCGGGGATCAAACGGCAGGCCAGCCAGGCGGAGCAGCCGGCCACGAACGGCAGATCAAAGCCGTCCATGTGAAACAGCTGCACGCCGGCGCGCGCCAGCTTATCGGGCTGCGCATCGAGGCTGTGCGTGCCGACGGCGTGGGTCAGTTGCAACTGCGCCGCCGTCGGCACCTGTATGACAAACGTGCCGCTGCCTTCGACCAGCGCGCGCGTGCGCGTTGCCTTGTCCAGCACCACGGTCAGTTTCGGCGGCGCGAAATCGAGGGCGCAGGCCCAGGCGGCGGCCATTACGTTATCGATGCCGCCATGGCGGGCCGAAACGAGGATGGACGGACCGTGATTGAGCAGGCGGTAGGCTTTTTCCAGCGGCACCGGGGCGATATGGTGGTCAGCGGCTGCCATCAACGCCCCCGGCGCGCGGCAGCGGCAAAACCATATCCCATTGATCGAGGCCGGGTCCGATGCCATCCGGCGTCACCTTCACGGCCACGAAGCCGAAGCGCGCATAAAAACCCTGCGTGTACTGGCTGGTATTCATGGTCACACTGGTCAGCTGCGGCATGGCGCTGATCGCATCGAGGCGCGCCTGCGTCAGTGCCTGGCCCAGCCCCTGGGCGTGCATATCCTGCGCCACCATGCCCCAGGACAGGCTGGCAGTCATGCCATCCGCCTCGATGGCGTGGCCGCCGCAGGCGACGATGCGCGCATCACCATCGATGACGCGCTCGATGACAAGATAGGGCTGCGCCGCTGCATCAATCCAGGCGGCAAAACGGACGCGCTCCGAAGGGTCGAAAAAGCGCGGCGTATTGCCGTCGAAGAGGGCCAGGCAGGCGTCGCGGTCGCTGGCCTGGTAAACACGTACTGTCTGCATTGTCTGTACTCGCAAGTAGATGAACGAGAATTATACGGGGGCGCGTTCACAAAAGGTGCTCGGACGTCACCATGTGCACGCCCGGCGCGGCGGCAATCGCCGCTTCCAGCAAGGCGCTGGCGATGCGCGGCGCGGGATTGATGCGCCAGCGGCGCGGCAGCACGGGAGCCAGCACGCGCAGGATGCGCAAGGCGGCGCCCTCGCCCGCCCGCGCCTCATCGCGTTCGCCGCCGATCAGGCCCGGCCGCACGTGCGTGAGCGATCTGAAACCCAGCGCTTCCAGGTCGCGTTCCAGCTCGCCCTTGACGCGGTTATAGAAAAAGCGCGAGGCCGCGTCGGCGCCGGCGGCGGAATTGAGCGCATACGTGGGCGTGCCCGCCGCCAGCGCCAGCCGCGCCGCGGCCAGCGGATAGCCATGGTCGACCCGCCGGAAGGCCTGCCGCGTGCCCGCCACCTTCATGGTCGTGCCCAGGGTGCAGATAACGGCATCGGCCTGCCACCAGGGCGCATCCGCCGGCAAGCGGTCGAAATCGACAAGGGGTGCGTCCAGCTTGGGATGCGCCGGCAAGGCTTTGCGCACGGGCGCGACGATGTTCGTGACGCGCGCGTCACTCAGCGCCAGGCGCAGCACTTCGCGGCCCACCAGGCCCGTGGCGCCTATCAGTATCAGTTTCATTGCTTCTCCCCGCATGCTGGACGCCACACGATACAGCATCGGGCGCCCAGCCAGTGCATCAGGCGCCCGCGTGCGTGTGATAGATCTTGCTGACGATGGTCCACTCGCCCTGCACCTTGAGCAAATTGAAAAAGTCGGTAAAGCGGAAACCCGAGATATCGTCCGTATCGACACGCGCGCTGGCCGCCGTGCCCACGATGTCGACGCGCACGATGGCCGCCTTCGCCTGCGGCGATGGCCGGAAGGCGCTGTCGATGATCTCGAACAGGCCTTCGATGGGTCCGCCCGTCAGTTTATCGCCGCCATCGACGCCGAAAATGGTGGCCTGGCTGCTGAAAGCCGGGCGCATGATGCTGCTGTCGGCCTGCGCGCCGCCCGCATTGTATTGATTCAGCACGGCGACAATCGCCTGGTAATCCTGCACATACGTGGTGTTGTTCATGTTGCGCTCCTTGGGTGGGTGAAGAGAAATCAGAACTGACTGGCGGGCCAGTCGGTGTAGCCGTTGGCGCCACCGCCGTAATACGCCTCGCGCGGCGCCACGGCCAGCGCCACGCCATGGCGCAGTCGCGCCACCAGATCCGGGTTGGCGATGAAGGGACGGCCAAACGCCACCGCATCGACCTTGCCTTGCGCGCGGCGCGCCTGCGCCAGCGGCAAGTCATAGTGGTTGTTGCCGATGTAGGGGCCGTTGAACAGCGCCCGCAGCGCATCGAGGTCGACGCCATCGGGCACATCGCGCGAGGTGGCCGTGGCGCCCTCGACGAAGTGCAGGTAGGCCAGTCCATGCCGGTTCAACTGTTCGATCAGGTAGCCATAGGTGGCCATCACGTCGCTGTCGATCGGCGTGTTGCCCGCGTCGGGCGTGACGGGAGACAGGCGGATGCCGACCCGCGCCGCGCCCCACACTTTCACTACGGCGTGCGTTACCTCCAAGGTCAGCCGCGCGCGGTTTTCGATGCTGCCGCCATAAGCGTCCGTGCGCCGGTTGGTCGAGTCCCGCAAGAACTGGTCGAGCAGGTAGCTGTTGGCCGAATGCACTTCGACGCCATCGAAACCGGCGCGCAGCGCGCATGCGGCCGCATGTGCATACTGCGCGACGATGCCGGCGATTTCCCCCGTTGCCAGCGCGCGCGGCATGGACACGGGCTGCATGCCGCTGGCGGTGTAGGTGCTGCCCTCGGCGCGGATGGCCGATGGCGCGACGGGCGCGGCGCCATCGGGCTGCAGGCTGGCATGCGAAAACCGTCCCACATGCCACAGCTGGCAAACGATCTTGCCGCCGGCCGCATGCACGGCATCGGTGACCAGCTTCCAGCCGGCCACCTGCTCGTCCGTCCAGATTCCCGGTGTCAGAGCATAGCCGCGGCCCTGGGCCGAAATATTCGTCGCTTCGCTGATGATCAGGCCGGCGCTGGCGCGCTGGGCGTAATACTCGGCGTGCAAGGCGTTCGGCACGCCATCGTCGCCCATGCGGCTGCGCGTGAGCGGCGCCATGACGATGCGGTTGGCCAATGCCAGCGCGCCCAGATCGACCGGGGAAAATAAATCGCTTTCATGCTGTTCGGTCATCGTATTGCTTTCATGTTAAGTCAGAAAAAACCGGCAATAACTGACCGGTCGTCTAGTTAATGGTCAAAAAAACGGCTACGACAGCAGCCGTTGCGTGGTCGCCATGGCAGCGTCGAACGGTCCGCCGCTCCTGGCCACCTTGACCATCAGGGACGCGCCCAGCCACAACTGGTAAAGGGATTCGGCCAGCACGCGCGCCGGCATTGCCTCCGCCAAGGAACCGTCGAGATGGCCCGCTTCCACGCACTGCGTCAGGCGGTCCAGGATGGCGCCCGTGCCCTGCTGCAGCACGGCGCCCATGTCCACGGACAAGTCGCACACTTCAGCGCCCAGCTTGACCACCAGGCACTTGCCTTCCGGCGCGCTGCTGGCCTGCGTCGCGCGCCAGTAGTCAAAATAGGCCAGCAAACGCTCGCGGGCATTGCCAGGCCCCGCCAGCAAGGCGTCGACCGTCTGCAAATAGGTGGTGAAATAATCATCGAGCAAGGCTTGGCCAAACTCTTCCTTCGACTTGAAGTAATAGTAGAAGGAACCCTTCGGCACGCCGGCCGCCGCCACCAGTTCGGCCAGGCCCACGGCCGTATAGCCCTTCTCGGCCATCAAGGCCTTGGCGATGTCGATCAGGTGCTGGCGCATGTCAGCGGAGGATTTTTTGCTCATGCAGCCAGTATAGCAAAAAATATGACCGGTCGTCTAGTTAACTATCTTCCCCTCTGACATCACCCCAGGCGCAGCGCCAGCGCGGCCAGGGTCACCAGCAGCACTGGCACGGTCAGCACGATGCCGACGCGGAAATAGTATCCCCAGGAAATGTGGATGTTCTTGCTGTCGAGCACATGCAACCACAGCAAGGTGGCCAGGCTGCCGATGGGCGTGATCTTCGGGCCCAGGTCGCTGCCGATGACGTTCGCGTAGATCATCGCTTCGCGCGCGGCCCCCTGCGCCGTCGTCGGGTCGATGGCCAGCGCGCCGACGAGCACCGTCGGCAGGTTGTTCATCACGGACGACAGCAAGGCCGTCAGCACGCCCGTGCCCATGGCCGCGCCCCACACGCCGTACTGCGCAAAGTGGTTCAGCATGTCCGTCAGGTAAGCCGTCAAACCCGCATTGCGCAAGCCGTACACGACCAGGTACATGCCCAGCGAAAAGACGACGATGTGCCACGGCGCATGGCGCAGCACGTGGCGCGTGGAAATCACGTGGCCCTTGCCGGCCACGCCCAGCAACAGCGCGGCGCCCACGGCGGCGATCAGGCTGATGGGCACGCCCAAGGCTTCTTGCGAGAAAAATCCCACCAGCAGCAGCGCCAGCACCAGCCAGCCGGCGCGGAAGGTGCCGAGGTCGCGGATGGCGGCGTCCGGGCGCTTCAGCTGCGCCACTGCATAGTCGCGGGGAATATCCCGGTGAAAAAAGAGCAGCAAGGCCCCCAGGGTGGCGCCCACGGCGACGACGTTGACGGGCACCATCACGGACGCATATTCGGCAAAGCCGATCTTGAAGAAATCGGCCGAGACGATATTCACCAGGTTCGACACCACCAGCGGCAGGCTGGCCGTGTCGGCGATGAAACCGGCCGCCATCACGTAGGCCAGCGTGGCCTTGGCGGAAAACTTCAGCGCCCGCAGCATGGCGATGACGATGGGCGTCAGGATCAGCGCGGCGCCGTCATTGGCGAACACGGCGGAAACGAGCGCGCCCAGCAAGACCAGCAGCACGAACAGTTTTCGTCCGCTGCCCCCGCCCCAGCGCGCCACGTGCAGCGCGGCCCATTCGAAGAAGCCGGCCGCGTCCAGCAGCAGGCTGATGATGATCACGGCGATGAAGGTGCCGGTGGCGTTCCACACGATATGCCAGACGACGGGGATGTCGCCCCAGTGGATCACGCCGGCCAGCAAGGCGACACAGGCGCCGATGACGGCGCTCCAGCCGATGCCCAGGCCGCGCGGCTGCCAGATGACGAGGGTTAATGTAGCAAGAAAGATCAGGAAAGCGGTCAGCATGCGGTGAGGTTCCGGAGAAGGCGGCAAGGCAGGCGATAGCGCCGAAGCCGGTGAATGAATAAATAATTCCATAATACTGGAAATATCAAATAGAATCAAAGCCATCATTCACCTGCCCGCATGGCAGCCGGCCGGCGCGGCACCGGCACGCCTTTTCCTATTCCGAGAGCTGTACCGCCTTTTTATCGAAAATGAACCAGCTCGCATCGACCTTGACGAGCAACTTGGTCGGCGACAAATATTCGGCCGTCACGGCAACGGCATTGCAGTCTTCCTTCAAGACGATCAGGCTGGCCATGGAATTGCTGCGTATATTGGTCTTGTATGCGGTGTGATATTGCTCAGGCGCGCCTGTCGGCCATGCCAGACCCGCATGCCGGGCCACTTCGGACATCTTTTCCGGCGCCGCATACGTTCCGTCATAGCCGTGATAATTGACGCAGACGCTGACGCCATCGCCCGCGTCGACCTTGAATTCCCGCGCGCCGATGTCCGACGGCGCCACCAGCGTCTGGTAATTCATCTGCCAGCGGCGTTTGGTCGCACTCTCCGCCCAATCGTAGATCAGGGCCACGCCTGCCTTCGGGTTATAGGCGACGGTGCGCACCGCCCCTTGCAGCAAGGGATTCCAGAGCGCCGTTGTTATGTCGCGGCTGCGGTAGGCGGCCGTGGCATCTCCGGTGGCAACCGACCAGTCGCTCGTCTCGGCCGCATGAAAATTGATCAGCCTGCCATGTGGCTGCATATAAAACAGCGGCCCTCCCGGCGCAACGGGGTTGACCGCCGGCTCCGCCTGGCCCAGGCCGGCGTCCTCATATCCCTCGCCCGCGTCGAACGTCAGCGCATTCTTGTAGCGCGTGGCGCGCCTGATCTGCTGCTCCTGCAGACTGCCAAATTCATTATAGATGCCGCCCGAAATGAAAATACTCTTCCCTTTTGACACAAAGGTAAACGCATTGTTATCCGCATGGCTGTGGTTGATGGCGCCGAGACGGCTGGAACGGAAAAACAGGCTGGAACGCTGCGGATCGGCCGTATTGGAGTGCATGGCGACTACGCCCGCATCCTCGAACAGATACGTCCGTTTCAATGCAGGGAGTAAGGCGGGTTCAACGGGTGGCCTGACTGCAGTGAGGAAGTAATGATGGAAGGGCAAGGCCAGCGACTGGGTCTGCTCAATACGGTCACGGTAATACCATTCGTCGACAGGATTTTGCGATATCTGGGAGAACAGGCGGTAGGAGTTCCAGGCATAGGATTCATAGTTTCCCGTCAGGTTGCTGCCGTCGCCGAAGGCGCCGCGCACCTTGCTCCAGCGGTTCCGCACCGTTTGCGCATGGAAATTGTCGCCGAACTGCTGCAGCGCGGGGATAAGGCTGAGATCCACATTGGCCATCAACAGATACGAAGCCATGGCCGGTGCATACGAGTTGAGCGCGTTCCAGGCATAATTGATGCCGTTGCCAAACCCGCTGTCCGTGCCGCCTCCCCACGTGCCCGAACTCGTGATCAGCGTTTCCCAGGCAGTGGAGAAACGGCTAACCGGCGCCAGCGGCTTGTCTTTTGCACTGCAGGACTTGCCATATTCCGCCCCCTGTTCAAACGTCACGTCGCCGCCAGGTCCCTGGCCGACGGAGCCGGCCGACAGCATCAGGGTTTGCACCGCATAGTAGGCGGCGGCCAGGACATGGGAGTCATACGGATTGGCGCGTAAACCCGCCTCCATCTTGTACATCAGCGGATTGAGCCGCTCGTTGATCGCCTTGATGAGTACATAGCGGTCCGCCCTGGTCATGTTGTAGTAAAGCATGTCCAAACCTTGCGCCAGGGCCACCATGATCAGCCTGTTGGCCTGATCCTCCTGGCATTCGCCGGTCACGCCGTCCGTAGCCCAGCTGGCCAGCTGCAGCAGGCGGGCGATGGCCTGCGCGCGATACCGCTGGTCACCCTTGACCAGCGCAGCCACAAGCAGCCGCTCAATTCCCTGGGCCGCCCTGAACGATGCGTCGGTGACAGGGGCGGGTTTCTGGCCGATGGGTTCCGCAGGCATGGCGTACAGTGTATTGGCCAGTACCTGCTCCGCCTCGGCCAGGTACGTTTTGTAGGATGCCGCCAGGGGACTGGCCTGCACGGCGGCGTGGATGGCCGACATCTGCATGACCTGCCCATTCGCCGCCAGCGGAATCAGGCGTGGGTGCAAACGCTGTCCTATCCTGGAGATGACTTCGGCGGCGGTGGGCAGATCGAGCAGGTTGTCGATGGCATTGCCGTCGAAATGAAAACGCCGGACCACGCCGGTCCTGACTTGGCCGTCCGGAAAGTGATACTGCACCTGCCACGTGTACAGCCCGGTTTCGCTCAACAGCTCGGGCAGGATCAGCGATGTGCGGGTCGTGGTGATACTCAATGGACTCTTTCCACTGGGAAAGTTAAGCGTCAACACCATCTCTGCGACGTTATAAAAGTCAGGCCAGACAAACACGGGATTACGCACCTTCACGGAAGTGCAGTCGCGCGGCTCGATGCGGGGAAACTCATGGCCCATGACAAAATCGCGCTCCTGCACGGGTTTGCAGCCGGCCGCATACGCTTCGGGAATGTAGTCCTTGTCCAGCACAACGCCGGGAGACAGTTCGATGGTGCGCGTGGCCGTTTCCGGCTCGCCGGGAGTGCTGGCCGTCAAGGTATGGCGCAGCGTTGAAGCATCGCCGGCGGCATACCTGACGATCTGGCTATTGCCGCTGACCGGCACGCCATTCAGCATGACCGTGGCGGCCCCGCTTACCTCCCATTGGAGGCGCACCGGCTGGCCTTCAACCACCTTCAGGTGATCGGCATCGAAAGCCAGGATCGCGGGCGCGGCCTGCGCTCCGCCCATACAAACCGATAACAACAGCGCAACGTGGGACTGACGCATGCATGCTCCTTTTGAAATGTGAACCAGGAAATACACTAGGCCAGCATCGTGAAATGAGGAATAGTGATGTTATTTTAATAATAACATCAAAATGGCGGCATACTTGTTAGTTTGAAATTATCTTGGGACGCCACACGCCGGCAATTGCGCCGGCGGTGCCTTGCCATCTGCGGTCCAATGGATCGGGTAGGTGCTTCCCACAACCGACACGACGCGCAGTGCATGCAAGGCGACGCAAGCGCCGATGACGGCGCTCCAGCCTATACCCAGGCCGCGCGGCTGCCATGGCATGCAAGCGGAAAAAATACTCCGGCCTTCCGGCCTTGTTGTTATCTTTAGATAACTAATCCGGTGTATAGTCCCACGGCAACACAGCTTGCGAAAAAGGAGGCGCTGGTGACAACCGTATATCAGACAGCAACGATGGGCGAGGCGCGCGTGCGCGTGGCCCTGGTGGACCGCGGCAGCGCCGACCTGCTCGTGCACCGGGTGGGCAGTCGGGGCCTGGCACACGGCGACGCGCTGTGGTTCATCACGCGCGAACGCCAGAGCGCCAATGTTCACGCGTACTTTACGTCACAGGGCATGGCACAGCTGAAAGTGTGCTTTGTCGATAGCCATGGCGAAGCTGGCTGGACAAAGCCGCATCCGCTGCGTGGCCGGCTATAGGAACGCACGACGCTGTTTTCCCGATGACAGGAGTGACAAATATGGATTTGATCTTGCTGGAACCCGGCAACCCGGAACTCGTGTTCGGCAAGACGCCGGACGGTGGCAGCGCCGGCATCGACGCCATCTGGCGCGATGGCGGCGCCCTGCAGGACCTGGGCCCGTGCATCGAGCTGGTCTCGCTGCACCAGGGCATGAAACAGCAAATGACGACGGACGTCAGCAATTCGGCGCGCACGTCAGGGCGGCCCGTGATCACGGAATTTACCTGCGTCAAATATGTCGACCAGACGTCCATCAAGCTGTATGAACTGTGCCTGCGCGCCGAGCCACTGGGCAGGGGTGCGGCCCAGCCGACCAGGCTGTACATCGCCCGTTATTCGAGCGGCAAGACGGCCAACATCATCACCATTGCCCTGCGAGACGCCCTGATCAGCGAAATCCAGCTGCAAACCCATCCCGACGACATGCCCACCGAGCAGTTCAAGCTGAGCTTTACGGAAATACTCTGGAGCCACAGCGTGCAGCAGGCGGATGGCCAGCCCGGTACCCAGTACACGACAGGCTGGAGCCTGGCGCGCAACCGCCCGATCGGGGCGTTTACAGCGTAACAGACGGGATAAACGCATGAACGACGCTGCAAATTCGCCTGACATCGCCGGCATCAGGAACGCCGGCCTGGTGCTGCTCCACCCGTTCCTGCCGGCAATGTTCCAGCGGCTGGACTTGCTCGCCACTGGCGGCGATGGCAGGCCGCAGCTGCGCGGCGAACACGGCGCGCACGCCGTTCACTTGCTGCAATACCTGGTCGATGGCAGGAGCGGTGCACCGGAGCAGCAATTGCTGCTGAACAAGCTGCTGTGCGGCCTGGAACCGGACTTCCCTGCTCCACCCGTCGACCTCGGCGAAGAAGAACGGGCCCTGTGCGAACAAGTGCTGGCCGCCGTGATGCGCCATTGGCCAGCGGTGGGACAAACCTCGCCCGAGGGATTGCGCCAGGTCTTTCTGCAGCGCGAAGGCCGACTGCAAAAAGGCGACGGGAAATGCACGCTGGCTGTCGCGCGCAATCCCTTCGATGTACTGCTGAGCCGCTTGCCGTGGAACCTGGCTGCCATCCGGCACCCGTGGATGCCGCAACCGCTGTTGATCGACTGGCCCGGCGCGTAGCCTGGCAAGCCCACGCCCGGCTGGCCGCCACCCCGCAAGGCGGGCTACTCCGCCAGCCCTCCCCCCAGCGCCTTGTACAGGGCCACGGACGACTTGAACTGGTCGCGCCGCACGTCGAGCAGGGTTTGCTGGGCCGCATACGACTGGCGCTGCGCGTCGAGCAATTCCAGGCGGCTGTCCTGGCCCGCATCGTAGCGCAGCTGCGACAGCCGCTGGCGCTGCTGCGCCGCGACCACCACGCGCTGCTGCGCATCGATCTGCTGCGCATACGTGGCGCTGCCGGCCAGCCCGTCGCGCACGTCGCGGAAGGCCGCCTGGATGGCCTGCTCGTATTGCAGCACGGCCACGTCCTTGCGCAGGCGCGACAGTTGCAATTCCGCGCGCAGCTGGCCGCCCTGGAACAGCGGCTGCGTCACTTGCGGCGCGAACGACCAGCTGCGCGCGCTGCCACGGAACAGGTCGCCGAGCTCAGGGCTGGCAAAGCCCAGCGACGCCGTCAGCGACAGACGGGGGAAGAAGGCGGCGCGGGCGGCGCCGATTTCCGCATTCGCCGCCACCAGCGCGTATTCCGCCTGCAGGATGTCGGGACGGCGCGCCAGCAAGTCCGACGGCAGGCCGGGCGGCAGCTGCGTCAGCACGGGCTGGCCATCGAGCGGCCGGCCCGCCGGCAAGTCCGTTGGCAGCGGCGCGCCCAGCAGCAGTTCCAGGCTGTTGCGGGCCAAGGCGCTGGCCCGCTCCCGGGCCTGCACGTCCGCTTCCGCCGTGGCCGCCTGTCCTTCCGCCTGCGCCACGTCCAGGCCGCTGCCCTGCTGCGCGCCGTGCAGGCGCTGCGTCAGGGTCAAAGCCTGGCGCCAGTCAAGCAGGGTTTGCCGCGCCAGCGCCAGCTGCTCCTCGGCCAGCCGCTGTTCCAGGTACGCATCGGCGACGGCGCCGATCAGGGCCATGTGCGCGGCGCGCTGGCCCTGCTGCGTGGCCAGGTAGCGCGCAAACGCCGCGTCCGACAAGGACCGCAGGCGGCCGAACAGGTCGATCTCGAACGCGCTCATGGCGATGCCGGAAGTGAACTGGTTTTGGGTCACCGCGTCGGCGCCGCGCTGGCGCACGCCGCCCGCATTCGCGCCGATGGCCGGATAGCGGCCCGCATCCTGGATCTGGTACTGGGCCCGCACGGCTTCCACGTTAAGGGACGCCACGCGCAAGTCGCGGTTGTTTTCCAGTGCGATGTCGACCAGGCGCTGCAGGCGCGCATCGAGCAGCATCTGGCGCCAGCCCAGGTCGGCCGCAGTGTCGGCCATGCCTGGCGCGGCGACCTCGCCATAGCTGGCCGGTATCGGCGCCGCCGGCTTGACCAGCGGCGGCGTCAATGAACACGCCGACAACAGCCCGGCGATCGGTAACAGATGAAACCAACGCATTACAACTCCCCTTCCACCGCCTTGACGGCGATGCGATTACTGCGTTTGTTGAAATAGCTGCCCATCTTGTCGACGGCGCCCAGCACCACGACAAAGAACACGGGCACGAAAAACACGGCCAGCACGGTGGCGGTAATCATGCCGCCGAACACGCCCGTGCCGATCGCATGCTGCGTTTCGGCGCTGGCGCCCGTGGCCAGCATCAGCGGCACGACACCCAGCGCGAAGGCCAAGGACGTCATCAAGATCGGACGCAAACGCAAGCGGGCCGCTTCCACCGTCGCCTCGACCAGTCCCTTGCCCTGCGCCTGCAGCTGGCGCGCATATTCGACGATCAGGATCGCATTCTTCGCCGACAGGCCGATG
Organism: Janthinobacterium sp. SUN128; assembly: GCF_030587275.1. NCBI lineage: Bacteria > Pseudomonadati > Pseudomonadota > Betaproteobacteria > Burkholderiales > Oxalobacteraceae > Janthinobacterium > Janthinobacterium sp. SUN128. The sequence continues at coordinate 1,162,173 of NZ_JAPWHY010000001.1, read as the reverse complement.
ATCGTGATCATGCCCACCTTGAAGAACACATCGTTCGGCATGCCGCGCAACATCACGGCCAGCACGGCGCCCAGCAAGCCCAAAGGCACGACCAGCATCACGGACACGGGAATGCTCCAGCTTTCATACAGGGCCGCCAGCACGAGGAAGACCACCAGCATCGACAGCGCCATCAGCATGGGCGCTTGCGACGCCGATTCCTTCTCTTGCAGCGACTGCCCCGTCCACGCCAGCGCGAAGCCGGGCGGCAGCTGTTTCACCAGGCGCTCCATTTCCAGCATGGCGTCGCCGCTCGATACGCCCGGCGCCGCGCTGCCCGAAATGCGCGCCGCAGGATAACCCTGGTAGCGCACCAGTTGCAGCGGCGACTCGCTCCACACGGGGCGCACCAGTTCGCCCAAGGCCACCATGCCGCCCGCGTTATTGCGGATGCGCAGGGCCAGCACGTCGTTCAACTGCATGCGCGACGGCGCATCGGCCTGGATGATCACCTGCTGCATGCGGCCAGCATTCGGAAAATCGTGGACATAGGTCGACCCCATGGCTGCCGTCAGCATGTCGGCAATGGCCGTAAACGACACGCCCAGCGCTTCCGCCTTGGTGCGGTCGATATCGAGACGCACGCTGGCGCCCGGCGGCAAGCCGTCCGGATACACGCCCGCCACCTTGCTGCTTTGCGCGGCCAGGCCCAGCAGCTGGTTCTGCGCCGCCTGCAGGGCAGCGATACCCTGGTTGGCGCGGTCTTGCAAGCGCATGGAAAAGCCGGACGAGTTGCCCAGTTCATCGATGGCGGGCGGCATCAGGCTCATGATCACGCCCTCCTTCGCCTGCGACATGGCTTCCTGCGCCAGCGCCACTTCTTCCTGCGCCGTGGCGCCGTTGCGCTGTTTCCAGTCCTTCAGCATGGTGAAGGCCAGGCCCGCGTTCGGCCCCGCGCCAGAAAAGCTGAAGCCGAGGATCGACTGATTCACTTCGATGCCGGGCCGCGTGGCCACGTGCTGCTCGTACAGTTTGACGACATCGAGCGTGCGCTCCATGGTGGCGTCGGACGGCAGCTGGATCGAGGTGATGAAGTAGCCCTGGTCTTCTTCCGGCAAAAAGGCCGAAGGCAGCTGCATGAAGGCCACGCCCAGGGCCGCGACGATGGCGCCATACACGACCATCGAACGGCCCGCGCGTTTGAGCATCGCCACCACGCCCTTTTCATAGCGAGCCGTCATGCGCTCGAACTGGCGGTCGAACCACAGGAAGAAGCCCTTCTTGTCATGGTCGTGCGGACCGATCGGTTTCAACATGGTGGCGCACAGGGCCGGCGTCAGGGTCAGCGCCAAAAAGGCCGAGAACAGGATCGACACGGCCATGGCAAGGGTGAACTGGCGGTAGATGGCGCCCACGGAACCGCTGGCCAGCGCCATCGGGATGAACACGGCCGTCAGCACCAGGGTGATGCCCACGACGGCACCGGTGATTTCGCGCATGGCCTTCGACGTCGCCTCCTTCGGCGACAAGCCTTCGGTCGCCATCAGGCGCTCGACGGCTTCCACCACGACGATGGCATCGTCGACGATGATGCCGATCGCCAGCACCATGCCGAACATGGTCAGCACGTTGACGGAATAGCCGGCCATCAGCATCACCGTGAAGGTGCCCATCAGGGCAATCGGCGCGACGATGGCGGGAATCAGCGTATAGCGTATCTTTTGCAGGAACAGATACATGACGAGGAACACCAGCACCATCGCTTCCAGCAGGGTAACGACGACCTTTTCGATCGAGATCTTCACGAACGGCGCCGTATCGAAGGGCACCGAATACTTGATCCCGGCCGGCATGGTGTGCGCCAGTTCGGCCATGCGCGCGCGCACGGCGCTGGCCGTCTGCACGGCGTTGGCGCCCGGCGACAGCATGATGGCGGCGCCCGAAGCGGCCTGGCCGTTTTCGCGGATGCTGAAATTGAAGCTTTGCGCGCCCAGCGACACTTTCGCCACGTCGCCGATGGTCACTTTCGAGCCATCCGCATTCGCGCGCAGCACGATGGCGGCAAATTCGGCCGGCGTTTGCAGCTGGCCCTGCACCGTCAGCGGAATCGTGACGCGCTGGCCGTGCACGGCGGGCGAATCGCCCAGGCGGCCCGGGGCGATCTGCGCATTTTGCTGCGCGATGGCGGCCGTCAGCTCGCCCATGGCGATGTTGTACGACACCAGCTTGGCCGGATCGACCCAGATGCGCATGGCCCGCTCGGAGCCGAACAGCTGCACCTTGCCCACGCCGGGAATGCGGCGCAGTTCTTCCGTCACGTTGCGCGCCAGGTAGTCGCCCAGCGCCACTTCGTCATGCTGGCCATTCTCGGAAATCAGGCTGACGATCATCAGGAAGCCGGACGATGCCGACTCCACCGCCAAGCCATTTTGCCGCACGGCTTGCGGCAGGCGCGGTTCGATGGCTTTCAGGCGGTTTTGCACGTCCACCTGCGCCATTTCCGGGTTCGTGCCCGGCTGGAAGGTGACGGTGATCGAGGCCGAACCCGAGGTATCGGTGGACGACTCGAAATACAGCAGGTGCTTGACGCCCGACAGTTCGCGTTCGATCAGACCCACCACGGAATCGTTCATGGTTTGCGGCGTGGCGCCAGGATAGTTGGCGCTGATGCTGACGCTGGGCGGCGCCACCGAAGGGAAGCGCGCAATCGGCAATTGCGGTATGGCGATCAGTCCGAACAGGACGATGAAGACCGCCACCACCCACGCAAAGACGGGGCGGTTGATGAAAAATTGAGGCATGTCGTTACACTTTCAATATGTACGGGTCAGCGCACGGCGCTGACGGCAGGTGCGGCGGCAACGGCTGCGGCGCGCTTCCATGGCTGCGGTGCGGCGGTGGCGCCCGGCTGCAAGCGTTCCTGGCCTTCGATGACGACGGTTTCGCCAGCCTTCAAGCCGCCGTTGACCACGTATTGGTGGTCGATCACGTCGCCCACGCTGATGGGTTTAAGGCTTGCTTTGTTCGTGCCATCGAGCACCCAGGCCTGCGCCTGGCCGCCGCTGCTGTGCAAGACGGCTTGCTGCGGCAGCAGCACGCCATTTGCCTGCACGGCGCGGGCGATGCGGGCGCGCACGAACATGCCCGGCAGCAGCTGGCGCTGCGGATTGTCGACCAGCACGCGGATGACGGCGTCGCCCGTGCCCGCATCGACGCTGATGCCGGAGAACAGGATGCGGCCCGTGACGGGATGCGGCTGGCCATCCGCGCCGAGGATAGTCACGGGCAGCTTGTCCGCGCCGCCGGTGCCGGAGGCTTGCAGCGCGGCCAGCGCGGCGGCCGGCTGGCGCACGTCGACATACACCTTGTCGATCTGCTGGATGCGCGCCATCGGCGTGGCATCGGCCAGGCCCACGAGCGCGCCTTCCGTCACCAGTTCGGAGCCGATGCGCCCGGCAATGGGCGCCTCGATGCTGGCAAAGGCCAGGTCCAGGCGGCGGCGCGCCAGGGCCGCGCGTGCCTGGGCCACGGTGGCCACGGCTTGCTCGCGCTGGGCCACGGCATCGTCATACGCCTGGCGGCTGATGGCGTCCGCTTCCACCAGCGGCTTCAACCTGTCGGCCTGGCTGCTGGCGCGGTTCGCCGTGGCCACCGCATGCTGCAGGGCGGCGGCAGCCGAATCGACGTCCGCCTGGACTGGCGCGGGGTTCAGCTGGAACAGCTTCTGCCCCGCTTTCACTTCAGCGCCCTGCTCGAACTGGCGGCGCAGCACGATGCCGCCCACTTGCGGGCGGATGTCGGCCGTGCGGAAAGCGGCCACCCTGCCCGGCAATTCATCGCTGAGGACGACAGGCGCCGCTTGCAGCTTGAGCACCGTCACGGCGGCGGGCGGCGCGGCGCCTTCTTCCGGCGCGGGTTTGGAACAGGCGGCAAGGCTGAGCAGTGCCGCGGCGATCAACATGTTTTTCTTGGTGAGGTGGCTCGGATGCATGGTCTTTCTCTATGGCAGATCCCAACCGGCGGTCCGGTCGACAGATAACAAGAGCATAGAAGGCCAAGATGGATGTTCCGTCAAAGAAATGTGGAGATTCGATGGAGACGGCGAAGAATGCTAGACTATTTATATGAACTATCATCACAGCACCAGCCAGCCCTCCTTCCTTGCCACCACGCCGCCTTCCGCCCTCGTCCTGATCGCCGAAGATGAACCGCAAATCGCCCGCATCCTCGCCGGCTACCTGGAGCGCGACGGCTACCGCACGGCCTTCGCGCACGATGGCCAGGAAGCGCTGCAGCAGCACCTGGCGCTGGCGCCGGACCTGCTGCTGCTCGACGTGCAAATGCCCCGTGTCGATGGCTGGGGCGTGCTGGCGGAAGTGCGGCGGCGCGGCGAGACGCCCGTCATCATGCTGACGGCGCGCGACCAGGATGCCGATAAACTGGCCGCACTGCGCGTGGGCGCCGACGACTACATCATCAAGCCCTTCAATCCGGCCGAAGTGGTGGCCCGCGTGGCCGCCGTGCTGCGCCGCTCACGCGTGCGCCACCACCCCGTCGGCGGCCAGCGCCTGCGCTGCGGCCCCATCGAGATCGACCAGGAAACTTATGTGGCCAGCGTGCTGCGCGAAGGCGCGCCCGTGCCTTTGAGCCTGACCTTGACGGAGTTCCGCCTTCTGGCCCACCTTGCGCGCACGCCGCGCCGCGTCTGCAGCCGCCTGGAATTGCTGGAGTCGTGCATGCCCGAGAGCAATTCGCTGGAACGCACGGTGGACAGCCACGTCAGCAAGCTGCGCAAGAAGCTGGAAGAAGCGGGCGTGATGAACATGCCGGCCAGCCTGCGCGGCGTGGGCTACCGCCTGGAAAGCGACCTCTGATGCGCTTCACAGGCTTGAACCGGCAGATCGTGCTGTCGATGTCCGTGCTGATGGTCATCAGCATCCTCGTCATCTGGATTTTTTCGTGGACGTTTTTCGCCGTCGTCTTCAAGATCGACCCCAACATGCTGTCCGAGCCGGACGACTGGTCGCCGACGACGGTGGAATGGCTGTGGATACTGTCGATTACCATCTTTGGCTTGCTGCTGGCCGCGTTCTTCGCCATCAAGCTCGCGTCGCGCATTCTAAAACCGATCAATTCCGTGATGGACAGCGTGCGCCGCGTGGCGCATGGCGACCTGTCCGCGCGCGCCTTCGCCGGCGACCGCACCCTGGGTGAAACGGCCATGCTGGTCGACGATTTCAACAGCATGGCCGAGCGCCTGCAGCGGGCGGCCAAGGAAAGCGAGACGTGGAATGCGGCCATCGCGCACGAGCTGCGCACGCCCGTGACCATCCTGCGCGGCACCCTGCAAGGCGTCGTCGATGGCGTCTTCAAGCCAGAGGAAGTGCCGTTTTCCAGCCTGCTGTCGCAAGTGGAAGACCTGGGCCGCCTGATCGAGGACTTGCGCACCCTGAGCCTGGCCGACAGCGGCCACATGCAGCTGCGCATGGCATGGACAGACCTGACGCTGGAAATCGAGGAAGTGCGCCGCCTGCTGGCGCCGGACATGGAAGCGGCCGGCTTTGCCCTGCAACTGCACCTGTCCGACCATCCCGTCTGCTGCGACGCGGCGCGCATCCGGCAAATCGTGCTGGCCCTGCTCGACAACGCGCGCCGCTATGCGCATCCGGGCCTGCTGCGCGTGCGTACCCGCGTGCAGGCCGGCCAGTACTTCCTGAGCGTCGAAGATGCAGGCCCCGGCATTGCCGAGGAACTGGCGCCGCACGTGTTCGAAGCATTCCGCCGCGGCGACAGCGACAGGGTCGACCTGAACGCGGGCAGCGGCCTGGGCCTGGCCGTGGTCGAAGCCATCGCGCGCGCGCATGGCGGCAGCGCCGTCTGCACGCGTGGCAAGGCGGGCGGCAGCCTGTTCACCATCAAGTGGCCGGTCGAGCACGCCGCGCCGCCGCACACCGGCTGACTATATCGCCGGCGCGCGCAGCATGTCGACAAAGGCGCGCAGCACGGGCGGCATCTGCCGCCGGCTCGGGTAGTACAGGAAGTAACGGGGCGGCGGCGGCAGGCAGCGTTCCAGCACGCACGCCAGGCGTCCCGCCGCGATATCGGTGCGCGCATCGGCCTCGTACACATACGCCAGTCCCGCGCCATCGCGGGCCGCGCGCAGCATCAGTTCATCGTCGTCGAACACCAGCGGCCCGCCGACGGCGATGCTGACACCCTCGCCTGCCTGCTCGAACTCCCACGCATACTGGCGCCCGCTGGGAAAACGCCGGCCGATGCAGGCATGCTCGAGCAGCGCGTGCGGCGTGCTTGGCGCCCCATGCGCCGCCAGATAGGCGGGTGACGCCACCACCACGAAAGGCTGCGGCGCGCCCACGGGCACGGCGATCATGTCGGCCGCCACCTGCTCGCCGAAGCGGATGCCCGCGTCAAAACCGTCGCGCACGATATCAATCATGCCGTCATCCGTCACCACTTCCACCTGCACGCGCGGATAGCGGGCGACGAAGCTGGCCAGCATGGGCGCCAGCAGCAGCCGGGCGGCCGGACGGGGCACGTTCAGGCGCAGCTTGCCTGCGGGCACATCCTGCAAGGCGCTCAAGTCCTGCAAGGCATCATCGATTTCGCGCATGGCCGGCGCCAGCCGCGCCAGCAACTGCTGCCCCGCTTCGGTCGGCGTGACGCTGCGCGTGGTACGGTTCAGCAGGCGCACGCCCAGGCGCTCTTCCAGCGCCCGCAGCGCATGGCTGAGGGCGGAAGCGGACACGCCCCGTTCGACGGCCGCCTTGCGAAAGCTGCGCAGGCGGGCGACGGCGGCAAAGGCCGTCAATTCATTGAGGTCAGCCATTATTCATGAGTAAAATTCAGTAATGCATGCAGGATAAGCCATCTTATCGCATGCTGTTGCTTCATCCATACTCCTTGCATCTTTTTTTGAAGAGGAGTGAAAAATGGAACACAGAACACTGGGCAACTCCGGCTTGCGCGTCGCCCCCATCGGCCTGGGCTGCATGGGCATGAGCTTTGCCTACGGCGGCGCCGACGAGGCCACCTCGCTGCGCGTATTGCACCGCGCCGTGGAACTGGGCGTGACCCTGATCGATACGGCGGAAGTCTACGGCCCCTACGCCAACGAGGACTTGGTAGGCCGCGCCCTGAAGGAGCTGCGCGGCAAGGTCAGCATCGCCACCAAGTTCGGCTTCAGAATCTTGCCCCACGGCCAGGGCGTGGAACGCATGGCGGGCGTCGACAGCCGCCCCGGACACATCGTCCGGGCCGTGGAAGCGTCGCTGTCCCGGCTGGGCATCGATTGCATCGACTTGCTGTACCAGCACCGCGTGGACCCCGCCGTGCCCATCGAAGACGTCGTCGGCGCCATGGCGGATCTGGTGCGGGCCGGCAAGGTGCGCCACCTGGGGCTGTCGGAAGTGTCGGCCGCCACCCTGCGCCGCGCCCACGCCGTGCATCCGATTGCGGCCGTCCAGTCCGAGTATTCGCTGTGGAGCCGCGAGGTGGAAGCCGAGGTGCTGCCCGCTTGCCGCGCGCTCGGTATCGGCTTCGTGCCGTACAGCCCGCTGGGCCGGGGCTTCCTGACGGGCCGGCTCGCATCCAGCGCCGCGCTGGCGCCAGACGACTACCGCCACAGCCTGCCCCGTTTCCAGCCGCAGGCGATGGAAGCCAACGCGAAGCTGGTAGCTGAACTGCAGCGCCTGGCGGCGGCGCGCGGCGCCACGGCGGCCCAGCTGGCCCTGGCCTGGCTGCTGGCCCAAGGCAGCGATATCGTGCCGATACCGGGCGCCCGCAGCCTGGCGCACCTGGAAGAGAATGTGGCCGCCGCGCGGATTACCCTGAACAAAGCCGAGCTGGGCGCCATCGGCGCCGCCATCGCTCCCGCCGCCGTGCAGGGCGCGCGCTATCCGCAGCATGAGCTTGCCATGCTTGGCCTGTAGACAACCGTGCCTGGCTCGGCTATACAAGTTCTTTTGCCCGCCGCACTTGAAATGCCTGAATCCGCTATCATTTCCAATCTGAACTATTCATTATGAAAGGGATTTATATGTCCGCACTGCTCGAAACACTGCAATGGCGCTACGCCACCAAGAAAATGGACCCGACGAAAACGGTGCCGCAAGACAAGGTCGAGCGCATCCTGGAAGCCGTGCGCCTGACTGCCAGCTCCAGCGGACTGCATCCTTACGAAGTCTTCGTCGTGACGAATCCGGCCCTGCGCGAACAGATCAAGCCGCATGCATGGAACCAGTCGCAAGTGACGGACGCCTCGCACCTGCTGGTGTTCGCCGCCTGGGACAATTACACGGCAGAACGCATCAACGCGCGCTTTGACCTGGTCAACACCGTGCGCGGCTTCAAGAATGAAGGCTGGGAAGCCTACCGCCAGCAAATCCTGGCCACGTATCCGCAGCGCGATGCGGAAACCAACTACCAGCACGCGGCGCGCCAGGCATATATCGGCGTGGGCACGGCCCTGATCGCCGCGGCCCAGGAAAAGGTCGATTCGACGCCGATGGAAGGGTTTGATCCAGCCAAGGTCGATGAAATCCTGAACCTGCGTGAAAAAGGCCTGCGTTCCGTCGTCATGCTGCCGCTCGGCTACCGCGCCGACGCAGGCGACTGGCTGGTGGACTTGAAAAAAGTGCGCCCTGCGCGCGAGCAATTCATCACCGAGCTGGCGTAAGCGCCTCGCCCGTGATTGAAAAGCGGATGCCCTGACCGGCATCCGCTTTTTTTTGTCCGTTCAGGCCGCTTGCGGAAAACGCACCGTCACCTGCAGGCCCCGCCCCTCGTCCCCCTCGGCCAGCGCGATATCGGCCTGGTGGTGCTCGGCGATGTGGCGCACGATGGACAGGCCCAGGCCGCAGCCCCAGGCATCGTTGCCGTTGGGGCGGAAGAAGCGGTCGAACAGGCGCGCGTGGTGCTGTTGCGGCACACCGGGGCCGTTGTCGGACACGCGCAGCAGGGGCCGGCCCTCTTCCACGGCCGCCTGCAAGTCGACCCTGCCGCCCTGCTGCGTGTAGCGCAAGGCGTTGTCGATCAGGTTATTCAGCAACACTTGCAAGCCATCGGGATCGGCCTGTACCAGCACCCTGGCCGGCAACGTTTCCACCACGCCCAGGTCGATCTCCCGGCTGTCGGCCAGCGCGCTGTGGTCGCCCACGGCCGCTTCCAGCAATTGTCCCAGGTCCACCGTGTGCAGCTGGCTGACCGCCAGCGCCGTTTCATGGCGCGCCAGACTGAGCAGTTGCCGCACCAGGTGCGTGCTGCGGTCCAGCCGCTCGTGCAGCCGCGCCAGGGCCACGCGGCGTTCTTCCTCGCTGGCGGCCCGCTCGGCCACCTGCAGCTGCAGTTTCAGCGCCGTCAGCGGCGAGCGCAATTCATGCGCCGCATCGGCAACAAAGGTGCGCTGCGCCGTCAGCGCCGCTTCGAACTGCCCCATCAGGCTATTCAACGCCAGCGCCACGGGCCGCAGTTCGGGCGGCATGTCGTCGGCCGCCAGCGGCGTGAGCGCATCCGGCGAACGGCCCGCCACGGATTCAGCCAGCCGGTGCAGCGGCGCCAGCGCCCGCCCCACGACGGCGACGATCAGCAGCGCCAGGATCAGTGCGAATACCAGCAGGGGAGCGCCTGCCCGCATGCTCATCTGCCAGGCCAGCTGGTCGCGCACGGCCTGCGCCTGCGCCACCTGCACGTAGCGGCCGCGCCGCGTTTCGCCGTACAGGCGCCAGTCCTCGCCGTGCAGCACGACATCGGCAAAGCCGGCCAGCACATAGCGCGGCAGTGCCGGCTGGCCCTGCAGGACGGGCAATGGCTGGCCGTCCTCGTCCCATGCCTGCAGCACGAACGCTTCTTCCGGGTCTTGCGCGGCGGCCAGGCCCGTCTGCGTCTCGAATTCGTCGGGCAAGGCCACGGCCAGCTGGCGCAGCTGCAGATCGGCCAGTTCATTGGTTTCTTCCAGCAGCGAACGGAACAGCGAAATGCCGGCGCCGAGCACGCACAGCAAGGTAGCGGCCAGCAAACCGAGCAGCAACTGGCGGCGGATGGTCAGCAAGATGCTACCCGCATCTTGTAGCCCACGCCACGCACGGTCTGGATGCAGTCGGCACCGAGCTTCTTGCGCAGCTGGTACACGTACACATCGACGGTATTGCTTTCCACTTCGCAATCCCAGCCATACAGCTTTTCACTCAGCTGGCGCTTCGACACCACCTTGCCCGGATGGTCGAGCAAGGCGCGCAGCACGGAAAACTCGCGCGGCGGCAGCTTGATCAATTCGCCCTCGAACGTGACCTCGTGGCTGGCCAGGTCGAGGATCAGCGCGCCGTGCTCGATGACGGATCGCGAACGGCTGACGCGGCGGCGCAGCAGCGCGCGGATGCGCGCCAGCAGCTCGTCGAGGTCGAACGGCTTGACCAGGTAATCGTCGGCGCCGCTGTCGAGCCCGTCGACGCGGGCCGGCGTACCGTCGCGCGCCGTGATGATCAGCACGGGCAACTCGGCGCCCCGCGCACGCATGGTGCGCAGCACGTCCATGCCCTCCTTGCCGGGCAAGCCCAGGTCCAGCAGCATCAAATCGTAGGCGAAACCGGCCAGCGCCAGCTCCGCATCGTGGCCATCGCGCACCCAGTCCACGGCATAGCACTCGCCGCGCAAGCCTTCGACCAGGCTCTCCCCGATCATCGGATCGTCTTCCACCAGCAACACGCGCACGCGGGCCTCTCAAGGTCTTGAAATAGCCGCCATCTTACCCCGACTGGCGCCGCGCCGCATAAACTGCCGCGGTGGCCTTACCTGGAGCCGGACCCGCGGAACGGCGGGATATTGCCTTCCTGCGGATACAGGGCCACGCCTTTCGCAAGCGGTACCGCCGCAGCGAGCGCCTCGCCAGGCTGGGCCGCTTGCGATACCGGCAGAAAAGCCAGCAGAGATAGCGCGCCTACACAGAAAATAGCCTTGATTTTCATATCATTCCTCAAAGGTTGCATAGAAAAATATCGGATCAATACATTATTTTATGTATTGATAAAAAGGCAATGCCAGTCCAAGATAGCTACATGCTGGCAACAAGTCAATCTCCGCAGTAACTGAATTGCCCGGCCTGGCGCCCGATTTCACGCCAGCGTGACTATGTGCGCATTTGGCGCATTTTTTATGCGGTATATTTTCCTTCCCTCCACGCATCTGGAAAGGCCCGCCATGTCCACCCCCACTTTGGATACCGTCATCGTCAAGGCCGCGATTTATCCGCCCATCGGCATTGCACGCGTGGGCAACAGCCCCAGCGAGTACTTTCTGGGACCGGAGGTGCCGGAACCGGCGGCGCGGCCGGCCGGTTATTACCGCGATGCGTCCGGAGCCATCAAGCGCCAGGCGGCCAGCTTTCGCATCTACGGCCTGAACGCGGCCGGCGTGGCGGTGGCCGAATTGAACGCCAGCAATGCCGACATCGAATGGTCCGTCACCCTGGCCAACACGAAGGCGGCGTGGTACCAGTTCCAGATCGCGCTCGATATTCCCGAGGCGAATGTCACCCAGCCCTCGTTCCTGCGCAACATGGCCGTCACCGACCGCGCGCAACTGTCCATCACGCCGGGCGAGCGCAAGATCAGCGGCAGCGACAGCCAAGGCGTGGCCTTCGACAGCGGCCGCTTCATGGGCACGCCCGTCTACCTGGGCGAATTGCGCACGGATGCCATGGGACGGCTGATCGTGCTGGGCGGCCATGGCAAGTCGGCCTCGTGGAATGGCGCGCGCGCCATCACCTTCGCCAACAATGAAGGCTGGCATGACGACACGGCCGACGGCCCCGTCTGCGCCAAGGTGCACTACCAAGGCCATGCCTTGCCCGTCGACATGGCCTGGGTGGTCGTCGCGCCGCCCGACTATGCGCCGCAGCAAAAGTCGGTGCGCACCATGTGGGACTTGATGCGGGACTTGTTTGTTTCCGAAGGCAAAATTGCCGCGCCTGCCGTTCCCTCGTTCCAGGACGATATCCGCCCCATTTTCGAGCGCCTGTCCAATCTGCAATGGGTGAATGCCGGCTTTGCGGCCGCCTTTGGCTGGGACGGCAGCACGCCGTTCAGCCGCGACGAATGGATGGCGCGCCTGGCCAGCCCGTCCGACAACCGCAAGGAGTGGCGCAACGTCATCTATAACCAGTTCCGCCAGTTCGAGCGCGACGCCTGGGCGCCATCGCCGTGGCCGTGGCTGTATGGCGATGCGATGGCCATCCCGCCGGCAGACACGCCACGCCAGAACTGCGCGCTGAGCAATTTGCAATTGCGCTTCCTCAAGCAATGGGCCGACGGCAAGTTCACGGACGACTACGCGCCCGGCAAGACGCCGCCGCAAAGCCTGGCCGACGTGGAACTGGCGCAGCAACCGGACACCCTGCTGCGCGCGGCCATGGAATTCTGCCTGGCCGACGCCTTCCACCCCGGCTGCGAAATGACCTGGCCCATGCGCCAGGCCAGCATGTACAGCGCACCGTTCCGCCTGGCGCACCGGCCGCCGGGTTGGGTGGAGCCCGACTACGGCGCCGTCTTGACACCGGACAATATCAGCAGCCCCTGCTCGGCGCAGATCGCCGGCGGCGTGACGCGCTGGATGGCCGTGCCATGGCAGACGGACACGGCCAGCTGCCGCTCCGGCTATCAGTCCGACTACGATCCCTACGTACCCACCTTCTGGCCCGCGCGCGTGCCCAACCAGGTGATGAGCAAGCTCGCCTACGACACGGTGATGAACCGCGAAGTTCCCGTCGACGACCGCCTGGCCGCCTTCGCCGGGCGCGCCGCGTGGATACGTCCGCTGGGCAACATCAGCTATGAAGAGCAGATCAACAACATGATCGCCGACCTGGCGCAAGTGGGCGTGGTGGAAGTACGCCCCGGGCCCACGGACGTGACGGGCTTCCCCGCCTTCCTGCAGGTGGAAAACCTGCCGCAACCGATAGCCGGCAAGCACCAGTTGCGCGCCGCGGCGGGCATACCGGACGAGTTCGTCGACGTCGACCTGGAAGGCACGGAAAAAGCGCGCCATCTGCAGCAACACCGCTTGTGACCCTGCTGCAGGCCGACGTGCTCATCGTCGGCGCCGGTCCGGCCGGCGCCACGGCCGCGCTGAACCTGGCGGGGCGGCACCGGGTCTTGCTGGTCGACCGGCTGGCCGGCCCGCTGGCGCGCATCGGCGAATCGCTGCCGCCGGCCGCCGCGCGCCTGTTGCAGGACATGGGCTTGCTTGACGCCTTCCTGCGCCAGGGCCATGCGCCCTACCACGGCAACCGCGCCTGGTGGAACGGCGCCTGGACGGAACACCACTTCCTCAGCGATCCCGACGGGCACGGCTGGCACCTGGCGCGCGGCACCTTCGACCTGTGGCTGCGCGACGAGGCGCGCCGGCGCGGCGCCGCCCTGCTGGCCTCGGCCAAGGTCACGGACATCGTACCGGATGACGGCAGCTGGAGAGTGCGGCTGGAAACACGGCACGGCCCCTGCGACGCGGCGGCGCGCATCATCATCGACGCCACGGGACGCAACGCCCGGCTGGCCCGCAGAATCGGGGCGCGGCGCCAGCGCAGCGACCGGCTGGTATCGGTATGGCAATACGGGCAGGATCGCACGCCCTCCGCGCGGGGCTTTGCCCACATCGAGGCGTGCGAAGACGGCTGGTGGTACAGCGCGCCCCTGCCCGGCCAGCGCCGCGTGCTGGCCCTGCATACGGATGCGGACTTGCTCGACACCAACATCTTGCGCGATGCCGGCTGGCTGGAAGCGGCGGCGCGGCGCCTGCCCGCCACGCGGGAATTGCTGGAGCAGCAAGGCTATGCGGCCGATACGCCCGCCATGGCCACGCCCGCGCATACGGCGACGCTGGACGCCGGCGCCGGCCCAGGCTGGTTCGCCGTCGGCGACGCCGCGCTGAGCTTCGATCCGCTGTCCTCGCAAGGCATCTTCAACGCCCTGTACACGGGCCTGGCCGCAGCCGAGGCCGCCGACCGCACGCTGCACGGCGACGTGAATGCCTATCATAAATACAATAGGGAACTGACAGCCATCGGCGCGGCGTACGAACGCCACCTGGCGTACTGCTACGGCCAGGAAACGCGCTGGCCGTCAGCGCCGTTCTGGCGCCGGCGCAGGCCGGCCATACAGGCAAGCTGAGCCTGCCGAAGTTGTAGTTCGAGCAAGATTGCGCGCCATTACGGCCGCATCGCCAGCACCCCGATGACCAGCGCGCGCATGCCCAGGTCAAACTCGGCCTCGATGAGCGCATCGTCCTCTGCTTCCCAGGCGTCGCCGGCCGGCGCATACACGGTGTCGGCCAGGGCCACGCAGTGAAACGCCACGGTCGACAGCAGCCAGCGGGCGCGCTCCAGCGGCAGCTGGTAGCCGTGCGCCACCTGCGCCTGGTGGGCCTCGATGCGCGCCAGCATGGTCGGCGGCGTCGCTTTCCGGCGCAGCAGATAGGGCGCCAGGCCGGGATGCGACTTGACCAGCGCTCGCAGCGAAGCGCTGAAACGCAGCAGGTAGTGTTCCAGGTCATCCTCCCCGGGCGCGGGCAATTGCCAATGCGCAAAAATCTCTGCGGCCACCAGCAGCTTGAGCGCGGCCAGGTGCGCCACGTGCTTGTACAGCGCCACGTGGCTGACGCCGAGCAAGGCGGCCACGCCCGTAAAGGTCATGGCGGGCAAGCCCATGGCGATGCCGGCGTCGGCAATGCGCGCGCGCGTGATGCTGGGGGGACGCCCGGGGCGCGGTGTATCGGTGGCGATAGTCATGATTATTTTCCGTGGCGGCAGCTGCGTTGTCGTTTTTCCGCAATTAGTTTAGCATGATGAAACTAATTACCCAAGATACAGGAGTACTTACCATGGCAACACCCCCAGAACCGCAAACAGGCGGCCCCTTGCGCAATGCCGAGCATGACCGCAGCCTGCATGCAGTCACGGCCAGCGTCGCCGCCATCGCGCGCCCCGTTCCCAGCGTGCTGCGCGTCACGGCCAGCCTGGCCAGCTCGGGCGACGATCCGCACTGGGCGCTGCCCAACGTGGCCTTCCGCATCCATCTCGACGGCGCCATCGATGGCGGCGCCTCGCGCATCTACACCGTGCGCAGCTATGACGCGGCGGCGTCAGCCTTTACCTTCGATATCGTGCTGCATGAACATGCCAGCCCCATGATGCGCTGGGGCGACAGCCTGCGCGTGGGCGACATCTTTCGCCTGACGGGGCCGCGCCCGCAGTTCACCGTGCCAGGGGGCAGCGAACGCAAGCTCGCCCTCTTCCTCGACGAGACGGGCATACCCGCCCTGTATGCCATGTTGCATCAATGGCCCGCCAACGCGAGCGGCATCGGCTGGGTAGTGACCGATGATGAAGCGGCGTTCCAGGAATTGCCCAAGGTGCCGGGCCTGGCATTGCAGCGCCTCGGCACGGCCCATGTGGCGCCGGACGGGCCGCTGGCCGCCCAGGCCAGGGCGTTACAAGATCCGCAGGATTACGCGATATGGGGCGCCGGCGAACGCGATGAAATGCGCGCCATCCGCCAGCACTTCCGCATCGATGCCGGCCTGGACAAGGAACAGGTGCTGGTGGCCGGTTACTGGAAACGGGGCGTCAGCAATACCGATATCGACCTGCGCCGCCGGCAAAACTTCGAACAGCTGATCGCCGATGGCGGCACCCTGGCCGATTTCGATGACCTGGCCGTCGAAGTGTAGGCAGCGCCAGCGCCGGGACGCCTTACTTGGCGCCGAAGTCGAAGTTCCACAGGCCCTGGTTCCGGCTCAGCGTGACGTCCACTTCGGTGGCCGTGACCGGCGCTACATACTGCGTCATGTCCGAGAAATTTTGCACGACGTAAGTCTGGCCCACCATGGGCGGCGTGGCCACCATGAAATAAAAGTTGGGCAGGTACTCGAAGCTTACCGTCATGTTCGTATCGACATAAGGCATGGTCACGACCGGTTTGTCATTGACGTACCAGTTGCTGTCGAACTGAATGTAGGGGGTGGTCTGGTTGATCACGCCGCACTGCTGCGGCGTCAACTTCATTTGCGCCAGCGAAGTCGAGGCAGGCTGCAGCAGCGGCGACAAGCCGTTCGGACGCACGGCCGATAGCAACTGGCCCGGAAAAATGCTCTTGCGGCCCGAGATGAGCTTGTTGTCGTTGACGCCATAGTAGCTCACGTCAGTGGAAATCTGTGCCTCGTAGCCGAACGATTCGGTGGCACCGGCCGAGCCCGTCAACACCTGCCAGGCGTGGATCTGGTAATTGCGCTGCGGGTTCTGCGGTTTCAAGAAGACCAGCACGGTCTTGCCTTGTAGCTCGTCCGCTGACACGTTGAAGTTGACGTTGAATTGAATAGCCATCACTTGCCCCTTTGCTCTGGATCTGCCCGGACTCAGGAAAGACAGCGCCGGAAGCCGAGTCCGTGATTTCTTCTGGCGATGGTCATCACTGCAAACATGTGCTGTGCTGGTCGGCGGGTAATGTCCGCTATGCAACAGGCCCTGGCTGACGCAGGGCCTGTGCGGGGTATTACCGGACGATTACTGCGCCAGGTAGCGTTCCGAACGAGGACCGTACAGCAAGCCATTCGGCACGCCGGCCGACAGCATGCGCGCATTCGCCGTGCCAGCCAGCGGATGGCTGGCATCGGTGCTGGTGTTGATGATCTGCTTGACGGCCGCCGTCACCAGAGCGCCGATCAAGCCGCCGCCACCGCTGTTATTGCCTTCGTTGCTGGATGCGCTGGCCGCGCCCTGCCACAGCAAAGCGCCCGTCTTCAGGTCGACCAGCTTGGCATCGACCGAGACCACCGTCACGCTGTCGATCACGGCGTACGTCGTGCCGTACTTGGAGATCGTCACGTACAGGCCCGCATCGGCGCCAAAGATCTCGTTGAGTTTTTTCGCATCGACGCCATGGATATCGGCGGCATTCGTCAAGCCGTTCTGCTTGAAGGTTTCACCGACCACGGCCACTGGCAGCACGTAGTAGCCCGCTTCGGCCAGCGGATAGGTCACTTGCGCGTAGACGCTGTTGCCGGCATTGACTTCCGGCGAGTTGTTCAACGGCGGCAAGACCACGATGGAGCGGGGCTTGGCAGCCTTGAAGGCCGTGTAATCATACGCGGCCTGCTTGGTGGCGCAACCGACCATGAAGATGGCAGGACCCAGGCACAGGGCCATTTTCAACATGCGCGACATCATAATTTCTCGCCTTTTTTCAATTTACCCAACAGGAAGTCCATGTACGGCGTCGATTCCGGAAACAGTTTTTTCTCATCTTCGAACTGTGCTTCAACTTGCTCCGGCTTGCCCGCGATCGAGTACAGCATGCCCAGGTGGGCGTGGTAGCCCGGCGGCGCATGGTTGCCCTTCGCGCCGATCACCTGCAAGTCTTTTTCCATGGCAGCGATCTGCTGTTCAGGGCTTTCACCCTTCAGGTATTCGTACACTTGTGGCTGGTAGCCTTCCCATTGGTACAGGGTCTTCGATTGCGTGGCGCAACCGGTCAGGGCGGCACAGGCGAGCAGCGCCAGCAGGGCCGCGCCCTTGTTCATCATTGTTTTCATGGGATACCTTATTGTTTGCGCATTGCGCCCGCTTCGACACCAGCCACCAGGCGCTCGACCGCTTCGCGCATGGCCAGGTCCAGCACCTTGCCGTTGAGGGTGGCGTCATAGCTGGCGGTGCCGCCAAAACCCAGCACTTCGCGGTTCGACAGGCTGTATTCGCCGGCGCCAGCGGCCGAAAACACGACTTCAGACGTAGCGATATTGACGACGTTCAAGGTGACCTTGGCATAGGCCACTTGCGTCTTGCCGCGGCCCATGATGCCGAACAATTGCTTGTCGCCCACTTCCTTGCGGCCGAATTCGGTCACGTCGCCCGTGACGACGAAATCGGCGCCCTTGATATTCTGGCCCTGCTTCTTGAACTCGGCTTCCTGCTTGAGTTCCGCCATGTTGTCGCGGTCGAGCACGTTGAAACGGTTAGACGTTTGCAGGTGCGCGATCAGGATCGTTTTCGACTGGCTGCCCAGGCGGTCGACGCCATCGGAAAAGATGCCGCGCATGAAGTTCGAGCGGTTGTCGAACTTGCCGACAGCGATCAGGGTGCGTGGACCAACGTAGGGACGGGCTGCACTGGCAACCGTGGGGACTGCCACGGCTTGCGAGGTTTCGGAAGCGCAGCCAGCCAAGGCCGCGCCAATCAGCGCTGCAATCAACAACGCGCCGGGTTTATTCTTGTTCATAGTGCCCTTATGATATGGAGGATCAGGAGCAACCTGCGAAATTGATTTTAGGCAAGTTAATTTCCTAATTGCAATTATATGGTATTGCATGTCTCACAATTCTATCCAAAAGTAACAATGACAAGGTTTGCATTATTGCCAGTGCTGCGCATGCAACAGGCTTGCGGGACGGAGGCGGCAGCGGCTTGACTTCTCAAGGCCAATTCATTAACTTGACAGTAAAAAACGGTGGGCGTTGAAGGCCGTATGCCACTGGCACCGACAAACCTTGCCCGCCGGCCTGCCCTACCCGGCGCCAACTCCACGCTTTTCATCTAGACGGGTCATCCGGCCATGCCGACACACGATCATTCCCCGGCCCATCCGCTGGCGACGGCGCTGGCGCTTTCGCTGGGTGCTGCCGTCGCCCTGGGCCTGTCGCGCTTTTCCTATGGCTTGCTGCTGCCGCCCATGCGTGCCGACCTGGGCTGGTCCTACCTGCTGGCCGGGGCCATGAACACCTTCAATGCGCTCGGCTATTTTCTCGGCGCACTGGCCACGCCGGCCCTGATGCGCCGCCTGGGCGTGTGGCGCTTGCTGATCATCGGTTCCGTGCTGGCCAGCATCTTCATGCTGATGTCGGGCCTCGTCAGCGACACCACCACCCTGTTCCTGCAGCGCGTGTGCGCGGGCGTGGCCAGCGCCTTCATGTTCATCGCCGGCGGCGTGCTGGCGGCGCGGCTCGGTTCCATGCACAGCCAGCACGCCGGCTTTTACATCGGCCTGTATTACGGCGGCACGGGCTTTGGCATTGCCTTGTCTGCCCTGCTGGTGCCGGCCGCGTTGGCGTCCGCCCAGGAACACGGCGCCGCGCATGCCTGGCAATGGCCCTGGTTGGCACTGGGCATCGCCTGCCTGCTGGCCACCGCCATCATGGCCTTGCCGGCCAAAGCGATCGGCGAAGCGCCGCGCGCCCTCGACACGCCGCGGCGCTTCGCCTGGCGCGACTTTACCCCCAGCCTGGCCGGCTACTTCATGTTCGGCGTCGGCTACATCGGCTACATGACCTTTGTCATCGCGCTGCTCAAGCAGCAAGGCATGCCGCCCACCCTGGTCACCGTGTTCTACACTTTATTGGGCCTGGCGGTGGTGGCGTCGTCGCGCATCTGGGCGCGCATGCTGGACCGCTACAGGGGCGGCGAATCGCTGGCGATATTGAATGGCGTGCTGGGCGTGGTGACCATCCTGCCCGCGCTGACGAGCTTTATACCCGTCGTGTTCCTCTCCGGCCTGGTCTTCGGCGCCGTATTCCTGTCAGTGGTAGCGTCGACCACGGCCCTGGTGCGGCATAACCTGCCGCAGCAATCCTGGACGGCCGGCATCAGCGCCTACACGACGGTCTTTGCGCTGGGGCAGATCGTCGGCCCCATCGTGGTCGGCTGGATCGCCGACGGCCCAGCCGGACTGGAACGGGGCTTGATCGCCTCGGCCATCGCCCTCTTCATCGGCGCGGCGCTGGCCTCGCGGCAAAAGGCGCTGGCGCCGGCCGCATAGTAGACTACAGGCATAGCCCATCCTCGAGGAAAGAACACGATGAACACCGATGCACGAAAAATCCCCGCAACGATGGATGCCGAAACGCTGGAATTCATCCAGGGCCTGTTTGCCCTGGTACGCGAAGGCGATACGCAGCAACTGGGCACCATGGTGGCCCAAGGCGTGCCAGTCAACTTCCGCAACGAAAAAGGCGACAGCCTGATCATGCTGGCCAGCTACCATGGCCACCTGGAAACATCGCGCCTGCTGCTCGAAGCGGGCGCCGACGCCAACGTCCCCAACGACCAGGGCCAGACGCCGCTGGCCGGCGTGGCCTATAAAGGCTACCTGGACATCGCCGCGCTGCTGCTACAGCACGGCGCCAGGGTGGACGGCGCCAGCCCGGACGGCAAGACCCCGTTGATGATAGCAGCCATGTTCAACCGCCTGGCCATCCTCGACCTGCTGCTGCAGCACGGCGCCCGCATCGATGCCGTGGACAGCCGCGGCATGACTGCCGTCTCGCTGGCCAAGAACATGAACGCGCAAGAGACCCTGGCACGGCTGGTCAGCCTGGGGCAAGCGGAATAAAACAGGGGCACTGTCTGCCAGTAATCGCGCGACAGCATCGCGGGGGATGGCGCGCGATTACGACCGCCAGAGCATCGAGCGCTAAGTACCTGCCGCCATCCTTGTCTAGAAAATGAAGATGCTTCATTTCTACCCCAGAGAGGAACGGCTCATCAGGAACATCAATGGGATCGTACATTTTACTTATCTAATTTAAAGATAGTACACGCCCATCGGCAAAGCGGGCTTTCCTGACTTTCTTGATTTTCTCGTACTTTTAAAAAGATCAATTTTTTCCGGCTCAGCGATCCCAAGTGCCTTCCCCACTCTATTCATCTCCTTTGAAAAATCCATAAAATCTGACCAACTCAATCCCACTGTTATAAATAAAATAACCGGCGCTGTTATAGTCGCAGTAATCAACATCAACCATAATGGAATATTCCCAAAAAAACCCATTCCAAGAGTAAGGATGTATAATCCTATCCAAAAATACCCACTACATATTAATAGATGATATTTTTTTGCGGTAGTGCCACGTTCAGAATGTGGCTGCATCCATATCTTGTTTTCCTTTATATCAATGACTGCGACGGCGATGAAGTCATGGCCTTTTTGATAGCCGACAACCTGAACCTCGTCCCCGGCTCGAAAACCAACTTCCCAAAAACTTCCGCTAACCCATTTGCCGCCCACGCTCATAGTGAAGCCTGTGACAGGGTCACCGTCACTTGTGGCTGCCTGCGCGCTCTGAACAGCGCCTGATTCGCCCGTGGTAGCCTGCACGATCGAGGTCAAACCGGACATTTTTTTGAACGATTCGGCACTCTTCAAATAATTCACATGCATGTCGGAAGTTCTTAACTCCTCGACAACACCGCTGACCAACTTATAGGAGAATTCATGCATATGATTTTCTCGATCGCTGAACTGGCAATATCTTTACAGCAATGCCATCAATTTCGGGGAGGAAGCGACTCAGATCCAACTTGAAAAGTAACGGAAATGTATCGAGGAAATTATCAAGCAGATTGAATTTTGTATTTCGACATATGTTTTTTCAAGGCCAATTCGCAACTGTATCCAATAAAACCATAGCTGTGATCCTTGAATAAAGTAGCGCCAGCGCGCATATCAAAATCACTTGGCCTTGGAAAGCCATGGGCAGTGAAAATCTCCGTCGCATAGATCGAATAATCACGCATAGTTCTGAAGCTCCAATACTCAAAAGGAAAACAAAAAATCAACGGCATCAGGAATATTATGCTGAACATCGTAATTAAATTCTCATTTTTCTCCAACGATACATCGACAGATAAAAAAAACATAAGAGAAAGAATTATCCAAACAGCCAAGGTCATGTTCCTTGCAAATTTCATGCAACTCCAGAAAAAAGAACGCTCTCCGCAATAAGCATTCAATGGCATCATAAAAAAGCTATCATCAATGCGGATCAAACTGTGTACGTACAGCACGTCCTTTCTCTGTGTCACCACCAATTTGACGATATCGCCATCCTTGATTTTATCGGCATCTCTAAAAACACCACATACTACTTTCCCGTTGACCAACCCGGCAAAATTGTACATATCTTCACCATCGTAAAAACTCAGCATGGCTGCGTTTGCCAATGCCCCTGGCATGCCATTGATGACGGCGGCAACGCCGCCAGCCAGATTTTTTTCCGCAAGGCTGCTTTCGATTTTACTAAGTAAATTCACATTTGTTGCAGCCATATGAAATTCTGTGAGTTTTCCTTCCACAGTAAAAAAAACCTCTTCGGAAGAAGCATTTTTAGCACCCTCTTTTTTCATCATGTGCTTCCTAAAAATTATGATTGAACCGTTTTGAATGCCTTCTGCAATTCCATTAATTCTTTCTCAACGGAATCAAACGGCTTTTCACTGAATAATCCTCTTCTCTTTCTGAAACTGCATGCTTGAAACCAATTTTCCAGATCATCGTCCATGATCCATACTCGATATCCCACTTCGATAACAGTTACTCCTACACCAATAAGGTTGAACCGAGCCAGCCTTATTAATAAAAGAGTTCTTCCATCTGCCACTTTTTTTGCGACTGCAGCAGTTCCAACAAAAAATTTTGCCATACTTAATGAAAAACTCGAATTTCTCGCCAGTAGCGAGCCCGCCAATCGAGACATTAAAGGAGCAGAATAAGAAAAGGCAGCGACCAAACCCGCAATCGCATTATATAAACCGAGACCAGCCCGACCAGCATAGATTCCCACCAGCATTCTATTGGTTCTTTCTTTCTTAATTTCCTCATAAGCCGAAAGAATATCTAACCAAACTATAATTGCACCAGAAAGAGCCCCAAGAAACCCGGCAGCCATTTTAAAGCCACCACGAATAATATCTGCACCTTTATTTATTCCCGAAATCTTGTTATAAGGAGAAATTTCCCTGATAGATTTTGTCACAGAATAAACCAAATCAAAAGACATACTACTCAATGACAATATTGAAGCTGCCACCTCAGCTTTCAACCTGGGAGAATCGAAGAAATGAGGCAATTTGGTTGCCAGGGAAAGGCTTTCAATTGACATTAAAAGAACACCAATGCGGGCATGGCGAAAATTATTGGTCTCGGGCCTTTTCCCGACATCCAATTCGTCCAATGAAATTTTTACCTTGTTTTTTACTTTTATCTGCTCATCCTCTATCAGTTTTCCTATGCTCCCTTCCACTTTTGCAGCATCTGCCTGAGCAATTTTTGTGGCCTCCGCTCGAGCAATACGCTCAGCTTTATTTTCTATGCTTTGCTCTAATTTGTTTTTTTTATTTTCCGTCTTCAGCGTATCAGCGTATTTCTTTGATTTTTCTCTTAATTCATCAATATTTTTTTGTTTCAGAGGAAGCATCAATTCTTCGAAAGTTATTTTTTCAGTAAGATCTGCCAATTTTGAGTACAGCAATACACCGACGACGCCGGAAATAGCCTTGTCCAGCTTCCCGCTTTTGGTGGACAGCGCTTGAGTCCACTCGGAAATTTTTGCAAATGCCATTCCCTCCACAGTTCGATGGTATTTTGATAAATTTACTATTGCCTTTTCCGTGCCGGCCTTTGGATCCTTGTTGTGAATTTTAAGGACTCCACCATCGCGCAACCATTCATCCCATGCGGAATCAATTTTTTTAAAGGAATCAATCAGGCCTTTGCAGGCCTTTAACCACGGTACCGCCTGTACTTTTGAAATATCTCCTGCAGCCTCGACCTGGTCTTTAGCATCCTTGAAAGCTTTTTCCGCAGCATCGTATAAAGATTTGTGATTGTAAAAATTTGAACGCATGTACAAATTTTTTCTTTCAATGGAATTGACATCCATCCAATTTTTAAGAACAGGTTCATTTTCCTTACCCGAGAACATGCCAAACACGCACCGGGAGTATTCAAAATTAAAGCAGAACCCGCTGCTGATATTTTCTTCGTCATAACTATCAAATGCCTCAACCAGTTCCGTGGACATCACCCACTTGACGTGATCGGCAGTTCTCTTCCTCGATGTTGCCTCCGCTTCTTTCGACAGTTTATCCAGCGCTTTTCGAAGCAATTCAATTTCAGAAACAGAGATGAGCGACTCATATTTCTTTTCAAATTTTTCGCGTGCATCCTGCTCACTGCCCGCAAGAAGCTGCTCGCGCCGTCTCTCTCGCGCTTCAGAAGTTTTCCTTATTCTCTCTTCAATTATTTCAGCTTCTTTTACACGATTTAATTTCCTGAGCATTTCGGCGTTATTTTTATTAATATCCGGAAGCGCCCTCGAATCCATGTCATCGAGATTTTTCTTTCTGATTTCCACGCCGTATTTGATGACACAGTCCTTGACATCATCAATGCCAACCATGACGTCCATCTTCCGCCGATTGCTGACTTTTTCCTTGTCCACCTGCTCAAGAAAATTCTCAAGCGGTTGCAGTGCTGCATTACGAAAATCGTTCAATTCCTGCGTGATGCCGATTGGGTCAAACACAGCAAACGCTGCCGCCTTGGTCGCCACCATTTTCTCTTCCAGCTTCCCGATCCGACCGCCCGGCGTCGCCAGAGGAAGATTGGCTGTGCCTTCATAAGCATCGCAACTTGCCATGTAGAGCTGCTGCATGAGAATTTTTCCCAAAGGGCTCTTGCAGGCATTTTGATACTGCCGGGCGAGCACGGCCTCGGGGACGTATTCGCCAAGCTCTTCAGGCTTCAGGCTGTGCGGCTGTTCGGTACTGCCCGCCGCCCATTCCTTTGGCAGAAAAACCTGCATTTGTCCTTTTTTAACGCTGGCCTCGGCATTGGCCGCATACGCATCCAGCCGCTCTCTCGTCATGGCAGTCGGCGTGAACAACAGATAAATTTTTTCGACAAACTCGATCTTGTCGATCGCGATCAGGCTGGCGTTGATGCCGCAGGTGGTGCGGTCACAAGAAAAATTCACGGCCGCCGATGGCGGCGAATCGACGGGAAATTTGGACAGGAAGGCGTCGTCGTCGGCAAAATAGCCTTCCCAATACAGCAATCCCGACCGCTTGATCAGCACGTACAGGAAACCGGAGCGCAGCAGGCGCGGCGCATAGCTGGCGTTTTCCAGCGTGATGTGCTTTACCTTGTCGCCCAGCTTGCCGGGCAAGGCTGGCACATGATTCGCCGCGCCCTCGCCCACCACTGCCGCATAACGCAAGGGCAAAATGAACAAGCCGTTTTTATCGCAAAATTTACAGTCTTTCATCGCTCTTCCTGTTGAGTGGGCGGCACGCGGTCATCCTGCTGGGCATCAAGCCAGGGAATGAAGACGGGCGTTTAATACTATGTCCAGCGGCAAGCCTTGCGTGGCTGCCATCCGCATCAGTTCCCCTAGGGCGGGGTGCATGGTGAATGCCTGGCCGTGTGCGACGGCGCGCCAGGCATAGGCGATCTGGTCATCAGGCTGGTCCAGGCCCGCACTTGCGCTGTAGACAAGATGGTGGTCGATTTGCGCATCGATGCCTGGCCCGATTGCCGTTTGCCTGGCGCTCAGGATGCGCACCACCAGATTGATCTGCTCGATGCGCTCCATCGCCTGCCTGGTTGGCTCATCGATGCGCAGGGGAATCTCTTGCACTGCCGACACCGGCTGCGCATTGCCATGCTGGATCAGCTGCCCATCGCGGTCGAGCTGGCACCATCTCTCGACAGGGCCGAGAAGATCGGCAAAACTGCTGCGCCCCGGCACGCCTGCAGTAGCTGCCGGAAACAGTCTCGCCAGATGCGGCATGACGCGAGGGTCGAAATAGCGCAGGTAGACGGCATCGCCGGACGGATAGCGCACATTCAGGCGCGCCAGCATGGCGCTGCGCAGACGTTCCAACGTTGCATGGCTAAATAGCCAGGCACAGATCCGGGGCACTGCGCCCGGTTCGGCATGCTGCTCTTGCGCCAGCTTCAAACTATGTTCGACCAGCGCATAGTGCTCGGGCCGCTTGTTTGACAACGCGAGCAGCATCGGTGCGCGCTGCAAGTCATCCTGGAAGATCGGGTCATCGAGCAGCACGCTGGCCGCGGGCGGCGACAGAGCCTCGATCGCCTCGCGCAAAGGATTGTCGATGAACTGGTCGATCAGGACGACGGTCCTGTCATAGCCGCGGGCCACGTTATAGAGCACTTCATCGGCGCGCGCCGCCGGTCTCCCCGCCGAAGACAGAGCAGGCGATGACACTTTATCGTTTGACACTGGCCGCTCCCGCCTGCGTGGCATCGAGCAGTTTCAGTGCACAGCCTTTCAATTGTCCTGCCGGCAAGGCCAAAGGTGCAGGACTGGCGCTGGCCGGCCCCGTGAGCTCCTTCATGCCGGCCTTGAATTCCATCTTGCCGGGCCCATGAATCTCGATATTGCCGCCTTCGAGCTTGATATAGGCGCCCTGCACCGTCATCAGCACATGCTGCTTGCCGTTGATGTTGACGCTTTTGCTGACGCTGGCCACGGTCACGGCCTTGTCTGCGGTTAATTTTGTTTCATTGGACTGGCTCTGGCTGCTGACCTTGCCGCTGGCCGCGTGCAGGCGGATGCCCGTTTCCTGGTTGGGTTTGTCGGGCTTGCTGGCCTTGCCATAAGTAAACAGGCTGATGCCGGAACTGATCGCATGGAAATGGTTGCCTTGCGCGCCGAAATTGATGTCCTGCCCTGCCGCGATGCTGCTGGTATTGCCGGCGGCGAAAAGGGCGTTGAGCGGCGTGGTGGCGGCGATGCCGGCCGGACTGGACAATTGCAGCTGCGGCGCGCCATAGGCCGTCACCTGGCCATCGCCCGTGCCCGCCGTGCCCTTGAGCATTTCGATGCTGTTCGCCAATTGCTTCAGCGCCGGCAGCGTATCGGGCGACGCTTCGGCCTGGCCTTGCCCACCGCCTAAGACAGCCTTGTGCTTTTGCGCCGTCTCGGCAAGCGATGTCAGCAAGGCCAGGCTTTGTTCGATCTGGGCCGTGGCTTCCTTGGTATCCATCTGCGTGCCGCTGGCATTGGTGCGTCCGTCGGTCGACAGCAGCAGCCCCTGCCCTGCACGCAGCGCGGCGCTGTGCTCGGTTTTCAGTTCCGCGCCAAAGCCGGCGGCGGCCAGCCGCTGGTTGTCCGTCTGATGGCGCAAGTGTCCCAGGTTCAGCTCGGCAGTGCCCTGGTGTGCGCCGGCATGGCGCTGCAGGGCCACGCGTGGCTGGCCCGGGCTGTCGTCGAATACCAGTTGGCTGTACGCCGCGCCGCCCTGCTGGCTGGCCTGCATGGCCTGGCTCTTGATGCCGGACAGTGCGGCCGGGTGGGCATGCGCGCCCGCTTCCCCCGGAAACCAGGCCGGCGCATTGCCGGTGGCCGGCCCGGCGCCATGGGCCACGCGGTTATTCTGGGCGTCGGCCGTGCCTTGGCCGTTGTAGACGGTACCGATCACGAGCGGCCGGTCGATATTGCCTTCCAGGAAATCGATCAATACTTCCTGGCCGATGCGCGGCAAGGCATGTCCGCCCCAGTTGGCGCCCGCCACCGGCGCCATCGTGGAGGCCACGCGCACCCAAGTGCCGGCACTGTCGTCGCCAGGCGCGCCGGTATGCTTGCCGCCTTGCGGATGGTCGAGGCGGCTGTGGCTCATGACGCCGCGCTGCCAGTGAAATTGCACCTTGATGCGGTGGTCGCGGTCGGTGTGAATCACGGCGCCGGCCGGACCCACCACGACGGCCGTCTGCTGTCCATGCACGGTCGGGCGCGGATGCAGCAGCTGGCCATGCTGGTCCTTGCCGCTGGCGCGATAAGGAATATTGCTGCGGATGGCATCGATGCGGTTGCGGTACAGGGGCCGCTCGGCAATGGCGCCCAGCAGCGCGGGCATGCGGTGCAGGCTGCCGGCTTGCTCCTTGCGGATGGCCGCATCGAGCAAGCCCGTCTTGAGCGTCTGCACAATGGACGACTGCAGATCCGCGCTCAGGTTGTTGTGCATCAGGTGGACCGTGCGCACGATCAGGAAGCTGCGCTCGTCGTCGCTGCCCGCCTGGTCGAACACCGGCTGCCCCTGCAAGCTAAACGTGGTGCCCGGCGACAAGGTACGCACGGTACCGGCCGCCACATGGACTTCCTTGCCCGCTTCCAGCGCCTGCAACTGGTTGCGCGCGATGCGCTGGCCCTGCTCGCGCGAGGCATAGGCATAGGCCCCGGGCGCGTCGCGGCTGAGCAGCTCCACGCCCTGCGCCTGGCCGGCCGCGCAGGCAACACGCTGGTCGAGCGAGCGGTAATCCCAGCTGCCCAGTTCGATGGCATTGGTCTGCTGGCGCAATTCGGTGCGCCAACGGTCGATACTGTCAACCTTCATGACGGCGCCCGGCTGCGTGAAATTGATGCTGCTCTGGGCATTCGGCTTGAACGCGCCGTTATGGTCCGCGATCACCAGGCAGTGGCTGCCCAGGCTGGGGCTGCCGGGATCGCCGCCGTGTTCGTAGTAATAGAACAGCCCTTCCTCGTGCATCAGGCGCTGCGCGTAGGCCCAGTCGCTTTCCTGGTACTGGGTGCTCAGGCTGCGCTTCGGGTATGCCGCGCGGTCGAGGATATCGAAACGCCAGGCCGGCGCCAGCTTGCCCTGCGCCTGGTAAGCGGCAAACAGCGCGTCGAGGATGTCGAATACCGTCATGTCCTGGAACACGCGGCTGTCGCGGCCGTGGGCAAGAAACGCGCTCCACGGTTCCAGGGTCAGGTGATAGCGCGCCATGCCGCCGTTCGCGCCAACCAGCTCGACGGCGGTGATATGGCCGTGGAACGGGCGCAGCGCGTCGGCGCTGGTAGCGGTCAGCAATTGCAGCAGGGCCGGCTGGCCAATCAGGGTACGCAAGGAAATGGCGGCGTCCATCGACAAGGCCGCGATCTGGAACACGAAGCCCGTGCTCAAGCCTTCCTCGCCGCGCACGCATTCTGCCAGCAGGCGGTCAGCGCCGAGGGGCGTGGTCAGCTGTAGCAATCTGCTGGCTTGCGTGAAACTGGCGGGCAAGGACATGGACATCCGGAACTCCATCACGCGGCTTCCCGCACAAAATTAGTAAATAAGCATTTTTATCGAAGCCATTACACCCTAGAAATTTTTTTATAGCAAGAGTGTTTCGATTGAAATCTCGGCTCAGCAATCATTGCGTGCCGCTCAGACCGCGCAACTCCGGCATGGCCGGTTCGGTGGGCCGCAAATGCGTACTCTTCAACAAGGTTTCCAGGCGCGCGTAGCTGCTCTTGAAAGGCGGCGGATTCTGCTTCAGTTCCGGTGCCTGCTCCATGCTGCGGCTGCCAAGTTCGATCAGGATGTAGGGCAGCACCGCCGTGCCCAGCCATCCCGCGTAACCGGTGAATACCGTATAGGTTTCAAACGGCGCGCTGCCTGGCCGCTCCACTTTCAGCGCCACGCCGCCCTGCTGCGCCGTCAGCGCGCCGATGCGGACGCTACGGGGCGCGATGCGTTCGACAATGAAAGGCTTGGCCTCCTGCTCGCCGCGGCTGCCGAACTGGCCGATGCCGCCGGTAGCGGCCGCCTGGACCAGCGGCACCTTCAAGGCGCGCGGATCGACGTTGCCGGTGCTGATCGTATATAACACGCCGGGCGCGTCGGGCCAGCGCAAGGACTGCTTGATAGCGCTGACCGTCTTGCCATCGTCAGCGATAAAGCCATGCGGAATGCACAGGCCCAGCTCTTTCGGCACTTCATTGGCGACGCGCGGGCGGAAGCTTTTCAGGAAGCGGATGAACTGCTGGCCATGCGCCGCCTCGCTATTGTTGTCGCGTATTTCTTGCATGGATTCAAACACATACACATACTCGCCGCGCTTCAGGTGGGTGCGATATATGGAATAGCGGGTGGGGTTAGCCGTTCCCGAACCTTCGCTGCTGCGGTAACCGTCACTGTCGGGCAGGCCGGAATCAAATGTCTGGTAGTTGCTTTGCAGTTCCTTGATCTGCGCCTGCCTGCCGGTGAGCGACTTCTGCGCCAGATAGCTCGCCTGGCGGGTCTTCGCATTGGAGGGCTGGCCTTTCAATTCGGCCAGCTCCGCCTCATCGTCCTTGAGCAGCGCCTGCAGGCGGTCGATCCTGGGTTGCGGCATGGCTTCCCGCAAGGCGGCCATATCTTCCTTGCCTAGCGGCCCCAGCACACCGATACGGACATTTCCAACCTGTATCTCATCACCCTGGTGAAATACGTCTTCGCTGAAAGACCGGTAAAAGATGCCCGTGTCGGAAGCGTCCTTGTAGCGGGTCGGCCACTGTACCGGTGCATGCACGTCGAACACCAGCCGCCCCAGGCACTCGCGCGCCATGCCGGCCGGCGTCGCGTACCCGGGCGCGGTCGCTTGCATCAGTTCCTGCGCCGTGGGCTTGCGCGATGGCGCCGCCGGATCGGCCTGGTTGGCGCCCATGCCTTCGCCATACGCGCCGGCAAACAGCAGGAGAGTGGCGAGATGGCATGCGGCAAAACGCGGAAGACAAACTATCATCATGGCTACCAATCAAAAAAAACACTATTCTTCAAGCCGAGCTTTCGCCCTGCCCGGCTGGCGGGCGCTTGCCTGATTCAACCTGGGCGTAGGTTTCTTGCGGCAATGGATGGTCTGCATCGCGCGGCGGTTTCTTCTCCTGATGAGCCAGCAGGGTCAGATTCATGCCTGAAATATTGTTTTCGCCTGCCGTCCAGGTGACCGGCAAGGCCACGATAAAACCCTGCACGCCCACCGGCGCCGATTCGGGCGCGCGCGTTTGCGCCTCCCAGGAGTGCGATTTGTCGCGCAAGATATCGGCATCGCGCCAGAAGCGCTCGTGGAACGGCATGTGGTGCTCCAGGCTGCGCGTCCTGGCGTTCCAGGTGGGCCAGATCGAACTGGGCTTGCCGCTTGGACGCGCCAGGAAAGCGAAAGCCTTGGCATACGCTTCCGCATTGGCCAGCGCCACTTTTTGAATCGCCTCCCAGGTGTCCGGCGCCGCCGGATGCAACAGGTGCTTGATCAAGCCCTTGGCCGGGGTGGCGCCATCGGTCAGGCCGAACAGTTTTTTCCACAGGCGCACCCGCAAGTCATGCACGTTGACGCTGACCTTGTCGCTATCGACACCGTCGAGCTCGACGTCGGTCTGATTGTCATCCCTGACGACGACCGCCAGTTCCGAATCGCGCCCGCCCAGCTGGCTGCGGTCGTTGATATTGGCGCTGCCCAGGATCGCCACCCGGTCGTCGGCGATCAGCAAT
Organism: Janthinobacterium sp. SUN128; assembly: GCF_030587275.1. Lineage (NCBI taxonomy): Bacteria > Pseudomonadati > Pseudomonadota > Betaproteobacteria > Burkholderiales > Oxalobacteraceae > Janthinobacterium > Janthinobacterium sp. SUN128. The sequence continues at coordinate 1,131,104 of NZ_JAPWHY010000001.1, read as the reverse complement.
TTGGAGTGCACATAAATCTGCTCCGTCACGTGGCGCGTGCCCAGGGTTTCCCAGGAACGCAGGTTGAGCAAGGTCAGGTAGCTGGTCCACTTGTCGCCGACCAGTTCGGCCAGCCGGTCAGGCGCGTAGCCGGCAACGGTTTTCCTGGCCTCTTCCGCCCCCAGTTTCTTGCTCTTGCGCAGGTCCCGCGCCAGGATGGCGCGCCGGATCCGGTTGACCAGGCTATCCTTGCCAAACACCAGCGACTGCATCGTCAAATGCAGCTGCGTCATAATATTGAGGGTGTCGAGCGTGCCTTCCGGGTGCACCGGCAGCACCATGTAGACATGGAAGGGCAAGCCGTCGTTGATGGCGCGCTCGATGCGCTGCGACAGCGCCAGGCCGATCGGATTGAGGATGCCAGGCTCTTCCTTGCCCATCATGCGGGTCGAGGTGATATCGGCGTAGTTGCTCATCACATTGAACAGATCGGCCATGAAATCGCTGCCGCCACCGGTAATGTCGGCCTTGACATCGTCGATCTGCGACCAGATCAGCTTGTCGATCATCTCTGCCGGCGGCACGCCATACACGCCGAGCTGGCGCGCATACTTTTCATACGCCGGCGACTTGCTGATGTCGAGCAGCGCCGCCATCGGACCGGACAGCGGCCTGGTCTTGCTTGCATCGCTGCCATATTCCGACTGGAAAAACTGGCCTTCGATGTAGATGAACTTCTGCGCCCCATTGATTGCCGTCAACATCGCCTTCAGGCAATTGTTCTGCGGCCATTCCGGCCTGGCCGCGGGTTTGCTGCCGCGCGCATGGGCGGCCAGCTCGTCATTGAGCAACCTCATCGGCGCGCTGCGCAACACTTGCACCCAAGCATCTCCCGGCGGCTTCGCAGGCGTTTTGGGCGGCGGCGCGGCGGCAATGCGCTGCAAGACCAGCCTGGGTGTGCCGGACATGCCCAGCGCCTGGAACATCTTGATCAGCGAAGGCGGCATGCTGGCCTGATACGATTTTTCATATCGCTGGGCAATGCCGTTCCAGCGCTCGATGAAATTGCGGCTCAAATCGCTGACCGACGGCCCGACGATGGCCGCATGCACATCGTGCCATGGCATGCGCGGCTGCGTGGCGGCGAAGGTCTTGGCCCCGGTCGGCATGATCTTGCGCAATTTTTTCAGGTTTTCATAGCGCGTGGGACGCGCGTCGGCCAAGGTCGACAGATAAGTGAGGACGCCAATCACGAAGGTCTCGATCAGCTTGACCGTGCCGCTGCGCAATTCGGGCGGCAGCTTGTTCAGCGAGCCGGCGTTCAGCCACGACATCAGCGCCGTGCCGCCGTCGATCACATGCGCGCTGCCCGTGGTGCGCACGGCATCGACCTTGTCGCGCAAGCCCTTGTCGAGCTGGCCGTAAGCCCAGCGCGATATATCCTGCGCCACATCGATCGGTATGTCTTGCAGCTTGCCGATAAAGTCGGGCATCAGGTCGATCGCATCCCATTTGGCGGACATATTCTTCGATATCCGCGCGATGCCATCCTTGGCGTCCTGCACCACGTCGAGCACGACGGCGATCGGCCTGATCGTGGCCGAGGTGGCAAACGTGGCCGCGCCACCGACTTTTCCGCCGATGCAGCCGGCCAGCAGCTCGGCGCGCGTCAGGTAGGCCGTTTGCGCTTCATGGTTCATCGGCTCGATGGCCGGGATGCAGGTGTTGTACACCTCGTTGCCCTTGCGCGTGCCGTGGCTGAGGGCGAACTTGCCGTTGTCGCGGCGGCCATAGGCAAGGTCGATGCCGCCGACAAACGCGCGCTCATTGTCGATCACCACGAGTTTCTGGTGATGGGAAAAGCCGATGCCCAGCATGCCTTCCATGTCGCTCTGGGCGATCGCCGGCAAGGCGAACGCCTTGGCGGGGCCGCCGACGCCTGCATTGAGCTGGAAGATCGCCAGCACGGTTTCGAAGTCGCCCGTATCGACCCCGACCTTGGGCGAAAGCCACGGCATCACATACACTTTCGGACGGTGGGGATTGCTTATCGCCGTTTCCAGGCATTCGAACAAGGTCTTGCCCGCCGTCAGTTCGACATCGAAATTGACTTGCCAACCGGTGATGAAAATCGACTTCTTGGCGCCTTCGATCGCTTTCGCCACTGCCGTGAAATACTCTTCGCCGGTGACATAGAATTCAACCTGGTTGCCCTTTTGCTGTTCCGAAAAGATGCTGCCCCACTTTTGCTCGGGGAAATTCGGCAATTCTTCGCCATCGTGCACGAAACAGCCAGGCGCCGACGTGGCCGGCGCGCTCGGCGTACCGTCCTTGCCCGTCAGCTGGGAGATATTTTTATTTGTCATGACGCATGTCGCAGTGTGTCGCCGGTTGGCTTGCATGGAAGGAAAACGTCAGCATCAGACTTTCACCTTCGGCAGGATGTTTTTCAGGGTAAGCGAGGCCAGCGCTTCTTTCGCATAGCGCGCCTGCGGCGCGGCGGCCGCCTCGAAGATGGTGGCATAGCGCCCGGCGCTGAAATCCGCCGCCTGCATCGCATGGAACAGCTTTTCCTTGTCGGTCCAGTCGGGCGATTCGGTTTCCACGTTCAGCCGCACGCTGTGGCCCGGATACACGATCCACGTATGGTCCGGATTGCTCGCATAGACGGCGGCAAGCTTTTCTTCCTCCGCATCGCTGAGCTTGATATTCCCCGATGCATCGGTCTTGCCCTGCGCTACCAGCTTGTCGTCGTCGATGAAATCCATGCCGTCGGGCTGCTCGCCATGGGTGATCTTCCACGGCGTGTGCGCCAGCGCATGGCCTTTCAGCCCCGGCGTGTCTGCCAGGCGTAGCAAGAATTTCAACGGCCGCAACGCCAGTTCGGAACGCGGCAGACGGGGCAATGGATAACCGAGTCCTGTCGGCCCCAGAAAACTTTTCTTGCCTGCAAACACCGTGATCTTCCCGGGGCACTGGATCGTGATATTGCCGCCCTCGATGGTGATGTTGGCGCCGCCCGCCGTGGACAGGCGGATGCTTTTTGCCGCCGCCCAGTCGATATGCGCGTTGGCGCTGACGACATTGACCTCTTCGCGCGCCTGCACCTTGATCTCGTCGGACTGGGCTTGCACCTCGATGGGCTGGCTGGCCGCCACCAGCTGCATGCCCAGCTCGCCCTCGCCCGGCTTGACCACGCCGCCCAGCAGACCGATCGCCTGGCCCGTGTGCAATCGCCACTTGCCGCCGCCGGCGAACTGCGTATCGAGCCCGCTCATCAGTGTTACCGTTTCGCCATTCGACAATTGCATATCCTGGCCAGCCACCACGCCCAGGCCCCCCTTGGCCGCCACCGCGATGATGGCGTCGCTGCTGTGCGGCAGCTTGTCGTCGGCCGGCGCGACGGGCTTGCCGGCTGCATCGTTCTTGGCGGCCGCCACGCTGTCGCGGCTCAGCATGCCCGAGGCAGTAGTCAGGAAAGCCGGCAACGGCGCGGCCTTCGCATCGAGCGTACTGCTGCCGGGCGCCGTCGCCCCCAGGTGCGCCGCATAGGCCACGCCCTGGTGCGTGACGGCCGCCGCGCTGAAGGTCTCGCCCAGCTTGGCGGCCTGCTTGAGCAGCGCCATGCCGGGCGCATTGTCGCCGGCCGGGTCGCGCGCGCCGGCGCCATGGTTGAGTACATAACTGGATAGCAGCAGGCCTGCGCCCGCCCGCACCGCGCCATACGCATCCGTGCGCAGCTCGGCGCCGGCGCCGCGCAGGCTGCCGCGGTAATTGTCGGCCGCGTGGATCAGATGGCCCAGGCTCAGTTCGCTGGCCGCGTGGCTGCTTTTCAGCTGCACCCGGCCCTGGCTGTCGGTGTCGTCGAACAGCAGCTGGTTGTAGCCGGCCATGCTGCCCGCCTTGCCGAACTCCTTGCTGCGGATGCCCCATTGCGCGCTGGCGTTCCGGTGCGCCGCGCTGGCTCCGGCGGCGCCATGCCATAGCGGGCTATTGCCGCCCGCCAAGTTGCCCTGGGCCGTGACGCCATGGTCGTGGGCTGGCGCGAACAGTTTGTCTGTGTCGGCCTGGGCAGCGGCGGCGCCGCCCGGCGTGGGCGCACCGCCACCCTCGCCCTGGCCGTTGTACAGCGCGCCGACGATGATGGGCCGGTCGATATCGTTTTCCAGGAACTGCACCAGCACTTCCTGGCCGATGCGCGGCAGGAACTGGCTGCCCATGCCGCCGCCGGCCGCGCGCTGCGCGACCCGCACCCAGCAAGTTGCGCCAGTCTCCTGCTGCCAGTGAAAGCGGATGCGCACCCGGCCCAGGCTGTCGCAATATATTTCATCGGCGCCGCTGGCCGCGTCATTGCCATCGGCTCCCACGACGATGGCGCTCTGGCTGCCGAAGGCGGTCGGTTTCGGATGCTGGCGCAATCCGTTCTCACCCAGCACCGGGCGCCACGGCGTAGCGGCGGGAATCGCTTCCAGATGATTGGCGTAGCCGCTGGCCACCGCCTGGGCGATCACCTGCTCGAAACGTTCGATGTGGCGCGGGCCCAAGTTCAGCGTGCTCAGGCTTTCCTGCAGCAGTTCCGGGATCGGGCCGAACAGTTCGGCCAGACCTTGCCTGGCCGGCGCCGGCAGGTTGTTTACGCCCACGCTGCAAACGCGCAGCACCGTATAAGCGGGGGCCGGCGCGTCGCCGCCCGCCGCCTGCAGCGGTCCCTGCGTCAGGCTGAAGCGCGTGCCGGCGCGCAAGGTGCGCACCGTCGAACGGGCAACGCAGCGTTCGCTGCGCGCTTCGATCGATTGCATCCGCAACAGCGCGTAGCGGCTGGCCTGGGCTGAGTCGGCATAATAATACTGGCCCGGCGTATCGTAGCTTTCCAGCAGCGGCGCATGCTGGCCGCCCACCGCCGTCCGGGTCGGCACGCTGGCCGCGACCGCCTGCTTGGCCTTGTAGTCATAACTGAGCACGGTCGCCAGCGCCGTGTTCAGCGAGCGCGACGTGCTGAACGCCTGCAGCGTGTCGCCCTGCTCGCCGGCGCGCGCGCCATGAAAGCGGATGCCGCCGCCGGCCGCGCTGGGCGCGTCTTCCGGCACCGCGCTGTCGCTGCTGCTGTCGGCAAACAGCACCAGGCAATGGCCGCCTTCCTGTTCCTCGAAGCGCCACGCCAGCCCTTCTTCGGTCAGCAGGCGGCTGACGAAATCGAGGTCCGACTCGCGGTACTGGCAGCAATAGCTGCGCGCCGCGACACCATCCATGAACGGACGCGTGTCATCGCTCCAGCGCCACCGCGCCGCCGGCGCGTAGGACTGGAACACGGACTCGACGATCTCGATCACGCTCTTGTCTTGCCAGACTCTGCTGTTACGCACCTGGCCCAGCCGCCACAACCAGGGCGTCAGGCGCAGCCGGTAGCGCGCCAGGCCGCCCATGCTGCCCAGCATGGCCGCCTCGCTGACATGACCGCTGAAGCTGGCGCGGCTGCCATCAAACAAACTCACTTGCAGCGTGGCCAGCTTGCCCAGCATGGGTGCCAGCGCCAGCTGCGCGCTGGTCGACAGCACGATGACATCGCGCGCGCCGGGCGTCTGCAATTGCTCGTCGCAGGCGAACGCTTCCACCAGCAGCAGGTCCGCATCCTGCGCGCTGTCGCCTTCAAGCTTGATTTCGTACAAGCGCGTGATGCTGGAGAACGCTCCCAGCGCGGCGCCCACCTGGTCCAGCTGCGCTGCGCTCATTGTGCGCCTTTCGACGCAGCCCTGGCGGCCTTGCATAGCGGCTTGCCGGTACGGCCGGCGCAAGTTCGCTGCCGGCAGCTATCGGCGGCGGCCGGTTTCAACTTGCTGCATTGCTGTAACTGGGCTTGCAGGCTGGACGGCGCTTTTTTGGGCGGCGTGCCAGCCTGGGCATGCGACACCAGCGCGGCCAGGAGGGCTACGTCGCTTTCCTGTTCCGGCGTGGCGGCGGGCTTGGCCTTATCAGCGGGATTGAGCGGTTTGGCTGGCGTTTTTTTCTGCGGCGCGCGCGCCGGCTTGGGCGCGCTCTTCTGCGGACTTTCCAGTGCCTTGCTCAGCACATCCCTGGGACCGGGCACCGGCGCCGGGACGGGAGCTGGCAGGTCGGCGCCCAGCATTTCGCTCAAGCTCTGCCGCGGCGGCGCCGGCTGTTCCTCCTCGCGTATGCTGGCCGCGGCGGTGACGGGAGCGGTGGCCGGTGTTTCCGCTGCTGGCGCCGTGCTGCGCAACACCGGGTCCTCCACCGCCGCCGTCTCGCGTTGCCCCAGCCAGGCGCCGGTGGCCAGCAACAGCAAGGCACCGGCCAGCATGCCACCCCAGACCGGCCACCGGCTGGCGCGCCTGCCGCCAAGCGGCACGGGCGCAGGCCGCTTGCCGCCTTCGAGATGGTTGAGGATACGGCTACGGTCCGCCTCGGCCTGTTGCGCGGGCGTCAATAAGCTGGGCCGTGTCGATGGCCGCGGGCTGTCGTCATTGCTTGGCAAAATCTTAACTCCTGTCAATATTTGCAATACCTTACGACAATAAAAAAAAGCGTGACGCATGTTAGGAAATCAACAGTGTGCACCCGGCACACAATTGAAACTAAGCCCCCGTAATTAGCAAGTTAGTAAGATATACTCAGCGGCAATATTAGCGCAAACGCTGGCACAGCGGCATTCAACTGCCCATGCCTGGCGCCTTTTTTGGAACGGGGTGGGCGTGTTTCTACTGGCGGTGGCACTCTATTTTTTACTCGCATGCCTGATCAGCTGGCTCGTGCTGTTTCCATCCGGCCGCGAACTGGTGATGCGGGCGCTGGCGACGGCCGAACGGGGCATCGGGGCGCGGATCGAGCGGCTGGCCCGGCGCAGGAACGCCGGACTGGACACGCTGCGCCGTGGCGGCGCCAGCACCTTGCTCGGCAGCGCGGCGTTCGTGCGCCGCCATTACCTGCTGTTTCTGGGCGGTGCGGCGGTGATGTGCCTGCCACCGGCGATCGCCTTGCTGGCAGGCAGCAAGAACGTGTTGGGCGGCTACGAGGTGTCGACGCGCGAAATGAATACGCAAGTGTCGGCCCTGCTGCAAGGGGAACAGCTGGTGCCGCCAGTGGATCTGCCGCCGCTGGTGTTTGCCACCGAGGAAGTGCAGCAAGTGCGGCCGATGCTGGTATCGGCCAGCCGCAACTGGACGCTGCTCAATGCCGAATACGCGCAAAGGCTGCTGCTGGTGTTCAAGATCATGAAGGAAAAACATGGCTACGACATGGCCATCCTGGAAGGTTACCGCAGTCCGGAACGGCAAAACATGCTGGCCGGCATGGGCAGCAATGTCACCAATGCGGCCGCGTTCCAGAGCTGGCATCAGTATGGCCTGGCCGCCGATTGCGCCTTTTTGCGCGACGGCAAGCTGGTGATATCAGAGAAAGATCCGTGGGCCATGCGCGGCTATCAGCTGTATGGCGAAGTGGCCGAATCGGTCGGCATGACGTGGGGCGGCCGCTGGAAAATGATGGACTTCGGCCACACCGAACTGCGCGTGCCTGGTGTAATGAAAAAACAACGATGACTGGAAGGAACACACATGGCTGGTCCCGTAATCAGATTGGGCGACAAGACATCGCATGGCGGCAGCGTGCTGGAGGCCTCGGCGGTGACGGACAGCGGCGGTATCGGCATTGCGCGCGTGGGCGACAAGGTGTCGTGCCCGCGGCCAGGCCATGGCATCTGTCCCATCGTCAGCGGCGACGCCAGCTGGATCGTCGATGGCAAGCCGGTGGCCCGCCAGGGCGACAAGACCAGTTGTGGCGCGGTGCTGATCGCCAGCCAGCAAGCCACCACGGATCAGCTATGACCTCCGGTCGCCACTGCAAGGGAGCGCACTGATGCGCCCGTGGCTGCGGCGCAGCCTGCTGATACTGGCCGTGTTCGCCTTATGCTGGGGCGGCGCGATCTGGTACTGGCGCACCAACACGCGCATGCCATCGACGGGCGACCTGGCCGGCAGCATGCTGGCATTGCCGCTGGCGCTGCTCATCAGCTGGTGGCTGGGCAAGAAACTGGTAACGAGGCTGGCCGCGCCGGCTGCGGTGCCGGCGCTGTTTGACGCCGCCGACGGCGACGCCGGGGCGCCCGGCAATGACCCTGCGCAGCGCGCGCCGCTGCACCTGGCCGCCGCCGCACTGCGCATGCCGGGCGGCGCCTCGGCGCCGGAACTGGCGGCCGCGCTGCTGGACAAGCAGCAGCGACCCGAACTCGATCCGGAACTGACCGACGCGCAAGGCTACCCTGTGATGAGCGCCCGCGTGGCGGACCTCGATGAACATGGCCAGAAAGCCCTGCTGGACGACTGGCTGCAGACCCGTCCGGCCGATACGGCGCCGGGCGCAGCACCGCATTTCGATGCCGAACACTTGCGCGCACTGGCGCTGGGCGCCGAGGTATTGACCGAACTGATGCAGGAAGCGGCGATGCACGGGCAGCTCGACGACTACCAGGCGGCACAACCGGGATCGCGCGCCGCGCTGCCGTTGCCGACCCTGCAACTGCATCTGCTGTTGCCGCCCGATTGGAACAAGCCGCAGCGCGACACGGGTGCCGCCTGGCTGCACGGGCAGGCGCAACAGCAAGGCTGGCCTGCCGACAAGCTCAGCGTGCACCTGGCCGGCGACAGCGGGCCGCTGGCGCTGATCGAACAGCTGGCCGCGCAGGCGGCCTTGCAGGAGCTGCCGTGCCTGGCCATCATGCTGGCCTGCGGTTCGCATATCGGCGAGCTGACCGTGCATGACTGGACCTCGCGCGGCCTGCTGTTCAATGCCGGCCAGCCGGGCGGGCAGATTCCCGGCGAAGGCGCGGCCGGCCTGCTGCTGGCCGATGCGGCCCAGGCGGCGGCGCTGCAGGCGGACACGCCGGTACTGCTGCACCATGCCAGCATGGCCGTGCGCGGCCAGTCGGCGGATGGCCGCGGCCATGGCGATGCCACCTTGCTGGCCGAGCTGGGCGGCAAGGCGATGTCGGCGGCGTCTGTCGCCCCGGACGCGATCACGCGGCTATACGCCGATGCCGACCAGCGCTCCAGCCGCATGATCGAACTGATGAACAATGCCGGCACGCTGCTGCCCGATATCGATCTCAGCAACGACGTACTCAGCGTGGCGGCGGCCTGCGGCCAGAGTGGCCATGTAGCCACCCTGGCGGCGCTGGTGCTGGCGCGGCACGAGGCGGCCGAGAATGCCAGCCAGGTGCTATGCCTGAGCAACCTCGACGCCTTCCACCGGGCCGCCGTGGTGGTGGGCCCGGAAGCCCTTGCCCCTGAATCCCTCGCCGCGACATGACCCCTCCCTCCACCATGCCTATCAACCTCTCGCCCCTCATACTATGATGCAACGATTCTGGCATTCCATTACTACCCGTTTCAGCCTGTTCGCCATCGGCTTCGTGGCGCTGGCCGCGCTGCTGGTCAGTTGCGCCGTCATCTTTGAATGGCCGCTGGTATGGATCGTGCCGCCGCTGGCGCTGGTCCTGCTGGTCGCCAGCGCGGTATGGTGGCTGCAGCGCAGGCGCCGCCAGCGCGACGCCGCCAGCTTCGGCGGCATGCTGGAACAGCAGACGACCGGCTCGGTACCCAAGGCGGGGCCCACGCAGCGCGAGGAAACCGAAGCCATCCGCAAACGCATGCTCGAAGCGATCGGCACCATCAAGACGTCCAAACTGGGCCAGCTGTCGGGCGACGCCGCCCTGTACGAGTTGCCCTGGTATATGGTCATCGGCAATCCGGCGGCCGGCAAGAGCACGGCGATCGCCAATTCCGGCCTGCAGTTTCCTTTTGCCGACAGCAAGATCGTGCAAGGCATCGGCGGCACCCGCAATTGCGACTGGTTCTTCACCACCGACGGCATCCTGCTCGACACGGCTGGCCGTTATTCCGTCAACGACGAAGACCGTGCCGAATGGTTCGGCTTCCTGGCGCTGCTGAAAAAACACCGCAAGCGCGCGCCGATCAACGGCATCATCATCGCCGTCAGCATTGCCGAACTGACCGGCAGCCGGCCCGAATTCGCCATCAACCTGGCCAAGAACCTGCGCCAGCGGGTGCAGGAGCTGACGGAAAAACTGGAAGTGCACGCGCCCGTCTACGTGGTGTTCACCAAGGCCGACCTGATTACCGGTTTCAACGAATTTTTTCAGGACACGGAACGGGGCGAACGCGACCGGGTATGGGGCGCCACCCTGCCCTACAGCCAGACCAGTTCCAGGCAGGATGTGCTGGAGCAGTTCGACCAGCGTTTCGACGAACTGTATGACGGCTTGAAAGAGCTGAGCCTGGCCAGCATGGCGCTGCAGCAGCAGGAACGCATGCCGCCGGGCGTGTTTACCTTCCCGCTCGAGTTCAGCGCGATCAAGGGATCGCTGCGCGCCTTCATCGCCACCCTGTTCGAGGAAAACCCGTTCCAGTTCAAGCCCGTCATGCGCGGCTTCTATTTCACCAGCGCGCTGCAGGAAGGCATGTCGGTATCGGCCTCGTCGGAACGCGTGGCGCAGCGCTTCGATTTGAAATTGCAGCCGCAGCAGCAGAACGCGGTGCAGGACCAGCACGGCTATTTCCTGCTCAATCTGTTCCGCAAGGTGATCTTCGCCGACAAGGAGCTGGTCGCCCAGTACGCCAGTCCGGCCAAGACCCGCGTGCGCTACGCCACTTTCTTTGCCGCCACCGCGCTGGTGGGCCTGGCGCTGGCCGGCTGGAGCTGGTCTTACATGGCCAACCGCCAGCTCGTGGCCAACGTGCAGGCCGACCTGGACCAGGCGATCAAGGTGCAGGACAAGCGGCTCGACCTGCAATCGCGTTTCGAAGCGCTGGAAATCATGCAGGACCGGATCGAGCAGCTCGATTCCTACCGCAACAGCCGGCCTGTCTCGCTGGGCCTGGGCCTGTACCAGGGGGACCTGCTGGAACGCAAACTGCGCGAAGAGTATTTTTCGGGCGTGCGTGAAGTGATGCTGGCGCCGGTGTCGCAATCGCTGGAAGCCTTCCTGGCCGAGGTCAATGCCGGCGCCAGCCGCCTGCAGCCGATGGCCAGCACGCCGCAATCCGGCGCGGTGTCGGCCAGCGCGGCCGCCACCCTGCCCGCGCCGGCCGGCACCCTGGCGGCACCGGTAGCCGCCACGCCGACGGCGGCCCTGGCCAGCGCCCCGGCCGCCGCGCCACCAGCCACGGCCGCCGCCGTCAACCTCGGCGCGCAGCAGTTCAAGGATGCCTCGCCGGCCAATGTGGAAGACGCCTATAACGCCCTGAAAACCTATCTGATGCTGAGCGACAAGTCGCGCGCCGAAGCGAGCCACTTGAATGACCAGCTGACCCGCTTCTGGAGAGTCTGGCTCGACAGCAACCGCGGCAGCATGCCGCGCGAACAGATGATACGCAGCGCCGAACGCATGATTTCGTTTTACCTCACCCAGATCAACGACCCATCCTGGCCGCAGATCGACAGCAAGCTGGCGCTGGTCGACCAGTCGCGCGACAGCCTGCGCCGCGTGGTGCGGGGCATGCCGGCGCGCGAACGCGTGTACGCCGACGTCAAGGCACGCGCCGCCACGCGCTTCGCCTCGATGACGGTGGCGCGCATCGTCGGCGAGCAGGACAAGGAGCTGGTGTTGGGCAGCTACGCCATTCCCGGCACCTTCACGCGCGACGCATGGGAACAATTCATCCAGCAAGCGTTCCAGGAGGCGGCCAACCGCGAACTGCAAAGCGCCGACTGGGTGCTGAAAACGGCGTCGAAGGACGACCTGACGCTGGAAGGCAGCCCGGAGCAGATCCAGAAAGCGCTGGTCGAACTGTACAAGACGGATTACGCCAAGGAATGGCAGAAATTCATCCAGGGCGTCAGTATCCGCGAGTTGAACGGCTTCGACAATGCGGCGGCGGCCATGAACCGGCTCGGCGATCCGCAAACCTCGCCGATCAACAAGCTGATCGAAACCGTGTACAAGGAAACCTCGTGGGACAACCCGTCACTGCTGGGACAAGGCTTGCAGCGCGCCCAGCGCGGCGTGATGGGCTGGTTCAAGGAAACCATCCTGCGCCAGAAACCCTCCGGCATCAACGTCAACATCGGCAGCGGCGCGCCCGCCGCCGGCGCCTTGCCGATGGGACCGGTGGGTCGCGAATTCTCCGGCGTGGCCCGCCTGGTGGTTACCAAGGACAAGGATGCATCGCTGATGCGCGGCTACATGGAAGCGCTATCGAAGCTGCGCGCCCGCTTCAACCAGATCAAGAACCAGGGCGATACGGGTCCCGGCGCCAAGCAGTTCATGCAGCAGACGCTGGACGGCACCGGCTCGGAACTGGCCGATGCGCTCAAATACGTGGATGAACAGATGCTGACCGGCATGACCGATGCGCAAAAGCAGGCGATCCGGCCGCTGCTGGTGCGTCCGCTGATGCAGACGTTCGCCGTCATCATCAAGCCGACCGAAACGGAAATCAACAAGGTCTGGCTGGCGCAGGTGCTCGAACCGTTCCAGAAAACCTTGGCGCCCAAGTATCCGTTCGCGCCCTCCTCGGGTAGCGAGGCCAGCAATGCCGACATCGGCCAGGTATTCGGACCGGAAGGCAGCATCGCCAAGTTCTTCAATACCACCATCGGCCCGCTGGTGGTGCGCCGTGGCGATTCACTCAGCGCCAAGACCTGGGCCAACATGGGCATCGGCCTGGCGCCGTCGGTGGTGGCCAGCTTCCCCGGCTGGATCGCTCCACTCAGCGCCAACGGCGTGGCCACGGCGGCCGGCGCCGGCGAAGCGCAAACCCGTTTCGACCTGCAGGCGCTGGCCGCCACCGGCGCCACCGAGTACACGATCGAGATCGATGGCCAGGCGCTGCGCTGGCGCGGCCAGCCGCAGCCGTGGATCCATATGGTCTGGCCGAATCCGCAAGGCACGCCAGGCGCGCGCATCAGCGCCATCACGCCGGAGGGCCGCACGGTCGTGTTGCTCAACGAACCTGGCCATTTCGGCCTGAAGAAAATGATCGATTCGGCCAAGCGCAAGCGCAAGGATGGCGGCGTATTCGAATTGAGCTGGGAAAACAGCGGCGTGAGCGTGGCCGCCAACCTGAAGATCGTCGCCACGCCGGCGCCGCCCGCGGCACCGGCCACCGCCTCGGGCGCCGCGGGCTTCCGCGGCCTGAAGCTGCCGGAAGTCGTGGCCCAGAGCGTACCGGCCGTGAATGCGCCTGGCGCCGCCCCCACCGCCACCGGCAATGCGGCCAGCGCCGCCGTCGCGCCATGAGCCGCACCACCGCCACCCCGATCGGCTATTTCGGCAAGCTGCCCAGCCGCGGCGACTTCGTCAAGGCCAGCGACAACCCGGCCCTGCTGAAGATCCTCGACGACTGGCTGGCGCAGGCGATGGACCTGCTCAGCGCCGACGCACGCTGGAAGCTGACCTACGATGCGTTGCCGCCCATGCATTTCGCCTTCATCGGCCCGCGCAGGGGACGCGCCATCGCCGGCCATATCGCCGCCAGCAGCGATGCGTCGTCGCGCCGTTTTCCCTTCCTGATGATGAGCACCATGGAAGTGGACCAGCCGGCCGCGTTTGTCGCCAACAGTCCGCTGGTGCTGTCGCGCCTGTGGAACCGCTGCGAAGCGCTCAGCAACGACATGCGCGGCCCCGATGCGGGCAACGCGCTGCACGCGGCCAGCCATGCCAGCATCGACCTCGACCTGCGTGCCGCCGCCTATGAAGCCACCCTCAACGATTTCCTCGACATGCAGACCGTGGGCGAACTCGACGCGCTGCTGGCGCCCACCGGGTTCACGGGCACGGTGCGGCAGGTGCTGCTGGCACTGGGCCTGCTGCTGCAGCCGGTGATGGCCAGCAGTTCCAGCCGGCTGGAGAAAAGTCTCGAATTGCCGCTGCCGGCCGACCCGCTGTACCGCAACATGGTGGCGGCTTTCTGGATGCACCTGATCACGCCGTTCCTGGCGCGTGCCGACTTCGAGCTGGCGCTGTTCATCACGCGGCTGCGCGGCCGGCAGACGCTGGTGCTGGGATTTTCCGGCGCGTCGGCGCAGACCCTGCATGTACTGATGAACCCGCAGGCGGCACTGGAACACCATATCGCGTTCGACGACCTGGAGTGGGTCGAGGAACACGTCGGCAACGACTACGCGATCAAGAAAGTGTCGACCTATCTGGCGCAAGCCAACCTCTCGCTCAAATCGGCGCACGATTCCCTGCGCGCCGCCTTTATCGGAACCTGACCATGCGCGTATCCCAGATCGTTCTCTTCCTCGGCATGGCGCTGGCCGCCATGTCCGCTTCAGCGCAAGCGCCCATCTCGATACCCACGGCCGCCACGCCGCAACCAGGCCAGGTGCTGGCCGCTGGCACCGTGCCTGACGAAGCGAGCAAGGCTGCCGTGCTGGCGCGCCTGCGCGAACTGTACGGCGCCGACAAGGTGGTCGACCAGATCGCCGTCGGTCAGGTGGTGCTGCCTGCCAACTGGAACGCCTATGTACAAAAGCTGCTGTCCCCCAACCTCAAGCAGATCAGCCGCGGCCAGCTGAAAATCGACGGCAGCGTCGTCAGCGTGCGCGGGGAAGTGGCCAACGAGGCGCAGCGGCAAAAAATCGCCAGCGATATCGCCACCAGCCTCAATCCCACCTATAGCGTCAACAATGGCCTGCGCGTGTCGGCCAGCGAGCAAGGCGTGCTCGACACCACCCTGGCCAACCGCACCATCGAGTTTGAAAGCGGCAAGGCCACCTTGACGCCATCGGGCCGCGCCATCCTCGATGAAATGGCGGCAGCCATGCAAAAGCTGGCTGGCCGCAAGGTCGAAATCATCGGCCATACCGATAACCAGGGCTTGCGCGCCAGTAACCAGAGCCTGAGCCAGGCGCGGGCCGAGGCCGTCAAATTCTACCTGGCATCGAAAGGCATCCACGGCGACCTGCTGACGGCGTCGGGCCAGGGCTCCGACCGGCCGATCGCCAGCAATGACACGGCGGACGGGCGCGCCCGCAACCGGCGCATTGAATTTCGCATGGCGCAATAATCATCCATCAGGGGACCACATGTTTTCAGCCGAACAATTATTACTTCCAATTAGCAATGAACAGCCGGCAGGCGTGGACCTGGCGTTTTCGCCCGAACTCGACGCCATTACCCTGGCGCGCAAGTTCGACGACCCCACGCTCGACCAGGGCGAATGGGTCGCCGACCTGAAAGAGGCCGACTGGGACTTCGTCGTGCGCAGCTGCGCCGGCCTGCTTGCCGGCAGCAGCAAGGATCTGCGCCTGGCCGTCTGGCTGACGGAAGCGGGCACCAAGCGCCACCACCTGCGCGGCATGGCAGAAGGCTTGCTGGTGCTGGCGGGGCTGTGCGAAAAATTCTGGGACCGGGGCCTGTTCCCGGAAGCCGAGGATGGCGACCAGGAGCAGCGCATTGGCAACCTCAGCTGGATACTCTCGCGCATCCCCGCGCTGCTGCGCGAGGTGCCCGTCACGGGCGGCCCTGGCGGCGCCTTTTCCACCATCGATTTCGAGACGGCGCGGCGCCAGGCCGCCCCGGGTGATTCCGCCAGACAGCATGAGGGCGTCAAGTTGTCCGACATGGAAGCGGCGCGGCGCAACAACTCGGCCGCCTTCTGCGCCAGCTTCGCCGTAGACGCGCAAGATTGCCTGGAAGCGCTGCGCAAGCTTGAAAGAGTCGTCGACGCCCGGCTGGGCAACGACAGCCCGGCCTTCTCCACGGCGCGCGAAGCCGTCGAAGCGATGCTGCGCGTGATGCCCGTCGGTGCCGGCGCGGCGCCTGCCGTACCTGCCGCAGCGGCGGGCGGCACGGCCATTGCAGAAAGCACAATGGCGCCGGCCCTGCCTGCGGTCCCGGCCGGCCCGCCCGGCGCCATCGCCACCCGCGCGCAGGCGATCGAGCAACTGCGCGCCGTGGCGCAATTCTTCCGTCGCAGCGAACCGCACAGCCCCGTCTCCTATTTTGCCGACAAGGCCGCCAATGCGGCCGACCAGGATTTGCACAGCTGGCTGCGCACGGTGGTCAAGGATCCCCATTCGCTCGCGCATATCGAAGAACTGCTGGGCGTGCAACCGCCCGGCAATGGCTAAGCGGATGCCCCCTCCCCCTTGGCGGCGCATCTGCCGTCGCCGAGGGTGTTGTACCTGCCTCGGTCTTATTTCGCTTTTTCCCGCTCTTCCTCGCGCCAGCGCTTTTCCAGCTGCGCCTTCCACTCGGCCTCTGCCTTCGCATATTTCAAGATGACCTTTTTTTCGGCCTGATAATAAAGCCGGGCTTCCTGGCTGGCTTGCTGCATGGCGTTTTTCGCGGTCTTGACTGCGCGGTCCAATTTCTTTTCCGCCTCCACCCCGGCATCATGCACGCCGTGACCGGCGTGGGTGGCGCCATCGACGATCATCCGGCTCGTTTCCCTGTACGTTGCCACCGCCTGCCGCTCCAGCCGTTTTTCGGCCTCGGCCACCGCCTTCGCGGTCGCGGCAACCTTTCTGCGCGCTGCCCGGTAAGTGCTGACCGTATAGCCATATAACTTCTGGAAGTAGGTCACGGCCGCGTCGCCTGCTGCCTTGACGGCCTTCAAAGATTCATTGGCGATATTCGACATGTTCGAATAATCATCGCTTTGCACGAAAACGTTGCGGAAGCGGCCATAGCCGCCGGTCAGCCATACCGGTTCGTGCTTGCCCAAGATGCGAAAGCCGGCGCGGGAATCGTGCACATAATCTTCAAACAGCGTGACGCAGCCGGCCGGCGGCTGCGCGCCTTCCGTCATGATTTTCAAAAACCGCTCTTCCCAGTCGCTTAACGGGTCTTTGCCGTCTTCGACAAACAGCATGCCAGCCGGGCTGACGCGATTCAGGACCGTCTTGGCACGTTCATTGAGCCATCCCGCCACGGTTGCGTTGACCTTCTTTCGTTCGCGCCAGGAGCGCAAATATATCCCCAGATCGGTGTCGGCCTCCAGCAAGTCTTTCTGGCCCGGCTTATCCGACTCCTTGAAAAAACGCTTGCTCTTCAATTGCGTTTTTCCCTGCGCGTGCAACATGCCGCGCCAGCGCAGATATTGTTTTGTATGCGCCTCGGTAAAGGTCTTCACGTCCGCGCCCTTGATGCCGTTATGGGTCAGCCAGTTGTTATAGGAGGCGATCAGTCTTGGGTCAGTGGCAAAGGAAAGCAATAGCAAACTGTGCCTGGCCTCTTTCATCTCATTCAGGGTGCGCAAGGGCACACCGGCTTTCAGGGCGGCGAAATGCATGTCGATCAAGGGAATCTGCGACAGATGCGGCGAAGGCCCCCAGCCCGGCATGGAACGGCCCTGCTCGCCAGGGTAATATCCCCCACCTACGTCAGAATGCATGCCGGGGTAACCAACATTGCCCCGTCCCGTTGCCGATTCCAACGGAAAACTGGCGCGCTGTTCATGCAAAGCGATGAAATGCGTGCACTCTTCAACTACGGGATGAATGCTCTGGGTTCCATTTCCCCAGGCCATATGCCCGAAGGTCACCGGCGTTACGTCACCGATGCCAACGGCGGCGACGGTATCAAAAATTCCCAGGAAGCCTATGCGTATGGGGACGCCTGCCAGCTCAAATGCGCCGGTTTCCCGTTCGAACACCTGATGCAGCCAGTGCGCGCTGGCGCGCGCTTCGGCCGCGCCACGAGAAAAACCGAAGATGGATACGTTGATTTGCTTGAGCTTGCGCTGATGATTTTTGACGACACGCGCCAGTTTTTCTTCAAGCGACGTCAGCATTGTCCAACGCTGCACGCCTTCCAACCCAAGCAGCATTTGCGAACTCATCAAATTAACCAGCAGCCTTTGCTCGTCCCGATTGAGCATAGGTGCACCTGTCAAATAACGGTGCACTGCATTGAGCAATGAAGTGATACCCCAATTGATACGATCGGCACCCATGTAACCGAAGCCACCACCCGCATTATCAGTCAATGCATCAACAGTATCGCCAATCTCCTTGAACGGCGTACCAACACCTGGCATATATGCACGAAAGAATCCATTTTTTTCTTCATCAAGATGTGCATCCCAAAGCCGGGCAACATTGCTGTGCTTGTTTCTTTGCCTTTGTGTTAAGTTCTTGGGATTGACTAGCGGATCTTTCTGCTTCCAATCATGATTATTTCCACTGCCATCATAAAACAGTCCGATATAAATCTGCCCCTGACATTCTGTTTTATGAGGCGACCTGACGCAAGCCATCGCCTTGGCACGCTGTGACGATTCTTTGGGAGTGAGCCTGCGTCGCCCATCTAGAGGAGCTTTTCTTCCTGTATAAACAATAGACATTTTTACAAAACCCCTGAATTATTTATAATTTCTATTCCCATATTATTTCTAGTGGAACGCCAGGCTCCAGTTCCGCCTCCTTGCCAGAAAGTGGATATTTTCGATGTCCCAACGAGTATTTAGTTACAAAAACCTTTAAGCTGCCATCATGAAGAAAATGAACGACAAACCTGCCGGCATCGGACGAATTATAACGAGGTACAGAGACAGTCTTTTCCACTCGAATCGGCTTACCATTTTTTAATATTTGCATAGATATCGTCGCTTTCATGCCAGGCTTCCATACTGAAGGAATTGAAAGACAGCAAGTTTCCCCGCCCCCCCCTTCGCCAGGAGCCAGATAGCCAGCCTCTACTGAAGTTCCTTCTGCCAGTGTCACAATATAGCTTCCGACGCCGCTCTCAGTATGGTTATATGCCGTCAAACTCACGCTAGTTTTCATTGATTCCTTGCTACAAGCAATATTTGAAAATGCCATAAAAATACATAAAAATACATTGAGTAAATTTTTCGGCAATAGTTTTTTTATCATGTGATCTCCTGAAATTCACCGGCCAAATAAATCTTGTGATTCAAATTACATGAAATCAATTTCAAAAAATATTATCCCTTGGGCTCATATGCCTCCCACAACGGCGGCCCCGCTTCCCAAACGGTTTTCGGCAAGGCTTGCAGCGCGTCGTAAAAAGCATCGAGCGATGCGGGTGGATTTTTCATGAATGCAATAAACAAGGGCTGTTCCATGGCCTTGCCGGAGGTATATAGCGCCAGCAAGACGTACTGCGTTTGCCGGTCGAGGTCATCGATCCCGGCATCGAGCGCCCTCTGCTGGTATTTCGCGACAAAGGCGTTCAGCACGCGAGGCGGCGTGTCATTGGTTTCATCGGTGATCACGCGCCGCAAATGGCTGACCAGGTTGGCGGTGGCGGCCGGTTTCAGCTTGGCGTGCTTCTCCGTGTTTGACGCCTGCGGCGCGGCTTTTACCGTTGTCTGCGCCGCGACGTTGCCGCAAGCAAACGCCAAGGCCAAGGCCAAACTCAGGCACAGCGCCGGCAGCCGGTCAAGCTTCAACTTGTACGCCCCATAAAGGTGGGCCGGCTTCCCATACGTCGTCGGACAAGGCTTGCATGGCTTCATAAAAACTTTCGATAGAGGTGGGTGGGTCTTGCATGAGGGCGATGAAATCGGGGTGTTCGATGCCGGCGCCGGACGTGTACAGGGCCAGCAGCAGGTACTGCGTCTGGCGGTCCAGGTCGTCGATGCCGGCGGCCAGCGCGCGCTGCTGGTAGCGGGCGACGAATTCGTACAGCAGCCGGGGCGGGGTATCGTTGGTTTCGTCCGTGATCACCCGCCGCAAATGGCTGATCAACGTATCGGCGTCGCCGGCATCGACCAGCATGCCGTATTGCGCATCGTCCAGGTGGATGAGCGGCGAGTCCATGAGCGCAGTGTCCTGCGCAGCACCGGCAGTGTCGACCTCCAGCAGGACGGCAACGTCGCCAAAACGGTTGATGTACTGCAAGCTCAACAGTCCAGCCACGAACTGCTCGCGCTGCAGCGGCTCCAGGCAGCCCAGCCAGACGGGCAGAATGCGCGTGTCATACCAGCGCAGCATCATCTGCTGCCCGTCGCTCAGGCCGACGGCGTGAAACTGGCGTAAATGCCGCGCCAGTTCGGGCAAGGGCCATGGACTTTCCATCCAGCTCAGGCAAGGCGCACCATAACCGAGCTTTTCGGCCCAGTCGCAGACTTTTTCCAGCATGGCCGGCGCAAGGCCGGACAGCCGTATCAGCAGGGGCGCGATCTCGGGCAGGCTCGCTTCGTGGGTTTCCTCGAACAGCGACGCATAAGGCACTTTCCAGCGCTGCAGCGCCAGGTGGCTGTCTTCGGCTTGCGCACTGTCGAGCAGCAGATAAGGCAGGCGTTGCCGCTCAAGACTGGCCCGGACCCAGTTGTGCAATGCCGAAACGCTGTCGGGCGTCACCGCAGCACTCCCGCCGCGCCCTGTTGCATGGCGCTCAAAATGCAGCTTTTACACGTGCTCGATGGCAGCGGCGGCATCACATACGGTGCGCGTGTGGGGCCGACAAAACTCTTCTTGCCTGCAAACACGGTGATCTTGCCAGGACACTGGATGGTGATGTTCCCGCTCTCGATGGTGATGTTGGCCCCGCCCGCCGTCGACAGGCGGATGCTTTTCGCCGCCGCCCAGTCGATATGCGCGTTGGCGCTAATGACATTGACCTCGTCGCGCGCCTGGAGCCGCAAGGTATCGCCTTGCGCCTGTGCGTCGATGATGCCCTGGGCGGCGATCAGTTGCACCCCGGCATCACTCTCCCCGGCCTTGACGGCGCCGCCCAACATGCCGATGGCCTGGCCCGTGTGCAGGCGCCACTGGCCGCCGCTGCTCCATTGCGTGTCCTGCCCGCTCATCAGGACGACGCTCTCGCCATTGGCCAGTTGCAGGTCTTGCCCGGCGATCAGGCCCAGGTCAGCCTTGGCGGCAATCGCGATGATGGCGTCCTTGGTGTGCGGCAATTGTTCGTGCATGCCCGCCACGCTGGCCTGCATGGCTTTCAGGGGCGCCGCCTGCTCGTCGAGTTCGCTGGCATTCGGTGCGGTGACGCCCACATGGCTGGCGTAGGCGACCGTTTCGTGCGTTTTGGCGGCAGCGCTGAAGGTGTCTCCCAGCAGTACCGCCTGCTTCAATAGCGCGATGCCGCCGGCATTGTCACCGGCCGGATCGCGTTGCGACGCGTCGTGCCCGAGCAGATAGCTGGTCACCAGCAAGCCCGCCCTGGCGCGCACCGCGCCATACGCATCGGTGCGCAGCTCGGCGCCGGCGCCGCGCAGGCTGCCACGGTAATTGTCGGCACCGTGGATCAGATGCCCCAGGCTCAGTTCGCTGGCCGCATGGCTGCTTTTCAGCTGGATGCGTCCCTGCTGGTCGGTGTCGTCGAACAGCAGCTGGTTGTAACCGGCCATGCCGCCCGCCTTGCCGAACTCCTTGCTGCGGATGCCCCATTGCGCTGCTCCATTGCGGTGCGCCGCGCTGGTGCCTGCGGCACCATGCCACAGCGGACTGTTGCCGCCCGCCAGATTGCCCTGGCCGGCTACCGCATGATCGTGGGCCGGCTGGAAAACGCCAGCGTCGCCTGGCTCGCGCGTACCACCGCCCGGCGTGGGTACGGTGCCGCCCTCGCCCTGGCCGTTGTACAGCGCGCCGACGATGATGGGCCGGTCGATATCGTTTTCCAGGAATTGCACCAGCACTTCCTGGCCGATGCGCGGCAGGAACTGGCTGCCCATGCCGCCGCCGGCCGCGCGCTGCGCCACGCGCACCCAGCAAGTCGCGCCCGTTTCCTGCTGCCAGTGGAAGCGGATGCGCACCCGGCCCAGCCTGTCGCAGTAAATTTCATCGGCGCCGCTGGCCACGTCATTGCCATCGGCGCCGACGACGATGGCGCTCTGGCTGCCCAGGGCGGTCGGCGTGGCGTGCTGGCGCGCATCGCTGCCATCCTGCAACGGACGCCACGGCGTGCTTGCGGTGATCATCTCGATGCAGTTGGCGTAACCGCTGGTTTGCGCCTGGGCGATCGCGGCAGCGACATCGGGAAACCCTGCGCCCCACTCCGCCACGGTTTCTTCCAGCAATTCCGGTATCGGGCCGAACAGTTCCGCCAATCCCTCCAGGGCCGGCACTGGCAGGTTGTTGACGCCGATGCTGGCCACGCGCAGCACGACATATTCGGACGCGGCACCATCGGCCTGCGGTAACGGTCCCTGCGTCAGGGTAAAACGCGTGCCGGCGCGCAGGGTGCGCACGGTCGAGCGCGCCTGCCACAGCTGGGCGCGCGCTTCATGGGCCTGCATCTGCAACTGCGCGTAGCGCTGCGCCTGGGCGGCGCTGGCGTACCAGTACTGGCCCGGTGTGTCGTAGCTTTCCAGCACCGGCGCGTTCTTGCCGCCAAGCGCGATGTTGGCCGGCACGCTGGCGGCCACGGCCTTTTTCGCCTTGTAGTCATAGCTGAGCACGCTGCTCAGGCCCACCTGCAGGCTGCGCCGCGCACTCAATGCCTGCACGCTGTCGCCCGGCTCGCCGACGCGCGCGCCATGAAAGCGCAGTCCGTCCGCCTGTGCGCTGCTGGCGTCCTCGGGCGTGGCGCAGGGCTGGCTGCTATCGGCGAACAGGACCAGTGTGTGCGCCTCGAAGCGCCAGGCCAGCCCTTCTTCCGTCAGCAGCCGGCGCACGAAATCGAAATCCGATTCGCGGTACTGGCAGCAATAGCTGCGTTCGCCCGCGTCCTGCATGAAAGATGCGACCTCGTCGCTCCAGCGCCACAGCGCATATGGCGCATACGCCTGCAATACCTCGTCGACGATGGCCGTCACGCTCCGATCTTGCCAGACGCGGCTGTTACGCACTTGCGTCAGCAGAAACAACCAAGGCGTGATGCGCAGGCGGTAGCGCGCCAGGCCGCCATTGCTGCCCAGCATGGCCGCCTCGCTGATGTAGCCGGAAAACTGCGTGCGCGTGCCGTCTGCCAGGCTGATATGCAGGCTGGCCGGCTGGCCCAGCAGGGACGCCAGCGCAACATGGGCGCTGGTGGACAAGGCAATGATGTCGCGCGCGCCGACCTCCTGCAGCCCTTCGTCGGCGGCAAAGGCTTCGACCAGCAAGCTGCTGTCCGCGTCCTCGCCGAAGGTCAACTCGTACAGCCGCGTGGCGCTCGTGAAAGCGGCCAGTCCGTCAGCAATCTTGTCGGTCGAGGTGGATGACATGCGATTCCCGTCAGTCGTTTACCACGCTTTGCATATTTGGCAATTATTGTAGCGAGGAATGTATATCGCAGGAGCGCGATTGAAACCATTGCATGTGCACCCTTGCCGCTCAGGCGGGCATTACCACGACGCCAGCGCACTGTCCGCCGGTGGTGCCGAGCGCCAGCACCGGTTTTTCACTGGCCAGTTCTACCGCCAGCGCAAGATGGACCAGATCGGCTGCAGCGCCAAAACTGCCTGCCGACTCCATGGGGCTCATCCGCTGTTCCAGCGGGTCGAGACCGGGCAGCAGCTGCAACATGGCGGCCACCACGGCCATGCTTGCCTGCGGGCGGTGATCGGCATCACTGACAACATGGGCGATATCGGCGGCGTCCATGCCCGACGCCATGAGCGCGGCGGACATCACGCTATGCACGGCGGCGTGCGTCGCGGCACCCTGCACGGTGCTGACCGGTCCCAGTATTGCGGCATGCGCCCAACCCTGCTCCGGCGCCCTGTCCGGGTTCCACAGCACGATGCCGCCCGCGCCTTCGGCAGGAATGAAGCCCTGCGGCGCACTGGCGGCAAACACCTGTCCCAGCGCCAAGGCGGGCGCGAGTTCCTCGGGGTCCAGCAAGCTGTCGGCGCCGACGATGATGGCGCAAACGGCAGGATGGCGAATGCCGTGCTGCAGGGCCGACAGCACGGTGAAAAGACAGGCTTCGCCGGCCGCCATCGGCTGCAAGACATAGGGCATGTCACGCCAGGCCGAATGCTGCCATGCCCGTGCAAAGACTGCGCCCTGCGCCGCGTCGCCGGATATCGCATCGGGCGCCAGCCAATACACGCTCACCGGGCCATCGATACGGCGAACCAGGCTGCCCTGCTGCGCATGCAGGTCGTCAAGGATGGCGGCGAGCAGGGTCATCACGCGCGGGACACGCAGGCGCGTGCCGGCGACATGCCCCATCGCACCGAGGTCGAGGGGATCGACGATACCGGCATGGGCCGGGTAGCCGGACGGGTGCAGGATGGCCTTGTCGGGCTTGAAGACTTGCTTGCGCGCCTTGCTGCCTTCGGCCGTTTCGGTCACGGCGCCATGGGGCGTCAGCGCGCTCCAGGCACCGATATGCAGGCGCACCAGGGGAATCGGCGGCGCTGGCGGTTCCTGCGGCAACTCCTGCGCCGGCGCCGGGATCGCCGTGCTGGCAGGCAAAGACGGCACGGGTCCCGGGGCTGCCAGAAATTGCAGGCCTGTCCAGCCCAGAAAGGCCAGCAGCACGGGCGGTGCGCAGAGCATCAGTATCGCGCGCCCACCTGACAAATCCAGGCGCGATGGCGCCACGCTTGCCAGCAGAGCAATCCAGGCAATGCCGACAATTGCCAGCACAAGTATCCACAAGATTATCCTGAACACCAGCCGGCGGCGCGGACGGTGTACGGGCGGTGCTTGCGGCAAGGAAATAGCGCTCATGATCCGCCTACCCTATCGTGGCCACGGGCAGGCTGGCGATCAGCGCGCAGCCACAAGCGCTTTTATGCCCATGCAGCGCCACCTTGCGTCCGCCGATACTGAATACGGCACTGCCCTCGATGATCGGATTGCTGCCATGGCCCGGCAATGGACACGCGACCATGTCGCCCACCCTGGCGATGCCGATGCCGCGGATCGTATGCACGGGAGAGGCGCTTGCCACGACGCCGCCGTGGGTCGTCTTGTCGCCGAACCGGATGATTGCGAGCGCCATGTCAGAATCCCAGCTGATTGCGCCGGAAGGCACTCCAGCCATCTTCAATCGCTTTTACCTGCGTATCGACGCCGTCGCTGATCGCCTTGGCCGCCTTGCTGGCGCCACCCTGCACCTTGCGTGCCGCCTCGGTGGCCATGTCCCGGGCCTGGCTGGCGCCGCTCTGCACCTTGCGCCCGGCTTCGGTGGCCATGTCCTTGGCCTGGTTGACGCCGCTTTGCACCTTGCGCCCGGCCTCCGCCGCCAGCTCCTGGGTTGCGTCCGCCACCTCACCGGCCTTTTTCTGCACGGCCGTCGCGGCATCGGTGATTTCTTTCTTGACGACGTTGACCGAGGTAATGACCATCTGCTGGCCGCGCTTCACGGCAGCGATGACGACCTGCTTGCCGCTCTGATACACCTCCACCGTATAGGTGACGCCAGCACGCACGGTATCGACGACAAATTTTTCACCCACCTTGTACGTATGCGTGGCCACCCGCTTGCCGCCTTCCCAGGTTTCCACCACCACGCCCTCGGCCCGGTGATACACCTTGATCACGCCCTTCTTGATGGCAGTGACGGTATCGTCCAGCCAGTCCAAGCCTTGCGCCAGCACATTGCGCGACGATTCTGTCATGCCGCGTGGACGGAAATAACTGAACGGTTCCACGCCGCCCATGAAGCCGGCCTTGGAATCATGCACTGCGGATTTGATGAAATTGAGTACGGGATCGGATGCCGTCGCTTGCCAGGCATCGAGCCGCCACTTTTCCGGGCGTACGATCATGCTGTACTTCATGCCGATGACCTGCAGCGTTGCTGCCGATACCGTGGGCAGAATATGCGACACGGCAAATTCTTTTGCTTTGGCGGCATCCAGCAACAACTCAGCTTCACGCGCAATGCCGGGATGACCTTTTTTGCTGCCACCTGCGCTCTCGGCTTCAATCAGGTCCGGCGTCTTGATTTTTCGCTTGGTCATGGTGCCCCATGTGGAATACAGGGCTTTCATGTGGGCCTTAACAGCTTGCTCGACGGTGGCGGGCGCACCGATTGCTGCCATGTATTGCTTATAAGACGCTTCGACCTCAGGCTTGAGCTCAAAACGATCTTCAAATATTTTTGTTCCAAATTTAGGTAAATCTTCATAGTCAACCAGACGAACGCCGCTTTTGACGGCCTCGCGCATCATGTCGCGCATGGGAACACGTGCATAGTTATTCGATATTTTCTGTTCTTTCAGCGGCTCGTATCCCCCTCCCACATCCGAATGCGCGCCCGGGTAGACGGTCTCCGCCCAACCGGACCTGAGCACGCCGTTTTTCCTGATCAGATCAACGGGAAACGAAAAACGCAGTTCATGGGCTGCCACATAATGCACACAACGTTCGATCGCATGCGGCACCACCAGATTTTTTTCGTTAAAGGGAGTATCAATGGTAAGCGACGGCAAGCCAAACGAGGCGACCGTATCGAATAATCCCATGAAGTTCATACGTATGGGCACGCCTTTATAACGCAACACGCCATCTTTTCCAGTAGCGCACTCTTTCATCATATCGTTGCTGAATGCCCGGGCCAACGCCGCGCCGCGCGAAAAACCGAAGATAGATAGATTAATGATAGTAATCAAACCGTGCGCCTCGATAGCGGAGGCGAGGCCATTGATATTTTCCGGCTTTCCATTTTTTCGGTAAGCCTTTAACGGAATATTCAGTTGCTTGGCATTTTTTACGAGGGCGGCACGTAAATTCTCGTCAATGTTAGTTTGTCCGAACTCGGTTCGTCGTGTTCCACCGGCACCTAATCCCCGCCCTGCAGCCTCTGAATCCTGCATTTTCATTAACTTATTATCTGGCCAATCCATCCAATCGGTAGACTCGTCTTTAAATTTTGTACCTACCCCTGGAACATAAATTGCATAATTTGAATTATGTATATCTCTTAAAAATTGAGCCGATCGCCACATTCGTGCAGGATTAGCCCAGCGGCGAAATTTCTCATCCTCAACCATATTATTACCAGTGCCGTCAAAGTATATACTTATATTCAAAATATCAGCACAGTTCTGTTTTGCATTTGGCTTGCAAGACGGAGTATCACGATTACATGCACGCGCCGCAATCAACTTGTAGTCTTCAGCCATATTATCTTCTCGCAGCGCGGATTTTTTTACCGCGGGCACTAACATCAGGAACGGACTCAGAAAAAATTATCTCGGCGGTATCATCTGGATAGAGATGCAACCCGAGATAACGCGTTCCAGCAGGTATCTGTTCAGGCAAAATAACTAACTGGTTCTTCAAGGTCACTACCTCACCTATGCGTGGTGTTCCTTTCGGCCCATCCAATTCCCAGTGTAATGTCTGAATTCCGAACGGAATATGAACACCTGCGATAGTACCAGTAGCACCAAACTTGTTCATCACGCCAAGGTCCTCACCATTAAAAATAATATTAGTAATGACGTGATCGACATAAGAAATCATCTCCACATTGAGAACTATACCTTTCTGCATTTTTTTTCCTCCTTGACCGCATGCCATCAGTGGCATCAACAAAAATAGTCCGAAAAAGCCAAGCACACTTCGTCGTGTCGCAAGTGGCAAAATTTCATCCCCCTCGAAACCGCAACTTTTATAGTATTTCATGATGCTTCCTTACTCCCCGTTTATCAATTACCTACCTTAGCACCCTCGCCGCATCACTGCTTCACACCAGCATTATGCATCTAATCTCAATCACCTCATTGGCCTTATTCATTTTTATCCCTCTTCAAACAGAATTATTTTCCACGCTGGGTTCTCTGCGGGAGAAATTCATCGAATGTAACTTCAGCGGTATCGTCCGGATAAAGATGTAAACCAAGATATCGAGTTCCTTCGGGTATCTGCTGTCGAGATATTGCTAATTTGCTATTAATATAAACAACCTCGCCATTGCGTGGTGTACCTTTGGGACCACCCAATGTCCATTGCAATGTCTGGAGTCCGAATGGAATACCGACACCGACAATGGTTCCAGTACTACCATATCTGTTCATCACACCAAAATCAGTGTCATTAAAAATAATATCGGTAATAACTCTGTCCACATACGAATACATGACCACGTCCAATACTATATATTTCGGCACCGCTCTACCGCACGCGACCAGCGGCATTGACAGCCCCAGCGCAATCAACCTGATGGTGTGGCGCCTGTCTGGCGACGAAAGTGCAAATTTTTTACTGGTTGAATTTTTTTCGTCCTTGCCACGCATGTTATTTCTTCCTCGCTGCCAGAATTTTCTCTCCTAGAGCTGTTCGTTCAGGTACGGAATCCGCAAAGGTGAGCTCGACCGTATCATCGGGGTAAAGATGTATGCCGAGATAACGCGTTCCCGGCGGTATCTGCTCCAGCGAAATCACAAGTTGATTCTTCGGAGTCATACGCTCGCCATTGCGTGGCGTTCCTTTTGGCCCGCCCAAAGTCCATTTCAATGCCTGAATCCCGAACGGAATATAAACATCAGTAATGGTCCCAGTGCCACCATACCTGTTCATCACGCCCAGGCCGGTGCCGTTAAAAGAAATGTCGGTAATGACCCGATCAACGTAGGAGAACACTTCTACATTCAATGCTGTTTCTTTTTGCACTCTCTGGCCGCAAGCCGCCAGCGGCAGTAGCAAACCGCACGCCATCAATCCAAGCGCCAGCCGCCGGCCTGACTTCGTTGCTTCCTGTTCCCAGATGCTCATGGAAACTGGTCCATGGCAGCTTCAAAGCTGATATCGCCAGCCTTGACCTGCGCCAGCAGTGACGCAATGACCGGGTTGGTTTGGAGCTTGTCGCCGTAGATCAGGGCGGCGCAGGTGTAGTTAAGAATGTCGCGCATGCCGGACAGCTTCAGTTTGCGCGCGGCTAACAGGTGCTTTTGCACGAGGCGGTAGTGTTGCGCGGGTGGAATATCCATCAGCAGCTGCGGCTGGTTTTCCTGCAGCATCGACAAAAGCTGGTCCGGCATGCCCGCTTCCACCAGCATGTCGACCTGCACCTGGGCCAGCTTGAGCGGCAAGGTCACCCGGTGGGGAGCCAGGCCGTGGTCGTTTTCCCCTGGCAGCACCTGCTGGGGATGGCCATCGCGGTCCCAGTACCACCATGCTACTATGCCTTGCAGCAGGCGCTCGCGCTGTGAAACGGTCAGCGCCGGCACCCCCACGTGCAAAGTCAGGTCGCTTTTCTGTCCCGTCAGGGTGCCCAGGATAGCCGGGTCCCAGAAGGCAAAAATCATGTCGGTGCCGTCCGGCAGCAGTATTTCGGTAAACGCCGCCAGACTTTCCCACAGCGTGTCGAAATCATCAGTACTTGCAAGCAGCGTAAAGCTGGCAGGATGGCTGGCGGCGCCTTGCACGATGTCGGGCCACGCTTCGGTATCGGCAGCCAGTGGCGACAACGCCACCAGATGGGGCGCGTACGCTTCCGTATCGGACCCGAGCGCCGCCGGCAGCAGGCACTTGCTGTGCATGCTGATCTGCTCTTTTTCAAAGCGCGCCAGCAGCGTGCCGTCCTGCGCCTGGTCGACAATGGCATAACAGCTCAGTTCACGATTGTCGAGCGCGCTTGCCAGGTTTGCTGCAAACGAAGCCTGATCCAGAGGTAAAAATTTCATCGTTGAGGTCCTTTGTTGACGAAAGCGGAGCGCTGTTTTGCGCGCTTTTGCAGGCATTCACGGCAAACTTCCTGGTGCCGTACTCCCCCATGCGCTGCGGCCGCCTTTTTCGTGGTTTTATTTTTTTGTCCGAAAGCCGCAAGCGGCATCATCGCACCCAGGCCGATCAAGCCCAGCATACTGCGCCGGCCTGACAACAGTGGCTGCAATGACTTCTCGAGCCGATCTCGTTTGTCGTTCCTCACAATGTTCTATCCTTTATGTACTCCAGCGATGAAAAAGTCATCGCTGCGACCCTTTGTTGACGAAGGCGGTACGCTGTTTTGCACGCTTTTTCAGGCATTCCAGGCAGACTTCCTTGGGCAGCACCGGCAGCGCATACGGCATCGTCTTGGGGCCTGGCATCGAGAAGTCGGCGTTATGGCTAATGCGCTGGCCACTCGTCATGTCGGTAATGCCCGCGCCGTTGATCCTGATGGCCGAGCCATCGGCACCGAGGATGATTTCCTTCTTGGCGAAAATTTCAATGCGGTCCGTGGCTGACAGCAGGCGCAATACCTTTTCGGCGATGATGTCGATGTCGCCGCCGTGCGCCTGGATCTCGACCTTTCCTTTCGCGGCGAACAGCTTGATGCCCGCGTTGTATGCAAACAGGCTGATCTTTTCCTTGACGCTGGCGATCAGGCTTTTACCGACAGCCAGGTTGGCATCCTCGCCCGTCGACATCGTGAGCTGTTCGCCGCTGTGCAGGTGCGTGCTCTTCGGCGTGGCGAGGCCGATGCCGGCCGGCGACGCCGCCAGCAGTACCGGCTCGGCGAAGCGGTTGGCGCCCTGCTGGCCGGCGCCGTCGTATTGCGCCTGGGTCGCGTCGATGAATTGCTGGAACGCCTGCTGCCCCGGCAGCGCCTCGGCACTGGACTTTTCCGCCACGTCCGACAGGTTTTGCGCCAGCTCGTGCGCCTGCGTCAGCTGATCGTACGCCTCGCGCACGTCGAGCTGGGAACCGCGCCCGCCGGGCCGGCCGTAGGTGCTGATGTACAGTCCCTTTTGCGTGGTAATGGCGCCATACGCATCCGAATTGAGGGCGAAGCCGGAACCGAAAAAGCCGTCGCGCTGATTGCCCTGCTGCCCCACCAGATAGCCCAGGTTGAGCTGTGCATGGGTATTGCTGCTGTACAACTGCACCCGGTTCTGCTCGGTGTTATCGTCCATCACCAGCTGGTTGAAGCCCGCGCCCTTGTATTCTTTCGATTTGTAGCCCGACATGCGCCCATCGGTATGCCACTGCGGCGCTTGTTCGCCGTTGTAGATGCGGCCCGTAATGATGGGCCGGTCCACGTCCCCGTCGAGGAAGGTGATGATCACTTCCTGGCCGACGCGCGGCACATGCACGGCGCCATATCCCTCGCCGGCATTCGGATAGCTCACGCGCACCCAGCACGACGCCTTTTCATCGCCGGGATTGAGGCGGTCCCAATGGAAGCGCACCTTCACGCGGTTCAGGGTATCGGTATGGATTTCCTCGCCGGCCGGGCCGACCACGGTGGCCGTTTGCGGATGCATGGCCGGCTTGGCGTGCACGAAGGCACTGCGGTATTCCACGCTGCGGAGCTGCACTTCGAAGCGGTTGAAGCAGTGGCCGGTGCGCTCATCGCCGGTTCCGGGCGGGGCCAGGTCGGCGCGGTTCAAGCCCGCCTCTTCCTTGAACTGCTGCAGCCGGCCTTTCAGGCTGCCCGAAAAATCCTGTTGCATGCTGGACAGCGGCAGGTTGTTTTCGATCGCCCATTCCACGCCCAGCACGACGAACTGGCGCTCCTCGGCCGCCTCTTCGGCATGGGCCGGATGGTCGAGCAGCGTAAACCAGCAGCCCACCGGCAGCCGGCGCACGCCCGAAGTGCCAAAAAACCGCTTGATGCGCGATTCCCACTCCTGCACCCGGAGGCGCGATTGTTCCGCGCCATGCTCGGTGTCGGCGCTGCTGTAGGCGCCCGTATATTCGTAAACCTCGAGCTGCGAGGGAATGCTGCCGTGCCCGGGCAAGACCTGCACGGCGTCCTGGTGATTGCTGCGGGGCGCCTTGTAATCATAGGTGCGGGTCGCCAGCTGGCTGTTCGACAGCGTGCGGGCGCCGCCCCACTGGACGATCTTGTCCAGTTCCTCGGTGCCAGCTGCGCGGTGAAAGGCAATCTGCCCGGGCTGCAGCGGCTTGAGCGATTGCACCGAATCGGTGATGATCCACTGATGGCCACTGCCATCGGCCGCCTGTTCGACATAGCCGTACCAGCCTTCGCTTTCCAGCATGCGCATGACGAATTGCCAGTCCGTCTCGTATTGCGTGCAATACGAGCGCTGGCGCACCGCCTGGTTCAGGTCGAACCTGAACTTGCCCTGGCATTGCGGATGGCCGCCCAGCACGTCGGCGATGATGTCGTCGGCGCCCTTGTTCTGCCAGATGCGCGCATCCTTGCGGAACTTGAGGAAGTGCAGGCAGCTGGCAAAAGCGATCTGGTAGGCCGACAGCTGCCCATCGCTGCCCAGCTTCCTGGCCGTATGCACGTAACCGTGGATGGGGCTGTAGCTGGCGTCGGGCTGCAGTACCCATAAGGTCACTTCCTGGGCGATCAGCTGCTTGAGTTCCACCGCATCGTCGAGCGACAGCAGATCGACGACATAGTCGTATCCCTGGCTCACGCGGTCGACCGCATGGACGCGCTGCGCCAGCAAGACATCGGCGCCCAGCGGCGTGTCCAGCTTGAGCAGCCGGGCGTGCTGTCCGATCCCTGCAAACAGATTGTCTGTTCCCTGCTCCGGATTAGCCATGCATGTCCATTCCCTTGAGTGACGCTGCGCCTGCCGGCGCAGCCATGTTGCTTCGCGTGCGCATGCTTACTTGATGGTGTACTTGAACTGCCCCTGCTTGCTGGCGCTGACCTTGATTTTCGTGATCGCTGCGCCTTCGGCCATTTTGGCCAGCACCGACTCGGCGATCTCGGGCAGCACGGTGCCGTTGAGGATATTGTCGACGTTGCGCGCACCCGAATCGACTTCGGTGCAGCGCGCCAGCACTGCCTCGACCAGCGCCTCGTCGTGGCTGAATTCGGCCTTGTGATTGGCCGCGATGCGCTGGGCGATCTTGCCCAGTTTCAGGCCGATGATATTGACCAGCACATCGTCCGAGATCGGATAGAACGGGATCACTTTCAAGCGTCCCAGGAAAGCCGGCTTGAAGGTCTTCACCAGTTGCGGACGGATCTTTTCCTCCAGCTGTTCCGGCGTCGGCAGGTCAGCCGCCGCCACATTCAGACAGGCCTGCATCAGGATGCTCGAACCGACGTTCGAGGTAAGGATGATGATGGTGTTTTTAAAGTCGATCTCACGCCCTTCGGCATCCTCCATCACGCCCTTGTCGAAGACCTGGAAGAACAGTTCGAGCACGTCCGGGTGGGCTTTTTCCACTTCGTCGAGCAGCACCACGCTGTACGGGTTGCGCCGCACGGCCTCGGTCAGCACGCCGCCTTCGCCGTAGCCGACATAGCCGGGCGGCGAACCTTTCAGGCCCGATACGCTGTGCGCTTCCTGGTATTCGCTCATGTTGATGGTGATCAGCTTGCGTTCGCCGCCATACAGCACGTCGGCCAGCGCCAGCGCCGTTTCCGTCTTGCCCACGCCGGACGGGCCGACGAACAGGAACACGCCCTTCGGCTTGTTCGGGTCGTCCAGGTTGGCGCGCGAGGTGCGCACGCGCTGCGCCACCGCCTCGATCGCATGCGACTGCCCCAGCACGCGCTCTTCCAGCATATCCTTCAGCTTGAGCACCGTGCGGATTTCATCCTTGACCATCTTGCCGAGGGGGATGCCGGTCCAGCCGGCGACGATTTCCGCCACCACGTGGCCGTCGACCTGCACCGGCACCATCGGCGTTTCGCCCTGCAGCGCACGCAAGTCCTTGAGCAAGGCCTGCAGGTCGCCAGCCTGGCTGGCGTCCGGTTTCGCACCAGCGCTTTCCAGGTCCTCGCGTGCCGCCTTGACCTTCCCGGTCAGGGTCTTTTCGTTTTCCCAGCGCGCGGCCAGCGCCGCATGCTCGCCGGCAGCCGTGCTGCGCTGCGCGCGCAAGTCCTTCAGGCGCACCGGGTGGTTCCCGCCGCTCTTTTCCTCGCGCTCAAGCGTGGCGACTTCGGCATCGATGCGGTCAAGCTTTTTGACCAGGTTTTCCAGCAGGGCCGGCGTGGCGTTCTGGCCCAGCGCCACCTTGGCGCAAGCGGTATCGAGCACGCTGATGGCCTTGTCGGGCAGCTGCCGGCCCATGATGTAGCGGTGCGACAGCCGTACCGCTTCGGTGATGGCTTCGTCGTAGATGCGCACATTGAAATGCTTTTCCATCAGCGGCGCCATGCCGCGCAACATGGCGCAGGCCAGTTCCTCGCTCGGCTCCTCGATCTTGACGACCTGGAAGCGGCGCGCCAGCGCGGCGTCCTTTTCAAAATATTTCTTGTACTCGCCCCAGGTGGTGGCGGCGATCGTGCGCAGCTCGCCGCGCGCCAAGGCCGGCTTGAGCAGGTTGGCCGCGTCGTTCTGGCCGGCCGTACCGCCGGCGCCGATCATGGTGTGCGCTTCATCGATGAACAGGATGATGGCGTGCGGGCTTTTCTTGACTTCGTCGATGACGTTTTTCAGGCGGTTCTCGAACTCGCCCTTGACGCTGGCGCCAGCCTGCAGCAGGCCCATGTCCAGCGTATGGATCTCGACGCCCTTCAATACATCGGGCACGTCGTCCTGCGCGATGCGCAGGGCCAGCCCTTCGACCACGGCCGTCTTGCCCACGCCCGCCTCGCCCGTCAGGATGGGATTGTTCTGGCGGCGGCGCATCAGGATATCGATCGCCTGGCGGATCTCGGCATCGCGCCCGATCACCGGGTCGACCTTGCCGTCGCGCGCGCGCGCCGTCAGGTTGGTGGTGAACTGGTCCAGCGCCGGGGTTTTCGACGCGGCCGCGCGCCCTTCGAGTTCGCCGACGGGGTCTCCGCCTCCCTCGCCGCCCTCCCCCGCCTCGCCATCGGCAGCCGGGGCGCCTGCCGCTTCCTGCGAGCCTTGCGTGACCTTGTCGAGGTTGTGCTTCAGGTCGTCGAGCTTGAATTTGTTGAACAGTTTCGAGCCGCGGTAAGCCAGCTGCGCCAGCTCCGGGTCGGTCAGCAGCGCCTGCAGCAGATGGGCGCTGCGGATGCTGGCCTGGCGGCCGGCCTGCACGTCGAGCGACGCGATCAGCCAGGCGTTTTCAAACAGCTTCGGCAGCCTGGGCGAAAACACGGGGGTGCGCGCATTGCCGGTCTGCAGGCGCGCCACTTCGGCCTGCAAGTCCGCTTCGAGCATGCTGACGCTGATGCCGCTGTGGCGGGCGATCAGCGCAAAGTCGCTGGCCGGCTGTTCCAGCAGGGCCAGGAACAGGTGTTCCAGGTCGACCTCGTATTGTCCGAGGCCGACGCAGATGCCGGCGGCGCGGGTGGCGGCGGTGCGGCTGGTGTCATTGAGCTTGCTGATCAGCGTCTTGAGGTTGATGCTCATGGGGCAAAGGTCCTTGTGTGGAAACGGATAAAAAAGAAAAGATGATTCATGCCAGCGTATGCAGTTCGTAGCGCACGTCGCCACGGTCCTGCGCGGCGCCGGAGGTGATCAGGAAACTGTCCCAGCCCAGCCGCCCGCCGCTGCGCGGCTGCTCCAGCATGACGCCATGCACATCCTCGGCGCGCAACACCAGCTGCACTTCGTATTCGAGACACAGGCCGGTAAACATGGTGAGCATTTTTTCCAGCGCGCGCGCCGCCGCGCCGCCCGGCAGAAAGGCGTCGAAATGCATGCGCGCCAGCGGTCCGACCACCAGCCGCATGCGCAAGTCGCGCTGCCAGACGCGCGCGCCGACCAGCGCGGTCGAACCCAGCATGGCGTTCATGCCACCCAGGCTGCTTTGCTGGTCGGGCGGCACGTCGTACCAGCAGCCGACAAACTGGGTCACCTTGATGGTCTGGCCGAAATAGGCCGACAATACC
Source organism: Janthinobacterium sp. SUN128 (assembly GCF_030587275.1). Taxonomy (NCBI): domain Bacteria; kingdom Pseudomonadati; phylum Pseudomonadota; class Betaproteobacteria; order Burkholderiales; family Oxalobacteraceae; genus Janthinobacterium; species Janthinobacterium sp. SUN128. The sequence continues at coordinate 1,095,613 of NZ_JAPWHY010000001.1, read as the reverse complement.
TGGCCGATCGCCACCGCCGATGGCGGCCGGTGCCGCATGGCCGCCGCAAAAAACCCCACCGACTCGTCGAGCACGCCATCGCCATCGTCGTACAGGCGCTGGCGCAGCGACGCATGGCCCAGTCCCGCCAGCGACAGCAGCAGCGGCAGGAACTTGTCCCTGCCATCGAGCTGGTATTTGAGTTCCAGGCGGTACTTGCGCCACGCTTCGTAGAACAGCGCCAGCGCCCGGTTGGAAAAGGTGTCGAGAAAGGCGCGTGGTCCTTCGTCCTTTTCGTACAGCTGATGCGCGGCGATGCGTTCGGTGTAGTGGGCCGGCAGCGCGCCGGCCACGCCGAGAAAGCCCATGAAGGCAGGCGTGATGCGGACGTATTTCAGTTCGCCGCCCCGCACGGCCTCGCCCAGCGCGCGCATGTCGGCCGCCAGGGCGCCCAGCTCGCGCGGTTCCGCCTGCACCGCTTCAAGCTGGCTGGGCGCAAAATTGAGCGACACCGAATTTTGAAAGCGCAGGTAGTTGGCCACCGCGCCCTCGCGCGCCATGCCGTTGCGAACCAGCCAGAGTTCGAGCATGCGCACCGCCTGGAAGTACTGGAAGCGGTAAGGCTCGGCGAACAGGCGCTCGATTACACTAGGCTCAAATCGCCGCTGCGTGGTTTGCATCGCAACAACTCCTCTCCCGATTTTTTCGACAGCACCACCAGTTGGGTAAAACTGTTGGCATGCACATACAGGCCGAGAAAACACTCGACGATATGGGCAAACGCATGGATGCCGCTACCCACAAACGCTTCCTCGTCGAGCGTCAGCCGCACTTCCAGGCCGCGCACCAGGCAGGCGAAGGGATTGCCGGGCAGCCAGGCATTCGCCGCCTTGTGGTCGATTGCAGCAATGCCGCTGATCTGCCGTTGCGAGGTCGCCGAGCGGGGCAAGTCATACAGGGTCAGCATTTCCTGGAACGCTTCCAGGCCGCTGCCCGACAGCGACAGATGGTTCAGCGACAGGTGCGATATCAGGCGCCAATGCGCGCCGCGCCCCCGCTCGAAGCGGTGCGATTCGGTCGGCTTGCGCAGGAAATGGATGCTGCGCACGCTCGATCCGCCTTCCAGAAACAGGTCGCCGCCGCGCAGGCCATAGGTAAGTTGCGCCGGCAGGTCGCGGTTGGTGCAGCTCAGCTCCAGGCTGAGGGTATCGGTTTCAATCGCGGCCGGATCGAAATCGATGTCGACGATGGAAATCTCGGTCTCGTAACCGGGGCTTTTCTCGCTGATGGTGTCATCGCGCCGCATCACCCAGTAATGGCCATCCCTGGCCGGCATCTGGCCGTGGCGCAGCGAATAGAACGGGCGAAATTCAGTGATCGACTCCCCTTGCGGCGTCTGGCGCACCAGCTTGACCGATTCGATGGCCTGCACCTCGAAGGCGTAGGCGCGGCGCGCATCGGCCAGCACCGGATAGCTGGCGGCCGTATGCGTCAGCCGGATCGGCTCGCCGCGCAGGCGGAACAGGTTGACCACCGGGGTGCAGCCCAGCAGCAGGTTATTCGTCGACATGGTGCCCAGCATGCGCGCCGTATTCGAATCCGTGCGCAGCCCGGCCAGGGCCAGGTGCAAGGTGATGCGCCGGCAGCCGGACGGCAGCGGCGCACACAGCGCGGCCAGATCGATGTCGAAAAAATTGAATTTTTCGGGAAAGCAGAAGTATTCGGTCAGCAGCCGGTAGGCCGGATGCGAACGGGCCGAAAACGGGATCAGCGCATCGTCCTCGGCATAGCCGGCGGTGCTGACGGGGATCTGCGCCAGCGCGCTCCAGCGTCCGCTGTCGTCCGCTTCCACATAGGCCTTGAGCGTGCGCATGAACAACGCGTCGCGCAGCGCCGCGCAAAACGAAGGCTCGCCGTCGATGAATACGCGCAGCTTTTTGACACCCAGTTGCGCCAGACTGATCTGATCGGCGGTCGCTTCGATGACGATGCTGACGCTGGAGGTGGCGTTTGGCGGCAGTTGCACCTGCTCGGGCGCGTCGATGATGGCGACAAACGCCGCATGCGTCAGCGCCAGCGGCGCCACGGTGACCGGATACGCGGTGCGGAAGGTGCACGCGACGCCCTTGACGGGGCGCGTGGCCAGTTCGGTGCCGCGCGCAATCTCGGTGGCGGCCGTCAGCTGCGCCGCCGCGCCGCTGTAGTCGAGACGCGCGATCGAGCACGAAGGAAACGGCCGCAGGTAATGCGGATACAGTACCTCGAACAGCGCCTCGGTGAATTCAGGGTAATCGTCATCGAGGCGTTTCGAGATGCGCGAATTGAGCAGCGCGAAGGACTGGATCATGCGCTCGATATGCGGGTCTTCGCAGACTTCGCCGCCGATCAGCAGCCGTCCCGCGATCTTCGGGTAGCGCTCGGAAAACTCGCGCGAATAGCGGCGCAGGAAACCCAGTTCACGTTCGTAATACGGCAATAATTCTTCCAAGTTCAGGCTCCTTGCGCCGCACGGCGCGCCTTGCTGATCGTGTAATGCAGGCTTGACGGCTGCAGGATGGCGTCGAAGTTGACGGGTTCCTGGGCCGAGTGCACCACCAATAGCGCGGTGATGGCGAAATTGAGGCGGTTGATCGAGCCTTCCTGGATTTCCAGCGAAGCGCGCACGCTGCGCAGGCGCGGCTCATGGCGCGCGATGGCCTTTTCCAGGCACTGGCAGATATACGCGCGGTCATCGGAACTCGACAGGCTCAGGCCGGCGAAATCATTGAGGCCGTAGGTGACAATCGAGCGGCCGCATTCGGGAAATTTTTTCAGCAGCGCTTCCGGTATCACGGTGCGCGTGTTGAGCAGCGCCTCCAGGTCGCGCGCCACGGTGTCTTTCAGATCCTCCAGCGACAAGCGCGAGACGGTGCTGCTGGAAGCGCCCTGGACAGGCGTGTCCATCAGGCGGTCGAACAATCCCGGCGTAAAACCCTTCATCGGTATCCCGTCATTGGCAGTGGGAAGGAACAAAAGGGCGGCCTGCGGCGGCCCTTTGATTCAGGAGCATCAGTCACGCAGGCACAAGCCGGAGTCACCGTCGGCGGCTAGCCGGAACGGCTTCATCCGGCAAGGGCCGTTGCCGATCAAATCGTCTTGTTGGCCGACAGGTCCCAGCCGCCGGAGGTATTGCCGCCTGAGCCGCCACCGACTTTTTGCTGCGTGTATTTCCACTTGACCTTGGAATACTTGATCGACACATTTTCGCCGAGGATGTCGCCAGCGGCGACGGACGGCGCCACGCTGCTGATCAGCACGTTTTCCAGTTCGATCTCGAAGTACTTGATGCGCTCGCCCTGGCCGTCAGCACGCAGGAATTCGAATTTGGCTTTCGGGATCGTTTTACCGGATGAGCAATTTTGCAGCAGCAGGGGCGTGGCGAGGTCGGCCAGCTTGGCGACCACGATATCCTTGTGCTCGGTACGTTCGGCGGTATGCCCGCCGCCGGTCGAGGCGGTGGCGGACTTCGGCTGCAGTACTTCCCACTGGACCGACTTGCATTCGATCCAATCTTTGTGGGAGGTGTCGGTGGATTCGCCTTTGATACCATCAATTTGCAAGTAAACGTCGATTGCCATGTCATTCCTTTCGGTTGTTTATGAAAAAATCAGGATTTGGTCGATTGCGGCAGCTCCGCGACCAAACGGAGTGAAACGGACAGCTCATCGAGCTGGAAATGGGGACGCAAGAAGGAAATCGCCCGGTAGACGCCCGGACGGCCAGGCACTTCCGACACCTGCACCGATGCTTCGCGCAATGGAAACTGGGCCTTCTGCTCCTGGCTGGCGTTATCGTCGAGCAGCACGTATTGCATCAGCCAGCGGTTGAGGAAATCTTCGACGTTGGACGCGGCGGCAAAGCTGCCGATCTTGTCGCGCATCATCGCCTTCATGTAATGGGCGATGCGCGAGACGGCAAAGATGTATTGCAGCTGCGACGACAGCACCGCATTCGCATTGGCGGAATCGGTGTTGTACTTCTTGGCCTTCTGCGCCGACTGGGCACCGAAGAAGGCCGCGTAATCCGTGTTTTTGCAATGCACCAGCGAAATGAAACCCAGGTCGCTCAGCTCTTTTTCGCGGCGGTCGGTAATCGCAATCTCGGTCGGGCATTTCAGCGCCACTTCGCCCTCGTCGGTCTTGAAGGTATGGGTCGGCAAGTCTTCGACCAGGCCGCCGCCTTCCACGCCGCGGATCGCCGCGCACCAGCCGTAATCGTCGAAAGCCGCCGTCAGCTTGGCGCCGAAGGCATAGGCGGCATTGCACCACAGGTATTTCTGGTGGTTGGTGCCATCGACATCCTCGACGAAGTTGAAGCCGTCGACGGTGGCGCCGTCGGCCGGATTGAACGGCAGCCGCCCCAGGTAGCGCGGCAGCGTGAGGCCGACGTAGCGCGCATCTTCCGATTCGCGGAACGACTTCCACTTCGCATATTCGACCGTGTCGAACACCTTGGCCAGGTCGCGCGGCTTGCCGAGGTCGGAATAGCTCTCGAGGCCGAACAGCTCGGGCGATGCGGCCGAAATGAAGGGCGCGTGGGCGGCAGCGGCCACATGCGACATCTGTTCGAGGAAATACATGTCTTCGGGCTGGCGCGTGAATTCGAAGTCGCCCAGCAGCGCGCCGAATGGAGCACCGCCGAAAGTGCCGAACTCTTCCTCATACACTTTCTTGAACATGGTCGACTGATCGAATTCCAGCGCGCTCTGGAAATCGCGCACCAGCTCGCGCTTGGTGGCGTTCAGCAGCTTGATCTTCAGGTTGGTGCCGGTGGGCGTGTTATCGACCAGGTGATGCAGGCCGGTCCAGCTGCTTTCCAGCTTCTGGAATTCGGGCGCATGCATGATGACGCTGAGCTGGCGCGAAATGAGTCTGTCCAGCTCGGCAACGCGCGCATCGATGGTGGCCGCCAGGTTGTCCGACACCACCACGGTGCCCTCCATCACCTGGCTGACCAGTTCTGAAATCAGGTCCTTGGCGCGTGCATGCTCGACGCTGGATTTGGCAACCTTGCTTTGTTCGACGATCTGGTCAAGCAAGCCGATATCGGTGGTCGCGGCAGCGCCGGACGCGGGGGTCAGTTGAGCGGACATGGGATCAGTCTTTCTTGGCGGTGGATTGTTGTTCCAGCTGGGCCAGCTTTTCCGTGCTGTTGAGCACGTCGTTCAGGATATCTTCCAGCTTGTCGTTACCGGCCAGCTTGTTGCGCAGGTCGGCCAGCTTGGTGCGCGCCTCGAGCAGGCGGCGCAATGGCGCCACCTGCTCCACCACCGCCTCGGGACGGAAGTCGTTGAGCGACTTGAAGCGAAGGTCGACGCGCAACTGGCCGCCCTCGTCGCTGAGCTCATTGCTGACGCCAAACGCCGCGCGCGGCTCGACGCCCTTGAGCACCTCGTCGAAATTGTCGCGGTCAATGCCGATGAACTTGCGGTCCTTCAGCCGTTTCTGCTCGACTTCCGAATTGCCGCCGAAGTCGCCCACGACGCCCATCACGAAGGGCAGTTCCTTGTTTTCAATCGCATCGCCGATTTCCACGTCATACGTCATCTGCACGCGTGGCGGCCGGACCTTTTGCAGGCGTTTTTGAACACTTTCTTTTTTTGACATGACACATCCCTTCACGAGTAATCGGCGGCATCCGCGATGCCCTGGTAGATTGCTACTGCCTCAGCTTCACTTCAAACCATCGAAGGGATTGGCACTGCTGTCAGCAGTCTTGCTCTGTCCCTTGCGCGGCGGACGCGCCGGCTGCTTGTCGCGCGCCTGCGCCGCGGCCGGTGCCGGCACCAGCACGCTTTCGCCCAGACTTTCGCGCAACAGCTTGGCCAGATCCTGCGATTCGGTGCGCAGCGGGCCGGACAGGTTGTTCTGGCGGCTCAGGTCGGCCAATGCACGCGTCGACAGGCGCAGTCCGCTGATCGCAATAACGCTGTTGGCCAGTTTGTCGGCGGGGTCGCGCACCAGCACTTCCTGGGCATTGATGATGGCGTCGCCGTACTGGCCCGCCTCATAGCGGGTCTGCGCCATGCGGACCCATGGATTCTTATCGGCTGGGAATTCGACAGCCGCTTGTTTCCACAAACCCATGGCCGCTTCGTTGTTGCCCGAACTGGCAGCCTGGGTCGCCTTTGCCATCAGCTCGTCGAGCGAGGGTGGCGGCGGCGCCGTCTTGACCGCAGGCGCGGTGCTGCAGGCACTAAGCGTCAATGCGCAGGCAACCGCGGCAAAAAAATGGAGTGTGAATTGGCGAGACATGGTCTGATTTCCCTCAAAAAAAAAGATGACGCGGTCATTAAAAAACTTGCAATTTATAGTTGCCAAATTCTTATTTTTGCGAGACTAACACGGATTGAATATTGACTCCGTTCAATAGAAAATACGCGAAAACTCACAATCCGATCGGCCGCAAAGGCAGGCACCATGCGGGAAACGTACCGTACGCGCCTTTCTTCCAGATAATGTTAATGTTGTTGCAGTTGCGAAAAAAGCACATAATTTCTTATTGCAAAGATTGAATGATCGGATGCACCTGCAAGGCGCCGATCGCGCTGCAAAAGAGCCCGGGAGCGGCAGCGTTCTCCGCGCTTTTACTTCCTCGGGAAAAAGGGCAATCGATGAGCATTACAAGCAAATTGTTATGGGGTGAAGGCCTGTTTCTGCGCCCCCAGCACTTCCAGCAGCAAGACCGGTACCATGAACATCGCCTGCACGAAAGCATCAAGGCGCTGCATCCCTACGCCTGGGGTGTCAACCACATGCAGATCGACCGCGATGCGCTGAGCAATAACACGCTGCGGCTGCTGGAACTGTCGCTGGTGTTCCAGGACGGCGAAATCTACAACGCGCCCGGCGCCGATGAGTTACCCGAAGCCCTGGACCTGAGCAAGCTGCTGCAATCACAGCAAACCGTCACGTTTTATGCCGCCCTGCCCGCCTTCAAGCATTTCGGCGGCAACTTTGCCGCGCCCGACCAAACCAACAGCGCAGCCCGCTACGGTCAGACCAACCTGGAAACGCCCGACCTGTACACCCATGCGGCGCAGGCCGAACTGGCGTACCTGCAAAAATCGCTGCGCCTGGTGGCCGAATCGGAACCGCGCGATTCGTATGTGAATTTTCCGTTGCTGCGCCTGCGGCGCCTGTCGACGGGCGGCTTCGAGCCGGACCCGTCGTTCGTGCCGCCGAGCCTGTCGATCCGCAGCGCACCGCTGCTGTTCCTGCAACTGCGCCGCCTGATCGATGCGCTGCAGGCAAAGGTCAACGCCCTGTACGGCCACCACCGCGAGCCGAGCAAGAATGTGATCGAATTTCGCTCCGGCGACATGTCCTCGTTCTGGCTGCTGCACACGGCCAGTTCAGCCTTTGCCTCGCTCAGCCATTATTTCCATCATCCGGCGCTGCACCCGGAGCGCCTGTACGAAGCGCTGCTGGCCCTGGCCGGCGCGCTGATGACGTTCTCGAAAACCCATGCGCTGGCCGACCTGCCGGCTTACCAGCACACCGATCCGGGGCCGTCGTTCGCGCGCCTGCACGCGATCATCCGCGAACTGCTCGACACGGTGATCTCGTCAAAATATTTCGCCATTGCATTGACCGAAATCAAGCCGTCTTACCATCACGGCAAGCTCGATTCGGGCAAGATCGACGACAAGACCGCGTTTTACCTGGGCGTCTCGGCCGACCTGCCGGGCGTGGAACTGGTGGACGTGGTGCCGCTGCGCTTCAAGATCGGCGCGCCCGACGATGTGGAAAAATTCGTGCTGTCGGCCCTGCCCGGCGTGCGCCTGCAGCACACGCCGCAAGTGCCGGCCGCCGTGCCCGTGCGGCCCGATACGTACTACTTCACCATCGAAGCGAAGGGCCAGATGTACGACCGCATGCTGCAGGCCCAGTCGATTTCGATCTACGTTCCGTCCGGCATGCGGGATCTGAAACTTGAACTTGTCGCCATTACTTCCTGAAGATAAACGATGAATGCAAACGCCCCCTCCCTGATGTCCGGCGGCTCCGCCGCTTACGCATCGAGCGTACCTGCCGGCCCGGGCACGGAACACACGCTGACGGACCTGATGTACGACGGTTTCTACGCGCTGTTCATGCTGAAAAACGGCAGCGGCCCGCAAGACAATGCCGACTTCATCAGAAAGATGACGCAGTTTCTCGACGAATTCGGGCACGCGGCGAAAAAACATGCGGCCTCGGCCGACGATATCGATGCCGCCAAATATGCATTTTGTGCGGCGGTCGACGAAATCATCCTGCGCTCGCCGTATGCCATCCGCGACGACTGGGCGCGCCGCCCGCTGCAACTGGTGCTGTTCGGCGACCAGCTGGCCGGCGAGAATTTCTTCATCCGTCTCGAAGCCCTGCGCGCGCGCGGCAGCGCCCACCTGCAGGCGCTGGAAGTGTTTCACATGTGCCTGCTGCTCGGCTTCCAGGGGCGGTACATCCTGGAAGGCTCGGAAAAACTGGCCTACCTGACGGCCCGCCTGGGTGACGAGATCGCCCAGATGAAGGGCAAGAAAGCCGGCTTTGCGCCACATGCGGAACGCCCCGACCAGATTGCGCACAAGTTGCGCAACGACGTGCCGCTGTGGGTGCTGTGCTCGATATTCGCGCTGATCTGTGCACTCGGTTACCTGGGCCTGCGCACCATGCTGGCCAAAAACACCGAACAGCAGATGAACGCCTATAGCGATATCGTCAAACTGGCGCCGCGCACGGCCAACCTGACCATCACGTTGCCTTAATGAGCGGCCCGGCAACGACAGAGGCCGCCCTGGGGGTGTTCGGCACCGGCCTGTCCCAGCAGGCGCGGCTGATCACGCTTGCCACGGCGCAGGAATCGAACCTGCCCGAATCGCTGATGGCCGAGCGGATGACGGGCCGCGAGGCGGTCAATGAGCTGTTCCGCTTCGAGGTCGATGCCTTGAGCACGGCGGCGGGCCTGGACCTGGCCAGCTTTCTCGGGGAAGAAATCACGCTCAAGCTGCTGCAGCCCGACGGCAGCTGGCGCGCCTGGCACGGACTGTGCACCGACTGCGGCTTTGCCGGCGCCGATGGCGGCGTGGCGCGCTACCGGCTGCGCCTCGAGCCTGCCCTGGCCTTGCTGGGCTTGCGCCGCGACAGCTATATCTTCCAGGACAAGAACGCGCGCGACCTCATCACGGAGCTGCTCGGCGACTACCCGCAGGTCCGTTTCGAATTCGATGTCAGCCAGGAACTGGCGCCACGTCCCGTCTGGACCCAATACCGCGAAAGCGACCTGGCCTTCCTGACCCGCGTGCTGGCCTTCGAAGGCCTGAGCTGGCGCTTCGAGCACGAACAGGAGGATGGCGCGGCGCAACAAGGCGAACAACAGAGCGCGCAGCAGGCAAAACACAAGCTCGTGATTTTCGACAGCAAGGCAGTCGCGCCGCCGACGCCGGGCGTGGCTGGCCTGCGCTTTCACGGCGTGCGCGCCAGCGATACCGATGACGCCATCGACAGCTTCAGCGCGCGGCGCCAGGTGCGGCCCAACGCGGTCGGCATCAGCAGCTGGGACCCGCAGCAACTGGCGGCACCGGCCGCCGAACACAGTTCGAGCCTGCAGGCGGGCGAGCTGCCACCCCTGCCCCTGTACGACGGCTCCGGCGAACGGCGCTATGCCGACAGCACGGCGGCCGATCCGCACGGCCTGCGCATGCTGCAGGCGCTGGAACTGGAGAACAAGCAATTCACGGGCGCTGGCGCGGTGCGGCGCATGGCGGCCGGCCACGCCTTTAACCTGCTGCAGCACGAGCACTATGCCGATGGCGCCAACCAGTTCACCGTGCTCTGGGTCGAGCACGAAGCACGCAACAACCTGGGGCCGGCCGGCGGCGCGCTGACGGCGCTACTGTCGAAACTGTCGGCAGTGGCCAGCCTGAGCGACGTCGCCAGCCTGCTCGATGGCCAGCTCGAGGCCGGCACCTACCGCAATACCTTCGCTTGCGCGCGGACCAGCGTGGCCATCGTGCCGCTCGCCACCGCCGCGCGCGTGGCCAGCAGCGCGCTGGGGCCGCAAACGGCGCTGGTGGTCGGCCTGCCCGACAGCGTGGCGACCACCGGGCGCGACCACCAGGTACGCATCCAGTTCGCCTGGCAACGGGGCGGCGCCGCCAATCCGGGCGGCATGGCGCACAACACGGATCAACAGGGCAACGCACCCGGCAATGAAGCGTCAGGCACCTGGGTGCGCGTTGCCGAAGCCTTGGCCGGCCCGAACTGGGGTTCGCAATTTACGCCGCGCATCGGCACCGAAGTGCTGGTCGACTTTATCGAAGGCGACATGGACCGTCCGTTGGTAGTGGCCCAGCTCTATACCGGCAGCGACGCGCCGCCGTATGCGGCCGGCGTCGGCTCGGACGTCAATCACGCCGGCGTCATTTCCGGCATCCACAGCCACAATTTCGATGGCGGCGGCTATAACCAGTGGGTGATCGACGACACGCCGGGCCAGTTGCGTACCCGCCTGGCGACGAGCAGCGCGGCCACGCAGCTGAACCTCGGCTACCTGGTACAGCAGGGCCCCAACACGGCCCAGCGCGGCAGTTACCGCGGCAGCGGTTTCGAACTGCGCACCGATGCCTGGACGGTGCTGCGCGGCGGCGAAGGCGTGCTCATCTCGACCACCGCCCGCGCACAGACTGGCGCGGGCGTTGCTTCTACCCAGCTCGACACTGCGGAAGCGCTGGCCCAGCTGAAAGGCGCGGCCGAACTGAACAAGTCGCTGGCCGAGGCCGCACAGCAACAAACCGCCCTGTTCAGCCAGGACGCGAAACAGGCCCAGCTGGACTTGATCAAGCAGATCGATCCGCAGCAGGATGGCAAATACCAAGCGAGCGTGGGCGGTCAGGAGGCGCTGAAAGCCAGCGCAGGCGAGCGCAAGCTGGCCGCCGACCAGCCGGTGGAAAAGTTCGGCCAGCCGCTGGTACTGATGGAAGCGCCTGCCAGCATCAACTGGGCCACGCCAGGCTCGACCGTGGTGTTTGCCGCCCAGCAGTTGCACTGGACGACGCAAGCGGACTTGCACATGACGGCGGGCCACACCTATTCATCCGTGTCGGCCAGCGCGCAAGGGCTGTTTACCCACGCCGGCGGCATCCAGGCGATTGCCGCCAACGGCCCCGTCTCGCTGCAGGCGCATACGGGGCAACTGGAAATCCTGGCCGACAAGGCCATTACCGTGATCTCGGTCAACGACTGCATCGACATCAAGGCCAATCAGAAGATCACGCTGCAGGCCGGGCAATCGTCGATCACGCTTGAAGGCGGCAATATCACGTTTACCTGTCCCGGCAACTTCACGGTGAAGGGTGGCCAGCACGTGTTCAACGGCGGCGCCAGCGCGGCTGGCGTGCTGCCGGCGCTGCCGGACACGCGCATCAAGCTGTTCGATGAAGGCTTTGTGCTCCGCGACCGCGACACGGGCGAAGCGATGCCGCGCCAGCCCTACCGCATCAAGCGCGAAGATGGCAGCTATGAGAGCGGCATGACCGACGAAAAGGGCTTGACGCATGTGATTGCGGCCGCCGCCACCGAGGCGCTGGTGATCGAGCTGCTGAAAACCGCGGGCGGCCAGGGTTCGGCACCGGCACCGGCACCGGCATCCGCCCCCTCCTCCGCACCGGCGCCGGTGCCAGGTTCGCCAGGGCAGCCGGCAGCCAGGGCCAGCACCCCGCCGGAACCGAAATACAAGCCGGCAGGCGACTCCAGCACCACGCCAGTGGACAACAAGCGCCGCAAGGAAGTGCTGGTCAAGCTGCCGGCCTGCTGGATCGAGGACTACGAAAAGGAAATCGCCGGTCCCTCGTATGGCCGCTATGCGCAGCCTTACCAGCACGACGGCACGCCGCACAAATACAAGGACAGGATCTGGTTCAAACTGTACGTGCCGTCAAAATCGGACGGTCCGGTGGTGGTGGAAGTGCGCTTCAAGGCCATCACGGTACTGGACGCTGCAGGACAGGCGCTGGAAGTGAGCGACAAGGGCACGGAATCGGCGGCGCTGCGCGTCAAGCAGCGTGCCAACGTGGTGGCGCTGGCGAAGAAAAACGCGACGGCCGGCATCGAAGGCAACTGGAACAACAAGTTCCGGCTTGAAATCAATGATCCGCAATGCGGACAAAAAGTGTTGCCCGTGGTTTTCCGCGTCCTCTGGGTCGACGAAAATCAGCATTACACGCTGCAGATCCACAAGCGCTATGACCGCGAAAACGTGACCGGCGACGTGATGAACGTGTCGCTGGCAACGGCACTGACCACGTACGCGCATGAATTCGGGCATTGCGTCGGCATGCCCGACGAATACTCGTACACGGAATTCGAAGAAACGGTACGCTATTTTAAGCCCGACGGCACGCTCGACGAGCCCATCGTCTGCCACGTCAACGGCACCTCGCCGGAAGACCTGACGCAATCGATCATGTCGTACGCAGAAGGCGCGCGGATCCTGAAACGCCACGGCTGGAATATCGCGATTGAGGCGCAGGAATTACTGAGCAAAAAAATCGGCAGGAAAATACGATGCGATATTGTCTGACCCTGCTTATCTATGCCATGCTGATGGCACTACCATTGAAAGCAAACACCATGACGAGCACCCACGCGCCCCTCTCCATCTCCCTGCAATGCCTGGGCAACGCTGGCTGCGTCTATGAGCGCAAGCCGATCGACCTGCTGGTTACCATCCGCAACGACGGCAGCCGCGATATCGGTTTTCCGCTCGACTACCTGCGCAAGTCGGGCCCGATCGTCAAATTCATCGATACCGATACCGGCGCCGTCACCTACGCCCGCCGTGGCCTGGCCAATCCGGCGCTGAAAACGCAATTCACCACGATTGCGCCAGGCGCCTCGATTTCCATGGAAATCGATGTGCATCCAACCGACATTGAAACGTTTCGCATCAAAAAAGTCGATATCAGCGTGGAAGTGATATTGAAGGGCGACATACGCATCGATGGCGAAGCGGAGCTGCAGGACTACCAGGGCGGCGCGAAGATCCGCATCTTTGAAAAAGAGGAGTAAGACGATGCTGGTGCGGATGGTGTTGATCAGCGTGGCCCATTACCGGGGCGATACTGACCGCATTGCCTGGCAGGTCCAGTCCGGGCGCACATGGTGGCATCACCCGATGACTGGTACTGGAGCAGTCATCGGTACTTTTTTGGACGACGCGGCACCTCCATACTGGTTGGCACGTGACTGGCTCTTGATCCAATTTGGCGTTACCCGTGACGAGGCAGTTCCTGCTTATTGCCGGTTTGTCGCGGCCGAGATGGAAGAATCCAAGGCCAAGAGCAGACCTTCACCGTGTGAGCACCGTTAGCGGCTGCTTTGAGAGGTCGAGTGTCCCCAGCTTGATGTCCGCTTTGCGTTTTTACACAGCTTGGGCCGAAAGCAGCCTGTCATTTTGGTTGGAAAACCCTTTAAAGATGCGCCATCGGCTTAGCGTGCTATTTTTCCGTTTTTCCCCTTCTTTCCTCTTTGATCCTGACGTCAAGCCCGGTAATGAGAAGATCGAGGCCCAGCTCGAATCGTGCATCAAAATCCATATCAAACAGATCGTCCATAGCTGCCAGAGCATGAGGATAGCGATGGGCCGCCAGCGCTGCAAATTGCTCCCGTTGCCGTTCGATGTTCGCGGATTCTGCCTTCAGATGCACCAGCGGCTGCTCTTCCGTTACGAAACCAGTCACGTAATAGAGGATGCTGAAAGCACCCCAGGACGCTAGGCGAGTCGAGGCCCCCGCCTCGCATAAAGGGGCGATTAATGCCTCGGCAACACGGAAGACATTGTCGGTGGTGACATACGTGCCCGCGTAGACGCGTGCACCGTCACGTCGCTTGAGTAGCGCACGCCGGATGTCGTGCGCGGTTGCGCTGACCGCAACGAACCAGCTGGGCGACCAAGCTGGCCCAGCCAATTCCTTGCGGGCGACCCCTTCCATCAAAGCATCCGCCATGCCATCCATCAAAGCCTGTTTGTTGGTGAAGTGCCAATAAAGCGATGCTGCTTTAATATCTAGTTTTTGGGCAAGACGGCGCATTGTAAGACCATCGATACCTACCTCGTCGAGCAGATCCAAAGCGGCTGCGATCACGGTTTCACGTTGAATTTTCATACTTATAAGTTTCGTGTTTGACAGGCTAACGTCGTTAGTTTAACATGAAATTTTTACCTAACAACGTTAGATTGGAGCGCGGAATGAAACTTGATAATGCTGATGTAATCGTGGTGGGTGCAGGCCCTGTTGGCTTGACCCTGGCGTGTGAGTTGCGGCTCGCTGGCCTGCATGTCACCGTGTTGGAGCGGCGTGCGGAGCCGATAGCACAATCGCGTGCCCTTACCATGCACGGCAGGACGGTGGAAATGCTGGCACAGCGGGGCGTGGCTGATCGCTTCTTGGAACGTGGGAAAAAGATTCCCATGGGGCACTTTGCCGGTCTTGACACTCGCCTCGATTTCTCTGTTCTTGACACCACGTTTCCGTATACCCTGTTCATCCCACAGAGTGTGACGGAGCAATTACTGGAGGCATGGGCAAATGAGCTTGGCGTCGCGGTGCGCCGAAACGCCACGGTGGAAGGCGTCGTTGAAACGTCGACCGGCGTTTTTGTGAAAGGCCGACAAAGCGGCAGCCCTTTCGGCCTTTCTTGCAGCTATGTGATCGGTGCGGACGGTGCGCGCAGCTTGGTACGCCAGAACGCGGGCATCGCGTTCGATGGCCTGCCGGCCACAAAGACCGCCATGCTGGGCGACGTTTGTCTCAGTACGCCGCCCGCCACACCAATTCTTAGTATGACTAACGCTGCAGGGGGCTTGATGGTGGTCCCATTGAGTACGGGCATGCACCGGGTGATAGTGGTCGATGCGGAGCGGATGGGTGTGCCTGCGGCCACGCCAGTGACGCTCGACGAGTTATCGAGTTCGGCCCGCAGGGTGGCAGGTCAGGACTTCGGCCTGCATACACCGCAATGGCTGTCGCGCTTTTCGAACGAAACCCGTCTCGCCGCCACTTACCGCAAAGATCGCTTCCTGCTGGTCGGTGATGCCGCACATATTCATCTTCCCGCCGGCGGACAGGGCATGAATGTGGGCATGCAGGACGCGATGAACCTGGGCTGGAAGCTCGCTGGCGTTGTGCGAGGGTACGCTCCCGACTCCCTGCTCGACAGCTACCATCACGAGCGACACGCCGTGGGAGCGGCGCTGTACAACAACACCTTGGCGCAAAGCGCGTTGATGATGAATTCGTTCGATGCACCGGGACTGAAGCTGCGAGAGATGTTCAGTGATCTGATGAAAATCCCTGCGCTCAATGCAGCGCTCGCACATGATCTGTCCGGCTACGGTATTCGATACGATGCCCCTCTCGCCGAGGTTTCGCAAGGGTGGCTCGTCTTGCCGGACTGGACCGGGCGACGGCTATCCGACTGGCAGTTGCAACTCAGTAACGGTAGCCTGGCCTCGCTATTCAGTTTTTTGCGAACCGGCCGTTGGGTGCTATTACAAATGACCAATTGCGAAGACGGCAACTACATGCCCCAACTTGATGCTAGATGGATCGGCACGGTCAAGGCGGTTCCCGTGAACCGCCACGCAACACCAGTCGGCGTGCATGCCTTGCTCATTCGACCAGACGGGTATGTGGATCATGCCGTCGCACATAAGTAAAGCGCATGATGCCTACCGTCACGCCGAATCCGCGATGAATGGCTACTTTGGCCAAAAGCGGACCTACCCGCCCAAACTACAATTCTGATGAACATAGACTAACTTACTCGACGCCGCGTTGAAACCTCTCTTCTGGACTGTGATGGTTCGTGTAGAGATATCAACTTCGCCGAATGCATTTCGACATCTGGAGCCATTGACGTCTTAAGGGTTCTAGCATCATCTTGGACTTTGGTTCAGGCGATGACGGGTGAAGGCGATGATATTGCAAAAGCCGAGTTGCAAGGCAATCTTCGACAGGCATCTGGCTCGCTATCCACTGTTTGAAATGGCGGCAGCAACCCTGAGCATATCCAAGCGTACTTCCACTGGGATGAACCAGACAGGATATTCTGTGAGATCACGTTTTTCCCCCAGGACTTTGACGGCGAAACCTTCAAACTCATAGATTTCCTGTTGTAGTGGTTTAATGTACCCGGACACTGATTTAGGCGAGAATGCTCGCCATGGAGAGGTGTTTGATGAGCAAGCAGAGACGTACGTTTTCCCCGGAGTTCAAACAACAGGCGGCAATGCTGGTACTGGATCAAGGATATAGCCACATAGAGGCAAGCCGGTCGGTCGGCATCGGCGAATCGCTGCTGCGCCGCTGGGTGCAGCAGCTGCAGTTGGAGCGGCAAGGCATCACGCCGCAGAGCAAGGCAATGACGCCAGATCAGCAGCGAATACAGGAACTCGAAGCACGTATTGAGCGTCTCGAGCGGGAGAAGTCCATTTTAAAAAAGGCTACCGCGCTCTTGATGTCGGAAGGGATAGAACGTACGAGGTAATCGACCAGATTTGTGGTGACGAATCAATCGAGTTGATCTGCGCGGTGTTCGGCGTAGCGCGGTCATGCCTGTATGCGCATCGGGAGCGCGCCCGGCATATTGATGTTGAGCGCATGGCATTGCGTGGCCGCGTGCACGAGCTGTTCGTCGAGAGTCGCAGTTCGGCCGGAAGCCGCAGCATCATGGGCATGATGCGTGAGGAAGGCACGGCAATTGGCCGCTTCAAAGTCAGTCGTTTGATGGAAGAGCTAGGGCTGGTCTGCAAGCAGCCTGGCAGCCATGCCTATAAGCAGGCTACGGTGGAACGGGTCGATATTCCGAACCACCTCAGCCGTGAATTCACAGTGGAGGCGCCAAATCAGGTCTGGTGCGGGGACATCACCTATGTCTGGGCGCAAGGCCGATGGTATTACCTGGCTGTGGTGTTGGATTTATTTGCTCGCCGAGCGGTGGGCTGGGCATTCTCGCTACGACCCGATGCCGACCTTGTTGTGCAAGCGCTGGAAATGGCTTACGAGCAGCGAGGTCGACCGCAGAGGCTGCTGTTTCATTCGGATCAAGGTAGCCAGTACGCCAGTCGAAAATTCCGTCAGCGCTTGTGGCGCTATCGGATACGACAGAGTATGAGCCGTCGGGGAAATTGTTGGGATAACTCTCCGATGGAACGGCTGTTCCGCAGCTTCAAAACTGAATGGCTGCCGTCAACTGGTTACATGACGGCACAGGAAGCACAACGGGACATCAGCCACTACCTGATGCACCGGTATAACTGGATACGGCCACATCAGTTCAACCAGGGACTGGCACCGGCCGTCGCCGAAAAAAAACTTAACGTAGTGTCCGGGATGGGTTGACCACTACATACCTCGCCGTGCGCCAAGGAGCCTCCTCAGCCAACTTTTAGCCATTGAAACATTGGTATAATGTTATATGCGAGTTTAGGCCAACCGAGCGGTTCGACAACCGGGGCAAGCCTGACCTTCCTGAAAACGCGATTTCGTCCTCACCTCAAGGCGTGCGATGACCACCTCGATTTTTACACCCGCAGGTGAGCAGCTGAGTGCCCTGCCCGCCGCGTATCTGGTGGGGCATTACGAGTTCCGGGCCCGGCTCGGCGAAGGCGGCTATGGTGAAGTCTTCGAGGCCTGGGACCGCAAGCTGCAGCGCAGCGTGGCCGTCAAGCGCATCCGGGATGCTGCTGGGGCTGGACTGGACAATGCCACGATGCGCGAAGCTCGCCTGGCGGCCTCGCTGCGCCACACCGCTTTCGTCAAGGTGCACGCCGTCGAAGAAGATGGCGCAGCCCAGATGATCGTGATGGAACTGGTGCTGGGGCAAACTGTCAGGCAGATCATCGAGAACGCGGCCGTGCCGGCGGCCACCGCGCTTGACTGGGTGCGGCAGGTGGCCGAAGCGATGCAGCATGCGCACGATTCCGGCCTCGTCCACGGCGACCTGAAACCATCCAACCTGATGGTCGAGCCCACGGGCCAAGTGCGCATACTGGACTTCGGCCTGGCGCTGCGCATCGACAGCCTGGCCACCCGATCGGCTCCGCTCGCCGAACCCGTCGGCACCATCATGTACATGGCGCCCGAACGCTTCCACGGCGCCGCGCCGACCACCCCCAGCGACGTCTACGCACTCGGGGTCATCCTGTATGAGCTGGTGTGCGGCACACGCCCCCACGCAAGCCTCAACGGCCTGGCGCTCGCCGCAGCCCACCTGCACTCCGACTCGGCCACTTGGACCTATCCTGACAGCGCCGGCGCCGCACTGGTCGCCCTCATCCGGGCCATGACCGCCCGCCAGCCCGGGCAGCGCCTGGGCAGCATGACGCGAGTCCTGCAGCGCCTTGACGCGCTGGCGGGCGCGGAAGGCCAGCCGCCGCGCGCAGTGCAGCAGCCGCGACGGCGTGGGGGACCCTGGCGCAAAAGTGCCCTGGCCACGCTGGCGGTGGCGGCGCTAGCGCTTGCCGGCTGGCTTGGCGCCCTACGCTCCCGCTCTGGTGCAAGCGGCGGCGCCATTCTCCGAAACACAGCAGGTGCGCGACGGCCTGGACGCCCTGAAGAAGGTGGACCGCCACGGCAACCTGGACAAGGCCGCCGCGCATTTTTCCAGCGTGCTGGCGCACAGGCCCGGCAACGCGGCAGCCGTCGCCGGGATGGCGCTGGTGTACGCCATCCGTTATGGCGGCGATGGACAGGATGAAGTCTGGCTGGGCAAGGCCGCCGCCTGTGCGCAGCAGACCCTGCGGCTCGATCCGCACCTCGCGCTGGGCCACGTCGCCAACGGCTGGGTGCTCGACACCCAGGGCCGCTATGACCAGGCCTTCCAGGAGTACGAACAGGCACTGCGCAACGACCCTGGCAACTTTTTCGCCTGGTACGGCAAGGTGCAAGCCCTGCGGCATGCGCGCCGCTATCCCGAGGCTCTGCGCACGCTGGCGCTGGCGGCCGGACGGTTCCCCCAAGAGCGGGTGTTCGCCGACGAACTGGGCATCCTCCATTACGAGCAAGGCGACTACCCCGCCGCAGAGCAGGCTTTTCGCCACAGCATCCGGCTGCAGCCTGACGCCGTCACCGGATACGCCAACCTGAACGCGGTGCTGCTGAGCCAGAACCGCGCCGATGAGGCACTGCATGTACTGCAGCAAGGCTTGCAGGTCGGCCCGAGCTCCAAGCTCTACGGCAACCTGGGCAATGCGTTTTTCCTGCGCGGCGATTACGTCGAGGCCGTTACCGCGTTTGAAAATGCCGTATCGCCAACCCGCGGCGCGCCGGGCAACTACCTGAACTGGGCCAACTTGGCCGACGCGCTGCTGTGGATCCCCGGGCGCGAAGCGGAGGCGCGCCGCGCCTATGCCCGGGCCAGCAGTCTGCTCGCGCCCCGCCTGGCGCGTTCGCCCAACGATGCGACTCTGGCGTCGCGCATGGGCCTGTACGCCGCACGCAACGGCGACAAAGCGGCCTCGATGGCACTCGTGGCGCGCGCCATCGCGCTGGCCCCCACTAACGCCTACATCCGCTTCCGGGCGGCCCTAGCCTACGAATTGCTAGGTAACCGTCAGATGGCGCTGGCCGCAATTATCGAAGCCAGGCGCCAGGGCCATCCGGTCACGATGATCGAGGCGGAGCCGGACCTGGTCGCGCTGCGGCGCGACCCCGGCTATCCGCAGACTGACGCCCGCTAATTTCCACGGGAATTTTCCACACAGTAACAACCAAAGGAAACGACATGATCGCTGTGAATCCAAACAACTTCATCGTCACGTTCGACGCTGCCGGGCAAAACGTAGCCTGGAAGTATGACGGCGCCGGCGATGCGCCCGTGTGCGCCGCCGGCGAAAGCCAGCGGATCACTTTCTCGTTTGTCTGTTCCGACCGGCCCCAGACCTTCAGTGTGGTGGCGACGCTGACCGCGCAGCCGATGGCCGGATCGGCAGGCGCGCCGTTTGTCCAGGGCGCAGTGGTCCCGCTGACCAATCCCACCACCCTCACGGTGAGCACCCAGGCGGGCGACTGGGACTTCGGAATCGCCTTCACGGCAACCTGGCCAGCGCCGGACGGCTACACCGTGAGCGCCAACGTGCCCGATCCGGAACTGCAGGTGGGCTCAATCCCGCCCGGCTGAGCACGGAACTTCCCGCTCGCCGAGCAGCCGCCGCAGCGGCTCGGCCGGCGTCTTGAGCAGTGCCGCGCAGCGGCCGACATCGCCCTCGCTGGCGACCAGGGCACGGTCGATTTCGTCGGCCGGGATGTACTGGGCGCGCTTGATGTCGGGATGCTTGTCCAGCAGTTTGTACAGGGTGGGACGGGAAATCCCCAGCGCCCTGGCGGCATGCGCGATGGTCCAGGCGTGGCGCTCCATGGCGTCGAGGATATCGTGCTCGCTCAGCTCGCCAGGCTTACGCCGCGCGGGACCAGGCGCCGCCGGCGCTCCGGTGCTGGCGGCGCCGCCAGGAGCCGCGGCGGACTCGCGCACCAGCTGCGCGAATTGCGGGATGGCGCCGGCGTCGAGGATCAGCATGGCGCGCTGCAGGGCCCGCGCCAGCTGCCGAATATTGCCGGGCCAGTGATAGCATGCCAGTTCGCTCACCAGCGCGCAGCTAAGGCGCATCGCCGCCGCCTGGTCGGCGAGCAGGTCTAGAATTAGCACCCCGATATCCTCGCGTCGGCTGCGCAGCGCGGGCAGTGCGACGGAAAACCCTTCCAGGCGCCGCAGCAGCGCCTGGTTGAAGCCGGCCGTATCGAGCTGCTGGTCAGTGGCGGCGATCAGGCGCGCGGTGGAACGTTGGTCCTGCGCCGCGCCAAGCGGCCGGTAGTCGCCACCCTCAAGCACGCGCAGTAGCATCGGCTGCACGCTGGCGGGCGCATTGCCTATTTCGTCGAGAAACAGAGTGGCGCCGTCGGCCTCGGCAAACCACCCTTTGCGATCGGCCTGCGCCCCGGTGTAGGCGCCGCGCGCCGCGCCGAACAGGTCGGCCGGGGCCAGGGCCTCGTTCAAGGCCGCCATGTTCACTGTCACCAGTTTGGCGCGGCCCCGCTTGCTCAACGCATGGATGGCGCGCGCCGCGATCTCCTTACCAGTCCCGGTTTCGCCGAGCAACAAGACCGGCATGTCCGTGGGGGCGACCATGCGGATCTGGTCGCGCATGGCCAGCGCGCCGCTGCCGACACCCGACACCCCGGGCGCGGGATTATGCCGGGGCAGCGAATCCATCCAGTGAAAACACAGCAGCACTGCACGGCCCAGGGCCAGCACCTGGCCTGCGCCGACCTGTGCGGCGTCAAGGACGACATCGCCCTGCACGACCTTGCCGTTGAGTTCCACGACCATGCGGGTGACGGGCAGTTGGAGCGAGACATTGTCGAGGGCGTCGCGC
The DNA here is from genome assembly GCF_030587275.1 of Janthinobacterium sp. SUN128. Lineage (NCBI taxonomy): Bacteria > Pseudomonadati > Pseudomonadota > Betaproteobacteria > Burkholderiales > Oxalobacteraceae > Janthinobacterium > Janthinobacterium sp. SUN128. The sequence goes on along the minus strand of NZ_JAPWHY010000001.1, from coordinate 1,074,181 downwards.
CTTACTCTCAGCGGTTCGCGCGACAAACCGCCATGGCCCAGTGGCAGCGGGTCGCCGCCGGGGCGGCAAAACAGCGGCCCATAGCGGCTCAGTTCCAGCGCCGTGCCTTGCGCCCCGGTTACGAATTGCTCACCTATCCTTGCCGGGTCCGGATGCCAGAGGATCGTCAGGGCTAGCAGGGAAGGGCTATCGGCTCCCGGGCCGGACAGGGGCGAGGTAAGAGTGCGGAATTCGTCGTTCATGGTCTGGCGTGTCACCCCGGTAGACTGCCGTGTATCGGGCCATCGATGGCGCGTACTAGGAGCGGCAAATTCTACACTCTTTCACCGCCTTCGAACCGGGCAGTGGGCCCCACCGCCGCGCAGCGCCACACTACGCGGCCGTCCGGGAAAAGCGCGGCACGCCGATGAAGCGCGCGCTGATGCGCTCCCCGGAAAAGCGCGACAGGCAGGCGGCCACGCCTGCGTAGCCGGTCAAGTACGTACAGGCGAAATCATCGGGGTGCTCCGAACAGGCCACCGCAGCGCCGTCTCGTTCGACCACGAATGCCTCGAGCAGGACGCGCAGGGTGCGCGCTTCGTCGAGCCAGCGCGGTTCGCCCGTGGCCAGGTGCAGGTCCAGCAGGCATTCGATACTGCCGGCCAGACCATGGCACTGGCCTGGATTGAGCACACGCGAGCCGGTGGCCACGGCATGGCCGGCGCGATTCAACCATTCCTGCGTTTCGGGGAATCGTCCCGTCGCCAGCGCATGCGCAAGGAAGACGGCGACGCCTGCCGCACCATGGCACCAGCAGGTGCCGGCCATCCTGCCCGCAGGCGTATCGGGCCAGTTCGCCCCGCCGTTGGCAAGCGGCTGCGCATGGCTGATGAGGAAGCGGACAACCTCGCCCGCAGCCTGCGCATACGCCTCGTCGCCCGTGGCTGTCCACAGATCGAGCAGCGTGTCGCCGATACCCGCGGCGCCGTGCGCATATCCCAGGTAGCACTGGCCCGCCATGGGCTCGAAACCGTCCGGAATCGTCCAGGACCACCCCTGCGCGGATCGCGCCGCCGTGCGCAACAATGCCTGGCCCGCCACAACGGCAGCTTGCAGCGCCGCAGGATCGCGTGTTTCGCTCCAGAGAAGAAGATGAAAAAGAGCCCGGCCGGCGCTGCCGACGTAGATGTCGGGCGAGGTGTGCGGCTGCGCGGCAACCCATTCGCCGCGGGCCGCAGCCAGCGTGACCAGGGCCGCGTCACCGGTCACCTGCCCGGCGCGCAGCAGGGCCACCCCGACGCCCGCCTCGCCGGCATACAGACCGGGCAGAGTTCCAGCCGCGCACGCCAGGGAATGCGCCGCCTGCCCCAGCGCGGCGAGCGCCGCCGGCTCGTGCGTGGCCGATGCCGTCTCGGCCAGAGCCAGCACCGCGCCCGCACGGCCGTCGTTAAGGTCGCGCGCCAGTTCCGCAGCGGCCGTCCAGGAAGAGCGCGGCCGCAGGCCCCGCTCCAGTGCGTTGACGATCGACTGCTGCAGGCGCATCACCAAGCCGGGCGAGGCGGGCGCTTCGGCGCCATCCTGGGCGCGCACTGCGCAGAGGCCTTTGGTATCCGGCGCCGGCGGATAAACGCCTAGCAGACTGGCAAGCAGTTGGGCGGGCGACGCCTGCTCTTCATCGGCGAGAGAGGATTCGATCAAGGCGGCAAGCGCCCGCCCGCGTCCCGGAGCCAGAAGCGCGACCGGGCGCCCGAGCAGGTGGAATTCCTCCGGCGCACGCGATGGCTCCGCGCCAGTGGCTAGAAAGTACAGCAGCGCGCCCAGCGCGTAGGTGTCTGCCTGGACGGCATTCTTGCTGCGCGACCGGTAGCCGCGTGTTCCCGGAGGCCGGTCGGCGATATCCTCCCCCATCGAATAGGCGATGCCGAAGTCGATGATCTTCAGCTCGCCGCCCGGCGACAAGATCAGGTTGGTCGATTTGATGTCGGCGTGCGAAATTCCCCTGGCGTGCAGATCGGCGACAATCTGTGCGGCCGCGATGCCAATGTCGATCACCTCATGGTCGGCAAGAGGGGCGCCTTGCGCCAGGCGCTGGGCGACATAGGCATCGAGCCGTTCGCCGGGAATGTCTTCCATAATCAGCATGAGGAGGTCGGTTCCCTCCTCGACTAACTGGTAGGGTTGCGGCACGCGGGGATCGTCCGCCAGCACGTTGAGCAGTTCATATTCGCGCTGGAGGTAGTGCCATGCGTCCCTGCCGCGATGATCGGCGTGGCAATGCCTGCGGGCCGTCTTGAGCACGCAGCGCCGCCCCAGCGCCATGTCGACAGCGAGCAGCACCGATCCGCGCGCCATTTCGGCCAGCTCGCCCACTATGAGGAAACGGCCGCCGGCGACGGTGCCGGGGGCGGGCACTTCGGTGCGCTCGACGCCGCCGCCGAACGGATCGCGCACCCAGTCTGGCTTCTGGTAGCGGGTCAGCCGCACGTCGGCCACCAGCTTGCCGTCCGGGTCAGCCAGTACGGGGCGCCGTTCGCCGGTTGGCAGTTGCTGCTCGCGGCCGAGGAAGTCCCCGTAACGGAAATGTACCAGGCTTCCTGGCGAAAGCTGGCGATCGGTGGGAATGGCCGGGCCGCTCAGGCCGGCGGTGCGCGCGTGGAGCTGCGCCGCCAGGCGCACAGCCTGCGCATCGTCGGTAGGATATATCGTGATGAACTTGCCGACTTGCGTCAATCCCAGTTCACCCCTGTTGAGACGGCGAAGCACGTCCATGTCGGCGGCGAACTTGAAGTGCCCAGGCTCGCCCAGCAACACATCCATTGTCGCCGCCAACACTTCTGCGGCACAGGCGGCGTTGGACGATACATGAAGCTTCCAGCCCTGAGACGGAGTGGAAACCGATTTGTTCCTGACATAGGTCCAGCTGCCCGAAGGCCCGGCCCAGGCGTCGACCGTCCAGTCCGGCGTCTGCTCCTTCTCGGCCAGGCAATCGGCCGCAATCCTGTAGAGCCTGTTTTGCTGGCGATCATAGGCCGCGCCAGGCAAGGTAGGCTGGTCTTTTCCGGTGGACAGAAAAACGGTTTGTCGAACTGCGTTCTGGTTCATGGCGGTGCCTGGGTGAGGGGTGTAGAACAGGTGAGAGACGTGCCGCAGCTGCGCGTGCAGGTGCGGCACGGACACGGCACTTCTTAGGTCGAGAGGATGCAGCTGAAGTCGCACCCGTCCAGGGCGGTGCCGGGCAACGGCACGCTGACGTCGAAACCGGCCGCAGCAAGCGCGGCGCGCGGATCGCTCAGCAGCTGAGCTTTCCATTCTGGCTCCAGCGCCGCCTTGTTCAACACATCTTCGGCCATGCGGCGACGGGCCACCAGGGCTGCATCACCTGTATTGCCTTGACATGGGCACGGCGCGGCTTTGGCCGAAGCCGTAACATTGGGCGACGCGCACACAGCGTTGCCGGCAGCGATGAGCGCCGTAATGGCGGTTTTCAGCGTCGCGTACGAGCTGGGCACGTTGGGCAGGAGGATGTTGAGCGCCGCCGAAGCCATGCCCCAGTAATGGCAGAAATTGATGGCTTCAATGGCGTTGGCCGCCGCGACTGTATGTTGTTGGTTCGATTGATTCATGAAAAGCTCCTGTGAGGGTAATACGCAGCGCGGGAAATCCGGTGCGTACCTGCACTTCAGCAACGAACGTGCCAGGCGCCGCTGCCAGGCGCCCTCCCTCCAGCCCTTGGGCAGACGCCTGCGCCGCGCTGTAAAATTGACACGGCTTTACATGTAAAGGGCGGCTCGCGCCTCGCCGAGTAGCCGGGGAGAATTCCGGATAGCGCATAGAATGGTTCTGTCGCGTTGATGAGCACAGCACGGATTTTTTCGTGCTGCGCATGCCCCCTGCTTACACTGGATATCTCTGACGCAATACGCGGGCAGGATGGGCAGGTCGCGGCGGCCTCACTGGTCGAGCATTTGAAGGTCGGGCGTATCCAGCTTCTGGATAACCAAACGCCCGTCGGTGGGCCACCGATGTTTTCCGATTTGGCTGTTGCGCTGAGTGCTATCGACACCATGAAAATAGCGGCATGGGCCGCCAACGACAGCATTAGCATGGCGCGGATCGCGTTGCCAGATCGTTGGGCCTTGATCTCTTGGTGCTGCGAAGCACCTGCTGTGCGATCTCGTAGCTGCCTGATCCAACGACGAGATCGGGGCTGCCCTGTCTATCGCCCCTGCCCTGCAAAGACTCCTGCCGCGCTCAAGTAAAAGCTGCTTGAGCTTCGGTGAAGTTCTCCATGCACGCTTCCGTGGCCAAACCTCTTGCAACGTTAATCCCGGGGTTCGCGGTGCGCGGCGCAATCGATTCGAGTTCTCTTTCGCATCATTTCCACTCTGCAACGATGCATTTAAGTTAAAGTGTTGCGTTGATCGATTGAATCTGCAGCCAGCAGCAGACGTTCAGTTCTTAGCCTCGGAGACCGAAACCTTGCAAGGAGCGTAAGTGGATTTCACGGAATTAGCTTTTAGGAGAGTTGATGATCGTTGGATAAAAGCCGATGACTATGTGGATTGGGCAAATGAATTACTCGAATGTGGTTGTGACGCCCCGAGCATTTGGGAGCTTGCGGCTTACCGTTGGGATGCCTATGTCGACCCGAATCAAGTTGAACGGTTATCTGTTGTCCGCGTTGTTCCGCATACCTGAAGACCAGCTTAACGATATCGCGCGCGTGCACGGCCGTCGCAGGGGCGCCACGTGCGAGGATGGCGTCGCATACGGAACGCAACTCGTTGTGCGTAATTTCATGCAGCAAGAGATTGCCAAATGGGCGTTTTAGATCGCGTTCGTACACCGCGCGCCGCATGTCCCGCGTCGACTCCGCCATCTTGCACTTTATTAGCCAACGTTCGGCCCAGACGCTGAATGGTTCTCCAGCGGCCAACTGATTGCGCGATTGGGCTTTGAGGCGCGACGGGGACTTGCCTTCTGACAACTCCTTTTTAGCCTCACTTAGCCGGGCTCTCGCCTCCTGCAGACTCAAACCCGATGTGCCATACTGGCCGAGTACCAGCGTTTCCTGTCGGCCATGTACGCGGTAATTATAGCGAAACGACACGGTGCCACTTTTAAGCACAAGAGCGTAAAGTCCATCGCGGTCAGGCACCTTATATGCCTTATCGGCAGCTTTAAGATTTTTCAGCTTGGTGTCAGTGAGCATGATCCCCCCTTTCGGTACCATCACGTTAGCAACGTCACTTCATAATATCCCACCAAATCAAATACTTACACAAAAAGAACCTATTCACTTAAGGTGAAATCGAGGGCAAATCGGGGGGAGTAAAAGGGATTTGATACCATCAGCGTGACATCTCTTCACCAAAGAAAAATATCTTTTATAATCAGTCACTTAGACAAAAAAATACCATCAAAATACCATCTATCGCGACCTGTGCCGATGATGGTATGAGTACTCCTCCGGCAAATGCACGCTTGCGATACCATGAAAAATACCAACAAAAAAAAGCCGCTTGACGCTGCCATATGATGCCTGCGTTTGCCAGACAAAATAAAAAAAGCCCCTGAAAAATCAGGGGCTTAGCTGTTTCATTGACCCGGCGTTACCTTACGGTGCCGGACGGGAGATTATTCCCATTCGATGGTCGCCGGCGGCTTGCCCGAAATATCGTAGACGACGCGGTTGATGCCGCGCACTTCATTGATGATGCGGTTGGAGACCTTGCCCAGCAAGCTGTGCGGCAGGTGCGCCCAGTGGGCCGTCATGAAGTCCTGCGTTTGCACGGCGCGCAAGGCCACCACGTATTCGTAGGTACGGCCATCGCCCATCACACCCACCGATTTGACGGGCAGGAAGACGGCGAAAGCCTGGCTCGTCGCTTCATACCAGTTCGCTGGCAACGCGTCCGGGTCGACGGCCTGGCCGGCGACGAATTCGTACGGCGTGTTGCGCAGTTCTTCGATGAAGATGGCGTCGGCGCGGCGCAGCAGATCGGCGTAGTCTTTCTTGACTTCGCCGAGGATGCGCACGCCCAGGCCCGGGCCCGGGAACGGGTGGCGGTAGACCATGTCATGCGGCAAGCCCAGGGCGACGCCCAGTTTTCGCACTTCGTCCTTGAACAGTTCGCGCAAAGGCTCAAGCAACTTGAGCTTCATGGTGTCCGGCAAGCCGCCCACGTTGTGGTGGCTCTTGATGGTCTGGCCTTTTTTACCTTTACCGGCCGATTCGATGACATCCGGGTAGATCGTGCCTTGCGCCAGCCATTTGGCGTTGACCAGCTTGCCCGACTCGACCTGGAAGACTTCGACGAATTCGCGGCCGATGATCTTGCGCTTTTGCTCGGGATCGGTAACGCCGGCCAGGTGGCCCATGAACTGGTCTTCCGCATCGACGCGGATGACTTTCACGCCCAGGTTCTTGGCGAACATGTCCATCACCATCTTGCCTTCGTCCAGGCGCAGCAGGCCGTGGTCGACAAAGACGCAGGTCAGCTGGTCGCCGATAGCGCGGTGGATCAGGGCAGCAGCCACGGACGAATCAACGCCGCCGGACAGGCCCAGGATGACGTCATCGCTACCGACTTGCGCGCGGATTTTTTCCACCGCTTCGCTGATGTAGTCGGGCATGTTCCAGTCCGACTTGCAGCCGCAGATTTCATGCACGAAACGGCCGATCATGGCCTTGCCCTGCACCGTGTGCGTCACTTCCGGGTGGAATTGCACGCCGTAGAACTGGCGCTCTTCGTCGGCCATGGCCGCGATCGGGCAGCTCGGGGTGTTGCCCATCAACTTGAAGCCTGGCGGCATTTCCAGCACCTTGTCGCCATGGCTCATCCACACTTTCAGCATGCCGTGGCCTTCGTCGGTGACGAAGTCGGCAATACCGTTGAGCAACTTGGTGTGGCTGCGGGCGCGCACTTCGGCGTAGCCGAATTCGCGCACCAGGCCGTTTTCCACCTTGCCGCCCAGCTGGGCCGCCATGGTTTGCATGCCGTAGCAGATGCCCAGCACGGGCACGCCCAGCTCGAACACGGCTTGCGGCGCGCGCGGCGAGTCGCCGTCCAGCGTGGAATTGTGGCTGCCCGACAGGATCACGCCGGCGGCGCCATAGTTGCGCACGAATTCATCGCTGACGTCATACGGGAAGACTTCGGAAAACACGCCGGAATCGCGCACGCGGCGGGCGATCAACTGGGTGACTTGGGAACCGAAATCGAGAATGAGGATTTTAGAGTGCATGGTCGGAGCTTTATTCAGGGTCAATTGCAAAACCGGCGCACTGGGCGCCGGTCTGGACTTTCGTTACCGCTTACTCGGAGCGATAATTTGGCGCTTCTTTCGTGATCTGCACATCATGGACATGCGACTCGCGCATGCCGGCCGAGGTGATTTCCACGAATTCCGCTTTTTCGCGCAGTTCGTCGATGGTGGCGCAACCGCAGTAACCCATCGATTGACGCACCCCGCCCACCAGCTGGAAGATGATCGCCAGCACGCTGCCCTTGTAGGCGACGCGGCCTTCGATACCTTCAGGCACGAACTTGTCGGCCTTCATGGTGGCGTCCTGGAAATAACGGTCAGCCGAACCATCGGACATCGCGCCCAGCGAACCCATGCCGCGGTACGATTTGTAGCTGCGGCCCTGGTACAGGATCACTTCACCCGGTGCTTCTTCCGTACCGGCAAACATGGAACCCATCATGACGGTCGAGGCGCCAGCGGCCAGCGCTTTCGAGATATCGCCCGAGAAGCGGATACCGCCGTCGGCGATACATGGCACGCCCGTACCGGCCAAAGCTTCGGCAACATTCGAAATGGCCGTGATTTGCGGCACGCCCACGCCGGCAACGATACGCGTGGTGCAGATCGAGCCAGGACCGATGCCGACCTTGACCGCATCGGCGCCGTATTCCACCAGCGCCTTGGCGGCAGCGGCGGTAGCGATATTGCCGCCAATCACTTCCACTTGCGGGTACTTGGTCTTGATCCAGCGTACGCGGTCGAGGATGCCTTGCGAGTGACCGTGGGCCGTGTCGACCACCAGCACGTCGACACCGGCAGCGACCAGCAGGTCGATGCGTTCTTCATCCTTGGCGCCTACGCCGACAGCGGCGCCGACCAGCAGCTTGCCCTGGCTGTCTTTCGACGCGAACGGGTGGGAGGTCGATTTCTGGATATCCTTGACGGTGATCAGGCCGCGCAGCTCAAACGCGTCGTTGACGACCAGCACGCGCTCGAGGCGGTGCTTGTTCATCAGGCGCTTGGCTTCGGCCGTATCGGCATCTTCGTTGACGACCACCAGCTTTTCGCGCGGGGTCATCTTGGCGGAAGCTTCCGCGTCGAGTTCCTTTTCAAAGCGCAAATCGCGGTTGGTGATGATGCCGACGACTTCCTTGCCCTTGACAACAGGGAAACCGCTGATGCCGTACTGTTCCGTCAGAGCGATCACGTCGCGGATTTTCATTTCCGGCGGAATCGTGATCGGGTCACGCAGCACACCTGCTTCGAAACGCTTTACGCGGGCCACTTCACGTGCCTGGTCCTTGGGGTTCAAATTCTTGTGGATGATGCCGATGCCGCCTTCCTGGGCCATCGCGATCGCCAGACGGGCTTCCGTCACCGTATCCATGGCTGCGGACAGCAAGGGAATATTCAGGGTGATATTGCGGGTCAGGCGAGTTTTGAGGGACGTATCGGCGGGCAGAACGTTGGAGTAGGCTGGGACGAGCAGCACGTCATCGAATGTGAGTGCTTTTTGAAGTAGACGCATAGCATTTCCTATTGGCGCAAAAGCAGATTATACAGAAAAAAGCACCCTCCGTCCTTGCAGCATAAAAAAGATATTTGGAAATAGCAAAAAGTGGCGCTCACCAGGCAACGGCTTCGCGGCGATAGGCCTGCCCGCTCAGCCCTTCGCTGGCTTGCCGCCAGCCCTGCGCCGGCGCGCTTCTTTCGGGTCTGCCTGCAAGGGACGGTAGACTTCCACCCGATCATGCTCGCGCAGGACGGTATCCAACGGCTTCTTCTTGCCATAGATACCGACCATGTTCACGGCCAGGTCGATGGCGGGGATTTCCCGCAGCAGTCCGCTCAGCGCCACCGCCTGCTCGATGGTGGTGCCAGCAGGCACGTTCAAGGAGCGCAGGAACGTGCTGTCGGGCAGCGCGTGGCATACTTGCACCGTGATGCCTGCTTCAGCCATACACCGTCTCCGCGCGCTTGCAGAAGGAATCGACCATGCTGTTGGCGATCATGCCGAAGACGGGGCCGATGATCTGTTCCAGTACGCGACTGGAAAACTCGTAGTGCAGGTCCAGTTCGATCTTGCACGCATCTTCGCGCAGGGCCTTGAAGGTCCACACGCCGTCGAGGGTCTTGAAAGGACCGTCCACCAGCTTCATCTTGATGGAAGTCGGCGGCACGTTCTCGTTGGACGTGGTGAAGCTTTGGCGCACGCCGTGGTAATGTATGCCCACGCTGGCGACAACCGTGTTCTCGCCCCGCTCGCGAATCTCGACCGCACCGCACCATGGCAGGAATTTGGGATAATCCTCCACCGCCGCCACCAGCGCGAACATTTGTTCGGCGCTATAGCCGAGAAAAACTGATTTATGTACTACTGCCATTGAAGAACCATTTGCTATGATGTTGGATACATTTGATTTTATCGCGCTTGCGCGAGACAGTAGTTTAACCGACCCGCGCACATTTACCATCTCATGACCATAGCAGACAACAGAAAAGCCTTCCACGACTACTTTATCGAGGATCGCTACGAAGCCGGCATCGTGCTGGAAGGCTGGGAAGTCAAAGCCATCCGCGACGCCCGCGTACAAATCAAGGAAGCCTACGTCGTCGTCCGCGGCGATGAACTCTTCCTGTTCGGTGCGCATATCAGCGCCCTGCCGACCGCCTCCACCCATATCCATCCGGAAGCCGTGCGCACGCGCAAGCTGCTGCTGCACCGTGCGGAAATGGATAAACTGATCGGCAAGGTGGAACGCTCCGGCTATACCCTGGTGCCGCTCAACCTGCACTACAAGGGCGGCCGCGTGAAATGCGAAATCGGCCTGGCCAAGGGCAAGAAGCAGCACGACAAGCGGGCAGCGGAACGCGACCGCGACGGCGCGCGCGAAGTCCAGGCGGCGATGAAGTCGCACCGCCGCTGATCCGGCGCTACGCGCAGCGTGCTGCGCCGATACCATCAAGCCCGGCTATATGCCGGGTTTTATTTTGCCGGTGCCTGCGGCAAGCGGAAACGCACAGCGCAATGGGATAAAAACAGGGAATGGAAAGAGATACGGCGGGAAAAAACTGGTATTGGTGAAAACACCATGGAGATAAGCGAATGAATCAGCTTTGCCTGCCTGGCCAAAGACGATAAATCAGGAAAGTTCCGGATGCTTGCATGCTGCCTTGTACTACACCTGTATCACTGCACAGGACAAGCATCCGAATGAACGGTTTTTAAACCTTCAGAATCAAACCTTCAGCAGATCACGCGACTTGCCCGAATCGGTCCACTCTTTGACCCATTTCGGCTGACGGCCACGGCCAGTCCATTGCTGCGTCGCGTCATCCGGATTGCGATAGCGTACTGCGACCGTGCCGGTTTTAGCGCGGATACCCGTACCAACCAGATCTTTTACGGAAACGCCAACGCTCTGGGCGATTGCCAGGATTTGCTCGCGCGCTTTGGACAGATCGTCCTGTTCGCGTTTCTTCATTTGCTTCTTGATGTCGTCCTGCAAGGTGCGCAGTTCGGACAGGGATAAGCTGGACAGATCCATGATATTTCCTTGTGTGAGTTGAAAAATATAACTGAACAGTTAAATTCTATCCAATTGTAACGCGACTGAGGTGATTTTTCTTCAGATTTGATTGTTTTTTACAATTCTTTTACCAAAAAACCTGCTTGCCTGGCTTTCAAACAGTGTAATCGTTCCAGCATGGGGAACCGGCATCGCGCATGAACTGCCTGTACAAGCGTCTCCGCTTTGTACGGCTGCCGTTCAATACAGCGCCATCGGCAGTATTTATTTTGCAGTACTTTCTGTTTCATTGCAATTTATAGTAATTATAAATTGCAATTCAAAATATACATGGGAGCAATACTATCGCCCCTTATGCATCAACTCCCAAATACCCCAAAGCACCTCCCAAGTATCCGTCGCGGATATCGGCGCAATCATAGCCATGCATGAGCCGCAGATTCTACTTAATCAAAAAGATAAGCGTCGCACGACAGCATATAAGCCCGAAAGTGCGCACAGCATAGCATAAAGAAAAGATTTCAACGTTATGGATTCAAGCGCAGATACTCCAGCCCGTCTGTCAGCATATATTTCAATGGCGCAATTGAAAACTGCCCGCGATATGGCGGGCAGTTTTAAAGACAAACCTGCTACGAGTTTGCTATTCACCAGGCAATCAGGGAATCGCCACGCTGCCTTTTGGCTTCTGCGTTTTCACCACCTGCATCGCCGTGGCGATCAAACCGCTCATATCGCCCAGATTCGCCGGCACGATAATCGAGTTATTGGTTTTCGCCAATTGTGCGAACGCGCCCACATACTGCTCGGCTACTTTCAGGTTTACGGCATCTTCCCCGCCCGGTTCGCGAATGGCGGCACCCACCTGGCGCAGCGCCTCGGCACTGGCTTGCGCCAGCGCGACGATGGCCGTGGCCTGGCCTTCGGCACGGTTGATCGAGGCCTGCTTCTCGCCTTCGGAGCGGGCAATGGCCGCTTCGCGCTCACCGCTGGCGATATTGATCTGTTCCTGCTTGCGCCCTTCCGAGGCGGCAATCAGGGCGCGCTTTTCGCGTTCGGCCGTAATCTGTGCCTGCATCGCATGCAGGATTTCCTTGGGCGGCGTCAAATCCTTGATTTCATAGCGCAATACCTTGACGCCCCAATTCGCCGCCGATTCATCGATGGCATTCACGATGGCCGTATTGATATGGTCGCGTTCTTCAAATGTCTTGTCGAGTTCCATTTTACCGATCACCGAACGCAAGGTCGTTTGCGCCAGCTGCGTAATGGCGGCAATATAATTCGACGAGCCATATGAAGCACGCATGGCATCAGTAATCTGGAAATACAGAATACCATCGACCTGCAATTGCGTATTGTCGCGCGTAATGCACACCTGCGGCGGCACGTCGAGCGGAATTTCCTTGAGCACGTGCTTGTAGGCGATACGGTCGACAAAAGGCACGACAATATTCAGGCCAGGACCCAATACCGCGTGAAACTTGCCCAGACGCTCCACCACCCAGGCATGCTGCTGCGGCACCACATTGACCGTCTTGAAGACAAATACCAATGCCAGCAATAACAAGATCAGCGACACGCTACCAGTGCTTACTTCCATAATCTACTCTCCAGGTTATCCAACAATCAAACGGCTGCCACGCACGGCATGTATGGTGTAATGGCCGGCTTGCGTATCGCCGCCGGGAATCAGCTCCACATCCCACAAGGCGCCGCGGTACATGACGCGCGCCGCGCCATCGACCCAATGCGCGACCGCTACGCTTTGGCCGATATCGAGATTCACATTCGGGTCCTGCGCCGCATCGCGCCGCGCCGCCTTGCCAAAACGGCTGCGCCGCAATAACAGGGTGGCAGCGACGCCGACAATGGCGGCCGTCAGGGCTTGCCAGCCGCCATTGCCGCCCGCCAGCGCCACCAGTCCTCCGGCACTGATGCCGATGGCGATCATCAGCAAATAAAATGTGCCCGTAAACAGCTCCAGGATCAATACCGCGCCAGCCGCCACAAACCAGCCTACCCATTCAGCCATGATGCCTCCATCTTTGCGAATCCGAAAATAAAAAACCCCGTAGCCTATATAAGCGACGGGGTTTAATGCGTATTACTGCCTGATATTATTCTTGCCAAACACCTATATACAAGCAGTCTAACGCAATTCCTGATGACGTCAATAGGCGGGGGCGAATTAGCGCCGCAGGCCCGGCCTTTATTCCTCGAGCAGGCTGCGCAACATCCACGCCGTCTTTTCATGCAAATCCAGGCGCTGCGTGATCAGGTCGGCCGTCGGCTGGTCATTGGCTTTTTCCAGCAGCGGGAACAGGCGGCGCGCCGTGCGCGCGGTTGCTTCCTGTGCCGATACCAGGTGGCTGACCATGTCCAGCGCCGGCGGCACGCCGTCGATTTCCTTGATCGAGGCCAGCTTGACGAATTCCTTGTAGGTGCCCGGCGCCGGGTAGCCGAGAGCGCGGATGCGCTCGGCGATCAGGTCCAGCGCGGCCCACTGCTCCGTGTATTGCGTCATGAACATCAGGTGCAGGGTGTTGAACATCGGCCCCTTGACGTTCCAGTGAAAATTATGGGTCATCAGGTACAAGGTGTAGCTGTCGGCCAGCAGGCCGGACAGGCCTTCCGCAATCTTCGCGCGGTCCGCTTCGGAAATGCCGATATCGATCTTTGCCACTTTGCTCGGTTTCTTGCTTGCCATGTGAACTCCTGTTTCAATGTATTGGTGGAATCATTTTAGCTGATCTGGAGCAAGCCCATCGAATACTGCCGTGCGCCGCGTGGCAGGCATAAAAAAACCCGCTGCCGGGTGAACGGCAGCGGGTTTTCAAAGGACGGGAAAGATGCTTACGCTTTCAGCGCAGCCAGTTTCTGCCAGGTGTCGATCACCGAATCAGGATTCAGCGACATCGATTCGATGCCCTGCTCCATCAGCCAGACGGCGAAGTCCGGATGGTCGGAAGGACCCTGACCGCAAATGCCGATGTACTTGCCGCGTGCCAGGCAAGCCTTGATGGCCAGGGCCAGCAGGGCTTTCACGGCAGGATCGCGCTCGTCGAAGTCGGCGGCCAGCAATTCCATGCCGGAATCGCGGTCCAGGCCCAGGGTCAGCTGGGTCAGGTCGTTCGAACCGATCGAGAAACCATCGAAATGGTCGAGGAACTGGTCGGCCAGGATGGCGTTCGACGGCACTTCGCACATCATGATGACGCGCAAGTCGTTCTCGCCGCGCTTCAAGCCATTCTTCGCCAGCAAGTCGATGACTTTCTCGGCCTGGCCCAGGGTGCGCACGAAGGGCACCATGATTTCCACGTTGGTCAGGCCCATGTCATTGCGCACGCGCTTCATCGCTTCGCATTCCATGTTGAACGCTTCGGAGAAGTCGGCCGACAGGTAGCGCGCCGCACCGCGGAAGCCCAGCATCGGGTTTTCTTCGTCCGGCTCGTAGCGCGAACCGCCGATCAGCTTCTTGTACTCGTTCGACTTGAAGTCGGACAGGCGCACGATGACTTTTTTCGGCCAGAACGCGGCGGCGATGGTGGCGATGCCTTCGGCCAGCTTGTCGATGTAGAACGCCTTTGGCGAAGCGTGGCCGCGCGCCACCGATTCCACGGCCTTTTTCAGGTCGGCATCGATGTTCGGGTATTCCAGGATCGCGCGCGGGTGCACACCAATATTGTTATTGATGATGAATTCCAGGCGCGCCAGGCCAACGCCGGCATTCGGCACGGACTGGAAGTCGAACGCCAGTTGCGGATTGCCCACGTTGAGCATGATCTTGGTGTCAAGCTTCGGCAATTCGCCGCGCGACACTTCCGACACTTCTGTTTCCAGCAAGCCATCGTAGATCTTGCCTTCGTCGCCTTCGGAGCACACCACGGTGACAAACGTGCCATCTTTCAGCACGTCGGTCGCGTCGCCGCAGCCGACGACGGCAGGCACGCCCAGTTCACGCGCAATAATTGCTGCGTGGCAAGTACGACCGCCGCGGTTGGTGACGATGGCCGAAGCGCGCTTCATGACCGGCTCCCAGTTCGGGTCTGTCATGTCGGCAACAAGCACGTCGCCTGGCTGCACGCGTTCCATGTCGGCCGGGTCGTGAATCACGCGCACGGGGCCGGCGCCGATCTTTTGGCCGATGGCGCGGCCCGACGTCAGTACGGTGCCCGTGCTTTTCAGCTTGAAGCGCTCTTGCACATCGGTCGCCTTTTGCTGCGACTTGACGGTCTCTGGACGCGCTTGCAGGATGTACAGCTTGCCGTCGCGGCCATCCTTGCCCCACTCGATGTCCATCGGACGGCCGTAGTGGTTTTCGATGATGACGGCGTATTTGGCCAATTCCACCACTTCGCTGTCGTTCAGCGAATAGCGGTTGCGCATTTCGACGGGCACGTCGACAGTTTTCACGGAACGGCCAGCTTTCGCTTCGTTCGTGAATTCCATCTTCAGCAGCTTCGAGCCGATATTGCGGCGGATCACGGGCGACTTGCCTTTTTCCAGCATCGGCTTGTGCACATAGAATTCGTCGGGATTGACGGCGCCCTGCACCACGGTCTCGCCCAGGCCATAGCTGGAGGTGACGAAAACCACGTCCTTGAAGCCCGATTCCGTATCGATGGTAAACATCACGCCAGCCGCGCCCAGGTCGGAACGCACCATGCGCTGCACGCCGGCCGACAAGGCCACTTCAGCGTGCGTGAAACCTTTGTGCACGCGGTACGAGATGGCGCGGTCGTTGTACAGCGACGCGAACACCTGCTTCATGGCCTCAAGCACGTTGTCGATGCCGACCACGTTCAGGAAGGTCTCTTGCTGACCAGCAAAAGACGCATCCGGCAAGTCTTCCGCCGTGGCGGAGGAACGCACGGCAAACGACATTTCGGTATCGGAATCGGCCACCAGTTTGGCATACAACTGGTCGATTTCGGCGGCCAGGCGTGGCTGGAATGGCGTTTCCACGATCCATTGACGGATCTCGGCGCCGGCTTGCGCCAGCGAGCGCACGTCATCGATGTTCAGCCCTTCAAGGCGCTGGGCGATGCGTTCGGCCAGCGGCAAGCCGCCGTTGGCGCTATACGACAGGAAATCGCGGAATGCCTGCGCCGTGGTGGCAAAGCCACCGGGCACGCGCACGCCGGCTTCCGCCAGCTGGCTGATCATTTCGCCCAGGGAGGCGTTCTTTCCGCCGACGGATTCGACATCCGTCATGCGCAAATGCTCGAACGAGGCAACATACACCGCGTCCTTGTCTTCCTGCTGTTGCGATACTGCGTTGGTCATAATGACACCCTTACTGATGATAGAAATCTTTACGCGCGGCGCACAGACAGTCTTCTTGTTATTCTTGGCGTCGTGCAGCACAATCATACCGTTGCAGCCATTTTACCTTGTGCGGCGCAAATTGACGACGCACAATCTTGATCCGAAAACCCATGACACAAGATCCACGCCCCCCTCTGCCCTCCGCGGCCCGCACCGTCTTCTTCGTTTCCGACGGCACCGGCATCACCGCCGAGACGTTCGGCCACTCGGTGCTGACGCAGTTCGATCTGCGCTTCCGCCAGATCCGCCTGCCCTTCATCGACACCATGGACAAGGCCTACGAGGCGGCGCGCAAGATCAACGAAGCGTTCGCCACCGATGGCCAGCGCCCGATCATTTTCTCCACCCTGGTGAAGAACGACCTGTCGGCCGTGATCCGCAAGTCCAGCGGCATGCACATGGACCTGATCCAGACCTTTGTCGCCCCGCTGGAGCAGGAACTGGGCGTCATGTCGACCCATACCATCGGGCGCTCGCACAATATCGTCGACAGCGAGGAATACAAGAACCGCATCGAGGCGATCAACTATTCGCTGG
Source organism: Janthinobacterium sp. SUN128 (assembly GCF_030587275.1). Lineage (NCBI taxonomy): Bacteria > Pseudomonadati > Pseudomonadota > Betaproteobacteria > Burkholderiales > Oxalobacteraceae > Janthinobacterium > Janthinobacterium sp. SUN128. The sequence continues at coordinate 1,057,553 of NZ_JAPWHY010000001.1, read as the reverse complement.
CGCACGACGATGGCCAGTCGCACAAGAACCTGTCCTCGGCCGATGTCATTCTGGTGGGTGTGTCGCGCTCTGGCAAGACCCCGACCAGCCTGTACCTGGCCATGCAATACGGCATTAAGGCGGCCAACTATCCGCTGATTCCCGACGATTTCGAGCGCGACAAGCTGCCATCGGCCCTGCTGGAATTTAAGAATAAAATTTTCGGATTGAGCATTACGCCCGAACGTTTGTCGGAAATACGCAACGAAAGGCGCGCTGGAAGCAAGTATGCGGCCATCGAAAATTGCCGTTACGAGGTCAACGAGGCGGAAAAAATGATGAAACGCGAGGGCATCCGCTGGCTGTCGTCGACCACCAAGTCGATCGAAGAGATCTCCACGACGATCCTGCAGGAGATCAAGCCGAACCGCCGCGAGTACTAGAACGCTTGACCAAACCTGCTGCGCGTCGGTTTTGTCAGGTGTCCGTTTCTCTGGATAGTGCCGTCAGCGCCGCCACCAACCGGTCCAGTTCACCGATGGTGGTGGTGACGGCCACCGTGGCGCGCACGACATCGGTATCGCCGATATTGCGTTCGACGGTAAACACGCCGAAGCGGTGCAATAAAGCCTGTTGCAGTTCCCGCGCACGCATGCCATCGACGGCAAACGCCACCAGTGCCGTGCCCCGTTTCGCATCGAGCGGCGACAGCATGCGCACGCCGGGCAGTTGCGCGGCGCGGCTGACCCAGTAATTGCGCAGCCAGGCCAGGCGTTCGTTCTTGGCCGGCGTGCCGCCCAGGCGCGCATGAAAGTCCAATGCGGCAGGCGCAGCCAGGATGGCGCCGATCGGCGGCATGCCCATATGCAGGCGGCCGCGGATATCGTCGGGCGGATAATCATCGTCGCCAAAATGCGGCTCGATCTTGTGCAACTGCGATGCACGGATATACACGACACCCAGTCCCGCCGGCGCCCCCATCCATTTGTGCAGATTGAAACCGGCGAAATCGACGCCCATCGCTTGCACGTCCACGTCGACCTGCCCCAGCGCATGGGCGCTATCGAGCAGCACGTCGATGCCGTGCTCGCGCGCCAGCGCCATGATGGCCTGCACTGGCAGTTGCTGGCCGTTGGCCGGCGCCACCTGCGACAGCAGCAGCAACTTGGGCTTGACGGCCTGGCGCATGGCTTGCGCGTAACTGGCGACGATTTCGTCATCGCTGATGGGCAAGCGCAATGTGACTTGCGTGCTGGTGACGCCACGGCGCTGCGCCAGCCAGCGCATGGCCGTGCGCATGGCCGGATAGTCGAGATTGCTCCACAGTACCGTATCGCCGGGCGCCAGGCCGTAGTATTGCGTAATCAGCACCTGCATGGACTCGGTGCCGCTGCGGGTCAGCAGTATCTCGTGCGGCTCCGCGTGGATCAGCGCAGCGACGCGCTGGCGCAGGATATCCACATGCGTGCGCGTGAACTCGCCGCGCACGAAAGGACTCAGTTGCTCGTTGGTGTAGCGCACGGCCTGCTCGAAGGCGGCTTGCACGGGCGCGGCCATGGCGCCGAAATAGCCATGCTCGAGATTGACGATGGCGTCCGGCGGCGCGGGATACAACGCGGCCACCTGGCGCCACCAGGCCTCGTCGCGTGCGGCACCGTCGGCGAGCAGGGGGAAAGACATGGCTACCCTGTTCAGGCCTGGCCCTGGCGCAGCTGCTCGAAGAAGCAGACGGCGGCGCAGGCGGCCACGTTCAGCGATTCGATCTGGCCCAGGTGGGGAATGACCACCTGGTGCGTGGCCATCGACAATAAATCGTCGGCGACGCCCTGCCCTTCATGGCCGAACAGCCACGCGACGGGCTGGCGCAGGTCGACGTCGTACAGGCGCTGCGTGGCATAGCCGCTGGTGGCGAGGGTCGCCACCTTGGCGCCGGAAACGAGCGCCGCCAGGTCGACGTTTTCAAAGATGTCGAGCACGAAATGCGCGCCCATCGCCGCGCGCAGCACCTTCGGCGACCAGCAGAAAGCCGTGCCGGCGCTGCAGTACACCTGCGTGATGCCGGCGGCGGCCGCGCTGCGCAGGATGGAGCCCACATTGCCCGGGTCTTGCAGGTTATCGAGCAGCACGGCCGACACGCCCAGGGGCTGCGTGACGGCCCGTTCCGGCGTCTCGATGAGGAACATCACGCCCACGCCGTGTTCGACCTGGCTCACCGCGTTATACAGCGCGTCGGGCAAGCCCAGTACGTGCGCGCGCTGGCTTTCCAGCTGGCCGACGATGTCCGCCACTTCCCCGTTCTGCAAGGCGCTTTCGCTGACGATACATTGCTCCGGCATGCCGCGCAGCTGCAGGTAGGACTGGCACAGGTGCACGCCGTCGAGCAAGGTGCGGCCCGACTTGCGGCGCGCCTGCGAACTGCCCGCCAGCTTCAGCAAATCCTTGTATTGCGCATTGTCGCGCGAGGTAATCGTCTTCATGCCGCCACCTCCTGTGCGCCAAACAGGGCGATCACGTTGCGCACGGGCGCGAACGAGCGGCGGTGCACGGGCGAGGCGCCGTGCAGGTGCAGGCGCTCGAGGTGCAGCTTGGTGCCGTAGCCCTTGTGCTGGTCGAAGCAGTATTCGGGATAGGCCGCATGCAGGTGTACCAGGGCGGCGTCGCGTGCCGTCTTGGCCAGGATCGAGGCGGCGGAAATCGAATCGACCTTGTCGTCGCCACCAATGATGGCCATGCCGCGTATCGGCATCACGGGGCAGCGGTTGCCGTCGATCAGGGCCAGGGTCGGCACGGTAGCCAACGCCTCGACGGCGCGGCGCATGGCCAGCATCGACGCCTGCAAAATGTTCAGGCGGTCGATCTCTTCTTCCGACGCTTCGGCGATGGCCCAGGCCAGAGCCTTGGCCTTGATCTGCGGCGCCAGCAGGTCGCGCTTGGTTTCGCTGAGTTTTTTCGAGTCGCGCAGGCCGTCGATAGGCTGGTTCGGGTCGAGGATCACGGCGGCGGCAAACACGGGGCCGGCCAGCGGACCGCGTCCTGCCTCGTCGACGCCGCAGATGATTTCATCGAGCGAGAATGGCAAGTCGTCAAACAGGCCGGGATAGATATTTTTCACGTTGAATCTTTGGTTGGTACTGCGGTTGAAGCGGTGATCGGGGCTTACTTGCGGTTGGCGGCGATAACTTGCATGACGGCGTTGGCGCTCTCTCGCGCGCTGTCGCGCAGCAGGCTGTGGTGCATGTCCGTGAAGCGCTGCACCAGGCGCAGGCGGCCCGGCACGTCGCTCAGCTGCTGCCACATGGCCTCGGCCAGCGATTCGGGGCTGGCCGCGTTTTGCAGCAGTTCGGGCACCAGGTAGTCGCGCGCCAGGATGTTTGGCAAACCGATCCACGGCTGGTAACCCATGTGGCGCATGATTTCCCACGACGCGCGCATCATCTTGTAGGCGATGACCATGGGCTTCTTGTACAGCGCCACTTCCAGCGAGGCCGTGCCGGACGCCACCAGCACCGCATCGGCGGCGCAGATGGCCGTGTGCGAGCCGCCGTCGGTGAGCAGTATCTCGACGTCCTGCAAGCCCGCTTCGCGGATCAGTTGCAAAAAGTACTGGCGCTGCTTTTCACCGGCCATGGGCGCGACGAAACGCAGGGAGCGGTCGCGCGCCAGCAGCAGCTTGCAGGCGCCGACAAAGGCCACCGTATTGTATTTGAGTTCGCCCATGCGGCTGCCCGGCATCAGGGTCACGACATTCGCGTCTTCCGGCAAGCCCAGGGTGCGACGCGCGGCCGCTTCGTCGGGCTGCAACGGAATCATTTCAGCCAGCGGATGGCCGACATAGGTGACGGGCACGCCCGCCTTGCGGTATATCTCCTCCTCGAAGGGGAAGATCACCAGCATGTGCGAGACGGCCTTGATGATTTTCTTGATGCGGCCACCGCGCCAGGCCCATATCTGCGGCCCGATGTAGTGCACGGTAGGGATGCCGCCTTCCTTGAGCTGCTGTTCCAGCCCCAGGTTGAAGCCCGGGTAGTCGGCGCCGATGAAGACGGCGGGACGCTCCGCCAGCAACTGGTCGCGCAGCGCGTTCTGGATGCCCTTGATTTCGCGGTAGCGGGGAATGATCTCGAACAGGCCCCGCACGGTCAGCTTGTCGAGCGGCCAGTCGGAAACAAAGCCCTGCCTGGCCATGTGCTCGCCGCCGATGCCGTGAAAGCGGGCGCCGGGCAGCTGCGGCACGAGGCCGGACAGCAGCCGGCTGGCCAGCAGGTCGCCCGACACCTCGCCGGCGACGATGGCGACATTGGCGACCGGCCGGCCGCCGGACTGGTCAGCGGACGATGCCACGCGACGCCACGCCAAGGAATTCGCGCATGGCACGAATGTGTTCCGCCACCTCAGGCGACGATGCCGCTTCTTCTTCGAACAGGGCTGCCTTGGATTCTTCCAGGGTCAGTCCCGAGCGGTAGATGAGTTTATACGCGGTGCGGATGCCGTTGATCTGCTCGCGCGTAAAACCGCGGCGTTTCAAGCCCTCGATATTGACGCCATGCGCCTGCGCCGGATTACCATTCAACAGGACGAACGGTGGCACGTCCTGCGTCAGGCTGGTGCTCATGCCGACAAAAGCGTGCGCGCCGATCTTGCAGAACTGGTGCACATTGGCGAAGCCGCTCATGATGACCCAGTCGCCGATCTCCACGTGGCCCGCCAGCTGCGCGTTGTTCGAAAAAATCGTGTTGTTGCCCACCAGGCAGTCGTGCGCCAGGTGCACATACGCCGAAATCCAGTTGTCATTGCCCAGGCGCGTCACGCCGCCGCCCTGCACGGTGCCCGTGTTGAAGGTGCAGAATTCGCGGATGGTGTTGCGGTCGCCGATTTCCAGGCGCGTCGCCTCGCCCGCCCATTTTTTGTCCTGCGGCTGCGCGCCGATGGAGGAAAACTGGAACAGGTGGTTATCGCTGCCGATCGTCGTGTGCCCGTCGATCACCACGTGCGGGCCAACCTTGGTGCCGGCGCCGATGCGCACGTGCGGACCGATGATGGTGTACGGACCCACCTCGACCGAACTGTCGAGCTCGGCCTTCGGGTCGATGACTGCCGTGGAGTGGATGGCCGCCATGTTACTGCCCCGCTGGCTGGCTCGCAGACTGGCTCGCATCCTGCGCGCTGCGGATGGTGCACATCAGTTCCGCTTCCACCGCCAGCTTGCCGTCGACCGTACCGACGGCCTTGTATTTCCAGATGCCGCGCGAGACGCGCAGGATTTCCACATCCATCTTCAGCTGGTCGCCCGGCTCGACAGGACGCTTGAAGCGCGCATTGTCGATGCCGACAAAGTACACCACCGAATTTTCGTCCGGCTTCACGCCCATCGTCAGGAACGACAGCAAGGCCGCCGTCTGCGCCAGCGCTTCGATCATCAGCACGCCAGGCATGACTGGCTTGTGCGGGAAATGGCCCTGGAAGAACTCTTCGTTGACCGTCACGTTCTTGATGGCGGTGATGGTTTTGTTCGCTTCCCAGTCCAGCACGCGGTCAACCAGCAGCAGCGGGTAACGGTGCGGCAGCAGCGATTTGATGGCGAGGATGTCGAGGGTCTTTTTTTCAGTAGTCATTTTTCGTCTTGCGTGGTCAGTGTTTTAATTGTTTTTTCAAGCGCGCGTATCTTCTCGCGCATGCTTGACAGGTTGCGCACGATGGCGGCGCTCTTTTCCCAGTCGGCGTTCTTGGCCAGCGGATAGAAGCCCGTGTACTGGCCCGCTTCCAGGATCGAACGCGAGACCATGCTGCCCGAGCCCACGTGGACGCGGTCGGCAATGGTCAGGTGGCCCAGCACCATGGCGGCACCGCCAAAGGTGCAGTACTTGCCGATGATGGCGCTGCCGGCCACGCCGACGCAGCCGGCCATGGCCGTGTGCGCGCCGATATGGCAGTTGTGGCCGATCTGGATCTGGTTATCGAGCTTGACGCCATCTTCGATGATGGTGTCGGCCAGTGCGCCACGGTCGATGGTGGTGTTGGCGCCGATATCGACATCGTCACCGATCACCACCCTGCCCGTCTGCGGAATCTTGATATACACGCCGCCTTCGTTGGCGAAGCCGAATCCGTCGGTGCCGATCACGGCGCCCGAATGGATGATGCCGCGCTGGCCGATCACGCAGCGCGCGTGGAAGGTCACGTTGGCGAACAGCTGGGTACCGGCGCCGATGACGGCGTCGCGGCCCACCACGCAGCCGGCGCCGATGACGCAGCCGGCACCGATCACGGCGCCCGCTTCGATCACCGCATGCACGCCGACGGAGGCGCTGGCGTCAACCTGCGCGCTGGCGTCGACAAAGGCGCCCGGATGGATGCCGACCGGGGCCTTGATCTCGTGCAGCGCGACGAAATACTGCGCCGCACGCGCGAAATACACATAGGGATTCGGGGTGACGATGCGCGCGCCGGCGTAGTCGTCGCCGATCAGCGCGTCGTCGGCCGGCGTGAGGATCAGCGCCGCGGCGCCGCTCTGGGCGGCCTGTGCGCGGAATTTGCTATTGCTGAGAAAGCTGATGTGCGAAGCGCCGGCGTCGGCCAGCGGTGCGATGCCTGAAACTTCCAGGTTCGGATCGCCCGCCAACTGCCCGCCGAAGCGTTCGACCAATTCTCCTAGTCGAGTGCCCATCTTTTACCTTTATAAGAACGCCTGACTATGCCTGCTGCGCGGCGCGATTTGCGGTCTCCGATGCTCACTGTGCTCCAGCACAGCTCCGCTTCTCAATCACAACTCACATCCGCTCGCCACGGCACTGTCAGGCGTAAAAACTATTACAGTTACTTGTCCAGCGCCTTCAATACCTTGTCGGTAATGTCGATGCGCGGGCTGGCCCACAGGGCTTCCTGCAGCACGATGTCATATCCTTCGATATGCGCCATCTGCTGGATGATGGTGTTGGCCTTTTCCGCGATGGCGCTGCGCTCTTCGTTCGTACGCTGGCTCAGGTCTTCGCGAAATTCGCGCTGGCGGCGTTGCAGCTCCTTGTCCAGCTCGAAAAACTCGCGCTGGCGCTTGGCGCGCTCCGCCTCGCTCAGGGTCGGCATGTCCTTTTCCAGGGCTTCGTTGGCGACCTTGAAGCGGCTGGCCAGTTCCTGCACGGCTTTTTCACGCGAGCGGAACTCTTCGGCCAGCTTGGCGCTGGCCAGCTTGGCCAGCCTCGATTCGTTATAAATACGTTCGCTGCTGATCCAGGCGATCTTCGACTCCTGAGCCTGCGCCTGCACCGGCAACAGCGAACTCCAGCACAATGCGATCACGGCAAGGGTCTTGGGCAGGGTAGCGGATGCGGTGTTCATGATACTCCATGGTCAAAAAGTAAAAGCTGTCGCCCCGGTTCAGATGGCCGGTCAGAAACCGGTGCCCATCTGGAACTGGAAGCGCTCCAGGCGGTCCGTCGGCTTGGCGTTCAGCGGCTTGGCATAGCTCAGCTTGAGCGGGCCCACCGGGGAAATCCAGCTGATGCCCAAGCCAGCAGAATAGCGCAATTGCGACAAACGCATTTTTTCGCCTTCCTGGTAGACCTGGCCGCCGTCAAGGAAACCGAACCAGCGCAAGCTGCGGTCATTGCCCGAACCGGGGAATGGCATCTGCAGTTCCGCGTTACCGATCAGGCGCGAAGCGCCGCCCAGGGCATCGTTGGTGCTCGGTTCGACCGCGCCCAGCGAAGAACTCAGGTAGCCGCGCACCGAACCGATACCGCCGCCGTAGAAGTTCTTGAAGACCGGATACACGTGCTTGCCGATGCCGTGGCCGTAATCGAGTTCGCCCTTCAGCGCCAGGGTGACCTTGCTGAACAGCGGACGGAAATACTGGTGCTCATAGATGGCACGGAAGTATTTCTGGTCGCCGATCAGGTCAGCCTCCAGGTTGACGCGCTGGTAGCGTCCGATCGACGGCGTCAGGGCGCTGTCGCGGCTGTCGCGCTGCCATGCCGCCGTCAGCGGGATGGAATTGGTGGTAGCCGAACCGATACCGTCGGACGGGCCGCCATTGTCAACCACGTATTGCTTGAAGCGGATCGGGCTGGTTATGTCGGTTTCGATGCGCGAGCGCTCGGCGCCGATACCGAAGAAGACGGTGTCGACTTCCGAGAACGGCACGCCGAAACTGACGCGGCCACCGGTTTGCTTGATCTTGTAGCTGCCGATGTTCAGCGCCGGAGGTTCCGTCGTACGCAGGTAGACTTCAAAGCTGCGCGAAATGCCATCGTCCGTGTAGTACGGATTGGTTTGCGAAAACGCGATCGTGCGGCTGTAGTGGCTGGTATTGAGTTCGATGCCGACTGTGTTGCCGCTACCGGCAAAGTTGGCCTGCGAAATCGACGCCGACAGGGTAAATTTTTCCGATTGCGAGAAAGCGCCGCCGATCAGGAAGTTACCGGTTGGTTTTTCCACCACCGTCACGTTGACGTCGACCTGGTCGGTCGTGCCCTGCGCTTCCGGCGTGTCGATGGTCACGTCCTTGAAGTAGCCAAGGCGGTCCACACGGTCGCGCGACAGCTTGATCTTGTTGCTGTCATACCAGGACGATTCGAACTGGCGGAATTCGCGGCGGATGACTTCATCGCGCGTGGTGGTGTTGCCGGCGATATTCATGTGGCGCACGTACACGCGCTTGCCCGGATCGATGAAGAAGGTAAAGCCCACTTCATGCTTTTCACGGTTGATTTCCGGATTCGCGTTGACGTTGGCAAATGCATAGCCGAACGTGGCCAGGCGATCCTGGATGCGCTTGTTCGTCGCCGTCAGGCGCGCGCCCGAATAGATTTCGCCTTCGCGCATCAGGTTCAGCGCTTTCAGCTCTTCTTCGCGGCCAAACATCTCGCCTTCGAACTTGGTGCCGGCGATCTTGTACTTCTCGCCTTCGGTGATATTGATCGTCAGGTAGATGTCTTTTTTATCGGGCGTGATCGACACTTGCGTCGAGTCGACCTGCATCTCGATATAGCCGCGGTCCAGGTAGTAGGACTTGAGCGACTCGATGTCGCCCGTCAGCTTGGTCTTCGAATATTGGTCGGCCTTGGTGTACCAGCTGAACCAGCCGCCCGTGTTCAGGGCCAGCTGCTCGCGCAGTTCCTTGTCGGTGAAGGCCTTGTTGCCGACGATGTTGATCTGCTTGATGCGGGCCACGTCGCCCTCGTCGACGGCGAACACCACGTTGACGCGGTTACGCTCGATCGGCGTGACGGTGGTGGTGATCTTCACGCCGTACAGGCCATGCGACAGGTACTGGCGCTTGAGTTCCTGTTCCGCGCGGTCAACGGACGCCTTGTCGAAAATCTTGGCTTCACCGACGCCGATTTCCTTCAGGGCCTTGACCAGCACATCCTTTTCAAATTCCTTGGTACCCGTAAATTCCACGGTGGCGATGGCCGGACGTTCCTCGACCAGCACCACCAGCACGTCGCCATCGGCTTCCAGGCGCACATCCTTGAACATGCCCGTCGCGTACAGGGCCTTGATGGCGGCCACGCTCTTCTCGTCGGAGAACGTTTCGCCGACCCGCACCGGCAGGTAGGCAAACACGGTGCCCGCTTCGGTACGCTGGATCCCTTCGACCCGGATGTCCTTGACAGTAAATGGCTGGACGGCCAGCGCGTGGCCGGAACAGAAGGCCATGACGGCGGCGCCGATCAGGCTGCGGCGAAAGGAAGGCAAGGCAAAACGAGCAGAATGTAATTTCATTGGGGTTATTCAATGGGTAAATCAATGGACAACATACACAAAAGATTGCTTGTGCGACTCACGCAATGGCATCAACCACCGCCCTAATTCAGCAATCGCAACACGTCATTAAAGACGGCAAGCACCATCAAGGTCAGCAACAAACCGATCCCCAGGCGCTGGGCAATCTCGCCTACGCGCTCCGGCAAGGGGCGTCCGGTCAAAACTTCCAGCGAATAATACAGCAAATGCCCGCCATCCAGAACAGGAATGGGTAGCAAATTCATCACGCCCAGACTGATACTGATGAAGGCAATGAAGCTCAGGTAGCTTACCAGGCCGATGCGCGCCGTCTGGCCCGCGTAATCGGCGATGGTAATGGGTCCCGTCACATTCTTCAGCGAGACCTGGCCGGTGATCATCTTGCCCAGCATTTTCAGGCTCATGACACTGGTATCCCAGACCTTGGCGGATGCCTTGCCCACGGCGGCGAACGGTCCGGATGCCACGGTGATCATATCCGGCACCTGCCCCAGCTTTGCCTGTATCTTACCAACTGTTACAGCTCCCTCTGCCCCGGCGCCCGGCACGGCGTCCGGCGTAATGGGCAGGGTCAGGTCCTGGCCCTGGCGCAAGAGTTGCAATTGCAAGGTCCGGCCCGGCGCCTGGCTCAGGGTGGCGATGACGGCCGCCACGTCGTGCACGGGCTGCTCGTCGATGGCTAGTATCTGGTCGTCTTTCTGCAAGCCAGCGCGCGCGGCGGCGCCACCGGGCATGATTTCCATCAGGGTGGGCGCGGAACGGGCCAGGGTCAGGCCCAGCTTGCCCAGCACGTCGCCTTCCAGATCCGTTTCCGTCAGGCTGGCCGTCGGCAAGGTCGCTTCCTGCTCGCCGCGGTCAGGCCGGCGCACTTCGATGCGTGCCGGCTGCTTGTCGAGCGTGGCCTGGATCAGCTCCCAGCGCAGCTCGGACCAGCTGGCCACAGCCTTGCCATTCACCGCTTCGACCGTATCGCCGCTGCGCAAGCCGGCCGCATAGGCGGCCGTCTGCTCGGCCACGGGGCCGAGCTTGCTCGACGGCTCTTCGATGCCATGCATGAACAAGCCCGCGTACAGCACGATGGCGACGAGGAAATTGGCCAGCGGGCCGGCGGCCACGATGGCGATGCGGCGCCACACGCTCTGGCGCGTGAATTCGCGGCGCAATTCGCTTTCCGGCAAGTCGCTGAGGTCTTGCGCGCGGCTGTCGAGCATGCTCACATAGCCGCCCAGCGGCAGCGCGGAAATCGCCCATTCCGTCTGGTCCTTGCCAAACTTGCGCGAATACACCACTTTCCCCATGCCGATCGAGAAACGCAGCACTTTCACGCCGCACCAGCGTGCCACCAGGTAGTGGCCCAGCTCGTGCAGGGTAATCAGTGAACCGAGCGCGACAATAAAGGCCAGCAACGTGGTGATGAGCGTCATGCAGCCAGCCTCTGGGCGATGTATGCTCGCGCAGCCGCTCTGGCCAGGCGGTCCTGCTCCATCACGGCCTCGATGCTGGAAGCGGCGCCATGCGGCACCGTCTCGATCACGTGCGCGATGACCCGGTCGATCTGGCGGAAGCCGATCTGTTCGTCGAGGAAGGCTTGCACGGCCACTTCATTGGCCGCATTGAGCAAAGCCGGCGCAGTGCCGCCCGCGCGCAGGGCGTCGAAGGCCAGCGCCAGGCAAGGGAAACGGCGGAAGTCGGGACGTTCGAACTGCAGGGTAGCCACCTGCGCCAGGTCCAGTTGCGCCACGCCGGAAGCGATACGCTGCGGATATGCCAGCGCATGCGCGATCGGCGTGCGCATGTCCGGGTTGCCCAGCTGGGCCAGCACGGAACCATCGACATACGAGACCATCGAATGGATTACGCTTTGCGGATGGATCAGCACCTCGATCTGCTCGGCAGGGGCGCCGAACAGCCAGTGCGCCTCGATCACTTCCAGGCCCTTGTTCATCATGGTGGCCGAATCGACGGAAATCTTGCGCCCCATGGCCCAGGTCGGATGCTTGCACGCCTGGTCCGGCGTGACCGAGTCGAGCGTTTCGACGTCGCGCGTGAGGAAGGGGCCGCCGGAAGCGGTGAGCACGATTTTTGCCACGCCTGCGGCGTCTGGCGCGCGGCCATGGGCATGCGGCATGCATTGGAAGATGGCGTTATGTTCGCTGTCGATCGGCAGCAGCACGGCGCCGTTATCGTGCACGGCATCGATGAACAGCTGGCCGGACATGACGAGCGCTTCTTTATTGGCCAGCAATACTTTCTTTCCGGCACGCGCCGCCGCCAGGGTGGGCGCCAGGCCGGCCGCGCCGACGATGGCCGCCATCACGCCCGTCACTTGCGGCGCGCTGGCGATGGCGCACAGGGCTTCCTCGCCGTACTCGACTTGCGTATCGACGCCCTGCCCGCGCAGCAAGCGCGTCAGTTCAAGGGCGGCGTCCGCCGTGCCGACGACGGCGCGCTGGGGACGAAATTGCAGGCACTGGGCGGCCAGCTCGGCCACACGCGTATGCGCGCTCAGCGCATACACGCTGTATTGCTCCGGATGACGCGCGAGCACGTCCAGGGTGGACACGCCGACCGAACCGGTCGCGCCAAGAATGGTGATGTATTGCATGAGTTTCCTTAAAGCCAGCTGGCCACGAGGGCGGCAAATGGCAGGACCGGGATCAACGCGTCGATACGGTCGAGTACGCCGCCATGGCCAGGCAGCAGGTTGCTGCTGTCCTTGATGCCGGCGCGGCGCTTCAATTGGGATTCGAACAGGTCGCCGACGATGCTGGCAGCGACGATCAGCAGCAGCACCAGCAGGGCCACCAGCCAACCGCGGCGCAATTGCAGCTGCACGGCAAAGGTGTCTTGCAAGACCGGCAGCGATGGCGCGGCCACGATGGTGATGGCGGCAATGACCAGCACGGCGATGCCGCCGCCAATGGCGCCTTCCCAGGATTTACCTGGGGAAATGCTTGGCGCCAGCTTGCGCTTGCCGAAAGCCTTGCCCGAGAAATAGGCGCCGATATCGGCGATCCACACGAGGGCCATGACGGACAGCAGGAACAAGGGGCTATGCAGGAACAGGGCGATGATGGCGACGAAGCAGCCGACGATGGTCACCGGATACACGAGGCTGAGCAAGGTATTGCCCAGGCCTTCGGTAGGCGGCAAGCCCGTCGCCAGCGAGGGCACGAAGCGGATCAGCCAGATGGCCACGCACAGGGCGAACCAGAAATTGAGCTGCGCCATGCCGTTACCGACAAAGAACGTATACGCGAAGGCGGCAGTCCAGACGGCGGCAATCACGAGCGCATGGCGATTTTTGAAAATGCGGAAGCTTTCCCAGACGGCGGCGCCGAAGAACGCCGTGGCGATCACGGCGAAGGCGGGGAAATAATTCAGATACAGAACCGGCAGCAAGACCGCCAACAAGACCAGGGCGGTGATTATCCGTGTTTTCAGCATCAGTTTGTCTTTTCAGTTAATTGCGCGCTGGTACGGCCAAAGCGCCGTTCGCGCTGCTGGTAAGACGCGATTGCCGCGTCGAGGCACTCGTCATTGAAGTCGGGCCAGAAAGTCTCGGTGAAAAACAACTCAGTGTACGCCAGTTGCCACAGGAGGAAATTGGAAATGCGCTGCTCGCCGCCCGTGCGGATGAACAGGTCGGGCTCGGGCGCGTAGGCCATGGCCAGGTGCGGCGCCAGTTGCTCTTCCGTATAAGCGTGCGCGGCGGGCTGGCCATTGGCTGCCGCCTCGGCCGTCATTTTGTTGACTGCCTGCATGATGTCCCAGCGGCCGCCGTAATTGGCGCAGATGGATACCGTCAGGCGCGTGTTGTTCGCCGTCTTGCGCTCCGCATTGGCGATCAGGGTTTGCAGCTCGCCATTGAAGCGCGACAGGTCGCCCACCACCTTCAAGCGGATGTCGCTGGCATGCATCTTGACCACTTCACGTTCCAGCATCGTGACGAACAGGCGCATCAGCATCGACACCTCTTCTTCCGGGCGGCGCCAGTTTTCCGAACTGAAGGCAAACAGGGTCAGATATTCGACACCGCGGTCGAGGCAGGTCTCGACGATGCCGCGCACGGCGTCGGCGCCCTTGACGTGGCCAGCCACGCGGGGCAGGAAGCGCTTGGTTGCCCAGCGACCATTGCCATCCATAATGATTGCCACATGGCGCGGCACCGTGCCCACCTCAGGTACTGCCGTTGTCGAACTCGAATAGATCATGAAAACACGAATACCAAAAATAAAAGATAGCTATTATGCGCCAAATAGCACTGCCCGGAAAAGCCATGCTTTCCCGGGCAGTGTCAAAAGGACTGAAAACTAGACCGTCAGTACTTCTTTTTCTTTGTCGACGACCATCTTGTCGATGTCGGCAATAAACTTGTCCGTCAGTTTCTGCACTTCTTCCGACGAGCGGCGCTCATCGTCCTCGGAGCAGGCTTTTTCCTTGACCAGTTTCTTCAGCGACTCGTTCGCATCGCGGCGAATATTACGCACGGCAATCTTCGCGTCTTCCGCCTCGCTCTTGACCAGCTTGACCATTTCCTTGCGGCGCTCTTCCGTCAGCGGCGGCGTCGGCACGCGGATCAGGTCGCCCTGTGCCGATGGGTTCAAGCCCAGGTCGGCGTCGCGGATGGCTTTTTCGATGGTATTGGCCATCTTCTTTTCGTACGGCTGCACACCGATGGTGCGCGCGTCGATCAGGGTCACGTTGGCGACCTGGGTCAGCGCCGTCGGCGAACCGTAGTAATCGACCATCACGTGGTCCAGGATACCCGTATGGGCGCGGCCGGTACGCACTTTGGCCAGATCGGCCCGCAGTGTTTCCAGCGACTTCGTCATGCGTTCCTGGGTGTTCTTTTTAACGTCAGCTAAGGACATTACCTACTCCTTGTCTTGATAATAATGAATATTCTATTGCGCTTGCGGCTTGAATGGTACCGCAGCCGGGAGTGCCGAAAACCGTTCAGGGCAAGGCGCAGAACCGAAGACGCTACGAATAGTACATAACGTGGATCAGGCGCTGCAACGCAGCCATGAGCGGTTTCTCGGCGCTCCGCTTCTCTTATACGTGCACCAGGGTGCCTTCGTCTTCACCCATGATGACGCGCATCAGCGCGCCCGGCTTGGTGATCGAAAACACCTTGATCGGCAGTTTCTGGTCGCGGCACAGGGCGAATGCCGTGGCATCCATCACTTGCAGGTGCTTGGCGATGGCGTCGTCGAACGTAATCGTGTGGAACAGGGTGGCGTTCGGATCCTTCTTCGGATCGGCCGTGTAGACGCCGTCGACCTTGGTGGCCTTCAGGACGATCTCGGCGCTGATCTCGGAACCGCGCAGGGCAGCTGCCGTGTCGGTGGTGAAGAATGGATTGCCGGTGCCGGCGGCGAAGACCACCACTTTACCTTCTTCCAGGTATTGCAGGGCTTTCGGGCGGACGTACGGCTCGACCACTTGTTCGATGCCGATGGCCGACATGACGCGCGCGGTAATGCCGACGTGGCGCATGGCATCGGCCAGGGCCAGTGCATTCATCACCGTGGCAAGCATGCCCATGTAGTCGGCGGTGGCACGGTCCATGCCTTGCGCACCAGGCGCGACGCCGCGGAAGATATTGCCGCCGCCAATCACGATTGCCAGTTCCACACCCAACTTCGCCACCTCGGCCACATCGGCCACCATGCGCTCGATCGTGGCGCGGTTGATGCCGTAGGGATCATCACCCATCAGGGCTTCGCCGGACAACTTGAGGAGGACGCGCTTGTAGGCTGGTTTTGACATGAGCTGGGGCTCCATAAATGAGGTTATTCGAGTATGACATGGCGCAGCGCCTTGCAGCGCCGGATAGGCGGGAGGAAGCTGCCCATGCCGCCGCCCGGCACGACAGGTGCGGGCGGGCCAAAAAAACGGGCCTCTCGGCCCGCTTTACTTACGCTCCCTGGGAGGCAGCCATCTGTGCTGCGACTTCTGCTGCGAAGTCGTCTTGCTTCTTCTCGATGCCCTCGCCCACTACGTACATGGCGAAACCTTTGACGCTGGTGTTAGCCGCCTTCAGCATTTGCTCAACCGACAGCTTGTCGTTTTTCACGAAAGCTTGGTTCAGCAGGGAAACTTCTTTCAGGAACTTCTGCACGGAACCTTCCAGGCGCTTGGCCAGGATTTCCGGCGATTGCGCTGGCTTGCCTTCGGCGGCCGCTTTGGCTGCGTCTTCTTCGGCTTTCAGTTGGGCAACCGAACGCTCTTTTTCGATCAGTTCCGCTGGAACTTCGTTCGAGGACAGCGACACTGGCTTCATGGCAGCGATGTGCATGGCCACGTCTTTGCCGACTTGCTCATCGGCGCCGTCGAATTCGACGATCACACCAATGCGCGAACCGTGCAGGTACGAAGCCAGCTTGTTGCTGGTTTCGAAACGCTGGAAGCGGCGGATGGTCATGTTTTCGCCGATTTTGCCGATCAGGGCAGCGCGCACGTCTTCCAGGGTCTTGCCATCGAGTGGCAGGGCCAGCAGAGCAGCTACGTCAGCCGGGTTGTGTTCTGCTACCAGACGGGCAGCGTTGTTGGCCAGTGCCAGGAAATCGTCGTTTTTCGCAACGAAGTCGGTTTCCGAGTTCACTTCGACCAGGGCGCCTACGCCATTGGCGATGTAGGTTGCCACGACGCCTTCAGCGGTGATGCGTGCCGATGCTTTCGATGCCTTGCCGCCCAGTTTGACGCGCAGGATCTCTTCCGCACGAGCCATGTCGCCATCGGCTTCGGTCAGTGCTTTTTTGCATTCCATCATTGGTGCGTCGGTTTTGCCGCGCAATTCGCCTACCATCGCTGCTGTAATCGCTGCCATGTGTTTCTCCTGATTCGGTGAGTCGATAGTCGCGGCCGGGCATGCATGCCTCGCCAGCGGTCACTATCGTTTTTTTGTTAAAAAAAAGGGGGAGCTGCTGCCACCCCTTTTCCCTTACTGCTGTGCTTACAAACGGCTATCTTGCGATAGCCTGGCCATATTAAGCCTGTTCGCTTACTTCGACGAATTCGTCGCCAGCGGCTGCTTTAACCATTTCAACAACTTCGTTACCGGCAGCTGCACGGCCTTCGATGATTGCATCAGCAACACCGCGAGCGTACAACATGATGGCTTTCGAGGAGTCATCGTTACCTGGGATCACGAAGTTCACGCCTTCTGGGGAATGGTTGGTATCGACAACGCCGATGACCGGGATACCCAGTTTAGCTGCTTCGGTGATCGCACCTTTGTGGTAGCCGACGTCGACGACGAAGATTGCGTCAGGAATGCCGCCCATGTCCTTGATGCCGCCGATCGATTTTTGCAGCTTGATCATTTCGCGGGAGAACATCAGCGCTTCTTTTTTCGACAGCTTCTCGATCGAACCATCTTCGATCATCACTTCCATGTCTTTCAGACGCTTGATCGAGGTCTTGATCGTTTTGAAGTTGGTCAGCATGCCGCCCAACCAACGTTGATCAACGAAAGGCACGCCAGCGCGTTGTGCTTCAGCAGCGATGATTTCGCGAGCTTGACGCTTGGTGCCAACCATCAGGATGGTGCCACGGTTTGCAGCCAGTTGACGCACGTGCTTCATTGCGTCCTGGTACATCGCCATGGTTTTTTCCAGGTTGATGATGTGGATCTTGTTGCGATGGCCGAAGATGAACGGTGCCATTTTTGGATTCCAAAAACGGGTTTGGTGACCAAAGTGGACACCGGCTTCCAGCATTTCGCGCATTGTTACGGACATTATTAACTCCAGGGTTGGGTCTGGAATCCGATCAGTCACCATACAGGCACCCTTGTCGACCGGATTCGCGTGTTTATATAAATTAAAGACACTGTTTTACTGCATTGCTTAAAAGAGAATTCAAGCAACCCGGGATTCTACACCGAAATGCCCGCCGCATCAAGTCCGCGCTGCAAATCTCGCGCCCTGCGGAAACACCCAATGCACCATGCTGGTGCAAGGTGTGGCGCCGCCGCCTGCTGGCCGCCACTTCATCCACAAATCCCTGCCTGGCCATAGGAAGGAGGCGGCGGATTCAGGGCGCCTCGTTTATAATTTCGACATATTTGCAGACTTTTTCCCATACAGCAGAAATCGTCTGTGCTTTTCACCTGAATTCTTGCAGATTGCGAAATACACCATGTCCACCATCCGTATCAATAGCGCCGCCGACATCGAAGGCATGCGCGTTGCCGGCAAGCTCGGCGCCGAAGTACTCGACTACATCACCCCCTTCGTCAAGGTCGGCGTCACGACCGGCGAACTGGACCGCCTGTGCCACGAATACATGGTCAACGTGCAGGGCACCATCCCTGCCCCGCTGAACTATTGCCCGCCCGGCTACACGCCGTATCCGAAAGCCATCTGCACCTCGGTCAACGACGTCATCTGCCACGGCATTCCCGGCGACAAGGTCCTCAAGAGCGGCGATTCCGTCAACCTCGACATCACCGTCATCAAGGATGGCTACCACGGCGACAACAGCCGCATGTTCCTCGTCGGCACGCCGACCATCCTGGCCAAGCGCCTGTCGGAAATCACCTATGAATGCATGTGGCTGGGCATAGACCAGATCAAGCCTGGCGCCCACCTGGGCGACATCGGCCACGCCATCCAGCAGCACGCGGAAAAAGCCGGCTACAGCGTGGTGCGCGAATTCTGCGGCCACGGCATCGGCAAGGTTTTCCATGAAGAGCCGCAAGTGTTGCATTACGGCAAACCAGGCACCCTGGAGCGCCTGGAAGCGGGCATGATTTTTACCGTCGAACCGATGATCAACTCGGGCCGCCGCGAAATCCGCGAAATGAACGATGGATGGACCATCAAAACCAAGGACCGCAGCCTGTCGGCGCAATGGGAACACACGGTGCTGGTGACGGAAACGGGCTATGAAGTGCTGACCGTCTCGCCCGGCATGCCGCCGCCGCCCGCCTTGATCGGCAATAAAGCCTGATTCATCAGGCTTGACCGCCCCCCGACCCACCGCCACCCAGGGCACAGATGAAAAAGCAAGTTCGGGAACAGCTGAAGCAGCAACTGAAAGCCGACCGCCAGGTCGTCATTGCGGCCTTCCAGGCCGACGGCAAGCCTGAAAAACTGCTGCGCAGCCTGCGCCACAGCATCGACGGCGTGCTGGCGCGTGCCTGGCAGGAAGCAGGCTTGCCGCCCGGCACGGCCCTGGTCGGCGTGGGCGGTTATGGCCGCGGAGAACTGTTTCCCTATTCCGATGTCGACCTGCTGATCCTGCTGCAACAGGCGCCCGATGCGGCCACGCAGGAAAAGCTCGAGGAACTGGTGCAACTGCTGTGGGATCTGGGCCTGGAAATCGGCCACAGCATCCGCACAGTGGATGAATGCATGGTCGAATCGAAGGCCGACATCACCGTGCAAACGAGCTTGCTCGAAGCGCGCCTCGTGTGCGGCAACGCGGACCTGTTCGCGCAATTGCAGCAGCGCTATGACGCGGCCATGGATCCGCAGGCATTCTTCCAGGCGAAAACGGCGGAAATGCGCCAGCGCCATGCCAAATACGAAGACACGGCCTTCAGCCTGGAACCGAATTGCAAGGAAAGCCCGGGCGGCCTGCGCGACTTGCAGGTGATCCTGTGGGTGGCCAAGGCGGCCGGCTTGGCGAACTCGTGGCGCACGCTGGCCACGGGCGGCCTGATCACCCTGACGGAAGCGCGCCAGCTGATGGAAAAGGAGCGCGCCTTCAAGGATATCCGCGTGCGCCTGCACCTGCATGCGGGACGGCGCGAAGACCGCCTCGTGTTCGACGTGCAGACGGCCATCGCCGAATCGCTGGGCCTGCAAGCGACGGGCAGCGGGCCGCACATGCGCCGCGCCAGCGAATTCTTGATGCAGCGCTACTATTGGGCCGCCAAGACGGTGACCCAGCTCAACACGATTCTGCTGCAAAACATCGAGGCACGATTGTTTCCGCAAGACGACGTGGCTGTGCCCATCAACGAACGCTTCAATGAAGTCAACAGCCTGATCGACATCAGCGCCGACGATACGTTCGAGCAATACCCATCGGCCATGCTGGAAGTCTTCGTGCTGATGACGGAACGCCCCGCCCTGAAGGGCATGACCTCGCGCGCCACGCGGGCCCTGTGGCACGCGCGCTTCAAGATCGACGCCCCCTTCCGCCAGGATCCCGTCAACCGCGCCCTCTTCCTGCGCATCATGCAAGCTCCGGTGGGCATCATCCATGCGCTGCGGCGCATGAACGAGATGAGCATCCTGGGACGCTACCTGCCGAATTTCCGCCGTATCGTGGGCCAGATGCAGCACGACCTGTTCCACGTGTACACGGTCGACCAGCACATTTTGATGGTGGTGCGCAACATGCGCCGCTTCACCATGAGCGAACACGCGCACGAATACCCGTTCTGCAGCCAGCTGATGGCCGATTTCTCGCAGTCATGGCTGCTGTACGTGGCGGCCCTGTTCCACGACATCGCCAAGGGCCGCGGCGGAGACCACTCGAAGCTGGGCGTGGCCGACGCCACCCAGTTCTGCCAGGACCACGGCCTGTCGGCGGAAGACACGGAACTGGTGGCTTTCTTGGTGGAAAATCACCTGACCATGTCGCAAGTGGCGCAAAAACAGGATCTCTCCGATCCCGACGTCATCGCCGCCTTTGCGAAAGTGGTCAAGGACGAGCGCCACCTGACGGGCCTGTACCTGCTGACGGTGGCCGACATCCGCGGCACCAGCCCGAAAGTGTGGAATGCCTGGAAGGGCAAGCTGCTGGAAGACCTGTACAAGATCACCTTGCGCGTGCTGGGCGGCGAGCCGCACACGGCCGACCGCGAGCTGAAGAACCGCCAGCAGGAAGCGCTGGCCACCCTGCGCCTGTACGGCTTGCCGCCGGATGCCCACCTGAAACTGTGGCAGCAGCTGGACGTGGCGTATTTCCTGCGCCACGACGCGTCCGACATCGCCTGGCAGACCCGCTCGCTGTATGACAAGCTCGACAGCAAGTTGCCGGTGGTAAAATGCCGGCTGGCGCCCATAGGCGAAGGCTTGCAGGTGGCCGTGTACATTCCCGACCAGCCCGACCTGTTCGCGCGTATCTGCAGCTATTTCGACCGCAAGAACTTCAGCATTCTCGACGCGAAGATCCACACGACAAAGAATGGCTATGCGCTCGATACGTTCCTTGTCACCGAGCAAAACTTCGCCAAGAGCTACCGCGACATCATCAGCCTGATCGAGCATGAGCTGGGCGAATTGCTGCAGTCGCAAACGCCGCTGCCGCCACCGGGCAAGGGGCGGCTGTCGCGGCTGTCGCGCACCTTCCCCTTCCAGCCGACCGTGGATTTGCGGCCCGATGAAAAGGGCCAATACTATTTGCTGTCGGTGGCGGCCAACGACCGCACGGGCTTGCTGTATGCGATCGCCAACGTGCTGACCAAGTACCGCATTAACTTGCACACGGCCAAGATCATGACCCTGGGCGAGCGGGTCGAAGACGTCTTCCTCGTCGACGGTCCCGCGCTCAACAATGCCCGCAACCAGATATTGCTGGAAACCGATTTACTCGATGCGCTAAAGGTTTGATGACCTCCCGCGCAGCGCCTACCTTTACTGAAACTGAAACAACATGACCGAAGAATTATTACGCTTGTCCAAACGCATGTCCGAACTGGGCCTGTGCTCCCGCCGCGAAGCCGATGAATGGATCGCGCGCGGCTGGGTCCGTGTGGACGGCAAGGTGGTGTCCGAACTGGGCAGCAAGGTCTACCCGAGCCAGAGAGTCACCGTGGAACGCCAGGCGGCGGCCGAGCAGTCGAAGCGGGTGACCGTACTGATCAACAAACCGGTCGGCTATGTCAGCGGCCAGGCGGAAGACGGCTACACGCCTGCCGTGGCCCTGATCAAGGCGGAAAACCGCTGGGCGGAAGACCGCAGCCCGGAACAGTTCCACCCCACCCAGCTGCGCAGCCTGGTGGCGGCCGGCCGCCTGGACATCGATTCCGTCGGCTTGCTGGTGCTGACGCAGGACGGCCGCGTGGCCAAGCAGCTGATCGGCCACGATACCGATATCGACAAGGAATACCTGGTGCGCGTGAGCTACACCAAGGACGGCACCCTGCCCGACAGCGAACTTAAAAAGCTCAACCACGGTCTGTGGCTCGACGGCAAGCCGCTGTTGCCGGCCAAGGTGCGCTGGCAAAACGAAGACCAGCTGAGCTTTACCCTGCGCGAAGGCAAGAAACGCCAGATCCGCCGCATGTGCGAAGCCGTGGGCCTGAAAGTGCTGGGATTGAAACGCGTACGCATCGGCAAGGTCAAGCTGGGCGACTTGCCGACGGGGCAATGGCGCTATCTGAGCGCGGACGAACAATTTTAAGCGGCGACATCTGGATGGCATGCCGCACGGCGTGCCATTCCGCATAAGCAACAGGAATATAGTGATATAAAAACAATTATTGTGATTTACTTAGTAAATATTGCTTTAAACCTATACACTATTCCCCATTAGAACAAAAGAGATACGCTGTCGTGAACGATCCCATTCCCAATCCCCTGCGCAAAGGCGCGCCCAGCCTGGCTGACGTGGCCGAGCCGATGGCGCCCGGCACCAAGCCGCACCATATGAGCGATCCGTGGGATATCGGCGAAACCCTGTGCAGCCTGGCTGACAATGGCGACGCCATCTCCATCTACCCGACGGGCGGCGAAGACGTCATCATGGCGCGCATCCTGTCCGTCGACGACGACTTGCCGCAATTCGTGCTGGAACTCAATGAAGGCGCTACCCTGCCCGAAGGCGGTGCCACGTTTGTATCGTGGGTGCAAAGCGCCAAGCTGCAATTTACCATCAATGGCGAATGGCAGGCGTATCCCGAGCGGCCGAACGTGTATCTGACCAACTTCCCCAGCCATTGCCTGGTCCTGGAACGGCGCGAATCGACGCGCCTGGAAACGCCGCTGGGCGTGTACTACCTGGCCGCCTTCGTGCTCGAGGGCCGTCCGTATGAGTTGCAGCTGTATGATTTCTCGGCCGGCGGCATCGGCATGCGCGCCCATCCGCGCGACACGGTGGGCCTGTACGTGGGGCGCAAGCTGTCGCGCGTGCGCCTGGAACTGGGGCCAAACAAGGTCATGATCGCCGACCTGGAAATCCGCCTGTCGCGCACCTTCCGCTCCTTCCTGCTGGGAGAGCAAGTGCAGATCGGCTGCCGCTTCCTGAACCTGACGGATGCCATGCAGGATGAATTAAAGATGCTGCTGGATAACTTGGGCAGCAGCCGCAAGGTGCGCTGAACAAGGCGCTATCACCCTCGGCCCAGGCTGCCGCACGCGAGAACAAGATGGTCGCACAGCAATATCAGCTGCGCGGCCATTTTTTCATGTGCGGCGTGATCCAGCTCAATAGCGCACAGTACAAAAGCCGCATCTTCGCTGCTAGTCTGGTAGCTCACCAATCCCGAACCAGCGACCACCGTGCCGGGGGAGACCATGCGCACCCTTTTCCTGTCATTCCTATTGCCGGCATGTTTGATGGCCGGCGCCTTATGTGCCCATGCGCAAGCGCCACTCGGCATCGCACTGGAGGTCGGCAGTGGCCCGGGCCAGCTCGGCCTGGAAATCCACCCCAACGAGGAATGTCAGGGACCGGCCGCCATTGCCAGTGCAGGAACGGAAAGGATAGCCGTGCTGGACAAGGTCAACGGCAAGATTATCGTGCTGGCTGACGGTGGCAAGCACGACGTCGCATTGCCGCCAGATCTGCTCGAGCCTGTTGATTTCCTTGCCACCTCACAGGGATTCCTCGTTGTCGGGGCGCTCGGTGAGGTTGTGGTCGTGAGCCGCATGGGCCAGGTGCTGGCCCGCACACGCACCGACTACAACGCCGAAGCAGGAGTGCCGCGGCTGGTTGCGCTCGCGGACGGTTTTGCACTTGATGATCTGAATGGAAAACGCACGCCGATCGATCTGTCGAAGGAACAAGCAGGCACGCCGTTGGCGACCACGCTGGCCGCCGCCGCATCCTATGCAGTGGCAGCGCCGCGCGCCTCTCCGAACGAGATCCTCATCGAATCGTCCCGGACAACAGGCCCGCTTGCGAAAATCAGGCTCACTTCAAACATGCGCATCGTCGATGCCAGGGTTCTTTGGGTCAATGAAGAACAAGGTGCGCTGGTGGCCCTGCACGAAAGCCGGCGCTTGCCGGACGAGGCGGCCTATGTGCGCCTTGTCAAGGTCAATACCTCGGGCGCCGCGGACGCCGAAGCCTACGTGCAGCCAGCGGCTTTCGCTTGCGACACTCGCCGTCCCTATGTGCGCCGCGACGATGGAACAGTTCTGAGCCTGCTCTTCCACGATAACACCGTGCGGCTGCAGACCATCCTGTTTTCCGATATAGGGAAGGCGGAGCCGCTGGCGCTGGCGTCACACCTTGCAAGCACCACGCTCATTGCGGAATATGACGACAGCCTGCGCGGCCTTGAGCGCCTCAATGGCGTCTCCGACGCCACCAATATCGCCCTGATGCCGATCAGCGCATCGCATATCCTGCAACGTGCGCGCGCACCGCTGGAACTCGTGTGGCGACTGAAACCCAGCGCATTTGCACAAACCGCTGTCGCCAACCTGTGCAAGCCTCCCGAGAACATCTGGCGCCGTCCACGCCGCCTCGACGATTTACTCGATAAAAACGTGACCGGCATTCCTTACCGCTGGGGTGGCTACATGAGTTCACTGGATAGTTTCACAAGGCATCTCGATGCAGGCCGGCTTGCAGGCGACGACTGCACCTGTCGTCAAGCAAATTGCGTTTACCCCAACAGTACAGGCATGGACTGTTCCGGTTTTGTCTCGTACGCCTGGAATACGGGCCGCTACTTCACCACGGGCAGCCTGCCAGACAACAAGGTCAGCAAACCCGTCACCTGGCACGACTTGTCTCCGGCAGACATCGTCAACAAGCCGCGCAGCCACGTGCGTCTGGTCGAATCAGTCCACGCCGGGCCAGCTGGTCCCGTGGTGGTGGTGATCGAGTCGACGGCCAACCTGTCGTGCGGCGGAGTGTGCCGCAGGTCTTACACACAAGCCGAGCTGCAGCAAGCCGGGTACAAGCCACTGCGTCGAGTTGCGCTGAGTCCGGCAAGTGGAGATCGAGATGAATAAACCAATCCTGGTGTGCGTACCGCTGCTCGGACTCTTCACGCCATTGTCAGAAGCACAGGATATGCAATGCCTGTTCACAGCCAACCAGCCGGCCACGGTACAAATCAAGTATGAATATACTACGCCCGACGGCGATGGCGTCGATTACGGCAGCGGCTTCATCGTCTCCCCCTCCGGCCACGTCATTACCAACGCCCATGTCGTCAGCCCGCATACAAAGGATGTGACGGTCAACTCGGCTATGGTGACTGCGCGCGCCGGCTCCCGGCTCAATCCGCCAGTCGAAGCAAGCGTCGTTTCGCGCGATTCGGAGTCCGATCTGGCCTTGTTGAAGCTGCCTTTGGCGCCAGGCGCCGCCCCGTGGCCAACGGTAACGATCGCCCCGCCTGATAATATTGCCGTAGGCACCACTTTGACAGCCCTCGGCTTTGCTGGCGCAAGCGACCTGGCGCTGGTGCCAGGCGGCCAAAAAACAGCGGAAAACACCATGCTCGACGGACAACTCAAACCGTGGTGGCAAACCAACCTGGCGCTCAATCCAGGCAATAGCGGAAGTCCGGTCTTTGGTCGGTATGGCACAGTGGTAGGGGTGGCTGTAGCAATCAATAACGGCGGACAATTGGTCACTTACATCATCCCGATCACGCGCGCCCAGCATCTGTTGACGGCCGCAGGGGCGGAAATGAAAAAATCAGCCGCATGTGCTGCCTTTCCCGTGTGCCAGCACCCTAGCCACGGCATAGAACGCTATGCCATTGACGAACTCAAGAGCGAGTGGACGCCATGGCGTGGAGGAGGCTACAGCCGCAGCGCTGCCTGCAAAAATTATGAGCAACAGCTAAAAAACGCCTACCCGTCCGCCATCCTGAGCTTCATCCGCGACGACGAAAATAGCCAGGATACCGGCTTCAGGCATTTTGAATATCGCTATTTCTGCGAATTTCGCAGACAGGAAAATCCGGTGTACGTGGCAAAACAGAGTGCGGCGTGCATGGAACCTGAAAAATAATCAGCAATGCAATTGTTTGCACAGGATATCCCGCAATCCAGCTTCCAGCACCGGGCTTGGCTCTTCGGCATCGAATCGCTCCGTACAGGGGTCGCCCTTGCCAGATCCGCCCCCAAGCTCAGGCCGCCTAGTCGTCGTCGTTGGGATCGAGGTCCGGAAACATGACTTCCGTGTAACCGAATTGCGTAAAATCGACGATACGCATCGGATACAAAATACCGTGCAAGTGGTCCACTTCATGCTGCACCACGCGGGCATGGAAGCCGTCGCAGTCGCGGCTGATGGGCTGGCCGAACTGGTCCACGCCTTCGTAATGCAGTTCACTCCAGCGCGGCACGCTGCCGCGCAGGCCGGGCACGGACAGGCAGCCTTCAAAGCCCTCTTCCTTGCGTTCCGACAAAGGCGTCAGCACAGGGTTGATCAGCACGGTTTCAGGCACTTGCGGCGCGTCGGGATAGCGCAGGTTTTGCTTGAAGCCGTAGATCACCAGCTGCAGGTTGACGCCGATCTGCGGCGCCGCCAGGCCCGCGCCATTGGCCGCATGCATGGTGTCGAACATGTCGGCGATCAGGGCATGCAATTCGGGCGTATCGAATTCACGCACAGGCTCGGCCATGCGCAACAAACGCGGATCACCCATCTTGAGGATTTCACGTACGGTCATTTTACTTCCAGTGCCGATTGCAGTTCTTGCAAGTAAGTGCGGAAGGCCGCGCCCGTTTCCGGATGTTTCATGCCCATCGCCGTCGTTGCCTTCAGGTAGCCAAGCTTGGAGCCGCAATCATAGCGCTGCCCCTGGTAGCGATAAGCCAGCACGCGCTCTTCGCGCATCAGGGCGGCGATGCCGTCCGTCAACTGGATTTCGCCGCCGGCGCCCGTGCCGATATTTTCCAGGTGGTTAAAGATACGGCTGGTCAGCACATAACGGCCCACCACGGCAAGGGTCGATGGCGCCTCTTCGGGCGCAGGCTTTTCCACGATGGCCGAGACCAATTCGAGGTCCGGCTGATAATTCTTTGCCGAGACAATACCGTACTGCTTGGTTTCCGCGCGCGGCACATCCTGCACCGCCAGCAGCGAGCAATTTTCATACTGGAAGACATCGGTCATCTGCGCCAGCACGGGGCGCACGCCCTCTTCCACATCCATGAAATCGTCGGCCAGCAAGACGGCAAACGGCTCGTCGCCGATCACGGGACGGGCGCACAGCACGGCATGCCCGAGGCCCAGCGGCGCCGACTGGCGTATGTAAATGCAATTGATGTGCTTGGGAATGACGTTTTGCACCATGTCGAGCAACTGGCGCTTGCCGGCCGCTTCCAGTTCCGACTCCAGCTCGTAGGCCGTATCGAAATGGTCTTCGATGGCGCGCTTGTTGCGGCCCGTGATGAAGATCATTTCCGTGATGCCGGCCGCCACGGCTTCTTCCACCGCGTACTGGATCAATGGCTTGTCGACGATGGGGAGCATTTCCTTCGGTTGCGCCTTGGTCGCTGGCAAGAAACGGCTGCCCAGGCCGGCGACGGGGAAAACTGCTTTTCTGATTTTTTTCATGGGTCTTCTGTAGTATTTTGAATGATTAGTCCTGCGCCAGCAGAGCCAGCAAGCCAGCCTCGTCGAGTATGGCCACACCCAGCTCCTGGGCCTTGGCCAGCTTGCTGCCGGCATCCGAACCGGCCACAACATAGCCTGTCTTCTTCGACACGGAACCGCTGACCTTGCCACCGGCCGCCTCGATCAGCTCCGCGGCTTCGTCGCGGCTCATGTTGGGCAAGGTGCCCGTCAGGACGAAAGTCTTACCCTCCAGTTTGCCGCCAGCGGCTGGCATTTCAGGCAATTGTGACAGTAATTCATTTCGCAGGGCGTCCAGTTGAGCAAGCAGCTTGACATTGCCCTCATCGGCCAGCCATTGCGCCAGCGATTCGGCCACGGCGGCGGGCAAGCCCGCATGGAAGCTGGCGCCTTGCGCAGCCAGGCTGGCCAGGGTCACGCCCCGCTCCACCAGCTGCTTGCTGCGCGGCTCCGTCAGCTTCGGGATGCCGATGGCGGCCAGCAAGGTGGTTTGTTCGAGCTGCGTGCGCAGCTTGGCGCTGGGCGCATGTTCGCCTTGCGGCGTGACACCCGCGTCCAGCAATGCCTGCAGCGCCTGCTGGTTCTTTTCTTCCGCAAAGAAGTCGGCTATCGATTCGGCCACGGTGCCGCCGATGTCGGGCAGCACGCGCAGCAAGGCCGCCGGCGCTTTGCGTACATACGCCAGGCTGCCCAGCCATTCGGCCAGGGTCTTGGCCGTCGATTCTCCCACGTGGCGGATGCCCAGCGCGAACAGGAACCGTTCAAACGGCGGGCGCTTGCTCGCCTCGATGCCGGCCAGCAGATTTTCCGCCCACTTGGTAGGAATCTTGCCTTGTTGCACTGTTTCAGGCGTCGAACCGTCGCGCTCGTCGGCGCGCACTTTCATTTCCAGCAGTTTATCCAGGGTCAGGCCGTACAAGTCGGCCAAGCCATGCACGTATTCCAGTTCGACCAGGGTATCGATATAACGTTCGCCCAGGCCTTCGATATCCATCATGCGGCGGCCCGCAAAATGGCGGAACGCTTCCTTGCGCTGTGCCGAGCAGAACAGGCCACCCGAGCAGCGGGCAATCGCCTCGCCCTCTTCACGCACCACGTGCGAGCCGCAAACGGGACACGCTTCCCGCATCTTGAACGGCAGCGGCGCCGGTTCCGGACGTTTTTCCAGCACCACGCTCAGCACTTCGGGAATCACGTCGCCGGCGCGGCGCACGATGACGGTATCGCCCACGCGCACATCTTTGCGCAGCACTTCATCTTCATTGTGCAAGGTGGCGTTGGTCACCGTCACGCCACCCACGGACACGGGCGCCAGGCGCGCCACGGGTGTCATGGCACCCGTGCGGCCCACCTGGATATCGATGCCCAGCACCTGCGTCAGCGCCTCTTGGGCGGGGAACTTGTGCGCCAGCGCAAAACGGGGCGCGCGCGACACAAAGCCCAGCTCCTGCTGGTCTTCCGTCGCATTCACCTTGTAGACCACGCCGTCGATTTCGTAGGGCAAGACGGGCCGGCGCGCGCCGATATCGGCGTAATATGCCAGCAAGCCCTGCGCGCCCTGCACTACCTTGCGCTCCTTCGACACGGGGATGCCCAGCGTTTCGTACCAGTCCAGCAAGGCCGAATGCGACACCGGCATGGCGGCGCCATCGAGGGCGCCGATGCCGTAGGCATAGAAACGCAGCTTGCGCTGCGCCGTGATGCGCGAATCGAGCTGGCGCAGGCTGCCGGCGGCCGCATTGCGCGGGTTGGCGAATTCCTTCTGCCCCGCTTCGCGCTGGCGTTCGTTCAAACGGGCAAAATCGGCCTTGAACATCATCACTTCGCCGCGCACATCGAGCACGGCAGGAATCCTGTCACCATGCAGGCGCAGCGGGATGCCGGAAATGGTGCGGATATTCGCCGTCACGTCTTCGCCCGTGGCGCCGTCGCCGCGCGTGGCCGCCTGCACGAACAGGCCGTTTTCATAGCGCAGGTTGATGGCCAGGCCGTCGAATTTCACTTCGGCCGCATAGTCGACCTCTGCACCGTCAAGGTCCAGGCCTTCGCGCACGCGGCGGTCGAAATTGACGATATCGTCATCGGAGAAACCATTATTCAGCGACAACATCGGCACCGTGTGCGTGACTTGCTCGAATTGCGGCAAGGGCGCCGCGCCCACGCGCAAGGTGGGCGAATCGGGCGTGCGCAGTTCGGGATGGGCCGCTTCCAGCGCCTGCAGTTCGACAAACAGCTTGTCGTACTCGGCGTCGGGGATGGTGGGATTGTCGAGCACGTGATAGGCGTGCAGATGCCGATTGAGTTCGGCCGTGAGTGCCAGGACGCGCTGGGCGGCATTCCGCTGGGTGGCGTCCTGGTTGATCGGATCAGTCATTGTTGCGGGATTCTTCAGCTAAATAAACGCAGGGCGCGGGTGGAGCCGGCCGGAATGTCGGCCGCGTCCATTTCCTGGTAAAACTCTTGCACCTGGCCGGCGATCTCGGCCAGCGCCGTATCGGACAAGGCCTGGTTGTAATCGTCGACGATGGTCGCGTCCAGGCGGCCCACCAATGCCTTGGCGCAGGCGACCATGGCGCCGAAGCCGTCGCGTGCAGGCGCCACGCATGGCACGTCCAGCAACAGGGTCAGGCGTGGCGTCGTTTCTTCGGCCAGGGTGACATTCGTCGACAGCGAGAACAGATAGCCGCCGTCGCCGTCCGGCATGACGAAACGGCCATCAGGACGCACGTCAAAGCCCTGTTTTTCCAGCGCGAACAGCAAGGTGGAAATGGCCCATGGCGCGCCATTCGTGTGCAGGTTCACGCCCAGCTGGGCATCGTGACCGGCCACGAAACGGTGCAGATTGCGCGCTTCGGCCATCACTTCCATCATGTCGGGCACTTCCGGCTCGGCGCCGATCTCGTCGGCCACACCGCGCAGGCGCGTGACCAGTTCCGAGTATTCCAGTTCATTCAAGGCCGTGCTGCGGCTGGCCAGCTGCACGCCGCCCTGCATCTTGGTGTAGACACCGCCATGCGTGATCGGTTCCCAGTCGCCATTCACGTGCAAGCCGATGAAGTGCACGGGCTTGTTGCCCACCAGGCGCAGGGTTTGCAGCACGGGCAGGATCTTGTCGCCGCGCACGGGCGCTTCCAGCGACAGGGGCAGCAGGCAATCGATCAGCGGGTCGACCAGGCTGGTCGCCTGTTCGCTGGCGGCGCTGACTTCCTGCTGCGCCGGCGCGGCAGGCGTGGCGGGTGCAGGGTCGGCATCGGCCAGCGACGGTTCCGCATGCACGGGCGCGTCAGGTACGGGGGCCGCTGGCGGCGCGCCGAACGATGGTTCGGCCTTGGCGGCGGGCGCCGCGTCGAAACGCGGTTCCTGGCGCAAGACGGGTTCCTGGGCTTCCACCGCGGGGGCATCGCCCTCGCGCATCAGCACGTCGTCGTGGTCGGTGGAAAAAGCCCGTTCCACGCTTTTCTTGGCCTTGTATTCCTGCCATTTGTTATACGAGAAAACGCCGACGATAAAGACGCCGCCGGCGCCGAACAAGGTAATTTGAAGGTCTGTCATGCTGCTTGTGCCTCGGTTGCAAAATTTGCGGCGGACTCCATGTCCACCGCCACGATGCGCGATACGCCCTGCTCCTGCATCGTCACACCGATCAATTGATGGGCCATTTCCATCGCAATCTTGTTATGCGAAATGAAAAGGAATTGGGTCTGGTCGGACATGCGCTTGACCATGCGGCAGAAGCGTTCCGTGTTCGAATCGTCCAGCGGTGCATCGACTTCGTCGAGCAGGCAGAACGGCGCCGGATTCAGGCGGAACATGGAAAACACCAATGCGGTCGCGGTCAGCGCCTTCTCTCCACCTGACAACAGGTGGATGGTGGCATTTTTCTTGCCGGGAGGCTGCGCCATGACTTGTACACCGGAATCGAGAATCTCGTCGCCCGTCATGGTCAGTTTCGCCTGGCCGCCGCCGAACAGAATCGGGAACAGCTCGGAAAAGTGATGGTTGACCTTGTCGAACGTGTCTTGCAGCAAGTCGCGCGTTTCCTTGTCGATCTTGTGGATCGCGTCTTCCAGCGTATTGATCGCTTCCGTCAGGTCGGCATTCTGGGCATCGAGGAAATTCTTGCGCTCGGATGCCTGCGCCAGCTCGTCCAGCGCGGCCAGGTTGACGGCGCCCAGGCCCGTGATGGCATTCGTCAAACGCGTCACTTCGCCCTGCAGATACGAGGGACGCATGTCCGGGTGCAATTTTTCCGTCAGGACAGCTTCATCGGCGCCCGACTCCAGCAATTGCTGGGCGAATTGCTCCTGGTTCAGGCGCGCGGCCTGTTCCTTGAGCTGCATTTCCATGATCTTGTCGCGCTGCGGCTGCAGACTGCGTTCCGATTGCGTACGCGCATCTTCGGACAGGCGTAGCTGCTGCGTGATCTGATCGAGCTCATGGCGCGCATCGGCCAGCGCCCGCTCCTGCGTCGTGCGGCGCTCGAGCAAGTCCTGCAAGCCGTCGGCGGCCGCGCCGCTTTCCAGGTTGGACAGTTCCAGTTCGCCCGCCTGCAGGCTGGCAGTCACTTGCTGCGCCTGCGTACTGGCCGTGGCGATGTTGCGGCGCAATTCCTCGATCTTCGCGCGGTGGGCTTTTTCCGCGTATTCCGTATCCTTGGCGTTTCGTTCCAGGTCGCGCAAAGCTTCGCGCGCTTCGGCCAGGCGCTGTTCCTTCTGCAGGAAGTCCGTATGGCCGTCTTCGTGCGCTTCCTGCAAGTTGCCCAGTTCCATGTCCAGCTGTTCGAATTTTTCTTCCGATTCCAGCTTGGTCTGCATCTGTTCCGCTTCCTGCGCGGCGATTTCGGCCAGGTCGGCGCCGATCTGCGTGCTGCGCTGGTTGAAACGCGCTTCCACTTCCGACAATTTGACCACGTCGAGCTGCAAGGTATGCACGGAAGACGTCAGTTGCTGTATGCGCAAGCGCAAGTCGGACAGGTTGCGCGTCAAGGTTCCCACGGCCGCGTCGGCCCGCACGGAACGGGCGCGCGCCTCTTCGGCCAGCAATTGCTGGGCGCGCAACTGTTTGCCGATATTCTCGATTTCCTGCTGGCGGCCCAGCATGCCTTCCTGCTCCGAATCAGCCGCATAGAAGCGCACGCTGGTGGCCGTGACCACGTGACCGGCGCGCGTGACGAAGTAGCCGCCTGGCGGCAATTTTGCGCGTTCGGCCAGGGCTTCGGCCGCGTCTTCCACGGCGTAGGCGTTATACAGCCAATCCTGCAGCAAGCCGCGCAAGCCCGGATCATTGAGTTTGAGCAAGTTCAGGAACGGTTTCAGACCCGCCACTTCCGGCATCGGCAGCGGCGCCACCGTGGATGGCGCATACAGGGCCAGCTTGGCCGGCGGCGCGTCGGCAAAGAATGCCTTGGCCCAGTCGATGTTCGACAGTTGCAAGGCCGACGTGCGCTCGCGCAAGATCGATTCCATGGCCGCTTCCCAGCCCGCTTCGATCTGCAGCTTTTGCCACAGGCGCGGCAAGGTGTCGAGCTCGTGCTTTTTCAGCCATGGCTGAACCTTGCCCTGGGTCTGTACCCGTTCCTGCAATTGTTTCAAAGCGGAAAGGCGCGCTTCCAGCTGGGCGTTGGCGGCTGTTTCGGCATTGACCTGCGCCTGCGCCTCCATCCGTTCCTGCTCCAGCTTCGGCTGCTGCTCCAGCGCCTCTTCCAGGTAGAAACCCTGTTCTTCCAGCGTTTGCTGCTTTTCTTCCAGCTGCAGTTTCAGGTTTTCCAGATGGCTGCTGTCGGGCAAACTCAGGCTGTTCTTTTCCTGCTGCAGGCGCTCGCGGCGGCTCAAGAGACTGGCCAGGATGTTCGAGGCGTTGCGCTGGTGTGCCGATTCCAGTTCCAGCTGCTGCTGGGCCTGCATGATCCGGGCGCGAGATTCCGTGCTCTTGTTTTGCGCGGCGCGCCAGGCGGCGTCCAGCTCGGGCAATTGTTCGCCCTTCTGCTCCGCCATCATTTGCGATTGCTCGACCTTGGCAGCCAGCTCTTCGAGATGAAATTCCGCCTCTTCGATCTGTTCCTGGTATTCGCCACCCTGCTGCGTCCACTGGTCGCGCTGGGCCGTCAGGGTCGCCAGCTGCGCCTGCAGGCGCGCGCGCGATTCGATGACGAACTTGATCTGCGCTTCCAGGCTGCCGATTTCCGCATTCGTCTGGTACAGATGGCCTTGCGCCGTGTGCAAACGGTCGCCCACGGCAAAGTGCGCCTGGCGCATCTGCTCGAGGGTCAGTTCCACATTGCGCAACTTGGCCGTCTGCTCTTCCAGGTCCGTCTGCGCCTGTTCCACTTCGCGGAAATAGCGCGTCTGCTCGTTTTGCGCCTCGTTCTTGCGCAGCAACCACAACAGTTTCTGTTTTTCTTCCTGGTCCGCCTGCAAGGCGTGGAAACGGGTGGCCACGGCCGCCTGCGCTTCCAGCTTTTCCAGGTTGGCATTGAGTTCGCGCAAGATGTCTTCCACGCGCAGCAAATTCTCGCGCGTGTCCTGCAGGCGGTTTTCCGTCTCGCGGCGGCGTTCCTTGTATTTGGAAACGCCGGCCGCCTCTTCCAGGAAGACGCGCAATTCTTCGGGGCGCGATTCGATGATGCGCGAAATCATGCCCTGGCCGATGATGGCGTAGGCGCGCGGACCGAGGCCCGTGCCAAGGAAAATATCCTGGATGTCGCGCCGGCGCACGGGCTGGCCATTGATGTAATAGGTGGACGTGCCGTCGCGCGTCAGGGTGCGCTTGACGGCGATCTCGGCGTACTGGCCCCATTGGCCCGAGGCCTTGCCATCGTTGTTGTCGAATACCAGCTCGACCGAGGCGCGCCCGGCCGGCTTGCGGTGCGTGGAGCCATTGAAAATGACGTCCTGCATGGACTCGCCGCGCAGTTCCGACGCTTTCGATTCGCCCAGCACCCAGCGCACGGCGTCGATGATGTTCGACTTGCCGCAGCCATTCGGCCCGACCACGCCCACGAGCTGGCCTGGCACCTGGAAATTGGTGGGATCGACGAAAGACTTAAATCCCGACAACTTGATGGAAGAGAGACGCACGTGTTTTAGAGTTCCTGGCCTATGCTGGCGGTTATATTATGGGTGAACCCGGTTCATATTCACTTCAGATGCACCATCGCGGCGGCTGTCTGACCATGCACCGCAAAAAAAGTGGTTCATCATACCATTTCCTGATGCTTTTCTGGCCAAAAAACCGTGGCGCCAGGCGCCAGCGTGCCCCGCATCATGGGGCTGGGCGGCCATCCTGTGCCAGTTTCCAGTCTTCGCGGGAAAAAACACGCTCATGGCCGGACAGCACCAGGGCCAGTTTTTGCAGCCATTGCTCGGTCGGCATGGGTTCGGCCTTGAAGCTGAGCACCACCATCAGCACCAGGCTGGCCAGGGCCAGCGCATGGCTGACGGCGAAATTGACGGCGCCGCGGGCATTCCACATGAAGCCCAGCGCCAGCGCCAGACCCAGCACGCAGCCGCTGACGGCTTCCGACACGCTGTGCGCATGGACGACCACGCGGGAAATAGCCACCAGCACGGCAAACGCCACGCCGACGAGCACGCCGGCATGGCGCCAGCGCGGTGCGGCCCGCTGCAGCAGCACATACATCAGCACGGGAAACACGGCGCCGGCGCGCATGGCGTGGCCGCTGAAACCCGTAAAATCGAGCGCGCTGCTGCCCACGCCCCAGCTCATGAAGGCCAGCTTCGACAGCACCACGAGGGCCAGGCCGCCGCCGTACCACAGGCTCCAGCTCAGTACCAGGCGCCACTGGCGCGAAACGAGCAACCAGAGGGCGATCGCCACGCCAGCCGGCCCCATCACGGCCATATCGGCCGCAAAAGAAATTCCATTCCACCAAGTCATCGTGCCTGCACTTATTTCATGATCAGCTTGCACTATGCCACGACTCAGTGCTGTTCCGCGCGGCTTTTGCTGTGCTGCAGCGAAGAATTACATTCGATTACAAAATTTCCACGCCAAAACCATCCGCCGGGCATTGCAAGGCAGGCGTCAGATATTCGTCAAGCGCTTGCCCTTGGGCGGCGCAAAGTCGCGAATCGATTCGATCATGCCCACTTCCAGCGCCTGGTCAGCCGTCAGGTGCAGGTCGGAATACGCGTGCACCTGCCACTGCTCTTCCGTCAGGCTGACGTGGCCGCGCAGGATGCGCTCGGTGCGCATGTCGTCGGCGCGCAAGCCCTCGACGATGATGCTGAGCGCGTCGGGGCGCGATCCGGGCGAGGCTGTCGCATGCGACTTGTGCACCATGAAGCGGGCCGTGTCGCTGGCGTGGCGGTGCCGCCCCGCCAGGAACAGGGTGACGGCGATGGACGCCACGGCGCCCGCATTGTAGGTAATGATGTCGAGCGGCAACTTGCTGAGAAAGTTGTACAGACAGATGCCGTCGCTGACATAGCCGCCGTTGGACTGGATCAAAATGTGCGCGGTGGTGAGCTTGTCTTCCGTGATGTCGGCCACGGCGTTGAAGACGCGCCGCACCATGTCACTGTTGACGTCGCCCGAGAGGGTAAAGTAACCGTGCTGCTCGGTGTTGTTTTGCGTCTCGCTTTGTGTAGTGTTCATGGCAGGCACCCGCAAGAAAGCCAGAATTTCATCATAGCGCATTCCCGCGTGGCCGGGCGCCCTTTTGCGGCGTCTCCAGCCCCCCTGCCAGCCCCGCAAACCGGGGCTTTTGCTGCAATTTGGCAACGTCTTTTCAGATTGACAGAAACACCCTGCTGGCATATATTCCTCCCACTTGATCGGGAGAGGGCAAACCAGCGTTGCCGCCGAAGGGGCACTACCCAAAAACTCTCAGGCAAAAGGACCGATCAGGCGGACTGAAGCTGTTGCTTTGGCGACACGTTTCAGCTCAACTCTGGAGAGCGGCCGCGGCTATTGCCGGCGGCCCACCGAAGGGGCGCACGGGGCAAGCCCCCGTAATCTCTCAGGTACAAAGGACAGGGGGGTCAGTGATCACGCTGGAAAGCCGTGTTTGGCTATTCTATGTTTTGTTAACTCCCCTTTTACCTTCGTCCCGAGGAATCCATGACGCTCAAAGCGACCCCACTCAATAACGCCCACCGTGCCCTCGGCGCCCGCATGGTCGATTTCGGCGGCTGGGACATGCCCGTCAACTACGGCTCGCAAATCGAAGAACACAATGCCGTGCGCGGCGACGCCGGCATGTTCGACGTGTCCCATATGTGCGTGGTCGATATCGAAGGTCCGAACGTGCGCGCTTTCCTGCGCGGCTTGCTGGCCAACAACGTTGACAAGCTGCAAGTGTCGGGCAAGGCGCTGTACTCGTGCATGCTTAATGCCGGAGGTACCGTCATCGATGACTTGATCGTCTACTTCTTCAATGAAAACTGGTTCCGCCTGGTCGTCAACGCGGGCACGGCGGAAAAAGACGTGGCCTGGATGCAGCAGCAAAATACCAACACCAACAGCGGCCTGACGATCACCCAGCGCCGCGACGGTAATGACGCCATGGCGCTGGTCGCCGTGCAAGGCCCGAACGCCCGCGCCAAGGTGTGGCAAGTGCTGCCGGAAACGCAAGCGGCCTCCGAAGCCATCAAACCATTCAACGTCGTCATCGTCAAGGACACGGCTTTCGGCGAAGTCATGCTGGCGCGCACCGGTTACACGGGCGAAGACGGCTTTGAAATCGGCGTGGCCGCCACCCAGGTGGAAGCGCTGTGGAATGCCCTGGCAGCGGCCGGCGTCAAGCCGGCAGGCCTGGGCGCGCGCGACACCCTGCGCCTGGAAGCGGGCATGAATCTGTACGGCCAGGACATGGATGAAACCGTCAACCCGCTCGACGCGGGCCTGGCGTGGACCATCGACCTGGTCAGCGAGCGCGACTTCATCGGCAAGGCCGCCCTGCTGGCCAAAGGCCAGAACGCGCAATTCGTGGGCCTGATCCTGCGCGAAAAAGGCGGCGTGCTGCGCGCCCACCAGAAAGTCATCATCGCCGGCAGCGAAGCCACGGGCGAAATCACCAGCGGCACCTTCAGCCCGACGATGCAGGAAGCGATTGCCCTGGCGCGCGTGCCGAACGGCGTGAACGTGGGAGACACCGTGCACGTGGAAATCCGCGGCAAGCAGCTGGCCGCTTCTGTTGTCAAGCTGCCTTTCGTGCGTAACGGTAAAATCCTGGCTGCGTAAGCGTATTAGAGCCGCCCGCAAGACCGTACAACCATAATCAATAACGAACACTTACCATCTGGAGCCACACATGAACATTCCTGCAGAACTGAAGTACACCGCTTCCCACGAATGGGTACGCCTTGAAGGCGACGGCACGATCACCGTCGGCATCACCGAGTACGCGCAGGACGCCCTGGGCGACATCGTCTTCGTTGAACTGCCAACCGTGGGCAATACCTACGGCGCCGGCGACGACGCCGCCGTGGTGGAATCGGTCAAGGCAGCGAGCGACATCTACGCGCCGATCGCCGGCGAAGTCGTGGCTGTCAACGACGACGTGGTCAACTCGCCTGAGTCGATCAACGCCGACGCCTACGCCAACTGGCTGTTCAAGATCAAGCCAGCCGACGTGTCGGCCCTGGACGGCTTGCTCGACGCTGCCGCCTATGGCGCCACCACCGGCGCGTAATCGCGTTTGACTCACGGGCCGCAATCGCGGCCCGTTTGCATTTTTTCTGCGCTGCGCCCGCGCGCCGCATCCCGGTTTTTCAGTCTTTTTTGGCCTCTATATCATGACCCGCACCAGCCTGACCCAACTCGAAGCACGCGATGCCTTCATCGCCCGCCACATCGGCCCTTCTGCCACCGAACAGCAAGCCATGCTGGCAACCCTCGGCTATCCATCGCGCGCCGCGCTGATCGACGCCCTGGTACCGGCCAACATCCGCAACAAGGGCGCCCTGCCCCTGGGCGCGTACTCGCAGCCGATGCCGGAACAGGAAGCCCTGTCGCGCCTGAAAGCCATCGCCGGCAAGAACCAGGTATTGAAATCCCTGATCGGCCAGGGCTACTACAACACGTTCACCCCTGGCGTCGTGTTGCGCAACATCTTTGAAAACCCGGCCTGGTACACGGCGTACACGCCTTACCAGCCAGAGATTTCGCAAGGCCGCCTGGAAGCGATTTTGAACTTCCAGCAAGTGATCACGGATCTGACCGGCATGGGTATCTCGAACGCCTCGATGCTGGACGAAGGCACGGCCGCCGCCGAGGCGATGACCCTGATCCAGCGCGTGGGCAAGTCGAAGTCGAACGTGCTGTACGTCGCCAATGACGTGCTGCCGCAAACGCTGGAAGTGGTGCAGACGCGCGCCCAGCCGATCGGCATCGAAGTGCGTACCTTCGACCCGGCTGAAATCGAGTCGCTGGACGCCTGCTTCGGCGTGCTGCTGCAATACCCGGGCGTCAATGGCGTCGTGCGCGACTACCGCGCCGGCGTGGAAAAACTGCACGCGAATGGCGCCATGGTCATCGTCGCGGCCGACCTGCTGGCCCTGACCATGCTGACGCCGCCGGGCGAATGGGGCGCCGACGTCGTCGTCGGCAACAGCCAGCGCTTCGGCGTGCCGCTCGGTTTCGGCGGCCCGCACGCAGGCTATCTGTCCACGCGCGATGAATTCAAGCGCAATATGTCGGGCCGCCTGGTCGGCGTGACCGTCGATGCGCAAGGCAACAAGGCGTATCGCCTGGCCCTGCAAACGCGCGAACAGCATATCCGCCGCGAAAAAGCGACCTCGAACATCTGCACGGCGCAAGTACTGCTGGCCGTGATGGCCTCGATGTACGCCGTCTACCACGGTCCTGCCGGCCTGCTGCAGATCGCCCAGCGCGTGCACCGCTACACGGGCGTGTTGGCCGCCAACCTGAAGACACTCGGCTATGGCGTCGTCAACGCGAGCTACTTCGACACCCTGACCATCAATGTCGACGATGCGGCGCAACTGCACGCGACGGCCATGCACCACGGCGTTAATCTGCGCAAGATCGACAATACCCATGTCGGCGTGTCGCTCGATGAAACCACCACGCGCGACGATATCGCGCTGCTGTGGAAAGTGTTCGCGCACGGTCTGGCCAACGCGCCTGCCGCGCCTGACCTGGACAGCGTGGAAGCTGGCGTCACCAGCGCCCTGCCGGCACAGCT
This sequence comes from Janthinobacterium sp. SUN128, assembly GCF_030587275.1. Lineage (NCBI taxonomy): Bacteria > Pseudomonadati > Pseudomonadota > Betaproteobacteria > Burkholderiales > Oxalobacteraceae > Janthinobacterium > Janthinobacterium sp. SUN128. The sequence continues at coordinate 1,017,931 of NZ_JAPWHY010000001.1, read as the reverse complement.
GGCGCGCGAGAGCGCCTACCTGACCCACCCCGTCTTCAACAGCTACCACTCGGAACACGAAATGCTGCGCTACCTGCGCAGCCTGGCCGACAAGGACCTGGCGCTGGACCGCACCATGATCCCGCTCGGCTCGTGCACCATGAAGCTGAACGCCACGTCGGAAATGATTCCCGTCACCTGGCCCGAGTTCTCCAACATCCACCCGTTCGCTCCCGATGCGCAAACGGTCGGCTACCGCGAAATGATCTCGCAACTGGAAGAGATGCTGTGCGCGCTGACAGGCTACGCGGCCGTCTCGCTGCAGCCGAACGCCGGCTCGCAGGGTGAATACGCAGGTCTGCTGGTGATCAAGGCCTACCACGAATCGCGCGGCGAAGGCCACCGCAACATCTGCCTGATCCCGTCGTCGGCGCACGGCACCAACCCGGCATCGGCCAACATGGTCGGCATGCAGGTGGTCGTCACCAGCTGCGACGCCAACGGCAACGTGGACCTGGCCGACCTGAAAGCGAAAGCGGAAAAGCACAGCGCCAACCTGGCCTGCGTAATGGTCACCTACCCATCCACCCACGGCGTGTTTGAAGAAGGCATCCAGGAACTGTGCGAGATCATCCACTCGCACGGCGGCCAGGTCTACATCGACGGCGCCAACATGAATGCGCTGGTCGGCGTGGCCGCTCCCGGCTCGTTCGGCGGCGACGTGTCGCACCTGAACCTGCACAAGACCTTCTGCATCCCGCACGGCGGCGGCGGACCAGGCGTCGGCCCGATCGGCGTCGGCGCCCACCTGGCGAAATTCCTGCCGAACCAGCGTTCCTCCGGCTACCAGCGCGATGTGGCCGGCATCGGCGCCGTCAGCGCCGCGCCATTCGGCTCGGCCAGCATCCTGCCGATTTCGTGGATGTACATCGCCATGATGGGCGCGGAAGGCTTGACGGCAGCGACCGAGACGGCGATCCTGGCGGCGAACTACATCGCGCGCCGCCTGGCGCCGCACTACCCCGTGCTGTACTCGGGCCACGATGGCCTGGTCGCGCACGAGTGCATCCTGGACCTGCGCCCGATCACGGACGCCACCGGCATCAGCAACGAAGACGTGGCCAAGCGTTTGATGGACTTCGGTTTCCATGCGCCGACCATGAGCTTCCCCGTGCCGGGCACCCTGATGATCGAGCCGACGGAAAGCGAATCGAAAGTGGAAATCGACCGCTTCATCGACGCCATGATCGCCATCCGCGCGGAAATCGCCAAGGTCGCCAGCGGTGAATTCGACCACGACGACAACCCGCTGAAAAACGCGCCGCACACGGCACAGGTGCTGATGTCGGACAACTGGGAACGCAAGTACAGCCGCGAAATCGCTGCCTACCCCGTCGCATCCCTGCGCCAGCGCAAATACTGGCCACCGGTCGGCCGCGCCGACAACGTGTACGGCGACCGCAACCTGTTCTGCGGTTGCGCACCTATCAGCTCATACGAAGAAGAGTAAGCGCCGGGCGCCCGCTTCCGCAGGCGTATCGACGACAAGAAGGCAGGCCACGCGGCCTGCCTTTTTTTATGCCTGCACATCCACGTAGGTCGGATTAGCGCGCAAGCGCGTAATCCGACACATGGTTGGCGCTTGTGGCGATGTCGGATTACGCTCCGCTAATCCGACCTACAACGTGACAACGTGACAACGTGACAACGCTACAGCGCCAGCAAGGCCGCGCCCGGCAATCCCAGGGCCGTGCCCAGCATCGTCAACAGCACGACATCGCGCCGTTCGCAGCGGGCGCGGTGTGAACTCCAGGCGGCAAACAGCAGTGCGACAGCGACGCCGCTGAGCGAAATACCCACTTCCGTCATGCCGTCTCCCCCGTCAGCGGCAACGCGCCCGTCATTTTTTCCTTTTTCATCGCTCTCATCCTTTTCATTGATTGAACAAGCTACCTACCGGTAGGCAGTAAGTGTACAATAAAAAACACGGCGGCGTCCATGCCCCGTTTTTTTGACGATACAAAGGAAGCGCAATGCAGCAGCAAACCCCTCTTCCCGCCGCCAGTCTCGGGCTGGCGGCTTCCCTGGCCCTGGTCGCCGTGCTCGGTCCGGCCGGCATCGACATGTATCTGGCCTCGATGCCCGCCATGGCGCGCGAGCTGCATACCTCGTACGCGAATGTGCAGCTGAGCCTGACCGTCTTCCTGCTGGCACTGGGCGGCGGACAGCTGCTGTGCGGCCCGCTGACCGACATGCTGGGCCGGCGCCGTCCGCTGCTGGCCGGCATCGCCGTCTACATTCTTGCCGCCGTATGGGCGTCGCAGGCCGATCAATTGACCACCCTGCTGCTGGCGCGCACCCTACAGGGCCTGGGTGCGGCGCTGACCCTGGTCGTCGTAATGAGCATGGTGCGCGACGTGGCCGATGGCGTGCAGGCGGCGCAGCTGTTTGCCCTCCTGATGACCATCGTGGGCCTGGCGCCCGTGCTGGCGCCGGCCGTGGGCGGCTTGCTCGACGCGCATTACGGCTGGCGCGCCGTGATGCTGGCCCTGGCCGCGCTCGGTGTCTTGACCCTGCTCAATAGCGCGCTGTTCCTGCCGGAAACGCTGCCCCGCGCCCGCCGCGTCTCGCCGCAAGGCATGCACCGCACGTATGCGTGCATCGCGCTGGACCGCGCCTTCCTGCTGCCCGCGCTGGCCCTGTCGGCCACTTTCTTTTTCCTGTTTGCCTATATCGGCGGCGCGTCGCTCGTGTACCAGCGCGATTTCGGCCTGTCCGCCGGCAGCTTCGGCCTCGTCTTCGGCGCCACGGGCGTGGCCGTGCTGCTGGGCGCGATGGCCAGCGGCCGCCTGGTGGAAAAGTATGGCGTGGCGCGGTTGAGCGTGACGGGCAGCGCGGCCATGCTGTGCGGCGCGGGACTGGCCCTGCTCGGTGCCTGGGCGGGAGCGGGCATCGCCGCCGTCGTGCCGGGCATGTTCGTGGCCCTGTTTGGCCTGGGCATCGCGGAAGCGGCACTGATGGCCATGGCCATGGGTTCCCAACAGCGCGCGCTCGGCTCCACGGCCGCCCTGCTGGGCGCCATCCAGATGACCTTGTCGTCGCTGGCCACGCCGCTGGCGGCCAGCCTGTCCGAATGGGGGCCATTACCCTGGCTGCTGTTCTTGACCGTGGCCGGCCTGCTGGTATCATGGCTGACCCTGGCCACTGCGCGCGTCCATCCGGTCCATGCCAACAGCCTCGGAGCGCACTGACGCCTCACTCACACTCACCCCAATGATGAAAAAACGCTCGGCTTCGGCCGATAACATCTGTGCCGTCGCCGTCGTGCACTTTTCGGAGCACGGCTACGATGCCTCGTCCCTCAGCGACATCGCCGGGCAGGCGGGCATGCGCAAGGCTTCGCTGTATTCGCACTTCGCCGGCAAGGATGCCCTCTTCCTCGACGTCTTTGCCGACGCCCTGGCCGAAGAGCAAGCCTTCATGGATGCCTGTTTCGCCGATGAAGCGACGCTGGCGGCCACGGCCGGCAGTGCCCTGGCCGGGTCCCTGTACTGCGACCGCATGGCGCAGCGCTATGCGGACTCGGCCCATTTGCGCTTTTTGCTGCGCACGGCGTATTTGCCGCCCGCGCCCCTGCGCGTGGAAGTGGGCACGGGTTACGAAGCGCTGCTGGCGCAATTGCAGCGGCACTACGTGGCCAGCCTGGGCCGCATGGCACCCGCGCTGGCGCCGCAGCGCATCGACCTGTACGCGCAAGCCTATCTGGGCATCGTCGACAGTCTGCACGTGGAACTGATCTACGCGGGCGGCGCCGCGCTGCAGCAGCGCCATGCGGCCTTGTGGCAGATATTGTCTGATTCGCTGGCAATGGCGGCGCAATCGGCCTGACGCGGTATCGGCGACAGCCACACTGTGAAAGGAGCGGGAAGTTTTTGGCAAGGCGCACCACGCCCAACATGGGTCAGGCGTATGCGTGCACCAGTAGAAAGCCAGCAAGCGGAACGGCGACAAAAAGCACCACGACGCCAAGGCATCCTGATTTGGATCCGGATATGGGAGCTGCAGGAGAAGTGCCGCGCTCTCGTGGCGTCCTGGCATGAACCCATTTCATATGACAGGACTGGCAAAAGAATGTGGTTTTGTTGTTGCGCCAGGCGGCTATGGTTCGATCGGTGTGGCGTACAAGCGTGCCGCAACGGGCACATTCGAAATGTGTTTCTTTGGGCAGTTTTTTAGAAAAATGCTTGCCGACAAAGAACATGACAACAAGCCCGGCTATTACCGCCCCAACGATCAATTCCATAGACAATGCTTTTCCGTATATGCATGGTATTTACCATGGCTATTGCCAGCCAATCAGCGTACCCGAGCATAACGGATTGCCAAGCGAAAAAAATCACGCATTCTCACATCTACGCGAATGGCGCTGCCAGCCAGAACAGAGCCCCCCCGCGGGCATCTCCGCCCGCATTCTTTGCATCAACCTTTATTATTTAACATCGAACGTTCGTATTTGCTCACAACGACATTACACTTTGGAAACCTAAGATTTCTTCAGTTGACACTCTTGCAGCACATCCATAAGATGCCCTCATTATTCATTTACGGAGTCCCACGTGGGTACTTGTTCTAGTGACAGTAGCCGATCTTGTATCGGTGATTGCCTCGGCAGCTAAACAGCAAGCAACGCGGAATTCCATTTCCTCCGTGCCTTGCTGAGCAAGGTGCGGTGTCTCGCGCGGCCAGTACGGCTGCGCGCCTCTCCCCCTCTTTCCGATCGCGACCGGCTACTGACCCGGATTGCCCGCCAGCGCCATGCCTCGCCATGTTGCGTTGGCGGCACGCAAGTCTTGCCTGCGGCTGCGCCGCCCGTCAACACCTCGTCGTGAAAGGAAGAGCCATGAATCTCTTCACCCGCTTATTCGAATCGTTCCTGCGCAAGCGCCATACGGCCGGCCACTTCCGCCGGCGCGCCATGCCACTGGAAAACAGCACGGCCCGCCCAGTGCCCGACCACCTGGCGCGCCAGCTGCTGGCTGCCGCCCATGAAGACCTCGATACGGCGCTGAACCGCCTGCACACGCGCATCGAAGGCTTGCGCGATGCCGAGGCGCAAGTCATCGGCGCGCAAACGGGCCCCAATGAAGTCGAGCATGAAAAACCGCTGGCCTGGTACCAGCACCTGTGGCTGTGCTACAAGAATCCGTTCAACCTGCTGCTCACCGTGCTGGCCATCGTGTCCTACCTGACGGAAGACCCGAAAGCCACCATCGTCATCGGCACCATGGTGATCTTGTCGACCCTGCTGCGCTTCGTGCAGGAAGGCCGCTCGAACCGGGCCGCCGAGCGCCTGAAAGCCATGGTCAGCAATACGGCCACCGTGCTGCGCAACGGCCAGCAGGTCGAGCTGCCTATCCGCCAGCTGGTACAGGGCGACATCATCGTGCTGTCGGCCGGCGACATGATACCCGCCGACTGCCGATTGCTTTCCGCGAAAGACCTGTTCGTCAGCCAGGCCGCCATGACGGGTGAATCCTTGCCGGTGGAAAAAATGGCCGAACTGGCCGACAGTGCAGGCCGCGACCCCATGGAACTGGCCAATCTGCTGTTCATGGGTACGAACGTGATCTCCGGCGCCGCCACGGCGCTGGTGCTGGCCACAGGCAACCGCACCTACTTTGGCACCATCGCCACGCGCGTGACGGCCACCGAGCGCACGCCGACGGCCTTCGAGGCGGGCGTCAACAGCGTCAGCTGGCTGCTGATCCGCTTCGCCCTCGTGATGGCGCCGCTCGTGTTCCTCATCAATGGCTGGACCAAGGGCGACTGGATGGAAGCGTTCCTGTTTGCCCTGTCCGTCGCCGTCGGCCTGACGCCGGAAATGCTGCCCATGATCGTCACCAGCACCCTGGCCAAGGGCGCCGTGAAACTGTCGAAAAAGAAAGTCGTCGTGAAACGCCTGGACGCCATCCAGAACTTCGGCGCCATGGATGTGCTGTGCACGGACAAGACGGGCACCTTGACGCAGGACAAGATCGTGCTCGAGCGCCACACGGACGTGTTCGGCCAGCCCTCCGACGAAGTGCTGCAATTCGCTTATCTGAACAGCCACTACCAGACGGGCCTCAAAAACCTGCTCGATCGGGCCGTGCTCGACCATGTTGAGCTGCAGACGGAAATGCAACTGGCGCGCGATTACGTGAAAGTCGATGAAATCCCGTTTGATTTCGTGCGCCGCCGCATGTCCGTCGTCGTTTCCGAAAAGAATGATCACCATGAACTGATCTGCAAGGGCGCCGTCGAGGAAATCCTCGCCGCCTGCAGCCATCTGCGCCTCGGCGGCGTCAGCATTCCCCTCGACGCCGCCCTGCTGGCCAAGGTGCTGGAAACCACGCACGGCCTGAATGCGGAAGGCTTGCGCGTGGTGGCCGTAGCCGTCAAGGAAGTGCCGCCGCATAAAACCGTGTATGGCGTGGCCGATGAAACGGCGCTGACCCTGATCGGTTATGTCGCCTTCCTCGATCCGCCGAAGGAATCGACGGCGCCGGCCCTGCGCGCGCTGGCGGAACATGGCGTGACCGTGAAAGTCCTGACGGGCGACAATCACCTGGTGACGGCGAAGATTTGCCGCGAAGTGGGCCTGGCCGTGCATGGCGTGCTGCAAGGCCCGCAGCTCGACGACATGGACGACGCCACCCTGGCCAGGGCAGCGGAAGACAATACCGTGTTTGCCAAGCTCAGCCCGCTGCACAAGGAGCGCCTCGTGCGCGCCCTGCGCGGCAATGGCCACATCGTCGGCTTCATGGGCGACGGCATCAACGACGCGCCCGCCCTGCGCGCGGCCGACATCGGCATTTCCGTCGATTCCGCCGTCGATATCGCCAAGGAGGCGGCCGACATCATCCTGCTGGAAAAGAGCCTGATGGTGCTCGAAGAAGGCGTGCTGGAAGGCCGGCGCACCTTCAGCAACATGCTGAAATACATCCGCATGACGGCCAGCTCGAACTTCGGCAATGTGTTTTCCGTGCTGGTGGCCAGTGCCTTTTTGCCGTTTTTACCGATGCTGCCACTGCACTTGCTGGTGCAGAACCTGCTGTATGACGTGTCGCAGATCGCCATTCCCTTCGACAATGTCGACGCCGAACTGATCCAGCAGCCGCTGAGCTGGAATCCGCGCGACATCGGCCGCTTCATGGTGTTTTTCGGCCCCATCAGCTCGATCTTCGACATCAGCACGTTTATCTTGATGTGGCATGTGTTTGGCGCGAATACGCCAGAGCAGCAAACCCTGTTCCAGTCCGGCTGGTTCGTCGTGGGGCTGTTGACCCAAACCCTGATCGTGCACCTGATCCGCACGCCCAAGCTGCCGTTCATCGACAGCATCGCGTCCGCGCCCCTGCTGGTGGCCACCACCGCCATCATGGCCGTGGGCGTCTTCCTGCCGATGGGTCCGCTGGCGACCTACTTCAAGCTGCAGGCCTTGCCGTTGGGCTACTTCCCCTGGCTGCTGGGCATCCTCGTCTGCTACACGGTGCTGACGACGTTCATGAAACGCGTGTATCTGCGCAAATTCGGCTGGCAATAGTATGATAAGCCGCTCATCCACCCACACAAGGCACGCATGAGCGGCTCCCCTCCTTCCAAGCGTAATCTCGCCCTGCTGCTGTCGGCCCTGGTCTTTCCCGGCAGCGGGCATTTCGTATTGCAACGCAAGGCACGCGGCTGCCTCTTCCTCGTGCCGGCCCTAGTCGCGCTGGTGATCGTAGTGCGCCAGATCATGGCACGTTTGGACCAGATAATGGCACAGATCGACAGCGGTGCCCTGCCCTTCGACGTGCAGCTGATCGTGGAAAAAGTCGATGCCCTGTCCGCCAATGACGGCCCCGCCATGACGGTGGCCGTGGGCGTGCTGGTGCTATGCTGGATTGGCAGCCTGGTCGATACCGTGCTGTTGAAACCGTGAAGTAGCGTCAAATGAGCGTCAAACCACATCGTCCTTGATGCGGCGCGGTTTCGGTCCGCGCACGGCGGCGATGCGCGCCTCGCTGCGCTCCTGCACGCGGCCGCTGAACCAGCCCTGCACATCCGCGCCAAAGCCGGCCGGCGCGACACTGCCAAAACCTTGCGCCAAGTCAAGCAAGGTGGTCTTGCCCAGTTCGGCGCGCATGCTTTTCTCGGCGCGCAGCATGAGAGCATGGATGCCGCATACGCCGCTGGTCATCCAGCCCGGCGGCTCGCCTTCGTACAGGGTGCAGCGGCTGCGGATCTGCTGGCAATCGAACAGGGGTTTCGGGCCTTCGATGGCATCCACCACGTCGAGCACGCTGATGTCGCCGGGCGGGCGCGCCAGCTGATAACCGCCGCGTATGCCTTCCGACGCGGTCACGATGCCCGCCTTCTCCAGCTTGGGAAAGATTTTCGCCAGGAAGGAGACGGAAATACCCTGCAACTCCGCCAGGTCGCGGCTGCTGGCAGGCTCGGCAAGCGGCTGTGCCAGATATAGCAGGCAATGCAAGCCATACTCGGTGCCGCTTCCATAATGTGCCATGATGCCATTCCTCCGTTGCAAAACGGGGACTGTAGCACTCCCCGTTTGCAGCCGCAAGGCTACAGCGACAGCTCGAACGCCGGATCGGCAGCGGCCAGCGCCGCGGCACTATCGGCAGGCGGATAAATCACACGGCCATTGATGGCCACTTTCATGGCCTTGCCCTCGCTGCCCGTCAGCCACACCTTGCGCTCCCAGCCCTGCGTCACGACCGCACCCCATGCTCCCAGATCCAGGCAGGTCACATAATAGGGTTGGCGGTAGGGCCGCGTCGCCAGTCCCAGCAGGTCAGCCACGGCATTGTCGCCCGAGGAGCGGCCAAGGAACATGGCGTGCTGGCAGCTCATCAGCGTGTGATTGCCTTCGTCATCCGTGGCGGCAACGGCGGCGTCGCCCGTGGCAAAGACCCTGCCGGCGCCAGGCACGCGCAAATCATGCGCCACCCGCAGGCGGCCCGCGGCGTCTTTCTCACCGGGAACCTGCGCCGTCAACGCACTGGCCCGCACGCCCGCCGTCCACACCACGGTGTGCGCCTCGATGCGCTCGCCATCGGCCGTCGTCAATCCATCCGCGTCGATGGCGGCCACCGCCGAACCGAGCCGGCATGCCACGCCCAGCTCCGCCAGCGCCTGCTCGATCACGGGGCGCGGTCCCGGTCCCAGGTCGGGGCCGATGTCGGGCGCCCGCTCGACGATGATCACCTTGATATCGGCATCTTCGCCCAGGATGGCGCGCAGGCGGGCCGGCAGCTCGGCCGCCAGCTCGATGCCCGTGAAGCCGCCGCCGGCCACCACGACGGTATTGCGCGCGGCCGATGCGGGCCGGGCGGCCAGCGCATGCAGGTGCGCATCGAGCGCCACCGCTTCGCTGCGCTGGTCGGTGCTGAAGGCAAATTCTTGCAGGCCCGGAATATTCGGACGGAACAGGCTGCTACCGGCCGCCAGCACCAGGCGGTCATAGGCCAGGGTCGAACGGCTGCCGTCGGCGGCGACGATGTCGACTTCGTCGCTGTCGCTGCGAATGGCATCGACCTTGCCGGCGATGAAGCGCACGCCCGTCTCGTCAAACAGTTGCTGCAACGGCGCCACCATGCTGGCGGGCGCCGGTTCGTACAGGCGGGGGCGCATCGTCAGCATGGCTTCCGGCGCCACCAGCGCCACTTCGATTTCACCTGCGGCAATGTTTTCCAGCCTTAGGCGACGCACGGCTGCCAGGGCACTCCACAATCCGGCAAAGCCGGCACCAATGATCAATACGCGCTGTGTCATGTTTTTCTCCTTGATTTGATAACGCAGACTATATCACTCCGCGTTATGAGTTGCAAGCTGGCCCGCCAAAATCGCAACAGCCTGCCTTGCGGACTGTGCCGCACTCGCGTAGATTCGCGGCACGATGATGAGGGAAGGTCCCATGCAAGAGGAATTGGAAACATTGCTGGCAGCAGCGTTCAAGAGCGAGCGGGCACAGGCGCGCCGCCTGGCCGCGCTGGAAGGCATCGCGGGCGACACGGCGCTGCAGCGCATACTGGAACAGGCGGCCGGCACCTTGGGCCTTGTCGCCCTGCTGGCGGCGCGGACGCAGGCGCACGCCGCCGAAGCGCAGCGCAAGGCGCAAAAGATCAGCGATCGCCAGCAGGCGCAGGCGGCGCGGCGGGTGATGGCCGTGCCGGCGTCGGCCTGGCGCGGCTGGTTCGACGGCTCCGCCCATCCGAACCCGGGCAAGCTGGGCATAGGCGCCCTGCTGCTGGGGCCAAACGGCGAGCGCATCGAAGTGAGCCAGGCGGCCGGCTATGGCAGCAGCAGCGACGCGGAATATGCGGCCCTGACGGCCGTGCTGCAGGCGGCACTCAAGGTGCGTCCGCCGCCCGCGCAACTGCTGCTGTACGGCGACAGCCAGGTGGTGATCAATGACGTGCTGGGAACGACGCCGCTGGGCGCCAAGGGACTGGAAACGCAGAGGGCCACCGTAGTGGCCCTGCTGGAACAATTCACGGATGTGAGCTTGCGCTGGCTGCCGCGCCACAGGAATGGCGAGGCGGACCGGCTGTCCCAGCTGGCCATTACCGGCTGGGTAGAAGAGGATTAAGCGGCGCGGCCGATCCGCAACGCTTCCTTCGGCTCTTTCGCCACCGGACGTTTCACTCCCTTCAATCCGCTGACACTGGCCTGCTGCCCGTTCAGCTTGAACACGCTGACTACTTGCGCCAGGTTCTGCGCCTGGTGCTGCATCGATTCGGCGGCAGCCGCAGACTCTTCCACCAGCGCCGCATTTTGCTGCGTCACGGCATCCATCTGGCCGATGGCGCGGTTGATCTCGTCGATGCCCACGCTTTGCTCGCTGCTCGCCGCCGTGATTTCCGTGATGATGTCGCTCACGCGCTGCACGCTGTCGACGATATCGTTCATGGTCGAACCGGCTTGCGCCACCAGCATGCTGCCCGCGTTGACTTGCTCCACGGACGCGCCGATCAGGGTCTTGATTTCTTTCGCCGCCGAAGCGGAACGCTGCGCCAGGTTGCGCACTTCGGATGCGACGACGGCAAAGCCACGGCCCTGCTCACCCGCGCGGGCCGCTTCCACGGCCGCGTTCAAGGCCAGGATATTCGTCTGGAAGGCGATGCCGTCAATCACACTGATGATGTCGACGATCTTGTTCGATGACGCATTGATCGATTCCATCGTGCCCACGACCTGCGCCACGACTTCGCCGCCCTTGACAGCCACTTGCGCCGCCGAGGCCGCCAATTGGTTCGCCTGGCGCGCATTGTCCGCGTTCTGTTTCACGGTCGAGGTCAGCTCTTCCATCGACGAAGCCGTCTCTTCCAGCGAACCGGCCTGCTCTTCCGTGCGGGAAGACAGGTCCTGGTTGCCGGCGGCAATTTCCGTCGACGAGGTAGCGATGCTGTCCGTGCCCGTGCGCACTTCGCTGACGATGTTGAGCAGGCTCGTGTTCATGTCTTTCAGGGCCAGCAGCAGTTGCCCCGTTTCATCCTTGGCGCTGGCGTCGATCTGCGCCGTCAAGTCGCCATCGGCTACCTTGCGGGCGATGTCCACGGCCGTGCGCAGGGGGCGCACAATGCCCATCGTCAACAACCAGGCGCAGACGACGCCAAAGCCCAGCGCCAGCACGGCCAGGGTCAGCAGCAAGTTGCGGCTCGTCTTGGCGACCTCGTCGATCTCGCGCGCCGTCTTGTCGATGCTGGCGCGCTGGTGCTGCAGCATGTCGTTGACCACTTTCAGGTATTTCGTCGAACCGGGCACGAAGATGCCCTGGAACGCCTTTTCTGCCTCGGCTTCCTGTCCATCCGCCTTCAGCTTCGACACTTGCGCGCGCGAATCGAGGTAAACCTTGCGCTGTTCGCTCACCAGGCGGAACAGTTCCTTTTCTTCCGGGCTGGAAATCAAGGCTTCGATCTTCTTTTGCAATTCGCCCGATACGACGGACGATTGCTTGGCCTCTTCCGCAAAATACGCGCCCAGTGTGGTGTCGCTGCTGCGCGCGATGGCCGTGGTGCGGCGCACGCCGCTGTCGATCTTCGCGTACCAGTCGGAAATATAGCGTTCCTTCGCCAGCGGCAATTCCATCATGGTGCGCGTGGCCATGGCCACATCATGCAAGCGCCACACGCTGATGCCCGTGATGACCATGGAAAACAGCAAAATCACGGCAAAACCCAGGCCGAGGCGCACACCAATACTGACGTTTCTTAACAAATTCATGTGAATATCCTAAAAAAGCGGAACCAGACTATATAAAAAGGGGACAGCAGAAAGCGGCTGCTCGGGGCAGCCGCGGCGCCATCAGCGTGTGCCGATGCGCAAGGCGGTTTTCGGCGCAGCCGGGCGTTTCAGCGCCTGCTGGCCAGTCAATTTGAAGACGCTGACGACCTGCGCCAGGTTGTGCGCCTGGTGCTGCATCGATTCGGCGGCGGCGGCAGACTCTTCCACCAGCGCCGCATTTTGCTGCGTGACGGCATCCATCTGGCCGATAGCACGGTTGATCTCGTCGATGCCCACGCTTTGCTCGCTGCTGGCCGCCGTGATTTCCGTGATGATGTCACTCACGCGCTGCACGCTGTCGACGATATCGTTCATGGTCGAACCGGCTTGCGCCACCAGCATGCTGCCCGCGTTGACTTGCTCCACGGACGCGCCGATCAGGGTCTTGATTTCTTTCGCCGCCGAAGCGGAACGCTGCGCCAGGTTGCGCACTTCGGACGCCACGACGGCAAAGCCACGGCCCTGCTCGCCCGCGCGGGCCGCTTCCACGGCCGCGTTCAAGGCCAGGATATTCGTCTGGAAGGCGATGCCGTCAATCACACTGATGATGTCGACGATCTTGTTCGATGACGCATTGATCGATTCCATCGTGCCCACGACCTGCGCCACGACTTCGCCACCCTTGACGGCCACTTGTGCCGCCGAGGCCGCCAATTGGTTCGCCTGGCGCGCATTGTCCGCGTTCTGTTTCACGGTGCTGGTCAGCTCTTCCATCGACGAAGCCGTCTCTTCCAGGGAGCCGGCCTGCTCTTCCGTACGGGAAGACAGGTCCTGGTTGCCGGCGGCGATCTGCGTCGACGACGTGGCGATGCTGTCCGTGCCGCTGCGCACTTCACCCACGATGTTGAGCAGGCTGGTGTTCATGTCCTTGAGAGCGAGTAAAAGTTGCCCCGTTTCATCCTTGGCGCTGGCGTCGATCTGCGCCGTCAAGTCGCCATCGGCTACCTTGCGGGCGATGTCCACGGCCGTGCGCAGGGGACGCACGATGCCCATCGTCAAGACCCAGGCGCAGACGACGCCAAAAGCCAGCGCCAGCGCGGCCAGCACCAGCATCAGGTTGCGGCTGGTATTGGCGACGGCGTCGATCTCGCGTGCCGTCGTGTCGATCGTCGCGCGCTGGTGCTCCAGCAAGTCCGAGACCATTTTCTGGTACTTGGCGGCGGCCGGCACGAAGGTCTTTTCAAATACCTCATTGGCAGCATCGACCTGCGCTTCGCCCTTCAGCTTGTAGACCTGGTCACGCGAGCTGATGTACACCTTGCGCTGTTCCAGCAAGCCCGCGAACATGGCTTTTTCCTCCGGCTTGTCGATCAGCGCCTCGATCTTCTTTTGCAGCTCGGCCGAACTGGACGACGAGACTTTCGATTCTTCGGCGAAATAGCCGCTGAGCGAGGTATCGCTGCTGCGGGCAATGGCGATGGTACGGCGCACGGCGCTGTCGATACGGCCATACCAGTCGGAAATATAGCGTTCCTTGGCCAGCGGCTGCTCCATCATGACGCGCGTGGCGCTGGCCACGTCGTGCAGGCGCCAGACGCTGATGCCCGTAATGAGCATGGAAAACAGCAAAATCACGGCAAAACCGAGTCCGAGGCGGACACCGATGCTGACGTTGCGTAATAAATTCATGTGACTATCCTAAAAAGCCCTGCCGTCAGCCTGATAACAAGCTGACGATCTCGCTCATGGGCGGGCGCTGGTTGGCCGCTGTAGCGAATTGGCGTGACAAGTGAAACTGGCGCACGGTTCGGCTGAACCGTGCGCCAGGAAATGCGCTAGCGTGCGCCTTGCAGAAAAAGCAAACAATGCTTGGGGTCAATTGTTTCTAAAAAACCCTCTCGGCACCATGGTGTCAGGACATGTGCAGGGCAAGGCGGCGTGGCCGAAGGCAGTACGAATGTACGGCAAGGCAACGCCATCCTGGACTTTTCCTGGCGGCCTAGGCAGCCAGCTTCTCGATCAAACCCATGTCGGCGCTGGACATCAGCTGGTCGATATCGACCAGGATCAGCATGCGTTCGTCGATGGTGCCCAGGCCGATCACGTATTCCGTGTTGATCGAACGGCCCATGTCCGGCGCCGGCTTGATCTGTTCCGGCATCAGGGTGGTGACGTCGGAGACGCGGTCAACGACCATGCCGACGACGCGGTTGCCGATATTGAGGATGATGACAACGGTAAACTGGTCATAGCTGGGCGTGCCCAGGTTGAACTTGATGCGCATGTCGACGATCGGCACGATGATGCCCCGCAGGTTGACCACGCCCTTGACGAACTCGGGGGCGTTGGCGATGCGGGTCGGCGTTTCATAGCTGCGGATTTCGCTGACTTTCTGGATGTCGATGCCATACTCTTCCTGGCCCAGGGTAAAAGCCAGGTATTCGGCAGCCTTGGCAACGGTTGCGCCAGTGTCGCTGGAAATGGTGCTCATGATGATCCTTTAGAAATGTCGCAGGGCGCGCCTGTCACCGACCTTGGACGCCCATATGGAATTTATTAAATAATGCACTGAAATTGCAATGCGGCAATGTTACCGCATGTAAATTTTCAGTGCACTAAAAAAGAGCATCGTTCTTTCCGCCGGACCGCGATTACCTGACTTTGTCGCAAAAGCATCACGCCTGGGCGCCAGCTGCTATTGCCCCGCCTTGTCCCCGCCATCGTCTGTCGACGGCAGGTTGAACGTCACGGTATACACAAAATCCATGGTGCAAGGCACGCCGCCGCACAAACCCGGCTTGTAGCGCTGCTTGATGGCAGCGGCCGCGGCAAAGTTCGCCATCTTTTCATCCGGCGACTCGAAGATGGCCACTTCCTTGCCCTCCCCCTGGCTATTCACCTGCACAGCCAGCACCAGCTTGCCCCGCACTTGCAAGATGCGCTGCGCTGCATACACTTCGCGCAAGAACGGCGCCAGTCCCTTGAGCGGATAGGGCGGCTCGTCCGTGGCCGGCATGCCCTCGTACTGGTCGCGTACGACAAGCTTTTGCTCCTCGCTCAGTTGCGCATAGCTGTAATTCAAGGGGATAGCGGCTTTCACGCCCTTCTGTTTAATGACAGTGCCTGTTTGCGCCCTGTCCTCTGTCAAGGTATAGCGGGGAGCTTCCTGGGCCCAGGCGGCCGCGTGACCGCAGGCAACTAACAAACCGAATATCAGCCAATGGCGATGCATGGGTATCCTTTGCGATATGGAACAATTATGTTTAAAAATATCTGATAGGCAATAAAACACCAAGGCGCGCATTCTGCTCAGAAGTAAATAAAAAAGCAAGTGCCTTGAAGCAACGAATACCTGCATGCGCGCGTTTTATGCCACACTGGCGGCCCCTGCTTTTTACGACTTTGAACCATGCATTCTTTGCTTTCCCAATGGCAACCACGCCTGCTGGCGCTGGCCACGGCCGGCCTGGGCGATGACAGCGCCCACGACATCAACCACCTGCAACGCGTCTGGCGCAATGCCAGTGTCTTGCTGCAGGAGCATGCGGAAGCGGACGCCCTCACCGTGATGACCGCCTGCTATCTTCACGACCTGGTCAACCTGCCGAAAAACCATCCCGAGCGCCACCTGGCCTCGCGCCAGGCGGCAGCACTGGCTTGCCGCCAATTGGCGGAACTGGATTTCCCATCAGAAAAACTGGCCGGCGTGGCACACGCCATCGAGACGCACAGTTTTTCCGCCAACTTGGCGCCGCACACCATCGAAGCGCAAATCGTGCAGGATGCCGACCGCATCGACGCGCTGGGCGCCGTGGGACTGGCACGCCTGTTTTACACGGCGGCGCGCATGGATAGCGCGCTGGCGCATGGCAGCGATCCGCTGGCAGCCCATCGCCCGCTCGACGACAAGGCATACGCGCTCGACCATATCGTCACCAAGCTCGACAAACTGCCCGGCAAGATGCAGACGGCGGCAGGCCGCGCGCTGGCCGAACAGCGGCTGGCCGTGCTGACGGATTTCCGCGCTGCCTTTGCCAGCGAGTGGGGTATTAGTACATAAACCCTGGTGGCGATAGCCAGCATGGCCCATGCTGTCTATAATGCAAGGCTCAGCTATCGCGCCGCGCGTCAGCAGAAACCTGCAACGCGCCGGCGCAACGCCAACAACTGAACCCCGCCAGCCGCACGGCGGCGCGGGGTGCGCGCCGAAAGCATGCATGTCCGATAAAACCAGCACCGACAGCCCTTCCCCGTCATCGCCCGCCGCGCCCGCGCGCGCCGGCAACCTCAATTTCATCCTCGTCTGCGTCTTCATCGACATGCTGGGCATCGGCCTGGTGGTGCCCGTGCTGCCCATCCTGATTGGCAACTTTGTCGACGGCAAGGATGCCCAGGCGTTCTGGTACGGCATCATGGCAGCCCTCTTCGGCTTGCTGCAATTCATCTTCATGCCCATGCTGGGCGCCATCAGCGACCGCGTGGGACGCCGTCCCGTGCTGCTGTACTCGATGGCCGGCATGGGCATCAACTTTCTCGCCACGGGCTGGGCGCCGAACCTGGCCTGCCTGTTCATCGGCAGGGTCATCGGCGGCGTCTCGTCGGCCAGCATGTCGGTCGCGTCCGCCTACGCCTCCGACGTGTCCACGCCGGACAACCGCGCCAAGAGCTTCGGCAAGATCGGCGCCGCTTTCGGCCTGGGTTTCATTTGCGGCCCCATGCTGGGCGGCCTGCTGGGCGAAATCGATCTGCGCCTGCCGTTCTACGTGGCGGCGGGCCTGTCGGCGGCCAATTTCATCTATGGCTATTTCTGCGTGCCCGAATCGCTGCAGCCTGGCCCGCGCGCACCGTTCACCCTGGCGCGCATCAATCCGTTTGCCGCCCTGCTGAAGCTGGTGCGCCGCGTGGAAATCCGCGGCCTGGTACTGGCTTTCGGCCTGATGACGTTTGCGCAAATGATGCTCAACACCACCTGGGTGCTGTACACGCATTTCCGTTTCGACTGGACGCCGCGCCAGAACGGCATCGCCCTGTTCTGCGTGGGCCTGTGCGCGGCCGTCGTGCAGGCGGGCTTGCTGGGCATACTCATCAAGCGCTTCGGCGAGGTGCGGTTGTCGCTGCTGGGCATGGCTTCGGGCGCCCTCACCTATTTGCTGTACGGCCTGGCGACGCAGGGCTGGATGATGTATGCGCTAATCCTCTGCAACCTGCTGGCCTTTGCCGCCGGACCGGCCCTGCAAGGCATCATCTCGAAATCATCGAACGCCAGCGAACAGGGAGAACTGATGGGCTCCCTGCAATCGATCAGCAGCCTGGGCATCATCATGATGCCTTTGCTGGGCAGCATGATCCTCGGCAAAGTGAGCCATTTGCCGCCGCAGGACTGGCGCATCGGCAGTACTTTCTACCTGTGCGCGGTCATGCAAATTCTGGCCATCCTGGTGGCCTGGCGCTACTTCAAGGCGCAACGCGAGGCAAGACTTATGGTTTCCACCACAAAGTAGTCAGCGGGGTAATGTTGTATTTGGGAAATAAATAGGCGAGAATGGGATAATCAGCGGGGCGTCACCGATGCCCGGCATTCGATGGTGAGCAAGGATGGGTATGACTGACTTTTATTCCAGCGCCTGGCGCCGAACCGTGGCCATGCTGGCGCTGGCGCTGCCGCCGCTGGCGGGCGCGCAATGTTCGCGCGACATCCAGGTGCCCGTCTCGGCCATCGGCGCCAGCGTGGTGGTCAATGGCGCCACGATCGGCGGCATCTATCCCGACTTGCTGCGCAGCATGGGCGCCAAGCTCGGCTGCAACTTCATCTTCACGGCCGTGCCCCGCGCGCGCCTGGAAGCGATGTTCGAGGCGGGCAAGGCCGACTTGCTGATCCCCGCCAGCAGCACCTTGCGGCGCGACCAGCATGGCTTGTTCATCCCCATGCTGGGCAGCCGCCCCCTGCTGATCTCGCTACAGGGCGCGCGCGCGCCCATCAACACCATGCAGGAACTGATCGAGCGGCGCGAATTGCGTGTGGCGCTCGTGCGCGGCTACGACTATGGCGCACCGTACCAGGCGCTGGCGAAGGAACTGAGCAGCCAGGGACGCCTGTTCTACGAAGTCGACGCGCTCTCCGTGGCGCGCCTGATGCAAAGCGGCTTCATCGATGCCACCATCATGAGCCCCACCATCCTGGCAGGCGTGGCGCAGAACGATGCGCGCGTGTATGGCCTGGCCGACCGCTTGCGCCTGGAAGCGCTGCCGGAATTGCCTTGGGGCATGAGCGGCGTCTA
The DNA here is from genome assembly GCF_030587275.1 of Janthinobacterium sp. SUN128. Classification (NCBI taxonomy): domain Bacteria; kingdom Pseudomonadati; phylum Pseudomonadota; class Betaproteobacteria; order Burkholderiales; family Oxalobacteraceae; genus Janthinobacterium; species Janthinobacterium sp. SUN128. The sequence continues at coordinate 999,407 of NZ_JAPWHY010000001.1, read as the reverse complement.
CCTGTCGCGCAAATCCCTCACGGCGGAAGACCAGGCCACCCTGCGCGACCTGCTGGACAAGGCGGGGCGCTCGGGTTCCGTGATGGAAGGCTTCCAGCGCCATCACCGCCAGGAATTGCTGTCGCTGAGCATACGCCCCCGCTAAGGCCTGCATGTCCGGTCTGGTCGTCGCCGTCGTCCTGTTTGCCGCCCTGCTGCACGCCAGCTGGAACGCCATCGTCAAGTCGGGCAAGGATACCTTTCTCAGCACGGTGCTCGTCTCCGTCGGCGCGGCCCTGATTTCACTGGCCGTCTTGCCCTTTGTTCATGCTCCCGCGCCCGCCAGCTGGCCCTACCTGGCCGCCTCGGCCGTGGCGCAGCTGGCCTATTACTCGCTGCTGGCGGCCGCCTACAAGGCGGGCGACATGAGCCATGCCTATCCCCTGATGCGCGGCAGCGCGCCGCTTATCGTCGCGCTGGCCAGCTGGCCGCTGATCGGCGAGCGCCTGTCCGCCATGCAGATGGGCGCCGTCGCCTGCATCTGCGCGGGTATCCTCGGCCTGTATGTTGCCGCGCGCACGAGCGCCATCGGCACGGTGCCGAAAAGCACGGGGCGCGCCACCGCCTTTGCGCTGGGCAACGCCTGCGTCATCGCCAGCTATACCCTGATCGACGGCATCGGCGTGCGCCTGTCCGGCGCGCCAGCCGCCTACACGATGTGGATTTTTGTCTTGAACGGAACCGGATTGCTGCTGTGGACGGCGTTGCGCCGTCCCGCCGATTTGCTTGCGTATGCGCAAACGCAATGGCGCCTGGCCGCCGTTGGCGGCTTCGGCACCCTCGCCTCGTATGGCCTGGCCCTGTGGGCCATGACGCAGGCGCCCGTAGCCGCCATCGCCGCCCTGCGCGAAACATCGATTTTGTTCGCCATCGCCATTGCGGCCCTGTTCCTGCGCGAAAAAATCAGCCCCCGCCGCTACCTGGCCATCGCCCTGATCGCGGCGGGCGCCATGCTGATGCGAATGGCCTAGCGCGCGTCGAGCGGCGCCATCGGCAACTCGATTGCGCTGGCCGCCCCTGTCGCGTGGTACACGCGCTGCGTCGCCTTTCTATAATGGCCTGGGTCGGCCAGGAAGATGTTCGGCACGTAGTTTTGCGGATTGCGGTCGTACAGGGGGAACCAGCTCGACTGTACTTGCACGGCGATGCGGTGGCCGGGCAGGAAGACGTGATTCGCGTTCGGCAAAGCGAAGCGGTAGCGCTCCACTTTGCCCGCCGGTATCGGCGTCGGGTGTTCGAAGCTGTCGCGGTAGCGGCCGCGGAAGATATCCATCGCCACGCCCAGCTGATACCCGCCCATGGCCGGCTGCGACGGCACCTCATCCGGATACACGTCGATCAGTTTCACCACCCAGTCCGCATCCGTGCCGCTGGTGGCGGCAAACAGGTTGACCATCGGCGCGCCAGCGATGCGCACGGCCGTTTTCAACGGTTCGGAAACATAGCTGAGCACGTCCGTGCGGTCCGCATAGCCGCGCTGGTCGCTGACCAGCCATGGCTTCCACACGTCGCCATCGTTCAGGCGCACGGGACGGGGCACGAAAGGCACGGGCTTGGCAGGATCGGCCACGTACTCATCGAAGGCGCCTTCAGCCGCATCCGCAGCGCCCGATGGCGCCGCAAAGCCCAGCTTGTAGCCATCCTGCAGGTAGATCGGCGTCAGCTTCGTGTCGCAGGTCTCGCAAGCCAGCGGCCACTGCTGCAGGCGCTGCCACTGGTTCGTGCCGCTCTGGTACGACACCACGGGCGCCGTATTCGCGTCCGGCGCGCCATCCTTCAGGTATTGATTGAGGAATGGCTGCATGACTTTTTCGCGGAACTGGCGCGCCGTATCGCCGTCAAACTTCAGGGCGCCCAGGCTGGAACCGTCATAGTTGACGCCGCTATGGCGCCAGGGGCCGATGGCCAGGTAATTGAGGTTGTTGCGCTTGTCGCGTCCCTCCATCGCCCAATAGGTGGCGTAGGGGCCATAGATATCTTCCTGGTCCCACTGCCCCACCACGTGCATGGTGGGCACGATCAACGGGCGTTTCGCGAGGATCTTGTCGAGTGCCTGTTCTTGCCAGTAACTGTCGTAAGCCGGATGTTCGAACAGCTTTTTCGTGTACGTCAGCTTGTCGATGCCGAACTTTTTCGCGTAGTCACCGGCCGAGCCGATGCGCAGATACGCGTCGTAATCGTCATAGACGCCCAGCGCCGGCGATTCGCCGCCGCCGCGCACGCTCGTCTGTCCCGCGATGTACGACAGGCTGGGCATGCGGAAGGCGCCGTTATGGAACCAGTCGTCGCCGCGCCAGCCATCGACCATGGCGCTCATGGGAATGGCCACCTTCAGCGCCGGATGCGGGTCGACCAGGGCCATCAGCACCGTATGCCCCTCGTACGAGGAACCCAGCATGCCCACCTTGCCATTCGTTTCCGGCACGTTTTTGACGAGCCAGTCGATGGTGTCCCACGAATCCGTGACGTTGTCGACCTTGGTATTGTTCAGCGGACCGCGCACGGGGCGCGTCATGACGTAATCGCCTTCCGAGCCATACTTGCCGCGCACGTCCTGGAACACGCGAATGTAGCCGTTTTCCACCAGGGTGTCGTCGCCCAGCGGCAAAGTGACCAGCATGCTGGGGCTGGCGGCGCGCTGGGCGCGGCGGGCCGCATTGTACGGCGTGCGCGTGAGCATGATCGGCGCTTTTTGCGCGCCTTTCGGCACGACGATCACCGTGTACAGCTTGACGCCGTCGCGCATGGGGATCATCACCACGCGCTTGACGTAGTCATTCATGTCGGGCATCACCAGCTTGGCGCCGATATCGGGCGTCATCGGCGGCGTTTGCGCCATCGCCGGTACTGCAAACAAGGAACTGATAACAAAAGCCAGACCGGTGAGCCGGACGGGGGACGACACGCGCATACTGTTCTCCAATGATTCATGCCACGCAAAAGTGGCCGAACGGCAATAGTACCCGGAAAGCAAGTTCTGCATAAGGCTAGCCTCTGACGCGGCGCAGCAGATAAATCGGGGCGCAAACTTGACAGAACGCGTGCGAACTGCAACCATAACGCCATGAAATTTATTCATTCACAACACGCCTGCTTGAATTGGTGGTCCCGCTCACTTTCGCGCGGCCACTGCATAGTGATGTGAATTATGATCAACGCCGCCTCGATCGGTGGCGTAACAGGCTCAGCCTGGATCATCCCCGATGCAGGCGGCTCGAAAGGAAACTTGATGAGCTTGCCTAACACCCCCGATACCCCCGACACCGAGAATACCCCGGCCGCGCCGCTGTCCGCCGCCGCCATCGCGTCGCAATCCGTGATCCTGACGGGCGACCGCCCGACCGGCCCCTTGCACCTGGGCCACTACGTGGGCAGCCTGCGCGACCGCGTCCGCTACCAGAACAGCTACAAGCAATTCATCATGCTGGCCGACGCCCAGGCGCTGACGGACAATATGGAAGACATCGACAAGGTGCACCGCAATGTCGTCGAAGTGGCGCTCGATTACCTGGCTGTCGGCATCGACCCGACGAAGACCACGGTATTCATCCAGTCGCAAATCCCGGAACTGGCCGAACTGACGTTTTACTACCTGAACATCGTCACCGTGGCGCGCCTCGAGCGCAATCCCACCGTCAAGGAAGAAATCCGCCTGCGCGGCTTCGAGCGCGACATCCCGGCCGGCTTTTTGACCTACCCTGCCAGCCAGGCGGCCGACATCACGGCCTTCAAGGCGGGCGTGGTGCCCGTGGGCGAAGACCAGATCCCGATGATCGAGCAAACGAATGAAATCGTGCGCCGCTTCAACCGCATGTACAACCGCGAAGTGCTGATGGAATGCAAGGCCCTGGTACCCGACATCGGCCGCCTGCCCGGCATCGACGGCAAGGCGAAGATGAGCAAGTCGCTGGGCAACACCATCAACCTGGGCGCGACCTCGGCCGAAATCACGGCCGCCGTGAAGAAAGTCTATACCGACCCGCTGCACCTGCGCGTGGAAGACCCGGGCCACTTGGAAGGCAACATCGCGTTTACCTACCTGGACGCCTTCGATCCGGAAAAAGCGGCGCTGGCCGAAATGAAGGCCCATTATGTGCGTGGCGGCCTGGGCGACAGCATTGTGAAGAAGCGCCTGGATGTGGTCTTGCAGGAAATGCTGGCGCCGATCCGTGCCCGCCGCGAAGAATTCGCCAAGGACAAGGGCCAGGTCATCCAGATGCTGAAGGAAGGCACCTTCAAGGCACGCGAAGTGGCGGCCCGCACGGCCGATGAAGTCAAGTCGGCGCTGGGCCTGAACTACTTCTGATCACCAGCAGTCATAGCAAACTGATATAGCAAACTGATGCGCCCAGGCGGAGTCGGGTAAAATCTCGCTTTCGCCTGGGCGCAATTCGTTTGTCACCGTGGCATCAGCAATCCGTAGAGAAGACAACGCGCTATGACCGATACCCCTATCGAACAGCTGCTGCAGCAGCATTTTTCCATCGATGCGCTGCAACGCTCGCCCGCTCCCCTGCAGCAGGCGCTGGGCATGCTGGGCGGCTGGCTGGCCGCCGAACGCGACACGCCCTATCCGCACACGCCGTATGCGCAATTGCTGACGCAACTGTCCGACACTTGCCTGCCCGCGCACGGCATGCCCGTGGCGCAATTCCTGCAAGAACTCGACACCACCGTGCTGGCCAATACGGCCCAGCTGAACCATCCGCAATACATCGGCCACATGACGCAGGCCCTGCCCTGGATCAGCGTGCTGGCCGAAGCGTTTACGGCGACCCTGAACCAGAACCAGGTGAAGATCGAGACGGCGTATGTGTCGACCCTGATCGAAAAGCAGATCCTCGGCTGGCTGCACCGCCAGGTGTACCAGCAGGCCGATAGCGTCTACGCGCAGGCGATGGCGGCCACCAGCGGCGCGCTGGGCAATGTCGTCAATGGCGGCACCATGGGCAATCTGACGGCCCTGGCCGTGGCGCTGGAAAAACAATTGCCCGGCACGCGCAAACGGGGCCTGTTTGCCGCCATGCAGGATTCCAGCTACGCGGGGCTGGCCGTGATCGGCTCGGCCCGCAGCCATTACTCCGTGAAAAAGGCGCTGGCGACCCTCGGCCTCGGCGAAAACGCCTTGCACCTGGTGGCCGTCGACCGCGACAACCGCATCGATATCGCCGCGCTGGAAGCGACCATTGCCGACTTGAAATTGCACAAGATCAAGGTCGTCGCCATGATCGGCATCGCCGGCACGACGGAAACGGGCGCCATCGATCCATTGGCCGCCATGGCGGCCATTGCCGCGCGGGAAAGCATCTGGTTCCACGTGGATGCGGCCTGGGGCGGCGCCCTCCTGATCGCGGAACAGTACCGCGCCCTGTACGACGGGATTGCCCTGGCCGACTCCGTCGTCATCGACGGGCATAAATTGCTGTGGGTGCCGATGGCGCAAAGCATGGTGCTGTTCAAGGATAGCGCCAGCCTGAACTTGCTGAAACACAACGCCAACTACATCTTGCGCGACAACTCGGGCGACCTGGGCCAGACCTCGCTGGAAGGCTCGCGCCGCTTCGATGCCCTGAAACTGTGGACCTCGTTCAAGGTGCTGGGCGTGTCCGGCTACACGACCTTGCTGCAGCAGGCGGCCACCTTGTCCGGCCAGCTACAGGACTTGCTGGCCGACCAGCAGGATTTCGAGCTCGTCACGCGCTCCGACACCTTCATCCTGACCTACCGCTACGTGCCCGCGCACTTGCGCCAGCGCATGGATGCCTTGCTGGCCAGCGGCCAGGAGGACGCGGCGGCAGAACTGAACACGCAACTGAACACATTGAACGCCAAGCTGCAGAACCGGCAAAAGGCGCAAGGCCACAGCTTTGTGTCGCGCACGGTACTGGAATCGACGCGCTACCCTGGCCCGACCAACGTGCTGCGCGTGGTCATGACGAATGTCAAAACGCGCCCCCACCACCTGCGCGCCATCCTGGACGAGCAGCGCACCATCGGCCAAACGCTGGTGGCGGAACTGGGCTTGTAAGGAAACACCCACCGATCAGCCTTGACTGGATGCACGATGCAGCGTCTTAGCGCCCTCACCGACCTCTTGCGGCATCTGCTGAAATGGCTGCTGCTGGCCTTTGTTGTGGCCGTGCTGGCGGGATCGGCTTCGGCCGGCTTCCTGTTCGCCCTTGAATGGGCAACCGCTACGCGGCGGGCGCACGCCTGGCTGATCTGGCTGCTGCCCGTGGCGGGCTTTGCCGTCGGCTGGCTGTATTTGCGCTATGGCAGCAGTGTCGAAGGCGGCGCGAACCTGCTCATCGATGAAATCCACGACCCGAAAAAAATCATCCCCTTGCGCATGGCGCCGCTGGTGCTGGGCGGCACCGTCATCTCGCATTTGTTTGGCGCCTCCGTCGGGCGCGAAGGCACTGCCGTGCAGATGGGCGGCGCCCTGGCCGACCAGCTGACCCGCAGGTTTCGCCTGAACAATGAAGACCGCCGCATCGTCCTGATGGCCGGCATCAGCGCCGGCTTTGCCTCCGTCTTCGGCACGCCGCTGGCGGGCGCCATCTTTGGCCTGGAAGTGCTGGCCATCGGCCGCTTGCGCTACGAAGCCATGCTGCCCTGCCTGCTAGCTGCCGTCATCGCCGACCAGGTGGTCCTGCTGTGGGGTCCGCTTTTGCACATTGCTCACACGCATTACGCCGTGCCTTTGATCCCCGCCATCTCCGCCTGGACCTTGTCCGCCATGGTGATCGCTGGCGTGCTGTTCGGCGTGACCGGCAACGTGTTTGCGCAGGCCACGCACGGCTTGAGCGGGCTGATGAAGCGCTGGATCCGCTACGCCCCGCTGCGCCCCCTGGCCGGCGGCGTGATCATCGCCATCGCCGTGTGGCTGATCGGCACGGACCAGTATATCGGCCTGGGCATCCCCACCATCGTCGACGCGCTGAAGGAACCGCTGCCGGCATACGATTTCCTGGCCAAGATGGCGTTTACCATCGTCTCGCTGGGCACGGGATTCAAGGGCGGCGAAGTGACGCCATTGTTCTTCATCGGCGCGACCCTGGGCAATGCGCTGGGCCCGCTGCTGCACCAGCCCGTCACCTTGCTGGCCGCCGTCGGTTTCGTTGCCGTCTTCGCCGGTGCCGCCAATACGCCGATCGCCTCGACCCTGATGGCCATGGAACTGTTCGGCGCCGAGATCGGCGTGTACGCAGCCATTGCCTGCGTCGTGGCCTATCTGTTTTCCGGCCACGCGGGCATTTACCGGGCGCAACGGGGCGGGCATGCCAAGCGCACCGTCCACAAGGATCCCGGCACATGACACAGAATATCTACGACAACGACGCCTTCTTCACGGCCTACAGCCAGCTGCCCCGCTCCGTCGGCGGCCTCGACAGCGCTCCCGAATGGCCAGCCCTGCGCGCCATGCTGCCGGAGATACAAGGAAAAAGTGTGCTCGACCTCGGCTGCGGCTATGGCTGGTTCTGCCGCTGGGCAGCCGACGCTGGCGCGGCGCAGGTACTGGGCGTGGACGTGTCGGAAAAGATGCTGGCGCAGGCGAACGCCATGGGGACGCACGCGGCCGTCAGCTATGCCCGGCTGGACCTGGAACAACTGGCCCTGCCGCCCTCCAGCTACGACCTCGTCTACAGTTCGCTCGCGTTTCACTACGTCGAAGATTTCACCACCTTGCTGGCTGCCATCCGCCAGGGCTTGAAACGGGGCGGCAAGCTGGTGTTTTCCATCGAGCACCCGATCTTCATGGCCCCGCGCCAGCCGGGCTGGCTGACGGATGCGCAAGGCCGCAAGCGCTGGCCCGTCGACAGCTACCAGCAGCAAGGCCCGCGCGTGTCGGACTGGCTGGCGCCAGGCGTGATCAAGCAGCATCGGACCTTGGGCACGACCATCAATGCGCTGCTACGCGCCGGTTTCCAGCTGGAACACGTGGAAGAATGGGGTCCCACCGACGCACAGGTCGCGCAGCAGCCGGCGCTGGCGGAAGAGCGCGAGCGGCCGATGCTGTTGCTGATGGGCTGCGGCCTGCCGTAACCGCGCTGTCAGCTGGCCACATTGCGCGTAAAGCGCAAGGTGGACTCGCCCGCATTCACATAGGCATATGCTTGCGCGCTGCTGAACACAAAAAAATCGCCCGTGCCCAGCGTTCTCGTCCCGGCCGCCAGTTCCAGCTGCAGCTCGCCTTCCAGCACGTAGATCATTTCGCTGAAGCCCGCCGGATCGGCTTGCGCATCGTAGCGCTCGCCAGGCGCCAGGGTCCATGCCCACAGTTCCACCTGGCGGCTGGCGGGCGCGGCACCCAGCAGCACGGCCTGGCTTGCCTGCGACGCGCTTTGCCACATCAGCACGCGCAGGCTGTCGTGCGGCTGCACCAGGTCGACAAAGGCCACGTTCAGGGCGGCTGCCACATGGTCGAGGTTGGCCAGGCTGATGTTGGTGCTGCCCGCCTCGACGCCATTGACCATGCGCCGGCTCAGGCCCGACTTGCGCGCCAGCTCTTCCTGGCTAAGGCCGGCGGCCAGGCGCAAGCGCCGCAAATTGGTGGCCAGGTGTGCCAGCACGCCACCGGCCTCGGCTTGACTGCGCAATATATTGCTCCTATGATGATGGGAAATATTTTGCTCATAGCATAGCGCCCCATGAAAACACACGCAAGTCCCCCGCCCGCCTTCGGCCTGCCCGAACTGGCCCTGATCGCCATCACCTTCATCTGGGGCGGCACATTTCTCGTCGTGCAACATGCCGTGACGGTCAGCGGCCCGCTGGCGTTTGTCGCCGCCCGCTTTGCCGTGGCCGCCAGTATCGGCGCCCTGATTTGCCGGGGCCAGCTGCGCCAGTTGACGAAGGCCGAATTGTTGACAGGCATGGCCATCGGCGTAAGCATCTTTGGCGGCTACGCGCTGCAAACCTATGGCTTGATATATATCACGAGCAGCAAGTCCGCCTTCATCACGGCCTTCTATGTGCCCATCGTGCCGCTGGTGCAATGGCTGGCCTTCAAGCAGCGGCCCCACCCTGCCGTATGGGCGGCCGTCGTGCTGGCGTTTGCCGGCTTGCTGCTGCTCACCGGCACGGATGGCTTGAGCATGGGCTTCGGCACGGGCGAACTGATCACTGCCGTGGGCGCCATCGCGATTGCCCTGGAAATCATCCTCATCAGCCGCGTCTCGCCGCAATTGAACATCCTGCGCGTGACCATCGTGCAACTGGCCACGGCGTCATTGATCGCCTTGCTGCTGATGCCCGTCATGGGCGAAGCGCCACCGGTCCTCAGCAAGACTTTCATCCTCAGCGTGCTGGCACTGGGCTGCGCCAGCGCACTGATCCAATATGTGATGAACTGGGCGCAAAAGCGCATTTCCGCCACGAAAGCAACGCTGATCTACGCGGGTGAACCCGTGTGGGCCGGCGTGATCGGCCGCATCGCCGGCGAGCGCCTGCCGGCCCTGGCCATCGTGGGCGCGGTCTTGATCATTTGTGCGGGCATCCTCAGCGAGTGGCGGCCCAAGCGCCGTGTGCGCGCAGCAGGCAAGGCCGTGCAGCCATAAGGTTTATTCCACGCCCCGCCGCAGCGCCGCATCGGCATGCAGCGCCAGCGGCACGGCCCTGGCCCAGCGGTTCGACGACAGGGAAAACGTCAGCGCGCGCACCTGGTGGTACCAGCCGGCAGGCACGTACAGCATGTCGCCCGGCTCGACGATGCATTCGATCATGCTGGCCTGGCGCGCCAGGGGAAAACGTTCGAAATCGGGCGCTTCCGGGTCGAACGGTGAACCGAACAGGATGGCGTTCGCTTCGCTGGGATAGAGAAAGACGTCGTGGTGCGGCGGCGATAAAAAGATGCGCTTGCGGCCCCACACTTGCGCGAAGATATTGTCGTCGTAATCGCAATGCAAGGGCGTTACCGTACCGCCCGGCCCCACCCAGAAGCGCGGCGGGCCCATCTTGTCAAAATACGTGGGCCAGTGGCACAGGCGGTTCAGCTCGCGCAATTCCAGGTTGCCCAGGTATGGCGGCAGCGCGTAGTTGCCCTCCGCCACCAGGTCCAGATATTGCCCCATCGACATGTCCTGCATGGCGCGGTCTGCCGCGAATGCCGTGTTGATGTAGTCGCCCACGCGCGCGCGCACGGGCACATGGCTGAATTGCTCGCGCAAGACTTCGGGTTCCAGCTTGGATAAGGGCCAGCGTTGCACCAGCCCGCGCATCAGGAAGGGCAGGCCCAGCGCGGCGCGCGCGCGAAAGGCGGCGGCGTCCAGCATGGCCAGGCGCGGCACCTCGGTGATGGCCGGCAAGTCACGCGCCGCCTGCTTGATGGCCTCGCGCATGGCGTCGATGGACGTGACGCCGCGCACCTGCGCATCCTTGTCCTCGCGTGCCTGCTTGCGCGCAAGGGCCGCTTCGGGCGAACTGAATTGTGCTGGCGGCCGGGGCGGCAGCGCGCGCGGCGATATGGGCGTAGCCGCAAGCGGGAGCGGCACTTCTTTTTCTACGAACATAAACCTTCTTTGCGATCAGGGCGTCGCACGACATGGCGCAACAGTGCGCCATTTTAAGCCAGCAAGGCCCGCATGACCTATTCCCCCCGACGTCTCGACACCTGACAAAACCGTCGCGAGCGGCAGTGATTTGTGGCTAAGAAGCGCAACCGTACTCCAGTACGGTGAGCATCGCAGGCCGCAAAGCGCGACGCGCAGCAGGTTTGGTCAGGTGTCCTCAGACAGGGGTCTTGAATATCGGATCGACGATGAACTGCTGCGCCTTGATGCGCAAGGTGCGCTCTTCGTCCAGCTCGGCGCGCGTTTCGCCCAGCTCTTCGCGTTCCGCTTCCAGTTCCAGGCGCGCGGCCGCCAGTTCCGTTTCCACGCGCGTCAGGCTTTCCAGCTTCAACTGGGCCTGGATCAGTTCGGCACGCGCCGCTTCGGCCGCTTCTTCCAGGCGCGGGATGCCTTCGAGCTTGAATTGCGCCTTGGCCAGATCCATGCGTGCCTGCTCGGCTGCCTCTTCCAGGCGCGGCAAGCCTTCCAGGCGCAGCTGCGCCTTGGCCAGGTCCGTGCGGGCCTGGTTCGCCACTTGCCGTTCGCGCTCGAGCTCCTCGCGCAAGGTTTCCAGCTCGCCCGCCTGAAGATCGAGCAACTCTTGCTGGCGCTCGTTCTCGCTGGCCAGGTCCATCAATTCCTGTTGATTGTCATTCATCTCGGCTTCATGCGCGCTGTGGCTGGCGCTTAATTCCTGTCCTACATAATCGAGGATGGCTTGCTGCAGCACGGGCGACAGTTCGGCGGCGGCAGCGATCTGGCGTTGCGCGCCTGCCTTGCGGCGCAGCAAGAGCTTGCTGATGGTGCCCAGGCAGGCGCCGTTGCCCAGCCGTTCGCGCAAGGCGCGTACCGTGATGGCCTGGCCTTCGCCCGCCATCGCTTCCATTGCCGCATTGATCTGTTCCGCGCTTACTTTTGCCATGTCGTGTACTCTTGAATGTTGCCCAGGGCAATCTTGCCCAGGGGCATTATCTTATGCCAGCGGCGGCAAAGCGTAAAGTATTTCTCAATGGAAATTGCAATTGCACAACGAAACCATGTGCAAACATGCGGCTTCAGGTACTTTACTCTTCCAGCAAACCGTTCTCCGTGAGCATATCCTGCACCAGTTCCAGGCGCAGCACGGGATTGTCCTGGCTCAGCAACAATTGCTTTTGCATGGCGCTCAGGGACAGCAGCTCGCACCAGCGGTTCGCCACCCAGCCGCACTCGTCGAGCCGGTACGGCGGCTGCAAGGGCATTTGGTCGGGCGGGATCTTTTGCTCCTGCAGGGTGCGGATCAGCGCGCCGAGCGCGTCGGCCACGTTCTGCTGCTCTTGCGGAATGGGAATGGTTTTATCGGGCGGCAAAGTTTCGACCTGCGCCATCCACAAGCCGTGCTTCAGCTGTTCGCTGGAAACGATGTGAAAGCGCTGCATGCCCATGCATTTGATTTGCAGCAAGCCGGACAAGGGCGCGGCCCAGTCAATGACGCGCGCCAGGGTGCCCACGGGCGCCAGGGTTTCCTGATGGCCCGGCTTGCGCACTTCCGTGCCATCCAGCAGTTGCACCACGCCGAACGGCTGCTCGCCCATGATGCACTGACGTATCATGTCCAGATAGCGTACCTCGAAGATCTGCAGGGGCAGATAGCCATCGGGATACAGCACCGTATTGAGCGGGAACAAAGGTATCGAGGTCATAAGCGCATGATGGCACGAATGGCATATCCGTGCTGCGCGCCTGGCGCCCCTGATTATTTGTAGAAGCGCCTTTTCTTGGCCCGCTCCGCCGCCTTCGGCGCCAGCACTTTCACGGCCTTCTTCTGGATGGTGCCGCCGGCGGACGTGCCCGGCACGCGGTGTTCCGCCTCGAAACCGGGCTCCTCGTTGCGTTTGAGGGTTTGCCGGGTCAGCGCTTCCACGGCCGACAGCAGCTCCACTTCATCGGCGCACACAAGCGAAATGGCTGCACCCGAAGCGCCCGCGCGGCCCGTGCGGCCGATGCGGTGGATATAGTCTTCCGCCACGGTGGGCAAGTCGAAATTGACGACGACCGGCAATTGTTCGATATCGAGGCCGCGGGCGGCCACGTCGGTCGCCACTAGCACTTGCACCTCGGCAGATTTGAAGCGGGCCAGCGCGCGCAGGCGGTTCGGCTGCGTCTTGTCGCCATGAATGGAATCGGCGCGCACGCCCTGCTCCAGCAAGGTGTTCACCAGCAGCTCGACGCCCTTGCGCGTCTTGACGAAGACCAGGACCTGGCCCCAGCGCATTTTCTTCAGCAGGTGCAGGAACAGTTCCGGCTTGCGCTTCTTGTCGCACACGATGACCGATTGCTTGACGGCCTTGACGGTGCTGTTGCGCGCGCTCACCTCGACCGAGACGGGATCCTTCAGCATGGTTTTCGCCATGGCGCGGATGGCGTCCGAGAAGGTGGCCGAGAACAGCAGGGTCTGGCGCTGCTTGGGCATGGTCATCAGCAATATATCGAGTTCGCGCTCGAAGCCCAGGTCCAGCATGCGGTCCGCTTCGTCCAGCACCAGCGTCTGCACTTGCTCGAACTTGACGGCGCCCTGCGTCTGCAAGTCCAGCAAGCGGCCCGGCGTGGCCACCAGCACGTCGAGGCCCTTGCGCAATTTGCTGATCTGCGGCTCGATGGGTACGCCGCCATACGCGACAAAGCTGCGCAGCGGCAAGTTGCCGCCATAGCTGCGGAAACTGGCATAGACTTGCTCGGCCAGTTCGCGCGTGGGCACGAGCACCAGCACGCGCACGCACTGGGGTGCCACCACGCCTTCCAGGGTCAGGCGCTGCAGCAGCGGCACGGCAAAGCCTGCCGTCTTGCCCGTGCCCGTCTGGGCGGCGGCCATCAAGTCGCGCCCGGCCAGCACGGCAGGAATCGATTGCGCCTGCACGGGGGTCGGCTTGGCATAGCCGAGCTCATCGAGTTTGCGGACCAGGGGATCGATCAGGCCGAGGGAGGAAAACGTCATGGGGAAAGCAATCTTGGCAAATGAAAAGGTGGCGCGCGCGGACCGGCCGCGCGCGCGATTGCCGAGATTATAGGCCAGCGGGGAGGCTGGCCGGGGTTTTCAGTGCGGGAACGTCACGATCAGAACTTCATTTCCAGCGTGGCGCGCGCCTGCGGCGAACTCGGTGAAATGCTGTTGCGGGTGATCGTGCCGCTGGCGTCCGCGTACGTGGTGGTGCTTTCGAAGTCTTGCGCCAGCAGGTTCGACATGGCCAGGCGCAGCTGGTTCTTCGCATCGAACTTCCACAACGCATAAATATCGAGGTCGCGCCGCGGCGACGTATAGGCACTCTGGCGCTCGGTGATGCGCACGGGGCCGCCATTGCGGAAGTTGAAGCTGCCGCCCGTCGTCAGCACGCCATCGGGCGTCTTGTAGTCGAGGCCGAAGTTGCCGCTGACGGGCGTTTGCTGGTCGAGCCGGTTGTCCGGTCCCGGCACCTGCTCCACCTGCGACCAGTTGCGGCTGACGCTGGCGCGCAGGTCGATGGCCGGCACAGGCGCTGCCAGCACGGCGCGCAGCGGGAATTTCGCTTCCAGTTCCAGTGTCTGTGTATTGGCGCGGCCATCGTTGACGGGCGTGGAGACCCAGCGGTCATTGATGAACAGCAAGCCCTGGCGCGTGTAGCCATCGATGCGACGGGCCGAGGCGCGCGCGCTGAGCAAGGCGCCTTCGGCCCAGTAGTGCTCGTACGACACATCGATGCCCAGCGCCAGCTCCGGCTTCAGATACGGATTGCCTTCGCGGTCGGGGTCCGTCTGGCTATTGTTGGTCGAGGTATTGCGGCGCGGAATCAGGCTTGACGTAGGCTGCGCCTTGTAGGTGCGCGTCAGGGCCAGGCGTACCTGGTCGCCCTTGGTATCGGGCAACTTCCACAGGGTTTGCAGCAGCGGGCTCCACACGCTGGTGCGCTGCTGCACTTCGTCATAGGTGTCGCCCGCGCTGCGCGTGTCGATGCCTTCCCAGCGCACGCCCGCATACATGGACCAGCGCGGCGTGATTTCCCAGTCATCCTGCACGAACAGGGCTAGGCGCTTGATCGTGGCGTCGAAACCTTCGTCGCTGTTGACGGGCGGACGCGCACCCAGGGCCGCTTCGCGCTGCCGGCGCGATTCCTCGCGCTCCGTGTAGGCGCCATCCCAGCCCATCGACAGGGCATGGCCGGGCAGCAAGGGCGTGGAATACTTGCCAGTCGAACTGACGCCGTTTTCCGTCGCCTTCACGCCCACCTTGCGCTCGAGCGCCAGGCCACTGCCATCGATAAAGCCCTGCTGCAGGCTGTCGGACGTATTGCGGGCGGCCGAGGCGCCCACTTTCAGTTCCAGCCTGGCGCCGCCGGCCAGCTTGTGCATCCACGTCAGGTCGCTGCGGCCGAAGGCATTGTGGTTGCTGGAGCTGCCCGTGTTGCTGTCGTAGTCGGGACGCACGCCCTGCTCCGTTTCCGCGCGGCTGAAATTGCGGTGGTTCGAGCGCCCGCCATTGAAAAAGAATTGCGCCGTCACATTGTCGCCGTTGGCCAGCACCCAGTTCAGGCGCGGCGACAGGTTGATGCCTTCCGGGCGGCCATCGCCCGTGCCGTTCGTGCGGCGCAGCAGGTTTTGCCGGCCATCGGGCGCGTAGCCCAGTTCCAGCCCGGGATTGTCGTAATGGTAATCGTAGCGGAACAGCGAGCCGGCCAGCGAATACGAGAAATTGCCGTCGCGGTCGGACAATTGCACGTTGACGCTGGGCGAAAAGCTCACGTCGCTGCCCTGCACGCCCAGCTTGAGTTCGCGCTGCGCCGTCTTGACGGCTTTTTTCAGCACCACGTTGATGGTGCCGGCAATCGACTGCGTGCTGTATTCGGCGCTGGCCGCATGCAAAATCTCGATGCGTTCGATCACGTCGGGCGACAGGGTATCGAGCGAGAAACCGGCCGGCGCCCGCTCGCCATTGAGCAATATCTGCGTGTAGCCGCTGCCCAGGCCACGCATGCGGATTTCACCGCCCGAGCGCCCGGCCGCGCCGGACACGGTAATGCCGGGCAGGCGCTTGAGCACGTCGGTGACATTCGTGTCGCCATACTTGAGGATTTCCTCGCTGCCAACGACCATCTTGCTGGCCGTATCGTCACGGCGCGGATCATAGCCGCTGCCCTTGACTTCGACGGTCTGCATGGCGGGAGCGGCGGATTTCTCGGCCTTCTCGGCCTTCAGCGGCACGGCGGCGTCAGTGGCGGCAGGCGTTTCGGATTGCTGGGCCTGGGCATTCCAGGCAAGTAACACGGAGGAACAAAGGATGGTAAGGCGAAGGCAACGGCGTGGCATCATGACCTGGCTAAAAAAGTTGGCTGAATAAAAATGGCTAAAAGCTAAAAAACAGGCCGCTGTATTGTGCTGTAATTTTTTCCGAGTGACACAGTTTCCTGAAAATATTTCCTATGGCAAATTAAATTCGGCGGCCGGCCGCACTACGCCCCCTTGCATACGGTACATATCATTGCGCGCCACATCGCCGCTATAATGCGTTTTCATCATTGTTCCCATCACCCCGTCAAAGGCTTCCCATCGTGTCTGACCGTCTTGCCGTCCTGCCTCAATATCTGCTGCCCAAGGGAGCGTTGACCAATTTTGCCGGCCGTGTCGCCGGTGCCAAGGGCGGCGCCATGACGACGCGTTTGATCCGCTGGTTCGTCGGCCGCTACAACGTCAACATGGATGAGGCGCTGGACCCGGACATCACGCATTACACGAGCTTCAACGACTTTTTCACGCGCGCGCTGCGCCCCGATGCCCGTCCGCTGGCCCAGGCCGACTACGTCTGCCCCGTCGATGGCCGCATCAGCCAGTTCGGCACGATCGACAGGGACCAGATCTTCCAGGCCAAGGGGCACAGCTTCAGCACCACGGCCCTGGTGGGCGGCGATGCGGCACTGGCGGCCCAGTTTGAACACGGCAGCTTCGCCAATCTGTACCTGAGCCCGCGCGACTACCACCGCATCCACATGCCGTGCGACGGCCGCCTGACGCGCATGATTTATGTGCCCGGTGAACTGTTCTCCGTCAACCCGACGACGGCGCGCGGCATCCCCGGCCTGTTCGCCCGCAACGAGCGGGTCGTCTGCGTGTTCGATACGGCCAACGGCCCGTTCGTCATGACCCTGGTGGGCGCCACCATCGTCGGCAGCATGGCCACCGTCTGGCACGGCGTCGTCAACCCGCCCCGCACAGGCCAGGTACGCGACTGGAGCTATGCGAACGACAATGTCGTGCTGAAGCAGGGCGAAGAGCTGGGCCGCTTCCTGCTCGGCTCCACCGTCGTCATGCTGTTCCCGAAAGATACCGTGACGTTCAATGCCAACTGGCAACCGGCCGGCCCCGTGCAGCTGGGCGAAGTCATGGGCAAGCTGCCCAAGTAAGGCAGCAAGACGCGCGCCTACACGGGCGCGTCGGTTTGGTACATTTCCTCCATCAAGTCCAGAAATGCGCGCGTCTTGGCCGGCATCAAACGCCGGCCGGGAAACACGGCCCAGCCCGTGACCAGCGGAAAACTCCACTCCGGCAAAACCCGCACCAGTTCCCCCGTCGCCACATACGCCTTGGCAAAGCGGTCCGTGCTGGCCGCGATGCCCACGCCCGTGCACGCCATGCGCACCAGCAATTCCGGCGAATTGGCCAGCAGGCGCACGGGCAAATCGCGCTCCCACGTCGTCTTGCCGCGGATCAAAGTCCAGTGCACGAGGCCATGCACGGCCCGTGGCAAGCTGAGCAAATCGTGGCCATACAGGTCGTCGGGATGCTCGGGCAAGCCGTGCACGCTCGTGTATTGCGGCGAGGCATACAGCGCCAGGGTGCTGAACGCCACGCGGCGCGCGGCCAGGCTGGCGTCGTCCGGCAAGTTGCCCATGCGGATGGCCAGGTCGAAGTTCTCTTCCAGCAAATCCACACGGCGCGCCGACAAGTCCAGTTCCAGCGAAATGGCCGGATAGCGGCGCACGAACTCGGCCAGCACCTGGCGCATCAGGGTGTCGCCAAAGTCGGCCGGCATGGAAATGCGCAGCAAGCCGCTGGGTCCTGCCTGGCGGTGCTGTGCCAGCGCGCCGGCCGCCTCCGTCTCTTCCACCACCTTGCGCGCATGCTCGAGCAGGCTGGCGCCAAACTCCGTCAGCGCCAGCTTGCGCGTGGTGCGCAGCAGCAGCCGTTCGCCCAATTTCGCTTCCAGCAGCGAGATGCGCCGCGACAGGGTTGACTTGGGCAAGTCCACGCGCACGGCGGCGCGCGAGAAACTGCCGCATTCGACGACGCGCGCAAACAGCAGCAAATCTCCGGGATCGATATCCATATTTACCTTTAACTCGATTGTTCCACTGGTGGATTAATGTTATCCATTTTAACGGCTTCCGCATCATTTTTGGAATTGCTATAGTTCATCCATCGCAAGACACCTCACAACGGAGAAACAAGATGAACATCCTGCAAATCAATTCCAGCGCCCGCAGCACCGGTTCCGCCTCGACCCGCCTGGCTGACGCCATCGTTACCCGCGTACAAGCGGCCAACCCCGGTGCTACCCTGGCCCGCCGCGACCTGGCTGCCGCACCGCACCCCGTGCTCGACGAGCCGACCCTGCAAGCGTTGTTCACCCCGGCAGACAAGCGCACGCCGGAGCAAGCAGCCCGCATCGCCCTGGACGACGCGCTGATTGCGCAAGTGCAAGCGGCTGACGTGATCGTCATCGGCGCGCCGATGTACAACTTCGGCATCACCGTGCAACTGAAAAGCTGGTTCGACGCGATTGCCCGCGCCAACGTCTCCTTCAAGTACACAGAAAACGGCCCCGTGGGCCTGCTGACCGGCAAGAAAGTCTACGTGGGCCTGTCCCGCGGCGGCTTGCACCGCGACAGCGCCAACGATAGCCAGGTGCCTTACCTGAACACCATGTTCGGTTTCCTGGGCCTGACCGACGTGCAATACGTGTATTCGGAAGGCATGGGCATGGGCCCGGAAGCCGTGGCCAAGGCACAAGCCCAGGCGGATGCCGAGATCAACGCCATCCTGGTGTAATCCCAGCAGTGAAAGGGACGGCGCACTGGCGCCGTCCTGGCCTAGAGGAGAGAACAATGAGCGACATCACCACCGTCAACAAGCCACGCGCCGTCGAGCGCGTGATCGCCGGCCAGGCCGTCATGGATGGCGCCGGCGTGAAGATCAACCGCGTGCTGACGCAGCAGCTGCAACGCCGCCTCGACCCGTTCCTGATGCTCGACAACTTTGCCAGCGACAAGCCAAACGACTATATCGCCGGCTTCCCCGAGCATCCGCACCGCGGCTTCGAGACCGTGTCGTACATGATCACGGGACGCATGCGCCACAAGGACAGCGCCGGCCACGAAGGCTTGCTGAGCTCGGGCGGCGTGCAATGGATGACGGCCGGCAGCGGCGTGATCCACTCGGAAATGCCGGAGCAGGAAGAAGGCGTGATGGAAGGTTTTCAGCTGTGGCTGAACCTGCCCGCGCGCGACAAGATGCGCACGCCGTGGTACCGCGATTTCGACAGCAGTGAAATCCCCCGCTACACGACGGACGCGGGCGTGGCCGTGCAAGTGATCGCCGGCGCAAGCCATGGCGTGACGGGCGCCGTGCAGCGCGAGCTGACGGAACCGCTGTACCTCGATATCGACTTGCCGGCCGGCAGCAGCTTCGAGCAGCCATTGCCGCCAGGCCATAACGCTTTCATCTACACCTTCCGTGGCGAAGTGCAGGTCGACGGCAAGGCCGTGCCCGCACTGCGCATGGCGATCTTCGCCAACACGCCGGGCAGCGATGGCGTGCGCATCGAGGCGACGCAAGGCGGCCGCGTAATCCTCGTCGCCGGCCAGCCCTTGAACGAGCCGATCGCACAATATGGCCCGTTCGTCATGAATACCCAGGCGGAAGTGTTCCAGGCCGTTCAGGATTTCCGTGAGGGCAAGTTTGGCGAGACGGCCGTGCAGTAAAGTTGTCTGCCTCATCAAAAACCTGCAGTGCCTCCGGGCCTGCAGGTTTTTTTACGTGCCGACTACTTTGTTGCTTTTCAATTACACTGGCGGCAACATCATTCCACAAAGCATTCCATGCAACCGACGCACACCGAACACGACGCCACCCATTTGCACGCCCACCTGAAAGGCGACGCCAAACACACCCACTCGTTCGAGGGGCGCAGCCAGAGCATCCTCGCCTGGGCGCTGGGCCTGACCCTGTCGTTTGCCGCGATCGAAGTGGCGGCCGGCTTCCTGTCCAATTCGCTGGCCCTGATTTCCGACGCGGGACACATGGTCACGGACGCGGCCGCGCTGGGCCTGGCACTGCTGGCGCAACTGATCGCGCGCCGCCCTCCTTCGCCCCGCCACTCGTTCGGCTTTGGCCGCGCCGAAGCGCTGGCCGCCTTCGTCAACGGCCTGGCCATGCTGTGCGTGGTGGGCTGGATCTGCTATGAAGCAGCGCTGCGCTTTTCCTCCCCGCAACCCGTAAAAGGCGGCATGGTCTTCATCGTTGCCTTCATCGGCCTGGCGATCAATATAGTCGTGGCGTGGGTATTGTCGAAAGACAAGCAAAGCGTGAACACGCGCGCCGCCCTCGTGCACGTGATGGGCGATTTGCTCGGCTCGGTCGCCGCCATCGTCGCCGGCGCCGTGATTTACTTTACGGGCTGGATGCAGATCGACCCGCTGCTGTCCGTGCTGGTGTCCCTGCTGATCCTGAAATCCACGTTCGGGGTATTGAAAGAGTCGTACCACTTCCTGATGGAAGGCGTGCCCATGCATATCGACTACATCCAGGTGGGCGCTGACGTGGAGCAGGTGGATGGCGTGATCGCCGTGCACGACCTGCATGTGTGGGATATGTCGCCGGGCCAGCCGGCCCTGATCGGCCACGTGGAAATCGAACACCTCGACCATTGGCCGAAGGTCTTGCGGGCGATCAAGAAGATGTTACTGAGTAAGCATGGCATCGACCACATCACATTGCAGCCGGAGACGGCGGCGATGGCGGGCTTGCATCAGGGTGACAAGACCCACTAGCACGGAATTCAACAAACGTCACAACGCCTGACAAAACCGTAGCGAGCGGAAGGTAGAGGTGGTCGAGAAGCGCAACCGTACTAAGTACGGGGGCGCCGAGCCGGTGAGCATCGCAGGCCGCCTATACCGACGCGCAGTAGGTTTGGTCAGGCGTCAACTACGTCGCGCCTCCAGCACCCCACTGACATCCTTGATCACATTCAGCGCCTTCAACAACTGCGCCGTCGAGCTGATCTCGGCCGTAAAGGTCATGCGGGCCTGGCCCTTGGCGCTTTGGGTATTCACGCCGATCACGTTGATCTTTTCGCGCGAGAAGATTTCGGAGATGTCGCGCAGCAAGCCCTGACGGTCGCCTGCCAGGATGAAGATATCGACCGGATACACGGTGTCGTGCCCGCCCGTGCTGCCCCATTCCGTGAAGATCACGCGCTCGGGCGACTTGGCGCGCATTTCCTCGAAGTTCTTGCACGTGGCGCGGTGGATCGAGACGCCCTTGCCGCGCGTCACAAAACCGACGATGCTGTCCGGCGGCGCCGGCTTGCAGCACTTGGCCAGCACTGTCATGAGGCCTTCCGTGCCCACCACCAGCACGCCGGACTTGGCGCCCTGCTCCACGCTGGAAGCGCGGCTCTTGCCGACAAGCACGGCGTCTTCCGGCACCACCACTTCGCCATTGTCGTGCAGCGCCTGCTCCACATGGCGCAGGCTGAATTCATCCTTGCCGACCGACAGGAACAGTTCGTCGACCTTGGCAAAGCCCAGCTTTTGCGCCAGGGCTTCGAGGTTGACGGCCGTCTTGCCTTCGCGCTGCAAGGATCTCTCCACCAGCGCGCGGCCATGGGCCAGGGTTTCCTGCATGTCGATGGCGTGGAACCAGGCGCGAATCTTCGAGCGCGTGCGCGTGCTGACGGCGTAGCCGGCACTGAGCCAGTCGCGCGACGGCCCGGCCGTGCCCGGCGCGCCCTTGGCCGTGATGATTTCGCAGGTCTGGCCGTTTTTCAACTGGGTATTCAGGGGCACCATGATGCCGTCGACCTTGGCGCCGCGGCAACGGTGGCCCACGTCCGTGTGCAGGTGATACGCAAAATCGACGGGCGTGGCGCCCACGGGCAATTCCAGCACCCGCGCCTGCGGCGTCATGACGAAGATGCGGTCGTCCAAGGTGGCGGATTTCAGCTTTTCCACCCATTCGCGCTGGATTTCTTCCTGGCCCACGACGGCGTCGGCGACCTCGGTTTTCCAGGCCAGCAGCTGGCGCAGCCAGGCGATCTTTTCGTCGTATTTCTGGCCGGCAAAGTTCGAGCCGCCCTCTTCCTTGTAGCGCCAGTGCGCCGCCACGCCGTATTCGGCAAAGCTGTGCATTTCATTCGTGCGGATCTGCACTTCCAGCGGGCGGCCATCCTCGGCCGTCACCACCGTGTGCAGCGACTGGTAACCGTTCGGTTTCGGCCGCGAAATGTAATCGTCGAATTCTTTCGGGATGGGGGTCCAGATATTGTGGACCACGCCCAGCACCGTGTAGCAAGTCTTCACGTCGGCGACGATGACGCGGAAGGCGCGCACGTCGTACAGGGCCGTAAAGTCCAGCTCCTTGCCGCGCATCTTGTTCCAGATGCTGTAAATGTGTTTCGGGCGGCCAAACACTTCCGCCTGGATACCGGCCGAGGCCAGCTCCGTCTGCAGGCGCAGAATCGCCGAGGACACGAAGCCCTCGCGCATCATGCGCTTTTCTTCCAGCATCTTGGCGATGCGTTTATACGCTTCCGGCTCGATGAAGCGGAACGACAAGTCTTCCAGCTCCCACTTCAGCTGCCAGATACCGAGGCGGTTGGCCAGCGGCGCGTACAGGTCCAGGGTTTCCTTGCCGTACTCGCGCGTCATTTCATTGAACAATTTCAACTCGGCGAAATAGCGCAAGGTCGTCACGCAGGAAGCCAGGCGCACCAGCACGACGCGCATGTCGGAAGCCATCGCCAGTAACATCTTGCGCAGGGTTTCCACCTGGGCCACGGCTTGCTGCGCCGCATTCTTGCCGCGCCCACCAGCGCTGCCGTGCTGCGCCTGGGTCAGCGCGCGCAAGCGGATCAGCTGGCGCACGCCTGTCGCCAGGTCGCACACCTGCTTGCCGAAGCGCGGCTCGATGTCGGCGGCCGTGTCCGGTTCCAACAGGGTCAGCTCGAACATCAAGCCGGCGATACGCGTTTCCGCATCGCTGCGCAGGAAAGCCAGGGTGGTGGCCACGCCGACGGCAAAGTCCAGCGCGGACCGGCCGGCAAAGGTCAGCTTGTCGCCATACGCTTCGGTGGCATACGCGAGCGCGTCCAGCACGCGCGCACTGTCCGGCGCACTCAAGCCCTCTACCAGTTGTTCCGAGGTGACGCTATTCGGGGCCGAGATGGAAACCATGTATTACCTTTTAAACTTAATAACTCAACAACTTGATGACTTAACGTTCTGCAGCGATGATGACGATTTCAACCAGGCATGCCGGATTGGCCAGCTTCGCCTCCACCGTGGCGCGCGGCGGCGTGTGGCCGGAAGCCACCCAGTCGTCCCACACTTCATTCATGCCGGGAAAATCCTTCATGTCGGCGATGTAGATCTGGCACGACAGGATGCAAGTCTTGTCGCTGCCCGCTTCCATCAGCAGACGGTCGACGTGGCCGAGCACTTCGCGCGTCTGGCCGACGATGCCCTGCGTGGTGTCTTCCGCGATCTGGCCCGCCAGGTAAATGGTGTTGTTGTGTATGGCTACTTCGGAGAGGCGTTTGCCTACGTGCAGTCGTGTAATTTCCATGCTTCTTCTTTCGGTTGTTTCAAAATCTGTACAGCGTTATTGCTTGTTGCCTTCTTATTTGCCCAGCAAAAACTTGCGGGCGATGGCGATCTGGTCATCGTGGACAAAAGTGGGCGCATGGCCCACGCCGGCGATTTCCACCAGCTCCGCCTTCGGGCCGCGGCCCAGCATGCGCGTGGCCGTTGCGTGCGACAGCAGATCGGATTCCGACCCGCGCACCAGCAAGGTGGGGCAACGCACGGCATCATACGCGGCCCACAGCATGGCTTCGTCGCTGGCCGCCGATTCCGGCGTGGCCGAGCGGAACGGCATGGCAAGTCCCATATCATAGTGGCGGCGCCAGTGACCATCCTTATCCTGACGCAACACATCCACCGCCAGTTTATGCCATTCCGCGTCCGTGTGCGGGCCGAAGCTGGCGGACACGTCGCGCACAAACTTGGCACCCTGTTCAAATGTCTCGAAACGCAAGTCCTGGCCGATGTAGTCGCCGATGCGCTGCAAGGCTTCCGGCGCCAGGGTCGGGCCGATATCATTCAGCACCAGCTTGCTGATCGGGCTGTCCGGCAACGATGCCAGGCCCAGGCCGATCAAGCCGCCCATCGACGTGCCGAACCAGTCCACCGTCTGGCGCTCGCCATTGGCCAGCACGCGCGCCAGCAGGGTCACCATGTCGCTCACATATTGCGGCACGCGGTAGAACTGGGGATTGGCCAGCCAGCCCGAGCGCCCGCGTCCCACCACGTCGGGGCAGATCACGCGGTAATCGCTGGCCATGGCGCGCGCCAGGTTGTCGAAGTCATCGGCAACGCGCGTCACGCCATGGGCGCAGACGAGCACGTTCGGATTGTCCGCCGCGCCCCACTCCTTGTACGACATGGTGTGCAAGCCTGCGGGGGAGATGCACTGGACGGATTTGATGCTCGCTTCGATCATGCCAATTCCTTATTCGATATAAAAAGAGCACCGCTTCCTGCCTGCCATGGGGTGTCCCGCGCGCGACGCTACGGCAGTGTAGCGCAGCGCGGGCAATGCTCCAAGCGCACGCCTGAAATGCTGCGCCGCAGCACGCCAGTCATGGCGCAATACCCGATATAGCGAAAATGCATATCTGCGGTTATCCACAATTGAGGCGGCCTGGCAATGAGTGGATGATCGCAGCATCAACCCGCAAGAGGAGACCACTCGTGAAAAAACCATTCTATAAAATCCTGTACGTGCAGGTGCTGTTCGCCATCGTGGCCGGCGTGCTGCTGGGCGTGTTCTACCCTTCCAACGCTGTCGACATGAAACCGCTGGGCGACGGCTTTATCAAACTGATCAAGATGATCATCGCCCCGGTGATCTTCTGTACCGTCGTCTCCGGCATCGCCGGCATGCAGGACGTCAAGAAGATCGGCCGCGTGGGCGGCAAGGCCCTGATCTACTTCGAAGTGGTCTCCACCTTTGCGCTGGCCATCGGTTTGCTGGTTGCCAACATCCTGAAACCGGGCGCCGGCTTCAACGCCGATCCGGCCCACCTGGACGCCAAGTCGATCGCGCAATACACGCACGCCGAAGGCATGACGACCATCGATTTCCTGATGAACATCATCCCGAAGACTTTCGTCGATGCGTTCGCCAAGGGCGACATCCTGCAAGTGCTGCTGATCGCCATCCTGTTCGGCTTCTCGCTGTCCCTGCTGGGCGAGCGCGGCCGTCCCGTCACCAAGCTGATCGACGAGCTGTCGCACGCCATCTTCGGCATGGTCAACATCATCATGAAAGTCGCCCCTGTCGGCGCGTTCGGCGCGATGGCATTTACCATCGGCAAATACGGCCTGGCTTCGCTGATCCCGCTGGCTAAACTGATGGGTTCGTTCTACCTGACCTGCTTCCTGTTCGTCTTCGTCGTGCTGGGCCTGATCGCCAAGTACACGGGCTTCTCCATCGGCCGCTTCTTGCTGTACATCAAAGAAGAACTGCTGATCGTGCTCGGCACCAGCTCGTCGGAATCGGCGCTGCCGGCCCTGATGAAAAAACTCGAGCGCCTCGGCTGCTCGAAACCGGTGGTCGGCCTGGTCGTGCCTACCGGCTACTCGTTCAACCTGGACGGCACCAACATCTACATGACGATGGCTGCCCTGTTCGTGGCACAAGCCACCAACACGGAACTGACGATCTGGCAAGAGCTCACCATCCTGGGCGTGGCGATGCTGACCTCGAAAGGCGCGTCCGGCATCACGGGCGCCGGCTTCATCACCCTGGCCGCCACCCTGGCCGTGGTGCCGACCATCCCCGTGGCCGGTATGGCGCTGATCCTGGGCATCGACCGCTTCATGAGCGAATGCCGCGCGCTGACGAATTTTGTGGGCAACGGCGTGGCCACCATCGTCGTGTCGAAATGGGAAAAAGAACTGGACATGGACAAGCTGCACAGCGAGCTGGCCCATCCCACCCACCCGACCGACGACGCGTACGTCGCCCCGGCCGTGAATATCGTCAAGTAAGCCGACTTTTTCATTGAAAAGCCCCGCAGAGCGATCTGCGGGGCTTTTTTCATGGCGCGCATCTTATCGCATCATCAACCCACAGTAAATCATGCATCAATATTTCACTTGATGATCAATGAATCAAAAAGAATTACAGTTACAACACTGTTCGCCCGCAAGCTCCCGCATAATGACATTGCGTTAATGCAAGCCTGACACCGAACCATCCTCACTTTTGAATGGAGTACGTCATGTCCCTCTCGCCCGCCTTCTACGCCACCTGGAGTCCACGCCTGCTGGGCGTGCTGCGCATCATCCTCGGCTTCCTCTTCCTGCAACACGGCACGGCCAAACTGTTCGGCGCGCCGCATGTGGCCATGTTCGACGGCCTGCAACTGTTTTCCGTGATGGGCGCGGCCGGCGTTATCGAGCTGGTCGGCGGCACCTTGCTGCTGGTCGGCCTGTTTACGCGCCCCGTCGCCTTCATCCTGTCGGGCCAGATGGCGGCCGCCTACTTCATGGCGCATGCGCCAGCCGCTTTCCTGCCGATCCTGAACGGTGGCGAAATGGCCGTGATGTACTGCTTCACCTTCCTGTATTTCGCGGCAGCGGGCGGCGGCGCCTACAGCCTGGACGGGCTGCGCGGCAAGGCCGGCGCATAAAAAAAGGGCGGACATCGCTGTCCGCCCTTTTATTCCATACAACAAGCCATTTATACGGCCGACACGTCCAGCTCAGCGCCCGTGGCCTCTTGCACTTGTTCCTTGGTCACGCCCGGCGCCAGTTCCACCAGCTTCAGGCCGTTTTCCGTCACGTCGATGACGCCCAGGTCGCTGATGATGACGTCGACCACGCCCACGCCCGTCAGCGGCAAGTCGCACTGTTTCAGCAGCTTGTGCGACGTCGTGCCATCCTTGGCCGTGGCCACGTGCTCCATCAGCACGACGACGCGCTTGACGCCGGCGACGAGGTCCATCGCGCCGCCCATGCCCTTGACCATCTTGCCTGGAATCATCCAGTTCGCCAGGTCGCCCTTTTCCGACACTTGCATGGCACCCAGGATGGCCAGGTTGATCTTGCCGCCACGAATCATGCCAAACGAGTCGGCCGAGCTGAAGTAGGCTGCGCCCGGCAAGGCCGTCACCGTCTGCTTGCCAGCGTTGATCAGGTCGGCATCGACTTCCGCATCGGTGGGGAACGGGCCGATGCCCAATAGCCCGTTTTCCGACTGCAGAAACACTTCGATATTTTCCGGCACATAGTTCGCCACCAGGGTCGGCAAGCCGATGCCCAGGTTCACATAAAAGCCATCCTGCAATTCTTTCGCCGCGCGCGCGGCCATTTCGTCTCTAGTCCAAGCCATGATGTTCTCCGTATTCTTTTTTATGCTTCAGTGCGCACGGTGCGCTGCTCGATGCGTTTTTCCGGGTTCGCGTTGACCACGATGCGGTGCACGAAGATGCTCGGCGTGTGGACCTGGTCCGGGTCGATCTCGCCCACTTCGACCAGTTTTTCCACTTCGACGATGGTGATCTTGCCGGCCATGGCCACGTTCGGGTTGAAATTGCGCGCCGTCTTGCGATAGACCAAATTGCCCGCGCGGTCGGCCATGTAGGCTTTCACCAGCGACACATCGGCCACCAGGCTGCGTTCCATCACGTATTGCGCGCCGTCGAATTCGCGCAGCTCCTTGCCGTCGGCAACGATGGTGCCCACGCCCGTCTTGGTGAAGAAGGCGGGAATGCCGGCGCCGCCGGCGCGCAGCTTCTCGGCCAGGGTGCCTTGCGGGGTGAATTCCAGTTCCAGTTCGCCGGCCAGGTACTGGCGCGCGAATTCCTTGTTTTCGCCCACATAGGAGGCGATCATTTTCTTGATCTGGCGCGTGGTCAGCAGCTGGCCCAGGCCGAAGCCGTCCACGCCGGCGTTATTCGAAATGGCTGTCAGGCCCGTCACGCCCGAATCGCGCAAGGCGCCGATCAGGGCTTCGGGAATGCCGCACAGGCCGAAGCCGCCGACGGCGATGGTCTGGCCATCTTGGACGATACCGGCCAGCGCCGAAGCGGCGTCAGGATAAACTTTATTCATAGGTGTCCCTCTATCTTTTGTTAAGCTTTGGTCTTGAGTCCATGACTCAGGCAGCGACTCAGCATAAAATACGCGAGTGGAAAGTACAATACCGTAGAACTACCGGCGCCGTGCCCGCAATCCCCCTGTGAGAGTGATACGTATCAGATGAACGCCGCGTCAGCCATCGATTATGAAAGCATCTTCCTGCACGCGCCCGTGGGCATGTGCATGTCGGAAAACCGCATCATGCGCAGCTGCAACGAAGCGCTGGCAGCCATGTTCGGCTATGCGCGCGCCCAGCTGGACGACCAGTCGTTCGAAGTACTCTACCCCACGCACGATGAATTCCTGCGCACGGGTGACCGCATCATCCCCATCATGAACGCCAAGGGACGCTATTCGGACGAGCGCATCATGCGCCGCAGTAATGGAGAATTGTTCTGGTGCCACGTCACGGGCCACGCCATGCTGGCCGCACAGCCGCTGGGGCCGGGCATCTGGACGTTCGAGGATGTCAGCGAGAAACGTCCCGTGACGGCGGAGCTGACCCCGCGCGAGCGCGAAATCGCCGCCCTGCTGGTCGAAGGCAAGACCAGCAAGGTCATCGCCCGCCAGATCGACCTCAGCCCCCGCACGGTGGAAATGCACCGTGCCAAGCTGATGCGCAAGTTCGCCGCTTCGACCTCGTCGGAGCTGGTGCACAAGCTGGTGGGCTTGCAGCTACAACGATAGGGACAGGTTCAAAGCGAGCAGCAAACGTTGCCCACAGGAAAAATACAAGTTATGATGAAGAGTCAGCAAACCCTGCCTCTCAGGCTTGCCTATTCAAGTCGTTCCAATGAAAAAAATTTCCGTCCCCACGACCGCCATCCTCGATCAACTGTCTGGCCCCGTTTTCAACCCCGACATCTTCCGCAAGGCAGGCGTATTTATCATGCGCAATGCGATCCCTGCGGATGCGATTGAGCAATGGCAAGCAAGCTGGCTTGAATTCCAGGCAACGCAGCTGCAGGAAAGCCGCGATGTGAACCAGGCCAATCCTGTTGCACTATCAGAACAGTTGCCGCCGCCACTGGCGACCATGTACCGGCACCCCGTTTTCGCGGAAACCATGCGGCAAGTGCTGGGCGAGCATATCGCACTGTACAACCATCGTTTTGTCATCAAGGATCGCTTCAGCACGGGCAAGGTGTTCTTGCATCAAGACAGTTGCTACCATGTGGGCAACCTCAACAAATGCAGCCTGTTCGTGCCGCTCAGCAAGGCAAACCGCGACAATGGCGGCATGACATTCCATGTCGGCTCGCATCAACTCGGTTTTCTCGGCGATGCCGGTGAAATCAACCCGGCGAAATTCGACGTGCAGTGGCCCACGGTCACGCCGGAACTACTGCCAGGCGACTTTGTCATCATGCACAGTTCCCTGTGGCACGAATCCGGCCCGAACACCTCCGGCATCGACCGCATCCTGGCCGATACCATCGTGCAGGCGGCCGATGACCCCACGGGCAAGGAACTGCTGTGCGGAGAATGGCAGACAGACATCTTCTATTCGCCCGTGAACTACATCCGCTATTTCGTCAATTCGCGCGTCCTCAAAATTATCAAGTATGAAAAAGAGCGTGCCGAGGCCCTGCACGCGGGGCATTGACGCGCCACCTGGCCGCATTGCCACCCTCCCTCAATACCCTCTTTAAAGTTGACAATATGCCATCCACAAGTGCTCACGCATGCCCGATTTGCCATGGCCCGATGCAGGAGGTCACGAATGCCTCCTGTGCGATGCACGCCAGCCTGTTACATCCGGCCACCGAGCTGGCACAATATCTGTGCCAGGATTGCGGGCATGGCCGGCTGACACACAGCATTCCCGCCGAGGTACTGTACAACTCGAATGTCGCCATTCCAACCGATCACTCGGCCGGAGACGTGCGCTTTGCCTTCATACAAAATGCAGCCGACTTGACGCAGGTCAATGGCACGATTGTGGAATTTGGCGGTGGCCCCGGCGAACTGGCTGAGCAGGCCCGGCAGGCGCTGGGGCGCCCGCGCGCGACCGTAATGGACTTTGTCGACCGCGTTGCCTTCCCCTCGCTTGATTTCGTGAAAATGGATTTGAATGTGGATGGCGCCAGGATTGCGCAACGACTGGAAGAGCAGTTGCATGACAAAAACCTGTTCCTGCTGTCCCACGTCGTCGAGCACCTGAACGATCCTAGCGCGCTGCTGCAGGAACTGCACCGCTTCAGCAACAGCCTGGTCTACATCGAAGTGCCCGATTTTGGCACGGCACATCCGGCCAGCACCCTCAAATTCTCATTGAATTGCCTGGAACACTACCACTATTTTACCGACCGTTCCCTGCTGGACATGGTGCACAAGGCGGGTTTCCGCGTCATCGCCTTCGAAACCCAGGACGCGCCGCGCATGCCGGCCATCCGCGTGCTGTGCACTCCCCGTCCACAGCTGAGCAATGCCGTACTGAACTACAACGACCATTTCGATGTCATTGCGGAGCGGCTGCGGCAAAAAATATTGTCCGCTCCAAAAGACCAGGAAATCTGGTGCTGGGGACTGTCCGCCTTCATGGCCGAAGCGCTGGACAAGCTGGGGGCCGAACGCCATCGCGTGAAAGGTATCCTGGATACACGCTATCCGGGCGCGGACTTCCTGGGCATCCCGGTCCAGCACGAAGCTGCCGCACGGGCCGATGCAGCGCCGCCACAAAACATCTTGCTGGTGTGTGGCTCCACTTACTCGGCAGTACAGGCAATTATCCAGGCCAAAGCCCACGCGAGCTATCCGGACGCCGAGTTCTTTACCGTATCAATTGATTAAACAAGCAACTGCGATGGGCGACTCAGGCAACGACGCCGCTCATCGCACGATCAGAAAGTGCTCATGCCGCCATCGGCGGAAATAATGGCGCCATTGATGAAATGCGAATCCTCGCCCGCCAGCAACAGCAGCAGGCCGTCGAGGTCTTCCGGCTTGCCCGGACGTTTATTCGGCAGCATTTCGATCAATTTCTTGCCCTGCTCGGTGGCAAAGTAATCTTCGTTGATTTCCGTGGAAATATAGCCGGGGCAGATGGCGTTCGTGTTGATGCCGTACTTGCCCCACTCCACGGCCATGGCGCGCGTCATGTGCACCATGCCCGCCTTGCTCATGCAGTACACGCCGATCTGCGGCAGCACCTGCAAGCCTGCCATCGAGGCGATATTGATGATGCGGTGCTGTTTCTTCGGGTCGCCCTTGGCGCGCGCGATCATGCGCTTGGCCGTTTGCTGGGCCACGAAGAACGATCCGCGCAGGTTGGTGTCCATCACGAACGAGTAATCTTCGGGCGTGACGTCGACCAGGCGTTGCGTGGTGGAGACACCGGAATTGTTGACGAGGATATCGATGGGGCCCGCTTCCGTTTCCGCATGCGCGATGGCCGACTTGATGCTGGCGAAATCGGTCACGTCGAGCGACACCACGTGCGCGGCGCCGCCGTCCGCTTCGATCTCGGCGCGCAATTCCTTCAGGCGTTCGGTGCGGCGCGACGCCAGCACGACCTGTGCGCCAGCCTGGGCCAGCACTTTCGCAAAACGCGCGCCGAGGCCGCTCGATGCGCCGGTAATCAGGGCAATCTTGCCCTCGAAATTGACTTCTATGCCCACGAGCTACTCCTGTTTTATTTTAGACAACACTTTACGCCGTGCCACTGGCACAGGGGCAAAATACCCTGCATCGCACTTGAGCAAAGGTAAACGCCATCATTACACAAAATGGCCGGATTTAGATTGCGGCGAGGGGCAATGTCACGCAAAATGGCGCCAAAGTTGCAATCCTCGCCAAAAACAAGCACACTCGTGCTTAAATTTCCCCGATGATGCTTTATTCCCTATCCTTGCTACCTAATTGAGTGACTATAAATCGAGACCATGACACAGCCTAATAACTTAGTTGAACAGTACGGACCGCGCGAAACCATGGAATATGACGTGGTGATCGTCGGCGGTGGCCCCGCAGGCTTGGCCGCGGCGATCCGCCTGAAGCAGCTGGCCGCTGAAAAGAGCCAGGAAGTGTCCGTCTGCGTGCTGGAAAAAGGCGGCGAACTGGGCGCGCATATCCTGTCGGGCGCCATCATGGACCCGAAAGCGCTGACGGAACTGATTCCAAACTGGAAAGAACTGGGCGCGCCCCTGAACACGGAAGTGACGGAAGACCGCATCCTGTTCCTGACCGAAACCAAAGCGTATAAAACGCCAGGCTTCGCCGTGCCGGCCTGCTTTGAAAACCACGGCAACTACATCGTCTCGCTGGGCAATGTAGTGCGCTGGATGGGCCAGCAGGCGGAAAACCTGGGCGTGGAAATCTTCCCCGGCTTCCCTGCCGCGGAAATCCTCTACAACGACGACGGCTCCGTGAAAGGCGTGGCGACCGGCAACATGGGCGTCAAGCGCGACGGTGAGCCGGGCCCCGACTTCCAGCTGGGCATGGAATTGCACGCCAAGTACACCCTGTTCGCCGAAGGCGCGCGCGGCCACCTGGGCAAGCAATTGATGGCCAAGTATGACTTGAACGCCGGCAAGGATCCCCAATCCTACGGCATTGGCATCAAGGAATTGTGGGAAATCGACCCTGCCCAGCACAAGCCGGGCCTGGTGATCCACTCGAGCGGCTGGCCGCTGGACACGAAAACCTACGGCGGCTCCTTCCTGTACCACCTGGAAAACAACCAGGTGATGGTCGGCTACGTGGTGGGCTTGAACTACGAAAACCCGTACCTGTCGCCGTACGAGGAATTCCAGCGCTACAAGACGCATCCGGAAATCCGCAAGTTCTTCGAAGGCGGCAAGCGCATTTCGTACGGCGCGCGGGCGATTGCGGCCGGCGGCCTGCAATCGCTGCCGAAACTGGTGTTTGCCGGCGGCGCGCTGATCGGCTGCGATGCGGGCTTCCTGAACATGAGCCGCATCAAGGGCAGCCACGCGGCCATCAAGAGCGGCATGCTGGCGGCGGACGCGGCCTTCGGCGCGCTGGGCGAACAGCGCCAGCACGACGAACTGACGAGCTACCCTGTCGCCTTTGAAAAATCGTGGCTGCATGAAGAGCTGCACGTGGCGCGCAACGTCAAGCCATGGCTGTCGAAAGGCCTGTACCTGGGCAGCCTGATGACGGGCATCGACCAGTTGATCTTCCGCGGCAAGGCGCCATGGACCCTGCACCACTCGCATGGCGACCACGAATGCCTGAAACCGGCGGCCCAGTCGAAAAAGATCGTGTATCCGAAACCCGATGGCAAGCTGACCTTCGACAAGATGTCGTCCGTGTTCATCTCGAACACGAACCACGCGGAAGACCAGCCGATCCACCTGACGTTGAAGAACGCCAGCGTGCCCGTCGACGTCAACCTGGCCACGTATGCGGGTCCGGAAGCCCGTTACTGTCCCGCCGGCGTGTACGAGTTCGTGAAGAACGACGACGGCGCCGAACGCCTGCAGATCAATGCGCAGAACTGCGTGCACTGTAAAACCTGCGACATCAAGGATCCGACGCAGAACATCGTGTGGGTGACACCGGAAGGCGGCGGCGGGCCGAACTATCCGAACATGTAATGCCCCCGTGCATGGCGACCATGTCGCCAGCTGGCAGGAAGACAGCGCCCTACCCCATGGTAGCGCGCTGTTTTTTTATCAAAAATATCATATTGCCCCACGCTTTGACCGGTCAGCAACACCAAGTTTGCATTGCGGCAGCATTCCTGGATAAATTCCACCTGGAAAGTTTCTCAGAAGCACTTCCACCAGTTACAATTCCCTTTGCTAACTATTTCACCTTCCGCCCGCTCATGAACGCAAACGCCCTTCCCGCAGTGCCCCTCGACGCCGAATTGCAGCAGGCAATCACCGAACACCAGGCCGGCCGCTACGCCGAGGCGGAGGAGCTTTACCTGGCGATCTTGCAGGTGCAGCCCTATCACGCCATCGCCAACCACAATATGGGCTTGCTGGCGGGACAAGTCGGACAATACCAGGCCGGCTTGCCGTATCTGCACAAGGCGCTGTCGGTGGACCCCGACGAAGGCCAGTTCTGGCTGTCGTATGCGGATGGCTTGCTCAAGGCGGGCGAGCGCGAGCAGGCGCTGGAGATCGTGACGGCAGCCATCACGCGCGGGCTCGACAACGAA
The DNA here is from genome assembly GCF_030587275.1 of Janthinobacterium sp. SUN128. Taxonomy (NCBI): domain Bacteria; kingdom Pseudomonadati; phylum Pseudomonadota; class Betaproteobacteria; order Burkholderiales; family Oxalobacteraceae; genus Janthinobacterium; species Janthinobacterium sp. SUN128. The sequence continues at coordinate 965,253 of NZ_JAPWHY010000001.1, read as the reverse complement.
CAGTCGCAGGGCTTGCGCAACCGCATCGAAACGGCCATCGCAAGCACGCCGACAGCGCAGGAAACGCAGCACGTCATTGCGCTGTATCAAGCCGGCCATCATGCCGAACTGGAAGTGGCCAGCCATGCCCTGACGCAGCGCTACCCCAAGTCGGACTTTGCCTGGAGCGTGCTGGGCACCGCCCTGCAATTACAGGGCAAGGATGCCTTCGAGGCCCTGCAAAAAACCGCGCAATTGGCGCCCAACGATGCCGAAGCGCATGGCAACCTGGGCACAGCCTGGCAGGAACGGGGCATGTACGAACAGGCGATCGGCAGCTATACGCGGGCGCTGGAACTGAATCCGGACTTTGTCGAGGCGCATGGCAACCTGGCGGCGGCGCTGCAGGCGCAAGGCAAGCTGGAGCAGGCCGAACAGGCATACCGGCAAGCGCTGGCGCTGCGTCCCGACTACGCCAAGGGCCATTTCAATCTCGGCAATACTTTGCAAGCGATGCAGCGCAGCGCCGACGCCATCGCGTGCTATCAACGCGCCCTGGCCCTGCTGCCGGGCGACGCTGAAATCTATCTGAATCTGGGCAACGCCCAGCAAGACCTGAAGCAATGGCAAGCGGCTATCGTCAGCTATCGGGCTGTGCTGCAACTGGCGCCGCATACCTCAGCGGTGCATGCCAATCTGGCCGCCGCGCTGCATGAGGCCGAAGACTACGAAAGTGCGGTGAAAATTTGCCATTCCGGCATCGCGCTGCATGCAGATGACGCCAAATTGCACAACAATCTGGGACGCGCACTTCAGTCGCTGGGACTGGCAGAGCAAGCCATCGCCGCATATGAAGGGGCGATAGCGCTGAATGGCGATTTCTCCCAGGCGCTGAGCAACCTTGGCTTGCTTCAATGCAAACAAAAAAACTACGCGGCAGCTATCGAGTACTGTACACGTGCGCATCGCCTGCAAGCAGACGATGCACAAATCTGCGCCCAACTCGCCATCGCCTACGGTGCCGCAGAGGAAAGGGACAAGGCGCTGAAGTACTTTCAAAAGGCAATCGATTTGGCACCGGATAACGCCATAACACACAAGCATCTGGGCGATTACTACAACACGATCAAGCGCTTCGAGCAAGCCATAGCGTCATACCACCATGCACTTGAACACGAACCCGACAATAGCGATACGCATAACAACCTTGGGGTCGTCTTGCAGGAATTGAAGGCGTTCGACGAAGCGACCGCAGCCTACGAGCGCGCGCTGGAATTGAACCCGAAAAACACCTCGGCGCTATGTAACTTGGGATCGACACAACAGGCGCAAAATCAATTACAACAAGCCAAACAGACTTATCTGTCCGCGCTCGACATCGCCCCCAAATTCGAGCGCGCTCAATTTGCACTCGGCAATTGCTATGTGCTCATGAAGGAGCCCCTATTAGCACTGGAGTGTTATCACAAGACGCTGGCAATCAACCCCAACTATCGCGACGCCTACCTCAATATCAGCGCCACCTTCAGCAATATCGGCCGGATAGACGAAGCCATTGCAATCTGCCGCAAGGGCTTGGCAATCTGTCCACTATGGGAAACCCTGTTCAGCAACTACCTGTTCCTGCTGTCGCATAGCGCCGACATCGACGCCGAGACGCTGTTTTCCGAGCACCGGCGCTTCAGTGACACCTTCGAGACGCATATCGAAAAAAATCGCAAGCAGCACGACAATACCCGTGAGCCGCTGCGCATGCTGAAAGTTGGCCTGGTATCGGGCGACTTGCTCAACCATCCGATCCCGCATTTCATTATCCCGATTCTGGAAAACCTAGTCGATGGCGTCAAGCTGTCGCTGCATGCCTACCATAACAATCCGCAAGACGACGAGGTCACGCAACGCCTGCGCGAACTCATTCCCCACTGGCGCCAGGTGGAGCACCTGTCCGACCCGGACCTGGCGCAGCAGATCCGCGACGATGGCATCGATATACTGATCGACCTGTCCGGCCACTCAGGCAAGAACCGCCTGCTCGTGTTTGCCGCCAAGCCGGCGCCTGTCCAGGCAAGCTGGATCGGCTACCCGCTCACCACGGGCCTGCAGGCCATGGATTACTACCTGAGCGATCCATTCTTTTCGCCACCAGGAAAATTCGACAGCCAGTTCACTGAAAAACTGCTGTTACTTCCTGCCTGCGCACCGTTCCTGCCATCGCAATATGCACCAGGGATCAAGCCGGCGCCCGCGCTGAGCAATGGCTTCATCACCTTCGGCAGCTTCAATCGCCTGAATAAAATCAATCGCCAAGTGGTTGCACGCTGGTCCAGGCTGCTGCGCGCACTGCCCGATTCAAAGATGTTGCTAGCCGCCATGCCCAAGTCGGAAGCTCCCGCGCAACTCACGGAGTGGTTCGGAGAGGAAGGCATTGCGCTGGAGCGGCTCACCTTTGAAGGCCGCACCGGCATGAGCCAGTTCATGGCCATGCACCACCGCGTCGACCTGTGCCTCGACACCTTCCCGTATGGCGGCGGCACGACCACCTTCCACGCACTGTGGATGGGCGTGCCGACGCTCACCGTGGCAGGGCCGACGTTGCCCAGCTGCGCCGGCACGTCCATCCTGCGCCAGGTCGAGCTGGAAGAGTTCATCGCCACCGATGACGACGATTTCGTACGCAAGGGCGTTGCCATCGCGGCCAATCCCATGCTGCTGGGCGCGTACCGCCTCAGCGTGCGGCACCGCCTGGAACGTTCGACCATGGGCAAGCCGAAACTGATCGCTGAAGGATTCGAGAACGCCATGCGCATGGCCTGGCAACGCTGGTGCGAAGGCTTGCCGCCAGTTTCGTTCGAAGCGCCCGTGGCCGTGCCCAACCCGCCGATCGGATTATGATGAGCGCTCAAAAAAACAAACCAGTCTATGTCACCCAGCCCCTGCTGCCGCCGCTGGAGGATTTCCTGCCGTATCTGGAAACGATCTGGGACAACAAGATCCTGACCAATGGCGGCCCCTTCCACCAGCAACTGGAACAGGCGCTGTGCGACTACCTGGGCGTCAAGCATATCTGCCTGTTCGCCAACGGCACGCTGGCATTGATGACGGCCTTGCAGGCGCTCCGCATCAACGGCGAAGTCATCACGACGCCGTATTCGTTTGTCGCTACTGCTCATTCGCTGCTGTGGAACAACATCAAACCCGTCTTTGCCGACATCGAGCCGCACAGCCTGAACCTCGATCCGGGCAAAATCGAGGCGGCCATCACGCCGCAGACCACCGCCATCATGCCCGTGCACTGCTACGGCCGGCCATGCGACATCGAAGCCATCGAAAAAATCGCCGACAACTACAACCTGAAGGTGATCTACGATGCGGCGCATGCGTTCGGCGTGCGCCACCGGGGCAGCAGCGTGCTCAATCACGGCGACCTGTCCGTCATCAGCTTTCACGCCACGAAGATCTTCAACACCTTCGAAGGCGGCGCCATCGTCTGCCCTGACGCCAAGACCAAGCAGCGCATCGACCACCTGAAAAACTTCGGCTTCGTCGATGAAGTCACGGTCGTGGCCGCCGGCATCAATGGCAAGATGAGCGAGATCAATGCCGCCTTCGGCTTGCTGCAGCTCAAGGGCATCGACGGCGCGCGCCAGAAGCGCAAGGCCATCGATGCGCATTATCGCCAGCAGCTGGCCGGTATCGATGGCATCACCTGCCTGGAGCAAGGCGAAGGCGAGGCGGCCAACCACGCCTATTTCCCGATCCTGGTCGGCCCCGATTACCCGCTGTCGCGCGATGCCCTGTTCCAGCTGCTGCGCGACCAGGAAATCTACGCACGCCGCTACTTTTACCCGCTGATCAGCGACTTTCCGATGTACCGCGGAATGCCGTCTGCAGCGCATGGCAACCTGCCAGTGGCTCGACTGGCAGCATCGCAAGTGATCTGCCTGCCCATCTATCCGGACCTGGAGATGGCAAGCGTGGACGCCATTATTGCCATGATCGCCGCCCCCGCACGGGAACAAGAACTGACACGGAACATAGCCTGATGCACATTTCCACCGAAACCAATTTTTCCGGTGTGACGGAAAACCATCCGTGGTCGGCCCAATTCACGGTACTGGGCTACGACGATGGCGCCATCAGCACCTTACCCCACCAATTTTTCCGCGACTGGCTGGACCAGGAACCGACAAGCGGGCACTTCTACATCGGACGCGGCTCCGGTTTTGGCGTCGGTTCGCTGGTGAAATACGACAGCGGGCGGCAAAGCCTGTGCGTGGGACGGTACGTGGCCGGTGGTTCGCGCCTGCGCTTCCTGCTCAATGGCCAGCACGAGATGCGCACGATCTCGACATACATGCTGTCGATCCTCGGCGGTGGCTTGAAAAATGCGCCACAGCCACAGTATGCCGACACGGTGATCAAGAACGATGTCTGGATCGGTGACGAAGTGATGGTGCTGGGCGGCAGCGTGATCGAAAACGGCTGCGTCATCGGCGCCCGTTCGCTGTTGCCACCGAATTTCCGCTCGGAACCCTATGGAATTTATGCCGGCTCGCCGGCGCGCCTGATACGCTACCGTTTCTCTGAAAAAGTCCGCGCCGCGCTGCTGGAACTGGCCTGGTGGGACATGCCGCTGGCCTGGGTGCGCGACAATAATGCCATGTTCCTGGAAGATATGTGTGCCGATGAAGCGAAGGCATTGCTGGTCATCGACATCCTGAAAAGCAGCCGCAAACAATGGGAACAAGCGCACGGCCAGGCATCCGCCTGAAGATAGCCAGCTTCGCCTTTCCATCCTGACGCCACCGACACCTGACCCAACGACCCCGCATGCAGAACCACGCCCAACTTACCGCCATCGCCTATCACCTGCCGCAGGCCACCTTGACCAACGACGCCCTGGCGCAGGAATTGGGTGAGTGGTCGGCGCAAAAGATTTTCGACAAGACCGGCATCGCCGAGCGGCATATCGCCGCAGCCGATGAAACGGCCAGCGACCTGGCCTTCCATGCGGCAGAAAAGCTGTTCAGCGAACATGCCATCGAGCGCGATGGCATCGACTTCCTGATCCTGTGCACGCAGGCGCCCGACCATTTGCTGCCCAGCAGCGCCTGCGTCCTGCAGCAGCGCCTTCGCCTGCCCACCTCGTGCGGCGCACTGGACATCAACCTCGGCTGCTCTGGCTACGTGTATGCGCTGGCGATGGCCAAGGGCCTGATCGAAGCCGGCATCCGCAAGCAGGTGCTGATCCTGACGGCCGATACATATTCCAAGTTCATCAACCCGCGCGACCGCAGCGTGCGCACCCTATTTGGCGATGCGGCGGCGGCCAGCCTGGTATCCGGCGGCGCAACGCAGCAGGGGTTGGGGCCTTTCGTGCTGGGCACGGACGGCAGCGGCGCGAAGAATCTGATCGTGCCAGCCGGTGCCATGCGCCTGCCGCGCAGCGCGGCCACGGCGGTGGAAAGCGAAGATGCCTCGGGCAACTGGCGCAGCCAGGACGACCTGTTCATGGACGGCGCCGAGATCGTCCAGTTCACACTGGGCGCGGTGCCGCGTACAATGCAGGAGTTGCTCGATGCCGCAGGAAAGACGCTGGACGATATCGACCACGTAATCTTCCATCAGGCAAATAAATTCATGCTCGACGCCCTGCGCCGCAAGATCCGCATCCCGGAAGCCAAATTCGTGATTGAAATCGATACCGTCGGCAATACCGTCTCCTCGACCATACCGATTGCCATCGCGCGGGCGCGCCAGTCGGGCCGTATCCATCCTGGCGACACAGCCCTGCTGCTGGGCTTTGGCGTCGGCTATTCGTGGGCCGGCACCTTGGTGCAGCTGTAGCGCTGCCAGGCCATCCATGGACGCCCCCCTGCTCACTGACCAGTTACTTATTCCGAAAGAAATGATTATGCAAGAATTTTTCGACGGCATGGCCGACATCCTGGAAATCGACGCCGGCAAGATCGGGCCGCAACTGAACCTGGGCGACTACGCCTGGGATTCGCTGGCCATCATTTCCACCATCGCGCTGGTCGATGACCTGTTCGACCAGATGCTCGATGGCCAGGCCCTGGCGCAGTGCGTCACCCTGGCCGACGTACTGGCATTGATCACCGTCAAGGCCTGAACATGTCCAGCCTGCGCCTCGCTTCGGGCTTGCCGTTTACCTCCGCACACCTGGCCTTGCGCGGCGTCGTATGCGCCTTGCCGCGCACGGAAATTCATAATGCCGCGTTCGAGGAGCGCTTTGGCGCCGCCGGCGTGGCCGACGTGAGCAAGATGATCGGCGTGCAGTCGCGCCGACGCGCGCTGGAAGGACAAACCACGGCCGACCTGTGCCAGGCGGCGGCGGAAGCCCTGCTGGCAGACTTGGGCTGGGAACGCGACAGTGTCGATGCGCTGATTTTCATCTCGCAGACACCCGACTATGTGCTGCCGGCCACGGCCTGCGCGCTACACGGCCGCCTGGGCCTGCACAAGGCTTGCGTGGCGTTCGACGTCAACCTTGGTTGCTCCGCCTACGCCTACGGCCTGTGGCTGGCATCGAAAATGCTCGATGGCCAGGCCATCGGGCGCGTGCTGTTGCTGGTAGGCGACACCATCAGCAAGACGGTCGACGACAGCGACCGCGCCACGGCACTGCTGTTTGGCGACGCGGGCACGGCCAGCGCGCTGGAATTCGACCCCGCGGCAGCGGCCAGCTACTTCATCCTGGGCAGCGACGGCAGCGGCGAGCGCCACCTGATGATGGCCGCCAGCGCCTGCCGCCCCTACCTGGGCGACGATGCGCGCCTGGCGCAGCGCGATGCGGCCAAGCTGTACATGGATGGCGGCGAAATCTTCAATTTCACGCTGAAGAACATCCCGCCGCTGGTGGCCGACCTGCTGCATTTTTCCGGACGCGACGCGGAACAGATCGATGCTTTCCTGTTCCACCAGGCCAATACCTTCATGCTCAAGCACATCATCAAGAAAACCAAGCTGCCGCCCGAGCGGGCGCCCATCAACATGGACCGCTACGGCAATACATCGAGCGCCTCGATTCCATTGCTGATCTGCACCAGCCTCGGAGAGCAGGCGCACGGCAAGAACGTGACCATGTTCGGCTTCGGCGTCGGCTATTCCTGGTCGGCCGCCATGCTGCATCTCGGCTCGCTGCGCGTCAACCGCCTGATAGAAATCTGATCCCATGATATTTACTTCTGACATGCTCGCTGGCCAGCGCATTCTTGTCACCGGCGCCTCGTCCGGCATCGGCCGCGATACGGCACTGCTGCTGGCGCGCTGTGGCGCCCAGTTGCTGATCACGGGCCGCGATGCGCAGCGCCTGGAGCAAACCTTGCAGGCGCTGCCCGGCGACGGCCACCTGGCTGAAACGCTGACGCTCGATGGCGGCGACCACATCGTCGACTTCATGAAACGGGTCAGTGCAGACCGGCCCTTTTCCGGCCTCTTCCACGCCGCAGGCGTGGAACTGCTGCGTCCCGTCAAGCTGTCGAAATCACAACAGTTTGACGACGTCTTCGAGTCCAGCGTGAAGACCGCACTGGCATTGGGCCGCGCGGCTGCGCTGCGCGGCGTGATGCGCGATGGCGCGGCGCTGCTATTCATGTCCTCAGTGGCAGGTCAGAGCGGCCAATCCGGCATGAGTGTCTATTCGGCGGCCAAAGCCGCTATTGACGGCCTGGTGCGGGCGCTGGCCGTGGAACTGGCGTCTCGCGCGATGCGCGTCAACAGCATTGCCGCCGGCGCCGTCGCCACTGAAATGCATGCGCGCCTGACGCGCGGCCTGCCCGATGAAGCGATGCAAGCCTATCAGCTGCGCCATCCGCTGGGCTTTGGCAGCAGCGACGATATCGCGCAAACGGCGGCCTTCCTGCTGTCGCCGGCGGGACGCTGGGTCAGCGGCGCCACCTGGGCCGTCGACGGCGGCTACCTGGCACGCTGACGCGGCACGCCCATCCGCCCAATCACCTATTGGAAATTGCATGAAAAATATCATCGTCGTCGGCGCCGGCCGCTTTGCCCGTGAACTGCTGTGCTGGCTGGAAGACAGTCTCGATCCGGCCAACGAGCGCATCGTTGGCTTGCTGGACGACACCATGCCAGCGATGCCCGCGCTGGACGCCAACTATGCCTACCCCGTGCTCGGCAGCATCAGCTACTATGAGCCGGCGCCCGACGACGCGCTGCTGCTGGCGATCGGCGCACCGCAAGCCAAGCTGCGTATCGCGGAGGAACTGGCGGCGCGCGGCGCGCGCTTCCACACGCTGGTCCACCCGAGCGCCATCGTGGCCCGCACGGCCCGCCTGGGCCAAGGCGCCGTCATCTGTCCATTCGCCCTTGTCTCGGCCGGCAGCGACGTGGGGGACTTCGTCACCATCAACAGCTACTCCAGCGTCGGCCATGACGCCGTGCTAGGCAAGGGCTGCACGCTCAGTTCGCACGTGGACATCACGGGCGCCGTGCGCCTGGGCGCGGCCGTCATGGTGGGATCGGGCGCCTCCATCCTGCCGCGCGTCGCCATCGGCGAGCGCGCCACCGTCGGCGCCGGCGCAGTAGTGATGCGCCGCGTTGCCGATGGCGCCACCGTATATGCCCAACCGGCCAAGACCTTATGAATGCCATGCAACAAGCACAACAACTACGCGACGATTTCTGGCACCTGCTGTGCCATCGCAGCGAACTGCCGTCCAGCGGCGACTATCTCAAACTGGAATGGCTGGGCGAGGAAGTGGTCGTATATAACGACCAGGGCAATCTGCTCGCCTTCGACAATCTGTGCCCGCACCGCGGCACGCGTTTTTTCACCGAGACACACGGCAACGCGCCGCTGGCCTGCCCCTACCATGGCTGGTCCTACCGCGCTGGCGCCATGCATATCCCATGCCGCGAACGGTATGCGCAAGCCGACCTGGAGAACGCAAAGCTGCATACCCTGCAACTGGACTGGTGTGCCGACTTCCTGTTCGCCGCGCCAGCGCCACGCATGACGCTGGACGAGCAGCTGGGCAACACCTACGCGCTGCTGGCCGATATCTCCTTCAATATCGCGGGGCGCAGCGACCTCAACGCCTATACCTACGAATGTGACTGGCGCCTCGCGCTGGAAAATGCGCTGGAACCGCTGCACGTGCCCTTCGTCCATCCGGAATCGCTGGCCGAATTGCAGCTTGGCGATGGCAGCAATCAGTTTACGCCGTGGACCTCCGTGTGGCAGGCGGAACTGGGCAACGCGCCCATGGCAAAAAAATTACGTTCCATCAAACGCCTGTTCCAGCTGGACCAGCAATACGAAGGTTATCAGAGCCTGTACCTGTTTCCATTTACCATGCTCTCGTCGACCTATTCGTATTCCTATTCGCTGCAACACTTCTTCCCGTCCGCGCAGCCGTGGCGCACGCACTTTTCCAGCCGCCTGCTCAATGCCGCCGCCAGTGCATCCAGTGCGGCCGCGCTGCAAGGCTTTTTCGATTCCAGCGCGCGCATGAACCGTCAGGTATTTGAGGAGGATCATGCCATCTGCAAACGCATCGCCAAAGATGCGGCCGACACCCCCCGCTTTGACATACTGTCCAGCGACGAAGAGAAAATTGCCCACTTCCGCGCTTGCCTGCTTGCCGCCGGCAACTAGGCCGCAGTACAGGGGGCATGCTCCCCCTTCCTGTGGCAAGGCCGGAAAACAATTCAAAATTTTTCCTCAAAGCATTTAATTAAGGTGTCGGCGCGGTCGTCTTGTACTGGTAGGAGCAGCTAAAAGTCGCTCCTCACCGCAACCACCCAATTAGGAATGACACCATGCTGAGCCTTCACACCAACGCTGCCTCCCTGTCGGCACAAAATTCGATCACGAACACCCAATCCAAACTGTCGACTTCGATGACGCGCCTCTCCACCGGCTTCCGCATCAACTCGGCAATGGACGATGCTGCCGGCCTGCAAATCGCCACCCGCCTGAAAGCGCAAACCAGCGGCATGACCGTTGCGATGAACAACACGCAAAACAGCACCTCGATGCTGCAAACGGCTGAAGGCGCATTCGCCGAAGTGACCAACATGCTGGTGCGCATGAAAGACTTGGCGACCCAGGCAGCCGATGCTTCGTCGACCGCCAATGACAAGACCGCCATGCAAGCGGAATACAATGCATTGGGCCAAGAGCTGTACAACGTGATGACCAACACCACGTTCGGCGGCACCAAGCTGCTGGGCAAAGGCAGCGCCGCCGCTGACGGCACACTGTCGACCTCGATGACGTTCCAGATCGGCGCCAGCTCGACCGAAAAAATGACGTTCGACGTATCGGGTAACCTGAGCACGCTGAACGCCGCCCTGACCGGCCTGAGCGCAAACTTCTCGAGCGCCGCCGCGACAGGCGCCACGGAACTGACGTCCAACGCCAACGCCAACATCGGCCTGCTGGCTACCGCCATCGACAGCGTCAGCACCCTGCGTTCGGCACTGGGCGCGACGGCTAACCGTCTGGACCACGTCAACACCAACTTGTCGAACATCGCCACCAACACCAAAGCCGCTACCGGCCGCATCATGGACACCGACTTCGCTACCGAAAGCTCGAACATGACGTCGTCGCAAATGCTGCTGCAAGCTGGCACCGCGATGCTGAAACAAAGCAACAGCATGTCCTCGATGGTCATGTCCCTGCTGCAATAATATGGACTTGGCCGCTCGCGGCCAGACTCTCGAAGCCAGACTCCGGTCTGGCTTTTTTTTCGTGCGCAGCTGGCGCAGGTACGCCACAACACGTACCGGACGGGCTGACGAAGCAACAAATACCATTTTTTTTAAGAAATTTCCTTAAAGCATTTAATTAAGGCGGCGGCACGGTCGTCTTGTACTGATAGGAGCAGATAAATCGTCGCTCCTCACCGTAACCACCTAATTAGGAATGACACCATGCTGAGCCTTCACACCAACGCTGCCTCCCTGTCGGCACAAAATTCGATCACGAATACCCAATCCAAACTGTCGACTTCGATGACGCGCCTGAGTACCGGCTTCCGCATCAACTCGGCCATGGACGATGCTGCCGGCCTGCAGATCGCCACCCGCCTGAAAGCACAGACCAGCGGCATGACCGTTGCGATGAACAACACGCAAAACAGCACCTCGATGCTGCAAACGGCAGAAGGCGCGTTCGCTGAAGTGACCAACATGCTGGTGCGCATGAAAGACTTGGCGACCCAGGCAGCCGATGCTTCGTCGACCGCCAATGACAAGACCGCCATGCAAGCGGAATACAATGCATTGGGCCAAGAGCTGTACAACGTGATGACCAACACCACGTTCGGCGGCACCAAGCTGCTGGGCAAAGGCAGCGCCGCCGCTGACGGCACACTGTCGACCTCGATGACGTTCCAGATCGGCGCCAGCTCGACCGAAAAAATGACGTTCGACGTATCGGGTAACCTGAGCACGCTGAACGCCGCCCTGACCGGCCTGAGCGCAAACTTCTCGAGCGCCGCCGCGACAGGCGCCACGGAACTGACGTCCAACGCCAACGCCAACATCGGCCTGCTGGCTACCGCCATCGACAGCGTCAGCACCCTGCGTTCGGCACTGGGCGCGACGGCTAACCGTCTGGACCACGTCAACACCAACTTGTCGAACATCGCCACCAACACCAAAGCCGCTACCGGCCGCATCATGGACACCGACTTCGCTACCGAAAGCTCGAACATGACGTCGTCGCAAATGCTGCTGCAAGCTGGCACCGCGATGCTGAAACAAAGCAACAGCATGTCCTCGATGGTCATGTCCCTGCTGCAATAATAGTGACTTGGCCGCTCGCGGCCAGTCTCTCGAAGCCAGACTCCGGTCTGGCTTTTTTTTCGCCTGCCGTGTCTGGCATTTCCCGCATATTGAACTAAATTGCCATCACGTTTAACGATGTTGCCGGCATAGTCGCCTATACAAGGTAGAACACCGAACAATCGTCTACTGGAGCCGCCGCGTGCTGAGCATTCATACCAATACTGCCGCACTGTCAGCCCAGCGGGCCATGGGCTGGGCCCAGCAAATGCTGTCGACGTCGATGACGCGCCTCTCCACCGGTTTTCGCATCAACTCGGCCATGGACGATGCGGCCGGCTTGCAGATCGCTACCAGGCTGAGCGCCCAGACCAGCGGCATGGCCGTGGCCATGCGCAACACGCAAAACAGTACTTCCCTGCTGCAAACGGCCGAAGGCGCGTTTGGCGAAGTCACCAGCATGCTGGTACGCATGAAGGATCTGGCCACCCAGGCGGCGGACGCCTCGTCGAACCAGAAGGACCGCGAGGCCATGCAAGGCGAATACGATGCGCTGGGCGCCGAGCTGTACAACGTGATGACGAACACCCGCTACGGCGGCACTTTATTGCTGGGCAACGGCAGCGCCGGCAAGGGCACCCTGTCGCAAGCCATGACGTTCCAGATCGGCGCCACCGGCAGCGAGACCATGCAGTTCAACGTGTCGGGCGACATGGCCGGCCTGGATGCGGCCCTGCAGGCGATCTCCGTCAATTTCGCGCCAGGCGCCACAGCCGGCAGCGAATTTGCCAGCAACAGCAGCGCCAACGGCATGATCGACATGCTGGCGGCGGCCGTCGACAAGGTCGGCAGCGTGCGCTCGGCGCTGGGCGCCACCGCGAACCGGCTCGGACACGTCTACAACAACCTGTCGAACATGATCACCAATACCAGGGCCGCCATCGGCCGCATCATGGATGTCGATTACGCGGCCGAAAGCGCCAACATGACCTCGGCCCAAATGCTGCTGCAAGCGAGCACGGCCATGCTCAAGCAAAGCCAGAGCATGAGCAAGCTGATTCTTTCTTTACTACAATAGTGACTGGCAGGGCGCGATGGCGGATCGGATGAATATGTATCAGCAGGAAGCAATGGCATGGCGATAGACCGCATCTCATCGGGCAACCCGGTGCCCCTGATTACCCAGCGCTTCGACGTCAGCCCCGCGACGCCGATGGTGCCGGGCGTGGTCCAGCCGCTGGTGCCCATCGGCCCCTACATGGCGCCCGCGCCCGACGCCGGCACCCTGCCCGCCCAGCTGCAACAGAAGGGACAGGACAGCCTGGCGTCCCTCATCAAGCCGAATGCCGATGGCACGGGCGGCGCCATGCCGCGCGACAGCAGCGCCATGCAGGTCAATCAGCTCTTCTTCACGCGCCAGCTGGTCTGGCAACCACCCGACGCGGCGCAGCTGGCCGCCTCGTGGCGCGTGATGGTCAAGACGTATGGCGAGCAATATGCGGCCCTGCAGGAGCAGGCGCGCGGCCAGCACGTGCCGGGCAACCTGTTCATGGCAGAGCAGCAACCGGCCCTGCTGCGCGAAGGCGCCCGCCCGCCCTTGAGCGTCGACAGCGAAGCATGGCGCTTCGCCGTATATGGCTGGGGCGGCCAGCGCCTGCTGCTGCGCGTGCTGGCCAGCGACGAAGACGAAGATGCCACGCCCAGGCGGCGCGGCAAGGTGGCGCTGCGCGTCGAACTGATCATCATCGGCATCGGCCGGGTCGTGATCCAGATGGAACCGGCCGGCGACGGCGTGCTGCTGGAACTGGCCGCCGACGAGGAAGCCGCATTGCGCCATTTGCGCCTGGTCCTGCCCGAGATCGCCGACGCCGTACGGCGCGCGGGCCTGCGCGTGGTGCGCTGCCGCCTGAACCGCCAGCTGCATGCCCAGCGCGTGCACGGCAACTACCCGATGCAGGCGGGCGCCGCCTCGCTGTCGCTGGCCCTGTTCCGCGCCATGGCAGAAGTGGCGCTGCTGCTGACGCAGCCGGAAGCGGAAGCGGCGGCCAATCCCGATGCGCCCGCCGCCAGCGAAGCCGCGGCGGCGGCCGAAGAGGAAACCATCGTCGTCTCGAAGGAAGTGGCGGCGCCGCTCGGTTACGACTATGGCGACGACGAAGAGACGGCGCAAGGCGGCACCGTACTGCTGCTGGCCGACGGCCAGGAGCACGACCTGCTGCCGCCCATCGACGAACAGGATTGACGCAACAGAATTGATACAGCATAAAAAAACGGCGCCCGAAGCGCCGTTTTTCTTTTCATGTCACCGTCCTACCCCACCGTGCCGATGATGCTCACTTCGCGGTTTTCCGGGATTTCGTTGTATGACAGCACATGCAGGCCAGGCGCGAACAGGCGCGCATAGCGGGCCAGCAGCGGACGGATCTGCGGCAGCACCAGCAGCAGCGGCGGCGTGGCCTGCTGCTTCATCTGTTCGCGCGCCACCGGCATATTCACTTGCAGCTGCGACAGCAGATGCGGGTCGATCGGATAGTTATCCAGGGTCACCTTGCCCGACTGGCGCGCCTGGTTCAGGGAGCCAAGCAGCATGTTTTCCAGCTCGCCGCCCAGGTTAAACGCCTGCATTTCCATCTTCTGGCCAAACAGCCCGCTGACGATCTGGCGCCGCAGCGCGCAGCGCACTTCGGCCGCCAGCAGGATCGGATCCTTGGTCGTTTCCGAGCTGTCGAGCAAGGTGGTGGCGATGGGCACGATATCCTTCAGCGACACATTTTCCGCCAGCAAGACGCGGAACACGCGCAGCAGTTGCGTGTGCGTCAGCGCCTTGTCCAGCGCGCCAGCCAGTTTCGGCGACAAGGCCGTCAGGCGCTCCATCATGTTCGAGACGTCTTCGTGGCGGAACAGTTCAGGCAGGTATTCGCGCACCATCTTCGACAAGTGCGTGGCGATCACGCTGGGCGCCTCGATGACCTGGTAGCCGAGGCCCAGCGCATGCGCCTTCTCACCCGGTTCGATCCACGTGACGGGCATGCCGTAGGCCGGCTCGATGCCGGGAATGCCGTCCAGCTGGCCATACACATTCGGCGACGGGATCGCCATCAGGCGGTCGGCCTGCACTTCCGCCTGCGCCACCACGGTGCCCGACAGCACGATCGCGTATTGCGACGGTTTCAGGGCCAGGTCGTCGCGCACGCCGATATTCGGCAGCAGCAAGCCCATCGCCTCGGACAGGCTCTGGCGCACGCCCTTGACGCGCTTGTTCAGCGGTTCGCCTTGCGTTTTATCCACCATGCCAACCAGCTTGTAGCCGAGCATCACCATCAAGGGCTGAACGGCAGGCAGTTGCTGCCACTCCAGCTCGGCCGGACGCTCGTCGCGCAAGGCTGCCTCGATGGCGGCCATGCCGGCCGCGTCGGGTCCTTTCACGCGCTTGGTCAGGCGCCAGGCAACAAAAGCCAGCACGCCGGCAAAGGTCATGAACATGAACCATGGCATGCCCGGAATCAGGGCCAGCGCCACCATCATGCCGGCCGCGCTGTAGATCACCGTTGGCGACGTCAGCACCTGGCCCGCCACTTGCTGTTCGAAGTCGCCCGAATCGCTGATGCGGGTCACCAGGATGGCGGCCGCGGCCGACAGCAGCAGCGCCGGAATCTGCGCCACCAGGCCATCACCGATGGTCAAGAGTGCGTATTGACGGAAGGCATCGCCAAACGACAGGTCGTGCATCAGCGAGCCGATGGCCACGCCGCCCACCATGTTGATGATCAGAATCAGGATACTGGCGACGGCATCGCCGCGCACGAAC
This sequence comes from Janthinobacterium sp. SUN128, assembly GCF_030587275.1. Lineage (NCBI taxonomy): Bacteria > Pseudomonadati > Pseudomonadota > Betaproteobacteria > Burkholderiales > Oxalobacteraceae > Janthinobacterium > Janthinobacterium sp. SUN128. The sequence continues at coordinate 949,688 of NZ_JAPWHY010000001.1, read as the reverse complement.
TTCGACGCGCCGTCCATGGCGCCATAGAAATCCGCTTCGGCGGCCACGTCCTTGCGGCGGATCTGGGCTTTTTCCTGGTTGATCAAGCCGGCGTTCAGGTCGGCGTCGATGGCCATCTGCTTGCCCGGCAAGGCGTCGAGGGTAAAGCGCGCGGACACTTCGGAGATACGCTCGGCGCCCTTGGTGACGACGGCGAAGTTGATGATCATCAAGATCACGAAGACCACGATACCGACGACGAAGTTACCGCCGATCACGACGTTACCAAATGCCTCGATCACCTTACCGGCCGCATCCGCGCCCGTATGGCCGTGCAGCAGCACCACGCGCGTCGACGCCACGTTGAGGGTCAGCCTGAGCATGGTGGTGGCCAGGATCACCGTCGGGAAGACGGAGAAATCGAGCGGCCGCTTGGCCGACACGCTGACGAGGATGACGATCAGTGCCAGCACGATATTGAAAGTGAACAAGATATCGAGCAGCACCGGCGGCAGCGGCAAGATGATCATTGCCAGGATCACCAGCAGGAACAGCGGCGTGGCGAACTTGTGGCGGCGCATTTCAGCAACCACTCGGTTCAGGAAATTCATGGCGGTACGACCTCGCTCAGATGAGATGGCACGGCCATCTCGGTGGGTAATACGGGCTGGGCAGCACGCTGCCCGGACCGGAATGCTTTCAATTGCAGGATGTAGTTCAGCACCTGCGACACGGCCTGGTACAGCTGCACGGGAATCTGCTGCTGCACCTGGCTGGTGTTGTAGATGGCGCGCGCCAGCGGCGGCAACTCCAGCGTTTCAATATGGTGCTCCTTCGCCACTTGCCGGATATACAGCGCCATCTCGTCGACGCCCTTGGCCACGACGAACGGCGCCTCGGCGCGGTCCTGGTCATACTTCAGCGCGACAGCGTAATGCTCGGGATTGACGATCACCACGTCGGCGTCGGGCACGGTCTTGCGCACGCTGCGCCGGCCGATCTGCTGCTGCAGCTGGCGGATGCGCTGGCGCACTTCGGGACGGCCTTCGCTGCTCTTATGTTCTTCCTTGACATCCTGCTTGCTCATGCGCTGGTTGCGGGCAAAGAAAAACGCCTGCGCCGGCACGTCGATGATGGCAAACAGCACGAAGACGGAAATGAGCGCCATCAGGCCGTCGAGCATCAGCGCGGAACCATCGAGCATGGCTTGCTGCAAGGGCCGGTGCTGCAAGTCCACGTACTGCGTCAGGCTGGAGCGACTCACATGCACGAGCACCATGCCCAGCACGACGGCCTTGGCGATGGACAAGCCGAATTCGAAAGCATGCTTGGGCGCAAACAGACGGCCCAGGTTCTTGGCGGGGCTCAGGCGCTCCATCTTCGGCATCCAGTTCTTCGTGCTGATGACCCAGCCGCCAGGAATCAAGGAACCGAGCACAACAAACAGGGGCACGCAAAACAGCGGCACAATCATCTTGATCAGCAAGCCCACCGAGGTCGTAAACGCCATCGACATGGCGTTTTCCAGCGCGCCCTTGCTGTCGAGCGGCATGAAGGCCATGGCGAACAGCTCGCGAAAGCTCAGCAGATAGCCCGGCAGCAGATAAATGAAGACCTTCATGCTGATCAGGATGCCGAGCGCCGTCGACAGGTCGCGCGAACGCACCACCTGCCCTTCCTGGCGCGATTTCTTCAGCTTCTGCGCTGACGCCTTTTCTGTCTTGTCGCCCGTGCTGCTATCCGCCATGGGCCACCCGCATCTGTTCCTGGATCATGTCGAGCACGCGGTTGGTCATGGCGATGTAGTGCTCGGGAATAAAGCGCACGATCTGTATCAGCATCAGCAGGCCGAACATGGTGATCATGGAAAACCCCAGCGAAAACAGGTTCAGCGACGGCGCCACCCGGTTCAGGAAGCCAAAGCCCAGTTGCACCACCATGGTGGAAAAGACGATGGGCAAGGCCAGCAGCATGGCGGCGGCAAAGATCCACGCCACGTTATACGCCACCGTCTGCAGCAGCAGCGGCCCGTAGCCCTGCCCCACGGGCCAGGCCGTGAAACTGGCGCCGATCACGCCCGTCAGCACCAGGTGGCCGTCGATGGCGAAAAACACGATCATGCACATGATGGTGAGCAAACCCGTGATCACGTCCGACGAAGTGCCGTTGAGCGGATCGTTCATCACGGCCATGGAAAAACCCACCTGGCTCGACACCAGGTAGCCGAGCACCGACATGACGGACATGGCGAAGTGGAAGGCCAGACCGAGGACGAAGCCGATGATGGCCTGCTCCAGGGTGGCGACGAGGGCGTGCAGGGAAAACGGATCGATCTTCAGCAAGTCCTGCGACACGCCCGACGCCTGCATCACGGGCAGCATCAGGATCGCCAGCACCAGCGACAGCAGCACCCGCACGGGGACGGGCACCATGGCGTCGCCGATCACGGGCGAGGCGCTGAGCATGGCCAGGATGCGGCAGAACGGCCACCACACGGCCAGCAGAAACGGCAGCACCTGATTGAAAATCTGATCCATGGCGCGCGGCGCTATCCGACCAGGGTGGCGGCGCGCTGAAAAATGGACACGCAATAATCCATCAGGTAACCGGCCATCCAGCGTCCGGCCAGGATCAGGGCCAGCAAGGTGACCAGCAGGCGCGGCAGGAAACTCATGGTCTGTTCATTGATCGAGGTGGCCGCCTGCACCAGCGCGACCAGCAAGCCCATGAGCAAACCCGGCACGACCAGGATCACCACCAGCAGCATGACGACATGCAACGCTTCGATGATCAGGTCGACGGCGACTTCAGGGGTAAACATGGATCAATAGCCCTGTATGCTGGTAACTAAGGTGTTGACGGTCAGGGTCCAGCCATCGACCAGGACGAACAGCAGCAGCTTGAACGGCAGCGAAATGACCAGCGGCGACAGCATCATCATGCCCATCGCCATCAGCACGGACGCCACCACCAGATCGATGATGAGGAACGGGATGAACAGCATGCAGCCGATCTGGAACGCCGTCTTGAGTTCGGACAACACAAACGCGGCCAGCTTGACCGTGAAACTGTGGTCTTGCGGGCGCATGCTCGACGGTTCGCCGGCCAGGTGCGCGATCTGCGCCAGCGCGGCCTTGCTCGTCTGCGCCAGCATGAAGCGCGAAATCGGCACTTCGGCGATCTTCAGGGCTTCCTGCATGCCGATCTGGTCGCGGTCGTACGGCACGAACGCCTCCTTCCACACCTGGTCGCCGATGGGGCGCATGACCAGCAAGGTGAGAATCAGGGCGATGCCGGTGACGATGCGGTTGGGCAAGCCCTGCTGCAGGCCCAAGGCCTGGCGCAGCAGGGACAGCACGATGACGAAGCGGGTAAAGCTGGTCATCATCATGACCATCACGGGCAGCAGCCCGAGCAGGGTCATGACGACCAGGATCTGCATCTTGACCGACAGGTCGGTCTTCGCGCCCGGCACCACGCCGGACAATAAATCCTGCGCCCCGGCGGCGGCGCAGCACAGCATCAGAACGGGAACAGCCAGCGCGGCAGCCAGCGCGCCGCGGCGCCGGCTCAAACTGGGTACCGCCAGCTTCATGCTGTCATCAGGTCGAGATTGAGGCCGTCGAGGTCGATGACTTTCAGGCCATAGTTCTCGCCGGCCACCACCACTTCGGCGCGGCCGATCGGCGTGCCATTGACCTTGATCACCAGCGGTTCGCCGGCCAGCATGTCGAGTTCGATCACGCTTTCAGGGCCGATGGCCATCAGCTCTTCCAGCGAGATGCGGGCCGAGCCCACTTCCAGGGTCAGGGTGACGGGAATCTTGCGCATCATCTGCGGAATGTCGCGCCGCGCGCGGCCGCTGGCCACGTCGGACACGTCGCTCTGGTCGATGATCATGTCATCGCCCAGGTCTTCCAGCAGGGTTTCGCTCTGGTTGGTATCGTTCAGATTCATATTATTCGACATCTTCAAATGAGGTTAAACAGAGCTTGCCCTTGTGTTCGGAAACAGCAGCTGTAAATAAACGGGAGTCGTCGAGCATGACGTCGGTACGGCTCAGGCTGACGGGAATCACGTCGCCCACGCGCAGGTCGAACAAGGCACCCAGCTGCACCTGTTTGCTGACGAGCCGGCCTTCCAGGGTCACTTGCAGGCGCGAAGCGAGCGGGCGCACGCTGCCACGCAAGGCTTTCTTCGCTTGCGCGCGCTCGGGCAGCAAGCCGCGCAGCACGTCGGCCATCAGGCGCTTGTCCAGCGAGAACCAGAACTGGCCGCTCTGCCCCGCCTCGACGTCGCTGAGCGCCACGGTGACGATCCAGCTGCCGCGCGCCGGATGCACGCCAGACTGTACGGCGACCTCGGCACTGGTGTCGATTTCGCTGCTCTTGCCCAGGGTTTGCAGGTTCTTGTGGACGCGGGAAAACAAGCTGTTCACCAACTGTTGTCCCAGCACCACAGCGAGGCGCTCCTCTGTGGCCGTCACGCGCACCTGCGCCGGATCGGGCAGCGCACCCTTGGCGCCGGCACTACCATAGCGATAGTTCAGCACGCTCAAGAGTATCTGCCGTTCAAGGGCAAAGCCCGTCTGGCTGGCCGCCGTGGAAAAACTCAGCCAGCGGTTCACGCTGTCCTCGTTTTCCACGCGCGACAAGCTCACGCCATCGATCTGGAAGTTGCCCCAGTAGCGACGGCTCATCGGCTGGCGCAGGGCCACGGCCAGGTCGTCGCGCAGCTGGGCGCCGAATACATGCAGCAAATGGACAGGACGTCCAAGCAGACAAGAATCGAGGACTTGATGGCGCACAGTTTGATCTGTCTTAGTGGTTATCATGAGGGTCATGTCGTATTGCGGTGGCAGAACAAATTATACGGATCACCCGAAATTAAATACAGCATCATCTTGACCTTGCAAACCGATCCGCAAGCAAACGATTGCGCATCGTATCGCATGCTAGATGACTACGGTGCTGAACAATACATGAAAATGCTAAATATTGCCATGTATCAATATTCCTTGAGGCAATCCTCTCTTTACTTTATAGTTGCCCCGAGGTAAGCTTATAGCGACAAAATAGTGATTTGCAGTGCGCCATTCCGCTTACCTGATTCCGGTTTTTATGGCAGTTTCCAGTCCTTCTTATTGCCACCAGCAGAAACTTTTATCAGATAAATATTAGTTATCATGGCCATGTAAATCATGTTGGCGTGGGTTTGCTGGGTTTGTTTGAGTCTGCTTGAGCGGATGGTGTGGCAACTGATAAAACTGATGGGTCCTGAAATCGGGCCAGGCAAGATGGCATTGGATGTAGTGCCTGCCGGAATGGCAACACCAGTAATTTCTGATTGATACGTCACCGCATATTGAAAGTAGAGGGCAAGATGAGCAACGAACTCGCAGGTCTGATCAAGGCCGATCTGGCAGCACTGAGCAATGACGCGCGCGCCCTAGGCGCCAGCATCGCGCCTGCCGCCCAGTTCGGCGCGCCGGAACAATCCGGCTTCTCCTTTGCGCAAAGCATGAAAGACGCCATCGGCAAGGTCAACGGCGATGACCGCATGGCTGCGCAAAAAATGAGCGACGTCGACAGCGGCAAAAGCGACGACATGGTCGGCGCCATGCTGGCCAGCCAGGAAGCGAGCCTGTCCTTCTCCATGTTGATGCAAGTGCGCAACAAGGTCATGGGCGCCGTCGACGAACTCATCAAACTGCCTCTGTAATCTTCACGTCCTGATCCACGCCCAGCCTCCCAGCGAAAGTTACCCCAAGTGATTACCCCCATGAAGTCCGCATTTGCGCGCTGGCGCCTTGGCGCCCAGCCCGCCATTCCGCCCGCCCTGCTGAAAAACCTGGTTCCCATCGTCGTGCTGGCCATCGGCATCACCGCCATGGTGACCATGTATGCCTGGCGCGACCAGGCCAACTACAAGCCGGTGTTTGGCGCGCGCGAAAAAGTGGCCGTGACGGACATGATGGCCACCCTGGACGCGGAACACATCCCCTACCGCCTGCATCCGGACAGCGGCCAGGTGCTGGTGCCCGACGCCATGCTGGGCAAGGTGCGCATGCTGCTCGCCTCGAAAGGCGTGACGGCGCAGCTGCCGGCCGGCCTGGAGCTGATGGACAAGAACGACCCGCTGGGCGTCTCCCAATTCGTGCAGGACGTGCGCTTCCGCCGCGGCCTGGAAGGCGAACTGGCGCAAAGCATCATGACGATGGACGCGATCGCTTCGGCGCGCGTCCATCTGTCGATTGCCAAATCGACTTCGTTTGTCGCCAGCGACGGCGACAAATCCTCCGCTTCCGTCGTGGTGGCGCTGAAACCGGGCCGCACCCTGGCGCAGGAACAGATCGCCGCCGTCATCAACATGGTGGCCGGCAGTGTCGCCAGCCTGGCGCCCACGCGCGTGAGCCTGGTCGACCAGAGCGGCAACCTGCTGTCCTCGCACATCGACCTGACGGATGGCTTCGATGCCTCGGCCGCCGGCAACGAAGGCGCGAAACGCTTCCAGGATGAAATCCGCCGCAACGTCACGGGCTTGCTGGGCCCGGTCATCGGCGAAGACAACTTCAAGCTCAGCGTGACGGCCGCCGTGAACAACGACCGCGTGGACGAAACGCTGGAAAAATACGGCGAAGCCCCGAAAGTGACGAGCGAAGCGATGCGCGAAGAGCAGGAACGCAACCGCACCGTGGCCGGCATTCCCGGCAGCCTGTCGAACCGTCCGCCAGCGGCCGCCGTGCCGGCACCGGCCGACGCCGCCGGTGGCGCCCCCGCCGATGGCGCGCCAAAGCCATCCGACGATGGCACGGCCCGCAAGAACGCCACCACGCGCCAGTACGCCTACGACCGCAGCATCACGCAGATCAAGCGCAGCCGTGGCCGCCTGGAAAAACTCAGCGTCGCCGTCGTCCTCAACAGCGCCGCCGCACCGAATCCGAAAACGGGCTGGACCCCTGCCGAACTGGGCAATATTGAAAAAATGCTGAGCAGCGGCCTGGGCATCAACGCCCAGCGCGGCGACAGCCTGAGCCTGACGGCGCTGGCCTTCCCGGCCAAGCCGCCCGTGGCGCAGTGGTGGGAAGAGCGCGATACCGTCGTCGATTTCAGCAGCTGGCTGCTGTACGCCCTGGGCGCCATCCTCGGCTACTTCCTGATCCTGCGTCCGCTGCTGCGCCTGCTGACCACGCGCCTGGCGCCGCCGCCACTGAAACAGCTCGATCCCGCCCTGGCACTGGGCGGCAACAGCGCCGCCGGCGCGAATGGCGTGGCCGCCGCCGGCGCGCCTGCCCTGGGCGTGAATGGCAGCCCGCTGGCGCTCGAAGGCGAGGCCGCCGCCGGCAACATGCCGGTCGTGCCGCTGCTGGAAAACTATGACTTGCCGCCACCTGGCTCGGCGGTCGACGTGATGGTCGACCACTTGAAAGTGCTGGCTGAAAAAGAACCCGAGCGTGTCGCCGAAGTCGTCAAACAATGGATGCAGAAAAATGGCCGAACTCAACAACAATAATCCCTCCGACGGCGCAGAATACGAAAGCGTCAGCCTGAACCCCGTGGAACAGGCGGCCATCGTGCTGCTGAGCATCGGCGAAGAACAGGCCGCCAATGTGCTGCGCTGCCTGTCGCGTGAAGAATTGCTGGAAGTCACGCAAGTGATGTCGCGCATGAGCGGCATCAAGGTCGAATCCGTGAAAACGGCCATGCAGACCTTCTTCGACGACTACCGCCAGCAAAGCGGCGTGCACGGCGCCTCGCGCAGCTACCTGAAGCGCTCGCTGGACATGGCGCTGGGCAGCGATATCGCAAATAGCGTGCTGAACAATATTTACGGCGACGCGATCCGCCCCAAGATGGCGCGCCTGCAGTGGGCTTCGCCGAAATGGTTGGCCGAATACATCGTCAACGAACACGTGCAGATGCAAGCCGTATTCCTGGCCTTCCTGCCGCCCGCGCTGGCCGGCCAGATCCTCGATGCCCTGCCCGTCGAAGGACGCGACCTGGTCTTGCTGAACCTGGCACGCCTGGACGAGATCGACCGCGACCTGCTGGTCGAGCTCGACGAACTGGTGGGCCGCTGCCTCGGCACGCTCGACACGCAAAGCACCAGCGTGGAAGGCATCCGCCAGGCGGCCGAGATTCTCAACCGCATGCCGGGCAACCGCGCCGCGCTGGTCGAACTGCTGCGCGCGCATGACCCGGAAGTGGTGTCGGAAATCGAGCTGAGCATGTACGACTTCCTGATCCTGGCCACGCAGAGCGATGTCACGCTCACGCGCATCCTGGAAGACGTGCCGATGGAACAGTGGGCCATCGCCCTCAAGGGCGCGGAACCGTCGATCCGCGACGCCGTGCTGAAAACCATGCCGCGCCGCCAGGCGCAGAGCTTCGAGGACATGATGCGCCGTTCCGGCCCCGTGCCGCTGTCGCGCATCGAACAGACGCGCCAGGAAATCATGGCCACCGTCAAGGGCCTCGCCGATGCGGGCGAGATCGAAGTGCAACTGTTTGCCGAAGCGGTGATCGAATGAAACACTTCCGCTCGTATCGTTTCCCGCCCCTGTCGCAATTCATCGCCGCCGGCCAGCGCGCCTCCAACGAGGACACGGATGGCCAGTGGCAGGCATCCGTCTCGGAAGGCTTCGAGCAGGGCCAGCGCGACGGCTACGAAGTGGGCCTGGTGCAAGGCCAGCAGGACGGCTACGACACCGGACGCAACGATGGCATGGCGCAGGGCCGCGAAGAAGGCCGCAATGAAACCCTGGTGGCCCTGGACCGCCTGGCCCGCCCTGTCGACGCCATCTTGCGCGACCTGAAAAAAGTGCGCGCCGATTACCGCGAAGCGCAGCGCAAGGAAGTGGTCGACCTGGTGGCCAAGGTGGCGCGTCAGGTGATCCGCGCGGAACTGGCGCTGCAGCCGGTGCAATTGCTGGCCCTGGTCGACGAGACCCTGGCCTCGATGCCGCCCACGCGCGAAGAAATCGACGTCTTCCTCAATCCGGAAGAATTGAAACGCATCAGCGAACTCGATCCGAAGCGCGCCAAGCGCTGGAACCTGATCGCCGACGCGCGCCTCGACGCGGGCGAATGCCGCATCAAGGCGGGCGACAATGAAGTCGACGCGGGCTGCCATCAGCGCCTGTCGGCCTGCATGGAACAGGTCAGCAGCCACCTGGCGCTGGCCGCCGAACACGCGGACCAGGGCGCGCCTGCATGATCGCCGACACGCTGCGCAGTTTCGAGATCGGCGATATCCCGGTCGCGACACCCACCGGCCGCCTGGTCGGCGCCTCCGGCCTGCTGCTGGAAAGCGCCGGCTGCCGCCTGCACACGGGCCAGCGTTGTCAAATTGAAACTGTAAGCGGCGAGTGGCTCGATGCGCAAGTCGTCGGTTTTCGCGAAAAACTGTCTTACCTGATGCCATTCAAGAAGGCGACAGGACTGACCACCGGCGCCAGAGTTCTCCCGTTGCCCGACAAGGCCAGCCTGCAGATCGGCCCCTCGTGGCTGGGCCGCATGGTAAATGGCCTCGGCGAGCCGATCGATGACCTGGGCCGCCTCGGTGGCGAACACATCCTGGAAGTCACGCCACCGAAGATCAATCCCCTGAAGAAACAACCGGTGGTCGAACCGCTGGACGTGGGCGTGCGGGCGATCAACAGCATGCTGACCCTGGGCAAGGGCCAGCGCGTGGGCCTGATGGCCGGTTCCGGCGTGGGCAAGAGCGTGCTGCTGGGCCTGATCACGCGCCAGACGGTGGCCGATGTCGTCGTCGTCGGCCTGATCGGCGAACGGGGCCGCGAAGTGCGCGAATTCGTGGAAAAGTCGCTCGGCGCCGAAGGCTTGAAAAAGGCCGTGCTGGTGATCGCGCCGGCCGATGAGTCGCCCCTGATGCGCATCATGGCCACCGAGCTGTGCCATTCGATCGCCGCCCATTACCGCGACCAGGGCAAGCACGTGCTGCTGCTGGTCGATTCGCTGACGCGCTATGCCATGGCCTTGCGCGAAGTGGCGCTGGCCCTGGGCGAGCCGCCGGCCACGCGCGGCTACCCGCCGTCCGTCTTCTCGAACTTGCCGCAACTGGTGGAAAGCGCCGGCAACGGCGCCCACCCGGAAGGCAGCATGAGCGCCATCTACACGGTGCTGGCCGAAGGCGACGACCAGCAGGACCCCGTGGTCGACACGGCGCGCGCGATTCTCGACGGCCACATCGTGCTCACGCGCGAACTGGCCGAGCGGGGCCACTACCCCGCCATCGACATCGCGGCCTCGATCAGCCGCTGCATGGCGCAGGTGATCACGCCCAGCCACATGCAGGCGTCGCGCGCGCTGAAAGCGTCGATGGCGCGCCATGCGCGCGTGCGCGACCTGATCCCGCTGGGCGCCTACGTACCCGGTGCCGACCCGATCACCGACCGCGCCGTCCAGCTGCACGCACCCATCGAAGCCTTCCTGTGCCAGGGCACCAAGGAAGAGGCGCCGATGGGACCGTGCATCGAACAACTTGAACAGATCATGGCCTAGGAGCATACGTGAGCGACGCGCATACCATCCGCAACCTGACCACCCTGGTCGGCCTGCGCAGCACCGAAGTGGAACGCCTGCAAGGCGAAATGGCGGCGCAGACGGCCGTGCGCGAGCGCTACCAGAAAAACCTGGAGCGCCTCACGGGCCTGTACACAGATAGCGGCCCCAGCGGCGCCCTGCCCCTGGCCCTGTCCGTCAACTGCGGCAACTTCAAGCAAGCCGTGATGCAGATGGCCGACCAGCACCGTACCGACCTTCACCTGCACGAAGCCAACATGGCCGTTTCGCAACGCGCGCTGAATACGGCCTGGGCCAAGCGCGAAGTGCTGGACCAGGTGCTGACGCAAAAGCAAAAGCATGTTGCAAATGAGCAACACCGAGTTGATGCCAAGCGGCAAGACGAGCTGGCGACGCAATTCTGGTTCCGCGGGCAGGTAAAATGAGGTTTGTGTAAGTTTCTTTCAGGAAAACTTCACGAAACGGGAATGGGGGTCGCCTTGTACCGGTATATCCCTTTATTCAGGAGTCTGGCATGGCAAACGTAATTACCGCACCACGATACGATCCGATCGTCACAGCAGAACAATTGGCTACCAAATCGGTGGCGGCGCAAAAGGCAGCCCTGGCGAATCAGACCACGCTGGCCAACAACACCAGCAGCGCGCTGGGCAACCTGAAATCGGCCATCTCGGCATTCCAGCTGGCGATGACGACCATGACGTCCAGCAAATCGGTACTGAGCCAGTCCGCCACCTTCAGCAATACCGCGTATGGCACGGGCACGGCCGGCATCAAGGCGGCGCCTGGCAGCTACGCGTTCTTTGTCGAACAACTAGCCACGGCCAGCCAGACCTCGTATGGCGGCTTGAGCAGCACCACGCCAGCCAACGGCGGCAACATGACCATCCGCCTCGGCGATCCGCTGGCTGCCGTCACCGCCGACAACGCCTTCGACATCGACCTGGCCGCCGCCAACAAGGATGGCGACGCCTACCTGACGCCGCAGGAGATCGCCGCCGCCATCAATGGCAACAGCAAGAATAATGCGCGTGTCACCGCTTCCGTCATCAATATCGGCAACCAGGCGCAACTGGTGCTGACGTCGAATCTCACCGGCGTGGCCAATGCCGTCTCGATCGATACCAACAGCGTGACGGATGCGGGCCTGAAGTCAGCGCTGCAGAGCGACATAAAAGCCATCGCGGCACCGAAGGACGCCATCGTCTGGCTGGGCGCGCAGGGTTCCGGCACCAAGATCACCCAGGCATCGAATACCTTCACCAACGTGCCTGACGTGAAAATGACGTTCACCAAGGCCATGACGGCAGGCGAGAGCCCCGTTACCGTGACCGTCGGCACCGACAGCGCCGGCACCATTGCCAATGTGCAAGCCTTCGTCGATGCCTACAACAAGCTGAAAAGCGTGATGGATGGCTTGGCCAGTCCCGGCAATCCGGAAAAAAATATCGCTGCCGGCATCTTTGCCCACGACTCCGGCCTGAACGCCCTGCGCACCAGCATGGGCGATGCCTTGCGCCTGAACGTCGATGGCGTATCGCTGGTAGCGTATGGCATTACCGCCCAGCGCGACGGCACGATCAGCCTGAATACGGCCAAGCTGACGGCCAAGCTGGCGGACAATCCTGGCGGCCTGGACAAATTGTTCGGCAATAACAGCCTGTCGGCCCCAGCCGGCGTGCTCGGCGGCCTGGACAAGGTGCTGGGACAGTGGAGCAATGTCACCAAAGGCCAGATCACCCAGCGCATGGCAGCGACGGACAAGTTGCAGAAAAGCCTGGCCAAGAGCGCCGAGCGCCTGACCAACCAGTACAACACTGCCTACACCCGTTTCCTGGACCAATATTCCCGACTGCAAGTATTGCAGGAGCAAATGACCCGGAATTCGGACATGTTCGATGCCATGTTTAGCAACGATAAATCCTAAGGCGGACGTGCCTGCCGCGCCGCCACAGTTAACATAGCGAGAAGAGAATAATGTTGAACAATGAAGCTTACGGCAGCTACCATGCCGTCAACCTGGATTCCCAGACCGCCCGCGCCACACCGGTCGAACTGGTGCTGGTGCTGACGGACGGCCTGCTGGAAGAACTGGCGCGCGCGCGCGGGCACATCGTGGGCAAGCGCTACGAGCAAAAGGCGATCAGCCTGGATAAATGCACGCAGATCATCAACGGTCTGTCGAGCTCGCTCGATTTCGACAATGGCGGCGAAGTGGTGGTCAACCTGGCGCGCCTGTACGACTATTGCGTGGCGCGCCTGTACACGGCCGGCATCAAGCTCGACCCGACGCTGATCGATGAAGTGACTACCTTGATGACCACCATCAAGCGTGGCTGGGTGGGCGTCCAGGCGAATAATGCCTAGGCGCGCTGCGCTGCAGCAGCTGAGCCGGCATTTGAGCGCGGCGGTCGCCCAGGCGGACTGGGAGGCGATGGAAAAACTCTCGGCCAGCCTGGCAAAAAACATTCCGCTGCTGGCCGAACGTGGCGCATGGAATGCGCTGGAACAAACAGAATTGTTGCAATTGCGCAAAATTCACGCGCAAGCGGTTAAAATTTGCTCTGCGGAAAAAGAACGCCTGGGTCAACACCTGGGTGCATTACAGGCAAATAAGGAAGGTTGGGTCGCCTACGCCGCGCTCGGCGAATACGACTCGGACGGGAATCAAGCATGATCATGAACTTCAACAAGGCGCCGGCCGCTCCGGCAGCGGCGGCCAATGCGGCACCGACACCAGCCTCGGCGCCAGCGCCGGCACAGACGGCCACCTTGCCTGGCACGCCAGGCTATGGCAGCAACGGCGCCGCGCCCTCCGCCCTGCCCCTGTTTGCGCAGGTGCTCGATGTGACAGGCGGGGAGTCGGCCGATGCCGGCACGCCCGCGCCAGCCCCCGTCAAGGATGGCGACAGCGACAGCCAGGCCGACAGCGGCTTGCCTGCCATGGCAGCGCCCGTCATCGGCCTGCCGATGACGATGCTGCCGCCAACGGACGCGGCCGCAGCCGAGGCGCGCGCCGCCGCGCAGGCACAGACATCAGCCCAGGCGAATGTGGCGCAAGCCAACCCGGCACTCAACATCAGCCTGCATCCGGCGGCAATCACCCTCACCGCACAGGGAACGGCACAGCCGGCAGGCCGCGATACGCGCGAACCGCTGGCAGCAGCCATCCCGGCGAGCGCCGCCAAGGGCAGCGCGCCCGCACAGCCGTTCGAATCGCTGCTGCAGCAAGCCGCTCCGGCAAGCGCCGTCGTCGCCCCTGCCCCGCGCGATGGCGAACGCAGCGCCGCGACGCCCGCGCCAGCCGCGCCCAACCTGGGCTTGACGGGCGCCATCGGCAATACGGCTACGGCGGCCCCGGCCGGCGATACCATCAAGCTCAACGGCCCTGCCCAGCAATGGCAGGAACCGCTGCGCGAAGCGCTGGGCGAACGCCTGCAGACGCAGATCGGCCGCAACAGCGAACACGCGACGATCCGCCTCGACCCGCCCATGCTGGGCCGCATTGAAATTTCCATCCGCCACACGGCCGGCGCGCTGCAGGTAAACGTCACGGCGTCGAACTCGGAAGTGTTACGCCAGCTGCAAGGCATCGGCGAAAACATGCGCAGCGACCTGGCACAGCGCCAGTACACCGAGGTGGCCGTGAATATCAGCGCCACCCCGCGCAGCCCGGCCGCCCAGGCGTTTGCCGAAGGCGATGCACGCGGCCAGCGTCAACCGGGCCGCCAGCAGGATGATGCCGAACCGGGCCGCGCCCTGTCCGACGGCAGCACTGCCAGTACCACTTACGCCATGCACGAGCGAGAGAGCGCCTGATGAATATGAAAATGAAACTGATCGGCGGCTTTGTCGCCGTGGCAGTGCTGGCCGCCGGCGCGGCTGGCGGCGCCATGTGGTACCTGGCCAAGCCGGTTGCCGGCCATGCCGATGCCACCGAAGCGAAAGCCCCGCCACCGCCCGCCACGGGCAAGAAGGCACGCAAGTTCATCACCCTGGACAAGGTCATCGTGATGCTGCGCCGCGGCCCCGGCGACGGTGAAACGCATTACCTGTCGGCCGACCTGGTGATCGCCACCACCGAGGAAAAGGAAAAGCTGACCAAGGACCACTTGCCGTTGATGCGCTCGATCGCCGTCAGCACTCTGTCGAGCTTTCCGATGGAAAAGGCACAGACCATGACGGTGGAGCAGTATGCCGAACAGATCAACAAGGCCTTCAATGTCAGCTATGAACGCGAGCAGATGGAAAAACCCTTCACCGAAGTCATGGTCGGCAAGCTGATCATTGAATAAGCCAACACGCCAGCCGACCTAGTGGGAGATCCCTTGGCCTATGTAGAGCAATACCAGGAAGCGTATGGCGCCGGCGAATATGCGGCCGCCAGCGCTTGCGCGGCCGTGCTCAGCGTTGCTGAAGAGCAACAACATCTGGTCGCCTACTCCCCTTTGGTGAAACGCATCGTGCGCCAGCTCAATTCGCAGGTGTCGGGCGCCATCGACCGCGACGACATGGAACAGATTGGCTTGATGGGCCTGCTGGAAGCACTGCGCCGCTACGGCGTGCCTGACCAGTCTTTCGGCAGCTATGCCAGCCTGCGCATCCGTGGCGCCATCCTCGATGAACTGCGGCGCCAGGACTGGCGCCCGCGCGCCGTGCGCCAGGAAAGCCACCGCCTGCGCGACAGCGTGCGCGCCCTGACCCGGCGCCTGGGGCGCGAGCCGCTGGAAGCGGAAATCATGGCGGCCCTGAAACTGACGCCGGAAGCCTTCCAGGAATATCAATTGGCGGAAAACGCCGAGCTGATCGCCAGTTTCGACGAAGTGCTGCAGGAAAGCCTGGGGCAAGCCGACAGCGCACCGAGCCCGGAAGAGCAATTGATGGTGCGGCGCAGCCTGGAACAGGCGCTGCGCACGCTGGACGAACGGGAACAGCGCGTGGTGCAGATGTATTACGAGTTCGAACTGAGCTATAAAGAAATTGCCGCCGTCCTGGACCTGAGCGACGCCCGCGTCTGCCAGCTCAACAAGACGGCGCTGGGCAAGATGAAAGCCATGCTGCAAGACGCATAAGAGTAAGCAAGATCCATCAAATTGACGCAGCACAATGACGCAGAAAGGCAGTTGACATGGTAATTATCGGTATCTTAATCGTGATGGGGTGTGTATTCGGAGGCTTCGCCCTGATGGGCGGCACCGTCCACGCGATCTGGCAACCGGTCGAGTTGATCATCATCATCGGCGCCGCCGTTGGCGCCCTGGTGCTGGGCAACCCCAAGCATGTACTCGGTGAAATGCTGCACCAGATGCGCAAGATCGTCACGCACAAGAAGCAAGGCTCGGAATTCCAGCGCCAGTTGCTGCTGCTGATGTATGAACTGCTGCAAACGGCCGCCGGCGGCCTGAAGGCGCTCGACGCCCACGTCGAGGCACCGCGCGAAAGCGCCCTGTTCCAGCGCTATCCGCTGGTACTGGAAGAGCCGAAGCTGCTGGCCTTCATCGTCGACAACTTCCGTTTGATGGCGATGGGCAAGATCAACGCGCATGAGCTCGAAGGCGTGCTGGAGCAGGAACTGGAAGCCATCCACGACGAATTGCTGCAACCGTCGAAGTCCCTGCACAAGATCGCCGAAGCCATGCCAGGTTTCGGTATCCTGGCTGCCGTTCTGGGCATCGTGATGGCCATGAATTCCGTGGCCGACGGCGCCGATGCGGCGGAAATTTCGGAAAAAGTGGGTGCCGCCATGGTCGGTACCTTCATCGGCATCTTCTTTTGCTACGGCGTGCTCGATCCGATGTGCAACATGATGAAGCAATTGGTGGGCGAGGAAGGCTCGACCATGGAATGCGTGAAGGTCGTGCTGGTCACGCACGTGGCGGGCAAGCCGCCCCTGCTGGCGATCGATGCGGGCCGCCGCCTGGTGCAGCTGAACATCAAGCCGAGCTTCGCCCAGCTGGAAAGCTGGATCAATGCGCTGGAAGATGGCGGCGCCGAACAAGAGCAGGGCCAAGGCCGGGGAGGCCGCCGTGCTAAAGCCGCATGAGAAACATGAACAGGCCATCATCAAGCGTGCTGGCCGCAAGCATGACGACGATGGCCATGGCGGCGCCTGGAAAGTAGCGTTCGCCGACTTTTGCCTGGCCCTGCTGTCGCTGTTCCTCGTGCTGTGGCTGATGGCTGCGCGCGAGCAGCAGGCAATGAAGGAAATCATGATGGATGCGTCGGCCAGCAGCCGCCAGGGCGAAGGCCAGGGCGTCATGCCGGAACAGAGTGGCGGTCCGCGCGGCAGCCTGATCGAGCGCTTCCCCATGCCCCGCAAGGGCTCGGGCGACACGCGCACGGAAGGCAAGCAGATGCAGGACGGCAAAGCCGGCTCCGCGCCGCAAAACCAGACCAAGGTCAGCTACCAGTCGCCGGAAGACTTGATGGCCTTGTCGCGCGCGCTCGACAAGCTCAGCGACGAAGCGGGACTCAAGAGCAACCTGCAATCCGTGATCACGCCGTACGGCTTGCGCGTCATGCTGCACGATACGGACAAGCAAGGCATGTTCGTGCGTGGCAGCGCCGTGCCGACCGACCGTTTCCGCAAGCTGCTGCGCCAGATGGGCCCCGTGTTTGCGCAAATGGAAAACCAGATGCTGATCGTCGGCCACACGGATTCCTTGCAATACGCCAATAACGGCTATGAAGGCTATTCGAACTGGACCCTGTCGGCCAACCGCGCCATGTCGGCGCGAGCGCAATTGCTGATCGGCAGCATGAGTCCGGACAGCGTGCTGCAAGTGGTGGGCATGGCCGACCGCGCGCCGCTGGACGTGAAAAATGCCAGCGCC
The DNA here is from genome assembly GCF_030587275.1 of Janthinobacterium sp. SUN128. Classification (NCBI taxonomy): domain Bacteria; kingdom Pseudomonadati; phylum Pseudomonadota; class Betaproteobacteria; order Burkholderiales; family Oxalobacteraceae; genus Janthinobacterium; species Janthinobacterium sp. SUN128. The sequence goes on along the minus strand of NZ_JAPWHY010000001.1, from coordinate 932,332 downwards.
GGCATCAACCGCCGCATCGAACTGTTAATATTGACGCGTGGCCAGGCAGACAGCATCGCCGCCATGTTCGGCATGGCCGGGCAAAAGCCGCAAGGCGACGAGCTGCAAGTGGGTGAACCGGATGCGGGCACCTTGCAGCGCCTGCGCGAAAAACTGGGCCTGCCCGCAAAGAAGGAGCGGGATGAGCATGCAAATTAAGGGCAAGGGACAACGTATGAAAATCTCCTCCGGCAATACCGGTGCTGCCGTGCGCAGCAGCGCCGTCGCGCCGGCCGAGGCGATCGCCGAGAACGCGGGCGCCGCCGGCGCCATGGGCGGCTCGTCGGCCGGGGCGGAATTGCAATCGGCCGTGCTGCAACCGGCCATGGCCGCCCTGCGCGCCATGCCCGAGATCGACCACGAGCGCGTGGCCATGCTGCGCGATGCGCTGGCGAAGGGCGAATTGCCGTTCGATCCGTCAAAACTGGCAGGCTTGATCCAGCGCTTCCACGGCGGTGAATCGTGACCGCAGCGCGCAAGGGCATCACGCGCCAGGAAGCCGTGCGCCGCGTGCTGCAAGGCATGAAAGACGACAGCATCGGCTATGCCGCGCTGCAAACCTTATTGGAAGAGCAATTCCAGGCCACCCTGCACCACCGGAGCGCGCAGCTGACGGCACTGGCCGACCAGGTCATCGCCGCCGTCGAACCGCTCGATGCGCGCCGCCGCCAGCGGGTCAGCCTCGTCACGGCCCTGCTGGGCCCGCAAGGCGACATGGCCCAATTGTTTGCGCTGTTGCAAGAAGACGCGCGTACGAGCGCCGAACGCGACTGGGCCGCGCTCGAGCAGATGGTGCTTGAATGCAAACGCCTGAACGCCCGCAACAGTGATTTATTAACAGAGCAGTACAGCATCATGCAGCGCGTGCTGCATGGCGAGGAAGATACGTATGCGCCAGGCTGATTTCCTGACCACCCGCGCCACGGCGGCAACGCCGTCGACGGCAGCCACGTCCGCCGTGCAGAGCAATATGCGCGCCACCGACGCCACCCGTTCCAGCGGCAACTTCAGCAGCGTGTTCCGGCAAGTACAGGGCGAAGTGGCCCGCTTCATCGAACAGGGCGGCGGCAATGCCACCAGCCTGAGCCCGCAAGGCCGCGCCTACTTGGAACAGAGCCAGCCCGTCAATGTGCTGGGCAACATCAACCAGGGCGGAGAAATCGGCGAAGTACAGCAGCAATTTCTCGCCTCGATCAAGCCGTGGACGCAAGAAACAGGCGCGCGCCTGGGCGTGGCGCCGGAAATCGTCGCCGCCCACGCGGCACTGGAATCGGGCTGGGGCCAGCGTCCGCTGCGCCAGGGCACGGGGGCGGACACGAATAATCTGTTCGGCATCAAGGCCGGCGGCAAATGGCAGGGCGACGTGGCCAGCAATGTCACCACCGAATACGAGGCGGGCAGCGGCACGGCCCTGAAGAAAACGGAACGTTTCCGCAGCTACCCGGACCAGGCCAGCGCCTTCCGCGACTATGCGCAGGTCTTGCTCGACAATCCGCGCTACCGCGCCGCCCTGAACACGGGTGCCGACGCGGGCGCCTTCGCGCAAGGCCTGGCGCGCGGCGGCTATGCCACCGATCCGAATTACGCCGCCAAGCTGACGCAGCTGGCGACGCGTCTGCAGCGCACGGCCGCCGCGGACTGATTTTCCTTAACGGCCGGGAAGTTCGGCCGGTTCCACCACGCCCGCATCGACCACCCTGGCACGTATCACCGTGCCGCTGGTGGCGTTGCGCACGCGAATCACCTCGCCCAGCGCGCCCGGATCCATCGCTTCGCCGGCCATGCTCACTTCCACCTGCTCCTTGCGCGCCACGATATTCACCGCACTGCCCCGCTTGATCAGCACGGGCGATGCCAGTTGTCCCTGACGCAACACTTCGCCGGCACGCAAACTGCGCCGGCTCGACAGGCCAACGGCGCCGGGCAAGGAGGCAATACTGTCGGGCACCATCGTCACGTCGCGCCGCCCCAGGGTCACGTCGCCCGCCTGCAACGGCGTATTGGCCGTGACGGGGACGCTGGTGACGGCCACCTGGGCCGTGATGCTGCCGCGCGCCAGCATTTCATAACGCCAACCGTTGCTCCCAGGACACACTGCGACAAAGCGCATGCGCTGCGCCGAGCGGCTGTCCGCCGTTTCCAGCGCAACGGGCGCCGCGCACGCAGGCACGGGGCGCGTGCTTTTTACAACGGTGACTTGAAACTGCGGTTCCAGCAATCCGGCCGAGGCTGCCTGCTGCGCCAATTGCTCGCGCGCTAATTGTTCCACACGCGAAAATATATTGTCGGCTGGCAATTCTGCGCGTCCTGCACTACTATATAGGCTGGTCAGTAAAAAGAGGCCCGGAAGCAGTATGTGACGACATTGCGCCTTGTTCCACATCACGGAATAGTTCTCAAAGTAAATCATTGCTAACCTTAATCAAAGATACTGAAGCGGCATGACCTTACCATGCGTCAACATGACCAGGCTGGGATTTTACCTCTGCACCACCTATTTTCTAGCCCGAACCGCAAAAAGCACGAACGAATTCAACACAAAGGATGACCATGGGGATTAATTTCAAGGATGCGCTGGGCGTGCACGCCGATGCGCTCGCGCTGCGTGCCGACCGCACACGCGTACTGGCCGCCAACATCGCCAATGAAAACACGCCCGGCTTCCAGGCCATGGACATGGATTTCGGCAGCGCCCTGCAGCAGTTGCAGGACAACGAAGCTGGCCTGCTGTCGACCGATGACGATGCCAGCGCCCTGTACCGCGTCCCCTATCACCCCAGCCGCGACGGCAATACCGTCGAAATCGGCGTCGAGCAGGCGGCGTTCTCGCAGAATGCCACCGACTTCCAGACCAGCCTGACTTTCGTCAACATGAAACTGAAGGGTCTGTCCAAGGCCATTTCCGGACAATAAGGATCAGCATGAGCTTCCAGGATATTTCCAAGATCGCCGGTTCGGCGATGGCGGCGCAAACCGTGCGCCTCAATACCATCGCCAGCAACCTGGCCAATGCCGATTCCGTGGCCGGTTCCGAAGGCGAAACCTACCGCGCGCGCAAGCCCGTATTTGCGGCCGTGATGGATGGCCCCGGTGCCAGCGGCGCCGGTGGAAGAGTGCAGGTGCTCGACGTGGTGCAAAGCGACGAGCCACTGCGCAAGGTGTATGAACCGGGCCACCCGATGGCCAATGCCGATGGCATGGTGTTCTACCCCAACGTCAATCAGGTGGCCGAAATGACCGACATGATGTCGGCGTCGCGCGCGTTTGAAACCAATGTCGAAGTTCTGGGCCGCATCAAGTCGATGCAGCAATCGCTCCTCAAATTAGGTGAAGCATAATCCATGGAAACCAATCTCTTTACAAACAACACCAGTGGCAGCAACAGCGGCAGCAATGCCGTCAAGTCGCAAAGCAATGCTACCCAGGATATGTTCACCAAATTGCTGGTGGCCCAGATCAAGAACCAGGATCCCCTCGCACCGACCGATCCGAGCCAGTTCGTCAATCAATTGACGCAGCAGGCGCAGACGGAAGCGATGCAAAATCTGTCGGCGCTGACCAGCGCCAATGCCAGCGTGCTGCAATCGATGCAGGTGCTGGCCCTGGGCGCGCAAGTGGGCTCCGAAGTGATGGTCAACAGCGAAACGGTCCAGCTCGACAAGAGCAAGGTCAGCGGCAGCATCGCGCTCGCGGCCGGCACCACCAAGACCACGGTGACCCTGAAAGGCATCGACGACAAGGAATACAAGATCGAACTGGGCGCCAAAGGTGCCGGCACGGTGCCGTTTACCATCGATCCCGTGGCCCTGGGCTTGCCTGCTGGCACCTATACCATGGCGGTGACGACCAGTGGCACCGAAAAACCGACGGTCGACATCGCAGGCAAGCTCAATAGCGTGCGCCTGTCGGCCGGCGGCAGCATGATTCTGAGCGTGTCGAACCTGGGCGAAGTCAACCCTGGCGCGATCACCGGTTTTAACGGTAAGACGGCCTGATCCGCCCTTCCCTTCGTTTCCTGAACACTAATCTCGTCCTTCACTAAAGGAAGTCAACATGAGTTTCGACATCGCCCTGTCCGGTATCCAGTCCATCAACCAACAGTTGAACAGCACCAGTAACAATATCGCCAACGCCGGCACCTACGGCTTCAAGAGCAGCCGCGCCAACTTTTCGGCCATGTACGCCGGTTCGCGCGCCACGGGCACGGAAATCGGCTCGCTGACGCAAAGCATGTCGCTCAATGGCGGCGTGCTGAACACGGGCCGCGCACTTGACGCGGCCATCGATGGCCGCGGCTATTTCGTCACGCGCGATGCGCAGAACACGATGACCTACAGCCGCGTCGGCATCTTTTCGGCCAGCAATGAAGGCAAGCTGATCGATGCGAATGGCCGTCTGGTGCAGGGCTATGCGGCCGTCAAGGGCAGCACCACGCTGGGCACCATGGGCGACATGCTCATTCCAACGGGCCAGATTCCCGCCGTGGCCTCGACCAAGCTGGCGTATGCCGCCAACATGTCGTCCGAATGGACCGTGAAAACGCCGCCGTTCAACAAGACCAACGAACTGAGCTACAACAGCGCCAAGTCCTCGATCGTCTACGATTCGCTGGGCGCCAAGCACTCGCTGGGCCAGTATTTCGTCAAGACGGCAACGGGCGTGGACGTGCACTACACCTTCGACAACGCCGATGTGACGCCGGTGACGAGCATGACCTTCGACACGAACGGCAAGCTGGTGACCGGCACGGGCGCCACGCCAGTGCTGCCGACGCCGCCTGGCGCGGCGGCGCTGTCGGTCGTCATCGACTACACGGGCACCACCCAGTTCGCCGGCGAAGCCACCACCTCGACCGACCGCGCCGACGGCTATGCCTCGGGCACCTACACGGGCGTGGAACTGGCCGATGACGGCTCCGTCGTGGCGAAATACACGAACGGCCAAAAGCAGAGCATCGGCGTGATCGCCCTGGCTACCTTCCCTGACGAAGGCGCATTGACGGCCGTCAACGATACCAGCTGGGTCGCCTCGACCACTTCCGGCACCGCCATGTATGACCGTCCGGGCGTCGGCATGGCCGGCAAACTGGTGACGAGCTCGCTGGAACAGTCGAACGTCGACATCACCTCCGAACTGGTGGGCCTGATGACGTCGCAGCGTAACTACCAGGCCAACTCGAAGGTCATCTCGACCGAGAACGCCATGCTGCAATCGCTGATGCAAGCGCTGTAATCCACGATACGCAAAGGTAAAGAGCAATGGATGCGCTGATTTATACCGCCATGAGCGGGGCCGACCGTGCCCTGCGGGCACAGCAGGTACACGCCAACAACCTGGCCAACATCGAAACGGGCGGCTTCCGCGCCAACCTGGAAGTGTCCACTGCCCAGCCGTTGCAAAACGGCTATGGCTACGACGACCGCCACATGACGCAAACGCAGTCGAGCGCCATCGGCACGCGCACGGGCGCCATCAAGGAAACGGGACGCGAGCTCGACGTGGCCGTCACGGGCCCCGGCTTTCTCGCGGTACAGTGGCAAAACGGCGAAGCCTACACGCGCGCCGGCGCCATGGACCTCGATGAAACGGGCGCGCTGACCATCAACGGTCGGCCCGTGCTGGGCGAAGGCGGTCCGATCACAATTCCCGAGCACACCAGCCTGTCGATCGGCGGCGATGGCACGATTTCCATCCAGGTGCCGGGCACTGCGCAAATGCAGACGGTCGACAAGCTCAAGCTGGTCAACGCCGAAGCGGGCGAGCTGACCAAGAACGAAGCGGGCCTGATCGTGGCGCGCGGCGGCGAAGACCTGCAAGCTGATCCGACGGTACGCATCCGCGACCGCCACCTGGAAGGCAGCAACGTCTCGGCCGTCGAGGAAATGGTCGCCACCATGAGCCTGAACCGCAGTTTCGAGATGCAGATGAAAGTTTTCAAGGCCAGCGATTCCATGACGGAATCGGGCAACCGCCTGCTGGGCGCTTAAGCCCAACGCCAATCTATTATTAGGAGCAATACATGAATCCAGCAATGTGGATCAGCAAGACCGGCGTGCAGGCACAAGATGCCAAACTGCAAGCCATCGCGAATAACCTGGCCAACGTCAATACGGTCGGCTTCAAGCGCGACCGCGTCGTCTTCGAAGACCTGTTTTACCAGGTCGAGCAGCAGCCGGGCACGCAGCGCGCCGACAACACCCTCTCGCCATCGGGCGTGCAGCTGGGTAACGGTACGCACATGGTCGGCACGCAAAAGGTGTTTACCACCGGCAGCCTGCAAACGACCAGCCGCGAATTCGACGTCGCCATCACCGGCAACGGCTTCCTGCAAGTGCTGCGCCCGAACGGCGAAGCGGCCTACACGCGCGCCGGCCAGTTGAGCCTGAATGAAAACGGCGTGATGGTCAACGCCCAGGGCTTGCCCCTGGTGCCGCAGATCACCGTGCCGAACAACGCCACGGCCATCACCATCGGTGAAAACGGCATGGTCACGGCCACCGTGCCGGGCAATGTCGCCGGTACCGAACTGGGCCAGCTGAACCTCTCCAGCTTCGTCAACCCGACCGGCCTGCTGGCACTCGGTGAAAACCTGTTCCAGGAAACGGCATCGAGCGGCACGCCGACGGAAGGCCGTCCCGGCGAAGGCGCCCTGGGCAAATTGAAGCAATTCGCGCTGGAAGGCTCGAACGTGCAAGTGGTCGAAGAGATGGTCGACATGATCGCTGCCCAGCGCACCTATGAAATGAATACCAAGGTGCTGTCGGCCGCCGACAATATGCTGCAATACCTGGCGCAAGCGGCACGTTGATGAAGGCCGCACTGAAAGCCGGAGCGGCCCTGCTGCTGGTCCTGGCGGCCGGTTGCGCCAGCCAGCCGGTGGCCCCTCTGGCGCCCAGCTTTTCCGATACGCCGCTGCCCGTGGCGCCGCGCAGCGCTGCGCGCGGCGGCGTGGCCGGCGGCGTCTTCAATCCCGATGCGGGCCTGGCCCTGACTTCCGACAGCCGCGCTTTCCGCGTCGGCGACGTCGTCACGGTGGCCCTGCAGGAAACCACGCAGGCGAGCAAGAAGGCGGGCACCTCGTTCAACAAGGGTTCGTCCGTCGGCGTGCAGGCGGCCAATATCCTTGGCAAGACCTTCCCCAAGACGGGCATCGACCTGTCTGCCGACCGCAACTTCGCCGGCGACTCGACCAGCACGCAGCAAAACGCGCTGTCCGGCGCCATCACGGTGATCGTGCAGGAAGTGCTGCCGAACGGCTTGCTGCGCGTGCAGGGCGAAAAAACCCTGACCCTGAACCAGGGCGAGGAATTCGTGCGCCTGCGCGGCTACCTGCGCGCGGCCGATATCGATTCCAACAACCAGGTGTCATCGTTGCGCATCGCCAATGCGCAGATCGCCTATTCCGGCCAGGGTACCCTGGCCGAAGCCAACAAACCAGGCTGGCTGACGCGTTTCTTCGTCGGCCCATGGATGCCGTTTTAAGGTGACCTCATGAAATTTCGTTCCGCCCTGCCCCTGGCAGCCATGCTCGCTGCGCTGTCCGGCTTTGCCCTGCCCGCCAGCGCCGCGCAAGTGCTGCGCAACCTGGTCAGCATCGAGGGCGTGCGCGACAACCCGCTGGTCGGCTACGGCCTCGTCGTGGGCCTGAACGGCAGCGGCGACACCACGCAGGTGAAGTTTTCCAGCCAGTCCGTGGTCAACATGCTCAAGCAGTTCGGCGTGAAAATGCCGGACGGCGCCGAATCGAAAAGCAAGAACGTCGCCACCGTCATGGTCAGCGCCGTGTTTCCTCCGGGATACCGCCGTGGCCAGGCCATCGACGTGACCGTATCGTCGCTGGGCGATGCGAAAAGCTTGCGCGGCGGCACTTTGCTGCTGACGCAATTGCGCGCGGCCGACAATGAAACGTATGCGCTGGCGCAAGGCAACGTCGTCGTCGGCGGCTTGAACGCCACCGGCAAGAGCGGCTCGTCCGTCACCGTCAACACGCCCACCTCGGGCCGCATTCCCAACGGCGGCAACATCGAGCGCGAAATCCTCAGTGATTTTTCGACCAAGCCGACCGTCACCCTGAATCTGCGCCACCCGCATTTCGAGACGGCCATCAATATCGTCGAAGCCGTCAACCGCCGCTTTGGCGCCGTCGCCACCACCAGCGACGCCACCAGCGTGGAAGTGCTGGCGCCGGAAAACCCGACCCAGCGCGTGGCCTTCATGGCCAAGCTCGAAGCCTTGAGCGTCGATGTCGGCGTCGATACGCCGAAAGTGGTCTTCAATTCGCGCACGGGCACCGTGGTCATCGCCGAAGGCTTGCGCGTGAAAGCGGCCGCCGTCACGCATGGCTCGCTCAAGGTCGTCATTTCCGAAAGCTCGGCCGTCAGCCAGCCGGCGCCGTTCGGCCGCGGCCAGACCACCGTCACGCCGCAATCCAAAGTATCCGTCGACCAGGGTAACGGCAATATGTTCAAATGGCCTGCCGGCGCCAAGCTGCAATCGATCATCGACGTGGTCAACAGCCTGGGCGCCTCGCCCGATGACATCATGGCAATTCTGCAAGCCCTCGACCAAGCGGGAGCCATCGAAGGCGAACTGGTGGTGATCTAACGTGCCCGTCAAAAAGCCCAGGACTACGTTGCACTGCCTCGTCGTACATTCGTACTGCCTTCGGCAATGCGCCTTGCCCTGAACATTTTGACGAACACTGAAAGCTGAATGGAAATGAATGTAAACGACAGCAGCAGCGCCCTGCCCTCGGCGCTCGACGACCGCTCCCCCGCCGCCGCCACGCCGGCCGATCCGCGCTACGCGGCCAAGGCCACCGAGGCGGCCGTCAAGTTCGAAGCGTTCTTCATCTCGCACATGCTGCGCCAGATGCGTTCGGGCACGCGCGAGATGGCGGGCGAAGACAGCGTCTTCAAGGATCCCATCAACAACGACATGCTGGAAATGGCCGACAACCTGGTGGCCGACAAGATGGCCGGCCAGCGCGCCTTCGGCATCGCCGACGCCATCCTGCGCCAGCTGCTGCCGGCGGCCAGCGCCCCCGTGGCAGCCAAAAGCACTGTCAAGACCGACAATATTGCAGCGCCGCTTAATAAATCCGTCTGAAGCGTCGCCTGTACAAGGTAACAACGATTCAATGCCTGCCCACCAGCACGCGCCACTCTCTTCACGAAAGAAACTTGCCCAATGAGCATCATCAGCAATGCATTGTCAGGCAGCATCGCCGCCCAGGCCGCACTCAATGCGGCCAGCCAGAACATCGCCAACCTGCAAACGGCGGGCTATACGCGCCAGGGCGTGCTGTTGTCCTCACTTGGTGCCGGCGTGGGCGTGCGCTCGGCCGGCAATGGGGTGGAAGTGTCCGCCCTGCTGCGCTTTGCCGATGCTTATAAAAGCCAGCAAATGTGGCGCGCCGCGTCCGACCAGGGCGCCCGTTCGCAGACCCAGCCTTACCTGACGCAGCTCGAGCGCGTGATGGGCGACGATGCTTCCAGCATCAGCAACGGCATCGACGGCTTTTTCGCCGCCCTCAACGCCTCGGCCGTCGACCCGACCTCGACGCCGCTGCGCCAGCAGATCGTCACCTCCGCCGACGCCATGGCGCAGCGCTTCAACAGCATCAGCACCGTCATGGGCAATCAGTTGCTGTCGGTGCAGCAGCAACGCGCAGCGATCGTGCCGCAAGTCAATACCACCCTGGCCAATATCGCCGCGCTGAACCAGCGCATCAGCACCTCCACCGCCGCCGGCACGAATGTGTCGTCTCTGATGGATGCGCGCGACCAGCTGATCGACGGCCTGGCCTCGCAAATGGGCATCGAGGTCCTCGACCAGCCGGACGGTTCGCGCAATATCGCGCTGAAGTCGGGCCAGCCGCTGGTCATCGGCAGCCTGGCCGGCACCATGAGCAGCAACATGACGAACACCGGCGAACAGACGCTGAGCCTTGATTTCGCCAAGTCCTCGTACAAGCTCGACCCGGTCGCCATCGGCGGGCAGATGGGCGGCCTGGGCGAGTTCGAGCAAAATACCCTGAAACCGCTGCAGCAGTCGCTGCAAGACATGGCCACCCAGTTAACCAACAAGGTCAACGCACAGCTGGCACTGGGCAAGACCATGGCCGGTACCCCAGGTGGCCCCCTGCTGGCCTACGCAAATGGCAAGCTGAGCATTACGCCCGGCTTCAACGCCAAGGACCTGGCCCTGTCGCTGACGGGCCAGGCCGGCGACAGCGGCAACTTGCAGAAATTGATCGAGATCAAGAATCAACCGATCACCGTCAGCTGGGTCGGTTCTGTCCTGATGAGCGACGCGGATACGCAACTGGTCGGCAAGCTGGGCATCTACAGCCAGCAGAACCAGGCCTTGCTGAAGACGGCCAACACGGTGCGCGCGCAAGCGATCGACGACTGGAAGTCCACCAGCGGCGTGAACAAGGATGAAGAAGCGATGAGCCTGGTCGAATTCCAGAATATGTATCAAGCAAACATGAAAGTCATTTCCGTGGCGAATAGCTTGTTTGACGCCACTTTGCAAATGATGGGTTAAGGAGAAGATCATGCGTGTCGCCAGTAGCCAGTACCAATCGCTGATCAATATTTCGCTTCAGCAAAATCAGGAACGCATCAACTTCCTGACCCAGCAAATGTCTTCCGGCTTGCGCATCCAGCTGCCATCGGACGATCCGATCGGCAACGTGCGCATTTCGCGCCTGACGCGCGAGCAAGCCATGGTCACGCAGTACCAGGACAATATCGCCACGGTGAAAGTGCGCCTGCTGAAGAATGAAAACTACCTGTCGAGCATGGTCACCGACATGGGTCAGGCGCGCGACCTGCTGGTATGGGCCGCCGACGGCAGCAATACGCCGGGCGACCTGAATGCGATGACGCAATCGCTGACGGCCATGCGCGACAGCGTGCTGTACACGGCCAACCTGAAAGACCAGGAAGGCCGCTACATGTTTTCCGGCACAGCGACCGACCAGCCCGCAATCAAATACGACCCGACGGCAGCCGCCGGCTCGCGCTACAGCTACATCGGCAACACCGACACGCAGACCGTGGTAGTGGGCAATGGCGTGACGCAGGCGGCCAACGTCGACGTGAAGAACCTGGAAGTGTGGCTCAACAAGATCGACCAGGTCATCACCACGCTCGGCACGCCGGGCGTCAACCCCAACGACCCGGCAGTGCGCGCCATCGTCAGCGACGGCCTGGGCGGCACCGATGATGGCATGGATTTGCTCTCTGGCAAGATCGCCATCTTCGGCGGCGCGCAAAACATCCTCACCACGCTGTCCGGCAACCTGGCCAATGTGTCGCTGTCGAACAATTCGGCCCTGCTGGACCTGAAAAAGACCGATATGGGCGCGGCGGCGATTGAACTGACCGGCTACCAGACGGCCCTGCAGGCAACCTATAAAGCCTACACCAAGGTTGGCACTATTTCCCTGTTTGATCTTCTCTGACCATCATGCAAATCGTTCAGACTTCCTCCTCTTCCGGCGTCAATGCCAAAGGCGCCGGCACAGCCCGCGTCGTCGATGACGCGTCCGCCGCAGTCAAAAGCAGTGCCAGCGCGCGCAGCGAGGCGCCGGCAGCGAGGAGTTCGACGGCGAGCCTGCAGCGTGGCCTGAGCAACTGGGATCACCAGCTGCAGGGGGAAATTTCTAACGCACAACAAACCCTGGACTACCTGGAACGCAGCAGCAGCCAGTTGCAAGCGCTGAAAAGCGAACTGGCGGCCAAGCTGGCCGCGCGCCAGGGACGCGAAGGGCAAGTCGAAGCCAGAGTACGCCAGTTCAGCAATACCTGGCGCCAGCGCGCCAGCGCCTCGGGCGGCACGCTCGATGCACAGCTCGGCTATACCAGCCCGCAGGCGGCACAGCAGAACTTCAGCATCCGTGGCCTGACCATGGCCAGCCTGCAGGAAGGCCCGCAGGAAGTGCTGGCCTTTTCCGTCGGCGGCGCGAGCCAGGCCTTGCGCTCGGTGAATATCGAACCTGGCCTGAGCGAGAACGAAATCGTCTCCCGCTTCGACCGCGCACTGATGCCGTCAGGCATAGGCGTCAAGCTGGGCGAGAATGGCGAACTGGTGTTCAGCACGTCGGAAGCGGCCTGGGCCAGCGTGCGCGACAGCCTGTCCGTGCGCGGCAGCGGCATCCGCTACCCGACCGGCCAGATGAGCCGTGTGCGCACGGATGCGGAGCCGGCCGCCATCGCCCCGGAAGAATGGAGTACCGGCGACGTGGAAGCCCTGCGCGCCACCTTGCAGCAAGTGGTGCAGGCGCTGGCGCAGTTGCAGGCGGCGCGCAGCTCCGTCAGCCTGGCCCTGGCGCAAGCGACGGGGCGGGTCGCCCGCGCGCAACCGGTGCAGCAAGTCAACGTCAGCATGGATACCTTGGCGGAAAACTTCACGGAAAAAGCCAGCCAGCCCGGCTATGAATCACTGCTGGCGATCAGCTCGGCGCTGGTCGGCATCAGCCGCGAGCGCGTCGTCGCGCTGCTGGGCCTGGAATAACCCCCTGCCGCGTGCGCTGACTTGGCGCACGCGGCAATAATGGGCCACACCCCCTAGCTCAGGACGGTGGAAATCCGTAAGATGCTGCTGTCGCTGGCGCTTTGTCCCATACGCCAGCGCATCCCGTCATCCACCTCCGGAGTTCCCTTGATAAAGACCGCCGCCCGGCTGATCAGCTACGCCCTGCTGGGCAAATCCGGCAAGCACCCCCTCGATATCGCCAAGGTGCGCAAGGTATTAATTTTGCGCAACGACAAGATCGGCGACATGATCGTCACCACGGCCCTGCTGCGCGAACTGAAGAAAAACTATCCGCACTGGCAGATCGACGTGGCCGCCAGCAGCGCCAACCGGGCGGTGCTCGCCGATAATCCGCATGTCGGCGAAATCCTCATCTGGGACAAGCAGCCGCTGCTGCGCGACTTGCGCACCACCATCGCCGAGCTGCGCCGACGCCGCTATGACGTCATCTTCAACCCCTACAACCGCTTTTCGATTCCCTTGCTGCTGCGCATCAAATGGCTGGGTGCGCGCTATTTGACGGGCTTTGCCATTCCCAAGTATGGCACTTCGACGGCGAATCTGGGCATGTTCGACCATACGGTGCCCTGCGACCGCAGCCGCCACATCCTGCACAGCTATTTCGCCACGTTCGGGCAATTTGAGCTGCGCGACATCGATATGCGCTATGAACTGTTCGGCGTCGATGCGCACGCGGCACGTGTCGACGCCGCCTGCGATACCCTGCTGCGCACGCATGAAGGCCTGTTTTGCCTGAATTTCCAGGGCAGCAATGCGCAACGCACGGTCAGCGTGGCCGATGCCCAGCGCTGCTGCGCGGCCCTGGCGGCGCGCTACCCGCGCCATGCGCTGCTGGTGATCGCCGCGCCGGGCACCGAGGCGCGCGCCGCCGAGATCGTGCGCGGCGCCGGCCATGCCAACGTGATGGCCGCGCCGCCCACCGGCCACATCCTTGAGCTGGCGGCCCTGATCCGCCGCTGCGAACTGGTGTTGTCGCCCGACACCTCGGTGATCCACATCGCCTCGGCGTATGACAGGAAGATCGTCGGCTACTACATTCGCACCGACAACTACCGCTGGTTCTATCCGGCCAGCCGCCATTACCGCGTGATCCTGGCGCCCGGCCTGACCCTGGCCACGGTCAGCGCCGCCGAGACCCTGGCCGCCGTGGAACAGCTGATGCAGGACGATGGGCAGGCGCAAGCGACGCTTCAAGCCGCCGGCTGAGCCGCCAGCAGGCCATCCATCTGCCCTGCCAGCAGCGCGCGGGAAAAGAAATATCCTTGCGCATAGTCGCAGCCGGCGGCGCGCAGCAAATCGCGCTGCGACGCCGTCTCCACGCCTTCGGCCACGACTTTCACTCCCAGTCGCTGCGCCAGTGCAATGATCGCCTCGCACAGGCCCAGCCCGGCATCGTCGCGTCCCAGTTCGCCGACCAGCGAACGGTCGATCTTGAGAAAGTCGATATCGGCCTTCTTGATGCATCCGAGCGATACCTGGCCGCTGCCGAAATCGTCGAGCGCCAGCGCCAGGCCCATGGCGCGGAACTGGCGCAGGCGGTCGCCCACCTGGCGCGCCTTGTCGAGCAGCACGGCTTCCGTTGTTTCGATGACGATGGCGCCCGGCGCCAGGCCCGCCCGCGCCAGGGCATTGCCCCAGTCCTGGTACAACGCGGCGTCGCAGCGGAATTCCACGGGCGACTTGTTGATACAGATCGGGAACGGGGCGCCATGCTCGCCCTGCCACTGGCGCGCCTGACGCACGACCTGCTGAAACACCCATTCGCCGATATCGATGATCAAGCCGTTTGCCTCGGCAAAGGCGATGAAATCGGCGGGCACGAGCAAGCCGCGCAGCGGATGGCGCCAGCGCAGCAGCGCCTCGGCCCGCTCGATCGTGCCATCGCACAGGCGGATGATGGGCTGGTAATGCACTTCGAACTGCTCCTGCGCCAGCGCCAGGCGCATCTCGCGCACCGTGGTGCGGCGCAGGTCGGCCGCCTGCTGCAAGGCCGGCGTGAAATAGCTGTAGCCGTTGCGCCCCGCGCTCTTGGCGGCATACATGGCCTGGTCGGCGTGCCGCAGCAAGGTTTCCGTTGCCTCGGCGTCGGCCGGATACAGCGCCACGCCCACGCTGGCCGACACTTGCGCCGTGTCGCCGTCGAGCACGAAAGGCAGGGCCAGCGCCGTCGTCAGTTCCTGCAGCACGCGTTCGATGCCGCCCAGGTGCCCCACGCCGGCCAGGATGACGGTGAACTCGTCGCCGCCCAGGCGCGCCACCGTGTCGGTGGCGCGCACGCGCTCGCTGATGCGCAGCGCCGCCTGGCGCAGCAGCATGTCGCCCTTCTCGTGGCCGAGACGGTCATTCACCTGCTTGAAATGGTCGAGGTCGATGAACAGCAGGGCCAGGCAACCGCCTTCGCGGCTGGCGTGGCGCGCCTCGTGCTGCAAGCGGTCGAGGAACATGTGGCGGTTCGGCAAGCCCGTCAAGGGATCGAAATTGGCTTGCCGCCAGATGCGCTCGGACGCGGCGCGCTGGGCCGTGATGTCGCTGACGAGCGCCAGCGCGCCCAGGTAGGTGCCGCTGGAATCGAAGATGGGATTGGTGGCCAGGGTGGCCCACAAGGTGCTGCCGTCACGCCGCAGGAACTTGAATTCGTGGCGCTCGGCGATGCCATCCTGGCGCCGCGCAATGTTGCGCTCCAGGATGGCGCGCCCCTCGTCATCCATGAAGGCGGCCAGCGGCTGGCCCAGCATATCCTCGATCTGGCAACCGAGCATGTGCGCCATCTTCGGATTGACAAAGCTGGTCAGCGCCTGCGCATCGATTTCCCAGATGCCCTCCTCGGCGCCGTGCACGATGCGCCGGAAGCGCTCTTCGCTGCGTTCGAGCGCAGCCAGCTTGCCCTCGGCCTGCTCCAGCACCAGGCGCAGCGCCTGGCCGTTCGGATCTGCGCTGCCCAGCAGGCTGACGGGCAAGCCCGCCTCGCGCGCGCCAGGGCGCAGCCGTACCTGCAGCTGGATGCGCTCGGGCTCGCTGCTATTGAGCACGCGCTGCACGAACTGCTCGAAATCGTGGCGGAACGCCTCGTGCACATACGAACGGAACAGCACGTGGCCAAGGCGCTCGCGCACCAGGCCGAACAATTCGGCCGCCACCAGGTTGACCTGCACGATCGCGCCATCGAGGCCGAGCACGAAATAGGCGACAGGCGCCAGCAGGTATAAATCGTTGAAATAGGCTTGCTCGCGTTCGGCCTTCACCCGTTCCGGACTGAAGACGCCATCGTCAAGCAGGGGCGCGGCATGCCCCAACACGCCGTCATGGCTGTGCTGGGAGGAATCCGGATCAGGTACCGCGAGCGGTGGTATGTCCATGGCTATCCTTTGCACCGCCGCCCTGGCAACCAGGTGGGTGCAGTTGCAAGACTAGCATGCGCCACGCGCAGTGTCGAGCCAAGCCTGCCATGGATGCCACTTCTGCAACAAGGCCGTTCAGCGCCCCATGCGGCTGCGGCGCAAGCCGAAATCATGGCCTACCACCAGCAAGGTGCTCGCTACCAGGCTCGATAGCCCCACGATCAGCTGGATCAATTTATCATCAGGCAAGATCCATAGCGACGAATCCGGCGTCTCGCAGCCCGTGGCCGCGCTGATCAGGGGAGACACCCAGGCCGCGTCCGGCGTCACGTCGAGCACGACGGCGCCGTCGGCGCTGGTCTGCATATAGATATCGCCGCCTTCGGCCAGGGTAAAGCAGATGCCCACGCCCGTTTCCGTGGCGCGAATATTGTCCTGCATGCTGCGGTTATGTTCTTCGATCCACACTTCCACGTCGTATGGCGTTTCCAGGTGCTCCCACGGACGGGGGCGAAAACGGGGACGTTCGTCCGCACTGGCGGGGGTGTCGGGAACCTCGGGGATGTTGCTGTCTGCTGCGCCTTGCATGCTCATTGACCTTTTCTGCGGTGATGCGGCGGGACCGGTTGCCTGCCAGCCGCCATTATCCACCGTTCAGGGCAAGCATGGTATTCCTACGCCGAATCAATCAGAAAAACTGACAGCTATCGACTTTAAAGATCAGCATGCCTGACTTAAAATATGCACCATCTCTTCTTTACAGGCTTTACATGCAAGGCATTAAACGCAAAATCGTCTACGTCACCGCTTTTGAAATCATCGGCATGGCCATTTCCACGCTCTGGCTGACCCTGCTTTCGGGCGAATCGCCCACCAGCACGGGGCCGCTGGCCATCATGATCACCACCATCGCCGTGATCTGGAACCTGCTCTACAACACCGCGTTCGAATACTGGGAAATCCGGCAGGTGTCGCGCACGCGCACGGTCTGGCGCCGCATCCTGCATGCGATCGGCTTCCAGATCACGCTGGTCATCTACCTGATCCCGCTGATCGCCTGGTGGCTGAACATCAGCCTGTGGCAAGCCTTCGTGCTCGATTTCGCGCTGATGCTGATCATCCCGTGCTACAGCTTCATTTTTAACTATTTCTTCGACGGCCTGTTTGGCGTGCCCCTGTCGGCGCAGCAGCCGAAGGAAGAAGCCACTGACGTTCAGGCTGCTTCGCTGAGCAACTGAAGAAAGGACCGCGCCGCCATGCCCAGCGGCCGGTCCTTCATCCACACCAGGTGGATGGGCACGACCAGGCCATTGCCCGTATTCTTGAACGCCACGCAGCGCACCCGCCCCGCCGCCAGAGAATGCTGGATGGCCGAGGCGGCAAAGTTGCCCCAGCCCAGTCCCGCTTCCACCATCGCCAGCGCCATCGGCAAACTGTCCGTGCGCCAATAGGACAGCCCCACCACGGGGCGCGCATCGGCCAGGTCGAGTTCGCGGCTGGCCACGATGATCTGGCGCAAGTTCACCAATTCCTCGATATACAAGGGCTGGCCCGCCGCGCTGGGCGGATGCTGGGTGGAGATAATCGCCAGCAAGGCATCGCTGCCGACCAGCTGGAACTGTTCTTCGTGATTGATGCGCCCGCCTGCGAAAGCCATGCAGGCGCTGATGCGGCCCCGGTGCAGCATGTCAAGCACATCGTCCTGCGGCGCCGTCAGCACCTCGATATCGAGCAAGGGATGGCGCTGCGACAGCGCGCGCACGGCGGCCAGGAAAGGCGTATGGTCAAGCTCGGCCGCGATGCCCAGCGAAATGCGGCTTTCCAGTCCCTGCGACAATTCCTGTACATGCAAGTGCAACTGTTTCAACTGCTCGGCGATCAGGCGCGCGTGCGGTATCAGGGCCAGCGCGGCCGGGGTGGGCACGGCTTCGCGTGCGCCGCGGTCGAACAGGGTGATGCCCAGTTCCGCCTCGATATTGGCCATCGCCATGCTGACGGCCGACGGCGCCCGCCGCAAGGCGCGCGCGGCAGCCGAGAACGAGCCGCCATCGACGACGGCCAGGAACAGTTCGATGTTATGGCTGGACAGTTTCATGAAAAAGTGGAAAGTGCGGCACTTTCGGGCGCGCGGGCGGTCAAAACGGGGAACGACAGCAACACTCGGGAGTACACATGCGCCATCGATTAACTTACCGCCGCAGCGGCTACATTTCCGACTTTACCCGCTTCATCGACGGCTACCTGCAGGCGCACCCGGAAGTGCAAGCCAGCCAGCGCCAGGGCTGGCGCATTTTCTGGGAGCGTCCGGCCAGCATGCGCGAACTGGAACTGGCTCACGCGGACAGCGTGCCGGAACCACCCTACCATTACGACTAAAAACTCTTAGCCTTTCCAGACGCGCTGCAATCCGGTGTCCGCATGGATCCAGCCACCACGCGGGCCGTTGCGGTAATAGAAGCCCACGCCGCCCTGCTTGAAGCTGCGCACCAGCGAACCGAGCACTTCCGCGTTCAGATTCGCCACGCGGATGTCGGCGGCGCGGCCCGAGATGTGCAGCGACTGGCGCGCGGCCGGCACGCCCGCTTCGCGCAGCCTGCTGTTCGACTCCGCCGTGCGGTAGCCCGACAAGATTTCCAGCGGCTGCTCGATGCCGTAGCGGGCCACGAACGCTTGCGTGCCCCACAGGGTTTCCAGCAGTTTCGGATCGATGGGCGCCGTCTTCTTGCCGTTGACGTCGCGCAGCAAGTGACACAGTTCCTGGTAGGCCGAATCGATGACTTCGCCATCTTTCCAGTACAGCAGCTTGGCCTTTTCATTGCTGGCCGGGCGCACCACTTCCAGGGTGCGGGGCTTGAGCCAGAATTCCAGGTCCAGCGCCTGCGCATCGAAAATGTCGGGTGGCGGTTCCATCTCGGTGATGGCCTGGCGCGATTGCGACGTGATCGAGCGGTCGATGCTGGCCAGTTGCGTCGGCTGCGGCGGCACGGCCGTGCGCGGCACGCGCGGCTTGGCGCTGGCCGAAGCCGAGGCGGGAGCGGCCGTGCGCGAGGCGCAGCCGATGAGAGGAGTGGCAACCAGGCCCAGCGCGGCCAGGCCCATACCGTGGTGTAGAAAATTTCTGCGCGATGCCATAGTCAGTCCAATTTAACGATGGGAATACTATAGCGTATTGTGCCGCGAAGAAAAACCCTCAATGCCTATCGTGTCACCCTCATTTCAAGGCATTTTGCGTCAGGCGGCAGCCGCGACGGAGACGCCGGCGCCTTTCGCCTGCGCCAGCGCCGTCAATGGCTTGTCGAGCAGATAACCCTGGGCCACGATGGGCAAGCCCGTGATGGCGGCGACGCGCTGCAGCGCGGCCAGCGCGGCCGGCGTGTCGAGGCGCTTGAAAAGGACGCGGATTTTCGCCGCATGGCACACAGTGACGAAGCTGGCGACGGCTTGCTCGTCGCTGAGGTTGCCCGCATCGAGCTTGAACGCATGCGGGTGCAGGCGCTCCAGCATGCCCGTTGCCTCATGCACGTTGGCCACGTTAATGGCCAGGCGGAAACCGTTGCGGCGGTAATTGTCGGCCACGTAGTTGAGCAGCCAGCCCTGGTTCGGCGTGACCGTCGGCAATTGCAGCACGATGCGCTCGATGGGCAAGCCCAGCGCGTCGAGGATGCGCTGGAAAGCGTGGCCGTGATTGCTGCTGACGGCGCTCAGCAGGCGGTCATGCACATTCAGGTACAGGTCGGCCTGCTCCGCTTCCGCCTGCCGGAAAAAATTAATGGCGTGCAGCATGCGGCACAGCCGGTCCAGTTCCACGGATTCATCGTCGCTGGCCGCGTGATCGAGCAAGCGCCACAGCGACAAGCCCTCGTCCGCCTTCGACACGCTGCGCGCCAATCCTTCGAACGCCACCAGCTTGCCGCTTTCCAGTTCGCGCAGCGGCTGGAAGGCGCTGGTCATGGTGCAATTGAAAAAGCGCCCCAGCGCCCGACCCTCCCCGTCGAGCCAGACGCTGGTGCCGGCCTGGGTTTGATGCGACAGGCGGGCCAGGTAATTTTTCAGGACAGGAAATGGCATACGTGCTCCTTCGTAAGGCTGCGCCAGCTGCCCTCATGGGGAAGACGGCGCCAAAGTGTGCAGAGTAAGGCAGCGCAAACCAAAGGAGAACGAATGGTTTCGCCATTTGATATGCACCCAGCAAATATGGACGCAACAACGGACAGCGCATAACGATAGTCAGAAACATTCCTTCCCGCCCCCTGGTCCAGCCTTTACTGTGGGCATGTACCGATACCATCAGGAAGGGCCGCCATGTGCCAGTTACTCGCAATGAACAGCAGCAAGCCTGCGGCGCTGGGATTTTCCTTTGCCGGCTTTGCCGAACGGGGCGGACGCACGGACGAGCACCGCGACGGCTGGGGCATCGCCTATCATTCCAGCAGCGGCTGCACCCTGCTGACGGATCACCTGGCGGCCATCGATTCGCCGCTGGCGGCCCAGGTGCAGCAGCATCCCGTGAAGGCGAAAAACATCGTCGCGCACATCCGCAAGGCCACGCAAGGCCGCATCGCCCAGGAAAATACCCACCCGTTCGCCCGCGACCTGTGGGGCAAGACCTGGTCCTTCGCCCACAATGGGGACTTGAAAACGTGGCGTGCGCCCGCCAATGCGCACTACCGCGCCAGCGGCGACACGGACAGCGAACAAGCCTTCTGCCACCTGCTAGCCACCTTGCGCACGCAGTTTCCCCTCGGTGAACCCACGCGCGCCGACTTGCGCGCCGCCATCGCCGAGGTCGCCAAGGACATTGCGGCGCACGGCACCTTCAATTTCATCCTGTCGGACGGCGAACTGCTGTTTGCCCACTGTTCCACGCACTTGCACTATGTGATACGCGAATACCCGTTTTCCGTGGCGCAACTGATCGACTGCGAGCGCAGCATCGACTTTCGCCAGCACAACCACCTGGACGACAGGATCGCCGTCATCGCCACGCATCCGCTGACGCAAAACGAGGATTGGCTGGCGTTCGCTCCCGGCGAACTGAAACTGTTTACGGGCGGCACCTTGCTGCCGGCGGATGATGCCGCGCCACAAGGCGTGTATATCCAGATCAGTTACTGAGGGAATTATTGAACGGGAAGAAATGGCCCGCCGCCGGATGGGCGGGCTGAGGGACTGACGGGGCGTCAGGCCGAATTGCAGTTGCAAAAGCGCTTGCGCTTGGGATCGCCGCTAGCGATGCCCGTGGGATCAATCTGTTTCCAGCAAAAAATCGTTTCCACGCCATATGGCGAACGCACATTGCCCGCCTCGACATAACCCTGCTTGACGAAAAAGGCCTGGCTGCTGGCCGTGCTGTGCAGTTGCAAGGCCTTGATGCCCCACTCGCGCGCCTGCGCTTCCAGCTGCTCCACCAGCGCCTTGCCAGCGCCGCGGCCTTGCGCCTCGGGCAGCAGGTAGCACAGGGCAAGCTTGCCGGCGCGCGTCAGCAAGCCGACGCCGACAACGGCGCCCGCCTCGACTGCGACCAGCGAAAAATTAGTCGGCGACGCAAACCAGCACGCCACCATCTGCGGTGTTTTATTGCCCAGCCAGGCTTCCAGGATGGCCGGATCGTCCCGGTGATCGAGGCTGCAGCATTCGACGATGGAGCGTCGTAATACGTTGCACGCCTCGAAAGCGTCGGTCGATGTTGCAATACGAATTTCAAGACTCATGTACGCTCACAAAATATTCCAGTTGCCGATGCAGACGGTTTTCCCCCTGTATCGTGCGATTCGACTATACACCAAGCGGCGCTTTCGGGTTTTTTGCCGCACGCCACGGGCCGGTTTTGCCTATGGCGCTATGCCTGCAGACTAAGTGCTGATGCGCATCTTGCCCACGAATGTTTCCAGAAATCGATATATGTTTTTTAGCGCAAACGGGAATCAAGTCTAAGCATATTACGAAAAATTCGTTTCTTTTCCGGCCGGAATTTTAGACTATGTCTATCTATTCTCACAACAAGAGTTCAACATGACCCATTCCAACGCCGTAACGACTGCCGCAGCAACGCTCACACAACGCTCGCGCCGCTGGTTCCTGGCCAGCGCCCTGGCCGCTTCCGCCGCCGCCATGAGCCTGCCGATGGCCGCCAGCGCCGCCGAACCGGTGGTCTTGCTGAACGCGTCCTACGACGTGATGCGCGAATTGTTCAAGGACGTGAATCCCGCATTTATTGCTGATTGGAAAGCCAAAACGGGCGAAACCATCACCATCAAGCAATCGCACGGCGGCTCCAGCAAGCAGGCGCGCTCCGTCGCCGATGGCCTGGAAGCATCCGTCGTGACCATGAACCAGGCCAATGACATCGACATCCTCGTCGACCGCGGCCTCGTGGTGGCTGACTGGGCCAAGAAATTTCCGAACAATGCGGCGCCGTTTTACTCGACCATGGTGTACCTGGTGCGCAAAGGCAACCCGAAACACATCAAGGATTGGGACGACCTGGCCAAGCCCGGCATCAAGGTCATCGTGCCGAATCCGAAAACCTCGGGCAATGGCCGCTACACCTACCTGGCGGCCTGGGGCTATGCCGTGAAAAAAGGCGGCAGCGAAGCGCAGGCGCGCGACCTCGTCACCAAACTGTTCAAGAACGTGCCCGTGCTGGACGGCGGCGGCCGCGGCGCCACCACCACCTTCACGCAGCGCGAAATCGGCGATGTGCTGGTCACGTTTGAAAATGAAGTGCAACTGGTGCGCGCCGAATTCGGCGACAACTTCGAAGTGGTATATCCAAGCATTTCCATCCTGGCCGAGTCGCCAGTGGCCGTCGTCGACAAGGTCGTCGACCGCCGCGGCATCCGCAAGGAAGCCACGGCCTACCTGCAATACCTGTACTCGGAACCAGGCCAGGAACTGGTTGCCAAGCACTACCTGCGCCCCCGTTCGGCGGCCGTCGCCAAGAAATACGCGGCCAGCTTCAAGCCGATCACCCTGTTCACCATCGACGACGTCTTTGGCGGCTGGAAACAGGCACAAAAGAAACACTTTGACGATGGTGGCGAGTTCGACAAGATTTATCAGAAGTAATCTTCGCCGCATCAAAAAAAACCGGGACATGTCCCGGTTTTTTTATCCTCCACACATCACTGCTTCTTCAGCAGCAGCTTGAATTGCGGCGCCCAGCGCCCGTCCACCAACATCTCGCTGGCCGCCTCATAGCCATCGCCCGACGGCGTCCAGCGCACGCGATAGGTCAGCGTCTTGCCATTCGCGCCCACGTATTGCGTGGCGGGAAAGTCGAGGCCGCCGTCCGCCGGCAGCATCGTGCCGCGGCTATGGCCGCCGCTATTCTCCACATACAGGAAGGCTACCTTGCCTGCGGCGGGATCGTGGTAATACGTGGTTTCGCCCACGTAGTCGGGCTTGCCGGGGCTGCGCACCGTGTGCACGTCGCGCAGCATCTGGCCGCCATACAGCCACTGGAAACAGTGCTCATCCGTTTGCTTCCCGCCAGGGAACTCGCCCTTCCAGCAATGCCCGGCCAGGAAAGCCATCGGTTGCAGGGCGGCAATGGGTTGCGCCAGCACGGCCGAGGTGGACAACAGCAGGGGCAACAGCAAGAGCGATAGCAGGAATGGACGCATGGCACACCTCCGGTAGATGCTCCAGTATAGGCGAATAATATGCTTGCAGCAGCGCTGGCGCACACTTTGCGCATATCGATATGCGCATCGATTCGTGGTCAAAAGCGTGCGCGCGCCGTACTCTGGCCTTGTCGCGCCGCATGGCGTATTACAGGCTCAAAGGAAATATCATGGCTATCTCGGAAGTGAATGTACGCAACCAGTTTCGCGGCAAGATCAAGGAAATCATCTTTGGGCCCGTGGTCTCGGAAGTGGACGTGGAAACGCCGCACGGCATCGTCACCTCGGTGATCACCTCGCGCTCGATCAAGGACCTGGACTTGAAAGTGGGCAGCGAAGTCATCGCGCTGGTGAAATCGACGGAAGTGTCGATCGCCAAGATCCAATAAGGGTTACCCACCCGCTAGCGCCGCGCCCCTTGCCATCCGGCAGCGGCGCGTGCGTCAGGGCTTGATATACGCATACCCTTCCTGCCACTGCAAGCGGCTCAGCTCGGCCACGCCCGAGGGCACGATGACGGCGTCGGGCAGCACGCGCTGGCGGTCGATGTTGCGTCCTTGCAAGGTGTTATTGCAGACACGGAAACTCACGCCGCGCTTGGTCAGCTCGCGCACCACTGCGTCATACGGAGTGCCATTCTTGTCGACGGCGCCATCGAGCAGGAAATCGATGCCGGGACCATGCGCGACGAGCACGATGGTGGCTTGGGGACTGGCGTCCAGGTGATTGCGGATATTTTTCAGCGCAGCCGTGGCATTGCTGGCGTCATTGACGTGATACACCACCTTTTCCTCCTTCTGCGCTGCCGTGGCGGCAGTGCAAGCGAACAAGGAAAGAAGGATGGCGGAGAACCAGCGGCGCAAGATTGTCATGAGATGTCCATTTCAGTGGCAGATTAAAAACATTGCCATCATATCAATCTCTGAACAAATACGTAAACGTGCGGCTGACGGGCAGCTTTTCCGTGCTGCCGCGCAGCAGCACCTGCATGCGCTCGGCGTCGATGCGTTCGGCCGCCTCGATGGCTTTCACGTTGACCATGGTGCCGCGGTGGATTTGCCAGAACTGTTCCGGATCGAGGCCGCCCAATAAATCCTTCAGCGGCGTGCGCACCAGCGCTTCCGAGCCGGCCAGCACCACGCGCGTGTACTTGGTGTCGGCCTGGAAGAACAGCACGTCGTCAATATCGATCAGGCGGATCTGCTTGCCCACGCTGGCCCTGATCCATTTCAGTTTTTCGCGCGGCGCGGCCGGCAGCGCCGCGCGCAGCGACTGCAGCAAGTGGGCCATGTCGGCCGGCTGCGCGCCCAGCTTGTCGCGCAGCCGGGATAGCGCGCGCTGCAAGCGCTCGGCCTGCACGGGCTTCAACAGATAATCGACGGCGCCCGCATCGAAGGCATCGACGGCATACTGGTCATACGCGGTGACAAACACCACGTGCGCCCGCACGCCGATGCGCTCGGCCACTTCCAGGCCCGACAGGCCCGGCATGCGGATGTCGAGGAAGACCACGTCCGGCTCATGCTCGAGGAAACCGTCCCAGGCATCGTTGCCGTTTTCCGCCACCAGCACGATGCGCGCCTCGGGCCAGGCCAGCGCCAGCATCGTTTGCAGGCGTTCGCGCATCAGGGGCTCGTCTTCGGCGATCAGGATGGTGGCATTCATGCGGCAAGTTCTTTCAGGCTGGTTTCCATTTTGATGGGCAACATAATTTCAGCGATCACACCCCCCTCTTCGCCGTCGCGCAGGGTCAGGCTGGCGGACGGATCGGACAGCGACAGCCGGCTGCGCACGTTTTCCAGGCCCAGGCCGCCTTCCGGCGCGCTGCCCGCAGCGCTTGCCGGCAAGCCCATGCCCGTGTCCTGCACGCGCAGGCGCAGCATGCCGTCCACCCGCAGCGCCGACAGGCTGATCTCGCCGCCGCGCAAGGACGGTTCAATACCGTGCTTGATGGCATTTTCCGCCAGGGTCAGCAAGATCATGCTGGGAATCGTCGCGTGTGCAAATTCGGCCGGCAAGTCCAGCGCATAGCGCAGGCGGGAGCCCATGCGCGCCTGCATCACGCGCAAATACGCGGCCACCATGTCGAACTCGCTTTGCAGCGGCACTTGCTCGCTGCGCATCTCCGCCATGCTGGCGCGCAAAAAGGCGATCAGGTCGGCAGTCAATGCCGCGGCCCGGCCGGCGCCTTGCGCTCCCTGCTCGGCCAGCTGCTGCACGGCGCCCAGGGTATTGAACAGAAAATGCGGCTCGATCTGCGCGCGCAACAGCCGCAGCTGCGATTCGCTCAGTTCGCGCGCCAGGCGGTCGCGCTCGGCATCCTGCTGCAGCTGCAGGGCCAGCGCTTCATACTGGCGGTTGCGCCAGGTGCTCACGACCGCCAGCGGCACCATATAAAACAACCCGGCCACCAGCAAGGCAATGCCGCCCACGCGCAGCAAGCGCTCGAAGGCCATTTCCATGGAACCCGTATCGCTCAAGCCGGCCAGCAGCACGCCGGCCGCTACCCCTGCCGCGCAGGTCGACACGATCAACAAAAGCTTCTTGAACTTGTAGCGCACGGAACTGCGGTAATTGAACCAGACGCCCACCAGGCCCCACGCCAGCGCAAAACCCAAGCCGTTGCTGAAGACCAAGGCCTTGAGCAATTCGAACCGTGCCGGCAACAGCAGGTGCAGGGCGACGCCGATGGCGCTGAACAGCAGCATCAGCTTGAACACGGCGATGTAAAAACCGGCGCCGCGGTACTTGAGCAGGAAATCGTGCAATTGCTGACGCTCGATCGGCGTCAGCTTGACCAGCTTCATGGCGACGTAGCGGCGCACTCTTCCCTGGATCTGGTCAGCCATCTCGGGATGTTTCAGCACCAGCAGCGATTCTTCGTCGATGCTGCGGTACCAATCCGTATATTTTTTTAACACGATGCGCTCCCCTTGGTCTGTGATTCAGGCATGAACGCAGTCTACGGCGCCACCGTGGCAGGGCATAGCGCGGGGCGACGAAGCACGAAGGGACAGGCATCAACGACGAGGTACATGGCGCCTGCCAGACCCTCGCTGCCAATATTGCTGAAATAATACGAAGTTTCCAAGGCGAAATCAATAATTGCGTAACAATTTTCACTACGGCAAGATTAGCCCCATTTATTTGCCAAATTGGCCGCAACACCGCTTGTCGCGGGCCTGTACCGTAGACATCGCTTGATCTTTAATGGTATTGTTTAAGCTTGGTAAATATTGCCTCCGAGATACACGCCGCGTCCCCGCGCGGCCCGTTTCCGGATTTGCGCGCAGCGCCCACGATGGCGCCCCAAAACTGCTTTCCCACATACAATCCCATGCTCAAAAAAATGTTCGCCGCGGTGCTGATGACGCTTTCGACAGCGGCCATCGCCGTGCCCTTCGGTTCCCAGTCGATACTGGTGGTCGAAGACGGCACAGGCAAAGTCTTGCTTGAAAAAAATTCCAACGTGGTGGTGCCCATCGCCTCGCTGACCAAACTCATGACGGCCATGGTCGTGCTCGACTCCAAGGCGAATATGCAGGAAGAGATCAGCATCGACCGCGAGGATGTCGACACCTTGAAGCACAGCACCTCGCGCGTGCCCGTGGGCGCCACACTGAGCCGTCACGACGTGCTGCAACTGGCGCTGATGTCGTCCGACAACCGCGCCGCCGCCTCGCTGGCGCGCACTTTCCCCGGCGGCCCCACCGCATTTGCCGTGGCCGTCAACGCCAAGATCAAGGCCCTGGGCATGCGCCAGACCGTGATCGAAGAGCCAACGGGCTTGTCGCCAAACAACCAGTCGACGGCAGCAGACCTCGTCAAGATGGCCGTGGCCGCCTCGCGCTACCCGGAAATCAGCCGCATCACGACGGATTCGAAGGACGTGATCCAGATCAAGGGCCGCGACGTGGAGTACCACAACACGAACCGCCTGGTGGGTGCCAAGGGCTGGGATATCGGCCTGTCGAAAACGGGCTACACGAATGAAGCGGGCCGTTGCCTGATCATGCGCATCAAGTCGGCCGGCAAGTTCGCCACCATGATCCTGCTCAACGCGCGCGCCAATTCCGTGCGCGCCATGGACGCCGTCAACATCCGCCGCATGCTGGCGGCCGAGAACGGCATCGAAGAGCCGAAAGTGATGCGCGCCTCGGTCAGCCGGCACAAAAAAGCGCCGGCGAAACCAAGTAAACGCCGCCGCGCCCGCTAATTACTTCGCTTGCCGGTTGGTCATCACCACACCGGCAATCGTCACCGCGCCGCCCACCAGCATCGAGACGAGCACGGGCTCGCCCAGCAACGCCGCCGCCAGCACGATGCCGAACACGGGCACGAGGTTGTTGAAGACGGCCGTGCGCGACGGGCCCAGCGCCTTCACGCCCTCGTAATACCAGACAAAGCCGATCACCGTGCCGAACACGCCCAGGTAGCCGATGGCGGCCCACACTTGCCAGCCAAAGCTGTGCCATGGCACGCTCGGAAATTCCACGGCCGCCCCCACCAGCAAAAAGGCCAGGCCCCACATCGACGCGTACGTGGTGGCGGCAATCGGGCTCAAGCCCTTCAGCGCGACCCGGCCGATCAGGGTATAGGCGGCCCAGCTGGAAATGCCGCAGAACATGAACACCTCGCCCATGCCGATGCCGCCGCCCGTGCCGTGCAGCACGCCGGCGAGATCGCCGCGCGTGATGACGATGGCCGTGCCGCAAAACGCCAGCATGATGCCCAGCCACTTGAAGGAACCGAGCCGTTCGCGGAACAGCATGGCCGAGGCCAGCGCCGTGACGATGGGATTCAGGGCCACGAACAGGGCCGTGCGCCCCGCCGGCATGCGCGACAGGGCCGCCAGGAAGCACAGGTTGTACAAAAAGATGCCCGTCAGGCCCAGCGCGGCCGTCGTTGCCAGCTGCTTGCGGTCCAGGCGCGGCAAGCCCCCTTCCAGTTTCCAGGCCAACATGACCAGCAACAGCACGGCCACGCCGAAGCGCCCGCTGGCGGCCGTCATGGGCGGCATCTGCTGCGCCAGCACGCGCCCCGCGATGAAGGTGCCGCCCCAGAACAGGGCGACAAAGATCAGTTTGATGTAGACGAGCGGCGATTGCACGGAAGGCAAGGCGGCTGATGGTATGGCGGAAGAAGACATGAAATATCCTGTATGGCCGCTTGCGCGGCGGGTGGTGTCCATATATATTAATACTAATATCAACTCATGAAATAATGAGTAAATACTCATAACTCAACAAAACCACGCCATGACCTTCACGCAACTGGAAATTTTTACCCTGGTGGCCGAATTGCACGGCTTTTCCGCCGCCGCCGCGCAGCTGGGCATCAGCCAGTCGGCCGTCTCGCACGCCTTGAAGGCGCTGGAAAAGGAGATGGGCGTGGACCTCATCGTGCGCCACCAGGCATCGGCCGAACTGACGGACGTGGGCCGCCAGCTGCTCGTGCGCGCGCGCGAAATCCTCGGTTTGTCGGAGGCCATGCGCCAGGAAGCGGCCGACGTGCTGGGCCAGCGCCAGGGCACCCTGCGCATCGGTTCCTTCGGCCCGACGTCTTCCTTGAATCTGCTGCCGGCCATCACGGCGCAATTCCGCCTGCGCTATCCGGGCATCGACCTGCGCATCGACGAGGGTGCAGACCATGAAGTGGTGCAGTGGATACGCGAACGCAGGGTCGATGTCGGCTTCGTCGTGCTGCCGGACGAGCGCTTCGACACGGCGCCGCTGGTGGAAGACCAGATGATGGCGCTGGTGCCGCGCAGCCATGCGCTGGCCAGCGAAACCGCCATCACCCTGGCCCAATTGTGCGAAGGGCCGTTCATCATGTCCGAGGCGGGATGCGCCTGCCTGATCGAACCGCTGTTCGCCAACGCGGGCTTGCAGCCGAACGTGCCCTACCGCATCAGCCAGGTGATCACCATCCTCGACATGGTCAGCCGCGGCGACGGCCTGTCTATCGTGGCCGAACTGGCCCTGCCGCAGCGGCTGCGGGAGCAGTATCCGGAACTGGTCGCCCTGCCGCTCAATCCGCCCGTCAGCCGCAAGGTGGGCCTGGCCGTGCGCGACCGGCGCCAGAATACGCCCGCCACCAACGCCTTTTTCGAGGTGGCCAGGCAGATGGCGCCGACCCTGGCGCCACGGCGCGCTTGAGCGTTTAAAAAGTCTCCCACTCCTCGCTGCGCTCCGGCTTGACGGCCGCCGTCCTTGCCGGAGTGCTGGCGAGGCGCGGCGCCATCGCGGCGCGCACCACGGGCCGAACGGGGTGCTGCTGCGGCGGCGGCGGTGCCTGCCCCTCATCGAGCTTGAACACGCCGACCACCTGCGCCAGCGTGCTGGCCTGGTCTTGCAGGCTTTCCGCCGCAGCCGCCGCCTCTTCCACCAGGGCCGCATTCTGCTGCGTCACCTGGTCCATCTGCGCGATGGCCTGGTTCACCTGCTCGATGCCCGAACTCTGCTCGGCGCTGGCGGCCGTGATCTCGCCCATGATGTCCGTTACGCGGCGCACGCTATCGACGATTTCCTGCATCGTCGCGCCAGCCTCGTCGACGAGGCGCGCGCCCGAATCGACCTTGCCCACCGAATCGTCGATCAGCAGCTTGATTTCCTTCGCCGCGCCGGCGGAGCGTTGCGCCAGGCTGCGCACCTCCGTCGCCACCACGGCAAAGCCCCGCCCCTGCTCTCCCGCGCGCGCCGCCTCCACGGCCGCATTGAGCGCGAGGATATTCGTCTGGAAGGCGATGCCGTCGATGACGCTGATGATGTCGACGATCTTCTTCGACGAATCGTTGATCGAGGCCATGGTATCGACCACCTGCGCCACCACTTGTCCGCCCTTGCTGGCCACGCCGGACGCCGATTGCGCCATCTGGTTGGCCTGGCGCGCATTGTCCGCATTCTGTTTCACGGTGCTGGTCAGCTCCTCCATCGAGGCGGCCGTTTCTTCCAGCGAACTGGCTTGCTGTTCCGTGCGCGACGACAGGTCCTGGTTGCCGGCGGCGATTTCCGACGATGACACTTTCACCGATTCGCTGGCCGTGCGGATTTTCACGAGAACGGCGGCGATCTTGTCGATGAAGCGGTTGAAGGCGCCGGCGATCTGCGCCAGTTCATCCACGCCGGAAGCGTCGAGGCGGCGCGTCAAATCGCCTTCGCCCGATGCGATGTCGTCGAGCGCATCGCGCACCAGTTCCAGGCGCTTGAGCATTTTGAAGACCAGCAGCGACAGCAGCAGCGCCGCCAGCCCCGTCAGCAGCGCGGCAGTGACGGTGGCTGTCGTCAGCATCGTCTGCAACGCTTGCATGGCTTCCTGCTGGTCGAGCACCACGGCCAGCAGCCAGTCGGTACCCGCCACGCGCGTGACGTACAGCATGCCGTCGCGCTCATTGAGGCGCACGGCCTCGCTCGTGCGCGTGCTTTCCAGCCGGTTGACCTGCGCGGCCGACAGCGCCGCATCGAGTTTCGCCACCGGCTGCAGGCTCAGGTCCTTGTTCGCATGGGCGATGATGGTGCCGCTCCGGTCGACGAGGAAGGCAAAGCTGTGCGGGGTCGGCTTGATCGCCACCACGTTGGCGATCACCGTATCGAGCAGCACGTCCGCGCCCGCCACGCCCAGCAGCGCCTCTTTCGGGCCGACAGGCGCCGTAAACGACACCACCAGCTTGTGGCTGGCCGCGTCCACATACGGCGGCGTCAGCATCGGCACGCCCGCCTTGACGGTGTCCGTGTACCAGGCGCGCGCCGTGGGATCGAAATCGGCCGGGCGCCCCGGATGGGTAAACACGGAACGCTTGTCCGCATAGCCGATGAACACTTCCGCAAAATCGCCGGCCTTTTCCGCGATCTGGAAGGCGCGCAGCGGATCGGGCGTCTCGGCGGACATGACAACGGATGCCATGACCTTTTTCTTGCCATCGACCCATTGCGCCAGCACGGCCGACTGGCTTTGCAGCAATTGCTGCATCTGCTGATCCGACGACGCCAGCATGCTGCTGCGCGTCGTCACGTAATTGGCAACCGACAAGGCCAGCATGGACAGTACGACAATGGCCACGCAAATGAGCACCAGCCGCGTGCGAAGGGAAGACAACATGATGGACTCCTCGTTTCGATTTTAATGGCGTGAAACAGTGCTGTTGCACCGCTTTCTCTACGGAAGCATTTTCACACAAAAATCGGAACAATTTTCATCAATATTCGGAATACAACACATATATTTCCGTGCAGAAACCTATCGAACCCTGTCAACCTATCAGCGGATCAGCCCCCTCAAGCCGCTGGCCCGCTGCGTGCGGCGCAGGATCGCGTCGAACAGCACGGCCTGCGTGGGCGAGACGAGGGTAAAGAAGTCGCGCGCGCGCGTGATGCCCGTGTAGACCAGTTCACGCGCCAGCATGGCGCCGCCTTCCTGCGGCAGCACCAGCACCGTATGGCGAAATTCCGAGCCCTGCGATTTGTGCACCGTCATGGCGAACGCCGTCTCCACGTGGCGCAGGCGCGTGGCCAGCACGCTGCGCACATTCTCGCCCTCCAAAAAATACACGCGCAGGGAGCCGGGCCGCGCAGGATCGCGCAAGGTCAAGCCGATATCGCCATTGAACACGCCCGTGCCGTAGTCGTTGCGCGTGACCATCACGGGACGGCCCACATACCATTCGCTGCGGCGTATCAAGCCATCCTTTTCCAGCCGCAGTTCGATGGCCGTGTTCAAGCCCGCCACGCCCCACTCGCCTTCGCGCACGGCGCACAGGATGCGGAACGATTCAAAACTGTGCAGCACGGCGCGCACCCAGTCGTCATGCTGCGCGTAGCCTTCGCCGCCCGCATTCACCAGCGCCAGGTAAGGCTGGTAGCCGCCCGGCGCGTCGGCGCGTCCACGCAAGGCCAGGCGCAGCACATCTTCCTGCTGCGCCGGCACGCTCCACGCCAGCTGGCCGCCGCTGTCGCCGGCGAAGCACGCTTTGGCCAGATCGGGCCTGCCGCCATTCACGGCCAGCGCCAGTTCGCCGATCGGACCGCTGAAGCGGTGGCTGTGGCGCAGCATCACCGTCTGCTGCGCCAGCGCGCCGGCCGCACCGGCAAAATCAGCGGGTATGGCCACGCCGCTGGCCGCCTGCGCATACGCGATGGTGGCGTCCGTGTAGCCGCCCGCCTGCGCGTCGTGGCACAAGTCGCCCAGCACGGCGCCCGCTTCCACGGACGCCAGTTGGTCCTTGTCGCCGAGCAGTATCAGGATCGCCGTGGACGGCAAGGCATCGAGCACGCTGGCCATCATCTCCAGGTGAACCATCGACGCTTCATCAACGATCAGCACGTCGACGTCGAGCGGGTTGCCCGCGTGGTGGGCAAAGGCGCGCGTCTCGGGCCGCGCCCCCAGCAAACTATGCAGGGTGCGGGCCGCCCCCATGCGCCGCGCCAGTTCCTGCAGGGGCAAGGCATCGCCCGCCTTCGCCGCCAAGCCTTCCAGCGCCTTGTCGATCGACTGTTTCAGGCGAGCGGCCGCCTTGCCCGTGGGCGCGGCCAGTGCGATGCGCAGCTGCTCCGGCTGCGGCGAGACGGCAAACAGCAGGGTCAAAAGGCTCGCCACCGTGTACGTCTTGCCTGTCCCCGGCCCGCCCGTGATGATGGCCACCTTGCCGCGCAGGGCGATCGCGCACGCCACTTTTTGCCAGTCCGGGCCACCATCCTGCGCGGGCTGGTCGAACAGGATGTCGAGCCATTGCCGCACCTGCGCCAGCGGGGGATCAGTCAAATCCTGTGCGCGGAGGGCTATTTTCTCGCCCACCAGGCTTTCGTCGCGCCAGTAGCGGCGCAGATACAAACGGTCGCCATCGAGCACCAGCGGCTGGCGCACATCGGCCGCACCGACCTGCCACACTTGCGGTGCACCGGCCAGCAGTGCGCGCCAGCCATCGACGCTGTCCGGCAGCGGACCGGAGACGGCCAGTACGGCATGCCACAGCTCCTCGCTCCAGCCCAGCAACTGCGACGGTTCGCTGGCCAGCTCAAACAGCATCAAACAGCTGTGCCCCCGCCCTTCCAGCTCGGACAGCACCACGCACGCCACGGCCACGGCCGGCGCATCCGGCGCATTCTCGTCCAGGCTGGCGATGAAGCGGGCAAAGGCGGCGCTCAGGCGGCGCAGATGGCCATCCTCGGCGACGCCGTCGACATGGGCAAACAAAGCGTTCATCTGTGCGTCATGCTGCATGGTGTTCCGTTTCTTCTAACAGTTGATCGAGGCCGTCCAGCAATTCCAGCTGCGGCGCCAGCCAGTAGCAGCCATGTGTATCCGCATTCGCTATGCCGCGCAAGAACAGGAAGATAGCGCCGCCCAAGTGCTCAGCCGCATCGTAGGCATCACCGAGCCGGCTTTTCAGCAGGCGGTGCAGGGCCAGCATGTAGATGGCGCCCTGAATATCGTAGCGGTGCTGCGCCATGCCGGCTGCCAGCGCCTGCGTGTGGTAGGCACCGTCGTTGACGCCCAGCGCATTCGACTTGTAGTCGAGCACCCAGTAGCGGCCATCCTGTTCGATGACCAGGTCGGCAAAGCCTTTCAGCATGCCGTGCAGCTGGCGCCGCGGCAGCACGGGACGCGGCGCGCCATCGAGCAGCAAGCGCGTGCACAGCTGATCGAGCGCCCCCGTGGACAAATGCTCGCTGGGGAACCAGAACTCCATCTCGGACAGGGTGCTATCGAGCTGCGACAGCGACGCATCGAGCAGCGGCAACGGCGTGAGGGCGATTTCCCTGAGCCAGGCGATGGCGTCTTCCTGGCGGTGCCCCCAGCCGGCCCGCTCGCAGCGCGCGGCCAGACGGGTATTGAAGTGCTCGTCGTGGACGCTGTCAAAACCTTCGCTGCCCATCCACTCGAGCTGCTCGTGCAGGAAATTGCCGGGCACGGAGCCGCGCGGGAAGCGGTGCCATGGCGCGTCGCCCATGTGCATCGGCGAAGTCACGGCGACAGCCGTGCCATCTTCCAGCAGGGTTTCCTCCAGCGCCCGTTGCGGCACGTGTGCGGCCGCTACAGCACCGATCTGGCGCGTCAGCGACGTAAAGCTGCCCACCGACCAGTCGCGCTCGAACTCGCCCGCGAACACGGGCGCGGGACGCAGCTCGGGGCGCCGCTCGACCCGGTCCAGCACCGTGCAGGCATCGGGCTGCGCCAAAGAAGCCACGTAGATGGCGTCGCAGTCACCCGCCACCTGCTGCCAGCGCAACAGCAATTGCTCCGCCGGCAGCTTGTCGCCGCCCGTCAGCAGGTAGCCGAGCGCCGATTCGTGCAAGGTATTCTCGCCCGCCTTGCGCGCCGCCTGGGCGGCCACGCCCAGCCACAGGAAGTGGCGCGCGCGCGTCAGCGCCACGTACAGCAGGCGCAAGTCTTCCTCGATGCGCGCCTCTTCGACCGCCGCCATGGCTTCGTCGGACAAGGACAGGTCGAGGCGGCGTTCGCCATCCTCGCCCGCATAATCGAAGAAGCTGCGGTTGCGTTTATCCACCTTGCGCGCCGTGACGGCAAACGGTAAATAGACCAGCGGGTATTCGAGTCCCTTGGATTTGTGCACGGTGATGACCTTGACCAGCTCCGCATCGCTTTCCAGGCGCAGCACGCGCTCGTCGCCGCCCTCGCCTTCGCCGGCGATCTGCTCGGCCAGCCAGCGTATCAGCGCCTGCTCACCATCAAGCTGGCGGCTGGCCGATTGCAGCAGTTCGGCCAGGTGCAGCAGATTCGTCAGCCGCCGCTCGCCGCCCGTCTGCTGCAGCAGCATGGCGGGCAATTGCAGCTCGTGGATGAAGCGGCGCAGCATGGCCAGCACGCCCTGGCGCTGCCAGATCAGGTGCAGGGCCTTCAGTTGTTCGACGCGGCGTTCCCATTCCAGTTCATCGCTGGACAGGCGCGCCAGCTCGCCCAGCGACAGGCCGATGGTGCGCGTGGCAAACGCGGCGCGCGCCAGTCCCCCGTCGAGGGGATTGGCCAGCGCCGCCAGCCAGCGCAGCACGTCTTGCGCTTCCTCGCTGTCGACGACGGAATCCTTGTCGGACAGGTACACGCTGGCGACCCGGCGGCGCGCCAGCGCGCGGCGGATATCCGCCGCTTCCTTGCGGTCGCGCACGAGGATGGCGACGTCGGCCGGCTGCAAGCGCGTAAAACCGTCGGGGCCATCGAAGCCCGCCTGCGGGTCGCCCAGCATGGCGACGATATGTTCGGCGCAGTGCTGCGCGAAATACTCGCGGTAGCTGTCGCCGCGCAGCCCTTCATCGCTGGCGCAGGCGGCCAGCAGCGCTGGCAGCGGGCCGCTGGCGTTCACCAGGTATTCGGCGCGGCCCTTGGCATCGACGGCTTCAAACGGCAGCGGGTTCTCGCCATTTTTCCGGTAGCGGAAGGCGCCAAGCGGCACTTCGGCGCGTTCGGCATGCAGGAACAGCTGGTTGACGGCAGCGACCAGCGGCGCCGTCGAACGGTAGTTGGTGCCCAGCTGGTAATGGCGTCCCGTCGTCGCGCGCCGCGCCGCCAGGTAGCTCTGGATGTCGGCGCCGCGAAAGCCGTAGATCGACTGTTTCGGGTCGCCGATCAGGAACAGGCCCAGGGCCGGGTCGTTGTCGGCGATGCGGTACAGCAGATTGAAAATCTGGTACTGGGCGGGCGCCGTATCCTGGAATTCGTCGACCATGGCCAGCGGATACTGGTCGATGATGCGCTGGCGCAGGGCCGTGCCATTCTCGCCGGCCAGCGCGTCGTGCAGGCGCTGCAGCATGTCGGCAAAGCCGAACTGGCGCGACTGGCGTTTTAACTGGTCCATGCGCCGCGCGATGGCCGCCGCCGCATGCAGGTGCAGCTTGTGCGCCAGCGGCGTGAGGCCCGCCAGGGCGGTCCCCAGCCCTTCCGTATGCTCGAAGCATTCGGGCACCTGGGCCGTGAAACTCTTGGCAAACGCATCCTCGATGCCGAACGGCGTTAATCTCTCCCACGCCTTGGCCGTGATGGCCGGCTGCAGCAGCAGCGGGTCTTGCGCCCAGCGGCGCAAGCCATCGAACCACTTCGCCAGGTTCTCCGGCTTCATCTTGACGCCGTTAAAACACTTGGGATTGGCGGCGCGGTGGTCGTTGATCCAGGCGGCCATCTGGTCCACGCGCTCGACCCATCCCGCCTTCAGGGTAGCCAGCTGCGCGGCCAGCGCCCGCTGTTCGCGCGCGATCAGCGCGGACAACGGTTCCTCGTCCGCCATGCCCATGATGTCCGCGCGGCGCG
The DNA here is from genome assembly GCF_030587275.1 of Janthinobacterium sp. SUN128. NCBI lineage: Bacteria > Pseudomonadati > Pseudomonadota > Betaproteobacteria > Burkholderiales > Oxalobacteraceae > Janthinobacterium > Janthinobacterium sp. SUN128. The sequence goes on along the minus strand of NZ_JAPWHY010000001.1, from coordinate 895,509 downwards.
CCAGCTCGCGCGCGCCCTTCTTCAGCGCCCCCACGTCGGGCCAGCAGGCCAGCAGCACGTCGAGCGCCTGCGGCGGCAAGGGATAGACTTGCTGGCGCCAGTAATCGTGGGCAGCATCCTCGAACAGGGCTTGCTCGTCGCTGACCAGTTCTTCGTCGAACAGGCTGCCGCTGTCGAACGCGTGCTCGCGCAGCATGCGCTGGCACCAGGCGTCGATGGTGAAAATGGCCGCTTCATCCATCGTCTCGGCGGCCAGCATCAGCCGATGCGCGGCCTTTTGCCGTTCGCTCTCGTCCGGATAGGACTCGAGCAAGGCGTCGAGAAAGGGATCGCTGCCGCCGGATTCAATGCCAAATTCGTGGCGAAAATAGGCGGCCGCCTCGATCAGGCGCTCGCGCACGCGGTTCGACAATTCGCGCGTGGCGGCGCGGGTAAACGTCATCACGAGGATGTCGGCCGGCAGCAAGGGACGCGTAAAACGGCTGTCGTCGTCGCCATGCCCCAGCACGAGCCGCACGTACAGCGCGGCGATGGTCCAGGTCTTGCCCGTGCCGGCCGAGGCTTCGATCAGGCGCGAGCCGTGCAGCGGGAACGCCAGGGGGTTGAGCAGATGGCTCGTCATGGTTCTTCTCCCGCGCCGTCTGCGGGCGCGCTGATAGGGTCGATCGTGATGTGTTCTTGCAGCCAGTCGGCCAGCGGGCCATACAGCTCGCGCGTGCAGTCTTCCCAGGCCTCTTCCGCGGCCAATGCGGAAAACTCGGGCCACAGGCGCGCCAGGCACAGTTCTTCGCGCTCGCCGGAGACTTCAAAGCCGCCGTCGTAGACGGCGCGCGGGTCGCCCTGCTGCACCAGCGCGAGGCCCGTCTTGCACGCCGTCGGCAGCGGATGGTTCATGCCTTCGCGCCACAGCGCCAGCAAGGTGGCCAGCGCATCGCGCGAAGTAGCCGGATCGAGCGGCGCCATGCTGACGATGGCGTCGCGCGCCACCAGGTAGCCGGTGACGGGGAAACCGAGGGCGGCGGCGGCCAGCTGGCGCAGCCACATCAGCATCAGCTTGTCGCCGCGCGCCAGGCCGCCCTTGTCCGTCACCTTCGAGGAAATCTGCATCAGCCAGGCCGTGCCCTGCCCGTTGCTGCACAATTTGTCGAGCCAGTCGTCGATCTGCAGCTCGCCAAACGGCAAGTTGATGGCGCGCTTCTCGGCCGCGTACGGGAACGAGGCGCGCAGGGACAGCCACGCGCTGCGCACGGGCACCAGCGCCTCGACCAATTGCGCCTGCACTTGCCGGCCGATCAGACCGATGGGCAGCACGCCTTCGCGCGCCAGCTTTTCCGCGCGCGCTTCCAGGCTGGCGCGCACGTCATCGAGCGCTTCGACGGCACCGCCGTCGTCCAGCATGGTGTCTTCCAGCAGATAGCGCTCGAGCGCATTCAGGCCGAACGGCTCTTCATCCTCGCCCAGCATGGCCGCATCGGCGAAATACACGCTCAAGCGGCGGCGGAAAAAGTATTTCACGGGCTGGCGCAAAAAGCTCGCCAGCTCGCCCAGTTTCAGCCGCGTGCCGGGATCGAGCTCGTAAGGGCCAAGCGCCAGTTCCTCGACCTGCGCATCCGCATCGGCATGCGCCACGCGCCATTCGCGCGCGTAGGTCAACAAGCCATCGGCCTCGAAATAGCGGCGGCTGAACGGCTGCAGCGCATGCTCGGTGGTCAGCGATACAAGGTGCCGGTCCAGCGACCAGCCGGCGGCCAGGTAATCGCGCAGCTGCGACACCAGCACGGACGGCGGCTGCTCGGAATTGTCGCGCACATTGCGCCCCACCCAGCTCACGTACAGCTTGTCGCGCGCGGCCAGCAAGGCTTCGAGCATCAGGTAGCGGTCATCGTCGCGGCGCGAGCGGTCGCCCGGGCGCGCCATGCCGGGCAGCGCCAGCAGGTCGAAATCGGCCTTCTGCGCGCGGCGCGGGAAATCGCCATCGTTCATGCCCAGCAGGCAGACGACGCGGAACGGCACGGCGCGCATCGGCATCAGGGTACAAAACGTGACGCCGCCGGAGACGAATTGATGGTTCAGGGTCGGCTCGTCCAACGCGCCCAGCCACGCCACGCGCAGCACGGACAGCGGCACCTGTTCGACAAAGCCCGCGTGCTCGCAGGTTTCCAGCCAGCCCTGCAATGCGCCTTCCAGCTGCGCCAGGGTCAAACGGTCGCCCTCGTCGTCGGCGTCGAAAAAGGCGGCCAGCAGCGCACGCGCCTGCACGCCCCACTCGGCTGGCGTGCAGGCGCCCGCCAGCACGGTGCGCCAGTGCAGCAGCGCCTCGACCAGCTGCGCCAAGGACCCCGCCAGCGCCGCATCGAGGCCGCCCACTTCCGCATACGGCTCGATGCCGCCAAAGCTGGCGCCACTGCCGCTGGCATAGCCGAGCAGCATGCGCCGCACGCCGAAGATCCACGCATTCTGCTCGCCGGCCGCACCCAGTCCCAGGCCGGCGCGGTGTTCCTGGTCCAGGCCCCAGCGCACGCCCGCCCCTTCGATCCACGCGCCCAGGGTGGCCAGGTCGTCCGGCTGCAGGCCAAAGCGGGCGGCAAGCGCCGGCACGTCGAGCAAATCGCGCACCTCGCTCTGGCGGCAGCGCTGCTGCGGCAACTGCAGCAGCCACTCGAGCGCGACGAGCAGCGGATTGACGCTGCGGTCCTTCACGTCGCCGATCTCGAACGGGATGAAGCGCTCGTCATTGCGCCGGTACTGGCCGAAGACAGCGTGGATGGCAGCCGTAAAAGTGTCGATATCGGGCACCATCACCACCACGTCGCGCGGGCGCAAGCCCGTCTGGGCGCTGTGCGCGAACATGGCCAGCAGCTGGTCGTGCAGCACTTCCACTTCGCGCTGCACGCTGTGCGCCACGTGGAATTCGATCGAGCGGTCGCCTGGCTCGGGCGGCACCTGCTCATGCTCGGCCAGCGGGCGCAGTTCGCGGATGGCCACCTGCACCTGCTGCAGCAAGGTCTCGCCCGTTTCCTCGCCAAACAGGTCGATGCGCAGGCTGTCGTCGCGACCCTCGGCTTGCGCGTGTTCGTCGAATTCGTCGAGCATGCGGATGAAATCGCGCCCTTGCCTGCCCCAGCTGGCCAGCAGCGGGTGGCTGTGCGCATGCAGTTCTTCCAGCGGAATTTGCGCCAGGTCGGTGCCGTTTCGCTGCCGCTGGCGCTTGTTTTGCGCGCGCAGCAAGTCGCGCCCGTCGATGATGTCGCCCCAGTAAAACTGGCACGGATTGGGCACGGCCAGCACCACCTGCGTGTGGCGCGCCAGCGCGGCCAGCGCCTGCAAGGTCTGGTACGGCAAGGCCGACACGCCAAACAGCACGACACGTCGCGGCAGCTTGCCGGCAGGCGCATCGCCGGCGGCGATCGCTGCCAGGAAGGCCTCGTGGATGTCGGCGCGGCCCGTGTCGCGCTCGAACGCCTCGACATCGGCAGCCACGGCGCGCCACAACTGCGCCTGCCAGCGCTGGTCCTCCTTCAATGCGATGGATACCCCGCGCGCCGTGCGCAACTGGTCGCTACCCGCCGCCCAATCGGCCAGCCAGTCGGCGCGGTAGACCTGGTACTGGTCGAACAAATCGGCCAGCCGCTCGGCCAGCTGCAGCCGGCGCTCGCTATCGCCATCGGCAAGGAAGTAGCGCAGCGGCGCGAAGACCGGGTCGGCCAGCAAGGACGGCAACAGGCGCATCAAACGCCACGTCAGCGGCGATTTATCGAACGGCGACACGCGCGGGACGCGCTCGCGCCCCAGCATGCCCCGGTAGCTTTCCCACAGCAGGCGCGCCGGCAGCGCGATGCGCGTGGCGGCGCACACGCCCATCTCCTCGGCCAGGGCGATCTTCAGCCACTCGGCCACGCCGTTTGACTGCACCAGGAAGATATCCGTTTCCAGGGGCGCCAGCGGATGCTGGCGCAGCCACTGGAAGACGGCGGCGCGCAGCTGTTCCAGCTGGTTGCCATGCAGGATGAGGAGGCCGGGCGTGACGGGAGTATGCATGCTGATCCGATGGGTTGCCGCGCCTCCGGCCGGGTGGCCAGAGACGTCAAAGGCATATTATCGCCGCTGCTTGCGTCAGGGGGCGTCGCTGGCGGCAAATTCCACTGAAATTTGTTCTGCCACCTGCGCCAGCGCCGGCCCGAGCGCCGTCAGCAAGGCGCGCGCCTGCTGCAGGTCGCCGCCCAGGCGCAAGCCTTCGATCGACGTGCACAGGCCCGCAAAGGCATGCGCGCCCACGGCCAGCGCCGACGATTTGCTGCGGTGGCCCAGGTCGGCCAGGCGCCCCAGGTCTTCCAGCGCCATGGCCTGCTCCATTTCCGCGATGCCGTCGCGCGCCGTGTCGAGAAACAGCTGGGTGTACTTGCGCATCTTCACGGCGTCATTGCTGAACGTGAGCGCCAGCGTGGCCAGGTCGAGGATGGCCGTGTCGCGCAATTCCGGCGAAGCGGCCGATGGCGGCGCTTTCGGCGCTGCCGCCGGCCTCTCGCCCGCGCGCGCATGGCCGGTGCCGCCAATGCCTCCACGCAGGCGGAACCATTTCGCCAGCAGGTGAAACAGCAGATTCGGGGCGATAGGCTTGGTCACGAATTCGTCCATGCCCGCCGCCAGGCAGCGGGCGCGGTCTTCGCTGCCCGCATTGGCCGTCATGGCGATCACCAGCAGGCCGGCAAGCTGCGGATCGGCGCGGATGCGGCGCGTCGCCTCGAAGCCGTCCATTTCCGGCATCTGCACGTCCATCAGCACGCAGTCATAGCGCTGGTGGGCCAGCAATTCCAGCGCCTCGCGACCATTGCAGGCGACGCAGACGGTGGCGCCGGCGTCTTCCAGCAATTCGCAGCCTACCTGCTGGCTGAAGACGTTATCTTCCACCAGCAGGATAGACGCGCCGCGTATCACTCCCAGCACTTCCGGCTCCACTTCGGCGATGCGCTCGTCGCTGGCCTGCGTGCTTTTCTCCAGGCGCGCCGTGAACCAGAAGGTGCTGCCCAGGCCAGGCTGGCTGTACACGCCCACCTTGCCGCCCATGAGCTCCACCAGCTGCTTGCTGATCACCAGTCCCAGGCCGCTGCCGCCATACTTGCGCGTGGTCGACGGGTCCGCCTGGTGGAAAGAGCGGAACAGCTGCGCCACCTCTTCCTGGTTCATGCCGATGCCCCGGTCCTGCACTTCGAAGCGCAGCATGCTGTGGCTGCCCCGCTCCTCGGACTGGCGCACGCGCACGAAGATGCTGCCATTGTCGGAAAACTTGATGGCGTTGCTGGCCAGGTTCAGCAAGACCTGCTCCAGGCGCAGCGGGTCGCCACGCCAGCGCTGCGTCAGTTCCGGCGCGATATCGAACTGCAGTGCCAGGCCCTTGACGGCGGCCGCATCGCCGAGCTGGCTGGCGATGTTCGCCAGCAGGGTGTCGAGACGGAAATCCAGCACTTCCAGTTCCAGCTTGCCCGCCTCGATCTTGGAAAAATCGAGGATGTCGTTGATCAGGCCCAGCAAATGCTGGCCCGAATGGAAGATTTTCTGCAGATAGTCGCGCTGGCGCGCGTCGGCCACGGATTTCAGCGCCAGGTGCGCCATGCCGATGATGCTGTTCATCGGCGTGCGGATTTCATGGCTCATGTTCGACAGGAAGTCGCTCTTGGCCTGGCTGGCCGCGTCGGCCTGCTCCTTCAGCCGGTGCAGCTCCGTCACGTCGGTGGACAGGCCGATCAGGCCCGTGACGGGACCGGGCAAGCCCAGCGGCACCTTCACGCTCCACAGGTGATGCACCTGCCCTTGCGCATCGACGAAGCGCTCCTCGCCGACGAACTTGGCGCCGCTGTCGAACACCTGGCGCTCCGTGCGCTGCGCGGATGCCGCCGCATCGCCGAGCATCAATTCGCCGTCCTGGCGGCCGATCAGCTGCTCCGCCGAACGGCCCAGTATCTTCGCCGTGCGCGCATTCACGTAGCGGTAGCGCAGGTCGGCATCCTTCATGTAGACGTAGGCGTCGACGCTGTCGAGCACCGTATCGAGCAGGGTGCGCTGCGCCACCGCGTTGCGGCGCGAGCGGTACAAGGTAAAGATATAGCCATAAATGAGCAGGGTGCCGGCCACGCCGACGGCCAGCGCCAGCCATGGAAAATAGCGGTCGAAGGGGCTGTACAGCTCCGCCTTGCGCACGCGGAAATGGGCTTTCCACAGGCCGCCCTGGTACGCCACCGGCAGCACCTGGTCGAAATAGTCGGCATCGCTGCCCGGCTGCGGCGGCGGGGCCGTCAGGTCGCCACCGTCGTTGAACAGCAGGCGGTCCTGCGGCGTGATGCGCCAGACGCCGTCGGCAGGCGGCGCCTCGGCGGCGCTGTACAGGGTCAGGTGCAGCGGTTCCAGGGCGCTGCGTTCGAGTGCGCTGTGCACCAGCTGCGCCACGCCAAAGCCGATGCCGACGGATCCCTGATAGGCGGCGCGGCGCTCGGCCACGCTGCCTTGCGGCATGCCATTGCGGTACACGGGCAGGCGCATGCCCAGGCCCACGTGCGCTGGCGGTCCCTTGATCATGATCACCTGGCCCGACGCGCCGACCTCGCCGCTGTCGCGCGCCTGCGCCAGGGCCTGCGCCACCAGCGGGTTGGCGCCGATATCGACGCCCATGCGCTCGGCCAGCAGGGAGTCGGGTTCCAGGTAAGTGAGCACCGCATATTCCGGCCGCTCGCCTGGCGGTCGGATGGTGAATGCGGGATAGCCGCGCGGCGCCAGGCTGGTGTCCTTGCGCACGGACTCGATGAAGGCGGCGCGCTGCGCCGACGGGACGGCCACCGCGTAATTGACCGATTCGATGGCAGGGAACTGGCGCGCGATATCGAGGCCGGCCACGTAATCGTGGAACTGGCGGCGCGTCAGGTGCTCGCTGGTGCGGAACAGGGCTTCGAGGCCGCGCAGCAGGTCGGAATAGCTTTTTACGCGCGTGGCCAGGCTATGCTGGGCGCCATGCGTGAGATTGTCGAAACGCTGTTCGGCGTCGTCATTGACCGTGCGCGCCGCACCCGCATACAGGGCGCCGCCCACCGCCAATGCCAGCAGCAAGCCACCCGCCCAGATCCTGATGCCTGATCCCGCCCCGCCCTTGCTCAAAGTGTGCATTGTCAATCGCTTATTCCGGTTTCCTCGAATGTGCGGCGCTCCGGCCACCCAGCAAGTACGAGGATACTATCAAAGCTCCTGCCAGACGCGCTTGTGCAAGAAAAAAAGCGCGCATGATGGTTGCACTGGAAAACAACGCGCGCTTAAGCCTCCCGCAGCTCACCGGCCAGGAAGTCGCAAAAGGCGCGCACCTTTTCCTGCACATGCCGTCCGTCGGGCATCAAGGCATACACGCCGCGCCTGGCCATGCCGTGCGACGGCAGCACGCGCACCAGGGCGCCGCTGGCCAGCAGCGGCGCGGCGACGAACGACGGCAGCGCGCCCACGCCGATGCCCGCCACCAGCATGTCGGCCAGCAGCAGGCTGCTGTCGGCGGAAAAGCGCACAGGCAGGACGATGCTGCTGCTCCCTTCCGGGCCGGCCAGTTGCCAGATGCCGGGACTGTCGGCCAGGCGGTAAGCCAGGCAATCGTGGCCGTGTAAATCCTGCGCCTGACGGGGCGTGCCACGCCGCGCCAGGTAGGCAGGCGCCGCGCAAATCATCTGTTCGACGTCGCCCAGGCGGCGCGCCACCAGGGTCGAATCGGCCAGCGCGGCGCGGATGCGCAGCGACACGTCATAGCCCTCGCCCACCACGTCGCGCAGGCGGTCGTCCAGGGTCATTTCGATTTTGACTTCCGGATAGCGGGCCATGAACACCGGCAGCAGCGGCGACAGCACCTTCAGGCCAAACGACAGCGGTGCATTCACGCGCAGCCGCCCCGCCACCTTGCCGGCGCAGCCGCGCGTGGCCAGTTCCAGCGCATCGATTTCATCGAGCAGGCGGCAGCATTCCAGATAATAGGCGCGCCCGCCGTCCGACAAACTCATGCGCCGCGTCGTGCGCACCAGCAGCACGGTCGCCAGATGCGCCTCCAGCTGGCGCACCTGCTTGCTGATGGCTGCCGCCGACTGGTTCAGGTCCAGCGCCGCCTTGCTGAAGCTGTCGCGCTCGACCACCTTGCGAAACACGCGCATGTGCGCCAGGACATCCATGATTCTTTCCCTTCAGTTGAATATCTTATTATTTTATCGCTGATTATCAATGAATTAGAAAATAATATGATGAAGGCTTCTTCATTCATGTCACGCAAGGAGTACCCCATGTTCAAACCATCCGCCACCCTGACCACCATGCTGCTGGCGCTGCTGGCCGGCACAGTGCAGGCCGCCCCGGCCGCCGCCCTGCCGGAAGTGGGCATCAGCCCCTGGGGGCCGAAAGACGAGATCGGCCGCCTGAACCTGATGACACCGGCCTCGCGCGCCGCCATCCTGGCGCGCATCGACGGCGGCAAGAGCTACGACCTGGCCGTCGATTTCTATGTCGGCATGCCCAGCTGGCAGGCGGCCGGCGATCCGCCCTACCAGATGTGGATGACGCACACGCCGAAGGGCAACGTGGTGGCCGACTCGATGAACGTGGGCGAACAGATGAACCGCCACGTCAGTTATACGGGTTCGGCCGTGTCCATGTATGCGCACATGGGCACACATATCGACGCCCTCAATCACTTTGGCCTCAACGGCAAGATCTGGAATGGTTTTACGGAAGAGCAATACCTGGGCGACCGGGGCTGGACCGTGACGGGGGCCGAAAAGCTTCCGCCCATCGTCGCGCGCGGCGTGCTGATCGACGTGGCCGTGGCCAAGGGATTACAACAGCTGCCCGACAATTACCGGGTCACGCGGCAAGACTTGCGCGCGGCGCTGGCAAAACAGAAGGTCACGCTGGAAAAAGGCGACGTGGTGCTGATACGCACGGGCCGCATGCAGCACTATGAGCAGGCGCAAGCGTACATGGCCAATCCCCCCGGCCTGTCGCTGGACGCGGCAAAATTCCTCGTGGAAGATGGCGGCGCCATGGTGGTCGGTGCGGACAACCTCAGTTTCGAAGCATTTCCGTCCGAAGTGGCAGGCAATTACCTGCCCGTGCACACCTATCTGCTGGCGCAGCAGGGCGCGCCCATCCTGGAACTGGTCGACCTGGAAGCGCTGTCGCGCGACAGGGTTTACCAGTTTGCCTTCATCGGCGCTTCATTGAAATTCCGTGGCGGCGACGCGGCCCCCATCCGTCCCGTGGCGCTGCCGATCCGCTAAATTTCGCTGGATCACACGATCGCGGCCAGCAAGCCCTGTGCGCCATGGTCATCCCAGGCATCGGCGCAGCGCACCACCTCGCCCACGACGATGATGCTGGGGCTGCCCAGGCCGCTGGCCAGCAAGTCGGCAGGCAAGGCTTGCAAGGTACTCAGCAACTGGCGCTGCGCCGGCAAGCTGGCCGATTGCACCACGGCCACGGGCGTGCCTGGCGCCATGCCGCCGGCCAGCAAGCCGGCCTGGATGGCGGCCACCCTGGCCACGCCCATGTAGATGACGAGGGTGAGCTTGCTCTGCGCCAGTGCCGCCCAGTTCGGCTCGGACGCGCTATCCTTGCCATGGCCCGTGACGAAGATGGCGCCCTGGCTCCAGCCGCGGTGTGTCAGCGGCACGCCGATGCTGGACGGCGCGGCCAGGCCGCTGCTGATGCCAGAGATCACTTCGACGGCCACGCCGTGGCTGCGCAGGTAGGCGCGCTCTTCGCCGCCGCGCCCAAACAGATAGGGGTCGCCCCCTTTCAAGCGCACCACGTGCAGGCCGGCGCGGGCTTCGGCCAGCATCAGGCGTTCGATGAAGGCTTGCGGCGTGGAAGCGCAGCCGCCCCGCTTGCCCACCTCGACCACGCGCACGCCGGGCGCCGCATGCGCGAGGATGGCCGGGTTGACGAGGTCGTCGATCAGCACCACGTCGGCCCGCGCGATGGCCTTCACCGCTTTGATCGTCAACAGGTCCGGGTCGCCGGGACCGGCGCCGACCAAAGTCACGCTTCCTTGTTGTGCCATGATGAAATCTCCCATTAAAAAAAGTGGCCGATGGCAAACGATGCCGCGTACGCTTCCGGCGCGCTGCCGTCCCACACGACGCCGTCGCACAGGGTCGAGCTGCGCAGCGGTGAAGCGGGCAAGGGCGTGGCCGTCATTTCCGCCGCCTGGCGGTACAGGTCGATGCGGTTGACTTGCCTTGCCACCGCCAGGTAATCGGGTTCGTCGCGCAGCAAGCCCCAGCGCCGGTGCTGGGTCATGAACCACATGCCGTCGGACAGATAGGGAAAATTGACGGCGCCGGCGCCATAAAACCTCAAGCCGTGCGCCTCGTCCCAGGTCTTGCCCAGGCCATCCTGATAGTGGCCGAGAATGCGCGGCGCCAGCGTTTCCTGCGGCGTATTCAAGTAAGCGGGCTCGGCCAGAATGGCCGCCATGGCCAGCCGGTTGGCATCGGTGGCGTCGATCCAGCGCCCCGCCTCGAGCACGGCGGCGATCAGGGCGCGGCAGCTGTTCGGATGCTGCTGCGCAAACGCGGCGCTGGTGCCCAGCACCTTGCCCGGATGGTCGGGCCAGATGGCACCGCTGGTGGTGGCTGTCACGCCGACGCCATCGACAATGGCCTTGTAGCCCCACGGTTCCCCGGCGCAAAAGCCATCCATCTGGCCCGCGCGCAAGGCGGCCACCATCTGCGACGGCGGCACCGTCATCACGCGCGCGTCGCGCAGCGGGTCGATGCCATGCGCAGCCAGCCAGTATTGCAGCAGCATCGCGTGGTTGCCGGTCGGGAAAGTATGCGCAAACGCAAATGGCCGCGCCGCGCCGCGCATGTGCCGCGCCAGTGTGGTGCCATCGTGGGCGCCCTCGTGCGCCAGCGCCGCCGACAGGGTGACGGCCTGGCCGCTGTGATTGAGGTTCATCAGCACGGCCATGTCGTGCTGTTGTCCGCCGATGCCCATCTGCACGCCATACACGAGGCCGTACAACACGTGGGCAACGTCGAGTTCGCCGCTATTCAATTTGTCGCGCACGCCAGCCCACGACATCTCGCGGCTCAGTTCGATCTTGATGCCGTATTTTTCATCCAGGCCCAGCTTTGACGCCATCACCAACGAGGCGCAATCGGCCAGCGGCAGGTAGCCGATGCGTATCGTCTGTTTTTCCGGCTGCAGGGACCGCATCACCTGGGCACCATGTCCCGCCTCTTTGCCCGCTTGCTCTGTCATACCATTCCTTGCTGATAAGTACTGTTTTTCCGCGCCACCGTGGGCAAGGCTCTCCCCTTCCAGCAGCAAGGACCGTGCCTGTGCACGTCCCGTCCAGGGAGGCTGGAAACGCACCGGAATGGTGCGCTGCACCAGCATGTATCAGGAAATGGACGATTCATCCCAGCAAGTCCTCCACGTCGAGGATACGCTGGGCAATTTCCGCCAGTTTGAGTTTCTTGTTCATGGCCATGCTGCGCAAGCGCTGGTAAGCTTGGTCTTCCGTCAAGCCGTGATGCGTCATCAACAGGCCCTTGGCCCGCTCGATCACCTTGCGTTCGAGCAGCTTGTGCCGCGTGTCGAGCAATTCGGCGCGCAATTTTTCTTCCTGGCGAAAGCGCGCCAGGGCCACGTTCAGCACGGGTTGAATGCGCTCGGCCTGCAAGCCGGCCACGATATAGGCGGACACGCCGGCCGCCATGGCCGCGTCAATGCTGGCCGTGGCGCCGTCTTCGGTAAACAACACGATGGGGCGGCGCTCATCACGCGTGGCGATGACGATGTGTTCAAGTACGTCGCGCGCATCCGATTCGGCGTCAATGATGATGAGGTCGGGCTGCAGCTGGGCGATACGTTCGGGAAGGTAGAGGTCGGCAGGCAGGGAGGCGACGATGTCATACCCCGATTCAAGCAAACCGATGCGCAAGGCGTTGCCGCGCTGCACCTGGGCCGCCAATGCAGTATTCTCGTGCACGCCGTGCTCGACAATAGTGTTGACGACAACAATGCGCAATGGCTGGGTACGGCTGGACGTCATGGAGGGCTATCTGCAATGGCTAAACAATTAACCATTGCAGTAAGCAAGAAGCGAACCAGATAGTGCTAGCGCCCCTTACTTCAGGGTCGGCATGGCAAATTCGGCGCCGGCAGCCGTGGAAGCGGGCCAGCGCTGCGTCACCGCCTTCTGCTTCGTGTAGAACCGCACGGATTCCGGACCATGCGCGTGGTGGTCGCCAAACAGGCTACGCTTCCAGCCGCCGAAGCTGTGGAAAGCCATCGGCACGGGGATCGGCACGTTGACGCCGTGCTTTTCCCATCCCTCCCCACCTGCACGCGGTGCATGTGCTCGCACCCGACGTGCAGTTTGGATGGGATTATTTCAATGTCGGCATGGCAAATTCGGCACCGGCAGCCGTGGAAGCGGGCCAGCGCTGCGTCACCGCCTTCTGCTTCGTGTAGAACCGCACGGATTCCGGACCGTGCGCGTGGTGGTCGCCGAACAGGCTGCGCTTCCAGCCGCCGAAGCTGTGGAAAGCCATCGGCACGGGGATCGGCACGTTGACGCCCACCATCCCCACCTGCACCCGGTGCGTGTATTCACGCGCCGTGTTGCCGTCGCGCGTATAAATGGCCGTGCCGTTGCCGTACTCATGCGCATTGACGAGGTCCAGCGCGGTGGCAAAATCGGGCACGCGCACGATGCACAGCACGGGGCCAAAGATTTCCTCCTTGTAGATCGTCATCTCGGGCGTTACATGGTCGAACAGGCTGCCGCCGAGGAAAAAGCCGTTTTCGTGGCCTGGCAACACGAAACTGCGCCCGTCACTGACCAGCTTGGCACCTTCCTTGACGCCTATGGCGATATAGCCGGCAATCTTCTCCTTGTGCACTTGCGTCACCACAGGCCCCATTTCCGCTGTTAAATCCATGCCCTGCGTGATCTTGAGGGCGGCGATGCGCGGCACCAGCGCCTCGACCAGCTGGTCCGCCACATTGCCCACCGCCACCACCACGGAAATGGCCATGCAGCGCTCGCCCGCCGAACCGAAGGCGGCGCCCATCAGGGCATCGACGGTTTGCGGAATATCCGCGTCCGGCATGACCACCATGTGGTTTTTCGCGCCACCCAGCGCCTGCACGCGCTTGCCCTGCGCGCAGCCGGTGGCGTAGATATATTCGGCAATCGGCGTGGAACCGACAAAGCTGACGGCGCGCACGTCCGGGTGATGCAACAAGCCATCGACGGCCTCCTTGTCGCCCTGCACCACGTTGAAGACGCCGTCCGGCAAACCCGCATCCGTCAACAGTTGCGCCAGAAGCAGGCTGGCCGACGGGTCGCGTTCCGACGGCTTTAATACGAAGGTATTGCCGCAGGCAATTGCCATCGGGAACATCCACATCGGCACCATCACGGGAAAATTGAAGGGCGTGATGCCGACGCAGACGCCGAGCGCCTGGCGGATGGACCAGGCGTCGATGCCGCCGGCCACCTGCTCCGAATACTCCCCCTTCATCATTTGCGGGATGCCGCAGGCAAATTCCACTACTTCGATGCCGCGCGTCACTTCCCCTTTGGCATCCGTGAACACTTTGCCGTGCTCTGCCGTGATCAGGGCGGCCAATTGATCCGAGTGCTCTTCCAGCAATTCCTTGAACTTGAACATCACGCGGGCGCGGCGCAGGGGCGAGGTTTGCGACCAGGCGGGAAACGCCGCATGGGCGGCGGCCACGGCCGCGTTCAGTTCGGAAGGCGTCGCCAGCGCCACCTTCGCCGTCACGGCGCCCGTAGCGGGATTGAAGACGTCGCTCATGCGCTCGGAGCGCGAAGCCATCGGGTTGCCACCGATAAAGTGGCCGATCTGTTGCATTGTCATTGGAGTTCCTTTATTTGCTATTCATCAGCCACTCATGGGCCGGATCATTTTTAAAGTGCCACACGCGTTTCGGGCCGGCCATCACGTTCAGGTAATACCCATCGTAGCCATACGGCACGGTCACGGGGTGGTAGCCCCTGGGCACCATCACCACGTCGTGGTTTTCCACGGCCATGGCTTCATCGATGGAACGGTCATCCGTGTAGACCCGCTGGAAGGCAAAGCCCTGCTCCGGGTTCAGGCGGTGGTAATAGGTTTCCTCGAGCGAACTTTCCAGCGGCACATTGTCGCTGTCGTGTTTATGCGGCGGATAGCTCGACGAATGACCGGATGGCGTCACCACCTCCACCACCAGCAAGCCGTCGGCCTCGGCCGTCTGCGGCAGGATGTCGCACACATAACGCGTGTTGGCACCCTTGCCGCGCACGGAGCGCGTCATGGACGATGGCTCGATCAGGCGTCCCGGACGCTGGGTCGTGGCCGGTGCGCTGCACAGGGCCACTTCCGCGTTGCTCACCGCCGTGATGCTGACCTTGGTTTCCAATGGGACATACACGGCATACGGCGAGCGGTCCTCGAAGACGCTTTGGCGCTTGCCGATCTCGCGCCATTCCTGCCCGTCCGCCTTGACGGTGACCGTGCCCGTCAGCACGACGATGCACAGTTCGCGGCTGCCCGTTTCCAGATGCAACTGTTCGCCTGCCGCCAGCCGGTGCGCGGCAAAGCCCACGTGCATCCAGCCGGCCGACTCGGGCGTCACCTCGACGATGGCGGAACCCGACCGGGCCTTCACCAGCAGCGGGCTCATGCCGCCTCCCGGCCCAGGCGGGGAATGGCATCGACCAGGCGTGCCAGGTAATCGTGGCCCATCTTCGCATATTCGTAGCTGGGCGCGACGGCCGGGTCTTGCTCCGCTTCCACCACCAGCCAGCCTTCGTAGCCGTGCAGATACAGCCGCGTCAGGATGGCCGGGAAGTCGATGCTGCCGTCGCCCGGCACGCTGAAGGCGCCATTGATGACGGCCTGCAGGAAACTCCAGTGGCCATTGCGGGCCAGTTTCACCACGTTGGGGCGCACGTCCTTGCAATGCACGTGGCAAATGCGATCAATATGTTTATTCAGCACTGCCAGCGCATCGCCGCCGGCAAAGGTGATGTGGCCCGTGTCGAACAGCAAGCCGACCTCGGGTCCCGTCAAGGCCATCAATTGGTCCACATCGGCCGGCGTTTCCACGTAAGCGCCCATGTGATGGTGATAGGCCAGGCGTACTCCATGCGCCAGCAGGTGGGCGGCAAAGGCCGTCAATTTGTTTGCATATTCCTGCCATTGCTGCTGCGACTGGAAACGGGGGCGCTTATACAGGGCGCGCGCTTCGCCCTGGATGGCGTCGGCCACTTCGCCGTAGACCATCACGGTGGCGCCGCTGTCCGCCAGCAAACGCAGATGCGATGCCACGGCGGCGATCTCTTCCTCGACCGAGCGGTGCGCCAGGCGGCCCGAATACCAGCCGGAGACGCACGCCAGGCCATACTTGCCCAGCACGGCGTTCAAGGCCGGGGCATCTTTCGGAAACTTGTTGCCCAGTTCAAAGCCCACGTAGCCGATCTCGGTGCCTTCCTTGAGGGCCGTTTCCAGCGGGGTTTCTCCCCCCAGCGACGGCAAATCGTCGTTCATCCACGAGATCGGGTTGATGCCGATCTTCACATTCCATGTCGGTGCGTTCATTTTTGTTGTCCTTGGCGGTCAAGTTCATAACGGGCGCGCGCAAGCTGCACGCCGGGCTGGGTGGAGACCTCGGGCACGGCCACTTCCCACCAGCAACCACCCTCTTCGGTCGTGCGCGTGTCGTCCGTATCGATGCAGATCAGATAGGTACGCGTAGCGGCGCGGGCGCGCAGCATCGCCTGTTCCAGTTCGGCAATCGAGCCCACATGTTCGGACAGCGCGCCCAGCGATTGCGCATGCAGGGCAAAGTCAATATGCGGCGCGCTATCGGGCAACATATTGTTGAACGAAGCATTGCCGCACGCCTGCTGCAGGCGGTTGATGCAGCCATAGCCCCGGTTGTCGAGCACGACGATGATGAGTTTTTTATCGAGCATGACGGAAGTGGCGATTTCCGAATTCATCATCAGATAGCTGCCGTCGCCCACCATGACGACGACCTCCGCTTCCGGTTTTGCCATCTTGACGCCGAGGCCGCCAGCGATTTCATAGCCCATGCACGAATAGCCGTATTCCATGTGGTAGCCGCCCGGCGTCGACGTGCGCCACAGCTTGTGCAGTTCGGCCGGCAAGGTACCCGCCGCGCAGACGACGATGTCGCGGCTGGTGGAATCGGGAGCGGAACGCTGCACGGCGCCGATGACCTCACCGTCGTACGGCAAGTCGGCCACCTCGCGCTTGCCGGTGATGGCGGCCACCGTCGCGCGCCAGGCGTTGCCCGCCTGCTGCGCGCGGTCCATCCATTGCCCTGCGCTGTTCCAGCTGCCGAGCAGCCGCGACAGGCCTTGCAAGCCCAGCGTCGCGTCCGCCTGCAAGCCCAGGCCACGACGTTTCAGTACGTCAAAACTGTTGACGTTCAAGCTGACCAGCTGCGCCTGTGCAAACAGGGAATTCGAGCCGGTGGTGAAATCCTGCAGGCGCGTGCCGATGGCCAGCACCACGTCCGCATCCGCCGCCAGCGCGTTCGCGGCAGGCGAGCCCGTCACGCCGATGGCGCCCAGTTGCAGCGGATGGTCCCATGGCAAGGCACTCTTGCCCGCCTGGGTTTCCGCCACGGGAATGCCATGGCGCTCGGCAAACGCCTGCAAGGCGGCGCTGGCCTGGCCGTACAGCACGCCGCCGCCAGCCACGATCAGCGGCTGCTTGGCGTTTTTCAACAGCGACACCGCTTCTTCCAGTTCCTGCTCGACAGGCGGCAAGGCGCGGAAACGCACGACTCTCGGTTCGAAAAAGCTGGCAGGATAGTCATACGCCATCGTTTGCACGTCTTGCGGCAAAGATAAAGTGACGGGGCCGCAGGCGGCCGGGTCCGTCAAGGCGGCGATGGCACGCGGCAAGGCGGTGAGCAATTGCTCCGGATAGACGATGCGGTCGAAATAACGCGATAAAGGTTTGAAGGCATCATTCACCGAGACACTGCCGTCCGAGGCATCTTCCAGCTGCTGCAGCACGGGATCCGGTGCGCGCGAGACGAACACATCGCCAGGCAACAGCAATACCGGCAAGCGGTTCACGTGTGCCAGGGCGGCGGCCGTCAGCAAGTTGGTGGCGCCGGGACCGATGGAACTGGTCACCGCCATCATGCGCCGGCGCATGTGCGCTTTTGCGTAAGCGATGGCCGCGTGCGCCATCGCCTGCTCGTTGTGGGCGCGATAAGTCGGGAAACTGTCACGGTACTGGTACAGCGCCTCGCCCAGTCCCGCCACGTTGCCGTGGCCAAAGATGGCGAAGGCGCCGCCGAACAAAGGTTCGCCCCCTTCCACCCGCAAGGCGGCCAGATAGCGCACCAGCGCCTGCGCCATGGTCAATCTGATCGTGGCGCTCATGCTGCACGCTCCAGGCGGTTGCGCGTACGCTGCCACAGGGCGATAAGCTGCTCGAAGTTGGCGCGCACTGCGGCGATCAGGCCCGCATCGTCGAGTTCGCCCGCCAGCCAGCGGCGGCTCGGTTCCTGGAAGATGGTGCGGCCCACCATGAAGCCGCGGCACGTCGTGCTGGCACTGGCTTGCTCAAAACTGTCGGCCAGGGCGGCAATCGGCGCGTTCAAACCCAGCAGGACGACGCCACGGCAATACGGATCGCGCTCATGCACGAGGGCATCGATGGCTTGCCATTGTTGGGCAGACATGCTTTCCAGCTTCCACCATTCCGGGTAAATACCCAGGTTGTACAGGCGCTTGACGGCACGCAAGACCGTGTCGTCGCCGTGCGGCAAGGCTTCCGACGGTATCACTTCCAGCAACAGTTCGTGACCGCTCACTTGCGCCGCGTCGTACAGGGCCTTGATCTGCGCTTCCTGTTCCAGGCGGTTTTCCACGGCATCGTCCGGGTGCAGCTGCACCAGGCATTTGATCACATGTTCCTTGGGCCAGCTGAGCAGGTGCGAGCCGATGGAACGGCCCCAGTCGAATTGCAGCGGGTTTGATCCCGGCAATTCCACGGGACGGCCGATCCACCAGCCACGTCCCGTCGCATCATTGAGGGCATCGACGCCATAGCGGCCATCGATCAGCACGCCAGTCTTGCCGGCCAGCTGCAAGGCCGTTTCCGTCTGCGCCACGGCTTGCACCATCAATTGCTTCAGGGCCGCAATGGCGGACTCGGGTGCGCCCGTCTGTTGCGCCAGCTCAAAGAATTGCGTGCGGTGGTCAAAGGCAAACACGCACAGCTCATTCCACTCCTTGCGCGCTACCGTCGTGCGGTGCAGACGGGACAAGGTCGCGTCCTGGTCCGGCTGCGTCAGTTTGGCCGCGTTGGCCAGGAAATAGTCGAGCTCGACGGGCGAAGGCATGGCCGGCGCGCAGCCGTGGCGCGACACGACCAAGGCGCCGCAGCCATTCGCGTAGCGGCAGCACGCTTCGTAATCCTCGCCGCGCAGCCAGCCTTTCAGAAAGCCCGAGAGAAACGCGTCGCCCGCGCCCA
Source organism: Janthinobacterium sp. SUN128 (assembly GCF_030587275.1). Classification (NCBI taxonomy): domain Bacteria; kingdom Pseudomonadati; phylum Pseudomonadota; class Betaproteobacteria; order Burkholderiales; family Oxalobacteraceae; genus Janthinobacterium; species Janthinobacterium sp. SUN128. Next base: position 876,955 of record NZ_JAPWHY010000001.1, on the reverse strand, counting down.
GCACGTTCAGCACTTCCACGCGCACGCCACGGTAGTTATACGCGTCATCGAGGCTGTGCGGCACCACATTGTCAATGACGGCGCTGCCCAGCGGCCCGCGCTTGACGACGAGGGTCGCCAGGGTGGCGGACCGCACGGCGCGCAGGGACGCCATGATGTCGGCGCCGCCACCGGCGATCATGAATTCCTCTTCAGTGCCGACGATCAAGTCGAACTGCGGCAGGATGCTTTGCAGATGTTTGGTGACGCCTTCGTTCGAGACGAAACGCGTTTCGCCGTCCGCCTTGCCCGACAAGCCCCACAGCACGGGCCGGTAATCGATGTCGAGCACGGTGCGCACGTTGCTGGCGCGGGCCAATGTAAGGGCCTGCGTGCTGACGGCGTGCATGGCGGCCGTGGAGAAATGCGTGCCAGTGATCAACAGCGCCTTGCTCGATCCAATGAAGGCCGCATCCACCGAAGATGCTTCGATGGCCATGTCGGCACAATTTTCACGGTAAAAAATCAGCGGAAACGTGTTTTTATCCTTGATGCCCAGCATCACCAGGGCCGTCAGGCGGTCGTGGTCGATGCCGACATGGCTGACATCACAACCCTCTTTCGACAAGGTGTCGGTGAGAAAACGCCCCATGTGATCGTCGCCCACCTTCGACAGCATGGCGGACTTCAAGCCCAGGCGCGCCGTGCCGAAGGCGATGTTCGCCGACGAACCGCCCAGGTATTTGGCAAAGCTGGTCGCGTCTTCCAGGGTGCTGCCGATCTGCTGCGCGTACAGGTCCACCGCCAGGCGGCCCAGGCAGATCACGTCCAGCGCCCGCCCCTGGGCAAATTGTGTGGAATTATTCATGGCTATCCTTAAATCGTGACACCGTCGAGTTCACTCATCAGCGTTTGCATTTCCGCACCGCCCGCCATCATGTCCAGCAAGGCATCCTTGGTCACCGTATCCTTGGTGAAGGTGCCCAGCGACTTGCCCCGGTTCAATAAAGTGAACGAATCGCCGACCGGATACGCATGGTGCACATTATGCGTAATAAAGATCACGGAAATGCCCCGCTCGCGCGCCTTGTAAATCAGTTTCAATACATTGAACGATTGCTTGACGCCCAGGGCCGCCGTCGGCTCGTCGAGGATCAGCACGCGGGCGCCGAAATGGATGGCGCGGGCGATGGCCAGGCACTGCTTTTCGCCGCCCGACATGGTGCCGATGGCCTGGTGCGGGTCGCGCACCATGATGCCCATCTCGGCCAGCTTGTCGCGCGCCGTGTCGGCCGCATAGTCGATATCCATCACGGGCACCAGGCCCAGCAGCTTTTTCATCGGCTCGCGGCCCATGAAGAAATTGCGCGCCACGGACAGCAGCGGCACCAGCGCCAGGTCCTGGTAGACGGTGGCCACGCCCATGTCCAGCGCTTCGCTGGGCGAATTGAAGACGACGGGCTTGCCATCGACCAGGTATTGGCCATCGGTGGGTTTGTGCACACCGGCCAGGGTCTTGATCAAAGTCGACTTGCCGGCGCCGTTGTCGCCCAGCAAACAATGAACCTCCCCCTCGCGCAAGCGCATGGTGATGTTTTGCAGGGCCAGCACGGAGCCGAAACGCTTGCTGACATTTTCCAGTGCAAGAATATGCTCGCTCATGATTTATCTCGCTTCCGTGACGCGTGAGCGTACAAAGTTATTGAACAGCACCGCGATCAGCAGCATCACGCCGAGGAACACGCGGAACCAGTCCGAATTGATGTTGGTATAAGTGATGCCGATCTGCACCACCCCGAAGATCAGCGCGCCGAAGCAGGCGCCAACAACGGAACCGTAGCCGCCCGTCAGCAAGGCGCCGCCGATCACGGCCGCGATGATGGCTTCAAATTCCTTTTGCATGCCGCGGTCGGCGGCGGCCGAACCCACGTCGCATACTTGCAAGGTGGCAAACAGGCAGGCACAGAAGGCCGTGAAGACGAACAGCGAGATCTTGACCTTGCGCACCGGCACGCCCACGTTCTTGGCCGCGTTGGCGTCGCCGCCCACGGCAAACATCCAGTTGCCGAAGCGGGTACGCGACAACACGAATGCGGCGCCGGCAGCCAGCACCAGCCACCAGGCGATGACTTTCGGAATGCCCTTCACCAGCGGCGAGCCGTCGTCGAGCACGGCGATCCAGCCATGCGCGCCCATCCACTGGAACAGGCCCGTCGCCACATTGCCGTGGAACAGCAGGCTGGCCAGCCAGTCCTGCGCCGCCAGGTCGCCCACGCCGCTGACGATGGTGCGGTTGGCAAACATGATCGACAGGGCCAGCGTCAGGCCGCGCAGGATGAACAGGAACGCCAGGGTAACGATGAACGATGGCAAGCGCGTCTTGATGACGATGTAGCCGTTGAGCCAGCCCAGCGCCATGGAACCGGCAAAGGCGAACAGGATGGCGGCCCACAATGGCCAGTGGAAATAGATCGTCGGAATGGCGATCATCATGCCGGCAAAGCCGATCATGGAACCGATCGACAGGTCGAATTCACCGGCGATCATCAACAGGCAGGCGCCGATGGCGATGATGCCCAGGTAGGACGCCACTTGCATCCAGTTGACGACGCCATCGAGATTGAACATGCCGGAATCGCCGGCCGTGATGACGAAGAAGGCAAACACGAGCACCGCACCGGAAATCGAGGCGAATTCGGGGCGGCCAAAAAACCGTTTGACCCAGCTGGTCGTGCCCACGCGCTCGTCGGCGGCGGCAACTGGCTTGCTGGAGGCGCCGGGAGGCGGAGGAGGATACTTGCCGGGGCTAGCCAGGCTGGATTTGAGCGCAGTCATACGATGTCCTTTCAGTGATACTTGTTACCAATTCCAATTACTTTCCTGCCAGCATCGCTGGCGCCAGGCGTGTTCCTCCCATGCGCCGCCCGCGGGAGGCGGTGCGGCGCTGGGCAACTCCCGGTGGCGACTGTGTGGATTAGCGGTATTGGCCGGCGTATTTTTCGACCTTGGAGATATTTTCCTTGGTCACGAAACCGGGGCCTGAGCTGATGTGGCGTGGGCCGTAGATGGGCGTCAGGCCGTATTCCGCCAGGCGCGCCTGGTATTTCGGATTGGCGATCAGGATTTCCTTGACCTTGGCCAGGTCAGTGATCTTTTGCTGTTTCATGATCGCCATTACGGCGACAGGAATGTAACCTTGCAGGTAGGGCTGCTGGTCGATGGCGAACTGGATGCTGCCATCCTTGATGCCCTTGGCGATTTCTTCCGACAAGTCGAAGCTGGCGAAATACATCTTGCCTTTCAGGCCCAGCTTCTCGACGGCGCGCATGGCGGCCGGCGCCGAATCCGGTCCCAGCGCCAGCACGGCCTGGGTCTTCGGATTGCTGCGCAGATAAGCGCTGACCTTGCTTTCGATCACGCCAGGGTCGACGCCATTGGTGTCGAGCGTGGACGATTTGAAGTCGACGCCGAGCGCATCGGCAAAACCGCGGCAGCGCTCGAACGACGAGGCATTCATCGCATAGTGATTCACGCACACGAACGACTTGATGCCCGCCTCCTTGGCGCGCTTGCCGGCGCCCAGGCCCGCGTCATATTCGGGCTGGCCCACGTGCATGATGGCTTTCAGCTGCTCGCTTTGCGCGATGGTGCCCGAATTGATGGTCACGAGCATGATTTTCTTGGCCACTACCGTACCCAGCGGTTTTTGCAGCACGCTGAAGTCGGCGATATCGGCGATCAAGCCGTCATAGTTGCGCGCGGCCGACTGCTCGATCAGGCGCGCCATGTCGGCCAGGTCGCCATTCGGCGGATTGCGGTAGTCAACGGATACGTTGAAGTCTTCACCGGCTTGCTTGATGGCGTTCTTGATGGTGTTCCACCAGGAATCGGAGTCCGGCGCGTGGCTGACCATGACGAATTTCTCGCCGGCAGCATGGCTGGCGCCCGTGCTCAAACCCAGGCTCAGGCCCAGGCTGGCGATGGCCAGGCACTTCATCAAACCCTTGTTTTTATTGCTATGCATGAATGTCTCCTAGACGGATTAATTTTTATAGTTGCGAGCTTTTATGAAGGGTGTCACCGGCCTGGCCTTGCGGCACACGAACCGATGCACTGCGCACAGCTTAGGCCACAAAAAAGACAAATGCAATAAAATTTTCAAAATAAATTTAAATAGAAATTCATTTCTATTTTTGGATTTCCCTCCTATAATTCTCGCCAGAACCAGCCGCAGCAATCCTACGGCCCAGCAACACACAGAGGAAAACACCATGGCAGCCACCGCCCCCATCGAACAGCTGATGCAGCACATTGCCGCCGAGTACGACAATCTGTCGCGCCAGCTGAAAGTCATCGCCCAATACATTGAAAAGCACCGGGCCAGCCTGATGCTCGAGCGCATCAGCGACATCGCTGCCGCCTGCGACGTGCAGCCATCCGCCATCGTGCGCTTCGCGCAGCGCTTCGGCTACACGGGTTTCAGTGAAATGCAGGATGTGTTCCGCCAGGCATACACGGACCAGGCCGGCGCCACGCCCGACTATCAGCAGCGCATCCGCAAGCTCATTTCCACGCGCGACGCCGCCCTCAGCGCAGGCGACCTGACGCGCGAATTCGTCGGCGCCAGCCGCGCCGGCCTCGATGACCTGGCGGCCGGCCTCGACGACGCGCAGCTGGAAGCGGCCGTCAACCTGCTGCTGAAAGCGGAAAATATCTATGTGATCGGCGTGCGCCGGTCCTTTCCGATCGCCTCCTACATCGCCTATGCGCTGGAACACACGGACAAGCGAGTCCACCTGATCAGCGGACTGGGCGGCATGCACCGCGAACAGATGCGCAGCGTGCGCGAACGCGATGTGGCGATCGCCATCAGTTTCTCGCCTTACGGCAAGGAAACCCAGCAGTGCATCAAGGCGGCGCAAGACAAGGGCGCCAAGGTCCTCGTGATTACCGACAGCAAACTGGCCCCGCTCGCGCGGGCCGCCGACGCGCTGCTCACCGTCACCGAGGGCAGCGCCTTCGCCTTCCGTTCGCTGACCAGCACCATCTGCCTGTGCCAGGCGCTGTTTATCGCGCTGGCATACAAATTAGAGCTCGACATCGAAGAAATCCACACCCCAGGAGAACATGATGATTGAAGTAGCGTTGTTCGGCGCCGGACGCATCGGCAAAATCCACGCGGCCAACCTGGCTGCCCAACCCGGCGTGCAGTTCAAGTACGTGGTCGACGTCAACCAGGATGCGGCCGCCGCGCTGGCCGGCCTGCATGGCGGCAGCAGCGCGACTGTCGAGGCTGCCTTGGCAGACCCCGCCATCAAGGCCGTCGTCATCGCTTCCAGCACGGACACGCATGCGGACCTGATCCTGCGCTCGGCCGCCGCCGGCAAGGCCATCTTTTGCGAAAAACCCGTCGACCTGACCATAGCCCGCGCGCGCGCCTGCGCCGCCGCCGTCAAGGAAGCCAAGGTCATGTGCATGCTGGGCTTCCAGCGCCGCTACGACCCCACTTTCAATGCCGTCAAGACACGCATCGAAGCGGGCGAAATCGGCACGCCCGAATTGCTGGTGGTCACCAGCCGCGACCCGGGCCCGCCACCGGTCAGCTACATCAAGGTGTCGGGCGGCATCTTCAAGGATATGCTGATCCACGATTTCGACATCTTCCGCTGGATACTCGACGATGAAGCCGTCAGCGTGCACGCCACGGGCAGCTGCCTCGTCGACCCCGCCATCGGCGAGGCGGGCGACCTGGACACGGCCGTCGTCACCATCCGCACGGCCAAGGGACGCTTGTGCCAGATCAATGCCTCGCGCCGCGCCGCCTATGGCTACGACCAGCGCTTCGAAGTGCTGGGCAGCGCCGGCATGCTGCAAGCGGGCAACCACAAGCCGACGGAAGTGACGGCCTATGGTTCGGTGAATGTCAGCGTGGACAAGCCGGAAGACTTCTTCCTGGAACGTTATCGCGTGGCCTACGCGCAGGAAATGGCGCATTTCTTTGACGCCCTCACCCACGGCACGCCGCTGCGCACCACCGTCCACGATGGCTTGAAGGCACTGGAACTGGCCGAGGCGGCCACCTTGTCGTGGCGCGAACAGCGCGTGGTCACTTTATAAACCGATAATAAAAATACCTGGAGACACCATGTCATCCCCAACATTAAAAGTCGGCATCGTCGGCCTGGGCCGGCTGGGCCAGCGCCACGCCATCAACCTGGCGCAGCGCGTGCCGAATGCCGAAGTCGTGGCCGCCTGCAGCCCCGTACCAGCCGAACTGGACTGGGCAGCCAGCACGCTCGGCATCACCACCGGTTATGCCGACTACGACGCCCTGCTGGCCCATCCGGGCCTGGACGCCGTCTTCCTCGTCACGCCCACCTCGCTGCATGCGGACCAGATCATCGCCGCCCTGCGCGCCGGCAAGCACGTGTTTTGCGAAAAGCCGCTGTCCCTGGACCTGGCCGATTGCCTGAAGGTGGAAGCGGAAGCGGCGCGCCACCCGCAGCTGACCATCATGATCGGCTTCGTGCGCCGCTTCGACGCCAGCTACCATGATGCGCAGCAAAAGATTGCCCAAGGCTTGATCGGCAAGCCCTACCTGGTGCGTTCGCAAACCTGCGACCAGAACGACCCCAGCGGCGCCTTCATGCGCTTCGCCCCCACCAGCGGCGGCATCTTCCTCGATTGCAGCGTGCACGATATCGACCTGGCGCGCTGGCTGCTGGGCAATCCCGTGCCCAAACGCGTGTATGCGAGCGGCACCAACGCCATCCACACGGGCTTGCAGGCGTTCGGCGACGTGGACAATGGCCTGGCGACGGTCGAATTTTCCGATGGCAGCATGGCCAGCTTCATGGCCTCGCGCACCATGGCGCACGGCCACGAAACCCTGACGGAAGTGTTCGGCACGGGCGGCCGCCTGGCTGTGGGCAGCAATCCACGCCTGAACCGGGTGGAAATTTCGGATGCGCATGGCGTGCGCAATGAATGCACGCCGGACTTCTATGCCCGCTTCGCCGACGCCTTTTTGATCGAAGCGCAGGAGTTCACGGATGCGGCACTGGGCCGGCGCACCCTGTCGCTGACCTTGCACGACGCGACGGAAGCGACGCGCATCGGCCTGGCCATGACGCAAGCGATGCGCGAGGCACGGCCCGTGGAGTTTTAAGCCGCCAGGGGATTCAGGCAGCCGGCGCGGGAAATGGACGCTCGGGCTGCCTGGGTTCCACGGCCAGGCGCAAGCCCATGGCATCGAGGATGGCCGTCAAGGTGCTCAAGGAGGGATTGCCATCGGGCGACAAGGTGCGGTACAGCTGGGTAGGATTGAGCTTGGCCGCCTGCGCCACGGCGGGCACGCCGCCAAAGGCGCGCGTCAGCTGGCGCAGCACGGCCAGCAGTTCGCCGCGGTCGCCATCGACGAGAATATCGTTGATCAATGCAAGGGCGAAAGCGGGATCGTCGCGGTACAGTTCGGCCATCGCCTCGTCATGCGAGCGGTCTCTTGGTGGTTTGCTCATGACCTCTTTCACATCCTCTTTCATCTTCCCTCTCCTTCCAGTCATGCCAGCAGGCACAGGCGTATTCGATATCTTTCGGCTGCGTGCGCTTGTCTCCGCCACACAATAATAAAATGATCTGCCCGTCAGCGATGGCGTAATACACGCGGTAGCCAGGCCCCACATCGATGCGCAACTCCCACACACCGTCGCGGCAAAACTTGTGGTCGCCAAAATTGCCGGGAATCATACGCAGTACCCGGCGCACGATGGCTACCCTGGCCGTATTGTCGCGCTGGCGCTTCAGCCATTCCGTATACAAATCCCTGCCCGATGATGTCAGGTAGTGCCGTATCTCGTACATCATATTCGTCCATAAACGAAGAAAGATCAAGGGTAAAATCACGTGTACATGTAAAAAAGTAGGCCGCCCATCTTGCTACCAAACCCGCGCACACAGGCCGCGAATGCTGGGTTCACTGAGCTACATCAAGATGCGTTTTTCTAATTGTTATAGGGAAATGATGTCGCGTGTGTACATCGCATCTGCATGCAGATGCGCTATACAATAAGCACCTGTTCAACCGCCAGGAAGCATGCCGCCATGACGCAGCACGACAGCCACTCTCCCCTCCTCACCAACGTGGCCGAACGCTACGTGAAACTGGTCCTGGCCATGGGCCAGCACGATGCCTCGTATGTCGACGCGTATTACGGCCCGCCCGCATGGCAACAAGAAGCGGTAGAACAGCAACTGAGTTTGAGCGGCATCAAGGATGGCGCAAACGCGGCGCTGACCCTGCTGACCGACGCCGCCTGCTTGCGCGCCCTCAACCTGCGCAAGCAGTTGCAGGCCGTGCTGGCCAAGGCGGACATGCTGCAGGGATCGCGCCTGGATTTCGATACGGAAAGCGCGCGCCTGTACGACGCCGTCTCGCCCCATCACAGCCGCGCGTACTATGCAGAACTGGTGGCGCAGATCGATGCCCTGCTGCCTGGCGACGGCACGGTCAGCGATCGGGTCAATGCCTTGCGCGCGCAACTTGTCATTCCCGCCGACAAACTACGCGCCGTCATGGATGCGGCCATCCGCGCGGGCCGCGAACGCACCTTGCAGCACATCGCCCTGCCCGAAGGCGAAGATTTCGTGCTGGAATTCGTCACCGACAAGCCGTGGAGCGGCTACAACTGGTACAAGGGCAACTACCAGAGCGTGATCCAGATCAATACGGACTTGCCCGTGTACATAGACCGCGCCGTCGACCTCGGCTGCCACGAAGCGTATCCGGGCCACCACGTCTACAACGTGCTGCTCGAGCGCGACCTGGTGCGCGGCAAGGGCTGGATGGAATACTGCATCTATCCGCTATATTCTCCGCAATCCCTGATTGCCGAAGGCACGGCCAATTACGGCATCGAACTGAGTTTCACGGATGCAGAGCGGCTGGCTTTCGAACAGCAGGTGCTGTACCCGCTGGCCGGCCTCGATCCGGCGCTGGCGCCCCGCTATGCGCAACTCAATGGGCTGCTGGCCAAACTGAGCTATGCCGACAACGATATCGCGCGCCAGTACCTCGAAGGCAGCCTGAACCGCGAAGAGGCACTGGAATGGCTGGTCAACGTGCGCCTGTACCCGGCCGAGAAATCCGCGCAGCGCCTGCAGTTCTACGACGCCATGGGCGCGTACGTCATCAATTACAACCTGGGCCAGGACATGGCGAAAGCCTATGTCGAGCGCCAGGGCGCGACGCGCGCGGAACACTGGGCCGCATTCCGCGACCTGATGTCGTCGCCACGCGTGCCCAGCGCCTTGCGTGCCTGAGCCTTACTTCGGCGGCAAGCAGTACAGCGGCAAGGCCACGGCCAGGCACGCCAGCCCTGCCAGCAGCATCGCCAGCTGAAAGCCGGCGGCCAGGGCGGCAACCTGCCCGGCCCTCTCCAGCAGGGCGGCGGCGCGCAAACTCATCACGCTGCCCAGCACGGCCACGCCCATGGTCATCCCCGCCTGGCGCAAGGCATTCATGATGGCCGATGCCATGGCGGCCCGCTCGCCTTCCACGGCTGCCATCGCCAGCAAGCCCGTGGCTGGCACGGCCAATCCCATGGCCAGGCCCAGCAGGCCGAACAGGCTGCCGACGATGGCGTAGGGCGTCTGCGGCGCCAAGGTCGCCGTCGCCAGCAGCACCAGCCCCGCCAGCACATAGCCAGCCAGCATCAATCGCCGCAGGGACACGTGGCGGCTGAGGCGGCCGAAGCACAGGGAAACGATGCCCATGGCCGCAAACTGCGGCAACATGCGCCAGCCGCTGGCGCCCGCCGGCCAGCCCTGGATTTGCTGCAGGTACAGCGAGAAAAAGAACAGGCTGCTGTAGCAAGCAAACCCCAGCACCAGCGAGGCCAGGTTGATCACCGCAAAGGTCCGGTCGCGAAACAGCCGCAGCGGCAACAGGGGGCGCGGCGCGCGCGCTTCGACGGCCAGGAAGGCGGTGAAGGCCAGTAGCGCCCCCCCCAGCGATGGCCAGGCAGCCATGCCGCCCGGTCCGCCCACCTCGCCCAGCGCGATCAAGCCGTAGGTGAGCGCGCCGAGCCAGACGATGCTGAGTACCTGTCCCGTCCGGTCCAGCGCCGCCTGTTCACGATAATGGCGCTCCGTGATGCCCCAGGCCCCCAGCAGCATGGCCAGCAAGCCCAGCGGCAGATTGATCAGGAAGATGCTTTGCCAGCCCGTGGCCTCCAGCAGCATGCCGCCCAGCAGCGGCCCCAGGATCAGCGCCAGCGCGCTGAAAGCCGACCAGCCGCCGATCACGTGCGCCCGTTCGCGCGGGTCGGGAAACGCGTGGCTCAGTATCGGCATCGCGCCGGGGATCAGCAAGGCCCCCGCGACGCCCTGCACGGCCCGGCCCGTCAGCAGCAGCGGCAGGCCGGCGGCCAGCGCACACAGCAGCGAGCCCACTGTAAATAGCGCCACGCCCAGCAGCCAGATGCGCTTGTGCCCATGCCGGTCGCCCAGCGGTCCGGCGGACAGCATGCAGGCCGACAGGCACAGCGCATAGGCGTTGACCACCCACTGCAAGCCCGCCATATCCGTCGCCAGCGCCGTTTGCAAGGTGGGCAAGGCCACGTTGACGATGCTGATATCGAGCGAGGCAAGAAAGGTTCCAAGGTAGGCGGCGGCTACCAGAGCCGCCCGGCGATAACGTTGCATGAGTGATTCCGATGTATGAGTTTGCCTTCATCATAACTATCGACTGACCGTCGGTCAATTAAAAACCAATCGTGTGCACCGGTGAGCTTTGGCAGCGCCAGCGCTTCACTTATACTAGACGCATGACTACTTTCCTCCGCGCCATGCACGACGCCGCCCCTGCTACGGACGCGCCCGCACGCCCCCGCACCAAACCAGCCGAAGTGCGACTCGATGAATTGATGACCGCCGCCGAGCGCCTTTTCCTCGACAAGGGTGTTGACGCGACCACCGTCAGCGATATCACCACCCTGGCCGGCGTGGCGAAAGGCACGTTCTACCATTATTTTGCGTCCAAGCACGAGATGCTAGCGGCGCTGGCCGAACGCTATACGCAGCATTTCCTGGCCAGCCTGGAAGCGGCCATCGGCCTGTGCATGCCCAACGACTGGGAAGGCCGGCTGCGCGCGTGGGTGCAGGCGAATGTCGCCACTTACCTGCGCACCTGGCAATTGCACGACATCGTCTACACGAGCCACCGGCGCAGCATCGGCATCGACCCTGCGGACAATCCCGACAAGAACGCCATCCTGGCCCAGCTCGGCGCCATCCTGGCGGGCGGCGCGGCGGCGGGCGCATGGCCCCTGCCGCAGCCGCGCCTGGCGGCCCTGATGATTTACTCGGCCGTGCACGGCGTGACGGACGACGCCATCGCCGCGCAGTTACAGGACAGCAGCGCCTTCGCCGCTGACGTGGCCGACGCCTGCCTGCGCATGCTGGGCACGCCGCACTGAAGCGGCAGGCATGGCGGCACTTCAGTGTGCCGGCAGGCGGATGGTCGCTTCCAGGCCGCCGTCGCGATGGTTGGCCAAGGTCAGCTCGCCGCCATGGGCCTGGATGATGCTGCGCGCGATACCGAGCCCCAATCCCATGCCATGCGCGTTTTGCTCGCGGCCATGCTCCAGGCGCACATAGGGCTGGAACAGGCTGGCGAACGCCTCTTCGGCCACGCCGGGGCCGTCATCGCGGATGCGGATCACCACGTTGACGCCTTCGCGGCACGCCGACAGGTGGGCCGTCTTGCCGTAAAACAGGGCATTGTCGAGCAGATTACCGATGGCGCGCTTCAGGGCCAGGGGCTTGGCCTTCACGCTCAAGCCCGTCTCCGCGTAATGCACTTCATGACCAGCCAGCTGGGTCCCCCGCACCATGCGCTGCAGCAAGGGGTCCAGGCGCACCTCGGTGGCGTTTTCATGGATATCGCTATCCTTCACGCATTGCAGCGCGCCCTTGACCATCATGTCCAGCTCATCGAGGTCATCGTGGAATTCGTTGCGCTGCACATCGTCGTCGAGTAATTCCGTGCGCAATTTCAGGCGCGTGATGGGCGTGCGCAAATCGTGCGAAATCGAGACGAACAGCCGTTCGCGGTCTTCCAGGTAGCGCTGGATGCGTTCGCGCATGCCGCTGAAGGCGCGCGCCGTCTGCACGAACTCGCGGCTGCCCGTCTGCGGCAGGGGCGGCGGCGTCTCGCCACGGCCAAACGCTTCGGCCGCGTCCGACAAGGCCGCCAGCGGCCGTGTTGTCCAGCGTACGACGAGGATGGACAGCAGCAGCACGGCCGCCAGCGACAACGCTTGCAGCAATACCCGGTCCAGTGTCCACGGATTACTGCTTTGCAAGAAATACGGGTTGGGCATCAGTGCCGCCAGGTACAGCCAATTGCCAGGCTCCAGCTCGGCCTGGATCACGAGGACGGGCGCGGGATTCGGTTTCAGCAGCAAGATGTGCTGCACCCAGTTTTCCGGCAAGTCGCCGATGTGCGCGCCGCTATCGGCCACCACCAGGTCGCCCGGCCAGGCGAAGCCCACGCGGTAGCCGGCCAGTTGCGGCAAGTCGTTCTTCAGCGCCGCGCCCACTGTGGCCACCACCGTATCGGCCAGCGCGTGCGGGGCGATTTCGCGGATGGCCAGCGGCCCCTGGTTGACGTTGACGAAGAAGCGCGTGCCGCCCATCTCGCGAAATTGCTGGATCAGGATGGGGCGGTAGTTGGCCGGCAGGCTGAGGAAGAAACGGATGGTGCTGGCGGCGCTGCGGGCCAGGTGCTGCGAAGCCATGCGCGCCTCCACCGCCGAGTCGCGGCGCAGCTGCGTGGCCCAGATCAGGTTGCCCACCAGTTGCGTGGCCAGCACGCCGGCGACCATCACCACGGACAAGCGCCCCAGCAGCGACGGCGGCAACAGGCGCTCGAGCAGCCGGCGCGCGCGCCGCTCAGGCATGCGCACTGCTCACGTCGGCAGAAAAGACATAGCCGGCGCCGCGCACCGTCTTGATCAGCATGGGCTGCTTGCCATCGTCCTTCAGGCGCAAGCGCAGCCGGCTTACCTGCACGTCGAGCGAGCGGTCGAGCGGCCCCGCGTCGCGCCCCCGCGTCTGCTCGCACAGCACGCTGCGGTCGAGGATATCGCCCGGATGCTCGACAAAGTAGCGCAGCAGCTGGAAATCGAGGCCCGTCAGCTGCAGCGCTTCGCCATCGGCATCCGTCACCGTGCGCTCCAGCGTGTCGAGGGTGAAACCGACGAAGCGGTAATAGCGGGGCGGCGCGGCCGCGTCGATGCCCGTGCGGCGGTGGATGGCCTTGATGCGCGCCAGCAATTCGCGTGGACTGTAGGGCTTGGCGATGTAGTCGTCGGCGCCCAGTTCCAGCCCCACCACCCGGTCCGTCTCGTCGGAGCTGGCCGTCAGCATGATGATGGGCACGTTCGAGCGGGCGCGCACCACCTTGCACAGGGCAAAGCCATCCGTGTCGGGCAGCATCACGTCGAGGATCACCAGCGACAGGCTGTCGACGTGGCGGTGGAATTCGGCCAGGAAGGTGGCGCCATCGTGCGCCAGGCCCACCTCGTACTGGTTCTTTTCCAAGTAGGCCTTCAACAGCATGCGGGTCTTTTGATCGTCGTCAACGACCAGGATTTTGCGTGACATGGTCTCGTCCTTTTTTATTCAGCGCCTGCAACATGCTGCCGATACGGCGCTGGGCGTCGGCCGCGCTGATCGTCTCGTCCAGGAAATAGCGGTGCACTTCGGCGATGATGGCGTCCTTGCTGGTTTCATCGGTGGCCATGCGGTGCACGAGGCTGGGCGCCTGGAACGCGGCGCCGCGCGCGAATGCCTGCGCCGAGGCGCGTGCACAGCTGTCCAAACGCGACAGGTCGGCCTGGCGCAAGGCGGGAATCGAGCCCTTCACCTGGCTGTATTCGAGCTGCACGGGCAGCGAAGCGACCACCTGCGCCAGCTTTTCCTGCGCGCCCTGGTGCGTGTAATCGGACGCGAACATGGCCAGCGTATCGATGCTGTACAGGTGGTAGTCGCCCGTGTCCGGTGCGGCGGCGCAGCCGAACACTTCGTCCGTGGCGCGGCCCCAGGCGTTCAGCTCGCCCTTCGCCCAGTCGCCCATGATGTACATGGCCGCCTCGCCATCGCCCACCTGGCGCGCCATTTCGGGCCAGCCCTGTTCGCGCAGCGGCGTGCCCATCCACTGCTTCAGCGACCTCAGCCGCTGCAAGGCGTGGCGCAGGCGCGGGTCGGCATACGCCTCGGCTTTCTTGTCGACAAACAGGGCGCGGTAATACGCAGGCCCCGATTCGGCCAGCACCAGCGTTTCAAACAAGGTCGCCACCTGCCACGCTTCGCTGCTTTGCGCCAGCGGCGTGATGCCGGCCTGGCGCAGCTTGCCGGCCACGCGCTCGAAGTCGCTCCAGCTGCGCGGCACGGCCAGGCCCAGGCGCTGGAAGATCTTGCGGTTGTAAAACAGGGTATTGATGCGGTGGATACCGGCCGGCACGCCCATCGTATGGCCCAGGTTTTGCAGCAATCCCCACACGGTGGGATACATGGTCGCGCGCCAGTTGTTGCTGGCGGCGACGCTGTCGAGCTGCAGCAGCAAGCCCAGGTCGCTCCACTCGCCCAGGGTATAGCCGATCAGCTGCATGACTTCCGGCGAATTGCCGGCCAGCACGCGGCTCTTCAAGACCTTGCCCGCGCCGACCCCGGCGCCGCCCGCAATGCCCGCGTCGCGCCATTCGACGCCTTCCTGCGCCAGGCGTGCCACCAGCACGTCGGCGGCGCGGCGTTCGCCGGTGGACGTCCACCAGTGCAGCACTTGCAGCGGCTCGGCCCGCACGGGCACGCTGCAGAACAGGGCGGCCAGCAGCGCCAGCGCCGCCACGCCGCGACGGCGGGCGGCCCCGGCATGGCGGTCGGCGGTGCTGCGCGGTGGCGTCTTCAATCCTGTCCCCTTTTTCTTGTCGCGACAAACTATAGCCCAACTACAAAACAGCATGTTGGTAATTTAGTACCTTGATTTGTAAAGAAATGTGAGCTTTTGTTGCCCTATCTTGCGCGGAGGATAAACCGGGCCAGCCACCCGACGCCCCGCGCGGCGCGCCACGGCAGCGGATGACGGTAAGGAAAGGTAAGCAAGCGCACCTGCGCATTTGAAAATTATCCTTTTAAATCAACAGGATAAGAAAAATACATCGGTCCAATGCCGGGTGCTGGCGTCACATTTTCTCCGATGCTACTGTCCGCCAACTGCAGCGTAACCGGCAGTAAAACAAGACCAACACCAACAAGGAGACGACATGCAACTGCATGCAAAAGGCGGCGTGGCCGCGCGCAACACATTGCTGGCCCTGCTGCTGGCCAGCGGCACGGCACAAGCTGGCACGCTCACCATCGAAAGCTGGCGCGTGGATGACAAGACCCTGTGGGAAACGGTACTCATTCCCGCCTTCCAGAAAAAGCACCCTGGCATCGAGATCAAGTTCTCGCCCACGGCCCCCACCGAATACGATTCCACCCTGAACGCGCGCCTGAGCGGCGGCACGGCAGGCGACTTGCTGGCCTGCCGCCCGTTCGACGTCTCGCTGGCCCTGTACAAGCGGGGCCAGCTGGAAAAGCTCGACGGCAAGGCCGGCATGGATAACTTCCCCGCCTCGGCCAAGGTGGCGTGGCAGACGGACGATGGCAAGGACACCTTCTGCATGCCGATCGCCTCCGTCATGCATGGTTTCCTGTACAACAAAAAAATCTTCCGCGAACTGAAACTGCAGCCACCCGCCACGGAAGAGGAATTCTTCAAGGTACTGGAAACGGTCAAGAAAAGCGGCAAATATGCGCCCTTGGCGCTGGGCACGGCCGACCAGTGGGAAGCGAACCAGGTGGTCTTCACCAGCATCGGCGCCAATTACTGGAAGGGTGAAGAAGGCCGCAAGGCGCTGATCGCCGGCAAGGCCAAATTTACCGACCCGCAATTCGTCGCCGCCTGGGAATACGAGGCCCGCCTGGGCAGCTACCTGTCCAAGGGGGCCAGCGCGCAAACCTATGGCGACAGCCAGAACCAGTTTGCGCTGGGCAAGGCCGCCATCTACCCGTCCGGCTCCTGGGACATCGCCTACTTCAAGCAAGACCCGGAACTGGAGCTGGGCGCCTTCAACCCGCCCGTGCGCAAGGCCGGCGACAAGTGCTATATCTCGGACCACACGGACATCGGCATGAGCGTCAACAAAAAGTCGAAGAACAAGGAAGACGCCTACAAATTCCTCGCCTGGCTCGGTTCGCAGGAATTCGCCGACATCTACACCAACAAGGTGACGGGCTTCTTCTCTCTGTCGAACCATTTGATCTCCATCAAGGACCCGCTGGCCAAGCAGATGAACGGCTGGCGCGCCGGCTGCGCCTCGACCATCCGCCTGAACGCGCAAATCCTCAACCGTGGCGAACCGAGCATGGAAAACGAGCTGTGGAACGTCAACGCCCAGGTCTTGAACGGCAAGCTGGCGCCGAAGGACGCGGCGCGCCAGATCCAGTCCGGCTTTGCCAAGTGGTACAAGCCGCAGCAGCAATAAATCCCTCCCTCCTCCCCGCGCAACCGGCCTGAGCAAAGCGATGCGGCAGCCGGTGGCACGGTTTTGCCGGCGGCCCCGCCGCCGGTGCTTTTCTTCGTCTGGAGTTTCGCCGTGAAAAAAGTTTTCCCATGGCACGTGCTCGTGTTCCTGGCCCCGGCGCTGGTCATTTACTCGCTGTTCAGCGCCCTGCCCCTGGCCGATACCCTGCGTCTCGGCCTGTACACGACCGATGAGAGCGGCCAGCACCATTTTGCCGGCCTGGCCAACTACGCCACCATCCTGTTCGACCCGCAATGGTCGCAAAGTTTCTGGAATGCGATGTGGAACAACTGCAAGTTCTTCCTCATTCACATGCTGCTGCAAAATCCCATCGGCCTGCTGCTGGCCACCCTCTTCAGCCTCAAGGGGTTGAAGGGCGAGCGCAGCTACCGCACCCTGATCTTCCTGCCGACCCTGCTGTCCGTCGTCATCATCGGCTTCATCTGGCAGCTGATCTTGTCGCCGCTGTGGGGCGTGGGCCAGTCGCTGATGGATGGCGTCGGCATCGGCAGTTACTTCGCGCCGTGGCTGGGCCAGGAATCGACGGCCCTGCTGACCATCGCCCTCATTTCGGTTTGGCAATATATCGGCATTCCCATGATGCTGATCTATGCGGCCCTGCTGGCCGTGCCCGAGGAAATCATCGAGGCGGCCCACGCGGAAGGGGCCAGCGCCATGCGCATCTTCTGGCAAATCAAGCTGCCGCTGATCTGGCCCACCCTGGGACTGGTGACCATCCTCACCTTTGTCGCCAATTTCAACGCCTTCGACCTCGTGTATTCCGTGAAAGGTGCGCTGGCGGGACCGAACTACGCCACCGACATCCTCGGCACCTTCTTTTACCGCACCTTCTTCGGTTACCAGGCCCAGCTGGGCAGCCCCACCATGGGCGCCGCCGTGGCCACCATGATGTTCCTCGTGATCCTCGTGGGCGTGGGCGTGTATTTCTTTTTCGTGCAGCGCAAGCTGACACGCTACGAACTGTAAGGGCCACCATGCGCAACGTTTCCACCCGCCCCATGGGCCGCGCCGCCGTGCATGCGATCCTGGCCGGCTACACCATCATCGCCCTGTTCCCCATCGTCTTGATCCTGATCAACTCGGTCAAGACGCGGGCCGCCATCTTCGACAATCCGCTGGCCCTGCCCACGCCCTCCACCTTTTCGCTCGTGGGCTTTCACAAGGTGCTGGCCAATTCCGACTTCCTGCTGTACTTCGGCAACAGCCTGTTCGTCACTCTGCTGTCGCTGCTGCTGATCGTGCTGTTCGGCGCCATGGCGGCCTGGGCCTTGTCGGAATACACGTTTACGGGCAACCGCCTGCTGACCCTGTACCTGGCGCTGGGCATCATGATCCCCATCCGCCTCGGCACGGTGTCCATCCTGGAACTGGTGGTGCGGCTCGACCTGATCAACACCCTGAGCGCGCTGGTGCTCGTGTACACGGCGCAGGGCCTGCCGCTGGCCGTGATGATTCTGTCCGAATTCGTGCGCCAGGTGCCGCGCGAGCTGAAGGATGCGGCGCGCTGCGACGGGGTGGGCGAATTCGCCATCTTCTTCCAGGTGATCCTGCCCCTGATCCGCCCCGCCATCGCCACGGTGGCCGTGTTCACCATGATTCCCGCCTGGAACGACCTGTGGTTCCCGCTGATCCTGGCGCCATCGGACCGCACCAAGACCGTCACCCTGGGCGTGCAGCAATTCATCGGCCAATACGTAACGGACTGGAACTCCGTACTGGCGGCGCTGTCGCTGGCCGTCATTCCCGTGCTCGTCATGTACGTCATTTTCTCTCGTCAACTGATCCGCGGCCTGACGTCCGGCGCGGTCAAATAATAGGTGCGCCATGGCCCATGTAAGCCTGCAACAACTGACCAAATCCTACGACGGCCGCCACAATGTGCTGGCCGGCATCGACCTCGACATCCGCGACGGTGAATTCGTCGTGCTGGTAGGCCCTTCCGGCTGCGGCAAATCGACCTTGCTGCGCATGCTGTGCGGCCTGGAAAGCATTTCGCAGGGCACCTTGTCCATCGGCGGCAAGGTTGTCAACGACTTGCCGCCGGCCGAACGGGGCATCGCCATGGTCTTCCAGAGCTATGCCCTGTATCCGCACATGAGCGTGTACCGCAACATGGCGTTCGGCCTGAAGATCGCCGGCGCCAGCAAGGAAGCCATCGCCCAGCGCGTGCGCCACGCGGCCGCCATCCTGAAGATCGACCACCTGCTGGAACGGCTGCCGCGCGAACTGTCGGGCGGCCAGCGCCAGCGCGTGGCCATCGGCCGCGCCATCGTGCGCGAACCGCAGCTGTTCCTGTTCGACGAGCCGCTGTCCAACCTCGACGCGGCCCTGCGCGTGCAGACGCGGCTGGAAATTGCCAAGCTGCATCGACAGTTGAACGCCACCATCGTGTATGTGACGCACGACCAGGTCGAGGCGATGACCCTGGGCGACAAGATCGTCGTCATGCATGGCGGCCATATCCAGCAGGCCGGCACGCCGCTCGAGCTGTACCAGCAGCCGGCCAACCGCTTCGTGGCCGGCTTCATCGGCGCACCGATGATGAATTTCTTCGAGGGCAAGGTCATCGCCGCGCAGGGCGATGGCGTGCGCGTGGCGCTGGCCAGCGGCCAGGAAATCACGGCCCTCGTCGATCCGGCCGGCTTGCTGCCGGGCGATGCCGTCACGGCCGGCCTGCGCGCCGAGCATATCCTGGAAAACGGCGATGGCAGCGCCCAGTTCCAGGGCGTCGTCAGCCTGGTGGAACACCTGGGCGAAGCCAACTTCATCTACCTGGCACTGGACAACGGCCAGGAACTGGTGATACGCGGCGACGGCAACAACCGCGTGCCGCTGGGCCAGCCATTCACGGTCTCGGCCGCCAGCAGCGCCTTCCATCTGTTCGACGCGCAAGGCGTGGCGCGCACGCGGCGCGAACCCGGCAACCTGATTTCATCGAAACAGATTTTGGCCGCCTGAGCTTTCCGCCCAGGCAGTCCCCCGATTGGATCGGCAGCGATCCGGTACGACGTGCCCAAGCACGCATTTTGATAACGACAAGGAGATTCCATGCAACACCCGATCAAGACCTCGCTGGCCCTGGCCTGCACTATGCTGCTGGCCTGCGGCGCCGCCCACGCCAGCGATGCCGAAGGCGAATACCACGGCTACTTCCGCGCCGGCCTCGGCTCGAGCTCGGACAGCCGCGGCCCGCAAAGCTGCTACGGCCTGGGCGGCAACACCATGCGCTACCGGCTCGGCAACGAATGCGACACCTATGGCGAGTTCGAATACCAGAAGGAAATGGCCAAGTCGCCCAATGGCGTCAGCTTCGTCGGCCATATCATGGTGGCCGCCTACACGCCCAGCTCCGCCGTCAGCGATTCGGAACTGAGCATGTCGAAGATGTACGTGGAAGCGAAAAACATCGCCATGCTCAACGGCGGCACGGCCTGGATCGGCAAGCGCTACTACATGCGTCCCGACATCCACATGCTGGACTTGCAATACATCAATATGAACGGCACGGGCGGCGGCATCGACCAGTACAAGCTGGGACCGGGCCGCATCAGCTATGGCTTCTTCAAGGATAACGACAAGCCCGGCAACTCGGCCATCCGGCAAAATCTCGTCTACCAGGGCATCCCCATCAACCAGGATGGCACGCTGGAAGTGCTGACCACCCTCATCACGCCCGACAAGAAGGACAGCACCTCGCACAGCGGCTGGCAGGCCACCGTGCTGCACAAGCAGGATAAAGTGTGGGGCGGCGCCAACACCTTCGGCATCCAGTACGGCGTGGGGCCGGGCACGGGCGCCGGCGGCCAGTGCTGCGACCGCATGGGCACGACGGGTTCGATCCGCAATGGCAGCGACGTCACGCGCCTGCGCATCTTCAATTCGCTGTGGATACAGCCGACGCCGGAATGGAGCGCGGAAATGATCGCCATCGTGCAGCGCGACAAGTCCGACGCCACGGGCGGCAGTTCGACCTGGACCACCCTGGGCGTGCGCCCCGTTTATGCCGTCAACGACAACTTCAAGCTGCAATTCGAGCTGGGCACGGACCGCGTGACCTCGCCCACGGGCGGCGCCGCGCAGCGCCTGACCAAGCTGACCTTCGCGCCCACCCTGACAGCGGGCAAAGGTTACTGGTCGCGTCCCGAGCTGCGCGCCTTTGTCACCTACGGCAAATGGAACGACGCCGCCACGGCCGCCGTCAACAAGGCCAATGAATCGGGCCCCGTGTATGGCAACGCCACCAGCGGCACCTCGTTCGGCCTGCAGGTGGAAACGTGGTTCTAAGCGCTGGTTTTAATTACCCCTCTTGATATGGCGCAGTGCATGCGCCTGTCGGACTGCGCAAAATCGCGTGCCGCGCTATGCTGCACGCCATACCGCTCACTTCGGAGGTCGCATGCACACCGCATTTCCCCGGGTCGCCGCCGCGCTGGCCCTGTCTTTCGCCAGCATGGCCTGGGCCCGCGATGCCGCCATCGCGCCAGCCCCCGTCCTGAGCGCGCGCCAGCAGGCGCTGATGGCCACCGTCGTGGGCAGCGCCGCCCAGCCGCGCATCCTGCAGGTAAGCCTCGATGAACTGCATCCGACCCAGCCGGCCATCGGCTACGACCAGGTGTACTACAAGCTGGGACGCTATGCGGCCGAGGAAAAACGCATCGCCGACATCGCCAAGCCAAAGAAATTCGCCGACCTGTGCGAAGCCAATGGCCAGGGCGACGTCTTGCCCGGCACGGCCAATGTGGCCGGCGCCACCCTGGCCGCGCCACCGGCCGGCTACCGCTGCAAGGCGGCCGTGGGCAGCCGTCCCGACGACATGAAGACTGTCGTCATCGGCCCGCGCGGCACCGTGTACCTGACCGATGGCCACCACACGTTTTCCACTTTCCGGGATGCCGATGGCGGGCGCAATCATCGATTGAAGGTCTGGGTCAAGGTCAGCGACAATTTCAGCGCGCTGGGCGAAGCGGCCTTCTGGACGCGCATGCGCGAAGAGAACAAGGTGTGGCTGAAAAACGGCCAGAACCAGGCCATCACGCCGCAGCAGCTGCCGTCCGCCATCGGCCTGAAGGCCCTGGGCGACGATCCGTACCGCTCGCTCGTCTACTTTACGCGCGGGATCGGCTACGAGCCGCCCGACAAGGCCACGGAATTCCTCGAATTCTACTGGGCCGACTGGCTGCGCCGCAAACCGGCGCTCAACCTGGAACGTGCCGATCTGCTTGATCCCGCCGCGTATGCCAGCGCCATCCTGCTGGCCGCGCAGGCGATGGTGGCGCTGCAACCGGCGGAGATCGTCAGCGGCGGCAAGCGCGCGGCGGACCTTGGCGCGCTGCGCGAAATCGACCACGCAGCATTCGACGAACTGACCGAAGACAAGGGCAAGCTGGGCTACGCCATCGGCTACCGCAAGTCGCTGCCGCGCCAGTAACCTCCCGGCGTGTCATCATCCTGACATCTGCGCCCGCTAGCATGTCGGCACTTTTCAGGCCGACATCACGGGACACCATGTACAAGCATAATATCCGCCGCAGCACCCGCAGCACCTTGGCCATTGCCATCGCCTTCGCGCTGGGCGCCAGCCTGGCCGCCTGTGGCGGTAATGACTACCGCGACACCACCACGGCGCCCGTCGCCCCGGTGGAGCCCGTCGCCCCCGCACGCATCCTGAACGTGGTAGCGGCCACCGGCAAGGCCGTGGCGAATGCCTCCGTCACCGTGCTCGACGCCGGCAAGAATGCCGTCGGCAGCGGCACCACGGACGCGAACGGCAAAGCGGCCATCACCCTGTCCGCCACGGCGAAGGCGCCCTTCCTCGTCTCCGTCACGCCGGCAGGCGGCACCACCCTGTACGCACTGTCGCTGAAGGAAAGCGCCGTCAACCTGACGCCGCTCACCTCCGTCATCGCCATGCAGCTGCTGGGCAGCATCCCGTCGAGCGCATCCCCCGCCAGCCTGGCCGCCATCGATGCGGCACGCCTGCAAACGGCGCAGACGCAGCTGGGCACGGCCCTGGCGGCGCCCCTGCAAACCCTGGGCATGGCGGCCAGCTATGATTTCATCAATGGCCCCCTGACGCCGAACAGCAAGGACCCGGCAGACGTCCTGCTCGACAACCTGCAGGTAAAACAGAACGGCACGGATATCGACATCGTCAATGCCAGCGGCAGCATCGTCGCTCAGATCATCGACGGCGGCGCACCGCTCGCCACCGGCAAGAGCGTGCTGGAAACGCCGCCCGTGCTCAGCGCGCGCCAGCAAGTCCTGGCAGCCACGGCTGCCGGCACCGATGCGGCGCCCGTCTTCCTGCAAGTGTCGCTCGACGAACTGCACCCCACGCAACCGGCCATCGGCTACGACCAGGTGTACTACAAGCTGGGTCGCTATGGCGCGGAAGACCTGGTCATGGCCAAGACCAACAAGCCGAAGAAATTCGCCGAACTGTGCGAAGCCAACGGCCAGGACGACGTGGTAAGCAAGACGGCCAACGTGGCCGGCGCCACCCTGACCAATCCACCGTCGACGTTCCAGTGCAAGGCCGCCGTAGGCACCAAGCCGGGCGACATGAAGACCGTCGTCATCGGCCCGAACGGCACCCTGTACCTGACGGACGGCCACCACACGTTTTCCGCCTTCCGCGACGCCGACAATGGCCAGAACCATCAGCTGAAGGTCTGGGTCAAGGTGACGGACAATTTCAGCAAGCTCAATGAATACGATTTCTGGGCGCAGATGAAGAAGGTCAACAAGGTCTGGCTGAAGGACGGCGGCAACAAGGCGATCGCCACCAGCCAGCTGCCCGCGTCCATCGGCTTGAAGTCGCTGGGCAACGACCCGTACCGCTCGCTCGTCTACTTCACGCGCGACGCTGGCTACGTGGTGCCGTCGACGGCCACGGAATTCCTCGAATTCTACTGGGCCGACTGGCTGCGCACACAGGCCGGCATCGACCTGGCCAAGACGGATACGCGCGACGCCGCCAGCTACATGGCCACCATCAAGAGCGCATCGACGGCGATGGTCGGCCTGAAGGCGAATGATATCGTCAGCCGCGGCGTGACGGCGCAAACCCTGGGCTGGACGGGCGTCTTCAGCCAGGCGGCGCTGGACGACCTGGCCACGCCAACGGGCAAGCTGACCTACTCCATCGCGTACAAGAAATCGCTGGCAAAGTAAGCGCACCGGCGTAAACAACAACGGCCCGCTTGTCACCAGGACAAGCGGGCCGTTTTTATGGCGACAACGCTTAGGCGATGCGTTCACCATTCTCCGGATCGAACAGGGCCGCTTTCGACAGGTTGAACGACAGCTGCATGGTCTGCCCCGGCAGCACGGCTTCGCGCGGGTGCGTGCGGCAAGTCACGGCGGCGCCGTTCAGGCGCGTCGTCAGCAAGGTATCCGGGCCGGTCGGCTCGACCAGGTCGATCAGGCAACCGAGTTCCTGGCCCACGTCGCCGTGCGCGCTGCTCATGTCCGTGATCTGCTCCGGGCGCACGCCCAGGATCACGTCGCGGCCCGCATAGCTGCGCAGTTTGTCGGCCGCGAACGGCAAGGCCAGGCGCATGCTCTTGCCCGCGTTCTCGATGGCGACAAACACCTCGTTGCCTTCGATGACAGGCTTGACGGTGATGAAGTTCATCGATGGCGAACCGATGAAGCCGGCCACGAACAGGTTGGCCGGATTGTCATAGATTTCCTGCGGCGTGCCCAGCTGCTGCACCACCCCATCCTTCATGACGGCGATCAGGTCGCCCATGGTCATCGCCTCGATCTGGTCATGCGTGACGTAGACGATGGTGGCCTTCAGGCGCTGGTGCAGCAGCTTGATCTCGGCGCGCATTTCCACGCGCAGCTTGGCGTCCAGGTTCGACAGCGGTTCGTCGAACAGGAACAGCGACGGCTTGCGCGAAATGGCGCGGCCCATGGCGACCCTCTGGCGCTGTCCGCCCGACAGCTGCGCCGGACGACGGTCGAGCAAATGCGTGATCTGCAGGGTTTCGGCGACGCGGGCGACGATTTCTTCCTGCTCCGCCTTCGGCACTTTTTTCACGTTCAAGCCAAACGCGATGTTTTCGCGCACCGTCATCGACGGGTACAGCGCGTAGGACTGGAACACCATGGCGATGTCGCGGTCCTTCGGCGGCAGGTCGTTGACGACCTTGCCGTCGATGAGGATTTCGCCCGACGTGACACTTTCCAGGCCGGCCACCATGTTGAGCAAGGTCGACTTGCCGGAGCCGGAGCCGCCGACGAGGATCAGGAACTGGCCATCCTTGATCTCGATGTCGATGCCCTTGAGGACTTCGACGCCATTCGTGTACACCTTGCGGATGCTGCGTATCGATAAACTGGACATATTCTTTCCTTAACCTTTGACTGCGCCTGCGGTCAGACCGCGCACAAAATAACGGCCTGCGACCAGATAGACCAGCAGGGTCGGCAGCGCGGCAATCACCGCGGCCGCCATGTTGACGTTGTATTCCTTCACGCCCGTGGACGTGTTGACCAGGTTGTTCAAGCCCACCGTGATCGGCTGCGAATCGCCGCTGGCGAAGACGATGCCGAACAGGAAGTCGTTCCAGATCTGCGTGAATTGCCAGATGATGCAGACGACGAAAATCGGACCCGAAATCGGCAGCACGATCTTGCGGAAGATCAGGAAGAAGCCGGCGCCGTCGATGCGCGCCGCCTTGATCAATTCTTCCGGCACGCCGATATAGTAGTTACGGAAGAACAGGGTCGTGAACGCCGTGCCATACACCACGTGGACGAAGACCAGGCCGGTAGTCGTATTGGCCAGGCCGAATTCGCCCAGCAGGCGCGCCATCGGCAGGATCACCACCTGGAACGGAATGAAGCAGCCTACCAGCAAGGCGGCAAACAGGATTTCCGAACCGCGGAAGCGCCAGTGTGCGAACACATAGCCGTTGAAGGCGCCCAGGAAGGTCGAGATCAGCACGGCGGGAATCACCATCTTGATCGAGTTCCAGAAGAACGGCTGCATGCCGTCGCAGGTGACGCCCGTGCAGGCCGAGGACCAGGCCTTGGACCAGGAATCGAACTGCCACACGTGCGGCAAGGCCAGCAGGTTGCCGCTGCGGATCTCGTCGAGCGACTTGAACGACGTCGACAGGGTCACGTACAGGGGCACGATGTAGTACACCGCAAACAGAATCAGCAGCAGGTATACCACCACCCGTCCGAGGGTGAGGCGATTATTGCGGGTAGGTGTCATCTCATCGCCTTTGCGCTGCGCGTTTCCAGGTACATCAGCGGCACGAGCACGGCCACGATGGTGGCCAGCATCATCATTGCCGATGCCGAGCCCAGGCCCAGCTGGCCGCGGGTGAAGGAAAACTGGTACATGAAGATGGCCGGCACGGACGACGAATTGCCAGGTCCGCCAGCCGTCAATGCGATGACCAGGTCGAAGCTCTTGATCGCGATATGCGCGAGGATCAGCAGCACGCTGAAGAACACGGGTCGCATGGCGGGAATCACGATGCGCCAGTAGATCGTCGGCAGGGACGCGCCATCGACTTGCGCCGCCTTGATGATTTCATCATCGATGCCGCGCAGGCCGGCCAGGAACAGCGCCATGACGAAGCCCGACGATTGCCACACGCCGGCGATCACCACCGTGTAGATAGCCATGTCGGAGTTCACCAGCCAGTCGAAGGTAAACGAGGTCCAGCCCCAGTCGTGCATGACCTTTTCCAGGCCCAGGCTGGGATTGAGCATCCATTTCCAGGCCGTGCCCGTGACGATGAAGGACAGCGCCATCGGATACAGGTAGATGGCGCGCAGCGCGCCTTCGGCGCGGATTTTCTGGTCCAGCAGGATGGCCAGGAACAGGCCGATGGCGATGCTGCAACCGATGAACAGGACACCAAAGATGCCGAGGTTCTTGAGCGAGGTCCACCAGCGCTCATTATCGAACAGCTCGTAGTATTGCACCAGGCCGGCGAACTCGTAGTTCGGCATCAGCCGCGATTCGGTCAGCGACAGCCAACCGGTCAAAAAGATAAAACCATAGACGAATACCAAGCTGGCGATGAGCGTGGGGCCCAACACCATCTGCGGTATCCATCGGTCGAATTGCTTGCGTATGGACATAGGACAGCCGTAGAAGTAGAACTGCGTGTGGCGCCGGCCTGGTCGAGCGCCAGGGCGGACGCCTGCGATGCATGCGATGCAGCGGGCGCCGGCGGGAGTGCCGGCGCCGTCGTGATTACTTCACTTTTGCCGCTTTGGCCAATGCTGCAACCGCGTCTTTCGAGCTCATGTTGGTGTTCATGAACTTGGCGATGACGTCGGTCACGGCGCCTTGCGTGGCCGATGGCAGCGCCATGCCGTGGGCGAACGATGGCACCAGGCCGCCGGTCTTGTTGGTGGCGTCCATGTCTTCCATCGATTTCAGGGCGCAAGCGTCAAACTTGTCCTTGGAAACTCCGGAACGCACAGGGATGGAACCCTTGTTCAGGTTGAAGATCGACTGGAACTTCGGATTCATGATGGCGTTGGCCAGGGCGATCTGCCCCTTCTTCGCATTCGCATCCTTTTGCGTGAACATGGCAAACGAATCGATATTGAAGGTGTAGGCCTTGTCCGTGCCAGGAGCTGCCACGCACAGGTAGTCCTTGCCCGGCACCTTGCCTGCGGCCGTGAACTCGCCCTTGGCCCAGTCGCCCATGAACTGGAAGCCGGCCTTGTTGTTGATGACCATGGCGGTGGCCAGGTTCCAGTCGCGGCCTGCCGCATCCTTGTCGATGTAGGTTTTCACCTTGCCCAGGGTGTCGAACACCTTGAGCATGGTCGGGCCGGTCAATTCCTTCTGGTCCAGCTTGAGGATGGCCTTTTTGTAGAACTCCGTGCCGCCCACGCCCAGCGCGACGGATTCAAACACGGTGGCGTCCTGCCAAGGCTGGCCGCCGTGGGCGATCGCGATGCCGCCCGATTTCTTGATTTTCTCGGCCGCGTCGAAGAACGCATCCCAGGTGGTCGGAGTGGTGGCCACGCCGGCTTTTTTCAGCACTTCCGGGTTGACCCACATCCAGTTGACGCGGTGGACATTGACGGGAGCGGCGACGTAGTGGCCCTTGTATTTCATGATGTCGGCGACGACTTTCGGCAGCACGGCATCCCATTTTCCTGGAATGGCGGCATCATCGATATTCGCCAGCACGCCTTCCGCGCCCCATTCCTGGATCGATGGGCCCTTGATCTGGGCGGCCGTTGGCGGGTTGCCGGAAATGACGCGGGTTTTCAGCGCGGTCGCGGCGTTTTCGCCAGCGCCACCGGCCACGGCGAAGTCTTTCCAGCCAAAGCCGCTTTCTTTCACGATTTGCTGCAACTGGCCCACGGACTTCGCTTCGCCGCCGGAGGTCCAGTAGTGCAACACTTCCACGTCGGTCGCAAAGGCGCTGCCAGCGAATGCCAGGGTGGTCAATGCGGCCAGTTGGGTAATCTTGAATTTCAGTTTCATCTCCACATTCCTTTTTTGATCAAGCTTTTAGGGGGCTTCGGCATACGGGGGCCGAAAAAGGTGAAATCTGCGCCTGTACCGGCGCTCTTGTACTCAGACCCGCTTGCAAACGGGCATCATCTTGGTGTAAAGACGGCGCCGTGATCCATGAAACGACTACATTGCATTTATATCACGGGACGGCGCCAAAAACGCATCCGCGAAGGATGCGCCAGGTTGATTTAGACTTACAACGCCTGCTAACTTAGAACCAGGTTTCCACTTGGAAACCGTAAGAAGTGCCGCTGGTATTGTTGTTGTAGATCGGGCCGCCGTTGTTCGACGCATTGACCGAGGCGGTGGCCGCATCGTTCCATTTGCCGTACGTCACGAAAGCGCGCAGTTCAGGACGCGACCACAGGCCAGGACCGGCCGAGATAGTCGGCGCGATAGTCAGCTTGGTCAGGCGCTTGGCTGGCTGGCCGCCCGATTGCGTCACGCGGTCCGTGCCCAGTTCGCCCACCAGCTTGAAGTTGTTGGTGAATGCGTACACAGGACGCACGCCGACCGAGGTCCAGGTCGAGGAACCGGCGGCGGTCGATTCGTCTTTTTGCCACAGGGCGACGAATTCCATGCCGAAGTTTTCCATCGGCTGGATCGCCATGTCATTGAAGACGCGCGTGCGCTTGCGGTCAGAACCGTAGGAAGTGCTGCCCGAGGCGCCGAACTGTCCGTTGCCGTCACCGCCAACACCAGGGCCGACGCCGTACTGCACGCCGAAGGTGTTGCCGCCGCCGAAGACTTTGCCTTGACGATGGAATGCCGACAGTTGCCAGCCGTTATGTTTCGGGCCGTAGATGTCGTTGTCCTTGCCTTCGGCCGTGATGATGGTCGCGGCCAGGTCCAGGGTGCCATTTTCATTGACGGGAATTTCGCCGTAGATGAAGTTCTGGCGCACGGCGGAACGGGTGCCGGTGATGGCGCCAGTGTTCTTGTCGCGGGCATTGATGTCGTTGTCCTTGAAGAAGGCATACGAGAATTTACCCGGGCCAACAGGAATGCGGTCCAGGCCGGCGCCCGTGCCGTTCATGTTGATGTATTGCAGATCCAGCATGTGGATGTCAGGACGGTAGTAGAAACGCTTGCCGACCCAGGCCGTGCCGCCGTTCAGGAAATCGAGTCCCTGCGCTTCGACATAGGCCTTGACGATGCCCAGCTTGTTGTCGCCGAAATCCGAGTTTGGCGCATAGGCGTTGACCCAGATGGTGGCCAGGTAGTTCACGCCGCCGGACTTGGCAACAGACTTGGTGTAACCGAATTCCGTGTAGGCGTCGCACTCATTGCCCAGACGATATTTCATGGTATTGCCACCCAGGCCGAAGCAGCCTTGCGAACCGCCGTCGCCCGACGTATTGCTGCCGGCGCCAGCGCGCAGGTAGCCGTGGAAGCCTTCGGAGTCGGATGGGTACATAGGGTCGGCGGCAGCGGAACCGCTGGCGATGGCCAAGACGATGGCAGCTGGCAGTGTCTTCAACACGGCCTTCAACATGGTGCGATGCAGCATGGTAAGTCTCCTCAGTAATTTATTTTTTATCTAGTCATTCGTGGCCGAATGTACTGGCCAGAATTCTTTCCAGCAGGGACATAGTAACTATACTACGAACAAATATCAACATATTATGTTGTAATCCTACGACTACTCTGCGACACTTTATTTGCGCAGGGATTTGCCGGTTGACCGCCCTGATTTTTCAGCTGGCGCCGCCCGTTTCCGGCGCTGCGTGCAAGCATTTGCGCGGGTGCCCCGCATTTTTCGGCACGCGGCACGTATACGAATTAAAATCCTTGGTTTTTGCCATAACGACAGTGCGCCGCCATGACAGCGCACGCAAACGAGACTAGGCACCGCCATGAAAATTGATGAAAAAATGGAAGTAGCAGGCAGCGATCCGGCGGAGCGATTCAGTGAAGGGCCACGCCTGCTGGCCGACATCGGCGGCACCAATGCCCGCTTCGTGCTCGAGACGCGCCAGGGCCACCTGGAAGCGGTGGCCGTGCTGCCCTGCGACGACTACGCTTCGCTGCTCGACGCCATCACCGCGTATATGGATAGCAGCGAGGCGCGCGCCGCCGGTTCGGCCCGCGTGCGCCATGCGGCCATCGCCATCGCCAATCCCATCGACGACGACACTATCCGCATGATGAACCATCACTGGTTCTTCTCGATCGAGGCCATGCGCGCCACGCTGGGCCTCGACACCCTGCTGGTGGTGAATGACTTCACGGCGCTGGCCATGGCCCTGCCCTATCTGCGGCCCGACCAGCGCCTGCAGATCGGCGGCGGCATGGCGCGCGCCGACAGCGTCATCGGCCTGCTCGGTTCGGGTACGGGCCTGGGCGTGTCGGGCATGATCCCCGCGGAAGACCGCTGGATCGCGCTGGGCAGCGAAGGGGGCCACGTCAGCTTCGCGCCCTGCGACCAGCGCGAGATGGACGTGCTGTCCTTCGCCTGGCGCGAACTGTCGCACGTCTCGGCCGAACGCCTCGCCTCCGGGCGCGGCCTGGAACTGATCTACCGCGCCCTGTCCGAACGCGCCGGCAAGCCCGACGCGCTGCCGCTGCTGGCAGCCGAAATCACCAGCCGCGCCCTGAACAATGAATGCGAAGTGTGCCTCGAAGCGGTGGACTGTTTCTGCGCCATCCTCGGCTCCATCGCCGGCAACGTGGCCATGACCCTGGGCGCGCTGGGCGGCATCTATATAGGCGGGGGCATCGTGCCGCGCCTGGGTCCTCTGTTCGAGCAGTCGCAGTTCCGCGCCCGCTTCGAGCAAAAGGGCCGCCTGAACGACTACCTGGCGCAGATCCCCACCTTTCTGATCACGGCCGAACTGCCGACGTTCCTCGGTATCGCCGCCATCCTGGCGCAAAAGCTCAAGCGCGCCCATTCCGGCGCGCCCGTGCTCGAATCCGTGCGCCAGGCGCGCGGGCGCATGAGCCCCTCGGAATGCAAGGTGGCCGACTGGGTGCTGAAGGAGCCGAACGCCATGCTGACCCTGCCGATTGCGGAAATCGCCCAGAGGGTCGGCGTGAGCCAGCCGACCGTGATGCGCTTTTGCCGCTCGATCGGCGTGCAGGGCCTGGCCGACTTCAAATTGAAGCTGGCGTCCGGCCTGACGGGCGGCGCCATCACGGTGGCCCACTGCCACGTGGAGATCTCGGACTCCGACGCCGAACTGGCGCGCAAGGTATTGGGCAATAACGCCTCGGCCGCGCTGGCCATGCGCGACATGCTCGACGTGAAGGCGCTGACGGCGGCCATCGAGCTGCTGCGCGGCGCGCAGCGCGTGGAGCTGCTGGCCGTGGGCAGCGCCCGCGTGGTGGCCGACGACATGCAGCACAAGCTGCTCAACCTGGGCATCGTCAGCAGCTTCTTTGCCGATCCGCAGGCGCAGGAAATGAGCGCCGCCATGCTGAAACCGGGCGACGTGGCGCTGGTCATTTCCCGTTCGGGCGCCCTGCCCGACCTGCTGCGCACCGTCAAGGTGGCGCAGGGCTGCGGCGCGCGCGTGCTGGCGATCACGGCCAGCGGTTCGCCGCTGGCCAAGCTGGCCGACGTGCTGCTGACCTTGAACCACCCGGAAGGCAATCTCAATTTCGTGCCCATGATCGTGCGCCTGCTGCAGCTGATGATGCTCGATATCCTGTCCGTGGGACTGGCGCGGCGCGACACGGCGCAGCGCACCAGCGCCGCCGAACTGGAAGAAGGCCAATTGCACGGCATGCGCATCAGCGGCAAGCTGAAGTTCGGTGGCCACCTCGAATAAGGCGGCGCACGCCGCCCCCGATACCGCCAGCGGCGCCACCGTGCATGACGTGGCGCGCGTGGCCGGCGTATCGGCCATGACGGTATCGCGCGTGATCAATGGACGCAGCAGCGTCAGCGCGGCCACGCGCGACAAGGTCGAGGCGGCGATCGCCAGCCTGCGCTATCAGCCCAACCTGGCGGCCAGGGCTGCCCGCACGGGCACCCTGCGCATCGGCCTGTTGTACAGCAATCCGAGCGCGGCCTTCCTCAGCGAATTTTTAGTTGGCGCCATGGATCAATGCCGCCAGGGCGGCGGCCAGCTGCTGCTCGAACGCTGCGAAGACCTGGACAGCCAGCGCGCCGGCATCGATTGCCTGGTGGCGGCCGGCGTGGACGGCATCCTCGTGCCGCCGCCCCTGTGCGATTCGCCGGAAGTGCTGGCGCAACTGAACCAGATGGGTATCCCGGCCATCGCCGTGGCCACGGCGCGCCCCTCGCCCGGCGTCTCGGCCGTGCGCATCGACGACTACGAAGGCGCCCTGGCCATGACGCGCCACCTGCTCGCACTGGGCCACCGCGACATCGGCTTCATCGAAGGCGATCCCGCGCACACGCCCGCCCTGCTGCGCCGCCAGGCCTTCGAGGACGCCATGCGGGAAGCCGGCTTGCAGGTGCCGCCGCACAGGGTCGCGCAAGGCTATTTCACGTATCGCTCGGGACTCGACGCGGCGCGCCGGCTGCTGGCGCAGAAACCGCACCCGAGCGCCATCTTCGCCAGCAACGACGACATGGCCGCCGCCACCCTGGCCGTGGCGCACGGCATGGGCTTGCAGGTGCCAGCGGAATTGAGCGTGTGCGGCTTCGACGATACGCCTGTCGCCAGCACCGTCTGGCCGGAGCTGACCACCATCCACCAACCCATCGCCGACATGGCGCGCGCCGCCGTCAATCTTGTCATCGACGAGATACGCCAGCGCCGCGCAGGGGAAACCGTGCCAACCACGCATCACTTGATGGAATTTACCCTGATAGAGCGGGCATCGTCGGGCAGGCATGCGCCGACGGCCGCAAAGGGGCAGCGCAAACCTTGACGCTGCCAGAGCAGGCGATGGCCGCCACGCGCCTTGTCGACGCGCCCGGCCCTACACCGCCTCGATCAAGGCGGGGCTGCCGATGGAAGTGACGGCATAACCGTTGCGGCCAGCGCTTTTTGCCTTGTAGAGCGCCGTATCGGCCGCCGTCAACATTGCCCCTGCCGTCGTATCGCCCCGGGCGCAGAACGCCAAGCCGACACTGGTGGCGACATGCAGAGCGATGCCGCCGCAATCAAAGTGCACGACCATCTCCTGCACGATTTTCTTGCCCAGTATCGCAAGCTCGGACTGATCCGTCAGTTGTTCAAAAATGATGACGAACTCGTCGCCGGCAAGGCGCGCCACCGTGTCCGAGGCCCGCACGCAAGCTTTGAGCCGTTTGGCAAATTCAATCAATACCAGGTCGCCGATACCATGCCCATATGTATCATTTATTTTTTTAAAATAATCGATATCCAGATAGGCCAGCGCCAGACCCGTATCAGCGCGGCAGGCGCGCGTCAATGCCGCGGCCAGCGCCTCGTCAAACATGCGCCTGTTGTGCAGGCCGGTCAGCATGTCAGTGCGCGCCAGAGCAGCGAGGTTGCTCTCCGCAGCTTCCCTCTGCAGCGACAGCGCATAGAATGCACGGCTCAGCTTTCCGAACTCGTCTTTGCGGGCGATATCGAAAACCGCAATATCGGCATTGCCTGAGCGTATGCTCGCCACATGCCGGCCCAGATCGCCCAAGGGGCGCAAGAGCAGCAGCACCGCGAGCCAGCCGGCGCAACTGGCCAACAAGGCGACGCCTGACGAAGCAATGATGACTTTGGCATAAATATCGGTGATCGGTGTGAATGCCTCGCTTTCGGGGTAAACGGC
The DNA here is from genome assembly GCF_030587275.1 of Janthinobacterium sp. SUN128. NCBI lineage: Bacteria > Pseudomonadati > Pseudomonadota > Betaproteobacteria > Burkholderiales > Oxalobacteraceae > Janthinobacterium > Janthinobacterium sp. SUN128. The sequence goes on along the minus strand of NZ_JAPWHY010000001.1, from coordinate 843,106 downwards.
GCCGATGATCCAATCGGCAGCGCGCAAATGCTTATACGTGATAATTGCCTGCACGCCCAGCTTGGTTTTACCCTGCGTCCAACCATCGAATCCACGCAATGCGGCCAAGGTGGAAGGCGTAACCCCACCCTTTTCTTCGCTCACCCGTTTCAGGACGCGCTCCGGGTCAGGATGGTGGAGAATCGTGCCGTCGTGGGTCAACATGAACAGATAACCGCTCTTGCCCGGCTTGAGCTGCTCCCACTGGCCGAAAAATGTCGGGCTTTGCAAATTGATACCGCCAGCGATCATATACCGCAATGTACCGGCTTCGTCATAGATCGGTTCGGTTACCAGCACAATGGGCTTGCCCGACAGCAGGCTCTTGAATGGACGCGATATCACGCCCTCCCTGGCTTTGACGGTATCGATAAAATATTCCCGCGTGGCGAAATTGAGTGTGCCGACCACGCGCCGGTCATTCATGCTGGCAATCAATGTTCCCGTAGCATCAAAGGCGACGAGATTAAAAAATTCCTCGCGCAGGGTTGGATGATCTTCAATATATGCCTGCATCCGCTGCGGATGTGCATACACGTCCGCAGGTAGCCCTTCCCCCAGCACCCTGAGCAGTGCTTTCTTCGCATTCAAGTCGTCGTCGATATATGCCGCCGCGCTGGCCAGCAAGGCATATTGCTGGTTGCCGATGACGGATGCCATCTGCCCCTGCGCGACAGACAGCGATGTGAGCGCAACAGAGCCCGTCGCGCACAGCACCAGCACGCCCACGAGCACAGCCATCTTGAATTTGAAGCTCCTGGGATTGAAAAATTTCCAGATCTTATGCATGCGGACTTCCTTCTCAGCACCCATGCTCTGTAAAGCGCACAGATCCGGCCAGGCGGCGCCATGCATGGCACCGGGCGGAACGGCATATTTTTCAGCGAATGCCGTGGAGCCTGGTCCCGCAGATGAATACAGTTCCCAGGACAGGCTCTTGGCATGGCAAGAGAGCAAAGCTTACGCCTATTCTGGCAAAAAGGGCGCCCTGGCGCCCCTTAATACACACTGCATACCCACATCATCCCAATATAGTGCTCTCCAGCAACGATTCCACCAGTTGCACCGACGGCGGTGCGCCGCCGGCGGCCAGGCAGGCGCCCGCACCCGCCGCGACGGCAAAGCGCAAGTGCTGGCCGCCGTTGGCATCGGGCCGGTACATCAGGCTGTACAGCAAGCCGCCGATGCTGGCGTCGCCCGCCCCCACCGAATCGACCACCTCGATGACGGGCGGTGCCGCCTGCCATGTCTGTTCGCCCTGGTACAGCGCCGCACCCTGCGCGCCGCGCGTATACAAATACGTGGCTTGCGGATTCCAGCTGCGCAGCATGGCAAACGCGGCATCGATGTCGTCATGGCGGAACAGGCCCGCCAGGTCTTCATCGGACACCTTGATCACGTCGGCCAGCTGCGTCATGCGGCGCAGGGTGGCGTCATAGCGTTCATCCATCATGATGCGGAAGTTCGGGTCGTAGCTGATCTTCACGCCAGCCGCCTTGAGCTCCTGCGCCAGCGCCACCAGCTTGCCCGCCAGCGGTTCGCGCGCCAGGCTGATGCCGCCGAAATGCACCCATTGCGCCCCCTGCATCCAGCCGGCCGGCAAGAGCGACGCGTCGAAATGCAGGTCGGCGCTGTCGTCGCCGATGAAGTAATAGGTAGGCGGATGCAGTTCATGCACGATGGCCAGCAGCGGCGACTTCGCATGGCGCTGCAAAAACCGCATGTCCAGGCCCGCCACGTCGGTCGCCTGCGCCAGAGCGTCGCCGAAGACGTCGAGGCTGACGCCGCCCGCAAAGGCGCTGGGCACGCCCAGGCGCGCCATCACGCGCGCCACGTTCCAGGTCGAGCCGCCCACCTGGCTGTTCCAGGAGTCCGCGCCCGTGCGCAGCATGTCCGTCAGCGCTTCGCCGGCCGACACAAAAGCGGGGAAAGAGGGAAAAGCGGTGGCGCTCATGCGGCACCGCCAATCACGTTCAGCACTTCATAGCAGGCGCCCATGGTGTGGTAATCGGTCTTGCCGGCCGGGCTTTTCTCGTTGCTGATCTTGCCGTTTTCCGGCGTCAGAATGCGGTACCAGGCGCCGTGCTCATGGTCGACGAAGTGCGTCCAGCTGTACTCCCAGATCTTGTCATAGCTTTGCCAGTAGGCCTCGTCCCCGGTGCGGGCGGCCAGCACGGCGGCGGCGGCGAAGCTTTCCGCCTGCACCCAGAAATATTTGTCGCCATCGCAGATCTCATCGTGCGGGCCGAAACCGTAGTGGATGCCGCCATGCGCGCCATCCCATGCCTTGGCCAGGGCCATGTCGTACAGCGCGCGCGCGCGCGGCAGCAGCCAGTCGGACGGACCGGCCATGAACCGGCTGTGGCGCTCCATGATCAGCAGCAGCTTGGCCCATTCCGTGAAGTGGCCAGGCTGGTAACCCCACGGACGGAAGATATTGCTCTTGTCGTGCAGGTTGTAGTCCCAGTCGATCGACCAGTCGGGCGTGTAGTGCTCCCAGATCATGCCGTTCGCCAGACCCGCCTGACGGACCGTGATGTTGTGCGCCAGGGTTTCGGCGCGGTGCAGATATCTCGCTTCGCCCGTCGCCTCGAACGCGGCCAGCATGGCTTCGCAGGCGTGCATGTTGGCGTTCTGGCCCCGGTAGCCGTCCAGGGTGGACCAGTCGGCGCTGGCCACGTCCGCATACAGGCCGTGTTCGGGCAGCCAGAAGCGCTGCTCCATCAATTCGAAGGTCTCGTCCAGATACGCGCGCGCTTCCGGCACGCCCGCCTGCAAGGCGTGGGCATAGGCCAGCAGCACGAAGGCCAGGCCGTAGCAGTGGTTGGCGCCGTCTTCCACCGTTTTGACGCCGTCTTTCCACGACAGTTGCCAGGCATAGCCGCCCGTGGCCGGGTCGCGGTGCACGTCGCGCAAAAAGGCCACGCCGTGGCGCAGGGCCGCCTGGTAATCGTCGCCGCCGAAGTGGCGGTAAGCCATGGCGTAATTGAAGATGAAGCGCGTGCTGCTGACCAGATGGCGCGTGCTGGCGTCGTACACCGTGCCGTCATCGAGGAAGAAGTGATAGAAGCCGCCGCTCGGGTCAACAGCGCGCGGGTGATAAAAATTCATCGTGTGCAGGATATGCTTTTCAAGCGTCGCCTTGGAGCGGAAATCGGGATTCATGGGTCTCTCATGATATTGTTATCGATAACAATGATGATAGCATGCCGTCCTGACTCCGTCATGCCCGCTCAGGGAGTCTTGGCCAGCCTGAGCTTTTCGCGCCACAGTGCCGCCTGCGCCGGGTCGGCCGCCTGTTCCAGCTCGCCCTGATCGTACACCTTGACCAGCCGTTCGATGGCTTCCGCGTCGCCCTGCTTCGCCGCCAGCAGGTACAGCGTGAACGGCGTGGGCGCCGGCCCTTGCCGGGTGGGGCCGCCACGGCCCTGTTCCAGCAGCCGCGCAAAACCCGTCTGTCCCGGCGGACTTTTGGCGATGGCCGCCATTTCATACCAGCCCAGGGCCGCCTCGTCGCTCTGCGGCACGCCCTGCCCCACTTCATACGAGTACGCGACATTGTTCAAGCCGGGCGGGTCGAGCGCCTTGGCCGCCTTCATGTACCAGGTGAACGCTTCCTTGCGCTGCGCCTCGTCCTCGGCCGTCATCATCAGGCGGTAGCCGATTTCATTGTAGGCATAGATAAAGCCGTTTTCGGCATAGAACTTCAGCCAGTGCAGCGCGTGCGCCTGTTCTGCCGGGCTGCTGTGGATATTTTCAAAGTGCATGGCCAGCGTGAAGTTGGCCAGCTCCACGCCTTGCGCGGCGCCCTTGCGCGACCAGTATTCGCCCAGCTTGCGGTCGATGTCCATGCCCTGCCCCAGCGTGTAGGCCACGCCGAGGAAAGCCTGCGCCGGACCATAGCCGCCTTCGGCCGATTTCCGCATCCACGCCAGGCCGGCGTCGACGTCGCGCGGCGTGCCTTCGCCGCCGTGCAGCATCTGCGCCAGCTCCAGCTGGGCGGCCGTGTCGCCCCCTTCCGCAGCCAGGCGCGCCTTCCCGAAGGCGGCCACCTTGTCCGGCGACAGGTCGGCGGGACGGTCGATCACGGCCCGCACCCTTGCGCGCATGTCGTCGAGGCCGGACATATCGAATTCGGCCAGCGCCGGATGCTGGCGCGGTGCCTTGGTGGACGCCGGCTGCGCCAGTACGGGCTGCGCCAGGGCGAGGCTCAATACAAACAGCATGGTTCTCATTTCTTTTCCTTCTCGGCCAGCTTGCCGCGCCACTCGGCCGCGTCTTCGGCATTCGCAGTCTGTCCCAGTTCGCCTTTGACATACACCTCGATCATGCGCCGCATGGCAGGCAAGTCGCCGCTCCACCCCGCCCGCTCGTACCAGACCAGGGCCCACTTGTCCGACTGCGCCACGCCGAGGCCCAGCTCGTGCGCGCGGGCCAGGTTGCGCATGCCGGCCGGCTCATTTTCACGCGCCGATCTGGAATACCAGTGGAAAGCCTCGGCGCGATCCTGTTCATCGACGGCTGCGCGCATCAGATGCTCGCCCAGCGCATTGTAGGCGGGCACAAAGTGCTGCTCGTTCGCCGCCGCCTTCAGCCAGGTGATGGCCAGCGCCTGCTCCTCGGCGCTGCTGTCGCCATCGATGAATTCCAGCGCCAGGATGGTTTGCGCCTCTGCATTGCCCTGCGCCGCGCCCTTGCGCAGCCAGTATTCGCCCTGCACGCGGTCGATGGGCACCTTGCCACCCAAGGTATAGGCCACCCCCAAAGCCGACTGTGCCGGTGCATAGCCGCCTTCGGCCGACTTGCGTATCCAGGCCATCGACTGCGCCGTATCTTGCGGAGTGCCGACACCCAGCTGCAGCATGCGCGCCAGGTCCAGCTGCGCCTCCACGTCGCCCGCTTCGGCCGCGCGCCGGGCCTGCTCAAACTCGGCGATGCTTTCCGGGCTATGGCTAGCCGCATCAGCCCTCGCCTTGATGGCGATCAGCTGCAGGTCGAGCAAGGTGGGCGAGGTCTGGGCCAGGAGCGGCAACGGCAGCAGGAAAGGAATCAGCAAGAGGAATTTCTTGGGCATGCGGCGGTGTCGGAAAGAAGAAAACACGCATGGTAGCCGATGCCATGCCAGACAGGCGCGCACTGCACAAGAAGTTTGACAGGGCAAGCCGGCAGGCTTACATTGCACGAGCCCACCACTTACACAGGAATGCCATGAACCGCCTCGCCACAACCGCCTTGACCCTGCTGCTCGCCGCAGCCTCCTTGGGCGCCAGCGCCGCCGACACCCAGCTGGCCGGCTGCGCCGCCAAGCGCGAAAGCATCCGCAGCGAATTGCTCCAGGCGCAGGAACAGGGCCTGTCCGACAAGGTCGCGGGCCTCACGCGCGCGCTCGACGAAGTCAACGCCCACTGCCGCGACAGTACCCTGGTCGAACGCCACAACAAGAAGATCGTCAAGGCGCAGGCGAAGGTGAACCAGACGGAGCGCTCGCTGCGCCTGGCCCAGGAAGCCAACAAGGAGCCGAAAAAGATCGCCAAACTGGAAGGCAAGCTGGAAAAAGCCAGGGCCGAGTTGGCGGCCCTGCAGGCGCAACAGCCCTGACCAAAGCCGCGACTACCCTGCCGCCTCCAGCGCGATGCACGTCGTGCAGACATATGCCAGGCGCAAGGCTTCAGGTGCGCGCGGCGCGCTGACGTAGGCCGCCAGCAGGCCGGCCGGCAAGTCCAGGCCCAGCGCACGCAAGGTGGCACCATGCTGCGCCAGTTCGCCGGCCAGTTCGGCTTCCAGTCGTGGGCGTCCGCTACGCGCCTGCAGTGCGAGAAGGTCGAGCACCTGGACCAGCACCCGCGATGCCGCCGAGGCTTGCGGCGGTATGGACGGCGCCAGGCTGGTGCCTCCAAGGCTCTTGAAAAAGCGCGCCAGCGCCGACGGCAGCTTGCCCGCATCGATCTCGAAATCGAGCGATACCACGCGCAGCTTGCCATTCTTGGCGATGAGCAGCGTCACCGGTTGCCAGCCACCTGAGTCGTCGCGCGCGCGGCTGGCCAGCACGGCCCGGATATCGGCGCCATCCGCCACGGCCGCCTGCAGCCGGGCGATGCGCGGACGCAGGGCCGGCACTGCCGGTATCTGCAAGTCCAGAACGTCGCCGCAGGCATCGAACACCTGCCAATCGAGCCGCTGACCTACTTCGTCAAGCTGCGGCCGCGCCACGGCCGCCGGACGCAGCACCACGCAATCGATGGGATCCGGCGCCAAACCGACGCTGTCACTCATGAAGGCAGCCAGTGCCGTCCAGTCGTCAAAACCCAGGCGCTGCCAGCGCGCATCGTCGAGCGCCCACAGTGGCGCCGCACTGGCGCGCACCTGGCTGTCCATGGCCAGGCGCCCATCCTCGGCCCAGGACGCGCCTGCCAACCGCAAGCCCGCCTCGCAAATATGCCGGGCGCTGCCAGCGCCCTGCCACAGGCTGCTCGCATCCCATGCCGATTCGCGCGTAAACGAGCGGTCGCTGGCGTCGGGCCGCGCCAGCACAGCCTGCACGATCCGTCCCTCGCCCTCCTCTGCATGCTGCCAGAACGACAAGGTCAGACCGTGCGCGCCGCCGCGCGTTTCCCACCAATACGCGCCCAGCGGCAGCAGGTCCAGGGGCGCATCTCCGGCCGCATCAAAGCTGCGCCGCGCCTGCCCGCGCAAGCGCTGCAATAGCGCACCAGACGCGTGTTCGAGCGCCGCGCACAAGGCGCAGATGGCCGCCATCTCGTCAAATGCCTGACGTTCGCTGGCGTGGTAGTCGCGCCGCACGAGCAGGTCCAGCGTACCGCCGAGGCCACGCAGCATGGCGGCAAGGCGGGGCAGACTTTCAGTGCGCGCCGACATGGTCAGCGCGCGCAACTGGCCAGCGGCAATCGCGCTGGCATGCGACAAGCCATTGTCGTACAGTTCACCGAGCAAACGCCGCACCTGGGCCAGGAACACCAGTTCGGACGTACTCATCCCTGGCGCTGCGTCGGCAGGCGCCATCGCCAGGCCTGCCGGCCAGGCAAACTCGCGGCCATGCTTGCGCCAGACACAGGCCAGCGCATACAGGTGCAGCGCCTTGCGGATGGCGGCCGGCGTATCGGACACCATGGCCTCGACCCCGGCGCCGCTCAGATAGCTGCAGCCCAGTTTCAACAGGGGCAACTCGATCTGCAGCCGCGCATTGACGATGGTGATGTCCGCCTGGTCGCCTTCAGCCAGCCAGGCCAGCGCCTGGCGCACCGCCGGCTTGCCAGCCTGCTTGCACACGGCGGCGCTGTCGAGCGCCAGCACTTCGTCCTGCACGCTGGCTGGCACCCCGTCCTGCGCGCTGTCTTGCGGCAGTTCGCGCAGCCACACGGCGGCGGCCAGGATATGCTTGCAGATGCCGGGCGCCGGGCAATCGCAACGGCCCTTCTGCGGCCCCCCCGCATCGAGCGACACATGCTGGCCGTCGGCGACCAGGGCGCCGCCCGCGTCAGCCTGCCAGCCCACCTTGCCCGCCTCGACATCTTTCAGGGCGCGGCGCAGCAGGCCTGCGTTGGCCAGCGTCGCCAGGCTGTCGTCGTCAAAGCTGCGGTACACGGCGTGCCAGCTCATCCCATCACCCCGGCCAGCCATTCGGCAAAGTGCTGCGGCGTCAGTGCCGCCACGTGCATGCCCTGATCCGCCAGGCGCTGCGCCATGCCGTGGTCATACGCAGGCTGCGCGCGCTCGTCGAGCGCGGCCAGGCCCAGCAGGGTGACGCGCGACTCTGCCATGCGCCTGAGCGCCGCCAGCAACGGCCCTGGCGGCGCGCCCTCCTCGAAATCGCTGATCAGGGCCAGTACCGTGCGCTGCGGATTGCTCACCAGTTGCTCGCAGTACTGCACCGCGCGGCCGATATTCGTGCCGCCGCCCAGCTGCACCGTCAGCAGCACCTCGACCGGGTCGGCGGCAAGGTGCGTCAAGTCCACCACGCTGGTGTCGAACACCACCAGCCGCACGTTGACCGCCGGCAGGCCGGACAGGATGCCGGCCACCACCGCCGCATAGATCACCGAATCCATCATCGAAGCGCTCTGGTCGACGCACAGGATGACGTCCCACGGCAGGCTGCGCTTGACGCGCGCGTTGAAGATGGGATGCGCAATGAGCAGTCGGCGGCTGGCCATATCGTAGTGTTTCAGGTTGGCGGCAATGGTCGCGCGCCAGTCGAAATTCTGCGTGCTCTTCATCTGCGTGCGGCGAAAGCGATTGCGCCGCCCCACCACCGCGTTGACGAAATCCTTGCGCAGGCGCTCGGTGATTTCCTCGACCACGCGCCGTATCACCGCGCGCACCGCGTCGTGCATGTCCGCGCCGAGCCGCCCGCGCATGCCGATCAGGGCGCGCGCCAGCGCCTGGTTCGGCTCCAGGCTGGCCAGCACCGCCGGATCGCGCAGCAAGCCGCTCAGTTCATAGCGCTCGATCGCGTGGCCCTGCACGCGCTCGTAGACATCCTGCGGAAACAGCTTGCGCGCCTGCGCCAGCCAGTCGATGGCGCGCAGCTGGCTGGGGTCCAGCGAACCACCGCCGCCGGCGCGCAGCATACCCTTGCGCTCATACTCGCGGCCATACAGGTAATCGAGGCTGGCATCGAGCCGGCCATCATTGTCAGACCAGGCCGCGCCCTGCAGCGGCTGCGCGTAGCGCCCCAGTATCAGGCGCCAGCGGCGCAGCAACGCCTGATTGTCCAGATTCTCAGCCATGCGGCTTCTCCGTAGAAATATCCAGCCAGCCGGACAGCGCGTCGCGCTCCAGGCAGGCGGCCAGCGCCGCGTTCAGGCGGCCGCCGGCCAGCATCTCGTCTTCGCTGACGTCGCAATGAAATTCAGCCTGCAAGGCGTCCGGCGCGGCGCCGTTCAGCACCGCCAGCGCCTCGGCAAGGTCGCTCGTCTCCTGCGGTTTCAAACCCGTGAAGGCCAGGCGCAAATCGGGCAGATAATGGATGAAACTGGCCTCGTCCCAGCTGCCGACCAGGGTGTTGAAGCTGCGCCGCAACCCCGGCTGCGTCAGCAGCAATTCAGGCGCGGCGGCCATCAGGCCCGACAGGAAGCGCACGGCATCCTGCGGCGTGGCGCCGGCGCCGAAGCGCTGTTCCAGCAAACGCGATAAATCCTGTTCGCCCCAGGCGCCATCGAGGAACAGCAGCGCGGCGGCGGCGCCGCAGATGCCGGGCGCGCAGTGGCGCGTCGCCGTCAGGGCGTGCAGGCGCTGGTGCAGGTCGCCGGCCTCGAAGGCCAGGTCCGCCTCGTGCGCAGGCAAGGCGCTGCGCGCGGCGCGGCCAAATTCGCGCAATGCCAGCAACTGCCCCACTTGCTCGCTTTCCCCTTCCATCCCCGTATCGGCCAGACCGGACAGCAGGAATAGCGCGGCCGGCCAGACGCGCCGCATCAGCGCCAGCACGCCAGGATGCTCGCGCACACCCAGCGGCTCGCGCGCGCGCCACAGGGTCACCAGCGCATGGCCGCAGGCGACGACGGAGGAGAAATCGGCATCGTCATCGAGATGGCGCGACAACAGCGCCAGCAGGCCGGGCAGACGTTCATGCAATCCCACCACGCAGGCACGCACCAGCAGGGCGGCGGCGCTGCCGGCCGAACGGGCCTGGCCCGCGGCGCCCAGCGCCTGCTCTTCGCGCAGCAGCCGCGCCAGCGCCACCTCGGCCAGGGTGGCGCCATCGGCGGACAGCTCGATCAGGCGCGCTTCGACCAGCGGCGTCCACGCATACGTCCATTCCTCGAACAGCAGTTCCAGCCGGCTGCCGGCCATGAAATCCGGGCCGCCCTGCCAGCGCGCCAGGCCCGTATCGAGATACTGCATCAGATGAAAGAACCGGCTGCGCCGGCGGTGGCGGTCCTTACGGTACAGGTCCAGCCGCGCCAGCCGCGTGTCGCCGTCGTCCAGCCGCAAGCCGTGACGATGCGCAGCCAGGCGCGCATCCACCACCAGCGGCGGCGAACCGGCCGACGGCGGCACGTCGCCCAGCCGGCTGCCCGTCATCTGGCGCCGCACATCGTCGAACAGGCCCTGCATGCCGTCGTCGATGGCGCCCTTGACAAAGCAGGAAGCCATCGCGTCAAGCACATCCTGGCGGCCTGGCCCCGCATGGCCGCGCAAGGCCGCCAGCCTGGCCGCCTGCAGCACGGCCGCCTGTACCTCCGCCGTGGAAATACGCTCCTGCAAGCCGCGCGCCCGGCTGTGCCTTGCCAGCATGGTCAACTGGTCCACGGCGACGGCAAGCTGATGATCGCCGTCCGCCGGCGATTGCAGGGCGTCCCAGACGGCCTGGTAATAGGCGGGCGCCGGCATGCCCGCGCCATAGCCATTCAGGGCATCGAGCCGCTCGAAGCTGTAGCGTATCAGCCAGCTGGGGCTGGCGGCGGCCGGCACGGCGTGGGCGGGAGCGGCGGCGACCAGTTCGATCAGCGCGCTGGTATGAAAGCCGCCGGTGACCACCACCACGGGGCCTTCCACCTGCTTGCGCCAGCGGGCGATATGCGCCGCCATGTGGCGTTCGCGCGGCAGGCTGCCCTCCGCTTCCAGCACCGCCGGCTCGTAATCGAGACGGGCCATGGCGCAGTAGGAAAACACGTCGCCAAACATGCTGCGCCAGTCCGCCAGCGCGGCGCGCGAACGCGCTTCGAACAGGTGATCCCACAATTCGTCCTGGTCGCGGCAGCCGGCGCGCGCGGCCAGGGTATTCAGATAGGTGCTGTGTGCCAGGTAGCGCTCGGCCATCAGGCTGCGCGCCTCGGCATCGTCCTGCGCGTCTGCCCTGCCCGCGCGCGCCTGCCACGGCAGGTCGATGAAGGCCAGCTGCGCCTGCGCGGCCGCCCCCTCGCGCAGCGCCACCCATTCAGGGCTGTAATCGCAAAACGGGAAAAACGCCGATGCCGTGCGCGCCCCTTCTTCGCCTGCCGCCGGCGTCTGGCACAACAGGGCCACGGGCGGGCGCGTGCGTTCGTCCAGCAACAGGGGCAGCATGTCCGTGAAGCCTTCCGGCCCCTCGATCAGCACGGCGGCCGGGCGCAATTCGCGCAGCATGGCCTGCAATGCATGGGCGCACGCCGGGCTATGGTGGCGCACCGGCGCGAAGTACAAGCCATGCTCGAACAGCCTGGCGCGCGCGGCAGCCACGCCGGCCGGCAAGTCCGGCTGCACTACAGCCATAGCTTGCGCGCCGCGTCGCCGAAGCTTTTCCACAGATCGTCGCGGCGGCCGCGTTCGCGCACCACCGTGTCGAAATAATGGCGCACGCGCTTGAGGTCATCGGCGTTGTCCTTCAGGACCACGCCCTGCAACTGGTTGGCCAGTTCGCGCGGGCGCAAGGTGCCGTCGCCGAAATGCAGCGCCTCGAGCGAGGCCGCATAGACCAGGTTGACCGCCTCGGCGCTCGACATCACCGCCTCCGGCGTCTTGATGGCCGTGCCTTCACGGGTCTGTCCGGCGCGCAGTTCCTGGAACGTGGTCACCAGCAATTCGACCACGTCACGCCCGACAACGACGGCGGCGCCGATGGCGTCCAGTTCGCGCTGCAGCTGCTGCATCACCAGCTCGACTTCGAAACCATGGTCGCAGATCGGCTTGACGGTTTCGAAGTTGAAGCGGCGTTTCAGCGCCGACGACATTTCATGCACGCCGCGGTCGCGCAAGTTGGCGCTGGCGATGATATTGAAGCCGCGCCGCGCGTGCACGCGCGCGTCGCCACCCAGTTCCGGAATCATCAGCTGCTTTTCCGACATCAGTGAAATGAGCACATCCTGCATCTCGGGCGCGCAGCGCGTGATTTCCTCGAAGCGCACCAGCTTGCCCGCCTCCATGGCCTGGAACAAGGGCGACGGCACCAGTGCGCGCCGGCTCGGCCCTTCGGCCAGCAGCAAGGCGTAGTTCCACGAATACTTGATATGGTCTTCGGTGGTGCCCGCCGTGCCCTGGATCGCCAGCGCGGAGTCGCCGCTGATGGCCGCCGCCAGCAATTCGGACAGCAGCGACTTGGCCGTCCCCGGTTCGCCCACCAGCATCAGCCCCTGATGGCCCATCAGGGTGACGATGGCGCGGTCGACCAGCGGATCGTCGCCATAGAATTTGCGGCTCACTTGCAGCGCCGCGTCGCCAAGGATGAAGCGGCGCACCGCGCGCGGCGACAGCTGCCAGCCCTCCGGGCGCGGCTCGGTATCGGCCGCTTTCAGGCGTTCCAGCTCGCTCGCGTAGCGCTGTTCGGCGCTGCGGCGCACCACCTGGCTATCATCATGTTGTTCCGTCATCATTGTGCTCTCTTTGCTTACCACGGCATTTTACTTTCCCATTGCGCATCATAGCCGCCGCACGCCTTCGACACCGCCAGATAATCGGCATAGGTTTCGGCCAGCAGCACGGACGGCACGTCGGCCAGCGGCACCGCCTCGTCGCGCCAGGAGCGCGGCAAGGGATAGAACTGCAGCGTTTTGAGGGCCGTGGCCATCAGTTCCTCGGGCAGGCTGCTGCCGGAAAATTCGATCACGGCGCGCAGGCCGGCGCTGATGAAATCCTTGTGATATTCGGTGAAGACGCCGCCATCCTCGGCCTGGCCGCGCTGATAGCCGTGCTTGCCGAACGCGCCGCGCAAGCCGAAGGTGTCGCCCACCCAACCTTCGCGGTCCGCGATGTGCCGGCCCGCCATCAGCGAGGCATCGGGCAACTGGTGCGCCAGCTGCTCGAACAGGGGCTTGACCTTGTAATCCTTGAAATGGCGCTGCCAGGCGGCGATCTGCGGCGCATCCAGCAGCGAGGCGTGCGCCAGGCGCAGCCGGCTGCCTTCGTTCAGGGCGACTTCCTCGTCGTCCGCGTCCAGCAGGCTGCCATCGTCGCTGGGGCGCAGCAGGGTACTGCCTGCGTCATCTTCCCGGATCCACACCAGCGCCTGCACCAGGCGGCCCGCGATCGGGTGGCCAAGCAGGTAATCGCGCCACTCCTGCGCCGGCCAGACACGTCCCGCGCACATGGCTTCGTACAGGCGTGCCGTCTGCATGGCGATGACTTGCTTGAGTTCTTTCTTGCAGATGGCTAGCTGCTGTTTGGCTTCCTTGGCCAGTTCAGGCGATTCGTCCTGGCGCGGCTCGGGCAAGGCCTTGATCTCCTTGCCGTCAGGGTTGTGCAGGCGCGGTTTCATGGCGCCATCCAGGGTCACATGGAAGACCCGCCCGCCATACGACAGGTCGAGCCGTCCGCTGTCGTCAAAGCCGCCCGTCGGGATGGTGCGGTCGCCCAGCTGGTCGTGGCTCCAGCCCTTGCCCTGCGCGATGCGCTCGACCAGCAGGCGCGCCTTTTCCTGCACCGAAGCGGTGCGGTAGCGCCGCGCGATCCCCAGCAATAACTGGATCACGGCCGGGTCGTAGCCGTCGGCCAGGCCGTCGAGCATCGCTTCGATCTGCGCGCGGCGCGGGTAATGGTCGCGCATATACGCTTGCAGCAGGCTGATTGCCACATGGCCTGGCGTGTGGGCGGCCAGCGCCAGGATGCCCTTCTCGCCGATGGCGCTGCCCAGGTACTCGGCCATCTTGTTGCGGCGGATTTGGTCGAATACCTGCTCCAGCGTCATCTTGCCCTCGGCGGCATAATGCTGGGGATAGCGCCTGGCGTGGTCCTGGTAACTCTGATAGGCCTGCGGCGCGCGCGCCTGCGCTTCGGCGGTCGCCACTTCCAGGCTCGGGCCGCGCAAATCCTCGTTGATAAACAGGCGCAGCACCGTCTCGCCCAAGGCGGCGCGGCCTGCCTCGTCAAGCAGGCCCAGATAGCGCAGCAGCAGGGCATTGCCGCCCGGCTCCTTCAATTTACAGGCCAGTACCACCCACCAGCGGATGATGTCGGCGTCGACCGGCGTACCGTCCTGCCAGCGGCAGGCGGGCAGCGCCTCGAAGACGAACCAGGCCAGGCCGACGGGCGCCTTGCCCTTCAAGCCCTTGCGCGCGGCGGCCAGCAGAATCTCGGGCGACAGGCGCGGGCTCAGGTCCTCGCCCAGTTTTTCCAGCGCCGTCAGCAGCGCGGCGATCACGGTTTCGCGCGTCTCCTTGTCCAGCGCCTGGTACAGCGCCGGAATGGCGGCGCGGTAGTCGAGGTCGGTCAGCCAGCGCGCCGCGCCGATGCGCATGTCCTGCTTGCCCGATCCCAGCGCCTCGGCCACGCGCTTGCCGATGTCGGGCAAGCTGGACAGCACCTGCTGCGCGCTGGCGCGGTGCTGCTTGCCCTCGCCCAGCGCGATCTCCATCACGCGCGGCAGCCATTGCACCGGCAGCACCGGGAAGGTGGCCAATATTTCCAGGGTGGGACCCAGCTCGGGCGCCACGCCCCGGCGCCTTTCGGCGGCACGCAAGCCCAGACCCTGGTCGATCAGCTCGGGCAGTTCCGCGAACAGCGGCCATACCATCTCCGCCGCCAGCACCTGCTGCGGCTTGGCGCCCCACCAGTTGCTGGCCATGCAGGCCATGGCCACGCTGTCCTGTTCGTCGCCGGCTTCGCACATGGCGCGCGCCAGCAGGCGCAAGTCGAAAGTCGACAGGTCCTGGTACGCCAGCCATTGCTGGAAAAATTCATCGTGCCAGAAATGAAAAATATTGCGCCGCGTGGCCAGCAGCCAGCGCGCCATGTGCGCCACGCCAAAGTCCGGCAAGGCGGCCAACTTGCCCTGCAGTTCGATCGGTTCGCGCACCAGGTTGTTTTGCAGGGACTGCGCGTCGCTCTTCGTTGCCTCGCCATTGAACACGCGTATGGCCGCTTCCAGCCAGGCCGGCTTGATCGTCTCATAGCGCTTCAGGCGCTCCTGCTTCCATTCGTACTTGTGCTCGGCGTGCTGGTTGTCTTCGCGCTCCTGCCGTGCTTCGGCGCGGTACTTTTCCAGCAGCGCCGCATGATTGGCCTGCAGCAGTTGCAGCGCGGCGTCGCCCAGGCGCGCCACCGGTGGCGCGGGCGGCAGCGGCGGCAGCGGCAAGTCCGCCGCGCCGGCCTCGCTGGCCGCGTCCAGCCACGACAAGGCGTTGCGGATGGCCGCCTGCACCGGCTTGCTCGTCTCCTGCGCCAGTGCCTGTTCCATCAGCACCCTCTGCTGCGGCCCCAGACTGCGGCCCAGCAGCTCGGCCGCCTGCACCCGCTCTTCCGTCTTGCCCGTCAACAGGCACTGCTGCAGCAAGGTGGCTCTGCGCTCCTCGGGAATGGCAGCCAGATGGGGAGCCGCTTCGGTGCGCACGCTCTTGCCGCCATCGACGGCCAGGCGCACCAGGACGGCGGCAAAAGTGTCGGCCAGCGCGGGCGCGGCGCCCAGGCGTCTGGCCAGCTGCGCCTTGCCGCTGGCCGACAGTACTGCCGGCAGGTGCTCCACCAGCGCCGCATGCGCGAGCATGTAAGCGTCGAGCGCGCCGGGCGCCAGCAGGCGCTGCAGGCAGTTGTCGCGCACGTATTCGTTCAATTCGCGCCGCTCGAACACCAGTTGCAGCGCGCCCTCTTCCGCCTCGCCATCGGCGGCCAGCAGGCGCGCCAGCAGCAGCACGTCCCAGCCGCGCCGGTTGACCGTGGTCGCTTGCGCGCGGGTCTCGGAAAAACTGGCGAACAGCGCATCGCTGACCAGGTAGTCGAGCCACTGCGGCACCGCGGCGCCGGTGCGCTCCAGCGAGTCGCCCCCGTCGGCCGCCTGCAGCAGCTTGCCCAAGCGGACCAGCAGCGCCACGTCCAGCGTCGCCGCATCGGACTGGGCATAGAACTGGTGCCGGTGGCGCAGGCTTTCATTGGCCAGTGCCGCATCCTTGTTAGGCATGTTATGGGTATAAAAATGCGAGTACAGGCGCCCTGGCTTGCCCAGCAAGGTGCCGCCGCGCGGCGCCGCCGCCTGCACATCGAGCAGCACGCCTTCCTGGCGCCCTTCGCAAACGAACTCGCAGGCGCGCTCCCACAGCGCAGGCGATATCTGCGCCAGGCCGCGCAAGCCCTTTTTCAATTGCGCGTGCTCATCCAGGCCCACTACGCCCTGCGCCAATTCCAGTATTTTTTTAAACATCGGGTGATTCGTCTTTCCTGTTCATCAAGGCCCTTGCCGGGCATGTTTTTTCGCAATCAGCGTCCAGATCCGCAGCATTCATTTCGCATCAAACTTGCATCCAATCAAGTTGCTGATTGTATATTCTTATCCTCCTGACAGCATGCACGTTTGGATGACGAGCATCAAAAAAAAAGCGCTCCCGCAGGAGCGCCATCGCCACAATAGCTGCCTTATGCTGGCGTATCCTGCAACCGGTAGATGCTGGAGAAATCGAGCCCGCCCGATCCAGCCTTGCTATGCATGTCGTACAGCGTGCGCGCCAGCGCGCCCAGCGGCACGCTGGCGCCCGCCGCCTCGGCGCTTTCCACGGCCAGCCCCAGGTCTTTCAGCATCAGGTCGACGCCAAAGCCGCCCGTGTAGCCGCGCGACGCGGGCACGTTTTCGGCCACGCCCGGACATGGGTTGTACACGTCCAAGGTCCAGTTGCGGCCCGAGCTTTTCGCCATCACGTCGGACACTACCTTGGGATCGAGGCCATTGGCCACGCCCAGGCGTATGGCTTCGCTGGTGCCGATCATGAGTATCCCCAGCAGCATGTTGTTGCAGATCTTGACCGTCTGGCCGCAACCGGAGCCGCCCGCGTGGAAGATGGCCTTGCCCATGACGTCCAGATAGGGCCTTGCCGCCGCCAGCGCGGATTCTTCGCCGCCTACCATGAAGGTCAGCGTGCCGTTGGTGGCGCCCGCCGTGCCGCCCGACACGGGCGCGTCCAGCATCGGCATGCCTTTTTCCTGCGCCGCGCGGCCCACCTGGCGCGCCGCCTCGGTGGAAATCGTCGAACAGTCGATCAGCAGGGTGCCGGGCCGCGCCTGCGCCAAAATACCCGCGTCCCCAAGGTAGGCCCCCAGCACATGGCGGCTGGCCGGCAGCATCGTGATGACGATGTCGGCCTGGCCGATCGCCGCCGCCTGATCATCGGAGACGAGGCCGCCGCCGTCGGCGAATTGCCGCACGCTGGCCGGCAGCAAATCGAAGCCCGTCACCGCATGGCCGGCCCGCACGAGGTTCTGCGCCATGGGCAAGCCCATGTTGCCCAGGCCGATGAAAACGATATTGGTGCCCATGGCCTTCCCCTTATTTCATCGAGATGGTGGTATTGACGCCGCTGCCGCCATCGTCCGGGGCGAACCAGCGCGCCGTGACGGTCTTGGTCTGCGTCCAGAAGTACAGGGCCTGTTTGCCGTTCGGGCCCAGGTCTCCCAGCTTCGACGCGCGCGACCCCGTAAAACTGAAATACGCGACGGGTACGGGAATGGCCACGTTGATGCCCACCTGCCCCACATCGATCTCGTTCTGGAATTTGCGCCCCGCCCAGCCGGACGAGGTGAAGATCGAGGTGCCGTTGCCGTTCGGGTTGGCGTTGATGAAGGCGATGGCCTGGTCCAGCGTGTCCGTCTCGACCACGCACATGGCGGGTCCGAAGATTTCCTGCGTGTAGACGGAGTTCGATGCCTGGACCTTGGAGAAAATCGTCGGGCCCATGAAATTGCCGCCCTCGTAGCCGGCCACCTTGTGGCCGCGGCCGTCGAGCAGCAGCTGCGCGCCTTCGTCCACGCCCGCCTGGATCAGCTTTTCCGCCCGCTGCATGGCCGCTTTTGAGACCATCGGACCCAGGTCGGCATTGCGGTCGCTGCCCGGCCCCACTTTCAGCGCCTGCGAGCGGGCGACGATTTCCGGCAGCCAGGAGCGCGCCTCGCCCACCAGCACCACGACGGAATTGGCCATGCAGCGCTGGCCAGCCGCACCGAAGGCCGCGCCGATCAGGTTATTGATCGCCTGCTCCTTGTTGGCGTCGGCCAGCACCACGCAATGGTTTTTCGCGCCCATCATCGATTGCGCGCGCTTGCCCGATTCGCTGGCGCGGCGGTACACATGCGTGCCCACGTGGGTGGAGCCGATGAAGGAGACGGCCTTGATGTCGGGATGGTCGCACAGCATGTTGACGACGTCGGCGCCGCCATGCACGACGTTCAGGACGCCGGCCGGCAAGCCCGCCTGGTACATCAGTTCGACCAGGTACATGGTCGAAGACGGATCCTGTTCCGACGGTTTCAGCACAAAAGTATTGCCGCAGGCGATAGCGATCGGGAACATGAAGCACGGCAGCATGACGGGGAAATTGAACGCCGTGATGCCGGCGCCCACGCCCAGCGGCTGGTAGATATTGTAGACATCGACGCCGGTGGCCGCGTTTTCCGCGATTTCGCCCAGCTGCAGGGTGGCGATCGAACACGCGTGCTCCACCACTTCCAGGCCCCTCATCACTTCCCCTTCCGCGTCGGGCAGGGTCTTGCCGTGTTCGCGCGTGATCAGTTCGGCCAAGGCCCCGATGTTTTCGCGGATCAGATGCTGGTACTTGAGCATGATGCGCATGCGCGCGGCCAGCGGGGTATTGCGCCAGGTCTTGAACGCTTCCTTGGCCGTGGCGACGGCCAGGTTGACTTCGTCCGGCGTGGAAAACGGCACCTTGGCGACGATTTCCTGCGTGGCCGGGTTGACGACGTCGCGCCATTCGCTGCTGCTTGACGCATGGTGCTTGCCGCCGATGTGCAGGGGGATGGCAGGGACTTGGGTGAGGGCTTGGTTCATGGTTCGAGACTCCGTGGTTATTTTTTAACGAGGTTGCACGCCGCAGCATCCATCGGCTTGAACGCCTGGTCGGCGGGGATGGTGGACAGCACTTTCAGGTAATCCCACGCGCCTTTCGATTCGGCCGGGGTCTTCACCTGCACCAGGTACATGTCGTGGATCACGCGGCCATCGGGGCGGATCGAGGCGTTGTTCATCACGGAGTCCTTGATGGGCAGCTGGCGCATTTTTTCGGCGACGATTTTCGAGTCGTCGCTCTTCGCGGCCGCCACCGACTTCAGGTAGTGGTAGACGCTGGAATACACGCCCGCCTGCACCATGGTCGGCTTGGCGCCCTTGTTGAGCGCCTCGAAGCGTTTCGCAAACGCGCGGCTGCGATCATCGTAATCCCAGTAAAAACCGTCCGCGTAGACCAGGCCCTGGGCCGTATCCAGTCCCAGCGCGTGCACGTCCGAGAGGAACACCAGCAAGGCGGCCAGGCGCTGCTCCTTGCCGCTGCCGATGCGGAATTCGCGCGCCTGCTTGATGGCCGATACCGTGTCGGCGCCGCCATTGGCCAGGCCGATCACCTGCGCTTTCGAGCCTTGCGCCTGCACCAGGAAGGACGAGAAATCGGACGCGTTGAGGGGATGGCGCACGGCGCCCAGCACCGTGCCGCCGTTGCGCTTGACGACCTCGCTGGCGTCCTTTTCCAGCGAATGGCCGAACGCGTAATCGACGGTGACGAAGTACCAGGATTTCTGTCCCAGCTTGGTCAGCGCCGCCGCCGTGCCGGCTGCCTGCGAATACGTGTCGAACATCCAGTGGAAGCCGTTCGGCGAGCAGTCTTCATTGGTCAGGCGCCCCGTGGCCGGGCCGCTGAACATGGCGATGCCGCCCTTCTCTTTCATCAGCTTTTGCACGGACAGGGCCACGGAGGAATTGGTCAGGTCGGCGATGGCATCGACCTTGTCGCGGTCTATCCATTCGCGCGCCTTGGAGGCGGCGATGTCGGCCTTGTTCAAATGGTCGGCCGAGAGGATTTCGATCTTCATGCCCTTGCATTCGGCCTTCAGGCAATCCTCGACGGCCATCTGGCTGGCGACGACGGAGCCGCGCCCGCCCATGGCCGAATACGGTCCGGACATGTCGGTCAGGATGCCGACCTTGACGACGCCATCGGAAATTTGCGCGTGCGCGCCGCCAAAGGAAAGGGTGAGCGCCAGCGCGCCCATGGCCAGAACGGTTTTTTTCATGCGTGTCTCCAGGTGAATGGGTTTTCTTATATGTTTAGATGCATTCTGCATGTGTAAAAATATGCACTCAAGTGAAATTAATGCATAATTCCTTTGCAAAAATGCACAGAGAGGGTTTGCCATGCTCGATTGGGACAATGTACGGGTCTTCCTGGAACTGACGCGCAGCGCCGGCCTCGTCGATGCGGCGAAAAAGCTGGGCATCGACCATTCCACCGTGTCGCGGCGCATGCGCAAGTTCGAGGAGCAGGTGGGCACCCAGCTGTTCGACCGCAACTACGTGGGCTACCAGCTGACGCCCGAAGGCCACCGCCTGATGGAATACGCGGAAACCATGGAAAGCACGGTGTTCGCCGCCACCGAGGAATTGGGCGAGCACAACCGCCTGTTGTCGGGCCAGGTGCGCCTGGGCGCTACCGAGGGCTTCGGCGCCATCGTGCTGGCGCCCCACCTGGCGCAGTTCTGCGGGCGATACCCGCACATCAGCGTGGACCTGATCGCCGTGCCCCGCTTTGTCAGCCTGTCCAAGCGCGAGGCGGACGTGGCCATTTCCGTCGAACGCCCCCAGTCCGGCCCCTACGTGGTGACGAAGCTGTCCGACTACCGCCTGAAACTGTATGCCACGCCCGCCTACCTGGCGCGCCACGCGCCGATCACCAGCGTGGCCCAACTGGCGCAGCACCCCATCATCGGCTATGTGGACGACCTGGTCTTCAGTTCGGAGCTGCGCTACATGGACAACGTGGCGCCCGATTCCCTGCGCGCGTTTCGCAGCACCAGCGTGATCGCCCAGTACCACGCGGCGCGCGCGGGCCAGGCGCTGGCCATCCTGCCCTGCTTCGTGGCCCAGCAGTCGAATGAGCTGGTGCCCGTGCTCGATGGCGAGATCGACCTGCTGCGCGCCTTCTGGATGATTTCGCCCAGCGAGCGGCGTAATATTGCCAGGGTCAGCGCCCTGTGGAACTACTTGCGTGCCGCCGTTGAGTTGAATCATGGCTACCTGATGGGCGAAACAGCCGTGCCCAGCTGGCCAACTTGAGCAAACTGCGGCGCGCTACACTGTCGCCACATACTAATGAGGAGAACGCCATGCTGATGGATGCGAACCAGGCCGTACTGGTCATTGTCGACCTGCAAGGTCGCTTGATGCCGGCCATCCACGACGCCGGCCTCGTGCTGGCGCAAAACCTGCGCCTGGCCAAGATTGCCCGCCTGCTCGACGTGCCCGTGCTGGGCACGGAACAGAACCGCCAGGGGCTGGGGCCGAACGTGGAAGAGATCGCCGCCCTGTGCGAACGGACCTTGCACAAGACGCATTTCGGCGCCTGTGCCGACGGACTGCAGGCCATCCTGCCGCCCGGGCGCAGACAAATCGTCGTCACGGGTTGCGAAGCCCATGTATGCATGCTGCAGACGGCCATCGGCTTGCTGGAACTGGGGTACGAGGTCATCATCGCCATCGACGCCGTCGGCTCGCGCCAGGCCGCCAGCCGCGACGCGGCGCTGCCCCGCCTGGGCAAGCTGGGCGCCCATCTGGTGACGGTGGAGATGCTGGCCTTCGAATGGTTGCGCGATTGCAAACATCCGCGTTTCCGCGAAGTATTGGCGCTGATTAAATAGAAAGCAGGTTTAAGCCAGATCAATCCTGTCGGCCGCCCATTTGCTAGCTTGGTAACAGCGCCGCCATTCCGAGCGGTGCGCCGTCCACATCAGCAAGGGAGCCATCATGGCCTATATCCTGCGGGGCAAGCTGTGCGGCTTGATCTGTGCCGAGTGTCCTGAAGCTTTATCCCACGTCTTCGTGCGCCTGTACCGGCCACGCGAGTCGCAAAACGTCACTGCCCTGGCCGTGGCCAGCGCCAAGGAAACCTTCGCCATCCTCACGGACGAGGAAGTGCAGGCGAAAGCGCCCTTCCTGCTGGCCGAAGCGCGCACGGATGACGATGGCAACTACAGTTTTACCCTGGAAGACGATTATCGGGGCGAGGCCGTCGAAGTCGATATCCTGTGCCCCACCGTGCCGCATTTGAAACCGGGACCGAAAGACCCCGTGCCGCTGCAGTTTTCCATCACCACCATCCAGCCGCGCTGGCGCCAGGTCGAGAACGATTTCCTCGCCGTCTGGGATTATTGCCTGCCGCAACGCTTCTGGTGCCTGGTGCGCGCCCGCTTCGGCGCCTGGACCATCTGCGGCCGGCTGCGCACCTGCGACGCTCCCCACGCGCCGATCGCCGGCGCCACCGTGCGGGCGTTCGACGCGGACTGGCTGCAGGACGATGCGCTGGGAGTGGCGGTGACGGACGCCAACGGGCGCTTCCGCATCGATTACCTGACGTCGGACTTCACCTTGACGCCTTTCTCCCCATTCATCAACGTGGAATTCGCCAGCGGGCCAGACGTGTATTTCACGGCGCAGCTGGGCAGCGTGACGATCCTGTCGGAAACGCAAGCCAACGGACGCCAGCCGGGGCGCGAAAACGTGGGCCACTGCTTCTGCGTGGAATTGTGTTCGAAAGACGTCTTGCCGCCCGACGTGGAAGGCGTGCCCCACTGGCAGCAGGTGGAAATCTTCGACATCCACCCGTTTCCCTCGCTGGCCGGCTTTTCCGCGCAAGGCTATGCGGGCGGCGCCGGAGCCTCGTATGTGTTCGCCGGCGGTGTCACCTTGAAGGGCAATTGCCCGCTGCGCAACAGCGCCATTCCCGCCAACCCGCTGGAATACCGTTTCCTGATCGGCGAATGGTCCTGGCCCGGCGGCAGCGACGACCCGGCAGCCATTCCCACGGTGGCGCCCGCCAGCCTGGCGCCATTGACGCAAATCATCGGCACACACGTCGGCTATGTGTTTTATACGAATGGACTGGGTCTCGGCGATTCGGCGCCCGTCATCATCGACGCGGGCGATCTGCAGCCTGGCGGCTGGATACGGGTGGACGGCAAGCCCGTCACCGTGGACATGCGCGACGGCACGACGGCCGTCGTCAACGTGGCGCCCAGCATCTTCCTGCGCACGTTTGACTTGCTGACCGTGAATACGCCGGCCATCACCAGCCTGCACCCAGCCAAGCTGCCGGGCGGCTTGCCCATCCTCGACGCGGGCCGCAGCCTGACGGCGGCCGAGAGCGAACCGATACGCCGCTACCGCCTGGGCTTCGAGGTGCGCGATGGCAATACCCTGGCGCTGGTGGCCACGGACGGGCTCGATTCCATCGTCTTCGATAACTCGCCCGTCATCATGGCGCTGGACCTGGAAGAGCTGCGCAGCAATGCCTGCAACCCCATCGCGGGCGGCCTCGTGCATATCCTGTACACGATCGACCATCCACATCTGCGCTTTTTCAATATCACGATTTCCAACAACAACGGCATCCAGCATCCGCCGCCACCGCTGCCGGCCGCCAGCTTCACGCCGCCGCCACCACCGAGCAATTATCTGTTCCGCGGCGCCGCGGGCGGGCCCCACCTGTCAGGCAACAATGGCGGCTTCCCCGTCAACGTGGCGCTCGATCCGCCGTGCGCCTACAGGGTGGCCATCGGTTGGCAGACGCGGCATTACCTGGCGTCTTCGCACAGTATCGACAGGCTATATTGCAAGTAAAATTGCAAGTAAGCATGGTTCAGAAGTAGCGCACCCACGCCTGCGTTGCGCTGCGCTTGTAATTGGCAAACGCGCGGCAAGGGAAATACAGCACGGGCATCAGCAGCAAGGCTAGCAGCCAGACTTGCCAGATGTGCTCGACGCCATAGCGGTTGCCGTGATTGGCACCGAGCACGGCCGTCAAGCTGATACCGATGAGCAGCAGCAGATACAGGTGCAACAAGTAGTAGAACATGGGGGCGCCGCCAAAGGTGGCGCACGCCCGCGTAAACCAGTTATCGACGCTTTCCAGCCAGGCCAGGCCCAGCATACCCAGGCCCAGGGTGAACAGCAAAAAGTCCAGCGATGGCGGATATTTCGTGAAGTTCAGCACGCTCATGGCCGTGCGCAAGGCCGTGTCGCCCGCCACCCACGGCAGGGTTTCACCATAGATATTGAAACCGCGCAGCACGGCCAGCAACAGCAAGCTGCCTGCGCCCAGCGCCAGCAGCAGGCGCCGCCGCCCCTCCGGCGAACGACTGCGCGCATACAGGGGCCCGGCCGCATAGCCGAGCAGGATCACGCCTATCCACGGCAGCAGCGGGTAGCTGACCTTGATTTTCATGGCGCCGTCCGCCACCAGGTAGCCCCGTTGCAGCAGCACCGTCAGTAGATAAGAGGCAAAGCTGCCCTCTTCCGCGCGCACGCCGGTCAACAGATGCTGGCCCGCGATAATCGCCACGCCCAGCAGCGCCAGCACTTTCAACGGCAGCTTATGCAGCACGGCCAGCGCCATCATGGCCAGGCCGATGACCCAGATCACCTGCAGATACAGCACGGCGGGCGGAAACGCCCCGCTCCATGCAAAGTTGACGAACACCAGTTCCAGCACGACCAGCAGCAAGCCCCTTTTGAACAGGAAACCCGTGGCGCTGCGGGGACCGGCGGCCGGATGCGCGTACAGCCAGGCCGACAAGCCCGTCAGGAAAACGAACATGGGCGCGCACACGTGGGCCGCCAGCCGCGTGAAGAACAGGGCCGGATCGACACTGGCCGCATCCATCGGGTCGCCGACCTGGTGGTGTAAAAAGACGGTTTCACGCACATGGTCGAACAGCATGATCAGCATGACGAGGCCGCGCAGCACGTCGATGACGGCGATGCGGGTGCGCAGGGTGGCAGAAGAAGTCGATGTCATAGTGATTGCTTAAAAACGGTAATGGGCATGCAAGGTCACCGTGCGCTCGGCACCCGGCGCCACCCACAGCTGGCTATACGAACTCGCATAGTAGCTGCGGTTGAACAGGTTTTCCACGTTCAGGGCCAGGCGCCATTGTGTGTTGGGCGAATACGACGCCAGCAATCTGGCCGTCGTGTAGGCCGGCAGGGTAAATTGGCTGCTGACGGCCACGTCGCCCAGGCGCTCGCCCACATATTGCACGCCGCCGCCCACGCTGGCCGTGCCCGTGTCCAGCACGAATTGCTGCGTGGCCAGCAGGTTGGCGCTGTGGCGCGGCACGTTGGCGAAGCGGCTGCCCG
The DNA here is from genome assembly GCF_030587275.1 of Janthinobacterium sp. SUN128. Taxonomy (NCBI): domain Bacteria; kingdom Pseudomonadati; phylum Pseudomonadota; class Betaproteobacteria; order Burkholderiales; family Oxalobacteraceae; genus Janthinobacterium; species Janthinobacterium sp. SUN128. The sequence goes on along the minus strand of NZ_JAPWHY010000001.1, from coordinate 818,022 downwards.
TCACGATCGTATTGTCGCCGCGCGTGACGGTGGCGTTGGTGTACGCATAGGCGCCCGAGACGCGCAAGCCGCGCGCCACTTCGCCCGACACGTCCAGTTCCAGCCCCCGGCTGCCCACTTCGCCCGCCGCGATGGCGAAATCCGTGTTGGCGGGATTCGTCGTCAGCACATTGCTCTTGCGGATGTCGTACACGGCCACGGTGGCCGTCAGCTTGCCCGTTTCCAGCTTGGCGCCCAGTTCATACGAGCGGCTGCGCTCTGCCGGGAAAGCCTGGTTGGCGATGCTGATGCCGCTGTTGGGGCGGAAGCCCTTGGCCGCGCTTGCATACAGCGACCATGCCTTCGTCGGCTGGTAGACGAGGCCCGCGCGGGGACTGGTGGCCGACAGCGACTGGCGGTTGCTCACGTTCAGGCGATTGTTCGTCACGTCCTGCGTGTACGTATCGTGGCGCACGCCGACCAGCGCCTTCCATTGCGCGCCCAGATCCAGTTGATCCTGCGCATACAGGCCGCGCGCCTTTTGTCCTTCCTGCGTGTCGATGGACAGGGCCAGCGGATCGGCCTTGCCGCCATACGCGGGATTGAAGATGTCGATGGCATACGCATTCGCGGCCGAAGGATTGCGGCGCAGCTGCACCCGGTGGTCGTCAAAATGATAGGCATCGATACCGGCCAGCACCTCGTGCGCCAGCGCCCCCGTCCTGAACTTGCCCAGCACTTCGACGCGGGCCGACACGTCGGTGGCGGAAAAATCGCGGTGGCGGCGCTGGCGGTTCAGGATGCGTCCATCGGCCAGCAGCTTGTTCGCCTCGGTCGAATAACCGCTCAATTCGCTGTCGCGGTAGGAGGCGCCCGCCTGCACCGTCCAGTCGTCGGACAGCGCGTGGTGGATGAATAGCTGCTGCCCCAGCGACTTGACCGTCATGGGGCCGTCGCCCGGCTCGCCCAAAAAGCGCGAAACGGGGACAAGACCCAGCTTGCCGTTCACGGCCACCACGCCGCGGTCGAACGGCGCGCGCTGGCGCACCGCTTCGATTTCATACGACACGGTCGTGTGCTCGCCCAGCAGCCAGAGAAACGAGGGAGCAAACAGGCTGCGCTCGACCTTCAAGGTATCGCGGAAACTGTGCCCTTCTTCATGCGCCGCGTTCAGGCGGTAAGCGATGGTGTTGCTCAGCGGTCCCGTCAAATCCAAAGCTGCGCGGCGCGTCTGGAAGCTGCCGAACGACACATCGGCGCTGTACTCGGGCGCGAATTTCGGCTTCTTCGTCGTGATGTTCACCGTGCCGCCCGGCTCGCCCCGGCCGTACAGGGCCGAAGCGGGGCCTTTCAGCACTTCCACGGCCTGCGTATTGCCGCCGTCGCGCATGCCGTTGTAGCCGCGGCTGGAACTGAAACCGTTGACCATGTAGTCGGAGCCGAAATTCGGGTCGCCCGTAAAGCCACGCATGGCGTAGCTGTCCCACAGGCCGCCCAGCGGACTTTGCTTCGCGATGCCGCTGGCCAGGTCCAGCGCGCCGGCCAGGGTCGTCACGCCGGCGTCGCGCAGCAAGTCGCCGGTCAGCACGCGCACGCTTTGCGGCAAGTCCATCAGCAAGGCATCCGTCTTGGTGGCGCCCGTGGCGGACAGGCTGCGGTAATGCTGGCGCTCGGCCTTGACGGTGACGACGTCCTGCGCGTCGGGCTTGTCGGCAGCAGGGTCAGCTGCCAGCGCCAGGGGACTGGCGGCGGCAAGCAAAAGCGCCACGGGGCGGCGTAAAAATACGGACATGGGGATTCCTGACAATGGACAATTCAATGCAATAGGCTTGCATTATAATTGATAATCAATTCTCATTAAAGCCTTCGTGAAAAATCTGCGCCAGGAACTCCACAAACACTTGCACCTTGGCCGCGCGCAGCTGGCGCGGATGGAACAGCGCCCACAGATCCGGCCCCCGCGTGCGATACGGTTGCAGCACGGGCACCAGAGTCCCTTCGCGCAAGGGCTGCAACACGGAGACGGACAAGGCCTGCACGATACCGCAGCCGGCCTGGGCGGCGGCAATCATCGATTCGATATGGTCGAAGGCCAGGGCCGCTGGCGGCGTGTGCGCATACGCCGTATCGCCCTCGCCGGCCTGGAACAGCCAGGGCCGCACCTGGCGCGATTTCGGGTACAGGAAATGCAGGCAGGCAAACTGGTCCAGTTCCTGCGGCGTACGCGGCATGCCATGCCGGGCGACAAAGGCGGGCGAGGCGCAGCACAGATAATCCATCTTCAGCAGGCTGCGCGCCACCAGCGATAAATCCTGCGGTGCGCCGATGCGCAGCATCACGTCGATGCCCTCTTCCACCATGTCGACCAGGCGGTCGCTGACGGTCAGGCGCAGGGAAATGTCGGGATAGGCGGCGGTAAAGCGGGGCAAGGCGGGCGCCACCAGGTTGCGGCTGATGCTGCTGGGCATGTCCACACGCAAGCTGCCCGATGGCCGCTCGGCCGCCTGCAGCAAGCTCGTTTCCAGCGCGGCCATGTCGGCCAGTACCTGGCGCGCCTGCGCATGGCACTGCCGGCCTTCGGCCGTGAGCGACATGCTGCGCGTGGTGCGCTGCAAGAGGCGCACGCCGAAATGCTTTTCCAGCGCCGCCACCTGGTTCGTCACGGACGACGTGGAAATACCCAGGCGCTGCGCCGCCTTGCTGAAGCCGCCCGCCTCGACCACGGCGCAAAACACGTGCATTGCTTCCAGCCTGTCCATGCCGGTCTCCTGTGAGTTCCTTGATTCCGGCGATTATCCACGATACTGAAATAGTGCATCGGGATGCGCCCCATTTTTCTTTGGACCGTCCCCGCCTAGACTGGGGCATCAACCACAGGAGAATTCCATGCAAGCCCTCGTCCTCAACACCTTTGCCACCCCCATGAGCATGACAAACCTGCCCGTGCCGCAGCCCGGCCCCGGCCAAGTCCTCGTGCGCATCGCCGCCAGCGGCGTCAATCCGCTGGACACGAAGATCGCCGCCGGCGCCGCCCCGCACGCCCGGCCTCGCCTGCCCGCCATCCTCGGCATCGACATGGCCGGCACGGTGGCGACCGTGGGCGATGGCGTGACGACTTTTCACATGGGCGCAACAGTCTATGGCATGGCCGGCGGCATCGGCGGCATTCAGGGCTCGCTGGCCGAGTACGGCGTCTTCGACGCAGCGCTGCTGGCGCCCGTGCCGCCAGCGCTGAGCATGCGCGAAGCGGCCGCCCTGCCCCTCGTCTTCATCACGGCCTGGGAAGGGCTGGTCGACCGCGCCCACGTGAAGGCAGGCGACAGCGTACTCGTGCATGGCGGCGCGGGCGGCGTGGGCCACATGGCCGTGCAGCTGGCCGTCGCCCTTGGCGCCACAGTGTATGCCACGGGCAGCGCCGCCAGCCGCGCTGCCATCGAGGCGCTGGGCGCCCGCTTCATCGATTACCGCACCAGCACGGTGGATGACTACGTGGCCGAACACACGGGCGGCGCCGGCTTCGACATCGTCTACGACACGGTGGGCGGCACTACCCTGGACGCCAGTTTCAAGGCGGCACGCATCTACGGCGGCCACGTCGTCAGCTGCCTCGGCTGGGGCACGTTCGCGCTGAGCCCGCTGACGGCGCGCGCGGCCAGCTATTCGGGCGTATTTACCCTGCTGCCCCTGTTGAGCGGCCAGGGCCACGCGCGCCATGGCGCCATCCTGCGCGAAGCCAATAAGCTGATCGAGGCGGGCAAGCTGCAGGTGCGGCTCGACCCGCGCCGCTTTACCTTGCGCACGGCGCACGATGCGCATGCGGCGCAGATCGACGGCAGCGCGCACGGCAAACTGGTGGTGGATGTGGAGGATTGAACGCCGGCTTGTTCCCCACGCGCCGAAGCGTTAATATGCAAGAATAAACTTGCATATTGATGAGGCCGGGAATGCGTGAAAATCTGGAAAAACTGCTGGCGCAGGGGCGCGACAACGCCCTGCTGCGCTTTGGCCTGGGCGACGCCTGCCTGAAAGACAATGACGCCGAGCAAGCGGCGCTGCACCTGGCGCAAGCCACCGTGCAGCAGCCCGGCTATTCCGCCGCCTGGAAGCTGCTGGGCAAAGCCCTGCACCAGCTTGGCCGGCTGGACGAAGCGCAGGCGGCCTGGACCACGGGCGTGACAGTGGCCCAGCAGCAAGGCGACCTGCAAGCCGTCAAGGAAATGACGGTGTTCCTGAAACGCCTGCAAAAACAGCGGCAGGCGTCAGCGTAAAACCGTTTAATGCGCGTGCGCCGCGCCCTTGGCCTCAAGAGGCAGCGCGACGCCCCGTTCCTTCGCCAGGCGCTTGGCCAGCAAGCCGCCCGCTTCGGCCGCATAGGCGCGGCAAGCATTCGCATCGATCAGGGGATTGTCCGTGCCGCTGCGCTTGGCGGCCTTGCCCAGCACGTCCGTCGTGCCCGGATGGACGGGGATAATGATGTCGCATGGCAAGGCGGCTACCTTGGCGATGCTCGCTTCGAACGAGGCCGAAATGTCAGGCGTGCCACCCTTGCCCGCGCCTTTGCCTGTATAGCGGAAATCGCCGCTGGCATACGGGTTCAGGCTGTCCGCATACACAACGTCCAGGCAGCGGTCGCCTTCGCACGAGGTCCAGGTCCACGTCGTGCCGCCGGGTGTGTGGCCCGGTGTCATGTGGGCCGTCAAGGTCACTGGGCCCACCTTGACGGTATCGCCCTCGCCCACCAGGCTGACCTTGCGCACCTTGGCCACATGCACCACGGGATTGGCCTGGTATTGCGGATCATCCTTGCCATTGGTGCCGCTTTGCAGCACCGGGGCGGCCGCTGCGCTGGCCATCACGGTGGCGCCACTGGCCCGCTGCAGCGCGGCAATGCCACCCGCATGGTCCCAATGGGCGTGCGAATTGAGGATGTATTTCACATCCTCGATGCGAAAGCCCAGCGCCTTGATGTTCGCCACGATCAGGGGTGCCGATTGCGGCAGCGCGCCGTCGAGCAGGATATGGCCTTGCGGACTCGTCACCAGCACGGCGGACAAACCGGCCGTCCCCACATACCAGGTATTGCCAAAGACATTGAACGGCTTGACGGGCGCATTCCATTCTTTGCAATTATCGCAATCGACAGGTTTATCCTGCACCGGTGCGGGGGTCTTCGCCTGCACCGAACCAGCCGCCATGGTCGCAACCGTAGCCAGCATCAACTTCGCCAATAGTGTCATCTTCATCTCCAGAGTGTAAAAAGGTGGGCGCCCGCACTGGCGCGCCCGGGGGGGTATCAATGCATGCGGCCTGGGCTCCCGGCCAGGGTGTCGCGGATGTGTCCGGCGTCGAGCGAGCGCCGCTGCGCGCCGGCGGCGTCCAGCAGCACCACGGTGACGTGCTTGCCGCCGCTGCGCATGCGCATCGTCAGGCAACTGCCCGCCTCGTTGCTGCTGCCAGTCTTGGACAGCAGAATGTCCCAGCCCTTGCCGCCCACCAGCGGATTGGTGTTGTGCAGGGTGCGCGTCTTGCCATTGACGGCCACGCTCGCCTGCGGATGGCTGGTGATGCGCGCGATGTCCGGATAGCGCGCGGCCGCCGCGACGATCTTCGCCACCTCGCTGGCCGTGGACGTATTCGCGGGAGAACTGCCGACGGGGTCCGTCAAGGTGGTGCGGCGCAAGCCCAGGTGGCGGATCTTCGCTTGCAACGCTTGCGCAAAGGCAGTGTTGCCGCCGGGATAGGTACGCGCCAGCGCGGCGGCGGCGCGATTTTCGGACGGCAGCAGTGCCAGTTGCAACAACGCGCCGCGCGACACGGCCACGCCATCGGCCAGCAGGCTGTGGCGCTGCAGCGACGCATCGCCGTCGGCGCGCACGATGCGCAACTGTTCATCGGGATCGAGCCCCGCATCGAGCACCACCATGGCCGTCATCAGCTTGGTGATCGAGGCGATGGGCACGACGGCGTCCGCATCCTTCGCCATCAACACCTTGCCACTGGCGTCATCGAATACCAGCATGTGTTTCGCGCTGACGGGCAAAGCCAGCATGCCGGCGGCGGCCTCGGCCAGCATCGCCCCGTTGACTGCGGGCTTTTCCTGCGTCTGCAACAACAGGGTGGCACAAGCCAGCAACAAGGCGGGTACGGCCAGTTTCCAGCCGGCCGTATCCAGCCCTGGCGCCATCAGGCGTTCGATGCGAGTGAGCAACGCCCCGCCCCGTGCCGACATCAGCAAGCGAGAATGCTGCGGCACAGCCGTGTGCAGGGACAGCGCATGCAGCGCCGTGGCCAGCTGCTGCGGGTCTTGCAGCGCTTGCGCAGCCAGGGCATCGGCCACCTGTTCCCGCTCGGCCCGCATGCGCGCCGACAGCCACCAGACGACGGGGTGAAAGAACAGCAGCGCCTCGGCCACGCTTTGCAACAGGTTGACCAGGTAATCCCAGCGCCGCACGTGCGCCAGTTCATGCGCCAGCAGCGCTTCGAGCAGGGCGACGGGCATGCCGCTCAGCAAGGCGGCCGGCAGCAGGATGACGGGGCGCCAGAAACCCACCGTGACGGGACTGGCCAGGCCTGCATGCAGCTTCAGCGGCACTGACCGACTGCCGCGCAAGCCCATGCGCAGCGCCAGCGCATCGAGGCGCGCCTGCCAGATCGCGGGGGCCGCCACGGCCTGGCGGCGCAGCCTGCCAACCCAGGCCAGGCCCAGGCACAGGCGCAAGCTCATCAGGCCAACGCCGGCGCTCCAGGCCAGCACCAGGGCCGGCATCCACGCTTGCAGCGCGGCGCGCCAGGCGGGCGGCGCTGCCATCGGCAGCTGGGCCAGTGATGTGCCCGACAGCAGAGACAGCAGGTGGATGGAGGGAATGCACATACACAGCAGCAGCGCCAGCGCGCACACGGCATAGCGCCAGCGCGCGCTGGCGTGGCGCAGCAGCCAGAGCAATACAGCGGAGACGGCGCCGACGATCAAGCCCTGCCAGACAAAATACAGCAAGACCCAGCCCAGCGCAGGGACAAGGTTGCCCAACTCTATGCCCAGGTCCAGGTTCATGGCGCGCCGCCATCCTTGCTGCGCAGGATTTTTTCAATTTCCAGGCGTTCCGCGTCGCTCACGTGCTCGCGCAGCGCCGTCAGCACGAGCGCCTTGCCGGAACCAGAAAACACCTTGCCGATCAAGTCCTTGAGCAAGCTCGTTTGCAGCTTTTCCTGCGCTTCGACGGCCGCATACAGCTGCGGCCGCTGGCTTTCATCGCGGCTCAGCAAGCCCTTGCCATGCATCAGTTGCAACTGGCGCAGCACGGTGGCGTAACTGGCGTCGGCACGCTCAGCGGCCAGGGCGTCATACACGGCGCGCGCGTCGGACGGGCCGCGCTGCCACAGGATGCGCAGCAGGTCCAGTTCGGCGGCCGTGGGATGGGGAGTGGAGGTATTTTTTAACATGCCGCTAGAATACCCAGTCTAGAACTCAATGTCTAGAACTTTTTTTCTATACTGCTGGACTGGTCTAGAATTCGCGCAAGCGGTCGAACAGCGCCAGCAAGGCCGCCTCATCGACGAGTGTGGCGCCCTGCCCGCCCAGTTGCTGCCGCAGCTGCGCCAGCAGCTCGGCCAGCACCGTGTAGATTTCCTCGCGCTCGACCGTCTCGATGATGCTCGTGCGCCGCTCGATCTTGTTGAAGGCATCCACATAGGCGGCGACCATCGCTTCCAGCGTGGCGGCCGCCGCCGTCGCCTGCATGGCGGCATCGATGCCGCGCGTCACGGCCAGCATGTTCTTGTAGGCCAGCGCCGCCTTTTTCGCATACGCGGGGGAAATATGCTCGCGGCCATCCCAATCGCGGAACGGGTTGAGCAGGTTATCCGCCAGCCATTCCGGCTTGCGTGCCTTGGTCACCGACAAGTCCAGTCCCAGCGCCGCCGCTGTCTTGTAGCCGGCCTTGATGGCCTTGGCGACATCGGCGGGCAAGCTGGTCAGCCACAAGGCGGACAGCTTCGGCAATTGCGCGGCCGATGGAAAATCCTCCGCCGTGAAACCGAACAGGTCATAGGCGGTGAACGTCCGCAGCTGGCTCAGCTGCGCAAGGCTGGCCATCTGCGACGCCATCCCGGGTTTACCCCAGATGCGCAAGGAGGTCAGATGGGGAAAACGCTGCGCCACTTGCGCCAGATCAACTTCCTTCATGCCGATCAGCGACAGGCCGCCCAGCTGGCCGAGGCCGTGGAACGGCGGCAGCGCGTGCGTGCACTGCAGTGTCAGGTGGCGGCCGTCGGCGCCATCGTCGATGCGCAGCGCCGGCGATGGCGCGCTGCGCAGCGCGAGCAGGCTCAAGCCTTCATTCAAGACCAGGCTGGTGACGCCATCGGGCTGCAGGATCAGGCGTTCCAGGCCGCTGCCGCTGAAGTCGAGCGCAGGCACCGTCGATGATTGCCAGTCCAGCTCATTGATGAAGGGATTGCCCTGGATAAACTCCATCAAGGCTTGCGTGCCGTTGCAAGTCTCGATCGACATCAGGCAAGGCAGTTGTTCCAGCTCGGACACGTCACCCAGCGCCTGCAAGACGCTGTCATTGATTTTCGTCGCGTCCTGCCGGAAGACCTGGCCGCCCAGCGTCACTTCACGCTTGTCCGACGCGGCCTTGAACCGCTGGCGCCGCGCCGGATCGATGCGCTCCCAGTTGCGCTGGCGCAGCACGCTGTCGCCCACGTACCAGGCGCTGCGGTAGCTGTTGACTTCCACATCCACCAGCGGCGCGATATTGCCAACGAGCGTATAGCCAGGCGGCACGTTCGCCGTGGCATAGCAGTGATCGTGGCGATTATTCCAGAAGAAATAGTCACATAGCAGCGGCCGCATGGCTTGCACGGCCGCCGCATCGGGCAAGGCGTCACCGGTCCAGTCCAGCTCCAGCACGGCAGCTACGGGCCTGGACGAGGATGCATCCTTGATGCGGGTGACCTGGCAAGCCACATACTGCTGCAGCTCGGACGAAAACACACTGTAAACATCTCCAACATTCGCTAGCACGCAACTTCCTTTTCAAAACACCTGACGGTCGAATGTTGAAAGATAGCAAAAATGACAGCGCAATGTCGTCCTGTTCAGTCAGCGTGCAGCTTGTGGTGCATGCGGCGCAGTCCCAGCCACACGGCGGCGGCCACGAACGGCACCAGGGCGCCGACGAGGATTTCCGGATTCACGGGCAAGCCCAGTACCTTGGCCGCCTTGCCCGTGTAGCTGAACAGACCGATCACATAATAGGAAATGGCGGCAACCGACAAGCCTTCCACCGCTTGCTGCAAGCGCAGCTGCTGCGCGGCGCGGGCGTTCATCGATTGCAGGATTTGCCGGTTCTGCAATTCCTGCACGATGCCCACGCGCGTGCGCAGCAAGTCATTCGTGTTGGCGATGCGCTGCGCCATCGCTTCCTGTCGGCTGGCCATGGCTTCGCACGTGTTCATGGCGGGCGTCAAACGCCGATCCATGAATTCCTCGACCGTGGGTATGCCTTCGATGCGCACTTCGCGCAACTCGTCGATGCGCGCCTTGACGAGGCCCATGTAGGCTTTCGACGCGGAAAAGCGGTAGCTATTGTCGAGCGACAGCTTTTCAATGCGGGCGGCAAGCCGCGTAATGCGGTCGAGCAAGGCTTGCTCGGCAACACCCTCGTCGGCCTTCGCCAGGCCAGGCGCGTCATCCGTGTCGACCATGGCGGCGGCCAGGGTGGCCAGTTCGTTCTCGATGGCGTTCAAGGATGGCGCCGCCTGCATGGCGTAGGGCAAGCCCAACAAGGCCATCATGCGGTAGGTTTCGATTTCCAGCACGCGCTGCACCAATCGACCCGACTGCTGCGAGCGCATGCCCGCATCGCGGATGACGAAACGGCTGAAGCCATCGGACTGGATGGTGAAATCCGTCCACAATTCGCCGCCCTGCAATACCTTGCTGCCGGCCAGGGTATTGCCCTCGAACACGCGCGACAAGCCCTGCATGAAGATTTCGGCTGGTTCAGTCGCTTGCTCGAGCACCACGTGCGCCGCCACCATCAGCTTGCCCTTCAAGCCCGCCAGCCATTGCTGCGGCAACTGTGCCAAAGGCATGCGCTCGAACGCCTGCGCCAAAGGCAAGGCCTGCCCCGGATGTTCGGCAAAGGTAAACGTGGCAAATTCCGTGTGGCATTCCCATTTCAGGCGGAAACGGCCAAAGTCGTAATAAAAATACTTGGCTTCGGCGGCGGGCGGCGTGACGCCGAAATGCGTGCACAAGGCCGCCAGGGTGGCATGCTGGGCGGCCATATTCGACGCACCGGGCGCTGCGCTGTCATCTTTATACACGGCCAGATGGGTGATCAGCTCGGGTGCGTCGAGCTGCAAAAACGGCCGCGAATGGATTTCCGCCGCCAGCGGCACGCGCAAGGCGTGGTTCAAACTGGAGTTAATCAAGTGCATGATAGCCAAAGGTAAAGTTGCAAAACTGCTTAGACCCGCGCGCGTGCTGCTGTGCCCGCAGCGGGGGTCTGATTGTCACAGTGTAACAAAGCAGGAAGCATGCCTACCTTTTCAAACTCCGCTCATGCCGTTTTGGCAATACTTATCACACCCTGCGCCGCGTCCTGGCGCGTGCCCAGCCACCAGAAAAACGCGGCCAGCGCCACGGCAGAGGCCTGCCCCAGCGCCAATTTGAACGCACTGTCGAACAGCAACGGTGCGACAAAACCGGACACGAGCGCAAACACCAGCATTTGCACAAAGTTTTGCAAGGAGGCAGCCAAGCCCCGCATCTGCGGGAAAATGTCGAGCGTCGACATGGTCATGCCCGGCAAGGCCAGCGACATGCCGAACGCGTACAGCATCACGGGCACGACGGCGAACGGGATGCTGGCCGCGAACCAGTGGTTGTAGGCAATGTTGAGCGCGCCCGTGGCCGCCATGGCCAGCAAGCCCCAGCGCACCAGCACGGCGCTTTTCACCGCATGGGCCAGCTTGCCCGACAGCGCCGAGCCGCCCACCAGGCCCGCCACCATGGGGATGAACATCCAGCCGAAGGCCGTTTCCGGCAGGTGCAGCAGTTCGAGGATGAAATGCGGGGCCGAGGCGATGTACAGGGCAAAGCCGCCAAACGCAAAGGCCACGGCCAGCGAACGCAGCAGGAACGCCCGGTGGCGCAAGGCCAGCCAGTAATTGCGCGCGATGTTGCCTGGGTGAAAAGGTTGACGTTGCTCGACAGCTAAACTTTCCGGCAAGCCTTTCAGGCAGGCGAGCAACAACAGCACCGTGACGGAAAAGGTGAACACGAACGTGGATTGCCAGCCATACGCCACGTGCAGCCAGCCGCCGATGATAGGCGCGATGGCGGGCGCGATGCCGAACACCATCATGATATTGGCCAGCATCTTCTGTGCGGCCGCGCCCGACAGGCTGTCGCGCACGATGGCTTGGCCGATGACCCTGCCCGCCCCGGCCGAGGCGCCCTGCATGCCGCGGAAAAACAGCAGCCAGCCAAAGCTGGGGGCAAACGCGGCGCCGATGGAGCCCACAGCAAAGATCAGCAGCGAGCCGAGAATCACGGGACGGCGGCCGAACGAATCGGACAAGGTGCCGTAAAACAAGGTCATGAAGGCATAGGCGGCCAGGTAGACGCTCAGGGTCTGCTGCACCAGCACGCTGCTGACGTCGAAATGAGTGCCGATCGCGGGAAACGACGGCAGGAAGGTATCGGTGGCGAACGGGCCCAGCATGGCCAGCCCGGCCAGCACCAGGGTCAGGTTGCGCGCTTTCATGCGCCCACCTGCACAGCATATTGGCGGCGCAAGCCGTCGAGGGCCGCCAGCGAGAACGCGGCGACATGCTGCGCAATGCTGGCAGTGCCAGTCTCGTCATAGGTAATTTCCGGTGCAACCAGTTCATGCACGATGCGCGAACGGGCATAGAACACGGCCTGGCCGATCACGCTGAACACGCATTTCTGCAGCACGTCCGCCGGCATGGCCTCGCCCACCACGCCACGGATCAAGCCTGTAAACAGGGCATGGTGCGCGCGCACGTCGCGGTCTGCCAGCATGTGGATGGCGGACGTGGGTTCGATCAATTCGCGCGCCACCAGGCGGCTGAACAGCGAAGCCGCTCCCGGACGCAGCATGTCGAAGACCATCGATTGTATCGCCAGGCGCAACTGTTCCACGGGCGCCACGGCCGCCGCCGGGCCTGCCTCCGGTACGGCAGCGGCCGAGGCACGCGCCAGCGCGCGCGCATGGTCGAAGGCGGCCAGGTACAGCTCTTCCTTGCCATGAAAATAATAGTTAACCATCGCCACGTTGACGTGGGCCGCCTCGCAGATCCTGCGTACGGACGCGAGCTTGTAGCCTTCGTCGGCAAACAGCTGGACCGCCGCCTGCAGGATGCGCGTGCGCGCCGTTTCGACTTCTTCTGTCATGCCATTCCCATCGTTTAAACATCTGTTTAATATTGTTCAGCATTGTATCAAACAGCTGTTTAATTTTCAAATGGACGCAAAAAAGCCCGGCGAACCGGGCTTTGCAAGGGTATTGCCGTCGCTTAGTGCTTCATCGCCGGCATCGCGGATGACGTCGAGGTGGCGCCCAGCGGACGGGCCACGGCATTGACTTCGATCGTTTCGCGGCGCTTGTCCTCGCCTTCGACGACGAGGGTCAGCGGGATCTTGTCGCCCGCCTTCACCTGCCCTTTGAGTTCCAGCAGCATCACGTGGTAGCCGCCCGGTTTCAGTTCGACGGCTTTGCCAGCTGGCAAGGCGATTTCCTTGACCTGGCGCATGCGCATCATATTGTCCGTCATGCTCATTTCATGGATTTCCGCCACGCCGGCCACGGGCGAGCGCACTTCCAGCAGGCGCATGGCTTTCGGCGCCGTGATCTGCATGAAGGCGCCCGTGGCTTTTTGCTGCGGCACGGTGGCGCGCACCCACGGGTCGGTAATCTGCACGGAGGTCTGGGCAGAGGCGGAGAAGGACAGCACAGCCAGGGCCGTGGCCAGCAGGGTTTTCAAATGGGTCATGATCATTCCTCGGTATGGTTATAAGGTGTATTTCGATTTCATCAGGGTCTTGATATCCTGCACGCACTCGTCGCCCGTCAACTGGTGCTTCAGGCCCAGGCGCATGCGTCCCTCGGCATCGAGCACATAGCTGATGGCCGTGTGGTCCATCGTGTAGGAACTGCCGCTCGGCACGCGGCGGTAGAAGACCTTGTAATTGAAGGCCGTCTGCGCCGTCGCCTGCGGGTCCGTGCGCAAGCCCAGGAAGCTGGGGTCGAAGGCGCGCATGTATTCTCCCAGCAACTCCGGCGTGTCGCGCTCGGGGTCGATGCTGATGAAGATCACTTGCAGCTTATCGGCATCCGGCCCCAGTTTCTGGCGGATTTCCAGCGCGCGCGACAGGGCTGTCGGACACACGTCCGGGCATTGCGTAAAGCCAAAGAAGACCATCACATACTTGCCCTTGAAATCGGCCAGGGTGTAGACCTTGCCGTCGGGGCCGCTCAACTTGAAGTCGGGCTTGTAATCGCCTCCAGTCAAGTCGAGGCCGTTGTAATGGGGTTTCGGCGCGGGTTCGCAAGCGGCAAGCGTGAGCAATCCCGCCGTACCGGCGAGAAGAAAAAGACGACGTTTCATGGCATTCTGGCCCGATGGGCGTAGTGGATACAGTTAAGACGTGGAAGGCGTGACGGGTGTATTCAGGCAGCCAGAGGCGGGCCGCGCGGGCTGGCGGCCAGCCAGGCGAACGGGGCCCGCGGCGCCTGGTAAAACAATGGCGGATACAGGTCGTGGCCCGTGATCACGGGCAGCGGCGATGCTGACGACGGCGGCAAACCCGCGCTGCCCGCATGGCTCATGCAGAACGGGCAATGCTCAATGTGGTGCAGCACGGAATCAGTGGTGGATTTGACGGCTGGCGCCAGGTCCGCTTGCGTGTAGACGGCGCCGCTGGCCGAGCAAATCTCGACGGCGGCATTGTTCGCGTTCGCATGCAGCGAAGCAAACGCATACGACAGGGATGGCGACAGCGCATTGAGCAGTATCGCCAGGCAGGCGAACCACATATGCCACTGTTTGCGCTTCAATAATGATCCCATGGCCCCGATTATAACGGAGTCTGGCTATCGCGTTGCGCAGGCGCGCCCGCCTGGCCGCGCAGGAACAGGCTGGGGCGCACGCCCGCCACGTCCACGCAGGCATCGCAAAACGCGGGGATCGAGGCAAAGCCGGAGCCGGCCGCCACTTGCGCCAGGTCGCGCTCGCCGTGCTCGCCATCGGCATCCGCTTGCGCCGCCGTGTGCAGCGCGTGCGCCAGGCGCTGTTCGCGCACCAGGCTGAGCAATGCCTCGCCCTCGGAAAACAGGCGCGCCCTGGCCTTGTGCGGCGTCACTTGCCACAGGGTCGCCAGGCGCGCAGCCGTCCATTTGCCTTGCGGCGTATCGAAGATGTGCTGCGCCAGCGCCTGGCTCCAGCGCTTGCCGCCGCCGTGGCCACCATCGGGCTCATCGCCTTCCAGCGCCAGGGTGAACACGGCCGGCTTGCCCCGCCCCGGCATCACGTCGCAGGCAAAGCGCAGGAAAGCGGGCACGACGAAACTGTCGCCGCTGGCCAGTTTCTTGGTGGTGATTTCATTGTGCAAGGTCACAAAGCCCTGGCGCACGGTAACGCGCAACCGGAGCGGAAAGCGCAAGCCCAGCAGGTGCAATGGATGATCGGAAACGAGGGCCATGCGTCAGGTCAAGGTGGTGAACGAGCAGCCAGCATGCCACACATCGCGCGTCCGGTCTGTCATCACAGCGACGCCACGCCATAACGGCGCAAGCCGTCCAGGTCGACGACGCGGATGGACTGGTAGGCAATGCTGATCAGGTTCAGCTCGGCCAGATGGCCCAGCGCCTGGTTCACGCGCTGGCGCGAAATGCCGGTCAGCAAGCCGATTTCTTCCTGCGACAGCTCAAGCACGCTGGACGTGCGCGGGTATAGCATGGGGTGGAACAGCTGCGCGATGGCTTGCGCCACTTGCGCGTCGACGGCCAGCAGGCGCTGATTCTGGATGGTGGCGATGAATTGCCCCATGCGCTCGTTCAGCTGGCGGATGACGAAGGCATTGAAGGAGAGGCTTTCGGCCAGCAACAGGTGAAACAAGTCCACCGGCACGAGGAGGATGCGCGATGCGCGCACGGCCACCACGTCGTAGCGGCGCAGTTCTCGCTTGAGCACGCTGCCCTCGCCGCACCAGCCGCCGGCCGGCACGCCGGAAAACGTGGCGCCGCGCCCATCGGCGTTGTAGACGGCCAGCTTGATCAAGCCCGTGTGCACGCCGATCCAGTGCGCCGACGGTTCGCCGCGCCGCGTGATGAAGGCGCCTGCCTCGAAATGCCGGATCACGCTGCCAGCGCGCAACAGGGCCTGATGCCCTGTATCGAGGGCCGTGAACCAGTCGTGGCTGTCGAGTTCGGGCACGGCACGGTCTACACTATCGTTGCTATCCATTCCATCCTTCAGTTGTCACTAAGATGACAGTGATTTTCCAGCGCCGGTGCTATGCTAACCGGTATCAATCCCGAAACAGGGAGCTACAAGATTCTTTTACCAGGAGACAAGCATGACAGCTGATTTCAACACCGGCCTCGGCAAAAACAGCGCCAACTACGCCGCCCTCACCCCGCTCGACTATATCGCCAGGGCAGCCGCAGTATATGGCAATCGCCTGGCAATTGCACATGGCGCCGTGCGCCAGACATGGGGCGAAACCTATGCGCGCACGCGCCGCCTGGCCTCCGGCCTCATCAAGCTGGGCGTGGGCACGGGCGACACGGTGGCCGTGATGCTGCCGAACACCCCCGCCATGGTGGAAGCGAGCTTCGGCGTCCCGATGGCCGGCGCCGTCCTCAACGCCCTGAATATCCGCCTCGACCTGGCCTCCCTGACCTTCATGCTGCGCCATGGCCAAGCCAAGGTCTTGCTGGCCGACACAGAATTTGCCGAGCTGGCGCGCCAGATGGCGGCGCAGATTCCCGGCTTGCGCGTGATCCAGGTCAACGATGTGCTGGGACCGGAAGTGGAAGCATTTGCCGACCTCGACTACGAAAGCTTGCTGGCCAGCGGCGACCCCGATTACGACTGGCAGCCGCCTGCGGACGAGTGGGACGCCATCGCTTTGAACTACACGTCCGGCACCACGGGCGACCCGAAAGGCGTGGTCTACCACCACCGCGGCGCGGCCCTGAACGCCCTGTCGAATATATTAGAGTGGGACATGCCCAAGCATGCCGTGTATTTATGGACATTACCGATGTTCCACTGCAATGGCTGGTGCTTCCCGTGGACCGTGGCCGCGCGCGCCGGCGTCAACGTGTGCCTGCGCAAGTTCGAACCGAAACTCGTGTTCGACCTGATGCGCGAATTGCGCATCACCCACTACTGCGCCGCGCCCATCGTGCATGCAGCGCTGGCCAATGCGCCCGCCAACTGGCGTGACGGCATCGACTGGACCGTGCGCGGCATGGTGGCAGGCGCACCGCCGCCTGCCGCCATGGTGGCGAAGATCGAAGCCATGGGTTTCGACTTGATCCACTCGTATGGCTTGACGGAAGTGTATGGCCCGGCCGCCATCTGCGCCGAGCAGGACGAGTGGGCGGCCCTGTCCCAGGAAGAACGCGCCGTATTGAAGTCGCGCCAGGGCGTGCGCTACCACCTGCAAAGCGCCGTGGCCGTGCTGGACCCGGAGACCATGCAGCCGGTGGCGGCCGACGGCGAACAGATCGGCGAGATCATGTTCCGCGGCAATATCTGCATGAAAGGCTATTTAAAAAATGAAAAGGCGACGCAGGAAGCGTTCGCCGGCGGCTGGTTCCACACGGGCGACCTCGGCGTCATGTATCCGGACGGCTATATCAAGCTGAAGGACCGCAGCAAGGACATCATCATTTCCGGTGGAGAAAACATTTCCAGCGTGGAAGTGGAAGACGCGCTGTACCACCATCCGCAGGTGCTGGCCGCCGCCGTCATCGCCCAGCCCGACGAAAAATGGGGCGAGACGCCATGCGCCTTCGTCGAGCTGCGCGAAGGCGGGACGGTGACGGAAGCGGAATTGATCGCCTTCTGCAAGAACAACCTGGCCGGTTTCAAGGTGCCGAAAGCCATTTATTTCGGCCCCCTGCCCCGCACGTCGACGGGCAAGATCCAGAAGTTCGAACTGCGCAAGCGCATGCAGTCGGACAAGGCCATCGACGTCTGATTTGTACCTGTCAGTCGCGCTTGCCTTGCAACCACGCCGGCTGCGCCACCACCAGGCGCGAGAAGCTGGCGATGCTGGCCACGGCGGCGAACCCTGCCGCCAGGCACAGCGCATACGTCGTGCCACGCGTGGCGGAAACCGTGAAGCAATACGCGACCAGCGCCGCGCCCGTGGCTTGCCCGATCAGGCGCGACGTGGCCACCACGCCGCTGGCGCCGCCGGCCCGCTCGGGCGGCGCGCTGCCCATGATGGCTTTCAGATTGGGCGCCTGGAAGAAACCGAAACCGATGCCGCACAGGGCCATGCGCCAGCCGATGTCGAACACGCTCGGGTGGGCTGGTATCCACACCAGGGTCAGCAAGCCGCCCGCCAGCGCCGCCAGGCCGATGCCGCCCAGCACGCCCGGCGAATAGCGGTCGCTGAGGCGCCCGGCCACGGGCGCCATCACGGCCACCAGCACGGCCCACGGCGTCATCAAAAAGCCCGTCTCGACGGGCGAACGGCCCAGGGTGACTTCAAAATAGAATGGCAGTGAAACGAAGGCCAGGCCCTGCGCGGCAAACGTGCAGATGGCCGTCAGCGACGACAGCAGGAATAATGGACGGCGAAACAGGTCGATCGGCAGCATCGGGGCTGCGTGCCCCGCCTGGCGGCGCAGCAGCAAAATAAAGAAGATCACTACTGCCACCAGTTCCGGCAGCAAGGTCGACAGGGTCGCGTGATGGGCGGCATCGCCAAACAACAGGATCAGCAAGCCGAAAGCGCCCACGTTGTACAGCGCCGTGCGCGCATCGAGCGTGTGACCGGACAGTTTTGTCGCCGGCAACATGCGGCTGGCGAGGAAGAAGCCGGCCACGCCCAGCGGCACATTGATGGCGAACAGCCACGGCCACGATGCCATCGCCAGGATCAAGGAAGCGGCCGTGGGCCCGATGGCAAACGCGACAGCCACCACCAGCGCATTGTTGCCGAACGCGCGTCCCAACAAGTGTTTCGGGTACAGGGCGCGCAGCAGCGCCGTATTGACGCTCATAATGGCGCTGGCGCCGACGCCCTGGAACAGGCGCGCCACCACCAGCGAGGGCAAGGACCAGGCCAGTGCGCAAGCGAGCGAAGCTAGGGTAAATAAAAACATGCCGGAGATGAATACGCGCCGGTAGCCGGCGATTTCGCCGAGGGCGGAAAACGGCAGCAAGGTCGCCACCATGGCCAGCTGGTACACGTTGACGATCCAGACGGAGGCGGCCGGCGTCGTGTGCAGCTCGCTGGCGATGGCCGGCAAGGCCGTGTTGGCAATCGCCGTATCGAGCGAAGCCATGCCCACGCCGATGGCCAGCGCCAGCATGGCCCATATACGGGCGCCGGGCGGCAAGCCGTCCTCGCCCACCATCACGGCTTGCGTTTGCTGCCGCATAGACTGCTGCATACACTACCTGTTCATCTTGCTGATCCGGACAATACACTAACATGTATGTAAGAAACCTGCAGGACAGGCCAGCCTACTTCTGGCAGTCGATGACCTTGAAGTCTTTCGAATAGCAGATGCGCAACTCGCCCGAGTGCTTTTCATAGCCGAGCCAGCGACCCTTCAGTTGCGGGTTATGCTGCTTCATCCACTGGAACAGCTCGTTCTTTGGCATGGTGGAATCCGGCAACTTCAAGGCCTGGAACAGTTCGCGTTCCTTTTCGAAATATTCCTTGGCCGTATCGAAATCGCAGGCACCATGCTTTTCCCATTCACCCTGCAGCAAGGCTTCGCCCGGCTGCATGCACATGTAGGGCAGGATGTCGGACGGCGCCAGTTTCGGCAAGTTGCCCTTGCAGTAACGCGGATGCAGTTCCGTCTTGCGCGGCGGCGTCACGGAAATGTCGTCGCAGCTGGCCGGATTGGCCGACTGCGCCCACAAGCCATGCACGATCCAGCCGAACTGGTTGCTCTCGGCGCACTGGAAGGCAGACTTCTTCGACACTGCGCCACGGCGGCGCTGGCTGTCGCAAAAGCCTGGCGACCACGACAGCGCCAGCATGAAGTAATCGGTGGGTACGTTCGTGCTTTGTTTGTAGCACGTGTTTTTCTCGTCCGACGGCTTGACGTCGTAATCGTAGTAGCTGACGTTGCGGGGAATGGCGCAGCTGGCGTCGGCCGCGTGGACGGCGCCGGCAGACAGGCTGAGGAACACGGCGGCCAGCGCGGGCAAGACAGAGCGGATTTTCATCGAGCTTCCTTCAAGATATAAAAACGCCGGCAACTGAGTGCCGGCGCGGTATTGAAATTACACCATCAACTTAGCAAACTTTATGCATCCAGCCGTGCGTATCAGCCGCCGTGCCATGCTGCAGTCCCAGCAACGCTTCGCGCAGGGCCAGGGTAACGGCACCATTTTCATTGTTGTTGATGGTCATTTCAAAGCCATTGGCCTTGGCCACGCCCACGGGCGTGATGACGGCGGCCGTGCCGCAGGCGAACACTTCGGTCATGCGGCCCGAGGCGATGTCGTCGCGCCATTGCTGGACGGACAATTTACGCTCTTCCGTCGCATAGCCGAGGTCTTTCGCCATTTCCAGCAGGCTGCGGCGGGTGATGCCAGGCAACAAGGTGCCCGTCAATTCCGGCGTCACGACGGTGACTTTCTCGCCATCCTTGTAGACGAAGAACAAATTCATGCCGCCCATTTCTTCGATGAATTCGCGGTGCACGGCGTCCAGCCACACGACCTGGTCGCAACCCTTCTCTTGCGCTTGCGACTGGGCCATCAGGCTGGCCGCATAGTTACCGGCGCATTTGGCTTCACCGGTGCCGCCCGGCGCGGCGCGCACGAAGTCTTCGCTGATCCACACGGTGACGGGCTTCACGCCTTTCGGGAAGTAGGCGCCGGCTGGCGAGGCGAACAGCACGAACAGGTATTCTTCCGATGGACGCACGCCCAGGTACGGGTCGGTGGCGATCATCAGCGGACGCATGTACAGGCTCTCGCCCGTATTTTTCGGCACCCAGTTGCGGTCTTGCGAGATGAGCGCGTCGCCCGCTTCCAGGAACAGCTCGACAGGAATGGCCGGCATGGCCAGGCGCGCGGCGCTGCGGTTGAAGCGCTCGGCATTCTGTTCCGGACGGAAGGTCTTGATGCTGCCGTCCGGCTGGGCAAACGCTTTATAGCCTTCGAAGATGGCCTGGCCGTAATGCAGGGACGAAGCGGACGGGTCCAGCGTCAAAGGGCCGTAGGCTTTCAGTTCGCCCTGCTGCCACTTGCCGTCGCGGTAAGGAATCACCACCATGTGGTCGGTGAAGATGCGGCCGAAAGCAGGATTGACCATGCGCGCGACGCGTTCGGCGTCGGACAAGGGGTGGGCGGATGGGGTGACGACGAGATTCGGTGTGGAAGTGGTCATGGCAGCAGAAGACGAGTCAGGGAGAATAAAGAGATTCCCTATTGTAGCGCCTAATGCGCGCTGCGAGGCGGCGGATGGCCTTGCCGCAATGTTGCGCCGCATCAAAAGGCGGCGCCGTCAGGCGGCCCGCAAGGGCTTGCCCCGCCCTGCCTGCGCTTCTTCAGCGCACTGGCTGCAGCGCATCTGCACGGAAATCACGTTGGCGCCGATGTCCATGCCGTGCGCCACCGCCGTCTGGCGCAGCTGCTCCACCAGCGGCGCATCCTGCACCAGCACGCTGCGTTCGCAGACCCTGCACACGAGGTAGCAACTGTCCGTCTCCACCTGGTCCGGCTTGATCAGGTAGCGCGCCTTGTTGCCGCTGGCGCTAGCTTCGCGCTCGCGCAGCAGCAAGCCGGCCAGCTCCATTTCCTTGAGCACGCGGTAAATCGTGCCCAGGCTGACGGCAATGCCGATATGCAGCAGTTGCTGATAAATGCTTTCCGCATTCATCGCTTGCCGCTGCGTTCCAGCCAGCACTTGCAAGATGCAGATGCGCGCGCTGGTCGGGCGCAGGCGCACGGCGCGCAAACGCTCGAACACGCGGCCATCGCCCTGGTATTGAATGTCTTGCATGGGATTCTCCGCTTGTGCGTTCTGCTCTCCCTACCTTGCCAAGCGAGAACGTCAAAAGGGAACCGGGAAATGAAAAAAGCGCCGCCCCAATCTGCCGGGTGCGGCGCCTTGCGCTACCTCAAACCGGCGAACATCAGAACTTGATGTTGGCCGTCACGGTTGCGGAACGGCCAGGGGCCACGCCAGCATAGTGCGGCGAGGAAACCTTGTCGAAGTACAGCTTGTTCGTCAGGTTCTGGATGTTCAGCTGCAGGGTCACATTGCGGTTGACCACATAGCTGGCCATGGCGTCGAAGCGCGTGTAAGCCGGGGCAAACTTGTTGTTGGCCACGTTCGCATAGACTTTATCGACGTAGTTCACGCCGCCACCCACCGTGATGGCGGGCGTGACCAGGTAGGACGTCCACAGCGAGGCGCTGTTTTTCGGCGTGGTGGGGAACTGGTTGCCGTTGTACGGCGACGGCGCGTATTGCGTCACGCCATTGATCACGCCATTCGTGACATAGCCATTGTTTTCCACGATGGCGTTCAGGTGCGTGTAGCCGCCGAAGACCGACCATTCCTTGGTGATATTGCCGCTCACGCCCAGCTCGATACCCTTGACTTGCTTGTCGCCCACGTTTTGCGTGGTGCCGTCCGGTGCCGTCACGCGCGCATTGCTCATGTCGCTCTGGAAATAGGCGCCGCTCACGGACAGGCGGCCGCCCGGCAGCACTTCCCATTTCGTGCCCAGCTCGAAGCTCTTGCTTTCTTGCGGCTTCAGGTTCTGGATGGCGACCGTCAAGCCGTCGATGCCGTCGCCGCCATCATTGCCCGGTGGCGTGGACGAGGTGCCGTAGGAAACATATACGCTGCTGTTGGTCGATGGCTTGTACACCAGGCCCGCCTGGTAGCTGGCGAAGGTGGCGTGCACATTGGCGCTGGTGGCGGCGGTGGTCTTGCCGTCGAGCGTGTATTGCGGCGTGTTCAGCGAACTCTTGTAGTCATCCCAGCGGATGCCCACGTTCAACAGCCATTGCGGCGTGAACTCGATGGTGTCGAAACCGTACACGGAACGCGTGTTGGTGACGATGTTCGTGCGTGCCGGCGACACCGTGCGCGTGTAGACCCATGGGTCGTTGGCGTTCGGGTTGAGCAAGGGGGCGCAGTTGTACAGGGTGGCCGCGCCATAGGTCGGGCAGCTGGAACCGACTTTTTCCAGCGGGTTGTTCGTCCCCGGGCTGAACAGATACGAGCTGCGATCCGTTTCCTCGCGGCCGACTTCCAGGCCCACGGTGTAGGTGTGCTTCACGCCGCCGGCCAGGAATTCGCCGCCCAGGCTGGTCGCATTGGCCAGCGCGTCCGTATCGGTGGTGCGCGTGTTGGCGCGACGCCAGACGGTGCCGTACAGCATGGTGTTGCCCTTGGAGTCGTCGGGCTGGGTCCACACGTAGTCGTTGCTGGTCTTGCCGTAACGGGTCACGTTGCGCAAAATCAATTTATTGCCGAAGTCGTGGCGCACGTCGATGGTGCCGATATCGCTCTGCGTGTCGCGGAAATCGCGGTTCACCAGGCCATAGAAGGTGTCGCGCGGCACGTTGACGGGCGTGCCATTGCCGTTTTTCGACACATTGGCGCCCGACGAGAACGGGTTGTTGAACGGCAAGCCGGTATCGGGCAATTCGCTCGACTGCATGTGGTAGTAGCTGAGGGTCGCCTGCGTGGCCGATTTCAGGCCGAAGGTGATCGATGGCGCGATGCCCCAGCGGTCGCCATTGATGAAGTCGCGGCCGGCAACGTGGGCGTCGTGCGCCATCACGTTCAGACGCACGGCCACATCGTCGCTGATGACGCGGTTCACGTCCGCCGTGGCGCGGCGGTACTTGGCGCTGCCCAGGCCAACGGTGGCGTTGGTGAAGTCTTCCGCCTTCGGCGTCTTGCTGATCAGGTTGACGCCGCCGCCTGCGGACGAGCGTCCACCGTAGGCCGAGTTCGGGCCTTTGACGACTTCGATTTGTTCCAGCGCAAAGATTTCACGCGATTGCGAACCCGTGTCGCGGATGCCATCGATATACGTATCCGTTTGCGCGTTGTAGCCGCGGATAAACAGGTTGTCGCCCACGGGGTTGCCGCCTTCGCCGGCGCCGATGGTGATGCCCGGCACGGTACGCAGCGCATCCGTCAGCGAGACGGCGCCCGTTTGCGAAATGATTTCGGCAGGAATCACGGTGACGGATTTCGGCGTGTCCAGCAGCGGCGCCGTCAGCTTGTCGTTGGCCGATTTGACGGGCGCCTGGATCAGGCGGTCCGCCGTGCCCACGACCTTGACTTCCTGCAACTGCTGCGGCTTGTCCGTCGTTTGCGCGTGCAGCGCCAGCGGCATGGCCAGGGTGGCAAACGCGGCCAGGGCCGTGCCATGCATGCGCGGCGTGGAAGTGGTGTGGTGCTTGCGGCTGCGGATGGTAACGCCCGCTTTGTCTTTCGATGTCATCACTATCTTTCAATGTATCGGATGGAATAAATTGGCTGGCTACTGCCCCCGGCAGTTGGCTGGCTCGTTGATTGCTTGGGTACTGCAAACCTGGCGCCTACAAAACTAGAACCGCCACAGCGCCGTCATGCGCAAGGCCCGGGGCGAACCGGGCGCGATGTTGTCGTTGCTGTGAGCGGAGGCAAAATATTTTCTGTTGAACAGGTTTTCCACATTCAGCTGCAGCTGAAAATTTCCCTGCGGCTTGAAGTAGACGGCGCCATCGACACGGGTAAAGCCGGGCAATACCACCGTATTCGACACCGAGGCGTACACGGCGCTGCGGGCGATCACGCCCAGGCCGGCGCCCCAGGCAGGCGAAAAATCGTAGCGGTTCCACAGCGACAGGCTGTGCCTGGGCACATGCGCCACCGTGGCGCCCTCCACGGCCGTCGTCGCCTGCGTGGCCGTCAGCACGGCGCGCTGCCACGCATAGCCGCCGGCGATGCTCCAGCCAGCTTGGACCTTGCCATTCACGTCCAGTTCCAGGCCCTCGCTGCGCTGGCCGTCGACCAGCATCGCCCGCGTCGTATCGGCGGGGTCGGTAACGGCCACATTGCTGCGTTCCAGGCGGTACACGGCCGCGCTGGCGGAGAGTAGCGGCGTCACCTCCCATTTAACGCCCAGCTCCACGTTGCGGAAACGCTCCGGTTCGAAGACGGCATTGCTGGGCGTCAACGATGCCAGCTGCTCACCCGCGCGCGGCAGGAACGATTGGCTGACGCTGGCATACAGCGACAGCGCGGGCACGGGTTGGTAAATGAGGGCGGCGCGCGGCGACCACGGCGCATCCGTGCGGGCGATGCGCGCGCCAGTACGCTTGTTGACGAAATCGACGGCAAAGCGCTCGTAGCGCAGGCCAGCAATCGCCTGCCAGCGGGCACTGAAACGCAGCTGGTCCTGCAGATACAGCGCGGCCGTATCGGCCACGCCATGGTTGTCCGCATCCGTAGCGCTGGGGCGGAAAGTGACGGGCAAGTCCGTCACGGGATGCGATGTAGGCAGGCTGATGTGGGTGACGTTGTCGCCCAGAGTCGTGAAATAGCCGGTGTTGCGCAGATTGTCCGTCGTCTGGCGGCCCAGTTCCCCGCCCGCCGTCAGCCGGTGCCGCACGGTCCCGGCCGCCACCGTCCACTCGACGTCCGTCTGGTTGAACAGGTTGCGTCGCCTGGTGGCGCTGTTGTACGCCAGCACGGTCACGCTCCCGCCATCGGCGCTGACGGGGCCGGGAAAGGCGTTCTGGTACAGCTTGTCGTAATCGGCCAGGCGCGTGCGGTTGCGCAGGCTTGCGCCACCACCCAGATCATGTTCGAAGGTCACGCCCAGCGCATCGATATACGCCCACGACGGGCTGCTGCCGGCGATGCCGAAAAACGTGGACGGGTCCGTGTCGAACGGCCGCCCCTGGTAAGAAGGCAGGCCCCGGTCCGTCACGCGGTCGTCGCGAAAATGTTCATAGCTGGCCACCACGGTGGTGCGCGGCGACAGGCGCCAGGCCAGCACGGGATTGATGGCGCTGCGGCGCACCTTGACGCCCTGGCGAAAAGAATCGCTGTTTTCCGCCATGGCATTGACGCGCACGGCGACATCGCCGCCGAAGACCTGTTGCACATCGAGCGCGGCGCGCCGGTTGCGCCAGGCGCCCAGGCTCACGCTCGCTTCACCGTCGTTCGTCCATTGCGGCTGCTTGGTGGCCCGGTTGATGATGCCACCGCCGCCGCCGCGGCCGAAGACCAGGGCGTTCGGCCCCTTGATGGCCTCGACCGCTTCGATATTGTAGAAATCGCGGTAGTACTGCACGTCATCGCGCATGCCGTCCAGATAGAAATCCGAGGTCGAGCTGTTGCCGCGCATCACGGCCGTATCTCGGTTGCCCTCGCCTGCGGCCATGCCCACGCCCGGCATGTAGCGCATGGCATCGGCCAGGGTGCGCATGTCCTGGTCACGTATCAATTCGCGGCTCACCACGCTGACGGCCTGCGGCGTGTCATGCAGGGCCGTATCGTTGCGGCTGGCGGCGGAAGAACTGGCGCGGCGGTAGCCATCGTCGCCGCTGCCCTGCACGGTGACGGGCGCCAGCACTTGCAAACCGGCGCCCTCCCCGTCCAGGTCGGCGCGCAGGGGCGTGGGCGCCAGGCGCACGATGTAACTTCCGTCCGGCAACTGCACGGCCACGAGGCCCGTGCCTGCCAGCAATTGCTGCAAGCCCTGGCCCGTGGCCACGGTGGCGTTCAAGCCGGCGCTGCGTTTGCCCTGCGTCAAGCCGCCTTCGGCCGATAGCAAGATTCCCGCCTGGCCCGCAAATTGGCGCAGGGCCTGGCCCAAGGGCGCGGCGGCGATGCGGAAGCTGTGCACGGTCTCTTCCGCCGCCGCTGCCATGGCATGCATGGCAGGCACGGCCAGCAGCGCCGCGGCCAGGGACAGCGGCAGCAGACGGCGGGCAAACGGCAGGGAGATGGGGTACGACGGCACGGCATTCCTTATTGATGTTGAGCAAGTTACTTCTACCTTGCCAAACAACTTTTCAAAAAGGGAACCAGTTTTGAGAAATATTCTTATTTACTGTTTTGACTGGGCAACTGGGCTTCCACCGTGACCCACCAGTCATGCACGCGGTTGATCCTGACGGGCAAGGTCGCTTCCAGCGCCGCCAGGATGCGGTCCGTGTCGGCCAGCGGATAGCTGCCCACCAGACGCAGGTGGGCCACGTCGGGCGCGCAGCCCAGGTGGCCGCGCCGGTAGCGCGACAGTTGCGCGAGGAAATCATCGAGCCGCATCTGCTCCGGTTGCAGGCGGTACTCGATCCAGGCGGCCCCGTTCGGGTCGGCGGCGTATGGCTCGCCGATAAAACCGTCGCCAAAGCGCACTTGCTGACCGGCCGGCACGATGCGCGGCACGCCGCCATCGCGGGGCGCCACCTCGACACTGCCCTCGTAGACGGCCAGCAAAGTGGCATCGCCTTGCGGCTGCACGCTGAAACGCGTGCCCAGCGCGCGCAGGCGGCCGTGCACGGTGTCGACCACGAGCGCGCGCGCCGGCTGGCGGCTGTCGCGCGCGGAGGCGAGATAGATTTCGCCGCCATGCAGGGCGATGCGGCGCAGCGTGTCGCTGTAATCGATGTCGAGGGACGTTGCCGTGTTCAGCCACAGTTGCGAACCGTCGGCCAGCGCCAGCTGGCGGATAGCGCCGACCGGCGTTTTTTCGCCCGCGTGCAGGCTGGCGACCCAGCTGCGCGTATCGCGCCGCAGCAGCGCGGCGCCACCCGTGCCGGCCGTCAGGCACAGTGCCAGCAAGCCCTTGACCAGGCTGCGGCGCGCGGCGTCGCTCTGGCGCGGCCCAGCAGCGTCGAGCGCCTGGCGCGCCGGTTCGCCGGGCAGCTGGCGAAATTCGGCGCTGACGGCTTCCACCCGGCGCCAGGCGGCGCGGTGGGCAGGAGAGCTGGCATGCCAGCGCTCCCAGGCTTGCTGGTCGGCCGGATCGGCGTCTTCGCCACGCAGCACGGCGAACCATTCGGCCGCTTCCTGCAAGATGGCGTAGTCGGCCGGCGGCATGGCGGCGCCTGGCTTAGGCGGCATCATCCATGCACAGCATGCATTGCAGCATGGCTTGCGCCATGTATTTTTTCACCATGCGTTCGGATACGTCCAGCTGGCCGGCGATCTGCGCATACGTCAGGCCGTCGAGCTGCGCCAGCAGGAAAGCCTGGCGTGCGCGCGGCGACAAGGTATCGAGCATGGCGTCGATGCGGCACAGGGCTTCGACCACGAGGGCCCGCTCTTCGGGCGACGGCGCCGTCAGCTCGGGACGGCCGGCCAGGGCCGCCAGAAACGTGCGCTCCAGGGTCAGGCGACGCCAGTGATTGACCAGCAATCCATTGGCCACCGTGCTCAGGTAGGCGCGCGGTTCGCGCAGGCTGTCCGCCGACTGCGTCGCCAGCATGCGCACGAAGGTGTCCTGCGCCAGGTCGGCCGCACCGTCGCGGCAACCGAGCTTGCGCCACAGCCAGTTATACAGCCAGCCATGGTGGCTAGCGTACAGGTCGCTAAAAGTATCGAGGGAGGGAGAAATGGTGGACACGGGCAAACAAACAAAGGGGCTGCCATACTTGCCGGTCAAGTGGGTCAGCACTGCATCACGAATGAGAATGATTTTCATTTTCACACAATTTCACGACGATGTAAATTATCAAAAGCATCATCCCGGTCTGGCGCGGGAATTTTGCGCAACAGTGCCAGTGCGCCATCATTTGCGAATGATTCTCGTTTGCGTTAATATGTCAGCCTTCCTTCTTCCCCGCCATGTCTGACGCCCTGCATGGCGGCGCTATCGAAAGCCGCCATGACCACCTCCTCCCTGCCACAACCCCAGCTGCGCACCAGCGTCGACGAGGCGCCGGAGACCCGCCAACAGCAGCGCCAGCCTGCCGCCACCCTGCAACCGCAGCGCTGGCACTGGAGCTGGAAGCAGGTGTGGTTTCAATTGCACTGGTTTATCGGCATCACGGCCGGCACGGTGCTGGTGATCATAGGCCTGAGCGGCGCAACCCTGGCCTTCAAGGATGAATTGCTGGACCTCATGAACCCCGGCGTGCGCCATGTCGCCGTGGAAACACGCGCGCCGCTGACGCCTGGCCAGCTGGGCAACATTGCCGCTGCCGAACACGGCCAGCGCGTCGCCTCCATCACCATGTATGCGGAGGCGGGCGCGGCGCCACGCCTGTTCTTCGCGCCGAAGAATGGCCAGCGGCGCGGCGAATCCATTTATGTCCACCCGTACACGGGAGCGACCCAGCCGGCGCTGACGGGGGCGGGCTTTTTCGAGTGGACGGAATCGCTGCACCGCTGGCTGCTGCTGCCCCGTGATCCGGGCCGGCAAGTAGCGGGCGCGCTGGCCCTGTGCCTGCTGGGCCTGGCCCTGTCCGGCCTGTATCTGCGCTGGCCCCGCCGTCCGCTGGACTGGCGCACCTGGCTGACCTTCGACCCTGCCCTGAAAGGCCGCTCCTTCCTGTGGAACCTGCACGCCGTGGCCGGTACCTGGTGCCTGGTGGTCTATGTAGCGCTGACCCTGACGGGCATTTACTGGAGCTATGACGTGGTGCGCGACAATATCGACGCCTGGGCCGGCAAGCCGCCAAGGATGGCACAGGCCCAGGCGCCCGGCAAGAAAGGCCAGTCCAAGGAGAAAAAGGAAATACCGGCCGTCGACATCGGACCGGCCTGGAGCAGCTTCCAGCAGCACGCCCCCGGCTGGACCCTGGCCAGCGTGCGCCTGCCGACACGCGCCGGCGAAGCCGTGCAATTCACGTGGCTGGCCAGCGATGCGCCGCATGAGCGGGCGCGCAGCCGCATGAGCATCCTGCCGGCCGACGGCACGGTGACGGAAAACGAACCGTACAGCCAGCAGGCGCTGGGTTCGCGCCTCGTCAACATCATTTATCCGCTGCACATGGGCACGTATTTTGGCTTGCCGGGCCGCATCATCGTCACCCTGGCCAGCCTGGGCCTGCCCCTGTTCGCCATCACGGGCTGGATGCTGTACCTGGGCCGCCGCAAGGCGAAACGCGCCGTGCGGGCGCAGCGCGCCATGCTGGGCGCCGGCGCGCCGGGCCAGGCGAACACGGACTTGCCCACTCTCGTAGCCTATGCCAGCCAGTCGGGACAGGCCGAGCGCCTGGCCCTGGAAAGCGCGCGCGCCCTGCAGCAGGCGGGCGTGGCCGTCGACGTGCAATCGCTGGACCAGTTTGATCCCGCGCAATTGCGCCAGTACGAACGGGCCCTGATCGTCGCCAGCACCTTTGGCGAAGGCGAGGCGCCGGATGGCACGCGCCGCTTCGCGCGCCTGCTGCAAGCTACCTCCGGCACGCCGCTGGCGGGCCTGGAATTCGGCATGCTGGCCCTGGGCGACCGCCATTACAGCGCCTTCTGCGGTTTTGGCCATGCGCTGGCGCAACAATTGCAGGCGCTGGGCGCCACGCCCCTGTTCCCGCTGATCGAAGTGGACAAGCACGACCCCGCCGCCCTGGCCGACTGGTCCACAGCGCTGGCCCGCTGCAGCGGCAGCGCCATCGACGCCATCGGCGTGCAGGAAGAAGCGTCATATGCCGAGTGGCGCCTGGCGCGCCGCGTGCTGCTCAACCCGGGCAGCCTGGGCGGCGAACTGCATGAAATCACCTTGACGGGTCCGGCCGATGCCACCTGGGACGCGGGTGCGCTGGCGGAAATCATCCCATGCAATGCGGACGGCAGCGATGGCGAGGCCGGCAGTGCCCATCACGCGCCGCGCAGCTATTCGCTCGCTTCGCTGCCATCCGATGGCGAACTGCAATTGCTCGTGCGTCAGGAGCGCCATGCGGGCGATGACAACCAGGGCTATGGCGTCTGTTCCGGCTGGCTCACGCGCTTCGCCCCGCTGGACACCAGCATCCGCCTGCGCCTGCAAGCCAATCCCGCCTTCGCGCCCGCCCTGGTCGACGTACCCTGCATTTACATCGGCAACGGTTCCGGCCTGGCCGGCTTGCGTGCGCATTTGCGCGCGCGCCAGCGGGCGGGACTGGCCCGCAACTGGCTGCTGTTCGGTGAGCGCCAGCAAGCTTTTGACAGTATTTGCGGCGCAGAGTTGCAAGGCTGGCTGGACGCTGGCCACCTGGCGCGCCTGGACCGCGTCTTTTCGCGCGATGGTGAAACACGGCAATACGTGCAGGACCGCCTGCGCGCCAGCGCCGGCGAATTGCGCGACTGGCTGGCGCAAGGGGCCATCGTCTACGTGTGCGGCAGCCTGCAAGGCATGGCGACAGGAATCGATGCTGTACTGCAAGAAGTACTGGGCCAGGAGGGACTCGATGCCCTGCTGGCGGCCGGACGCTACCGCCGCGACGTGTATTGATCTACATCAGCCCGCCCCCCGGCGCCGCCCGGCTATGTGGGCAGGCGCACAGTCAGCGCCTGCCATCGGACTACAGTAGCGGCATGGCGGCATGGAGACATATCCGCGCCGCCCCACCCACAGTCTGCGAGGCTAGCCATGAAAAACCCCTGGATGAGCATGTACCTGAGCGCCGCCAACCGCATCGCCAACACGGCGCGCGGCCACGCCACGGCCGCCGTCAAGCGCGAAGCGGCGAAAAATACGCGGCAATTGACGCAAGTGTGGTTCGATTCCTTCCTGCCCCCGGCAGGCAAGCCACGACGCGGGCGCAAGGCGAAATAGCCCCTGGCAGCAGGCGAACTGGTGCAGTGCATCACAGCAATAAGTTGAAGTTACGACCAGGTGGGCTAAACTGCAAGCATGGAATAAAGATATGCGTACGCGATTGAAGTGACCGGCAGGCGCCGCACCCCCGCGCCGCCACCGGCTCATCAGGAGACGACCATGTTGACGCTCAAAGTGCTGGCCTGCCTTGCCCTGTCGGCCTTGATGCTCGTGCCCCTCGTGCTGAGGGATACGATGCAAACGTCCGCCGGGCAGCAATTGCAGGTGCCGAATGTCGATGCGCAAGGCATGTGGGCCCACTGGCCTAAGCAATAATACGCGCGGCTGAGAAAACACCGCTGACTGCGTTGCTTTGACTTGCCGTACTCGCGTACTGTCTGCGTCAAAGACGCCTTGCCAGCGGCGTTTTTCAGCGGCGCTCGGTAGTGGATTGCATCGTTGAAACCGCTTTGTTTTGCGGGTGGGGATTTGTTCTCTCCTCCCATTTATTTTTGCCTTGATTTGCTCCCCCTCTTCGCCGTACTTTTGATCCAGATCATGGATTTCCACCTTTGCTGCGCCCAAACTGGAACAGTCCGCTTCGCACCGTGACGGACTTAACCTGGAGTATCGGCATGGGTAAATCGCATTGGAAGGATGAGATGGCGCTGGGGGTTCCCGTCATCGACGAGGCGCATGAGGCGCTGTTTCAGGAGCTGGCGCGGCTGCAGCAGTTGGGCGACCAGCATTTCAGCGTGGCGTTTCGCGAACTGATCGCGGCCGTCGAACGCGACTTCCGCGAGGAAGAGGATTTGATGGAGCAGATCGCCTTTCCTTCGCTGGCCAACCACCGCGAACAGCATGCGCGCGTGCTCAGCGGCTTGCACCATGCCTGGGCCGCCGTCGATGAAGGCGACCTGGAACAGGGCCGCCATGCGCTGTCGCTCTTGCCGCAATGGCTGATCTTCCACCAGGCCACGATGGATCTGGCCCTGGCGGCGGCGCTGGAAATGGTGCAGCGCCAGCCAAACTGACCTCTACAGCAGCAGCACCGTGGCTTGCTCGGGCATGACGACGCGGTAGTGTCCCGGGTATTTGTCTTCGCCGTCGAAAATCTTGCAAAACACGGGTTGGTTGATGTCGTTCACGGCCGACTCGTTCATGGGCAAGGTGGCGATCAGTTGCTCGCCATCCATCAACTGCAAGGCACTGCCCCGCTCGGCCGCGCAAAACGCCAGCGATTGCACGTCGCTGGCGAACGGCCGCTTGTACCATGGCGTGATGGCCCGCACGGCGCGCCTGGCGTCCTGCAAGACCTGTCCCACGCGCGTGACGTTCCAGGCATCGCGCGCCACAGACGGCTGGAGGACGATATTCGCCGTCAGCTCCCCCCTGCCCTTGTTCACCAGGAAAGTGCCGTCCTGCGCGGCGATGTCATCGTTGAGCGGCACGACAAACACCCCGCCGCTGGAGACCTTGATCGGCACAGGCGCGCCATTGCCTTGCAAGGCTACGCGCACGTCGTCGATGGTGGCGCTCAGCTTGGCCGGAATCAGGCGCAGGGCCATGACCACGCTGCCGCTCGACACTTGCCACACTTTCCTGGCAGTCAGATAACTTTCGCGGTAAGCCGTGAAACGGATGCGCGGCGCCTTGGCGTCGCTGCTGGCCGTGATCGTCACCATTTGCGGTGGCAAGGCATCGTCTGCGCTCGCCGCTGGCGCCGGTGCCGATACCGGTGCCGCGGCGGGTATGGCAGGCGTGGCAGGCGCAAGGGGTGGCGATACGGCGGCGGGCACGCTGGCGCTCTGCAGCGGCGCGGGAACAGCCGGCGGCGGCGCGTGTTCCTGGGCCTGGCCCAGCGACACGACACACAACCATCCGGCACAAGCGATCCATGTACGCATGCATTTCTTTCAATGAGGAAAATATTTTATCAGCGCCTGCATTATCGCAGAAGGCCCGCCGATGCGCCGCCCCGGGTCTGCCTGCACTCCTGTCTGCACTCTTTTGGTGCGCACGCTTGATTATTTGGCAAATATCGCCTATATTGATAATGATTCTTATTCACGAAAGTGACGGGAATCGCGCGCCCTTCTTTTCCACTGCCCGACTGCGCCGGGCCTTGCGGTGGAACTGCTATCCAAGCCAGACCACGGGCCAGCATCACGCCATCCCCCCAGCTACTGTGCACCTCGCCAGACGAGATAGGAAAACACACGACTACAATATTCCAGGACAATGATGCAATCGACTACCGTATTTTCTTCTTCGCACCAGCCCGCCTTGCGCCCCCTCCCCCGCCTGCTGCACATCGCCCTGCTGAGCCTTGCCGCCGGCGTGGTCCTGCCGGCACAGGCTGCCGACGCCGCTGCGGCCGACGTCACCATGCCAGCCGTCACCGTGCTGGGCCAGTCGACGGCTACCACGGAAGGCACGCAGTCATACACGGCGGGCGAAGCGCGCAGCGCCACGCGCATGGACCTGTCCTTGCGCGAAACGCCGCAATCGGTCAGCGTCATCACGCGCCAGCTGCTCGACGACCTGGGCGCCGTGCGCCTGGACCAGGCGCTGGCACAGACGACGGGCATCCAGGTGGGACAGAACGATACGGAGCGCACGACCTTTTATGCGCGCGGCTTCGGCATCGACAATATCCAGATCGACGGCATGGCGCGCGGCGGCAATGCGCCATTGCAAGACACGATCCTGTATGACCGCATCGAGGTCGTGCGCGGCGCCACCGGCCTGATGGGCGGCACGGGCGACCCGTCGGCCACCATCAACATGATACGCAAGCGGCCGACGAAGGAATTCCAGGCCAGCGCCGGCCTGATCATGGGCCGCTGGGATGATCAGCGCGTCGAGGCCGACCTCTCCACGCCACTCAACGCGGAGGGCAGCGTGCGCGCGCGCACAGCCCTGGCCTGGCAAAAACGCGATTCCTACCTGGACATGTATCACGAACGCAAGACGGTGGGCATGGTCATCGTCGAGGCGGACGTGCGCCCCGGCACCCTGGTGACGGCCGGCGTCGATTTCCAGGACAACAAGCCCACGGGCGCCACCTGGGGCGCCGTGCCGTACTGGAACGCAGATGGCAGCCTGGCCAATTTGCCGCGCAACACCAGTTTCACGACGCCATGGAGCACCTGGGCCAACAAGCAGCACACGCTGTTCACATCGCTGGACCAGCGCCTGCCCGGTAACTGGAATATGCACCTGGGCTATGCGCGCACGGAAAGCACGAACCGCACCACCGTCGCCTATGCGGGCGCGGGCCATCCCGACCCGGCTACCGGTGAAGGCATGCGCCTGTGGACGGGCGCCTGGGGCGCAGGCAAGAAGAACAGCGACAATTTCGATGTGTACGCCAGCGGTCCCTTCACCTTGCTGGGACGCAAGCACACGGCCATCGTCGGCTGGAACGGCGGCAACCAGCGCTCGCGCTCGCTGGGCGGCGAAGCGGAAATCAATTACCCGGACTTCATCCCCGATTACCGCAGTTGGACGGGCAACATCCCCCGCCCCGTGTTCCATCCGGACGGCTCGCACACGGAAACCGTGACGCGCCTGGCGGGCGGCTATGTGGCCACGCGTTTGAGCCTGGCCGACCCGCTGCACCTGATCATCGGCGCGCGCAGCAGCACGTACCGCACGGATACGCGCAACTACGATACGCGAGGCGTGCACACGGACAATAGCGACTTCGTGGAAACGCGCAATGAAGTCACGCCGTATGTGGGCGCCGTGTTCGACATCAACAAGCAATTTTCGGCCTACGCCAGCTTCACGCAGCTGTTCAACCCGCAATCGAGCAAGGACCGCAACAACCAGTTCCTGGCGCCGGAAACGGGCGACAATGCGGAACTGGGCATCAAGGGCGAGTTCTATGAAGGCAAGCTGAATGCGTCGGCCGCCCTGTTCCACACGAAGAAAAAGAACCTGGCGGAACTCGACCGCACGGTGCCGCCCGGCTTCTTGCTGCCCGACGGCGGCCAGGCCATGGTGGCCAATGGCGCCGGCGTGACGGCCAAGGGCGTGGAATTCGACGTCTCCGGCCAGATCACGCCCGCCTGGGAAGCGAGCGGCGGCTATACCTACCTGCACGCGGCCGAGGCAGATGGCCGCCGCGCCGCCACCACGCAGCCGCGCCATTTGCTGCGCCTGGCCACCAGCTACCGCTTCGACGGCAGCCTGGCTGGCCTGAAAGCGGGCGCCAGCATGACGGCGCAAAGCGCCACCTACAGTGAATCGTGGTACGGCCGCCCGCCATCGGGCACGATCACGGATATCCCGCAGGCCGGCTATGCACTGGTCAACGCCATGGCCAGCTATGCGCTCAGCAAGCATGCCAGCGTGCAGTTGAACGTGAATAACTTGCTCGATAAAAAGTACTATCGCAACGTGGGCTTCTTCGACGGCGTGTTCTGGGGCGAACCGCGCAACATCAGCCTGGCCGTGCGCACGGCGTTTTAAGCGGGTTGCAGTGTTTCAACCTGCCGGCGCGCTGCGCCAGTGCGCGGGCGCCAGCAAGGTAAAGCCATCGAGCAAGGGGCCGCCGACCGGCGCCAGCACGGCGGCTGCAACCTGCCCGAACGCATGCTGGCCGGCCGGCAAGTCGGCCGCCACCAGGCGCAGAGCGCCATCGAGTTGCCCGGCGATATAGGCGTCGAACGCCAGCAGGCGGCGAAACAGGTGCTTGCCCTCGCCGCTCCACTGGCCCGCCGCGCGCAAGTGCAGGTCGGCCAGCGCCGGATACAACTGGCAGGCAACGGTCAGCGCCTCGCCCGGGTGACGGCTGTCGACCAGGTCTTCCAGCGAGGTGGTGATGGCGTAGCGGCGCCGCTGCAAATTGTCCGCATCGAGCACGGGCGGCCCGGCGGCGGCGATGGCTTGCGCCAGCGCCAGCAGCTGCGCGTGCTGCGGCCCGGGCGCGGCGATGTTCTCGCCTTCCAGCACCATCCTCGCCAGCGGCACCGTGCCGCCAGGTGCATCGATTTCCTTGCAAAAATACGTGAACGTGGCCACGTCATGCGCGAACAGTTCCACCGTGCGCCCTTCGGCCACGATGGTCGAGCGCCAGGCGCAGTCGAGGTGGTCGAACAGCAGCAGCAAGTCGATATCGGAACTGGGCGTCTGCCGGCCCGTGGCGAACGAGCCGCCGATGATGGCCGCCACGGCCGTGGGATACTGCTGCCGCACCAGCCGCGCGGCAATCGCGCGGATATCGTCATAGGTAGGGATCGTCGTCAAAGCACATTCTCCGGGCCGAAAAAGGTTATCCTACACGCGATCGTGCAGACGACATGCACGCCGCCGCCATCCTGCTAAACTGGCGCCATCTGATCAAGGAACAAACATGGAATACGACTGCATCGTGGTGCCCTCGCCCGTGGGCGAGCTGACCCTGGTGGCGCGCGGCGCGGCCCTGACCGCCATCCTGTGGGAAAACGACAAGCCCAACCGCGTGCGTCTGGGCGCGATGCGCGTCGATGACAGTTGCCCCGTGCTGCAGGAAACGGCGCGCCAGCTGGCGGAATATTTCGCCGGCACGCGCCAGCAATTCGACGTGCCGCTCGATTTTGCCGGCACGCCATTCCAGCAGGAAGTGTGGCGTGCGCTGCTGACGATACCGTACGGCCAGACGCGCAGCTATGGCGAGATCGCGCGCCAGATCGGCCGTCCCGCCGCCGTGCGCGCCGTGGGCGCCGCCAACGGCAAGAATCCCATTTCCATCATTGCCCCCTGCCACCGCGTCATCGGCGCCACGGGCGAGTTGACGGGCTTTGCGGGCGGCCTGCATGCCAAGGAAACCTTGCTGGCCCTGGAAGGCATCGCCCTGTCCAGCGACCGCGAAGCGCTGAAAACGGGCCACGCCCGCCGCCGCGCCGTGCACATCGATACGGCGCAAGGCTGTTTGTTTTAAGCTGCAGCATCGCTCCCCTTGTGGGATACTCACGCCCCCCGCTCAAGCAAACACATCATATGCCCTACCTTGTCATCCTGTTCTTTGTTGTTCTGTATTTACTGGCCACTTTCTTTTTCCACATTCCCGCCCTGGTCGCCCTCGTGTATGGCGTGCTGAGCCTGAGCTGTTTCGTCGCCTATGCGATCGACAAGTCCGCCGCAAAACAGGGACGCTGGCGCACGCCGGAACGCACCCTGTTGCTGCTGGGACTGTTTTGCGGCTGGCCGGGCGCCGTACTGGCGCAGCAATGGCTGCGCCACAAGTCCAGCAAGCGTTCATTCCGCATCGCGTTCTGGATCACGGTCGCCATCAACATCGGCGCTTTCGTGTATTTCAGCATGCATTACGCGGCGCCCGATATCGGCACCGAGGTGGCGCCGATCGAACTGTAAAACTGCCCGGCTTCTCGCTCGTAGAACACCGTTGTCCAGAAGCAGTTCCACCCGCTAAGATGTAACAGTTATTGCAGTGCATTGTTCGTGAAAAGATCGCCTGTCAGAATATCAATATATACGATATTCAACCCCATTCATCGACACGGGAAAGCCCTTTTCAAGCATGCGTACCTTGCAATTCCACAATTCCTTCTTGTCACGCCTTGTTGTGGCGATTTGTTTCGCCATCAGTCTGGCCGGCTGCACCAGCTATCGCTTTATTCCCCCGGACTCCGACGCGGGCCGTCAATGCGTGACGAGCTGCGGGACCAATCAACAAATATGCATCGCAGGCAAAGAGCAAGTTGCGGCGGCCCAGGTACAGGCTTGTGAGATGAGGAACGTCAGTACCGTCTCCATTTGCCTGGCAGTTGCGAAAACAGATGCTGACCGGGAACTGTGCTCGAAGAAACGGCAATATTGTTCCTCCAACGCGGCTGGAACGTGGCAATGCGAGGCGGATTACAGAGCGTGCTATACGCAATGCGGTGGCAGAATCGAGGAGAGTGAATAAAGTATCGAAAGGCTGATGCCGCCGCACGAGACGCCGCCGTGGCTACCGCGCATCACGAGGCGTGGCGGGTTTGATTCAATATTATTACTCGCCCAGCAAGCGCAGCGATTCCAGCCAGTCCGCCTTCCATTCGCGCAGCAATGGTTGCGTGGCGAAGGCCTTCTTCAGGTGCGCCATCGGCACGCGGTGCACATCGTGCAAGCCGAACGCCAACGTCACCGGATGCCACAGGTGGCTGTTCTTGCCGCCGCGCGAATTCTTGCGCACGCGTGCGCCATCGTCGCCAAAGATGCCCACGCCGCTGGCCAATCCCTTGTCCAGGTCGATCTTGCCCACGCCGGCAAAGGCAATCAAAATCTGCTCGCGGCCCAGGCCCTTCAAGGCGCTGGGCAAGACCGCCGGCGCCGCTTTTTCAGTTTCGGCCGGGTCCGGCTGTGGATGCTGGAGTTCCTTGAGCAAACGCAACAGATCGCGCTCCTGGAAGTGCAATCCATCGACCGGCACGCGCAGTCCCGGCGCCTTCAGCTCGATGGCGATGTTGCCCGAGTCGCGCGTAAAGCGCAGCCACACGTCATCGGCGCCCGAGGCCAGGTGCTCCTTGTCGCCGATGAACACGACAGGCGCCGCATAGCGCGTCACGCCGTCATGAAACAGCTCGGCCCATTCTTCGCTGTAATCGAGCCAGACGTAGGGCAAGCCGCCCTGCTCCAGCAAACGTGCCAGGGTCCAAGGCGTGCCCGTCTGTTCAGCCAGCCAGGCACAGGCGTCAAAGGCGGTGGCGCGGTACGGCAAGGAAAGGGAGGTCATGGCGGTTCCATCGATAAAAGTGGAGCGCAGTGTAGCAGACGCCGCCATCATCCCCGTCGGCAGGCGCAGCGGGGCGCTGCGCGATGTGCTAGGCTGGAAGCATCAGCACGCGCGGCGGCCATTCCGGCCGCCTGGCGCACCACCGCAAGGGGATCATCATGCATTCGAGCACCAACGCCGCCACCGCACCCGCCCCGCCACCGGAGCGCGATTCGCCCACGCCGGCCAATGAAAGCCATGCGGAGGAAGCGCTCGATGAAGCACTGAAGGAAAGCTTTCCGGCCAGCGACCCGATCGCCATTGCCACCCCAAAACCGGCCGGCAAGACGCCCTCCTGAAGGCATCTCCCCCATCAGCCACCCTTGCGGTGGCTTTTTTTTGCCGAAACTGAATCCGGCCGCCCCGCCCGCGCGTACATGGCTATGCCATGACGAATGAAGTTGCCACGCGGGAAGGAAAAGCCATGCAGCATTACAGCAAAAAGACGGATCCCATGGATCAGCGCCTGTATCTGGCCCAGCGCATCGACCGGGCCGGTGCACGCCTGCAACGCTTGCACGATGCGGCAGAACGGGAACGCTGCGCGCAATGGATCACGGCCTGGGCCGTGGCGGCGGGCGCCGATGCGCCGCGCGGCATGAAGCTGCGCATCCGCGGCGAATTCATTTTGCTGTGATAAAAGTAAAAGCCCCGCCCGATGCATGCGCACGGGGCGGGGCCAGTCTAGCCGACACCTTCCTATTTCGGCGTGTCGCGGTACTGCTCGGGCGTCGTGTCGCCATCGGCGATTTCATACCACATCGCGTTGAGCACGGCGAAAGTCGCCGCCAGCGGAAGTCCCAGTATCCAGGCGAAATACCACATAGTTATATCCTTTCGTTAATTCTTAGTAGGCGTGACCGCTCTCGTCTTCAATTGCTTTTCCATCAACCTTACCCCACAGCACTTTATATACCCACGTCGTGTACGCCACGATGAGGGGAATGAAGACGGCCGTGACGACCAGCATGATGAACAGGGTCATGTGGCTGGACGAGGAATCCCACACCGTCAGGCTGGCGCGCGGGTCGATCGACGATGGCAGGATGAACGGGAACATGGCCGCGCCCACGCCAAGGATGATGCCGGCGACGCCGGCCGCGCTGGCCAGCAAGGCCGGCACTTCGCGGCGCGCACGCTGGAAGGCGAACGCCAGCAGCGGGCAAAGCAGGCCCAGCGCTGGAGCGATCCAGGTCCACGGATGGGCGGCAAAATTGAGGAACCAGGCACCCACGTGGACTTCCGCCGTTTTCAGCATCGGATTCGACGGACCGTCGACCACCACCGTGCTGCTGATGCGGTAGCCATCGACCCACAGCCACAGGGCCACGCCGGCCAGCGCATACAGCACCACTGTCGCGATCGCCGCCACGCTGCCGTAGCGGCGCGCCCGTTCGGCCACGGCGCCGTCCGTTTTCAGCTGCAGCCAGGTGGCGCCGTGCATCACCAGCATGGCGACCGAGACGAGGCCGCACAGCAGGGCGAACGGATTGAGCAGCGCAAAGAAGCTGCCGTCATAGAAGATGTGCATGTCTGGCGAGAAACGGAACGGCACGCCTTGCAGCACATTGCCGATCGCCACGCCGCAGATCAGGGCCGGCACGAAACCGCCCACGAACAGGGCCGCATCCCAACGGGCGCGCCAGCGCGGATCTTCGCGCTTGCTGCGGAATTTGAAGGCCACGGGACGCACGATCAACGCCACGAGGATGACGAACATGGCCAGATAAAAGCCCGAGAACGAGACGGCGTACAGTTGCGGCCAGGCGGCAAAGATGGCGCCGCCGCCGAGGATCAGCCACACCTGGTTGCCCTCCCACACGGGACCGATACTGTTGATGACGACCCTGCGTTCCAGGTCCGTCTTGCCGACGAAGGGCAGCAGGATGCCCGTGCCCAGGTCGAAGCCGTCCGTGATGGCAAAGCCCACCAGCAAGATGCCGATCAGCAGCCACCAGATCAGGCGCAGTGTTTCGTAAGAAATCATTTCATGCAAAATCATGGTCTGGCCCTCCTTAGGCGCGTTGAGTCTGAATGGCAGCGGGGGCTGGCACGGGGGCCGGCGCCTTCTCTTCCGGCCCCTTGCGGATGGCCTTGAGCATGAGCTTCATTTCGATAATCAACAGCACCGTGTAGATGGCGGCAAAGCCGGCAATCGTGATCAGCAAGGTCGAGGCACCGAGGTTCGATACGGCCACGGCCGTTGGCAGCACGCCTTCGATCACCCACGGCTGGCGGCCCACTTCGGCCACGATCCAGCCCGCCTCAATGGCCACCCATGGCAGCGGGATGGCGAACACGGCCAGCTTCAGCAGCCAGCGGTGCTTGTCCAGGGTGCGGCGCGTCGACAGGATGAAGAACGTACCAGTCAACAAGATAAAGAACATGCCCAGGCCCACCATCACGCGGAAGGACCAGAACAGGGGCGCCACGGGCGGCACGGTATCGAGCGCGGCCTTGCGGATCTGCTCGGGCGTGGCCTGGCGCGGGTCATCCACGTAGCGTTTCAGCAGCAAGGCATAGCCCATGGACTGGCCTTTCGACTCGAACATGTCCTTCGCCTCTTGCGGCACGGGGCTGCCTGGCGCCACGCCGCGGATGGTCTGCAGCGCGTCATACGCCTTGATGCCATCCTTGATCAGCAGCTCGCCGCGGTCGACCAGTTGCTCGATGCCGGGGATTTCCGTCGTCAGCGAACGCGTGCCGATCAAGCCCATGACCATCGGGATGTGCACGGCGTAATGCGTTTCGCGCGCTTTCGCGTCAGGGAAGCCGATGGCCGTGAAGGCGGCCGGGGCCGGCTCCGTGGTCCACATGGCTTCAATCGCGGCCAGCTTCATCTTTTGATGTTCGGACGACAGGTAGCCGCTTTCATCACCGAGCACCACCACCGACAGCGAGGCGGCCAGGCCGAACGAGGCGGCCACCGTCATCGAGCGCTTGGCCAGCTGCACGTGGCGGCCCTTCAGCAGATACCAGGCAGAAATACCCAGCACGAACACGGCCGCGGCCGTATAGCCGGCAGACACCGTGTGCACGAATTTCGCCTGTGCCACGGGATTCGTCAGCACGGCGCCGAAATCCGTCACTTCCATGCGCATGGTTTGCGGATTGAAGGCCGCGCCG
This sequence comes from Janthinobacterium sp. SUN128, assembly GCF_030587275.1. Taxonomy (NCBI): domain Bacteria; kingdom Pseudomonadati; phylum Pseudomonadota; class Betaproteobacteria; order Burkholderiales; family Oxalobacteraceae; genus Janthinobacterium; species Janthinobacterium sp. SUN128. The sequence continues at coordinate 776,205 of NZ_JAPWHY010000001.1, read as the reverse complement.
ACGGGATTTTGCATCCAGCCGTTGGCGATCAGGATCCACAGGGCCGAGAAGTTCGAGCCGATGGCCACCAGCCAGGTCGTGACCAGGTGGCCCCGCTTCGACAGCTTGTCCCAGCCGAAGAAGAACAGGCCGACGAAGGTCGCTTCCAGGAAGAAGGCCATCAAGCCCTCGATGGCCAGCGGCGCGCCGAAAATGTCGCCCACATAATGGCTGTAATAGCTCCAGTTCATGCCGAACTGGAATTCCATGACGATGCCCGTCGCCACGCCCATGGCGAAGTTGATGCCGAACAAGACACCCCAGAACTTGGTCATGTCGCGCCAGATGGGGCGGTTCGTCATCACGTAAACCGTCTCCATGATGGCGAGGATCACTGACAGGCCGATCGTCAGCGGAACAAATATAAAGTGGTACAGAGCTGTCAGCGCGAACTGCAGTCTGGATAAAGCGACAATATCGAAGTCCATATGATTTCCTTGGTGTTTCCCTACTGTAATTGTAAACTTGGTATCTATCTGATGCGATTCGATTGGTTCCGCTGCCTTCAGGCTGGCCTGCGATACCGCCTGTCTCCGTTCTTGTTAATCCCCCCGCAAGCCCGCCAGGGCCGCTTCGAAGCCATCCGTGCCGCGCCGCAGCTCTTCGACGATGCGGCCGTCGCGGATGCGCAGCAGCCGGTCCGCCAGCGCCGCTTCGCGCCGCAAGTGGGTTGCGATCAGCAAGCTGCGCCCTTCGCTGCGCATCCGCAGGCGCTGCAAGACGTCGCTTGCCGTCCCCGCATTCAGCGCTTCCGTCGCTTCGTCGAGCAGCCACAAGGTCGACTCGTGCAGGAACAGCCGCGCCAGCGCCAAACGCCGCGCCTGGCCGCCCGACAAGCCCAGGCCGCCCTCGCCCAGCATGGTGCCCAAGCCGTCCGCGAAGGCCCGCACTTCGTCGTCCAGGCCGGCCGCCTGTAGCGCTTCCCACAGGCGTTCATCGCTGGCGGACGGATCCGCCAGACGCAGGTTGTCGCGCAAGCTGTCCTGGAACAATTCCGTCTTCTGCGTAAACAGGCAGGCGCGCGGCGCGGCTACCGTGCCCGACAGCGGTGCCAGCTCGCGCGCGGCGATGGCCAGCAAGGTCGACTTGCCCGCACCGCTGGGGCCGATCAAGGCCACGCGCTCGCCGTCCGCGATGTGCAGCGATACGTCATGCAAGATGGCCACATGGCTGCCCGCATGCGCGGCGCTCACGCGTTCCAGGCGCAAGCCCGGCGCGGCATCCACGGGCGGCACCGCTACGTCCCGTCCAGCCAGGCGCGGCGCCAGACGGCGCATGGCCAGCAGCATGCGGCCCGCTTCCAGCGCGCCGCGGCGCAGTCCCGCAAACGGTTCCACGGCCGTCAGGGCGATCAGCAGGGCCAGGGCCGCCAGCGGCACGTTCAGCGCCTGCTGCTCCAGCAGCGCGGCCACGGCCAGCAGCACGCCAGCCAGGGTCGCACTGCCCGCCACGCCATACGCGGCGCCGGCAGCCGTCTCCAGGCGCAGCAGGGCAAAATCGGCTTGCGCCAGCGAGCGGTCGATCTGCGCCAACGCCGCGCATTGGGCGTCGATGCGGCCCGCCATCACCAGATCCGTCTGGCCCGCCACCAGGTCGATGGTGCCCGAACGCAATTTTTCAATGGCGCGCGAACGCACGATGGCGGGACGGCGGGCGCGCTGCGCGACGATCCAGCTGATGCCCCCGCCGGCGGCCAGCAGCCATGCGGCCAGGCCCAGGCCCAGCTGCCACTGCATCACGCCCAGCGCCACGCCGGCCAGCAAGGCCGCGCACAAGGCCGTGAAGGCGGGCACCAGCAGGCGCAAGTACAGCGATTCGAGCGCATCGATATCGGCCGTCAGGCGGAACAGCAGCTTGGCGGGCTGGCGCAACAGGCGGCTGGCCGCTTCCGGGCGCGACCAGCCGCGGAACAGCCGCACGCGGATGCTGGCCAGCGCGGCGAACGTGGCGTCGTGCGTAACGAGGCGCTCCGCATAGCGCGAGCCCGTGCGGCCAATGGCCAGCAGGCGGATGCCGGCCGACGGGCCGAACACGTCGAACAGGATCGCGGTGGACGCATGCAGGCCGGCGATCGAGGTGGCCGTGATGAACCAGCCGGACAAGCCCAATAACGCCATGCCGGACACCGCCGTCAGGGCCGCCAGCAAGGCGCCGCCGATCAGCTTGCCGGGTTGGGCCAGCAGCAACTGGCGCAGGACGGGGTTGCGTATCAGTGAATTTTTCATGCCTGCAGCTCCTGTACCAGGGCTCGGGCATCGACCTGCACCGTGCGCTGCAGGCGGCCAGCCAGCACGGGGTCGTGCGTGGCGACAATCATCGTCTTGCCTTTCGCCAGTGCCAGCAAGGCATCCGTCACGCGCGCCGCCGTTTCGCTGTCCAGGTGCGCCGTCGGTTCATCGACCAGCAGCAGATCGGCATGCGGATGCAGGGCCACGCGGGCCAGGGCCAGGCGCACGGCTTCGCCGCCGGACAAGCCCTGGCCACCATCGCTGAGCATGACGGCCGGCTGCGCCTGCGCCACGGCAGCCAGGTCGGCCAGGTGCAGGGCCTGCGTCACTTGCGCGGCGTTCGCGCCAACGCGGCCCAGAGTCACATTCTGGCTGACGGACGCGGCAAACACGTGCGGGCGCTGCCCCATCCAGGCCATGCGCTGGCGCAAGGTATTGACCGTGCTGTCGCTCAGGCGCACGCCGCCGATGCGGATGTCGCCGCCGCTGGCGGGCAGCAAGCCGGCCAGCAAGGACAGCAAGGTGGTCTTGCCGGCGCCGCTGGCGCCCAGCAGGGCTACGTGCTCGCCGGCAAGCACCTTCAAGTCGAAGCCGTCAAACACGGGCGCCTCGCCGGGATGGGCAAAGCGCAATTGCCGGAGCTCCACGGCGGGCGGCGGCGCCACAGCCATGGCGGCGGCGGACACGACGGCAGGCAGTACCTGCGCGCCAGGCAGGGGCACGCCCTCGCCCGCCAGGTCGTGCAAGCCGGCCAGGCCCGCTTCGCCGGCTGCCTTGTCATGCCAGACGGCGGCCAGTTCGCGCAGCGGTTCGAAAAACGCGGGCGCCAGCAGCAGGATGAACAAGCCCTGCCCCAGGTTCAGTTCCCGGCCCCAGGTGCCGAAATTGATGCTGCCCAACAAGGAGAAACCGATAAACGCCGCCACCATGGCCACGCCCAGCGCGGAAAACAGTTCCAGCACGGCGGACGACAAAAAGGCGATGCGCAGCACCACCATCGTGCGCCGGCGCACGGATTGCGACGAGGCGTCCAGCCGTTCAGCCGTGGCGTCGACGGCGTCGAGCGCGCGCAAGGTGGCCAGGCCGCGCAGGCGGTCCAGCAGAAAGGCGTTCATGCTGCCCATTTCCACCATCTGCGCGCGGCTGGCCGCTTGCGCGCCCATGCCGACGAGGGCCATGAAGACGGGAATCAGGGGCGCGGCGATGAGCAGGATCAAGGCGGCGATCCACGACAGCGGCGTCACCACGGCGAGGATCACGAGCGGCACGAGCATGACTTTCCAGCGTGCCGGCTTGTAGCGAACCAGATACGGCACGATGGCTTCGGCCTGTTCGGCGATGATGCTGGCCGCCTGTCCCGACTGGGCGCGCTGGCGGTCCAGCGGCGAACGCTGCGCCAGCGCCTGTGCCACTTGCGCGCGCAAGGTCGACAGGTGCTCGCGCGCCGCCGCATACATGCGCCGCGCACCCCACGCTTCGCAGCCGGCCCGCAGCACACCCAGCAGCAGCACGCCAGCGGCCGGCAGCAGGGCCGCGCGCCAGGGCGCACCGCCCTGCATGGCTTGCACGGCCCAGGCCAGCAAGGCCGCTTGTGGCAGCCACAGCAAGGCGGCACCGCCCTGCGCCAGGCTGGCGACACGGGGAAGAATAAAGCGGGGCAAGGACAAGGGCGTAGTCGGCATCTTCTATACTTCTTGAGTTTTCAGAATTTTCTGTAAATTCGATATTTTGTATAATACTGCGAAACATGACATATATCAATTGACCCTGCGGGTGTAGCGTGAAAAAATTCAGATAATTATGAAAACTCAACATATCCAAATGACGCCGCTGATCCTGACCTTCGTCAGCCATTTCGGCGAGATGGGCAGCCGCTGGGGCTTTAACCGGACAGTGGGGCAAGTGTACGCCTTGTTGTTTGTCGCGGAGCATCCTTTACACGCGGATGAAATCGCGGAACACCTGAGTTTTTCACGCTCGAACGTGAGCATCGGCCTCAAGGAATTGCAGGGCTGGGGCTTGATACGCCAGTCGCGCATTCCCGGTGATCGGCGCGAGTATTTTTCCTCGCTGGGCGATGTGTGGCAAATCTTCCGCGTGGTGGCCGCCGAGCGCCGCCGCCGCGAAGTGGCGCCCACCCTGACGGTGCTGCGCGAATCGCTGCTGGCGCCGGCCACGGAACCCGTGGACCAGTATGCGCAAGAGCGCATGCGCGAAATGTATGAATTGGTCGACCTGGCCAACACCTGGTTCGACGACTTGCAGCGCCTGTCGCCCGAATCGATGGCGCAGCTGATGAAAATGGGCGCCAAGGTGCAAAAACTGCTCAACGCCAAGGATCGCCTGTTTGGCGTCAGCAACAACAGCGACTGACGCCCCTCCCCTCCCCAAGGCAAGACGCCGCCAGCACAAACTGGCGCCCTTGTCACGCCATTTCCCAACCTCATGGTGGCTATCGCTGGCACAGCCAAACATAGCCATATACGATGTTATCAAGCCAACCAATAGAATTATTAAAATTGTATTAATTTATATCAAGGGTAAGCTTTCATATGCGTATTCACTACGCGCAGGAAATAGGTAAAAGCAGCTAAAACAGGCAATGGGATGACTTCCCCGGCATGCAGGGACGCGTCCCGACACTATGAAGCGACTGTCTCAAGCAAAAGGGGATTTTCATGAAAAGCGTAAAGAGCATTGCCATCAAGGCATCCATGCTGGCCGCAATGACTGTACTGGCAAGTGCGGCGCAAGCGGCCACTTGGGTGGATGTGGGTCCGGCCAGCGGTTTCGTCATCGCCGGCAGCACCGTCACCTATTCGCCATCGCCGGCACTGCAGGTGAAATATTATGACGATAACCTGGTGCCACAGAGTCCCTCGGACATCCAGGGTTATATCAATGGCGTGTTCGGCACCAGCCTGGGCGCCGCCGTCTCGTATTGCGACAACCCCACCTCGGGCTGCACTGCCGGCACCACGGCAGGCTTGAGTAGCGGTGTCAATTCCTATACGAGCGCGGCCGCCTATGACTACCTGGCCATCCACTTCGGCAAGGGCGAACTGGTGTTCCACTGGGCCGCTCCCGTGGCTGCCGGCACTACCTTCACGGTGGCGGGCCTGCCCAAGGATCTGAGCAATTACAGGGCCTTCATTTCCGCCGTGCCGGAACCTGAAACCTATGCCATGCTGCTCGCCGGCCTGGGCCTGATGGGCTTCCTGGCACGCCGCCGCCAGGGAAAGTAAGCCGCATGAACGGCAGCGGCGCTCCAGCGCCCGCTGCCGCCCTCCACGCGCGCGGCCTGTTTACGCCGCACTTGCGGCGCCAGGCCCACTATTTACACTATTTTTAGACTCCCCTCGCTATGCTTGGCGGCATCCACTGCCGACCGACGAGGGAGTCCTCATGCATGAACAACCGTTTCAGCCACGCGCACGCAAGGTGATCCGCCACCACCTGCCCGTGCGTGAACGGCTGCGCCTGGCCCGACTGGCCAACAGAAAAATCATTTCGGCATGCTCGGCGCTGCTGTGCGCGGCGCCACTGCTGTATTTGCTGAGCGTGGTACTGTTTGCGCAGCCGTGAGCAGCTGCGCGAAAACCGAATGGAGGAAAAGAGGAGGTGCGTTGCGGCAGTTTGCCGCCGCATGATCGTGGCCAGTATGAAACTGGTCCGCCCAGAGGGAATCGAACCCCCATTCACGGTTTAGAAGACCGTTGTCCTATCCGTTGAACGATGGGCGGAGAGGTGCAGTATTTTAATCCATGCGCGCCAGCAATGAAATGCCAGCGCGGAATAGAAAACGGGCTGTCATTTCTGACAGCCCGCTTATGACTTTGGTCGGAGTACAAGGATTCGAACCTTGGACCCCCTGGTCCCAAACCAGGTGCGCTACCGGGCTGCGCCACACTCCGAAGACAAGATAATAACGCCCCCACCCAATTTCGTCAATTGCCATAGACGAATTAGATGGAAATAACTATCGGTTCCTGCCTGTCACGCGGTCACTTTATCGGCGATGCGGCGCGCCATCGACTCGGCCTTCTCCTTGTCTTTCGCTTCCACCATTACGCGGATCAGCGGTTCCGTGCCCGAAGCGCGGATCAGCACGCGGCCCGTGTCGCCCAGCTCGGCCTCGACCAGTTCCTTCTCGGCCACCATGGCGGCATTTTTCTGCCAGTCGAAACCGGGCGCCACGCGCAGGTTGATCAGGGTTTGCGGGAACAGCACCAGCTCGGCCAGGCATTGCTGCAGGCTCTGGCCGCTGCGCTTGAGCGCGGACAGTACTTGCAGCGCGGAGACGATGCCGTCGCCCGTCGTGTGCTTGTCCAGGCACAGCAAATGGCCGGAACCTTCGCCGCCCAGGATCCAGCCTTTTTCCTTCATGACTTCCAGCACGTAGCGGTCGCCCACCTTGGCGCGCGCAAAGCCGATGTCCTGCTGCTTGAACAGCACTTCCAGCGCCATATTCGTCATCAAGGTGCCGACGGCACCGGCCACGGCGCCTGTCGCCAGGCGGTCCTTGACCATGACGTACAACAACTCATCGCCGTTATACAGACGCCCGGTGGCGTCGCACATGATCAGGCGGTCGGCGTCGCCATCGAGGGCGATACCGAGGTCCGCGCCATGCTCGACGACGGCTTCGGCCATGGCCTTGGTTGCCGTGGCGCCGAAGCCCGCATTGATGTTGAAGCCGTCGGGCTTGTTGCCGATGGCGATGACTTCCGCACCCAGTTCATGGAAGACGTGCGGCGCGATATGGTAAGCGGCGCCGTGCGCACAATCGACGACGATCTTCAGGCCGCGCAAGTCCAGCTCGTTCGGGAAGGTGCCCTTGCAAAATTCGATGTAGCGGCCCTGGGCATCATCGAGGCGCTTGGCGCGGCCCAGCTTGTCCGACGGCACGCAAGCCATGGGTTCGTCGAGCGCCGCTTCGATTTCCAGTTCCACGCTGTCGGGCAGCTTGGTACCCTGGCCGGAAAAGAACTTGATGCCATTGTCATGGTACGGATTATGCGAAGCGGAAATGACGACACCGGCCGACAGGCGCAGGGCCCGCGTCAAATAGGCGATCGCCGGGGTCGGCATGGGGCCGGCCAGCATCACATCCACGCCGGCGGCCGACAGGCCCGCCTCCAGCGCCGCTTCCAGCATGTAGCCGGAAATGCGCGTGTCCTTGCCGATCAGCACCGTCGGACGGGTCTTACCGCCTTGCGACTTGGCCAGCACCTTGCCAGCAGCATAGCCGAGGCGCATGACGAAATCGGGGGTAATCGGCGCCGTGCCCACCAGGCCACGAATGCCATCGGTACCAAAATATTTACGCGTCATAGTATTTCTCTTTTTGTTGTTTATAATAAATCTTACAGGCTCAGTGCGCCATGCGCCAGACCTTCAGTGCATCGACGGTTTCAGCTACATCATGCACACGGATAATTTCCGCACCTTGTGCTACCGCAGCAAGCGCGCCGGCAACACTGCCGGCCAGACGCTGCTCGACGGGGCGTCCCGTGACGGCGCCGATCATCGACTTGCGCGACAGGCCGGCCAGCACAGGCAGGTCCAGTTCGCTGCGCAGCTGGCGCGTGGCGCGCAGCAAGGCATAGTTCTGTTCCACCGTCTTGCCGAAGCCAAAGCCGGGATCGACGCACAGGCGTTCGCGGTCGATGCCGGCCGCCGTCATCGTGTCGATGCGTTCGCGCAAGAAGTCGATGACTTCGCGCACCACGTCTTCGTATTGGGGCTGGTCCTGCATGGTTTGCGGCACGCTTTGCATGTGCATGATGCACAGCGCGCAATCGCTGTCCCGCACGGCGTCGATGGCGCCGGTCGCGCGGAAACCGTTGATGTCGTTGATCATGTCGGCGCCCGCCAGGATGGCTTCGCGCATCACTTCCGGCTTGTACGTATCGACGGACAGGGGCTTGCCGCAGTCGCGCAAGGCGTACAGCACCGGCATGACGCGCTGCAACTCATCCTGCAGCGGCAGCGGCGGCGCGCCGGGACGGCTCGATTCGCCGCCGATGTCGATGATGTCGACACCGTCGAGTATCATCTGCTCGGCGCGCGAAATGGCAAACTCCAGGTGTTGATACTGGCCCGCATCGGAAAACGAGTCGGGCGTGATGTTCAGGATGCCCATCACCAGCGCTTGCGTGCCCTGCAGGTTGAAGCCGAAACGGCCGAATTGCAAATAGTGTCGCATGTGAATCTTTGTAGTCGTCAGGAAAATCTGGCGCGCCAACGAAAAAGGGCAAGGATTGCTCCTTACCCTTTTGATTGCGCGCCGCCGGTCGGGGCGGCCGTTATCAGGCTGGTGCCGTCACGTTTGGCGAGATGCCGCCCGTGCCGCTGTCACCGCCCGCATTGCGGCGTGGCGGGATGACTTTCGGTGGACGCGGCTCCAGGCCGGCCATGATGTCGTTGATTTGCTCTGCATCAATGGTTTCCCATTCCAGCAAAGCTTTGGTCATCATTTCGACCTTGTCGCGGTTGCTTTCCAGCAAGGTGCGCGCCAAAGCATATTGCTTGTCGAGAATGTTGCGGATTTCAGCATCGACCTTTTGCTGGGTCGCTTCCGAGATCGTCTTGGTGGCGCCACCGAAGAAACCTTCGTTTTCGCTGTCTTCGTAGACCATCACGCCCATGCTGTCGGACATGCCGAAGCGGGTCACCATGGAACGGGCCAGCTTGGTGGCACGCGAGAAGTCGTTCGACGCACCAGTGGACATTTGTCCCACGAAAATCTCTTCGGCGATACGGCCGCCGAACAGGATGGAAATTTCTTCCAGCATCTTGTCCTTGTAGGCGGACAAGTTGTCGTGTTCCGGCAGCTGCCAGGTCAGGCCCAGGGCCCAGCCGCGCGGCATGATCGTGACTTTATGCACGGGATCAGCCTTCGGCAGCAACTTGGCAACGACGGCATGACCGGACTCATGGTAAGCCGTATTGCGACGCTCTTCCTCGCGGATGATCATCGATTTACGCTCAGGGCCCATGTAGATCTTGTCTTTCGCGTCTTCGAAGTCAGCCATTTCCACCAGGCGCTTGCTGCGGCGTGCGGCGAACAGGGCTGCCTCGTTGACCAGGTTGGCCAGGTCCGCGCCCGAGAAACCGGGGGTACCGCGGGCCAGGATATCGGCTTTCACGTCGGTACCGATAGGTACTTTGCGCATGTGCACGTTCAAGATCTGCTCGCGGCCGCGGATATCGGGCAAGCCGACGGAGACCTGGCGGTCGAAACGGCCTGGACGCAGCAGAGCTTTGTCGAGTACGTCGGCGCGGTTGGTGGCGGCCACGACGATCACGCCGGAGTTCGCTTCAAAACCGTCCATCTCGACCAGCAACTGGTTCAAGGTCTGTTCGCGCTCGTCATTGCCGCCGCCCATGCCGGCGCCGCGGTGACGACCGACAGCGTCGATCTCGTCGATGAAGATGATGCACGGCGAATGCTTTTTCGCGTTTTCAAACATGTCGCGCACGCGGCTGGCGCCCACGCCGACGAACATTTCCACGAAGTCGGAACCGGAAATCGAGAAGAACGGCACCTTGGCTTCGCCGGCGATGGCGCGCGCCAGCAGGGTTTTACCCGTGCCCGGAGGACCGACCATCAGCACGCCGCGGGGAATGCGGCCGCCCAGTTTCTGGAATTTGCTCGGATCCTTGAGGAAGTCGACCACTTCGTTGACTTCTTCTTTCGCTTCGTCGCAACCGGCGACATCGGCGAAGGTGACGGTGTTGCTGGCTTCATCCATCATGCGCGCCTTCGACTTGCCGAACGAGAATGCCCCGCCCTTGCCGCCGCCTTGCATCTGACGCATGAAGAAGACCCAGACGCCGATCAACAGCAGCATGGGGAACCAGGAAACAAAAATAGTTTGCAGGAAGGACGCTTCCTCGGGCGGACGCACATCGAAATGCACGCCATTGTCGCGCAGGTCGCCGATCAGGCCCTTGTCGAGGCTGGTGGCGGTGGTACGCACCTTGGTGTCGTCCATCAGCTTGGCGGTGATCGACGAACCTTCGATCACGACATCCTTGACGCGCTTGGCTTTGACTTCATCCAGCAAATCGGAATAAGCGATGGCCTTGCTGCCGCCTGTGGCGCCATGACTGTCGAATTGCTTGAACAGCATGAACAACAGCAGCAATACGACTACCCAGATGGCAGATTTGGAAAACATGTTATTCACGAAGACTCCTTGGATGCAGTGCGCATCTCTTTACCTATAGCTAGAAACACGATTTTACTCGCAATAAGCGGGCCGTGCCAAAGCCCGCCGATCCGTGCGCGCGAAAAAATCGCGTTCACGCAAAAAAATGCAGTATAAACAATTTAGGCTTTTATGCCATCAGACGCTACTGCACTTCTCGTTCCCATGTGCGGATTCCCGCTTAAATATCAAGGGCGGAATCATCTTCTTCCACGGCATTTTTCAGCGGATTCTTGATTCCACGGCCCATCAGGAAGATTTCCGACGATTTATCGCGGCTGGCCTTGGGCTTTTTCTGCACCACGACCTTGAATTCGGCACGGAATTTCTCCACGATCTGGCTGAAACCCATGTCTTTAAAGCATTTCACCAGCAGCACGCCAGACGGCTTCAGGTGCAATTGCGAAAATTCGATGGCCAGGTCGATCAAGTGCTCCATGCGCGCGGCATCCGCCGTGGCGATGCCCGACAGGTTGGGCGCCATGTCCGACAGGACCAGGTCGACCTTGCGGCCCTGCAACACCACTTCCAGCTGGCGCAGCACGCGCGCTTCGCGGAAGTCGCCCTGGATGAAGTGGAAATCGGCGATCGGTTCCATTTCCAGCATGTCCAGGCCAATCAGGGTACCATTGACCCCGCCGCCGTCCTTGCCGGCCAGCTTGCGCCGCGTGTACTGGGCCCAGCTGCCAGGAGTGCAACCAAGGTCGACAATCACCTGGCCAGGTTTGATCAGTTTCTCGTCTTCATCGATTTCTTTGAGCTTGTATGCTGCCCGGGCGCGGTAGCCCTCTTTTTGCGCCAACTTCACATAAGGATCATTTATGTGGTCGTGCAACCAGTTTTTGTTTAATTTCTTCTTTGCCATTCGCGTAGAATACTGCTTTTAAGGGAATTACTAAATATTATTATGCTAAAACTTACACCCGTAGAGCGCAGCGCACTGCGCGCCGAAGCACACGCGCTGAAGCCTATCGTCATTATTGGCGAAGCGGGCTTGACACCTGCTGTCCTCAAAGAGATCGACCTTGGCCTGGATTCGCACGGCCTGATTAAAGTCCGCGTGTTCGGCGACGACCGCGAAGCGCGCGTCGGAATGTACGATACGATTTGCGGCAATCTCGGCGCCGCCCCGGTACAACATATTGGCAAACTGCTGGTAATCTACCGTCCGAAAAAAGAAGTGGTTAAGGAGAAGGTCAGCGCCGGCAAAGGCATGCGCGAAGTGACCATCGTCAAGGCCAGCGCCAGCGGCACCAAGCGCCCGAGCGTGACGAAAGTCATGATCAAGGGCAATGAGCGCGTTACCGAAGGCGGTTCCATCAAGCGTGCCAAGCCACGTCAGAAAAGCGCCAAGAAAAGCGCACTGGGCAGCAAGTAAGCCTGTTCACCCGGCAACCGCAAGGCGGCCGGGCTTGAAACAAGAAGCGGAGCACGGGATATTCCCTGCTCCGCTTTTTTATTGCTATTACGATATTCACACGCCGGCGATTGTCGGATTACGCGTGGCCTGCGGCCTCGCTAATCCGACCTACGTATGTCATGTAGGTCGGATTAGCGCGCAGCGCGTAATCCAACAACACCCGAGGCGATTACTGCTGCTTCCAGATCAGCACGCCCGCCAGCAAGCTCTGCACGGCAAAGATCACGGTCGACACGCCATGCAGCATGCCGAAGCGGCTGCGCATGGCCTCGTCCATGATGCCGGAGGAACCCTGCGCCTGCGCCTTGAGTTCAGCCATCAGGGGCGAAATGCCGAAATGGCTGAGCAATGCGCACACCAGCATCGACAGCACCAGCGCGCCCAGCAGGCGCCGGCGCTTCAGTTCCAGCGCGCCGGGAGCCCATTGCAGCAAGGCCAGCAGCACCAGCGCACAGGCGATGGACAGCCAGGCCTCGGCGCGGAACATGCTGCCGGCAATATTGCCTGCCAGTACGCGGTCGCTCAGGGTGCCAAACAGGGTCGGCGCCACGATGAAGCCGATGGTCCACAGGCTGCCGGCCCACAGGGTGGCAACGAGGATGCGCACGCGGCCCAGCATCAGATGTACAGTACTTCCAGGATTTCGTATTCGCGCGGGCCGGACGGCGCCTGCACTTCCACCACGTCGCCGGCGTACTTGCCGATCAGCGCGCGGGCGATCGGGGACGTCACGGAAACCTTGTTCATTTTCAGGTCGGCTTCATCGAGGCCGACGATCTGGTACGTGACTTTCTGGCCCGATTCCAGGTCTTCCAGGTTCACGGTCGAGGCAAACACCACGCGGCCTTCCGCGTCGAGCGCGGTCGGGTCGATGATTTGCGCTGCACCCAGCTTGCCTTCGAGTTCGGCGATGCGGCCTTCGACGAAGGCCTGGCGTTCCTTGGCGGCATCGTACTCGGCGTTTTCCGACAAATCTCCGTGCGAACGCGCTTCGGCGATCGCATCGATGACGATGCGGCGTTCCTTGGTCTTCAAATGATGCAGCTCTTCTTTCAAGAGTTCTGCGCCGTATTTGGTCAATGGGACTGAGGTCATGTTATCTCTACTATCTGCTAGTTATCGGCGCCGTTGTCCGTGTTTTGCCACGGTTAACGGACTTACCAAGTGAAAACCACAGAGGCCGCGCGCTGCTCTGCACGGAACTCTGTGGTTGATAAGCATGCAGTGTACCGCCTAACGGCGGCCACTGCAAACGCACTTAGTTCAAGGTCTTGTGCAGGCCTTGCAAATCGTACACACGCAGCTCATCCAGGTGGCGGATGCCTTCGACGGCCGCTTCCGCGCCCGCGATAGTGGTGTAGGTCGTCACGCGCGACGCCAGGGCCGACGTGCGGATGGCCCGCGAATCGACGATGGCGCTGCGCTTTTCTTCCACGGTGTTGATCACCAGCACGATTTCATGGTTCTTGATCATGTCGACCACGTGCGGACGACCTTCGATCACCTTGTTCACTGGCGTGACGGCGATGCCGGCAGCAGCGATCACGGCGGCGGTACCCTTGGTGGCGACCACGGTGAAGCCGGACTCGACCAAGTCACGCGCCACTTGCACGGCGCGCGGCTTGTCCGACGCTTTCACGCTGATGAAGACCTTGCCCGATTTTGGCAGGTTCACGCCGGCGCCCAGTTGCGATTTCACAAACGCTTCGCCGAACGTCAGGCCCACGCCCATGACTTCGCCCGTCGATTTCATTTCAGGGCCCAGGATGGTGTCTACGCCAGGGAACTTGACGAACGGGAACACAGCTTCCTTGACGCTGAAGTACGGCGGCACGACTTCCTGCGTGATGCCTTGCGACGCCAGCGACTGGCCCACCATGCAGCGCGCGGCGATCTTCGCCAGTTGCAGACCGGTGGCTTTCGAGACGAAAGGCACGGTGCGTGAAGCGCGTGGATTGACTTCCAGCACGAAGACGACGTCTTTCATTTCGCCGTCGATCTCTTGCTTCTGGATCGCGAACTGCACGTTCATCAGGCCGACCACGTTCAAGCCCTTGGCCATCAGCGCCGTCTGGCGCTTCAGTTCTTCAATGGTTTCCGGCGCCAGCGAATATGGTGGCAACGAGCAAGCCGAGTCGCCCGAGTGGACGCCAGCCTGTTCGATGTGCTCCATCACGCCGCCGATGAACGTCGTTTCGCCGTCGGAGATGCAATCGACGTCGCACTCGATGGCGTCGTTCAGGAAGCGGTCCAGCAGCACCGGCGAATCGTGCGAGACCTTGACGGCTTCGCGCATGTAGCGTTCGAGGTCGCGTTGCTCGTGGACGATTTCCATGGCGCGGCCGCCCAGCACGTACGAAGGACGCACGACCAGCGGGTAGCCGATTTCCTGTGCCAGCGCCAGGGCGTCGGCTTCCGTGCGCGCGGTGCGGTTAGGCGGCTGGCGCAGTTCCAGCTTGTGCAGCATTTGCTGGAAACGCTCGCGGTCTTCGGCCGCATCGATCATGTCGGGCGACGTGCCGATGATAGGCACGCCATTCGCTTCCAGGTCCAGCGCCAGTTTCAATGGCGTCTGGCCGCCGTACTGCACGATCACGCCTACCGGTTTTTCGATGGCGACGATTTCCAGCACGTCTTCCAGGGTCAAGGATTCGAAATACAGGCGGTCCGAGGTATCGTAGTCGGTTGAAACCGTTTCTGGGTTGCAATTGACCATGATGGTTTCGTAGCCGTCTTCGCGCATGGCGAGGGCCGCGTGGACGCAGCAATAGTCAAACTCGATACCCTGGCCGATACGGTTCGGGCCACCGCCCAGCACCATGATCTTTTTCTTGTCGGTCGGATTCGATTCGCACTCTTCGTCGTACGTGGAATACATGTACGCCGTGTCGGTCGAAAATTCCGCTGCGCAGGTGTCGACGCGCTTGTAGACGGGACGGATATTCAGCGCATGGCGCTGCTGGCGCACGGCCGTGTCGGTCGTCTGCAGCAGGAAGCCCAGGCGGCGGTCCGAGAAGCCCTTCTGTTTCAACTTGTACAGGGTGTTCTTGTCCAGGTTTTCCAGCTTCTGCGTGTCCAGCCACAGTTCCAGGTCGACGATTTCCTTGATCTGGATCAGGAACCATGGGTCGATCTTGGTGAGTTGGTGCACTTCTTCCAGGGTGAAACCCTGGGCAAACGCGTCGCCCACGTACCAGATGCGCTCAGGACCAGGCTCGCCCAGCTCTTCTTCGATCTTTTCGCGGTCCTTGGTCTTTTCATTCATGCCATCCACGCCCACTTCCAGGCCGCGCAAGGCTTTCTGGAACGATTCCTGGAAGGTACGGCCGATGGCCATCACTTCGCCGACGGATTTCATCTGCGTCGTCAGGTGGTGGTCGGCGGTCGGGAATTTCTCGAACGTGAAACGGGGAATCTTCGTGACGACGTAATCGATCGACGGCTCGAACGATGCCGGCGTGGCGCCGCCCGTGATTTCATTGCGCAGCTCGTCCAGGGTGAAACCGACGGCCAGCTTGGCGGCGATCTTGGCAATCGGGAAACCAGTCGCTTTCGATGCCAGGGCCGACGAACGCGATACGCGCGGGTTCATCTCGATGACGATCATGCGGCCATCGACGGGGTTGATCGAGAATTGCACGTTCGAGCCGCCGGTGTCGACGCCGATCTCGCGCAGCACTGCCAAGGAGGCATTGCGCATGATCTGGTATTCCTTGTCCGTCAGCGTTTGCGCTGGCGCCACCGTGATGGAGTCGCCCGTGTGCACGCCCATCGGGTCGAGGTTTTCGATCGAGCAGATGATGATGCAGTTGTCCGCCTTGTCGCGCACCACTTCCATCTCGTACTCTTTCCAGCCCAGCAACGATTCTTCGATCAGCAACTCTTTCGTCGGCGACGCTTCCAGGCCGCGCTTGCAGATGGTTTCGAATTCTTCTTCGTTGTAGGCGATGCCGCCGCCGGAACCGCCCATGGTGAACGATGGACGGATGATGGTCGGGAAGCCCAGCGTGCGCTGCACGGCCCACGATTCTTCCATCGAGTGCGCCACGCCGGAGCGTGCCGAACCGAGGCCGATCTTGGTCATCGCGTCCTTGAACTTGGAACGGTCTTCCGCCTTGTCGATGGCTTCCGGCGATGCGCCGATCAGTTCGACGTTGTATTTTGCCAGCACGCCATTGTTGAACAGGTCCAGCGCGCAGTTCAGCGCCGTCTGGCCGCCCATCGTCGGCAGGATCGCGTCAGGACGCTCCTTGGCGATGATGCGTTCAACGACCGACCAGGTGATCGGTTCGATATAGGTCACGTCGGCCATTTCCGGATCCGTCATGATGGTCGCAGGATTGCTGTTGACCAGGATGACTTTGTAGCCCTCTTCGCGCAGGGCCTTGCACGCTTGCGCGCCGGAATAATCGAATTCGCAGGCCTGGCCGATCACGATCGGGCCAGCGCCAATAATCAGAATACTTTTAATATCTAAACGTTTAGGCATTTTTCTTTTTCTCCTCCGCAGCCATCAAGTTGATGAAGCGGTCAAACAGGTAAGCAACATCCATCGGGCCCGGCGACGCTTCAGGGTGGCCCTGGAAGCAGAAGGCCGGCTTGTCCGTGCGGGCAAAGCCCTGCAGGGAGCCGTCGAACAGCGATTCATGGGTCACGCGGCAATTCGCGGGCAAGGTTGCCGCGTCGACGGCGAAACCGTGGTTTTGCGAAGTGATCAAGACCTGTTTCGTTTCCAGGTCCTGCACCGGGTGGTTGGCGCCGTGGTGGCCGAACTTCATCTTCAAGGTTTTCGCGCCGGAAGCGATCGCCATGATCTGGTGACCGAGGCAGATGCCGAAGGTCGGGATGCCCTTTTCGATCAGTTCCTTGGTTGCCGCGATGGCGTAGTCGCACGGCTCCGGATCGCCGGGACCGTTCGACAGGAAGATGCCGTCCGGATTCAGCGCCAGGGCGTCGGCGGCCGTCGCTTGCGCGGGCAGCACGGTGACTTTGCAGCCGCGTGCCGTCAGCATGCGCAGGATGTTGCGCTTGACGCCGTAGTCGAAGGCGACTACGTGGTATTTCGCGTCGGCATCGGCCAGCTGGCCATAGCCTTCACCGAGCGTCCATTCCGTTTCGCGGTATTCGTAGGCGTCCTTGCTCGACACCACCTTGGCCAGGTCCATGCCGGCCAGGCCGGGGAAGGAGCGGGCCAGTTCCAGCGCTTGCGCGGCGGATGGCTCGTTGCCTTGCGTGCCGACGAGGATGGCGCCGCCCTGCGCACCTTTTTCACGCAGGATGCGCGTGAGCTTGCGTGTATCGATGCCGGCGATGGCGACGATATTTTCAGCTTTGAGGTAGTCGGACAGGGAAAGGGTGGAACGGAAATTGGATGCCAGCAAAGGCAGATCGCGGATGATGAGGCCAGCGGCGTGTACCTTGGAAGATTCGACGTCTTCCGGATTGACGCCCGTATTGCCGATATGCGGATAGGTCAGGGTGACCATCTGGCGGCAATAGCTTGGGTCGGTAAGGATTTCCTGATACCCGGTCATGGAGGTATTGAAAACAACCTCGCCCGTGGTATGACCGGCGGCACCGATCGAAAAACCTTTAAAGATCGTTCCATCAGCAAGCGCTAATATGGCTGGAACGGCAGGGCCAGAAAAAAATGGCGGCAAGGGCAACTCCTGATAAAGTTACCGTAGCTGCGCCACGTCAGACCGACCGCCTAATTACCCGAGCCAGATGCACTCAGGGTGTTTCAACGGTCATTTTGAATGAGGGGATGGGTAGTCGCTACGGTATATGTGTGATTGGCTAAACCTTTGAATTATAACCAAAAGGAAGCTTTTCCACAAGGAAGAAAATTCAGAATCGGCGGCATTTTTTTGCATGGCAACATAAAAACTGCGCCCCATGAAAAAAGCCGCCCGGCTTGCGCGGGGCGGCTTGTTCTACAATTGCGGCTACTACTTAGGCGGTGAGCGCAGCAATGCCTGCTTTGGCGATTTGCGCATCTTCCGCCGACTTCACGCCCGAGACGCCGACGGCGCCCACGTAGTGACCGTCGAACACGATGGGCACGCCGCCTTCGAGCAAGCCGTCGATTTCCGGTGCGCTCAGGAACGACACGCGGCCGCCATTGATCATCTCTTCATAGATGCGCGATTCGCGGCGGCCCAGCGCGGCCGTCTTGGCTTTCGATGGGGCAATGTGCGACGAGATCGGCGCCACGCCATCCATGCGCTGCAGCCACAGCAGGTGGCCGCCGTCGTCGACGATGGCGATCGTGACCGCCCAGTTATTCTTGACCGCTTCCGCTTCGGCGGCGGCAGCGATTTTCTTTACGTCATCCAGGGTCAAAATCGGTTTCGATTGCATGGTGCATCCTTGTTATGTTGAATCAAAATTGTATACGAAATGCGCGACGGCGCTACCCCCTACTGCTCGCGCTTGGCTTTCAGCTTTTGCTTGAGCTGCGCCATGACGGCAAAGGTCGCCTGCTCGCCCGCCAGGATCGCCTGGTTGCGGCTGTTGAAATCGTTGCCCTTCATGGTGCCCAGGCTGGGCTGGATCACCACGTCCGCATCCTTGAGCTCGAACTGGTTGATGCGCTGGCCCATGATGGCGAAGGTCTGCATCAGCACTTCCATCGAGCTGATGGCCTTCTGGGTATCCGTTTGCGACGAAATATTCACGGCGATGATGAAATCGGCGCCCATGTCGCGCGCAAAGCGCACGGGTACGGGAGCGACGAGGCCGCCATCGACATAGGTGTGGCCGGCAATCGTCACAGGCTGGAACACGCCGGGCACGGCCGACGAGGCGCGCACGGCCATGCCGGTGTTACCGCGCTGGAACAGGATCGGCTGGCCATTTTTCAAATCGGTCGCCACCACGCCGAAGGGAATCTTCAGCTTTTCCAGCGGCACGCCGCCCACGGCCTTGTTGACATAGCTTTGCAGCGCTTCGCCTTTCAGCACGCCGGACGACTTGCCGAACAGGGGCAAGGCCCAGTCGGAAATGGCCGCCTCGTCCATGTCGAACGCCATCTTTTGCAGGGCAAAGCCGGAATTGCCTGCCGCATACATGGCGCCCACCACGCTGCCGGCGCTGGTGCCGGTGACGATGTCGGCGTTGATGCCCTGCGATTCGAGCGCCTTGATCACGCCGATATGCGCGAAACCGCGCGCCGCGCCACCGCCCAGCGCCAGGCCGATCTTGATCTTGCGCGGCGTGACGACGATGGGTTCGGGTGGCGTCAATACTTGAACGGGTTTCGGGGCGGTGGTATCGCAGCCGGCCAGCGCAAAGGCGGCCAGGGCAAGCAGGGTCAGGCGTTTAGGGAACATGTGGAGAGGGGGAACCGCGCGCGGCAGTGGCAATAAAGGAGAGCCGATTGTAGCGCAAGCGGGGCTGCCTGCACTGAAGGCTGTCTTAAATGTTTATGCTGGCAATGTTCGTGCGCGCCGCCTCATCCAGCGGACCACTGCTAGACTGGCGCCTGGTTTTTACTTTCCTCCAATCAATATGTCAGAACACCAATTTGCCGACAGCCGCGCCCTGAGCGAACCATTTACGCAACAGCTATCGCAGCAGCAGCCCGATGGCGCCCTCGCCTGGCTGACCGCCATCCTCGCCACGCAGGCACCCGCGCTGCGCTCGTCGAACGCCATCTTGCTGGCCTACACAGGCAATCCGGCCGCCCTCGCCTGGATCGAGACCAATGTCGGCTCGCCCGTGGCGGGACAATGGGGCGTGGCGGCAGCGCTGCTGGGCACGCCGTGGCCACGCATCCTGGACTGGCTGCAGCGCGGCGGCGCGCACCGGCTGATGGCGCTTGATACCCTGCTCGCCTACCGCAAGCCGGCCGTCAACATGTCGCCGCTGGAACAGATCGCCGCCCCCGTGCTGCCGCAGGCGCCCGCGCGCGCCGACCTCGACGCCGCGCTGGCCGCCTGCCTGGCCGCCTCCGCGACGCCGCGCATCCAGGCGGCCGTCAACTCGATCCAGCAGCATGCGGATGACATCCTGCGCGGCGGCCCACGCGGCGTGGCCGTGGCCGACTTGCCGCGCCTGTATCTGGACCCGGCGCCGTTCAAGGATGCGCCCGCCATCCTGGCGCAGCACGAAACGGTGGCCGCCGGCATGCGGCAAAACCTGCAGAACTTGCTCAAGGGAATACTGTGAGCAGGCAAGCCCTTGTCACGATCGACTTGAGCGATATCAATTCGCCGCGCCAGCTGCATGCGGCGCTGGCCGCCGCGCTGGGTTTTCCTTCCTTCTACGGCATGAACTGGGATGCGTTCTGGGA
Source organism: Janthinobacterium sp. SUN128 (assembly GCF_030587275.1). NCBI lineage: Bacteria > Pseudomonadati > Pseudomonadota > Betaproteobacteria > Burkholderiales > Oxalobacteraceae > Janthinobacterium > Janthinobacterium sp. SUN128. The sequence continues at coordinate 756,006 of NZ_JAPWHY010000001.1, read as the reverse complement.
TGCCGTCACGGGCCTGGTGGACATGCCGCAACAACTGGAGCTGCGCGGCTGGCGAGCCTTCGCCGCACGGCTGCCGCACGATGCGGCCATCCTGCAGCGCATCCTGGCGCGCATGGCGCAGGAAATGCCGGACCTGGCCGCGCAAGTGCATTACGCTTGACACAACGTGACGCCAGGAAACGCTTGACAGCCCGCCCCAACCTCCCTTACATTAAGTGCATGTCCTCCTTCAAACATCCATCCCCTTCCCTGCTGTCGCTATCGCGACTACACCTAGCACGCGCATAAGTTTGCCGCATTGCTTCGCCTGGCCACACGCCGGCGTGTTTCAAAAACCCTGGAAGGTTTGATGATGTTTGCACCATCCCCATTCGTACACGTAGTTCCCCCTGCGACCGCCCCCGCTGGCATCGTCGCTGCACTGCTATCGCTACCGATCGCTTGCCTGGCCTAGTGTTGCGTGGCCGCCCGGCAAGCTTGCGCCACAACCATTGATTTCCCCCTATCTTCAGGAGTACCCGATCATGATGTTGCAAAACCCAGCTTCCAAATACCGCGCCTTTCCTCCCGTCAAATTGACCGACCGTCAATGGCCGAACCAGATCATCAGCAAACCGCCTATCTGGATGAGCACCGACTTGCGCGACGGCAACCAGTCGCTGATCGAGCCGATGAGCGCGGAAAAGAAGCTGCGGTTCTTCGAGATGCTGATCGCCATCGGCCTCAAGGAAATCGAGGTGGGCTTCCCATCGGCATCACAAACGGATTTCGATTTCGTGCGCAAGCTCGTCGATGAGGGCCGCATCCCGGACGACGTCACCATCATCGTGCTGACCCAGTCGCGCGAAGAATTGATACGCCGCACGGTGGAATCCGTCGTCGGCGCCAAGCGCGCCATCGTCCACCTGTACAACTCCGTGGCGCCCGTGTTCCGCAAAGTCGTGTTCGGCATGTCGCGCGAGGAAATCACGAATATCGCCACCACCGGTACCACCCTGGTAAAACAGCTGGTGGCGCAGCATCCGGAAACGGAATGGGGTTTCGAATACACACCGGAATCGTTTTCCACCACGGAACTCGATTTCTCCAAGCATATCTGCGACGCCGTCAGCGCCATCTGGAAGCCGACGCCGGCCAACAAGATGATCATCAACCTGCCATCGACCGTGGAATGCAGCACGCCCAACGTGTACGCGGACCAGATCGAATGGATGTCGCGCAAACTGGCGCGCCGCGATTCCATCATCATCAGCGTGCATCCGCATAACGACCGCGGCACGGCCGTCGCGTCGGCCGAGCTGGCCGTGATGGCGGGCGCCGACCGCGTGGAAGGCTGCTTGTTCGGCAATGGCGAGCGCACGGGCAACGTCGACCTGGTGACTTTGGCGATGAACCTGTACACGCAGGGCGTGCATCCGGGCCTCGATTTCTCCGACATCGATACCGTGCGCAAGTGCGTGGAAGAGTGCAACCAGCTGCCCGTCCACCCGCGCCACCCGTATGCGGGCGACCTGGTGTTTACGGCATTCTCCGGCTCGCACCAGGATGCAATCAAGAAAGGTTTCGCCAAGCAACAACCGGACAGCATCTGGGAAGTGCCGTACTTGCCGATCGACCCGGCCGACCTGGGCCGCAGCTATGACGCCGTGATCCGCGTCAACAGCCAGTCCGGCAAGGGCGGCATGGCGTACTTGCTGGAACAGGAATACGGCCTGGTCTTGCCGCGCCGCCTGCAGATCGAATTCTCGCGCGCCGTGCAAGCCGTGGCCGACGCCACGGGCCGCGAAATCGCCGCGCAGGATATCCATGAAATCTTCCAGAAGGAATATCTGGAGCAGACGGCGCCATACGCCTACGCTTCGCACCGCATGGTGGAAGACACGAGCAGCGACGAATCCGTGCAGATCGACATCAGCCTGTCGCACCGCCAGACGCCATTGGCCCTGCAAGGCGGCGGCAACGGCCCCATCGATGCCTTCGTCAACGCCCTCGGTCTCGACATCAAGCTGATGGACTACCATGAGCACTCGATCGGCTCCGGCGCCAACGCGCAAGCGGCTTGCTACGTGGAGTTGCGCCTCGACAATGGCCCTACCCTGTTCGGCGCCGCCATCGACAGCAATATCGTCACCGCCTCGTTCAAGGCTGTCTTGTCGGCCGTGAACCGCCGCATCAAGCAGACGGACGCCGAAAAAACAACAGAGGCCGACGTGGCTGCCAACGCCGCCTGAGCACGGCCAGGGCATCCCTCATAGGGAGAAAAAGCGGTACGGCTTGATCGCCGTGCCGCCTTTTCATTTCTATTGGGCAATTAGTAGTGCAAATCAGGTATCACCAACCGTATAATCGTTGCATAACAAGACCACCGGAGACAGATCATTAGCTACCGAGGGAATCAGTATGAAATTGACGGATATGAAGATAGGCGTGCGCCTGGGCGCCGGTTTTGGCGTGGTGCTGCTACTGATGGCAGTGCTGGTAGGCACGGGCCTTTTCCGGCTCGACAAGATCGGCGCGCTTAGCGAAGCCATCATCGAGAAAGACTGGGCCAAGGCCGACGCCATCGCCACCATCCGCAGCACCACGCGTTCGAACGCGGCACTGGTGCTGGAACTGTTCATCCATGAAGATCCGGCCCGCGCCAACGCCATCCACGGCGAAATCGATGCCAACAAGGCCACCATCACCGATGCGCTGGTCGTGCTCGACCGCCTGATCGTGCTGCCTGAAGGCAAGGAATTGCTGGCCACCCTGAAGCAGCAGCGCAAGGCCTATGTCGTGTCGTTCAGCCAGGCCGACAAGCTGCTGGTGGCGGGACAGCGCGCGGAAGCGGCCGTGCATGTGCGCGACGACACCCTGCCCGCCCTGAACCAGTTGCAAAAGACGGTGAACCGCCTGAATGAAATCCAGCGCGGGGTGGTCGTGCATGGCGGCCAGCAAATCAAGCAGAATATTTCCGCAGCGAATGTGCTGATGGCCAGCCTGGGCACGGCCGCCCTGCTGCTGGGCGTGCTCTTTGCCTGGCGCGTCACGCGCTCGATCACCACGCCCATCGCCTATGCCTTGCGCGTGGCGCAAGCCGTGGCCGCAGGCGACCTGAGCAGCAAAATCGTGGCCGAAGGCAAGGATGAAGCGGGCCAGCTGCTGCAGGCGTTGCGCGACATGAACGCCAACCTGGCCACCCTGGTGGGGCAGGTGCGCGGCGGCACGGGCACGATAGCCGTGGCGTCGAGCCAGATCGCCAGCGGCAATGCCGACCTGTCGGCCCGCACGGAAGCGCAAGCCAGCGCGCTGGAAGAGACGGCCTCGTCGATGATCGAACTGACGGGCACCGTGCGCAGCAACAGCGACAATGCACGCCAGGCCGACAGCCTAGCCCGCTCGGCATCGGCCATCGCCCAGCGCGGCGGCTCGGCCATGGCGGAAGTGATCGGCACCATGGATGCCATCAATGCATCGTCGCGCAAGATCGTCGACATCATCGCCGTCATCGACGGCATCGCCTTCCAGACGAATATCCTGGCACTGAACGCGGCGGTGGAAGCGGCGCGCGCAGGTGAGCAAGGCCGCGGCTTTGCCGTGGTGGCGTCCGAAGTGCGCAACCTGGCACAACGCTCGGCGGCGGCGGCGAAGGAAATCAAGGAACTGATCGCCGACTCCGTCAACAGGGTCGGCCAGGGTGCGCAACTGGTCAGCCAGGCGGGCGCCACGATGGATGAAGTAGTGGCCAGCGTGGGCCGGGTCAGCGCCATCGTCGGTGAAATCAGCGTTGCCAACCACGAGCAGAGCGAAGGCATCGAGCAAATCAATGCGGCCATCATGCAGATGGACCAGACGACGCAGCAAAACGCGGCCCTCGTCGAGGAAGCGGCCGCGGCGGCGGCGGCCATGCATGAACAGGCGGGCGAACTGGAAACCCTCGTCAGCCAGTTCAAGCTGGAACAGAACACTGCCGCCAAGGCGCCGCCCCGCCCTGACGCAGCCGCCGTCCCGCGCCTGCACTAAGTTATTCCACCTGGCGCGCCAGGCGGATGCCGGAAAATTGCCAGCGCGCGCCGGCCGGGAAGAAATTGCGGTAGCTGGCGCGCGCATGGCCGGCCGGCGTGGCGCACGACGAGCCGCGCAGCACATACTGGTTCAGCATGAACTTGCCGTTGTATTCGCCGAGCGCCCCGGGCGCCGTGCGGTAGCCCGGATACGGCGCGTAGCTGCTGCTGGTCCACTGCCAGCAATGGCCGAACATTTGCCGCAGCCCTGTTCCCGGTGCGCCGGCGGCCGGATGCAGCTGGCCAACTTGCAGCGCGACGCCTTGCGCCGCCACTTCCCATTCCGCTTCCGTCGGCAGGCGCGCGCCGGCCCAGTGCGCATAGGCGTCCGCCTCGAACAGGGACAGATGCGTGGCCGGCGCCTGCAGGTCGAGCCGATGCAAACCATATAGAGTGAATTCCTGCCATTGCCCCGCCTCGTCGCGCTGCCAGTACAACGGGCATTCCAGCTGCCCGCTGCGCACCCAGTCCCAGCCTTCGGCCAGCCACCAATGCGCCGTGCGGTAGCCGCCCGCCTCGATGAAGGCCAGGTACTCGCCATTCGTCACCAGCGCGCTGGCCAGTTCGAACGGCGCCACGTATTGCGGATGGCGCGGCAATTCATTGTCAAAGCAAAAACCGTCGCCCGCATGGCCGATCTGCGCCAGGCCGCCGTCGAAGGCGAGCCAGGCCGTGGGCTGCGCGGCTTGCTGCGCTGATGGCGCCGCGCTATCCATGCGATCCAGGTAGGCAGGAAACAGGGCGCTCTGCGCCAGCAGGTGCTTGACGTCCGTCAACAGCAATTCCTGGTGCTGCTGCTCGTGTTCGAGCCCCAGCGCCAGCAGCATGGTCAGCCGTTCGCGCTCCTCGCGCGCCAGTTCGCCCGCCAGCAGGCGGCCGATGCGCGCATCGACATCCATCCGGTAGGCGCGCACGACGTCCATGCCGGGGCGCGTCAGCAAGCCACGCTGGGCGCGCGGGTGCTTCTCGCCCACGCCGTTGTAATAGGAATTGAACAGCACGCGAAAGGCCGGGTGGAATGGCGCGAACGCCGCTTCCATGCTTTCCAGAATAAACGTTTCGAAAAACCAGGTGGTATGCGCGAGGTGCCATTTCACGGGACTGGCGTCCAGCATCGACTGGGCGCCGCAATCCTCGTCGGACAGGGGCTCGGCCAGCCGCAGAGAATGCTGGCGCACTTGATGGTAATGATCGATCAGCATCTGTTCCCTTCTTAGTCCCGGATGACCCGCGCATAAATCACGGCAAACCACTGTTGCGGATCCGTCCAGACTTGCACGGTGGAAAACCCGGCCTGTTCCAGCAAGCCGACAAAGGCCGCGCGCGTGTACTTATAGCTGTCTTCAGTATGGATACGCTCGCCTTTCGCGAAACGCCGCTGGCCGCCTTTCCAATGGACAAACTGCTCGCTGCGCGCTTCCAGGTGCATTTCGACGCGGTGCTCGTCGGCATTGAAAAAGCCGTGGTGCTGCCACGCGCGCACGTCGAAGTCGGCGCCGATCAGCCCGTTCACGTGGCGCAGCATGTTCAGGTTGAAGGCGGCCGTGACGCCCAGCGCATCGTCATAGGCGGCGTCGAGGATGGCGTCGTCCTTGATCAGGTCGACGCCGATCATCAGGCCGCCATCGCCGTCCGCATTCGCGCGCAGGCGGCGCAAAAAGGCGGTTGCTTGCTCGGGCGCAAAATTACCGATCGACGAGCCGGCATAGAAGAACAATCGCCGTGCCTCGCGCACGCTGTCGGGCAAATCCAGGCGGCTGGAAAAATCCAGGCCCAGGCCCGTCATCTCGATGTGCGGAAAGCGCTGCTGCAGCCGGCTCAGCGATTCGCTGAGGAAATCGTAGGAAATATCCACGGCCACGTACTGGGCCGGGTGCAGCAGGGGGAACAGGCTGGCGGCCTTGGCGCAATTGCCCGCGCCCAGGTCGATCAGGGTGCTGCCCGGCCCCACGACGTGGGCGATCTCGGCGCCATGGCGGGCGAAGATGGCCGCTTCCGTGCGCGTCGGGTAGTACTCGGGCAAGGCGCAGATGGCTTCGAACAGTTTGGAGCCAAGCGCGTCGTACAGGTACTTGGGCGACGTCCAGGCATCGCGCGCCAGCAGGCCGCTGCTGATCTCGGCTATCGTGGCAGGAGTGGCGCTGGCCGCGCTGGCGTGGCTGGCGGGACGGAAATCGGACTGCTGTTGCACAAGTGGCATGGTCATGGGCTGGCGTCGTCAATGTTAGGTTCACGAAGGGCTTGCACGGTCAGCCACCGGGCGCACCGCCCCTGCCGCAGCGGTTTGCGGGCGCCTCTGCCGATGACTTTTTCTCATCATAGCGGAATCCGCGCAAGCCAGCCGTGCGGCAGGTAACTTAAGGTCGATGCGCGCCGTCTGCCGCAGGAACCACACAAAAGTGGTATTACCAAGCAAAAAGCATAAGCCTGTCGTATACTACACATTGCCGGCCAAACAATCCGCGCCCCTTTGCAGTTCCCAGGCCCCCCTCTCCCCCGCGTGCCTCCCTTTACGATAGCCGTTAACACCATGCTCGAATTGCGCCATCTGTCGAAGTCCTATGCCAATGCCCGTCCCGTGCTGGCCAACATTTCCTGCCGCTTCAAGGCCGGGGAATTCATCGCCATCATGGGTGACTCGGGCGTGGGCAAGTCGACCTTGCTGAACCTGATCGCCGGCCTCGATACGCCCGACGCGGGTGCCGAAGCGCACCCTATCCTGGTGGACGGCATTGCCATGTCCAGCCTCGATGACGCCGCCGCCACCCGGCTGCGTCGCGCCCGCATGGGCTTTATTTTCCAGGCCTTCCACGTCTTGCCGCACCTGACCCTGCTGCAAAACGTGGCCCTGCCGCTGCTGCTCAACGGATTGCCCCAGGAGCGTGCCGCCAGCATGCTCGAGGCGGTCGGCCTGGGCGGGCGCGGCGGCGACTTTCCGCAGCAATTGTCCGGCGGCGAAATGCAGCGCGTGGCCATTGCCCGCGCACTCGTCCACAAGCCGGCACTGGTGCTGGCCGACGAGCCCACCGGCAACCTCGACCCGGACACGGCGCACAGCATCCTGCAATTGCTGCGCGCCGAAATCAAGGCCAACGGCAGTTGCGCGATCATGGTCACGCATTCGCTGGCCGCCGCCGAAATGGCGGACAGGACCATGATTCTGACGAAAAGCGGACTACAAAATACAACAATCGTCAACCAAACTGATCAAACAATCAGTTAATTTAACTGACCATCTGTCACAAGTTTTGTTATCGTAGTATTATTTAAACACTTGCCTGGTTATCAATGTTGTAACGCGAATGTTGTACTACGTCACCCAGACAGCCGTACTGCGATGACGAACTATAGCCGGGACCGCGTCAAAGTGGTCTCGTCCCTTGCATAACCTGAAGGAGGAGTAAATGAACGTTCGGCAAAAGAAGCTGGAAATGATTGAGGCGATGAACCGGGCGCGTGCGCTCGAACCATCGAGTTTTGTGCCCAACAAGCTGCTCGATACCCTGATCGAGAAGATGAACCTGAAAAATGATGCGGAACTGTGCCGTGTACTGGAAGTCCAGCCCCCCATCATCAGCAAGATTCGTCACGGCAAACTGTCGGTCGGTGCAACGATTTTATTGCGCATGCATGAAAAATCGGACATCACCATCCGCGAACTGAAGGAACTGTCCGCCACGCCAGTCCATTGATATAACCGCTGTTGTAATGCCATGCCAGGCACCCAGGTTCCCGGCGCCATGAACTTTTGCCATGAAATTCGCGCAGTTCGCTCACCGCACAACATCCGAGCACGATAGCGAAGAGACCCAGCCCAAACCATGCTGACCGTTTCTCTGCCCTCCCGCCCCAGTTCCACACCCTCCCCGCCTTCACTCTGCATTGCCCCGCCAGCCAGCATTTCCACTCACTCTTGATCTGACACAACACGCATAGTCCGCGCAGGCATCAAGGTCAGCTTTTAACCAGCGATCCCAACCGCATGTCCAGCGATCCTCTTGCGCCGCCCGTGCTGCGCCTGACGCTCACGCGCGATCCCCTCGCCAATGCCGGCGACTGCCCCGCCGCGCCCGGCTGGCATGGCCAGACCCATGTGCTATCCAGCGCGCGCGGCATCGGCAGCTGCCGCATCGCCCTCGATATCGGCCCGTCCGACGTGGTGCAACTGCTGCTGTGCGACGGCAGTTCGCTGCTGGCAGGCAGCCTGGACCTGCCACGCTACCTGGGACCGGCCACGGCGGCGCGCGACGGCGCGCCCGCCAGCATCGAAGTGGGGCTGGCCTTGCGTCCGCAGGCGGCGCGCCAGCCGCCCGGCGCCAGCCGCGACGGCCTAGGCGCCTGGATGCTGCGGGCCGTGCGCGTGTACCGCTGCGGCGGCGCCGCCATGACGGCGCTGGCGGCGGCGGGCGCCTTCCAGGACCGCCAGCTGGAACAGCGCCTGGGCCTGTACCGCTGCGGCATCGAGGCCGGCAACATGACGGCCGTCGCCAGCCTGCCCGCCGGACCGGAACCGGTGCTGCTGCTGTTGCACGGCACGGCCTCATCGACCCAGCGCAGCTTTGGCGGCCTGTGGCGCAACGGCCTGGCGCCGCAACTGGCGGCGCAGTACGGCAACCGCATCTATGGCTTTGAGCACCGCAGCCTCAGCGACAGCCCCATCCAGAATGCGCTGGCCCTCGTGCGCCAGTTGCCGCACGGCGCCGTGCTGCACCTGCTGGCCCATTCGCGCGGCGGCCTGGTGGGTGAATTGCTGGCGCGGGCGCAGCGCATCGACAGCCGCGGCGCCGTCGATCTGGCCGGCGACGGCCTGGAGCGGCTGAGCGAAAACACGGTGGGGGGCGAAGCGTTCAACAGCCACGATATCGACCACTTCACGGCGCAGGCACGGCTGGGCGGCCGCAGCGGCTACGACGAGGATGCGGCGCGCCTGCGCGAACTGAGCGTGGAACTGAAGAAACGCGCCATCCGCATCGCCCGCTTCGTGCGCGTGGCCTGCCCGGCGCGCGGCACCACCTTGATGTCGGGCCGGCTGGACCGCTGGGCCAGCGTGATGTTCAACCTGCTGCTGCAGGACGACGTTCCCGATGGCGCCGTGGCATTCCTGCTGGCCGTGGTGCAGCAGCGCTGCGACGCGCGCATCCTGCCTGGCCTGGAAGCGATGATGCCCGACTCGCCCCTGGTGGCGCTGCTCAACGCGCCCGACGTGCGCGTGGCCAGCCCGCTGCATGTGCTGGCCGGCGCCTGCAGCGGCGATGGCTTGCTGGGCTGGCTGGGCGACTGCCTGGGCGAACAGCTGTACGGCGGGCAGAACGACCTGGTGGTCAATTGCGCCTCGATGGCCGGCGGCGCCACACGCAGCACGCCGGTGCGGCAACTGCTGCTGCGCGGGCCGCAGACGCACCACCTGAACTACTTCGCGCGCGCGCCGTCCAGCCTGGCCACCGTGCAGGCGCTCACGGGCGACGAAACCGGCTACCAGCCGCTGGCCGGCATGGAACATGGCGCGCTGGGGCGCGGCGGCGAAGTGCCGAAACGGCGCGCGCACGCGCCCATCGTGCTGCTGCTGCCCGACATGCTGGGCAGCCACCTGCAAGTGGGCAGCAACCGCATCTGGTTCGACCCCGTCAACCTGGTCGAAGGGCGCATCGAACGCCTGGCTGTGGGCCAGCCGCACATCGTCAGCGCCGGCTGGATCGAATCCTGCTATGAACCGTTTGCCCGCTTCCTCGCGCAAAGCCAGGAAGTGCGGCCCTTTGCCTATGACTGGCGCCTCTCGCTGCAATATTCCGGCGGCGCCTTCCTGCCCGTGCTCGACGAGGCCATGGGCGACGCCGAACAGCGCGGCCAGCCGCTGCGCATCGTGGCCCACGGCATGGGCGGGCTGGTGGCGCGCCTGGCCCTGAAAGACCGCTGGCAGCGCTTTGGCGCCCTGCCCGGCAGCCGCCTGCTGCAGGTGGGCACGGCCAACCGTGGCACGCAGGCGATGGTGCAAGTGCTGCTGGGGCGCGACCGGCTGGTGCAGATGCTGGCGTGCTGGATAGGCTGGAAGCACACGCGGCGCCAGTTTCTCGGCTTCGTGCGCGCCTTTCCCGGCGTGCTGGAGATGCTGCCGTGGCCGCAGGCGGGGGGCGGCATCGACTATTTCGACGCCGCCGCCTGGGCGCGGCTGGCCGCCGGCGACGGGCAAGCGGGCCTGCCCGGCGGCTGGCAGGCGCCCGAGGCCCAGGCGCTGGCCGCGGCGCGCGCCACCGTGGCCCTGCTGCAAGCGGCCCCGCTCGACGCCCGCCATTGCAGCTACCTGGCCGGCTGCGCCGACACGCCGGTGGCGCTGCGCCTGCGCGACGGCGGCATCGAGACCGCCTGGTCGCCGGACGGCGATGGCCGCACGGCTTGGCAAGGCGCGGTGCCGGACGGCGTGGCGGCCTGCTACCTGCCGGTGGCGCATGGCGACCTGCTGCTGCAAAAGGACTACTACCCGGCCATCGCGCAGCTGCTCGACAGCGGCCAGGGGACCTCCCTGCCGCGGCACCCGCCGCATGCGCCTGGCGGCGTCCCGCCCCGCTTCCATCCGTATGTGCCCGACGCTACGCCGCTGTACCCGCAGCCGCAGGAATTGCTCGACGCGGCCATCGGCGCCGCCGGCCCCGCCAGCGCGCCGGAAAACCGCGCGCCGCAGCTGAGCCTATCCGTCATCCACGGCAGCATGGCCTCGGCCGACGCACCCGTCATGAGCGGTTGCTACGCGTCCGAATCGCTGCGCGGCAGCATGAGCTTCCTGGACCGCCTGCTGGCCGGCAAGCTGCAGGAAATCCACGCGCTGGGGCGCTTTCCGCAGCGCCCCGACTCCGCCCTGGTGGTGCTGCAGCCCGATGCGGCGCGCCGGCCCGGCGGCGCCATCGTCATCGGCCTGGGCGCGCTGGGGGAACTGACGCCGGGCGAACTGGCGCGCGCCTTTGCCGGCGGCCTGCTCGAATACGCGTGCGTCTGCCTGCAGGTGCGCGCCGCCGGCCATGTAGCCGCGCCGCCGATGGGCGAACACGGCTTGCGCGTGGCCAGCCTGCTGTCCGGTTCCGGCTATGGCGGCTTGAGCATCGCCCTGTGCGCCCGGGCCCTGCTCGATGGCGCGCGCAGCGCCAACCGGCGCCTGGAAGACGCGGGCATGGCTTGCCGCATCGGCCATATCGCCATCTACGAACAGTCGGAGGCGCGCGCCATCGCCGCCGCCATGGCCATCGAGCAGATCATGGCCGAGGCGCGCTACCAGGGCAGCTTCACCTTCGAACAGCGCATCCGCCACAGCCCGGGCGGCTACAGGCGCATCCTGCCCAGCCTGAGCGGCGACAATGGCTGGCGCCGCGTGCAGATCGTCGCCGCGGATCTCTCCGGCGCCCTGCGCTTCACCGTGCTGACGGACCGCGCCCACAACAGCGTCGACGAGGAGCCGAACCAGCGGCAAGCCGTCGATGGCCTGATCATGGACGCCACCGACAACACCACCGACCAGCCGGGCCTGTCGCGCGCCCTGTACGAACTGATGCTGCCCAATGGCCTGAAGGCGGCCATCCCCGAGATGCGCGGCCTGATCCTAGCAGTCGACCAGAGCGCCGCCATCTATCCGTGGGAGCTGATGCGCGACGAGGCGGGCAGCGAGGAAAGCCCGCTGTCGACGCGCATCGGCATGGTGCGCCAGCTGGCCAGCCTGCGCGAGCAGCCGTCCGCCGTCAGCCCGCCCAGCAACAGCGTGCTGGTGATCGGCGATACCGATTCCGGCCTGCCCGAGCTGCCCGCCGCGCAGGCCGAGGCGCAGGACGTGGCGCGCATGTTCGGCGCGTACGGCTACCAGGTGCGCGAGCTGCTGCGCCCGCAGGCCCAGCGCGTGCTGGTGCATCTGTTCGACGAGCGCTATTTCGCCATTCACCTGGCCGGCCACGGCGAAGTGGCCGGCCCCGGCATCGCCCATACGGGCCTGGTGCTGGGGCCGAAGACGCGGCTGACGGCGGCGCAGGTGGGCAAGCTCAAACGCGTGCCGCAATTCGTCTTCATCAATTGCTGCCACCTGGGCGACATGCGCCCCGACGCCATCGCGCCATGGTCGAAACTGGCCGCCAGCCTGGCCACGGCCTTCATTGAAATGGGTTCGCAGGCGGTGATCGCGGCCGGCTGGCGCATCGACGACCAGGCGGCCAGCATCTTCGCGCACAGCTTTTATCACGCCATGCTGAGCGGCGAATACTTCGGCGACGCCGTGCGCCTGGCGCGCGAAGCGGCGTACCTGCAGTTCCCGGCCTCGAACACCTGGGGCGCCTACCAGGCGTATGGCGACGACCGCTACCGCTTTCCGAACACCCAGAGCCGGCCCTGGCAAGCGCCCGACTACCACTACCACGGCCACCTGCTGGCCGACCTGGAAACCCTGCACGCGCGCCTGGCGGGCGCCGATCCTGCGCGCCGCGCGGCCATCGAGGAAAAGCTGGGCAGCATCGAGGAAGCCGTGCGCGCGCGCTTCTTCGGTTGCGCCGACATCCGCGAAAACATGGCCGCCACGCGGGCCGGCCTCGGTGGCCTGGAAAACACCCTGCGCGCCATCGAACACTACCGGGCGGCGCACAGCGCGGCCGACGGCAAGGTGGGCTTGCGCGCGCTGGCGCACTGGGCGGAACTGGAGATACGCCAGGGCGCCGCCCTGTGCGGCCTCGATGCGGGCGCCGGCATCGAAGTGCCTGCCGTGCCGGATATGCCACAGGGCCGGCAGTTGCTGCAGGACGGAAAACAGCATATCGACCTGCTGGTGGCGCTGGCGCCCACGGCGCAGCGCCTGGCGCTGCTGGGACGCTACTGGGCCTTGCAGGCGCGCCTGGCCTGCGGCGCAGGAAGCTCCGGCGCGCCGGCCCTGCGCGACATGACGGATGCCTGCCTGGCCGCGCTGGAAGAAGCGCGGCGGCGCAGCGGCGTGGCCGACTGCGACCTCATTTTCCAGGTGCTGGCGGGCGCCCTGCTCCTGAAAGCCCATGCCGACGACAGCGCGTGGCGCGCGCTCGATCCGCAGCTGGGCGACTTGCTGCACGACGCCATCGCCTATGCGGGCCAGCGCCACGCGGACGAACACCGCGCCATCGATGCCGGCGCCCCCGTGCGCGCCGCCCTGCTGGCGGCCCTGTGGCAGGTGCCGGACGGCCAGCCTTTCGACGCGCCCGCGCGCGCCGCCTTCCTGGCGCTATATCACGACGCCGTGCGGCGCCACGGCAGCATCGGCGAACCCGAAGCGATCACGGCGCCGCTGCGCTTCCTGCTCGAACTGCTGCCACCCGACAGCGCGGACACCGGCTTGCGCAGCGCCGTGCAGGCGCTGGCCGGCCAGCTGCAGTCCTCGCTTCCCGCCCTTAGCCAGGCACCACGCCATAATGGCGCGCATAGCGCTCGTCCAGATTCGCCAGCGGCATCATCATGAACATGTCGGCGCTTTCGAAATCAGGGTCCCAGGCCGGTTCGCCGCAAATCCAGGCGCCCGAACGCAGGTAGCCCTTGATCAGCGGCGGCACCTGCGGCTTGTGCGCCGCTTCCACCTGGTGGATGGGGAAAGGCAGGTGCGGCGTGACGCGGTACTCGCTTGGGGCCATGTGCTTTTCGGCCAGCGCCTGGTACACGGCGACGGCGTTATGGCCGCCATCGGCCAGGCTGATGCTGGCGCAGCCGACCAGGTAGTCGCAGCGCTCGCGGCGCATGTATTCGGCCAGACCGGACCACAGCAGCATGATCACGCTGCCGCCCCGGTATTTCGGGTGGATGCAGGCGCGGCCCGCTTCGACCATGCGTCCGCGCAGGTTCTTCAGGCGGCTCAGGTCGAACTCGTTTTCCGAATACAGCCGGCCGATCTTGGCCGCCTTGGCCGCGCTCAGCACGCGGTAGGTGCCCACCACTTTCAGGGTATCGGCGTCGCGCACGATCAGGTGGTCGCAGTGCGCGTCGAATTCATCGCTGTCGAGGCCATCGGCATTGGCCAGCGACGTCAATCCCATGGTTTCGATAAACACCTTGTAGCGCAAACGCTGGACTTCGCGCACTTCCGCCGCTGTCGTGGCCTGGCTCAGCACCAGTTGGACCGGCCGGGCCTTGGCTTCGTTTGATGCGATTATGTTCTGCATGGTTTCATCCCCCTGTGATCAAGACGACTCCAGCGTACTTGTCTAATATGTCAGGAAAATGACAGCCGAATGTCATTTCCATGACGCAAGTCAATGTCATTCGGGGATCGTGCATAATTACCACACTCGCCCAGCCGAAAGACATGATGAAAGACCAGGACCCACCACACATCACGCCCTACACCAAGCCGGCAGCCGGCTGGGATGCCTTGAAACACGTGGCCATCAGCCTGCGCCAGGAGCGGGTCGCGCCCGGCAATCTGAAAGCGCTGCTGGCGCAAAACCAGCCGGACGGTTTCGATTGCCCCGGCTGCGCCTGGCCCGACCGCGACCACGCTTCCACGTTTGCCTTTTGCGAAAACGGCGCCAAGGCCGTCGCCGCCGAAGCGACCAGCCGGCGTGCCGGCCCGGAACTGTTTGCCAGCCATACCGTCACGCAGCTGCTGCAACAGTCGGACTACGCGCTCGAGCAGCACGGACGCCTGACCGAACCGATGGTGTACGACGCCGCCAGCGACCGCTATGTGCCGATCGCCTGGGAAGACGCGTATGCCCTCGTGGGGCGCCACCTGCACGCCCTGCCCGATCCGGACCAGGCCGCGTTCTATACGTCGGGGCGCGCCAGCAACGAGGCGGCCTTCCTGTACCAGCTGATGGCGCGCCTGTACGGCACCAACAACTTCCCCGACTGCTCCAACATGTGCCACGAGGCCACCAGCCGCGGCTTGCCGGCCACGGTGGGCATCGGCAAGGGCACGGTGACCCTGGCCGATTTCGAACTGGCCGACACCATCCTCATCTTCGGCCAGAATCCCGCCACCAACCACCCGCGCATGCTGGGCGAACTGCGCGACTGCGCGCGCCGCGGCGGCAGCATCGTTTCCATCAATCCCCTGCGCGAACGGGGCTTGCAGCGCTTCATGGATCCGCAAAGCGCGCTGGAAATGGCGACCCTGGGCAGCACGCGCCTGGCCGGCCTGTTCGTCCAGCCGACCCTGGGCGGAGACTTCGCCCTGATCAAGGCCGTCGCCAAGCGCGTCGTCGAGCATGACGATGCGGCGCTGGCGGCAGGCAGGCCCGCCGTCGTCGATCACGCTTTCATCGCGGAACACTGCAGCGGCTTCGACGCCTTCCGCGCCGACCTGCGGGCCGAAAGCTGGGACTTGCTGCTGAAAGAATCGGGCGTGGCGCGCGCGCAGATCGAGGCATTGACAGACATCTTCGTCAAGGGCCAGCGCATCATCGCCACCTGGGGCATGGGACTGACGCAGCACAAGCACAGCGTGGCGGCCATCCGCATGCTGTCGAACCTGATGATGCTGCGCGGCCAGATCGGCAAGCCGGGCGCCGGACTGTGCCCCGTGCGCGGCCACTCGAACGTACAGGGCGACCGCACGGTGGGTATCGAGGAAAAGCCGACAAACGCCTTCCTCGACCGCCTGGGCCAGGTATATGGATTCGAGCCGCCGCGCGCGCATGGCCACGACGTGGTGGCCAGCATCGAAGCCATGCAGCGCGGCGAGGTAAAGGTGTTCATCGCGCTGGGCGGCAATTTCGCCGCCGCCACGCCGGACACGCCGCTCACTTTTGCCGCCCTGCGCCAGTGCGCGCTGACGGTGCAGGTGGCTACCAAGCTCAATCGCAGCCACCTGGTCATCGGCAAGGAAGCGCTGCTGCTGCCCACCCTGGGGCGCACGGAGATCGACCTGCAGCACGGCGTGGCGCAGGGCGTGACGGTGGAAGACTCGATGAGCATGGTGCATATCTCGTACGGCCGCAATGCGCCCGCTTCGCCGCAGCTGCGCTCGGAAGTGGCGATCGTGGCCGGCATGGCCGAAGCGACCGTGGGGAGCAGTCTGGTGGACTGGCGCGCGTATGCGGCAGACTATGCGCGCATCCGCGACGATATCGAGAAGGTATTCGACGACTTTTACGACTACAACGCCAGGGTGGCGCAGCCGGGCGGCTTTCACCTGACGGTGGCGTCGCGCGAGCGCGTGTGGAAGACGGCCAGCGGCAAGGCCAGCTTCCTCGTCGCCCCGCTGGACCTCGATACGCCACTGCACCGCGCGAAACAGCGCCATGGCGCGCGCCTGATGGTGTTGATGAGCACGCGCTCGCACGACCAGTACAACACCACCATCTACGGCATGGATGACCGCTACCGGGGCGTGTACGGCACGCGCAAGGTCGTCTTCGCCAACGCGGAAGATATCGCCATGCTGGGCTTTGCCGATGGCGACCTGGTGGACTTGATCGGCGCCTGGGACGATGGCGTGGCGCGCCGCGCCGATGGCTTCCGGCTCGTGGCCTACGACATCCCGCGCGGCTGCCTGGGCGCGTATTACCCGGAGACGAACGCGCTGGTGCCGCTGGCCAGCACGGCCGACGGCGCCGGCACGCCCACGTCGAAGTCCGTCCCCGTGCTGCTGCAGCGCAGTGCTGCCTAAATACTGATACCGGGCGTGTAGTCGACGTACGCATCCTGGCGGCAGAAACCCACCAGCTTCATGCCCGCCTGCGTGGCGATGGAAATGGCCAGCGAACTGGGCGCGGAGATCGTCGCCAGCAACGGTATCTGCATGCGCGCCGCCTTGCGCGCCAGCTCGTAGCTGCCGCGGCTGGACAGGAAGACGAAGCCGCGCCGCATGTCCGCCCCGCTCAGTGCCAAATGGCCGATCAGTTTATCCAGGCCATTGTGGCGGCCGACATCCTCGAATACGTGCGCGATATCGCCATCGGGCGTGCACCACGCGGCCGCGTGCACGCCGCCCGTTTCCCGCATCAGCGCCTGGTGTTCTCGCAAGCCGCTCGATGCGCGCGCCAGCGCGGCCGGCAGGTCGACGTGGATCAGCGCCGGCGGCAGCGCTGCGGGCCGCAAATCGAGCATGTCGATGCTGTCGATGCCGCACACGCCGCAGCCCGTGCGGCCCGTGAGTTGGCGGCGCCGGTCCTTCAGGCGCACGAAATCTTCCTGGGCGATGCTCAAAGCCACTTCGGCGGAATCAGGACGCAGGAACACTTCGCAGTCGAAGATGGCGCCAGCGGAAGCCACCACGCCCTCCGTCAGCGCGAAGCCGTAGGCAAATGCTTCCAGGTCGCGCGGGGTGGCCATCATGACGACATGGGAAATGCCATTGAAGACCAGCGCGACGGGAATTTCCTCGGCGACGTGGTCGATGGCTGGGGTAGAAATGCCCGCCTGGTGGCGGACAATGGCGCGCTCGACAAAGCCGGCGCGTTCGATCTCTGTATCTTCTGACATGGCAACCATGGGGGAACTAGCACAGGCCCCATGGTAAACCAGAACGGGCAGACAGGGGGCGGCCCCTGCCCGCGCCATCAATCCTTCTTCGGACGGCCCGTTTTCAGCTGCGGCAAGCCGGCCAGCACGTTTTGCAGGGTGGCCAGGTCGATCTGGCTGATCAGCGCCACGCCGATGCGCAGCAATTCGCTTTTCTTGATCTCGAAACCGGCCTTCAGGCAGGCTTTCTTCACCTGGCCCAGGACTTCGTATTCCGCTTCCGGCATGGTGAAGCTGTCGCGCACCAGTTTCGGCTTGCGGGCTTTTTCCTTGACGGCGGCGACCTTGGCGACCGGCGCTTTTTTCGCTGGCGCAGGCTTGGCGGCCGGCTTGGCTACCGGTTTAACGGCGGCTTTCGCGGCCGGCTTGGCGACGGTTTTCACCGCAGGTTTGGCCGCCGGCTTGGCGACAGCTTTCACGGCTGGCTTGGCTGCCGGTTTGACGGCGGCTTTGGCCGCAGGCTTGGCAACGGCGGCCTTCGCTGCCGGTTTGGCGGCTGGCGCCTTGGCCACGGCTGGCTTGACCGCCGCAGGCTTGGCTGCCGCCGGCTTGACGGCGGCTTTTGCCACTGGCTTGACGGCTGCTTTCGCAGCTGGTTTAGCAGCTGGTTTAGCGGCGGGCTTGGCGGCCGGTGCCGCCTTGGCCGCAGCCGCATTGATCGAGGCGCTGGTAGGGAACATCGATACGGGCGCGCTGTCGGCTTTTTTCGCTGGGACGGTTTTGGTCATGGATTTTCCAATCTAGTAATTAATATAAACAATATATACTGTTTTTTAAAATCTTGCTTGCTGCACATCAAGTCATGCGCACGGCATGACCTTCTAGGCACTGGCGCGGATGGTGAAATCGACCCCGACCTCATCCCAGAATTCCTGCTCCTTCTCGATCCAGAACGACACGGTGGGATGGTGCGCGACCCAGCCGCGCTTGATGTCGAGTTCGATGCGGTTCTTCATGCGCAGGCGCAGTTCGCTGAAATCGGCTTCGATGCGCGCATGCATGAGCAAGATCGACAGGCGCAGCGCCAGCACGGCCTTGGCGAAATCGGGGTCGGACAGCACTTCGCCGATCTTGCGCAAGTTGCCCTTCTGCGCCAGGATCAGCCGGCTCATGGTCTTCTGTTCGCGCGTGGTAAAGCCGGGCAAGTCGGCGTTTTCCACGATGTAGGATGCATGCTTGTGATAGCCCGTCTGCGATACGGCCAGGCCCACTTCGTGCAGCAGGCTGCTCCAGCGCAGGGATTTCACCAGGGCGTCGGACGTGGGCTTGAGCTGCGCATACATGGCCAGCGCCTGCTCGGCCACCCTGCCGGCGCGCTGCTGGTCGATATGGAATTTCTCCATGCAGCCCTGCACCGACTGTTCGCGGCGGTCGCGCTTGGTCGAGCGCAGGTACAAATCCCACATCACGCCCATGCGCAAGCCCGCCTCGATCGGCGTCATGCCGGGAATGGCCAGTTCGCGGAACAGGCCGATCAAGATGGCCAGGCCGCCGACGATGGTGCTGGCGCGGTCGGGGCGCAAGCCGGGCATGTCGATGCGGCTGGTGTGGCCGAGTTCAATGAAACGGCGCGCCAGCGCATCGAGGCTGGCGCTCGTTAGCAAGCCGTCACCCAGCTTGTTGCGGGCGATGATGTCGGCGATGGTGCGGATGGTGCCGGAAGAGCCGTAGGCCGTCTTCCAGTGCTGCGGACGGTACGGCGGCGCGGCATCCTCGAAATGGCTGCGCGCCGACAGGATGGCCGCCTCGAACGACGGCGCGTCGATGCGCCCGCCGATGAAGAACGACAGGCTTTGCTTGACCGTACCCAGGCTGAACGACTCGACCCGTTCGATATCGTTGCCGCGCCCCAGTATCAGTTCGGTCGAGCCGCCGCCAATATCCATCACCAGCCGGCGCTCGCCGGGAATGGCCAGCGCATTGGCCACGCCCATGTAGATCAAGCGCCCCTCTTCCTCGCCCGAGATGATCTCGATCGGATAGCCGATGGCTTGTTCGGCCAGCGGCAGGAAGACGGCGCCGTTGCGCGCCACGCGCATGGCCGACGTGGCCACCACGCGCACGGCATCGAGTTCGAAGCCGGCGAGGATGGCGCGAAAGCGCTGCAGGCAAGCCAGGGCGCCCTGCATGGCCGCTTCGGTCAGGTCGCCATTGGCGTCCAGGCCAGCGGCCAGGCGTATCGGGTCGCGCACGCTCTTGACCACGCGGATCGTGTCGCCATCATGCTTGCCGACGTGTAAACGAAAACTGTTGGACCCCAGGTCCACCGCTGCATACATACTGGCCTCTTGTCTTGTCATTACTGTGCCAACTGAAAAAGTTGGCAAAATCAGTTACTAAACTATATAAATCATTTAAACGATTTAAAAATCCTACCACACTACCCTCATCGTATGACAGCGGCGTGACAGGATTGTGACAAAACGGCAGCGGTGCGGCAGCTTACGGCACGATGGTGGTAAACAGGTAAACAGCGAAAATCACCAGGTGCACCGTGCCCTGCATGACCGTGGTGCGGCCCGTGCCCAGCGACAGGGTGGCCACCATCAGCGACAGCAGCAACAGCACCGTCGACTTGATATCGAGTCCCAGGGTAATCGTCAGGCCCGTGGCCAGCGACACCACCACCACGGCGGGAATCGTCAGGCCGATGCTGGCCAGCGCGGAACCGAGCGCCAGGTTCAAGCTCGTTTGCAGGCGATTCGCGCGCGCGGCGCGCACGGCGGCCAGGCCTTCGGGCAGCAGCACGATGGCGGCGATGACGATGCCGACCAGGGTTTTCGGCGCGCCCATGGCGGCGATCGCCGTCTCCAGCGCGGGCGCCAGCGACTTGGCCAGCAGCACCACGGCGCCCAGGCACACCAGCAGCGCGCCGGCGCTGACCCAGGCGACGGTGGCCGTGGGCGGCGCCGCATGCACCTCTTCATCGCCAACGGCTTCCTTGGGCAGGAAGTAATCGCGGTGTCGCACCGTCTGCACCAGCACGAAGGTGCCGTACAGGACCAGGGAAATGACGGCGATGAAGATCAACTGGCTGGAATTGTAGAAGGGACCGGCGGCGCTCGAGGTGTAGTTCGGCAGCACCAGGGTCAAAACGGCAATCGCCGCCAGAGTGGCCAGCGAGGCGCTCACGCCCAGCAGGCCGAAGGTCTGCTCCTTGTGGCGCCCGGCGCCCAGCAGCAGGCAGATGCCGACGATGCCGTTCAGGATGATCATGATGGCGGCAAACACGGTGTCGCGCGCCAGCCCTGTCGTTTCCGGTCCGCCGGCCAGCATCAGCGAGACGATCAGCGCCACCTCGATCAGGGTCACGGCCAGCGCCAGCACCAGCGTGCCGTACGGTTCGCCGATGCGGTGCGCCACCACTTCCGCGTGGTACACGGCGGCCAGCACGCTGCCGATCAGGCCAGCCACCAGCAGTATCTGGTAGGCGCCGCCGACATTGAAGGTGGAACCGAACAGGAACAGCCAGCCGGCAACGGGGGCGGCAAGCGGCCATACAGGCAGGGATTTGAGCATTTTCATTATGGGCCTGGCAAGAGTAAGAAAGAGGAACTGCGGTGCGGACGGCACAGGGCAGCCTGGCGTGCGCTCGATAGCATAACTTGCTTAGCTTAAATGAAAGTTAGGGAATGCACACGTTCGGGTAGCGGCGCCCCGCGCCTTGCTCATCGTTCGAGCGCCTTGCTGTGATGCACCTGCTTGCTACCAGTAACTATAGTCCCTTTGGTAACATGCCGTTGCAATTTTCTTGTGTTTTTGCTTCCGGCTGGCGTCATAATGCAGGGCCCGCCCTCGCGGCACCGACCAAGGACAGACCATGATTTCCGTACACAGCGCCGCCATGCGTGCATTCATCCTCGCCGGCAGTTTGCTGAGCGCCGCCGCACACGCGGACACACCGCCAGCGCAGGTCGACGCGAACTGGGCCACCGCGCCCGTGCCTGCCGCAGAGCCAAGGTGGCAAGACAGCCTGCCGCCCGCGCCCCCCGTGGAACCACGCGAAGAAAAGATCCTGCCCAAGAGCGAATGGCTGACCGTCGAGCCGATGAAGGCGCCTGACCATCGCTGCGATCCCGGCCTCGATGCCCTGTTCCTGCCCAAGGAATGCGGCAAGGAACCCAGCTGGCTGGGCTCGCGCAAGAAGTAGGCGGGCTTGGGCTGAATTAAATGTCCAGGGTGCTGGCACCCTGCGCTTCCACTACCCTGTTGCGGCCCGCCTGCTTGGCCGCCTGCAGCGCTTCATCGGCGCGCTTGAACAGGCTGACGGTGCTGTCCTCGGCGCGGATGGTCGTCACGCCCAGGCTGGCCGTCAGCTGCAGCACGGCGCGCTCCGTCTTGACGGGCAGCACTTCGACGGCGGCGCGAATGCGCTCGGCCACCATCAGCGCATCGGCCAGGGTCGTGCGCGGCAGCTGGATGGCGAATTCGGCGCCGCCCAGGCGGCCCATCAGGTCGCTGTCGCGCAACTGCTGGCGGCACGTGTCGACGATGGTTTTCAGCACCGCATCGCCCACCGGATGGCCATAGCTGTCGTTGACTCTTTTAAAGTGGTCGATATTGAGCACCACCAGCGCCGTCGGCAAGCCAGGCCGGCGCGCCAGTGCCATCCATGGCGCCAGCGCCTGGTAAAAGCCGCGCCGGTTCGGCACGCCCGTGGCCGCATCGAGCACTTCCAGGCGCGCCAGCTCGCCGCCCAGTTTTTCACGCGACAGCAGCAGATAGCCGAAAGCATTCGTCAGCATCATCAGGTACAGGGCGCCAAAACCAGCCAGCTGCAGCAGCTCCGCGTCAAAATCGGGGACGGCGGCGGCCAGCACTCCGCGCGCGGCGATCAACAGCGACAGCAAGCCCATGCTGACGACGAGGAAACGGCGCAGCATGCTCGCCTCGCGCCACTTGAGGCACAGGGCGGCCACGCCGGCGAGGAAGAAACCGGCCACGATCAGCGAACCGCCGGCGCTGCGCAGCAGCGGCGCCACGTCGAACAGATAACAGGCGGCAAACAGGGTCACCGACAACCCCAGCGCCGGCAAGACATAACGGCGCCAGCCGCTGCGCCCGGCCGCCTGCCACAGCGCGCCCGCATCGAGCGCCATGCCGGCAAACAGCAGGCTGTTACCCAGCAAGATGGAGAGGAAATCGGGCAGCACGCCGCGGAAGTACAGCAGGCACCAGGCCACGGCCTGGCATTGCTTGGCCACCGCCCAGGTGGACATGCTGAGCGACTTCTTGCGCTCGTACTCGAAGAAGAACAGGGCCGCGCACAGGCTCAGGTTGCCGAGCGCCAGGGCCAGTACCAGGGTCTTGATATCCATGGGCTACGCTATCGATGCGCAGGCGCGGCGCGCCAGGTCAGATTTCGTGCTCGACATTGGTGCTGCCGTCGCCGACCTTGCTGGCCCACGCCTGCACGAAATACTGCTTTTCCACGTCGCTGGGTGCCTCGTGCCAGAACACGATGAGGGTGCCCTTGTGATCGTGGATCTGCGCCACTTTTTCAATGAAGCCGACATTGTCGGCCTGGTCGGCCAGCGCCGCCGCGTAGCCATACACGCGCGTCAGCCGCTCGATGCGGTCAGGCTCCGTAAAACTGTTCGTCGCCGTAATAATGGGGTGATCCAAAAACATGCTTGTCTCCATGGTGCCCGACTGCGCGGCCGTGCCGCCGCGCGCCGTATACATCTACATATACGCATGCTCGGCGCGGATTAATCGGGTATGCTCACGGGAGCTTATCAGATTTCTCTGAATGCAACAAAGCATCTCCCCCAGTCCACTCAGCGAAGTCGTCCCATGCCGGAAAACAGAAGCACCACCCCACTTGCCCCGCAGGTGCATACCTGTGGCGACCGGCGCCGCCTGGAATTCCAGCCCGGCATGATCCAGAGCGAAATGCTGCTGTCGCGCCCCGACCATCTGCTGCTGCGCTATGCGCGCGCCATGATGTGCTTTACCCTGTTCGTGCCGCGCCCGCGGCATATCCTGATGGTGGGACTGGGCGGCGGCTCGCTGCTGAAATTCTGCCACCGCCACCTGCCCGACACCCGCATCACCGTGCTGGAATTGCGCGCCGACGTGATCGCCCTGCGCGAGCAGTTCATGCTGCCGCCCGACGACGCGCGCCTGCGCATCATCGAGACGGATGCCGTCAGCTATATCCGCCAGCATCCGGGCTGCGCCGACGTGCTGCTGCTCGACGGCTATGACGAAACGGGCTTGCCGCCGGCACTGGGCAGCGCGCGCTTCTATGCGGACTGCCTGCGCGCGCTGCTGCCCGGCGGCGTGCTGGTGGCCAATCTGTTCAGTTATGACGAGCACTACCCTGCCATGCTGGCGCGCCTGATGCTCACCTTCCGCGGTGCCGTGTGCCACTTCGACGGCATCGCGGGCAATAACCGCATCATCTTCGCCGCCAAGCCGGAGCAAGGCCAAGGCGCCGGCGGCCGCGCCGTGCGCGTGGTGCGCCTGGTGCGCTGGCGGCGGATGGCCGGCCTGGCTTTCCTGAACCGCTGGCTGCCGGCCTGGCAGTTGTGGCGTGTGCGCCGCCAGTCAGGCGCGGGCAGCGACTGAAAGTCATCCTTCCCGGCCATAGATATTGTTGCTTATTAGCAGTGATTTGGTGCAAAATCAGCATGATGGATGTGGTTTATGACAAACTACGGCCTGCGTGGGGCCGGCAGGCGCCGCCGAACCCATGTATCCATGAAGTGAGATAGGAAAAACCATGCTGCGTGGCCGCCTGCCATTGTCGATTTCTGCCGCGGCCGCGCTGACCTTTGCCTGCGGCGTCAGCGTGACGGCCGTGCTGTTCGCCGCCATCAGCCAGCTTGAATACGACAAGATGAGCCTGAGCCTGCAGCAGCGCGCCAGCGCCAGGGTGGCCGCCATCGAGCAGGGACTCGACGATGCCGTCGAGGTGCTGACCACGACGAACCAGCTGTTTTCCGCCGTCGTGCCCGTCACACGGGAACAGTTCCACGACTTCACCACGCCGCTGCTGCAGCGCCACCCGTTCATCCAGGCCTTCAATTTCCACCGCATCGTGCCGCATGCCCAGCGCGCGGCATTCGAGGCCGAGCTGCGGCGCATCGTGCCCGACTACGCCATGACGGAAATGCGCGATGGCGTCGTCGTGCCCGCCACGACGCGCGCCAGCTACCTGGTGGTGGACTACCTCGAACCGTTGCAGGGCAACCGCCCCGCCTTCGGCCTGAACGTCAGCCCGAACGGCGTGCTGGCGCGCGCGCTGGAACAGGCGATCGTCAGCGGCCAGACCACCGCCACCGGCCTGCTGGCCCTGGCGCAGGGCCCCCAGCAGGGCTTCGTCATCGTGCGCCCCGTGTACCGCCACGGCGTGCCCCTGCAGACGGTACAGCAGCGGCGCGCGGCATTGATCGGCGATACGGCGGTCATCGTGCGCGCCGGGGAACTGGTGCAGAAAATCCTCGCCGGCGCAGACCTGCTGGGCGACTCGCAGCTTGAACTGAGCGTCTACGCCGATGCCGGCGCCGACCCGCGCCAATTGATCTTCCGGCATGGCCAGGCGCCGGCCGACGAACCGGGCGGCGCGTGGGAATCGCTGCCCCGCTGGCTGCACTTTGCCTACCACAGCCATTATGACCGGGCCTTCGCTTCCGCCGGCCGGCCCTGGCACGTGCGCGTGGTGGCCCATCCCCGCCCCTTCCTGGCCGACCATCTGGGCTCCCTGTTTACCCTGATCACGGGTTTGCTGTTCAGCGTATTGACGGCCGCCTTCGTGCAGTCGCTGACGCAGCGTTCACGCCGCGTGCAACTGCTGGTGGAGCAGCGCACGGCCGACCTCAAACGCAGCAATGAGCTGCTCAGCGCCGACGTGCGGGCGCGCCAGCGCACGGAGCGCGCCTTGCAGGAGAGCGAAAAGCGCTTCCGCCGCCTGCTGGCCCTGTCCTCGGACTGGTACTGGGAACAGGATGCCAACTTCTGCTTTACCCACATCACCAGCGGTTTCACGGACAAGTCGAACATGCCGCTGGAACGTTTCATCGGCCTGACCCGCTGGGACAACAATGCAGAGATGCGCAATTCGCGCTGGGGCAAGCAGCATATCGCCAACCTGGAAGCGCACCTGCCCTTTTCCAACCTCGAATATGCGATGCAGGACCGCGATGGCCAGCTGCGCTGGTTCAGCATCAATGGCGAACCGCTGTTCAACGAGCTGGGCGAATTTCGCGGCTACCGGGGCACGGGTTCGGAAATCACGGAACGCAAGCTGGCCGAGCAGCAAATCCAGCACATCGCCCACCACGACGTGCTGACAGGCTTGCCCAACCGCGCCCTGCTGCGCGACCGCCTGGCGCAGGCGATGGCCCTGTCGCGCCGCAAGAACCGCGCATTGTGGGTGCTGTTAATTGACCTCGACCGGTTCAAGTTCGTCAACGACAGCCTGGGCCACAAGGCTGGCGACCTGCTGCTGAAAACCATCGCCACGCGATTGCAGGCCAGCCTGCGCGAAAGCGATACGGTGGCGCGCCTGTCGGGCGACGAATTCGTCGCCATCCTGTGCGAACAGGCGGACGAAGTGCTCAGCGGCGCCATCGTGCAGCGCGTGATGGATGCCGTGGCGCAGCCGGTACTGCTGGATGGCAAGGAATTCTTCGTCACCTGCAGCATCGGCGTGGCCGTCTATGACATGTCGCG
Source organism: Janthinobacterium sp. SUN128 (assembly GCF_030587275.1). Classification (NCBI taxonomy): domain Bacteria; kingdom Pseudomonadati; phylum Pseudomonadota; class Betaproteobacteria; order Burkholderiales; family Oxalobacteraceae; genus Janthinobacterium; species Janthinobacterium sp. SUN128. The sequence goes on along the minus strand of NZ_JAPWHY010000001.1, from coordinate 729,835 downwards.
CTACGACGCCCCCGGCGACGTGACCCTGAATGGCGAGACGCAGAACCTGATCGAGCAGGCCGACATCGCCATGTATTGCGCCAAGAAACAGGGCCGCAACAACATCAAGTTCTACACGACAGCCATGAACCAGGCCACCCTAGAGCGCCTGCGCATCGAGACGGCGCTGCGCAACGCCCTGGAACGCGAGCAGTTCGTGCTGCATTACCAGCCGCAGGTGGACCTGGCCAGCGGCCGCATCGTCGGCGTGGAAGCGCTACTGCGCTGGCAGCACCCCGACCTGGGCATGGTGGCGCCGCAGCGCTTCATCGCGCTGGCGGAAGACACGGGCCTGATCGTGCCGATCGGCGCCTGGGTCATGCGCGAAGCGTGCGCGCAGGTAAAACGCTGGCATGCGGCGGGACTGGACACCTTGCGCCTGGCCGTGAATCTGTCGGCGCGCCAGTTCAACGAGCCGAACCTGGTGGCGTCGATCGCCGACGTGCTGCTGGAAACGGGCTTGCCGCCCGCCTGCCTGGAGCTGGAACTGACGGAAAGCCTGTTCATGCACGACGTGGCGCTGGCCGTCAGCCAGCTGCACGACATGAAGGCGCTGGGGGTGAAGCTGTCGATTGACGACTTCGGCACCGGCTATTCCAGCTTCGCCTACCTGCGCACCTTCCCCATCGACGTGCTGAAGATCGACCGCAGCTTCGTCGGCGACGTGGCGCGCGACGCGGACGACGCGGCCATCGTCGTTTCCATCATCGCCCTGGCGCACAATTTAAAACTGCGCGTGGTGGCCGAGGGAGTGGAAACGGCCGAGCAGCTCGATTACCTGCGCCGCCATGGCTGCGACGAGGCGCAAGGTTTTTACTTCAGCCGGCCGCTGCCCGCGCACGAAGTGGAAGCGCTGCTGCGGGCGGAAGAAACGCACGTCATGCTGTAGCCGGCGGCGGCACCCTGGCACCTAATTGCAGTTCCTGCCAATCAGGCTCAATGCCCGCTTGCTCGAGAAACGACGCCACGTCGAGCGCACGGGCCGGATCGATGTCCTGTTGCGGATGCATCCACAGCAAGTCGCACTCCGTGCAAACGATCACCGCCTGCCCCGTCTTCTTGACCGTTGCGTGTAGCAGGTCGCCATATTCGCCGCAGGTGGGGCACTCCATGCTCTTCGCCTTCATGCCCGGGCTTACAGCTTCTGTTGCAGGAACTCGAGGAAGCAGCTGATGCGCTGCGCCAGTTGCGTATTGCGGTAATACACGGCGTGGATCTGCTGGCGGTAGCCCGTATAGAACGGCTGCAGCACCTGCACCAGGCGGCCGGCCGCGATGTCGTCCTTCGTCATGAAGTCGGACAGGCAGACGATGCCCTGGTCATGCAGCGCCAGCTGGCGCAGGGTTTCGCCGCTGGACGCGGCCAGTGCGGGCACGATCTGCAGGCTGTTGCCCGCTTCGTGGCGCAGCGGCCAGCTATTGCCCAGTTCATATTGCGCAAAGCCCAACAGCGCATGGCCGGACAGCGCTTCCGGCGTGGCCGGGGTGCCGTGGCGCGCCAGGTAGGCGGGCGTGGCCAGCACGTGCAGCGGACTGGCACTGAGGGGGCGCGCATGCAGGGTCGAATCGACCAGGGCGCCGATGCGGATGGCGATATCGGTGCGGTGCTCGAGCAGGTCGGCGATCTGGTCGTTGCTGGTCAGTTCCAGGCGGATGTCCGGGTACATGGCGCGAAATTCCGCCACGTGGGGCACCACGCAATGGAGCATGAAGGGCGAGGCGGCATCGACGGACAGGCGCCCGGCCGGCTTCTGGCGGCGGATGCGGATCGACTCTTCCACGTCTTCCATCGACGCGAGGATGGCGTGCGCCTTGTCCAGGAACAGCTGCCCCTCTTCCGTCAGCTCCATGCGCCGCGTGGTGCGCGTCAGCAGCGAGGTGGCCAGCTTGTCTTCCAGGCGCGACAGGGCGCGGCTGACGCCCGAGGTGGTTTGTCCCAGGTGCACGGCGGCCGCGCTCAGGGTGCCGCTGTCGATCACGGTGACGAAGATTTTCAGGTCGTCCGAATTGATATCCATTGTTGCCTTATTATTGCCGCATTGTTGCGCTATTTTCACATATCGCGCCATTATAATGGAATCATGGCAACAGTGAGGACCAGCGACAACGTCAGGCAACGTAGAACAAAATGGCGATAAAATGGCAGATACTGCCGGCCAGCACGAACAGGTGCCAGATGCCGTGGCCATGGCGCAGCTTGTGGTCGGTGGCATAGAAAACGATGCCGCCCGTATAACACAGGCCCCCCGCCACCAGCCACAGGAAGCCGTTCCACTCGAGCGCCGCCAGCAGCGGCTTGATGCCGATGACGATCAGCCAGCCCATGGCCACGTAAATCACCAGCGACAGGATGCGCGCGCCTTTCGCGTACACATATTCCTGCACGATGCCAAGCAGGGCCAGGCCCCACACGACGCCGAACAGCGACCAGCCCCAGGGCCCGCGCAGGGTCACCAGCATGAATGGCGTGTAGGTCCCCGCGATGAGCAGGTAGATGGCGCAGTGGTCGAGCCGCTGCAGCACGGCCTTGGCCTTGCCGCGCACGCTGTGGTACAGGGTGGAAGTGAGGTAGAGCGTGAGCAGCATGGCAGCATACACGCTGCAGCTGACGATTTTCCAGGCATCGCCCGTGCGGGCCGCCACGACGATCAGGATGACGCCGCCGATGGCCGCCAGCGCGGCGCCCACCGTATGGGAAATGCTGTTGAAGCGTTCACCGTAATACATGCATCACCGCCTGCCGCGTTAAAGACAGGCTCATCGTACACGCTTGGGGACCAGGTGACGCAACTTCACCCCAATAGAAAGGCCGGGGTCGGACCCTGAGGGTCCGACCCCAGTACCTGCTTGGGGGGTGTCAATCAAGCTTCTTCCGCCTTCTTGCGTGCAGGACGGCGCGCGGGCGTCTTGCGCGGCGCCTTGGCTGGCTTGTCTTCGGCCACAACGGCCACTTCCACCGGCGCCGCTTCAACGACAGGTGCGGCTTCCACCACGACGTCAGCCGCCTTCTTGGCCGGTTTCTTCGCCGCTGCCACCTTGCGGGCCGGCGTGCGCGGCTTGGCCTTCGGCTTCGCTTCCACTACCGGCTCAGGTACAGGCTCCGGCATGGTTTCCACCACCGGCGCCACCTCGACGGCGACAACTTCGGCACGCGCTTCACGCCCGCCATCGCCATTCTTGCGGCCACCGCGGCCATTGCGGCGCGAACCGCGCTTGGCGTTGCCTTCTTCTGCCGCCACCTCGGCCACCGTTTCGGCGGCGGCTTCGGCCACTTCGTGCTGCACCTCCGGCTGCGGCGCCGGCGCATACTGCTCGACGACGACTGTTTCCGCGTCGGCCACCGGCACGAAAGCCTGTGGCGCGGACTCGCCGCGGCGTTGTTCGTTCTGCTTGCGGCCGCCACGGCCATTGCGGCGCGAATCGCGGCGGCTGCCGCCTTCGCGCTGATTGCCCTCTTCCGCCGTCACGCCCGTCTCGCCGGCGACGATGGCCTCGCCGGTGGCTTCCCCGTTCACGGCAGCGGGCACGGCCACCAGGCCGCTGCTGCGGTAGACATAGGCGCCCGATTTTTCATCGCGGCCAAATTCCAGCAAGCCGCGCGTCTGCGCTTCTTCCAGCAGGTTGCCGAAGGTACGGAAACCGTAATACGACTCGCTGAAATCGGGCTTGCGGCGCTTGATCGCTTCCTTCAGCATCGAGGCCCAGATCTTGCCGCTGTCGCCCCGTTCGGACACCAGCGCATCGAAGGTTTCGACAGCCATCTCGATCGCTTCCGTCTTGCGCGACTCGTACTTTTCCTTGCGGCGCACTTCCTCGTCCGGCGAACGCTTGGCGGCAGCAGCCGGGCTTTCGCGCGCGTCGCGCTTGGCGGCCGTGCGGCGGCTCTCGCGCACCAGGTCATCGTAGAAAATGAACTCGTCGCAGTTGGCCACCAGCAGGTCGGAGGTAGACTGCTTGACGCCCACGCCGATCACCTGCTTGGCGTTTTCGCGCAGTTTCGACACGAGCGGCGAAAAGTCGGAGTCGCCGCTGATGATGACGAAGGTGTTGACGTGGGCCTTGGTGTAGCACAGGTCCAGCGCATCGACCACCAGGCGGATGTCGGCCGAATTCTTGCCGGACTGGCGCACATGGGGGATTTCGATCAGTTCGAAGTTCGCCTCATGCATGGTGCCCTTAAAACTTTTATAACGGTCCCAGTCGCAATATGCCTTCTTGACAACGATGCTGCCCTTCAGCAGCAAGCGTTCGAGGATGGGCTTGATATCGAATTTTTCGTAATTTGCATCTCGCACGCCAAGCGCGACGTTCTCGAAGTCGCAAAACACGGCCATGCTGAGGTTTTCTGGGGATGACGCCATAAGGGTGAATTCTCGCTGATGATAAGGGCGGACGGGAAGCGCAACGCCTCCCTTTTCGCCTAGTATATTCGCCCATCCCCCGTTTCGGCGACAACTATCGTGCGCAGCCCGCCTATTGCGCGCCGCCGGCGGCGCTCGCGCTGGCGCCGGCGACCGGCCAAACGACGCTTTCATCGACGGAATACAGCTGGCACGGCAGGCTGCTCCGGCGCTGGCACGAGGCCAGCGCACGCACATCGGGGCTTTCACCCTCCTCGGCCCAGCCCCAGGCGCCGCTGGCCGACAGGGCAAAGGCGCGCGGCGCGGTTTTCTCCAGGAAGACGCGGTAGGCGGCGCGCCCCTGCTCTTCCAGATACGGCACGGCGGCGATATCGTCCTGCGGCGCGAAATGCGTGGCGGGCGGCGACGGCGCCTCGGCCACGCGATAGACCTGCCGCACCGGCATGCCGATCTTCCGCAGGAAGCGCTCGGTGGCGGGCAGCCACACGGCCACGCCGTCGCGGCTGCCCAGGGTCAGGTGCGCGTCGCGCTTGAACGGACCATAGGCGAGCAATTGCGCCCGGCCGCCCGATCCGATAAAGGAATTGAACAGCCGCCGCGCCAGGGCCGGCGAAAAATACGAGTCATTCGCGCCATACAGCCACAGGCTGGGAATGTGGTTGTAGGCGCCCATGGTGGCGAAGGACTTGGCCAGCGCCCCTTGCCAGTCGCAGCCGGGCATGTCGACGCGCAAGCCGCCGGAAAAATTGAGCACGCCGCGCACGCCGGGCAGCACCCGGGTGGCCAGCGCCAGTGCCGCCATACGACTGCCCCGCGACGACGATGCGTTCCGGGTCGACCCAGCTCTGGCGGCGCGCATACGCGAGCGCGGCCAGCACGTCGCGCGCCTGGCCCTGGGCGTTGCCCAGCATGTCGCAGCCGAAATCGCGGTAGGCGCCCGTGGAACGCGCAAAGCCGGCGCGCATGGGCAGCATCACCGCATAGCCGCGGCGCACGAATTCGGTCGCCATATAGATGAAGCGCTCGCGCGCCTGCAGCCGGGCCGGGCCGGCCTGCTTGCCATGATTCATCAGCAGCAGGGGAAACGGGCCGGGGCCGGCTGGACGGAACACCGTCGTTTCCAGCATCTCGCGCAAGCCGTCACCGGCCGGCACCATGATGACCTGCTCGTTCAGGCGCGCATCGAGCGGCAGTGACGAATGCTCAAGCTGGGCTTTCAGGGGCAGGCAAGGCAGGCTGAGCAGAAAACCCAGGAAAAGAGGACGTAACAGGTGAAAAATGGCGGACTCCGTGGATGACTTCCCTGCCAGTCTAGGCAGCGAAATGCCACAGAACAATATAAAAAAATTACGTGATGTACATATTTTTTGCGGCAACCGCCTGCAAGAAAAATTGTTGCCTTGCACCAACCACTTTTCCCGCTGGCGGGAGTAAACTGGGCGCATTCTGAAGGAGTTGCCATGTCCATATCCGCCCTCACCACCGGTACCTCGGGGCTGACCGCCAACCAGCGCGCGCTGGATGTGGCCGCCAACAATATCGCCAATGCGAATACGCCGGGCTTCCAGCCGCAACAAGCCGAGTTCCAGGAAGCCAGCCCGGCCGGCACGGGCGTTACCCTGTCTGTCGAAGGACGCAAGCTGGCCGCCAGCGAAAGCGTCAGCGGCGCCAACGCGAATGCCGCCAAGGCGGCGGAAAGCCGGCCGAACGGCGTGGGCCTCGCTTCCGAGCTGACGGATAACCTCGTCTACAAGGCCGGTTTTAATTTATCGGCGAATGTCGTCAAGGCAGCCGACCAGGCTTTGGGCAGCCTGATCGACGTCAAGACCTGAGGCAGCAAACATCCACGGCAACTATCGACACGCTAGTCTGGTTTTTGCATTTCCAGCACCAAAGGCGCCATCGCCGGCGCAATCAGCGCCAGCAGCCGTTCGGCCGGAATGCCGTCGCGCGCCTGCACCGACAGGCCATGCAGCAAGGCCGCATAGTAGTCGCCCAAGGCCTGCACGTCCGCCTCCCCTTTTAATTCTCCCGCCAGCTGCGCCGCGCGCAGGCGTTCGATGACGGCTTGCGTGCGTGCGCGGCGGTGCTGCGCCAGCCAGTCGGCGATGCCCGCGTTTTCCGCGCTCGTATTCGTGGCGGCCGTGACCACCATGCAGCCTTGCGGCTGGCCGCTGCGCGTGTACAGCAGCACCGCTTCTTCCAGCATGCGCGCCACGGCGTCGCGCACATTCAGGCTGGCCGCCAGCGCATGCACGGCAAAGGCGCCCTCGCCCGTTTCATACAATTCCACGGCTTCGCGGAACAACTGCTCCTTCGAGCCGAACGCCGCATAGATGCGCGCCGAGGCGATGCCCAGCGCCGCCACCAGGTCAGCCATCGATACACCCTCGTAGCCGCGCGTCCAGAACGCGTCGCGCGCTTTTGCCAGCGCCAGCGCGCGGTCAAATTCCCTCGGTCTTCCTGCCATCTTGATCCTCTGCTTGCGAAGTGGCGGCCAGTATAACGCCTGGCGCCCACGGCGCGTTCCCGATTTATTTTGCATCACGGGCTTGACCGAAGGGAAAATTTCGCCTATTCTTTGTCGATCGACAAACAATAGGAGCCGATATGAAAACCATCCAAGGACCAAGCCTGCACCTGGCACAATTCGCCGCCGACACGGCGCCCTTCAACACCCTGCCCGCCATCGCCGAGTGGGCGGCCGGCATGGGCTTCAAGGCCCTGCAGATCCCCGCCTGGGATGCGCGCCTGTTCGACGTGGCGCAAGCGGCGCACAGCCAGCAATACTGCGACGACCTGGTCGCCATGCTGGCCAGCCATGGCCTCGTCATCAGCGAACTGACGACGCACATCCTCGGCCAGCTGGTCGCCGTGCACCCGGCCTACGACGCGCTGTGCGACAGCTTTGCGCCGGCACACCTGCATGGCCAGCCGGCGGCGCGCACCGAGTGGGCCATCGAGCAGGTGAAACTGGCAGCCATGGCATCGAAGCGCCTGGGCCTGACGGAAATGGGCACGTTCTCCGGCTCGTTCGCCTGGCCCTACCTGTTCCCGTTCCCGCAGCGCCCGCCCGGCCTGATCGAGGCGGCCTTCGACGAACTGGCGCGCCGCTGGCTGCCCATCCTCGACGTGTGCGAAGAACAGGGCATCAACCTGTGCTACGAAATCCACCCGAGCGAAGACCTGCATGACGGCATCAGCTTCGAAATGTTCTACGAGCGCGTGGGCCGCCATCCGCGCTGCAAGATGCTGTTCGACCCGAGCCACTTCGTGCTGCAGCAGCTGAACTACCTGGAATTCATCGACATCTACAAGGACCATATCCGCATGTTCCATGTGAAGGATGCGGAATTCAATCCGACGGGACGGCAAGGCATCTACGGCGGCTACCAGTCGTGGGAAAACCGCGCCGGACGTTTCCGCTCGCTGGGCGACGGCCAGGTCGACTTCAAGGCGATCTTCTCGAAGATGGCGCAGAACGATTACGCGGGCTGGGCCACGCTGGAATGGGAATGCTGCCTGAAGGACCAGGAAGTGGGTGCGCGTGAAGGCGTGGCCTTCATCAATGCCCACATCATTCCCGTGACCGACAAGATCTTCGACGACTTCGCCGGCGCCCCCGTCAGCGCGCAGCAGATCAATACCCTGCTCGGCATCGAGCACAACTAACAAGGAAATACCATGCATCAGAATCAAGACAGCTACACCCACGACTACGTCCGCATCGACGGCCAGCGCCTGCATTGCGTCATCGCTGGTACCGGCAAACCCGTGCTGCTGATCCCCGGCTGGCCGCAGACCTGGTATGCCTGGCGCCATGTGATGGCGGCCCTGGCGGCCAACGGCTACCAGGCGATCGCCATCGATCCGCCCGGCAGCGGCCACTCGGAACGCCCGGCCGGCGGCTATGACACGGGCGCCGTTGCCGCCACCCTGCACCGCGCCATGCTGGCCCTGGGCCATGCGCAGTACGATGTCGTCGGCCACGATATCGGCATGTGGGTCGGCTATGCGCTGGCCAGCGATTTCCCGCAGGCCGTGACGAAACTGGCGCTGACGGAAGCCGTCATTCCAGGCCTGGCGCCGGCGCCGCCGATTTTTGTCGCGCCGTCCGACAACATCTTCCTGTGGCACTTCATGTTCAACCAGGTGCTCGATTTGCCGGAGATGCTCACGGCCGGCAAGGAACGCGAATACATCAGCTTCATCCTGGACCGCTGGTCGTACCGCCGCGACAAGGTGGCCGTCGACGTGTATGCGGACGCCTATGCCACGCCGGGCGCCCTGCGCGCCGGCTTCGCCTACTACCGCGCCATTCCGGAAACCATCCGGCAAAACCTGGAGCGGGCAAAGACAAGCCTGGCCATGCCCGTGCTGGCCATCGGCGCCGACCATGCGACGAATGACGCGCCTCTGCTGACCATGCAGGGCAAGGCCGATATTTTGCAGGGCGCCATCGTCGCCGAATGCGGCCACTTCATCATGGAAGAACAGCCGGAAGCGTTCATCGCCCACCTGCTGCCCTTCCTGGCCGGAGCACCCGCATGAGCCTCGATCCGCTGATCGCCGCCTGGCTGGAAGAGACAAGGGATGCGCCGCCACCCGCCTCGCTGGCGGACTTGCGCGCCGCCACGGAAACGGGGCTGCGCCAGCTGCACGGACCATTGGAAGACGTCGCGTCGATCAAGGATTACGTGCTGCCCGGCGAGCATGCGCTGACCGTGCGCGCCTATGTGCCTGCCGGCGCGGACACGGGCCAGCCCTTACCCGCCATCGTCTTTGCGCATGGCGGGGGATGGTGTCTGTGCTCGCTGGACCTGTACGACAATCCGTGCCGCGCGCTGGCCAACGCCACCGGCTGCGTGGTCTTTTCCGTCGACTACCGGCTGGCGCCCGAGCACAAGTTCCCCGTGCCGCTGGAGGACTTTTACTCGGCGCTCTGCTGGGTCGCGGACCATGCCGAAGCGCTGGGCATCGACGTGAAACGGCTGGCCGTGGGCGGCGACAGCGCCGGCGGCAACCTGGCGGCGGCAGCGGCCCTGATGGCGCGCGACCAGGCCGGCCCCGCGCTGGCGCACCAGCTGCTGTTATACCCGGCGCTCGATTTCGCCTTCGACACGCCGTCCTACCAGCGCTATGCGGAAGGCCATTCGCTGACGCGGGAAGCCATGCGCTTTTGCTGGTCGGCCTACCTGAACGAGCCGGCTGACGGCGCGCAGCCCTACGCGGCGCCCCTGCGGGCCGCCTCGCTGAAGGACTTGCCGCCGGCAACCGTGCTGGTGTGCGAGTACGATCCGCTGCATGACGAAGGCGAAGCCTATGCGCGGTATTTGCGCGACGACGGCGTGGCGGCGCAATGCGTGCAGCTCGATGGCATGATCCATGCGTCGATGCACATGCTGGGCTTGACGCCAGCGGCGCGTGGATTGTTCGACGTGGCGGGCCAAGCCATGCGGCAAGCGCTGGCGGCATAAAAAAACGCGCCGGGGATGGCTCCACGGCGCGTTTTTTCCATCAGCTGCGTGTCATTCCACCAGTTTGCGCACCTCGATGTGGTTCAACCACTTCACGTGGCGCGGACCCGTGCGGATATCTCTGGCCGAGATCAGGGCGATCTCGCCATCGCTTTCGTCAAGCGCCTTGCCGTTCTTCTCGTAGTAGACGATCACGCCCTCGCCGGCCGGTGCGTTATACAGCTCGCTCCAGGAAAACACCACCGCATAGCCATCGGTGGCCGTGGCGATGATGGCAAGTTTCTTGACATCGTTATGGCCCGGCGCATCGAGCGCCGCCTTGTCGAGGATATCGCGCAGGCGCACGCCCTTGTAACTGGTAATGGTCTCGGCCTTGTCGCCGTTTTGGCGCGTGACGGCAAGCTCGCCGCCATTCGCCGGCGGCAGCTGACGCAGGTCGGCCACTGTCAGGGTCAACGGCGTTGCCACCTTGCCCGTCACGGTCAGCGCATGGCTCATATGCTCGCGCGCCGGCGCCGGGCCGGCCCATGCGGGCGCCGTCGCCAGCAGGGCGGCGGAAGCAAAACCAAGGAATATTTTCTTCAACATGCTGTGTCCTTTCATGGAACAATCAAAAAATCAGAACTGGTATTGCGCATTGGCCAGCCAGGTGCGCCCCGCGCTGGGGAAACCGTCGGCCAGCGCGTAGTTGCGGTCAGCCAGGTTGCTCACGCCCGCTTCCAGGGTCAAGGCCGGCAAGGGCCGGTACACGGCCTTCAGGTTGACGGTGGCAAAGCCGCCCAGTTCCAGTGTGTTCGAGACCCAGCGCCCGCTGTTCGCTTCCGCGATGGCCACCACATCGAGCTGGCGCGCCGCGTGCAGCACGGCGTGCGCCGTCAGCTTGTGGCGCGGCACGTCCGTCAGGCGGATGGCGCGGTCGCTGACGTTCTTCATTTCCGTGTAGGTATAGTTGCCGCCGAAGTCCAGCCACGCGCCGGCGCTGCCGCGCAAGCCCAGCTCCGCGCCGCTGATATGCGCCCTGCCCGCGTTGCGCATCTGCGCGCGCACGCCCGCCACATTCGCCACGCTCTGTATCTTGTCCTTCACGTCGCTGTAGAACAGGGCGGCATCGAGCGCCAGCCCGCGCACGCTTGCCTGGTAGCCCACTTCATAATTGAGCGCCTCCTCGGCGCGCAGGTTCGGGTTTTCAATATACGTGCCCAGGCGCTGCGAATAGCGGTCCTTCAAGGTCGGCAGGCGCGACTTGCGCGCCACCGTGGCGTACACCTTCGCCTCGGGCCCCATTTTATGGAACAGGCCCGCCTGCATGTCCGTGGCCGATTGATTCTCCGGCAAGGTATACGCATTGCCGGCGCTGTAGACGGTATCCGGGCGCAGTGTATTGCGCGACACGCCCAGCGACAGTTCCGTCGCCGCATTGAGGGCAATGCTGTCTTCCGCACCCAGGGTCCACAGGGCATCCTTGTACCAGGTGGTGCGCACGCCCTTGGCGTCGAGTTCCTGGTGCTCGTCGGCCTTGTAGCTGGCGACAAAGCGCAGGCTGTGTGCGGCCAGGCGGAACGATTCGAGCTCCACCGCGCCGCCGTTCGTGCGGTCGTTGTAGATGCTGCGCCCGCCGCTGACGCTGCCCTGGCCGCTGGTTTTCAGGGTCGCGTAGCTGCCGTTCGTGTACGAGGTGATTTCATTGTCGTAGCTGTCGTGGTACAGGCGCAGTTTCAGGCGCTCGGCGTCGCCCAGGCGCGTCTGCGAGACGAAGTACACGCTTTCCTTGTTCCAGTAAGGCCATTGCCAATAGCGTGCGCCGACGGGATTCGTCGATGGCGGCTGGCCTTTTTCGCCATGCTGCTTGTAGTAGCTGAGTGCATACTCGTCGCCGCCCACGGGCGTGTAGCCCACCTTGAACGACAGTTTATGGTCCTTGCGGTAGGCGTTGTTGCGCGTGCCGCCGTCTTCCGTGGCCGTGGGACGGAAATCCGACGACAGGGGAAAGCCGTCGCTGTCGATGTACGACACGCCCGCCTGCAGATACCACAGGCCCTGGTTCGTGCCCACATTGGCCGACACCTGGCGCTCGCTGCCCGAGCCGAAACCGATGGAGGTGTCGCCTTCCATCCGCGCGGACGGCTTGCGCGACACCAGGTTGATGGCGCCGCCCAGGGTATTGGCGCCGTAGGCCACGGAGCTGTAGCCCTTGGCCACCTGGATGGCGGCCAGGTCGCTGGTGGTGAAGCGGTTGAAATCGACATAGCCGTCATACGGCACGTAGACGGGAATGCCGTCGATGTACAGCGGCACCTGGCGAGAGTCGAAGCCGCGGATCGCGACGGTTTTCTCATTGCGCGCATTGGTCGACAGCGACACGCCGGACAGCAAATTCAGAGCATCACCCACGTTGTCGCGGTTAAAGCGGCGCATCTCGGCGCGGCTCACTTGCGACCCCACCTGCTGTTCCATCTGCCCTGCCTGCTCGCGCTGGCCGATCACCGTCACCGTGCCCAGCACGAACGGCGCCGCCTCGTCCTTGCCGGCGGTTTGCTGCGCCCGCGCCGTCTGTGCCATGTGCGCCAGCGCCAGCATCACGGCGCCTGCCAATACCTGTTTCAACATCGTTTCGATCTTTCCACTGTCGTTATATAGAGTCTCATATAGCGATACTCAAAAAAGCGGCCACTCTTGCGGCGGCCGTCACCCAACAGCGCAATATACAGACGTATATAACGATGCTCAAGCGACAAGCGCCAAAACGCCTGCGCAGGTCAATTTTCCGAGAAAAATTCATGCAGCGCAGCATTTCGCTGTGCGAACGAATGTTTCACAAAATGGTTGACACGTCGATTTTGGCTAGGCAAACTGATTTCCAGGGAGCCTGAAAATGAATGCAAATATGACAAATATTCAGACCACAGCAGATCCGGAAATCATCGTCTTCAGCGACGACGAGGAAGGCAAGGACCGCCAGTTCGTCAACGCGCTGGCGCGCGGGCTGGAAGTACTGCGCTGCTTTCGCCCCGGCGAAGTATTCCTGTCGAATGCGGACATGGCCAGGCGCACGGGCATTCCGAAACCGACGATTTCGCGCCTCACCTATACCCTCACCAAACTCGGCTACCTGAATTATTCGGACAGCCTGGGCAAGTACCAGCTGGGCGCCGGCGTGCTGGCCCTCGGTTACCGCATGCTGTCGAACCTCGATGTGCGCAAGATGGCGCGCCCGCTGATGGAAGAACTGGCCGAACATGCGCAAGCCTCCGTTTCCCTGGGCACGCGCGACCGTCTCAGCATGGTGTACGTGGAAACGTGCCGCAGCAGCGCCAACGTCACCCTGCGCCTCGACGTCGGTTCGCGCATCCCCCTGATGACGACGGCCATGGGCAAGGCCCTGCTGTGCATCCTGCCGCAGGCCGAACGCGACTACCTGATGGACCATGCGCGCGTGCACGAGACGGAACGCTGGCCGCGCATCAAGGCCGGTATCGAACAAGGCTTCAAGGATTACCAGGACCGGGGCTTTTGCATCTCGGCCGGCGAATGGCAGAACGATGTGCACGCCGTGGGTGTGCCCATGCTGGGTGCCGATGGCGAACAGGTGATGGCCTTCAATTGCGGCGGCCCCGCCTTTTTGCTCTCGCGTGAAAAGCTCGAATCGGACCTGGGACCGCGCCTGGTCGCCCTGGTCAAGACAGTGGAAAAAAACCTGGGCCGCGGTTAGACTGCGCGCCCCCTCTTAATTACAGTACCGAGGACCCCGATGATACGCGACGAAGAAACCCTGAACATCCTGCTCGACAGCATCGCCCGTTTCGTGCGCGAAGTACTGGTGCCGAACGAGGCGCTGGTGGCCGAAACGGATACGATCCCGCCCGCCATCGTGGCGCAGATGCGCGAACTGGGCCTGTTCGGCCTGTCCATCCCGGAAGCCTACGGCGGCCTGGAACTGAGCATGGAAGAGGAAGTCAGGGTCGCTTTCGAAATCGCCCGCACCTCGCCCGCCTTCCGCTCGCTGATCGGCACGAACAACGGCATCGGTTCGCAAGGCATTGTTATCGACGGCACGGAAGCGCAAAAACAATACTATCTGCCCAAGCTGGCCGCGGGCGAGATCATCGGCTCGTTCGCCCTGACGGAAGCGGGATCGGGGTCGGATGCGGCGTCCCTGCGCACGACGGCCGTGCGCGACGGCGACTTCTATATCCTCAACGGCAGCAAGCGCTATATCACCAACGCGCCCGAAGCGAGCATTTTTACCGTGATGGCCCGCACGGATCCCGTCAAGCGGGGCGCCTCGGCGATTTCCGCCTTCATCGTGGAAAAGGACACGCCGGGCCTCTCGCTGGGCAAGATTGATAAGAAAATGGGCCAGCAAGGCGCACATACCTGCGACGTCATCTTTGAAAATTGCCGTGTGCCGGCCGCGAACATCATCGGCGGCAAGGAAGGCGTGGGCTTCAAGACGGCCATGAAAGTGCTCGACAAGGGCCGGCTGCACATCGCCGCCGTCTGCGTGGGCGCGGCCGAGCGCATGCTGGCCGACGCCCTCGCGTATGCGATGGAGCGCCAGCAGTTCGGCCAGCCCATCGCGGAATTCCAGCTGATCCAGGCCATGCTGGCCGACAGCAAGGCGGAGATTTACGCGGCGCGCAGCATGGTGCTCGACGCCGCGCGCCGGCGCGACAACAAGGAAGACATTTCGACGGAAGCGTCGTGCTGCAAGCTGTTCGCCTCCGAAATGTGCGGCAGGGTCGCTGACCGCTCCGTGCAGATCCACGGCGGCGCCGGCTACATCAGCGAATACGCGGCCGAGCGTTTCTACCGCGACGTGCGCCTGTTCCGCATTTACGAGGGCACGACGCAGATCCAGCAGATCGTCATCGCCCGCAACATGATCAAGGCAGCGCAAAAGTGAAGGAGGCCGCGATGGACATCCCCACCCTGCTGGCCGGCTTGCCGGCGCGCCTGTCGGCCATCCCTGCCTACTGGGCGGCGCGCGCGCCGGACGCGCCGGCACTGCATGAAGGTGGCCGCAGCTGGACCTACGCGCAGCTGCAGCACAGTGTGGAAAGTGCAGCGCAGCTGCTGCGCAACCTCGACGTGCGCGCCGGCGACCGCCTGATGGTGGTGGGAGAGAATGGCGCGCTGCAGGTGGCGCTGATCTTCGCGGCCGCCCGCATCGATGCGTGGATCGTCAACGTCAATGCCCGCCTGTCGGCGCGCGAGATCGATACCATCGCCGCGCACAGTTCCGCGCGGCGCGTGCTGTTCCTGGCAGGCGCCTCGCCGGAAGCGGCCGCGCATGCGGCGCGGCGCGGCGCCCGCCCTGTCACCGTCGATGGCATGGGCGAGCTGCTGGCCGGCGAATTGAACGACGCCGCCATCGCGGAAGACACGGTCCCCGGCAACGAACAGGTGGCCGCGCTGATCTACACGACGGGCACGACAGGCCAGTCGAAAGGCGTGATGCTCACGCACCGCAACCTGCTGTTCATCGCCGCCGTCTCCAGCACATTGCGGGGCCTGACGCGCAGCGACCGCGCGTATGGCGTGCTGCCGATTTCGCACGTGTACGGCCTGGCCTCGGTGGCACTGGGCACCCTGTATGCGGGCGCCGCGCTGTATCTGGTGCCGCGCTTTTCCGTCGATGGCCTCCTCTCGGCCTTGAAAGACGACGGCTTGACCATCGTGCAGGGCGTGCCCGCCATGTACGCCAAGCTGCTGCAAACCCTGGGCGGCGCCGATACGCCGCTGCCCACGCGGCTGCGCTTTGCGTATGCGGGCGGCTCGCCGCTGGCGCCATCGCTCAAGCGCGACGTGGAAAAGCTGCTGGGTACCGCGCTGCACAATGGCTACGGCATGACGGAAAGCGCGCCCACCATCAGCCAGACCCGCCTGGAAGCGCCGCGCCGCGACGATTCCGTCGGCATGCCGATCCCGGGCGTGGAAGTGCGCGTGGTGGACCTGGCCGGTACGGACGTGACGCCGGGCGAGCCGGGAGAATTGTGGATACGCGGACCGAACGTCATGGCCGGCTATTACCGCGAACCGGCCATGACGGCGGCCACCATGCGCGACGGCGGCTGGCTCAATACGGGCGACATGGCGCGCCAGGAAGCGGACGGCGCGCTGTTCATTGTCGGACGCACCAAGGAATTGATCATCCGCTCCGGCTTCAATGTGTATCCACTGGAAGTGGAAACGGCGCTGAACGCCCACCCTTCCGTGGTGCAGTCGGCCGTAGTGGGGCGCACCCTCGCCGATGGCAACGAGGACGTCATCGCCTACGTGGAGCTGGACCCGCGCCAGCCCGCCAGCGTGGCAGAATTGCAGGCATGGCTGGCACAGACCCTGTCGCCGTACAAGTGCCCATCCGCCATCATTGTCATGGAAGCGCTGCCAGCGGCCGCCACGGGCAAGATTTTAAAGGGGCAGCTGCGGCAAATGGCGCAGAATGCACGATAAGTTGACCATGCTGTACCAGACAAGACAATAAAACCAAGCCACATCACCGGAGGAGACACGATGAAACGCACCTATACACGCATCGCCATGGCAGCGCTGGTTGCCAGCGCCTGGATGGCACAGGCCAGCGCCGACGAATTTCTGGTCGGCGCGGAAATCCCGCTGACGGGCAACCTGGCGCGGGTCGGCGCCGGCATGCAGGAAGGGATCATGGTCGCGGCCGAAGTCTTCAACAAGACCAACGGCAAGCACACCATCAAGATCATCACCGTCGACGACGAATCGGCGCCCGCCAAGGCCATCGCCGCCGTGGAAAAGCTGGCCAGCCAGGGCGTGGTGGCCATCACGGGCGGCTATGGCTCGAACAATATCTCGCCCGCCTCGGACACGGCGAATAAACTGGGTCTCGTCTACATCACCTCGGGCGGCGTGGACGACAGCCTGGTGTCCAGCGGGCGCAAGAATTTTTTCCGCATCAATAACACGGCCGGCTACGAAAAAGCCATGCTGGGACTGCTGCAGGATGTGGGCGCCAAATCCGTCTCCATCGTGTATTCGACCAAGGACGCCACCACGGGCCTGGCGAAAGACGTGGAAAAGGCCCTGGCCGCCAAAGGCGTGAAAGTGACGACGCACTCGTTCGACCCGGCCATTACCGACTTCAAGCCCATCATCAACAAGATCAAGCTGCAGGATAAATCGGAAGTGGTGGCCATGGTCGGCTACGAAAACGATTACGTGGGCATCATCCGCGCCGCCCGCGTCCTGAAGCCGAAGATCAAGGCCATGGTGGGCGTGTGGTCGCTGGCCACGCCGAAAATGGCGGCCGACTTCCCCGACCTGATGCCGAACGTGTTCGGCACGGCCCTGCTGCCCTTCCCCACGGAATTCAAGACGGCCGACGGCAAGGCCTTCAGCGACGCCTACAAGCAGTTGTACAAGAAGGAGCCCGACTACCTGGGCCAGTTCGGCTATGTGCAATCGATGCTGCTGTTCGAAGCCATCGCGCGCGCGGCCGACAAGGGCACGCTCAAGAAAGGCGGCGTGGCCGAGGAAATGCGCAAGACGGACCGTGAAACCCTGATCGGCCGGGTGCAGTTCGCCGCCAATGGCGACAACCAGAATTTCGTGCACCGCATGGCGCAGCACCAGGACAAGAAAGTGGTGATCGTCTGGCCGAAGGAACACGCGACGGGCAAGCTGGCCTATCCAGCCCTGCCCTGGTAGGCAGCCTCCCGCTGCACACGCGCACGCCTGCCGGGCGTGCACCGATGAACGGCGTTCCTGGCGCATCTTCGCGATGCGCCAGGGCTGCCTGACGGGATGACGACATGACAGAATTAATCTTGCAAGCCTTGTATTCTGGCTTGCTACAGGGCGGCTCCTACGCCCTGATCGCACTGGGACTGGCGCTGGTCTTCGGCACCATGAAAGTGATCAACCTGGCGCACGGCGAGCTGGTGCTGCTGGCCGCCTACATCGCCTACAGCGTGGAATCCGGCCTGGGCCTGGGGCCCATGTTCGCCATTCCCATCGCGCTGGTGATCGTCAGCCTGACGTCCGTGGGCGTGTACCTGATCGTCAGCCGCATCAAGAAAGACCGCGAAATCAATTCTCTGATCCTCACCTATGGCATCGGCGTCATCCTCACCAATTTCATCCTGCTCGTATGGAAGGCGGACATCCGCTCGACCTCGTCGAGCTGGCTGCAGGAAGGCATCGAGATCGGTCCGTTTTTCAGCATGCGCAGCGAAGTGATCTTCTTTGGCGTCAGCCTGGTGCTGATGGCGGCCCTGTGGCGCTGGCTGTCCACCAGCTGGTATGGCCGCGCCGTGCGCGCCGTCTCCAGCAACCGCGACGCGGCCAAGCTGATGGGCATCGACCCGGGCCGCACGGAACTGGTTTCCTTTTTAGTCGCCGGCATCCTGGCCGCCTTTGCCGGTGTCGCCCTGTTCAGCTATGGCGTGATCCAGCCCGCCTACGGCGGCGCGCTGACGGTGAAAGCCTTCATCATCACGGTCCTCGCCGGCATCGGCTCGATACCCGGCGTGCTGATCGCCGCCGTGCTGCTGGGCGTGGCCGAAGCGCTGACCGTCACCCTGGCCAGCTCCGCGTTGCAGGAATTGTCCGGCATGGTGCTGTTCCTGCTGGTGCTGTTCATCATGCCGAACGGCCTGTTCGGCGCACAACGGAGGCGCGGATGAGCCGTACTTCACTGATGTCCACGGCGGGCCTGCTGCTGGCCGCCTATGTCGCCGTGCCGCTGGCCCTGGGCGGCAACCAGTATGTGATGAGCATGGTGGTGGCGGCCCTGATCATCGGCGGCGTGGCCATGTCCTGGGCCCTGCTGGGCAATTTGGGCGGCATGGTCAGCTTCGGCCATGCCGCCTTCTTCGGCGTGGGCGCGTATGTCTCCGCCCTCGCTACCGTGAAACTAGGCCTGCCCGTGTTTGCCGCCATGCTGCTGGGCGGCGCGGGGGCGGCCATCGCCGCCGTCATCATGCTGCCCGTGCTGCGCCTGCGCGGGCCGTATTTTGCGCTGGCCATCCTCGCCTACGCCCACATCTTCCGCATCCTGGCCACAGAATGGAGTTCCGTGACGGGCGGCGCCGGCGGCATCAACAACATCCCGACCTTGCCCACCGTCTTCGGCTTCGATTTGGCCAGCAAGACGGGCGCCTACCTGGTGGTGCTGACCCTGGTGGTGGCATGCGCGTTTGCCTACAGCCGCATCCGCGCCAGCCACTACGGCATCGCCCTGCGCGCCATGCACGACAGCGAAGACGCCACGCGCGTCGTCGGCGTCAACAGCACCTTGCTGAAAGGCGCCATGCTGCTCGTGTCGGCCTTCATGGCAGGCCTGTTCGGCGCCTTCAACGCCCACTACATCAACTTCCTGGAGCCGGACTACGCCTTCAACAGCCTGTGGGTGACGTTGCCGATCGTGGCGGCCATCTTCGGCGGCTACCGCACCATCCTCGGCCCCGTGCTGGGCGCCGTGGTGGTCTACCTGGTCGACCAGCTGATTTTCAAATCGCTGATTCCCACGGGCCACCAGCTGGTGCTGGGCGTGCTGCTGGTGGCGATGATCGTCTTCAGTCCTAACGGCCTGCTGCCGCTGCTACGCAAGGCGTTCAAAGCGAAGGAGAAAGCACATGCTTGAACTCGATAATGTCTGCGTGCGCTTCGGCGGCCTGACGGCCGTCGATTCCGTCACCCTGAACGTGGGCAGCCACGACGTGATCGGCCTGGTGGGCGCGAATGGTGCCGGCAAGACCACCCTGTTCAACGCGATCTCCGGCCTGGTGCGCCCCACCAGCGGCAGCATCCGCTTCGAGGGGCGCGACATCATGGCCACGCCCATGTACCAGCGCGCCCGCCTGGGACTGGGCCGCACCTTCCAGATTCCGCAACCGATGCATGAATTGACGGTGCGCGAAAATCTCGTCGTGGCGCAGCGCTTCGGCACCGGCAAGGTGGACCCGCGCAAGATCGATGAAATCCTCGACTTCACCAGCCTGGCGGACAAGGCCGGGCGCGACGCGGCCAGCGAACTGGCGCTGACGGAACTCAAGGCGCTGGAAGTGGCCAAGGCGCTGGCCACCAATCCAAAGCTGCTGCTGCTCGACGAAGTGCTGGCCGGCCTGGAAACGAACGGCAAGCGCCGCTTCATGGGCATGCTGAAGGACTTGCACGCGGCCTTTGGCGTGGGCATCGTCATGATAGAGCACGACATCGAAACCATCAGCAATCTGTGCCAGCGCGTGGCCGTGCTCAATTTTGGCCAGCTGATCGCCGACGGCACGCCCGATGCCGTGTTCCGCGATCCGGCAGTCATCGAAAGCTACACGGGAGCCGTTCATGCCTGAAACGATGCTTGACATAAGTAAACTGCGCGCCGGCTATGGCGCCATCAATGTGCTGTGGGATGTGTCGCTGTCGATCCAGAAGGGCAAGCTGACCACCATCATCGGCCCGAATGGGGCCGGCAAGACCACCCTGCTGCGCGCCATCATGGGTCTGCTGCCCGTGGGCGCGGGCAGCATCGCGCTCGATGGCGTGGCCATCAACGGCACGCCCACGTGGAAGATGAGCGACGCGAGGGTCACCATGATCCCCGAGGGCCGCATGACATTTCGCGACATGAGCGTGGAAGAAAACCTGATCATGGGGGCGTTTCCGAAAGAGCACCGCAGCCACATGCCGGCGCGCCTGGCCGAAGCCTACGCCATGTTCCCGCGCCTGCACGAGCGGCGCAAACAGCTGGCCGGTTCATTATCCGGCGGCGAGGCGCAGATGCTGGCGATGGCGCGGGGCTTGATGTCCGATCCGTCGCTATTGATCATCGACGAACCGTCGCTGGGCCTGGCGCCGCTGGTGGTCAACGAGCTGTTCGAGATCCTCGCGCGCCTGAACGACGGCCGGCGCACCATCATCCTCGTCGAGCAGAACACGGCGCGCGCAGTGGGCGTGGCCGATCACGTCTACCTGATGCAAAGCGGCAAAGTAGCGCTGTCACAGGCGGCTTCCGAGGTCGACCTCGATCACCTGCACGAACTCTATTTTGCGCGCTGAGTAATATCCGCCGCATGCCCATCGTGACGGCCTGCGGCCGTCACTCCTCGTCGTCCTCGTCGGCCAGCTTGTCGAACACCTGTAGCTCGGCCTTGCTCAATCCCGTCATCACGAAGGGATCGTCGGCAGGAAAGCGGCCAGTATCGACCAGCATGCGCAGCTTGCTCAAGCGATCTCCCAGCGCCAGCGCTCGCGCCTGCGGATCGGCATCGGCTTGGGCATCGACGCCGGCATGCCCGATCGCGCGGGTCACGGACTCGGGAAACTCCCATAACTCGGCGATCCGTACCGACAGGATGCGCGCTTGCGCAAACACCTGGGCAATGAAGGCGTCCGATTGCGGAAAGGCATCAGGCGCATGCATCTGGTCGATCAGCCGGAACGCCACCACCAGGCCGACATTGGCCATCAGTCCCGCCAGATAGGCGTCGAAGGCGTTGGCCTGCATGGCCGGCGCGACCAGGTTGGCCGCCAGCGCGCATTTCTCGGACTGGCGCCAGATCAGCGGCGCCGTGCGTATGGTCAGGCCGCCGCTCTGCATGCTGACGATGGGACGGAAGGCGACGCGGGCGAGCAGCATGCGCATGCCGTTTTGCCCCAGCAGCATGATGGCGCCTTCCATGTTGTTGATCGACGGGCTGGCGTTGTAGCGCGAATGGTAGCGGGGCCGGTTCGCTTCGCGGTAGACCTCGGCGACCAGCAGCACGTCCTGGGCCAGTTGGCGCGACAGCTCGGCCGCGCTCATGTTTTCATTTTGCAAGGTACGCATCAACTGCGGAATGATGGCCGGAATGCGCGGCACCAGCGCGGCGCCGGCGACCGGTTCACTGGCCAGGCGCGTCAATTCATCCAGCATCTGCTGTTCGGCCTGCTTTGTCGCCTGCGTCGCACCCGCGGCCGCCAGCCAGCGGTAGTAGATGGCATCGATTTCGGTGATGGTGGCTAGCTGCCGTGCCATCTCGGGTGCCGCCCCTGCCGTGGCTGGCGCGAGCTTGTTTTTTTCGTCGCCGCCGTTCAGTAATTTTCCTATCCAACCCATTGCTATTCCAGCCTTATATGCATCACTATCGCGACATCCGCTGCGCGATTTTACTTGATGACAGCCATGCCGGTGCGGCGGGCGTGGCCGGCTTGGTCCACCTGCCGCAAAGTGCTACAGTGGCGCTCGCGCAGGTCCCCCTCTTTGCAAGGTACATCATGAACAATCTGCTGGCCCAGTACGTCACCAGCCAGGCGTACAACAACGCCTGGGCCAACCACCGCCTGCTGAAAGCCTGCGGCGAACTGAGCCAGGCCGAATTCCAGGCCACGCGCGTCAGCTTTTTCCCCACCATCCAGTCCACCCTGAACCACATCCTCACCTGCGACTGGTTTTACCTCGATGCGCTCGAACGCGAGCTGCGCGGCGAAGCGCCCCATCCCGACTGCTATGTCTTCTTTGAAAAGGATGAGCCATTTACCGACTGCGCCACGCTGCAGGCGGCACAGCATGCAGCCGATGCGCGCCTGATCGCCCATTGCCGCAGGCTGTGCGACGCGGACCTGGCGCGGCCCGTGACGATCCTGCGCGACACGCCGCAAGTCGACACGCGCCAGCGCATGCTGGCGCATCTGTTCCAGCACCAGATCCACCACCGGGGGCAAGTGCACGCCATGCTGGCCGGCACGCGCATCGCACCGCCGCAGCTCGACGAATTCTATTGCGCCGGCGAAGCGGACGAGCGGGCGCAGGATTTTGCGGAGCTGGGCTGGACAGAGGAAGATATCTGGGCCCAGCGCTGAACTATTCCTCGGCGTGGCAGCAGACGCACAGCTTGTTGCCGTCGAGGTCGCGGAAGTAGGCGCCATAGTAATAGGCGTGGTAATGGGGGCGCAAGCCGGGCGGCCCTTCGCACACGGCGCCCAGAGCCAGCACGGCCTGGTGGCAGCGGTCCACCTGGGCGCGGCTGGCCGCCAGCAGGGCCGTCATCTGTCCATTGCCGGGCGCGGCCGGCAAGCCGTCATGCGGCGCCGTCAGCACGAACAAGGGACGCGGCGCATCGTGCGCCATCCAGCCTGCCCATGGCTTGACGGGGTCATGAAATTTCTCGATCAAACCGAGTTCTCCCAGCAGCGCCGTGTAGAAGGCGTAGGCGCGGGGAAAGTCGTTGGTTCCCAGGCAGATATGGGACAGCATGCTGCTCCTTCATGAATTCAGATGTGCGGCGAAATGCGCCAGCTGATTATAATGGCGCATCGCTTTCCGACACGCTCCCATGCCAGACCTCGACCGCCTTCAGCTACACCCGCCGGCCAGCAGCGACCTTCCCGCTTTGCTGGCCTTCGAACTGGAAAACCGCACTTATTTTGAAAACTGGGTCACGGCGCGCGCGCCATCCTACTACCACCCGGAAGCCATCGCCGCCGCCATCGAGCAGGCGCAGCGCGAGCGCCAGCAAGACCTCGCTTACCAGTACCTGGCAAAACTGGACGGGCAAATCATCGGCCGGGTCAATCTGACGGCCGTCACGCGCCCCTATTTCAACAAGGCAACGCTCGGCTACCGCATCGGCGAACGGTTCGGCGGGCGCGGCTACGCCACGCGCGTGGTCGCCCTGCTGCTGGAAGAAGCGTTCGGCACACTGGAACTGTGGCGCCTGGAAGCGACGGCGCGGCCGCAAAACCTGGGCTCCGTCGCCGTCATGCAGCGCAACGGTTTTCACCAATATGGCCGCTCGGAAAAAGCCATGCGCTTCCAGGATGCCTGGTCGGACCTGCTGTACTTTGAACGGCGCAACACGCAAACCATCGCTGGTGGCGCTCGGTGAGCTGTGGGATGGCATGCACGACAAGCGCCTGCATCGCTGAAGCCGGCGTAGTGATGCGTGCACGCAACAGCGGTACGCCATCCCCGCCATTCACCTGCGCATTGGTGGCCGCATTGGCGCCATTTAAGACTGGCTTCAGCCTCGCCGTGCATCGTGAATAGGTCGCCAGCAGCAATGGCGCCTCCCTTCACCATCACGGGCACAGCCCAGCGAAAGAGCCGACATGAGCACATGGATGCGCGCCAACAAAGGATTTTTGATGTTCCTCCTGCTGTTCGGCGTGTTCCGCACGGCCGTGGCGGACTGGAATCCGATACCGTCGGCGTCCATGCGCCCCAACCTGCTCGAAGGCGACGTGGTCTTCGTCAATCGCCTGGCCTTCAACCTGAAAGTGCCGCTCACCGATATCGTGCTGCAGCGCCTGGGCGAGCCGCAGCGGGGCGACATCGTCACCTTTTCTTCGCCGAAAGACGGCACGCGCCTGATCAAGCGCATCATCGCCCTGCCCGGCGACACGGTGGAAATGCGCAATGAGCAGCTGATCATCAATGGCCAGCCTGCCCAGTACACGGCGCTCGACACGGCGCCGGAAACCATCGCCCACGTGGGCCAGTTGACGGCCCAGCGCATCAGCGAACGCAACCAGACCGAGCAGCACCGCATCCAGGTCTTGCCGCAAATCGCTGGCGCGCGGCGCAGCTTTGCCCCCGTGACGGTGCCGGCCGACCATTTCCTCATGCTGGGCGATAACCGCGACAACAGCGCCGACTCGCGCTATTTCGGCTTCGTGCCCCGTGCATTGCTGATCGGCAAGGCCGAGCGCATCCTCGTCTCGGCCAATATCGAGGAACATTGGCAGCCGCGGCTGCAGCGTTTCGGCATGAAACTGGAGTAAATATCGCCCTTGCAACGGCATCCTGCTTTTCGGTTAGCATGGCGCATCATGCAAAAATTTTCCTTCGCCAGCCGGCAGCCAGCCAGCAGCCACCACGCCCTCGATCAGCTGGCGCAGTTCCTGCTACGCCATCCCGACGTACTGCTGCTGACGGGCGCCGGCATCAGCACGGCGTCCGGCATACCCGATTACCGCGACACGGAAGGCGTGCGGCGCGGCAACGCCCCCGTGCAAGGTCCCGATTTTCGCCGCCAGGAAGCCGTGCGCCGCCGCTACTGGGCGCGCAGCATGGTGGGCTGGCCAACCCTGGCGCGGGCCGTGCCGAATCCCGGTCACCTGGCCATCGCGCAACTGGCGCAGCGCCGGAGAATAGGCGGCCTGGTCACGCAAAACGTGGATGGCCTGCATCAGCAAGCGGGCAGCGCGGCCGTCACGGAGTTGCACGGCAGCATACATGGCGTCGTGTGCCTCGATTGCCATACCCGCCATACGCGCCGCCTGATCCAGGATCAGCTCGAACGCGACAATCCGCAGCTGCTGGGCGCCACGGCCACGCCGGCGCCCGATGGCGATGCCTTGCTGGAACCAATGCAGCTGGCCACCTTCCACGTGCCCGCCTGCCCCCGCTGCGGCGGCACCCTGCAGCCTGACGTGGTGTTTTTCGGCGATGGCGTGCCCGCCGCCTGCGCGGCCGAAGCCGAGCGCAAGATGATGGCAGCTGGCGCCCTGCTGGTGGTGGGTTCATCCGTCATGGTGTATTCGAGCTTTCGCCTGTGCCGCATGGCGGCCGAAACGGGCAAGCCCGTGGCCGCCATCAACCTGGGCAAGACGCGCGCCGACCATTTGCTGGCATTCAAGACCGAAGCGCCGGCACAGGACATCCTGCCGCTGGTCGCGGCCATGCTCGATTGATGCCGTCCCCGCCGCTGCCACGGGAATCGGCACGCATGCTGGCCAGTGCCGGCATCGCCGTGCTGCTGCATGTGCTGCTATGGCAAGTGCTGCGTTCAAACCACCTGCCGGCACCACCGTTGCTGCCACAGCGCAACACCCAACTGCTGTTGCTGGCCCCCGTGACGCCGCCCGCGCACCCCCTGCCGCCAGCAATCTCAAAAAGCCAGGCACGGCCCCGGCATACGGTAGCCATCACGCCCGCGCCGGTGTCCGCAGCAATGCCCGCACCTGCTGCCGCTGGCGACGTGGCAGCCGCATTGCCGCCTCCCGCTGCGCTCGACCTTGACGCCTTGAAACGCCAGGCCAGGGAAGCGGCACGCCAGACTGGCCCATCCATCACCGGGCCAGCACTGACGTCCAGCGACAGGACGGCGCAAGCCATCGCCAGCGCCGCGCGGCCCAAGTGCGACAACGATTACAAGCCGCGGCTGGGCAATGTGGAATTCGCCGGCCTGGCCAAGCTGCCCTTCCTGCTGAAAGGCGCGACGGGCGACAGCGGCTGCAAGTGGTGACGCGTGCTTGCCGCTCTGCTATTCCAGCCGCCTGCCACTCTGGCTATACTGTGAGATTAACGAGGAGAATTCATGCTGGAACTGTTGAGTGAACACGCCTGTTTTGGCGGCGTACAACGCTTTTATCGCCACGACGCGCAAGCCATCGGCTTGCCCATGCGTTTCTCGGCCTTCATTCCCGACACGGCGCCAGGCGCCACGGTCAGCACCAAGCGCCCCGCCCTGTTTTACCTTGCCGGCCTGACCTGCACGGAAGAAACCTTCATGATCAAGGCCGGCGCGCAGCGCGTGGCGGCAGAAGAAGGACTGATCCTGATCGCTCCCGATACCAGCCCCCGTGGCGCGAACATCGCGGGCGAGAGCGAATCCTGGGATTTCGGCGTGGGCGCGGGCTTTTACGTGGACGCCACCGAGGCGCCGTGGAGCAGCCATTACCGCATGTACAGCTACATCCTGGAATTGCGCGCCCTGCTGGAACAGGAACTGGCCATCGATGCGCAACGCACGGGCATCTTCGGCCACTCGATGGGCGGCCATGGCGCACTGGTGCTGGCCTTGCGCAACCCGGAACTGTTCCGCTCCGTCTCGGCCTTTGCCCCCATCGCCGCACCGAGTCAATGTCCGTGGGGCAAGAAGGCGTTTACGGGCTACCTGGGCAGCGATGCAGCCAGCTGGCTGCAGTACGACGCCAGCGCGCTGATGCGCGGCCGGCAGGGCCAGCCAGCATCATTTCCCGAAGGCATCTTGATCGACCAGGGCCTGGCCGACAAATTCCTGCCCGAGCAACTGTACCCCGACGTCTTCGAAGCGGCGTGCCGCGACGCCGGCCAGCCTCTGCAGCTGCGCCGCCATGCCGGCTATGACCACGGCTATTACTTCATCGCCAGCTTCATGGAAGAGCATGTGCGCTTCCATGCGAAGAACTTGCGCGCCGCCTGATCTGCCACGCTACTGCGACGTGCTGGTATGCCCGTTGAAATGGCGCGTGTACCAGTCCGTGGCCAGCAAGGCCGCCTGGTGGCGCGTGTCGGGGCCGCCGGGTGCGGCGATCTGTTCCAGTTGTTTGTCGCAGCGCAAGGTGGCGAACGCCATGCGGTTCAGGCCAGCCACGTCGGGATCGCGACCGCCCACGATCAGCAACGATGGCACGCGCACATTTTCCAGCGCCGCCTTGCCCGCCATTTCCACCTGGCCATCGCACACGGCCAGCGCGGCGATTTCCGCGCTGCGCCAGGCCGCCAGCTGCATCACGACGGCCGCGCTGGTGCCATAGCCATACAAGCCGCAGGGCAAGCGCCGCGTGGACGCGTCCATCTGCAGCCAGCCCAGGGCTTTTTCCAGCTGGCGCGCCAGCAGCACGATATCGCTGCGCACGAAATACGCATGGCCATTGCTGCCGCCGCCAGGCCCGACGCCGCCTTGGTCGAAACGCAGGGTGGCGATGCCCGCTCGCAAGAAATCCTGGGAAGTGGCGTGGCTGGAGGCGCCCAGGTAGTCGCTGTCGGCGCCTGCGCCGTGGGCAAACAGGACGATACCGACCGGCCGCTCGGGCATTTCAAGCACGCCATCCAGTTGAAGTTCATCGGCCGTAATGCTGACAAATTGTTCTTGCATGGTTGCCTCCGCAATCGAGCTGGGATCAAGCTAAAGCTGAAGTCGGGCTGTGCGCTGATTTTACGCTGATCTTGCCGGAACGGGCACAGCTTGCATACCCGGGGCGGCTAACCTCAGTGTAGCAGCCCGCAGCCATTCCTGCGCAGCCGTTCGCGCACCGCCGCCAGGAAAGCAGGATGGCAAGACTACACGGCGCCGTGCCGGTCCAGCCCCTTCAGCACGGCTTCCGGGCGGATCGGCAAATGCCGCACGCGCGAGGCCACGGCGGCAAAGATGGCGTTGCCAATGGCGGGCGCCACGGCCGTCGTGGGCGGTTCCCCCATGCCCGTCGAAGTTGCCGCGCTGGCAACGAATTCGATGTCGAGCTCGGGCACGTCGGCCATGCGCAGGGGCGTGTAGGTATTCAGGTTGGTGTCCTTCACTTCGCCATTCAGGAAGGCCGTGCCTTCATGCAAGGCCATGCTCACGCCCCACAAGGCGCCCCCTTCCGCCTGCGCCAGTGCGCCATCGGGGTCGACGATGCTGCCCGCGTCGATCACCATGAACAATTTTTCGACTTTCACCATGCAAGTGCTGCGGTCCACCTTGACCCGCGCGACGCAGGCCGTCCAGGTGGGCATGTCGCGTTCCTGGCCGAACGTGGCGGCGATGCCCAGGCCCGTGTCGGGCGGCATGGCCTTACCCCAGCCTGCCTTGTCCGCCACCCGCTGCAGCACGTGGGCCAGGCGCGCGGCGCCGCCGACGGCATTCGGCGCGCTGCCCGCGTTGCGTCCCGTGCCCTGCAGCAAGGACAAACGGAACGCCAGCGGATCGACCTTGGCCGCCTGCGCCGCCTCATCCATGAAACTTTCCACGGCCCAATTCGTCCAGCCGGGCCCCACGGAGCGCAGCCAGCCGGGGCGGAAACTGCTGTTGGCCAGATCGTTCGACACGGCCCGCACACGCTGCGCGCCTACCGTGTACCAGTGGTCGGCGCCGGCGATGGCGAACGGGTCATACGGATGGCCCTGCTTATCCTTGGCCAGGAAGGCGGGAATCATGGCTTGCGTGGGCCAGCCCGCGCTCGCTTCGTGCACCATCGCCGACACCTTGCCGGCGTCGTCGAAGGCCATGCGTACATGCTGCACGGATGGTGAACGGGGCGAATCGAAACGGGCATCGTCGGCCCGCGTGCAAATCATCTTGACGGGGCGCCCCACGGCTTGCGCGGCCAGCGCGGCCGGCACGCAATAATCGCCATTCAGGCGCCGCCCGAAGCCGCCACCAAGCAGATAGGTGTGCAGCATGACATTGCTCTCGGGCACCTTCAACGCTTGCGCCAGCTCGGGCAGGATCAGGGATTGCCACTGGTTGCCCGCATGAATGTGCCAGACGCCGTCGATTTCCTGCGCCACGGCATTCACGGGCTCCAGCTGGAAATGCAGCACGGTGCTGGTCGTGTAGTGGCGTTCCAGCTGCAGGCTGGCATCGCGGAACGCTTGCTCCACGCCATCATCATCGACCACGCGGGCGCCCAGGCTCGCATCGGCCAGCTGCTTGGTCCCATAGTTGAGGATATCCTGCTCCGCCAAGTGGGCCGCCGCGCCGGCCCGCCATTTCACTTGCACCAGCTCGGCCGCGCGCATGGCGGCCGCATACGTTTCAGCCACCACCATGACCCAGCCGGGCACCGTGCCGCTGGGGTCCTGCAAGGCGAACGAACGCAGGTAGCCCTTGACCTTTTTCGCGGCCGTATCATCGATGGACACCACTTTTGAGCCATAGCGCGTGGGCGGGATCTTCGGGCGCGCAAACAGCATGCCCTCGACTTCCGCATCGATGCCGTACACGGCCGTGCCATTGATCTTCGCGGGGATGTCCAGCGCCTGCACCTGCTGGCCGATCAGGCTGCGCTGCTGCGGCGTTTTCAGCACGATGGCCTTCAATTGCTCGGGCGTATACTGGCGCGCCAGCTTGCCACGGCGCACGATGTCGCCATAGCTGATCGAGCGCCCCCGGCCATGCACGACGCCCAGTCTGGCGTGGCAGGCGGACGCTGGCACGCGCAGCAGGCGCGCGCCTTCCTCGACGAGCGCGAGGCGCCCGGCCGCGCCGGCACGGCTGAGCGGGTCGAAATTCTGCCAGACGGACCAGCTGCCGCCCGTCACCATCAAACCCCACTTCGGGTCCGTGTCCACGTAATGCAGGCGCACCTTGCTCCAGTCCGCTTCCAGCTCCTCGGCGACGATGCGCGCCAGGGCCGTGCCGATGTGCTGGCCCATTTCCGCCTTGGCGATGTTGACGGTGACGATGCCGTCGCGGCCGATCTGGAACCAGATGCCGGGATCGAACACGGGTGCAATGCCTTGTTTTGGCGGCACGGGCGCCGCCTTGCCGGCGGCCAAGGAGCTGTCGGCGCGCAAGAAGGCCAGGGTAAAACCCGTGCCGGCGGCGGCGATCAGGAAACCGCGCCGGCTCAGCGGGCTGGGACGGGCACTGGTAGTTTCTTTTGGCAACTTAAACACCGGGCGCCTCCGACATGCCGGCCGCCAGCTTGATTGCCTTGCGGATGCGCACATATGCCATGCAGCGGCACAGGTTGCCGCTCATGACGGCATCGATATTCGCATCCGTCGGCTGGGGATAGTCTTTCAACAGGGTGGCGGCCTGCATGATCTGGCCCGACTGGCAATAGCCGCACTGGGGCGCCTGCGTGGCGAGCCACGCCCGCTGGAGCGGGTGCGTGCCGTCTGGCGAGAGGCCTTCGATGGTGGTGATGGCGCAGCCGGCCACGGCGGCAATCGGCGTGATGCAGGAGCGCATGGCGCGGCCATCCACGTGCACGGTGCAGGCGCCGCACATGCCGATGCCGCAGCCAAACTTCGTGCCTTTTAACCGGACTTCGTCGCGCAGCACCCACAGCAGGGGCGTCTCGGCGTCGGCCTCGGTGCCGAAGGGTTGGCCATTCACGATAATGTTATACATAGATATTTAAGAAACTTTCAAGAATTACTTGCCGGCGCGCGCGCGCCCCACGGCCGCTTCCAGGTTCGTCCAGGCCGGCTGGTGGCTGCGGCTGCGGCGCAGATAGGCGGCCAGCTGGGCCACGTCGTTGTCCGTCAGCGAGGCGGCAAAGCCGGGCATCAGCACGCCGGGCATGGCAGCATCCTTGCTAATGCCGTGCAATATCACCTGGATCAGGTTGGCGGGATCGGGGGCGCTGACGGCGCTGTTCAGGCTCAATTCCGGGCGCAGGGCCGCGGGTCGGCCGTCGCTGTTCGAATGGCACGACGCGCAGGCGGCCACGTACAGGCTGGCGCCACGGTCATTGTCGACCAGGCTGACCCTCTGCGAGCGGGCGATGCCGGCCTTTACCACGGTATCGGTATCCACCTGGCGTTGCTCTGCCCCGGCCACGCCGGCAAAATACGTTGCCAGCGCGCGGATATCGCTGTCGGGCGAGGCGCCCATGCCTTCATGCACGACGGCCGACATGGGGCCTGCCGCCACGCCGTGCAGGGCCGTCGCCCCCGTGCGCAGGAAGGCGTACAGCTCGTCTTGCGTCCATGGCAAGGGTGCCGTGTTGGCGCTGGTCAAGGCCGGCGCATACCAGTGGTCGATGGGCGCGCCCAGATAGGACGAACCGGCAAGCTCGGCGCCCAGCGCATTGCGCGGCGTGTGGCAGGCGGCGCAATGGGCCAGGCCTTCGGCCAGATAGCGGCCCCGG
This sequence comes from Janthinobacterium sp. SUN128, assembly GCF_030587275.1. Lineage (NCBI taxonomy): Bacteria > Pseudomonadati > Pseudomonadota > Betaproteobacteria > Burkholderiales > Oxalobacteraceae > Janthinobacterium > Janthinobacterium sp. SUN128. The sequence continues at coordinate 698,443 of NZ_JAPWHY010000001.1, read as the reverse complement.
TTCCAGTCCAGTCCTTGTGCAGGATCAAGCTGGAAAGTCGCTGGCTTGAAAAACAGCAGCTTCCAGCCCGCCTGCAAGGGGCGCAGGTTCAGGGGAAACGGCACGCTGTTGGCGGGCGCCACCGCATACACGGGCGGGCGCGTCATGACATACGCGTACAAGGCCGTCAGGTCCGTATCCGAGACGAGGTTGAAATGGGTGTACGGAAAGACAGGATACAAATGCGCGCCATCGCGGCCCACGCCTTCGCGCATGGCCCGCTGGAAGGCGGCCAGCGACCAGCGGCCGATGCCCGTTTGCCTGTCGGGCGTGATATTCGTCGCGTAAATCGTGCCGAACGGCGTGGCCAGGCCGTGGCCGCCCGCGTAATCGGCGCCGCCCTTGGCCGTATGGCAGGCGGCGCAATTGCCCATGCCGGCCAGGATGCGGCCCCGTTCCACCACTTGCGGGGAAAATGCCGTGGCGGCAGGCGGATCGATGGGCGCCAGCGCGGGGCGCCAGTAATACAGATACGCGGCCAGGGCCGCCACGATGAGCAATGCCAGCGACAGCAGCAGTCCGGTGAAGATTTTCTTGAGCAAAACAGGAACCAGTGAAAAGTAAAGGCCAGGGTGAAAGCAAAGATATCAAGCAAGGCGGCCAGCCGCCGGCCAACGGCGGCGGTAGCAGGGCCACAGTGACAATCTTACCGCGATTGTGACTTGTTGTATGTACGCAATGACACGCAGGCGGTGCCTACAGGCGGGCCGCGCCTTATAATCAGCGTTTCAGCACGCCGCCGCTCCCTCATGCATACCGTTACCATCATCCTCATCCTCGTTCTGACCGTCGTCCTGTGCGGCTTTCTCGCCAGATCGCGCTGGGTCAAGCTGCCGCTGCCCTTGATCCAGATCGCCGGCGGCACGGGATTGGCCGTGTTTGGCGTGCAAGTGCCGCTCGATCCCGACATTTTCTTCCTGCTCTTCATCCCGCCACTGCTGTTTCTCGATGGCTGGCGCATCCCCAAGGGCGCCTTCTTTTCCGACGCCCGTTCGATCCTGATGCTGGCCATCGGCCTGGTGCTGTTTACCGTGCTGGGCATGGGCTTTTTCATCGACTGGCTGATCCCCAGCGTGCCGCTGGCCGTCGCCTTCGCGCTGGGCGCCATCCTCTCGCCGACGGACCCCGTGGCCGTGTCGGCGATCGCCGCCGGCAACCCGATCCCGCCGCGCCTGATGCACATACTGGAAGGCGAATCGCTGCTGAATGACGCGTCGGGCCTCGTCTGCTTCACGTTTGCCGTGGGCGCCATGATGACGGGCGGCTTTTCCATCGGCGCCGCCTCGCTGAGTTTCCTGCAGGAAGCGGGCGGCGGCATCCTCATCGGCCTGGCCATCTCGTGGGGCGTGGGACTGGCGAATAAATGGCTGGTGAGCAAGGTCGGCGAAGAGCCGGGCCTGCAAATCCTCATCAGCATCCTGATCCCGTTCGCCGCCTACCTGGGCGCCGAGCAAATCCACGGTTCCGGCATCCTGGCCGCCGCCACGGCGGGCGTGTCCATGCATTACGCCGACCTGATCGGCCGTCCGCTGGCCGCCACGCGCACCCAGCGCAAGGCCGTGTGGGATACCGTGCAACTGGTCTTGAATGGCGTGATCTTCGTCATGCTGGGCGCGCAGCTGCCCACCACCGTTGCCGGTTTGCCGGCCGCCTCCGCCGAAATCGGCGCCGGCAGCGCCTGGAAACTGCCGCTGTTCGTCATCGCCATCACGGTGGGACTGACCTTCATGCGCTTCCTCTGGGTCTTCATTTCCATGAAACTGACCCTGTTCAAGCACCACAAGAAAATGGCGGGCGAACCGAAGGACGCGGCGCTGCTGGCGCGCCCCAGCCTGCGCCTGCTGCTGGTGGCGTCGTTCGCGGGCGTGCGCGGTGCGCTGACTCTGGCCGGCATTCTGACCCTGCCCTTGTTCTTGCCCGACGGCACGCGCTTTCCCGCGCGCGACCTCGTCATCTTCCTGGCCATGGGCGTGATCTTATTGTCGCTGCTGCTGGCCAGCGTCACCTTGCCCTTGCTGACCAAGGGCCTCGTGTTCGCGCCGCCCGCGCGCCGTTCGACGGAAGAGCGCAATGCCCGTGCCGCTGCCGCCGAAGCGGCCATCGCGCGGCTCGAAAAAGTGTGTGAAGGCATCGACAAAAATGACAAGCAGCAAGTCGTCACGGAGGCGGCCAACCGCCTGATCGAAGCCTACCGGCGCCGCCTCGCGTATGGCGAAAGCAGCAACGACGAAGCGATGCGGTTGCAGGAACTGGCCAAGGCCGAACGGGCGCTGCGCCTGGAAGCGCTGAATGCGGAGCGGGATGAACTGTTCCGCCGCCGCATCTCGGGCGAACTGGACGACACCATCCATTTGCGCCTGCTGCGCGAAATCGACTTGCTGGAAGCGACACTGGAAGAATAGCAACACTTTGGCGTGCCACGGCAGTGTTGACAAGTAATTCTCATGGTAAAGAATGCAAGTTTTCACATTCGTGTTTATAATGCAAGGTTTATGGCGTAGCGCCGTGATTTACTTTCAACAAGGACTTCCGTAGAGTCTGTGTTGCTGAGTAACTAGTTGAATAGCAACCCGACCTGCATAAAGACACCGACGCCGTGCCCTCCTTCCCTCGCCACCGGCAGCGCTCCGCGCCGCCCGCCCTGCTCGTCGTGCTGCTGGCCTCGCTGCTGGCATCATTGCTGGCCTGCACGGCGCTGGCCCCGTGCGCGTGGGCGCAAACGGTCGCGGCGACGGACGCCAGGCGTCCCGCCGAGGTGGCCCAGGTCCTGTTTGGCATCATCAGCTATGTGCGCTGGCCCGTGGCGCGCCAGGAAGTGCGCGTCTGCATGCTCGGTGCGCCCCGTTACGGCGCGGCCATCGTCGACACGCCCGCTTCCAGCCTGGGCCAGCGCATCCGCGTGAAAATTCCGGCGGCAGCCGCCGCTGTCAGCGAATGCGACGTCGTCTACCTGGGCAGCCTGCCCGAGAGCGAACGCGAGCATCTGCTGGCGCAGATCATCGGCAAGCCGATTTTATCGGTGGCCGAACCCGGCACGTCCTGCGCCGTGGGCACCATGTTCTGCCTGCGCCTCGCCGAGGCGCAGATCGGTTTTGACGTCAACCTCGACGCCATCGCCCGCAGCGGCCTGCGCGTGCATCCGAACGCCTTGCAAATTGCACGTCGCAAGGGACCGCCGCCATGAGCGCCCGGATGAGCAACAAGCCTGCCCGCCGGCCCCGCCCGACGCTCGACAGCGTGCTGCGGCGCGCCCACCTGAGCGTGTCGCTGATCGCCGTGCTGGCTGCCGGACTGACCCTGACAGCCGTGGCGCTGCTGGCCCTGCGCGTGTATTCGGACCAGAACCTGCGCCTGGTGGCCCGCTCGATGAGCTACACGGTGGAAGGGGCCGTCGTCTTTGGCGATTCCATGGCCGCCAAGGAAGCGCTGGCCTTGATCGGCGTCAATGAAGACATCGACCAGGCGCAGGTGAGCGACACGGCCGGCAACGTGCTGGCCCGCTGGGAACGGGGCGAACACGGCACGCGCTACTATATCGAACGCGCGCTGACGGGCTGGATGCTGCCCGATTCGCTGACCTTCCCCATCACGCGCAACGAACAGGCCATCGGCAGCATCAAGCTGGTGCCGCACAGCCGCAGCCTGCTGCCCTTCCTGCTCAGCGGCCTGACCTGCCTGCTCGCCTGCCTGGTGCTCAGCCTCGTCGTCGCCGTGCGCCTGTCGCGCAGCATGGAAACGGAGATCACGTCGCCCCTGCGCCACCTGGCGGAAACGGCCCACCGCGTGCGGCGCGACCGCTCGTTCGAACTGCGCGTGCCGCCGGCCAATATTGCCGAACTGAACCAGATCAATGACGACTTCAACGCCCTGCTCGACGAACTGGAAGCATGGCAAAGCCATCTGCAAAAGGAAAACGCCTCGCTGTCGCACCGCGCCAACCACGACAGTCTGACGGGCCTGTCTAACCGCGCCTTCATGGAAGCGGAGCTGGAACGCGCCATCCTCGAAGCGCGGGTCGGCAATGGCAAGGTGGCCGTACTGTTCCTCGACAGCGACCGTTTCAAATATATTAACGACACCTTCGGCCATGCCTCGGGCGACCGCGTGCTGGTGACGATCGCCGCGCGCATCAAGCAGCAATTGCGCGAGGGCGACCTGGTGGCGCGCCTGGGCGGCGACGAATTCGCCATCCTGCTCAAGCCGCTGCGCAACAGCAGCGACGCCATGCACATCGCCGACAACATCATCGCCGCCATGGCGCAAGCCATTGAGCTGCCCACCGGCAATAGCATCGTCAGCTCGCTGACCATCGGCGTGGCCGTCTTCCCCGATCACGCCATCGACGCCGTTTCGCTGGTCGGCGCGGCGGACGAAGCCATGTACCGCGCCAAGCAGGCGCAGCGCGGCACGCGCCAGGTGGCGCGCCTGCCGCAACCCCATACCCACCCCTGAATCAAGGAGCAATACCATGCAATCCATCTACAAGCAATTACGCCGCGTCTTCCTCGGCTTGTTCATGCTGGGCCTGCTGGCCGCCTGCCAGAGCACGCCAGAGAAAAAACCGCTGTTCAATGCCGAGCAAGTGGCCACCTTGAAGGAGCAAGGCTTCAACCAGACCGAAGAAGGCTGGGAGCTGAGCTTTACCGACAAGCTGCTGTTCGATTTCGGCGCTTCCAGCCTGACGGCGCCGAGCCGGGCCGCCATCCAGAAAATCAGCGCCGCCCTGCTGAAAGTGGGCATCACTCACATGCGCGTGGAAGGCCATACGGACAACGAAGGTGCCGAAGTGCTGAACAACAAGCTGTCGCTGGCGCGCGCCAACGTGGTGGCCGACGCGATGGGCGTGGCCGGCATTCCACGCGGCAATATCACCGTCAAGGGCCTGGGCATGAGCAAGCCGGTCGCCTCGAACGCCAGCAAGGCCGGCAAGGCGGAAAACCGCCGCGTCACCGTCATCGTCTCGGCCCCATGAGGACAGGCGCGCCCGCCCGCTGGGTCGTGATGGGCGTGTCCGGCTGCGGCAAGAGCGCCGTCGGCAGCCTGCTGGCCAGCGCACTGGGCGTGCCGTATGTGGAAGGCGACGACGTGCACTCCCCGGAAAACGTGGCCAAGATGGCGGCCGGCATCCCGCTCGACGACGCCGACCGTGCCGGCTGGCTGGCCGCCCTGCGCGAGCGCATCGCCACGGCCAGCGCGCAAGGCGACGGCCTCGTCGTTTCCTGCTCGGCCCTGAAGCGCGCCTACCGCGACGTGCTGCGCGAGGGCGACCCGGCCCTGCGCTTTGTCCACCTGGATGGCCCGCGCGCCGTGCTGGAAACCCGTTTGCAGCGCCCCGGCCATTTCATGCCGGCCAGCCTGCTCGACAGCCAGCTGGCCACGCTGCAACCGCTGCAGGCGGACGAGGCCGGCATCGTGCTCGATATCCGCCAGCCGCTGGCCGTGCTGCTCGGACAGATCCTGCAAACGCCCTGACTGGCGGCCGCGCGGCTGGACAGTCCGCGGCCCCCTGTGTAGACTGGCGCGCACTTTCATGAGGGATTTCTATGAGCACACCAACCACCAAACCAGCACCGGGCCCGGAATTCTGGGAACGCGCCGACCAGGTCATCGCCCTGGCCAATGAACAATGCATGCACAGCGGCGGCAATGAAGTCGCCACCTCGCTGCTGTACGCGGCCGCACGCTTCAACGCCTTCCTCGTCGCCAGCAAGAGCAATGACGTGGCCAAGATGCAGGAAGAGAAGGAAGGCGCCGTGGCGTTCTTCACGGAACAGTACAAGCGCATGCTGACCGACAACTTCAACGACTACATCACCAACTTCGACAAGTACACGCAACCGTCGTCAGCCCCCAAGGGTTGATGTCCGCAGCCAGCCTGGCCAGCCACCGCGCCCGCGCCACCTACGCCGACAGCGTGCTGAAAGGTTCAGTACGCTTTGCGCCTTTGCAAGCGCTGTGGCTGATAGCCATGCTGGCCGGCGCCGTGACGGGCGCCCTGCTCTGCTTCAGCTGGACCGGCTTGCTGCTGTTTGTGAGCGGCACGGCCATCGTCCTGCTGTTCGGCCATTCGCTGGGCAGCCACCGCAAGCTGATCCACGACAGCTTTGAATGCCCGCAATGGCTGGCATATGTACTCGTGTACCTGGGCATGCTGGTGGGCCTCAGCGGCCCGCTGGGCCTGCTGCGCCAGCACGAACTGCGCGACTATGCGCAGCGCCTGCCCGATTGCCACCCGTATCTGCGCCACGGCGCCGGCTTCTGGAACGATGCCTGGTGGCAATTGTTCTGCCGCCTTGACCTCGACCACCCGCCGCACATCGCCATCGAGCCGCGCATCGCGCACGACCGCTTCTATCGTTTTCTGGAAAGAACCTGGATGCTGCAGCAACTGCCGTGGGCCGTGCTGTTCTACGCCTGGGGCGGCTGGGGCCTGGTCTGCTGGGGCGTCTGCGCGCGGGTCAGCGCCGGCGTGCTCGGTCACTGGCTGATCGGCTACTTCGCCCACAACCATGGCCAGATGCACTTTCATGTCGACGGCGCCGCCGTGCAGGGCCGGAATATCCGCCTGACATCGCTGCTGACCATGGGCGAATGCTGGCACAACAACCATCACGCGTACCCGGGCTCGGCCAGGCTGGGCCTGCTGCCGGGAGAATGGGACCCGGGCTGGTGGGTACTGCTGCTCTTGCGGCGTCTGGGCCTCGTGTCAGCCTTGCGCCTGCCGCAAGACCTGGCGCCGCGGCCGGAACTGCGCCGCATTGATACCGCTAGCGCTCAGGCGCCGTCGCCACCGGCCAGGTAATTGTTTTTGACGCGCACGTAATGCTCGGCCGAATAGCGCAGGTAGGCGATCTCGGCTTCGGTGAGCGCGCGCACCTTGGCGGCGGGCCGGCCCACGTACAGATGGCCGCTTTCCAGCACCTTGCCCGGCGATACCAGGCTGCCCGCACCCAGCATCACGTGCTTTTCCACCACCACGTCATCCATGACGATGCTGCCCATGCCGATCAGGCACTCGTCGCCGATGGTGCAGCCGTGCAAGATCACGGAGTGGCCGATGGTCACGTAGTTGCCGATGGTCAGCGGTGAACCATCGGGCTTGGCCGCATTCCTGTGCGACACGTGGCCCATGGAAAAGTCCTGGATATTGCTGCCTTCGCCGATGACGATGCGGTTAACGTCGCCGCGCAGCACGCTGTTGCACCAGATGGAGCAGTCGTCGCCGATCTGCACATCGCCGATCACTTGCGCCGTGTCATGCAGGTAGACGCGCTCGCCCACGACGGGGCGGGTATTCAGGTAGGAACTGACAGGCATCGCTTTCTCACTCTTCATAAATAGTAAACATTCACACCCAGCCGGCGGCCAGCGCAAAAATCGCCAGCCCATGCGCCAGGGACGCGCCCAGCAGGCCGGCACGGCAATATACCAGCCCCGCCACCACGCCTTCGATCACGGTAAACACGAGGATGGGCGCGCCCACCTGCGTGACGGTGGTGGCGAGGAAGGCGTGGCACAGGCCGAACAGCAGGCCCGACACCAGCGCCGCGCGCCAGGCCGGCAGCCAGGCGCGCAATTGCTGCTGCAGCAAGCCGCGAAACAGCAATTCCTCATAACAATTGGCCGCCAGCGCAAAACCCAGCAGCAAGGGCAGCGCGGATGGCGGGACGGGCGCCAGCGAGGGCAAGTCAAACACGGCTTTCAAGCCCGTCGCCAGCGCGATGATCAGGGCGGCGCCCGCCACGCCCAGCAGCACGGACAGGGCTGGCCGCATGCCGAACCAGTGGATCTGTCGGCGCGCCTCGCTTTCCAGCCAGCACGTGCTGACCACCAGCCCCAGCGACATGGCGCCCAGCGCCAGCAAGACCAGCGGCGGCGCCGTGAAACGCAAGCCGCCCGCCGCCACCTGCCAATAGCCGTGCGCCGTGATCGCATCGCGCGCCAGCACGAAAAATAAAATGTGCACGAGCACGCGCAGCAGCGGCACCGAGCGTGGCACAGTACGTGGCAACACCAGCAGCAAGGCGCCGCCAACGAGGAAGGCGGGCGTGATCGCCAGCAGATACTGCGCCAGGGAAGTGATCTCGGGCATCGTTCGGCTCAAGTCGGAATACGGTGCCAACGGGCACGGGCGCAGCAATTGTATGCGCCGGCTGACAAAACGGGTAACCTATCTTGCTATGCGGCCTTGCGCCTGCCATGCATCAGGCCATGCGCCACCAGTCCGGCAGCCAGCCCCCACAGGGCGCCGCCCACGCCCAGCAGGGTCACATTCGCGGCCGTCGCCAGGAAAGTAATCAAGGCCGTTTCGCGCATGCGCACGTCCGCCATCGCCTGCGCCAGGCTGTTGCCGATGGCGCCCAGCAGGGCCAGGCCCGCCAGCGCCGTGATGAAGCTGCGCGGCAAGACCATGAACAGGCTGGCCAGGGTGACGCCGAAAATGCCCACCAGGATGTACAGCACGCCGCAAGCGAGCCCCGCGACATAGCGCTTCGACGGATCCGCATGCGCATCCTTGCCCGTGCAGATGGCGGCCGTGATGGCGGCCACGTTGAAGGCGTGCGCGCCGAATGGCGCCATGAGCAGCGAACCGAGGCCCGTCACCGTCAGGATGGGATTGGCGCTGACCTGGTAGCCGTCATTGCGCAGCACCAGCATGCCGGGCATGTACTGCCCCGTCAGGGTGATCAGGAACAGGGGCAGCGCCACGCCCAGCAGGGACGCCACGGAAAAGCGCGGCATCTCGAACACGGGCGCGGCCAGGGCCAGTGCTATGCCTTGCGCATCGATGCGTCCCTGCGCCAGCAGCAGGACCAGGCCGATCAGCATGATGCCGACGACGGCAAAGCGTGCCGTGAAACGGCGCAGCACGGCATACGACAGCAGCAACACCACCACCAGCAGCGGGTCGGCGCTGGCGCCGCCAAACGCATTCACGCCAAACTGCAGCAGGATACCGGCCAGCAAGCCGGCAGCGATGCCGCCAGGAATCAAGCGCACCAGGCGCTCGAAGGCGCCGGACATGCCCAGCACAATAAAGGCGATGGCGGAGATCATGTAGGCGCCGATCACCTCGGCATACGGCGTGTGCGGCATGACGGTGGCCAGGAAGGCCACGCCGGGCGTGGACCAGGCCGTGATGATGGGCGCGCGGTAGCGGTAGCTGAGCCAGATGCCCGTCACGCCCACGCCGATGCTCAGCGACCAGACCCAGGATGCCGTCTGCGCCGCGCTCAGCTGGGCAAGCTGGGCTGCCTGGAACACCAGCACGAAGGTGCCGCCATAGTTGACGAGGACGGAGATGAAGGCGGCCATGGCGGGGGATGCCAGGTCGCGCCAGCGCGCCTGGCGCCTGTTGCCGGTTGCGGCCGATGATGTGGAGCTTGTGTGCATGCGTGTGCCCTTGCCTGATGTTCAAAAAGGGCATCTTAGCGTTTGCATGGACTGCTCAGACAGGCCACTTTACGCATACATAACAGACCACTTGAATACTTACCCCAGCGCGCGGGCCAGGCGGACGATGCCGCTGTCGATCTCGTGCGGCGTGAGTGCGGCAAAGCCCAGCAGCCAGCCGCCCCGCGCGGGCGGCGTTGCATACAGCCGGCTCAGGCCCGGCAGCACAATGCCCGCCTGCGCCGCCAGGCGTATCGTCTCCAGCTCGTCCCTGCCCTCGTGCAGCAGACACGGCATCTGCAAACCGCCCGGCGGCAGCTGCGCCGCCACCACGTGCGGCAAGTGCCGCTGCACGGCCTGCGCCATCGCATCGCGACGCACGGCGTAGACCTTGCGCATGGCGCGCACATGGGCCGCGAAATGGCCATCGGCGATGAAACGGGCCAGTGTCAGCTGGTCCAGCTGCGGCGTGTGGCCATCGAGAATGCTGCGCGCATGGGTCATCGGCTTGACCAGCGCGGGCGGCAGCACCATGTAGCCGATGCGCAGGCCCGGATACAGCGACTTGGCGAAGGTACCCAGGTAAATCGTGCGCTGCTGCGTGTCCAGCCCCTGCACGCACGCCGTTGGCAAGCCCGCGTAGTGAAACTGGCTGTCGTAATCATCCTCGATGATCCAGCCCTGGCGTTCCGCAGCCCAGGCAGTCAGGGCCAGCCGGCGCTCGAGTGCCAGGGTGGCGCCCGTCGGGTATTGATGCGACGGCGTGACGTAAATCGTGTTGGCGCCGCTGCGGTCCGCGCGCAGGTGCTCGATGGACAAGCCATGCGCATCGACGGGTACTGGAATCACCTGCAATTGCGCCATCTCGAACGCCTTGCGCGCGCCGAAATAGCCGGGGTCTTCCATCAGGATGGGACCGTGCGCGTCGGCCAGCACCTGCGCGCACAGGTACAGGGCCTGGCGCGTGCTGCTCAGCACCAGCACCTGGCTGGCCGTGGCCCGCGCGCCCCGCTCCAGGTTCACATAGTCGGCGATGGCCTGGCGCAAAGGCCCGGCCCCTTGCGGGTCGCCGTGCAGCAGCATGCCGGCCTGGTGTTCGCCTGCCGCCTGGCGCCGCAAGCGCTCCCACACATCGAGTGGAAAGGCCCGCGTTTCCGGCAAGCCCGTGGCGAATGCCTTCACGCTCTGCTGGTCGGCCACGCCGCCGCTGGCGAGAATCTGCGCGCCGCGCGCGCTGAGGGCCACCGGCTGCGCGGACAAGGGCGGCAGCGTCATCGCAGGCTTGCCCTGCAAGCTCGCGCCTATCGTCGGCGAGACAAAACTGCCCGATCCCGCCTGCCGCCGCAGATAGCCATCGAGGCGCAGCTGCGCATACGCCATTTCCACCGTATCGCGCGACACCGCCAGCGATTGCGCCAGCGCGCGCGTGGCCGGCAGGCGCAGGCCGGGCGCCAGCACGCCGTCGAGTATCAGCTGGCGCAGCGCGCGCTGCACCCGCACGCGCAAGTCGAGCGCCGCCAGTTCGGGTGCGGCGATGCGGATTTTCAGGGTGTCGAGTTCGAACTGCGGCGTCATATGGCCTTGGCGCGGGCCGCATCCACGACAGCCATGCTGCTGGCCAGCGAAAAACCGTGCTGCTGCAGCACCGCCACCAGCTGCTCGCCGGCGCAGCCCAAACGCAGGTTTTCCGCCACCCAGTCTTGCCAGGCGGCGCCGATCTCCGGCATGGGCTCATCTTCCAGCGTGAGACCGAGTATGCATGCGGCCAGCAAGCCGTTGATGCGCTTCGTGTCGATCAGGTGCTGCACCACCGCGTGACCCGACTGCGGGAACGGGTGCAGGGTGCAGCGGCCGAACGCAGCCAGGCGCTGCGCGTGCATGGCGTCGAGGTTGACCGATTCGCTGGCGCTGGCGCCGGCACTGGCCGCGTCCGGCCGCGTGCCGAACACCAGGTGCAGCTGCGTATCGTCCGTCGCCCTGGCGCGGCACAGGGCCGCCAGGTCGTAGTAGCCAGACGGCGGCGGGTCTTGCGCCAGCGATTCCATCACGGGCAGCCAGCGCAGCTCATGGTACAAGCGCGCCTGCTGCACGTCGAGGAAGGACAGCGGCCCGAAGGCGACGATCTGCTGCGCGTCCAGCAGCAAGCCATACATGACGGCCGCGTACGCGCCCATGGATTGGCCGACGGTGGTGACTTGACTGGGGGCGATGCGGCGCACGAGTTCGCGCAGGGCCTGCGCCGTTTCATCCACATGGCTGCCCAGGCCCGCGATGCGGCGGTGGTACCAGGCATTGCCCGAATCGCGCACGAGGATCTTGTTCAGATGCTGGCCGCTGGCCTGCTCCAGTTTTCTCAGGCGCCCGTAAAAATCGAAGGCGGGACGCGTCGTCCACGACACGAAACCGAAGGCGATCACCAGCGGCGCGCCGGGCACGATGCGGTCGACCAGCACGTCGTCGGCACTGGTGGCGACCAGTCGATTATCCAGCGCTTGCGCTTGCAGCATCGGCCCGGCTCCCCGATCAAGGTTAAAACAATAGAAAGCATGAGTGTAATGCCAGTACTGGCAAAATGGAAACATTCGCCGCTGCCGTACGCCGGCCGGCGCGAAAAACCTGCTAGTCTGCGGGCATTCCCCCCCTCACAGGAGCCTTCCATGCTGCATCGCCTGACGCATCGTCTCACCTACCTGTCCCTTGCCGCCGCCATCGCCATGACCGGCGGCTGCGCCACCACGCCCGACAGCGCCAGGCCGGACACCGGTCTGACACCGATGTACAGCCTGACGAATACCTACTGGAAGCTGACGCAGCTCGATGGCGCCGACGTGACGATGGCGCCGCAGCAGGAGCGCGAAGTGCGCATCACCCTCACCGACGATGGCAAGGTCCATGGTTTCACGGGCTGCAACCAGGTCATGGGCGGCTACACGCTGGCCGGCACCTCCCTGCGCTTCACGCAGCTGGCCGGCACGCGCATGGCCTGCCCGCCGCCCCTGATGCAGCTGGAAAGCGCGGTATTGGCCAATTTGAACAGCGTGACGGGCTACCGCTTCGAAGGCGAGTACCTGATCCTGCTCAAGGATGGCGCGCCTGTGGCCCGGTTTGAATCGGTCTACCTGTGAAATAAAAATCGACTGCCGTTACAATGGCTTCCAGCCCATCATCCGGAAGGAAGCCATGTCCGCACTGCCCTCGCCGTCTTCATCCCCGACACCATTGGCCGCCGGCCGCTACCGGGCTTTTCTTTTTGATATGGACGGCACCGTCATCAATTCCATCGCCGCCGCCGAACGCATCTGGGGCACGTGGGCACAGCGCCAGGGCCTCGACGTGGCGGCGTTCCTGCCCACCATCCATGGCGCGCGCTCGGTCGACACCATCGCCAAGCTGCGCTTGCCCGGCGTCGACGCGCAGCGCGAATCGCAGGGCATCACGGATGCGGAAATCATCGATGTGGAAGGAATTATTGAAATCGCCGGCGCGCTGCGCTTCTTGCAGTCGCTGCCGCCCGCGCAATGGGCCATCGTCACCTCGGCGCCAAGGGCGCTGGCCACGGCGCGCCTGAAGGCGGCCGGCATGCCCATCCCCGCCATCATGGTGACGGCGGAAGACGTCAAGGCCGGCAAGCCGAAACCCGATTGCTATTTGCTGGCGGCGGAAAAACTGGGCGTGGCGCCCTCCGATTGCCTGGTGTTCGAGGATGCCTCCGTCGGCATCGAGGCGGGCGAAGCGGCCGGTGCGAAGGTCATCGTCGTCACTGCCACGCATGCGCATCCGCTGGCCACGCGCCACCCGGCCATCGACAGCTACGAGCGCATCGTGGCAACCGTCGATGGTGACGGCTTTATTGTCCTGGCGGAGATGGCTGCAACACCCGCGACAAGATAGCTTGCTCCAGCGCGGCGAAAGCCGCATGGCCGCGCTGTCGCGGGCGCGGCAAATCCACCTGCACGTCCATGGTGATCTGTCCATCCTCGATCAGCAGCACGCGGTCGGCCAGGGCCACGGCCTCGGCCACGTCATGCGTCACCAGCACGGCCGTGAAGCCGCGCGCCAGCCACAGCGACTCGATCAGCTGCTGCATCTCGATGCGCGTCAGGGCGTCGAGCGCGCCCAAGGGCTCGTCGAGCAGCAGCAGTTGCGGCTCGTGCACGAGGGCGCGGGCCAGCGCCACCCGCTGCTTCTGCCCGCCCGACAGGGCCGACGGCCAGTCGTCCGCCCGCTCGGCCAGGCCCACCGTCCACAGCGAAGCGGCCGCCGCACCGACGGAACGGGGCAGGCCTAGGGCCACGTTGTCGAGCACTGTCTTCCACGGCAGCAAACGCGATTCCTGAAACATGATGCGGATGTCGGGCGCGCCGATGCCGCTGCCGATGGCGATTCTGCCGTCATCGACGCTTTCCAGGCCCGCGATCGAGCGCAGCAAGGTACTCTTGCCGCAGCCGCTGCGCCCCACGATGGCGACAAATTCGCCCGCTTCCAGCTGCAGGTCGACGTTTTTCAGCACGGGGCGGCTGGTGTAGGATTTGCTCAGGTTCGTCAGCTCCAAAGGTACGCCGCGCCGTTGCAAGGGAGCCTGTGGGGCTATCTTCGCCTGCGGCGGCGCACTGGCCGGGTCGTACTGCACGAAGTGCGACAGGAAATCCGTTTCGATCTGGATGGGGGCAAGCAGCATGGTGTCTTCTTTCGTCATTAGCGGTAAGCGGGATTCCAGCGCAGGCAGTGGCGCTCCAGCCGGCGCGAGAACAAATCGGCCAGCTTGCCCAGCAAGGCATACAGCAATATTCCCACCAGCACCACGTCCGTTTGCAAAAATTCGCGCGCATTCATGGTCATGTAGCCGATGCCGGCCTGCGCCGAGATGGTTTCGGCGACGATCAGCAGCACCCACACGAGGCCCAGCGAAAAGCGCACGCCCACCAGAATGGAAGGCATGGCGGCCGGCAGGATCACGTCGCGGTACAAGGGCCAGCCGGACAAGCCATAGCTTTTCGCCATTTCGATCAAGCCCTGGTCGGCCGAGCGGATGCCGTGGAAGGTATTCAGGTAGACGGGAAAGAACACGCCGACGGCCAGCAGAAACAGCTTGGCCGTCTCGTCGATGCCGAACCACAGGATCACCAGCGGGATCAGGGCCAGCGCGGGGATGTTGCGCACCATTTGCAGGGTCGTGTCGAGCAGCGTTTCCGCATGGCGGAAGCTGCCCGTCAATAACCCCAGCAGCAAGCCCAGTCCCGCGCCGACGGCGAAACCGACCGTCGCGCGCCACAAGCTCGTTTTCAGGTGCAGCCACAGTTCGCCCGACGCGGCCAGGTGCCAGAAGGCTTTCGCCACGGCCCACGGCTCGGGCAGGATGCGGCTCGACAGCCAGCCCCATTGCGCCGCCAGTTGCCAGGCCAGCAGCAGCGCCACGGGCAAGGCCCATGGCGCCAACGCATTGCGCCACGGCGTGCCGGGCATACGCTTGACGGTGGCCGTCGCCATCTCAGGCCGCCTTTTTCTGCGGCGCGGCCGGCACGATATTGCTGGCCATGACTTCGCCGAAAGGCCCCGTCAGTGACTGCTCACCCACGGCCTTGCCCTTGCCCAGCAGCGGAAATACCAGTTCGGCGAAGCGGTATGATTCTTCCAGGTGCGGGTAGCCGGAGAAAATGAAGGTGTCGATGCCCAGGTCCGCGTATTCCTGCATGCGCGCCACCACCGTCGGGCCGTCGCCCACCAGGGCCGTGCCCGCGCCGCCGCGCACCAGGCCCACGCCGGCCCAGAGATTCGGCGACACTTCGAGCTTGTCGCGCCGCCCGCCATGCAAGGCCGCCATGCGCTGCTGGCCCACGGAATCCATCTTGCCGAAGGCCGCCTGCGCCTTGGCGATGATGTCATCGTCCAGGTGACTGATCAGTTCATCGGCCGCGCGCCAGGCCGCCTCGTTGGTTTCGCGCACGATCACGTGGAGGCGGATGCCGAAGCGCACCGTGCGGCCTTTTTTTGCTGCGCGCGCGCGGATGTCGGCGATTTTCTCGGCCACCGCGGCGGGCGGCTCGCCCCACGTCAGGTACACGTCCATCTGCTCGGCCGCCAGTTCATGCGCCGGCTCGGACGAGCCGCCGAAATACAGGGGCGGGTATGGTTTCTGCACGGGCGGGTACAGGGTTTTCGCGCCCTTTACCTGGATATGCTTGCCCTCGAAATCGTAGCCGGCCGCGCCGCCCTCGCCCGCCAGGGTGGCGCGCCACACCTTGATGAATTCATCGGAAATTTCATAGCGCTTGGCGTGGTCGGCAAACAGGCCGTCCGCTTCCAGCTCGCCCTGGTCGCCGCCCGTGACGACATTGATCAAGAGGCGCCCGTTCGACAGGCGGTCAAAGGTGGACGCCATGCGCACGGCCAGGCCGGGTGTGGACAGGCCGGGGCGGATAGCCACGAGGAATTTCAGCTTTTGCGTCACGCTGATCAGCGACGACGCCACCACCCACGCGTCCTCGCAGGAGCGGCCCGTGGGCAGCAGCACGCCGTCGTAGCCGAGCGTGTCGGCGGCCACCGCCACCTGGCGCAGATAATCGGCATCGACGGGGCGCGCGCCCTGCGACGTGCCCAGGTAGCGGCTGTCGCCGTGGGTAGGGATGAACCAGAAGACATTCAATGACATGGCGTGCTTTCCTTTGCTTGTTTATTTTGTGCTGGTGGCCAGCTGGCGCGCCGGCAGCAGCGCGTCCTTGACGACGATCGGTTTCGGAATCAGCTTCAGGCTGGAAAACGCGTCGGCCACCCTTTGCTGCGAGGCGATGACATCGACCGACACGGGTTTGACGCCATACGCATAGCGCGAAGCGGCCAGCGCCACGACATCCTTGCTCAAGCCCGTCTGCGCGGCGAGGATCGTCGCCACTTCTTCCGGATTGTTGCGGCCCCAGTCATCGACCTTGGCCACTTCATCGAGCACGATGCGCAGGATCTCGGGATTTTTTTCCGCATACGTGCGCGAGGCCAGGTAGAACTGGTAGTTCGCCACCAGGCCCTTGCCATCGGCCAGCACGCGGGCGCCCAGCTGCTTTTCGGCGGCCGCCAGGAACGGATCCCAGATGGCCCACGCGTCCACGCTGCCTCGCTCGAAGGCGGCACGCGCATCGGCCGGCGGCAGGAACACGGCCTGGATGTCGGCGTACGCGACACCGGCCTTTTCCAGCGCCTTCAATAACAGGTAATGCACGTTCGAACCCTTGTTCAGGGCAATTTTCTTGCCCTTCAAGTCGGCCAGGGTGCGCAGGCCGGAACCCTTGGGCACGACGATGGCTTCGCTGGCGGGCGACGCCGGCTCATTGCCGACATACACCAGGTTCGCGCCGGCCGCCTGGGCAAAGATCGGCGGCGCCTCGCCCACGGTGCCGAAATCGATGCTGCCCACGTTGAGGCCTTCCAGCAGCACGGGGCCGGCCGGAAACTCCGTCCATTTCACGCCCACGCCCTGCTCTGCCAGGCGCTTTTCCAGGGTGCCGCGCCCTTTCAGCAGGGTCAATGTGCCGTATTTCTGGTAGCCGATGCGCACCTCCCCCTTGGCCTGCGCGAGCGCTGTCGCCGGCATGCCAGCCGCCATCACGCCCGCGGCGGCGGCAAACAGCAGGCCCAGGGTGGTACGGCGCGAGAGTCGTTGTGCGTGGCGGTGTGTCATGGCAGTTCCTTGGTCGGTGAATAATCAGGCGGCTTGATACTGGGGCGCGTAAGGCTGGTCTTGCAGCGAACGCACGGGGTGCGGGATATCGGTCGGCGCGGACGGGCGCTGTCCCTGCAGCACGAACAGGCCGGTGGAGAGTTCCTCGATGCCGGCCTGCACGCGTTCGGCAATCGGCGCATCCAGGCTCAGACCCCGCTCTTCATGCCACGCCAGCTGCTGCGCATTGGCATAGATGCTGGTGAAGACTTGCTTGGCGCCCAGCGCATGCAGCACGGGACGCAGCGCATAGTCGAGCGCCAGGGTGTGGGCATGGCCGCCGCCCGTGGCCAGCGGCAGCACCAGCTTGCCGGCCAGGCCATCTTGCGGCAACAGGTCGAGGAAGGCTTTCAGCAACCCGGTATACGAAGCCTTGTAGATGGGCGTGGCGATCACGATGGCGTCCGCGTCAGCCACGGCGCGCACGGCGCGGGCAATCGCCGCGTCGTCGTAGTCGGCCAGCAGCAAGGCTTGCGCCGGCAAGTCGCGCACATGCAGCTTGGCGTAGCTGTGGCCCTGCAGCGCCAGCTGTTCGCCGATATGCAGCAGCAGACGGCTGGAACTCGATGGGAGTTGCGGGCTACCGCCCAATAACAAGATGCTCATGTGATGCCCGTCCCTGTATGTTGTCGGATTGGAGTTGCTCGGATGCTTGCAGCCTATCGCCATCAGCAGCCGTGTAAAACGAATGCTTTCGCGCTTCGATATGCGTTTTTTGACTATCCGGGCCTGACGCCCCGCAAGCGAAGTCGCCGCTCCTTGCACGGCTTTTTTCGCATATCCATGCGCGGTTTTCTTCGTGTACGGCGCGTGCCTGGCGGTGCAATATCGGCGTCATCGTCTTTCTGGAATGTCACCCATGTCTAGCGTTTTTCTCCATGCCGCCCGTCCCCAGCCACCTGTGCCGGAACCCCTGCAGGACGCCATCAGCATCGCCACGTCGCTGGCCGCGCGCCTGGCTGAAACGGCCAATGCCCGCGACCAGGCCGGCGGGCACGCTGCGCAGGAACGCGAATGGCTGCGCGAGTCGGGTTTGCTCACCTTGTCGATCCCCGTGGAATTCGGCGGCCAGGGCGCGTCGTGGCCCCTCGTGTACCAGGTGATCCGCATCCTGGCGCGGGCCGACAGCGCACTGGCGCATGTCTTCGGCTTCCACCACCTTCAGCTGGCCGGCCTGCAGCTGTATGGCAGCGCGCAGCAACAGCGCCGCCTGCTCGCCTTGACCGTCGACGAGCGCCTGTTCTGGGGCAATGCCTTGAATCCCCTCGACAAACGGGTCACGGCCAGCGACAGCGACGACGGCTACCTCCTCGACGGCATCAAGAGCTTTTCTTCCGGTTCCGTGGGATCGGACTGGCTGACCGTCTCCGCCTGGCATGCGCCCACGCAAACGGCGCTGATCGCCGCCCTGCCCACGCGCCAGGATGGCGTCACCGTGCAGGCGGACTGGGATGCCTTCGGCCAGCGCCAGACGGACAGCGGCAATGTGCATTTCCAGGCAGTGGCCCTGCCGCAGGAGCTGGTGCTGCAGGCGCCCGCGCAGGCCGCCACGCCGCAAGCCACCGTGCGCTCGCAGATCGCGCAACTGATCATGACCAATCTGTATCTGGGCATCGCCGAAGGCGCGTTCGAGGCGGCGCGCCGCTACACGGACGAGCAGGCGAAAGCCTGGTTTGCCTCGGGCGTGGCCAAGGCAACGGACGACCCATTGGTGCAGCACCGCTACGGCCAGCTGTGGCTCTTGCTGCGTCCCGCGCAAGTGCTGGCCGACGCGGCGGCGCAGGAACTGGAAAAAGTGTTCCGCAAGGGCGCGCTGGTGACGGCGCGCGAACGGGGCTTGCTGGCCGTGGCCGTGGCCGAAGCCAAGTGCCTGGCGCACAAGGCTGGGCTGGAGATCAGCAGCCAGATGTTCGAACTGACGGGCGCCCGTTCCACCTCGGCCCAGTATGGCTACGACCGTTTCTGGCGCAACGTGCGCGTGCATACCCTGCACGACCCCATCGACTACAAGCTGCGCGACCTGGGACGCTTTGCCTTGACCGGCACGGTGCCCGAACCAACCGCATATTCATAATTCACCCACCAAGGAGCCACCATGACCATCGCCCGCCGCAGCATCCTCCTCAGCGCCCTGACCCTGGCCTTGACGGCCACCTTCGCCCACGCCAAGGACCCGAAGGACATCATCATCGGCACCAGCGCCGGGCCGTACGCGGACCAGATCAAGCTGGGCATCAAGCCCATCCTGGAAAAGCAGGGCTACAAGGTCAAGCTGGTGGAATTCAACGACTACATCCAGCCGAACTTCGCGCTGGCCGAGGGTTCGCTGGACGCCAACGTCTTCCAGCACATCGTCTACCTGAAGAAATTCGCGCTGGAGCACAAGCTGGCCCTGACGGACCTGATCACGATCCCCACGGCGCCGATTGCCATCTACAGCAAGAAGCACAAGACCCTGGACGACGTGAAGGAAGGCACGACGGTGGGCTTGCCGAACGATCCGACCAACCAGGCACGCGCGCTGGTGCTGCTCGACCAGCTGGGCTGGATCAAGCTGCGCGCCAGCTTCGACCCCGTGCGTGCGTCGGAAAAGGATATCGCCGTCAACACCAGGAAAATCAAGCTGCTGCCGCTGGAAGCGGCGCAGCTGCCACGCTCGCTGGGCGACACCGACTACTCCTTCATCAACGGCAATTACGCGCTGGCGTCGGGGCTGAAACTGACGGACGCGCTGGTGGCCGAGAAAATCTCGCCCAACTACATCAACCTGGTGGCCATCCGCACGGCGGACAAGGACAAGCAGTTCGCAAAAGACCTGGCGGCCGCCTACCGCTCGCGCGAATTCCTCGATATCACGAATAAACACTTTGCCGGCTATTCGAAACCCGACTACCAGCAAGCCTTGCAGACGGCGGCCAAGTAAGCCATGGCAAAGACGATACGCTTCAACGCCTTCCAGATGAATACCGTCGGCCACCAGTCGCCGGGCCTGTGGACGCATGCGCGCGACCGCAGCCACCGCTATACCGATCCGCAGCACTGGACGGAACTGGCGCGGCTGCTGGAAGCGGGCCTGTTCGACGCGGTGTTCCTGGCCGACGTGCTGGGCGTGTATGACGTGTACCGGGGCAGCCTCGATGCGGCCCTAGAGCACGGCGTGCAGGTGCCGCTGAACGACCCGCTGGCCCTCGTGCCCATCATGGCGCAGGCGACCACGCACCTGGGTTTCGGCGTCACCTGTGCCCTCACCTATGAGCACCCATACACGTTCGCGCGGCGCATGTCCACGCTGGACCACCTGACTGGCGGGCGCATCGGCTGGAATATCGTCACCGGCTATCTCGATAGCGCGGCGCGCAACCTGGGCCTGAACCAGCAACTGGGCCACGACGAACGCTACGACCTGGCCGACGAATACCTCGACGTCGTCTACAAGCTGTGGGAAAAAAGCTGGGACGACGACGCCGTCGTCAACGACAAGGCACGCGGCATCTATGCCGATCCGGCCAGAGTCCATCCGATCAACCATGCCGGGCGCCACTACCAGGTGCCCGGCATCCATTTGTGCGAGCCGTCGCCGCAGCGCACGCCGCTGCTGTACCAGGCGGGCACCTCGCCGCGCGGCACGCGCTTCGCGGCGCGCCATGCGGAAGCCACCTTTGTCAGTGGCCCCAGCAAGACGGTGGTGAAACGCTACGCCGACGACCTGCGCGCCGCCGTGCGGCAGGCCGGCCGCGATGGCGACGCGCTGCTGATCTACGCGCAGGCGCTGGTCATCACGGGCGCCACCGAGGAAGAAGCGCGCGCCAAGCATGCCGACTACCTGCGCCACGTGAATATCGAGGCGGCCCTCGTGCTGCTGTCCGGCTGGACGGGCGTCGATTTCAGCCGCTACCCGCTCGACGCCACCATCGACTACATCGATTCCCCGGCAGGCCGCTCGGCGCTGGCCTCGTTCAGCCAGGCCGACCCGAGTCGCACATGGACGGTACGCGAAGCGGCCGAATACATCGGCCTGGGCGGACGCGGCCCTGTGCTGGTGGGCGATGCGCGCCAGGTGGCCGACCAGCTGGAAAACTGGCTCGACGAGACGGGCATCGACGGCTTCAACCTCGCCTTCGCCATGGCCCACGACAGTATGGCCGACGTGGTGGAACACATCGTGCCGGAACTGCAGCGGCGCGGCCGCTACCGCACGCAATACGAGGAAGGCAGCTTGCGCCACAAGGTCTTCGGCCAGGGCCCGCGCCTGCCCGCCGATCACGCGGGCAGGCAGGTCAGCATCGCCCCCGTCAACGCCGCCCTGGCAGCGGCCTGACGCATCAGATTCCCCATTCAAGGACACCATGAAACGCAGAACCATCTTGCAACTGGCCGCCAGCGGCGCCACCCTCGCCGCTTTGCCCGGCCTCACACGCGCCGCCACGCCTGCGCCGCTGAAGGAGCTGCGCCTCGACTACGCCTATTATTCGCCCACCAGCCTGGTGCTGCGCCGCTTCGGCTGGCTGGAAGAAGCATTCAAGCCGGACGGCACCAGCATCAAGTGGGTACTCAGCGCGGGCAGCAACCGCGCGCTCGAATACCTGAACGCCAACAGCATCGACATCGGTTCGAGCGCCGGCCTGGCCGCCCTGCTGGCGCGCGCCAACGGCAACCCTATCCGCGCGCCGTATATTTTTTCGCGCCCCGAGTGGACGGCGCTGGTGGTGCGCAAGGATAGTCCCATCCGCAGCCTGGCCGACTTGAAGGGCAAGAAGGTAGCCGCCACCAAGGGTACCGACTCGTATCTGTTCCTGCTGCGCTCATTGAAGACGGCGGGCCTGAAACGCGGCGACATCGAACACGTCAGCCTGCAGCATGCCGATGGCCGCGCGGCGCTGGAACAGGGCAAGGTCGATGCCTGGGCCGGACTTGATCCGCACATGGCCGCCAGCGAACTGGAAGCGGGTTCGCGCCTGATCTACCGCAACGTGGCCTTCAACACCTACGGCTTCCTGAACGTGCGCGAGGACTTCCTCGCCAGCCGCCCCGTCGAAGTGGGCAAGGTGATACAGGCCTACGAGCGGGCGCGCGCCTGGATACGCGCCAATCCGGCAGAGGCGGCGAAGATCCTGTCGGAAGAAGCCAAGGTCAGCCTGCCGGTGGCGCTGTTGCAAGTGAAACTGCGCAGTGACTTCAGCAATCCGCAGCCGTCGAGCGAACATGTGAAGGCCCTGCTGGTGGCCGCGCCCATCCTCGCCGAGGAAGCGCTGGTCAAACCCGGTGCCGACCTGAACCGCGCCATCGCGGACCTGGTCGACACGCGCTTTGCCGCGCCCTTCATCAGCAAGGCGTAGGCGCTCATGGCCAGAGACACGCTCGCCGCGCCGGCACCGGCCCACGACACGGGCGTCCGGCACAAACTCTTTCGCCCGCCCTTGCCACGCGCGGTGCTAGGCCTGCTGCTCCCCGCCCTGGCGCTGCTGGCGGCGGAGCTGGGCGTGCGCACGGGTGCCATCCCCGTCAACCTGCTGCCGGCGCCCAGCGACATCGGCGCCACCATCGCCGAACTGGCGCACCAGGGCCTGGCCGGCCATGTGCTGGCCAGCACCGCGCGCGTGGCCACCGGCTTTGCGGGCGGCGCGCTGCTGGCCATCGTGCTCGGTGCGGCGGTGGGTTTGAACCGCACGGCAGAGGCGCTGCTCGACCCCACGTTCCAGGCCCTGCGCGCCATTCCCTCGCTGGCCTGGGTGCCCTTGCTGCTGCTGTGGCTAGGCATCGATGAAGCGCCAAAGCTGGTCCTGATCGGTATCGGCGCCTTCTTCCCCGTCTACATGGGCGTGGCGTCGGGCATCCGCGACGTGGACCGCAAGCTGATCGACGCGGCCCGTTTATACCGTTTGAGCCGCCCCGCGCTGGCGCGGCGCGTACTGCTGCCGGCCGCGCTGCCGGCCATCTTCACGGGTTTGCGCAACGGTTTGAGCCTGGCCTGGATGTTCATGGTGGCGGCCGAACTGATCGCCGCCAGCCAAGGCCTCGGCTACCTGCTCAGCGACGGGCGCGAAACGAGCCGCGCCGACATCGTGCTGGCGGCCATCGTGCTGCTGGCCGTGCTGGGCAAGGCCAGCGACAGCCTGATGCAGCACCTGGAAACCCGCTTGCTCGCCTGGCGCGACAGCTATGCCACTGCCTGACGAAAGCCCCAACGCATGACTACCCTGCTCGACATTGCCATCCATGACAAAGCCTATGGCCCGCGGCGCGTGCTGCACAACCTGCAATTGCAGCTGCGCCAGGGCGAGATCGTCAGCCTGATCGGCGCCAGTGGCTGCGGCAAGAGCAGCCTGCTGTCCATCGTGGCAGGTCTCGATACGGACTTTCGCGGCACCGTGCGCCTCGACGGCAAGCTGCTGGCGGGAGTGCATGCGGACATTGGCCTGATCTTCCAGGAACCGCGCCTGTTTCCCTGGCTGACAGTGGCGCAAAACATCGCCTTCGGCCTCGGTCCCAAAGGCGAAGACGATCCCAAGGTCGCGCAATTGCTGGAGGAAGTAGGCTTGCAGGGCCATGCGGACAGCCTGCCCAAGCAGTTGTCGGGCGGCCAGGCGCAGCGCGCGGCGATTGCCCGCGGCCTGTTTGGCCAGCCCCGCATCCTGCTGCTGGACGAACCGTTTTCCGCCGTCGACGCGTTTACGCGCATGAAGCTGCAAGACTTGCTGGCCGCCATCGCCGCGCGCCACGGCTTGAGCGTCCTGCTGGTGACGCATGATATCGATGAAGCGCTGTACCTGAGCGACCGCATCGTCATGCTCGACACGCGCGCCGGACCGCCACGCGCCCAGTACGACGTGGCCGCGCCCCGGCCCCGCCTGCGCACGCCGGCGGCGCAGGCGCAATTAAAAGAGGCCATCCTCGGCGAACTGCACGCCGCGCACGCGATCTGACGCTGGCGCGGCGGCGCCAGTGACAAGCCTGGGCATTCATGTTAGTTTGCCATCTTGAAAACAAACAGGCGGCTACGTGCATCTTCCTTTCCTTCCCGTTCTCGCCATCCTTGCCCTCAGCCACATCGCAGCTCACGCGGATACGCAGGCTGACACACCTGCCGACGCAGCGGTCGACACCAGCCAGTCCGTCCACGTCAGCAGCATCCGCAATCCGGAATTGAAATCGTACCGCGTGATGGCGGCCGGCCTCGATGCCTTTGACGACCACCATGCACTGGCGCCCAGGGCACGCGAAGTGCGCTTCCAGCTGATTCCCGGCCCCGGCGTCGCGGCCGATGCCCTGCGGGACGCAACCTTGCGCATCGTCGGCAACGAGACGGCGATCAGCGTGCCCCTGTCGGCCGATGGCAGCTTTGTGCTGCCCCGCAGCGCGCAAGCCGACAGCGACGACGCGGACCTGGTCACCAACCAGAAAAAAGATCGGTTCCGCTGGCAGGCCAGCGTACGCAGCGACGACGTACCGCCCGGCATGCGCCGCCTGGGCGACCTACGCCTGCAGTGCCAGGTCGGCATCGCCATTGCCAAGAAAGAGACGCCCTTCTTGCTACGCACCCTGGTCGCCACCAAGCTGCGCACCACCGACTGGTGCTCCGCCATTGAACTCAAGATGAGCACCTACAGCGATCCGGCCATCGCCAGCGCCACCCTGCTCGATGGCGGGCGCCGCGTCGCGCTGCAGGTGAAAAATGGCGGCACGTCCTTCCTGGCCCCCTTGGGCGACACCCGCTATGCGGACGATACCTTGATCGAACTGGTCTACCAGCAGGATGCCGCCAGCGCGCCGTCCGCCGCCCCTTAGCGTTTGCGTCCAGCTCCGTTCCGTGTCAGCATATGCCACCCTGGCACCACGGATAAGGATCGCAATGCCCCCCACTCTTATACGCGCGCTGGCACTGGCGCTGCTGGCAGGCCATGGCTCCCTGGCATTGGCGCAAGCGCCAGTCACGCCGCCGACGCCTGGCTGCGATGTCTGCGCCACCTGGAATGCGGACCAGGCGCCCTTTCGCATCTTCGGCAATACCTATTATGTGGGCGTAAAAGGCCTCAGTTCCGTGCTGGTGACGTCGCCGCAGGGCCACGTGCTGATCGACGGCGGCTTGCCGGAATCGGCGCCCAAGATCATCGCCAATATCGGCACGCTGGGTTTTCGCATCGAGGACGTCAAACTGATCCTCAATTCGCACGGCCATATCGACCATGCGGGTGGCCTGGCCGAACTGCAGCGGCGCAGCAATGCGCTGGTGGCCGCCAGCCCGTCGGCCGCGCTGGATCTGGCGTCGGGCGAAGTGGGGCCGGACGACCCGCAATACCACGCGCTGCCCAAGTACCCGCCCGTCAAGGACATGCGCCTGGCGCGCGACGGCGGCCGGTTCAACGTCGGCCCCGTCAACCTGACAGCGCATGCCACGCCGGGCCACACGCCCGGAGGCTTGAGCTGGACGTGGCAATCGTGCGACGGCCCCCGCTGCCTGAACATGGTCTATGCGGACAGCCTCAACGCCGTCTCGCGTCCCGGCTTTAAATTCAGCGCCAGCAGCGAGTATCCGAACGCGGTGGAGGACTTGCACCGCAGCTTCGAGACCCTGGAAAAACTGCCTTGCGACGTGCTGATCTCCGCCCACCCGGAGGCGTCGCAGCTGTGGGAGCGGCTGGAAGCGAGCGCCACGGCCAGCAGCGAGGCGTTCATCGACCCGCAAGCCTGCCGCGCCTACGTGGCAGCGGCGCGCACCGTGCTCGAGTCCCGGCTGGAACAGGAAAAGCAGGAGTGAGATTGCCAATGAGCTTGTCAACCGTGCACGCTGGCGCAGCGCCAATCTGCTACGCTGGCGGCTATCCCCTATTACGTTAACCAGGAAATACCATGTTCAAACTCGCCAGACTGATTCCCTTCGCCGCCATCGTCGCCATCACTGCCGGCTGCGCGCAAACGCCGGTGCGCAGCGACGCTGCCGCCGCCGCGCCGGGCGCCACCTCGCCCGCCAAGCCGGCACCGAAGCTGACGGGCACGCAGTGGAAGCTGAAGGAATTGAAGGGCAAGCAAGTGGTGCGCAAGGCGCCCGAACAGCGCGAAGTGACCCTGCTGCTGGCTGAAGGCCGCGCCAGCGGCAACAGCGGCTGCAACCAGATGATGGGCGGCTACACCAGCGATGGCGTCAGCACCCTGAACTTTGGACAGCTGGCCGGCACCATGATGATGTGCCAACCGCAGGACATGGACCTCGAACGCCTGCTCCTGACCACCCTGGGCGAAGTCAATGGCTACCGCTACGCCGACCAGGAATTGCTGTTGCTGAAGGATGGCGTGCCCGTGGCGCGCTATGAAGCGCTGACGGTGAAGTAAAACTGCTGCCTTCCCCCAAAGGCAAAGACTGGGGTCGTACCCTCAGGGTACGACCCCGGCATCTGTCAGGGGCTTGCTCTACCTCCACCGCACCTAATCATTGCGCATCTGCGCCTGCGATACATTGCTTTCTGGCGGCACGCTCTGCGTCAGCCACACATTTCCCCCGATAGTCGATCCCGCGCCGATGGTGATGCGCCCCAGCACGGTCGCGCCCGCGTATATGACCACGTCGTCCTCGACGATGGGGTGGCGCGGCGTGCCCTTGATCAGCGCGCCGGAAGCATCGGCGGGAAAACGCTTGGCGCCCAGGGTGACGGCCTGATACAGGCGCACGCGCTGGCCGATGATGGCCGTCTCGCCGATCACCACGCCCGTGCCGTGGTCGATGAAGAAGGACGCGCCGATGTGTGCGCCCGGATGGATGTCGATGCCCGTCAGCGTGTGCGCGATGTCGGCGATCAGGCGCGCCAGGAACGGCGCACCGAGCGCATGCAGGCGGTGCGCCAGGCGGTGGTACAGGATGGCGATGGTGCCCGGGTAGCACAGCATGATCTCGGCCACCGAGGTGGCGGCCGGGTCGCCCGCATACGCGGCCTGCACGTCCGACACGAGCAGGGCGCGGATGTCGGGCAGGCTGGCGGCGAATGCGCGGGTGATGTCGCGCGCCTGCTGCGCCAGGGCCGCGTCGTCGCTGGCGGCATCCCCCTCATCGCCGGCCGGCACTGAGAACAGCAAGCCGCGCCGCACCTGTTCGCTGAGGCGGTTCAGGGTGGTGTTGAGGGTGTCGCCGACAAAATAATCGATGCTTTCGTCCGTCAGGTTGGGCCGCCCGTAATGCGTGGGGAACAGGGCTGCCGACAGGCCGTTGACGATGGTAGTGAGGGCTTCGCGCGACGGCAGTTCGCGCACCCTGCCGTTATGGCGGATCTTGTGCTTGTCTTCGCGCGAGCTGCGCAAGGCCTGGATCACGGGCCCCAGGTTCCATTGAGCCGTGTCGTCGGCGGGCGCCGCGGGATAAATACTGTGCATGGCGTATCACTTCCAGAAAATGGCAAACAAGCCGGGTCGCCCAAGCATAGCGGTGGCGACAAGCGATGCAAACGAAGAATTTCAAGATTCCATATGCGAAAAACGCATATGAATGACAAACAAGGCCGGCGCCAAACCCGATTGCGTCCACTAGCGTAAAATGACGGGCTAACAAAAACACTCTTCAACATGACTAAATTATTAACATGGATTTTGGCGGGCCTGGCGATGGTCGGACCGCTTGCAATTGACACCTATCTGCCGTCGTTCCCCGCCATCGCGCAAGATTTCAATGCCAGCCCCCTGCTGGTGCAGCAAACCCTGAGCTTTTTCCTGTTCACGTTCGCCTTCATGATGCTGTTTTACGGCACCCTGTCCGACTCGTTCGGCCGCCGTCCTGTGATTCTCGTCTCGCTGGTGCTGTATGTGATCGCCTCCGTGGGCGCCGCGCTGGCGCCGTCGCTGGGCTGGCTGCTGGCCTGGCGCGTGCTGCAGGGACTTTCGGCGGGCGCCGGTTCCGTGATCGGGCGCGCCATCGTGCAAGACCGCTATTCGGGCGCCGCCGCGCAAAAAATCCTCTCGCACATCATGATGGTGTTCGCGCTGGCGCCGGCCATCGCCCCCGTGCTGGGCGGCTGGCTGCAAGTGGGCCTGGGCTGGCGCTGGATCTTCTGGTTCCTGACGGCGTTTGGCGTGCTGATGTTCGTCGTCGTCTGGCGCGCGCTGCCGGAAAGCTTGCCGAAGGAGCAGCGCCACGCCTTCCACCTGGGCGATATCGCCGTCAATTACTGGAAAGTGCTGTGCCATCGCCAGTTCCTGCTGCTGTCGACGGCCATCGGCGCCGCCTTTGGCGGCTTCGCCTTGTACATCGGTTCGGCTGCCTACTTCATCATCAACATCCTGCACCTGCCGGAAACGGCGTTTGCCTGGTTGTTCATTCCCCTGATCAGCGGCATGGTGTTCGGTTCGGCCCTGTCGGCGAAGATCGCCCACCGCTACAGCCAGCGCCAGATGATCTGGGCCGGCTTTATCCTGATGCTGGTGGCGGCTGCAGCCAACATCGGCTACAACTATGTCTTCGCCGCCGAAGTGCCGTGGGCCGTGCTGCCGCTGTTCTTCTACTCGTTCGCCCTGTCGATCGCCATGCCGCCGATGACCCTGATGGCCCTGAACCACTTCCCCAACAACAGCGGCCTGGCGTCGTCGATGCAGTCGTTCATCCAGATGCTGCTGTTCGCGCTGGTCTCGGGCCTGGTGGCGCCGCTGCTGTTCGACAGCGCCCTGAATCTGGCGTATGGTGTGATGGCGGGACTGCTGGTGAGTTTGGTTTGCTGGGTGTTTGCGCAGGGCAAGGCTGAAGCGTAGGTCGGATTAGGTCCAAAGGACCGTAATCCGACAACATTGTTGGCGACGGACGTCGGATTAAGCGCGAGCGCTAATCCGACCTACGGCCAAGATTATGGCCACGGCGCAGGGGTGACATCAACATACTGCGCGCCACCCTGCTCCGGTTCCGCTTCATTGTTCTGCGACGGCTGGTTCAACGGCCCGGCCGGCGAACGCAAACTCAAAATCTCCTTGCGCGATTCGACGAAGTCGGCGGAACTCAGCGGATGTTGCTGGTCGGGCCAGTGGCTCACGGCCCATTCCTGCAGGGTTTCAAAGCGCCGCCACAGTTCGGCGATGAAGGCGCGGCGCGCCTCTTCCTGCGCTTCTTCCTGCTGCCCCGGCGTCTTCTCGACACCCTCCCCGATATGTACCTGCATGGCTGCTCCCTGGCTGATCAATCATCTTGCCAGCCTACCCAGAGACCAGCCAAGCGTCTGTTCGCGAACGAACACAGAACTTATTCGGGCATCTTGCGAAAGCCCACGGCCAGGCGGTTCCAGGTATTGATGGAGCCGATGGCCAGGGTGACGTTGACCATTTCCGCCGGCGTCAATTGTTCCGCCAGCGCCGCATAGTCTGCGTCGGACGCATGGTTCTGCGGCAGCAGGGTCAGCGCTTCCGTCCAGGCCAGCACGGCCCGCTCGCGCGGCGTGAAGAACGGCGTTTCGCGCCAGACGGACACGGCATACAGGCGACGTTCCGTTTCGCCCGCCTTGCGCGCGTCGCTCGTGTGCATGTCCACGCAAAAAGCGCAGCCGTTGATTTGCGAGGCGCGCAGGCGGATCAGCTCGAGCAGCGAGTGTTCCACGCCCAGCTTGGCGATCGCCGCTTCCAGCGCGTACATGGCCTTGACGGCGTCCGGCGAAGCTTGCGTGAAGTCGATTCGTTGCTGTGTCATGATGCATTCCTTGATAGAGTAAAGATGCATTATTGTAGAAGCGCAAGCAGTCCGCGCGGCAGGCCAATCCCCCCGAAAAACAGCAGACCACCAGCAGACACACCATGGAATTACATATCCTGATCGACGGCACGCGCGACCTGGGCGGCCAGCTGTACCGCCAGCTCAGCGAAGCTATCCGCTCGGGCCGGCTGACGGACGGCCAGCAATTGCCGCCCTCACGCCTGCTGGCCAGCCAGCTGGGGCTGTCGCGCAAGACGGTCTCCAACGTGTATGACAAGCTCGGTTATGAAAAGCTGCTGGTCGGCAAAGTGGGCGTGGGCAGCTTCGTGCAGACGCCGCACGCCTCGCCGCAGCGCCGCCACGCCAGCACGCCGCTGGCCAGCGCGCAGCGCATCGCCCGCTGGGAAGCGACACCCACGCCCTTGCGCCGTGCCAGCCAGGAAGAGCCCGCGCGCTATGCCTTCATCGGCGGACGCGCCACGCCCGCGCACTTCCCGCAGGATGAATGGCGCGCCTGCATGCTGCACGCGCTGCGCCAGGGTGGACAGGCGCGCGGCCGCTATGCTCCTGTCGCCGGCTTGCCATCCTTGCGCGCGGCGATCGCCGGCCATGCCGCCTTCAGCCGCGGTATCCATTGCACAGAGGAACAAGTGCTCGTCACCAGCGGCGCGCAGCAAGCCTTGCACCTGCTGGCGCTGACCTTGCTGGAGCCCGGTGACACGGTTGCCGTGGAAGAACCCGGCTACCCTGTGGCGCGCGCCGTGTTCGCCAGCCAGGGCGCCCGCGTTGTTGGCATCGAAGTGGATGAGGATGGCCTCATCGTCGGGCAGATTCCCGACGGCACGCGCTTGATCTATGTCACGCCCGCGCATCAATTTCCACTGGGCATGCCGATGAGCATGGCGCGCCGCCATGCCTTGCTGGAGCGGGCCCAGCAACTGGGTGCCATCATCATCGAGGACGACTACGACAGCGCCTTCCGCTACGAAGGCCGGCCCGAGGATTCCCTGCAAAGCATGGACCGCTATGGCGTCGTGGCCCATGTGGGCAGCTTTTCCAAGATCATGCTGCCGGAATTGCGGCTCGGCTATGCAGTGCTGCCGCAAGCCATCGTGGCCGCCGTGGAAACGGTGAAATACCTGAGCGATTGCCATACGGCCAGCCTGGGCCAGCATGCCCTGGCCAAGTTCATCGGCGACGGCCATTTGCTGCGCCACATACGCCGCTGCCACGACATTTATGCGGGCCGCCGTGAGCGGCTGCAGCACTGGTTCAACGGCCCGTTGGCGCCGTGGTTCCGCCTCGTGCCGGCCAGCGCCGGCTTCCACGTGGCGGCCCTGGCCCAGGCGCCGCTCGACATCGCCGAATTGCTGCGCCGCGCGCGCCTGGCCGACATCAGCCTGTATGCGCTATCGGGCTTTTACCATGGCGTGGCGCGTCACGAAGGCCTGTTCCTCGGCTATGGCGCCATCGACAAGCTCGATATCGATACGGCGCTGGCCCAGGTGCTGGCGATCCTGCAGGAAATAGCACCGCTGGCCGTCAACGGGGCTGCCAGCGATAATGTCCCGTGATGGGATAGCTGAATAGAATATTTTCCTCGCGTGCACCCTCGCCGATGTTGTGGATGATGAGCGGCACGCCGCTCCACGACTGCTTGTCGCTGACGATGCCGATGTGCGTGAGGTTGCGCGGCAGGCGCCAGGTGACGATGTCGCCCGCGCGGTAAGCGTTCGCTTCCTTGCTTGGCGGCAGGCTGGTGCCGTGGCGGGCAAAGTACGTGCCCAGATTCGGCACGCGGCGGTGGTCGATATTGCGGTCCGGCCCCTTCATTTGCCAGCGTCCCTGCTGCTGGTACACCTGCCACGCCTTGCGCATGTCTTCGTGCACCAGCACCTGCAAATCCTGCCCCAGCTGGCGGTAGGCGCGCACGACCACGTCCGTGCACACGCCCCGCTCTATCGGCACGTCGCCGCCCGGATAGGCAAGCCGTTCGTAGCGCGGGTCGTACTGCAGGGTCACGCCCACCTGCTTGCGGGCGGCGACGACGAGGGCTTGCGGGGTGGCAGGGATGGCCGACGCCAGCATGGGCGCCAGGGCAAGCATCAGGATGGAGAGCAGTTTGGTCGGCATCAACGTCGGTGATCGGATGGAAATGCCAACTTTACCGCAGTGGCAAGGAAAACGCCGTACGGCTAAGTAACCCCCAATAAATTATTGTGATTTCTGACTTCCATAACCGGCGCTCTGCGGCGTTGCCCGCTGCTAGCAGTGCTCGCACTGCGTCGCAGCGGGCGCCTTGCATAGCATCCGGTTCTGTTCGTCATAATTTCACAATAATTTCCTGAGGATTACTTACGCCGGCCAGCTGCGCCAGGTGGCCAGGAAAATCCACGGCCGGGCCGGCCGCATTGATGGTATCGAAATAATCATGCCAGCCCGTAGCGGCGATGCCGGCCAACAAGGCGTTCAGTGCCGCCTCGTCCGGGAAGCGCCAGACGGCATAGAATTGCTGGGCAGCCGCATGCAGCTTGCCGCCATCGATGGCGCCCATGGCCAGCGCTTCGGCGCCCGTGCCGGACAAGGCCGCCATGCCGCCGCCCACCGTATCGAAATACGCCTGGCGCGCGGCGCCATCGAGGGCCAGCCAGGCCGGTTTCGGGCTATACAGTTCCAACAGATAATGCATGTTTTCTCCTTCAGTGATCCATCGTCAGGCCAGCGAGCGCTGGGCGCGCTTGCAGATGCGTTGCGTGGCGGCATTGGCACTTTCCAGCAGCCATTGCGCACACAGGCTGCGTACCCAGTCCGGCCGGCTCTTGGCCACATCGTTGAGCCAGTTGGCCACGGAATCCTGCACGTAGACGGCCGGATCGGCGCGCAAGGCGTGCAGCACGGGCAAGGCCAGCTGCGGCCGCTCTTTTAACTGGGCAATATGCGCACACCAGACGCCGCGCGGGCGCAGCGCTTCGCAGGCGAAACGGCGGACTCTTTCCGACGGGTCCGACGTCCACGGCGCCAGCAAGCGGATGGCGTCGTCAAGATGCGCCGCCAGATGGGGCCGCAGGGCCAGCCATGCCCATTCGCGCACGCCGAAGTGGCCATCGTCGGCCAGCGGCCGCATGGCGGCCAGCTGTTGCGGCAAGGTCCAGCCAGCCTGGGCGGCGATGGCAAAGCAGACCCAGCCTCGTACCGTGTCGGAAACATGCGCTTGCAATGGCGCCAAGTCAACTTGTGCGTCGAGCAGCAATTGCGCCGCCAGCGCCATGCGTTTGGTGATGCCAGCTGCGGCCTGCGAGCGCATCCGCTCCAGCCGGGCCGCGCCGATAGCGGGCACGGCCGCGGCCAGCAGCTGGGCGAAATCGATGGCCAGCCCTTCCGTCAGGGTGGCGCTGGCCACGCTTCCCCCGTGCAGCAGCGCCAGGCGCGCGGGAGCGATGTCGGCGATGCCACGGCTCATGCGGCACCTCGCTCCGTCTTGCGCCAGGCTTTTTCCAGCAGCGCGCTCAACAACTGCATTTCTTCCGGCGTGAAATCGGCAAACAGGCTGGCGATCCATTGCGCGTGTTCATCGACCAGGGTAGCTGCGGCCGCTTCGCCCTTGGCGCTCAGGCGCACCAGCAGCTTGCGCCGGTCGACCTGGTCCGCGTGGCGCGCCAGGAAACCATCGCGTTCCAGGCCGTCGAGCAAGCCCGTGATGGTGCCGCGCGTCACGCCGGCCCGCTCGGCCAGTTCGTGCGGCGACAGTCCGCCGGGCACATCGCGCAGCAGGGCCAGCAAGACAAACTTGCCTTCCGATAAACCATGCCGGCCCAGGCGCACAGCGCAATCGCCATCGATGGCGGAGGCCAGGCCCAGCACTTCAAAGCACAGGCGCAACTGACCGACGGACCGCGTCATATCGAGACCGCTGGCGCGCCGCTGCACGTCGCCCAGCAGGGCCGTATATTTTTGTTCTAGTTTTATCATATGGCGCAATATAATATGGCACCATATGAATTGTCAAATGGAAAACCCCGATGGTTTTCCTGCCGGCTCAAAAACGGGCTTTGTCCCGCGCCCAGGCGATGATGGCATTCGCATCGATGGCACCGGGCTGGCGCGCCACTTCCACGCCGCGCATAAACAGGGCCAGGGTGGGAATGCTGCGGATATTGAAACGGCTGCCCAGGTCCGGCGACGCTTCCGTATTCACCTTGACGACGCGAAATGCGGGTTCCAGGGTCTTGGCGGCCTGGACATAGAATGGCGCCATGCTGCGGCATGGACCGCACCATGGGGCCCAGAAATCGACCAGCACGGGAATGTCGCTGCGTTCGATATGCTTGAGGAAACGGGCACTGGCCAGGTCCACGGGCTGGCCCGTAAATAAATCCTTCTGGCACTTGCCGCACGTGGGCCGCTCAATCAGGCGCGCTGCCGGCAGGCGGTTGACGGCGTCGCAATGGGGGCACACGATGTGCAGGGAGTCTGGCGGGGTCGAGGTCATGGCATTCCTGGAAAGCGTAGTGTCAAGTTGATGGACATTTTACGGTGTATCGTACAACGCCGCCGGCACGCTGGCGGCACTTATCCGCAGAGTCCACTATAGTGTGCTGGAACGGCGCGCACATTGCCGGGCCGGCCAAGGAAAACAATGCCTGATGTCGCAGAAAACATGGAATTGAGCACCGAACTGACTGCCGCCCTGCGCTTGCAGCGCACGGCCTGCCTGGCCCACCCCGTGCCGACCCTGGCCGAGCGCCAACGCGACCTGCACACCTTGCAGCGCTTTATCCGCGAGCATAAAGATGCGCTATGCGAAGCGATCAGCGCCGACTACGGCAACCGTTCCCGGCACGAAACCTTGCTGGCGGAGATCTTTCCCGCCATCGATGGCATAACCCATGTATTAAAACACTTGAAAAAATGGATGCGGCCGCAGCGCCGCAGTGTGGACTGGCGCAGCTTTCCTGGCGCCCGCAACCGCGTGATGCCGCAGCCGCTGGGCGTGGTGGGCGTCATCGTGCCGTGGAATTTTCCCGTGAACCTGAGCCTGGTGCCCTTGACCTACATTTTCGCCGCCGGCAACCGCGCCATGGTCAAGATGAGCGAAAACTCGCGCCACCTGGCGCGGCTGCTGATCGACACCATGCCCGCCTACTTTCCACCAGAAAAGCTGCAGTTTTTTGACGAGACGGGCGGCGTGGGTATGGAATTTTCACAATTGCCGTTCGACCACCTGCTGTTTACGGGTTCCGGCCAGACGGGCCGCGCCGTCATGGCGGCCGCCGCGCGCAATCTATGCCCCGTCACCCTGGAGCTGGGCGGCAAGGCGCCGGCCATCGTCTGCGCCGATTTCGACGTGCGCACGGCAGCCGAGCGCATCCTGTTCGTCAAGTACCTGAACGCGGGGCAAATCTGCACCAGCGTCGACCACGCCTGGCTGCCCGAAGCCAGCATCGCCGCCTTCGTCGCGCATGCACGCGCCATCGTGCCCACGCGCTACCCGCGCCTGGACACGCCAGACTACACCTCCATCATCGACGAGGCCGCCTTTGAGCGCCTGCTGCTGGCGCTCGACGAGGCGCGGGAACGGGGCGCGCAAGTGATTTCGCTGTTGCCGGGCCCAAGCCACGACCGCGCCACGCGCAAGATCGCGCCGCACATCGTGCTCGACGCGCCCGACGATTGCCTGTTGCTGACGCGGGAAATCTTCGGTCCCATCCTGCCGCTGCGCGGCTATGCGAACCTTGACACCGTGATCGACAGCATCAACGCGGGACCGCGCCCGCTGGCCATCTATCCGTTCAGCAAGCAGGCAGACACGGTGCAGTTGCTGATCGACCGCGTGATGTCGGGCGGCGTGTCCGTCAACGACGCCCTCTTCCACGTGGGCCAGCACGATCTGCCCTTCGGCGGCGTGGGTGAGTCGGGCATGGGCCACTACCATGGCGTGGAAGGCTTCCACACTTTCAGCAAGCTGCGGCCCGTGTTTTACCAGGCCCGCTACAGTGTACTGAAACTGCTGTGGCCACCGTATGGCAAGCTGGCCAGCCGCGTGCTGGCCTTCCTGACGCGTTGATGCTTTACAGGAACAGCGAGGCGGCGATGGCCCACATGACGAGGGCGATGATGCCGTCGAGCACGCGCCAGGCCATGGGCTTGGCAAACACGGGCGCCAGGTGGCGGGCGCCAAAACCCAGCAGGAAGAACCACAGGGCCGAAGCCATGATGGCGCCGCCGGCGAAGTAGAAACGTCCCACGCCTTCATGCTGACCGCCGATCGAGCCGAGCAGGATGACCGTATCGAGGAAGGCGTGCGGGTTCAGCAGGCTGAACGCCAGCGCTGCGCCGATCACGGCCCAGTAGCCTTCGGGCGACTTGGCGGCCGACACCGTCAGGGCCGTTGGGCGCCAGGCCGACTTGGCTGCACGCAAGCCATACGCGATCAGGAACGTGGCGCCGCCGGCCTTGGCCCACAGCAGGAAATTGGGATTGTCGGCAATGAATGTGCCCATGCCGGCCACGCCGGCCGTGATCAGGATGGCGTCGCACACCAGGCAGACCAGGATGCAGGTGAGCACGTAATGGCGCTTCAAGCCCTGCTTGAGCAAGAAAGCGTTTTGCGTGCCGATGGCCACGATCAGGCTCGCTCCGAGCCCCATGCCTTTCAAGAAGATTGCGCTGTCCATATCGATTCCTTTATTGCTTTCCATCACGCGCACGGCCGCCCACGCTCTGCCGGCAACGGCAAAGTCATCAAAGGTAGGTGGAGGGTGTAGCGGTACCAGCAGGACCGCGCGGGAGAGTGGAGTTGTTACCCTATTTCAACAGTGTAAAGAAAAAGTAAATATAAGTATAATGAATGATTCTAACCATATATAAGAGAAACTTATGCGCGTCGTCGATTACCGTGGATTGGCCGCCCTCGACGCCGTGATCGGCCTGGGCAGCTTTGAAAAGGCCGCGCAGGCGCTGGCGATCAGCCAGCCGGCCGTGTCGCAGCGCATCCGCACCCTGGAAAACCTGGAAGGCACCCTGCTGATCATCCGCAGCCACCCGCCCTTGCCCACGGAAGCGGGCCAGCGCCTGATCGCCCATTACCGGCAAGTCAAGCTGCTCGAAGCGGCGCTCGACGCCCAGCCCGGCCCCACCACGCATTTGCCGGAGCTGGCCATCGCCGTCAACGCCGACAGCGCCGCCACCTGGATCCCGGAAGCGCTGGGACCGCTGCTGTCGCCGCCGTCGTGCCTGCTCGATATCCGCCTCGACGATCAGGACCACACCCTGAGCCAGCTGCGCGAAGGGCGCGTGTTTGCCTGCGTCACCAGCGCCAACGACCTGGTGGCCGGCACCACGGCCACGCCGCTGGGCGGCATGCGCTACCTGTGCGTAGCCTCGCCCGCGTTCGCGCAGCAATGGTTTCCCCATGGTTTTACGGTGGAAGCCGTCAGCCAGGCGCCGGCCATCACGTTTGGCAGCAAGGATGCACTGCACGAACGCTACCTGCAGCACCGCCTCGGCTACACGGGCCGCTATCCGCACCATGTGCTCGGTTCGGCACGCGACTTCGTGCGCTTCATCGAAGCGGGCTATGCTTATGGCATGGTGCCCTTGCTGCAGGCGGAAACGGCGCTGGCCGCCGGCAGGCTGGTCGACGTGGCGGCCGGGCAGGCGCTCGATGTGCCCCTGACTTGGCATGCCTGGGATATCCAGACGCCCCTCACACGCACCCTGTCGGACGCCGTCATCGCCACGGCGCGCAAATGGCTGTTACAGGACTGATTGACGCATGCAACATTTATCTATGCCAGACAGCAACTTCTCCGTGTGCGCCCAGCCCTGCCTGGCCTACACTGCAAGCATCAGCCATCACCATCAGGAGCAAGCATGACGATCCTGCGCACCACCCTGCTCGGTTTGCTGGGGGCCATCCCGCTGGCTGTCGGCCTGGCCGCCTGCTCGCCCTTGATAGCCATCAATGCCTTGTCGTCCGGCAACGCCTCGCAAGTGACGCGCGGCCTGGCCTACGGCCCTCTGCCACGGCAAAAGCTCGATGTCTACGCCCCCAGGACCCGTACGGGGCCCGTGCCCGTGGTGGTGTTCTTTTACGGCGGCAACTGGACAACGGGCGAGCGCGCCGACTATGCCTTCGTTGGTCACGCGCTCGCGGCGCGCGGCTATCTGGCCGTGATCGCCGACTACCGGCTGTATCCGGACGTGCACTATCCCGAAATCTTGCAGGATGCGGCCCGCGCCGTGGCATGGGCCGCGATGGAGTCCAGCCGCCATGGCGGCGACCCGACGCGACTGTTCGTCATGGGCCATAGCGCCGGCGCCTACAATGCGGCGATGTTAGCGCTCGACGCCAGCCTGCTGGCGCGCCACGGCATGCGTCCGCACGACTTGCGGGGCTGGATCGGCCTGGCCGGCCCCTATGATTTCCTGCCAATAGAAAACACCATCACCCGCCCCGTTTTCTTTTACCCGGACACGCCCGCCGCGTCGCAGCCCATCCATCACGTGACTGCCGAAGCGCCGCCCGCCCTGCTGATCGCACCGGCGCCAGGCAAGGATAAGCTGGTCGATCCGCAACGCAACACGGGTGGCCTGGCCAAGGCATTGCGGGCGCTTGCCAGGCCCGTGACGGAAACGTATTTCGACAAGGTCAGCCATACCACCCTGGTCGCCTCTCTGGCCAGCCCCTTGCGCATGCTGGCGCCCACGCTCGACGCCGTGAGCGCCTTTATCGACGCCAACAGCAAGACAGACCATGCGGCGGACAACACGGCAAACAACGGAGGCACGCCGCAAGACACCAGGCCAACGCCTCCGGCCACGCCGCAGCAGCCGGCAATGGCGCAGGGCACCGCCACGCAAGCTGCCGCGGCGCGCGTCCACGACAAAACGCCCGCCCCCTGAGGGGCGGGCGCTCTGCCTGGCCACGACGCGCAACGCTGCGTGTCAACCAGCCGCACCTCAAGGCTCGGCCCCCGAATGCGGATTCAGTTGACTGCAGCGGCCCGCTTACTCTTTACGGCTGGCGCTGCTGCTTTTGCTTTGTGCGGAGCCCGCTTGCGAGACGCTGCCGCTGGCCGAGCTTTCGCTGCCGGCCGACTGCTGGCTACCCTGATGGCTGCCGCTTTGCAGGCTTTGACCGTCACGGCTTTGCGCGCCGCGCTGCTGGTCGCGGCTGGCGCCGTTCTGATGATAGGCCTGGAACGGTTCGGCGATACGCTGCATGGCTTCCTGCTGCTTGCGCACGTTTTTCTCCGTTTCTTCCGAAGCAGTACGGGCCACTTCTTCGGCCAGGGCCTTGGCAGTACGGCTCGTTTCATTCACATGCCGCTCTGCCACGTTGGCCAGTTCGACTTGCGTATCGGCTGCCAGGCGCGCTACCTGTTGCTGGTACTTGCGCAATTGCTCGGCGGCTGGTTGGCCCGAGGCGGCAGCCACCTGGAACACATCTTCAGCGCGCTCGACCGTCAGCAGGTTCTGGCCGGTGACCGTGGTTTCTTCCAGCAAGCCTTGCGCCAGCTGCATGTTCAGGTCACTGAAGTGCTGCACCGACTGGAACAGCGACTTCGACAGTCCATTGAAGAAAGCCAGCTGGGCTTCCAGGTGGTTTTTGGCGGCAGGGGTAACACTACGGGAATATGGATACATGGAGTTCCTCATTAAATAGCGGTTGGGTGGACACAAACAAATGGCGACACCACCGGCAGTCGAACGGTGAGGCAAACGGCCAGGCTACGCCACGAAACGCGAAAAAACATATCCGATTGGTGGGAAGATGCTTTGCAACGCGAGTCCCAAGGCTACGTGAGCACCGCTGGCGAGGGATGATCTGGATCAAAGGTGCGCTAGGCTGCGCAGAAAGTTTTGGCTGGACGGCTTGCCTTTGGCAAACGTCAGTGACGGGAAGGAAAATCTGTGCCAGGCAAGCTCAACAAGCGGCGCCCGCGCCCGGCACGACGGGCTTGTAGCCATGGCTGCGCAGCGACGCTTCCAGCCAGCGATTGCCATACCAGCCACGCGCCAGCAGGTAACTGAGCTCCGAGACAGCCATCAGCAGCATCATCGGGCCGATGCGCAGTTCGGTGGCCAGATGGCTGCCAAACCACAGGCACGCATCCATCGCCAGCATGAGCAGCAGCAGCCACCAGCGGCGCTTGGCGACGGCCCAGAACGAGCCCAGGAACAGGGCCGGCCAGGAAAAACCCGCCTTGACGTAGGCATAGCGGCCGGCATCGTCGGCAAACAGGGTGGCGCTGTGCTTCATGCTGCTCTCTTCAGGAAATAACGGTGTCAGGGCTCGGGATGGTGGCAGACTGCTTCGACATTGTGACCGTCCGGTCCCAGCACGAAAGCGCCATAGTAATTCGGGTGATACAGGGCGCGGATACCTGGCGCGCCGTTATCCTTGCCGCCCGCTTCCAGCGCGGCCTTGTAAAAGGCGTCCACCTGGGCACGGTTGTCCGCCGCGAAGGCGAGATGCATGCCGGCATGCGGCGTACCGCCCACGCCGAACCAGAAATCGGGCTTGCCATCCTTGCCCAGGCCGACCCAACCCTGCTCTTCCATCACCACCGCGACGCCCAGGGGCGCCAGGGCGGCCGAAAAGAAGGCCTTGCTGGCCTGTGCATCGCTGACATTCAAACCGATGTGATCAAGAATCATGATGGCGCTCCCTGACGATAGTGAAATGGAAGTACAGTATGCGCTAACATTGCCTTTTAAGCAACCACAACTGCGAATCCGGCTGCTCAGGAAACGCCATGCGCATGCCTAGCGCAGGTTGCCCGTGTGGCCCAGCGAATAGCGGCCCGGCTGCGGCCATACGGTCAAGCCGTGCGGTTCCTGGCCAACTTTGACCTTTGCAACGTCGCCGCTGTTCGTATCGATACGGTAGACCACGTCGTCGAAACGGCCGGACAGCCACAGGTACTTGCCATCGGCGGACACATTGCCCATGTCGGGGCTGCCGCCGCCAGGTATCGGCCAGTTCGACACGACTTTTTCCGTGGCAAAATCGATCACGCTCACGCTGCCCTTGCCCTTGGGCTTGCCGTGGATGCGGTGCGTGCCGCGGTTGGCCACGTACAATTTCTTGCCATCGCGACTAGGGTACAAGCCGTGCGCGCCCACGCCCGTCTGGATGAAGCCGATTTCCTTCAGGGTGGCGCCATCGACGATGTGCACGCCGTCGGCGTCCATATCGGCGATATAGAATTTCTTGCCATCCGGCGAGATGCGTATGTCTTGCGGCATGCCCTTCTTGACGCTGCAGATTTCATTTGCCGGGCCGCCCACGGGGCCGGATTCGGCAAAGCGCTTGGCCGGCATCTGCAATTTCAGGTAGCCATCGACCTTGCGGCCCACCAGGTCGATCTTGGCGATGGTGCCGTCGAACTCGCAGGTGAACATGGCGTAGCGGCCGTCATTGGAGAAATCGGCATGGTTGATGCCGCCGCACTGGGGCGTGTCGATCGAATACTGCACCGCCATGGTCTTCGGATCGCGGAAATCGAGGCGGTGGCGCGCTTCGGCCACGACGATGGCCGATTTGCCGTCCGGCGTGTAATACATATTGTAGGGATCATCGACGGGCACTTCCTTGCCCGGCTTGCCGCTCAAAGGGTCGATAGGCGTCAAACTGCCCTTGTCCGTGCGCTCGGCATTGTTCGCCACCCACAGGGTGCGCAAGTCCCACGACGGCACCACGTGCTGCGGGCCGCTGCCGACCTTGAACTTGTCGACCACTTTCAGGGTCTCCTGGTCGATCACGTAGACATCGTTCGAGCGCAGGTTGGGCACGTAGACACGGCGCAAATGATCCTTGACGACGGGACTCATATTGCTGCTGGCGATGCTGCCGTACACGTTTTTCGGATCCACCAGCGGCGGCATGCCCGGCAGCGGCGAATAGGCGGCGGCCGGCGAGACGGCGGCTGGAGCCGCTGTGCTGGCGCCGGTGACCTGGCTGGCCACGCCCAGGCCGGCCAGTGCGGCAGCCAGGGCGGACAAGGTGACGATGGTGCGTCGTTGAGATTTTTTCATGTGATTTCGCGTCGTTTCGTTGCAAAAGCCGGAAGTTCAGCACTTCCAGCGGAAGTTATTTATTACGTTTCAGCAGCTGTTTGATGGCAGCCACCGAGGTATCCACCTGCAGCTTGACACCGATCTGGCCCAGTTCAGCCGTGGCGCGCGTCGCGTCGCCGCGCACGCCATCCGCCACGCCGGGCTTGGGTCCGTGGGCCATGGCGTCGCTGCGCACCAGCGACGGGTCCGTCGCCAGCATCAAGGCCGCGTCCGCCAAGCCCGCGTGCAGGCCGATCTCGGCGCTGCTGTGGCCGCGTTTCTGCAACTCGGCAATATAGGCCGATTGCGTGATGTCATAGTAGTCGAGCAAGGCATAAGCGCGCGCATCCTTGCCGGAGGAAGCCTTGCCCCAGGCGCGGTTCAATTTGTTGGCCACGTTCTGCTCGTTTTTTTGATAGCCGCCATGGTCGCCGAGAAAGATGATGTCGCGGAAACCATGCTGGCGCAGGCTGGCGGCCGCCCCTTCCAGCACGGCTTCGAAGGCGGCAGGCGGAATCGAGATCGTGCCGGCAAAGCGCATGTGGCCGGCCGGCGGAGAAACCGCGCCTTCCGGCACGTAGGAGACGACGGGCGCGACGATGGTATTGCCCAGCTTTTGCGCAATCTGCCGCGCCAGCAGGCCGGCGCGCACATTGTGCTTGCCCAGCGCGATATACGGCCCGCTCTGCTCGACGCCGCCAATCGGCACCAGCACGGTCGTGGCGCCGTGGTCGATACGGCTGCGCAACTCCGTGCTGGTCAGCTCTTCCAGCATGACACTGCTGCTGGCAGGCGCAGCCGCCATGACGGGCGCCGTGACCAGCAGGCACGAAAATGTCAGGACGAACAGGGAAACGGGGGGCTTGCGTGAAATGCGGAGCGTGGATGGCGCGCAAGGCGCCGTTCGCTGAGGGAACTGCAGAGTCATAAGCCAACATCTTTCCAAGGTCAAAGGCGCCGTGCCCGGCCTTGCCAGGCAAGCTGGCTGCCACGCAGGAATTGTATTCCATCATGACGGGAACGGCACGTTAATTTGACGGGGCAGTTTGCAAGGAATTGACGAAGAGAAACTATCTATCAGGCTGTTGTCGCGTTAGCTCCGCCCTCCTCGGCATTGTGGCGAGTGTCGTTGCGCTTCTCGGCATAGGCCTTGAGCGAGCGCATCGTCCTGGGAAGCCCGTCCCGGACCTGTCTGGCAACGCCTGGGCCGAACAGAAAGGCAAGGGCTCCAGTGAACCACACGCGGTGAACGACTTGCGATCCGCCCTCTGCCGCAACAACCGTGTGCTCGAAATGGATGCGGAAACAAGGGATGTAGCCCTCGACGGTGAACGAGCGGCCTGCCGAGCGCTCCGTGACCAGCATCGCAATACCCATCCCCTTGCTGGGAACTATCCTGCCCTGTGTTCCCACCGCGAATGGCCCATTGAGCCGGGCTTGCTTTGTATCCGGATCCCACAAGTGCCAGCGGTCGACCTCGCTCCAAATCTGGTCGATGACCGTGGGCGGGACGGCAATGTGGATGCTTTCTTCAATTTGCGCCAATTTGGGGGATCTCCCTATCATTGTGTGAAAGTAACTTGGCCTGTTATCCGGCGTCGCGCAGCATATGGAAAT
Source organism: Janthinobacterium sp. SUN128 (assembly GCF_030587275.1). Taxonomy (NCBI): domain Bacteria; kingdom Pseudomonadati; phylum Pseudomonadota; class Betaproteobacteria; order Burkholderiales; family Oxalobacteraceae; genus Janthinobacterium; species Janthinobacterium sp. SUN128. The sequence goes on along the minus strand of NZ_JAPWHY010000001.1, from coordinate 654,974 downwards.
TGGGGATATTGGCCCGCGGCATAGCATTCATCACGCAATATCGCCATGCCATTGCGCCAATTCAAAAATACTCCGCCAGCAGGAACAAATGCCGCACCTTTTTCTTTGTCTCGACAAAAAATATATCTGCTGAAATTGCAGGATACACTGTTTTTTTATCATGCCGATAGAATCTGATTGTGGTTATACTGGTCGCAGATAAAGCCGGGCCATAATGACAGCCTTGTCTGGCGCCAGGATCAAGGGATGCTCCGGATTCGACCGCAAGCTGCTGCTCGCCATGGCCATGAGCATATGAAACTTTGAGAAATGATGAACACAACACATTGGCGGGTTCAGGAACTACAGCATCACTCAGCGGATATCGCCTGGCTGAATGCCGAAGACGCCCGCCGCGCCTATGAGGTAGCATGCTTTCACGACTCAAAGACCCATTTCGGCCTGAACGTTAACACCGTTGACTCGATCGAGCGCCTCGTATTCGGAAATGATGCGGCCACCGCAACAAAATGGTTACGCGCCCGTATGCCTGGAACTCAGCAGATCGTAGTGGTGTTTGGAGAAGACGAATGTTTCTTGTGCAGCAGTGTGTTCCTAGTCGAGAATTGGTCGGATATTTTTGTTCCATCACGTGACGACGCGATGATCTATTCGAACGGCACTCCGCTTATCCTGTTTTATTGCCATGAAAATGAATTCGAGGTGGGGCAGCGGAATGTCTTTGATTAAAGACATACTTCGGCCATTGAACAAACAGGGCACTCACGGCGCGCAGCGGGGATTCGGGACATACGGCTGCCGGGTTGCCTTGCCGGGCAGCGTATAGTCGAAGGCATCGCGGGGAAGCGTTCTCAGCGATGAGCGACCATGCGCTGATGTGCGCCGCCTTCGATTTTTTACGGGCCCCGGCCCATAACGCAGTCAAACGTCATCAACCGACCAGTGATCTCAAGCCAACTATTATTTCTCTTTAGCGCCCTGGGCTCGGTGAATGGCATATTCCTGGCGTTTTACTTCTTCAGCCGCCGCCCCCATCGATTGACGCATGCCATGCTCGGCGCATTGCTGCTGGCGATCGGTTTTCGCACGGTTAAATCGGCGTTTTACTACTTTAATCCCGACCTTGCGGTCGCGTTTATTCAACTGGGCCTGTCGGCGTGCCTGCTGATCGGGCCGCTGACATATCTGTATGTCCATTGCCATCTGGCCGACGTGACCGACAGTGCCGTCAGCAAGCATTGGCGCTCGCATCTTTTGCTGCCCTTATGCTTAATCGGCATCGCCCTGCTATTCCCGTATTCGCGCAATACGGACACCTGGTTCTATGCAATTTGCGGCATCCATGCTTACTGGTTTTCTTATTTGCTATTGGCGGGCAGGCAGCTATGGCAGGCGCGCGCCGTATTAGGCCGCGTCGATGGTCGGTTTTCCCGTCAAACGGTGCTCCTGCTCAGCGTTTATTTCAGTAGCCTCCTGATACTCGTTGCTTACGTCAGCACGCCATTCACGTCATATATTATCGGCGCGCTCTCGTTTACTTTTTCTATCCACATCACGATCTTGACGTATATCATGAAAAATGAAGCGGTGGACGTGGCAGGCAAGAAGGAGAAATACCACAATAAAAAAATGAGCGACGTCGATGTCCGCGCATTGCTCAATTCCATCGATAAGGTAATGTGCGAGCAGCAGCTGTATTTGAATCCGACCTTGAACCTGGCGATGCTGGCGAAGAAAGTCGGCAACCTGCAAACGACGGTTTCCCAGGCGATCAATGAAAATCTAAATAAAAGTTTCAACCTTTATATCAACGAGTTTCGCATTCAGCATGCAAAAAACCTGTTGATCACGGCATCCCACCTCAATATGGAACTCGTTGCCGAGCGCAGCGGTTTCAATTCCAATTCCACATTTTTTTCCGCGTTCAAGAAGATTACGGGGCAAACGCCTGCCAGCTACCGAGCCGTCTTTGCGTCGGTGCCGCCCTCATCTTGTGGCGATGGCGCCGACCGTGCACCGGCGCCATCGCAACGCCATCGCGTCACCAGCGATTCCTGACATACCGCGTCGCACGCAGCGACCGGCCGCTGGCGCCGGTCAGCCCCGTGTGCAGCCTGCCTGAACTTGCGCTTGCCCCCCTCACGCCCATCGTTGCAATCCCTCTCGAATTATGGATCCGGAGTCCTAAATTGTGGTTTGCGACCATGGGCTTCCCCGTTCGCGCTAACGTGTCATTCGGCAGCGTCGCTTCGTCGCACAGAGTGCGGATCCGATAGCCGCCCGAACAACCGTATTTACCTTCGGCGAATAGGTAATAGTGAACTTTAGGTAATGTATGAATCAATATATTCTTTTGCGCGCCATTCTCCAGATCTTTTTCTTGTTTTGCATGACGGGGCAGACGATGGCTGCCACGGCACCTGCCGCAGCGGGCGCGGAACGCGATCGGATCACAAAAACTTTGACGGACTATATGGATGGAACGGCCAATGGCGAACCGGCCAAATTGAAACAGGCGTTCCATCCTGATTTCAAGTTATACACGGTAACGGAAGACAATGAGTTGCTGATACGTTCCGGCGAACAGTACATCGCGGAAATCAAATCGGGCGAAAAAATGAAGCGCATCGGACGCATCGTATCGATAGACGTCGAGAACAATGCGGCCACCGCAAAGGTTGAAATACTAATGCCCAATTTCAGACTTTACACCGATTATTTCCTGCTTCTCAAATACGCGGACTCCTGGAAAATCGTGCAAAAGAGTTACACCTGGAAAGCGGTGCCCAGGCAGCAAAACAGGATATTGTTCGTCACGTCGAACCAGCATACCTATGGCAATACAAAGATCAGCGCGGCCAACCATTTCGAGGAAATAGTCATTGCCTACGACGTTTTCAGGAAAAATGGCTATGCCGTGGATTTCGTCAGTCCCGACGGCGGTGCAATTCCAGTGGGCTACGTCGATACGTCGAATCTGACGCAAAAGGAACACCTGTATGACGCCAGTTTCATGGCCTTGCTGAAGAATACGCTGAAGCCCGAACAAATCAACGCCAGCGAGTACCAGGCCGTCTATTACAGCGGCGGCGGGGCGGCCATGTTTGGTGTTGCAGAAAATAAAAGTATCCAGAATATCGCCGGCACCATCTATGAAAATGGTGGCGTCGTCTCAGCTATCTGCCACGGCACGGCCGGCATTGTCAACCTGAAGAATCCAGATGGTGCGTTCATCTTCGCGAATAAGAAAGTTACCGGATTCCCCGATATTTTCGAAGACACGAAAGCCGAATATTACAAGGCATTTCCATTTTCCATCGATAAGGAAGTCAGCAAGAACGGCGGAAATTTTGTCTATTCCAAAAGATGGGGCGACAACTTCTTCATCATCGACGGCAACATCATCACGGGGCAAGATCCGACGGCCACTGCTTCCGTGGCGCAGGAAGTGATCAGGAATCTCCAGCGACGCCATTCAAAAGACAGGGACTGACAATGAACATCCAAACTTTAAAAGCAGCATATTTCATGCTGGGACTCCTTGTATTGCTTCCGTTTTCGGCAAGCGCGAACAACGTCGCCGAATCAATCCCGATAGAGAAGTTCGATCAGATCGTCAGCGAACTCAATTCACCGAACAAACCGGCATTTGCGGTCGCTATTTTCAAGAAAGAAAAATTGATATACGAGAAATCTTTCGGAAGCGCCAATCTCGAATACAAGATTCCCGCCACGGTTAATACGAAATTCCAGATCGATACACTTGCCTGGGAATTTATCGCGTACGCCGTCTTGAAGCTCGAAGAACAGGGCAAGATAAAATTAAATGACGATATCGACATGTATGTGCCGGGGTTGCCGGATTTCGGCAAGAAAATCACCGTCAATCATTTGCTGAGCTCGACCGATGGCTTGCACGGATACAAGGTCTTGAAGTCGCTGTCAGGCTGGGAGTCGGCAGGGGCCGAACAGCACAATACCGTCCTGGAACTCGTGAAAAGCCAAAAGAAATTGAACTTCAAACCCGGCGACGTCTTTTCGCCGGGCGGCGATACACGGCTGATACTGCTGGCGAAGATCGTCGAAGTCGCCTCGGGCAAACCATTCGACGAGTATTGCAAAAATAATATTTTTGCACCGCTCGGCATGACGAACACGGCGTTCCTCTACGGCGACGTGCCGCCGGAAAATACGGCCGTGCCGTATCGCGATGACGGCAAAGGCGCCTATAAAATCGACTATGGCAGTGGAAACGTTCCAGGCCCCGTCAATCTTTACAGCTCGATCCGCGACCTCGCGATCTGGCGCTCCGCCATCTTATCCGACGCGCTCGGTGGGAACGCTCTGGCCACTAAACTCAATGCACCGATCAAGCTTGATAACGGCGAAATCATCAAGGATATCGCCAGCATTTCGACATACGGACAGCAACACGCCGGCAAGGAACGGGGCATTGCAAAGATTTACCAGATAGGCAGTTTTGGCGGATACGCGAGCTCGATTTTCCGTTTTCCCGATCAGGAAATTACTGCCGTCGTATTGAGTTCCGGCCTGGCGTACAACGGAATGTACGGCATGCGGATTGCCGCCACGATGTTGGAAAATCACTTCCTCGAGCCTGAAACCATCGATTATTCCAAGATAGAAAGCGTGAAGCTGAGCCGTGCGCAGAGTCAGAAATACGAAGGCGTGTACTGGAGCCGCGAACGGGCGCTTGCTGCGAGGGTACACGTTAAAAATGATGTCTTGTATTACACGCGGACGGAAGCCGATGGCCGCGTACTGATCCCGTTAAGCGATTCGACCTTCCAAATGAAAATTGACGGCGACGATCATTATTTTATTAAATTCGTCGATAAGAAAGGAAAAATGGATATGCACTTCAGCATGGGGGAAAGCGATCCCATTGTTTTTGAACCGTATAAGGCAGTTTCCTACGCAGAAAATGAACTGGCCAAGTTCACGGGAACGTTTTACAGCGAAGAGCTCAATTCCTCTTTCGTTTTTGTGGTCAATAGCGGCCAGCTTACGGCCAACAATGTGCGTGTGGGCTCCGTCACCTTTAAGCCCGTTAAGATCGATGTATTTTCCGGAAATAAATCTTTCATGGGCGGTATTCAGTTCAACCGTAATAGCAGAAATCAAATTATCGGATTTCAGGTTGTCGTCGACGAGGTACGGAATCTGGAATTCAAGAAGATGCGCATCGACGATAGCCTAGTTTGCGAGACTTGACTGGGGCGCGCTTGGGAAAGTACTGATCAATTCAATCTCCAGCGATTTCAAGGCGAGGTAACTGACTCGACATATCTGCGATTGAGAAACTCAAAAAAATGGGGCAGCTAGCGGCCGCCAAGCCGACAGTCCGCAGGCGAAAACTGACTCACGCGCGCGAAAGGTAGACTCCCTGACTAGCACGGAGCCGGGCGGCGCCTGCACCGTCGCCGCCCCTGCCAGCCCGGCAACTTGACTGACATTCGCCCCAGATGCCGAACATCAACGCTCCCCATTGGACAGCGCCACCACCAAAACCCCGGCATACCGGGGCAGTCACAAGGTTCAAGCGCGGGTACTGCGGCCAGGCAGCGCCAGGCGCTGGCTGGCTGAGGCTGAAGCCGGGGCCGGCAAGCCCCCCGCCACTGTCAACGGTTTTGCCTGGGTGTCGCCACGCAGGCGGAACACGGCCACCACGTCGACCAGTTCCACGGCGCGATCCTGCAGCGACGACGCGGCGGCCGCCGCCTCTTCCACGAGGGCTGCGTTTTGCTGGGTGACCTGGTCCATTTGCGAAATGGCCTGGTTCACCTGCTCGATGCCGGCGCTTTGCTCGTGGCTGGCGTTGGCGATGTCGCCCATGATGTCCGTCACGCGACGGATGCTGGCGACGATTTCTTCCATCGTCGCGCCCGCCTGGTCGACCAGCGCGCTGCCCGTGTTGACCTTGTCGACGGAATCCTCGATCAAGCCCTTGATTTCCTTGGCCGCCGCCGCCGAACGCTGCGCCAGGTTGCGCACTTCCGTGGCCACCACGGCAAAGCCCCGACCCTGCTCGCCTGCGCGGGCTGCTTCCACGGCCGCGTTCAGCGCCAGAATGTTGGTTTGGAAGGCAATGCCATCGATCACGCCGATAATGTCGGCGATCTTCTTCGCCGATTCGTTGATCGAACCCATGGTACCCACCACTTGCGCCACCACGGCGCCGCCCTTGCGGGCCACGTCCGAAGCGGACACGGCCAGCGAGTTCGCCTGGCGCGCATTGTCCGTATTCTGGCGCACGGCCGAGGTCAGCTCTTCCAGGCTGGATGCCGTTTCTTCCAGGGAAGACGCCTGCTGTTCGGTGCGCACCGACAAGTCCGCGTTGCCGGCGGAAATCTGCGCGGCCGCCACGCTGACCGTATCGGCCGAGGCGCGCACGGTGGCGATCACGCCGACGATGCGTTCCAGAAACTTGTTGAAGGCGGTAGCCGTGCGGCCCACTTCATCCATGCGTTCGACGGGCATGGCGGCGGACAGGTCCAGCGAGGCGCTGACGCGCTCCAGCGTGTGTTCGATATTGCCCAGTCCACCGCTGATGGTGCGGTAGATATGCCAGGCCAGCGCGCCCGTCAACAGCACGGCCACGCCCAGCACGGCCAGCATGGTGTTGAACGCCGTGTCGTAGGCGGCCAGGCTTTCGGCCTTCACGTCATCGACCAGCTTGTTGTTGTAGGCGATATGGTCATCCATGCTTTTCTTGGCGGCGGCGGCCGTGATGGCCAGCGGCGTGCCGGCCAGCAAGGTGGCGCGTACGCCATCCATGTCGCCCGCGTAGGCGGCGGCAAAGAATGGCGCCAGCGCGCGGCGGTAGGCTTCCATCGCGGCCTGGTCGGCGTCGAGCATCTTGCTGTCCGTCGCGTCATACAGGCGCTCGGCACGGTAGGTGGCGATGACCTTGTCGAAATTCGTGTTGGCATCGGCTACGGCCTTGTCCAGCGCCGTCTTGTCGGCCAGGTTCGAGAATACGGACAGGCGGTAGCCGGCCAGACGCGAATCGGCCAGGAAACCCTTGGCCGCATTCAAGCCCTGGATGCTGGGAATGATACGGTTTTGCACGGTATCAAAACGCTCCTGGGCGCGCTGCAGCTGGATGGCGCCACCGGCGCCCAGCAATAGCAGGGCCAGCAAGGCGATGGTCAGGGTCAGAATTAATTGCTTGGTGATATTCATGGTGTGTCACAGTAAAAAGGTAGCCTGGCAAGGCCAGGCAGGATAAATAGCTGCCGATCAGGTGGCCGGGGATCGGTTGCTAGGCCGCCAGCGGGGAAGCCTCGGGCGCGCGCCGCAGCAAGTCGCCATGCTGGCGGCAAAACGCCAGGCCCGCCTTGTGGCCCACGTCGAACAGCAACTGCATGTTCGAACTGGACCAGTCCAGCGTATCGGGCCAGTGCTGCTCCGGGATGCCGCCCATCAAGTCGAGCTTGAGCAGGCGCCGCTTGGGCTGGCCCGTGCGCGCATCCGTGTTGTGTTCGAGTTCGAACAGGCGCAGCTCGCTCTTGGAAATCTTCACCAGCGGCGTGATGATGGAGCGCACCCAGGCGTCGTACAGGTTGCGCGGCTTGCGCAGCAGTCGCTCGTCGCCGAGGATGTCGAGGATGACCAGCGTATCGGCGTCATGGTGCTCGCCCTTGCCTTCGATAAACGGGTCGAAATTGAGCGTATCGAGCGCCGCGCCTTCGATATAGTCGTCGCCGGCGATGGTCGTGGGCGCATACAGGAAGGGAAACGACAACGCGGCGCGCACGTGGATCGGCTCGATCTCGTGCTTGCCCCAGATTTGCATGCGGTGCGCGCTGAGGTTGTAGGCATTGATGTAGAAATCGGGGCGCATGCGGGCCACGCCCGAGAAATCCACGGCTTTTTCCAGGAAAGGCAAGTGCGCGCACAGGCCCAGGCTTTTCGCCGACAGGTCCGACGGCGACAGCGACGACACCATCAGCTTGCCCCAGTCCGACCAGGCCGTGGGCACGCCCGCAAACGTTTGCTGGAATGCCTGGAAAAAAGGATTGTTGGCCGGCGGCTGGAAGGCGTCGCGGAAAGTGCTCGCGTGCATGCCCGGCTTCTGGAATACCTTGTAGTTGATCGGAATCATCTTGTAGATGCTGTCGGCCACGCCCGTGTCGGCCCAGCTTTGCAAGGCCTGGCGCGGCGTGGCCTCGTGCGGCGTCGTGTAAAGCAAACCCATCAACACGCCGGCGCCCGAGGCGGAAATAACGTCGAACTCGATGCCCTCGTCAAGGAAAGCAGCCAGGGCGCCGGCGATCAAGGTGGAATTTGGTGCGCCGCCACCCAGCAGCAAACCCGTTTTGCGGGCCGGTTTCGCTGTCGTGGCTGGCGCCGGATCCTGCGGCGTCGTAGTGACTGTCTTCATGCACACTCCCTGAACGGAACGGGGTTACCATCCCTTAATTGTTGGTTACTACACGCTTATGGCGCCTAATCCTGCACATGTTCCCGCAAGCGACCAGCCGATGCAATGTTGCAGAAACAGATATGAAATTAACATAAATAAATTCCTTATGGCAATTTCCATAACGAATGACGGGTATTCAGGAAGGCCATAAGTTGATGCAGTGCGGCATGGCGTGATGCGGCGCAGCAAATATAAATCCAGCGGCGTTAGGAATAATCGTTTTGGGGTAGGAATATTCCCCAAGCAGCCGCCAGCGCGGCGGCCAGGGCCATCAAAGGGATGATGCAGGGTCGGGAGGGGGCGGAGAAAAATGCAGGTGGGTACACAAATGGTCAACAAAGACGCGAATTTTGGGCGACAGGTGGCGGCTCGACGGCCACAGCACCCAGAACTTGCTCGAGTACAACAGGCAATCGGCCAGCACGGCTCGCAGTTCGCCACGCGCGATGGCGTCGCGCACGATAAAGTCAGGCAGGTAAGCCAGGCCCACGCCCTGCGTGGCGGCGCCGATCAAGGCCTCGATATTGTTGCAGGTCAAGGCGGTCGGCAAGCGCAACTCGCCGCCGCTGTCGCCATCGGCCCGCTGCAGCGCCCATTCCTGCAGCTTGCCCGTGGTGGGGAATTTATAGCGCACGCAGGCGTGCCCTTCCAGCGCGCGTGGCGTGGCCGGCACGCCGTGACGGGCGAAATATGCGGGAGCGCCCACGATGGCAAAGGCAAACGGGCCCAGCTCGCGCGCCATCAGCCGCGAATCGGTCAGTGTGCCGCTGCGCACGGCCACGTCGATGCCTTCGGCCACCACGTCGACCAGGCGGTCGTTGAAATCGAGGTCGAGCTCGATCTCCGGGTACCGCCGCGTAAACTCGGCCAGCAGGGGCAGGATGATGCGGTAGCCGATCACGGGCAGGCTGACGCGCAGCTTGCCGCGCGGCGCCTCGGCCAGGTGCGACAGTTCCGCCTCGGCATCACCGAGGTCGGCCAGGATGCGCTGGCAGCGTTCGTAAAACAGCGCCCCCTCGTTGCTCAGGCTGATGCGCCGCGTGCTGCGGTTGAGCAGGCGCACGCCCAGCTTTTCTTCCAGCCGCGCCACGCTCTTACCCACAGCCGAGGCCGACACGCCGAGCAGCCGCCCGGCCGCCACATAACTGCGCGTTTCCGCCGCGCGCACGAAGGCGGCAATGCCATTCAGATTATCCATGCCATCTCGCCATCTCGATTAAGGAATATTTGTCCGCTATGAGTGGATTTTCAGCCACTTTTTCATTGATTACGCCCATATTATCATCAGATTCCCTCTTTCTGGAATCATTCCCATGGATACGAATCTTCCCGCGCAAGCTCCAGACCAAGCGACTGCACGGCGCACGCTGGTGCTGGCCGCCGTCTGCCTGGCCGCGCTGTGCATGCCGCTCAGTTTTACGGGACCGGCCATCGCCATTCCCGCCATCGCCGCCGACCTGCACGGCACGCCGCTGGCGCTGGCATGGATCACGAATGCATTCATGCTCAGCTTTGGCGGCTGCCTGATGGTGGCCGGCGCGCTGGCCGACCGCTATGGCCGCAAGCGCGTGTTCTTGCTGGGCATGGGCGTGTTTTCCGCCGCCGCGCTGGCACTGGCGGCCGCGCCCGGCATCCTGTGGCTCGACGTGCTGCGCGCCGTCCAGGGCCTGGGCTGCGCCATGGCCCTGTCGAGCGGACTGGCGGCCCTGGCACAGGAATTCGACGGCCCCGCCCGCGCGCGCGCCTTCAGCCTGATCGGCACGGCCTTCGGCGTGGGCCTGGCCTTCGGCCCCTTCCTGGCAGGCACCTTGATCACCCACACGGGCTGGCGCGCCATTTTTGTCGCCACTACCGCGGCCGGCCTGGCCGCCCTGCTGGCCGCAGCGCGCGCCATGCGCGAATCGCGCGACCCGCAGGCGCAGGGCGTCGACTGGCCCGGCGCCCTGACGTTTACAGGTGCCCTCTCCTTGTTTACCTATGGCTTGCTGCAGGCGCCCGACAGCGGCTGGGGCAGTGCTGCCAGCCTGGGGCTGCTCGGTGGCGCGGCCTTGCTGCTGGGCGCATTCATCCGCGTGGAGCGGCGCGCGGCGCGGCCCATGCTGGACTTGACCCTGTTCCGCCTGCCTGCTTTTGCTGGCGTACAACTGCTGGCGGCAGCGCCCGCGTTTTCCTTTGTCGTCCTGCTGGTACTGCTACCGGCCCGCTTCATCGGCATCGAAGGCTACAGCGCGCTGGAAGCGGGACGCATGATGATCGCCCTGTCGGCACCCATGCTGGTGCTGCCGGTCCTGGCCGGCATGGCGGCGCAGCGCATTGCCGCCGCCCACATCTGCGCCAGCGGCCTGCTGCTGGCGGCGGGCGGCTTGCTGTGGCTCTCCACCTGCGCGCCAGGGCAAGCGCCCGCTACCTTGATCGGGCCGCTGCTGCTGATCGGCTGCGGCATCAGCCTGCCCTGGGGCTTGATGGATGGCCTGGCCATCAGCGTCGTGCCCGTCGAGCGGGCCGGCATGGCGGCCGGCATCTTCAATACGACGCGCGTGGCGGGCGAAGGCCTGGCGCTGGCCATCGTCAGCGCGCTGCTGGGCACGCTCACCGTCGCGGCGCTGGGCAACGCTGGCATTGCCGGCATCGGCGCGGAACAGGCGGCGCATGCCGGCCCCTTCCTGGCGCTGGGCGAGCTGCGCCATGCGAGCACCCTGCTGCCACACGCTCCCGCCGCCGAGCTGGCGCAAGCGTATGGCACGGCCTTCCGCCACTTGCTGTATGTGCTGGCCAGCATCACGACGGCGTCGGCCCTGTTGATCCTCGCCTTCCTGCGCCATCCGGCGAATGCGGCCGATGCCGCACGGGACACAGCCGCCCTGCCCGCCTGCAAGGCGCCAAACTAAGCCGCCCGGCTTTCCCGCGGCAACCATTCCCTGCCCCGCCATACCCGGCGGCGCCCACGCGCCGCCGCCCGCCTTTGATGTTTCTCTGCAACACCTCAAAAGTTTTCAAGAACAAAACGAGTTTACTTATCAAAGCGCTTTGAACTATACTCAAAGCGCTTTGAAACATAGTTAAAGCGCTTTGGTTGTGCAAATTGATGCGCGCCGATCCCACACCTATAAAAACACTGGAGACACAATGAACAAATTTTTCTTGAAAGCGTTGCCAGCGGCAGTGCTGATGGCCTTGAGTGCGTCGGCCCAGGCCGCCCTGCCTATCGACTTCGGCGGCTATATCCGCTCGGGCTTCGGCACCAGCAGCGAAGGCGGCAAGGAAGCGTGTTTCGGCCTGGCCGGCGCCTCGTCCAAGTATCGTCTGGGCAATGAGTGCGAAACCTACGGCGAGCTGAAATTCGGCGGCGAAGCCTTCAAGGCAGCCAACGGCACCACCTTCCGCATCAATACCCTGGTGGCGTTTTCCGTCAACCAGAACCAGGACTGGGAGCAATCGGACCCGTCGTGGCGCGAAATGAACGTGGTCGCTGACAAGATCGGCACGGGCGCCTTCGCCGAAGCGCGCGCCTGGGTCGGCAAGCGCTACTACGACCGCCAGGACGTGCACATCACCGATTACTACTTCTGGAATAACAGCGGCCCTGGCGCCGGCCTGGAAAACATCGACCTGGGCGCCGCCAAGCTGGCCTACGCCGTCCTGCGCACGGCCGATGACGGCGACAGCAAGCGCATGGGCCTGTCCCACGACTTGCGCTTCTCCGGCATCAAGGTCAACCCCGATGGCGAACTGACCTTGGGCCTGCAATTCAACCAGAAACGCAATGCGCAAGGCGCGGCCCCCATCGCCAGCGGCCATTTGCTGACCATCATGCATACGCAAGGCAACCTGCTGGGCGGCTTCAACAAGGTGGCATTGCAGTACGGCAAAGGCAGCGCCGCCAACACGGGCGGCTTCAGCCTGGGCGCCAGCAAGGATGACAAGGTCGTGCGCCTGACGGAACAGATCATGATCCAGCCCAAAGGCGCCTGGTCGGGCATGGGCACCTTCGTCTACGAAGACAAGGAAACGGCAGGCGTGAGCAGCAAGTGGACGTCGATCGGCGCGCGTCCCGTCTACCACTTCACGGACAACTACAGCCTGGCCGTGGAACTGGGCCACGACATCGTCAAGCCGGAAGGCGGCGAAAGCCGCAACCTGACCAAGCTGACATTCGCGCCGCAACTGTCGGCCGGCAACAGCTTCTGGTCGCGCCCCGTGCTGCGCGCCTTCTACACCTACGCCAAATGGAACAAGGCAGCCCAGTCGGCCGCCGCCGCCGAATCGGCGCTGTCGTCGACGGGCGTGTTCGGTGGCAAGACCAACGGCAGCTCCGTCGGTTTCCAAGTGGAAAGCTGGTGGTAATCGCAGGCCGCTAGAACGTTGGCAAGCGTCCCCGGACGCTCGCCGGTGGCAGCAACACCGCCCGCTCATCCAGGGGCAAGTAATATCCGGACCCACCATTTCGCCGCTGCACGCGATGGCCGGCAGCTTCAATGTAGTGATTCAGCAGTATCCTCTTTTAGCGCGGGCGCCCCTGGGTTTGCCCGCGTATTTTTTTGGATGCTGCCGCCGCTTGTCATGACCCTGATCATTCCGGCATTTATCAGATAAACTACCCGTCATCGCACCGCATCGCTCCCGATCCACCCTGGATAGACCCCAACTGCAGCATCCATGAACCTCAAAAATCTCGCCAAAACGCTAGGAATATCCGAAACCACCGTTAGCCGCGCCTTGAATGGCTATCCGGAAGTGAGCGAACGCACGCGCGAGCGGGTGCTGGCCGCCGCGCAGGCGGCCGGCTACCGTCCCAACCCCATGGCGCGCAGCCTGGCCGTGGGACGCACGAACATCGTCGGCATCATTTACCCGCTGATGCCGAACGACCTGGCCGACCCCATGTTCATCGACATCGTGGGCGGCATGTCGGAAGCGCTGGAAGCGCAGCAGATGGACATGATGATCGCGCCCGCTTCGGCCACCAACGAATTCCACACCTATGAACGCATGGTCAAGGGCCGCCGCATCGATGGCCTGGTTGTCGGCCGCACGAAACCATTCGACGAGCGCATCGCCTACCTGGCGCAGCAGGGCATGCCGTTCGTCGCGCATGGCCGCACGCAGCTGAACCAGCCGCACGCGTGGTTCGACTACGACAACGAGGCGGGCATGCGCCTGGCAGTCGAGCGCCTGGCGCAGCTGGGCCACCAGCGCATCGGCCTGATCAGCGCCACGCCGGACTTGAACTTCGTGCGCCAGCGCGTCGACAGTTTCCAGCACGCCATGCAGGCGGGCGGCCTGCCCGTCGACCCCGACAACCTGGTCGACAACGCGCACGACCGCCGCGCCGGCTACCAGGCCATGCAGCGCCTGCTGGCCCGCTCGCCCCGTCCCACGGCCGTCATCGTCGACAACCACATGTCGGGCGTGGGCGCCGTGCGCGCCCTGCTCGACGCGGGCATCGCCATCGGCCGCGAGATGTCGCTGATCGTCTGGGGCGTGATGGAAGATTCCCTGGCCGGGCACAACGTCACCACCGTCGTCCAGCCCGACCCGCGCGGCGCCGGCGCGAAGATGATCCACATGCTGCTGGCCCTGATGGATGGCACGCCCGTCACCGACTTGCAGGAACTGTGGCCGTGCGAACTGCTGCCGGGCGAGTCGGCAGGGCCCGTAATACACGCATAATTCAGCCTCTCACCGCGCAACCCGCGAAATACCGGGGTCAGACCCTCAGGGTCTGACCCCAGCCCTTGCATAGGGTTTCGTCTTCGGCCAGGGGATGAACATCCCCTCCCTGAATCACCCTCATAAAAAAATCGTATGTCTGGCGCGTGTATCGCTTTACTTTTCAAAGCGCTTTGAACTATACTCATTTCATACCCAAAGCGCTTTGAATTTTAAAATAAGACGTTCGCCTACCAACCAGCAGCGCTGCCCTGATAGCCACGGCTACAGGCAACTTTTAAGAAATCATTCATGCCGACCATCCAGAACAATCTCGCCCACCTGCCCGCCGACTGGTGGCGCAGCGCCGTCATCTACCAGGTATATCCACGCAGCTTCCTCGACAGCAATGGCGACGGCATCGGCGACTTGCCTGGCATCACCTCCAAGCTCGATTACATCGCCGCCCTGGGCGCCGACATCGTCTGGATCTCGCCCTTCTTCACGTCGCCGATGAAGGACTTCGGCTACGACGTGGCCGACTTCTGCGACGTCGACCCCATGTTTGGCACCCTGGCCGATTTCGACCGCCTGGTGGCGCGCGCCCATGAACTGGGCTTGAAAGTGATGATCGACCAGGTGCTGTCGCACTCGTCCGACAACCACCCGTGGTTCGTGGAAAGCCGCTCCAGCCACGACAATGCCAAGGCCGACTGGTATGTGTGGGCCGACCAGAAACCGGATGGCACGGCGCCGAACAACTGGCTGTCCGTGTTCGGCGGTTCCGCCTGGCAATGGGAGCCGCGCCGCGGCCAGTACTATCTGCACGATTTCCTCGCCAGCCAGCCCGACCTGAATTTCCACAATCCGGCCGTGCAGCAGGCTCAGCTGGACAATCTGCGTTTCTGGCTCGAGCGCGGCGTTGATGGCTTCCGCTTCGATTCCTGCAACTTCCCGTATCACGACCAGCTGCTGCGCGACAATCCGCCCGCCGTGCAGCGCGATGCGAGCAGCGTGTCGGCCATCAACCCGTACGGCATGCAGGCGCACGTGTACGACAAGACGCAGCCGGAAAACATCGCCTACCTGCAGCGCGTGCGCGCCATACTTGACGAATATCAGGCCATTTCCATCGGCGAAGTGGGCGACGACAATGCGCTGGCCACCATGGCTGCCTACACGGGCGCCGACAAGCTGCACATGGCCTACAGTTTCAACTTGTTGACGGCGGAGTTTTCGGCCGCGCACATCCGCACCCAAGTGGAAGAATTCGAGGCGCAAGTGGCCGACGGCTGGGCTTCCTGGTCCGTGGGCAACCACGACAGCGTGCGCGTCATGACGCGCTGGGGCGGCGAGAATCCGTCGCCATCGCTGGCCAAGGTGGTGCTGGCCGTGCAGGCCGCGCTGAAAGGCACGCCTTGCCTGTACCAGGGCGACGAGCTGGCCCTGACGGAAGCGGACATTCCTTTCGAGGCGCTGCAAGACCCGTACGGCATCCCGTTCTGGCCCCAGTTCAAGGGCCGCGATGGCTGCCGCACGCCGATGCCATGGGTGGCCGATGCGCCGCATGGCGGCTTCAGCAATGCCAAACCTTGGCTGCCCGTGCCGCCCGAGCATCTGGCCCGCGCCGTTGATGTCGAGGAAAACGATTCCGCCTCGCCATTGCAGTTTGCGCAGAAGATCCTCGCCTGGCGCCGCACCCTGCCTCAATTGCTGCGCGGCGATATCGTCTTCTTCGATGCACCGGAACCCGTGCTGGCCCTGCGCCGCGACTTGCCCGGCCAACCGTCCGTCCTGGCCGCCTTCAACCTGGGCACGCAAGCGGTCACCTTCGCCTGGCCCGATGCGGCGCCAGCGGCCGACCTGGCCGGTCACGGCTTGCCGGGTAGCAAAGATGGCCAACAGCTCAGCCTGCCTCCGCATGGCGGCTGGTTCGGCACCCTGGCGTAAATCGCAGGCTTTGGCGGCCATGCCGCCAATTACAATAACGAGCCCCGCGCATCAGCGGGGCCAAATAACAGCGTATCAGTGCCTGGCAAAATCGTAGCGAGCGGATGAGAGTTGTAGCAGAGAAGCGCAGCTGTGCGAAGGCACAGTGAGCATCGCCAGCCGCAAATCTCGACGCGCAGTAGATTTGGCCAGGCACATTCAGTGAGATTGAGGACGACAGACATGGCTGGACTGAAGTTAACAGGCCTGAAGAAGGCATATGGCGACGTGCAAACCCTGCACGGCATCGACCTGGAGATCGCCGATGGCGAATTCATGGTGTTCGTGGGACCGTCGGGTTGTGGCAAATCCACCTTGCTGCGCAGTATCTGCGGCCTGGAAGAGATCAGCGGCGGCGATTTATTCATCGGCAAGACCCGCATGAACGACGTGCCGCCCGCCAAGCGCGGCATCGCCATGGTGTTCCAGAGCTACGCCTTGTACCCGCACATGAGCGTGGCGCAGAACATGGCGTTTGGCCTGAAACTGGCCGGCATGAGCAAGGTGCAGATCGCCGACGCCGTGCAACGCGCCGCGCAGATCCTGCGCATCGAACCCTTGCTGGAACGAAAACCGAAGGACTTGTCGGGCGGCCAGCGCCAGCGCGTGGCCATCGGCCGCGCCATCGTGCGCAAACCCGACGTCTTCCTGTTCGACGAACCGCTGTCCAACCTCGACGCTTCGCTGCGCGTGCAGATGCGCATCGAACTGGCGAACTTGCACCGCGAATTGCGCTCGACAATGATTTACGTCACGCATGACCAGGTCGAAGCGATGACCCTGGCCGACCGCATCGTCGTGCTCAACGCGGGCCGCATCGAACAGGTGGGCGCGCCGCTGGAGCTGTACCACCACCCCGCCAACCTGTTCGTGGCCGGCTTCCTCGGTTCGCCCCGCATGAATTTCCTCAAAGGCAAGATCCACAGCTACGCGGACGGCGTGGCCACCATCGCCACCAACGCGGGCGGCCTGCTGCAAGCCGTCCTGACGCAGCCGCTGGCCAGCGGCACCCCCGTCACCGTCGGCGCGCGTCCCGAACACGTGCAGGCGTGCGCACCCGGCGCCACTGCCGCCATCACGGCCACCGTGCAGGCGGTGGAAAAACTGGGCGACATCAGCTATCTGTATGTGCAAGTACCGGGCGGCGACGAGCCGCTGGTGGTGCGCGCCGATGCGGAAACGGACTGGACCATTGGCCAAAGCGTGGCGCTGCAAGTGGCGCCCGCCCGCGTCCACGTGTTCGACGAGCATGGCCAGACCCGTACCTGATTCCGAATTTAAAGGGCCAGGCGCTACAGGCGCCGCCTGGCCTGGTTGTATCGTCTCAGCCTTGATACTTAACATAAAAAAAGACACTGGAGATTGACATGTCCTTCACACACGCGAAACGCAGCTTCATCAAAACCACCCTGATCGCCGCCGCCCTGGCCGGCATCGGCAACCTGGCCGCCGTCAGCATGGCAAACGCGGCCGAAGCAGGCACCCTCCTGATCTGGATCAATGGCGACAAGGGCTACAAGGGCCTGGCCAAGGTCGGCGAGGAATTCACCAAGAAAACGGGCGTCAAGGTCGTCGTCGAGCATCCGGAAGATGCTCCAAACAAATTCCAGCAAGCAGCGGCCGCCGGCAAGGGTCCGGACATCTGGATCTGGCCGCATGACCGCATCGGCACCTGGATCGACGCCGGCTTGCTGCAACCATTGACGCCAAGCAAGGAAGCGCGCGCCGCCATCCTGCCGCTGGCCTGGAATGCCTTCACGGTGGGCGGCAAGACCTGGGGCTACCCGATCTCCATCGAAGCCGTCGCCCTCGTCTACAACAAGGACCTGGTGCCGACCCCGCCAAAAACCTTCGAGGAAATCGCCGCGCTGGACAAGAAATTGTCCGCGCAAGGCAAGAAAGCCATCCTGTGGGATTACACGAACACCTATTTCACGTGGCCTTTGCTGGGCGCGGGCGGCGGCTTCCCGTTTGAAGTCAAGGCCGACGGCCGCTACGATGCGGCAAAAACGGGCGTGAACAATGCCGGTTCGCAGGCAGGCGTGAATGCGCTGATGACCCTGATCAACAGCGGCGCCATGCCGAAGGGCGCGGGCTACGCGGAAATGGAAGCCGGTTTCAACCAGGGCAAGATCGCCATGATGATCAACGGCCCATGGTCGTGGGACAATGCGCGCAAGTCGAAGATCAACTTTGGCGTGGCAACGATCCCTACCGTGGCAGGCAAGACGGCCACCCCGTTCGTGGGCGTGCTGGGCGCGATGATTTCCAAGGCTAGCCCGAACAAGGACCTGGCCACGGAATTCCTGGAAAACCAGATGCTGCAGATCAATGGTCTGAAAACCATCAACGCCGACGTCCCGCTGGGCACGCCAGCGAACAAGGTGCTGTTCGCGGAATTGAAAGCCAACCCGAACATCCAGGCGACGATGGAAAGCGCGCAAGCGGGCCGTCCGATGCCGAACAACCCGGAAATGGGCCGCTTCTGGTCGTCGATGCAATCGGCGCTGGAAAACATCACGCAAGGCCGCCAGACGACCAAAGATGGCCTGGATGCGGCGGCGAAGCGGATTACGACCGCCAATTAAGCAGGTCAAGGCGTAGGTCGGATTAGGCCCGAAGGGCCGTAATCCGACACCAGCAGCCAACAATGTTGTCGGATTACGCGGCATAGCCGCTAATCCGACCTACGCCATCTCGTATCACTCCATCTTCACAGGTATCCATCGTGCGCAAGTTTATCGGCCCTACGGTATTGACCATCAGCATGGCGCTGGGTCTGTATCTGCTCTTCATGTTGTACATTTCCGGCCAGACCATGCTGGCCGCCGTTTTCCTCGGCTTGCTGACCCTGACGACGTTTGTCTTCACGTCGCCGCGCGCCTATGCCTACCGTTATCTATTTCCCGGCATTACGGCGGTCATCGTCTTCGTGCTGCTGCCGATGGTGTACACGGTGTCGATCGGCTTTACCAATTTCAGTTCGCGCAACCTGCTCACGTATGAGCGGGCCACGCAATACCTGCTCGACGAGACGCAGCGCGTGGAAAGCGCCGGCTATGCCATGACCGTGCATGCCGACAACAAGGAATACCGCCTGCGCCTGGAAAGCCCGGACACGGGCGAAGTGCTCTTGACGCAGCCGCTGGCCCTCAAGCGCGCCGTCCCCCTGAACGTGGAAGTGGCGCCGCTGGATCCCGTGCAGGCGCCCGTGCTGGCCGCGCCGCTGCCCATCAAGGACATCATCGCCCTGCAAAAGGACTTGAAGCTGCTCACCCTGGTCATGCCGAACAAGATCGAACTGCGCATGGTGGGCTTGCGCGAATTCGGCCCCGTCGCGCATGTCTACAAACAACTGCCCGACAAGACCCTGAAGAAAATCGCCACGGGCGAGCTCGTGACACCGAACTTCAAGACGGGCTTTTATGAAATGCCGGACGGTACCAAGCTGGAACCGGGCTTCAAGGTCAATGTCGGCTTCGCCAACTTCGTCAAAATCTTCTCCGATGAAGCGTTCCGCGGCCCCTTCCTGCGCATTTTCGTGTGGACCATCGTTTTCGCCCTGATCAGCGTGGCCACGACGACGGGCCTGGGCATGGTGCTGGCCGTGCTGCTGAACTGGGATGCGCTGCGCTTCCGCGGCCTGTACCGCACCCTGCTGTTCCTGCCGTACGCCGTGCCGGGTTTTATCTCCATCCTGGTCTTCAAAGGCTTGTTCAACAATAACTTTGGCGAAATCAACCTCGTGCTCGATGCCCTGTTCGGCATCAAGCCTGCCTGGTTCTCCGACACCACGCTGGCCAAGGCCATGATTTTGATCGTCAACACCTGGCTCGGCTACCCCTACATGATGGTGGTGTGCATGGGCTTGATCAAGGCGATCCCGTCGGACCTGTACGAAGCCTCGGCCCTGGCCGGCGCGGGACCGCTGACGAATTTCTTCAAGATCACGTTGCCGTTGATCATCAAGCCACTGACGCCGCTGATGGTGGCCAGCCTGGGCTTCAATTTCAATAACTTTGTACTAATCAGCTTGCTGACGGGCGGGCGTCCCGATTTCCTCGATACAACGTTACCGGCCGGCACGACGGACTTGCTCGTGTCCTACACCTACCGCATCGCGTTCGAGGATTCCGGCCAGAACTTTGGCCTGGCCGCCGCCATCTCGACCCTGATCTTCTTCCTCGTGGCCGCGATTTCGCTGGTCAACATGCGCCTGACGCGCATGAACAAAGCATAAAGGACAGCATATGGCTATCGTTGTCGACCGTTCCAACCGCTGGCGCATCCTGGCGGCCCATGTCGCCGTGATCGCGCTGATCGCGCTGGTGATGTTCCCCTTCCTGATGATCTTGTCGATCTCCTTGCGCCCCGGCAACTTCGCCTCGGGCAGCCTGATACCGCCCGAGATCAGCTTCGAGCACTGGCGCCTGGCGCTGGGCATGTCTTACCAGGCGCCCAACGGCGCCCTGGTCGAGCCGGATTTCCCCGTGCTGCTGTGGCTGTGGAATTCCATCAAGGTGGCCAGCATGAGCGCCACCGTCACCGTGCTGCTGTCGACCACCTGCGCGTACGCATTCGCGCGCATGCAGTTCCGCTTCAAGTCGCAAACCCTGTCCGCGCTGATGCTGCTGCAGATGTTCCCCGCCGTGCTGGCCCTGGTGGCCATCTACGCCATCTTCGATGTGCTGGGCAGCTACGTGCCGTGGCTGGGCATCGACCACCACGGCAGCCTGGTGCTGGCCTACACGGGCGGCATCGCCCTGCATATCTGGACCATCAAGGGCTACTATCAAACCATCCCCATCGAAATCGAGGAAGCGGCCAAGGTCGACGGCGCCACGCAATGGCAGGCGTTCATCTACGTGCTGCTGCCGATGACGGTGCCGATCCTGATGGTGGTATTCCTGCTGTCGTTCATCGGCGCCATCATCGAATACCCGATCGCCTCCGTGCTGCTGCATGAACAGAACAACCTGACCCTGGCCGTCGGCTCGAAACTGTTCCTGTACGAACAAAAATACCTGTGGGGCGACTTCGCCGCGGCCGCCATTTTGTCCGGCTTGCCCATCACGGCCGTGTTCCTGCTGGCACAAAAATGGATGATCTCCGGCCTGACGGCTGGCGGCGTGAAAGGCTGACCATGCGACGCTCCCTGACTGCGCTGGCCGCCCTGTTACTCAGCGCTTCGGCGCAGGCAGCGAGCTTCAGCTTCGCTGACAACCCCATCGTCTACTTCGCCGTAACGGACCGTTTCGCCAACGGCAATCCCGGCAACGACCACAGTTATGGCCGCGCCGCCGACCCGCAAGGCGGCGATGTCGGCAGCTTTCACGGCGGCGACATCGCCGGCCTCACGCAGCAGCTCAAAGCTGGCTACTTCAAGGAACTGGGCGTCAACGCCCTGTGGATCACGGCGCCGTACGAGCAGATCCACGGTTGGGTGGTGGGCGGCAAGCAGCAATTCCAGCATTACGCCTACCACGGCTACTGGGCGCTCGATTACACGACCATGGATGCCAACATGGGTACGCGCGAGGAACTGCGCGAGATGATAGACACGGCCCATGCGCAAGGCATCCGCGTGCTGTTCGACGTGGTGCTGAACCATCCCGGCTACGCGGACCTGCGCACCCTGTCCGAATACAAGGTGCCGGTCCTGTGGCCCGGCCATGAGCAGGCCGTGCTGCGCGACTATCACAGCTTCATCGACTACAACAACTTCGAATTCAAGCAGTGGTGGGGCCCGGACTGGGTGCGCGCCGGCTTGCCCGGCTACGCCGACGGCGGCAAGGATGATTTCACCATGCAGCTGGCCTACCTGCCCGACTTCCGCACGGAGAGCGGCAAGGCCGTGGGCTTGCCGCCGATTTTGCAGCGCAAGGCCGACACGCGCGCCGTGGCCCTGCCCGATGCGACTGTCCGCACTTACCTTGTCAACTGGCTGGCCGACTGGGTGCGCGAATTCGGCGTCGACGGCTTCAGAGCCGACACCGTCAAGCATGTGGAGCCGGCAAGCTGGCTGGCCCTGCGCGCGGCGGCCACCGATGCCCTCAAGGATTGGAAGGCGCGCCATCCGCAGCAAAAGATCGATGACGCGCCGTTCTGGATGACGGGCGAAGCGTGGGGCCACGGCCCCGAGCGCAGCAGCTGGCATGACGCCGGTTTCGATTCGATGATCAATTTCGACTTTCAAAGCCGCGCTGGCGGCGACTGGAAAAGCATCGATGGCGTCTACCGCCAGTACGCGGGCTTGCTGGGCAAGGGCCCGGCCCCCCGCTACGACATCCTGTCGTATATCTCGTCGCACGACACCAGCCTGTTCCCGCGCGACCGGCTGAAACATGGCTTGTCCGCCCTGCTGCTGGCGCCGGGCGGCGTGCAGCTGTTCTATGGCGATGAAAGCGCGCGCCAGCCTGGCGCGGCGCCCATCGGCGACGAACAGCAGGCCACCCGCTCCGACATGAACTGGAGCTCGATGGATGGGGCCACCCTCGCGCATGCGCGCAAGCTGGGCCAGTTCCGGCTGCGCCACCCCGCCCTGGCGCGAGGCGAACACCGCTTCATCGACGACAAGCCGTACGCATTCGCCCGCGTGATGGATGGCGACGCCGTCATCGCCGTGCCCGAGGCGCAAGGCCCGCTCGAACTGAAAGTGCACGGCGTGTTCGCCGACGGCACCAGTCTGCGCGACGCTTACACGAATCAAACCTATATCGTAAAAAACGGCACCGTCGCGGTGAACGCGGCCGGCACCGTCCTGCTGGAGAAAGCTGCACCATGAGTACCTATGACATTTTAGTGGTCGGCGGCGCCGGCATCGACACGATCGTGCGCGTCCCCGACCTGCAATTGCCCGTCGCCGATTCGCTGCACGTGCCGCCCATCCGCGACTACGTGGCGCACACGGGCAATGGCGTGGCGCTGGGCTGCCACGCGCTGGGCTTGCGCTGCAAGTTCATCGACTTCATCGGCGACGATGCGCAGGGCGCGGCCATCCTGCAGCGCTACAAGGAAGCCAGGCTCGATTTTTCACACCTTATCGAACCCTCAGGCACGCGGCGCAGCGTCAACCTGGTCGACCCGCAAGGGCGCCGGCTGTCGCTGTACGACGGCCGCCATCCGGAAGACGTGCGCATGCCAGCCGCTTTTTACCTTCCCTACCTGGGCCCGGCGCGCCATGCGCACTTTTCCATCATGGGCTGGGTGGCCGAGCTGTTTGACGATGCGCAAATGTGCGGCACCACGGTGTCGACGGATTTGCACGACTGGGATGGCGTCAACCCGCACCACAAGGTCTTTGCGCTGCGCGCCGACCTGGTCTTCCTCAGCACGGCAGCGCTGGGCGAGCGTACGGAGTCCGTCATGCGCGCCATTATCTCGGAAGGCCGCGCGCAGGCCGTCATCGCCATGGCGGGCGCGGACGGCGCCTATCTGCTGGAACGGAGCGGCGAGACCGTGCGTCACACGCCGACGGCAGGCTTGAAGCTGCCCGTGGTAGACACGAACGGCGCCGGCGACTCGTTCGTGGCGGCCTTCCTGCATGCCTGGCTGGGCGGCGCGGGCCTGGACGATGCTATGCGCCGCGGCGCCATCGGCGGCGCATTTGCCTGCGCGCAGAACGGCACGCATGAACGGTTCATCGGACTGGCAGAGCTGCATGACTTATATCAAGACAGCACTAGCTTATGAATTAAAATTCTATCAAGCGTAGCAACCAGCTAACGGGCGCATGGCACAATGGCTGCGGATTTCACCACCGCATACTATAGCAACCGGAGACCACATGAGAATCGAAACCCTGGCCGTGCACGCCGGCTACACCCCCGACCCGACCACCAAGGCCGCCGCCGTCCCCATCTACCAGACGGTGGCCTACGCCTTCGACAATGCCCAGCATGGCGCCGACCTGTTCGACCTCAAGGTCGCCGGCAATATCTACACGCGCATCATGAACCCCACGCAGGACGTGCTGGAAAAACGGGTCGCGGCGCTGGAAGGCGGCGTGGCCGCGCTGGCCGTGGCGTCGGGCATGGCGGCGATCACCTATGCGATCCAGACCATCGCCGAAGCGGGCGACAATTTCATCTCCGCCAGCCAGCTGTATGGCGGCACCTATAACCTGTTTGCCCACACCCTGCCGCAGATCGGCATCGAAGTGCGCTTCGCCGACGCGCGCCAGCCCGAGACCTTCGCCGCCCTGATCGACGCGCGCACCAAGGCCATCTTCTGCGAATCGATCGGCAACCCGCTGGGCAATGTCACCGATGTAGCGAAACTGGCCGAGATCGCGCATGCGCACGGCATCCCGCTGATCGTCGATAACACGGTGCCGAGTCCCTATCTGTTCCGTCCCATCGAGCATGGCGCCGATATCGTCGTGCACTCGCTGACCAAATACCTGGGCGGCCACGGCACCACCGTGGGCGGCGCCATCGTCGACAGCGGCAAATTCCCCTGGGCCGAGCACAAGGAACGCTTCAAGCGCCTGAACGAACCGGACGTGTCGTATCACGGCGTCGTCTACACGGAAGCGTTCGGCCCCGCCGCCTTCATCGGCCGCGCGCGCGTCGTCCCGCTGCGCAATATGGGCGCGGCCATCTCGCCACTCTCCGCCTTCCAGCTGATCCAGGGCATCGAGACGCTGGCCCTGCGCATGGACCGCATTTGCGACAACACGCTGGCCCTGGCCAGGCACCTGAAACAGCATCCGAAAGTCGCATGGGTCAATTACGCGGGCCTGGAAGACCACCCGGACCACGCGCTGGTGAAGAAATACATGAATGGCCGCGCCTCGGGCATTTTATCGTTCGGCCTGAAACTGGCGGCTGGTGAGGATCCACGCGCGGCCGGCGCCCGCGTGCTCGACGCCCTGCAACTGTTCACGCGCCTGGTCAACATCGGCGACGCCAAGTCGTTGGCCACGCACCCTGCCTCCACCACGCACCGCCAGCTCAATCCCGAAGAACTGGCGAAGGCAGGCGTGTCGGAAGACATGCTGCGCCTGTCCGTCGGCATCGAGCATATCGACGACTTGCGCGAAGACCTGGAGCAAGCCTTGAACGCGGCGTAAGCCTCTTTTCCACGCCGCCCGGAGGGGACTTCATGCCATAATCGGCGGCATGTCTTCCCCTCCTACTCCCTCTGAGCAGCCGACATCCGGCCATTTCCGCGCCGAATACGCGCGGCGCATGAATGCCGTGCTTGACCATATCGACCGCCACCTCGACACGCCGCTGGACCTGGCCCAGCTGGCCGACGTCGCGCATTTTTCACGTTTCCACTTTCACCGCGTATTCGCCGCCTGGATGGGCGAGACGCTGGGCGACTATGCGCGCCGCCGGCGCCTGGAAACGGCCGCCCTGCGGCTGGCCTGCCGTCCCGACGAAACGATACTGGACATCGCGCTGGCGACGGGCTTCGGTTCCGGCGAAGCGTTTGCGCGCGCCTTCAAGCTGAAATTCGGCTGCACGCCAACGGCCTGGCGCGCCGGCATCGCCGCAAAAAACGCTGCCATGCTCGCAGCCATGCGCCTGCGCCGGCAAGATAGCAATCCGGATCAGGCCATGCGCAATCCTGGTCAGGAAAACGGGCCGAACTTCCAGCACCATGGGCACTCCAATCCACTTCATAGAGAGAGTCCCATGCAAGTCACCATCCTCGACCTGCCGCCCGCCACGGTGGCGTGTCAGCGCCATATCGGCCCCTACGGTCCCGCCATCGGCGCCTTCTGGCGCGACACCATCGCGCCATGGATGCAGTCGCACGGCCTGGGCGACGCGACGTGCTACGGCATCGGCCATGACGATCCCAGCATCACGCCGCCAGCCAAATGCCGCTACGACGCCTGCGTCACCGTGCCCGATGCGTTCCAGTCGGGCGGCCGGGCCAGCATCACCACCCTGCCGGGCGGGCGCTATGCGGTGGCGCAATTCAAGGGACCATCCAGCGCCATTGCCGAAACATGGACGCGCATGACGCGCGAATGGCTGCCGGCCAGCGGCCTGCAGTGGGATGAGCGCCCGTGCTTCGAGCGCTTTTCCGCGGCCACGGCGCTGGACCCGGCCACCGGCGAATTCTCCTGCGACATCTGCATCCCCGTGCGGCCCCTGTAGCTTCCTCTTTCGCGTGCATCAGCCCGCGATACCATAACGCGATGCGGGCTTGCCGCGCATCGCGCCTGCGAACAGGGCCAGGCGGGCAGAGTCAAACTGCTCCCACAAGGCCTGGTCTTCCACGGAAGGCAAGGTCACCAGTTCGCCCTGATCCAGGCCCGCCAGCGCCGCATCGACACAGTCTTCCGCGCGCATGATGGTGGCCTGGTCCAGCTGCGCCAACGGCACGCCGCTCAATTCCCAGATTTCCGTTGCCGTCGATGCGGGCAGCACCAGCTGCACCACGATGCCCGTGCCGGCCAGCTCCTGCTGCAAGCCCCGCGTGAAATTCATCACATAGCCCTTGGTGGCGCTGTAGATCGTGCTGACGGGCAAGATGTGGAAGGACAGCACGGAGCCGATATTGATGATGGTGCCGCTGTTGCGCAGCTTGAACTGCGGCAGCACGGCGTAGCTCAACTCCGCCACGGCCGTCACGTTGACCTTGTCCATGGTGGCGATGCCCGCTTTCGGCGTATCGACGACGGGCGCCAGGGTCGAGGCGCCCGCATTATTGACCAGCATGGTGATGGCCGGATTGCTGGCCAGTTCATCGGCCACGCGCTGCAGGTCGGCCGGAGCGGACAGGTCCGCCGCCATGGCGCGCACGGACACGCCATACTTTTCTGCCAGCGACTTGGCCAGCACGCCCAGGCGTTCGACCCGGCGTGCCACCAGGATCAAATCGAAGCCACGGCTGGCCAGGCGGTCCGCATACACGGCGCCCAAGCCTGAGGAAGCGCCGGTGACGAGGGCCGTGCCTTGGGTAGTAACTGCATTCATGATCATTCCTTCTTCAATATAGGGGGTGGGCTGGCGTCACCAAACATGACAGCCATCATGCTTCAACACATTAAATATGACGGTCATCATGTTTAATGTGTTGAAGCATGACGAACATCATGTATGATGTCAACCATTATTTTTGAATTGCGATCAGGAGCCTGCCATGCGTTATCCCGCCGAAGAAACCGCTGAAAAGCACCAGCGCATCCTGACGCAAGCGGCGCGACTGTTCCGTGAAAAGGGCTACGACGGCGTCAGCGTGGGACAGATCATGCAGGCGACGGGGCTCACGCATGGCCCCTTCTACAACCACTTCGCTTCGAAGGAAGCGCTGATGGCGGAAAGCACCCTGCATGGCTCGGAACACTCGCGCGTGGCGCTCGATGCGGCAACGGCAAGCCCGGAAGCCATGCGCCAGTATGTGCGCGACTACGTGAGCGCGGCCCACCGAGACGTGCCGGGCGATGGCTGTTTGCTGGCCGCCCTGGCAGGCGACGCGCGCAAGCAGCCGGCCGTGCGCCCCGCCTTCACCGTCCACCTGAAATCCATCATCGGCAAGCTGGCCACGCATTTTCCGTGGCAGAAAAAGCGCAACCGACAACAGGAAGCCATCGTCATGCTGTCAGCCATGGTGGGCGCCGTGGCGCTGGCGCGCGCCGTCGACGATGCCGCGTTTTCCGATGAGATCCTGGCGGCAGTCAGCGCAACACTTGCGCCACCTGTCTGACCCTCTCGGCCACCGTGCCGGACACATTGATAAAAGCGATCCCCCGCCGCGCCAGCTCGTCCTGGTACCACGCATGCTGGCGCGCGCGAAAATCCTCGTCGCGGCGCGTGCCATCCTGGATGAAGGGGAAGTCTGGGGCGCACAGCAGCACCAGATCGTAACGGTGTTCTGCCAGCTGCGCCAATTCCTGTTCGGCCCTGCCGAACATCTCGACACAGTAAAAATACGTCGTCATGGGCGAGGTATCGCAAAACAGCCAGCGCCGCGCAGCCAATAGCGCCTGCGCTTCGCGGCGCAGCTGTTCCCGGCCGATCTTCAGCAGATCGTCATAGTTCAATATGCCATCCTGGCTTTCCCACAACTCGCGGCCATATTCGGCCACCCAGGCCGTCTCGAAATGCGCCGCCAGTGCTTGCGCCAAGGTCGTCTTGCCGCTCGATTCGCCACCGAGCACGCACACGCGCGTGACAAAATCGGCGCGCACAATCGGCGACAGAAAAGCGCTGTGCGCATGCGGGTCCTGCCTGGCCCGCGTGCCGGACACGGGCACCACAGTTCTCGCCTGGTCCACGCTCACATGCGCCACCGGCCCGCCGGCATAATGCCGTTCCAGCACCTGGGCAAAGCCGGGGCCATAGTCCTCGCTGGTGAAGACGGCATCGACGGGCAGCGCCAGCACCGTCCAGCACAGCCAGCCCATGAAATGGCGGTGCACATCGCCATCGTCGTCGTTGTGCGGCAGCGTACGCGCCGGCACGCCGCGCGCCGCGCACAGAGCGGCCAGGCGCGCATCATCCAGCAAGACGATGTGCGCCTGCGGGAATTGCGCGCGCAGCCACCGTTCCCGGCGCGCCGGCTCGTAACCGGGAAATTCGGGCTTGGTGTAGCTGACCACCAGCAGTTCTTCGCTGGCCTCTTGCGCACGATGGATCAACAGTTCGTGGCCCTGGTGCAGCGGACAAAATTTACCGACCACGAGGCCGCGTTTATAAAGGTTCATGCCACGGCTTCCTGCAAATCCGAAGTGTATTGAATGATCTTGTCTTCCGCCAGCAAGGTCTCGACCGTGATGGTGCCGAAAAAAGGCGCGAGCAAGGCGCGCGCCCGGTCAGCCTGCGGCATGGCGTTCGGCGCCAGGCGCAGCGCGATGGCGCCGTCGCCATGCTGGTGCACGCCGAACAGGGCGATGGCCAGCGGTTTCAGGGCATGCGTAATGTCGATATTGTTGATCCATTCGCCATTGATCGTCCTGTAGCGCAGGGGACTGCGGCCGGCCAGGCCCACCAGCACGGGACCATGCGGGCCATGCGCCAGCGAAGCGTAATCACCCGTGCGGTAGCGAACCAGCGGCAGGCAAAAATTGAAGCCGCCCGTCACGGTAATTTCGCCGCGTGCGCCATCCGGCACGGGCTGGCCCGCGCTATCGAGGATTTCCACGTACAGCCGGTGCTGCAGCAGCACGTGGCCACCCGCCTGTTCATCGTAGACGGCCACGGGGCCCACTTCATTGAGCGAATAGATGTCGAGCACGGGGCAGCCGAACGCCGCTTCGAGGCGCGCGCGCATGCCGGGCAACAGCATCATCGACACGGACAGCAGCGCGGCCGGCTTGTGCGTCATGGACAGGGTCAGCAACTCGGCAAACGAGATGGGGTCGCCCGCAATCAGCTCGGGCGCCATGGCGTCCAGGTAGCGCGCGCGGTCATCCGGGTCGCGCCAGTCGTCCTCGTGCAAGTTGATCTTCGCCAGGCCCGATTCGTTCATCGTCGGCGTGACGGAAACGTAGGTGAAGCAGCGGCGCTGATGCCCCAGCAGCATCACGCCCACCTGGCCCGCGCCATGGCGCAGGGTGACGCCGAAGCGGCGCAGCGCGCGCTTGTGGAAGGCCAGGTAGCGGCCCGCCACCAGCGGGTGCGAGGCGATCAGCAGCGGGTGGCCAGTCGTGCCTGTCGTCTGGAAGTTGATCATGCGCGCCAGGTCCGCGTCGTCGGGCACGAAGGCGGCGATGTCGTGGGCCAGTTCGGCGCGGCTGATGGGTGCCACGTCCGCAAGACGCGCGGGCGGCGAACCGCAGGCGCGGTAATGCGGCACGGTGGCGTAGGTCGTCCTGAGAAAATCCGCCAGCCAGGGCGGCGGCGCGTCTTTGCTCCAGCCGATCTCCGCCTGCATGACTTCCTGCTCGTAGGCGCGCAGCGCTTCGACCTCCCCGGCCAGCAGCTTGTTGCCGCTGCGGTTGCGGTACCGGGGTGCCGCGGGATGGCTGCGCAGTTTTTCCAGCATGCGCGCCCCCGCCTGCGTCAGGGTGGGACAGTAGTCGCAGTCCGATTCCCAGGCGCCGTCCGGCAAATTGACGTCCACACTCATTCGCGCGACCACTTGTCGGCCGATTCCTCGGCCGCCTTCTTTGCCAGCGCTTCGCGGATTTCGCGCGCGCGCTGCTCGGCCAGCCGGCTCGCTTCGAGCAGGCGGCGGCGCTCCGTGCCGCTGATGGCGGACAAGCGGTCCGTGGCCTGCGCCACGCTTTCGTCGCGGGGCCGAAAGCCCAGGCGCGCCAGCACGATGCGCGCCAGTTCCTCGCGCCGCTCGGGGTCTTGCGTGAACTGGTGGGCCGGCGTGGCAGCGGCCAGTTCGCGCGCCGCCTCGCCCAGCACCTGCAACAAATCGTGCTGCGGCAACTGCTGGCCAATGAACCAGTCGTCGGCCAGCAGCCAGCACAGGATCATGGCCAGCGCCAGCCGGTTGCGGTCCGCCTTCACCTGCGCGCCGATAAAACCCTGCAAGGATGCGGCCGGCGCGCGCGCGCCATGCAGCAGCAAAATGTCGTTGACCAGCGCGGCCACCGCCACCGCCTGCGCATTGGCGACGCCGGCGATGCGCGGCTCGGCGAGGAATTCGACGGGGGTGTCGGCCAGGCGGTGGGTCAGGGTTTCGAGGTGGGGACCGTGAGTATGCATGTCATTGTTGTATGTAGTGGCGCCGGCTGAACGCCCGCGCAAAGTCCAGCAAGTCCTCGTAGCGCTCGACGGCGTGGATATCCCAGCCCTGCTCGCGGCGCGCGCGCTTCAGATCGTCATAGGTCTGCTGCAGCCACTTATGGGCCGCCGCGCCTTCCCAGCCGCGCTCCAGGTTCAGGGCCATGGTGCCGCCCGCGCCGCCCTGCGCCAGCGCTTTCGCCGAGATATCCCAGCCGCTGTTGCCCAGTTCATCCTTGTCGAACATGGTGGTGATGCCGTCGTCGGAAATCATCAGGATGTGTGCAGGCCGTTCGCGCCTGGCCGCATAGGTCTGGCGCAGGCGGTGGATGGGGAAACAGGTGCCGCCGCCAAAAAATTCCGTCAGCACGCCCAGGATCATGTCTTCATCGCGCACGAAGCCTGGCGTTTGCATCACCTCGTTCTTGCCGCTCCACAGGGTCACCTGCACCTTCGCGCCGGCGCGCAGGGCGGACAAGGCAATCACGGCGCCAGCCAGTGTCAGGAACGAGGTATGCGCCTGCGGGTTCGGCATGGAGCCGGAACTGTCCACGTACATGTCCAGGTCGACGGGCACGGCATCGGTGGCGCGCGCAGGTTCGCGGCCGTACACGCGGCGCACGGTGGTCACGCCCGGCACGGGGCGCGGCGATTGCATCACCGATTGCAGCCAGTCGATATCCTCCAGCGGGTCGCCGATTTCCCATGCTTCCAGCCCTTCCATCTGCGGCTCCTGCGACTCGGGCGCGGGGCGGCAGGGGAACGCCACCAAGTGCGGCAATGCCCGTTCGCGGTAATAGCGGATGGCGATTTCATGGTCGCTCAGGTTCACGCCCGACGCCTTTAAGATATCGCCCAGCTCGAACGGTTCGCGCAGTTGCCCGCCGCCCTGCCTGGCGGGCGCCTCGGTCACAGGTTCCTCGCCATCAAGGCCGGAAATGCGCTTGTCGTGCACCGGGTGGATGGCGCCGTCCGCCTCGTCGTCCTCGATCTGCTGCGCACCATAGGTCTGGCAGCCACGGGCTGCGTCGCGCGTGTCGAGCAGATAGCGGCTCGGGCTCAAGGCATCCGTGTCTTCCACCAGGTAAGGCAGCAGCAAGGTGGCGAAGCGCCCCGCCGCCAGCATCCAGTCGTTCGCGTAAACACGGATCAGGCGCGCGCCCAGCCAGGCATCCGTGTCCAGGCGTTCGTCTGCACTACCGCCTCCGAGTTCGCCCTTTTGCAGCTGCCACAGGTTTTCATAGATGCGCATGTACAGCGTCCATACGCCGCCGCTGCCTTTGGCATCGGCTTGCGCAGAGCGCCCCTGCTGCAGTTTGCGGTAGATGTCGGCCATGCGCAGATTCGCCTGGCGCTGCAAGCGGTCGTTGATGAACAGGTCCGTGTACAGGTTGGCCACCATGGGCGCGTGCTGTTCCAGGGTCGGCAAGGCGCGGCGCATGCGCGCCAGCAGGCGGAACTGGTCGCTGGCACTGCCCGGCGCGAGGATGTGGTGGCCGATTTCATGGGCAAGCACTTCCAGCGCATAGTCGTCCAGGCCCAGCTCCGTCACCAGCGGCAAGTCCACCACCACGCTCTGGTCCAGCAAGCGGATCATGGCGAAGCTGCCGGACAAGCCCTGCTTGCTGGCCTCGACGCGGCTGGCGCACAGGTTCGGGTCGCGCAGGCGCGTAAATTTGCTCCACGCGGCCAGGGCCTCGGGCCAGGCGGCGCGCCAGCGGTCGATCAAGTCGGCATCGTTCTTCATGCGAGCGGCAGCAGGCGGATCGCATGCGTCCACGGTGACGTGACGGCCAGCGTATGCGCATTCGCGGCAAGCGCGATATCACCGGCCGGCAGGTCGAGCGCGATGCTGCGCGCGCCGATATGCACGGTCGCCCCCTCGAGGCGCACGGACGCCGGCATGCCACTTGGCGCCTGCTCGAACTCCTGCGCCGTCGCGCTGTGCAGCACGGCGCCATAGGCGTCGGCCACCAGCAGGTAGTGGCGCTCGGCGCTGCACACGACAAAACCGTCCTTTGTGGCGCGCACTTGCGGCGGTGTGCCGAAGTCGCCACCGAGGCCGCTGAAGCTGCCGAACGCCCGGCCCTCGGCATTGCCGCGCCAGGGATTCGCCAGCAACTGCGCATGCACCTGCGGCCATTGCGCGCCCGGCTCGCCAAAGGCGGCCAGCGCCAGCGCTTGTGGCAAGGTGTCGGCGGCGGCCAGCGCGCCCAGGCGGAAATGCGCGACGCCGGCGCGCCAGGCCAGCACCTGGCCCACGGCACGCAGCTGCGCGACGCTGGCGACTTGCGGCGCCACGGCAGCCATCCCGGCCTGCCATTGCGCGGGCCGCGCTCCCGCCACGGCGCCAATGTGGATGGCGGCGTTGCTGAGCATGCCCAATACATCCACGGGCGCGGTGGCCAGCAACGGCGCAAACGAGGGCGCCAGTTCGCGCCAGACGGTATTCAGGAACGGATTTTTCGCGGCAGGCCCGGCCAGGCCATGGCCCACCAGTTCCAGCGCCATGTCATAGGCGGCAAAGGTAGCGCCGCCCACGCGCTCGGGCGCGGCGGCGGCCAAGGCCACCACCAGCGGATCGACGCCGTCGTGCAGGAAGGCGCCAAAGGCGGCCATGTCGAGCGCGGGAAAGCGCCGGCGCGCTTCCACAGCGCGCGCATTGAACTGGGCGCGGCCGCTGGCAAGTATCGAGGAAAAGGCAGGAGAAATCATCGCAGCCTGTCAATCGCTGTGCGAAAAGTGCAGCAGATAGCGCTCATCCCCTGACTCGAAGGCGATCTCGTCCCAGTGAATCGCGTACCAGACACCAGGT
Source organism: Janthinobacterium sp. SUN128 (assembly GCF_030587275.1). Lineage (NCBI taxonomy): Bacteria > Pseudomonadati > Pseudomonadota > Betaproteobacteria > Burkholderiales > Oxalobacteraceae > Janthinobacterium > Janthinobacterium sp. SUN128. The sequence goes on along the minus strand of NZ_JAPWHY010000001.1, from coordinate 621,433 downwards.
GGCGGCGTCATCGTCACGGCGTGCACGGTGAATCCGGTCAACGACATGTCCAGCGCTTCGAGGAAGGCGTCGACGAGGCAGGCGCGAAAACGGCCGGGCGGCGCCGTGCGCATGTGATCCGACGAGAAGAACCAGCGCTGGCATAGCTGCTCCAGTTGCGCGCGCCCGCACGGCACCGCCGCGATCTGCCACAGGGGCGTCGGCAGCGCGCGCGCCGGGGCGATCACATTCAAGGCGTAATCCTCGACGCGCAAGCCCAGCGCCTTGGCCAGGTCAGGCGCGTCGGGCAGGCGCTGCAGCTCGTAAGTTGCGCACAGGTCGCTGGCCTCGCTGTTCAACATGGCCAGCGCATCGAGAAACCCGCGGCAATGGTCGATATTCAGAACGTCATTCATTGCGAACGCAGCCAAGTCCGGTAGTTCGTATAGCGCTGGTGCAGGTACTTGAGCTTCAGCAGGTCGTCGTACAGGGGACCGTACAATTTTCTGCCCTTCGTGCGTTCGCCGATCAGCTTTTCGATGCGGTTCAGGCGCGCCAGGGTCTCGCGCTCGCTGACGCCATCGAGGCCCAGGTCGAATTCGGCCGACAGCACGCCGACAGGATCATCGCGGTCCAGATCCAGGCGGTTGAATTCATCGTTTGACAAATCGAACAGGCGGCGCAGCCAGCCCAGCCTGTCGCTGCGGTAGGCGGCGTTTTCCGGCAGCGCGAAAAATGGCGCATCCGGGTCCGGCTGCAGCTTGTTATGCAGGACGAACGGCAGCACCTGGCGCAAGTCTTCCAGCGCCACCTCGCCATTGCCGCGGAAATAAGCCATGGCCTTGGCGTAGATCATCAGCGCCATCAGGGTGCGCACGGAAATGCCGTTCAAGGTCTGGCAGCCCAGGTCTTTCAGGCGGTCGCGCCCATTGTCGGCCGCCTGCGCGGCGCCCCGGTCGGCTCCGGCCAGGCGGGCCGTATCCTTGGTCATGTATTCAAACTGGCCGCCGGCCGTCTCGAACAGCTCGAACTGGCTGGCAAAGAATTCCAGGCGGCGGCGCACGGCGTCGGGTATGGCCACCTGGCGGATGGATGCGCCGATCTGATCCACCTCCCCTTCCGTGAAGATGATATCGGGCGGCACCAGCTCTTCGGGGCGCACGTTTTCTTCCACGCGCAGCAGCAGTTCGTTCAGGAAGCGCGGGTTGAAGGCCAGTGCCTGCACCGTCACGTCGACCCGGTCGCGCAGCGCTTCGATCACCTGGTAGGTGCCGCCGCCCTGGTCGTCGTTGGCCGTCAGATACCAGGCCGCTTCCGGGCATTCGTAAATATGGTTCAGCACTTCCGCGTAATTGTCGCCCATGACGGTGAGCAGCGCGCTTTGCGTGCGCGTGGGGATGCGGTTGTATTCATCGACGATCTTCACGCGCATGCCCAGCCAGGCGCGCCAGGCGATGCGGATATCGTCCATGCTTTGCGCGTTCACCAGGTCCGCCGGCAGCGGATTGCCCAGCAAATCGGCCACCGTCATCTGCGGGTGGCCATGCTGCATGGCGCGCTTGACTTCCTTGACGGTGGAGCCGGCCAGCACGCCCATCAGCAGGGCGCTGGCCGTCTTGCCCCGCCCCGGCCCGCCGACAAACAGGCATTTGCGGCGCGTGGCAAATGTCAGCAGGGGCAGCAAAATAAAACTGGAATAGCTTTGCGCCGACGGCAGATTCAGCGTGCGGCGGCTGTCGCCCACTGAATACGTCTGCGACGGGCCATCGTTGTATTCGATGTCGTAATGGGGGCTGATGATGGCGTGATTGACGATCCAAAAGTACGCCTGGCGCAGCTTTTCATCGAACGGCCGCGCTTGCGCCTCGCCTTCCGCTCCCAGCGCGATGGGGCCCTGGTACAGGTCCGCCACGTCGAACTGCCGCGCGGCGGGCGCGGACTTGGGTTTGGTGGGGGCCTGGGACAGGCGCTGGAACAGGTTAAAAGACGGCATGGCAATATTCTTCCATTAAGGAAATGAAATTATTGCACAAGCCACCTGCAAGCACCGGTTCGGATGACAAGCAACTCAGCCCGCCATCGGCGTGGCCCGAAACACCGGCTGCTGCTCGGCCAGCGCCGTCAAAGCGGCCACGGCCGGATAATCGCTGGCCGCCATCACGTCGGGCACCATCTGTTGAGCAAAACTCCAGGCCACCGCAATGGTGATGCCGGCAATACTCAAGCAGTCTGGCGCCGCTTCGCGCAATGACGCCTCCAGCTGCGCCCAGGCCCCATGCAACTGCAGCTGGACGCGGTCCAGCCAGGGCTGGTGCTGTTTTTCCTGCGGGCGCAAGCGCCGTTCATAGACGATCTGCACGGCTTTGTCGCAGGCTGCCAAGGCATAGCTGGTTTGGCACAGCGCGCGCAGGCGTGCCGGACCCGGCTCCGGCCGGATGCGGGGAGCATGCGCGGCCAGTTCCTCCAGATACGCCAGGATCAGGGTCGAGTCCATCAGCACCTGGCCGTCGTCCGTGACCAGGGTCGGCACTTTGACGGCCGGGTTGATGCTCCGTACCTGGTCGACATCGGAAAACACGGACAGGGGCCGGTGTTCGTGCTCCAGGCCCAGCACTTTCATACCGATGGCAACGCGCCTGACGTAGGGCGAATCGAGCATGCCGATCAATATCATGGCCTTCTCCTCTCCATCTGCTGAATAAACGCGATGACTTGCGCCGCGACTGGCAAGGGCGCGTCTTCCATCAGGAAGTGCCCGGCCTCGTCAAACAGGTGCAAGGTGGCGCCGGGAATATCGCGCTGCAGGCGATGGCCGTAAGCCACCGGCTGCCACTCGTCCTGCTGGCCCCATAACACCTGTACCGGCACTGTCAACTGCGGCAGTCTTTCGGCAAAGTCCATCGTATAGCAGGCGTTATAGTGCGCCACCTGGTGCTGGTAGAACGAGGGCTGGCCCACCACGCCGCACAGCGGCTCCAGGTAGCATCGCAGAAGCTCGCCCTGCATCCTGTCCTTGTGAAAAACGGCCATGCCCAGCTGGCGCGCCATCGTGTCGCGATGCTCGCCGGCCGGCGTCAAGGCACGCCGGGCGAAATCATCGCGCAGATGCTTCCAGGTGGGCGACGGCCAGGAATCGTAGCTGGGCGCGTCGGCGATGCTCAAGCTGCGCAGGCGCGACGCGTAGTCGAACGCCAGGCGCAGCGCAATGGCGCCGCCGATATCGTGGCCGAACAAATGAGTGGTCGGCAGTTGCCAGTGGTCGAGCAGGGCGGCCAGCAAGGTCACCTGCGCCGCTACCGAGGTATCGGCCTCGACGGGCCGCTCCGACCGTCCAAAGCCCAGCAAGTCATACAGGTGCACCTGGAAACCGGCATCGACGAACAGCGGCACCAGTTCGCGCCAGATAATGCTGTGCGCCGGCGTGCCATGCACCAGCACCAGCGGCGTGCCTGCGCCATGCATGCCGGTGGCGATACGGTGGCCGTGGATCAGGGCGTGGCCGTTCAACAGCGGTTCTTGACTCGTCATCAGATGTCCTTTTTTTTGCGGAACCTGCAGGCTAAGGCTTGACTGGACATGACGCCAGTGACATTCTTTTGACCTTCAATCCAACTTTTGTCATGATCCATGAATTTGCGCCTATCCGTCGATGCCCTGCGTGTGTTCAGGGCAGTGGTACAAACCGGCAGCATGAGCCAGGCCGCCAGCCTGCTCCATCTGAGCCAGTCGGCCGTCAGCTGGAAAATCAAGCGACTGGAGCAGCAGCTCGACTGCCAGCTGCTGGCGCGCAGCGGCGGGCTGTTTGGCACGACCGACCAGGGAGCCGTGCTGCTGCGGCATGCCGTCAACATACTCGATGCCCACGATGACGCCGTCGCCCATTTTTCGCCGTCGGCGATGCATGGCCGGCTGCGCATCGGCGTGACGGAGCAGATTTCATTGACGGACGTGTGTGCGGTGCTGTCGCAGTTCTCGCATCACCACCCCAAGGTGGACGTGCAACTGGTGGTGGAGCAAAGCCAGGTATTGCGCGAACGCTTTGCCGACGGCGTGTTCGATGTGATTTTGCACCAGGATTTTGCCGGCATGGCGGCGCCGGCCGACACGCTGTTATGGACAGAAACGCTGCATTGGTGCGCTGCCACGGCAGAGCAGACTTTGCCGGGCGAGAGCGTCAAGCTGATCACCTACGGGCCGCACTGCTTTTACCGCCGGCTGGCCGAGGAAAAGCTGGGCCAGGCCGGCATGGCCTGGAGCGTGGGCCTGGAATGCCCGTCGATGGCGGGCGTGCTGACCGCGATTGCCGCCGGCCTGGGCATGGCGGTGGTCAATGAACGCAACCTGGGCCAGGGCGTGCACCGGCATGCGGCACTGGAACGGCTGGCGCCGCTGCCCCGTGTCGCCAGCCTGCTGCGGGCCAATGACAACCTGCCCGACCCCGTGCGTGACGGTTTTTGCCAGCTGCTGCTGGCAGCATTGCAGAACAAGAGGCACGATGGATCCCGTCGCTAGCGATGCGGCCAGAGCAGGTCAACCTTCTCGTCGACGCTCAGCCACCAGCGCTTTCCGTCCTTGTCCTTGTGCACACCGAATATTTTCTGGTAGTTGTAGGTCTTGCAGTGCAGCTTCAGCCAGGCGTGGTAGTAGTCATCAAGAAAAGCGCTGAATATCTGCTGGAAGCGTGGTTCGCTGGCGTCTTTTTCGGGCAGCTCGAAGCTGCCTAACCTGGCAACGATGCGCGCGATGTCCGTCCTGCTGACGCCGTCGAGTTTCACTGGATCGGGCAAGGCTATCCTGAACGCCAGCACTTCCGCGCCCTCCTCTTCCCACCATTCGCGCAAATTAAAACGGGAAATATCTTTTCCGCTTAGTGCCTGCAATTGATCCGCGAGCCTGTCGTATTCGGCGTTGTCGTCGTCGCCATGTATGTCACATAACTGCGTATAAGCCAGTATCGATGCCAAAATCGTGGCATATTTTTCTTCCGCCACAGCCAGTGGGGGCTCCAGCGCTTGCTCTGATTTCATGCTCATCCTTGTTTGATGACGGGTGCCGGCGCCTCGGCGCGCCAGCGCCACCAGCCCAGCGCCACGCAGGCCAGCAGCAAGGCCAGCAAGCCCGCCACTTCATGGCGGATTTCATACAGCGAGGCGCCCATCTGGTTGAGCGCGACAAAACCCTGAATGCCGGCCGTCGATGGCAGCAGCCAGCGCAGCCATTGCAGCACGACGGGCATGGACGACACGGGCCAGGTCAGGCCCGCGAGGAACAGCACCGGCATCGAGGTGGCGATCATCAGCTGCGTACCCCGTTCGCGCGTGCGGAACAGCATGCCCAGCAGCATGCCGAAGGCCGCTTCCGCTAGGGAAAACAGCACCAGCAGCAAGAGCATGCCGCCAAAGTTGCCGCCACGGGGGTAATCCTGGAACCAGAAGACGAAACCGAAGAAATAGCAGCAGTTCAAAAACGCCACGCAGGCGAACGCCAGCAGCATGCCCATATACCCGCCCGCCGTGCGCTTGCCGGCCACGGGGAAACTCTTGCGCTGGTACCAGGTGCCGAACAGCATGGTCATGCCGATCAGCAAGGTCTGCTGCACAATGAGCGTAGCCACGCCCGGCACGACATACGCGCCATAGCCTTCCTTGACGTTAAACAGGGGCACGGCGTCGAAGGCGATGGGCGAGCGCTGCTGGTTGGCCTGGATGGCGGATGGCGTGCCCGCACCCAAACGCTTGAGTTCAATACCGGCCGACACCGTGCCCACCACTTCGGCCAGCCCGTTCAGGGCCACCTTGTTCAACATCAGATACAAGCCATTGCCCGCCACTTGCGCGTGGGCGGCGCGGCCGGCCAGCACGTCCGTCTGCAAGCCGTCGGGTATGATCAAGACGCCCATGACCTTGTCGCGCCACAGCAAATCTTGCGCAACGGGCAAGTCCGGCGTGACGGCGATCACGTGCAGCGACGGATGGGCCATGGCGAAGCGCGTCAGCTGGCGCGACATGGCGCTGCGGTCCTGGTCGACGACGGCCACGGGCACGCGCTGGACGATTTCCGTCGAGTACGGCAGCGGATAGAAGAAGGAATAGATGATGCCGCCGATGAATAGCAGGGTCAGCGCGCCCTTGTCCGTCAGCATGGCGCGCCAGGTGGCGACAAAGGCTGGCCAGATCATGTGCGTCCCCAGGCGGCAGGCGCATTCGCGCGGCGCGCCAGCAGGAATACGCCCACGGCGCCGCAACCGATGGCAAAGCCGGCCAGTATCAGCATTTCCTGCACGCCATAGCGCCACGGTGCACCGGCCAGCCAGTATTTCGTTTGCAGCTGCAGATAATGCGTGAGCGGCAAGGCTTCCGCCCAGGCGCGCGCTGGCGCCGGCATGGCCATCAGGGGAAAGGCCTGGCCCGCAAACGCAAAGGCCGGCGCCGTGATGAAGGCGGCACCGGACAGCGCCAAACGCATGGACAGGGTGGCGGCGATCAGCAAGGTGGCCAGGCCGCAGTAGGCCAGCACCAGCAGCAGCATGCTTAGCAGCAAGGCCGGCAAACTGCCCGCCACGGCCCAGCCCCGCGCCAGGCTGAAGAACAGCAAGTACAGCAGCGCCAGCGCAAAATAGGCAAGCAAGGGAAACAGCAGCTTGGCGCCGATGGCGCGCAGCCAGCTGCCATCGGCCGAGGCCAGCCATTGCGGCACCGTGCCGTCGCGCAACTCGCGGCCGATACTCGTGACGACGGCAACGACGATGAAAATCTGCAGCATGGCCGGCATCAGGGCCAGGGTCAAAAATGCTTCATAGCTGGTGTTTTCGTTGTATAAACTGTTCAAGGTCGTGCGTATCGGTTCGAACTGGGCCGCTGCCTGCACGCCCGACATGCCTTTCTTTACCCGCGCCGTCATCTCGATACCGGCCGACAAGGTCGTGCTGACCGTGCGCACGTCGCGCAGCAAGGCGCCCGCGTGCGAGGAAAACTGCGCGTTGTACAGCCATTGCACGGTGGCTTGCCGGCCGCCCAGCAGTTTCTGCTCGAAATCGTTCGGGATCAGCAGATAGCCGAACGCCGTGCGCTCGCGCAGCCGGTGCAGGGCTTCGTCGCTGGACGCCACTTTCGCCGACACCTCGATGCCGGGCGAGGCGTCGAGCCAACGCGTGAGCTGGCGCGACAGGGTGGAATTGTCGTTATCGATGACGACGATGGGCAAGTCGCGCGCGATGCCGGCGGAAAACACCAGCCACAACATGCCGCACAGCACCACCGGAATCCAGCTGAGCATGCCGATATCCCAGAAGTCGCCGCGCAAGCGCCGCCACTCGCGCGCCAGCGCTGAAACCGGCTCTTTATCCGCTTCGTTCATCGCTTATCAGAGCGGCGGGAACACGACCGACATGCCCGGACGCAAGCCCTCGACCTTGATGGCGGGACGCAAGCGGATTTCAAACGTGCGCAAGTCCGTGCCGCCCGGACGGGCCGCGCGCCACGTGGCGAAGTCCGGCAGCACGGCCACGGAGCTGACCTTGAAACTCAGTTGCTGTTTCAGCGCCGGCACATTGGCCGTATGCGTGCTGCCCATGGAAAACGCTGCCATTTCATCTTCGCGCACTTGCAGCACGGCCCAGGCGTCGTCGAGGTTCACCAGGGTGATTACGGGAAAACCTTGCGGCGCCAGTTCGCCCGGCTGTATCTGGATCTTGCTGACCTGGCCCGCCACGGGCGCGGCGATCTTCGTCTCGGCCAGGGCGATCTGCGCTTCCGTCAGCACGGCGCCCACCTGGCGCGCCTGGGCGGCGGCGGCCGTCTTGTCTTCGGGACGGGCACCCTTTTGCGCCATGTCATATTGCGCGCGGGCCGCTTGCGCCAGCTGGTCGGCCGCGCGCCATTGGGCTTGCGCCTCGTCGCGTTTCTGCTGGGCGATCACGCCTTGTTCGTACATATTGTTGACGCGGGTGTATGTGGTTTTGGCGATGGTGGCCCCTGTCTGCGCCCGCTCCCAGTTCGCCTTGGCGGCGGCGATTTCTTCCGGTCGCGCCCCCGCTTCCGCTTTTTTCGCCACGGCGTCGGCCGCTTGCGTGGCGGCCGTCGCTTGCGCGATCTTCGCATCCACTTCCGGGCTCGTCAGCTGGAACAGCAGCTCACCTTTCGGCACCGTCTGGCCCAGCTTGACGTACAGCTCGCCCACCCTGCCCGGCACTTTCGACGAGACATTGACTTCCTGCGCATCCATCTGTCCCTGCAAAGGCAGGCGCTGCGGCTGGAATGCCTGGTACAAGCCCCAGCCGACGAAGGCCAGAACGATGACGGCGGCGACTATGGCCAAGGGTTTTTTGGAGGTGCTCATTATTATTTGTCCACAGGTAATTGGATATCGGCCGCTGCCGCCAGGCTGCCCAGGCGCTGCGTCTCGCCTGTCGCTTCCAGCAATTGCGCCAGCCCCATCACATAGTTATAGGCCGTCTGCGCGCGCTGGGTCTCGACCTTGGCCAGGTTCAGGCGCGCATCGACCACTTCCAGCGACGTCACTTGCCCTTGCTGGAAGGCCACCGTTTGCAAGCGGATATTTTCGCGCGCCAGCTCCACCGACGAGGCCGTGGACAGGTACTGGATGCGGGCGTTTTCCAGCGCGCGCCAATTCTTTTCGATCAGGGTGGGAATGTCGCGCTCGGCCTGGCGCGCCACCACTTCCACCCGCTCCTGGTCCAGCTTGGCGGCGGCAATCATCTTGCCCGTATTGATGCGGTGCACGAGCGGTACGGACACGACCAGGCCGATGGCCCAGTTCGAACGTACGAGCTTTTCATTGCCGCGGTTCAAATTGTAGTTACCGATGGCAAAGACGGTGGGTGCGTATTCCTTGCCGTGCAGCTTCAAGGCTTGCTCGGCCTGCACGCGCTTGCTGTCGATCTTTTTCCAGTTCGCATTCTCGCGCATGCCCGTGCTGATGAACGATTGCAAAGTACCCACCGGCAAGCTGTTGACGAACAGCGGCGTGCTGGGAAGCACTTGCGAGTTGACGGCAAGCAAACGGTCGAGCGCCACCTGGGCGATTTCCTCGTCGCTGCGCGCCTGCGCTTCCTCGCTGCGGGCGCTGTCCAGGGCCACGTCGGCGCGCAAGCGTTCCGCGCGCGAAATCAGGCCGCCCTTTTCCAGCTTGGCCGCGTCGCGCTGGTGCTGCGTCACGCCGGCCGTCACTTCGGCCCGCACGGCCACCACCCGCTTGGCCAGCAGCAGCTGGAAATAGCGCTGCGCCACCAGGGTGGCCAGCTGCTCTTCCGCTTCCGTGCGCTCCGCTTGCGCGGCCAGGGTCAGGCTGGAAGCGAGGCCCTTGACGGCGTCCAGGCGCCCGCCCGTGTAGATGGGCCACATGCCCAGCAAGCCGAACGAGGTCAGGTCCGTCACCACTTCGCGGTTCAGGGAATTGGGAATATGCGGCGTGGGCAAGCCAGGAATCGGCGGCAGCACGGATTCGATGCCGCCCACCACGCCGGACAAGCCGCTCGTATCGATATTCAAGTCCGTCGACAGACGGCCGCGAAACGCCGTCAAGTCCACGGAAGGGCCATCGATATTCGACAAGGCTTCCGCCTTCAGTGTTTTTGCGCGCACGTCGAGCGCGGCGCCCTGCACGGCGCCCGAAGCCTTGGCCGCTTGCTGCAGCGCCTCGTTGAATGTCAGCGGTTCCGCCAGGGCGGGCAGGGCCGCGCCCAGCGCGCCCGCCAGCAATAATGATAAGTGTCCTTGCAATCTGCCCATGTAGCGTCCAGTCAATGAATGAGGGGAAAGCACGGGGTTGCCATGTTTATACTTTCACAATAGCAATTATATCTACGGATGTCTATTCCAGCCTGCACTATTGGTTACCGGAGCCGACACATAAAAACGGGCGCCTCTTGCGGGGCGCCCGTTGAGCTCAAGCAGCTACCCGGCGAATTACTTCTTCGCCTTCTTGCCGCCCTTCTCCTTTTCCTTTTCAAATACGGCAAAGAACTCGGACGCCATGTTGCGGATGGCACGGCCGATGTTGGCGTAGTCGTATTCGTTCAGGTTGGCCAGCGACACGCGGCCGGACGGGTGCGTGGTGCCGAAACCGCGGCCCGGCAGCAGGATGACGCCCGTTTCCTCGGCCAGGCGGAACAGGGCTTCGTTCGGTTTGAGCTTTTTCAGCAGCCACTGCGAAAACTCCACGCCATGCATCTGCGCGGCCAGCGACTCCATGTCCAGCAGGTGGTAGTAGCGCACGGAATTGGCGTCGTGCACCATCGGCAAGCCCAGTTCGCGGTACAGCGCTTCCTTGCGGCGCAGCACGATGCGTTTCATCGACTGCTTGTACTTTTGCTCTTCATCCATCAGCGAGAACAGGGAGAACAAGGTCATCTGCGCCTGCACGGGCGTGGACAGGCCGGCCGTGTGGTTCAGCGCCACCGTGCGGCTGTCAGCCACCAGGCGGTCGATGAATTTCAGCTCGCGCGGCTCCGTCGTGATGGAGTGATAGCGGGCATCGAGCTGCTTCTTGATGGTTTCCGGCAACTTGGCAATCTTGGCGTCAAGCACATTGTTTTCATGCGTGGCCACCACGCCCATGCGCCAGCCCGTCGCGCCGAAGTATTTCGAGAACGAATACACGAGGATGGTGTTGAACGGGCAAATGGCGAACAGCGAGACGAAATTGTCGGCAAAGGTGCCATACACGTCATCGGTCAGGATGATCAGGTCCGGGCGCTTCTTGATGATCTTGGCGATGTATTCCAGGGTCTCGTCATCGATCTTGACGGAAGGCGGATTGCTGGGATTGACGAGGAAGAAAGCCTTCACCTTCGGATCGAGCAGCTTGTCCAGCTCCTTCTTGGTGAATTGCCAGTTGTTCGATTGCGGCGCATCGATATGCACGGTATTCAGCTTGTAATCGTTCAGCTGGGGAATTTCGATGTAGGGCGTGAAGATCGGCATGCCCAGGGCGATCGTGTCGCCTTCCTGGATGATGTGGTTCGATTTCAGGCTGGCGAACAGATACGTCATGGCCGCCGTGCCGCCTTCGACGGCGTACATGTCGAAGTTGCCGACGAATGGATGGTCGCCGATCATTTCGCGGTGGATATACTGGCCGACGATTTTCTCGGACAGGCGCAGCATGCGGTCCGGCACGGGATAGTTGCAGCCGAGGATGGCTTCGCACATCTCATAGATGAAGTCGCCCGCGCTCAAGCCCAGCTGGTCGCGCACATACGACACGGCTGCCTCGATGAAGTGCACGCCCGGCGTCTCCGCATGCTGGCGCACGAAGATTTCAAAGCGCGCCTCGATGCCGTCGCGCGTGGGGAAACCGCCCACGTCGTCCATGTACACATAGGAACGCTCCGCTTCCGTCATGGCGAACTGGCCGAACTGGAAGAAGCCATGGCGTGGCGTAGTCGCCAGGAAATTCGGGTTGCCGCGGCCCGCATTGAGCATCAGGCGGTTGCTTTGCTTGGCCGTCTGGATCAGCGCATCCTTCAATTCAAATGGGCTCAACAGGGCAAGTTTGCTTGGGTTACTGAAATCCATTTTTGCTACTCCTTATAGACTGACAATGTTCAGGGTTCTTGCACATACATGCAGACTCAGACAAAGGCCACAATCAGCGGCCCCAGCAGGGTCAGGAAAACGTTGGCCAAGGCATACGTGATGGCAAACGGTACGGTGGGAATCGAGTTTTGCGCCGCATTCAACACTTCGCCGAACGCGGGATTGGCGCTGCGCGAGCCGGACAAGGCGCCCGCGAATACGGCCACGTTGTCATAACGCAAGATGTAGCGGCCGATCAGCATGGTCAAGATCATCGGCAAGATGGTCACCACCACCCCCACGCCGAACAGGGTCAGGCCGTGTTCGCGCACGGTTTGCACGGCTTGCAGGCCGGACGTGAGGCCGACGACGGCAACGAAGCCGGCCAGGCCCAGATCTTTCAGGATTTGCACGGCGCCGCTGGGCATGTAGCCAAACGTCTGGCGCTTGGCGCGGAACCAGCCGAATACCAGGCCCGACAGCAGCACGCCGCCACCGCTGCCCAGGGTCAGCGGAATCGAACCGATGCGCGCCACCAGCAAGCCCACCAGCAGGCCGACGACGAGGCCGGCGCCCATGTAGACGAAGTCCGTCTTGGCGCTCGGCACGATCATGTAACCCACTTCGGCGGCCACGCGCTTGACGTCCTGCTCGGCGCCATAGATGGTCACCACGTCGCCCGTCTGCACGACGGTTTCCGCCTGCATGGGGAGGATCTTGCCCATGCGGCTCAGCTGCACGACAAAGATGCCGTGGCGCACGCCCGGTGCCGTGGCGCTGCGGATTTCGCCCACCGTCTTGTTGTGGTAAGCCTTGTTGGTCAGCACCATGTCGCGGCGCTGCATCACCAGTTCCATGCCTTCGACGGCAAGCAATTCCTTGCCCAGCTGGGAAGAGACGCTGAGCATGGCTTCGCGGCGGCCCACCAGCAGCACGATATCGTCGGCCGCCAGCACCAGGTCCGGGCTGACGTCGATGATCTGGCCATTGCGTTTCACGCGCTCGATGGTGATGGCCGTGTTCGGATTGGCGCTTTCGATGTCCGCCACGGAGCGGCCGGCACCGGGGCCCACGTCGTAGATGCGGCCGATCAAGTCAGGCGCGGCCGGCGTCTGGCCCGGCCCCAGCACTTGCACACCCGCCTGCAGCGCCGTTTCCGCCTTGATCGCATCTTCGCGGATGGTGCGGCCCATGAGCTTTGGCAAGATGTTGACGCAGACAATGATGGCGCCAAACGAGCCGAACACATACGTCACGGCATAGCCGACGGCCACGTTGCCCTGCAAACGGGCCACCTCGTCGGCCGCCAGGCCCAGCTTGGTGATCGCGTCGCCGGCCGTGCCGATGATGGCCGACTGCGTCAAGCCGCCCGCCGCCACGCCCGCTGCCAGGCCCTTGTCCAGGCCAAACACCTTGGCCAGGATGACCACCGTCAGCAGCGCCGTCACGGCCAGCACGACGGCCAGGATGATTTCACGCACGGACTGGCGCCCCAGCGAATTGAAGAATTGCGGCCCGCTTTCATAGCCAACGGCGTAGATGAACAGGGCAAACAGCACCGACTTGACGCCTGGATCGATGGCGACGCCCACCTGGCTGACGAGTACCGCCACCAGCAGTGAACCGGCTACCCCGCCCAGCTGGAACGAGCCGAACTTGATCTTGCCGATGTAGTAACCCACTGCCAGGGAGAGAAACAAGGCAATTTCGGGCGACTTCTTGAATAACTCATGCAACCATTCCATGCGGACCGCCTTTCGTGTTGAAGGAATTCTTTACTGCGTGTGCCCTTGCCGGCTGCTCATGCGTGGACGGAGCCGGCCAGGGCCACGATGAGCGGCCCCAGCAGAGGCAGCACCACGTTCGAGATGGCATACGTAATCGTGTAGCCCAGCAAGGGCGTGGAATTACCGGCCGCGTTCTGCACGGCGGACAAAGCCGGCGTACTGCACTGCTGGCCGGCGATGGCGCCCAGCAGCACGGGCGCTTCCAGCTTGAGGAAAAAGTGCCCCACCAGCAGCGACAGCGAGGCGGGGATGACGGCGATCAATACGCCCATCAGCGGCAACGACAGCCCGTACTGGCGGATCAGATCAATCGCCTGCGGCCCCGACGCCAGGCCCACGCAGGCGATGAAGGTGGCCAGGCCGATATCCTTCATCATGTCGAGCGCGCTGTGCGGGATGCCCTGCATGCCCGGCTTGCGCGCCTGGTACCAGCCGAACACGAGGCCCGTCAGCAAGGCGCCGCCGCCCGTGCCCAGCGAAAACGGAATGCCGCCCAGCTTGGCGGAAAAGCCGCCGATATACACGCCCAGCACGATGCCGATGCTGGCGTAGACAATATTGCTGCGGTCGCCCGTGGGCACGCGCTTGCCGATGGCGGCCAGCGCCGTGTTCAGCTCGCGTCCTTCCGTCGTGCCGTACAGGCGCAGCACGTCGTCGCGCTGCAAGGAAAGATCAGGCAGCGGCGGCATGCTGTGTTCGCCACGAACGACGGCCGCCACGTGCACGCCGGAAGGCAAGGCCAGCTGGCGCAAGGGCTGGCCGACCAGCGCGGCTTGCTGCAGCACCACTTCGACGGCCGAGACAGCCATGTTCAAGCCCGTCGTGTCGGCAAATTCCTCGCCCAGGATGGCTTCGGCAGCCACCAGCGCGGGACGGTGGCCGATCACCAGCACTTCGTCGTTGTTGCGCAAGCGAAGTTCCGGTTCCAAAGGCAATACCTTGCCGTGCCGGCGCACGCGCGTGATGCTGGCGCGGCCCGCAAAAATATGCTGCAAGGCATCGAGACGGCGTCCCGCGCCACGGCTGATGCGGTAAGCGCGGCCCACCATTTCCGGCGTCGCCTGCACGCCGTCGCCATCGGTCTGCGCGCCGCCCATCTTTTCCCACAATTTATCGGCTTCTTCGCGCAGGTTGACGCGCAACAACAGCGGAAAGATCTGGCTGGTGACAATGACGATGGCGATCAGACCGAAGATATAGGTGATGGAATACGCGGTGACGACGTTGGCCTGCAGCTCGGCGATGCGGGCCGCCGGCAGCGCCAGTTTCGAGATGGCGTCCGTGGCCGTGCCGACGACGGCCGATTCCGTCGCCGCGCCCGCCATCATGCCGGCCGCCGTACCCTGGTCCAGGCCCAGGAAACGCGTGGCCAGCAGCACCAGCGCCAGCACCACCACCACTTCGATCAGGCACAGCAGCCCTAATCGCAAGCCCTTGGCATTCAGGTTGGCAAAGAACTGGGGACCGCCCGCATAGCCGAGGGCAAAGATGAACAGCATGAAGAAGACATTCTTGACGCTGGCGTCCAGGGTGATGCCCAGTTGGCCGATCAGCAGCGCGGCGATCAGGGTGCCGCACACGCCGCCCAGCTGGATCGGGCCGAAGCGTATCTGCCCTACCGCGTAGCCCAGCCCCAGCGCCAGGAACAGGGCCAGTTCCGGCACCTGGTGCAATACGGACGTGATCGAATCGAGCATGGAAAAACCTTCGAAAAGATAACGGATGGTTACAAGAGAACAGAGCGTTCGGCGGCTGACGGCAGCTGGCTGTTGAACGGGCGCACGGATCCTGCACGGCACCTGCGCTAAACGCTTACGCCGGAGAAATGTTGTTACGAGGAATCATGTTCGGTGAAAATTTTACAAGTGTCAACAGGTGTTCTGTTGAACTTGCTTTGCTTTTCATCAAACACCCTGCGCACGATTGAAGCACTTGTTTGACACTGATCAACAAAACCATTAGTAATGTCTTGGACGATACCAAAGTGCCTTGCGCGCCAGCGGTGTCTCCTCCGGCAAGTCGGGATTGGCCAGTTCCAGCACGTGGCGCCGGGACAGATTCAGGCCCTGCGCGAGGCGGCCGAAATGGCGCTGGAACAGCTGCGCGAAACTGCCGTCGGCAAGCATGGTTTCCAGTCCCGTTTCAATGTGGCGCGCCAGTTCCGGCCGGTGCTTGCCGACAAAAAAGTACAGCGCGGCCGGGTAGCGGATGACCAGGTGAGTGTCCAGCGCCAGCGGCAATTGCGCGTGGCTCGCCAGCTCGCTTTGCGCCTCGATCACGGAACGGGGAAAGTAATCGATGCGCCCCGCCGCCAGTTGCTGGAACAGGCCCTCATAGGTGCTCGACGTATCGAGGCGCAAGCCATTCGCCTGCAGGATGGCGGAGTCGGGCCAGTCGCGCATCTGGCCGGCCGACAGCCGCGCCAGGGCGGCAATGCTGCGCACGTCGCGCAGCAGTTGCGGCTGGCGCGCCTGGATCAGTGCCACTCTCCAGCCGATGAGGCCGCGGTCGATGGGGATGCGCACTGGCAACAATTGCGTTTCGCGCGCGCGGCTCGTCATCGCCCAGACGACATCAACGGTGCCCGACGCCATGGCGATTTCCTGCATGGCGCGCGTCTGCACCATGCGCAGTGCGGAGCGGCGCAAGGCATAGGCCTGGCCCGAACGGGCCAGCGCCTGCTGCAGCAAGGCCGTCACATAGCCTTGCTGCGGATCGTCGAGCGCCTGATGGCGCGGATACACGAGCGGCAGCGGCGGCACCGCGCCGATGGCCGCGCCCAACGGCCACAGGGCGGCAAGCTTGAGCAGGGGGCGGCGCCGCATGGCCCCTCCTTTCCAGCGCATTCATAGCGTTCTTATCAGAATGACAGTATCTCGCAGCAGAGCACGCTTGTCGACTGGAATGTGGAAACTGTGTACAAAACAACAGCAGTTTCAGACTGCAGCAGAGAGGCTGGAGTTAATCCAGATCAACAAAACCGCAAATAGAAAATAAATCTTGCGTGCTGCTCTGGACGGCATGCGCGCCCCTCGCCTACGCTGTTTTTTTATTTGAAAAACAAGAGGAACACATGCAGACAGCGCGCTTGAATATTATCGGGATGGATCACGAAGGCTGCGCCGACAGGCTGACGGGCGCGCTCGAAGCCGTTACGGGCGTGAGCACCGTGTGCGTCTCGCTGGCGCGGCACGGCGCCACGGTGCAATTCGACGAACGTCTGGCCACGCAGGAACGCCTGCTGGCCGCCGTCAACGACGCCGGCTTCATGGGCGAAGCGACGGATGAAGAACAGCTGGCATCGTGCAGCGGCGCTTGCGGCCACTGCCGCCACTGAGCGCCTGCCCCCCCCCCTTCCCTTCGCCGCTCAGCCTTCGCGCGCGCCCCGGTCGCGCAGATGCGCCAGCACGCGGCGCGGTCCCAGCGCCTGCAGGTCGAACGGCGGCAACTCGATGGCGTCGAGCGTATTCTTGAACAGCAAGCCCAGTTCCGTATCGCCTTCCAGGCTCAAACGGCGGCTGAAGAACAGGGTGTCCGGATCTTCGTGGCGCCGCGCCAGCAGCATCAAATCATGCACGCTGGCCGCGATGCACAGGTCCGGCACGTCGACATAGCGCTCGGCCACGAACACCGTGCCCTGCCACTCGAAATCGAAGGCGATGCCGGCGTCCAGCAACCGCAAGCGCAGGCTGCGCCCTTCCAGGCTGCGCCGCACGTCGTCGGGCAATTGCGGCGCCAGCAGGCGGTTCAAGCCCTGCACGAACAGCCAGGAGGCGGGATACGGGGGCAGCTTGGACAGCAATTCGGCCAGCGGTTCCGGCAAGCGGTACGACACGCCGGGCTTGCTCATGGGAGGCTTGGCCGGGATCGGCAATCTTTCCAGTTGATCTTGCATGGTGCTTCCTTTCGATGCGTTCAATGTGCGGCGTGCTGTTCCATGCCGGGCTGGCCGTGCCAGTAGCCGTCGCAGGCGCCGGCCGGCTGGCAGGCCGCCAGCTGGGCCTGGGCGCCGATGCCGCTGACCTGGCCGCGGCGGGCGCGGTCGAAGATGGCGATGACTTGTTCCGTATGCATGGCTTGCGGGCTGATGCGCGCCACCGCCACGCCCATGTCGCGCATGGCGTCGAGTTCTCGCACCAGGTTGTAGACCAGCGCCGACTGCGTCTGCGTGCCATTCAGTACCAGGAATGGCACTTCGTCGCGCGTGCGCAGCAGCAGGCCGTCCGGCTCTTCCAGGCAGCTGTAGCCGCAATCGTCCTTCGGCAGGTTGCGGTTGCGCGCCGTGAAGCAGCGCGCGGAAAACGCCAGCGGCATGCGGCCGTAGGCGAAGACTTCCGTCTCCAGCCCTTCCGGCTTCTGGCGCTGCATCTCGGCCAGCGCCGTCTGCCCCATTTCCAGCGGCATCACCCAGCGCCGCGCACCCAGGCGCGCCAGCAGTTGCAGGCTGGGGCCATTGAACAGGTTCAAATGGGGACCGGCGACGAAGGAGGTACCCTTTTCCATGCAGTGCACGGCGCCCATGTCGTTGGCCTCGACGCCGTAGCGGCCATTGCCCGTGATGCGGCGCAGGGTCGCCAGTTCGGCGCCCGCCTCGATCAGCGCCTGCGTCGACAGCACCACTTCCTTGCCGGCGGCGGCCAGCATGTCGGCGATATCGAGCCAGTCGGCCAGGCGCACCTCATGCCGGCGCGAGCAGACGGTTTCGCCCAGGTACACGATATCGACGGCGGTGCCGGCGATCTGCTGGTAAAACTCGAAGACGGTGGCGCGCGGCCAGTAGTACAGCAAGGGGCCCAGTGAAAGCTTCAGCATGTTCATCCTCTATTTCCAAGATCTGTGGTAAGCACCTAATGTGTGCTGCTGGCCTTCGGCCAGCTTGTCCATGGCCGCCATCCAGCCCGGCTTGACGGCGTAGCGCGCATTGCCTTCGCGGCAGGCGTCGATCGCCTCGCGCCACACGCGCGTCACCTGCGCCACGTAGGCGGGGCTGCGCTGGCGTCCTTCGATCTTCACGGCCCGCACGCCCATAGCGATCAGTTGCGGCAGCAGCGCCAGGGTATTCAGGCTGGCCGGCTCCTCGATGGCGTAATACTCTTCATCATTGACTTCGAAACGGCCCTTGCACAGGGTGGGATAGCTGGCGTTTTCGCCGGGCGCATAGCGGTCGATCAGCACGCCGTTCAGGCGCGATTCGAGGCCGTTCGGCGTTTCCAGCCAACGCACGGATTTCGCCGGCGAGCACACGCCATGGGTATTCGGCGCCTCGCCCGTCGCATACGACGACAGCGCGCAACGCCCTTCGACCATCACGCACAGGGAGCCGAAGCCGAAGACCTCGATCTCGACTTCCGTCTTGGCGATCAGTTGCTCCACCTGCGCCATCGACAGCACGCGCGGCAGCACGGCGCGGGCGATGCCGAAGTGCTCATGGTAAAAATTGATGGCCTCGTAGTTGGTGGCCGAGCCCTGCACGGACAGGTGCAGGCGCAGCTGCGGGTGATGCTCACTTGCGTAGGCCATCAGGCCCGGATCGGCCACGATCATGGCGTCGATGCCGGCCTGCGCGGCGCGATCGATGGCGCTGCGCCACACGGCCCAGTTGTGCGGCTGCGGATAGGTATTCAGCGCCAGCAGCACCTTGCGCCCATATTGGTGGGCGTAGCGCACGCCCTCGGCGATGGCCTTCTCGTCGAAATTGAGGCCGGCGAAATTGCGCGCATTGGTGGCGTCGCGAAAGCCCAGGTAAACGGTGTCGGCGCCATTGTCGACGGCTGCTTTCAAGGCGGGCAGGCTGCCGGCGGGGCAGACCAGTTCCAGCGGTCCGGCCACTCGGGTGGCGGTGGTTGATTCAAGCATCATGATATTCACAGTCCTGTATCGGCTCAGGGTGCAGACTATAGCCCCGCCCATGCTGGCCAGTCCTTGACGCAGGTGAAGGAATGCATGCATGGCTGGCGCGCGTTCAACTTGCTTGACCTGGCTGTAAAATGCCCCACTTTTCTCCCTCTTCGATTGCCCGCCATGCCCCGCAAACCGCTGCTGATCTTCCTGCTCACCCTGTTCCTCACCGTGCTGCAAGTGCAGTGGGCCGCGCCCGCCGACGGCTATGTCGAAGAAAAGCTCTCCATCCTGTCGCCCGAGATACTGGGCGCGTATCCGGGCGTGCTGCTGCTGTTCCTGCAAGCCGTCTTCGCGCGCCGCGCCATGCCGCCGATGCGCCAGGCCGCCATCTGCACGGGACTGCTGGCCGTCTACTGGCTGCTGGCGAACTACGTCACCTTCGATATCCGCGTCGCCAGCTGGAGCACCTTCTCGCCGCTGGAAATCTGGGCGCACGTGCTGCCCGCCTCCGCCATCAGCATCGCCGTCTGCGCCGCCGCGTACTTTGGCCTGAGCTGCTTCATCCTGCGCCGGGGCCGCGCGAAAAAGTAAACGGGGGCGCTTTTTTCACCTGCATCAAGGATTCGTCACGCAACTGCACGCGCCCTTTGACGCCACTATATTTAGTGATTAACCTCCATAAAAACACCGCATGTTGTGTTTATTGGAGGTTTCATGACGACAAATGCAGTTTCCCCCACACGCGGCCAGGTCGATGTCGCCGCGTCCATCAATGAATACCTGGAGCGGCGCGACTGGCGTGTCAACGCCAACGCCAACCAGGGCTACTCGCTGGGCGGCCTGATACTCAACGTGTCGGGCAAGGTCATCGCCAACTACTGGCTGGACCAGGTCTATCCGCCGGAAGTGGGCGCGGCGCACCGCGAAGCGGCGCTGCACATCCACGACCTCGACATGCTGGCCGGCTATTGCGCCGGCTGGTCGCTGCGCACCCTGCTGCACGAAGGCTTGAATGGCGTGCCGGGCAAGATCGAATCAGGTCCGCCCAAGCACATGTCGAGCGCCATCGGCCAGATCGTCAATTTTCTCGGCACCCTGCAAAACGAGTGGGCCGGCGCGCAGGCGTTCAGCTCCTTCGACACCTACATGGCACCCTACATCCGCAAGGACAGCCTGCGCTACGAAGACGTGCGCCAGTACATGCAGGAGCTGATCTTCAACCTCAACGTGCCATCGCGCTGGGGCACGCAGACGCCGTTCACCAACCTCACCTTCGACTGGGCCTGCCCGGACGACTTGCGCGAGCAGATTCCCGTCATCGCCGGCCAGGAGATGGATTTCAGCTATGGCGAGCTGCAGGTGGAGATGGACATGATCAACCGCGCCTACATCGAGATCATGATGGCGGGCGATGCCAAGGGCAGAGTCTTCACCTTCCCCATCCCCACCTATAACATCACCGAGGATTTCGACTGGCATAGCGAAAACGCCGAACGCCTGTTCGAGATGACGGCCCGCTACGGCCTGCCCTACTTCCAGAACTTCATCAATTCGGAACTCAAGCCGAACATGATCCGCTCCATGTGCTGCCGCTTGCAGCTGGACTTGCGCGAACTGCTGAAACGGGGCAACGGCCTGTTCGGTTCCGCCGAGCAGACGGGTTCCCTGGGCGTGGTGACGATCAACTGCGCGCGCCTGGGCCACCGATGGCGCGGCGACGAGCCAGCCCTGATGGCGGACCTGGACCGCCTGCTGGAACTGGGCAAGACCAGCCTGGAAATCAAGCGCCGCACCATCGAGGAACTGATGCAGCAAGGCCTGTTCCCGTACACGAAGCGCTACCTTGGCACACTGCGCAACCACTTCTCCACCCTGGGCGTGAACGGCATCAACGAAATGATCCGCAATTTCAGCGGCGACGCCCATGACATCACGAGTCCCGAGGGCCATGCGCTGGCCGTGCGCCTGCTCGACCACGTGCGCGCCCGCATGGTGCAATTCCAGGAAGAGACGGGCCATATGTACAACCTGGAAGCGACGCCGGCCGAAGGCACGACCTACCGCTTCGCCCGCGAAGACCGCAAGCGCTTCCCCGCCATCCTGCAGGCGGGCACGGTCGACAACCCGTACTACACGAATTCGTCGCAGCTGCCCGTCGGCCATACGGACGACCCGTTCGAGGCGCTGGAATTGCAGGACGCGCTGCAGCGCAAGTACACGGGCGGCACGGTGCTGCACCTGTACATGACGGAAGCGCTGTCGGACGCGAATGCCTGCCGCGAGCTGGTGAAACGCGCCCTGAGCCGCTTCTCGCTGCCCTACATCACGGTCACGCCCACGTTTTCCATCTGCCCGCGCCACGGCTACCTGGCCGGCAAACATGAATTCTGTCCCACCTGCGACGCGGAACTGATCGCGCGCAAGCAGTCCGATCTCGCTCACCCACTCAAGGAAACGCCATGAACGCACGTCCCGACTTCACTCCCGCCATCACCCTGCTCGACACCGAACGCCAGCGCTGCGAAATCTGGACCCGCGTGATGGGCTATCACCGCCCCGTCGCCTCGTTCAACATCGGCAAGCAGGGCGAATTCCACGAGCGCCAGTACTTTACGGAAGCGAGCGCCCGGGTTGGCCAGCCCGCCTGCCATGGCGGCTGATTTGAAAGTGGGCGGCCTGACGCCCTTTTCCGCCACCGACTACCCTGGCAAGCTGGCGGCCGTGGTGTTCGTGCAGGGCTGCCCCTGGCGTTGCGGCTATTGCCACAATCCTCACCTGCAGGCGCGCACGCCGGAAGGCGCCATGCCCTGGCACGACGTGTTGACCTGGCTGCGCCGCCGCATAGGCCTGGTCGACGCCGTCGTCTTCAGCGGCGGCGAAGCGTGCATGGACCCGGCGCTGGGGCGGGCCATGCAGGACGTCAGGGAACTGGGGTTCGGCATCGGCCTGCACACGGCCTGCATCTATCCGCAGCGCCTGCAGGAAGTGCTGCCCCTGGTCGACTGGGTCGGCTTCGACATCAAGGCGCCGTTTGCCGACTATCGTCATGTGACCCGCGTGGCCGGCAGCGGCGACCCGGCGCGCGCCTGCCTGGACGCCATCCTCGCCAGCGGCGTCGCCTACGAATGCCGCACCACCACCCACCCGGATCTGCTGCCGGACGAGCAGTTGCTGTCCCTGGCCACCACCCTGGCCGCGAAAGGCGTCGACAACTACGTGCTGCAGCAATTCCGCGCCGAAGGCTGCGCGGACGCGGCGCTGTCCGGCCGCCCCCTGCACGGCTATCCGGCGGCGCATACCTTGGCGCAAATCGGCGCCATGTTTCCGCGATTTACATTCCGTAATCATGGCGGTTGATCCTGCCGCCACATAATTGCTGAAAGCTCTACAAAATTCCCCGTTCTGCAACGCTGAAATGTCTTGCGTGCTGTAATGTATCAACTGTGCCGCGCGCCGTGCGCAGCCCATCAGATTCTTCACTCCGCATTACAGATAAGCGTCATCCATGAACGATTTCACCGCAGTCAGCCCAGGCACTCCCTCCACCCACGCCGACATCCTGTACGGCCCGCCGCGACCGGATCTGCTGCGCGAGGAAGTGCTGGCCGACCTGCTGGAAGCGACGGCACGCCGCTGCCCGCAGCAAATCGCCCTGATCGATGGCGCGCGCCGCATCACGTATGCGGAACTCGATGCGCAGGCGGGCCTGGCGGCGTCGCGCCTGGTGGCGGCCGGCGTCAAGCCGGGCGACATCGTGGGCCTGTGGCTGCCACGCGGCGCCCATCTGCTGCTGATGCAGGCGGCCATCGCCAAGGCGGGCGCCGCCTGGCTGCCCGTCGATGAAGACACGCCCGTCGAGCGCCTGCAAGTGTGCCTCGATGATGCCAGCGGTGCCGGCGTCGTCAGCTGCCAGCAGTTCGCGCCTCGCCTGTTTGATGCCGGCGTCCAGCGTCCCGTGTGGACGGCGGAAAGCCTGCTGGCGCCCGCCGCGCCGAGCGAAGTGCTGCCCGCGCGCGGCGCCGTGCTGCCCGAACACCCGGCCTATGTGATCTACACCTCCGGCTCCACGGGCAAACCGAAGGGCATCCTGATCAATCAACGCAGCATCTGCCACTTCCTGCGCAGCGAAAACGCCGTGCTGGAAGTGACGCAAGACGACACCGTCTACCAGGGCTTTTCCGTCGCCTTCGACATGTCGTTCGAGGAAATCTGGATCGCCTACCTGGTGGGCGCCACCCTGTGGCTGGGCCCCAAGGATATCTCGGGCGACCCTGAAGCCTTGCCGCGCGCGCTGGCCGAAAACAAGGTCACCGTGCTGCACGCCGTGCCGACCCTGCTGGCCCTGTTCGCCGAGGAAGTGCCGAGCCTGCGCCTGATCAACCTGGGCGGCGAGATGTGCCCCGAGTCCCTGGTCGAGCGCTGGTCGCGCCCTGGCCGCGCCATGTTCAACACCTATGGCCCCACGGAGGCGACCGTCTCGTGCAGCCTGGCGCGGTTGCGGCCCGGCGAACCGGTGACCATCGGCACGCCGCTGCCCAACTACGGCTTGCTGGTGCTGCAGGTGGCCGAAGCGGGAGAAAACCGTCCCCTGGCCCTGCTGCCAAGGGGCGAGACGGGAGAATTGTGCATCATCGGCCCCGGCCTGGCCGAGGGCTACCTGGGCCGGCCCGACCTGACGGTGGAAAAATTCCTGCCCAATCCATGGGCGGCCAGCGACGATGATGCGCGCCTGTACCGCACGGGCGACCTGGCGCGCATCGATGCCGACGGCCAGGTGCTGTGCCTGGGCCGCGCCGACGACCAGGTGAAAATTCGCGGCTTCCGCGTGGAGCTGGGCGAGATCGAAGCCGTGCTGGCGCAGCAGCCGGGCGTGGGCACGGTGGCCGTGTTGCTGCGCAAGGATGACGGCATCGACCAACTGGTGGCCTACATCGTCGGCAGCGAGGAGGCGTCCGAGGACGCCCTGGCGGCAAAGACCCTGCGCGCGGCCCTGAACCTGCATTTGCCACCCTACATGGTGCCGGGCCGTTTTGAATTGCTGCCGCTGATGCCGCGCCTGACCTCGGGAAAAATCGACAGGAAGGCCTTGAAGGCCATGCCATTGTCCGCGCCGCCGGCAGGCGAGGCAGGCGAATCGGACGTGCCGGAAACGCCGGCCGAAGCGGCCCTGTTCGCGGCCCTGGCCAAGCTGTTCCCGGGCCAGGCGATTTTGCGCCAGCTGGACTTTTTCAGCGACCTCGGTGGCCACTCCTTCCTGGCCGCGCGCCTGGCCTCCGCCCTGCGCGCGGATCCGGCCTACGCCCACATGACGGTGCGCGACATTTACCAGAACCGGCAGATCGACAAGATCGCCGCCGTCTTGAGCGAGGCGCCCGCGCTGGCCACGCCGGAGGCGGAGTGGACGCCGCCGTCCACCCTGAAGCGCTGGATCTGCGGCGCCGCGCAGGCGGCAGCCGTGCCTGGCCTCGTCACCCTGCGCATGGCGCAGTGGATGGCGCCCTTCTTCACCTACCACTTCTTCACGGGCGACACGGGAGATACCGTGCCGCGCGCCATCGCCGCCTCGATCGGCGTGTTCCTGCTGGCGACCCTGGCCGAATTTGCCATTGCGATTGCCGGCAAGTGGCTGATCGCCGGACGTTTGAAACCGGGCAGCTATCCGCTGTGGGGCGTCACGTATTACCGCTGGTGGCTGGCCGACCGCCTGGTCGAATCGGCGCCCGCCTACCTGCTCAGCGGCTCGTCCCTGAATAGCTGGTGGCTGCGCGCGCTCGGCGCGAAAGTGGGCAAGGAAGTCGTCATCGGTTCGATGACCCTGCGCGCGCCCGACCTGCTGTCCATCGGCGACAACGTCAGCGTGGGCAATGCCGTCAACTTTGAAAACGCCAGGGTCGAGCGGGGCCGCCTGTTGCTGGGCCAGATCCGCATCGACGACGATGCCTGCATCAGCTCTTACGCTATCATGGAAGGCAATACCAGCGTGGGCGCGTTCGGCCACCTGGAGGGCCAGTCAGCGCTGGCCGATGGCGCGGCGGTACCCGCCGGACGCGTGTACACGGGTTCCCCCGCGCGCGACATAGGCGCGTTTGACGTTGCCAGCCAGCCGCCGCGCCCCGCCGTCTCGCGCCTGCGCCTGACGGGCGAAACCGTGTTCTTCTGCTTCGGCATGGTCTTGATCGCCGTGCTGTTCTTCATGCCCGTCTTCCCCAGCTTCGTGCTGATCGACTGGTTCGACGAGCGCGAAATGATGCCGTGGCTGCAGGGACGCGACGTGACGACCCAGCTGGCCCGCTACTTCCTGCTGGCCTTCCCCGCCAGCGCCGTGCTGATCGTGCTCACGGCCTTGCTGTCGGCCGCCATCCGCTGGGGTGCGCTGCCCCGCTTGAAGCCGGGCAGCTCGCCCGTGCACAGCAATATCTATTGCGCCAAGTGGCTGGTCAGCCATATCCAGGAATCGAGCCTGAACGTCCTGCACGGCATCTACGCCACCGTGTACGCGCCGTACTGGTACCGCCTGCTGGGCGCCAAGGTGGGCAAGGGGGCCGAGATTTCCACGGCGCTGGGCGTGGTGCCCGACATGCTGACCCTGGGCGACGACACCTTCATCGCCGACGCCGTCATGCTGGGCGACGAGCAGATCGACGGCGGCTGGATGACCATGCGCCCCACCGTCATCTCGCACCGCAGCTTTGTCGGCAATGGCAGCTACATCCCGGACGGCACCACGCTGCCCGAACACGTGCTGATCGGCGTGCACACGCATGCGCCGCGCAATGAGCAGATGCACAGCGGCGACACCTGGCTGGGCTCCCCGCCCATGCATTTGCCCGCGCGCGAACAGGTCAGCGGCTTTGCCGAGCACCTGACCTTCAAGCCGTCCTTGCTGCGCCGCCTGGGCCGCAGCCTGATCGAAGCGTTCCGCATCGTCGCGCCGCACGCGGTGGTGATCGCCGTCGGCTACACCCTGGTGCTGGACGTGATGCCGATCGCGGGGGCGGGACGCTGGGGCGAAGTGGTGGGCGACCTGGCGATTGCCGGCCTGGCCTACGGCATCGGCAATTTCCTGGTGGTGGTGCTGTTCAAGTGGCTGCTGCTGGGACGCTACCGCAAGCACGCGGCGCCCATGTGGACGCCGTTCGTGTGGATTTCGGAAGGCGTGACCAACCTGTACGAAGGCATCGCCGTACCCAACTTCATGCGCTACCTGCGCGGCACGCCGTGGCTGCCGCTGGCCTTCCGCCTGTTCGGCTGCAAGATCGGCCGCGGCGTCTACATGGATACGACCGACATCACGGAATTCGACTGCGTGCACATCGGCGATTACAGCGAATTGAACGCGCTGACCTGCCCGCAAACGCATTTGTTCGAAGACCGCGTGATGAAGATCGACCATGTGGAAATCGGCCAGCGCGTCTACATGGGCCCGCGCAGCTCCGTGCTGTACAGCGCCAAGGTGGGCGACAACGCGCGCCTGGGCCCCTTGACCCTGGTGATGAAGGGCGAACACATCCCCGCCGGCAGCAACTGGGCCGGCTGCCCGGCGGC
Organism: Janthinobacterium sp. SUN128; assembly: GCF_030587275.1. NCBI lineage: Bacteria > Pseudomonadati > Pseudomonadota > Betaproteobacteria > Burkholderiales > Oxalobacteraceae > Janthinobacterium > Janthinobacterium sp. SUN128. The sequence continues at coordinate 594,744 of NZ_JAPWHY010000001.1, read as the reverse complement.
GCCGCTGCGCAGCTGATGGATGATAAGGTGCTCTTCTCAAGAGACGGCGTGCTGGTGATCGGCATCGCCGCCGTGCTGCCGCGCGCCGAAGCCCGGTGGCGCATCCGCGCCGCCGTGCGCGAGGCTGCGGCCCGCTGGCTGGATGTCAGTATCGGGGCGGTTTCGGTGGCATCGACGCCGGGCACCCCTCCCCGCTTGCTGCTGGCCGGAAGCACGGCCAGCCTGTCGTTCAGCCATGACGAGGGAATCTCGCTGGCCGCCATCGGCCTGCATGGCCCTGTCGGCATCGACGTGATGCGGGTGCAGGAGATTCCCGACTGGTTTGAGCTGGCGCGCGACTATCTGGGGCCGCAGGTGGCTGGTGAACTGAGCGCCTGCTCCGCCGATCAGCGCCCGTTGACCCTGGCGCAGGCGTGGACGGCGCGCGAGGCGGCGCTCAAGCGTGCGGGCTTGCCACTGGCGGAGTGGAACGGGGTAGCACCGGCTTGCCGCTTGCACGCCTTTGCGTTGCCGGCGCCGCATGTGGCGACCCTGGCATATTAATCTTCCTTCCCTTTGCCAGCTCCGCCGATCTGGACGAAAATCAGTTTTACGATAATACTGACGAGCAATCCCAGCACCCCGATCAATTCCAGCATGGTCTTTCCTTTGCAGTGACAGCAGACCAGCCCACTGTAACGCGAACACCGGGGCCAGGCTAATATCAAATCAGGCAGTCTCCGATCTCGAAAAGGCATACGATTGATTTCCATCAGACAGTTCCGCTATTTTGTCGAAGTCGTCGATGCGGGCAGCTACTCGCGCGCGGCGGAAAAGCTGTACATCGCGCAGTCGGCCCTGAGCCGGCAAATCAAGGAGCTGGAAGGTGAAGTACAGGCCCTGCTGCTCACGCGCGACGCGCGCCATATCGAACTGACGCCCGCGGGACAGGTCTTTTATGAGCGGGCCAAACGCATCCTCGAAGACATCGACGAAACCGTGCGCCAGACGCGCCACGTGGGACAAGGGGCGCAAGGCATCATCCGCCTGCTGCATTCGAGCTCCGTCACCCTCACGCCCGCCATCGGCGCGGTGCTGAACCGCCTGCTGGCGCAATTTCCCGGCGTTTCGCTCGATGTATCAAAAGGGTCGTCGGAAAACCAGGCCGCCGACATCGAGGAAGGCCGTGCCGACCTGGGCCTGGTGCGCCTGCCCACCCTGCGCAAGCATGCCAACATCGTCGTGCGCGAGCTGTTTACAGAAAAACTGGTGGTGGCCGTGTCAGCGACGTCGCCCCTGGCCACGCTGGAGCGCACGACCATCGCGGCATTGCGCGACGAAGCCTTCGTCTCGATCCCGCACAAAGACCGCGGAGGCCTGAGCTACCTGGTGGCGGGCCTGTGCCTGGCGCAGGGCTTTTTCCCCAAGGCGGCGCGCGCCCTGTCGCGCAAGACCTCGCAGCTGAACCTGATCGAAGCCAATATGGGCATCGCCATCGTCCCGGACAGCATGCGCCTGGTGGCGCCGCCCGGCGTGCGTTTTATTGCGCTGCCGGCCGAGGAATCGCATTCCGTCGTCGGCCTGATCTCGCCGCGCGCGGCCAGCGGCATGGTAGCCGCGTTTACGGAGGCGTTCGTGCGCGAGATGAATGCGCTGGCCGCGGCGGATTAACCCTCCGCATACAGCGCCGCATCCACGTCGCGCACGGCCGCCATCAGCAAGGCCAGTTTCATGACATCAAGCTTGCCATCCGTGCGCACGCGCGAGCACAGGTCGATGCCGTAGGGGCGCACCTGGCGCAGTGCATCGGCTACGTTGGTGTCATCCAGCCCGCCTGCCAGGAAGACGGGACGGGGACTGGCGCGCACGAAGCGCGCGCTGACGGACCAGTCATGCGTGCGGCCCGTGCCGCCCAGTTCAGGCACGGCAGCGCCGGGACGGCCCGAATCGAGCAAAAAAGCATGCACATGGGGCGCATAGGCGGGTATCAGCGCCAAAGCCTCGGGCCCCTCCACGTGGATCACCTGCACGCGCCGCACGTGCGGCAGCAAGCGCGCCAGCTGCGCCACTTCGCCGGGGTCGATATGGCTGACGATCTGCACGGTGGACGGCTGCGTGGCACGCACGTGTTCGGCGATGGCTTGCGCCGTCGTCTCGGACGTCAGCAGGAACGTGGCCACGGGCGGCGGCGTCCAGGCGGCGATCTGCGCGATGCGCGCGTCGGGAATCGGGCCGGGGCCGGATGGCATGGCCGCCACCAGGCCCAGCGCGTCGGCGCCGGCGGCAATGGCCAGTTGCGCTTCGTCGATGGAAGCGATGCAGCAGATCTTGATGCGGGTTCTCATGGCCTTGCGTACTCAGTCGGGATGATCAACATTACAACACAGGGCGGCACACGCGCCAAGACACGCGATCAAGGCCGCGCATGATTGTGTGCCGGAATGGAGCGCGCCCACCTCGTCTCGAAGGGAAACCACGCCATGCCGCCGCAACACCACCACCAGCGCAGCAGCGGGCAGGGGCCGATCCTCTGGCGCCTGATCGTCAGCCCGCGCTGATTGACATGCGCCAGGCGGCGGACGATACTTGCTTTATCCGGAATCGCCATTGGAACGTCACTGGAACACCAGCATGCGTATCGTCGACTTTGAAGTCCGCAAGGAGTGCCCGCCGCAGTTGTGCGATTGCGAACGCGAGCGCCTGCTCGACGATGCGCAGGCGGACCTTGCCATCCTGCGCCTGAACCTGACGGAAGAAAAGCGCCTGCTGGCGCATATCGAGCAGATCGACAGCTATACGCAGCTAAAGAAACTGCAAGAGCGCTTGAAGAGCAACCTGGGCGTGGACTTGCAGATTGCGCCGGGCAGCGGCGAAGTGCGCACCGTGCGCGGCTTCCAGATCCGCCTGCTGGAACAGCCCGGCCTGTGCCGCAAGACGCGCGCCGCCATTCCGGCCGCCGTGCGCCGCTGCCTGGCCGCGCATCCCGAGATCGCGTTTGCGATCTTGAATGAAAACGATTTGCTGGGTGGGGTGTGAGCCGAGTGCGAATGTCGGATTACGCTCCGCTAATCCGACCTACGCCGTCACGCTGGCGCGAATGGGAATGACCTTGCCCTTCGCTTCACGCGCCCTTAACTGCCCGCAGCCGCCCTCCACGTCCTGCCCGGCCGAATCGCGCAATTTGGTCAGCACGCCGCGCGCGTGCAGGCCGGCGGCAATGGCGCGCGCCTTTTCCCAGCTGGGGCGCTTGAACGGCAAGTCGTCGATGGTGTTATACGGGATCATGTTCAGCACCGCATATTTCCCCTGCAGGAGCGCGACGATGCCATCCATCTCGTCCTGGCCATCGTTGACCCCTTCCATCAGTGTCCACTGGTACTGCACCGGGTAGCCGGTCAGGCGCGCATACGACTCGCCGAAGTCCACCAGTTCGCGCGGCGACAGCCTGGGCGCGCGCGGCAGCAACTGTTCGCGCAGCTCCGGCTTGGTGGTGTGCAGCGACAGGGCCAGCGCCGGCTTGACGCGCCCTTGCGGCAGGCGCTCGAAGGCGCGCGGGTCGCCCACGGTGGAAAACACGAGGTTCTTGTGGCCGATATTGCCCTCGGTGCCCAGCAGCTCGATCGCTTCCATCACATTGTTCAGGTTATGCGCCGGCTCGCCCATGCCCATGAAGACGACTTTTTTCACGGGGCGCAGGGTGCGCGCCAGCACCACCTGCGCGACAATTTCTCCGCTGCTCACTTGCCGGATCAAACCATCGCGGCCCGTCATGCAGAACTGGCAGCCGACGGCGCAACCGACCTGGCTGGACACGCACAGGCCATCGCGCGGCAGCAGCACGCTTTCCACCGTCTGGCCATCGTGCAGTCCCACCAGCAAGCGTGCCGAACCGTCAGCGCCCGGATGGGTGCTGAGCAATTTCAGCATGCCCTGCAGCTCGAGATCGAGCGCAGGCAAGGCCTCGCGCACGGGCAGCGGCAAAAAATCCTCGGCGCGGCGCCGGCCCTGGTCGTGCGGCTGGCCCTGTATCCAGTCGCGCAGCACGCGCTGTTCATGCAGGGGCTTGGCGCCCAGGGCGCGCAGGCGCTGGCGGAGATGGTCTATTTGCATGGCGTCTGAAATAAAAAACGGCGCGCCGGCAGGAATGCGAGGCGCGCCGCGGATGGCAAGGAGGAGCTTAGACTTTTTTCACGAACTCGGTTTTCAGGCTCATGGAACCGAAGCCGTCGATCTTGCAGTCGATATCGTGGTCGCTGTCGACCAGGCGGATGTTCTTGACCTTGGTACCCATCTTGACGACACCGCCGCCGCCCTTCAGTTTCAAGTCCTTGATGACGCTGACCGTGTCGCCGTCCTGCAGGATATTGCCGGCCGCATCGCGGTACACGCGAGCGCCCTCTTCCGCCGCTTCGCCAGCCGTGGCCGACCATTCATGCGCGCATTCAGGGCAGATCAACTGGCTGCCATCTTCGTACGTGAATTCGGACTTGCATTGCGGGCATGGTGGTAATGTGCTCATTTTATTCTCTGTCTGGTGAACAGCGCGTGCTGTAAAAGCCGACAGTATAGTGCCTACGCCCCGCATCAGCGCGCTTTTTTCGCCATCATTGTCAAGGACGGCGAATAATCTCGATGGTGCTGTGGACAATTTCCTCGTGGATGCCGATGCGCGCGCGCAGCTCGGCGCCTGTCAGCGCGGGATCGCGGCTGACGACGGACAAGGCGCACGAATACAGCTGCTTGCCGACTCGCCACACATGCAGGTCGACGATGCGCGGCGTGTCGCCGGCGCTTTCCACTTCCACCGCCTCGCGGATTTCGTCCACCACCGGATGGTCCATTTCGCGGTCCAGCAAGACCTTGCCCGTCTCCTGCATCAGTTTTTTCGCCCACAGCGCCACCAGTACGGCGCCCGCGATGCCCATCACGGGATCGAGCCAGCGCCAGCCGTAAGCCCACGCGCCGCCCAGCGCAAGGATGGCCAGCACGGACGTGGCGGCATCGGCCAGCACGTGGATGTAGGCGGCCTTCATGTTCAGGTCTTCGCCATGGTGGTGACCGTGATGGTCATGCTCGTCGTGGCCGTGACCATGGTGATGGTCATGGTCATGGTCATGGTCATGGTCATGGTGCCCGCCGAGGATCAGCGCGCACACGAGGTTGACCACCAGGCCGAAGGCCGCCACGGCCATCGCCTGCGGATAGTGGATGGGCTGCGGCGAGAACAGGCGTTCGACGGAAGCGGCCACCATCAGCATGGCCACGCCCAGCAGCAGGATGGCGCTGGTGTAGCCGGCCAGCACCTCGATCTTCCACGTGCCGAAGGCAAAGCGCGGGTCGCGCGCATAGCGGCGCGCGGCCGCATACGCAAACGCGGCCAGGCCGATGGCCAGCGCGTGCGAACTCATATGCCAGCCATCGGCCAGCAGGGCCATGGAGTTGTACCACCAGCCGGCGAGGATTTCCAGCGCCATGGTGGCCAGGGTGATCCACATGACGATGCGCGCACGGCGTTCGGCCCTGCCATTGCTGCTGTCAAAAACGTGTTCGTGCTGCCAGGCGGAGAGGTCTTCGCCGAGGGATTGCGCTTTCATGGCATTCTCCTTATTTGAGGTAGGTGCGCAGGATGCCCGCGATGTCATCGGCACCCCTGGCCCGTTCGTCGCCGGAGATATCGGGACTGGCCACATGCTCGCGCAAGTGCTCTTCGATCACTTCGGCCATCAGGCCGTTCACGGCGCCGCGCACGGCGGCGATCAGCTGCAGCACTTCGCCGCAGTCGCGCCCCTCTTCCAGGCCCCGCTCCAGGCCCTCCACCTGGCCGCGGATGCGCTTGACGCGATTAAGCAACTTGGTCTTGTTGTGCGCCGTGTGTCCCATGATTTCACCTCAATAAATACTATAGGGGGGTATACTATCAGAAACCGCTACGGCCACGGCCAGGCGCAAAAAAACCGCGCATCGCGCGAACGATGGCGGCTCCGTCAAGAAGGCGTGTCCACGTCAGGGCGCGGGGGCGATCTTCTGCAGCTTGCTGGCCAGCGAGGCATCGGATAATTCGCCCAGGTGCGTATCGACCAGTCGCCCCTGCGCATCATAAAACAGGGTGGTGGGCAGGGCCGAGGAGCCGGCCGCCTTGCCCAGCGCCGCCTCGCTGTCGAGCACCACATTGCGTAGCACCACGCCGCTCCTGTCCAGGAAAGCGCTGGCCGCCGCCGCATCCTCGCGCTGGTTCGCATACACGAAGACGATATCGGCGCGCGCCTGCTGCGCGGCAGCCAGCACGGGCATCTCGCGCCGGCATGGCGGACACCAGCTGGCCCACAGGTTGACCACCATGGGTTTGCCGCCGGCCAGCGCCGCCAGGGTCACCGGAGCGCCACCGATAGCCCGCAGCGCCACGGCCGGCAAGGCTACCGGCTTGTCGTAGGCCAGCGAGATCCCTGCACTCAACACGCCCCAGGCCAGCGCGCCGGACGCGACGCTGATGGCCAGGGGACGGCGCATGGCCGCCATGGCGGGACGCCGGCAGCGCCACGCGGCGATGGCCAGGGCAGCCGCGATGCCGGCCGGCGCCATGAAACCGCCATCGCGGATATTGATGATGGACCAGGGCGCCGCCAAGGGGGAGCTGAAATACTGCTCATGCCAGCGCAAGACGAATGCCAGCCGCGCCGCCAGCAGGCCTGCAATCAGCATGTCGGAAACGAGGGGGCCGGCATCCGGCAGCTGGCGATAGCGCCGCAGCCAGCCCGCCACGCCGTAGGCGACGCCCAGGCAAACGAACAGCAGGACGAGCCCCGTGGGCAGGGCCAGGGGACCGATTTGCAGGGACAGCATGGGCGCTTTCAGGAACGTCGAGGGACGGCCATTGTGGCCCATGCGGATTAAGCGGGCGTTAAGAAGCGGCCAGCGCTTCCTTGCGCACGAAATGCATGGCTTGCGGCTGGTCGACCAGCACGCACTGCTTGCCCGTGCGCTTGCAGTGGTCATGCACGCGCCAGTAGGCGTCGTGGCTGACGCAACCCGTCTGGCAAATCACCAGGTCGGCCGCCACCAGGCCCGCTTCCAGCGCCGCCGCATCATCGGCGCCATCGTCGCCGCCCGCGTGATGCAGGAAGCGCCCGCCGGCCTGCTCGATGGCTAGTTGCGCCGCGTTGGCGCCACCAGTATCCTGGCCCGGCTCCATGCTTGAATAGTGGCCCACATATAGCACGGCCTTTTCACGCACGTCGGCCTGCAAGGCGGGCGACGGCACCCACTGCAGGCGCAGCAATTCGCGCATCAGGTCCTGCACGCGCTCACCGAGCCACTCGACCTTGCGCGCCAGCCGTGCACGCGTGGGCAGGCCCGGTGACGCGACCGCCAGTTCGGCCAATTCGTCGCGCGCCAGCGCCAGCTTCGTATCGCGGATCACCACCTGCGCCCGCGCGCGCATCAATTCCGATTCCAGCTGCGCGATGCGCGCTGCCTGCGCGGCCAGCTGCGCACTGCAGCGGGCCTGCGCCCGTCCATACTCGCCCATCAGCACGCGATGCTCATGCGCGATCAAATCCTCATTGCCGTACATACTGCCCATCATGCCCTCCCTCACCATGCATGGCGCCATGGCGCCGGCCCATCGCCACCCCATTGAGCCGCATTATAAATGAGAATCATTATTATTTGTCTATGCGCGTGCGCGCAGTAGGGGTATCGGGTGGCCACCAGCGTCACGCAGCCGGCGCACAAGACAGCAGGCGCTGCCATACGTCGTCCTGCACCTGCCGCACCTGCCGCAGGCCGTCAGGGCCGCGATAGATTCCCAGCGTGTTCGGCCACGCCATATCGATGAACAACAAGCGTGCCGGATCGATCAGCAGGGACTGCCCTACATAATGACCCTTGATCTCGCCCTTGTTGACGGTCAGCAGGCGCGCGCCGCCCGCAAGCGTCCGCTCGTCCAGCGCCACGCCGCTGCGCTCGGCCACATCGCGCAACCAGCGCTCGCGCCAGCGCGCCTGCTCCTCGAACTGCCCCTCTGGAGGCCGGTCCAGCTTGACGACGGCCGCCACGGGACCGTCAATGCCCGCCTGCAGCGAAAAGCCCATGCGTTGCTGCAGCTCGACCGTGTACGCCTCGCCCTTGACGTCGATCTGGTAGCGCCCCGTCCCGTCCTGCACCAGCAGGTCAGCCTGATGGTAGGAAGGTTTGACGCAATTGGCGTACTGATAGACGAGCACGTCAAGAAACGGCGGTGCGGCCGGCGTGGATGCCGCCATGGCGGGCGACAGGGTGGAACACAGGGCCGCGGCGGCCGCGCATTGCATCGCGCATTTCATCATACTCATACTTGCTCCGGTTCATGTGGAAGACGATGGCAGCCGACAAATACCCAGGGCACGCCATCTTGTCGCTCATAGTAGCTATTTTGTATATTTCTTTCTGGTACACGATTCAATTGAATCACGCTTGTTCGATCACTCTTTCTAAGGTGTAATCTTGCAAACAAATCATTGAGCTACCGTACCTTCACCATACCATTTGTATCCGGATGCGCTCCAGATGCGGATGCCCGGCCTGGAACAAGGAACAAGAATGCAAACGCTGGACGAACAGGATTTTCTGGCCAGGCGCAGGGAACCGCGGCTGTCATATGCCATCTATCTTGAAAGCAAGGAAAGCCAGGACGAGGGCTGCGACATGGTGGAAGCCGGCTTGCAACAGCCGGAAGAAGTGCTGCGAAATATTCCACCAGAAAACTTCATGACGGCTACGCGCCAGCGGGCCTGGGATGGGATCGACCAGCTCGCCCTCGCCTACAGCGCCGGCCACCCGCTCGACGAGTTGCGCGCGTCATATCCCACGATACTCGGCTACTGGCTGGCGTTTGCCCGGTATGACATGATATTTGACGCTCAGGCCAGCGAGGCCGAACAGGGATTTCCCCACTTCGCCCTGCCCGGCGACGCGTATGAACAAGTCAACCGCATGGTCTGCCTCGGCATTCTGCTTGGCTGGGGCAGTTTGCTGCCCAAGCTGGCGCCGGTCATCGATTTCAACAACCATGAGAAGGATGGCTTGCTGGAACGGCTGCTGGCCTGCTTCGTCGCCGGCAGGGATAGCGCCTGGCCCGCATGCACGCGCCACCTGCCCTACATCAACACACTCAAGATATTCGCGGCAGAAAAAGATGCGCGTCCCGCGCTGATGCAGGATTACCTGCGGCAATGGTATGACGCCAGCCGCCGCGAGCCCTATTACGACAGCCACCGGCGCGATACGTCGTTCTGGGGCTACTGGTCGTGGGAAGCGGCCGCCATCACCAGCGTGCTCGGCATCGACGACAGCAGCTATCGCGACGCGCCCTTCTATCCGGCCGACCTGGCGGCATTCTGCCGGATACAAGGGATCGGCGCAGGCGCATGAAAGCCGTCGCCGCCATTGCCGCCGTCACCGTGGTTGCAGGACTCTACTTCGCCCTGCCCGCGCTGTCGCGTGCTGCCGAGCGCAAGGCGCGCCTGACTGGGGAGCTGGCGCGGCAAAAACGCTTTTTGAAAGATATGTACAGGCTGCAGGACGAGGCCGCCGGGGAATCTGCCGACGGGGCATATCAACTGCGCTACCTGATTGACGAGTACGAAAAAACCATCACCTATCTGGAAACGTTTTCCGCATGCAGCGGCACCCTGGCGGCGTGCGACCAGCAAGCCACTGCAGCGGCCCGCGCGCCATGACGGTTGTTCAGGCCGGCACCTGCGCGCCGGCATGCAAGCGGCGCCAGAACGGCGCAGCGGGCCAGCGCTGCTCCCAGCCATAATACTGCTGGCGCTGCGCCAGGTACTGCGCATGGCGCTGCGCTACCGTGTGCGCCACCGCGCCCAGGGTGGCGTGGCCGGCGATGGCGCCAGCGGCCGCCATGCCGTTGGCCAGCGCCTTGACGATGCCTTGCGAGGTGACGGGATCGTAGGCCGAAGCGGCATCGCCGATGGCCAGCCAGCCGTCGCCATGCAATTGGTCGAGGCAATAGGACGGCGCGGGAAAACTCTGCACGCCGCCTGCCAGCGGCACCGCGCCGCGGGCCAGCGCGGCCGTATTGGGCGCGGCCGCCAGCCATGCCAGCCAGTGTCCGGCAAGCTGCAGGCGCCGCGCCTTGACGGTGGCCGCATCGCTGTAGAACGCGAGCAGCAAGGTGGCGTCGGGCAGGTGGGCGCCATACCACCAGCCATGTTCGACGGCTTCCAGGTGCGTCAGGCCGGAACGGGAGCCATCGGGCGCGGCGAAGCGCATGGCCAGGCAGACCAGCGGCAGCGTTTCCACCTTGCGGCTGCCGCGCTGGCGCGCGAAGACGGCGCGCGTGCCGCTGGCGTCGACCACCAGGTCGGCATGGATGCTGGCCGGGCGCGGGTGCGCCGGATCGCCCAGCATCAATTCCAGGGCAAAGCCGCCGCCTTGCGCCGGGGCCGACGCGGCCAGGCTGGCGCGCAGCAGCACTTCCGCCCCGCGCAGGTGCGCCTGGCGCGCCAGAAAGCCATTGAAGCGGGACCGCTCCAGGTGCCAGCCGTGGCCCAGCGGATGCAGCAGCGCGTCGTTGTAGCCGCGCTTGTCGCTGCCCCACCAGGAACAGCTGCCATGGCAAGGCGCATGCGCCTCGGCGAAAAATTCCTGCGCAATGTCCAGCGCCTGAAACAGGCGGTTGGCTTCGGGCGGAATGCTCTCGCCGATGCGAAATTGCGCGTAGTCCCCCGCCTCGATCACGAGCACGTCGTGCACGCCATGCTGCGCCAGCGCCAGCGCGCAGGCGCAGCCGGCCGGGCCGCCGCCGATGATGGCGACCCGGTAACGCTGCCGCGATGGCGCTACCGCGCCGGGACTGTCTGCAAACGCCGCCATCAGGGCTTCGGTTTCGACTGCGGCTTCGGCCGGTACACCTTGTCGATGGCCGTGTTGCGCCAATACTCGACCAGGTTGCTTTCATCGCTGTCGAACAGGCTCTCGACTTCCAGGTAGTAATCCTTGCAGATGGCCTTTTCGCCCGCCTTGCGCGCAATCGCCGTGCTTTGCACGACCACGCCGATGCGGTGCCAGTTCAGCAGGAACTGCGCGCGGTCCTGGTAGCGGCCCACATGCATGGCGGGCCGGTCGATTTCCGCATTTTCCGGGGTGGTCGACGGTACCCCATCGGCCCGCGTGCCCTTGCCGCGCACGGAGTAGCGCGGCGTCGCCAATTCGCCGCCGTTGGCGACGACGTCGTCGTACGTGTACACGGCCACGGGCCGCTGCGCCGGCCAGGAGGAATACAGCAAGGTATTGTAGCCATTGCCCTTGATCGCCGTGGCTGCATCGATCGCCTGCTGGTTATTGCGCACCGTGCCGCCGGGATTCGGGTCCGGCAGATGCGTGGCGCACGAGTTGTAATCGGTATGCCACGGCAAGGCCATGAACTTCGACACGTCGCCGGGCTGCACTTCGCCGCCGCGCAGCGGCATATAGCCGGCGCCGAGGAAAGGCTGGTCCCTGACAGCGGCCGGGTAATCGAGATGCTGTGCATTGATGCGGAACGGGCCGCCGCCATCATGGCGCCGCCACGCCTGCCGGTACAGGCCGGGGTCGCGCACGATAAAACCCATCTCGATGCCGGGGCTGTAGCGGCCGCCCAGGCAGTTGAACAGGACGGTACGATCGAGCGCTTCGCCCGCGCCCAGCAGGAAATCGCCGCTGTCGGCCACATACTGGCCATGCGCCCATTGATCCATGAAAAAATACTGGGCACGGGTCAGGGTCAGCAGGCTGCTGCCCGCATCGCCCAGCGACAGCGGCATTTGCGGCTTCAGCGACGGCGCGCCCGTCTGGTCGGGATGGCGGATGAAATTCATGATCGGGTAGGTCAGGCCTGCCGCTTTCATCTTGCCCAGCAAGTCGTGCTCCTTGATCGCCCTGGGTGGCAAGCTGGTCGTCCAGCGCTGCAGCGAGGCCGCGCGCAGGATGGGCTGGACATCGGTGCTGAAGTTGCTCCGGTAGCCCGTCTGGTAGCTGCCATCCGCATACACGGCGGGCCGCAGCGCCATTTTTTCCAGCCAGGTGCAATACAGGTCGTCCCACAGCGACACGACGTTCGCCGTTTGCGGCGCATACGACGGGTCGCTCGATATCACCCAGGCGCTGCCCTCGACGCTGCGCGCCGTGCCGTCGGCGAAGAGCAGCATGGCCGTGACGGGGCCATCGGCCACGTCATCGAACCAGTTGTCGTTGTTGACATTGTCGTGCAGGATGGCGGCGGCCGAATAATTACCTTGCGCGTCGAAGCCGCACGCCTTGCCATAGCCGCCCAGCACCAGCAGACGGCCATTCTTTTCCGTCGTGATGGCGCCCAGCGACGCGATGATGGCGCCAGGGCCCTGCGCCGGCGCGCCAGGCTGCCCGCCGCGCGGGAACGACACGGGGTAGTCGGGCAGGCTGCGCACGGCGCCGCTGGCCGCCTCCGCGCACGACGGCGACGTGGCGGCGTCGAATTGCTGCACCGACTGGCGCGAGGCTTGCACGCTGCGCGGTCCGGGGTCGATGACCAGCAGCTTCAGGCGCAGCGGGTCGGCCGGCGTGCCGAAATGCGGCGAGCCCGGCTCGCCAAAGTGCGGATTGCGCAGGGCTGGCGCGCCATTGTTTTGGAAGGGCGCCACGCCGTCCCCGCCCTCCCAGCTATTGGCTTTCTTGTTGGCCAGGTGCACGGTCCAGACGATGTCCTTGACGATCTTGCCATCGACCATGCTGCCGATGGCCACTTCGGCCGCCGCGCCCCGCCGGCCCAGCGGGTAGCTTTCCACGCCGTCCGCCGCGTCGAACGCATACTGGTAAATGCGGAAGCGGGCCGCCTGCCGCTTGAGCTTTCCGCTGGCGTCGCGCAATTCGGTGCTGGCGATTGCCGTGTCTTCCGTGCCGGGCCGGATCGGCAAGCCGCCCGTGCCATCCTGGCCATCGAGCGGCATGCCGGCCTGGCTTTCCGGGCCCAGATAGTATTCTTCGCTGTTGCCGACGCGGGCAATGCCGATGGCCGGGTGAATTCTCAAACCTGTGTATGCCATGCTGAACTCCTGATCATCAAGGGTGTCTGTGCCGGTTGGCCAACGCATCACGGCTGCATGCCGTCCCTGACCCACTGGTCGAAGATATCGATGCCTTCCTGCGGCATCGGGCCGTCGGGCGGCATCGGGTGCGGTGCGGACTTGACATACTCGCCTTCCCGCCCTCCCGGCGCGCGCAGGCGGTGCCCGGCCTCCACCAGCCATTTTTCCTTGCGGCTGTCATAGTCGTAACCGTGGATGGCCACCTGGATCTGCCACGCAAACGCCTTCACGCTCGCATAGTCGTTCAGATACAGCCGCTGCACGCCCGTCGAATCCGGGTTCGACAGCTTGACCTTGTTCATGTCGGCCACATAGCGGGAAAACAGGCCCTGCACATCGCGCTTGAAGCTGGTTAGTTCGCTCATGGCTTGTTCTCCTCATACGTGGGTTCGGCAGGTTTGCGCCGGTCGACAAGCTGGATCACGGGCGTGGAAAAATCGCCTTGCCGTATCAGGCCGCGGCCCTTGTCATTGGTGGTGATGGCCGCCGTAATGCGCCAGGCCTGCCTGCGCTTTTTGGGAACCAGGCTGTCGACGATGCCGGTGATATCCGTTTCGATGACATACTTGTCATGCTGGTGATGGCCGGACAAGGCCCAGTGGCTGGTGCTGGTCACCAGGTAGCGGTCGCGGAACGACTTGTCGCCGATGCGCGCGGCCACGTTGGCCGGATACAAGTAGATATCGGCCTGAAAACTGTAGTCTTCGTCCGCATGGGCGCGGTCCAGCACCATGTTGGCCCGCTTGTCGCTGGCGACCCGCCGCGCAGGGATCTTGTAGGCCCCCGTGACGGTCAGGTCTGGCCTGGCAACCGCGCCATCGGCCGCATCGTCGCTGAGCAAGGCGGCGAACAGGCTTTTCTGGTTGTCGCCAAACACGAAACCCGCCTGCTGGTGCCGGTCGATCAGGGCCTGGATATCCTTCTTGCGGGCAAACTCGCCGCCATAGCGCGGCTGGAAGCCATAGCCCTGCCGGATCGTGTCGAAGTACAGGTTCGCCTGGCCCATGTTGGCCGTGTAGTCGCCCGAATCACCGCGCTGGGCATCGCCGCTGCCTGCGCTCCAGCCGACGGGCCGGGGCAGGCTGGCGTCCTGCTCGCTGCGCATGAACGCCGTGCGCCCGCTGCCGCGTATGCCAGCATCGCCATGCTCGTCGAGCCACTTCTCGAAACTGTAGTCGAGGAAATTATGGAAGGCATAAAACAGCGGATCGAGGCCGGCCGTGACGTTGTCGCCCATGTTGCCGCCCATATAGGTCGCGTGCATGTGATTATGGATTTTTGTTTCCAGGTTGCCGCCGCCCAGGCTGCCGTATTCGTCGCCGCCGAAATCGGCCCAATCCATGTAGTAGATCTGGTAGGCCAGCAAGTTGGGCGAAGCCGTGGCCAGCGAGCTGTCGAGCCCCTCCCTCTTGCGCGTGGCGTCGTACAGCGGCGAATCGACGTCCTCGAAGGCTTTCGGGTAGCGCACGCCGGAAGGCTTGCGGGTGAAGTTCCAGTACGGCAGCGCGACATTGCGCGTGCTGGGTCCCCGCTCGCCGTTCGGGTCGGCCGCCTGCAAGGCTTGCTCATAGAAATACAGCTGCGCCCGGTGCCATTGCAGGAAGGTGTTTTTCTGGTGTTCGCACTCGCCGGGGAATTCCTCGTGGGCATTGTCCTCGGTCGCCACCTTGTCGAGAAAATAGGCAATGTCGCAGCTGTTGCGCGTGGGATCGCCCAGCAACTGCTTCAGCCTGTCGCCTGGCAAGGCCGCCTGACGGTCATTGAAGACGTCGACGGAAGTGCAGTTATGCACCCACGCTTGCCACAGGAAGCCGCGCCGGTCGTACACGTTTTCCTGGCTCTTGCGTTTCATTTCGCTCACCGCATGCTTGAAGGCGTCAAGCTCGGCCGGGGTCAGTTCATCGATATTCTTGCGGTAGCGCACGACGCGCGCGCCGCCCGGCTCCGCCTGGGCCAGCAGTTCCGGGCGGCAAGATACGGCCGCCTGCGCTTGCGCCCCGCTACAGACGCCCGCGCACAGCAGGCCGGCCAGGATGGGAAGGAGTGAAGTTTTCATGCGTAACATGGGCAGTTGCTCCAGAAGCAGGTTGGGAGGGGCGGAAGCGCGCCGGGCGCGCTCCCGCCAGGAACGGTCAGTGTCCATGTCCGCCCATGTCGCCGCCGCCCTTGCCATCCGGCAGTACCACCTTGACGTTCTGCATCATGCCCTGGTCTTCATGCTCGAGGATGTGGCAATGCAGCACGTACTCGCCGATGTAGCGCTGGTAACGCGTGGCGATCTCGATCTTGTGATTGGGGATCACCAGCAAGGTGTCTTTCCACGTGCCGAGCAGATCCTTGTATTGCGCATCGACCGCGCCGCCGTCGGTGCGGGTGATGCCGATGATCTGGAAGGGGTTGACGTGGATATGGAAGGGGTGGCTGCCATTCTTTGACGCCAGCTCCCAGATCTGCTCGGTGCCCAGCACCAGCGTGTGGTCGACGCGGTGCGGATCATAGACATTCTTCAGCTCGGGTACCGGCGAGTCTTCCGGCTTGCCTTCCACCATGAAGCGGGTCTTGCCGTCCAACTTGGCAATATTGAAGGTCGCATACTCCTTCTTCTTGCCGCGCATCGCGTCCTTTGCTTCTGCGCTGAAGCCCGCATGCGGGACGAACTTGGCAAGCTTGAGACCATTCTCCAGATCGCCGAGGATGGTGCCCTTGACGCTGTCGGGCAACTGCGCAACGGGCAGGCGCTTGACGGCATTGCGCAACTCGGCCAGCAGGAAATCGCGCGGCGACTCGCCCGCCCTGGCACGCGCGGCAGCCTTGGCGCTGGTCTTGGCCGTGATCACGCTGATCAGGCGCGTGTTGTTGACGTCATGCATCGTCGTCATGTTATTGAGGTTGGTTTCCGCATACACGCAATACGCGCCGGCCTTCGGCAGCGAAAACAGGATGTCGCTGCGGTAGCCCGGCTGCAGGTAATTGAGGGTCTTGGGGATGATCCTGTCGTGCGTCAGGCCGTCGCTGGCCACTTCGAATTGCGTAACGTCCTCGCCATCGCACAATTCCATCACGTCCTTGTCCTGGTTGGCCACGCCGAGCGCCTGCAACAGCTTTTGCGGATCGTTGGCACGGCGGATGCGCAGCACCACGGAAGCCTGGAAGCCCGTATCGATCAGGCGCCAGCGGTACAGGCGCTGCGTATCCATCTTCATCACCGGCTGCACCTTGCCGTTGACGGAGGTATAGCGGCCCGACATTAGCCAGGCATCGGGATCCTTGACCTGCTTGAAATCCTCCAGCATGCCCACCGCCTCCTTGTCGCACGGCTTCAGCGGCGTCAGGCTGTTGCTGGGGCAGTCATAGGGAATTTGCTGCAGCAGCATCACTTCGCCGGCGCTGCCGCTGCCATCGTCGGGCTGGAATTGCTTCAGCACGACGTCGAGGTCGCCATTTGCCTTGTCGGTCGGATAGCGGTCGCCTTCGACCACCAGCGCACCGGCCATGCCGCTGGCGACCTGCATCGCCGTCGCGCCATGCTGGTGCGGGTGATACCAGAACGTGCCGGCCGGATGGTCGATGGGAATATTGTATTCGTACTCGAAATCCACTTCCGGCTTGATCGATATCAGCACATTGTCGCTATTGCCCGAAGGCGAGACCCACAGGCCATGCGAGTGCAGATTGGTGTCGTTGAAGCAGCCAAGCGGACGCGGCGCATTGATATCGTCCGTCGCGCACTGCTCGGCCGGCAGCACCGGCAACTGGTTGTACAACCTGAAGCGCACGGTTTGCCCCGGCGCCATCACGACGGTGGGCGCCATGAAGGTGGCCGCATTCTCGTCGCGTCCATCGAGCGCCAGGCCGCTCGTCTGCTGGTAGGAGCGCAGGCGCACCTTGTCATGCTTGGCCGTGGTCGGGTTATAGATGCTGCCGTTGGCGTAGCGGATGTACAGGTCGTACGCTTTCTCGTACTCGTCGCGCTTGCTTGCCGCGCGATTGGCAGGCCTGGCGCGGGCCTTCAGTTTCGGCGGCTCCTGCAACAGGCGCAGCTCGAGTTTGGGCACAGACTTCAGGTTCAGGTCGAGATTCATATTCACCGTGGTTTCCGCGGCGAAGGCGGCGCCGCAGGCGAACGGCATGGCGGCCAGGCACAGCGACAGACAGCTGCGGGGAAGGCGATTGGACATGACAACTCCTTGATTGGACTCGGCAATGGAAGCATGGCTGGGCATGCGTATTTTTTATTAGTAACATTGCCATTATCCATAATGACAAAGAGTCAATACTCACACTAAGTCACTTGTTGTTTTTATTGCTGAGGTAACTGGGGCCGATGGGGGAGCTGGCTGCTGAAGCCTGAGATGGGGGGACGGCGTTGGCCGCGCAGCGGCCAACGTGCCGCGCGGAGCGCGGTGGTTGGGCGATTCGGAGAGGGCTGGGCCGGCACGGCCCAGCCCTTCGAATCCCACCGTTCCGTCCAGACAAATAAAAAAGCCTCCCGCAGGGGAGGCTTTTTTATTTGATTCTGGCGGAGACGGTGGGATTCGAACCCACGATACAGGTATAAGCCGTATGCATCCTTAGCAGGGATGTGCCTTCGGCCACTCGGCCACGTCTCCTAGCTGATTACTCAACTATGTCTCTGTAGCTAACTGCGCTGCAGCGACGAACGTCATAATATCGATTGCCCCCCCTTTGGTCAAGGGCGTGGGGCAATATTTTTGGATATTTAAGCTTTTTCCAGCTCGAACGCTTTATGCAGCGCGCGCACGGCCAGTTCCATGTACTTTTCATCGATCAGCACGGAGATCTTGATCTCGGAAGTGGAGATCATCATGATGTTGATGCCCTCTTCCGACAAGGTGCGGAACATTTGCGATGCGACGCCCACATGGCTGCGCATGCCCACGCCGACGACGGACAGTTTCGACACTTTCGCGTCGCCCGTGATGCTGGCCGCGCCCAGCGATTCGCGGTTCGCTTCCAGCACGGCCAGCGCGCGCGCGTATTCGCCGCGCGAAACGGTGAAGGTGAAGTCCGTTTTACCGTCGACCGACTGATTCTGTATGATCATGTCGACTTCGATGTTCGCGTCCGCCACCGGTCCCAGGATGTGGTACGCCACGCCTGGGCGGTCGGGCACGCCGAGCACGGTGATTTTGGCTTCATCGCGGTTGAAGGCGATGCCGGAGATGACTGCTTGTTCCATGTTTGTATCTTCCTCAAACGAAATCAGGGTGCCTGAATTGGCTTCTATTTCCAGCGGCAACATCGGGTCGGTCAGCGACGACAGCACGCGCGTGGGAACGCGGTAGTTGCCGGCAAATTCCACCGAACGCGTTTGCAGCACTTTGGAACCCAGCGAAGCCAGTTCCAGCATTTCTTCAAAGGTGATGGTCTTCAGGCGGCGCGCCTCGGAGACCACGCGCGGATCGGTCGTGTAGACGCCATCGACGTCCGTGAAGATCAGGCATTCGGCCGCCTTCATGGCGGCGGCGATCGCCACTGCCGAGGTGTCGGAACCGCCGCGGCCCAGGGTCGCGATGTTGTCGTGTTCGTCGACGCCCTGGAAACCGGTAATGATGACAATCTTGCCCGCATCGAGGTCGCGTTTGACTTTTTCGTCATCGATCGACTGGATGCGTGCCTTGGTAAAGGCGGAATCGGTCTTGATCGCGACTTGCCAGCCAGCATAGGATACGGCTTGTTTGCCGATCGCCAGCAGTGCCATCGACAATAGGCCGACGGACACTTGTTCGCCTGTCGAGGCGATCATGTCAAGTTCACGGGGATCGGGTTGATCCATGATTTCCTTGGCCAGTCCAATCAGGCGGTTGGTTTCGCCCGACATGGCGGATGGCACCACCACGATTTGATGCCCAGCGTCGTGCCACTTGGCAACGCGCTTGGCGACATTCTTGATACGGTCAGTCGAGCCCATCGACGTACCGCCATATTTGTGGACGATTAAAGCCATAAGAGTGAAGTTTCCGCTCAAGAAGAATAAAAAAGGAGGGCTTTACTCTACATGCCGCAATGCAAAATAACAAGCTAAAAAGCGCATTAGCTCATACCGATTGCGCATATGGAAATAACCAATCCATACAGTCCAGCTGGCTTGAACAGCCGCTTGGCGGCTACCCCGGGAGTGGCCGTGGCGGCTGTCCTTACGCTCAGCAGGAGAGCCAGCGCAAGGTGACGCGGGGACGATCCAGCAGGCTCAGGCAATGGCAGTCGAGGCCAATACCAGCCGCGTACAGCAATTGTTGCGCCGCACAGACAAGGGGCAGGCGTTCGCGCTCCCAGGCGGGCACGTCAAACGCCTGATAATGGTATTTCAAGCTCTTGGTGGGACGGTTCAAGGCCAGTTTCAATCGCTCGCCGCCCTGGCGGAAATCGATGGTCAAGGTCTGTGCTTGCAGCCAAGCAATATCGATGCCCTGGCCGCCCTCTTCCACCGCATCGAAATGCAGCACGCCGCCATACGCGGGAAAGGCCAGGCTGGCCTCGCCTTTCCATGCGAACTCCTGGCTGGCTTTTTCCAGGCCGGGAATGCCCGCATCGTCACGCTCGCGCATGCCGGCCAGGTCATCGAGCTTCGGCGTCAGGTACAGCCGGTCGCGGTGGCGCCGCACGTGGCATTCGGGATGCGTGACCAGCAATTGCGCATCGGGCCGCGCCTCCAGCAGCTGCGCCAGCATTTCCGCCAGCCACGCCGTCGACGGCATGCGCAAGCCGCGCGTGCCGAACCAGTGGCGCAGCAGGTTGTAGCAGCGGTCCGCGCTCAGCGCGCGCAATTTCGCCAGTTCGATGCAATCGCCATCGAGGCACGCTGCCAAATCCTGCGTCGCCAGTTCCGTCAACAGGCGCTGCGCCGATTGCGCGTGCTGGGCGCTGCGGGCAAAACGCTCCTGGAAGCCGGGAAAGGCCTGCGCCAGCACAGGCATCACCTGGTGCCGCAAGGCATTGCGGGCAAAACGGGGGTCGTCGTTCGACTCGTCGTGGATGTGCGCGATCGCATGTTTCGCCACATAGGCCTCGAGCTGCCTGCGCGACACGGGCAACAGCGGGCGCGCCATCACCAGGTCCGGGTTGCCCAGCAGCTCGGGCGCGCTGTTGGCGCCATCCATGCCGGACAGGCCCGCCGTGCCGGAGCCGCGCAGCAATTGCAGCAGCACCGTTTCCGCCTGGTCATCCTGGTGGTGGGCCGTCAGCAGCAGGCGCACGCCATGCGTGGCGCACAACTGGCCCAGGGCCGCATACCGGCGCTTGCGGGCCGCCTCTTCCGTGCCCGTTTTCGCATTCTTTTCCAAGGTGACCTTGCGCCCCTCGAAAGCGATACCCATGCCGGCGCACAATTGCCCGCAGTGGGCCAGCCAGGCATCCGCATTCGGGCTCAGGCCGTGGTGCACGTGGAACGCGTGCAAGGCCACGCCATGCTCTTGCGCCCAGGCATGCGCCAGGTGCAGCAGGGCCGAGGAATCGAGGCCGCCGCTCAGGGCGATGCCGACCGTCTCGCCGGCTTGCGGTCCGCAGGTTTCCAGCGCGCTGGCAAAGATATCGGCGACGGTGGCGGTTTGTTGCTTTTTCAATGTGGACTCCGGGAATGCAAAGAGGGACAGGCGGCTAAACGGATGGTGTCGTTTAGCGGACTGTCCCTGGTGTCTTACTATCTTGTCGGCTTACGTCTTGTCGGCTTACGCTGCGCTAAGCCGACCTACGCCGACCGGCGACGGCTTACTCGCTCGGCGTGGTTTCCTTGAACTTGCCGTAGCTCAGCAGTTTTTCATGGCGCGCGGCCAGCAAGTCCTTGGTTTTCATGCCCTGGAACTGGCGCAGGGTGTCGGCCAGTGCGCGTTTCAGCAAGGTGGCCATCTGTTTCGGATCGCGGTGGGCGCCGCCCAGCGGTTCGTTGATGATCTTGTCGATCAGGCCCATGGCTTTCAGGCGGTGCGCCGTCAGGCCCAGCGCTTCGGCCGCGTCGGAGGCGCGCTCGGCGCTCTTCCACAGGATCGAGGCGCAACCTTCCGGCGAGATCACGGCATAGGTCGAGTATTGCAGCATCAGCACGGCATCACCCACGGCGATGGCCAGCGCGCCGCCGGAACCGCCTTCACCGATGATGGTGGCGATCAGCGGCACTTTGAGTTCGGCCATCACGTACAGGTTGTGGCCGATGGCTTCCGACTGGCCGCGCTCTTCCGCATCGATGCCGGGGAAGGCGCCCGGCGTGTCGACGAAGGTGAAGATGGGCAAGTTGAACTTTTCCGCCACTTTCATCAGGCGCATGGCCTTGCGGTAGCCTTCCGGTTTCGGCATGCCGAAATTGCGCATGGCGCGCTCTTTCGTGTCGCGGCCCTTCTGGTGGCCGATGACCATGCACGGCTGGCCGTTGAAGCGGGCCAGGCCGCCGACGACGGACAGATCGTCCGCGTAGCTGCGGTCGCCATGCAATTCGTGGAAATCAGTAAAGATTTCATTCACGTAATCCATGGTGTAGGGGCGCTGCGGGTGGCGCGCGATCTGCGCCACTTGCCAAGGCGTCAGCTTGGCGTAGATATCTTTGGTCAGCTGCTGGCTCTTCTTGGCCAGGCGGTCGATCTCTTCCGAGATGTCGACGGCCGAATCGTCTTGCACGAAGCGCAACTCTTCGATCTTGGAATCGAGTTCCGCGATCGGCTGTTCAAAATTGAGGAAAGTCGTTTTAGTCATTGTACCTCCAGGTTTTACCGGCCACGGCGCCAGGGCGCGCGGCGTCATCTATGTTTATTTTACCGTACCGGCTGGTGCGCCGGGGGCTGTATCGGATGCGGCAGGAGCGGCTGCAGGGTCGAGACTGCGCCACAAATACCACGTCGCCACGGTGCGCCACGGTTCCCAATTGGCGGAAACCTCGCGCGCATCGCTGCGGGAAACTGGTTCGCCGGAGAAATAATTGACGCTGATGCCCTGGATCAAACCGGGGTCGTCGAGCGGCAAGACATTCGGCCGGAGCAGATTAAATATCAGAAACATCTCGGCTGTCCAGCGGCCGATGCCGCGGATCTGCACCAGTTCGGCGATGACGGCTTCGTCATCCATCTGGTCCCACTGGCTCGCGTGCACGCGTTTGGCCTTGAAATGGTCGGCCAGGTCAAGGATGTATTCGGTCTTGCGTTTGGACAAGCCGCAGGCGGACAGCTGCTCGGCGCCCGCCTTCAACACTTGCGAGGGCGTGCATTTCGGGCAAGCCAGCAACAGCTTTTTCCAGGCGGCATCCGCTGCCTTGGGCGTGATCTGCTGCCCCACCAGCGAACGGGCCAGGGTGGTAAACGGGTCGCTATGGCCGACCAGGTGCAGGTCGCCAAATTGCGGGATGAGCTTTTTCATGATGCGGTCGCGCTTCATCAGCTCGATCTTCGCCTCTTCCCAGTAGTGCGGCACCTGGATCACTTGCGCCAATTCCGTCACCTTGGGCGCTTCCCCGTTTTCCCTGGACGTTGGCATCATGCGCGGCGCCAGTTGGTCGAGCCGTCAGGCTTGTCTTCAAGAATGATACCCGCCGCCAGCAGCTCGGCACGGATCTTGTCGGACTGGGCAAAGTCGCGTGCTTTTTTCGCCGCGCTGCGCGCCGCGATGGCCGCTTCGATGCCGGCCGCCTCGTCCTGCCCACCGGCGGCAGCGCCGACGGTTGCCTGCAGGAATTGCTGCGGCGTACGCTCGAGCAAGCCGAATACACCCGCCAGGCCCTTCAGTTGACGCGCCAGCGCTGGCGACTTGCTCTTGTTAACTTCCGTTGCCAGGTCGAACAGGGCGGCCACGGCCAGCGGCGTGTTGAAATCGTCGTCCATGGCTTCGCGCACGCGCACGGCATGCGCTTCGCTCCAGTCGATGGCACCCTCTTCCACCGCCACGTCGGCCAGCGCCGTGTACAAGCGGGTCAGGGACAGGCGCGCGTCATCGAGATGCACGTCCGAGTAATTCAGAGGGCTGCGGTAGTGCGCGCGCAGGATGAAGAAGCGGATCACTTCGGCATCGAACTTTTGCAGCACTTCGCGGATGGTGAAGAAGTTGCCGAGCGACTTGGACATTTTTTCATTGTCCAGGCGCACGAAACCGTTATGTATCCAGTAATTCACGCTGGTATGGCCGAACGCGCCTTCGGATTGGGCGATCTCGTTTTCGTGGTGCGGGAATTGCAAATCCGCGCCGCCGCCATGGATATCGAACTGTTCACCGAGCAAGGCGCAGGACATGGCCGAGCACTCGATATGCCAGCCCGGACGGCCCTTGCCCCACTTCGAATCCCATTTCACTTCTTCCGGCTCGGATTCCTTCGACGATTTCCACAGCACGAAGTCGAGCGGATCGCGCTTGCCCGTGTTCACGTCGACGCGTTCGCCCGCGCGCAGGTCGTCGAGCGACTTGCCCGACAGCTTGCCGTAGTGGGGGAAGTTGCGCACGGCGTAATTGACGTCGCCATCCGCGCCCTGGTAAGCCAGATCCTTGGCTTCCAGCTGTTCGATCAGGCGCAGCATCTGCGGCACGTATTCGGTGGCGCGCGGCGTGTGGTCGGGCGTCAGGATGCCCAGCGCGGCCGTGTCTTCATCCATGTACTGGGTGAAACGCGTCGTCAGCTGGGAAATCGTCTCGCCGTTTTCCACGGCGCGGCGGATGATCTTGTCGTCGATGTCCGTAATGTTGCGCACATAGGTGACATCGAAACCGGACGCCTTCAGCCACCGGTAGATGACATCGAACGCCATCATCATGCGCGCATGGCCGATATGGCAATAATCGTAGATGGTCATGCCGCAAACGTACATGCGTACCTTGCCCGCTTCCATCGGGACGAATACCTGCTTTTCGCGAGCCAGGGTGTTGTAAATCTTTAGATTGCTCATCGTGCTTTGCAAGTGGAGCGGCCGCCAGCCTGGCAAAACGACAGACAGGCGCGGACACCAGGGGTGCCGCGCCACTGAACTGCCGTGTGCGCCGAGACTGTACGACCCGCTATATTGTTGTTCTTGTTTGTTAGAATTAGGGCGTTAGCGGTCAAGTATAACATTGATAAAAACCATACTGGCCCGATATGAATCAGGTTTTTACGATGTTCAACCGAAACTCACTTCTTTTGGCAACAACGCAAGTTTAAAGAAAAATAACGATCAAGGACGCCTTCATGCAAGAAATCAAATCGAAACGCCTGTCTTTCCTGGCCCGCTTTTGCACCCTGTTTGCCGGCCTGACCCTGGGCAGCGCCGTCGTGGCAGCCGCTCCGGCGACCGCTCTCGACCCAACGCCTCACGTGGCCCTGAAAACCAGCATGGGCGAGATCGTGCTGGAACTGGACCAGGAAAAAGCACCGAAAAGCGTGGCCAACTTCCTGCAGTACGTCAACAGCGGTTATTACAAGGGCACCGTGTTTCACCGCGTCATCGACGGCTTCATGATACAGGGCGGCGGCTTCGACAAGAACATGAAACAGAAAGCCACCAAGGCGCCGATCAAGAATGAAGCGCAAAACGGCTTGCAAAACGTCACCTACAGCATCGCCATGGCGCGCACGGGCGACCCGCATTCGGCCACCGCGCAATTCTTCATCAACGTCAACGACAATGGCGCGCTCGACTACCCTGGCCGCGACGGCTTCGGCTACACGGTGTTCGGCAAAGTCGTCAGCGGCATGGACGTGGTCGACAAGATCAAGGCCGTGCCGGTAGCCGACAAGGGCCCGCACCAGAACGTGCCGGTCACCCCCGTGGTGATCGAATCGGCGACTTTACTCAAGTCCGCGCCCGCAAAACTGTAAAATAGCGTTTTTGCGGCGCCGGCCTGGCTGGCGCCACTGAATCAATTATTCATCCAATTTATTAAGGATTATCATGACCTCCGTCATCATCACCACCAATCTGGGCAAGATCACCGCTGAACTGGACGCCGAGAAAGCGCCGAAAACGGTTGCCAACTTTCTGGCCTACATGAAAGCCGGCCACTACGACAACACGATTTTCCACCGCGTCATCGACGGTTTCATGATCCAGGGCGGCGGTTTCGAGCCAGGCATGAAACAAAAGCCTGCCGACACCACCGTGGAAAACGAAGCCAAGAACGGCCTGAAAAACGACACCTACACGCTGGCCATGGCCCGCACGTCGGATCCGCATTCGGCATCGGCCCAGTTCTTCATCAACATCAAGAACAACAGCTTCCTCGACTATCCAGGCCAGGACGGCTGGGGCTACGCCGTATTCGGTAAAGTCACCGAAGGCAAGGAAGTCGTCGACGCCATCCGCGCCGTGAAAACCTCGCGCGCCGGCATGTTCGCCGATGTGCCAGTCACCGATGTCATCATCGAAAAGGTCGAAGCCGCTTAATCAGGCTCTGGCATCATGAATAACAGGCATTGCAGCGTTTTCGCCTCTCCATGCACTTCACTTTTTGGGAGCGTTGAACGATGACAATGCCTGCCGCACTCTTTATTTCCGACCTGCATCTGCAGAGCTCGCACCCGCGCACCAGCGCGGCGTTTCTTTCTTTCCTGGAACACCATGCGCAATATGCGCAAGCGCTGTATCTATTAGGCGACCTGTTCGAATACTGGGCCGGCGACGATGACCTGGAAGACCCGTTCAATGCGCGCATGACGGCCGCCATCCGCGCCGTCAGCGATGCGGGCGTGCACGTCTACTGGATCGCCGGCAACCGCGACTTTCTCGTCGGCTCCGGGTTTGCCGCCGCCGCTGGCGCCACCCTGCTCAGCGAGCCGCACGTGGCCACGATTGCCGGCCAGCGCATCGTCCTGCTGCACGGCGACGCCGAATGCACGAAAGACGTCAGCTACATGGAGTTTCGCGCCATGGTGCGCCAGCCCGCCTGGCAAAAACAGTTCCTGTCCATGCCGCTGGCGCAGCGCAAGGCCATCATCGACGGATTGCGTCAGAGCAGCCGCCAGCACAATGGCGAAAAATCCATGGACATCATGGATGTCACGCCCGATGCTGTCGCGCAAGTATTTGCCGAACACGCGAGCACCGTCATGATCCACGGCCACACGCACCGCCCTGCCCTGCATAAAGTCGACGCTACCTTGCGCTATGTCTTGCCCGACTGGGAATGCGACGTGACGCCGCCGCAACAGCCGCGCGGCGGCTGGATCGCCATCCATGCGCGCGGCAACATCACGCGCCACGACTTGAACGGCGACATCATCGACTAGGCTTGCGCCGACCGCCGCACGGGCGTTTGTCCGATAGCCGCGCCCGCCTGGCCCTGCTGTAATGGCGCCATGCACACTGTTTACATCGGCACGGCCGGCTGGAGCCTGTCCAGCGCCGCCGCCAGCCACTTCCCCCTCGATGGCAGCCATTTGCAGCGCTATGCCCAGGTCTTGCCCTGCGTGGAAATCAACAGCTCGTTCTACCGACCGCACCAGAGCGCCACTTACGCGCGCTGGGCCGACAGCGTGCCCGCCCATTTCCGTTTCAGCGTGAAATTGCCACGCAGCATCACGCACGAGCGGCGCTTGCGCGACTGTGCAGCCGAACTGGAACGCTTTGCGGGAGAAGTCATGCAACTGGGGAATAAACTGGGCTGCGTGCTGGTGCAGCTGCCGCCCAGCCTGCGTTTCGAGGCGGACGTGGCCGCCGCATTTTTCCTTGCCCTGCGCCAGCGCTTCGACGGCATGCTCGCGTGTGAAGCGCGCCATCCCAGCTGGTTCGAGGCAGGCGCAACCGAGCTGTTAACGATGCAGCGCATCACGCGCGTGCGCGCCGATCCGCCTGCGGGACAGCCGGGGCCGCACATACCGACGACCAGCGTGGCCTACCTGCGCCTGCACGGCAGCCCGAAAATATATTATTCCGACTACCCGGCCGACTACCTCACGGCGCTGGCCGCTGAATTGCACACACCAGCGCATGTGGACAGCTGGTGCATCTTCGACAATACGGCGGCCGGGGCCGCCCTGTTCAATGCGCTGGATTTGCAGGCGCGGCTGAGGGATGCGCCAGCCACGTCTGCGCATCCCTCCATTTAAGGCAACGGCATCTGGATGATGGCGCGGGCGGTATAACCATACAAGGTTCCGTTGCCAAAAGCCAGGACCTCCACGATGGGATTTCCCCATGCCATTTGCGGTGAGGAAATGACCCCGGCCGTATCGATCTTGCGTACGCCATCCTGGCCGCTCAGGTACAGGTTGTCGGCCTTGTCGAAGGCCAGGCTGGGCATCCCGGCAAAGGACAGGCTGCCTACACCAGGCGCACCGTCGGCATTTTTAGTCGAGTACAAGGTGCCGGCAAACACCTTCACGGTGCCGTAACGATCCGCCTTGAAAATCACTTGATGGTAAAAGTCATCAAAATACAAATCACCTTTACTGTCAAACACCATGCTGTAAGGCAAAACATCTTGCAAGCCGAGATCGCTGTCGCTGAAGGAGCGCGCGAGCGTTTCAAAGGACACAAACAAGGAAAATACGCCACCAGGCGGGCGCCGGTAAATCCCCCCGCCCAAAGCCTCCGTCCAGGTGATATAGCCATCCTTGTCAACCGCCAGGATATACTGCTGAAGGCCAAAACCGCCTGCTGGCAATGGCTCGATGGTGGACATGACCCCGTCAGCATTGATCTTGCGCAAATTAAATGAAGGGGAATACAGCTCCCTGTCCGCCACATACACGGCCCCATCCGCACCGCAAGCGATCGCCACGGGATTGACCATGGTCGCGCTGAGCCGCGCTCCGTCATCGCTACCGGTACGGCCGGCAATCCCTGCATAGACTTCCAGCTTGCCATTGGGCGCCAGCCGGCGCAGCACCTTGTTGGCCGCATCGAGCAGATAGACATTCCCTGCAGGATCGCTGCACATGTCCGATGCCTTGACTTGGCCCACGCGCGCCGCAGCGCCCACGCCATCCACCTGCCCGATATTGCCCTGTATGACAGGCAGGATCACGATCCTGTTGCCGCCATCCACCCGGCTCAAGCGCTGCAGGGTGGAATCGTAGACCAGCATGCTGCCCGTATCCTCGATCAATACCTGGGCCAGGTTTTTCCAGTCGAGATAATTCCCTCCCGCGTCGGGTACATGCCGGCCCACCACCGTCGTCACCACGCCATCGGGAGTCATGCGCCGGATGGCCTCGCGGTCGGTCAGCAACAAATTGCCGCTGCGCTCGAACACCATGCCGCGCACGCCCCTGAAGCTGGCATTGACGCCCTTGCCGTCATAGCCAGTCGTCCTCACATTTCCTGCAAGCAGGGTGGCCACGCCATTGTCAAGTCGGTATATCTTGTTGCCGCTACTGTTGCTCAAGTAAATCACACCTTGGGCGTCGACCGCCATCTGACCCACCTTCCCTGGCCGCGGCGGCTGGCCATTCGGCTCGAAAAACAGGACATTGTAGGAACTGACCACGCCAGCTGGGGTCACCCGGCGAACCTGGAACTGTCCATCATCGACGAGCAGCAAATCACCGTTCGGATCCATGGCCATGCCGGTGATCACCCCAAACCGGGCTTGCGTCCCCGGCCCGTCGGCATACACAGGCACGCCATCCGGCTCGGCTGGTGCCGCACTGCAATTGGCACGGCGCTTGCCGGCCAGTGTACTGACCACGCCAGCCGGCGTAATTTTTCGTACCTGGCCATTGCAGGTGTCGGCCACATACAGGTTTCCCTTGCCGTCGCTCACCAGCGGTGCACGGCCCCCCATGTAAAAAGTCGCGCTGGCAGCCGGCCCGTCAACGGCACCAGCCTTGCCTGGCATGCCGGCGTAGATACTGAGGCTGCCGTCGGGGGCCAGCTTGTGGATCACTTGTGAGGGAACATCGGCGATGTAATAATTGCCCGCGCCATCCTGCGCTATGCCATCGACACGCTGGATCTGTTCCTGCACGCCCGCCAGCAAGATGGGCAGGCAACGCACGGCCAGGGTGCTGACATCCGCGCTGCCCATGGTCGCCGCGCCTTGCGCGATGCTGCAACCCAGGCCAGCGGAGGCGCTGTCGACCTTGCCTTGATACGCCGTGCCCACCGCCAGCTTGCCGGCAAAGCTGAAGGGACCGTTGGCCGTGACGGTCAGCTTTTCCGTGCCGTTCGCCAGCACGACGCTGGCGCCAGGCAGCAAGCCGCTGACCGTGCCGCCCAGCAGATAGCGCGGCGTTTCGACCGGCGCCACGGGTGTCGGAGGCGTGGACGTGCCGCCGCCGGAACCGCCGCCACAGGCGCTCAACAGCGCCAACAGTGCGGCGCCGCAGCCGGCACGCTTGAACAAGTTCCGTACTTCTCCAAAGCAATTTATCATTTCTGCTTTCATGGTTGTGGCGACATGCGCGCCAAAAGTTATCAAGTAAGATTTTTAAACACGCAACATTATAGTTTCCTTATGGATAGAAAAACATGAGTATCTTGACATTTGAATTTTCACTGTTATAGTTAACTACAACACCAACTCAATACATCACGGAGCTTCGATGCCTACAGCACTTTTTATGCGCCGCACCGCCCCGCCCTTGTGGGAGCGCATCCCATGAGCGCGGAATGGAACGACAATAGCCCCATCTACCGCCAGCTCAAGGCCAGGGTGGTGGGCATGATGCTCGATGGCGTGCTGCAGTCCGGCGACGCCTTGCCCTCGGTGCGCCAGGTGGCGGCCGATTATCAATTGAATCCCATCACGGTTTCGCGCGCCTACCAGGAACTGGTCGACGAAGCCCTGGTGGAAAAACGCAGAGGACTCGGTATGTATGTCTTGGAAGGCGCCCGCGACAAATTGCTGGCCAGTGAACGCGAGCGCTTCCTGCGCGAGGAATGGCCAGCCTTGCTGGAACACATCACCCGCCTGGGCCTTGACCTCGATCAACTGCTGCAAGCGAGCCGCGACGCCGGCGCACACGGAGAGAACGCATGAATGCATTGAACAAGGATAGCGTCATCAGCGCGCGCGGCCTGCGCAAGCAGTATGGCAAGCAGGTGGCCATCGATGGCATCAGCTTCGATATCGCGCCGGGGCGCATCGTCGGCTTGATCGGCCCTAACGGTTCCGGCAAGACCACCACCCTGAAAGCCATCCTGGGCCTGACGGGCTTCGATGGCGACTTGTCGGTGCTGGGGCGCGATCCCCGCGTGCAGCGCGATGCGCTGATGGAAGACGTGTGCTTCATCGCCGACGTGGCCATCCTGCCGGGCTGGCTGCGCGTGGCAGACGCCATCGATTTCGTTGCTGGCGTGCATCCACGTTTCGACCGCAGCAAGGCCGAACGCTACCTGGCCCACACCAAGCTGTCGCCGAAGATGAAGGTCAAGGCCATGTCGAAGGGCATGGTGGTGCAGCTGCACCTGGCGCTCGTGATGGCCATCGATGCCAAACTGCTGGTGCTCGACGAGCCGACCCTGGGCCTGGACATCCTGTACCGCAAGCAGTTTTACCAGAACTTGCTGGAAGACTATTTCGATGAAAACAAGACCATCGTCATCACCACGCACCAGATCGAGGAAGTGGAACACATCCTCAGCGACCTGATGTTCATTCGTGACGGCAAGATCGTACTGGCGTCCAGCATGGAAGAAGTGGGCGAGCGCTACATCGAGGTGATGGTGGGCCCGCAGCACGTCAATCCGGCGCGTGCCCTGCAGCCGATCAGCGAACGCAGCGTGTTCGGCAAGTCGGTGATGCTGTTCGACGGCGTCGCCCGCACCCAGCTGGCCGCACTCGGCGAAATACGCACGCCCAGCCTGGCTGACCTGTTTGTCGCGACCATGAAAGGATCGTACCAATGAGTATTTCCCATGTAAACAAGATGCAATGGCTGATCCGGCGCGAGTTGTGGGAACACAAGGGCATGCTGCTGTGGACGCCGGCCCTGATCGGCGTCGTCATGACGGTGCTGGGCGCCCTGATGGCGGCCGCGACCGTCGCAAAGACCAAAATGCACACGGCGCTCATCGTCAATGGCGAGGAAATTTCCTGGAGCACCGTTTTCAATACGCGCACCTTCGGCCCGCGCCGCACGGAAATCATCGACGCCGTCGCCAATAACTATACGTACGCGGCTGCGCCGCTGTTCCTGGCGCTGGGTTTCCTCGTGTTCTTCTATTGCCTGAGCGCCCTGCATGACGACCGCCGCGACCGCAGCGTGCTGTTCTGGAAATCGCTGCCCATCTCGGATGCGCAGACGGTGCTGTCGAAAGCGGCCATCGCCCTGCTGGTCGCGCCGCTGATCGTGGCCGCTGCCGCCAGCCTGACGTCGCTGGCCCTGATCCTGATCCTCAGCGGCGTGCTGGCGGTCAACGGCATCCACGTGTTTGCCGAACTGCTGGGCTCTTCCGGCCTGTATCTGGGACCGCTGCGCGTGTTCGGCTTGCTGCCCGTGTATTGCCTGTGGGCCTTGCCGACGGTGGGCTGGCTGCTGATGGTATCGAGCTGGGCCAAGTCGAAAGTCTTCCTGTGGGCCGTCGGCGTGCCGCTGCTGCTGCTCATCTTGACAGTCTGGGCCGGCAAGCTGACGCAGACGGAAAGCGATGTCAGCTGGATACAGATGAATGTCATCGGACGCGCCCTGCTGGGCACTCTTCCCGGCAGCTGGTATCTGTTCGAACCGGAACTGCTGCCACGCATGCACGCCCTGGCAGAGGGAGGATCGCACATGACGCGCATCGATGTGTTCAGCAATTCCTGGTCCAGCCTGGCCTTGCCAGCCGTCTGGCTGGGCGCAGCGGCAGGCGCGGCCCTGATTTACGCCGCCATCCGCTTGCGAAGCTGGCGCGAGGAAGGCTGACAGCGCACCACCGCATCCCCGTAAAAAACGCCCCGCCCGCCGGGGCGTTTTCATTTTTCCCCTGTTACGCCGCCGAAAATAATCACTATCGTGCTGATAGTGATTATTAACAAATCCCCTCGCCAAATAAAGACTATTCATTCGATAGCATTAATTAGATATAAAAATTACAAATAATTATTCCTATCGTATTTTATTACCAATCAAATTTGATAATCATAGAACAAAAAAGCAACAACTAGCAAATCGATAGCGAGACGATTATTGAGATGAAAGGCGCAGAAATGCTGGCGCATGACAGCAGATTCATCCGGAAAGCCTTGTTTCGTGACAATACGTGATTATTCACTTGCGCAAAGCTTGACAGAATAGAGTCATGGAAAATGATCAAAATGAAATTGAAAGTTTCAAAATTGAAATTACCATCAGAGTGAGGGCAGGCGCGGACATCCTGTAAAGATGCCATCCTGCCAGTGTGTATCGTAAAGCAAGCCAGTTACGGGCGAAGCAAAATACGAGAAATAAGCGCCATGCAAAACAAATGCAAAATTAGTATTTTTAATATCAAGGATCAAGCGCTCTTTTACGCCAGCGATTTTTTTCCAATTATGTTTTACTTGCCACTATCAACATCGGCAACACCAGAGTTCGACCACGGCCCAAGCCACGCCGGAGTAACCAAGGAAACGAAATACATTATTGATTTTTTAATATCTTAAAAAATTGAACGAATATCCAACCTCTTCCGGAGACTTTAAAATGGCCACCACCCAAAATCCAGCACAAGTTCCCGTCAATGCCGAAGGCCTTGGCGCCAAGGTCGCGACGCCCGCAAAAAAAGTCGCCAACCCGAAAAACGGCGACCGCAAGCAGTATGACGAAGATGAACTGGTGCAAGGGGCCGATGCCAGCCAAAGCATGCCGCCTGAAAATGTCGTCGAAGTCACGGGCAGCGCCGATACGGGCAATGCCGGCGCCCTGGGTGCGGCCGCCGCTGTAGCGGCAGCCGCCGCGGCAGCCGGTGGCGGTGGCAGCGGCGTCGCAGCAGGCCAGGCCGGCAACGGCAGCGCCGATCTCGGCACGCCGCAAAGCGACAACAATGGCGGTGCGGCAGGCGCGGGGGCTGGCGCCGCCGGGATCCCCAGCGGCAGTGTCGTGGATGTCGCCGGGGCATCGGCGGGCGCGGGTGCGGGCGCGGCAGGCGGATTGGGCGGACTTGGCGTGCTGGGCGCGCTCGGCGGCCTTGGCCTGGTTGCCGCCGCGGCAGGCGGTGGCGGCGGAGGCGGCGCCGCAGCTGGCGGCTCGGGTACGGGTGGCACGGGGACAGGAGGTACCGGCACGGGCGGTACGGGCACGGGCGGTACAGGCACCGGTGGCACGGGTACGGGCGGTACGGGCACCGGTGGTACGGGTACGGGCGGTACGGGCACCGGTGGTACGGGCACGGGTGGCACGGGAACTGGCGGCACGGGCGGCACCGGAGGAACGGGCGGCTCGACCGGCGGCCAGGGCGGCACGGGAAATCAATCCACCACCACCGTCGTGACCGACGCGGCCGTGCTGGCCGCCGCCGCCGCGGCGGCTGCCGCCAGCAACGCCCTGGCCGATGACGCCAGCGCCGCCGCGGCAGCAGCCACGGCAGCAGCTTCGCTGGCAGCGGCGAATGCCGCCATCCTGGCCGACCAACTGGCGGCACAGGCCGCCGCAGCAGCGGCAGCAGCCTTGCTCGCTGCCAATACCGCCACCAGCGACGATACGCTGGCGGCCAGCACGGCAGCCGTCGTCCCCGGCGCGCAAGCGGCCGCTACCGCCGCCACGAATGACGACAGCGCGGCAGCCACCGCTGCCGCTGCCGCTGCCACCTCCCAGGCCGCCGCCACGTCGGCGCAAAATGCTGATGCGGCTGCCGCCACGGCCGCCGCCAACGCCGCCGCCGCGCACGCCGCGGCCGATGCGGCGCAAACGCAGGCGGACCAGACCAACGCCCCGGCATTGCAAGCCATCGCCGATGCGGCCGACGTGGTCGCCGCCGCAGCCAACACCCAGGCAGCGCTGACCGACGCGGCAGCGCTTGGCGTCATCTCCGCCAATGATGCCGCCGCTGCCGCCGCCGCCACGGCGCTGGCCAATGCCACGGACGCCGCCGCGCTGGACCTGGCGGCCACCGCCGCCGCCAATGCCGCCGTCACCGCAGGCATCCAGGCCAGCCTGACGGATGCCGCCGCCCTGGCATTGATCTCCGATGCGGATGCCGCCACCGCCGCCGCTGCCGCCACCGCGGCCGCCGCCACCGATGCCGCCGCCCTGGCTGCCGCCTCGAACGCGGCCGCCACCGCGGCAGCGAATGCGGCGGCAGCTGCCAATGCCAGCGATGCCGCGGCACTCGGTATCGCTGCCACCGCCGCCGCGAATGCGGCCACCGCGGCCAGTACGCAAGCGGGCCTGACCGATGCCGTCGCCTTGAGCATGGCAGCGGACGCCGCCGCCGGCGTTGCCGCCCAGGACGCTGCCATCGCCAACGCCACCGACGCCGTCGCCCTGCAGGCTGCCGCCAATGCCGCCGCCACGAACGCCGCCAATGCACAGACGCAAGCGAACATGACGGACGCGCCCACCCTGGGCCTGATCGCCGACGCCGCCACCGCCGCGTCGGACGCAGCACAGCTCCAGGCCGGCTTGACGGATGCGGCCGCACTGGCCCTGATTTCCGATGCCGACGCTGCCGCAGCCGCCGCGGCAGCCCTTGCCGCCAGTACCGATGCCGCCGCGCTTGACGCCGCAGCAGCCCTTGCCGCCACCGTGGCGGCGAATGCAGTCGTCACGGCCAGCCTGAGCGACGCGGCCGCCCTGCAAATCACGGCCGATGCTGCAGCCAGCACGGCCGCCGGCGCCGCCACGCAAGCGGCATTGACGGACGCGGCCGCCCTGCAAGTGATTTCCGACGCCGATGCCGCCGCCGCGCTGGCCGCGCAAACGACGGCCAACCAGACGGATGCGGCCGCCCTGGCCGCTGCCGACGCGGCCGCCGCCAGCGATGCCGCCAATGCGCAAACAGTGGCCGACCAGACCGATGTCGTCGCCTTGCAGCAAGCAGCCGACCAGGCGGACGCCGATGCGGCTGCCGCCAATTCGCAAGCCAGCCTGCTGGACGTCAACGTCGCCCTGAATGCGTTCAACCTGGCCAACCTCGCCGCCCTGGCCGCCAATGTCACGGCTGGCCAGACCAGCGTGCTCGATCTGACGGCCACGGTCAATACCTTGCAGATCGGTGCCGATAATGCCGATATCTCTGCCGCTCTGTTCGATGCCACCATCCTTGCCGGCATCTCCACCGCCGATGCGCTGACGGCAGCCGGCCTGCAAACCATCGCCGACCTGACCAATGCCGATACGCTCATCGCCACGGCGGCCGCTGCCGTCTCGGCGGCGGAAACGGCCGCCCTGCTGGGCGGGATCGATATCTCGGCCGTCAGCGCAGCTGCCGCGGCACAGGCCGCCGCCGCGGCGGCCGCCACCACGGCCTTGCTGACCGATGCCGGCACGCTGGGCATTGCCTCCACTGCCGACGCTGCCGCTGAACTTGCCGCCCAGACTGCCGTCACCACCTTGACGGCCGCCAATACGCTGGCGCAAAACGCGCTGACCACGGCACAATTTGTTGCCAATCAGACCGACGCCGTGGCCCTGGGCCTGGCCTCTTCCGCAGCCGATGCGGCCGCAGCCCTGGCCGTCACGACTGCCGGCCAGACCGACGCCATCGCGCTGAGCCTCATCTCGAACGCCGATGCGCTGGTCGCGACCTCCGCCGCCAACCTGGCCGCGCTGACGGATGCCACGGCGCTGGGCGTGATCTCGACCGCCGACGCCACCCTGGCCGCCACCCTGCAGGCGACGGCCAATCTGACGGATGCCGCCGGCCTGGGCCTGCTCGCCACGGCCGCTGCCGCCGCCGCCAATACGGCGACGAATGTTGCCAACCTGACCGATGCGGTGGCCCTGGGTACGCTCTCGACAGCGGCCACCACCGCCGCCAATACGGCAGCCGCCACCGCCGCGCTGACCGATGCCACAGCCTTGGGCCTGGTCGCCACGGCCGACGCGGCGGCCGCTTCCGCCCTGCAAACGACGGCCAACCTCACCGACGCCGTGGCACTGGGCCTCGTGTCGACGGTCGCCAACACGGCCGCCAGCACCGCTGCCGCCGTTGCCAATCTGACCGATGCCGTGGCACTGGGCACCGTCTCGACGGCCGCCACGGCCGCCGCCAATACGGCAGCTGCCACGGCCGCCCTGACCGACGCCGTCGCACTGGGCTTGACGGCCACCGTCGACGCGGCGGCCGCCACCGCCGCACAAACAACGGCCAACCTGACGGATGCCGTCGCCCTGGGCCTGGTAGCGACCGTCAATGCCACCGCCTCCACGGCAGCCGCCGCCGTCGCTGGCCTCACCGATGCCGTCCTGCTGGGTACCGCCCACACGCTCGACGTCACGGCCGCCACCGTGGCGGCCACCAAGGCCGCCTTGACGGATGCCGCCGCCCTGACCACCGTCGCCAACAACGATGCCGCGAATGCCGCCGCCCTGGCTGCCTATTCGGCGGCCCATCCGTTCGACCTGGTGGCAGCGCTGGCGGCCACCGTCGCCGCCACCACGGCCGGCTTGTCGAACACCGCCGCGCTGGCGGCGCAAGCCGATGATGCGGCCGCCGCCTCGACCGCAGCAACGGCCGCAGCGTCCCTGACAGCCCTGAACAATGCGCTCGCGGCCGACAGTGCCGCCACCGCCGCCGCCACCCTCGCCCTGACGTCCCAGGCGGCGGCCACCGCGGCGGCGCTGGACGACACGCTGGCGGCCACCGCCGCCGGCGTGGCCGCCACCTCGCTGGCAGCGGCACAGGCGGCGCAGGCAGCCGATGCCGCCGCCGCCGCGACGGCAGCGACGGCGGCCAACGCCCTGGCCGCCTTGAATGCGGCCCTGCAGGCGGACGCAAATGCGGCCGCCACGGCCGCCGCCGCCATCACGGCGAGTGCGGCCACCGCCGCCGCCGTCGCCGACGATCTGGCCGCCGCCACGGCCGCCACTGTCGCCAACGTCTCGCAAGCGGCCGCGCAAGCGGCGCAGCTGGCCGACAATGCCGCCGCCAGCGCCGCCACCATCGCCGCCAACGCGCTGGCGTCGCTGAATGCGGCCCTGGCCGACGATGCCGCGGCCGCTGCGGCTGTGCTGAACTCCACCAATGCAACGGCCGCCGCCGTTGCCGCCGCCGCCGCCGATACGGCTGCCGCTGCGGCCGCCGCCGTGGCAGCCATCTCGGCCGCCGCCACGCAACATGCGCAAGCGGACGATATCGCCGCTGCCGCCGCCGCCCTCACGGCATCCGTCTCGCTGGCAGCCACGCTGGCCGCGCAGGCCGCCGATGCGGCTGTCGGCACGACCGCGGCAGCCGCTGCGAGCGCACTGGCCGCGCTGAACCAGGCCCTGAACGACGACAGCCTCGCCGCGGCAGCAGCCACGGCGGCGGCCAACGCGCAAGCGGCCCTGAATACCGCCACGACCACACTCAACGCGGCGATATTGACAGCCAGCGCCTCGCTCGCCGCCACGAATGCCGCCCTGGCCGACGACGCCACGGCGGCAAGCACGGCGGCAGCAGCGGCAGCGGCCCAGCTCATTGCCGATGCCGCGCTGCTGGCCGATGCAGGGCTGGCCGCGCTCGCAACGGCAGCCAACAATGCACTGGCAGCAGCCAGCGCAGCGCTGGCCGCCGACGATGCCGCCGCCAATGCCGCGCACACGGCCGCCCTCTCGGCGGCCGCCACCCTGGCGGCGCAGCTGGCCGATACGGCAGCCCTGAATGCCCATGCCGCGCTCAATGCGGCCATCGCCAACCTGAACGCGGCGGTAACAGCCGATACCAACGCCCTGGATGCCAACAATGACAGGACGCTGAAACTGAACCTCCTCCTCACCGCCCAGGGTGCGGCCGATGACGCGGCCCAGGCCAATGCCAATGCAGCTGCCGCCCATGCGGCGCTGGCGGCGGCACAGGCGGACGATGCGGCGGCTGCCACCGCTGCCGCCAATGCGACTGCCGCGCATGCGGCGGCCGTCGCGGCGCAAAACGCCGATGCCGCTGCGGCAGCGGCAGCGGCGCAAGCGGCCATTTCCCTGGCCGCCACCCTCAATGCCCAGGCGGATGACGCCACCGCGGCAGCGGCCGCCACGGCCGCCGCCAATGCGCAACTGGCCCTGGACGCAGCCCTGGCAGCGGACGCCAACGTCGCCGCCACCGCCGCCGCGGCAGCGGCCGCCCAGCTGGCGGCGCAAAACGCGCATGATGCCGATGTTGCGGCAGCGGCAGCGGCCGTTGCCGCTGCCATCACCCTGGCAGCCACGCAAGCGGCGCAGGCAGACGACGCGGCAGCCGCGCTGGCAGCGGCCAATGCCGCCAACGCCCAGGCAGCGCACGACGCTGCAGTCGCCGACGACCAGGCAGCTGCGGATGCCGCCGCCACCGCAGCGCTGGCGCAAACGGCTGCCACGGCAGCGGCAGCCGCGGATGCTGCCGCCAGCGCCAGCGCCGCCGCCGCGGCAGCATCACTGCTCGCCGCCCAGACGGCGCAGGCCGACGACACGGCAGCCAATCAGGCAGCGGCCAATGCCGCCGCCGCCACCGCCGCGCACACGGCCGCCATCGCCGCCGATGCGCTGGCCGTCAGCACGGCAGCAACGGCGGCCAGCGCACTGGCTGCAGCCACGGCAGCGCAGAACGCCGACGACGCGGCCGCCGCAGCCGCCACCCAGGCCGCCATCTCGCTGGCGCTCACCCAGGCGGCACAGGCCGACGATGCGGCGGCAGCAGCGGCCACGGTCAACGCCAACAACGCGGCGGCAGCGGCACTTGCCGCCCATGCGGCCGATGCGGCAGCGCCGCTGGCGCAGGCGCAGGCCGCCGCTTCCCTGCTTGCCCTGCAAGCGGCGCAAGCCGACGATGCGGCCGCCGCCAGCGCGGCAGCAGCAGCGGCACAAGCGCACGCCAATGCGAGTGCCGCGTATGCGGACGATGCGGCAGCGGCCCAGGCCAATGCCGACGCGCAGGCTGCCGACGTGGCCCTGGCACAGGCGAACGCCATCGCCGCGCAGACCGATGCCAGTGCCCTGGCCATCGTGGCGAATGCGGACGCCGCCAACGCCGCCGCCGCGCAAGCGCTGGCCGACCAGACCGATGCCGTGGCCCTCACCCAGGCTGCCGATGCGGCAGCGGCAGCGGCGCTGGCAGCGGCGCAGACAGCCGCCCTAACGGACGCCAATGCCCTGCACCTGGCAGCCGATGCGGCAGCAGCAGCCGCCCTGCAGGCGCAGGCGCAGGCGGACCTGACGGACGCCAGCTCGCTGACGGTGGCGGCTAATGCCGATGCCGCCGCAGCGGCGGCAGCCCAGGCCCAGGCCGACCTGACGGACGCGAGCCAGCTGTTCGTGCTGAGCCAGAATGCCCTGCACAACCCGCTGACGGTGGCCGACTTCAGCACCGGCCTGCCGGCTGCCGGCGGCGACGTGATCGACATGTCGGCCATCGCCGACCTGACGGCGTCGGTGGCCGTGGGCGTCAACGTGAGCACGGACTTCAGCAACAATAACCTGTTCATCTTCGACGGCACGTCCGTGTCGATCGGCGCGGCGGCCAGCGCCATCGCAGCCGACGACAGCGTCTTGTCGGGCCAGGGCTACATCGTCATCGCCGATGCGCAAAACAGCGGCGCCGTGACGGTGTATCACTCGAGTGATCTGAGCAACGCCAATGCCATCGACACGGCGCTGGTGCTGCTGAGCGGGGTGAACATCACGCAACTGACGGCGGCCAACTTCGTCGTCTGAAGCAGGGCACCCACGCCAGGCGCCGCGCCTGGCACGGCGGCGGGAGCGCAAGACAGCGCGCTCCCGCCACACCTTGAAATGCGTCAGGCCTCGGGCCGGAAAAATACGGGATGAGATTACGCGGTTTCCCAGCACTATCCTCACTGCCACGCATCGCGGCCTTGCTGGCGGCCGTGGCCATGGCATCGGTATCGTCTTTCGCCGGCGCCCAGGGCGCCACCGCCTGGAGCTTCGACCAGGTCTTGCAGCAGGCGCTGCAAAGCCATCCCGCCGTGCAGGGCAAGCGTTCGGCGCAGGCGGCCGCGCGCGCCGAACTCGATGGCGCGCAGTGGCAGCGCTTTCCCAGCCTGTCGGCAGAAGTGCCCACCGGTTCGCAGGAAACGGGCGGCGTGGTGCGCATCGAGCAGCCGCTGTGGAGCGGCGGACGCATCGACGCCGGCATCGATGCCGCCGGCAGCCGGGTCGATGCGGCCGGCGCCGCCATCGAGGAAGAACGCCTGACCCTCTCTTTGCGCGTGATCGCCGCCTACACGGAAGCGCTGCGCCAGACGGCGCGCGTGCGCTCGGCGGAGGCGGGCCTGTCCGAGCACCAGCGCCTGCTGGACATGATCAAGCGCCGCGTGGTGCAGTCGGTCAGCTCGCAGACGGACCAGCGCCTGGCCGAATCGCGCGCCTACCAGGCGGCCAACGACGTATCGAATGCGCGCCAGGCGCTGGAAAACGCGCTGGCGCAGCTGTCGCAACTGGCCGGCAAACCCGTGCGCCTCGTCAGCGCCACGGGCATCGGCGTGGGCGAACCGCTGCCCGACGCCAGCCTGGAGCGGGTCATGCGCCAGGCCATCGACTATTCCCCCACCCTGCACCGCCTCGATTTCGAGGCGCAGGCAGCCGATTCCGAGATCACCATGCAGCGCTCGGCCTACATGCCGAAAGTCGTGCTGCGCATGGAAAAGCCGACGGGCGGTATCAATGCCGACAACCGCACGCGAGCCATGCTGGTACTGCAGGCGCAGCCGGGCGCCGGCTTGTCGGCCAAGGCTGGCGTGGATGCCGCCGTGGCCCGGCGCGAAGGCGCGCGCGCCGCGCACGACGTGGCAGAACGCGAGGTGCGCGAGCGTTTTACCCTGGACTGGAACGAAGCCGAAGCGAGCCGCCAGCGCCTGGGCAACGCGGGCGAGGCCAGCACCACCTCGACGCAGGTATTCGAATCGTATGCGCGCCAGTACGTGATCGGCCGCAAGAGCTGGAACGACGTGCTCAATGCCGTGCGCGAAGCGACCCAGGCGCAGTTTTCACTGGAAGACACGCGCGCGCAGGCCATCGCCGCCAGCCTGCGCCTGGCCGCGCAAACGGGCACCCTGGCCGGGCGCACGGCGCCGGCAGGCATGGCGCGCGCGAATTGACACCGACATGATGCACACAGGAGACAGCGTGGATACCTCCATCAAACATGGCTTGCTGACACTCATCGAGCGCGCCGCCCGCCTGACGGGCCAGCACGTGCCCGCCGCGCGCCTGGCCGATCTGCAGCGCCAGCTCGATGACGCCGACGACAGCGGCCCGCCCGCCATGGTACTGACCACCCTCTGGCAGGCGGCCGGGCTGGAAGGCGCGGCGCGTCCGCTGCACGAGCCGACGCCGGGCGAGCTGCCATTCGCCGTCTACAGCGCCAGCACGGGCTGGGGCTTGCTGCAGTCGCGCGGAGCCGACGGCGCCTGGCGCGGCGAAGGCATCGATGGGCGCGCCTTGCAGCTGGCGACACTGGCCGGCCTGGCTTGCGTGGACCTGCCGCGCCGCAGCGAAAAAAGCGGCGCCCGCCCCGGCGCCCTGGGCCTCGTGCGCAACGCCCTGTGGCTGAAGAAAAGCGTGTTTGTCGACGCCGTGCTGGCCACCGCGCTGGTGACCCTGCTGACCATGGCCACTTCGCTGTTTTCCATGCAGGTGTACGACCGCGTGATCCCGAACCAGAGCTTCAGTACCCTGTGGGTGCTGGTGGTGGGCGTGGCCCTGTCGATCGGCCTGGAATTCATCCTCAAGCAGGTGCGCAGCCGCATCGTCGACCACTCGTGCAATGACGTCGACCATGAATTGTCCGAGTGGTTTTTCCAGCGCATGCTGGGCATCCGCATGGAGGCGCGCCCCGCTTCCGTCGGCACCCTGGCGGCGCAGGTAAAAGGCTTTGAAATGGTGCGCGGCGTGCTGACGTCGACATCGCTGTTCGTGCTGACGGACGTGCCCTTCGCCGTGATTTTTCTCGCCATGATCACCATCATCGGCGGCTGGCTGGTGGTGGTGCCGCTGGTGGCCCTGCCGCTGGCCCTCGTGTGCGGTTTGATGTTCCAGCGCGCCATCGAAAGCCATACGCGCAAGAACCTCAACGCCAGCAACCGCAAGGCGGGCTTGCTGGTGGAAGCCGTCGACGGCGTCGAAACGCTCAAGGGCAGCAGCGCCGAATGGATGATGCAGGCGCGCTGGGCCGAACTGGTGGCCGAGAGCAGCCACGCGGAGCAGAATATCCGCGACTATGCGGCCCTGTCGCAAAACATCACGGCCGCCTTCCAGCAGCTGACCAACGTGGCGCTGATCTCCATGGGCGCGTGGTTCGTGGCGGAAAACCAGATGACCATGGGCGCCCTGATGGCGTGCACCATCATCAGCAACCGCGCCCTGATGCCCATCGTGCAGCTGCCCGCCGTGATGGTGCAGTGGGCGCATGCGCGCGCCTCGATCGACGGCCTGGAGCAAGTCATCAGCCTGCCCAACGAAGCGGACAATGCGCAGTTCGCGCTGACGCCGCGCAGCCTCGATACAGGCTTGCGCTTCGAACGCATCCGCTTCACGTATGGCGGCGCGCAAAAGGTGGCGCTGGAAGTGGAAAACCTGGCCATCCGCCCCGGCGAACGGGTCGGCCTGGTGGGCGCCATCGGTTCGGGCAAGAGCACC
This sequence comes from Janthinobacterium sp. SUN128, assembly GCF_030587275.1. Classification (NCBI taxonomy): domain Bacteria; kingdom Pseudomonadati; phylum Pseudomonadota; class Betaproteobacteria; order Burkholderiales; family Oxalobacteraceae; genus Janthinobacterium; species Janthinobacterium sp. SUN128. The sequence goes on along the minus strand of NZ_JAPWHY010000001.1, from coordinate 552,093 downwards.
CTGCTGAAACTGGCCTCGGGCCTGTACCAGCCGGCCGAAGGCAAGGTGTACCTGGGCGACGTCGACATGGCCCTGCTGGCGCCGGCCGTGGTGCGCGAAATGGTCGGCTACCTGCCGCAGGAAACGCGGCTGTTCAGCGGCACCCTGCGCGACAACCTGCTACTGGGGCTGGCCGACCCGGGCGAGGAAGCGATCCTGGCGGCCGCCAAACGCACGGGCCTGATCGAACTGATACTGGGCCAGCCACGGGGACTGGCACTGGGCATCACCGAGGGCGGACGGGGCGTGTCGGGCGGCCAGCGCCAGTTGATCGCCGTCACGCGTTTGCTGCTGGCCAAGCCGCGCATCTGGCTGCTCGATGAACCGACGGGCGCCATGGATGCGAAGACGGAAGCGCGCATCGTCGGGCTGTTGGGCGAACTGGCGGCCGAAGGCGTGACCATGGTCGCCACCACGCACAAGAACGCCCTCTTGCCCCTGCTCGACCGCCTGGTGGTGCTGCAGGCGGGACGGGTGCTGCTCGACGGCCCGCGCGACGCCGTGCTGGCCAAGCTGTCGGGCAAGCCGCAAGCCGTACCCGCCCCTGCCCCGGCACCGCAAGCAGCGCCGGTGGCGCAAGGAGCGGTGGCATGAAACTGGCCAAGGTCGAAGCGCGGGAAGAAGCGAAACGGGGCCGGGTGCTGATCTGGAGCTGCACGGCGGCGCTGGCCGGCGTCATCGCCTGGGCTTCGTGGGCGGAACTGGACCAGGTCACGCGCGCCAACGGCCAGGTGATCGCCAGTTCGCGCAACCAGATCATCCAGGTGGCCGATGGAGGCGTGCTGGCCGAACTGCGCGTGCATGAAGGCAGTATCGTGAAAAAGGGCGAATTGCTGGCCCGTTTCGACCGCACGCGGGCCGAGACGAGCTACCTGGAAAGCACGGCCAAGGCGGCCGGATTGAAGGCGGCCGTGGCGCGCCTGCAGGCGGAAGTGTTTGGCGGTGCGCCGAAGTTCCCGCCCGAACTGCAGGCGTTCCCGGAATTTCGCGCCAACCAGCTGGCCCTGTTCAGCAAGCGCCAGGGTGCCGTGCAGGCGGAAGTGAGCTCGCTGGAAAGCGCCATGAAGCTGATCAAGGAAGAGCTGGAAATGAATTTGCCGCTGCTGGAAACGGGAGACGTCAGCCGCGCCGAAGTGCTGAAACTGCGGCGGCAGGTGGTCGACATCCAGGCGCAGATCACCAACCGGCGCAACAAATACCTGCAGGACAGCCAGACGGACCTGGTAAAAGCCCAGGAAGACCTGGCCGGCGTGCTGCAGACCGTGACGCAGCGCAAGGAGCAGCTGGGCTCGACGGATATCTACGCGCCCACCGACGGCATCGTGCGCAACGTGCGCCTCACTACCTTGGGCGGCGTGGCCAAGCCGGGCGAGGAAATCCTGCAGATCGTGCCCACGGACGATGACCTGATCATCGAGGCGAAAGTCAAGCCGGCCGACATCGCCTTCATCAAGCCCGGCCTGCCCACGGCCGTGAAACTCGACGCCTACGACTACGGCATCTACGGCCGCCTGCGCGGCACCGTCAGCTACATCAGCGCGGACACCTTAAGTGAAGACAACAAGGGCAACGAACAGCCGTACTACCGCGTGCAGATCAAGACCAGCGGGCGCAACCTGATGGGCAAGAATGGCGAGCCGATCCTGATCCAGCCCGGCATGACGGCCACCGTGGAAATCAACACGGGCCGCAAGACGGTCTTGCGCTACCTGACGAAACCGATCACCAAGACGTTCTCGGAGTCGATGGGGGAACGCTGACGCAGCGGGCTGCGTCAGCCTGCTTCAGCCGGCCGGTTTCAATCGGCCGGTTTCAATTGACCGATGACGCTGGCCACCTTGGCCGTGATCATGTCGACCGCGGGGCCGTTGGCGCCATGCGGCAAAATGACATCGGCATTGCGCTTGGTCGGCTCGATGAATTGCTTGTGCATCGGGCGCACGGTTTCCAGGTACTGCTCGATGACGCTTTCCACCGAGCGGCCGCGTTCCGTGATATCGCGTTGCATGCGGCGGATGAAGCGCACGTCGGAGGCCGTGTCGACAAAGATCTTCAGCGACATCATGTTGCGCAAGTCTTCGTCATACAGGGCAAACAGGCCTTCGATCACGATCACCGGCGCCGGCTTGACCAAGATGGTCCTGTCGGAGCGGTTGTGCAGCGTGAAGTCGTACTCGGGCATCTCGATCGCCTCGCCATTGCGCAAGGCCTGGATGTGCTGCACCAGCAATGGCCACTCGAACGCCTGCGGATGGTCGTAATTCTGCTGCCTGCGCACTTCAGGGGAGAGATGGGTTTGGTCGCAGTAGTAGTCGTCCTGCATCACGACCGAGACCATGTCGGCGCCAAAGGACGCCAGCACTTGTTGGGATACGGTGGACTTGCCACTGCCGCTTCCGCCAGCGACACCAATAACAAACGGTTGGAAGGAAATAGTATTCATGCCGAATGATACCGGAAACGTGCGCGGACCGACAGGGAGGGGCTGAAAAGCCGGGCCTGTCAATCGCCATGCATCAGCTGCGCATACAGCTCGGCCACCCGCTCTGCCGTGATGCCGTCGCGCTGTTCCAGCGCCAGCGGGTGATCGGTCGGTTCCAGCTCGATGGCCGGACGCATGCCATCGTCGCGCAGGTGCACACGGGTCTTCAGGTTCAGGGTAGCGGGATACACGGGTAGCTGCGTGCTGAGCCAGCCGAAGAAGGGGCCGATGTGCGCCCGTTTGGCATCGTTGAAGCAGGCGTCCCAGGCATCGAAGCTGTCGCCGCTCAGCGATACCCACACGCCCCAGCTGAATGGCTCATCCGCGCCATGCACGGGGATGTCGAGGGTGGCGCGCACGAAGCAGTGCGCTTCGTCAACGATGCAAGCGTCGCTGTCGAGCTGGCAGCGCGCTTCGCGTTCGGCGGGCGCCATCTGCTGGTACAGCCACGGCGCATCGGCACCGAAGCTGGGCATGCCCGTGTGGGTCTCGCCGCAGGAGCGGCACAGGAAGGAAAAAGTCATGTGGGAAGGACGCTTGGTCGAATTGTTTGCGGTGTTGATTACAAAGAGTTACTTGGGGAAACTGTGCGCTTGGCATTCGGGCAAGATGATATTCTAAACAAGCTCAAGATGCACAGACGGGACGCATCGCGCCAAGGGAATTGCATGCCTGCTCTCTTTCAGTATCGATAGACTATTTACCTGGAATAAACAATGAACGAAGAAAAATTTTGGCAGCTGATAGAACAAATCGACCGTGAAGCCCTGGAAGACGGCGACGCCGATGCCGCTGTGGAACCATTGACCGAAGCGCTCGCCGAGTTGCCGGTCAAGGACATCAAGGGCTTCGAGGAGTGCCTGGCTCAGGCACTGTACCAGCTCGATGGCAAGGTGTTTGCGGACCATGCCGGTAACTCAGGAAAGTCGGATGACGGTTTCCTGTATGCGCGCTGTTTCGTCGTCGGCTCGGGCAAGGCCACGTATGACAGCGTACTGGCCGACCCCACGCTGATGCCCGATCAAACGGACAAGTGGCTGGAAGAACTGTTGAGCGTCGCTCCCGAGGCCTGGTCCGGGAAGACAGGGCGCGACACCGATGACTGGGATTTTACCGCCAGCGTCGATTATGAAACCGGAAGCAATTCCGCCGCCTGGCCTGGCTAAGGCGGCAATGGACGCCATCGCCGCAAGCAGGGCGCATATCCAGCTGGCCGAAGGCGATGCCGGGCAATGGGAGGCGCACATGGCGGCAGCCGAGGCCGTGTTGCGTAGCGCCTTGCAAGCGGCCCGGCAAGACACGGCCCTGATCACTTGCCTGGGCGCCGTGCTGTGCGACCAGGGCAAGTACAGGGAGGCCGTCAACGTACTGGAATCGGCGCTCAAGCTCGGTTCGACGGACAGTCATACCCATTACAACCTGGGTGTGGCCCTGGCGGGACTAGCAAAACCGCGCAAGGCCATGGCGCAATTTGGCAAGGCGCAGGGCCTTGCCGCTTCCAGCCTGACCTGGACCGCCTATTTCGACCCGCAAGCCCAATAGGCGCGTGCCCGGAAATTATTCGAACTGCTTGCGGAAAGCCTCGAACTGCGCCGCCAGGCCATCGAAGTCGCTGCGCAATTGCAGCACTTCCTGTTCCAGCTGGGCCACCCTGCTGCCCTGCTGCGGCGCGCTGACGGCGCCCGCAAAACCTGCCGCCGTCTCGATCTGCGCCAGCGCCTCTTCGCCGCCCAGCAGATGGCCGTAGCGCGGTTCCTTGGCGCCGGGCGCGACGGCCAGCTTGGCCACCAGCGGCGGGTATTTGTCGATCAAGAATTGCAGGCCGGATTCCACTTCCGCCACGGACTTGAATTCATGCACGCGGCCGCTGCGGCTGCGGATCTCGCCCGCCGTCTGCAAGCCGCGCAGCATCAATATCGTCAGGATGGCCAGCTTGTCCTGTTCCAGCGACCACTTGATGCGCATGCGGTGTTCGTACTTGGCGACCCGCGCGCCCGCCTGCGTGATGCCGTTGACGAACTTGCGCTGCATCAAACGCTGCAGCACGTCGTAGACGGTTTCTTCGGACAGGGCCATGACGGGGTCGCGGCTGGACAGCTGGTTGCAGCCGTTCGTCAAGGCATTCAGCGACAGCGGATAGCTGTCCGGCGTCAGCGCTTCCTTTTCGGCCAGCACGGCCAGCACGCGGATCTCGAAGGGGTCGAGCAGATTGGGATTGTCGCTGCTTTTTTCTGCTGCGTTTGCGTCTGTAGTCATGCCTGTATCCTTAATCAACCAGCTTGTTCATTTGCTCGGAATCGAATTTATCACACTCGGGCACGCCCTGGCAGCAGATGCCCGCCGCCTTCAGGGTGGCGAGGATGGTTTCGATGCGCTGTTCCTGTGCCACGGCATGCGTGATCAAGCCTTGCAGGGCTTTCGACAGCGGATCGTCGCCGTTGGGCGTGACGCCATACGCGGCGAACAAATGGGCCGTGCTGCCCTCGCGCAGGGCGCTGACATCCTTTTGCACGATGTGCGCGGGGTTGCCGACGGCCGTGGCGCCGGACGGCACGGGTTTCAGCAGCACGGCGTTCGAACCCACCTTGGCGTACTCGCCCACCGTGAAGCTGCCCAGCACCTGCGCGCCGGCGCCGACGATGACGCCCCGCTCCAGCGTCGGATGGCGCTTGGCGCCACTGTGCAGCGAGGTGCCGCCCAAGGTCACGCCCTGGTAGATGGTGCAGTCGTCGCCGACGACGGCCGTCTCACCGATCACCACGCCGAAGCCATGGTCGATGAAGACGCGCCGGCCGATGACGGCGCCCGGGTGGATCTCGATGCCCGTGATGATGCGGGCGATATATGAGATGAAGCGACCTACCCACTTCAGGTGCCGCGTCCAGCACCAGTGCGCCCAGCCATGCATGACGATGGCGTGCAGGCCAGGATAACAGGTCAGCACCTCCCAGCCATTGCGGGCGGCAGGGTCACGTTCAATGATGCTGTTGATATCTTCGCGCAGGTGGTGGAACATAATGACAATGAATAAGGTGGAACGCAAATGGTAGCGTATTCGGCGGCGTGCTGCCGGGGAGGCAGATAAACAACCGCCGCCTCAAGGGCGGCGGCATATCAAAGAAGCGCTACAAAATTTTTAGCCTTCTTTCGCGATGCGCTGGCGGCGGGCTTCGTAGAGACAGACGCCGGAAGCGACCGATACGTTCAGGCTCTCGACGGAGCCGAACATCGGGATGCTGACGAGGATGTCGCAGGTGTCGCGCGTCAAACGGCGCATGCCTTCGCCTTCGGAACCCATGACGAGGGCCGTCGGGCCCGTGAAATCGGCTTCGTACAAGCCTTTTTCGCCGTCGTCGGACGTGCCGATCAGCCAGATGCCCCGCTCTTTCAGTTCACGCATGGTGCGCGCCAGGTTCGTCACGGTGATGTACGGGACGGTTTCGGCGGCGCCGCTGGCGACCTTGGCGGCCGTGGCGTTGAGGCCCACGGCGCGGTCCTTCGGCACGATCACGGCATGTGCGCCGACGCCGTCGGCCACGCGCAGGCAGGCGCCCAGGTTGTGCGGGTCGGTGATGCCGTCGAGAATCAACAGCAGCGGCGGGCCGTCGATGGCGTCCAGCAGTTCATCGAGATTGCGCGCCAGCGACAGTTGCGAGGCAAACGCGATCACGCCCTGGTGGCGGCGCGTGCCGACGATCTTGTCCAGACGCGACGAGTCGACAGGCATGACGCGCACGTTGGCAGCCTTGGCGGCGGCGATCATGTCCTTCATGCGGCCGTCGACGCGGCTGGCATCGACGAAAATTTCTTCCACGGACGACGCTTCATGACGCAGACGCGAGGTGACGGCGTGGAAGCCGAAAATCATTTTATTCTTCATTTGTTATCGTTTCTTTTATCGCTTGTTCTTGCTTGATTTTGATACAGTTTTTGCTGCACGTGGTGCCGCCGCAGCGGGTGCCGCGGCTGGTTTCTTGCTGCGCTTAGGTTCGGCGGCCTTCGGGGCTTCCTTCAGCGCCGCCTTGGCTGCAGGCTTGGCTTGCGCCTTGGCGCCATTGGAACGGCCGCCGGAACCCTTGCCGGCCTTGCCGCCGTTGTTGACGCTGGCCTTGATCTCATGGCGCTGCTCGGTCGCAGGACCGGGCTTGACCATGGATTTCTTTTCGCCCTTGCGCTTGCCGGCGCCGTTCGGCTTGGCTGGCGCATCTTCGCCCGCCAGTTCCGCATCGGTAACCAAACGCAGGTCGATCTTGCGCGTTTCCAGATCGACACGCGCCACTTGCACCGTCAGACGGTCGGTCAGCTGGTAGCGCTTGCCCGTGCGTTCGCCGCGCAATTCATGGCGCGCATCGTCGTACTGGAAGTAGTCGGTGCCCAGCTCGGTGACGTGCACCAGGCCTTCGACAAACAGGGTATCGAGTTGCACGAAGACGCCGAAGGTGGTCACGCCGGTGATGGTGCCGGTGAACTCTTCGCCCAATTTGTCTTGCATGAAGTAGCACTTCAGCCAGGCTTCCACGTCGCGCGACGCTTCGTCGGCGCGGCGTTCGTTGGCCGAGCAATGCACACCCAGCGCGTCCCAGATCGTCAGGTCCGTCTTCTTCGGCTTGCCGTCGGCCTTGTCCTTCGCTTGCTGCTTGCGCGTGGCGTTCGACACGTTCGTGTTCAGCACGGTCTTCTCGGACAGCTTCGGCTCGTATTTCTTGCCTTGCAAAATGGCCTTGATGGCGCGGTGCGTCAGCAGGTCGGGATAGCGGCGGATCGGGCTGGTGAAGTGGGCATATGCCTCGTACGCCAGGCCGAAGTGGCCGATATTGTCCGGGCTGTAGACGGCTTGCTGCATCGAGCGCAGCAGCATCGTTTGCAGCAGGGCCGCGTCGGGACGCGCCTTGATCTGCTGCATCAGGGTCTGGTAATCGGATGCCGATGGCGTGTCGCCGCCCGTCAGGTTCAGGCCGACTTGCTTGAGGAAGGTGCGCACTTGCGTGAGCTTTTCCTTGGTCGGGCTGGCGTGGATGCGGTAGGTGCCGGGATGCTTGTTGCGCAGCAACAGATCCGCCGCGCAGACGTTGGCCGCCAGCATGCACTCTTCGATGATCTTGTGCGCTTCGTTGCGCGTGCGGGGGATGATCTTTTCGATCTTGCCGGCGCTATTGCAGACGATATACGTTTCCGTCGTCTCGAAGTCGATGGCGCCCCGCTCCGTGCGTGCTTTCAGCAAGGCGCGGTAGACGGCCTCCAGGTTTTGCAGGTGCGGCAGGATGTCCGCGCGGCGTGCCGCTTCGGGTCCCTTGGTGTTGCCCAGCACGGCGGCGACTTCGTCATACGTGAGGCGCGCGGCCGAATGGATCACGGCCGGGTAGAACTGGTAAGCCTTCAGTTCGCCCTTGTCGCTGACGACGGCGTCGCAGACGAGGGTCAAACGGTCGACGGCCGGGTTCAGCGAACACAGGCCATTCGACAGTTTTTCCGGCAGCATCGGGATCACGCGGCGCGGGAAGTAGACGGACGTGCTGCGTTCGAGCGCATCGGCATCGAGCGCGTCGTTCGGCTTCACGTAATGGCTGACGTCGGCAATCGCCACGATCAGGCGGAAGCAGTTGGCGCGGCCAATCTTGACGGGCTCGCAATACACGGCATCGTCGAAATCTCGCGCGTCCTCGCCATCGATGGTGACCAAAGGCACGTCGCGCAGGTCGACACGGTCTTTCAGGTCGGCGGCGCGCACTTCGAAGGGCAGCTTTTCAGCTTGCTTGAGGGCGGCGGCGGAAAAGATGTGCGGCACGTTGAATTTGCGCACGGCAATTTCAATTTCCATGCCGGGATCATCGAGCGCACCGAGCACTTCGACGATCTTGCCGACCGGCTGCTTGAAGCGCATCGGTTGCTCGGTCAGCTCGACGCTGACGATCTGGCCGGCCTTCGCCTTGCCCACCGAACCGGTCACCAGGATGTCCTGGCCGATGCGCTGGTCTTCCGGCGCCACGACCCAGGTACCGTTTTCCTGGATCAGGCGGCCGATGACATGGGTATTGGCGCGGTAGGTGACTTCCACGATCGTGCCTTCCGGGCGGCCGCGGCGGTCCGTGCCGACGATGCGGGCCATGACCTTGTCGCCATGCAGCACTTTCTGCATTTCTTTCTCAGGCAGGAACAGGTCGGCGCTGGCGTCGTCGGGAATGACAAAGCCGAAGCCGTCACGGTGGCTGGTAACGCGACCGGCGACAAGCGCGCTCTGGTCGGCCAGGCTGAAAACACCGCTGGCGTCAGACTTGAGCTGGCCGTCGCGCTCCATCGCCTTCAGGCGACGGACCAGGACATCCATGGAATCGGCATGCACTTGCAGCGTTTTCCCGAGAGACTGCGGGTCGAGAGGCGCGTTGACGCTGCGGAATATGCCGAGAATGTCCTCCCGGCTGGGGATGGTGTGGGTATTTTGGCTCAAAAGTATTTCTATAGTTGTTATTGACAGTGATCAAACGGAAGACAAAGACCGATGACATCACCGTCAATATTGACACGGTGATGTCCGGTAGTGTACCGGAGGACGCCTTGGTTTGCCTAACGGACAGCGTAGCGGAAACCGAACAAGTGCCCCGCCGATGAAAAAAAGGAGAAAAGCTGCGCAATGCATTTGACTTCGGCAAATATTGCTCTATAATCTCGGTCTCTTGCAGCGACAAACCTTCACGGGAATGCAGTTGCAGGAAAGCGGTACAGGGTTGATGTGCAGTATGGAGCGAAAGCTCATCTGGCGCAAAACTCTTCAAGCCGTTATAATAGCAGAATTGTTGCGAAGTTATTTTGCGACAAGTAATAGAGCAGCATCAGTGCCCACGTGGCGGAATTGGTAGACGCGCATGGTTCAGGTCCATGTGCCTTCGGGTGTAGGGGTTCGAGTCCCTTCGTGGGCACCATTACCTAATTCGCAAAAAAGCCGCAAACTTTCACGAGTTTGCGGCTTTTTTCATTTCCGCGACGAAAACTCCCTCCCCTCCCGCCAGCTGGCCACGCTGCGACAACCAGGCAGCACGGCACGCCCACCGACAGCAAGCTGCGGGAAATCGCTGAAAAAAGAGGCAGATTTAACCTTTTTTCATAGGGAACAGCCGTTTTCAGGCGAAAAAACATGTTTCTTGAAGAAAAGTGCAAAATGTTGATTGACCGAATGCACGCCAGCCCTTATGATTTTGTCCTCGCTGCAGAACATGCAGCGACAAGCAGCAAGCAGTAACAATGCCCACGTGGCGGAATTGGTAGACGCGCATGGTTCAGGTCCATGTGCCTTCGGGTGTAGGGGTTCGAGTCCCTTCGTGGGCACCACCAGCAACAAGTTGTCGATTGTTGTGATCCGCAGTAAAGTAGCAGATAGTAGTAACAAGCAGCACAATGCCCACGTGGCGGAATTGGTAGACGCGCATGGTTCAGGTCCATGTGCCTTCGGGTGTAGGGGTTCGAGTCCCTTCGTGGGCACCACCAGCAACGAGTTGTTGTCGTTGTAGTCCGCAGTACAGTAGTGAGATACAGCAACAAGCAGCATCAGTGCCCACGTGGCGGAATTGGTAGACGCGCATGGTTCAGGTCCATGTGCCTTCGGGTGTAGGGGTTCGAGTCCCTTCGTGGGCACCATTACCTAATTCGCAAAAAAGCCGCAAACTTTCACGAGTTTGCGGCTTTTTTCATTTCAAGATGCCGCGCTGCCGCGGCCCTTTCCCTTATTTGGCCAGCGCCGCCTTCACGGCGTTAAACAGGCTCGTCGTCGGACGGCCAATCAGCGCGCTCAATTGCTTGCCATTGTCTTCCAGGCCCCCCTTGGCCGCGCCCGCATCGGAGTCGGCCAGCAGGTCGGCAAACCCTTCCGGCACACCCACGCTCACCAGCGCCGCCTTGAAGTCCGCCTGCGGCATATCCTTGTACGCAATCGCCTTGCCCGACTGGCGCGCCACTTCGGCCGCGTACTCGGCCAGGGTAAAGCCGTCGTCGCCAGCCAGTTCATAGATGGCTTGCGGCTGGGGCGCCGTCAGCACGGCGGCGGCCGCCGCCGCGTAGTCAAGACGCGCGGCGGACGAGAAGCGGCCGTTTTGCGCCGCGCCCAGCACGACGCCATGCTCGAGCACGGGCGCCAGGTGTTCCGTATGGTTTTCCAGGTACCAGCCGTTGCGCAGGAAAGTGTACGGCAGACCGGATGCGCGGATGGCCGCTTCCGTGATCACGTGCTCGGCGGCCAGGCCCAGCGGCGACGTATCGGCACGCAAGACGCTGGTGTAGGCCAGCAAGGCCACGCCGGCCCGCTTGGCCGCATCGATGACGTTCTGGTGCTGCTGCGCGCGCTGGCCCACTTCGCTCGACGAAATCAGCAGGATCTTCGTTGCACCCTTGAATGCCGCATCGAGACTGGCGCCATCGTTGTAATCGGCCTGGCGCACTTGCACGCCTTGGGCGGCCAGGCCGGCGGCCTTGGCCGGGTTGCGCACGGCGGCGATGATATTGGCTGCGGGGATGGATGTGAGCAGGCTGGCGATGACGTGCTGGCCCAGATTGCCTGTGGCGCCGGTGATGACGATCATGATTTCTCCTTGGTACGTAGGTGGTAAAACCCTATAATAGGACTATTGCTTACTTATTGTAAGTACGTACCTTTTGGTAAGTATGAATGAAATCTACATTTACAGGTCCAACTATCATGTCCACAGACACTCCTGGCGCCAGCCTGCGCACCGCCCTCGCCCGCCAAAACCAGGGGGCGCACCTGCTGGCGGCGGCCTGCCCGTCGCGCGCCGTGCTCAGCCACCTGACCAGCCGCTGGGCCGTGCTGGTGCTGGTACTGCTGCTGAGCGGCACGCGGCGCTTCAGCGAACTGCGCCGCGAAGTGGGCGGCGTGAGCGAAAAAATGCTGGCGCAAACCCTGGAAGCGCTGGCGGGCGACGGTTTCGTGCTGCGCCAGGCGTATCTGGTGATACCGCCCAAGGTGGAATACAGCCTGACGCCGCTGGGACGCGAGGCGGCCGAGCGCCTGGCCGTGCTGGTCGACTGGATCGAGGATAATTACCCGCGCATCGAACAGGCGCGCGCGGCCCTGGAAGCGGCGCCGGCAGCGCAAAAAGCGGCTTGAACAGATTGCTTTTGGTCATCAAGAATTATCGTTTACTCCTACTTGCCTTGATGTAATACTAGGCCCATGAACCGCGTAAGGGCGCGACACCATGAACCAGTTGATTTCCTCCATCACCGACCGGGCCAATGTGCTGCTGGTCAGCAATTCGCCGAATGATGTGCGCGAACTGCTGTATGTGCTGGACCGGCATAACCTGGGCACGGGACTGGCGGGCGATATCGACGAAGGCGTGGAACTGGCGGCCGGCGGCACGGATCTGATCCTGCTCGACGCGGCGCTGGCGGGCACAAATATCGGCGCCACCTGCATGCGCCTGCGCAATGCGGGCGGACGCCACGGCGTGCCCCTGCTGCTGATGTCGGCCACTCCCAGCGCCGAGGAACAGGGCCGCAGCGTGGGCGCCGGCGCCAGCGACTACATCAAGATGCCCTTCAATGCGCGCGACGTGGCGGAAAAAATCCTCATGGAACTGGCGCTGCACAAGGCCGAGGCGCCAGCCGCCCGCCCCTTCGCCGCTCCCGCCACGCCACCGCGCCCCCTGCATCCGCAAACGCTGGAAGTCAATTACCACTCCATCCTGGCCGGTTCGCCCGACGCCGTGCTGCTGTTCGATATCGACAACCGCCTGCTGATCGACGCCAACCACCTGGCCGAAGAACTGTTCGGCATGCCGCTGGCCGAGCTGCTGCAAGGCGGCATGGAGCCCCTGTTCCCCAGGCATCAGAGTGATGGCAGCGCCTCGCCGCAATTGCTGGAAGAAAAGATCCGCGATACCTTGCAAGGCAAGATCGTCGTCTTCCGCGCCAGCTGCTGCCACCGCGACAGCCACCCGATCGCCTGCGAAATCCGCTTGATGCGCCTGTCCGTGCCGGGCCGCCAGCTCGTGCATGCGCGCATCATCGACTTGACCGAACGCAACCTCGCCGAAGCCATGCGCGCGGGCCAGAGCACACTGCTGGAAATGGTCGCCAAGGGTGCGCCCCTGATCCCCACCCTGAACCAGTTGCTGCTGCTGATCGAAGGCCAGTCGCGCGGCGTGCTCTGCTCCATCATGCTGCTCGACGATGACGGCATCCACATGCACAGCGCGGCCGGTCCCAGCCTGCCGCCCGAGTACATGGCCCTGCTCGAAGGCGTGGCCATCGGCCCTGGCGTGGGCTCTTGCGGCACCGCCATGTTCCTGCGCGAACCGGTGGTGGTCACCGACATCATGCGCGATCCGCTGTGGGCGCCCTACCGCGAGCTGGCCGCGCCGTTCGGCCTGCGCGCCTGCTGGTCGCGCCCCATCTTCGGCCAGGATGGCGCCGTGCTCGGCTCGTTCGCCATGTACTACCGCGAAGTGCGCCAGCCCGACGCGCGCGACCTGGAACTGATCGACACGGCGACCGACCTGGCCGGCATCGCCATCGGCCGCATGCGCCACGAACGCGAGCTGCAGCGCCACCGCGCCCACCTGGAAGAGCTGGTGGCCGAACGCACGGCGGCCTTGACGCAGGCCAAGGAACACTCGGAGCAAACGAACCTCGAACTGGCCGCCGCGCTGGAAAACCTGTCCATCACGCAGGAAGAACTGGTGCGCCGCGACAAGCTGGCCGCGCTCGGCGCGCTGGTGGCCGGCATCGCGCATGAACTCAATACGCCGATCGGCAACGGCCTGGTGGTGGCCACCACCATGGCCGAACGCACGCGCGAAATCCAGGCCAGCTTCCTCGACGGCCTGCGCCGCTCCGAACTGGGCGCCTACCTGACCCAGGCCAGCGAGGCGGACGCCATCATGCTGCGCAACCTGCAGCGCGCCGCCGACCTGGTCTCGAGCTTCAAGCAGATCGCCGTCGACCGCGCCAGTTCGCAGCGCCGCCACTTCCTGCTGCGCCAGTTCGTCGCCGAACTGATGCTGCCCATGTCCACGCCGCTCAAGGCCGCCGGCCTGAGCCTGACGCAGGACGTGCCGGACGGCCTGGCCATGGACAGCTATCCGGGCCCGCTGGGCCAGGTGCTGAGCAACCTGCTGGAAAATTGCCTGCGCCATGCCTTCGAGGGCCGCAGCGGCGGCAACATCGCCATCACGGCGCGCGGCAGCGACGATGGGCAGACGATCACCCTGTCCATCGCCGACACGGGCGTGGGCATCGCCGCCGACGACCTGGCGCACGTCTACGACCCCTTCTTCACCACCAAGCTCGGTTCCGGCGGCTCTGGCCTGGGCCTGCATGTGGCGCACAACATCGTCACGGGCGTGCTGGGCGGCCATATCGACGCCACCAGCAACACCGGCGCCGGCAGCGGCACCACCTTCACCCTGCAGCTGCCCGCCACGGCGCCGCAATCGCCCGCTCCCTGAACGGCAGGCGCGCTACAATGCCGGCAGGCTTTTCTTTCGGAGCAACTATGAAATACCTGATCGCCACGGCCCTGCTGGCCGCCTGCGCGTCGGCCTCGGCCGGCCCTGCCCCCTGGTACAAATGGCGCAGCAAGATCGACGGCACCCTGTCGTGCGCCCAATCGACCCTGGGATTTGGCTGGGAACTGGCCTCGGGACCGTACAAAGATAGCCGTTGCGAAAAACCGGCGCTTGTTAAATAATGGGGCCATGACCACACGGGGCACCGGCTTGAGATCAAGCGATGGCATTGCGGCGTCGAAAGAGTATGGAACGATAAGAACGTATCTATTCAAACCGAGGAGACCACATGTTTACGAATCCCGAACAATTCGCATCGGCCACCAAGGCCCTGTTTGAATTCCAGCTGATGACCTTCAACACCCTCACCTCCAAGGCCGTGCAAGGCGTGGAACAGGTATTGGCGCTGAACATGGCCACCGCCAAGTCCGGCATCGAGGATGGCCTTGCCGCCAGCAAGGAAATCAGCCAGGCCAAGGATCCGAAGGCCGCCATGGCCGCCGCCGCCGCCCAGCTGCAACCGGGCGTGGCCGGCGCAAAAGCGTATAAACAGCAACTCGACGACATCATCAAGGAAATCCACACGGAATTCACCACGGCCGCCGAAGCCCACGTGGCTGAAGCGAAAAGCAATCTGAGCGCCCTGATCTACGACGTCACGAAAAACGTGCCGCCAGGCTCGGAAAATGCTGTCGCCATCGTCAAGGCCGCCATCGACAACGCCTTCCTCGGCTACGAGCAGGTGACCAAGGCCACGAAACAGGCCGTGAAGACCGTGGAAGAGCAGATCGCCAAGGCCAGCGCGCAAGTGGCGCAGGCAACGGAAAAGGCGACGAGCGGCGCCACCGCCGCGGCTGAAAAGGCAGCGCCTGCCGCCAAGCCGAAGGCTGCCAAAAAGTAAGTGATGTAGGTCGGATTAGCGCGGCAAGGCCGCGCGTAATCCGACGCATTGTTGGCCCCAATGGTGATGTCGGGTTACACGCGCAACGCTAACCCGACCTGCAACTATCGGGGCCTGACTCCTCAGACCCCGATAGGTATGATCCGGTACACGCAGCGCCTCCCCCCCTCCAGCAGATATTCGCTGCGCTCCACCGTGCAATCGCCCCCCAGTACCCGCTGAAAGATGGCCAGCTCCGAGCGGCAGAAATTCTGGCATGCCGTGGCGGCCGCGCAAATCGGACAATGGTTTTCCACCAGCAAGACACTGCCATCGTCCTGCGGTTCCGCATGGGCCATGTACCCCTCGCCATCGCGCGCCCGCGCCAGGCTGTCCACTCGTTGCGCCAGCGCAAGCTGCGGGTCGACCAGCTTGCCGTAAGCGGCTTCGCTGCTGCGCTCGCGCGCGCCGATCAGTTTATCCAGGCCCTCGTCGCCGAACAGGCTTTTCACCTGCGCTATCAATTCCAGGGTCAGGTCGGCATGGCGGTCAGGAAAGCGCGCATGGCCCTCCCGCGTCAGCGTCCAGCGCCGCGACGGGCGCCCCACCTTGTCGTCGGCCACGTCCTCGAAAGCCACCAGGCCACGTTCCAGCGCCGCTTCCAGCTGGCGCCGCGCGCCCATGGACGTGATATCGAGCAAGGCCGCCAGCTGCTGCGCCGTCTGCGGCCCGCGCATCTTCAGCAGGAACAGGATCTGCTCCGACGTATTCATGCTCGCGCTCATGCCACGGCTTGCGTGTCGCCCACGCCGGCCAGCTGGCGGCGCCAGACCGCCATGCGCCACGCGGCCCAGGCGGCGGACAAGGCGCCCGCGACGAGGATCAGCCGCGTGTCGATCAGGGTCAGCACGGAGCCGCTGAGGGCCACGACGATGTTGGCGATGCAAAAGGTGGTGGCCAGCAAGCCCATCACGGCGCCCTGCCCGTGCGCGCTGAAGCGTTCGGCGCACCAGCCCTGGATCACCGTGTTGTACAAGGCATTCGGAATGCCGAACAGCACGATGGCAGCGATGCCCACCCAGATATTACCCAGTGCCAAGATTCCTACGGCCAGCGCCACACCGCAGGCATACCAGCTGGCCCGCAGCAGCGGCGCATGGCGGCTGGGCCCGCCCGCCAGCAAGGACGTGACCGTCATCGTGCCGCACAGGCCCACATTCACCCAGGCAATCTCCTGTGCATGGTAATTGGCCGTTTCGACCAGCCACAGCGGATAGAACTCGTAGAAGCTGGCCACGCCGCACGTCAGCGCCAGCTGCACGATGAACAGGGTGCGCAGCTCCTCATGGCGCAGCAGGTTCAGCGAATGGCGGTCGCGCGCCACTTGCCACCACGACGTCGTCAGCAACGACGGCGTTTCGCGCGGCAAGCCCACGGCCACCAGCACGGCGACGAGCATCAGGGCGGTGGCGGCGATCCAGAACGGCACCGTCACGCCCCAATGCAGGGTCGCACCCGCCAGGATCGGGCCCACCAGCCACCCCAGGTAAAACGCGCCGTTCAGCCACGACATGGCACGCAGGCGCAGCGGTCCCGTCAACTGGTCGGCCAGCATGGCGCGCGCCACGGCGCCGTTTCCCTCCAGCAAACCGGTGATGAAACGGGCGACGATGAACAGCGGGTAGGACTGGATCACCAGCGCCCAGGCCGTGATGGCATGGCCGATGGCGGCGCCCACGGCCGTGCGCATCAGCAAGGGGCGGCGGCCATAGCGGTCGGAAAGCGGCCCCAGCAAGGCCGAACCGATCAGCAATCCCAGCGGGTTGATGGTCAGCGCCAGGCCGAACAGCAATTTGGACGGCAAGCCGAGAAAATTATTGAAGGCATTCGGCGCTTCGGCCGCAAACAGGGGCGGCAGGATCGGATACGGCAGCGAGGCGCCGATGGTCGACAGCAGCGCCAGCAAACAGGCGGCGGAAATCAGGATGATGTTTTTCATGCGGGCTCGATGGATATTGTCTGGCAAGACTACGTGAGCACGCCACATAAGTAAACTAAAATGTTTATTAATTATGCCAGGCGTTGCCGCCATGGCGTGAACCGTGCGCGCCATCGCCTCGGCTATCATTGCCCCATGACTCACGTTTAACAGGGCAAACATGACACTGTCAGAAATTGAACAGCAACACGGCTTCACCTACCCTTCACTGTACCGGCAGCTGGAAAGCGACGGCATGCTGGCCGTGGGTGAATATGGCCCCGACTGGTACAAGCTGGTCTATCCCACGTTGACGGACCGCCCCACCCTGCTGCTGCATGCGGACGATTTCGAATTGCTCAACATCCAGGCCGTTGCCGCGGAAGTGGAAAGCTTGCTGGACGCGGACGATTACCGGCAGATCGATCCCGCCTTCCAGTTCATCCCGTTCGCGCAAACGGGCGCGGGCGACCACTACTGCTTTTTCGCGTCTGGCCAGCACGATGGCGAGATGCCCATCGTGCTGCTATGGCACGACCAGAATGAAGCCCAGTACCTGGCGAAGAACCTGCAGGACTTCCTGTTTCACATGTTGTTAAACAGCATGGCCGACCAGGATACGTACAACGACGTCGGCGACGAGGAATTCAAGGATCAACTGGCAAAAACCCTGGGCACCCACGCGCGCTACCTGACGGCGCGGCAAGCCGAGGTGCTGCAAACGCTGCTGGCCAGGGACATCATCGATTACGAGGTGGCGCTGCCGAAGGGGCGCACGGAAACGCACCGGGGCTTGCTGAGCAATATCGAACTGGCCAGCCTGCGCGCCGAACTGATTCCCTACGAAAAGTTCGACAGCTGTTTTGCCTACAGCGGGGCTGACTGAACATAAAATCGCTGGGCAAGCGGCGGCTGAAGGTTTAAACTGTATATAAACACAGTAAAACCAATCACCTTGCCCTATTGCCATTCCCATGTTGAGAGTCCTGGAAAATCCCCTGTACTATCTGGATAATTTCCAGGACGTGCTGAACTGGATCAGCGCGCGCTACGCCGATCTGCTGAGTGCTGAAGAAACGCAGTTCATCGCCGCATTCGGCGCACTGCCGCAGCCGTCGCGCGCCCTGTTCGTGCGCCTCGTCATGCGCAAGGGCTGTCTATTTCGCGCCAGCAAGCTCAATTACCCGGAAATCGGCGACACGCGCGCGGCCGCCCTGCCCCTGCTGGAGACAGGCTGGGTCGAGGCCGATCCCGTCATTGCGCTCGATGAACTGTTCGACTTGCTGCTGAAAGCGGAAATCGCCCAGGCCTTCCGCCTCGACGCGCCCCTGAAGGCGGCGCGCAAGGCGGAACAACTGGACGCCTTGCGCGTACTGCATGCGGAAAGTCAACCGTTCTCCGCCTGGCATCCGGCCTGCACCGACGTGCTGTACCGCATCGGACTTCAAACGCTGTGCGACCGCCTGCGCCTGATTTACTTTGGCAACTATCACCAGGACTGGTCGGAATTCGTGCTGTCCGACCTCGGTGTGTATCAATATGAAAAAGTGGAATTCTCGCCACAGTCGAGGGGCTTTCGCACGCGCCAGGATATCGAGCACTATGAAGTGCTGCACCAGTGCCGCGAACGCTACAACGACAGCGCGCCAGCCGACGAGGTGCTGCAGGAACTGGCTGCGCTGCCATTACCCGAAGACAATACCTGGCTGGCCAGCCGCCGCGACAAGCTGCGCTTCCAGATAGCCCAGCACCTGGAGAAATGCCAGGACTGGCCGGCCGCCTACCGCGCCTATGCCGATTGCCGCTATCCGGGTGCGCGTGGCCGCGCCATCCGCGTCCTAGAAAAAGATGAACAGCCGCAAGCGGCCTACGAACGCCTGCTGATCGCCCTGGCCGCGCCGGAAAGCGAAGCGGAACAGCAATTGCTGCTGCGCATGGCCCCCCGTTTGCGGCGCAAGCTGGGCCATGCGAAGCAGGCGGCCAATGCAGCAGCAGCCGTGGAGCGCATCGACCTGCGGCTGCCCTGCCCGGAACAAGCGTGCTACGTGGAAGGAGTGGTGCAGCAACACCTGATGCAGGACGGCGCGCCCGTGTATTACGTGGAAAACACCCTGATCAACTCGCTGTTCGGCCTGCTGTGCTGGCCCGCCATCTTCAAGGCCATGCCGGGCGCCTTCTTCCACCCGTTCCACCGTGGTCCAGCCGACTTGCACAGCGCCGATTTTTACCTGCGCCGCAGCAGCGACTTTGCCGCCTGCCTGGCGCAGCTGGACGACGGCAGTTACCAGGCCACCATCCGCGCCACGCTGGCCGCCAAGCACGGCATCGTCTCGCCCTTCGTCAGCTGGGACGTGCTGGACGACGGCTTGCTGGACCTGGCGCTGGCCTGCATTCCGGCAGCGCATCTGAAGAAGGCGTTCGAGCGCATCTTGCTCGACATCAAAAGCAACCGCAGCGGCTTTCCCGACCTGATCCAGTTCTGGCCGGCCGAACAGCGCTACCGCATGATCGAAGTCAAGGGTCCGGGCGACCGCCTGCAAGACAACCAGCTGCGCTGGATCGCATATTGCGCCGAGCACGCCATGCCCGTCAGCGTGTGCTACCTGCAGTGGCAGGTGGCCGCATGAGCGCGAGGAGGTACACGATCGCCGTGCGCGCCCTGTGCGAATTCACGGCCAAGGTGGGCGACCTGGACTTGCGTTTCACACCCTCGCCCACGGCGCAGGAAGGCATGGCCGGGCACGCCACCGTGACGAGCCGGCGCGACGACGATTACCAGCGCGAAATCAGCCTGTCCGGCGACTTTGGGCCTTTGCACGTGCGGGGCCGCGCCGATGGCTACGACCCGGCGCGCCGCCAGCTGGAAGAAATCAAGACCTACCGGGGCGAGCTCGACAAGATGCCTGCCAACCACCGCCAGCTGCACTGGGCGCAGGCGCGCATCTACGGCCATCTGCTGTGCCAGCAACTGAACCTGCCCATGCTGCGCGTGGCGCTCGTGTATTTCGATATCGTGAGCCAGAAGGAAACCATCATGCACGAGGAATGCACGGCCGAGGCGCTGCGTCTGTTCTTCGAACAGCATTGCGCCCTCTTCTTCGACTGGGCCGAGCAGGAAATGGCGCACCGCGCCAGCCGCGACGCGCAGCTGACCAGCATGGCGTTTCCCCATGCGGACTTTCGCCCGGGCCAGCGCCAGCTGGCCGAGGCCATGTACAAGGCCAGCAGCCGTGGCTGCGGCTTGCTGGCGCAGGCGCCGACCGGTATCGGCAAGACGGTGGGCAGCCTGTTTCCCATGTTGAAGGCGACGGCCGCGCATGGCCTGGATAAACTGTTTTTCCTGGCCGCCAAGGTGCCGGGGCGGCAAATGGCGCTCGACGCCTGCGCCATCCTGAAAGATAGCGCGCCCCTGCTGCCGCTGCGCGTGCTGGAGCTGAGCGCCAAGAGCAGCGCCTGCGAACATCCGGACAAAGCCTGTCACGGCGAATCATGTCCGCTGGCAAAAGGTTTTTACGACCGCCTGCCGCTGGCGCGTGAGGTCGCGCTGGCCAGCGGCTTGATCCTCGACAAGGAAGCCGTGCGCGCCATCGCCTTGCAGCAGGGTATTTGCCCCTACTACCTGGGCATGGAGCTGGCACGCTGGAGCGACGTCGTCATCGGCGACTACAATTATTACTTCGACCTCAGCGCCATGCTGTACGGCATGACTTTGGCCCACGACTGGAAAGTCAATGTGCTGGTCGACGAAGCGCACAATATGGTGTCGCGCGCGCGCAGCATGTATTCGGCCGAGCTGGCGCAGATCGACCTGAAAATCCTGCGCAAGTTCGCGCCCGACGCCTTGAAAAAGCCGCTGGACCGCCTCTCGCGCCAGTGGACGGCCTTGTTGAAGGAGCAGGATGGCGACTACCACGTGCATGCGGCCTTGCCGGACAAATTCTTTGGCGCCCTGCAAGGCGTGGCCACGGCCATCGGCGACTACCTGGCCGACCACGCGGCGGCGCTGGACGAGGACTTGCAGCGCTTTTATTTCGACGTGCTGCTGATCAACCGCCTGGCGGAGAGCTTTGGCGAGCATTCGCTGTTCGACGTCAGCAAGACGGACACGGGTACCACTGTCTGCATCCGCAATATCGTTCCCGCACCGTTTCTCAAGGAGCGCTTCGCGGCGAGCCACAGCACGGCCCTGTTTTCCGCCACCCTGAGTCCGTGGAATTACTACAGCGACACCCTGGGCATGCCAACCGACACGGCCTGGGTCGACGTGGAATCGCCGTTCCAGGCGGAACAACTGTCCGTGCGCGTGGCCGACACCATTTCCACGCGCTACCAGCACCGCGCCGCCTCGCTGCTGCCCATCGCCCAGCTGATGGCACGCCAGTATGCGGAAACGCCAGGCAACTACCTGGCCTTCTTCAGCAGTTTTGATTACATGGAAAAGACGGCCCAGCTATTCGCCCAGCATTACCCGGACGTGCCCATCTGGCAGCAGCCGCGCCGCATGGATGACGGGGCGCGTGCGCAATTTCTGGGCCGCTTCGGCCTGGATACGCGCGGCATCGGCTTTGCCGTGCTCGGCGGCGCCTTCGGCGAAGGCATCGACTTACCGGGCGCGCGCCTGATCGGCGCCTTCATCGCCACCCTCGGTTTGCCGCAGATCAATCCCGTCAACGAACAGATCCGCCAGCGCATGGGCGACATCTTTGGCGCCGGCTACGACTATACATATCTGTACCCCGGCATGCAAAAGGTGGTGCAGGCGGCCGGCCGGGTGATCCGCACGCAGTCGGACAAGGGGGTCGTCTACCTGATCGACGACCGTTTTTCCCGGCCGGAAATCCGCCAGCTGCTACCCACGTGGTGGGATGTGCAACTGGCCGGTGAATAATCTCTTCAGGTATTGCCAGCCCGCTTGCGCGACACGCCGGCTTTCCGTTTTCCTGGAGGGGTCGCAGACGCAGGAAGTCCGCTGTCATCGACATCGGCATCAACTTCCTGGCTGCGCAGAAAGTTCTGCAGTTCGATACGAACGCCGTTTTGCGCAACGACCGATAGTTCCAATGTCATGCCCAGCGATTGCAGAAACCGGCGCAAGGTCGATACATAGGTATCGGTACGCTTTTCCAGTTGCGAAACGGCATGCTGTTGAATTCCGAGTTCCCTGGCAACCTCCGCCTGGGTCTTGCCCACTGCCTTGCGGAAATCCGTCAGCGTGGCGGCGTGCGCTATCATTTCTTGCATCTTTTCCTGGGACAAAGCCGCAATTTTTGCCTGCCGCTCGGCCGGCAAACTGTGGATGACGTCGTTCAGATTTCTTCCCATGGCAAACTCCTGTTCCTAAAATCACCTGCTGCCTTTGTCCTGCCTTGCTTTCGCCGCATCCAGTTTTTTGAGGTGTTGCTCGTAGCGTGCATTGGCCTTGGATAACAAATCCCTGTAAAACCTGGCCTCATCGACACCCTGCTTGGCTGCCGCAACCAGAATGACCGCCTCTCGCCTCGTATCGAAAGCAAAGACCGCGCGCCACACCTCTGCCCCGTTGTTGGCCTTGAACCGCAGCTCTTTCATGTTCGGGTGTTCAGGATTCTTCAACGTCCCGACATGAGGCCGTCCGGCAGCCGGACCCAGCTTCGATAGCGCATCGGCACTCGCCAGCAATTCATCCTGAACATCTATCGGCAAAGCATCGAATTCCGCGTCGAAATCATCGTGAAACGTGATCGACCATGTCCTCGGCGCATTCACAATCACCTCCAGATGATATCATGCTTAAATGATTAAGTATCTCCGCCACAAAACATGCTAGCCCACCAGTAACCTGAGTTTCTGATACCCCGCCTTGCTCACGGGTATCCTCGTATCGTCGCGCAGGATGGCCACATGGCTGTCCTTGGTGGCCGCCTCGATGCGGCGGATACCGTCGATATTGAGCAGGTACGACCTGTGCACGCGCAGGAACTTGGCGGGATCGAGCTGGGTTTCCAGCTCCGACAGCCGCTGGCTTTTCAGGTAGGATTTGCCTTCGGAACGGATGCTGATGTAGTCATCCTGCGCCTCGATGTAGTCGATGCGCGCGCTGGCGATCACGTGGACCTTGGCGCCGTCGCGTATCAGCACGCGGTCCAGCGGGGCGGCCCGCGTGGCCGCCTCGCGCGCCAGCGTCAGCACCGTCTCGGGCGTGCTGCGGTTGGCGCGCGCATGGGCCAGCGCCTGGTCGAAGCGCTGTTCGCTGAACGGCTTCAGCAGATAGTCCAGGGCGTGGCATTCGAACGCTTTCAAGGCGTACTGGTCGTAGGCCGTGACAAAGATCAGCTTTGTCTTCGCGCCGATCAGTTCCGCCACTTCGAAGCCGTCCAGGCGCGGCATCTGGATGTCGAGAAACACCAGTTCCGGTTCCAGGTCCGCGATGGTCTTGACTGCTTCGAAGCCGTTGGCGCACTCGGCGACGATGTCGATATCGTCATGGCGTGCCAGGTATTCTCGCAACACGCTGCGCGCCAGCAATTCATCATCGACGATGGCCACCCGCATTCTTGCCTGCATCATGCTTCCTCCGTGTCGCCGGTCTGCGCCGGCATGGAAATCATCACTTCGAAATGGCCATCGCGCCGGCCCCAGTACACGCTGGCCTCGTGGCCATACGCGCCGGCCAGGCGCTGGCGCACATTCTCCAGGCCAACGCCATTGCCGCGCTCTGGCCCTTGATCCGCATCAACCGGGTTGCGCACGGCGATCTGCAACAGGCTGCCCATGCGCCTGGCCTCGATGGCGATCAGGCCGCCCTCCGTCAAGCCGCAGATACCATGCTTGACGGCATTTTCCACCAGCGGCTGTATCAGCATGGGGGGCAGCAGACACGCCAGCGCGGCGGCATCGATGGCTTCCGCCACTTGCAGGCGTTCGCCGAAGCGCACTTGCTCGATGGCCAGGAAATGGCGGATCAGCACCAGTTCCTGTTCCACGGTAATGTGCTTGTGCGCTTCCAGGCTCAGGCTCTGGCGAAAGAAGCTGGCCAGCTGCACCGTCATCTGGCGCGCGCCCGCCGCATTGATAGACGTCAAGGCGCTGATGGAGTTCAGGCTGTTGAACAGGAAATGCGGGTCGATCTGCGTGCGCAGCATGCGCAATTGCGCTTCCTGCGCCGTCAGTTGCGCTTCGAGTCCCCGCTGCTCGGCCATCCTGGCGCGCACGAATTCCAGCAAGAGATAATGCACGGCGGCAGCCAGGCAATACAGCAGCACGCCCAGGCCGAAGAACAGGGCCAGCAGCGATTGCGTCAGGTTCACGCCCAGCCAGCGCAGCTCCAGCAACAGGCTGACGCTGTTCAAAAATTGCAGCAAGGTGGCCCACAGCAAGCCCGCGAACAGGGCCGCCACCCCCATCACGCCGGCGATGGCGAGCGGATGGCGCGCATGCAAGGGATAGGCGCGGCACAGGTAAAACGCGGAAAAGCCCGAACCGATCGCATACACGAGCGTGGCGGGCACCACCAGCACGACGGCATTGAGCCAGGGCGCGTGGGCCACCCTGGCCAGGATAAAGGCCAGGGCCAGGCCCAGCGCGATGCAGACCAGGAAAACCACCACGGCGCCGCGCCGCTTCGACAGGGGCCCCGACATGCGCGCCTAGTTGCGGATTTCCAGGCCGCCCATGATGGCGTAGCCCGTCACGTACAGGCGCTTCGCCTGGTTCGGCGGCACGATGGTCTTTTCTTCGAAGCCGCCGAGGATGGGCGTGCCCTGCAGCACGACGCTCCAGTCAGGCGGAATCTTGATGGTGACGCCGCCGCACAGGGCAAATACGTTGAGCACGGCTTCGCCTTCGATCGACGCCTGACGCAAGTCGATCTCGCAGCCGGCCATGATGACATTGATATCGCCGCCCTTGAAGCGCTGCGACGACACGCGCCTCACATAGCCGCCGAGGATGGCCGTCACTTCGATAATGCTGTCATCGTCCGCCGGCCCGCTGGCGCCGGGCGCCGCAGTGGCATCCTTGTCGAGCGACACGGCGCCATTCCGCGCCTGGCCGAACGAGTCAGGCGCCGCGGTACCGTCTTGCTGCGCGGCAAAGCGCCGGCGGCGCTGGCGCTGCTGCGCGCCGGGCAGGGACTTCGACACCACGGCCACGCCCAGGCCGATGATCAGCAAGGGCCACAGCAAGTCCCAGTTCATGTAGAAGATGCCCATGTGCTTGAGGGTCCAGGCCACGCCCAGCAGCACCAGCATGCCGCCCACCAGATAGCCGTTCGCGCTGCGGCTTTGCGACAGTTTCAGCAGGCCAAACACGATCAGCGCCGTGGGCCAGAAGCGGAAGGTGTAGCGCACATTGATGAAACCGAGGTTATCGAGCAGGAACAGCAGCCCCAGGCCGATGACGATGACGCCCAGCACGATCTGCGATGGCGAGTGCAGCGGCGGTTTATTTTTCATGCTCGGACTCCCGGTAGGCAATAAAATGTTTGTTCAACAGCGGCTCCAGCACGAGACCCACGCCCCAGGCGATCAGCAAGGCGGGCCAGCTGTTATAAAAACTCAGGTTCCACAGTTCTTCATACGACACATACCACCAGGCGGCGAAAAAGATCAGCCACAGGCCGCTCAGCACCTGTTTGGCGGACACGGGCGTGAGCAGCTTGTTCAAGCCGAAGACGACCAGTATCACCGGCCAATAATGCCATAGTGAATAATAATCGTGGAGATAGATCACATCGAGCCGGTCCAGCAGGATGATGGCACCGATGGCGATCAGCAGCACGCCCCACAGCAGCTGGGTACGGCGGCAATAAGCTGGTTCAGGTTTCACGGTCACCCCTTGAAGTTGGTTGATCGTAAAGATACGCGGATTTCGGCGATGGGAAAACACCGCTTCGGCGAATGGCGGACAGGTGGCGGTGAATGGCGTAGCGGCGGAAACAACAGGCAAAAAAAAAGACCGGCTAGGCCGGCCTTGAAGGGGTTCGCAGTACACACCGCGACCTGGAGTTGCAGTGCACAGCCGCGTGGCACAGGGCGCCAACGCGAACAGAAATCTGGTGCCGATCCTTGAGGCGACCGGCTGACCTGCTGGAAGATCGAACATGCCGCCAACTTCACGGCAGTGCGTCTCAACCAAGCAGAGCCATCATACTCCCGATCGCCATACAGCACCGTTCGCTAGCGCACACTGATGGGGTTTTGCTGAGCTACATCAAACAGTGATGGCGTGCGGCGGATGGAGCATGTCGTTCTTGATCCATGCCAGCACGGACGGGCCCTGCGGCTGCCAGCCCAGCAGCTTGCGCGCCCGCTCGCCGCGCACGCGGCTGTTGGAGCCGAGGCCGTAGGAAGCCATCTCATAGCCCCATTCGGCTATCGCCTCGGGCAGCGGCCAATCCTGCGCGGGCCCCAGGTCCAGCGCCTCGGCGATGGCGGCCGTCATGTCGCGGAAAGCTGCTTCGCCCGATTCGACAAAGTAAAACGTGCCGGCCGGCGACTTTTCCAGCGCCAGCAAATACAGGCTGACGACATCGTCGATATGCACGTTGGACCAGATGTTGCGGCCCGGCCCCACGTGGCGCACGATGCCGCTCTTGCGCGCCTGTTTCAGCAGGCGCGGCAACTGCACGCTGTCGCGCGGCAAGGCGCCGTGGCCGTAGATCAGGGTGTTGCACAACACGCTGGCGCGCACGCCCTGGCTTGCGCTGGCCAGTATCAGGTCATCGATGGCGACGCGGGCCGCCTTGTCTGCCGTCGGCGCCGGCAGCTTGTCTTCGTAATAGATCTGTTCCGTGCCTTCGCCGCCCGACGCGTCGCCCACGATGGACGAGCCGCTTGTATGCAGGAACACTTTGTTCGTGCCGGCCAGCGCTTCGAGGATCGCTTCGACGGCGGCGCGGTGGTCGCTGCTGGCCGCATTGATGACGGCATCGGCCGCCTTCGCCTGCTCGATGAGCAATGCGCGATCGTTCAAGGTGCCGACGATACCGTGCACGCCGATGCTGGCCAGCTCTGCCACCTGCTCGGGTTTGCGCACGAGGCCCGTCACCTGATGGCCGGCGCGCACGAGGCCCGCCGCGATGGAACTGCCGATAAAACCCGCTGCGCCTGTCAAAAACACTTTCATGCCGTGGACGCCAAACAAAACCTACTGCGCGTCGCGCTTTGCGGCCTGCGATGCTCACCGTGCTCTAGCACGGTTGCGCTTCTTAGCCACAAATCATCGCCGCTCGCTACGGTTTTGTTAGGCGTCGTTCCTCCTTTGTAAGTTCAGATCGATTGTGATCAGTCCGACAAAGTATGCGCCGTTTCCGCCTTCGCAAAAAGCAGCCACACAGCAAAAGATCTATGACTTCGGCGCAACAATCTTCTGCTTGAGCTGCAGGGCGGCGATGTAGCGGCTCTGATAGGCGGGGTCTTCCGGCGTCAGCAGGGTGAGCCTGTCGCGCGCGCGGGTGGCGGCCACATAGAAGCGGTTTTCCTCTTCCAGCGGGTCGGTCTTGCTGCGCGGGAATTCGTCGACGGCCAGGTAGGGCAAGATGACGTGGTTGTATTCGAGGCCCTTGATCTGATCGATGCAGGCGATGACGAGTTTGGCCTTGCCGGTCGAGACCGTCACGGCTTCTTCCATCTCGCCCAGCCAGCCGGCAAAGCCACCCAGCGCCACGCCCGCTTCGCGGCACACGGCAATAAAACCGTGCAGGGAACGGGCGACGACCCGCGCCTGGGCCGGGTCGACGTAGATGCGGCGCGCCGTCTGTTCCAGCTGCATCAGGCCAAAGATGTGCTGCAGCGCGTCGCCCGCCAGGGCGTCGGGGGGCAGCGCGCGCAGGTAATCGACGGCGGCCAGAGTCAGGGCCGCCTTGTCCTGGTTGTGCGACTTGGCCAGCTGGTTCGTCAGGAAGCCTTCCAGCAAGTCGGGATAGTTGGCCACATCGGCCTTGGCTTGCTGGAGCTCACCGCGTGTAAAAGGGATTTCCGCGAACGCCACCAGGGCTTCCAAGATCTCGCCGCGGCGCGGGCCGCTCTTGATCGTATGTAAATCCTTGCGGGCGATGGCGACCATGCCGCGCAGCATCAGCACTTCCAGGCTCAGCAGATAGCTGTTCATGTCCACCAGGCCATACGCGATGCCGCTCTGGAACAGCGCCGTTTCCACGCGGATGGCCTGGTCGCGGTCGCGCAGCAAAATGGCCGTCGTGCCCGCATGCGCGTGTTCGAGCACGGCGATCAGCTGGGCACTACAGGCCTGCGGCTGCGCATGCTCGTATTGCAGCACTTCGATGTGCGTGGCGCGCGACAGGGCCGACACGCTGGCCTTGTTTTTCAGCACGCCCACGGCGTGTGCCAATTGCGGGCCGTAGCGGTAGGACGCCGTCAACGGCAGGCGCTGCAAGGTGGGGAATTCCTGCTCGAAGCGCTGGCGCAGGAAGCGGTGGTCGGCGCCCGACCACGTATAGATGACTTGATCCTTGTCGCCGGCGCCGCAGAAAAACGCGTTACCGCGGCGTATCAGCATGGTCAGCAGGCGGAACGACGCTTCGTTCAGATCGTGCAATTCATCGGCCACGATGATCTGGAAGGCCGGCAATTGCTGGCGCAGCGGCTCATCGCCGTCGAGCATGCGCACGAGGTCGTAGGTGGCGTCGAATGGCGCGCGGAACTGGATGTCGCCCGTGTCGGCGCCGCGCAAGCCTTCATATTCGCGCAGCCACAGATAATGCGTGCGCGACATGCCCAGCATTTCCAGATTGTCGTCCAGGGAATTGCTCTCGAAGTCAGGATTTTGAAAATCCAGGCGCGCCTTGGTGCGCAACTGCAATTTCAAGAATTCGGCGATCGCCCCGTTCGTCGTATTGATTTCCAGCGGGTAGCGGTGGGCGTATTTCTCCGACACGACTTCCAGCGCTTCCCAGGCCACCGGGCGCAACTCTTCATCGCTGCGCATGGATGCCACCTGCATGTTTTCCAGCTGCCGCAGCACCTTGGCGGCAAAGGCATCGAAAGTGTCGACGGTCAGGCGCTTGACGACGCCCAGCGGCACACCCACTTCCAGCAGGCGCTGGCGCAGGGCCACGCGCGCCGCCTCCGTGAACACGAGGGCCAGCATGCGCTCGGGCGCGCGGCCCCGGTGCAGCGCTTCGGCCAGACGCAGGGCCAGGGTCGTCGTCTTGGCCGCGCCGGCATTGGCGTCGATCAGCACCACTTTCTTTTGCGCCGTCTGGATGGCGACCTGCTCCGGCGTAGGCGTGATGCGTTTGGGAATGAACTGCGGGGCGTTATCTGTACTCAAGGGTATCCTGAAATGATGTCTGTTCTCGGCGCGCTACCAGGCGCAGGTGCGCAGGCCGGCAAAGATGTCGCCCCGTTCGGGCGCGTGGAAGGCGCGCATGCGGGCCGAATGCAGCCGCGGCGGCGTGGCGAAGGCGGCGCCGCGCAGCACCTGGTGCTGCATGAAATATGGCGCGGAATATTCGCGCCAGGCATCCACCGCAAAGCCCGGATACGGCTCGAACGGCGTCGCCGTCCACTCCCACACCTGGCCCCAATGGAAACGTGGATGGCCGGACAGCGCAGCATACTCCCATTCCGCCTCGGTCGCCAGGCGGCGCCCCGCCCAGGCGCAATACGCCTGCGCCTCATACAGGTTGATGTGGCGCACGGCTTCGTTCGGCGGCAAGGTCGTGCGCTGGCCGAAACGCATGGTGCGCCACTGCGTTGCTTCGCGCAGCCAGTACAGGGGCGACGAGCGCTCCTGCTGCATCAGCCAGGCGCTGCCGGCCGCGCTCCAGAACTGGCGGTTCTGGTAGCCGCCATCGGCGACAAAATCGGCAAACTGGGCGTTGGATACGGCGCAGGCATCGATGGAAAACGGCGCCACGTAGCAACTATAGGGCGGCGATTCATTGTCGAAGGCAAACCCGGCGCCGCGCGGCGAGCCCAGCTCAATGGTGCCGCCTGGAAAAGCGATCTCGCCCGCCCCCGGCGGCAGGGCCGGGCTGGCAGCCAGGGATTCCGGTGCTTCCAGGCCCATCCATTGCAAGCCGGCCAGCATTTCCTCGCCGCACAAGTCTTCATGCGCCAGCGCCAGCCGGTACGGCGCCAGGGCGCTGTCGACATTGGCTTCGCGCGAGAGTTTATCCAAGACCCTGTCGAGCACCTCGTGGCAATACGTTTTCACGGCGCCCGGGCTGGGCAGTTCCAGCTTCCAGCGCGCGCGATGCGCTACCATGTTGGCGTCGAACAAGTCGTCGCCGCGCGTCAGCAGGGAGTTATAAATGGCGTCGGCCGGATGGCTGGAAGCGGCTTCGCGCAGGATGAACCACTCGGCAAACCAGGCGATGTGCGCAAGTTGCCACAAGGGTGGCGTGAGGCGCGGATGCCGGGGCAAGCCGGCCACCACGTCCAGTCCGGCCGTGACGTAACAATCGAACAGGGAAAGAGTATCCTGGCGCGCGGCCTGCAGCGACTGGGCCAGTTGTTGCGCGCCGGCGTGGCGAAAAGAGGCGTTGATTAAAGTCATGGCCTGATTGTAACGACTTATGCCATCCTTGCACTAGTCGCACGGGTAACGGGGAGGGATGCTTCCCTCCCCCAGCCTACTTGACCAGCAACTCGCCCTGCAGCGGCGTGACGACGGATTTGGGCATGCTGACGATAAAGCTGCTGCCCTTGTCGGCCACGGACTGGATGGCCAAGGTGCCGCCATGGCGCAGCAGCACGTGCTTGACGATGGCCAGGCCCAGGCCCGTGCCCTGGGTTTCGCGCGAACGGCTCTTGTCGACGCGGTAGAAACGTTCCGTCAGACGCGAGATATGTTCCTGGCTGATGCCGATGCCCGTATCTTGCGCGATGAATTGCGGTCCGGCCGGGCCATCCTGCCAGCGCAGGGTGATGGTGCCGCCGGCCGGCGTGTAGCGCACGGCATTCGACGCCAGATTGCCGAACGCGCTGTACAGCTCGTCGTAGCTGCCCAGCACGTCGGGACCGTTGCATTCCATGGTCACTTCATGCTTGCCCGCCGACAAGCCCTTGGCGTCGCGCAAGACTTGCTGCATGAGCTTTTTGATATCCACGGGCTCGGGGCGCAGCGGGTAATCGACCGATTCCAGGCGCGACAGGGTCAGCATGTCTTCGATCAGATGCTGCATGCGGTGGCCCTGCTCCGTCATCAGCTTGAGGTGGGCGGCGCGCGTGGCGGCGTCAAGGTCCAGCTCGGCGGAAGCGATTTCCAGGAAACCCACGATGACCGTCAGCGGTGTGCGCAGTTCGTGCGACGCGTTGGCGATGAAGTCGCGGCGCATCATTTCGATGCGTTCCGTCTCCGTCACGTCGTGCGTGACGAGGATCTGGCGGCGGTTTTCAAACGGAATGATCTGCACGATCAGCTTGCGGTTGCGGAAGGTGATCGTCAGCGGCTGGTCGTAGCGGCCCAGGATGATGTAATCCATGAACTCCGGACTGCGGATCAGGTTCGTCACGCGCATGCCCTTGTCGCGCTCGTGCGTGAGGCCCAGGTGCTTCTCGGCGGCCGGGTTGCACCATTCGAGGAACAGCACGTCATCCATGATGACGACGCCGTCCGGCAACAGGTGCATGGCCTGGCGGAAACGCGCCAGCCATTCCGTCAGCTCGGCCTGGTTTTTCTCGTCGTCGCGGCGCATGCGGTACAGGCGCGCGAAGATGCTGGTCCAGGCGCCCCAGCCGTCGGGCAGCTTGGCGCTTTGCGGATTGTCCAGCCAATTACTCAGCTGGAACAGATACGACAGCTGCACGAACACCATCATGGCCATCAGCACGAAGGCGATGCCCAGCGCATACGTGGCGCCAAACAGATACCAGACGACGGCTACGCCCAGCAGCGCCAGCACCATGCGCAAGGCGGCCGGTACCCAGAACAGCAATTTCGGATTCATAGAGGCCAGCTTTACTTTTCAGACAACATGTAGCCGACGCTGCGCACCGTCTTGATCAGGCTTTCCGCCTCCTTCAAGGCTTTGCGCAAGCGCAATACGTGGACATCGACCGTGCGTTCCTCGATCACCACATGGTCGCCCCACACCTTGTCGAGCAGCTGGCTGCGCGAAAACACGCGCTCCGGATGGGCCAGCAGGAATTTCAGCAGCTTGTATTCGGCATGGCCGATATCGATCTTCTGTTCATCCATCATCACCGTGCAGCTGACGGGGTCCAGTGCCACGTTGCCGGCGCGCATGGGCGCCTGCGCGTGTTCCGGGCTCTTGCGTCGCAACAGCGCCTTGGCGCGGGCCAGCAGCTCGCGCGGCGAGAACGGCTTGGTGACGTAATCGTCGGCCCCGCTGTTCAAGCCGGCCAGCTTGTCTTCTTCCATGCTCTTGGCGGTGAGCATGATGACGGGGATGGCGGCGAAATTGCGGTCGGCGCGGATGCGCGACAGCAGGCGCAAGCCCGTCTGGTCCGGCAGCATCCAGTCCAGCAGGATCAGATGCGGCGTGCGGTGCTGGATGAATTCCCAGGCATCGGCGACATTTTGTACAGAACAGCAATTCCAGCCGGATTCGCGCAGCGAATAGGTCACCAGTTCAACGATGGCCGGCTCATCTTCAACAATCAATACCGTGGTTTTATCAGATGCCATAAAGCTTACTCAGGGAGCTCCTCGGAAATGGCGGGAGCAGCCACCTTGGTGTGGCGGATGTCCTTGCCTTCAACCACGTAAATCACGTATTCGGCGATGTTTTTCGCATGGTCGCCGATCCGTTCGATGGCCTTGGCCACCCACAGGGTATCGAGCGCCGCCGAAATCGTGCGCGGGTCTTCCATCATAAAGGTGATCAAGTTGCGCATGATAGACCGAAACTCATGGTCGATGATGGCATCTTGCGCAATTAATTGTAAAGCCTGCTTGCCATCGTTGCGCGCGAATGCGTCCAGCGCGTCGTGCAGCATGTCGGTGGCCGTGTTGGCGATGCCGCGCACCATCTCGTAATGGTTGACGACGCCGTTGCCGCGCTTGTGCAGATTCTTCGCCACGCGGGCGATTTTCGTCGCTTCGTCGCCTACTCGCTCAAGGTCGGTAATCACCTTGATGGTGGCCATGATGGTGCGCAAATCGTTGGCGGCCGGCTGGCGGCGCACGATCAGGTGGCTGCAGGCGTCGTCCAGCGACACTTCCAGCTGGTTGACGACGTCGTCTTCGCGCATCACGCGGTCGGCCCGCTCCGGATTGCCGATGCGAAAGCACGTCATCGCGTCGAGGAACTGGGTTTCAACGATGCCGCCCATCAGGAGCACTTTCGAGCGGATCGCTTCGAGTTCGTTGTCGTATTGCTTGGATGAATGTTCGCCTATCATGCTGTCTCTCCGTATTCAGTTGTCTTGTAGTCGCTATGCGGGATGGATCAGCCGAAGCGGCCCGTGATGTAATCCTGCGTTTCCTTGCGGGCCGGATTCATGAAGATCTGGTCCGTTTCGCCGAATTCCACCAGCTCGCCCAGGTACATATAGGCCGTGTAGTCGGAGCAGCGCGCCGCCTGCTGCATATTGTGCGTCACGATGGCGATCGTGTAATCCTGTTTCAGTTCGCTGATCAGCTCTTCCACTTTCGAGGTCGAGATCGGGTCCAGCGCCGAGGTCGGCTCATCGAGCAGCAAGACGTCCGGTTTCACGGCCACGCCGCGCGCGATGCACAAACGCTGCTGCTGGCCGCCCGACAGCGACAGGCCGCTCTTGCTCAGCTTATCCTTGACTTCGCCCCACAGCGCAGCCTTTTTCAGGGCCCACTCGACGCGCTCGTCCATCTCGCCCTTCGACAGGTCTTCATACAGGCGCACGCCAAAGGCGATGTTGTCGTACACGGACATGGGGAACGGCGTCGGCTTCTGGAACACCATGCCGACCTTGGCGCGCAGCATGTTGACGTCCTGGTCGGCGTCGAGCACGTTGCGGCCGCGGTACAGGATCGAGCCTTCCGCGCGCTGGCCCGGATACAGGTCGTACATGCGGTTCAGGGTGCGCAGCAGGGTCGACTTGCCGCAACCGGACGGGCCGATGAAAGCCGTGACCTTCTTTTCGTGGATGTCCAGGTTGACGTTATGCAAGCTTTGCGTTTTGCCGTAAAAAAAGTTCAGGCCCGAAATCTCGATGGTCTTTTTCTTTGGT
This sequence comes from Janthinobacterium sp. SUN128, assembly GCF_030587275.1. Classification (NCBI taxonomy): domain Bacteria; kingdom Pseudomonadati; phylum Pseudomonadota; class Betaproteobacteria; order Burkholderiales; family Oxalobacteraceae; genus Janthinobacterium; species Janthinobacterium sp. SUN128. The sequence continues at coordinate 518,081 of NZ_JAPWHY010000001.1, read as the reverse complement.
GCCAGGTCTTGTGCTGGATTCATTTGCGTATTCATATGGGTTCGCTTCGCTCGGTATCTGTTTAATTAGGGACTTTTTGGCTGAACACGGTGCGCGACAGGATATTCAGGGCCAGCACGCTGAAGGTGATCAGCAGTGCGCCGCCCCATGCCAGCGAACGCCAGTTGTCGTAAGGGCTCATCGCAAACGATGCGATGACGGACGGCAAGTTGGCCATCGGCGCATTCATGTTGAAGCTTTGGAACTGGTTATTCAGGGCCGTGAACAGCAGCGGCGCCGTTTCGCCGGCGATGCGGGCCAATGCCAGCAGCACGCCGGTGATGACGCCGGCCTTGACGGCGCGCAAGCGCACCAGGGTAGCGACCTTCCAGCGCGGCGCGCCGAGGGCAAACGCGGCTTCCAGCAGGCTGTTCGGCACCAGACGCAGCATATTGTCCGTCGTGCGCACGACCACCGGCACGGCGATCAGGGACAGCGCGATGGCGCCCGCATAGCCGGAAAAGTGTTTGACGTGGGCCACATACAGCGCATACACGAACAGGCCGATGACGATCGATGGCGCCGACAGCATGATGTCCGTCACAAAACGCGTCACTTGCGCCAGCTTGTTTTCTTCGCCGTATTCGGCCAGGTAGATGCCGGCCAGGATGCCGATCGGGGTGCTGACCACGGTGGCCAGGCCCACCATCAGGGCGCTGCCGACGATGGCATTGATCAGGCCGCCGCCTTCGCTGCCGGGAGCCGGCGTCGTTTGCGTGAACAGGTCGACGGACAAGGCGCCGAAACCCTTGATCACCAGGGTGAACAGGATCCACACGAGCACGGCCAGGCCCAGGGCCATGGCGGCCACCGACAGGGCGATGCCGATGCGGTGCATCAACAGGCGCTTGCGGTAGACAGGGTTCATGGCCGGCTTGACCGGAACGTCGAGAGTGCTTACTTGGCTCATTTCGTGCCTTCCTTGCGGGACATGCCAGCCAGCATCAGCTTGGCGGCGGATAAGACGATAAAGGTGATGACAAACAGGATCAGGGCCAGCGAGAACAGCGAGGCCACGTGCAGTTCGGATTGCGCTTCGCCGAATTCATTGGCCAGCAAGGAGGTGATGCTGTTACCGGCGGCAAACAGCGACCACGACAATTTATTCGCGTTGCCGATGACGAAGGTGACGGCCATGGTCTCGCCCAGTGCGCGGCCCAGGCCCAGCATGACGCCGCCGACGACGCCGGTCTTGGTGTATGGCAAGACGATCTTGCGTACGACTTCCCAGCGCGTGCAGCCCAGGCCGTATGCGGATTCCTTCAGCACGGCAGGGACGATCTCGAACACGTCGCGCATCACGGAAGCGATGAAGGGGATGATCATGATGGCCAGCACCAGGCCGGCCGTCAGCAAGCCGATGCCCATCATGGGACCGCTGAACAGCTGGCCGATGACGGGCACGTTGCCGAGGGTGGCTTTCAGGATAGGCTGGACGTGGTCGGCAAACAGGGGCGCAAACACGAACAGGCCCCAGATGCCGTAGATGATCGATGGCACGCCGGCCAGCAATTCGACAGCCGTGCCCAGCGGGCGGCGCAGCCAGGCCGGGCAGATTTCCGTGAGGAACAGGGCAATGCCGAAGCTGACGGGAAACGCGATCAGCAAGGCGATAACCGAGGTCACCAGGGTGCCGATGATGGGGATCAGGGCGCCGTACTGGTCATTGACGGGGTCCCATTCCGCAGACACGATGAAATGCAGGCCGAAGGTCTTGAAGGCCGGTATCGATTCCATGATCAGCGAAATGATGATGCCGACCAGGACGATCAGCACCGACAGGGCGAACAGCATCGTCACCTTGTGGAACATGAAATCCTGGAAGCGCTGCTTGCGCATGGTGGAAAGCATTTGCGCGTGACTGATGGAATCGGTCATGGTGCCGCCTGGCATGGGGATCGTGGAGGAGGTAGATTGTGCGCTCATATTGTGCCAGATGTGGGTGGTACTGCCGGTGTCGCTATTTTGAACTCTTGTTTTATTGTTGCTTCTTTAGCCAGGACCGTCTGCAAGGGCTTGCGGGCGGTCCTGGCTAACTCCCTGCCCCGCCGTGCTGCTGGCGGGGACAAGGATGGATATTGCTGTATTCAGACTATCGGATTAGTAGATCGACTTGCCCGATGCGTCTTTCAGGTTGGCTTTCCACGACTCTTGCACCAGTTTCACGACCGATGCCGGCATCGGCACGTAGTCCAGTTCGACGGCAGCAGGGCCGCCGTTCTTGTAGGCCCAGTCGAAGAATTTCAGGACTTCTTTGGCCTTGCCTGCGTCAGCCTGGACTTTGTGCATCAGGATGAACGACACGCCGGTGATAGGCCAGCTGTTCTTGCCAGCCTGGTCGGTCAGGACCACGCCGAAGCCTGGGGTTTGCGTCCAAGGTGCCGAAGCGGCTGCTGCCTTGAAGTTTTCGTCGTCAGGCTGCAGGAAGTTGCCATCCTTGTTTTGCAGCTGGGTGTGCGACATCTTGTTTTTCTTGGCGTAAGCCCACTCGACGTAGCCGATCGAACCCTTGATACGCTGTACGTTGGCGGCGACGCCTTCGTTACCCTTGCCGCCCACGCCCACGGCCCATTTCACAGCCGAGCCAGCGCCGATTTTCGATTTGAATTCCGGGTTGGTTTTCGACAGGAAGTCGGTGAACAGGAACGAGGTGCCCGAACCGTCGGCGCGGTGCACCACGGTGATTTCCGTGTCCGGCAGCTTGACGCCACTGTTCAGCGCGGCGATTTCAGGAGCGCTCCACTTGGTGATCTTGCCCAGGTAGATGTCGCCAACGACTTTACCCGTCATTTTCAGCTGGCCTGGGGTCACGCCGTCCAGGTTGACGATGGTGACCACGCCGCCCATGATGGCCGGAAACTGCATCAGGCCCGCTTCTTCCAGCTCTTCTGCCTTCAAAGGCATGTCCGAGGCGCCGAATTCAACAGTCTTGGCCTTGATTTGCTTGATGCCAGCGCCGGAACCGACGGACTGGTAGTTCAGGCCGTTGCCCGTGTTGGCTTTGTACGTCTCAGCCCATTTGGCGTAGATCGGGTACGGGAAGGTTGCGCCAGCACCTGTCATATCTGCCGCCATGACGGAAGCGGAAGAAAATGCCATCGCTGCCGAAGCACCCACGACGATAAATTTGAACATTTGCTTCATTTGCATATCAAGTCCTCAGGGTTGTTAGGGCTCAAAGTCCCGGTTGAATGCTGCGCAGTCTAGCAAGCGAATATGACAGCTTTATGACATGGGTAAAAATTCCTGAAATAATTGGCTACGCCCGGGGAAATGCCATTTTCGGCGTGAAAAATGACAGCGCGGGCGACGCTTTATGACAGCTTATGTCACGCTTACGTCATATTTCATGATTACACTCACAACGCGTCATACATGATGAAATACGGCTAGAATTAACTATCTGCAAAGACAAAAGAATATGAAACCTGAACTGCACACGGAAGTGACCAAATCGGGCATCCTGCTTGACCGCGAGCTGTCGCAACTGACTTTCAACCGGCGCGTGATGGCCCAGGCGGAAGATCCGAACATTCCGCTGCTCGAGCGCCTGCGCTACCTGTGCATCGTCAGCAGTAACATGGATGAGTTCTTCGAGGTGCGCGTGGCCAGCCTGCTGGCGGCAGGCAGTATCGGCGGTTCGCTGGCGGGCCACCCTGCCCTGGCTGCCAACCTGGAGCGTATCGGCAAGGAATGCCATGCGCTGGTGGAACGCCAGTACGAGATATTAAATAACGACGTCTTGCCGGCCCTGCGCGAAGCGGGCGTGCATTTGCTGCGCGACAGCGACCGCAACGAGGCGCAGCGCGCGTGGGTCAAGCAATACTTCGACCGCGAAGTGCGCCCCCTGCTGACGCCGATTGGCCTCGACCCGGCCCACCCATTCCCGCAAGTGGTCAATAAAAGTCTTAATTTCATCGTCTCGCTGAGCGGCAAGGATGCGTTCGGCCGCGGCACGGCGATCGCCATCGTCAAGGCGCCCCGCGTCTTGCCACGCGTCATCAAGCTGCCGGACGAAATTTCCGGCGATGGCGTGTCTTTCTGTTTATTATCGTCCGTTATCCACGCGCATATCTCGGACCTGTTCGCCGGACGCGAAGTGATCGCCTATTCGCAATTCCGCGTCACGCGCGACAGCGACCTGTGGGTCGATGAGGACGAAGTCAAGAACCTGCGCCAGGCCCTGAAGGGTGAGCTGGTGGGGCGCCAGTTCGGCACCTCCGTGCGCCTGGAGGTGGCGCGCAATTGCCCACCAGAATTGTCGCAGTTCCTGCTCGACCAGTTCAGCCTGGATCAAAGCCGCCTCTACCGTGTCAACGGCCCCGTGAACCTGGTGCGCCTGTCGGAAATGATCGACCACGTCAAGCAGCCGGAGCTGCGCTTTCCGCCGTTTTTCCCCGGTCTGGCCCATAAAGCCATCGGCAACGACATCTTTGCCGCCCTGACCAAGCACGACATCCTGCTGCACCACCCCTACCAGTCGTTCCAGACGGTCATCGACTTCATCCGCAGCGCCGCCTACGATCCCTCCGTCGTGGCCATCAAGCAGACGATCTACCGCACGGGCATGAATTCTGACCTGATGGAGTCGCTGATTACGGCGGCGAAGATGGGCAAGGAGGTGACCGTCATCGTGGAATTGATGGCGCGCTTCGACGAAGAAGCCAATATCAACTGGGCCGACAAGCTGGAACAGGCCGGCGCGCAAGTCGTGTACGGCGTCGTGGGACTGAAGACCCATGCCAAGGTGGCACTCGTCATCCGGCGCGAAGAAGGCTCCTTGCGCTTCTACGCCCACCTGGGCACCGGCAACTACCATCCCACCACCACCAAGCTGTACACGGATTTTGGCTTGCTGACGGCGAACCAGGACCTGGCAGTGGAAGTGAACGAAGTCTTCATCCACCTGACCAGCCTGACCAAGCCGCACAACCTGAACCATTTGTGGCTGGCGCCGTTCGGCCTGCAAAGCGAGATCATCAAGGCGATCCGCAACGAGGCGAAGATTGCCCGTTCGGGCCGGCGCGGGCGCATCATCGTGAAAGTCAACGCACTGGTCGACGAATCCGTGATCCGCGCCCTGTATGCGGCCTCGACCGATGGCGTGAAGATCGACCTGATCGTGCGCGGCGCCTGCACCCTGAAGCCGGGCGTGCCTGGCCTGTCGGAAAACATCAAGGTGCGCTCCGTGATCGGCCGCTTCCTCGAACACAGCCGCATCTACTACTTCCGCAACGACCTGGCGCACGATGTCTACCTGGCCAGCGCCGACTGGATGAGCCGCAACCTGTTCCGCCGCGTGGAAGTGGCCTTCCCCGTACTGGACCGGGCGCTGAAGCGGCGCGTAATCGCCGAGGGCCTGAATCCATATTTGAAGGATAATACAAATGCATGGGAACTGGAGCCGACGGGCCACTATGCGCGCCGCAAGCCACGCGGCAAGCAAACGCCGTTCAGCGCCCAGCAATACCTGATGCACACACTGGGCACGCCGGGCGCGGAGGTCGGCGAATAGGCAATTTCAACACAGAGGAGCACAACATGGATCTCATCTTGTGGCGACACGCAGAAGCCGAGCCGGGCGTTCCCGATCTCGAACGCGCCCTGACCGTCAAAGGGCAGAAACAGGCGCGCCGCATGGGCGAATGGCTCGCTTCGCAATTGCCGGAAAACTGCCGCATCCTCGTCAGCCCCGCCCTGCGCACCCTGCAAACGGCCGAAGCGCTGGGCCGCAAGTTCAAGCTGATGCCGGAACTGGCACCCGGCGCCGAGGCGGAAGATATCCTCAAGGCGGCCAACTGGCCCGGCGGCAAGGAAACCGTGCTCATCGTCGGCCACCAGCCCACCCTGGGCCAGGCGGCCGCCCTGCTGCTGACGGGAGAAGAACAGGAATGGGAACTGCGCAAGGCCAGCGCATGGTGGTTTTCCCAGCGCGAACCGGGCGATCCGATCAGCGTCTATTTAAAAGCCGTGATGGCGCATGACCTGGTAGTGAAATGAAGGAAATGCGCAAAAAGTGCGCTGGGACAAATACTAGCAGGAATTACAACTCGGCAGCCTTGTAAAGCGCTGCCGATCTGCTAGAGTTTAATTGCATCAACTACGTGTTGGAGCACTGCTCTGGCACATTGAGCAACCCAGCGGACAGCCGTCCAACGGCGGCTGAAAGACCATGTTAACCTTCCTCGTTTTTCTCTTCATCGCCATCTTCGCCGCCATCATCGGCTTCGTCGCCTTTGAACTGATCGAAGAAATGCGCGGCAGTCACCACAAGCTGATGGACCGCTACCACGAGTAGCGTTCACCTCGGCAATATCGCATGGCGCCAGCGACGGCCTACAGGCCCGTCCCTCGCGCCATCCTTGTTTTTACACTCCCGTTTTACACTCCTGTCTTGAACTTCGTGTAGATACGCGTCATCAAGCGGCGGATATCGGCCGTGGTCGCTTCCGGTGCGGCCATGCGCTGCTTGTCGGCATCCGACAGGAAGATGGCCTTGTTTTCACCGATGTCCTTGCGTACATACTTGATGCTGGCCGGATTCGGATTCGCGTAAAACACCTTGTTGCTCAGGCTGGCATGCACTTGCGGGCGCAAAATGTAGTTGATGAACAGGTGCGCATTGGTCGGATGGGGCGCGTCGGCCGGGATGGCCATGGTGTCGAACATCAGGGCGGCCGTCTTCGGCACCAGCACCTGGATCAAATTTCCGTTCTTCGCATCGATGGCGCGCTGACGCGCGATATTGATGTCGCCCGACCAGCCCAGCGCCACGCAGACGGAACCGTTGGCCATGTCATTGATATAGCCAGACGAGCTGAACAGGGTCACGTAAGGGCGGATGGCCTGCAGTACCTTGCCCGCTTCCTGGTAATCGGCGGCCGCTTTCGAATAGGCGGGCTTGCCCAGGTATTGCAGGGCGGCCGGCAGCACTTCAGACGGCGAGTCGAGGAAGGACACGCCGCAGGACTTCAGCTTCGCCGCGTATTTCGGGTCGAAGATCAAGTCCCAGGCATTGTCCGGCATGGGCATGCCGCCCAGCGCGGCCTTGACCTTGTTGACGTTGATGCCCACCGTCGTGTAGCCCCACAGCCAGTCGACCAGGTAATCGTTGTTCGGGTCGATCTTCGACAGCTTGGCCTGCAGGTTCGGGTCCAGGTTGCCCAGGTTCGTCAGCTTGCTCTTGTCGAGCTTGCGCAGCAAGCCCGCATCGATCTGCAGGCGCGCCCACTGGGCCGTCGGCACGACGATGTCGTAGCCGGACTTGCCCGCCACCAGTTTCGCATTGAGGATTTCGTTATTGTCGAAAACGTCGTAGCGAACCTTGATGCCCGTTTCCTTCTCAAAATTCTTGATCGTATCGTCGCCGATATAGTCCGACCAGTTATAGATGTTCAGGACTTTTTCTTCCTGGGCATGCGCAGGCAATGCCAGCACGGCTGCCGCCAAGGTCAATCCCACTCCAATGCGCCGCCCTGCTTGCCATGTGTTTGCCATCGTACCGCCTCCGGAATTAGTCAGAAAATAGTGCCGATGATAGCAAGAAGGGCGCGATCAGGTCTAGCCTGATCGCGCCCTTGCTAAGATTCAACCCAAAAGCAAAGACCGGGGTCGGCCCCTCAGGGTCCGACCCCAGCCTTTCGCCGCTGGGGTCAACATTACACCTTGTCCAGCCCCACTTGCGCCCCCGTAAATACCAGGTTGCCGTTCTGGGCGTCGATGCGGATCTCGTCTTTCGGGCCAAACTTGCCTTCCAGGATCAGCTTCGACAGCGGATTTTCGATCTGCTGCTGGATCGCCCGCTTCAGCGGACGGGCGCCATATACCGGGTCGTAGCCCGCTTCGGCGATTTGCTGCAAGGCCGCGTCCGTCAGACTCAGCTGCATGTCCATGCGCGCCAGACGCTCTTCGAGGATCTTCAGCTGGATCTTCGCGATCGCGCCGATGTTTTTCTCGTCGAGACCGTGGAACACGACGATTTCGTCGATACGGTTGACGAACTCGGGACGGAAGTGCGAACGTACCTCGGCCATCACGGCCAGCTTCACGACACCGGGATCATCGCTTTCCATGGCCTGGATCTTATGCGAACCCAGGTTCGAGGTCATGATGATGACGGTATTCTTGAAGTCCACCGTGCGGCCCTGGCCATCCGTCATGCGTCCATCGTCGAGCACTTGCAGCAGCACGTTGAAGACGTCGGCATGCGCCTTTTCCACTTCGTCGAGCAGGATCACGCTGTACGGCTTGCGGCGCACGGCTTCCGTCAGGTAGCCGCCCTCGTCGTAGCCCACGTAGCCGGGCGGCGCGCCGATCAAGCGGGCCACGGAATGCTTCTCCATGAACTCGCTCATGTCGATGCGGATCATCGATTCTTCCGTATCGAACAGGAAGGTGGCCAGCGCCTTGCTCAGCTCGGTCTTGCCCACGCCAGTCGGCCCCAGGAACATGAAGGAACCATACGGACGGTTCGGGTCGGAGAGGCCGGCGCGCGAACGGCGGATGGCGTCAGCCACGGCCGTGATCGCCTCATCCTGGCCCACGACGCGCTCATGCAGCTTCTCTTCGATGTGCAGCAGCTTGTCGCGCTCGCCCTGCATCATGCGCGACACGGGAATGCCCGTCGCGCGCGACACCACTTCGGCGATTTCCTCGGCGCCCACTTCCGTGCGCAGCAGCTTCGGCTGGTCGGGATCGAGTTTCGGGATGCCGCTGTCAGCCTGCTTGAGCTGGGCTTCCAGCTGCGGCAGCTTGCCGTATTGCAGCTCCGACACTTTCTGCCAGTTGCTCTCACGCGTGGCCTGCTCCATCTGCAGCTTGACTTGTTCGATCTCTTCCTTGATGTGCGTGCTGCCCTGCACCACGGCTTTTTCCGCCTTCAGGATTTCCTCGAAGTCGTTGTACTCGCGCTGCAGCTTGACGATCTCTTCCTCGATCAGGCCCAGGCGGCGCAACGATGCTTCGTCCTTTTCCTTCTTGACGGCTTCGCGCTCGATCTTCAGCTGGATCAAACGGCGTTCCAGCTTGTCCATCACTTCCGGCTTGGAATCGATCTCGATCTTGATCTTCGCCGCCGCTTCATCGATCAGGTCGATCGCCTTGTCGGGCAGGAAGCGGTCCGTGATGTAGCGGTGCGACAGCTCGGCGGCGGCGATGATGGCCGCGTCCGTGATTTCCACCTTGTGATGCAGCGCGTATTTGTCCTGCAAGCCGCGCAGGATGGCGATCGTCGCTTCCACGGTCGGCTCGTCGACGAGCACTTTCTGGAAACGGCGTTCCAGCGCCGCATCCTTCTCGATGTACTTGCGGTACTCGTCGAGGGTGGTCGCGCCCACGCAGTGCAGCTCGCCGCGCGCCAGCGCCGGTTTCAGCATATTGCCGGCGTCCATCGCGCCTTCGGCCTTGCCCGCGCCCACCATGGTGTGCATCTCGTCGATGAAAACGATGGTTTGCCCTTCATCCATGGCCAATTCCTTCAGCACGGATTTCAGGCGTTCCTCGAATTCGCCGCGGAATTTCGCGCCAGCCAGCAAGGCCGCCATGTCCAGCGACAGTACGCGCTTGCCTTTCAGCGATTCCGGCACTTCGCCATTGACGATGCGCTGCGCCAGGCCTTCAACGATGGCCGTCTTGCCCACGCCCGGTTCGCCGATCAGCACGGGATTGTTCTTGCTGCGGCGCTGCAGGATCTGGATGGTGCGGCGGATTTCATCGTCGCGGCCGATGACAGGGTCGAGCTTGCCCTTGCGTGCCCGCTCCGTCAGGTCCAGCGTGTATTTTTTCAGGGCTTCGCGCTGGCCTTCGGCCTCTTGCGAGTCGACCTTGTTGCCGCCGCGCACGGCCTCGATGGCCGCTTCCAGGGCCTTGCGGGTCAGGCCGTTTTCGCGCGCCAGCTTGCCGCAGTCGGACTTGTCATCCGTCATGGCCAGCAAGACCATTTCGCTGGACACGAACTGGTCGCCAGCCTTTTGCGATTCCTTGTCGGCCAGATTCAGCAAGGCCACGAATTCGCGGCTGACCTGCACGTCGCCGCCCGTGCCCGATACCTTCGGCAAGCGTTCGATCGAGGCGCCCAGGGCCTTGGACAGGCCGCCCACGTTGACGCCAGCCCGCTGCAAGAGCGAGCGGGCGCCGCCGTCGTCCTGGTTCAACAGGGCCGTCAGCAGGTGGACTGGTTCGATATAGGGGTTGTCGTTGCCCACGGCCAAGCTTTGCGCATCGGCCAGGGCTTCCTGTAATTTGGTAGTGAGTTTGTCTTGTCGCATGAAAAGCGCTCCCGGTTAATTAGTTGTTAACCAAATTGGGGTGAGGCAGTACTTTTCAAGCATACACAAAGCAGAAAACCGCTGCATTTGGGCAAATGCTAGCGTGCGCGACAGATACGATTCAAATGGTGCTTGCTTTTACCGTCCACTTGTCCAGCGCCGTCTCGTCGCTATCGCGCGCATCGACCCAGCGCGCCCCTTCGGGCGTGTCTTCCTTCTTCCAGAACGGCGCTTCCGTCTTCAGGTAGTCGATGATGAACTCGCAGGCGGCAAAGGCCTCGCCCCGGTGGGCGGACGAGACCGCCACCAGCACGATCTGCTCCTGCGGCAGCAAGGGGCCCACGCGGTGGATCACCAGCGCACCGGACAAGGGCCAGCGGCCGCGCGCCTGCTCGACGATGGCCTCGATGGATTTCTCCGTCATGCCCGGATAGTGTTCGAGCTCCATGGCGGCCACGTCCAGTCCCTCGTTCATGTCGCGCACCGTGCCGACAAAGCCGACGACGGCGCCCACCTTGGGGTTGCCTGCGCGCAATTGTGCGATTTCTTGACTCAAGTCAAAATCGGCGTGCTGGACGCGGACACTGGTACTCATTTGGCATGCCCTCCGATGCGGCGCAGCAGGGTTTCGATGCGGCTGGCCGTGCGCGCATCGGTGGCGGCGGGAATCGCGCACAGCTGCATCAGCTGCGACACTTGCGTGAGCGGCTTCTGGCCCGATTTCAGCGACGATTGCAACACTTCCACCTGCATCTTCAGGCGGTCGCGGGCAAATTCGGCGCCGCTGTCGACGCCGGCGACGATTTCCAGGCGCAAGACTTCCTCGAGCAAGCGGGCCTCGTTGGCCTGCAATTGCTGCACGTAGGCGGCGGCACCCTCGCCCAGCGCGGCCTGGGCGGCGGCAAAGCGCTGCTGCAGGCTGCGTTCGTATTGCGTGTCGAGCGGCGGCAAGGCGCTCCAGCGTTCGGACCAGGTGGCAGCATCGGCGCCGGCATCGCCCTCAGCCAGCGTGGCTTCCAGCGCCTGCACAAGGCGCAGCTTGTCGCGCAAGGCGTTGGCCTGCGCCGCACCGGCGCGCTCGGCGATGGCGTCCGCTTGCGCTTGCACGCCAGCCACGGCCGCGTGGTAGCGCTGCTCGATCTTCGCTTCGCTGGCGCGCGGCACGGGACCGGTAGCGTTCCAGGCGGCGCGCGTGTCGCGCAGCAAGTGATTGATGAAGGCCGTGCGGGACTTGTCGTCGCCATCCGGCACGACGGCCGTTTCCAGCGCGGCGCACAGCGCTTCGCGCGCATGCAGGTGTTCGCGGCGCTCGTGATCGGCCGCGTGGGCCGTTTCCTTGCGCTTGGCGAAGATATCGTCGCAGGCGGCGCGGAAGCGCTGCCACAGCGCCTGTTCCGCGCGGCGTTCCAGCGGCAGGGCTTTCGCCAGTTCCTGCCATTTATCCTGCAATGCTTTGAGCATGTCGACCGTGTTGCGCTCCGATGGCTTGAGCAAGCCCACTTCGACGATCAATTGTTCGCGGCGCGCCGTCTCGATCTGGCGCTGCGTGTCCAGCGGCTTCGACAGGGCGTCCAGCGCGGCGCCGAACTCCGTATCCAGGCGTTTCTTTTCCTTGCGGTCGATGGTGCCCAGGCGCGTCCACGCCTGGCGCAGGCGCTGCGAGGCGGAGGCGACGTGTTTCCAGTCGGTGCTCTCTTCGGCAGCCAGGGCCGCTGTTTCCGCGATCAGTTCCTGGGCCTTGGCCGCATTGCCGTGGCGCTCTTCGGCCAATTGCTTGAAATGCTGGGCCGCCGGCGCATACGCGAGGCTGCAGGCCGCGTCAAAACGTTCCCACAGGGATTTGGGCGCCGGGCCGGACAGGGTGTCGAGCGACTTCCAGCGCTCGCGCAGGCTGCCTACTTTCTTGGCCAGCTCTGCCATTGGGAGTTCTTGCGCCGGCAATTCCTCGCCCGCTTTGACCAGCTCCTCGCGCGAGACGTTGCCGCCCCAGCGCGCCCAGTCGGCCAGGCGCTTGAACTCACCGCGTACGTGGGCCAGGCGGTCCGCCTGCGCAGGCGTCAGCCGGCCGTGCTTGCTATCGCGCAAGGTCTTGTCATGCTCGGAAGCCACATGCAACAAGCCATCCTGCAGGGCTGCTTCCATGGCGTCGAGTACTTTAAAGAATTGCTCCGTCGCTTCTTTCGACACGGGCGCGTGTTCCTGGCGCGGCTTGCGCGGAGCGGGCTCGGCATGGGCCGCTGCGGCCTCTGGCGCTGCCGCCTGCACGGGCGCCGGTGCGCTGGCCAGCACGGCCGCAAATTGCTGCTGCAGGCTGTCGGACAAGGGCGACTCGGGCAGGCGCGGCAGGGCTTGCCACGCACGCTTCAGGGTATCCACGTCGAGTGCGGCGGCATCCTGCGCCTGCCATTCCGCCAGCGCGGCCTGGCGCGCATCGAACACGGCCTGGTGTTGCTGCAAGGCTTGCAAGGCGGATTGCGCCTGTTCGCGCGCCTGGCTGAAATCGTTTTCCAGGTGTTTCGGCAAGGAAGCGCGCTCGGGCGATTGCGCATGCTGCGCATGTTCCGCATCCAGACGGGCCAGCGCCTGCGCCAGGTCGCCGGCGGACTGGCCATTGCTGGCCAGCGCGCGCGCGGCGGCGACGGCATCGATCACGGCGCGCTGCAGTACCACTTGCGCTTCCAGGCGGGCGGCCAGGGCGGCGCGCGCGCCGGCGAAGGCGGTCGCCAGTTCCGGCGTGGCCTTGATGACTTGCCATTGGCGATCCAGCTCGGCGACCTGGTTCGGGCTCAGCTTTTCATCGTTCAACAGGCGCTGGGCCGTGTCGATGCTGGCCTGGGCGCGCTGCGTCTCGGCGGCCTGGTGGCGGATCAGGTCGATGCGACCCTGCATCAGCTTGGCCACGCGTCGGTCCGTGTTGCGCATGGCCTGGTGGACTTTTTCCAGCAGGGGCAAGGCATGGACGTGTTCGGCCGCGATCAATCGGGCATCGGCAAATTCGCTGGACAGGATGAATTCTAAGGCGGCGGCTTCGTCGCCGGCCACGGCATGGGCACGCGCAACCTGTTCGGCGCGGCGCGATGCGCTCTGCGCCGAGGCGGCGGCCTGTTCTGCCACGACAGGATCGGGGACGGCAGTCTTGCTGGCAGAACGCTTGAAGAGAAATTCGAACATGACGGGTTTCGCGTGGATCAAAACCACCATCATAACAAAGCCCGGGGTATTGCATCGGACAGGGCTGAACAAGTTATCAAATGAATAAAGCGAATCTTTTCCCTGGATTTTCCCCTATGGCGGCGCGCCAGTCAGCATCACAAAAACGCCCCTCCTGCGGACGCCGCCCGGCGGGGTGTGCGCTCGCTACCCGCTCAAGCCTGCGCGCGCAGCGGCGGTGGCGGCACGGCCGGCGCGGACTGTGCGCCATCCGCTGCCGTTTCAGCGCTGTCGCCGGCTGCCGGCAAGGGTGCTGGCCAAGGCGCTGGCAAAACAAAGGGCAGCACTTGCGCCTTGCCACGGCGCGCTTCCTGCGCGCGCGCATCGTGGGCGAGGAACTGGTAGGCGATGGCAAACCACGCCTCGCCGACGATGACCTTGCGCGCCAGGGCGAACAGTTCGCGCTCTTCTTTTTCCAGCCGCTGCAGCAAGGCTGCGCAAAAGGCGTCGATGGCGGCGCACAGCTGTTCGGCCTGCAATTCGGAATGGTCGATGGCGGCGCCCGCGCGCTGCTGCACCACATTGATGCTTTCCAGCGCCGCGTGGTTCAAGCCGTTGATTTCATTCAACAGACCATCGGCATGCGGCGCGGCCTGGCGGATGGCGGGGATCAGATACATCTCCACCTTGCGCCAGTAGCCCCCCTGATACAGCCGGTTCAGCCAGTCGCCCGCATACTGCAGCTGCGCCAGGCTCAGCCTGCTTTGCTGGCGCAGCTGCACATGCATGTACTTCTGAAAAGCCAACAAACTCATGCGGATGCTGGCCTGTTCCACCGACAGGGAAACCAATATATATGTTGCAGTAAGCATGCACTCACTCCCGAAAACGCGCTGGATATGTCATCCTGGAAGTGAAAGTGTAAAGACTACCGACAGGGACGGGTTTGATCCTGCACAAACCCGCGGCTGGCCAGCCGCGCTTTCTTTTACGGCGCGCGCAGGCCGATATGCAGATTGACGACGCCAGGCTCTTCCGACGGCGTGACTTCGCCGCCAAAGCTCTTCACCAGCCGCTGCATGCCCTTGTTGCGCGCCATCGCCTCGCCCACCAGCGCTTCCGTGCCCCGGCTGCGGAAGTAGTCGACGAGCTTTTCAAACAGGATGTGTCCCAGTCCCTTGCCCTTCAGGGCCGAGCGCACGGCGATGGCGAAATCGGCGTGGATATTGTCCGGGTCCGCCACGGCGCGCACCACGCCCAGGGTTTCCGGCTTGCCGTCCGGTCCCGTGTGCGTGGCGATGAAGGCCATGGCGCGGTCGTAATCGATCTGCGTCAGGCGCGCCAGCTGCGACACGGGCAATTCGCGCATGGACGTGAAAAAGCGCAGGCGCACATCGTCCGGGTCCAGCGCGTGGAACAAATCCATGTGCTGCGGCGCGTCCTCGGGGCGGATGGGGCGCAGCAGAATCGGCTGGTCCATCCACGTCACCTGCTCTTCCAGTTCCTGCGGATACGGGCGGATGGCCAGGCGGTCGCGCTGCTGGCCCGGCTGCAGGCGGATGCGCGCATCGAGGGCGATCACGCCATCCGCATCGGCCACCAGCGGGTTGATGTCGAGTTCGGCCAGCTCGCCGATGTCGGCCACCAGTTCGGCCACCTGGATCAGGGTGTAGCAGATGGCGTCGATGTCGGCCGGCGGCTGGTTGCGGTAGCCGGCCAGCAGTTTCGACACGCGCGTGCGCGCCAACATGTCGCGCGCCAGCACCATGTTCAGGGGCGGCAAGCCAATGGCGTGGTCGGCCGTCACTTCCACGGCGATGCCGCCCTGCCCCACCAATATCACGGGGCCGAAGGCGGCGTCCGTGGTGACGCCGACGATCAATTCATGCGACTGCGGCCGGCGCGCCATCTGCTGCACGGTAAAACCGTCGATCAGCGCGTCGGGACGCATGCGGCGCACGCGCTTGAGCATGGCGGCGGCGGCCGTGCGCAGGATGTCGGGCGTGTCCAGGTCGAGCGCCACGCCGCCCACGTCGGATTTGTGGGCGATGTCGGGCGAGTGGATTTTCAGCGCGACGGGATAGCCGATGTCGGCCGCCACGGCCAGCGCCTCTTCCACGTCGGCCGCCATGCGCGTGGTGGCGACGGGAATGCCGTAGGCGGCCAGGATTTCCTTCGAGCGGCATTCGCCCAGCACCGTCTGGCCGGCCGCCAGCGCCGCGGCGACGATTTCGCGCACGCGCGCGCGGCGCGGCGTGGCCGACATGGGCAGCTGCGCCGGCACCTGCATCAGGGTTTCCTGGTTGCGCCGGTATTGCACGATCTGCATGAAGCCATGCACGGCTTTTTCCGGCGTGTCGTAGGTGGGAATGCCGGCCCGGTTGAACACCTGGCGCGCAGGCGCCACGGTGGTGCCGCCCAGCAGGCACGACAGCACCGTGCGCGAGGTGGCCTTGATCAGCGGCGTGACGGCTTCGGCGATGTCGATCGACGAGACCATGGCCGTGGGCGCGTGCAGCAGCAGCAAGGCGTCCGCCTGCGGCTCGTCGAGCAGCGGCTTGATGGCGTCGGCATAGCGCTGCACGGCCGCGTCGCCGGGCAAGCCCACGGGGTTGTCGTGCGACCAGCCCCGTGGCAGCGCCTTTTCCAGCGCGATGACGGTATCGGGCGACAGTTCGGCCAGCTTGCCGCCGCTGCTCACCAGCGCATCGGTGGCCATCACGCCCAGGCCGCCGCCATTGCACAAAATCGCCAGGCGCTCGCCGCGCTGGGAGCGGATATGCGTGAGCGTTTCCACGGCGTCGAAGAGCTCTTCGGCCGAATACACGCGCAGCATGCCGGCGCGGCGGATGGCCGCGTCGTACACGGCGTCGGAACCGGCCAGCGCGCCCGTATGCCAGGCCGCCATGGCAGCGCCTTCCGCCTCGCGCCCCGCTTTCAGGACGATGACGGGCTTGCTGCGCGCGGCCGCCCGCGCCGCCGACATGAATTTGCGCGCCGCCTGGATGTCTTCCATGTACAGCAGGATGGCGGCCGTGTCGATGTCGCCGGCCAGGTAGTCGAGCAGGTCGCCGAAATCGATATCGTAGCTGGCGCCCAGCGAAATGAACTTGGAAAAGCCCACGCCGTGCGCGTTGGCCCAGTCGAGCACGCCCGACACCAGCGCGCCCGACTGCGACACGAAGGCGATCTTGCCGCTGGTGGCGCCGACATGGGCGAAGCTGGCGTTCAAGCCCAGTTTCGGCACCAGCAGGCCCATGCTGTTGGGGCCCAGGATGCGCAGCAGGTGCGGCTTGGCCGCCTTCAGCATGGCCAGGCGCAGCGACTGCTCGCGCACGGGGTCGAGGCCGGACGTCATGACGATGGCCGCGCGCGTGCCCAGCGCGCCCAGTTCGCGGATCAGGGCCGTGATGGTGGCGGGCGGCGTGCAGATGATGGCCAGGTCCGGCGCCTTGGGCAGCTGCGCCAGCTTGCGGTAGCATTTCAAGCCCATCAGCTCGTCGTACTTGGGATTGACGGGCCAAATCTCTCCCTGGTAGCCGCCGCCCAGCAGGTTGTACAGGGCGATGGCGCCCAGCTTGCGTTCGCGCGCCGTGGCGCCGATCAGGGCCACCGAGGCCGGCTTGAACAGCTTGTCGAGATTACGGATACTCATGTTCTGGCCTCATGGATTGCCGGAGCGGCTACGCCCAGTGTATAGGATGCCTTGCCAAAAAAACTTGACCTTGTCGCGCGTTTCGCAAAAAAACAGTGCGCCTACCAGCGCGAGCGGTGGCTTTCCGTTACCCCGGCCAGCTGCGCCACGATGCGCTTGGGAGACTCCGCGCTGGTGCGCACCCAGCCGCTGAAAGTGCCGATCGGCTGGATGTAGCGGCTGGCGGCGATCCACAGGTTTTTATCCTCGCGCCGCGCGCCCTCGGGCTTGAAGTGCAGGTCCAGCAGATCGTCGTCCGTCCATACATGCCACGGCGCCAGCGGATTGTCGGGATTGAAGTCGAAATGCGCGCGGCCCAGGGCATACAGCTGGCCATCGAGCCACAGCGCATTTTCATGCGCGCCGAAATAACCAGCCTGCAGGTTGAAACCCAGGTCCAGACTGTGCGCCGAGGCCCAGCGCCATTCCGTTTCGCGCGCCAGCAAGCCGTTCGAATAATCGAAGCTGGCCACGCCATCGTCCAAGCTGTAGCCCATGGCGCCGCAACGCACCGTGCCCCACAAGGGCAAGCCGCCCGACTTTTGCGTGGCGTGCACGCTGCCGCCCTCGCCCACGGGTCCCACGGCCAGCAAGGTGGGGGCCACGGGCGGGCCGAATTCCGCATCGATGCCGAAATGGCCGCAATCGAGCCGCAATCGGTAGCGCTGCTGCGGCTGGGCTTCGATGCTGATTTTTTGCGAGAAGAACCGGAAACGGCTGCTGGCGCCCGCATGCGGCGCCACCGACGCGCACAGGCCGGGAATGCCATCCTGCGAAAAGCTTGCCACGATCTTGCCCTTGTGGCGGTCGAAGGCATACGCGAAGGCCGTGCTGGTCCAGCCCAGGTCGACGATGGCCACGCCGCAGAACAGGGTCGGCGTGGACAGGGCCACATAGTGCCAGCGCTTGTGGTGGAACAGGCGCCAGAGGGCGCCGCGCGCATGCGGCGGCGCCAGCGCCACCCAGTCGAAGGCGCTCAATTGGCCCGTGTAGCGGCCAAAGCAGGGAACGCCATCCGCGTCGAGCAGCTGGGGAGGAGCCGGCGGCAGCATCATGCGGCCCGCCTTGCGGCAGCGCCGCCGTCGTGCAGGGCCTCGGCCAGCTGCACACCGAAAGCCGCCGGCTGCGCCTGGGCTATCTCGACCTGCGGGCAGGCATGCCAGAGCGCCAGCCGCTGCACGGCGCCAGCCACGTCCTGCACCAGGCGGGAGCTGAGGCGCACGCCCTCTTCCAGCACCAGCGACTTGATCTCGAAGCGCCCCTGCGCGCGGTGCGCCTTGGCGTCCAGGCGCCCCACCAGCGCGCCGCGCCGCAAGATCGGCAGGGTGAAGTAGCCATACCGGCGCTTCTCGGCCGGCGTGTAGCATTCGAGCCGGTAGTCAAAGCCGAACAATTCCAGGGCGCGGCGCCGGTCCCACACGACGGGGTCGAACGGCGACAAGATCGTCGTCAGGCTGGGCGCCAGCTTGCCCGCAGCCGCCGCGCGCAGCAAGTCCCCATGCTCGGCATGCACGTACACGGCGTCATCCCAGCCGGCTACCGTGCAGCGCAGCAGCGCGCCTTCGTCCACCAGCGCCTGCAGATCGTGCGCCAGGCTGGCGCGCGCTTGTTTGGTGCGGAAGTAGTCGCTGATCCAGCTGGCCCGCGCCAGCCCCAGCGCCTTCACGCTGGCCAGCAGCAGGCGCCGGCGCACCTGCTCTTCGGGCGGCAGCAAGCCGTCGTGCCAACCCGGCAAAACGCGTTCGGCCAGGTCGTAATAGCGCTGGAAATTGTGGCGCTTGGCGATCATCAGCACGCCCGAGGTAAATAGCACTTCGAGCGAGCGCTTTTCCGGCTTCCAGCTCCACCAGCCGCCCGCCTGGCCATCCGTGCGCTCGAAATCGGCGGAGCGCGCGGCGCCGTTGGCGCGGATATGTTCGAGCACCGAGGCCACGGCCTCGCCCTGCTCGGCCATCCATTTGACGGAGTATTTCCAGCCCATGGCGGCCGGGTCCAGCATGCGGTGGCGGTACAGGCCATAGTCTTCGATGGGCACGAAGCAGGCTTCATGCGCCCAGTATTCGAACAGCGCGCCCTCGGCCAGCAATTGCTCCAGCCATGGCTGCGGATAGTCGCCCAGCCGGCTCCACAGCACCAGATACGGGCTGCGCGCCACCACGTGGATGGTGTCGATCTGCAGCACGCCCATCTGCCGCACGGCGGCCAGCACATCGGCCTTGACGGCTTTCCTGCGGCGCGCCTGCAGCAAGCCCTGCGCGGCCAGGTGCAAGGCGCGCGCGGCGGGCAGCGAGAGCGGCGGGAGTATCGGTATGGCGGGCGGAATCGGCAAGGTCAGTTCTTCCTCAAAAAAGGGGACGCGCAGTCGGCAGGCATTTCAGGAAGATACCGCATTCCCGTCGCGCGCCACGCATTTCTTGCTGAATTTTATTCATGCTATCGCCCATTATTATTCATCTTGCGCACCAGCATAGTGCAAAAAACCCGGGCGACATGAACAGTTGATGACAAGTCCACGAGACCGCTTGACATGCCTCATGCGCTTCTATAACTTAAGAAAATTATTGCCATACAGCAATTAAAACTGCTCCCCCCATCTTTGTCCGCCATGTCCTTCCTTGCCGCCCCCTGGCCGCAAGGCGCTGCCGTGACGGTGGAGCATGCGCAACACCATCGACGGGGATGCGGAGACGTCCATTCTGACCAATCTTGCATAATCAATAAAAACAAGGAAGATAGCATGCACACATCCCTGCTTCGGCCCCGGCAGCACCCGGCCGGCTTTATCCACTTTTCCAGGCGGCGCTTGCCGCTGGCCCTGGCCCTGCTGCTGGCCGCGTGCGGCGGCGGTGGCGGCGACAACCCGGCCACGCCCGCCACGGCGCAGCGGCTGCTGGCGCAAACGTCGGCGGAAACGGCGCTGACGCCCGTCGCCGCCACGGCCAGCTCGGCGGAACGGGGCGACCTGTCGGCCAGCGCCGCCATCGACCGCAACGACAGCACGCGCTGGGGCAGCGGCTTTACGGACAACGAATATCTGACCCTCGATTTCGGCGCCTCGCAGCGCATTACCCGCGTGCATATCGCCTGGGAAAACGCGCACGCCAGCGCCTACCTGCTGCAGGTATCGGACGACAATACGCACTGGACCACCATCCAGAACGTCAGCGACAGCAAGGGGGGCATAGAGGACATCACGGGGTTCGACGCGCAAGGCCGCTACCTGCGCATGCAGGGCGTCAAACGCGCGGGTCAGTATGGCTACTCCATCTTTGAAATCCAGGCATTTTCGGGTACGCCCGTGCTGCCGCCCGTGACGCCGCCCGTCACCGAACCGCCCCCGGTCACCATCGATCCGGGCCAGCCGGGCATGGATATCCGCCCCGTGGCCGCCACTTCCTCGCCCGTGGAAAACAACGGCATGTCCGCCGCCATGGCGATCGACGGCAAGACGGGCACACGCTGGGCCAGCAAATTCGAGGACGGCGCCTGGATCCAGTTCGACTTCGGCGCGAAGACGCCCGTCGGCTACATGAAACTGCTGTGGGAAAACGCATACGGCAAGCAGTACGCGCTGCAGGTCTCCGACGATGGCCAGAAATGGTCGCAAGTGCGCTACGTGACGAATGGCCACGGCGGCACCGAGGAATTCTTCAACCTGGGCATCAATGCCCGCTACATCCGCCTGCAGGGCGTGGCGCGCGCCACGCAGTATGGCTACTCGCTGCTGGAAGTGAGCTTCAAGACGCCGGGCAGTGACAACAGCCTGCCGTCGACTGCGACGTCGGCCCTGAAATTCCCCGCCAACGGCACCGGCTGGACACCGCTGCCGGCCGCCGCCCAGCCGCTGGAAAGCCTGCAATTCACCCTGGCAGACGGTACCCTGGTGACGCGCTTCGGCGCGCGCGGCCTGGCGCGCCATGGCCGCGAACGGGGCGAGGAATGGAATGAAATCGGCTACGGCCCGAATGAAACGGTCGATCCCGTCACGGGCCTGCCGCAAGACAAGGGGCCGGGCAATTACCTCACTTTCGTGCCGCAATACTTCAAGAACCGCACCTGGGGCGTGGAAATCATCGACAACAGCAAGGTACGCGGCGTTACCAAGCCCACGCTGATCGTCAACCAGTACACCACCGTCGATTTCCTGTCCGGCGGCGTGGCCTTCTTCCGCGGTTTCGACCGTCCCGGCGTGACGGGTTACGGCTGGATGTCGCCCGGCGAACTGGTGGACCGCAATGTCCCCGTCTGCAAGCCGACGGCCTACCCGGCCAACGACAGGCTGACGAACGCCAACGGCATCAATGGCGCCTGCACACTGCTGATCAAGGAGTACCCGGGCCATGGCGGCCTCGATGCCGGCGGCATGCCGAATGGCACGGACGTCAAGGCGCGCGCGCTGACGGCGGGCGACATCATCGAAGTGTCGCCATCGATGTTTTCCACTACCGCCTCGATGGCGTCGAAAGGCGATGCCGGCGGCATCCGCTACTACTCGTACGAATGGACGTATGTGGTGGGCGCGGGACTGCGGCCCTGGTATGGCGTGCAGCCGCGCCTCAATTCCGTGCCACTGCCGGAGGAAACGCTCTCCGGCGGCCTCGGTTCCGTATCGTATAACTACTCGGACAACGCCCTCTTCATGTTCCAGCAGCCGCACAACAATATCGGCATGCAGAACATGCAGCGCTTCGTCGAGGGCCGGCGCCTGGTGCATACCAACTTCACCACCGGCGAGCATAACGAAGGCGGCAACGACCGTTACGCGCCCGCCGTCGGCCTGCAGGGACAGCGCTACGGACAGTCGGCCTGCATCGCCTGCCACGTCAACAATGGCCGCAGCCCCGCGCCGATGGCCCTGAACCAGCGCCTCGACACGATGGCCGTGCGCGTCGCCAGCATCAATGCGGCGGGGCAGCAGGTGCCGCACCCGCAATACGGCACGGCGATCCAGATGAATGCCGTCTCGCCTTCCGGCGTGCCGCAAAACTGGGGCAACGGCGTCAGCGTGGGCGGTTTCACGACGAGCGAGACCACCCTGGCCGACGGCACGCAGGTCGAACTGCGCAAGCCGACGCTGGCCTTCGAAGGCCCCGTGCCGCAAGTCGTTTCGCTGCGCGCGGCGCCGCCCATGATCGGTGCGGGCTTGCTGGAAGCCGTGCCGGAAGCCGACATCCTGGCGCGCGCCCGCAGCACGCCGGATGCCGACGGCGTCAAGGGCCTGCCCAACTATGTATATGAACCAGAGACGGGCGCCGTGCGCCTGGGCCGCTTCGGCTGGAAGGCCTCGAAAGCCACCTTGCGCCACCAGGCCGCCGACGCGCTGCTGCTAGACATGGCCGTCACTTCGCCCGTGTACCGCAACCGCGCCTGCATGGCGGGGCCGGTAGCCTGCGCGGCGGGCGGCGCCCAGCCAGGCATCTCGGAAGCGGACCTGCAATCGATCACGCAATACCTGGCCCTGGTGGCCGTGCCGGCCCAGCGCAGCATCGCCAGCGGTTTCCCGAAAGGCGTGGCGCCGATCGAGGAGCTCAAGGTCGACCCGCAGCAGGTTTCCGCCGGCTCGAAGCTGTTCCAGGGCATGCGCTGCGCTGCCTGCCACACGGTGGAAATGAAGACGGGCGCGGGCCACCTGTTTGCGGAACTGCGCAACCAGACCATCCGTCCGTACACCGACCTGCTGCTGCACGACATGGGTCCCGAGCTGGCCGATACCTTCACGGAAGGCCAGGCGCAAGGCAGCATGTGGCGCACGGCACCGCTGTGGGGCATCGGCTACACGGAAAAAGTCATGGGCAATGGCGGCGGCAAGGCTGGCTACCTGCATGACGGCCGCGCGCGCAGCCTGACGGAAGCGATCTTGTGGCACGGCGGCGAAGGGACAAAAGCGCGCCAGCGTTTCGAGAACCTGTCGAAGACGGACCGCGACGCGCTGCTGGCGTTCCTGAAGTCGCTGTAAAGTCGGCCTGAACGCCTTGTCCTGGCGGGACCGTCATGGAAACACGACCGTCACCGCCAGCCCCCTGCCCTGCAAGCCGGCGCCGAGGATGATGTCCGCGCCATGCCGCTCGGCGATGCGGCGCACGATGGACAGGCCCAGGCCGCTGCCGGGCAGCTGCCCGCCGCCCAGGCGCACAAAACGCTCGAACGCGCGCGCGTGCAGTTCCTCGGCGATGCCCGGACCGGAATCGGCCACGCGCAAATAGCTGCGCCCCGCCTCCACGCCGCAGCTGATGACGACACAGCCGGGCGCCGGCGTATAGCGCAGCGCATTGTCGACCAGGTTGCGCAGCAACATCTGCAGACTGTCCGCATGCAGCGCACAGGGCGCCGGTGCCATGATCACGCTCAGCGACAGCCGGTACGTCGCGGCCAGCGCCTGCCACTGCGCGGCCTGCTCGGCCAGCAGGTCGGACAGGTCCCCCGCGCGCAAGTCGGCCGCCGCGCCCGAATGCGGGTCGAGCTGCGCCAGCGCCAGCAACTGGTTGACGAGGCGCGTGGCGCGCTCCACGCTGACGCCCAGGGCTGCAATGAATTCCTCGCGTTCAGCCTCGCTGCGGGCCCGCTGCAGCACTTGCAGATTGGTCTTGATGGCGGCCAGCGGCGTGCGCAATTCGTGCGCCGCATCGGCCGTGAAGCGCTGCTCGTTGTCGCGGCTTTGCCGCACTCTGCCGAACAGGCGGTTAATTTCCAGCAGCAGCGGATGCAGCTCGGTGGGTGCGCCAGCCAGCCTGACGTCGGCCAGGTCATCAGGCGTGCGCGCCGACACTTCATCGGCGGACGCCTGCAGCACGCGAAACACGCGGTGGATGCTCCACCAGATGGCGATGGTGGCCAGCGCCACCAGCAGCAGGCCGAACACGGCGATGCGGTAAAAGAAGCCGCGGCTGATATCGTCGCGGTGGCTGGTCGGCTCGGCCACCAGCAGCTGCAGGGTGCGCTGCGGGTCCCACAACGAAAACAGACGCCAGCGCTGGCCGCCGATGCGGGTCCAGGACAGGCCGTCCGGCGCGCTGCGCGACAGGGCGATATCGGACGCCGCGTCATTACGGTACAGCACGCGCTGCTGCGCGTCGCGCACCTTGAACAGCAAATACTGATGGGGATTCGGATGGCCGCGCAGCGGCACGTCGATGGGTCCCGTCAAGCCGTGTTGGCGCGCATCCTTTTCCACCAGCGACAGCAGCAGGTGGCCCGTCTCGATCAGCGACTGGTCGAACAGTTCCTGGCTTTCGCGGCGCGCTTCCACGTACACGATGGCGGCGCTGCCCACCCACAGGGCCAGGGTCAGGCCCAGCAGCACGCCCAGCAAAGTGCGCCGCAGCGACCAGGTTTTCAGGCCGCCGCCAGCCGTTAAGAATCTCTTAAGAACTTCTGCGCAAGATCCGGAGCGAAATATTTTTTGGGAAGCCATGGCTGCAATTGTAAATGATTCTTATTGCCTCAATGATTCCCATTAGCTTGCACCAGAAAAACCAATAACTCATCCACCATCAGGAGTTTGCATGTCCAACAGCACCCGCAGCGCGCGCCTGCCGCGTCCCACCACCCTGGCCCTGGCCTTGGCCGCCCTGTCCTGCCTGCCGGCTCACGCCCAGACGGGCACGCCTGCCAGCATGCCGGAAGTGGTGGTCTCCGCCTCCGGTTTCGAACAGGATATCAAGCAGGCGCCAGCCTCGATCACGGTGCTGACGCGCCAGGAGCTGTCGAAGGAGCGCTTCGGCAACCTGACGCAGGCGCTGGAAAGCGTGGAAGGCATCGACGTGGGCGCGGCGGGCGACAAGACGGGCGGCATGAACATCAGCATCCGCGGCATGCCCAGCGACTACACCCTGGTGCTGATCGACGGACGCCGCCAGAACGCGGCCGGCAATGTCACGCCGAACGGCTTCGGCGGCACGCAGACGAGCTTCATGCCGCCGCTGGCCGCCATCGAGCGCATCGAAATCATCCGCGGCCCCATGTCGACCCTGTACGGTTCGGACGCCATGGGCGGCGTGATCAACATCATCACGCGCAAGGTGGGCAAGCAGTGGATGGGTTCCGTCTCGGCCGACTACACCTTGCAGGAAGAGTCGGACTTCGGCGACGTGAAAAGCGGCCGCTTCTACCTGAGCGGCCCCATCGCCACCGACCTGCTGGGCCTGTCCCTGCGCGGCAGCAAGCAGCGCCGCGACGCGGCCGACATCCGCGTCCCCAACGCGGCCGGCGCGCAAGTGCCCGCCAGCATGGGCGCCAACCCCGTGCGCTCGGACATCGAGAACTTTGGTGCGCGCCTGGCCTTCACGCCGAACCGCTACCATACCGTCATCCTCGACGCGGACGCGGGCCGCCAGACCTACGACAATTCGAAGGGCCAGCTCGGCACCAATACCGTACAGGGCGGCTACGGCCCGGAACAGAAATACAAGCGCGACCAGTGGACCCTGTCGCACACGGGCCGCTTCGGCTTCGGCACGCTGGACAGCAGCTACATGGTAAACAAGACGGAAACCCTGGGCCGCACGATTCCGCCAGGCACGCCCGGCGCCGTCGCTGGCAGCGCGCGCACCCTGGAAGTGGAAAGCCAGGTGTTCGATACCAAATTGGTCATGCCGTTGGGCAAACACATGGCCACCGTCGGCGCGCAATGGTGGAAAGCGGAAATGACGGATGGCGTGGCGCCAAAGAAATTCGAATTCACGCAAAAAGCCCTGTTCGTGGAAGACGAATGGCAGGTGCTGGACAACGTCGCGCTGACCGTCGGCGCCCGTTATGACGATCACAGCATCTTCGGCGGCCAGACCAGCCCCCGCGCCTATGCCGTGTGGAACGCAGCGCCAAGCTGGACCGTCAAGGGCGGCGTCAGCAAGGGCTACAAGACGCCGCGCGTGGAGCAACTGTCGCCAGGCATCAACGGTTTTGGCGGCCAGGGCACGATCCCCCTCGTCGGCAGCCCGGACCTGAAGCCGGAAACGAGCACGACGACGGAAATCGGCGCATATTTCGACAACCTGGCCGGCTGGACCGCCAGCGGCACTTTGTTCAACAATACATTCAAGGACAAGATCACGACGGGCACGGGCCTCGTCAACTGCGACTACCGCCCCTCGCCGAACCGTCCCGGCTGCGTCAGCTTCGGCAACTGGCCCAACGTCGATGCGTTCGGCCAGTCGGTCAACGTGGATGAGGCCGTCACGCGCGGCGTCGAGCTGAACACGCGCTTCCCGCTGGGCAAGACCCTGTCGGCCAGCGCCAACTACACGTACACGGAAAGCGAACAGAAGAGTGGCAGCAACGTCGGCAAGCCCCTGAGCGACACGCCCAAGCACGCCGTCAATGCGCGCCTGTCGTGGGATATCTCACGCGAGTGGAACGGCTGGCTGCGCGCCGAGTACCGCAGCGAACGCTTCCGCGATCCGGGCACCTCGGCTTCCACGCGCGCCGCCAAGGCCGCGCTGGGCGACTACAAGGGTTACACCATGTTGCACCTGGGCAGCAGCTACCAGCTGAACAAGCGCGTCACCCTGAACGCGGCCGTGTACAACCTGCTCAACAAGGACTTCGTCGACTACCAGCCATACCGCGCACCGGCATTGAACTACGCCAACCGCTATGTCAACAGCCTGGACGGCCGTCGTCTGTGGCTGTCGGCCACCGTCGATTTCTGATGCCGTAACGCGCCATCAGCGCCAACATCGAACGGGCTGCCTCAGGGTAGCCCGTTTTTGTGTCAAGCCGCTTTGGGCTTGTCGATGCAATAACCGATCGCATGCACGGTGCGTATCAAGTCCCGCCCCAGCTTCTTGCGCAGGTGGTGGATATGCACTTGCACGGCATTGCTTTCCACTTCGTCACCCCAGCTGTACAGGTTTTTCTCCAGCTGTTCCCGGCTCAGCACCCGGCCGCCGTGCTCCAGCAGCAGTTGCAGGATGCGAAATTCCTTCACCGTCAAGGTCACGGGCAATCCCCCTTGCGTTACCTGCCGGTCCGCGATATCGAGCACCAGGTCGCCATGCACGAGGTGCTCGCGCAGGCGGCCGGCCGCGCGGCGGCAGGCGCTGCGGATGCGCGCGGCCAGCTCGTCGAGGTCGAACGGTTTCACGATAAAGTCGTCGGCCCCCGCGTCGAGCCCGGCGATGCGCTCGCCCACCTGGTCGCGCGCCGTGACGACCAGCACGGCGCCGCTATAGCCATTGTCACGCAGCACGCCCAGCGCCTGCATGCCATCCTGCCCCGGCAAGCCCAGGTCGAGCAAAATACAGCCATAGTCGTGCAGGCGCACGGCCGTGTGCGCGTGTTCGGCGCTCGTGACCCAGTCGACGGCATAGCCGCCCTGTTCCAGGCCGATCTGCGTGGCGCGACCCAGCTGCGGGTCGTCTTCGGTCAGCAAGATGCGCATGGGGTGGGAAGCGGAAGGGCCGCTCAGTCCTTTTTCTTGATCAGGCCAGCGAGCGCGGCAAACGGATTGTGCGTGGCGGGCGCCACCTCGGCCGACAGCAGGCCGGCGCCACGGTCCGCTTCCAGGTAGCGCGAGTGCTCATTGTCGTGGCAATACAGGCACAGCAGCTCCCAGTTGCTGCCGTCCGGCGGATTGTTGTCGTGGTTATGGTCGCGGTGGTGCACCGTCAGCTGTTGCACGTTGGCGCGCGTAAATTCGCGCATGCAGCGGCCGCAGACCCACGGATACATCTTCAGCGAGCGCTCGCGGTAGCCGCTCTCGCGCTGGTCGGCGGCGCGGCGCGCTTCGGCCACGATCTTGTCCAGTCTTGCCGCGTCGGGCTTTTTACTCTGCATGACAACTTTCGATATGGGAGGTAGAAGCGCCCATTTTAATGAGGATGGGGGCGCAATTGTACTTTTTCTGCCACGCCGCCGGCCCGTGTCGCCGCCGGCGTGCTTTTTTTAGCGTGCGCGGCACCACAGATACTTGATTTAACGCAAAATAAGGCCAGCGACAGACTACGAACAGACGCTGGGGCCGCAGGCAGCGCGCAGGTCAGCATATTTCGGCTATGATGCGCGCCACGCCGCCCTTCCACTTTTCCATGACCCTAGCCTGCAAGCGCCCGTGATAGCGATAACAAGACCCCTGCAACGCCTTGCCCGCCGCCTGTACCGTCTCAGCCTGGTACCCCTGTTCGCGCTCATCTTGCTGCTGGCGCTGTGGGCGGCTGTCTTTTACCAGGTTGGCCAGGAGCGGGCCAGCGCCGTGCGCGACGCCGTGGCCGTCAGCCAGTCGCTGGCGCGCACCCTGGCCGACCATACCAGTTTCACCCTGCGCCAGACGGACCACGCCACCCAACTGTTCAAGCTCAAATACGAGGAAACGGACGGCGGCCTGCGCCTGAATGAATTCACGCGCCGCCAGGGCCTGCTCGACAGCGTGCTGCCATCGAAGCTCGAATTGCCGATCGCCCTCATCGACGCGCACGGCAATGTGGTCGACAGCGCTCACGCCTATCTGCCGGAAAACCTGGCCACGCAGGCATTTTTCAGGGCGCTGGCCGCGAATGCGTCCGACACGGCCCTGGTCGACACGCCCATGCTCGACGCCGAGAGCAAGCGCTGGACCATCCGCCTGGCGCGCCGCCTGAACGATGCCCAAGGCCGCTTCGCCGGCGCCATCGTCATCCTCGTCGACCCCACGTATTTTGTCGACGACTACGACCGCCTGAACCTCGATGAACAGGGCGCGCTGATGCTGGTGGCGCGCGACAGCGGGCTGACGGTGGGACGCATCGGCGAGCAATTGATCCTCAGCGACCGCATCGACTTCCGCATGCCGGGACCGCCGCAGCACGCCCCCGAAGAACTGCTGATCGAGCCGCCCGTCGACGCGACGTCACGCATCTACAGCTACCACGAGCTGCCGCGCTACCCGCTGCTGGCCGTGGTGGGCGTGAACCGCGCCGTCGCCCTGGCGCGCTTCGAACACCGCCGCCTGGTCTATGTCGGCGCGCTGCTTGCCGCCAGCGTGCTCATTGCCGGCTTTACGACCCTGCTGATGCGCCAGAGCGCGCGCCTGCGCCGCAGCATCCGCCAGGCCAAGGAGACGCAGGCCTTGCTGCGCGCGGCGCACCAGGGCAGCCTCGATGCCGTGCTGCTGCTGAAAGCCTGGCGCCCCGCGCCGGGCAAGCCGGTGGAAGATTTCATTTTCGCCGACATCAACGAGCGGGCCGCCGACATGCTGGGCAAGCCACGCTCCGAACTGCTGGGCCAGCGCGTGCTGCAGCAGATGCCGCTGCTGCGCGGCGAGCGTTTTTTCAAGCGCTTCGTGCTGGTGATGGAAACGGGCCAGCCGCTGGAAGATGAATTCGAGCTGCCACTGGCCTCGGGCGGCACGCGCTGGCTGCGTCACCAGGTGGTGCCGATCGCCGACGGCGTGGCCGTCACCTCGCGCGACATCAGCGCGCGCAAGCACGACGAACTGGCGCTGCAGGACAACCGCAGCTTCCTGCAGTCGCTGATCGACCATCTGCCCGTGCTGGTCTACGTGAAAAGCGCGCGCCCGGAAAACTTCGGCAAGATGGAAGTGTGGAACAAGGCCGCAGAGGATATCACCGGCCACCTGGCTGCCGACGTCATCGGCAAGACCGATTGCCAGGCCTTCCCGCCCGACTTCGGCCTGCACGACGCCGAGGACGACCGCGCCATCCTGGCCGAGCGCGGGGTCATCGACCATACGGAAAAACCGCTGCGCCTGGCTGACGGCAGCCTGCGCTACCTGCGCGCCGTCTCCGTGCCCGTGTTCGACGAGCGCCAGCAGATCGAACATATCCTGTGCATCGCCGAAGATATCTCGCAGCGCCGCCAGCAGGAACTGGAACTGCGCCAGAAACAGGCCGAACTGGCCGCCGTCAACGACGCCTCGCCGCTCGGGCTGGTGCGCCTGGACCGCCAGCGCCGCTGCACCTACGTCAACCGCACCTTCGAATCGATCACGGGCTTGCCGCGCGCCGCCGCCCTGGGCGCCGGCTGGACCAGCGCCCTGCACCCGGACGACTATCCGCTGATGCACGTGGCGCTGGAGCAGCTCACGCGCAGCCACGCGCCGTTCCAGTCCACCCTGCGCTGCCTGCAGCGCGACGGCAGGCTGGTCTGGGTCTCCGTCAAAATTGCCCCCATCCTCATCGACGACCGGATCGAAGGCTACGTGGGGACCCTGGACGACATCACCACCTTGCGCGAATCGGAAGTGGCGCTGCTGGAAAGCGAAGCGCGCCTGCGCACCATCGCCGACACCTTGCCGGCCATGATCGCCTACATCGACGCCGACCAGGTCTACCGCTTCCTGAACATCGCCTATGAACGCGAATTCGGCCTGACGGGCCGGCAGGCGCTGGGCAAAAGCGTGCGCGACACCGTGGGCGAGGCGCGCTACCGCACGGTGGCGCCGTATATCGAACGCGTGCTGGCGGGCGAAACCCTGAGCTTCGAGGAAGAAGACGACAAGGAAGGCATCGAGCGCTGCATGGAAGTGATCTACATCCCGCAGATCGGCGAAGACAAGCTGCAGGTGGTGGGTTTTCACGTGATGCGCCAGGATATCACCGTGCAAAAGCGCGAAAAACAGCGCCTGCTGAAGCTGGCCCAGGTCGATGCGCTGACGGGCTTGTCGAACCGCGCCGGCTTCCAGCAAAAACTCAGCGACGCCATGCACGCGAGCCGCCAGCAGCAGCACCTGATGGCCGTCATGTACATGGATATCGACCGCTTCAAGCCCGTCAATGACACGCATGGCCACGGCACCGGCGACGCCCTGCTGCGCGCCTTCGCCCAGCGCCTGACGCAGACCATGCGTGCCACCGATATCATCGCCCGCCTGGGCGGCGACGAATTCACCATCATCATGGAACAGATCACCCGGCCCGACGACGCGGCCGTGCTGGCGGAAAAAATCGTCGCCGCCATGCAGCAGCCGTTCGAACTCGATGGCATCAGCGTGCGCATTTCCGCCAGCATCGGCCTGGCCTTCTACCGCGACGAAGACATTTCCCCCGCCGTGCTGCTGCAGCGGGCCGACGTGCTGCTGTATCAGGCGAAACAGGATGGGCGCAATACTTATCGCGCAGGCGTGCTGACGGCGTGAGACAGGCGCCATTCCTGCTATATTGGCGCCTGTCCTCCCTACCCTTGCCCCACCATGCGCCTGCTGCACACTTCCGACTGGCATCTGGGCCAGACCCTGCACAATTATGAGCGGGGCTACGAACACCAGCGCTTCCTCGACTGGCTGCTCGACACGCTCGTGGCCGAACAGGTCGACGTGCTGCTGGTGGCGGGCGACGTGTTCGACAACGCCAACCCTTCCGCCGCCTCGCAGAAGCAGTTATATGTATTCCTGCAGCAGGCGCGCGCGCGCCTGCCAGCGCTGCAGCTGGTCGTCGTCGCCGGCAACCACGATTCGGCCGGCCGCCTGGAAGCGCCCGGCCCCCTGCTGGCCGCGCATGGCACGCACGTGATCGGCCATGTGCTGCGTGGCGACGATGGCCAGATCGACCTGGAACGCCTGCTGCTGCCGCTCACCGGCAGCGATGGGCAAGTGCAGGCGTGGTGCCTGGCCGTGCCCTTCCTGCGCCCCGGCGACGTGCCGAAACTGCCGGCCGGCGATACCCAGGATGCCTACCTGGGCGGCATCGCCCTGCTGTACCGCCAGCTGGCGGACCTGGCGCTGGAGCGCCGCCAGCCCGGCCACGCCATCATCGCCATGGGCCACTGCCATATGGTGGGCGGCGAAATGTCGAACGATTCCGAGCGCCGCATCGTCATCGGCGGCACGGAAATGCTGCCGTCGGGGATTTTCGATACCGCCATCGCGTATGCGGCGCTGGGCCATTTGCACAAGGCGCAGGCCGTGGGCGGCCAGCAGCATATCCGCTACTGCGGCAGCCCGATTCCCCTGTCCTTCGCGGAAGTGAATTACCGCCATCAGGTGCTGTGCCTCGATATCGACGGCGAGCAATTACGCGAGGTACGCGCCATCGAGGTGCCGCGCGCCGTGCCGCTGCTGCGCGTGCCCGCCACGCCGGCGCCGATTGCCGAAGTGCTGGAACAGCTGGCCGCCCTCGACGTGCCCGCAGCGCCACCGGAAGCGCAGCCCTTCCTGGAAGTGCGCGTGCGCCTCGATGCGCCGGAACCGGGCCTGCGCACGCGCATCGAAACGGCGCTCGACGGCAAGCACGTGCGCCTGGCGAAGATCGAAACATCGAGCGCCGCGCGCAGCAGCGCGCCCGAGAACATGACGCTCGACCAGTTGGGCCAGCTGCAGCCCGACGACATCTTCCGCCGCCTGTACCTGCAAAAATACGGCCAGCCCGCGCCGCCCGAACAACTGTCGGCCCTGGCCGAACTGCTGCTGCCTGGCGCTTGAGCACACCTGAAGAACCATGAAAATACTGAAAATCAGCGGCAAGAACCTGGCCTCGCTGGCCGGCGAATTTGAAGTCGACTTCCAGCAGGAGCCGCTCGCGTCTTCCGGCCTGTTCGCCATCAGCGGCCCCACGGGCGCGGGCAAGAGCACCCTGCTCGATGCCCTGTGCCTGGCCCTGTACGACGCCACGCCGCGCCTGCTGAAAGTACTGGGCCGGGGCAGCGCCCTGCCCGACGTGGGCAAGGAAACCGTCAACGCCCAGGATACCCGCACCCTGCTGCGGCGCGGCACGCCGGACGGCTACGCGCAAGTGGACTTCGTCGGCAACGATGGCGCCAGCTACCGCGCGCGCTGGAGCGTGCGCCGTTCGCGCACCAAGGCCGAAGGCGCGCTGCAAGCCACGGCCATGAGCTTGCACCAGCTGCCAGCGCTGCAGCCCATCGGCGGCACCAAGACGGAAGTCAAGGAAGAGATCGAAAAGCGCATCGGCCTGTCGTTCGACCAGTTTACGCGCGCCGTGCTGCTGGCGCAAAACGAGTTTTCCACCTTCCTCAAGACGGAAGACAATGAACGGGGAGAGTTGCTGGAAACCCTGACGGGCAGCAGCATCTATACCGACATTTCCATGCGCGCCTTCGAGCGGGCAAAAAAGGAAAAGCAGGTCCTCGAACGCCTGGGCGAAAAACTGGCCGACCAGCGGCCCTTGTCGCCGGAAGAACGTACCGATACCGAGGTCCTGTGCAGCGCGGCCGAGACCACCCTGCAAACCATCGACTTGCGCAAGGCGGTGCTGGAACTGCAGCAGCGCTGGCACCAGGAAACGCACAAGCTGCAAAGCCAGGTAGCGGCGGCGCAAGAGGCGCTCGATGGCGCGGATGCCGAACGGGCCGCTGCCGAAGAGCGCCGCACGGCGCTGGCGCAGTGGGAATTGCTGCAGCCGGCGCGCCCCTTCGTCGATGACGTGGCGCGCTTGGCGAACGACATCGCCAGCAGCGGCGCCGCGCTGGAAGCGGCGCGCGCGCAGGCGGCGCAAGCCGTGGCCAGCGAAACGCAACTGGCTGCCGGCGTGCAGCAAGCGGCAGCGGCCTTGCAGGCCAGGGAAGCGGCGCAGCGCGACGCGGCACCGCAGCTCGATGCCGCCAAGGCGCTCGATGCCGGCATTGCCGCCCACTTGCCCGCGCACCGCCAGGCCAGGGAGGCGGCAATGACGGCAGACCACGCCAACGAGACGGCGCGCGCCACCTTGCACGATCTGCAGCAGGGCCAGCACGCCATGCAGGCGGAGCAGGAAACGGGCCGCCTGTGGCTGGTATCGCACCAGCATTGGCAAGCGCTGGCCACGTCGTGGCAATTGTCGGACCAGCTGTTCGCCCAGGCCGGCCAGGCTGCCGCGCAAGCCGATGCGGCCGACGCCAAGGCAGCCGAAGCGGCGCAGCTGGTGCGCGCGGCAACCAACGCGGGCCACGCGGCGCAAGCCGCATTGACGGCCGCCGCCGCCACGCTCGCCGAGCACGATGGGCAGCGGCGCGAAGCGCTGTCCGCCGTGCAAGCCATCGACGGACAGCTGCTGCAGGAACAGCGCGGACAGCTGGAAAACCATGCGCGCCAGTTGAATGCGGCGGAAAAGACGTGGACGGAGCTGGCGCGCCAGCAGCAGGCGCTGGCGCATGGACAAGCGAGGGCCGCCCAGCTGGCGCAGGCCGCGCAGACGGAAAACGCGGCGCTGGCCGCGGCGGCAGCACAAACAGCGCTGCTGGAAGCGAGCCTGGCGCAGGCGGAAAAGTCCTTGAAAGGCGCGGAAGCGGCATGCGCGGCCAGCGTCGAGCAGCTGCGCGCCACCTTGCAGGACGAGCAGCCCTGCCCCGTCTGCGGCGCGCTGGAACACCCGTACAGCCACGCCGATCACGCTTTGCAGGCGATGCTGGCCAGCTTGCAGGATGACGTACTGGCTTGCCGCGCACAGGCGCGCAGCAATCTGGAGCAACTGGCCACGCACAGGGCGGCGCTGGCCGCGACTGCGCGCGAACAGGCGCAGACGGATGCCGAACTGGCGGCCCTGCCGCCCGCCATCGCCAGCCTGCACGCGCAATGGCAGCCGCATGCCGATACCCTGCATCTGCCGCCGGAAAACCAGCGTGCGCACTGGTTCGTGCAGCAACTGGCAGCCAATGCGGCAGCCCTGCAGGCGCTGGCGCAGCAGGAGGCGGCGCTGCGCCAGGCCAGCGCGCGGCGTGAGCAGGCGCAGGCGGCGCACGAACTGGCTGGCGCCGAACACGCGCGCTACACAAGCGCCGTCGCCGAAACGCAGACACGGCTGGCGCAGTTGCAAGCGCAACAGGCGGCCAGCGTGGACAAGGTGGAGACGTCGCGCAGCGCGCTTGACGGCTTGCTGGCGCAGCTCGATGCCGCGTTTGCCGACGTGGAAGGCGCCGAAGGCTGGAAGGACAACTGGCGCGCCGGCCCCGCCGCCTTCCGCGCGGCGCGCGAAACGGAAAGCCGGCAATGGCTGAAACAGCAGGCGGACCAGGACCAGCGCGGCCACGCGCTGGCGACCCTGGCCGCGCAGCTGGAAGCGGCGCAGCTGGCCGCCGGCAAGGCACGGCAAGCGGCGCAGGAGTCCCACGCCGCCTTTGCCGCCGCCGACAAACAGCGCACGGCACTGCAAACGGAGCGCAACGCGCTATGGCAGGGCCAGAACGTGGCCGAGGTGGAACACAGCCTGGCTGGCGCCATCGCGCAGGCCAAGGAGCTGCTGGCACAGCAGCAAACGGCGGCGCAGTCGGCCGGCCAGCAGCGCACGCGCCTCGATGAAGCATGCGTGCAGCTGGCACAGCGCCTGGCCGCCATGCATGAACAGGAACGCGGCGCCACCGCCGCCCTGCACGACTGGCTGCAGCAGTTCCGGCAGCGTCACTCCGGCCATGCGCCCGCCACGCTCGACGAGCTGCGCGCGCGCCTGGCCATCGCGCCGGACGCCATGCGCGCCGAACGCGACGCCCTGCAGATGATCGCCGACCGCCACACGGCGGCCGTTTCCGTGCTGGCCGAGCGCCGGCAGCAACTGGCGGCGCATGTGCAACAGCCGCCGGAAGCGCTGGAAACGGACGAGGCC
The DNA here is from genome assembly GCF_030587275.1 of Janthinobacterium sp. SUN128. NCBI lineage: Bacteria > Pseudomonadati > Pseudomonadota > Betaproteobacteria > Burkholderiales > Oxalobacteraceae > Janthinobacterium > Janthinobacterium sp. SUN128. The sequence goes on along the minus strand of NZ_JAPWHY010000001.1, from coordinate 482,472 downwards.
GCGCTGCAGGCGGCGCTCGACGCGCTTGGCGCCGAACGCCAGGCGGCCAACCAGGAAGCGACGCGCCTGCGCCTGGCCATCGCGCAGGACGACGCGCGGCGCCACAGCGCGCAAACGATGCTGGCGCAGATCGAGGCGCAAGCCGTCATCGAGCGGCGCTGGGCCAGCCTGAATGAATTGATCGGCTCGGCCGACGGCAAGAAATTCCGCAACTACGCGCAGCAATTCACGCTGGAAGTGCTGCTGGGCTATGCCAATGCACACCTGAACCACCTGGCGCGCCGCTACCAGCTCGAACGCATCGACAACCCGAACAATCCGTCGCTGGGCCTGATGGTGCGCGACCAGGACATGGGCGGCGAGCTGCGCTCCGTGCACTCGCTGTCGGGCGGCGAATCGTTCCTCGTCTCGCTGGCCCTGGCGCTGGGCCTGGCCTCGCTGTCCTCGAACCGGGTGCGCGTGGAATCGCTGTTCATCGACGAGGGCTTCGGCAGCCTGGACACGGAAACCCTGCGCGTGGCCATGGATGCGCTCGACGGCTTGCAAGCCATGGGCCGCAAGGTGGGCGTCATCTCGCACGTACAGGAAATGACGGAGCGCATCGCCACCCGTATCCTCGTGCAGCCTGGATCCGGCGGCAAGAGCGTGGTGACGGTGCGCTGAGTCACTAGCGGCTGGCCGGCTCCCGGCACAGTCTGAGCATATCCCAGCCCAGTTCGCGGCGGATCTGCTCGGGGTCGGGCGGGGGCCGGCGCTGTTCCAGCTCCGCTTTCAGCCACTTCCTGACCAGCTCCTTGGCGGGCTGTACAGGCTTTTCCTTGTCATGCTTGTCCATGGTGCTACCTCTTCAATGGCGGTCAGACGACCTCCTATATACGTTCAACGTCATGGCGCGGATTCAGTTGACGTGCGCGTGGCGCAGATGCAACAACGTGTAACGATGGCCAGAGTGCGTTAAAATCGCCGCCTTCGCGTAGAGGAACTCTACGCCCCGCAACAGTTCAAGGAACCCCATGAAAGCCGCCCGCAGCCTCACCTTCAAGTGCGTAAAATGTCACAAATCCATGCAGGTTTACCTGCAAAAAGTCTCCGCCTGCTCGCATATCCAGCCGTACCAGGGCATTTGCGCATGCGGCGAACTCAAGCGTCACGCCACGGGCCAGGCCGATGCCGTCAAGTCCTACCTGGAATCGGCAGACGGTAGCTGGTCGCACCACCACTGATGGTTAAAGAATGGGGCGATATTGTCGTTAATTCGACTATCCTCTCCATTTGAACCGACCATGTCCCAGCTCCCCGCCCTTGTCAGCCGTCAATCCGCCTCGAATACGCTGGCTGGCCAGCAGCCGTCCCGCACGGGCAGCAGCGCCACGGGCCTGGCCGCTTCGCCCCTGATGCAGCGCACGGCGCAGGACGTGGTGGCGCTGTCAAAGAATGGCCTGGACCTGTCGGCCAAGGGACTGTCGCAGCGGACCGATGCGCTGGGCAACGCCACCGTCGACGTGGCGCAGGATTTCCTCTCCACCATGACGCGCCAGCTGTTCGGCGACGGTGCCACGGTCGCCTTCGATTCCGTCGACCTGCAGGCCGGTTCCAGCTTCAGCAGTGGCAACGCCAGCGTCTCGGGCGCCAACGGCAGCAGCCGCGCGGCGGCCTTCAGCCTCGATGAAAACGCGCATTTCATCGGCAAGGGCAAGATCACGACGGCCGATGGCCAGACCTTCGACTTCGAAGTGGAAGTGCAATATCAATCGAGCATCAGCGCGGGCGTCCTTGAGCAAACGCAGAATGCCGCCGAGGAAGCAGCCTCCGCCGATGACGCAGAGTTGCCCGCGAAAGAGTTGCCCGCCACGCATTTCGGCGGCAATCTGCACGACCTGTTCAAGCTGCTGGGCCAGCAATTGCAAAGCAATCTCTACCAGGGCACGTCCGATGGCGCCAGCGCCAGCGGCAAGGATGACGGCCTGGCAGGCAGCCTGAGCTTGCGCTTGCTCAAGCTGGTGCAGCCGGACCAAGCCGCCGAGACCGCCAAAGCAGACAGGAAAGCCGTGGAAACCACGCCGGAAGAGCAGGCGCGCGCCCGCGCGCTGGCACTCGCATACGGCACGGACACCGCTAGCAGCACGGTCAGCAACGTATAATGGAAGACGGCCTGCGCAGGCGACCATGCCGCGCGCCACCTTCTATCGATTGAATCCCATGTCCGACACTTCTTCACCTACCGTTCATCCGCAGATCCACTGGAGCGAAAACGGCGCCGAGCATTCGGCCCGCTGGCGCTCGGAAAGCGGCATGCCGCCGCCCAAGCGCGTCGTCATCGCCGATGACCGCACGACGGCCGACCAGGCTTACCGCCTGGCCTGCGAAGGCACGGCCATGCTGTGGCGCGGCGACTTCCAGAACGCGCGCCAGCTGCTGCAGGCGCTGGCGCGGCGCGCCGACCACAAGAACGACAAACCGAGCAAGAAGGCCAAGGCCACCAAGCTGACGAAACCCGAACCGTCCGCCACGGAAGCCTTCCACTTGCACCGCCAGGCCCAGTCGCAACGCGCCCGTACCCTGGCCATGCTGCTGCTGCCTTTTGAGGCCGACTACACGATCCCGCTGCGCCGCGCGCCGGACGTGAAACTGGCGTGCAATGAAGCGTATGGCCGTGGCGAAGAACCGTTTATCGCCTCGCTGCGTGAATTGCTGGGCCTGATCGGCGCGCACGAATGGCGCCGCACGGGCGTGGAACTGCCAGCCCTGGGCCAGCGCATCCACCCGCATTACGGCGTGTTCGCGCCCATCCGCGGCGAATACGTGGGCCTGGTGGCGGAAGCGCCGCTGCCTGCGCGCGCCAGCCTGGCCTTTGATATCGGCACCGGCACGGGCGTGCTGGCCGCCGTACTGGCGCAGCGCGGCATTCAGCGCATCGTCGCCACCGACCAGGACCCGCGCGCCCTGTCCTGCGCGCGCGAAAACCTGGCCCGCCTCGATTTGCTTGACAAGGTCGACGTGCTGCAGACCGACCTGTTCCCTGCCGGCCGCGCGCCGCTCATCGTGTGCAATCCGCCCTGGCTGCCTGCGCGCCCAAGCTCGCCGATCGAATACGCCGTCTACGATCCGGACAGCCGCATGCTGCGCGGTTTCCTCGCCGGCCTGGCCGGGCACCTGGAAGCAAACGGCGAAGGCTGGCTGATTTTATCGGACCTGGCCGAGCACCTGGGCCTGCGCCCGCGCGCACAATTGCTCGAATGGATAGAACAGGCGGGCTTGAAAGTCATCGACCGCCTGGACGTGAAACCCACGCACCCGCGCGCGCAGGACGCCACCGACAGCCTGCACGCGGCCCGCTCGAAGGAAATCACCTCGCTGTGGCGCCTGGCGGCGGCGTAATCCAGGGTCTGAAACCCGGCCATTGCGCATTGCAGCAAACCCCGCTATAATTCGCCTGCGGGGTGGAGCAGTCTGGCAGCTCGTCGGGCTCATAACCCGAAGGTCACAGGTTCAAATCCTGTCCCCGCAACCAATATATGAAAGCCGCTGATTCTTGCAAAGGGATCAGCGGCTTTTTCATTCTCGCCCATTTTGTACAATCATGTTAAATTGAAACTTTAAATGTACAAGGGCCACGCCTTGAAAGCCTGCCGCACTGCCACCCTGCTTGCCGTCCTGTGCTTTTCCGCCACGGCACAAGCCCAATCCCAGGCGCAGCGGGATACCGAATATCTGCAAGAGTTCGTCGTTCCTTTGGCCAAGCTACAACTTGAGAAGCAAGGCCATTTCCTCCCGCTCGGCGCGGCCCTGAAGCAGACCGACAAATTCGTCCTCATGCCCGCAAGCACAGCTGCGATGTCGCTACTGCCGGCCGACATCATCAAGCTGATACAGGAAGCCCTGGTGCAAGGCGCCGTCGACGGCGAATACAAGACAACCGCCCTCGTGTATGACGCCACCGTCCCCCTGCCCTCGTCCGGCAAACAATCAGATGCCATAGCCGTAGCGCTCGACCATCGCGATGGCTATTCAATCATCACCTTTCTGCCATACGAACTGCGCGGCAAGGAAGTCCATATGGGCACGCCGTTTACACGCCAGGGAACGGCCACGATTTTCAAGCAACAGTAAGCGATGCGGCAGGCCTGACAAAGATCATTCCCGCAATGCAGCAAACTCGTATATAATTCGCATGCGGGGTGGAGCAGTCTGGCAGCTCGTCGGGCTCATAACCCGAAGGTCACAGGTTCAAATCCTGTCCCCGCAACCAATACATAAAAACCGCTGACTCCTGCAAGGGATGCAGCGGTTTTTTCATTCATGCCTGCCCTGTCCCGCCTTTACGCGGTGACGCTGGCCCTGATCTGCCTGGCCGCCGCGTGCAGGCTGGCCGCCACTCGTTCCAGCTTGTCGGCTCCCGCCGTTTCGGCCAGGGCGGCAAACGCGCTGATATGAAACGTGGCCACCATTGCCGGCGACACTTCGAGCTCCAGCGCCGTCTTGCTCAGTTCCGTCGACGCCTCGAGGTAAGGCTCGCTGCCCGCCTCGAAAGCCTGCTTCGTTTCCAGCAACTCCTGGCCGCCCTCCGCCTTGGCCAGGCAAGCATCGACCTTTTGCTGGAAGGCCGGCAAGGTATCGCGCACGGGGCCAGCATCCGGCGCCGCTTCCGGTTCCGGCTCCGCGGGTGCAGGCGCAGCTGCGGCCGGCTTGTCCGCCGCCGGCATGTCGCGCAAAGTCAGCCAGCGCTCGACGGCGAGGAAATCGGCGAACGGCTCGGCCACCTTCGGATTCATCAGCCAGACCTCGCCCGTGCGCCAGTCGATCCTGGCGCCGCGCTCGTTTCTCGCCAACAGAATATCCTTGCCGCCATCGGCATTCGACACCCGGCCGATGTCGAGCCAGTTCATCAACTCCGCCTGGCGCGACATCGCGTTGACCCGGTGAAAGTAGGCCAACCATAAGAATCTGGCGACCAAGAGAACCAGGGCACCGCCAACCATCCACATCATTTTTCGCTCCGCTCCGCACCACATCGACAGCCCGCATTTTCTCACATGAAAGCTTGCGCCAAGGAAACTTTTACATCTGCCGTGCGGCAGCGCAAATCCGCCGCCGCGCGCGGTCCGGACACGCAGTCGCATTTCAGCAACGCCGCGTTTTGCTGATTGCCGGGTGCGCGCCGCTACGCTATTATGAGAACAATTCTCATTTAGATTAAACCAAACTGTACGCATGCTGTCCGCCCCTTCCCCGCCATCCGATTTCCAGGCCCTGTATGCCGAGCACCACTCCTGGCTGCTGCACTGGCTGAAACGCCGCCTGCACGATGCGGGGCTGGCGGGCGACCTGGCGCAGGATACCTTCATCAAGATCTTCGTTGCGCGCAGCAGCGCCGGGATCGCGCAGCCGCGCCCTTTCCTGGCCACCATCGCCAAGCGCCTGCTGGCCAATCACTGCCGGCGCGAAGAGCTCGAACGGGCCTACCTCGACGCACTGCTGCACCAGCCGCAAGCCTGCACGCCTTCGCCGGAAGCGATGTCCATCCTGCTCGAATCGCTGCAACGGGTCGACCGCGCGCTGGACCAGCTCTCCGCCAAGGCCAGGGCCGCCTTCCTGCTGGCCCACCTGGACGGCATGACCTATGCCGAGATCGCCGCCGAACTGGGCACCACCACGCATTCCGTCAAAAAATACCTGAGCAAGGCCAATCTGCTGTGCTTTTTTGCCGTGCCCGATTTTGCCGCGTCCTGACATGCGCGGCGCCACCGTCTACGCACAGGGCCAGCCCATCGACCTGGCGATCGCCATGCAGGCGGCCGAATGGCTGGCCACCCTGATGAGCGGCGCAACCACGCCGGCGGAAAAAACGGCCTGGCAGCAGTGGCGCCAGGCGCATCCCGACCATGAGCGGGCGTGGAAACACATCGAAAGCGTCAGCGGCGGCTTGCGCGAACTCGATGCGCAGGCCAGCCGCAAGGCGCTGACACAGCGCTCCCGCCTCGCCTCGCCGATCTCGCGCCGCAACAGCCTGCAACTGCTGGCGTGGGTATCGGCCATCGGCCTTACGGGCTGGTTCGGCGCGCGCTCGGAATATGCACCCGACATGGCCCGCGCCGCGCTGGCCGACCTGTCCACGGGCGTGGGTGAGCGCCGCGAGCTGACCCTGCCCGACGGCAGCCGTTTGCACCTGAACAGCGGCAGCGCCGTGAATATCCGCTTTAGCGGCACGCAGCGCCTGCTGCAACTGGTGCAGGGCGAAGTCTTCATCGCCACCGCCCGCGAAACGGGCATGCCCTATCGCCCCTTCCTCGTCGAAACCGCGCATGGCCGGGCACAGGCGCTGGGCACGCGCTACTCGGTGCGCCAGGCCGGCGGCAGCACTCTGGTGTCTGTCGAGGAAGGCGCCGTCCGGCTGATGCCGCGCCATGGCGATGGCAATCTGCTCATCCGTGCAGGCCAGGGCGGCGGCATGACGGCGCGGCAGCTCTTGCCCGCGCACGCCGTCTCGCCCGACATCTGGGCCTGGCGCCAGGGCTTGCTGCTGGCCGACGCCATGCCGCTGCGCGACTTCCTGCATGAACTGAGCCGCTACCGCCACGGCTTGCTGGGCTGCGACGATGCCGTCGCCGGCCTGCGCATTTCCGGCGTCTTCCCGCTGGCCGACCTGGACGCCGTGCTGCTGTCGCTGCCCGACTCCCTGCCCGTCGATATCCGCCTGCGCACGCGCTACTGGGTGCAGGTCGAGGCGCGCCAGCAGCGTTGAATATTTATTTTGACGCCAACGAAAAAAAGTACCCGCTTTCGATTCTCGCGTGACCTGTGTAGGCAACGTTCTTTTTGACGACTACACCACAAGGTAACCATGTCTCCTGCCATTCATTCCAAGCCGCGCATCAAGCGCATGGCGTATGCCATCCAACTCGTCTTCATCGGTTCGGCCCTGCTGCTGAACACCCGGGCGCCAGCCATGGCGCAGGAAAGCGCGGCAGCGCCAGCGGCCAGCCAGAACATCCAGGATTTCCAGGTACCGGCCGGCGACCTGGCGGCGGCGCTGCGCCAGGTCGCCAGCCAGTCCAGGGTCATCCTCAGTTTTACGCCGGAACAGACGCGCGGCAAGACGTCCGCAGGCTTGAGCGGCCGCCACGACGTGCTGGCCGCCCTGAACGGCGTGCTGCGCGGCACGGGCCTGAAGGCCGAGCGCAGCGCCAACGGCAGCTTTGTCCTGCGTCCGGCCGATGCCGCGGCGGGCGGCGAAGCGCTGTCGATGATGCCGGAAGTGTCAGTCAAGGCGCAGCAGGACGCCACCGAAGGCTCGGGCGCGTATGTCTCCCCCCTGCCGATCGCCACGGCCACGCCACTGGGCCTGTCGATCCGGGAAACGCCGCAGTCGGTCAGCGTCATCACGCAGCAGCGCATGCAGGACCAGGGCCTGAACACCATCGCGCAAGTCATGGCGCAAACGCCGGGCATCACCCTGTTCTCGCTGGGCAGCGAACGCTCCGGCTTTACTTCGCGCGGCTATGCGATTACCAACTACCAGCTCGATGGCGTCAGCACGCATTCGGAAAACCTGGGCCTCAATGCGATACCGTCGCAAAGCCTGGCCGACATGGCGCTGTACGACCGCATCGAAGTACTGCGCGGCGCCTCGGGCCTGATGACGGGCGCGGGCGACGCCTCGGGCGCCATCAACATGGTGCGCAAGAAGCCAACGGCGCAATTCCAGGCGTCCGTCGAGGGCGAGCTGGGTTCCTACGATGAACGGCGCGCCATGGCCGACATCGCGGGTCCGCTGAACGAGGCACGCACCGTGCGCGGCCGCCTGGTGACACTGTACGAGGAAGGCGACGGCATCATCGACGGCTACAGCCGCGACAAGAAAGTGGTGTATGGCGTGATCGAAGCGGACCTGTCCGCCGATACGAAGCTGACGGCCGGCATCACGCACCAGCGCAAGCGCTCGAACGGATCCTTGTCCTACCTGGGCTTCCCCCTGTTCTACAGCAATGGCGCGATGACCAAGCTGCCCCGCTCCTTCAGCCCGGCGGCCAAGTCGAATCGCTTCGGCACCAATTCGACCGACCTCTTCGCCACCCTGGAACACGCGCTGGCAAACGACTGGAAGCTGAAAATCTCGGCCAACCGCGTACAGTCTTCGCAGGAAGAGCGCTCCGTGTTCATGAACGTGAGTACCGCCTTTGCAGACCAGGCCACGGGCGATGGCCTGCGCATGAGCGCCGACTACCGCGACTACCAGTTGCAGGTCAACAGCGTGGACGTCAATGTGCGCGGACCGTTCAACGCGTTCGGCCGCCAGCACGAACTGGTGCTGGGCATGGACTACAACGAATTCCAAAGCACGACGGATGGCCGCCGCGACAAGGACATCCAGGGCGCGCCCGTCAACCTGTACCGCTGGAATCGCATGGCAACGCCCGTGTTTGGCAATACCTTCGTCACCTATGACAGCACGCGCCGCCAGGCCAGCGCCTACGCGGCCAGCCGCCTCAGCCTCTCCGAGCGCCTGAAACTGATCGCCGGCGCAAAAGTACTGCGCTACAACGAAAATTACATCTCGGACGCGCCTGAGGCGCAATTTTTCAGCGCATCCCCGGCATCGGACAGCAGCGTCTTCACGCCATACGGCGGCCTGGTATACGACATCGACGCCACGCACAGCGCCTACGCCAGCTACTCCACCATCTACCAGCCGCAAGCCTCGCAAGACCGCTACGGCAAGCTGCTGGCGCCGCGCGAAGGCAAGACCTATGAAGCGGGCGTCAAGAGCGGCTGGTTCGATGGCCGCCTGAACACGTCCGCCGCGCTGTATCTGATCCGCCAGAAAAACCTGGCTGAAACGGACCCGGGCCACACCCTGCCCGGCTCCAACGATCCGGCGTTCCGCACCATCAAGGGCGCAGATACCAAGGGCATCGACCTGGAAGCGACGGGCGCCCTCACGCCAAACTGGAATGTGGCGGCGTCCTGGTCGTACAGCCAGACGGAAAATGCGGAGGGCAAGGCGATCCAGACCACCTTCCCGCGCCACCTGGTGAAACTGTGGACCACGTACCGCCTGCCCGGCGAGCTGAATCGCCTGACCATCGGCGGCGGCATGAACTGGCAAAGCCGCGTGTATTCCGACATCGACGCGTGGCAGATCAACAGTACCCTGCACTGGGAACAGAAGGCGTACTCGGTGGCCAGCCTGATGGCGCGCTACGACGTCAGCGACAAGCTCTCTGCCACCGTGAACGTGGCCAACCTGTTCGACAAGCAGTACACCGCTTCCGTGTCGGACTGGTGGTACTCGGGCATGTATGGCCCGGCGCGCAAGGTGTCGCTGAAGGTGCGTTATCAGTTCTAAGAGCGGCTGAATAGTTCACAGGGGCGCGGAGCCGGTGATACAATTTTCCCGCTTCACGGGCGTTGCCGGCGATTGCCGCCAACGCCCGTGCCCATAGAGACACCCAAGGAGAATGTGTGAAGGACCTCGCCCCCGCCCTGCCAGCCGATCCGGCCGACCAACCCGCCAATCCCTCGCGCCGGCGCATTTTCCAGGCTGCTTCCGCAGTCGGCCTGGCCGCCAGCCTGCCGGCATTGGCCGACGCCGCGCCAGCCAGAAAGACCATCGCCAAAGGTTCGCTCGACGCGAAACTCAAGGCGCACGTCAAGAACGTGGTCGTGATCTACCTGGAAAACCGCAGCTTCAACAACCTGTTCGCCAACTTCCCCGGCACCAGCGCCCCCCTGTCCGCCGTCACGGCCGAACAGGCGCAGCAGCTGGACCGCGACGGCAAGCCGCTGGCTACCCTGCCGAAAATCTGGGGCGGCCTGGTGCCGAACCAGCAAAATATCGGCGGCATCGATTACCTGATCAAGGAAGACCAGATTTCCGGCCTGCCGAACGCCCCCTACAAATTGAGCGACGCGGCCGGCAAGCCCCTGCCCGAGAGCATTATCACGCGCGACCTCGTACACCGCTTCTATAACAACCAGATGCAGATCAACGGCGGCAAGAACGACGGCTTTGCCGCGTGGGCCGATAGCGGCGGTTTGGTGATGGGCCATTACGGCGAAACGTCGAAAAACCTGAACCTGTGGCAGATCGCCGAACAGTACACACTGTGCGACAACTTCTTCATGGCGGCCTTCGGCGGCTCCTACATGAACCACCAGTTCCTCGTCACGGGCCGGGCCAACGAATACTTCAACGCGGCCGAGACGGCGGCAAAGAAAAAGATCGCCGTGCTGTCCGACGGCCCGCAAGGCGTGCGTCTGGCGATCTCGCCCGACTGCCCCGCCTCCGCGCTCGATGGCAAGCCGAAATACGTCAACGACGGCGCCCTCACGCCGGACGGCTATGCCGTCAACACCATGGCGCCGCCATACCAGCCCAGCTATATCCGCCCCGCCTTCGACGGCGACCCGCTGCACGCCGATCCGGCCGACGCGAATACCCTGCCGCCGCAAACCTACGACACCATCGGCGACCTGCTGTCGCGCAAGGGCGTCAGCTGGGCCTGGTATGGCGGCGGCTGGCAAGCGGCGCTCGACCACAAGGGCGGCGGCAGCAAGCCGAATTTCCAGTTCCACCACCAGCCGCTGAACTACTTCAAGCAGTTCGCACCCGGCACCGCCGCGCGCGCCGAGCACCTGCGCGACGGCGGCACGGGCGACAGCCCGATCTCGAACAAATTCCTCGCCGCCGCCGTGGCGGGCAAGCTGCCGGCCGTGACCTTCTACAAGCCGCAGGGTAACCTGAACCTGCACGCGGGCTATTCGGACATCGAGTCGGGCGACCAGCACGTGGCCAACGTCATCCAGCATCTGAAGGAGTCGCCGCAGTGGAAAGACATGATCGTGGTGATCACGTTCGATGAAAACGGCGGCTGGTGGGATCACGTGGCGCCGCCGAAAGGCGACCGCTGGGGTCCTGGCACGCGTATTCCCGCCATCGTCGTCTCGCCATACGCGAAGAAAGGCGCCGTCGACCACAGTTTCTACGACACCACGTCGATCCTGCGCCTGATCACGCGCCTGCACGACTTGCCGCTGCTCGAAGGCCTGAAAGTGCGCAATGACGCCTTTGCGTCACGCGGCGCGCTGCCGCCAGGCGACTTGACGGGCGCCCTGAGCTTCCGCTGACAGGACAACAGCGCATCCCACAATGCGGCACGCCTGTGATACACTGCGTGCCGCACTTTAATCCACAGGTCTGCTTTTCCTGCCGATGATATTCACAATGAGCCCGACTCCTGTAGCCGGGCTTTTGTTTTGTGGATGAAGTTAAAGCGTATGGACATAGGCGGACAGCATGCTGCCCGCCCCTTGGCCTTCGCAGGCCAGGGACAGAGGTTATCAAATGAGAGATAAAAAAGACAACGCCACCATCGACTTGCCCGGTTTCGGCCCGCCGCCAGCGCACGATGCGCCAGAGCCGGCGCCGGAGCCACAGCGCCGCGCCCGCCCGCGCAAGGTGGCGCTGAAGCAAGTGCAGCTCGAATTGCTGGAGCCGACCGACGCCACGGGCCTGCCCGTGTGGACGCGCGACGCCGGCCTGGATCTCACCGGCTTGCCCATCTGGGCGCCCGACAATTAATACCACACGCGGGCGGCCGTTTGCCGCCAGCTTCCACACCACCATCCGCACAAGGGCGTAGAACGCCTGTAGACTGTGCCCATCCACCCGCTTTTTACCGGCTCCGCCCCTATGAACACCACCACTGACACCACCACTTCCTTTGCCAGCCTGCCGCTGACGCCCGCATTCCTGGCCAACCTGGACTCGCTCGGCTACCACGAGATGACCACCATCCAGGCGCAAAGCCTGCCGGCGGTGCTCGACGGCCGCGATCTGATCGCCCAGGCCAAGACGGGCAGCGGCAAGACCGCCGCCTTCGGCATCGGCATCCTGCACAAGCTCAATCCGGCCTGGTTTGCCGTGCAGGGACTGGTGCTGTGCCCCACGCGCGAACTGGCCGACCAGGTGGCCAATGAGCTGCGCCGCCTGGCCCGCGCGGCTGGCAACATCAAGATCCTGACCCTGACGGGCGGCGCGCCGATGCGTCCGCAAATCGCTTCGCTGGAACACGGCGCCCATATCGTCGTCGGCACGCCGGGCCGTCTGCGCGACCATCTGGGCCGCGGCACCATCAACCTGAATCACGTGCAGACCCTCGTGCTCGATGAAGCGGACCGCATGACGGACATGGGCTTTTACGAGGAAATCGCCGGCATCGTCAGCGCCTGCCCGGTGCGCCGCCAGACCCTGCTGTTCTCGGCCACGTATCCGGAAGACATCCGCCGCGCCACGGCCTCGTTCCTCGTCAATCCGCTGGAAGTGACGGTCGAGGCGCAGCACGACAACGACAAGATCGAGCAGCGCTTCTATGAAATCGGCTTCGACGAGCGCAATGGCGCCGTCGGCAAGCTGTTGAAACACTTCAAGCCGGAATCGACCCTGGCCTTCTGCAACACCAAGGTGCATTGCCGCGAACTGGCCGAAGAACTGCGCCAGCAAGGCTTTTCCGCGCTGGCACTGTACGGCGAGCTGGAACAGTGCGAGCGCGATGAAATCCTGGTGCTGTTCGCCAACCGCAGCTGCTCCGTGCTGGTCGCCACCGACGTGGCTGCGCGCGGCCTCGATATTTCCGACCTGGGCGCCGTGATCAACGTCGACGTCTCGAAAGACACGGAAGTGCACATCCACCGCATCGGCCGCACTGGCCGCGGCAGCAAGAAGGGCCTGGCCCTGTCGCTGTGCGCGCCGAACGAGAAAAAATGGGTCAAGCTGATCGAGCAGTACCAGAACAGCGCCGCCGAATGGCACGACCTGAAGGAACTGGCCGAGGATGACGGGATGGAGGCGCTGCCGGCGCCGATGGTCACCCTGTGCATCATGGGCGGCAAGAAGGACAAGCTGCGCCCGGGCGACTTGCTGGGCGCGCTGACGGGCGACGCTGGCCTCACCAAGGAACAGGTGGGCAAGATCAACGTGTTCGAGTTCATGACCTACGTGGCGCTGGACCGCAAGGTGGCAGAAGCGGCCTTCAAGCGCCTGAACGCGGGCAATACCCTGGGCCGCGACTTCGGCAACATCAAGGGCCGCAGCTTCAAGATGCGCTTTATCGAGGCGTAAGCTGCTGCAATGCACGCAGGGACGCCATGGCCCTGCGTCCCGGATAGTCTTTCCACACGGGGTAGCGCCTGCGGTAGTAGCAGTTCCAGTAGCTGACGGCGCGCCGCTCCAGGGTGGCCACATACGCGGGATTTTCCCGCAGGTAGCGCGCCAGCGCCTGCGCATTCCAGGCCGGCAGCAGCGCGCCAATTGCCTCGACGATCTCCAGCACGTATTCGCCGCACAGGTGCACGACGAACGGCACCGTCCACGCCCGCTCCTGCTGCAACAGCTGTTTTAAACACGCTTCGCGCAGATGGCCATCGTGGTGGCGCGTGCCCAGGCACAGGGCGATCACGCCCGCGTCGCCGGGCAGCCGGGTACAGGCCAGCAATCGCTGGCGCTCGTAATACGTGCGCGTCGGGATCAGCAAGGCCTCGCCATCCTGGCATACGGCAAATGGCGGGTGTGCCCGGCTGCTCCCCAGCGCAGGCAATAGCCGCGCCACAGTACCGGCCAGCGCCGCCGGAAAGGCATCCGCTTCAGCCATCGCTCCCCTCCCTGCACACCTTGCGCACGCCCAGCGCCGGCTTGTCCATCTTTTCAAAGATCACATTCGAGTACCATGCGGCAGGATCGCCTTCGGTGGGCTTGCCCAGCGAGATATAAAAACCGTCATGTGTGAACAGGGCCGTGGTTTCCTTGCCTGGCCTTGCGGTCTTCAAAAAGGCCGGCCAGGCCGCCTTGTCGACAGGCGCAAACCGCGCGGCCAGCAGCGCCAGCAAACGCGCATGTGAGGCCGGCGCATACGGGAACAGATACAGGTACTCGACCAGTTCGCCGCCATCGCCCAGGCGCGTGACGGCGGATGTCGCCGCATCCACTTCCCCGCCAAAACTGCACAGCACTCCGCCGCTGTAGGCGAAATCGATGACGGTCGCCGGCGCGCACGCCTGCCGTTCGCGGTCGATAGCGGCGGGCGGCAGCGCGCGCACTTGCGCCAGCAGCGCCTCGCTCGATGTAGCCAGCGCGGGAAAACCGGGGCACTCGCTGGACGCCTGCGCGGACGAAAAGAAAAGACAGCAACTCAATAACAGCAAACGACGCTTCACGGCATCTCCAGTTTCATCAGGCGGCCATTATGCAGGACATCTTCACAAAGGCCGCGCCTGTTGCCCCTGCGGCGTATCGTCGATGTCATAACCGGCCGCGCGCGCCAGGTCGCGCAAGCGGTCCGCCTCGGCCCACTGGCGCTGCGCGCGGGCGATGGCCCGTTCCGCCATCCACGCCTGCACCTGCTGCGGCACTGCCACCTGCGCCGGCTGCCAGGCCAGCAGATCGAGCCCCAGGGCCGCATCGAAGCGGGCCATGGTGGCCTTTTTGACGGCGTCCGGCAGCCCGCTTTTCAGCAGCTCCCAGGCCACGGCCAGCGCGCGCGGGTAGTTCAGGTCATCGTTGACGCAGCTCATGAAACGCTCATGCCATGCAGGATCGGCCTCGCCTTCCGCAGCACCCAGGCCATGCACGGCCACGCGCAGGCGCGCCAGGCCGCTGGCGGCGGCGCGCAGCGCATCGTCCGTGAAATTGAGGCTGCTGCGGTAATGGGCGCCCAGGCACAGGTAGCGGTAGGCCAGCGGATCGACGCCCTGCTCCACCAGGCTTTGCAAACGCAAGAAGTCGCCCGAGGATTTCGACATCTTCGCATCCTGGGTCTTGAGGAACGCGCCATGCAGCCAGAAATTGGCCAGGCGCGTGCCGTGGCGCGCTTCCGTTTGCGCGATCTCGTTGCTGTGGTGGACGGCCACGTGGTCTTCGCCGCCGCAATGGATGTCGAAATACGCGCCCAGGTGTTTTTCCGCCATGGCCGAGCACTCGATATGCCAGCCGGGGAAACCCAAGCCCCAGGGGCTGTCCCACTCCATCTGCCGCTGGCCCGGCACGCCGCTGAACTTCCACAGCGCGAAATCGCAGATGTCGCGCTTCTCGCCCAGGTCCACCCTCTTCCCCGCCTGCAGGCCGTCGCGGTTCAGGCGCGCCAGTTTTCCATAGCTGTCCTGGCGCGTCGTGTCGAAATAGATGCCGTCGTCCGTGCGATAGGTATAGCCCTTCGCTTCCAGGTCGAGGATGAATGCGATCTGCTCCGCGATGTGGTCCGTGGCGCGGCACCAGACGGTGGGCGGCAGGATATTCAGCGCGCGCAGATCGCCCTCGAACGCGTGGGTGAATTCGGCGGCGATATCCCAGGCCGACTTGCCGCTGCGGGCGCTGCGCGCCTCGATCTTGTCGTCGCCGCTGTCCGCATCCGACGTCAAATGGCCCACGTCAGTGATATTCATCACGTGGCGCACCTGCAAGCCGTTGAATTCAAGCGCGCGGCGCAAGCCGTCGACGAACAGATAGGTGCGCAGGTTGCCGATGTGCGCGTAATCGTAGACGGTGGGGCCGCAGGCGTACAGGCCGGCATGGCCAGGAACGATGGTCTCGAAGGGCCGCAGGCTGCGGCTATACGTGTCGTACAAATGAAGTGTCATGCGGGACTTTCATGCGCGTTGCGGAAAAAGAAAATGGCCACAGGTTTTTCAACACTGTGGCCATCGGAATGAGGAGTAAAAAGTTTAACGGCGCCGGGCCGCATCCTCGCGAAGCCAGGTACACGGACACAGCGCAGCGGCGGCGCGGTATGCAAGGACTGGATGGAGGATGAAAGAGTTCATGAAGAGAATATCGCATGCGCGCGGGCGGGCCGTCAAGCCCTCCCGCGACGCTGGCCTACTTTTTCGCCTGCTCGATATGCGGCAGCAGCACCGTCAATATGCCCAGCAGCGGCAGGTAGGAGCAAATTTTATACACATAGGCGATGCCCGACACGTCGGCCAGGTGGCCCATCGCCGCGGCCGCGATCCCCGACACGCCAAACATCAGGCCAAAGAAGATCCCCGCGATCATGCCCACCTTGCCCGGCACCAGTTCCTGCGCGAAGACGACGATGGCGGAAAACGCGGATGAAATCACGAAACCGATGATCACCGTCAATACAGCCGTCCAGAACAGGTCGACATATGGCAGCAGCAGGGTAAATGGCGCGGCGCCCAGGATGGAAATCCAGATCACGCGCTTGCGGCCGATGCGGTCGCCGATGGGGCCGCCCATGAAAGTGCCGGCCGCCACGGCGGCGAGGAACAGGAACAGGTACAGCTGGGCATCGCCGAGCGACAGGTGGAACTTGTCGATCAGGTAAAAGGTGTAGTAGCTCGACAGGCTGGCCATGTAGATGTATTTGGAAAACACCAGCAGGGCCAGCACGCCCAGCGCACCCATCACCTTGTTGCGCGACAAGTTAGGTCCATGGCCGCCCGCCTTCGGCTTGAAGCTGGCCAGGTGGCCGCTATACCAGTGGCTGACCTTGTACAGCACGCCGATGGCCAGCACGGCGAGCAGGCTGAACCAGGCGACATTACCGTGGCCACGGTTCACGATGACGGCCGCCGCCAGCAGCGGGCCCAGGGCGGAGCCGACGTTGCCGCCCACCTGGAACAGCGACTGGGCAAAGCCGTAGCGCCCGCCCGACGCCATGCGGGCCACGCGCGACGCTTCCGGGTGGAAGGTCGACGAGCCGACGCCGATCAGGCCCGAGGCGATCAGCAGGGTCGGGAAAGTCGAGACGATGGACAGCATCAGCACGCCCGCCAGGGTAAAGCACATACCGACGGGCAACAAGAATGGCAGAGGACGGCGGTCCGTGTACAAGCCGATCCAGGGTTGCAGCAACGATGCCGTGCACTGGAACGTCAGGGTTATAAGGCCGACCTGGGTAAAACTGAGTGAAAACTCGGCTTTCAGCATCGGATAAATCGACGGCAATAATGCCTGGATCAAGTCATTAAGCAAATGCACGAAGGCGACGGCGCCCAGGATGTGCATGGCCAGACCGGATTGTTGTTGGGAACTGTGAAGCGAGGGAGCCGCCGGCACGGGCTTGGCCAGTGCTGGGGCAGGTGTGGTTGTGTGCATGTGTCATCCGCAATAATCGGGCACGGCGGGCGGCCCGGCAAAGAAGCCAGTATAGTATGGTCACTGAACTGACAACTTCCAATAATCGTCGCCCAAGTGACAACTAAGTGACAATCAGGTGACAATCCAACGACGCACATGTACACCCACCACCCCGCCCAGACCCACCCCGATGGCGTGCCGTTCAGCCGAAGCACCAGCTCACACGATTACCAGCACGTGCCGCGCCCCGTGACGGCCATGTCCAGGCAATACGTGGCGGGCGACTACACGGCGCCGCACAGCCATGTGCGGGCGCAACTGCTGTATGCGACGGAAGGCGTGATGCGCGTCTCCACCGGACACGGCGTGTGGATCTTGCCGCCGCGGCGCGCCCTGCTGATCCCCGTGGGCGTCGTGCATGAAGTTCACATCTTGAGCGAACTGAGCATGCGCACCGTGTACATCGATGCGCAGGTAGCGGCCCAATATGGCGCCGATTGCAAGGTACTGGAAGTGAGCCGGCTGTTGCGCGAGCTGATCCTGGCCTTGCTGGCCGAACCGATCGAATATGCGCTGGCGGGACGCGGCGACTGGCTGGCGCACCTGATCCTGTCGGAATTGGCGGGGGCCGATACCGTCCCCCTTGCCATCCCCTGGCCGCGCGACCGCCGCCTGGTGGCCGTCTGCTCGGCCATCATGAGCGCGCCCGGCAGTCGGCGCAGCATCGAGGATTGGGCGCAGGACGCGGGCGCCAGCGCACGCACCCTGATCCGTTTATTCCCCAAGGAAACGGGCTTGCACTACCGCCAATGGCTGCAGCAAGTCCACCTGGCCGAGGCCTTCTGCCGCCTGGACCGGGGTGAAGGCGTGGCGGCCATCGCCTATGCGCTGGGCTACGCCAGCCCCAGCGCCTTCAGCGCCATGTTCCGCCGCATCCTGGGCCGCACGCCGCAACATTACCTGAGCGAGTGGCGCGGCGCCGATTAAATGAAAAAAGCAGCCCGCGGGCTGCTTTTTTACATGTTGAAGCCTACTCTTTTTCGCCCGCAATCAAGCGGTAGGCCAGCGCGCCCAGCAAGGCGCCGATAATCGGTGCCAGCCAGAACAGCCACAGCTGGCTCGTCGCCCAGTCGCCCACGTACAGGGCCACGCCTGTGCTGCGGGCCGGATTGACGGAGGTATTGGTGACGGGAATGCTGATCAGGTGGATCAGGGTCAGCGCCAGGCCGATCGGCAGCGGGGCGAAGCCGGCCGGCGCGCGCTTGTCGGTGGCGCCCAGGATGACGATCAGGAAGAACATCGTCAGCACGATTTCAATGACCAGCGCCGACAGCATCGAATAGCCGCCCGGCGAATGGGCGCCAAAGCCGTTCGAGGCAAAGCCCTTGCTGACATCGAAACCGGCCTGGCCGCTGGCGATCACGTACAGCACGCCTCCGGCCACGATGGCGCCCAGCACTTGCGCAATGATGTATGGCAACAGTTGATTGGCGGGAAAACGGCCGCCGGCCCACAGGCCGATCGAGACGGCAGGATTCAGGTGGCAGCCGGAGATGTGGCCGATGGCGTAAGCCATGGTCAGCACCGTCAGGCCAAAGGCCAGCGCTACGCCGGCAAAGCCGATGCCAAGGCCGGGAAAGGCAGCGGCCAGCACGGCGCTGCCGCAACCGCCCAGGACCAGCCAGAACGTGCCGAGAAATTCGGCGCCATATTGTTTCATGATGTATTCCTTTAAAGTGACGAGAAAACGTGCCAGGGACGACCAATCGGACCGCTCACCACCTTTGCCCCGCCAGGTAGCGACGGCAAAGCACAGCACCAGCAACGCACCGCTGCGTAAGCTGCAGAGCGCGCATAATGACATGATGTCATTATCAATGCAACATTATTGCGTACAATAATGTTAATAGTTCTCTTGACACCTAAAGGTTGTTTTGATAATTCTCACGCTGCAGGACGACGCATATACTTGTGTGGCGCCTCCAGCGGCGCAAAACCAAAGCTGGCATACAGGCCGTGCGCGTCATCGGTCCCCAGCATCCAGACGACATCGCGCACACGCGCATCGCCGAGCGCGGCGGCCACGATCTGCTTGCCATAGCCGCGCCCCTGGTATGGCGGCAGCACAAACACGTCGCGCAGGTAGGCAAAATCCGTGTAATCGGTGATGACCCTGGCGAACGCCACTTGCTGGCCATCCACATAGCCGCCGAAACACAGCGCGTTGGCGATGCCCTTGCGCACCGTTTCGATCGCCACGCCGCGCTTCCAGTACGATTGCTCGCTCAGGTAGCGGTGGATCATGGCCACGTCCAGCTCGCCGCGTTCGCTGGAAATGCGCAGTGGCGCGTGCATCAGTTCTTGAACAACAGGTCGGCTTCGGCGATGCTGGGTTCGCCGAAGTAAACGGTGCGCAAGCCGCCCTTGCCATCGCTGCCCATATACACGCCCGTCATGCTGCGCTCGGCCGGGTCGTACAGGATGGAGTAGCGGTGGCCGCAATTGTGCGGTTCGCAGACACTGCTCAGCAGGCGCGCCTTGCCGTCGATCTCGACGGGCTTGAGCGGGCTGGCCACGCCATCCGGCACCCAACGCTGCCGCTTCAGGCCAGCTTTTTTCAAGCCCACATTGAAGGCCTTGCGAAACGCGTAGTCCGCCTTGTAGACGTCGGGGAAATACGGGCAGGTGTGGCCGCCGTCGCAGCTTTGCGCCTGCTCGATCAGCGACAGCCTCGGCGTACGCGCGTGCGCCGGCAGCGCGGCCAGCGCCACGGCGGCACCGAGGAACAGGGGGAACAGCAAACGTGCGGACATGCAATCTCCTAAAAGCATCATGTAATGCCGGCAGCATAGCAGAATGGCATGCTTGCGCACCGTCTCAGGGAGAACAGCGGATACCGACGACCCCGTTGACCTTGCCTTCCGGCCAGCCCGTCTCGCGCCAGCGGTACACGCCGGGCGCGACGATGATCAATTGCCATTCCACCAGCTTGCCAGCGGCATTGAGGCGGGTTTCATTGTCATAGCGTAACGTCAGGCTGTGCTCCGTTTCCGCTACGACCGTCGCGGCAAAGCGGTTGGTTTCACCCAGCTTGCTTTTCCACGTCCGGTCGTTGAAGATCGCCAGCCGCTGATGATCGTCAGACAGCTGCATGCGCGTAAAGTGCCGCGCCTCTTCGCAAACACTGTTCGTATTGACGCTGTCGGACCAGCTGCCAGACAATTGCGCGGCGTCAAAAGGAGTCGGGGTGGCGGTCACGGCCGCACTCAGCAGCAAGGTTGCAAGCATAGTTTATCGAAAGAAAACGAAAAGAAAATTCATGGCTGGCGCAGCGCCAGGGTGATGCTCGCCGGCAGCGCGGGCGTGCGCCGGTGCAAAGTCGCCTGCTCATACGCATAGGCCATCGCAATGAGCTGCATGTCGCCGTGGGCCGGACCGATGAAGGACAAGCCGACCGGCGAGCCACCGGCCACGCCGGCCGGCACCGTGATATGCGGCAAGGCCGCCGGCGCCTGCGATACGCCATGACAGGTAGGCCCCACCAGCGCATCGAGCCCATGCGAACCCAGCAATGCTTCGATGCCGCCAGGCCCGGGCGCGGGCGGCATCTCGATCAGTTCCGCGCCCTGGTCGCGCAGTACCAGCAGCGCCTGCCCGATCACGGCATCGGTCCCCGCGCACAGGCCGAACAGGCTGCGCGCCACGCCGATGCGGCGCCCATGCAAGCCGGCGGCATCGAGCACCACGCCATCGGCCAGGCGCTCGCCCGTCAGGGCGGCGAGCAGCCAGGCCGCCTCGCGCACGCTGGGGGCCATCGGCCCGGCCATGGCTGGCTCGCCGCCCTGCCCGCCAGCGGCCCTGCCCGTGGGCTTGATGGCGACCAGGCCGCAGTCTGAAGCAGGCGCGACGATGGAACCGTCCGCGGCGCTGTCGACGGCCAGGATGGTCAGCCCGGCCCAGCTGGCAGTGGCATGCGGCACGCTGACGGCAGCCCACTGACGCAAATTGCTTTTGCCGATGATGACGGCGCCGGCCGCGCGCAAGCGCGCCGCCACAAAGGAATCGCAGCTGGCCTGCGTGGCCAGGGGGGCTTGCGTGCGCGTCTTCATGCGGTCGCCCGTGGCGATATTGTCGCGCAAGACGACGGGAATGCCATGCAAGGGGCCGCGCACCTTGTGGACCTGCCGCTCGCGGTCCATTTCCAGGGCAATTTTCAACGCATCGGGATTGATTTCAATGCCGGGATAGGTCCGCGTGCCGATGCTGCACAGCGAGCGGATGCGCCCCAGGTACTGCGACGTCAGCGCATGGGAGCTGAGTTTGCCTGCCTGCATCATTTGCTGTTGCGGCAAGACGCCGGCATCGAGCAGATGGGCCATGGGGCTGGCGGGCGCCGAGGCACGGGCCAGCACGGGACGCGCCACGCCCCGGGACGCGCCACTGCGTAACATCTGACTGCGCTGCATGCTATCTCCAGGAAACTTCAATGTTTCTACCGCAATAATGTTCTAGCCATAGCATAGCAGTCCCTGCAACACAATTGTTGTTGAAGGGAATTATTTTTTAAGCAAAAAAAACGCTGCCCGAAGGCAGCGTTTTTTGATCATCCAGCACTGGAGCAAGCCAGGCCGGCATATGCCGGGCCATGCGAGCGGCGCAGTGCAACGATCTATCAGTTGCGTACGACACGCTTGTATTCGTTGGTACGGGTGTCGATTTCGATGACGTCGTCCTGTGCCACGAACAGCGGCACTTGCACGGTGTGGCGGTGCGCGTCGATAGCGTTTTCGATCTTGGCTTCTTTCAGGACGTTGCCCGACGTGTTGCCCTTGACCGCTGGCTCCGAGTACACCACTTGACGGGCGATGGTCGTCGGCAGTTCAACGGAGATCGCTTTGCCGTCGTAGAAAATGGCTTCGCATTCCATGCCATCTTTCAGGTAGTTCAGCGCTTCGCCCAGGTTTTCTTCTTCGATTTCGTACTGGTTGTACTCGGTGTCCATGAAAACGAACAGCGGGTCGGCGAAGTACGAATACGTCACTGGCTTTTTATCCAGAACAACAACGTCGAACTTGTCGTCGCCGCGGAACACGTTTTCCATCGGGGTGTTCGTCAGAAGATTTTTCATCTTCCATTTGTAGGTGAAGCCCGTGCGGCTCGAACCGTTGACATCAGAACGCAACACGATCATTGGCTTGCTGTCGACCATGATGATATTGCCAACACGAATTTCTTTTGCGGGTTTCATAGGAATGTACGTAAAAAGTGGGTTGCATGAAGACCATCTGCCGCCTGTGCGCCATCAGCGCCGCAAGCTTGCGTTTGATCGGTTAAAAATACGTTAGAAATAACCGGGCATTTTACCTTAATTTTGAGCAAGCGCCTATCTCGTCGCGCCAGCGAACGCCAGCAGCTTACTTGCCAGATCGCCATTAGCCTGCATCTCCCGCTGCCAGTCCTGCGCGCGCACCCTGATGCGCGGCAGATCGGCCTGCAATGCGGGCCACAGCTGCGACCACGGCAAGGTGTCCGCGCTGGCGCCATTCCAGGCCAGCGCCGCCTGCACCAGGCTGTCGATGGCGCCATCCGCATCGGCCGCATAGCGCTGCAGGAAGGCGCGCAATTTCACGTGATGCAAGTTTTCATCCTGCAGATAGATATGCCAGAGAAACGGCTGGCCGGCCCATTGCGCGCGCACGAAGGAATCCTCGCCGCGCACGAAATTGACGTCGCAGGCCCACAGCAGGCGGTCGTAATCGTCTTGCGGCACGAAAGGCAGCACGCGCACGGTGAGCGCGCCGCGCGTGCGCGCCGCACCAGATACCGCCGCATCGTCGCCGATAAATGACTGAACGGCATCGATCGCGACGCCTTCCGGCACCAGGCACGTCATGGGTTCGCTCCCTGCCTGCCAGGCCGCAAACAGCTCGGCGACGGGCGCGGACGGGTAGCAGAACAGCGATATTTTCAAGGCGCGCATTTCCGCCGCCGTCACGCCGAATTGCCCCAGGAATGCCGCCATGGCGGGTGCATCGGCCTGGAACGCCAGCCGCCGCTCATCCAGCGCCGCTTCGCGCAGCAAGCCGCCCGTCTTGTTCGTGAAGCCGGGAAAGAAGAAATGCTTGATCATGCCGTGGCGCGGCGACGTCAGCGCGTGGCAGCCCTCGACCCACTCTTCCGCCGTCAAGCCTTCCAGGTTCAGCCACACGGGATGCGGCGCGCACTGCGCCATGGCACTGATATAGCCGGGCGGAATGTCGCAGGCAAAGAATTCGATGACGATGTCGGCCACATCGCCGGGCACGAACGCGCCATCCTGGCCGCGCCAATGGCGCACCGTGACGCCGGAGACGTGCTGCGCTTCGGCCGCCACGTCGATTTCCGGGCAGATGCGCCGGAAACTCGGCAAATCATCGACCCACAGGGTGACGGCCACGGCATGCTCGCCGCTCAACTGCCGCGCCAGGCGCCAGCAAATGCCGATATCGCCGTAGTTGTCGACGACTTTGCAGAAGATGGCCAGGGATGGTGCGCGATCGGTAGGAAGTGGCATATTGAACGGAAAGAGAAAAACGTGGGCATGGCGACCCATAACAAAAAAGCCGCGCTGTTACCAGGCGGCTTTTTTGTTGGCTGATTCAGCCGGTCTGGCGTCCCCAAGGGGATTCGAACCCCTGTACTCACCGTGAAAGGGTGATGTCCTAGGCCTCTAGACGATGGGGACAGAAAATCTGTCCTGGATGCGCTGCTTTGCATCCCGACCTGTTACTACTTGCGAATCTGGCGTCCCCAAGGGGATTCGAACCCCTGTACTCACCGTGAAAGGGTGATGTCCTAGGCCTCTAGACGATGGGGACAGAAATCTGTCCTGAATGCGCTGCTTTGCATCCTGACCCGGCACTGCAGCAATATGGCAGAAACAAAAAAAGCCTGACTTGTCAGGCCCATTCAGCACTGCACTCTTACTTTACAACTAAATCCTGGCGTCCCCAAGGGGATTCGAACCCCTGTACTCACCGTGAAAGGGTGATGTCCTAGGCCTCTAGACGATGGGGACCTGTGCTGGCTTTACTCTCAGCGGACTCTTCGTTGAAGGCTTTGCTTAGCCCCTCAAAAAAGCGTGCGCGAAGTTTAACACGAAGCGATTCACGAAATCAACTGCTGGCCTTCTTATTTTCCACCTTTTTGCATCCCCCTTCCCTATGGAAACAAGATGATGGCAGGAAGATATGCAAAGCAACAGCACGCCAGGCATGCAGGAAAAACCGCGCCAACCTCCCGGCGCGGCAAAAGCACTCCTTAGCGCAAGATATCGTCCGTACTGGTGATGCGCACATCATGCATCTGGTTCAGATACGCCTCCAGATAGCCCTTGTGGGATGCGCCGACGATGACCAGCACGCGCATGCCTGGGCGCGCCGCCATGATTTCGCGGATATTCGACGCCATGCGCAAGTTGCGCACCTCCCAGGAGGCGACGTAGTTGCGGCCATACCGCTGCGGCGAAGGCTCTTCGAGCGCCGCGCCAAAATCGCCACGGAAGGCCAGATCCGCCTCGGCGCGTCCGTTATAGGCGCGATAGATCGCCAGCACACCGGCAGGCGTCGTCAATTGTTCCTCAAACCCGGCATGGATGCGCTTGCGCTCGGCCGAAAAGGAGTTATTCCAGGCCGCCCTGATCGCCTTGGCATAAGCCTTTTCATCGTCAACAGGCATATCGGACGTATGGTCATCCATGCCATGCACCCGCTCGTGCCCGCTCTTCGCCGCCAGCACGGCAGCGATCTGATAGCTCTCGTTGCGCTGCATCAGCAGGGAATTGAGGTTTGCGGCCAAGGGCTCGCTCACGCCGTCACCGGCGCGCCGCTCCTCGACAGGCAGGCGCAGCCACTGCACCAGCGCCGATGCGCGCTCGCCACCGGCCAGGAACAGGGAGGCCAATGTACGCCGCTGCGCGGCAGACGGCGCCGCCGGCCAGGCGGCCAGCAAACCCTCCGCCTGCGCCGTGGCCGCGACCACATCGAGCCCCGTGGCGGCCTGCGCGACGGAAGTGTCATAGCAATACACTTTCACCGTATCGCCATAGCGCTGCGGATAGGCGCGCAGGTAAGCACACTGCAAACCGGAAAGCGCCTCGATCGCGATCGCATCCGGCCGCCAGTCCGCCAGGCGCTCGTTGAGCAAGCTCAATTGAGACGGATCAAACGATTTTGGCAATTGCGCCAAATGGGGCGAGCCGAGCACCAGCACGTCATTGAACGGGCCCTTTTGCAACTTCAGCGCACCGGGATCAAATTTCGCCGCAGGCGGCGCCTCCGCATGCACGGGAACGTGCATAACGGCGGCAAGAAAAAAACTGGCAAATACGCGGTGCATCCTGTCTCCTCAATGTGATGGTCCATTTTTTATCAGCAGGCTTGATGCAATCAAGCCGCCTGCCAAATGTAACCACTCCGCAAATCACTGTCAGTTATATCCATGCAACCAATAGGCACAAAAAAAGCCGCCGAGGCGACTTTGAATATCTTGCGACTTATATGCTATTTCCGGAAATAAAAAAAGCCGCTCGAGGCGACTTTGATTTATTCACTACCTTACCTACCAGTTTCTGCGCTGTTGGTGGAGGTAAGCTGGAGCCAACCCTGACCTCTTGCATGCCATGCAAGCGTACTAACAGCTTAGCCATATTCCCCCGAGCGAAGAAACCGCCAGCACAAATAAAAAAAGCCGCTCGAGGCGACTTTGATTTATTCACTACCTTACCTACCAGTTTCTGCGCTGTTGGTGGAGGTAAGCGGGATCGAACCGCTGACCTCTTGCATGCCATGCAAGCGCTCTCCCAGCTGAGCTATACCCCCCGGGCGCAGAAACACTGCTACTTCTTTACAACTACAACACCAGACTGAACTGGCGTCCCCAAGGGGATTCGAACCCCTGTACTCACCGTGAAAGGGTGATGTCCTAGGCCTCTAGACGATGGGGACCTCGGCACTACAGTTTTACCACCTTACTTCTGCGCTGTTGGTGGAGGTAAGCGGGATCGAACCGCTGACCTCTTGCATGCCATGCAAGCGCTCTCCCAGCTGAGCTATACCCCCCGGGCGCAGAAATAATAAAAGCCGCACTTGGCGACTTTGTTCCACTACTTGCTTTCCATCCAGATTCCGCTTTTTACGGGCCTGAACTTACAACAATCAGTACAAACAACTGCCACTACTATACCACAACTACTTGGCGTCCCCAAGGGGATTCGAACCCCTGTACTCACCGTGAAAGGGTGATGTCCTAGGCCTCTAGACGATGGGGACCGCGGAACTTCCAAACAACAACTGCACCACTTCAACGACTAACAAAACCTGACTGCGATTTTGCTGCTGGTGGAGGTAAGCGGGATCGAACCGCTGACCTCTTGCATGCCATGCAAGCGCTCTCCCAGCTGAGCTATACCCCCGTTGGTGCAGAAACAAGAGTATAGCAAAGAAGTTTCACTCTGCAAATACCCTTTTTCGTCTATGAGCAACTTTTCATAGGGGCGGTTTCCGCACTCTCTTTTACGACGATTTAATCGCGATGCTTACAACCACTTTGCCAGGCGCGCGAGCACGGTGTCGCGGCCGAACATCACCACTACCTGGTCGATGGCCGGGGTCTGCAACTGGCCCGTCAGGATCAGACGCAAAGGCATGGCCAGCAGCGGCATCTTGATGGTGTTCGCGGCCAGCACTTCCTTGATCATGGCGGCGACGGCTTCCTTGCTCCACTCCACCGTGGCGATACGCTCGGCAAACTGCGCCAGCACGGGCTTGATGGTATCCGTGATGTGCTGCGCGACCAGTTCCGCTTCCGGCTGCGGTTCGCGGAAGAACAGCATCGAGGCGACAGCCAGTTCATTGACCGTGTTGGCGCGCTCTTTCATCATGCCCAGCACTTGCGCCAGGTCCGGCGCGCCTTCGAAGACGGCACCGGCGGCGGCCATTTGCGGGCGCGCCAGGTCGGCCAGACGCGTGTTGTCGGCCTGCTTGATATAGTGGTTGTTCAACCAGGCCAGTTTTTCATTGTTGAACTGGGCCGCCGATTTCGACAGATGGTTCAGGTTGAACCACTCGCAGAACTGCTCGGTCGAGAACACTTCATCGTCGCCATGGCTCCAGCCCAGGCGCGCCAGGTAGTTCAGCATCGCTTCCGGCAGGAAGCCTTGCGCCGGGTAATCCATCACGCTGACGGCGCCATGGCGCTTCGACAGCTTTTCGCCGTCCGCACCCAGGATCATCGGCAGGTGGCCGTACAGGGGCAGCGGTGCGCCGATGGCGCGCAGGATGTTGATCTGGCGCGGGGTGTTGTTGACATGGTCGTCGCCGCGGATCACGTGCGTGATCTGCATGTCCCAATCGTCGACGGCCACGCAGAAGTTGTACGTCGGCGTGCCGTCCGGGCGGGCGATCACAAGGTCGTCCAGTTCGCGGTTCGAAATCGTGATCGTGCCCTTGACCACGTCATCCCACGTCACGTCGCCATCGAGCGGATTCTTGAAGCGTACGACGGGCTTGCGGTCGGCAGGCACGGCCGGCAGGGTTTTGCCCGGTTCCGGACGCCAGGTGCCGTCGTAGCGCGGCTTTTCGCCGGCGGCGCGCATGCGCTCGCGCATCGCTTCGACTTCTTCCGGCGACGAGTAGCAGTGATATGCAGTACCTTCGGCCAGCATCTGTGCCACCACTTCGCGGTAGCGGTCCATGCGCTGCATCTGGTAGAACGGGCCCTCGTCGTGGTCCAGGCCCAGCCACTTCATGCCTTCGATGATGGCTTGCACGGCTTCCGGCGTGGAACGCTCCACGTCCGTGTCTTCGATGCGCAGCACGAAAGTGCCGCCGAAGTGGCGGGCATACGCCCAGCTGTACAAAGCGGTGCGGGCGCCGCCCAGGTGCAGATAGCCGGTCGGGCTGGGAGCGAAACGGGTACGGACGGGAGTAGCGGTTGTGGTCATCGAAGTAATCAGGCCTGAATAAGTAAAACGCCATTTTACTCTGTTGACCGCCGCCGCTCCACAAGCACCGTCACAGCTGCAGCAGCCGCCTTTTCACTTCGTCCGCCTGCGCATGCAACGCCTGCTCGAACAGGGCGACAAGTTGCGACAGGGGCCGGTGCAAAGGCTTCACGAGATTCACCGTGAACGGCAGGGACACGGCGAAGCGGCGGATCTGCAAGCCCTGCCCCGCATAATCGAGGGCCGTGAGCGGATTGACGATGGCCAGGCCCACGCCTTCGCGCACCATCGCGCACACGGAGGCGGCGCTGTGCGTGTCGAGCGCCATGCGCCGCTCCACGCCCGCCTGCGCGAAGATGGCGTCGATCTGCTGGCGGTAGGGGTCGACGGCGGCCAGGCTGATGAAAGGCTGGCCCGCGAAGTCCGCCGGCTGCAGCACGCTCTTGCTGGCGAGCGCATGGCCGTCCGGCAGCACGCACACTTCATCGACGGACATCAGGGTGTCGAGCGCGGTGCCCGGCGGCGCATTGCCCACTTCCGTCAGGCCGATATCGTGCCGCTGCGCCGACAGCCACTCTTCCAGCAGCGGCGACTCCTGCGGCGTGATGCTGATGCTCACTTTGGGAAAATCGGCGACGAAGCGCTTGCACGCCTGCGGCAGCAGCGACTGGGAAAACACGGGCAGGCAGGCGATCGACAACTGTCCCTGGTCGAACTGGCGCAGGGCCGCCGCCGTGCTGACGATGCGCTCGAGGCCGAAATATGCGCGCTGCACTTCCTCGAACAGCTGCAGCGCCTGGGCCGTGGGACGCAGCCGCCCCCGCTCGCGCTCGAACAGGATCAAGCCCGTCAAATGCTCGAGGCGCGCCAGTTCGCGGCTGACGGTGGGCTGCGACGTATGCAGCATGGCGGCGGCGGCCGTCACGCTGCCCGTCGTCATGATGGCGCGGAAGACTTCGATATGGCGCAGGGAGATAGTCATGGCCATATCATAAATGAATAAGGTAGGCCTAAATAGATATTTTATGTTTACAAAGAAAACCCGCATCATGGCCAGCATCGTAGGTCGGATTAGCGGGCAAAGCCCGCGTAATCCGACGCCACCCATCAAATGACAAAGACCACACCATGAAACCAGTGCCAGACGCCACCCTCGCCCAACTCGCCCAGGAACACGGCACCCCCCTGTGGGTGTATGACGCGGCCACCATCCGCGCGCGCGTGGCGCAGCTGGCGCAGTTCGACACCGTGCGCTTCGCGCAAAAGGCCAATTCGAACATCCATCTGCTGACCTTGATGCGCGAAGCGGGCGTGCACGTGGACGCCGTGTCGCTGGGCGAGATCGAGCGCGCGCTGCAGGCAGGCTTTACACCGGCGCAAACGAACGGCGCCGCCGGCGTGGTCTTTACCTGCGACCTGTTCGACCGCGCCACCCTGGCGCGCGTGGCGGCGGCGAAGATCGAAGTCAATTGCGGCTCCGTCGACATGCTGCGCCAGCTGGGTCCCGTGTCGCCCGGCCACCGCGTCTGGCTGCGCATCAATCCAGGCTATGGCCATGGCCACAGCAACAAGACCAATACGGGCGGCGAAAACAGCAAGCACGGCATCTGGCATGAAGAGCTGCCGGAGGCGCTGGCCGTCATCCGCGCGCATGGCCTGCACCTGGTGGGCCTGCACATGCACATCGGCTCGGGCGTCGACTACAGCCACCTGGAAACCGTCTGCGGCACCATGGTCGATCTGGTCAAAAACATGGGCCACGATATCGAAGCCATTTCCACGGGCGGCGGCCTGTCCGTGCCCTACCGCGAAGGCGAGCAGCCCGTCGACACGGACCACTACTTCCAGCTGTGGGATGCGGCGCGCAAGCAGATCGAGGCGCACCTGGGCCATCGCGTGCACCTGGAAATCGAACCGGGCCGCTTCCTCGTGGCCGACGCGGGCTTGCTGGTGGCCGAAGTACGCGCCACCAAGCAAATGGGCGGCAACCATTTCACCTTGCTCGATACGGGCTTCAATGAACTGATGCGCCCGGCCATGTACGGCAGCTACCATGAAATGTCGGTGATCGCGCATGACGGCCGCGCGCTGGACGCGCAGCACGCCACCGTCGTCGGCGGCCCCCTGTGCGAATCGGGCGATGTGTTTACCCAGCGCGATGGCGGCGTGGTGGAAACCCGGCAGCTGCCGGCAGCGCAGGTAGGCGACTACGTCGTGTTCGAGGGCGCGGGCGCGTATGGCGCGTCGATGTCGTCGAACTACAACAGCCGCCCCCATGCGGCGGAATACCTGGTCGACGGAGAACAATCCCGCTTGATCCGCCGCCGCCAGACGGTGGCCGAGCTGATCGCGCTGGAACAACTCTAAAACCGCGCCGCGTGCGGGCATGCGCATCTGCTAACATCAGGGCAACTCGATGAAAGCCCGCCATGCCCGCCCAAGCACTTCCCTTCCGCAGCGCCACCCGGCTGCTGCTGCCCCTGCTGCTGTCCACCATCCTCGCTGGCTGCGCTTCACTGCCTTCGCTGGAGAGCCGCACTCCCTCCAGCGTCATCACCGATACGGCACATACCCAGCTGGCCACGGCCATTGCGCCCATGGCGGCGCAGCATCCGGGCGTGTCCGGCATTTATCCGCTGGTCGATGGGCGCGACGCCTTTGCCGCGCGCGCCCTGCTGGCCGCCGCCGCCCAGCGCAGCCTGGACGTGCAGTACTACATCTGGCACAAGGACATCACGGGCACACTGCTGTTCGACGCCCTGCGCCAGGCAGCGGAGCGGGGCGTGCGCGTGCGCCTGCTGCTCGACGATAACAACACGGCGGGCCTGGACCAGACCTTGAGCATGCTGGGCAAGCAGCAGAATCTGGAGATCCGCCTGTTCAACCCATTCATTCCCCGCGCGCCGCGCGCACTGGCCTTTGCCGCGGATTTTTCCCGCCTCAACCGGCGCATGCACAACAAATCGTTCACGGCCGATAACCAGGCCACCATCGTCGGCGGACGCAATGTGGGCGATGAATATTTTGGCGCGGCCGGCGATGTGCTGTTTGCCGACCTTGACGTGCTGGCCATCGGCCCCGTCGTCGACGACGTGTCGCAGGATTTCGACCGCTACTGGAACAGCGCCTCTGCCTACCCGGCCAGACTGCTGCTGACCAGCCCTGTCGAGGGCGACGCGGCCACCATCGCCGCCGAAGCGGACCGCATCGACGATACCAAGGCGGCCGAGGAATACGTGCAGGCGCTGCGCACCTCGCCCTTCGTCAAGCAGATGATGGAACGCACCCTGCCCTTCGAATGGGCCAAGACGCGCATGGTCAGCGACGACCCGGCCAAGGTGCTGGACAAGGCCCGGCCAGGCACGGGCGTGGCGGACAACCTGCAAAACCTGCTGGGTGTGCCGGAAAAGGAAGTGGACCTGGTGTCGCCGTATTTCGTGCCCGGCAAATCGGGCACGCAAGCCTTCGCCGACCTGGCAAGAAAAGGCGTGGGCGTGCGCATCCTGACGAATGCGCTGGAAGCGACCGACGTGGCGGCCGTGCATGCCGGCTATGCGAAGTGGAGAAAGCCGCTGCTGGAAGCAGGCGTGCTGCTGTACGAGTCGCGCCGTTCGTGGGAACGGGGCGATGCGCGCGAACAGCCGGGCCGCTTCGGCAGCTCCGCATCGAGCCTGCATGCAAAGACCTTTGCCGTCGATGATAGGCGCATCTTTGTCGGCTCGTTCAACTTCGATCCGCGCTCGATCGAATTGAACACGGAAATGGGCCTCGTCATCGACAGCCCCGCGCTGGCCAGCCAGCTGGGGCAAGCCATGCGCACCACGATCCCGCAGCGCGCCTACCAGGTGCTGCTTGGCGACGACGGTGCGCTGTACTGGATCGCGCGCGACGCCAGCGGCGCCACCACGCGCTACGACACGGAGCCGGGCACCAGCGTGTGGAAGCGCATGGGGGTGGCGATTCTGTCGGTGCTGCCGATCGACTGGCTGCTGTAAGCGGCTTGACCAACGATGTTGTCGGATTACGCGGCTTCGCCGCTAATCCGACCTACCGCACCGCTTCCGTCAAAACCCGCCCTTCCGACGCCGATGGCTGGCGTATGCGCAGCAGATGGGCCAGGGTCGGCGCGATGTCGACCACTTCCGCGTACTCGCCGTAGGCGCCCGGCTTGATCCAGCGGGGGCCGAAGACCATCAGCGGCACGTTGGTGTCATAGGTGTACGGCGTGCCGTGCGAAGTGCCGCCGCTGCCCTTGCCGAAGTACCAGGCCGGCTTTGTGACGACCATCAGGTCGCCCGACAGCTGGCGGTTCCAGGCGCGGCGCATCAGGGTGTCCATGCGCGTGGCGACGGCTCCCGTTTCCATCTGCGTGCGCGTGTAGACTTGCGCCAGGCCGTCCTGCTGCAGCAGGAAGCGGGCCGCCGCGTCTTCCAGGGCGGCGCGATTGACGCCGCTCTTTTCCGCCAGCGCGTAATCGAGGTAGATATTCGGCAGCGACGACGCCGTCACCAGCTTATCGATGCCCAGGTTTGTCGCCAGGTGCCGGTTCAAGCCATCGACCAGTTTGGCGCCATCGATGCGCTTGGCCGAGAAGCCGCGCGTTTCGGCAAATTCCGGCACGTTGGCAAAGCCATGGTCGGCCGTCAGCACCACCAGCACATTATCCATGCCGACTTTTTTATCGAGGTCGGCAAAGAAGCCGGCCAGCATGCGGTCCAGGCGCTGCAGGTGGTCGTGCGACATCTTGCTTTCCGGGCCGTAGGCGTGATTCACATAATCGTGCGCGGACAGGCTCACGCCGAGGATATCGGGCACGCCGGCCGGGTTGCGGCCCAGGTTCTCGCCATCGATGGCGGCACGCGCGAATTCCAGGGTCAGTTCATCGAGGAAGGGGCCGGACTTCAAGCGGCTGTAGTACTCGCCATCGAGCTTGCCGCTGTCGCTGTAGTAGGCGAACGGGAAGGTGTTGCGCGTGCCCGGCTTGGCCGCCACAAGGTCATCACGGGCGTCCCGCGCATAGGCCGAATCGGCCAGCAGCGGCGTCCAGCTCTTGCCATAGTAGCGGTCCTGCGGTTTGGCAGCCTGGTAGCGCTGCACCCATTGCGGATGCTGCTGCATGTAATAGGTGCTGCTGGCGAAATTGCCCGTCTTTTCCATGTACATATAGGCCGTGCCCGTTTTCCCGGCCAGCAGGATGGCGCCCCGGTCCTTGCCCGACACGGTGACGACCTTGGCCTGGTCGCCCGTGGAATAGCGCAGCTCGTCGCCCAGGGTGCTCACGCGCAGTTTCGTCGGCGCCGTGCCATCATCGGGCTGCGTGTCTTCGCCGATGTAATGGAAATTGCCATCTTCGGTGCAATACACGGATTTTTTCGTGACGGGATCGATCCAGTTATTGCCGATCACGCCGTGCTGATACGGATAGGTGCCCGACAGCACGGCTGAATGGCCGATGGCGGTGACCGTGATGCCATGCGCCTGGTGGGCATCGCTGAACCACGCGCCCTGCTCCAGCAGACGGCGGAAACCGCCCTGGCCGAACTGGTCGCGGTAGCGCGTCACCTGCTCCTGCGGCAAACCGTCCACCACCAGCACCACCACCAGCTTCGGCTGCGCCACGGTATTGGGAACCGCCTTGGCCGCGTGCGCCTGGCACGCCGCCACGCCAGCGACCAGCAGCAGCGCCTGCGCCAGTTGCCGGGAAAGGGAGAAATGTTTCGTCATATCCGCTCATCAAAAGTTAGGCCACCGGGCAGCATACGCCGACTATATGACGCAATGATGACAAAAAGCAATACCATAAAAAAGGCCGGGCTCCATCGCTGGAACCCGGCCTTTGCCGAAACAGATGAAAATGCCGGACTTACTTGACCGTCACCTTGATGCTTTTGCTCAACTCCGGCCCATACGACTGGTGCGCGCCATTGGCGAACTGCATCGTCAGGGTGTACTGGCCCGGCGGCAAGGTGACGTCCGTTTCCGTCTGTCCTTTGCCGAAATGCAAATGCTTGTCATCCATGGGTATCATCTCGCCCGCCTTCATCGGCCCCATATTGATGAGCAAATGATGGTGGCCCGTCTTTGCCGTCATGTCGCCGGCCGGCTTGACGTCCATGCCGCTGACGGCGAACTTGACCTTGAACGGGCTCGTCACCGTCGCGCCATCGACTGGCTCGACGAACGAAACGGATTGCGCAAACGCGCTGGCGGCCAGCAGGCTGCCGGCGATCACGGCTGCGGCCTGGCGCAGGAATACGGTGGTCAATTGCATGATGTCTCCTCTTGTTTAATAACAACACGGACTGCATGAAACCATATTCCTGCTGACACTGGCGCATGGGAGCGCCACATCCGACGTTTAATCGTTCTTGATGACGATCGACGGGAATTTACTTGTCATGTCCTTCGCCTTTTCCGCCACCTTGATGGCGATGGTGCGGGCGATCTGCTTGTAGATCACGGCGACGGGACCTTCCGGCTCGGCCACGACGGTGGGCGTGCCCGAATCCGTCTGCTGGCGAATCGCCATGGTCAGCGGCAAGGCGCCGAGGAATTCCACGCCGAAGTCCGCGCACATCTTCGCGCCGCCGCCGGCGCCGAAGATTTCTTCCGCATGGCCGCAGTTCGAGCAGATGTGCGTGCTCATGTTTTCCACCACGCCGAGGATCGGGATGCCGACCTTCTCGAACATTTTCAAGCCCTTGCGCGCGTCCAGCAGCGCGATGTCCTGCGGCGTCGTGACGATGACGGCGCCCGTGACGGGCACTTTCTGCGACAGGGTCAGCTGGATGTCGCCCGTGCCCGGCGGCATGTCGACGATCAGGTAATCGAGGTCGCGCCAGTTGGTCTGGTCCAGCAATTGCTGCAAGGCTTGCGTGACCATCGGGCCGCGCCACACCATCGGTTCGTCCGGATCGATCATGAAGCCGATCGACGACACTTGCAGGCCGTGGTTTTCCATCGGCTCCATGCTCTTGCCGTCCAGGGTCTTCGGCTGGCCGCTGATGCCCAGCATCATCGGTTGCGATGGGCCATAGATGTCGGCGTCCAGCATGCCGACGGTGGCGCCTTCGGCCGCCAGGGCCAGGGCCAGGTTCACGGCCGTGGTCGATTTGCCAACACCGCCCTTGCCGGAAGCGACGGCAATGATGTTTTTCACGTTGCTCATCGGCTTCAAGCCGCGCTGCACCGTGTGCGAAATGATTTTCGACGACACGCCCACGCTGACATTGCCTACGCCCGGCAGCACGCGCAGGGCGGCCAGCACGGATTTGCGAATCAGGTCGATCTGGCTTTTCGCCGGATAGCCCAGCTCGATGTCGAGCGAAATGTCATCGCCATCGACCTTCAGATTCTTGACTGTTTTACTGGAAACGAAATCTTTATGTGTATTTGGATCAATAACCTGGGCCAGCGCGGCCTTGACGTCTTCTACTGTGATGCTCATGTAAATCTCCGTGTGTACTACATATGTGCAATACGCGCAGTCTAGCGCAAATTTGCAGGGCGCGATGGCGGCAAAAGCAGCACTTGCCGGCGCTGCATCTGCTCATATTGCCTTTCCGCTGTTAAAATGTCCTATTATCCATCCCAAAAGTGCATCAATCATGACTCGCAAGCTGTTCGTCACCACTGCCCTGCCTTACGCAAACGCCGCTTTTCACATTGGCCACATCATGGAATACATCCAGGCTGATATCTGGGTCCGGTTCCAGCGAATGCAACGCGATGGCGCAGCCGGCCGTGAAGTGCACTTTGTGGGCGCCGACGATACGCATGGCACGCCCATCATGATCGCCGCCGAAAAGGAAGGCATCACGCCGCAGCAATTCGTCGCCAATATCGCCGCCGGCCGCGCCCAGTACCTCGATGGCTTCCATATCGCCTTCGATAACTGGTACTCGACCGATTCGCCGGAAAACGTCGATCTGTCGCAATCGATCTACCGCAAACTGCGCGATACGGGCCTGATCGTCACGAAAACCGTCGACCGCTTCTTCGATCCGGTCAAGGGCATGTTCCTGGCCGACCGCAACATCAAGGGCGAATGCCCGAAATGCGGCGCCAAGAACCAGTACGGCGACAATTGCGAAGTGTGCGGCGCGGCCTACCAGCCGACCGACCTGGTCAACCCGTTCTCCGTGTTTACCAATGCGACACCCGTGATGAAGCCGTCGGAACAGTATTTCTTCAAGCTGTCCGACCCGCGCTGCTTCGAGTTCCTCAAGGATTGGCTCAACACGCCAGGCCGTTTGCAG
The DNA here is from genome assembly GCF_030587275.1 of Janthinobacterium sp. SUN128. NCBI lineage: Bacteria > Pseudomonadati > Pseudomonadota > Betaproteobacteria > Burkholderiales > Oxalobacteraceae > Janthinobacterium > Janthinobacterium sp. SUN128. The sequence continues at coordinate 446,141 of NZ_JAPWHY010000001.1, read as the reverse complement.
CCTGAAATGGTCAACAAGGTCAGCGAATGGCTGGGAGAAGCGGGCGAAAAGCTGGCCGACTGGGATATCTCGCGCGATGCGCCTTACTTCGGCATCCCGATTCCCGATGCGCCGGGCAAGTTCTTCTATGTGTGGATGGACGCGCCCGTCGGCTACCTGGCCAGCCTGAAAAACTATTGCGACAAGAAAGGCCTCGATTTTGACGCCCTCTTGAACGACCCGGCCACGGAACAGATCCACTTCATCGGCAAGGACATCGTTTCCTTCCATTTGCTGTTCTGGCCCGCCATGCTGAAATTCGCCGGCCATCCGGTGATCGACAAACTGAAAGTCAATGTTCATGGCTTCCTGACGGTCAACAACGAAAAGATGTCGAAGTCGCGCGGCACGGGCATCTCGCCGCTGCGCTACCTGGACTTGGGCATGAACCCGGAATGGCTGCGCTACTACATCGCCTTCAAGCTGAACTCGAAAGTGGAAGACCTGGACTTCAACGGCGACGACTTCGTGGCCCGCGTGAACAGCGACCTGATCGGCAAATACGTGAACATCGCCAGCCGCTGCGCCGGCTTCATCGCCAAGCGTTTCGACGGCAAGCTGGCATCGACGCTGTCGGAAGGCGCGCAAAGCTGGATCAACCGCGCGCTGACGGTGGACGTCAACGGCGTCATCGTCGAGCGCCAGGCCAGTATCGCCGCACACTTCGAGAACCGCGAATTCGGCAAGGCCTTGCGCGAGATCATGGAAATCGCCGACATCACCAACCAGTATGTCGATGAAAACAAACCGTGGATCCTGGCCAAGGACGCGGACAAGACGGCCGAACTGCACGACGTGTGCACCACGGCCCTGATCCTGTTCCGCCAGCTGACGATCCTGCTGTCGCCGGTCCTGCCGGGCGTGGCCAAGAACGTGGCCTCGTTCCTCAACGACGCCGAGTTTACCTGGGCCGATACGCAAGTGTTCGGCGACGCCGTCTCGAACAGCATGCTGGGCCGTACTATCGGCGCCTACAGCCACTTGATGACGCGCATGGATGCGAAGATGATCGAAGCGCTGTTTGACGCGCCGCAAGCGGCCGCTGCCATTGCCGCACCGGCTGGCGACGCCGCGAACGACGCCGCAGCGGTCGCTGAAACACCGGCCTCCGCCATCGAGGATCTTGCGCCCGAAATCAAGATCGACGACTTCCTCAAGGTCGACTTGCGCATCGCCAAGATCGTCAACTGCGAGCTGGTGGACGGCTCCGACAAGCTGCTGCGCCTGACCCTGGACGCGGGCGAAGGCCGCTTGCGCAATGTCTTCTCCGGCATCCGTTCGGCTTACCAGCCGGAAGAGCTGGTCGGCAAGCTGACGGTGCTGGTGGCCAATCTGGCGCCGCGCAAGATGAAGTTCGGCATTTCGGAAGGCATGGTCATGGCCGCCTCCGCCGCCGACGAAAAGGCGAATCCGGGCATCTACATCCTGAACCCGTGGCCAGGCGCCGAACCTGGCATGCGCATCCGTTAAGCCACCACAAGGACCGATGATGAATATCGTGGTGCGCGAAGCAACGAATGCCGATGCACAGCTGATGGCCGAGCTGACCCGCGCCGCGTGGGCCGGCAAGGTGGCCGCCTCGTCCAGTGGACACCACGAGACGGCGCAGCAGGTGGAAGAGCAATTGCGCCACGGCGGCGGCTTTCTGTTGCTGATCGACGACATTCCCGCCGGTTCGCTGCGCTGGATGCCGCTCGACAGCGACCCCGCCATCTGGAAGATTTCACGCATGGGCGTGCTGCCCGCCTACCGGGGCAGCCACGTTTCGCAGCACTTGCTGGAAGCCATCATTCATCACGGCCTGTCGTGCCAGGCCGAGGAATTGCGCCTGGCCGTGCGGCGCGACCAGCGCAAGCTGATCGATTTTTATGCGGCCTTCGAATTCGACTTGGCCGAAGAACTGGAATATTCGCACGCCAACCCCGCCGAACCGGCGCCGATGGTGATGCGGCGTTTGTTGCGTTATTGATTTTTAGCAATTTCGCCCCCGGACTTGCCGATACAACAACCCGCCAAGCGGCACGGCGCGGTAAAATACGGCCGGCTGACCTTACCGATAAGACACTCAGAAGAGAATATGAAACTGCCTGCAAAACACAACAACTACGTATCCGACCACACCTTGTTCATCGCTGAGCTGAAGGCCAAGAACCCTGGCATGGAAGCGGGCCAGCAAGCGGGCCGCGCCCTGCTGTGGGACAAGCCGGCCGTCAGCATCGATGAGCAGGAACGCCAGCTGGCGTCGGCCGTCAAGCAACAGGCTTACGTTTACCAGAACAAGAACTAAGATCTGGAACCGGCACGATGTTGCCTGAAGAGTCTGCAGTCACGCCGGAAGCCGATGCTCCCGGCGCCGGCGCAGTCATCGAGTCGCCCCAACCTGTCGCTGAAGGCGACGGCAGCGGCGCCCCTGCAACAAAGGTAACGGACGCGGCGCCCGCCGCCGACCCGCTGGGCATCGCCCGCCTGTATGGCGAGCCGATGATGCGCATGCCGACGGATCTGTACATTCCGCCGGACGCGCTGGAAATCTTCCTCGAAGCCTTCGAAGGCCCGCTCGACTTGCTGCTCTACCTGATCCGCAAGCAAAACTTCAACATTCTCGATATTCCGATGGCGCAGGTAACCCTGCAATATCTGAAATATGTCGACCAGATCCGCGTGCGCAACCTGGAACTGGCCGCAGAATACCTGTTGATGGCGGCCATGCTGATCGAGATCAAGTCGCGCATGCTCTTGCCTTCGCGCAAGAGCGACGTCGAGGAAGATGGCGGCGACCCCCGTGCCGAACTGGTGCGCCGCCTGCTCGAGTACGAGCAGATCAAGCTGGCCGCCTACGATCTGAATGCCATCCCGCAGTTCGAGCGCGATTTCGTGCGCACGCAGATTTTCATCGAGCAAAGCCTGACGCCCACCTGGCCCGACGTGGAACCGGTGGACTTGCAGCAGGCGTGGCTCGACGTGCTGAAACGCGCCAAGCTGACCCAGCATCACCGCATCAGCCGCCAGGAACTGTCCGTGCGCGAGCACATGTCGAGCATCCTGCGCCACCTGCAATCGTCGCGCTTCGTCGAATTCAGCGAGCTGTTCGACATTGCCGGCGGCGTGCCCGTGGTGGTGGTCAACTTCGTGGCCCTGCTGGAACTGGCCAAGGAAACCCTGATCGAAATCACGCAGGCAGAACCGTTTGCCCCCATCTACGTCCGGCTGGCGTATTCGCCCGCCTGATATCCTTCCCTTTGTCACTGACCACCGTACAACGGGGTTTTAGCGAAAGCAATCCATGAAAATTATTTCCGACATCGAAGAATTGCGCGACCAGCTCAGCGGACAGCTGCGCACGGCGTTCGTTCCCACCATGGGCAACCTGCACGAAGGCCATCTGTCGCTGATGCGCCTGGCGCGCAAGCATGGCGATCCCGTCGTCGCCTCGATCTTCGTGAACCGCCTGCAATTCGGCCCGAACGAAGACTTCGAGAAATATCCGCGCACCATGGCGGCCGACATCGCCAAGCTGGAAAAGGAAGGCGTGTACGTGCTGTTCGCGCCGACGGAAAAGGAACTGTACCCGGAGCCGCAGGAATACCGCGTGCGTCCGCCCGATGACCTGGGCAATACCCTGGAAGGCGAATTCCGTCCCGGCTTCTTCGAAGGCGTGTGCACGGTCGTCACCAAGCTGTTCTCGTGCGTGGGTCCGCGCGTGGCCGTATTCGGCAAGAAGGATTACCAGCAACTGATGATCATCCGTAACATGGCGCGCCAGTTCGCGCTGCCGACGGAAATCATCGCCGCCGAAACCTACCGCGCAGACGATGGCCTGGCCTTATCGTCGCGCAATATGTATCTGTCGGAAAGCGAGCGGGCGGAAGCACCGGAACTGTACAAAGGCCTTAATTTCGTCGCCGAGGAAGTGCGCAAGGGTAACCTGGCCGTCGCTGAACTGGAACAGGCCAGCATGCAGCTATTGAACAGCCGCGGCTGGAAATCGGACTACATCGCCGTGCGCAAGCGCGCCAACCTGCAGGCGCCAAACGCCGCCGAACTGGCCGCCGGCGAACCGCTGGTGGTGCTGGCTGCCGCCAAGCTGGGCCAGACTCGCCTGATCGACAACCTGGAAATTTAAGCGCCATCTCCAAGCGTCACCTCGACGGGGCCATTCGGCCCCGTTGCTTTTTCTTACTTATCCATCCCTACCAGCTTGAGTTCCGCAAACAGCGGCTTGCTGCTGCCGCGTGCCGCTTGCAACATGTCGTAGCTGGCCGCATCGAGCACGATTTCCTCTCCCGCCCACAGCTTGCGCTGGTGCGCAGGCAGCCTCAGGCTGCGCAGGATGGCCCGGACCTGGGCCGGATCGGCCGCCAGCAGGCGGATGGCGCGCGCATGGCGCTGCGTGCCCGTGAGTATCGGCAAGCCGCCCTCCGGGCCATTCTGGCTCAGGCTGACATAATCATGGCCGCCCACGCGGTGCAGATATGCGTGCCGGCCATCAGCTTCGACAGGCAAGGGCGCGGCCGGTTCCTGCATTTCGACAGACGCGACAGGCGCAACGGCGGTTTGTTCAAGGCTCACGCCACAGGCCGCCAACAGGGCCGTGCTCAGGGCAAAAAATAATACGGGTGCTCGGCGCATCGTGCGCTCCTTCTTGTCGGGGTCGGGGACAGAGGTGGAATACTGCAGCGATCATGGGCCAAATTATTTGACGTGTAAAGTTAACTTTAGGAAATATTTCATTCCTTTGCGCAATGACTTATGCTCGGCTGGATCTTGCCTGTCCATATCAACCTGGCCGAGAACAATTGTTAATGAAATTTGCACACTGAAACTATCATCACCATCTTTATCCATGAATTAATAAAGATCACAATGGCTGCACTGGCTCGCAGCGACAGCATGCGGGCTTCCCACCACGACAGGAGAGCAGCCATGAACACCACATCCACCCCCGCCAAGGTCGCCATCGTCACAGGTGCCTCGCGCGGCATCGGCGCGGCCATCGCCCGCCGCCTGGCACGCGACGGCATGCAGGTCGTCATCAATTACGCCAGCGGCAAGGATGCGGCGGATGAGCTGGTGGCGGCCATCGTGGCCGGCGGCGGCGCCGCCATCGCCGTCCAGGCCAACGTGGCTGACGCGGGCGAGGTGCAAGCGCTGTTCGATGCGGCAGAAGCGGCCTATGGCGGCATCGACGTGCTGGTCAACAACGCCGGCATCATGCCGCCCATGCTGCCGGCCCTGGCCGACACGGACGACGCCACCTTCGACAGCCTGTTCGCCATCAACGTCAAGGGCAGCTTCAACACCATGCGCCAGGCGGCGACGCGCTTGCGCCACGGCGGCAGCGTGGTCAACTTCTCCACCAGCGTGATTGGCCTGGCCCTGCCCGGCTATGCCGTCTACGGCGCCACCAAGGCGGCCATCGAGACGATGACGAATATCTTTGCCAAGGAATTACGCGGCAAGAACATCACCGTCAATGCCGTCGCCCCCGGCCCCACGGCCACTGCCCTGTTCTTGAACGGCAAGACGGAAGAAACGATACAGCGCATGGGCAAGATGGCGCCCCTGGAACGCCTGGGTACGCCGGACGACATCGCCGCCGCCGTGGCTTTCCTGGCAGGACCGGATGGCCGCTGGGTGAATGGACAAACGTTACGCGCGAATGGCGGTCTGGTCTGAGTTTTTTGCGGACAAAAAAAACGCTGCCAATTCGCACTGGCAGCGTTTTTTTTGATAACGGTCAAACCTGGATTAAGCGCCGGCTTTTTCCAGCTTCTCGAAAATCTTGTTCAGCTTTTCATCGAGGGTCGCGGCCGTGAACGGCTTGACAACATAACCGCTGGCGCCAGCTTGCGCGGCGGCGATGATGTTTTCTTTTTTCGCTTCGGCGGTCACCATCAGCACGGGCAGCTTGGCCAGTGCCGGATCGGCGCGGATATGCTGCAGCATCGTCAGGCCATCCATGTTTGGCATGTTCCAGTCCGAAACGACGAAATCATACGATTCCGCGCGCAGCTTGGCCAGGCCCATCACGCCGTCTTCCGCCTCATCGACGTTGGCATAACCCAGTTCCTTCAACAGATTCCGGACAATGCGGCGCATCGTCGAAAAATCGTCAACGACTAAAAATTTCATCTTTGGATCAGCCATGAATAACTCCGTTGTTTCTGTAGCGGTTTGTTAATAATATCGACATGAATGCCGACATTATGGTCGACACTACGGCAGCAAGTTGTAGGATAGCATTTTCGTTGCTTTTAGGCGAACAAACTTGCCTCAGATCATATAAAACGTGGCTTACACGCGCAAAGCACGCATGCCATGCGCAGCCAGGTGTCCCAGCACCATGCCAGGCAACGCCGTCAAAGCACCGACCTCATGCGTAGCACCGACAGCGATCGCCTCGCGCGGCATGCCGAACACCACGCAACTGGCTTCATCCTGCGCAAAATTATACGCTCCTGCGGCCTTCATCTCCAACATGCCTTGCGCGCCATCCTTGCCCATGCCGGTGAGGATCACGCCAACGGCATTTTTACCGGCCGATTGCGCGGCCGAACGGAACAGCACATCGACCGACGGGCGGTGGCGGTTCACCGGCTCGCCCTGGTCGATCTTGGTCATGTAATTGGCGCCGCTGCGCGTCAAGGTCAGGTGCGAATGGCCGGGCGCGATATAGGCGTGGCCCGGCAGTACCCGTTCGCCGCCTGCCGCTTCCTGCACCGATATCTTGCACAGCGAATCGAGGCGGCGCGCAAACGAGCGCGTAAAGCCTTCCGGCATGTGCTGCGTGATCAGGATGCCGGGGCAATCGGAAGGCATCTGCATGAGAAATTCGCGGATCGCTTCCGTGCCGCCTGTGGACGCGCCCACGATGATCAGCTTTTCACTCGACGTCAATGGGCTGCGCAGCGCAGGCAGCGGTGCAGCCACCTTGTCGCTGGCCGACGGCAGGGTGCGCGCGCGGATGCGCGCCTTCGAGGCGGCGCGGATCTTGTCGGCGATCATGTCCGTGTACTCGCGCATGCCGCTCTGGATGGAGATCTTCGGCTTGGTGACGAAATCGACGGCGCCCAGTTCCAGCGCGCGCATGGTGATTTCCGAACCGCGTTCGGTCAGCGACGACACCATCAATACCGGCATCGGGCGCAAGCGCATCAGCTTTTCCAGGAAATCGAGGCCATCCATCTTCGGCATCTCGACGTCGAGGGTCAGCACGTCGGGGTTGGTCTGCTTGATCATCTCGCGTGCCACCAGCGGATCGGGCGCCGCGCCCACCACTTCCATGTCGGGCTGACTGTTCACGATTTCCGTCATCACGCTGCGGATCAGCGCCGAATCATCCACGATCAATACTTTGATCTTCATAGTTATCCTTCCAGGCCTTGCGGCCCTTATTCTTTATTAAATTAGTACACCGGACAAAACCATCGCAGGCCGCAAAGCACGACGCGCAGCAGGCTTGGTCTGGCGTTATCAGAACAGTTCGACCTCGCCGCCCACCGGCGCAACTTTCAAACGGCTGGCGTAATCGAGTTCGCGGCGTACCAGCGTATCGTTATGCGTCTGCATCAGCTTTTTCACCAGCACCTTGCCGCTGCGGGGGAAAAAATACACCTTGCGTGGGTGGATGTCGTTCAGGTCTTCCGCCACCACGCGCATCTTTTCCGCCTTCAGGTAATTGATGACGAAGGCCGCATTGCGCTCACCCACGTTGATCGCCGTGAAGCCGCGCAGCACGGCGCCGCCGCCGAACACTTTCGCTTCCATGTTCTCGCGCCGCGCGCCGGCCTTCAGCAAATCGTTGATCAGGATTTCCATGGCGTAGGTGCCATAGCGCATCGACGCGGAAATCGGGCTATTCGGATCGCTGCCGCCATCGGGCAGCATGAAGTGATTCATGCCGCCCAGGCCCGTGACGCGGTCGCGGATGCAGGCCGAGACGCAGGAGCCGAGCACGGTGACGATCAGCATGTCCTTGTTGGTAAAGTAATACTCACCAGGCAAGATCTTGGCGGCGTCACAATTGAACGTCCTGTCGTAATAGACGTTAGTGGCAAATTGCTCTTTGGATTCCAGGCTCATATTTCACTCTCATGTACGATGCGACGATGCCTTGGGCGCGGCGCCCCGAGGCTGATCGAGCTCATAGACTGTTTTACCGCGCAGCTTCAATGAATCCGACACGTACAGGAAATTCTCCGAATGGCCGGCAAACAGCAGGGCATCCGGCTTCATCAACGGCACAAAGCGCGACAGGATCTTGCGCTGCGTCGCCTTGTCAAAATAAATCATCACGTTGCGGCAAAAGATGACGTCGAACTGGCCTGTCAATGGCCAGCTGTCGGCCAGCAGGTTGAGCGGCTTGAAAGTGATCATCTGGCGCAGTTCCGGGCGCACCCGCACCTGTCCCTCGCGATCGCCCTTGCCGCGCAAGAAAAAGCGCCGCGCACGGTCGGCCGGCATCTTGTCGAGCCGGTCCAGGTTGTAGACGCCATTGGCGGCCGTGGCCAGCACGTTCGTGTCGATGTCCGTGGCGATGATGGTGACCGGCGGCGTGAGCGTATTGAACGCCTCGCACACCGTCATGGCGATCGAATACGGCTCCTCGCCGGTGGAACTGGCCGAACACCAGATGGTGATCGGCCCGCTCAGTTTTTTCACATGCTCGGCCAGCAGCGGGAAGTGATGCGCCTCTCGGAAGAACGACGTCAGGTTGGTCGTCAGCGCATTCGTGAACGCTTCCCACTCGTCGCCCATGCGGCCAGCTTCCAGGTCGTCCAGGTAACGGACGAACGAGGAAATGCCGGTCGCGCGCAGGCGCCGCGCCAGGCGGCTGTAGACCATCTCCTGCTTGCTGTCGGCCAGCGCGATGCCGGCCCGCTTGTAAATCATGGCGCGGACCCGTTCGAAGTCCTTGCCAGTGAAATCAAATTCCTTGACCGAATCCGTTTTAGTTTGCGGCATTTTGTTTTTACCTCTCTATGACTACTCTGACCAATGCCTTTGCAAGTATAACTAGCGGGACCGGGTTGGCGTCAGAACTCTTCCCAATCGTCGCCGCCGGCCGCCGCCAGCTTTTTCGCGGGCGGTGGCGTGCCGGCTTGCGCCGTCGTTGCCAACCGCCGTGTCGTTGCCGCCACGCTCGGCGCCGGCCGCGCCGCCTTGACTACTGGCGCGGGCACGGGCATGGCCGCCTGCGCCGCGCTCTCGCCATCGAGCTTGAAAATGCTGACGGCGTCGGCCAGTTTCTGCGCCTGGTCCTGCATGCTTTCAGCCGCCGCCGCCGCCTCCTCGACCAGCGCCGCGTTTTGCTGCGTCATCTGGTCCATCTGCGCGATGGCCTGGTTGACCTCTTCGATGCCATGGCTCTGTTCCTGCGTTGCCGCCGTGATCTCGCCCATGATGTCGGCTACCTGCCGGATCGACGTGACGATCAGGCCCATGGTCTGCCCCGCCTCGTCCACCAGGCGGCTGCCGGCATCGACCTTGTCGACCGAGTCGCCGATCAAGCCCTTGATCTCTTTCGCCGCGCCAGCCGAGCGTTGCGCAAGATTGCGCACTTCCGACGCCACCACCGCAAAACCGCGTCCCTGCTCGCCTGCGCGCGCCGCTTCGACGGCCGCATTCAATGCCAGGATATTCGTCTGGAACGCGATGCCGTCGATGACGCCGATAATGTCGACGATCTTGCGCGAACTGTCCTTGATGGAACCCATGGTATCGACCACTTGCGCCACCACCTTGCCGCCCTGCTCCGCCACCGACGACGCCGACACGGCCAGCTGGTTGGCCTGGCGCGCATTGTCCGCGTTCTGCTTCACGGTCGACGTCAGCTCTTCCATCGACGATGCCGTCTCTTCGAGCGAACTGGCCTGCGTTTCCGTACGCGCCGACAGGTCCGCATTGCCGCTGGCGATCTCGCGCGACGCCACGGTGATGGTGTCCGTCCCATTGCGCACGTCGCTGACCGTCTGCACCAGGCTTTCGTTCATGTCCTTGAGCGCCTGCTGCAGCGCGCTCGTTTCATCCTTGCCTTCGACCACCACGCGCGACGTCAGCTCGCCGGCAGCGACCTTCTGCGCCACGGCCAGTGCGCCAGACAGCGGCACCGTGATCGAGCGCGTGATGAAGATGGCGCACCAGGCGCCGATCGCCACCGCCGCGCCGCCCAGGATGAACAGTACCGTCATCAGGCGCGCATCGGCCGCCAGCGAGTCGTCCATGAAGCTTTGCTGCGCCACGTGCTGCAAGTCGAGCAGCTTGTTGATATCGGCCAGCGTCGTCTTGTTCAAGGGGTCGATGCGGGTGGCAATCACCTTCGCCGCGCCCTCGCTGTTAAATGCCAGCACCTGTCCCATCGCTTCCTTGAAGGCCGCATCGACATCGCCGTCGACCTTGGCGATATTGGCCAGCAGCGCCTTCTCGCCCTCGGACAGTCCCAGGCTGGACAGCTTGCCGCGCGCGCCGTCGTACAGCTTGCGCTGCTCGCGCACCTTGCCCTCTTCCGCCTGCATCAGCCCCACATCGCCCTGCAGGCCGATATTGCGCATGGCGATACCGGTTTCCAGCATCGCGCTTTTCATCAGCGATGCCTGCGTATTCTTTTCGCTTGCCAGCTCCAGGCCCGTGAGCAACTGGGCCTTGTTACGGTAATTCAGTGCATTCGCCGAAACGATCACTACCACCAGGATGGCGAGGATGCTGCCAAAACCTATCCCCAGCCGGGTGCCTATCTTGAAATCGCGCAAACTCATTACAGTCTCCAATATTTATGTGAACGGCGCCCGTTCAACCGGACGGCGCCGTGTTGTGGCCTGGTCTCTGACGGACCTTGCAGCCTGCCGGCGCGCCTCTGCTCGCGCCGGTACATGCATATCTGTAGTGATTCTTTGCGTGCCAAAACGGCGGCGCACCGGGCGCCGCCTTGCTGCCATGCGGCCGTTTACGCCGCCAGCTTGTCGATCAGGCCCATCTCGCTGCTCGACATCAGCTTGTCGATATCGACCAGGATCAGCATGCGCTCGTCGATGGTGCCCAGGCCGATCATGTAGTCGGTCGAGAAGGCGGTGCCCATTTCCGGCGCCGGCTTGACCTGCTCCGGCGTCAGGGTGGTGACGTCGGAAACGCTGTCGACCACCATGCCGACGATGCGGCCGCCGATGTTCAGGATGATCACGACCGTGAACTGGTCGTACACGGGCGTGCCCAGGTTGAACTTGATGCGCATGTCGACCACGGGAATGATGATGCCGCGCAGGTTGATCACGCCCTTGATGAATTCAGGCGCGTTGGCGATGCGGGTGACCGCTTCGTAACCACGGATTTCCTGGACCTTCAGGATATCGATGCCGTACTCTTCGGAGCCCAGCGTGAAGGCCAGGAATTCACGGCCGGCGATGTCCTTGCCGTCGCCCGCATTGCTTCCGGATGTTTGTTGAGTATCTGACATGGTGCGTTTTCCTATCTTTATCTATCGGTATTACGAAAAAATGGACTCGTCGGCCAGCTGGCGAGAGGAACGGATCAGGGCGGCGACATCGAGAATCAGCGACACGCCGCCATCGCCCAGGATGGTGGCGCCGGAAATGCCCACCACCTTGCGGTAATTCGATTCGAGGTTTTTCACCACGACTTGCTGTTGCCCCACCAGGTCGTCGACGAACAGGGCCGCCTTGCGCCCTTCCGTCTCGAGGATCACGCAGATGCCTTCCGAGGGACTGGTAAAGCGCGGCGCGATGTCGAACATCTGGTACAGCGGAATCAAAGGCAGGTATTCGCCGCGCACCTTCACCACCTGGCCTTTACCGCTGATGTCCTTGATATCCTCAACGGCCGGCTGCAGGGATTCGATGACAAAGCCCAGCGGCAAGATATACACTTCGTCGCCGACTCTGATCGACATGCCGTCCAGGATGGCCAGGGTCAGCGGCAGCGAGATGGAAATCGTCGTGCCGAAGCCCTTCGCCGAACGGATGTCGACGACGCCGCCCATGGCGCTGATATTGCGCTTGACGACATCCATGCCCACGCCGCGGCCCGACACGTCGGTGACCGCTTCGGCGGTGGAAAAGCCGGGCGCGAAGATCAGCTGCCACACGTCGGCGTCGCTCATCGTCTCGGATACGTCCAGGCCCTGCTGCGCGGCCTTGGCCAGGATGCGCTCGCGGTTCAATCCCGCGCCGTCATCGGACACTTCGATGATGATGTTGCCGCCCTGGTGGCTGGCCGAGAGGAACAAACGGCCCGCCTCGGTCTTGCCGGCTGCCACGCGGGCGGCCGGCATTTCCACGCCATGGTCGATGCTGTTGCGCACCAGGTGCGTGAGCGGGTCGACGATGCGCTCGATGAGGCCCTTGTCCAGTTCCGTGGCGGCGCCGTTCGTGATGAAATCGACCTTCTTGCCCAGTTTCGTCGCCAGGTCGCGCACCATGCGCGGGAAGCGCGAAAAGACGAAATCCATCGGCATCATGCGGATCGACATCACCGCTTCCTGCAAGTCGCGCGTATTGCGCGTCAGGTGGCTGACGCTGTCGAGCAGCTTTTCATGCAGCATCGGATCGAGCGCGCTGGCGCGCTGCTCGATCATCGCCTGCGTGATCACCAGTTCGCCCACCAGGTTGATCAGCTGGTCGACCTTCTCGATCGAGACGCGGATCGACGACGATTCGGCGCCGGCCTTGTCGCCCTCTTTCTTGGCCGGTTTCTTTTCCTGCTCCGCTTCGGCCACGGCGCTGGCCACGGCCGGCGTGGCGGCGGCGCCGGCGTTGCCCGCCTTGGCCGCGTCGGCGCGAATCTGTTCGAGCGGCTGGAAGAAACCATAGCCCTGTTCGGCGTCGCTCTGCACGCCGGCGGCGGCGCGGATATCCTCGAGCGGCTGGAAGAAGCCATAGCCAGGATCGGCTTGACCCTGCGCACCAGGCGCGCCTGGCAGCGGGTCGAAGAAGCCGTAGCCCTGGGCTTTTTCCTGCGCCGCGCGGGCCGCATCGGCTTCGCCTGGCGCCAGTGGCGGCGCCTGCGTGATCACCATGTCGTCCGGGTTGAGCACGAACGAGCAGATGGCCAGGATATCGTCCAGGCTTTCATGCGTCGTCACTTCCAGCACCTTGCGCGCGTCGGGCAAGGTCGACACGGCAACGTCGCCCAGCAAGCCCAGTTCGGCCGCCAGCGCATCGACTTCGCGCGGCTCCATTGCCGGCAGTTCCAGGCGGATGCGATGGCCGCCGGCATGGCTGACGGCGGCCTTTTCCGCCGTATGGAAGGCCGGCGCGACGGGCGTGAGCGCGGCCACGGGCACGTCCTGCGAAAACGACTGCAGCATCATGCGCACATTGGCCACGGCATCCTGGTCGACGGCGCTGCCCAGGCGATGGCCGTCGAGCTGCATCTTGAGGATATCCTTGGCCGCCAAAAAGGCGTCGACGTGTTCCGCCGTCAGGGCCATCTGGCCCTGGCGGATGCGGTCGAGCAGCGACTCGAGGATGTGCGTCACCTCGCTCATGTCGGAGAGGCCGAACGTCGATGCGCCGCCCTTGATCGAATGGGCAGTGCGGAAAATGGCATTCAGGTCTTCGGCGTCGGGCGCCGCAATATCAACGGCCAGCAGCAGCCGTTCTTTTTCAGCCAGCAGTTCTTCGGCCTCATCGAAAAAGACCTGAAAAAACTGGCTAATATCGATGGTCATAGGGTGACTCCGTCAATTGCATCGTTGTGCTGCGCGGCTGGCATCAGCCGATCACCTTCTTGACCACTTCGATCAGGCGTTGCGGATCGAAGGGCTTGACCAGCCAGCCATTGGCGCCGGCGGCACGTCCCTTCGACTTCATCTCGTCCGACGACTCCGTCGTCAGCATCAGGATGGGTACCTTCTGGTAGGTCGGCAGTTCGCGCAGCAGCTTGATCAGCTCCAGGCCATCCATGCGCGGCATGTTCTGGTCCGTCAATACCAGGTCCACGGTTTGCAGCTTGGCTTTTTCCAGTCCATCCTGGCCGTCGACGGCCTCCACCACCTGGTAACCGGCGGCTTTCAGGCTGAACGCCACCATCTGGCGCAATGAGCTGGAATCGTCCACTGCAAGTATCGTTTTGGCCATCTTTGCTCCCACTTATTCCGGGCATCCTGCCCGAGTATTTGATTAATCAATCCATGCAACCACAAGCGTTCCGCACTGGCATGCTAGAACAGCTCGATGTCGCCACTTTCCAAATGCTGTTGACTGACAGCCTTGCGCAGCACGCTGCGCAACTCCAGGCTTTGAATCGCCAGCGCCATGCTGACCCGCCCCAGCAGGGCGACAATTTCTTCATTGTCGCTCTCCGGCAACATCTCCGCGCCATGCTCGCCCAGGGTTCCGAGGAACTCCCGCAAGCCCGTCACGCGCTTCAAGGTGCGCTCGATCAGCTGGCTGGTCATGTCCTGGAACTGCAGGCTGGTGATGGCGGCATTCACATAGCCCCCCACCTCATCCTGCAATGCCAGCAATTTTTCCCGCTGCTGCTCGGCTGGAATACCGCCGTCGAGCAGCAGGGCGATGGTATCTTGCTGCGCAGCAACGGCTGCGTGTATCGCCATGAAATTGAAGGATAGCTTCTCGATCGCCTCTTCCAGCAAGATGCCGGTCTGCACCAGGTCGGTTTCCACCTCCGTCAAGTGCTTGCGGCCATGGTCCGACACGCCAGACAGCAGGCGCTTTACATGCGAGCCAAGTATTTTCTTTCTTGTCATAAAGGTCTCATTGTTTCAATACACCACGCGTCGACAGCCTTGCGTGTTATTTTTTTGCCGCTACCGGGCTGGGGGCTGGTGCCGCCGCGGGGGGCGCACCGGCCGCCAACCCGGAAGCGACAGCGGCGGAAGCGGCATCGGTCACCGGCAGCTCGATCGCCGAGCCATCGCGCAGGACATTTTCTTCCGTGCGTTTGTTCATGACGATGATGCTGATGCGCCGGTTGATCGGATTGAAGGGGTCGAGCTTGTCCAGGTGGGCGGCCGAGCCCAGTCCCACCACGCGCAATACTTTCTCTTCCTTCATGCCGCCAATCACCAGTTCGCGCCGCGACGCATTCGCGCGGTCGGCCGACAATTCCCAGTTGCTGTAGCCGGCATCGCTCATGTAGGGCGTCGAATCCGTATGGCCGGACAGGCCGATGCGGTTCGGCACTTCATTGAGCACGAAGCCGATGGCGTGCAGGATTTCCTTGGTGTACGGTTGCAGATTCGCATTGGCGAGCGCAAACATCGGACGGTTCTGCTCGTCGACGATCTGGATGCGCAAGCCTTCGCTGGTGATATCGAGCAGCAGCTGGTTCTTGTATTTTTTCAGCAGGGGATTGGCGTCGATGGTCGCTTCGATGCGCGCCTTGAGCGCCTGCAGGCGCTTGCCCTCCTCGCGTTCGAGCGCGGCCTTGGCGGAATTGAGGTCGAACGATTTGCGCTGCTGCTCTTCCTGCGCCTTGCGCACTTGTCCATCCTGGCGCGACAGGTCCTGGCCGCCGCCCTGGATGACGGAATTGCTTTCGCCGCTGCCGGAGCCGCCCGCCATCGCCACTTTCAAGGGCGTCTTGAAGAATTCGGAAATGCCGTTCAAGTCGCCCTTCGAGGTGGAACCCAGCAGCCACATCAGCAGGAAGAAGGCCATCATGGCCGTGACAAAGTCGGCGTAGGCGATTTTCCACGCCCCGCCATGGTGTCCGCCAGCCGTCTTCTTGATACGCTTGACGATAATCGGGCGCATGCCTTCATCGGCCATGGCGTCCCCCTTCCGTGTGCTGCAAATGACTCATGGTGTCCAGGCGTATATTCACTGCTTACTTCGTTTTCGATTTCTTGATGTGGTCTTCCAGCTCATTGAACGTCGGGCGCTCGGTCGAGAACAGCACCTTGCGGCCGAACTCCACGGCCAGCGCCGGCGCATAGCCGTTCAGGCTGGCCAGCAGGGTCACTTTCACGCACTGGAACATCTTGCTCGACTCTTCCAGCTTCTGCTCCAGCAGGCTGGCCAGCGGGCCGACGAAGCCATAGGCCAGCAAGATGCCGAGGAAGGTGCCGACCAGCGCGTGCGCGATCAGCATGCCCAGCTCGGCCGGCGGGATGCCCACCGATTCCATCGTGTGCACCACGCCCATCACGGCGGCGACGATACCGAAAGCGGGCAAGCCGTCGCCCACCTTGGCGATCACGTGGGCCGGCACGGCGCCTTCGTGATGGTGCGTCTCGATTTCGTTGTCCATCAGATTTTCGATCTGGAACGCATCCATATTGCCCGATACCATCAGGCGCAGGTAATCGGTCATGAATTCGATGATATGGTGGTCGGCCAGCACGGCCGGATACTTGGAAAACAGCGGGCTTTCTTCGGGCTTGTCGATATCGCCTTCGATCGACATCAAGCCTTCCTTGCGCACCTTGCTGAGCACTTCGAACAGCAGCGACATCAGTTCCATGTACAGCTCTTTGGTATAGCGCGAACCCTTGAACAGGCTGGGCAAGGCGGCGATCGTTGCCTTGATGGCCTTGTTATTGTTACCAACAAGGAAGGCGCCCAGGGCGGCGCCGCCGATCATCAGCAACTCCAGCGGCTGAAACAGCGCCGCCAGATGGCCGCCGGCCATTGCGAAGCCGCCAAAGACCGAGGCGCAGACGATGATGTATCCGATTATGACTAACAAGTGCCCTGACTCCCAATAATGGCCGGGGCTGTGTGCCCGGCATGTTCAAACCTGTTCCTGTCTTCTGGCGGCAGCGCCGCCGGCGGAGACAGCGGCAAAAAAAAGCAACCGGAAGTTAATTGAAATGCGCTGCTTTTCAATGCAATTCCGAGAAAATGCCGTGTGGAACTACAATAACGTGAGATTGCCCCACGGGCAAGCAAATAACGCAGACAATTGCTTAAAAGCACCATATGTAAAGTAAAGGGCCACCCTCTGTGGCGGCGATGGTCTTATCGGGCTCGCGTGCCGCAATCTGGAATTCGTAACTAAGAAGCATGCTACCGGGCAACATTTCCCTTTCCGCCTTGCTCCACAGGGCCGCCATCGCCGCCGGCGACAGGTAGGCAAACACGGCGTCGTAGCGGCCGAAATCGAGCGCCTCGTAGTCGCCGCGCAGGAAGCGCGCGCGGCTGCCCGCCAGCCATGCGCGCAAGCGGCTTGCCAGCCACGGCAGCGGCGCCAGCTCGATGCCGGAAAACTGTCCGTCGGGGCGGCGCCGCGCCAGGTCGAGCACCAGGCCGCCCAGGCCGCTGCCGATATCGATCAGCCGCACGCCGGGACGGTCCGCGATCAGCTCCGCCACCGCCTGCCATACCTTCGGCCCCGACGGGTAAAACGGCACTTGCGTGCGGAACGTGGACCAGTACAAACTCAGCAGGAAAACAAAGGCGACCAGGAACACGGCCGGGGGCAAATCGAGCCAGCTGGCCGCCAGCAAGGCGGGCGCAAACAGCAAGCCGATGGCGCACCACCAGCGCGCCAGTCCCGCGCGCCACGTGATGACAGCCGCCAGCACGCCCTGCACCAGCGCCACGGCCGGCAGCGACATGGCCACGCCCGCACGCGCCAAACCATATACCAATAGCAACATCAAGGGAAAGGCCAGCACCTGAATCAGGATGGCCTTGAGCGCGGGCGCGCGCAGGATCTGTTGCAGCATGGAATAGCCAAAGGAGGAAAACGCCAGTGTAAGCGAAAGCGGCATGAAAAAGCCGGAGTGCGGTCAGGCGACCGGCTCCGGCTTGCTCTCTGTCTTATCTATGTACGGCTCAGGCAACCACGCCCGGCACGGCAGCGGCCGCTTCATCGCGCGCCTTCTTGGTCTTGCCGGCACGCGAAGGCATGTGGCACAGGCCGCACACATAATCGGCGTTCAGGTCAAGGCAGTTGACGACAAACTTGCCGCCGCACTTGCCGCAGGGCGCCATGTCCAGCATCTTGCTGCTGAAAAAGCGCACCAGGGTCCAGGCCCGCGTCAGCGACAGCAGCGGCTCTTCACCCGCTTCGGGCGGCATTTGTTCCAGATACAGTTTATAGGCCTTCATCACGGCTTCGATGCCCGTGGCGCCGGCGTGGTCGACGAGGAATTTATGGATATTGATGAACAGCGAGGAATGGATATTCGGTTGCCAGGTAATGAACCAGTCGGTGGAAAATGGCAGCATGCCCTTGGGCGGCGAGACGCCCTTCAATTCCTTGTACAGATTCAGCAGGCGTTCGCGCGACAGCGAGACTTCCGTCTCCAGCAGTTGCAAACGGGCGCCCAGCTGTATCAATTCGATGGCCAGCTGGATTTCCTGCGCTTCCGATACGACACTTTTTTTGGCCATGCTGTGTACTCCACTACTGACTGATACTGACTGATACTGCCTAACAAGGTTGCCAGAAAAATGTTCAGGGCAAGGCGCGTTGCAGACGACAGTACGAATGTACGGCGAGGCAATGCAACACCGCCATGGACGTTTTGATGGGAACCTTAGGCGATTTCTTCGACGCCCTGGCCGGCCATCAGGATGGCGGCATGCGACTGGGCCAGCGAGCGGTCTTTATTGTAGTTCGTCAACATGCCCAGGATGGCGCTGTCGTCGAAGCGGAAGCGGGCCAGCATCATGTTGCCGCCAGCCAGTTTCAGGATCTGGGCATTGCTCATGCCTTCGATCAGTTCGGCGATTTCGGCGGCAATGCCCAAACGGAAGATGGCCGTTACTTTGTCCGCACGAATCATTTGCTGGGCCAGCATCAGGTAGCTCAGGTTAGCGTCGCGAATCTCAGCCATCATGTCGTTAGCAGTCATTTCCATCTCCTCAATCCGTTGAATTCAGCTGGCGTTGTGTGTTGCCAGTGAGATACATTCTGCAGGAGCAACATTAAACGCAACAGAGGCGTAGCGCTGTATTTTTGGTCGGGGAATAGCGGATGGGATCGTAGGTGTTTGTCTGACAAACACTGCTCGATCATGGTCGCACGCCAGCAATGGCGCGGATGTAGGAGGTTGGCACTGTGCCGGATTTGCCCGACTTTTGGCCTGTAAAAAATATCACTTTTTTACAACAACTTGATAAGAATCAAGCCTGTCTACTGAGATAACGGCCGCCTTGGCAGGAACTTTAGGGCTTTTTTAAAAAATATTTAAAATATTTCCAGTGCTGCCCTGACCGATTACCGGCGTTCATGTATGTGTTGTCGGCGGCGAATCGCAGAACTTTAGGGTTTTTTGAAAATATTTTTAAAAATCGTGATTTCTTTCGTTGACGCCCCACAAGCGGGCATTTTTCGCCGTCTTTCCATGCCGGGAACCGCGCTTCGCGGCAAGGATTTGCTACACTGCCACTTCCGCGTGATACTTTAAGCCTCAAGCAATATCATGCCATCCAGACAAGTATCAATATGAAAGCCACCATGATTTCTCGACAAGACTGCAGCGCGCGCGATCTCGATGATCCCCTCGCGCCCCTGCGCCAGCAATTCGATTTGCCGCAGGGCGTGATTTACCTCGACGGCAATTCCCTGGGTGCGCGGCCGAAGGCGGCGCTGGCCCGCGCCCAGCACGTCATCACGGCAGAATGGGGCACGGACCTGATCCGCAGCTGGAATACGGCCGGCTGGTTCGACCTGCCCAAGCGCCTGGGCGATCGCCTGGCTCCGCTGCTGGGCGCCGGCACGGGCGAAGTGGTGATCACCGATACCACCTCCGTCAACCTGTTCAAGGCCCTGGCCGCCGCCCTGCAGATGCAAGCCGGCGATCCGGCCCATGCCGCGCGCAGAATCATCGTCAGCGAACGCAGCAACTTCCCCACCGACCTGTACATGGCGCAAGGCCTGGCCGCCTGGCTCGACCACGGCTACCAGCTGCGCCTGGTCGACAGCCCCGACGAACTGGCGCAAGCCATCGATGCCGATTGCGCCGTCGCCATGCTCACGCACGTCAATTACCGTACGGGCTACCAGCACGACATGGCCGCCATCAGCAGCCATTGCCACGCGCAGGGCGCGCTGGCGCTGTGGGACCTGGCCCATTCGGCCGGCGCCGTGCCGCTGGACCTGAACGGCGCCGGCGCCGACCTGGCCGTCGGCTGCACCTATAAATACCTGAATGGCGGTCCCGGCTCGCCCGCCTTCATCTGGGTGCCGGAAAAACACCAGGCGCGCTTCCGCCAGCCTTTGTCCGGCTGGTGGGGCCACGCCACGCCGTTCGCCATGGAGCCGGGCTTCGCGCCCGCCGACGGCATCGCCCGCGCCCTGTGCGGCACGCAGCCGATACTCTCGCTGGCCCTCGTCGAATGCGGCCTCGATATCTTTGCGCAAACGAGCATGGAAGCCATCCGCCGCAAGTCGCTGGCCCTGACGGACCTGTTCATCGCGCTGGTGGAACAGCGCTGCGCCAGCCATCCGCTGGGCCTCGTCACCCCGCGCGAGCATGCGCGGCGCGGCAGCCAGGTCAGCTTCACGCACCCGCACGGCTATGCCGTGATGCAGGCGCTGATCGCGCGCGGCGTGATCGGCGACTACCGCGAACCGGCCATCATGCGCTTTGGCTTCACGCCCCTGTACACGAGCTTTGCCGACGTGTGGGATGCCGTGGAAATCCTGCGCGACATCCTCGACACACTAGCCTACGACATCGCCGCCAAGCGCGATGCGGTCACCTGAGCCATCCCATGAGCGACGACAAGAATATGAACAAGGAAAACACCAGCGGCTGCCCCATGCATGCCGGCGGCCAGGATGCGCAGTGGCACGGCGCACAGATGGATTTCAGCGAATCTATGAGCTACGGTAACTACCTGGCGCTGGACCGCATCCTCACGGCCCAGCATCCGCTGTCGCCGAACCACAACGAGATGCTGTTCATCGTGCAGCACCAGACGAGCGAATTGTGGATGAAGCTGATGCTGCACGAAATGCACGCCGTGCGCGCCAACCTGCAAAGCGGCGACCTGGCGCCCGCCTTCAAAATGCTGGCCCGCGTGGCGCGCATCATGGACCAGCTGGTGCATGCCTGGGACGTACTGGCCACCATGACGCCGCCCGAATACACGGCCATCCGCCCCTACCTGGGCGCCTCGTCCGGCTTCCAGTCCTTCCAGTACCGCGAAATCGAATTCATCCTGGGGAACAAGAACGCCGCCCTGCTCAACGTGCATACGACGGCGCCGGAAAACTACAAAGTGCTCGACGCAGCCCTGCGCGCGCCATCCGTCTACGATGAGTCGATCAAGCTGCTGGCGCGCAGCGGCTTGCCCATCTCCGCCGAGCGGCTGAACGCCGACTGGACCCTGCCGACCGCCTCCGACGCGTCGGTAAAGGCGGCGTGGCTGGAAGTCTACCGCGACCCGTCGAAACACTGGGCCCTGTACGAACTGGCAGAAAAGCTGGTCGACCTGGAAACGGCCTTCCGCTTCTGGCGCTTCCGCCATGTGACGACGGTCGAGCGCATCATCGGCTTCAAGACGGGCACGGGCGGCACGGCGGGCGTGAGCTATTTGCGCAAGATGCTCGACGTGGTATTGTTCCCGGAGTTATTCGCCTTGCGTACCGAACTTTAAGGAGCATCGATGTCGCCTCTCGTCCTGACCCTGGCCGGCCTGTGGAATTCCGGGCCGCAGCACTGGCAAACCCATTGGGAAGCGCGCCACCCGCAATGGTCGCGCGTGCCGCATCGGGAATGGCAGACGCCGGACAAGGACGAATGGGTGGCGGAACTCGATCGCGCCATCGCCGCCTGCGAGCGCCCGCCCGTGCTGGCCGCGCACAGCCTGGCTTGCACGCTGGTGGCCCACTGGGCGGCCAGCGGCTCGCCGCACAAGATCGCCGGCGCCTTCCTCGTCGCTCCCAGCGATGTGGAAGCGCCCTCCTACCCGTCCGGCACGACGGGCTTTGCGCCGATGCCGCTGCAAGCCTTGTCGTTTCCCAGCCTGGTGGTGGCCAGCGGCGATGATCCCTACGTCAGCTTCGCGCGGGCACGCGCGTTTGCCGCCGCCTGGGGCAGCGATTTCACCATGATCGGCGACGCCGACCATATCAACGGCGACGCCGGCTACGGCCCCTGGCCGGACGGCGAACAGCTGCTGTTGGATTTTTGCGCCGCGCACCAGCCCTGAACCGGGGCGCGCACGATAGGGGCGTATTTGCCCACAAGTAAGAACGCAGGCAGAATCGTGGCCTTTCCATTGCGGCGCCCCGGCGCCAGCCCACGATGAAACGTCTGCTTCTGCCCTTGCTGCTTTGCTCCGCCCTCGCCCACGGCGCGCCCTTTTATGAAGGCAAGAACCTCGCCCATCCCGCCATCAGCGCCTCGCAGGACAGCGGCCTCGATATCGCCTTCCTCAAGGAAAAAGAAGGCGTCAACGGCTATTACTGCGAGTGCAAGAGCGGTAGCGCGAAACCCATTTTGCTCGACCAGTTCGGCAACGCCGTCATCCGTTCCGTCTTCTACGCTTCGCTGGACCAGGAGACGGACGACAGCGTGCAAACCATGCTGGTGCTGCTGCGCCAGGGCGACAAGAACGGCTTGCGCGCCTACCGCTATCACCGCAGCTCCGGCAAATACCGGCGCCTCGATGGCTTGCAGCCAGCCTTGAACCGCATCGTGGCGCAAAGCAGTGCTCCCAACGCGGGCCAGGTCAAGGCCGCGCTGGCCAAGCTGGCGCCGATGGACTACAGCGTCCCGCGCGGCAAGAGCGGCAATGCGGACTTCGACGCCATCGACCATACGCAAGGCACCATCGTCGGCTACTACAGCGATGACGGCAAGCCCGTGGCCGGTGCCGGCAAGGACGCCATCACCTACAAGAAAACCTTCCAGAAGAAAGGCGAGCGTTTTCTCACCGCCAGCTACACCCTGTACAGCGATGCGGGCGCGGGCATCCTGCCCAACTACCGCCTGTGGCAAGTGACGTGGGAAACGGCGCCGAAGCAATTCACGGGCAGCGCAGATGGCCCGTCCGTCATCTACAGCCTGGCCTGGGACGACGGCTCGGTGGTCGAGCGGGGAGAATACGTGAAAGGCAGGCGCCAGGGACTGTGGGTGCGCGAAGGCATGCACGAAGGCAGCGAAAAAGGCCATTACGTCAACGGCCTGCAGGAAGGCATGTGGTACTTCAATTATCCCAGGCAGAGCGAGAGTGGCATGTACCGGGCCGGCAAGCGCGAAGGCCACTGGACCGTCGTCAACTATGCCGATGCAGAAGAAGTGACGGGCTTCGACACCTATGCGGGCGGCCAGCTGAACGGCCCGCACGAACGCAGCATGGGCGGCAAGCTGCAAACGCGCGGCAACTACGTGAACGGCACGCGCCATGGCGCGTGGATCACGGAAGACGGCGACGGCAGCTTTATCGACGGCTTGCGCGACGGGCCGTGGAAGCTCAAGCTCAAGGACAAGGTCACGCAAAGCGTCACTTTCGTGCAAGGCAAAAAACAGGGCGAGGCCCTCGACAAGGATGCGCAAGGCGCGCTGCGCGTGCGCGACCATTACCAGGCGGGCGTGCTCGATGGCAGCCGCACGCGCTATCTGGGCCCGGCCGGCAAGGAATACGTGGTCTACACGGCTACCTACCGCAACGGCCAGCTCGATGGGCGCGAGCAGGCGTTCGACGACAGCGGCAAGATCCTGCGCCTCGATACCCTATGGGACAACGGCAAGAAGCAGGGCCTGGACGCGCGCTACTACCCGAACGGCAAGCCGGAACGCCTGGCTGTCATCGACCAGGGCCGCCTGCTCACGCACCTGCGCGAGTACTATGAGGACGGCCAGCTGCTCAACGACATCCACCGCTGCACCTTCAAGGAGTACGGCAGCACGCGCGACGACGTATGCGAGTACCACCACATGTACTACCCGGACGGCAAGCCGCAGTATTACTATGCATTCCAGTACGGCCAGCGCCAGGAAGGCTATTCGAACTACCCGAACGGCAAGCGCAAGGACGAACTGCTGGTCGACCGCGCCGCCGATACCTCCATCGTCAACGCCTATTACGAAAGCGGCCAGCTCAAATGCACGGAGCCGCGCAGCGGCCACAGCACGCGCACGGTGAATGGCCAGACCATGATCAGCTACGCTTCGGCCGACCGCGACGGCGACAATATCTGCTACCACCCGAACGGCAAGGTGGCCAGCATCTACACCTTCCGCAAGCGCGTGCTCGTGGAGTGCGGCAAGCGCTACGACGACACGGGCAAGCAGACGTTCCCCGGGCCGGAAGGCTGCCCGCCCCCCAGGAAGGTGGACTACCCGATAGGACTATGACAATGACGCAAACAAGACAGCAGCAGTGCATCCAGAACCCCGAGCGCATCGACGCCGCGGCGATCCGCGCCGCCATCGCCAGCGGCCAGCAGGTGCTGGTGCAGTTCAATACCCTGGCCGAACCGGGGCCGCTGCTGGCCGACCTCGACGCCCTGGCCGCCACCTGCGGCACGGCGCTGACCATCCGCATCTACGGCTATGACCCGAGGGTGTTCGATACCCGCATCCTGCGCGCGCTGCCGCATGTGGCCAGCCTGTCCATCGATTGCCACTGGCAAGCCATCCATCTGGAAGTGCTGGGCGAGCTGCGCCATCTGAAGCGCCTGAGCCTGGGCGTCTACCAGCTGGCGGAGGGCGACATCCTGCAGCTGGACAATTTGCGCGGCCTCGAATACCTGAACTTGGGCGAATCGGCCAAGAACAATATCGACCTGGCGCCCCTGCGCCACTACGCGCACCTGGCCAGCCTGGTCATCGAGGGCCACAGCAAGCATATCGACACCCTGGCCGGCCTGCCGGCGCTGCACGAGCTGTCGCTGTACCGCATCAAGAACAAGGTGCCGCTGGATTTCATCTCGGCGATGGGTCGCCTGGACAGGCTGCTGCTGCAATTGGGCGGCCGCGAATCGCTCGCGCACATCGAGGCGCCGCTGTTGAAGAAACTGGAAGTGATACGCGTGCGCGGCCTGGAAACGCTGGGCGACATCGGCCGCTTCCCGCTGCTGCAGGCGCTATGGGTGGAAGACCAGATCAAGCTGCGGCAGATCGTGCTGGGGGCCAATCCCGTGCTCGAACGCCTGAATCTGCACACCTGCAAGACGCTCGACAGCCTGCCCGGCCTCGCCGCCCTGCCCGCACTGCGCCAGCTGTCGGCATCCGAGACCATGCTCGACGTCGACGCACTGCTGGCGCACGGCTTGCCCGCGTCCCTCACGCACGTGCACCTGCGCACGGGCAAAAAAACACGCGACGACGACATCGCCGCGCAGCTGGCGCAACTGGGCTACGACAGCGCGCGCGCAGTATTGACCTAGCGGACCTGGCGGCTGGCTACCAGCTTGCGCTGCCACAGCGCCACGTCGATCATCACGCCATCGGCGCCCGTGTTGCGGATGTAGACGCGGTAGCTGCCCTGCCCCATGTCGCCATCGAGGTAGGCCGTGCGCTCGTTGCGCTGCAGCCTGGCGCCTTTGGCCAGCTGGCGGTAGCGCTCGACCACCGTGTCGAAGCTGGCATAGCTGCGCAGCGCCACTTCCAGGTCGCGCGGCGGGCGGCCTTCGGCATGGTCCAGCACATTGTTCTGTTTCTTGCCCTTCAGCGTGAGCGGATAGGCAAACACGCCGGCGCCGGCCGACGTCAGCACCGTGGATTTATCGAGCAGCAGCGGCAGCAGCGCCGGCGGATACGCGGGCGGCAGCTGGGCGCGGTTCCAGCC
This sequence comes from Janthinobacterium sp. SUN128, assembly GCF_030587275.1. NCBI lineage: Bacteria > Pseudomonadati > Pseudomonadota > Betaproteobacteria > Burkholderiales > Oxalobacteraceae > Janthinobacterium > Janthinobacterium sp. SUN128. The sequence continues at coordinate 420,429 of NZ_JAPWHY010000001.1, read as the reverse complement.
CGGCAAGGCCGGCTGCGCCAGCACATATTCGACGCTGGCGATCTTCTGCCCGTCGGCGCCCGCTTCCTTGTCGCCCGCGATCAGCGCCAGCATGGGCGGCAATTGCCGGGCCCATGCCAGCAAGGGCGCCGCATCCCCGACCAGCATGCCCTTGCGGTGGAACACCGTCAGCACAGCATTCGGATCGGGATTGCAGACTTTCGCCAGCGGCTGCCCCTCCAGGCGGCAATGCCCGTTGACCAGGCCAAAGGCGATGATGGCGCCGCGCTTGTCGAGCAGCATGGCGCCGCGTTCGCGGCCCTGCTTGCGGTCATTCATCGAGGCCAGCAACTGGCGGCCATCGGCCAGCACGCTGCGCGTGGCGTCGCGCTTTTCGCTGATCGCTTCAAGCGCCTGCGCCAGCAGCAGTTCATCGTCTTCCGTGTAGCTGCCGCGCGCGTAACCGAAGAAATCGAACAGGGCGGCGCGCACTTGCGGGTCTTCGCTCAGGCGCGGCAAGGGGCCGCCTGTCAACAGGGAAGACAGGCTTTTCCCGGCCGGCGCCGAGGGTGCCGCCGTGGCGCGGGCAGGCTGGGAAAGGACGCATGCCGCTGCCAGCAAGGCGCCGCCCAGGGTGCGGTAATTCGATAAAATGATATGCATGATTCTGTCTGTCGGTGATTTGACCGCGATTCCGGCCACGCATGGCGCGCCGGCGATTCTAGCATGGCGCCAGTCCCCATGCGGTGCGGCTGGCGGACGGCGCGTGTGCCGGCGTGGCTGTTATGATGGCCGCAATGACGATACCAACCCACGCCTCGCCCCTGCTTGTCCTCCTGCCCGGCATGGATGGCACGGCACGGCTATTCCACCGTTTTGAAGCCGCCTTGCGCGCACAGGCCGCCATCGACACCCAAGCCATCGCCTATCCGGCCGCGCCACTCGATTATGCGGCGCTGGAAGCATTCGTGCGCGAGCGCTTGCCGCGGGACCGCCCCTTCGTCGTGCTGGCCGAATCGTTTTCGGGCCCGCTGGGCGCCGCCCTGCGCGCCGAGCCGCCGCCCGGTATGCGCGCCCTGGTCCTGTGCTGTTCGTTTGTGCGCAATCCGCGCCCGATGCTGGCGCCGCTGCGCCACTTGCTCGGCCTTGTGCCCTTTGGCGCCATGCCCGGCTTCGCTCTGCGCCAGGCGCTGCTGGCGCCCTGCTCCACGCCGCAGTTGCAGGATGAACTGGCAGCGGCGCTGGCGCAAGTACCGCCCAGCGTGCTGCGCCAGCGCCTGCGCGCCGTGCTGGAAACCGATGCCTCGCGCAGCTTCGCGCGCGGCAGCCTGCCCGTGCTGTATCTGCGCGCCCGCCACGACCGCCTGGTGCCGCCCGCGAACGCCGTGCAGATACTGCGGCAGGCAGCAGGCGCGCAACTGGTCGACATCGCCGCGCCGCACATGCTGCTGCAGGCGGCGCCGGAAGCGGCAGCCGTCGCCGTCACCGCCTTTCTCGCGGGCCTGTCAGCCGCGCAGGTATCCGCTTAAACGCACGCTGGCCAGCACGGCCAGCCAGCTCACGCCGCCCGACAACACGCTGAAGTAGATGGCTCGCAGCGGATGGTGGGGCAGCAGGTACGCGAGCACGGCCGCACCCAGCAGACCGCACAGCGCAGGCTTCCACCAGCCGGGCGGCAGCAGCACCAGCAACAGATTCGTGCCCGCATACACGTAAAACACCAGCAGCAGGGCCAGACCGCCGGCCACGCCGCGCGAGCCCAGGCTGCCAAACAGCTGCGTGTACAAATAAAACCCCAGCCAGCTCAATGCGATAAACAGCAGGCAGCCCAGCGTATGCGCGCCCAGGCCGGCCATCAGGCGAATTTTCATGGTCATCATCCGTATCGTCTGGTGCAAAGCCGCATCATAGCGATTCTGTTGGAGATGCCATCGGTTGACTTGCCTACCTACTAGATGGTAGACTAATTTCAAACCCGGTATTTCACCCGGCAATCCTTCCGCGCCACGGCGCATTCGACCCTTTGCGAGGCATCACATGCATCAACTGTTTACCCCCTATGACCTGTCCGGCATTTCCCTGGCCAACCGCGTCGTCATGGCGCCGATGACGCGTACGCGCACCCTCGAAAACAATCCCGATGTGCTCACCATACTGTATTACGCACAACGCGCCTCGGCCGGCCTGATCGTCACCGAAGGCTTGCCGGTCTCCGATGAGGGCCGCGGCTACCTGTACACGCCGGGCATTTACAGCACGGCGCAAGGACAGGGCTGGCGCCAGGTCACCGATGCCGTGCATGCCAACGGCGGCAAGATCTTCGCCCAGCTGTGGCACGTGGGCCGCATGTCGCATGTGTCGATCCAGCCTGGCAACGTGGCGCCCGTCGGCCCCAGTACCGTGGCGGCGGAAAACACCACCGTCTATGCCTGGATCGAACCGGGCCAGGCCGGACCGGTGCTGCCCAGCGTGCCGCGTGCGCTGACGGTTGACGACATTGCACGCGTGACCGCCGACTTCGTACATGCCGCGCAGGTGGCCATGGCCGCAGGCTTCGACGGCGTCGAAATCATGGCGGCCAACGGTTTCCTGTTCGACCAGTTCCTCAGCAGCGCCGTCAATACGCGCACCGACCAGTACGGCGGCAGCATAGCCAACCGCCAGCGCTTTTTGCTTGAAACGATAGACGCCATGTCGGCCGCCATCGGCAGCGCCAAAGTCGGCGTGCGCGTCTCGCCGTTCGGCCGCCTGTATGACATGCGCGCCTATGCCGATGAAGCGCAGGTGTGGCGCAGCGTGGCACAGTCACTCGATACCAGGAAGCTGGCCTATGTACACCTGAACTACCAGCCGACCATCACGGCGGCGGAAGTGCCACCCGGCTTTGGCGCGCAATTCCGCCAGGACTACCATGGCACCTTGATCGGCGCGGGCGGCTTCACCCAGGAAGTGGCGCGCAGCGAGCTGGAAAAAGGCGACCTTGACCTCATCGCCTTCGGCATGCCGTTCATCGCCAACCCGGATCTGGTGGAGCGCATGCAAAACAACTGGCCGCTGGCCGACAGCGACCGCGCGACCTACTACGGCGTCAGCGGCGCCCTGTCCCAGGGCTACACCGACTACCCAGCCTACCGTGCAGCGGCCAGTGCCAACATGCTCAATGGCATTAACGTGGAAGCATTGCAACAATTTGCGCAAGGCGTGGCAGACCATCCAGACAAGGGCGAAGCGCGCTTCAACGTCAAGACCAAATGGCAACATCAGACGCGCAGCGTGGCCACCGTCAGCCACTATGTCCTGGGCGGTGAACAGTATGCGCGCCATTTCGAGATCGCCTCCGACGAACCGCATGAATTACTGGGCCAAAACACGGCGCCGAATCCGCAAGAGCTGCTGATGGCCGCCCTCAACGCCTGCCTTTCAGTGGGTTACGCCGCCAATGCGGCTTCCATGGGCATCACCGTGCACAGCCTGGAGATCGAAACGGACGGCAAGCTGGATCTGCGCGGCTTCCTCGGCCTGGACGACAGCGTCAATCCCGGCTACGACGAAGTCAGCTACGTGGTGCGGCTGCGTACGGATGCCTCGCGCGAGCGCGTCGAGGCGCTGCACCAAGCCGTGACCAAGACCTCGGTCAACCTGGCCAATTTCTCGAAGGCCATCCGCATGCTGCCCAAGCTGGAAATTATCGAGGCCTGATTCCCATCCGGGAGTTGCCGGACCACCAACCCGCGCGCAAGCGCATACATAGTGAGGAAATTATGGAAGACTGGAAACAAGCTCGGCAAGACATCAACACACGTGCGATGCAACTCAATGCACTGACGCCCGACACCATGAAAGGCATCGCCGCACTGGGCGGCGCTGGCGACAAGACCAACCATCTCGATGCGAAGACGCGGGAACTGATCTCGCTGGCAGTGGCCGTCACCACGCGCTGCGATGGCTGTATCGCTTTCCACGCTGCCGCCGCCAAGAAACTCGGCGTGACCGTGGAAGAAATTGCCGAAGCGCTCGGGGTGGCGATCAACCTCAATGCAGGCGCCGCTGTTGTGTACAGCACCCACGTGCTGGACGCTTTCGACAAGGCTTGATACAGCCGCGTCATCCGGCTTGGCATGTACGCGTGCCAAGCCGGCCATTCAAGGAAAAACCATGAACAGCAACACAACGACGCTCGTCGTCGATATCTGGTCCGATTTTGTCTGCCCTTGGTGCTGGATTGCCAAGCGCCGCTTCGACAAGGCCCTTGCCGCTTTCGAACACAAAGACGCAGTGCAGGTCAACTTGCGCGCTTACCGCATTGCGCCGGACTATCAAGCCGAACCGATCAAGGCAGCCTTGCTGAAAAAGTTCCGCGATCCGATGGCCGCCGAAGGAATGATGTATTCGGTTCAATCGCATGGGGTGGCGGAAGGCCTGGACTACCGCTTCGACACCATGCTGTTTGGCGACACCATGGACGCGCACATGCTCGTCAAGGCAGTCGACGACGAGGCCTTGCGACAACGCCTGGTCGAAGTGCTTTATGAGCAGAGTATTTCGCATGGCAAGTCGCTATTCGACCGCGACTCCCTTGCGCTACTCGCGGCGCAAGCGGGAGTGCCTGCCGAAATGGTGAAGCGCGCATGGTCGACACCGCAATTGCGCCAGCAGGTGCAGGACGATGAACGCGGCGCCTCGCGCATGGCTTCCGGCGTACCGCTGTTCGTCTTTGGCAATGGCACGCCTATTTCTGGCGCCCAGCCGCAAGAGGTGTTCCAGCAGGCGCTGGAAAAAATGCATGCCCGGTCCCAGGTGAACCTGGCGGCATTTGCCGGCCAGGCCTGTGGCGTGGCCGGCTGCACCATTTAGGCGCAGGATTCTCACGCCAGATTGTCGAGCATGTAGTGAAAAGCTGCCAGCGGATCGGTCGATGGCCCCAGGGCCCAGCCGATAAAGCTGGCGCCTTCGAGGGCGCTGAGCAGCATAAAAGCGTAATCCCTCGGAGGTTTCTGCAAGGTCCAGCCATGCAGCTGCGCCGCCTGCACGAGATTTTTCTCCATCCAATCCAGCTGCTGCGCCATCAGGCGCCGGCCCAGGACCTGCAACGATTCGGGCAGCGCCGCCATTTCGGCCGCGAGCGCGCCGCACAGCGGCAGCAAATGATCATTGGCGCTGGCCAGAAACAGCCCGGCGAACTCGCGCAGGCGTTCGACCGGATCGGCATGCGCCGCGTCGATCGCGTGCAGCTTCTCGGTAAACACCTCGATATATTGTGTGATCAAGGCCACGCCAAGGTTTTCCTTGGTGGGGAAATGATGGTGAATACTGGCCTTGCGTATGCCGATCTCCTCCGACAGATCGGCATAACTGAAAGCGGCGTAGCCTTTCGAACGCAGGTGGATCTCTGCACTTTTCAAAAGGGCATCCCGGGTACTCACTGACATGACAGGCTCCTGCGCCAACGGCCATGCCGGCCATTGACGGATTAAATTCAACAAGAAGCAATTATGCCTCAAGTACCTGCCATCAGGGCTTGAAGCGCGCTCATGCGACGCTGAACATCACGCATAAAAAAAGCCGGCCCTTTCACGCAGAAAGGGCCGGCTTGCTTACGTCGACAACCAGGCGTTTACTTCGCCGAATTGAGCAGCAATTCGTTGAGGCGTTTCACGAAACTGGCCGGGTCGGCCAGCGAACCGCCTTCGGCCAGCATGGCCTGGTCGAACAGGATGTTGGCCCAGTCGCCGAACTTGCCGCCTTCGGCATCTTCGTATTTCAGGCGCGTCACCAGCGGGTGGTTCGGGTTGATTTCCAAAATCGGCTTCGATTCCGGCGCGCTCTGGCCAGCAGCTTTGAGCATGCGCAGCAGGTTGCCCGACAATTCGTTTTCATCGGCCACCAGGCAGGCTGGCGAATCGGTCAGGCGGAACGTCACGCGCACGTCCTTGGCCTTGTCGACCAGCACGGTCTTCATCTTGCCCACCAGGTCGGCGTACGAGGTTTCCGTTTCTTCGTGCTCTTTCTTTTCCGCTTCGTCTTCCAGCGCGCCCAGGTCCAGGCCGCCTTTTGCGACGGAGACCAGTTCCTTGCCTTCGAAGTCCTGGATAAACGACAGCATCCATTCATCGACGCGGTCCGTCAGCAGCAGCACTTCGACGCCCTTCTTGCGGAAGATTTCCAGGTGCGGGCTGTTCTTGGCGGCGGCGTAGTTGTCGGCCGTGACGTAGTAAATCTTGTCCTGGCCTTCCTTCATGCGCACCACGTAGTCGGCGAACGAGGTGATTTGCTCGTCGCTGTCGTTGGCCGTCGACGCAAAGCGCAGCAGCTTGGCCAGGCGTTCCTTATTCGCCGCGTCTTCGCCGATGCCTTCCTTCAGCACCTGGCCGAATTCCTTCCAGAAGACGGCGTACTTGTCCTTCTTGTCCTGCTCGTCGGCGTTCGCCAGTTCTTCCAGCATGCCCAGCACGCGCTTGGTCGAGCCTTCTCGGATCACCTTGACGTCGCGCGACTCCTGCAGGATTTCACGCGACACGTTCAGCGGCAGGTCGGCCGAGTCGATCACCCCGCGCACGAAGCGCAGGTAGGTCGGCATCAGCTGCTCGGCATCGTCCATGATGAAGACGCGCTTGACGTACAGCTTGATGCCGCCGCGCTTGTTGCGGTCCCACATGTCGAACGGCGCCTTGGCCGGAATGTACAGCAGCTGCGTGTATTCGCTGCGGCCTTCCACGCGGTTGTGCGTGTGCGTCAGCGGCGACTGGAAGTCGTGCGACACGTGCTTGTAGAATTCGTCGTACTGTTCCGGCGTGATGTCGGCCTTGTTGCGGGCCCACAGGGCGCTGGCCTGGTTGACGGTTTCGAATTCGTCCTTCAGGACGGTTTCTTTTTTCTCGTCGTCCCACTCTTCCTTCTGCATCACGATCGGCAGCGAGATATGGTCCGAGTATTTGCGGATGATGGACTTGATCTTCCAGCTCGACAGCAATTCGTCCTCGCCTTCGCGCAGGTGCAGGATGATGTCCGTGCCGCGCGACGGCTTGTCGATCGATTCGATGCTGTAATCGCCTTCGCCGGCCGACTCCCAGCGCACGCCTTCGGAAGCGTCCACGCCGGCGCGGCGCGTTTCGACGGTGATCTTGTCGGCGACGATGAAGCCCGAATAGAAGCCCACGCCGAACTGGCCGATCAGGGCCGCATCCTGCTGCTGGTCGCCCGACAGCTTGCCGAAGAATTCTTTGGTGCCCGACTTGGCGATGGTGCCCAGGTGCGAGATCGCCTCGTCACGGGTCATGCCGATGCCATTGTCGGAAATGGTGATGGTGCGCGCATCCTTGTCGAAGCTGACCTTGATCTTCAATTCGTGATCGTTGCCGTACAGGGCATCGTTATCGATCGCTTCAAAGCGCAATTTGTCGGCCGCGTCGGACGCGTTCGAGATCAATTCGCGCAGGAAGATTTCCTTGTTCGAGTACAGGGAATGGATCATCAGGTGCAGCATTTGCTTCACTTCGGTCTGAAAACCCAGGGTTTGCTTTTCGGAGACAGCCATTTTTACCTCATAGTCTTGTGGATGGGACGGATTCTACGGAGTTGGGGATGGTACAAGCGATTTCAAGAGCCCCCGGTAAATGTGCTGTTTTAGCCCAGTGCGCGGGCGAAAAACGCCCAGATGCGCTCGTCCTGCACCGTGGCCAGGTTCAGGCGCATGCGGGTCGACGGCAGCTGGCGTGGTGAAAACAGGCTGCCCGGCGCCAGCACCAGCCCCTCGGCCAGCGCCTTCTCGGCCAGGACATTCGTGTCGCAGCCCGCATCGGCCCACACGAACATGCCGGCCGGTGCGGGATCGAAACGCAAGCCCGCCTGTTCGACCTTGCGGTACGTACCCTCGCGCACCTTGTCGAGCCGCGCGCGCAGGCGCTCCGCATGCTTGCGGTACAGCCCCTGCGAGAGGATCTTATACACGACGCGTTCGCCGATATCGCTGGTGGTCAAGGTGGCCAGCATCTTGCGGTCGGCCAGGCGCTGCGCCCGCTCCGGCGACGTGGCGATGAAGCCCACGCGCAGGTTCGCCGCCAGGCTCTTGGAAAAGCCGCCCAGGTAAATCACGCGGCGCAGCTGGTCCAGCGCGGCCAGGCGCGTGGCCGGCTGCACCAGACCGGCTGCGCCCGGGTGCATGTCGCAATAGATGTCATCCTCGACGATGAGGAAATCGTGCTGTTCGGCCAGGCGCAGCACCTGGAACGCCTTGGCCGCCGACAGCGAGGTCGAACTGGGGTTGTGCAGCACCGAGTTGATCACGTACAGCTTGGGACGGTGCAGCGCCGCCAGCTCGGCCAGCACGGCGATATCGGGGCCGTCACCCAGGCGCGGGATGCCGATGACGTTCATGCCCATGGCGGCAAAGGCGCCGAACATCAGCCAGTACGCGGGATCGTCGACGAAAATGGTGTCGCCGGGGCGGGCGAACTCGCGCGCCACCAGGTCCAGCGCCTGCATCACGCCCACCGTGGTGACGATCTGCTCGGGCGGACAGGCGATTTCCAGTCCTGCCAGCTTCAGTTGCAACTGCTGGCGCAGGGGCAGGAAACCCTGCGGCGTGCCGTAGCCCAGCAGCAAACTGCCAGGCTGGCGGCTGACGTCGCGCAAGGCGCGCGCCACCAGGTCGCCATCGAGCCACTCGGCAGGCAGCATGCCGGTGCCGGGCGCGGGGATGGCCGGCGTCTGGCGGAACATGTTACGGATCAGCCACACCACGTCCATCGGCTGCGCCACCGCTTCCTGTGCGCCAGCGGGCGGCGCCGGCGTATTCAGGGGCGAGCGCTCGCGCACGAAAAAGCCGGCGCCGCGCCGCGATTCCAGGTAACCGCGCGCCACCAGCTTGTCGTAGCTGGCCACCACCGTGGCGCACGACACGTCCAGGCTGGCGGCGCACTGGCGGATCGAGGGCATGCGCGCGCCGCCGCGCAGCAGCTTGTCGTCGATGCGCGCCGCCAGCGAGCGCGTGATCTGGTCGATCAGGGTTTCGCCCGAGGCGCGTGACAACAAGGGAAGTGTATTGCTCATATGACCATGACAGTATGTGGAATTATGCGTGAAAGTGTATTTGTACTGTATTGCTATTGAGCCCTAGGATAGCAGTACCGGGCGCATTCATCCGCATCTGCCCGTCTTTATTCCACGCCACCCGCACCAGGACAGCCATGCCATCGCACGCCACCACCTCCCCCAGTTCCCTCCCGCGCCTCGGCGCCGACCGCACAGGCCTGTTGCTGGGCTTGATCGCCGTCGCCCTCTTCAGCCTGACCCTGCCCTTTACGCGGCTGGCCGTGGCCGAACTCGACCCCACTTTTGTCGCCCTGGGCCGCGCCCTGGTGGCCGCCGTCCTGGCCGGCCTGTGGCTATGGCAGCAGCGCGCGCCTATGCCGCGCCGCGAACAGTGGCTGCCGCTGGCGCTCGTGTCGCTGGGCTGCGTGCTGGGTTTTCCCTGGCTGACCTCGATCGCCATGCGCAGCCTGCCCGCCTCGCATGGCGCCGTGCTGGTGGGCATCCTGCCGCTGGCCACCGCCGTGTTTGCCGTGCTGCGCGGCAAGGAACGCCCATCGCCGGGTTTCTGGCTGATGGCCCTGCTCGGCACGGCGCTGGTGGTGGCCTTCGCGCTGCGCCAGGGCGGCGGCAGCTTCCACCTGGCCGACTGGCTGATCTTTGCCGCCGTTCTGCTGGCTGCACTCGGCTATGCCGAAGGGGGGCGCCTGGCGCAAGCGATGCCGGGCCAGCATGTGATTTCCTGGGCCCTGCTGCTGGCCGTGCCTTTTGTCTTGCCCGTGGTACTGTGGAATGCCTGGCCGCAGCGCGCGCTGATGGCGCAGGCCAGCGGCGCGGCCTGGCTGGGCTTTGCCTACATTTCCGTGTTTTCCATGTTTATCGGCTTCTTTTTCTGGTACCGGGGCATGGCGCTGGGCGGCGTGGCGCGCGTGGGACAAACGCAGCTGCTGCAGCCTTTCCTCACCCTGGTGGGCGCGGCCGTGCTGCTGAACGAGCCGTTGACGGGTGAAAGCCTGCTGTTTGCCGGCGCCGTGATCGCCGTCGTAGGCATAGGACGCAAGCTGAAGTAAAGTGCCTTGACGCCCATTTGCAACGCCGTTGCGCGTGCGGATGGGCAGAGCAGCGTGCAAGCCGTACAATACCGCAGCACCATGGCGACGCCTATCCGGCGCCGCTTGCGCACGCACCGCCACAAGCGGGCCAACAAATCCAGCCGGCGCAGCTCGGCATCTTCTGTGAGACTCGTATGAAAATTGAAAATCCGAATCCGATCCAATGGCGCTTTGCCGAACGCGCGGAACAGCTGCAAAGCTCGTTCATCCGCGAAATCCTGAAGATCACGCAGCGTCCCGAGATCATCTCGTTTGCCGGCGGCCTGCCCTCGCCCGCCACCTTCCCCGTGGAAGAAATGAAGACCGCCTTCGACAAGGTCCTGTCGAACAATGGCAAAGTGGCCCTGCAATACGGCCCGACCGACGGCTACCTGCCGCTGCGCCAGTGGATCGCCGACTCGCTCTCCAGCAACGGCAGCACCATCATGCCGGAACAGGTGCTGATGACGTCCGGCTCGCAGCAGGCGCTGGACTTGCTGGGCAAGGTCCTGATCGACGAAGGCAGCAAGGTTCTGGTGGAAACCCCCAGCTACCTGGGCGCCCTGCAGGCGTTTTCCGTCTACCGTCCCGAATTCGTTTCCGTCGACACCGATGACGAAGGCCTGGTGCCGTCGTCGGTCAACCCCGTCGCCGATGGCGCGCGCCTGCTGTACGCACTGCCGAACTTCCAGAACCCGACGGGACGCAGCCTGTCCGTGGCGCGCCGCGTGGAGCTGGTGGAAACCTGCGCCCGCCACGGCCTGCCGCTGATCGAGGATGATCCGTACGGCGCCCTGAGCTACAGCGGCGAGCCGTATCCGAAGATGATCAACATGAATCCGGACGGCGTGATCTACATGGGCTCATTCTCGAAAGTGCTCACGCCGGGCATCCGCCTCGGCTACGTGGTGGCGCCGATGCCGCTGGTGCGCCGCCTGGAACTGGCCAAGCAGGCGGCCGACCTGCACACGTCGCAGCTGACGCAGATGGTCGTGCATGAAGTGATCAAGGATGGCTTCCTGGACCGCCATATCCCCAGCATCCGCAGCCTGTACGGCAACCAGTGCCAGGCCATGCTGTCGGCGCTGGAAGAGCATTTCCCGGCCGGCGTTACGTGGACCAGACCGGAAGGCGGCATGTTCATCTGGGTCACCCTGCCGAAACACATCGACGCGATGACACTGCTCGATGAAGCCATCGCCAACAAGGTCGCCTTCGTGCCGGGCGCGCCGTTCTACGCGAACACGCCGGAAACGCACACCTTGCGCCTGTCATTCGTGACGGTGCCGCCGGAACGTATCCGCGAAGGCATCGCCATCCTGGGCAAACTGATCGCCGCAAAAATGTAATTCACCTCTTCACGCCCCGCCTGCCGCGGGGCGTGTCACTGCTGCCCCCGGCACCAGGGGGCACGCATCTTTTCCGCTAAAAACCGCCTTCACGATGGCAACTGCGTGTATTTATTCATAAAAATATTAAAATAATAATATTTTACCGCCTCGTGCACCATCGATTTTTCCACCCAAAAAATTAGCAAAGCGGTATGATTTGACCGCTGTATCCGATTTGAACCCAGTCAGCATCACTTAAAGTGTAGCAAACGCTGGCATCGCAAAGTACATCGAGAAGGCCGGAAGCAATGAGTCCAGGCAGTGTGGAGCATTCCCAGAGGCGCAACGCCGCCATTTTGATTGTCGATGATGCGCCGGCCAACCTTGAGCTGCTGCGCAAGCTGATGAGCGAACAGGGTTATCAAACCTATGTCGCCACGTCCGGCGAGCGGGCGCTGGCGATCGCCCAGCGCGCCCACCCGGACCTGATCCTGCTCGACGTGCTGATGCCGGACATGGACGGCATCGAAACGTGCCGCCGCCTGAAGCAGCATCCGCTGACGCAGCGCATTCCCGTCATCTTCATGAGCGCCAAGACGGAAACGGAAGACGTGGTGGCCGGCTTCGACTGCGGCGCCGTCGACTACATCAGCAAGCCGCTGCGCATGGCCGAAGTGTGCGCGCGCGCGCGCGCCCAGCTGCAAATCCGCAGCAACAATGAAAACCAGCAGGAACAGGCCGAGCGCCTGCGCACCATCGTCAACAACATGGCCGAGGGCTTGCTGATCATCGAAGCCGATGGCCGCATCCAGTACACCAACCCGGCTTGCGACCAGTACCTGGGCTACCGCGAAAACGAACTGGCCGGACGCTCCATCGGCGAACTGCTCAGCCCCCTGGTGACGCAGGAATACCTCGATTACTTCGCCATGTACGCGGCCAATCCCGAGAAGGCGCACAACCACGGCACGCGCGAAGTGGCGATCCGCCACCGTAACGGCGAGACACTGTGCATGGACCTGACCCTGACGCCCATGTATCTGCGCCAGCCCCTGTATATCGGCCTGCTGCACGACATCACGCACCACAAGCAGTCGGAAGACGCCTTGCAGCGCGCCGCCTACCTCGATCCGCTGACAAAAATCGCCAACCGCAGGCATTTCGACAGCTTCCTGGAAAAGGAATGGCAGCGCGCCGTGCGCGGCGGCGGCGCCCTGTCGCTGGTGGTGCTCGACGTCGACCACTTCAAGCTGTACAACGACAGCCTGGGCCACCCGGCCGGCGACAGCTGCCTGCAGCAGGTGGCGCAAGCCATCGCCTCGCACGCCGCCCGCCCGGGCGACCTGGCGGCCCGCTACGGCGGCGAGGAATTCGTCCTGCTGTTCGCCGACACGGATGCCGAAAGCGCCCTGCACCTGGCCGAAGCCATCCGCGCGCACATCGAGGCACTGCAATTGCCGCACCCCCGATCTGGCACCTCGCCATGGATCACCGTCAGCATCGGCGTGGCGACCATCCACCCGCACCAGCTGGACGACCGCAAGGTGCTGTTCGTCGCCGCCGACCGCGCCCTGTACGTGGCCAAGGAAGAGGGGCGCAACCAGGTGCGCGCCACGCAGTCGGGCAGCACGGCCTGGGAAACGGTCAAGGCGCTCGTTTTACGTTAGAACTTTCTCGACACGCTCAGCTTCGCATTGCGCCCCACGCCCGTCACGGCTTCACTCAGGTACGGCATGTAGTTGCGGTTGAAGACATTATCGACCGTCAAGCGTACTTCCGTGCCACGCCACACTCCCTGCCTGCCATGCCACGAAGCGAACAGGGTGTGCAGCGCATAGCCTTTCGATGGCGGCAGGCGGTAGACATTCCCCACCGGCAGGACGCGCTCCTGCTTCGCCACGAAGCGGCCCTGCCAGCCGATGCTGGCCCCGAGGTCGGGCATGCGCCAGCCCAGGCCCGCCATCAATTTATCCGGCGCGATGGTCGACACGGGTTCGTCCTGGCCCCACGGGTCGCGCTGGGAACCGGTGCGCGTGCCGCGCTGCTTCGACAACGAAGCGCTGGCAAACAGGCGCGGCGAGTTGTAGTAGGACTCGACTTCCACGCCCTGCGTGTGGAAACCGGCCAGATTGCGGTACGACGACAGGGCTGGCGGCACCTTGCCCGATCCCGGCACATAGCCTTCGATCAGGATGCCCAGGCGCGGGCCGATATTGTCGCTGACCTTGTTGCGGTACGCCGTCAGGCGCAACTGCACGTCGTCGCGCTCCATGAATACGTTCTGCCGATGCAGCATGACGCCCGTGCGCACGGCCGTCACCCGCTCGACGGCCAGGTCGCGGCTGGTGCCCGGTGTCGATGAACCGAGCCTGGACGACACATAGTATTCGTTCGAATACATCTCGTCGATCGTCGGCGCGCGCCAGGTGCGGCTCAAGTCGCCGAACAGCGCCACGCTGCCCGACGCCTTCCAGAACAGGCCCAGGCGGGGAGACCAGTCCTCGTGCGTCTTTTCGCTGAAGTCGTGGCCAGCCGCCGCCAGCGGGCTGTTGTAGCGCGACGCCTTGTTCGGCACGCCCTCGGAAACGACCCGGTCGTGGCGCAGCGCCGCCGTCACCGTCAGGTCGCCATACGTCATCGCATCCTGCAGATACAGGCCCGTGGTTTCCTGGCGCCCGGCTGGCATGTAGTAAGGCTGGAAGTAGCCGTAGTTGTAGCTGGGATCCTTCAGCGCCGTCGACGACGGGTAGTACATCAGGGTGTCGCGCACGTTCTTGTGCCATTGCAGGCCCGTTAGCAACACGTGCGAAATGGCACCCGTCGCAAACACGCTTTCGTTGCGCACCTCCGCAATGCGGTCCACGTACGAGGCCCAGCTCTCGTTGCCCAGGGATCCCAGGTAGGAGCCCAGCGAAGCGGACGGCAGGCGCTTGTCATGCTGGTCCGTATGCGAATAGCCGGCGCTGGCCGTCAGCTTGATCCATGGATTGTCCTGCGGCGCGTACTGCCACTTCACGGAATACGTATCGTCGTCCTGGTCGCGGTATACGGCCTTGCGCTGCCACGCCTCTTCCAGTCCGTACTTGCGGATCTCCGCCTCGGTCGGCGTGGGCACGTCCTCGCCCATGGCGGCGAACGGGCCCCAGCCCGTGCTGCCGCTCTTCATCGCCGTCAGGGTCAGGAGCTGTTCCGGCGTCAAACGGATATTCAGCTTGGCCAGGCTCGATGGCGCGTCGATGGCGGAAAAGCGGAATGGCTTGCCATCTGGTTTGCGCAAATCGTCGGACTTGCGCTGCGTGGTGAAGGCCATCGCATCGAAGCGGCCATCTTCCGTGCGGCCGTAGACGGCCACGGTGGCGTCGTTTTCCGCATTGTTCGAATGACGCGAGTACTTGAGCATGGCGCCCACTTTCTCGCCGCCTTCCAGCAAGTCTTGCGCATCCTTGGTCTCGACCGTGATGACGCCGCCGAAGCCGCCATTGCCGTACAAGCTCGTATGCGCGCCCTTGTTCACTTCGATCTGCTTGATCAATTCCGGCTCGATGAAGATGGAACCCTGGCGGTATTTTTCAAAGCCCTTGGGCACGCCGTCGAGGATGACTTTCACGTCCTGGACTTTATTGAAGCCCCAGATATTGAGACTCTGGCCGCTGGGACGTGCCGTGCCGGCCAGGTCCACGCCAGGCAAGGTGTCGAGCAAGGACGCGACATTGTCGGCCTGCTGGCGTTCGATATCGGCGCTGTTGATGTACGAACGGCCGGCCGTGCCGGCGCTGATGGCGTCGCCAAACACGCTGATGGCGGGCATCTGCACGGCGTCGGCCTTGTCGGCCATCGCCGCTGCCCACGCATGGCCGTGCGCGCCGCCCAATGCCAGCGCCAGCGCGGCGGCCAGCGGGGTCAATCCATTTTTGCTGCTCTTCATCGCTATCCTTGCCTGGGTTTGCTTACTGCTTGATGCTTCTGGAATGAAAAAATGCTGGGGCAGAGGAAGGCGATGCACGATCAAGCGGCGGCGTTGAAGGAAGCGTTGCGGCGAAACTCTGCCCGCGCGGACACGCCGCCGGCGCATGGCCGGCGGCGCACTGCAGTCACCGGGATAAGTTGCCTTAGTGAAATGCGGAACACATCATATATCAAAATGCGAATGATTCGCAATACGATTTAATGCGTAGTTATTCCGGATAGCCTGTGATGTCGGCGATCTCGCGGTACAGGGGCTGCAGCCGCGCATACATCTTGCGGTACACGCGCCGGTACAGCTGTTCGTAGATCTTGCGGTGCTCGGGATGCGGCTGGAATACCTTGCCCTTGCGCGTCATCGCCTGCACGGCGGCGGGAAAGTCCGCATGCCAGCCCAGGCCCACGGCGGCGGCGATGGCCGCGCCCAGGCCCGAACTTTCATACACGTGGGCGCGCGCGGCCGGCAAGCCGAAGATGTCGGCCGTCAGCTGCATGGCAGAGTCGCTTTGCGAACCGCCGCCCGCGATGCGCAGCTCCGTGATGGCGATGCCGCTGCGCTGCTCGATGCGCTCCTTGCCTTCGCGCAGCGCATACGCGAGGCCTTCGAGGATGGCGCGGTAGATGTGCGCGCGCGTGTGCACGTCGCCAAAGCCGATCATGGCGCCCTTCGCTTCCGGGCCCGGCACCTTGATGCCGGGACTCCAGTACGGCTGCAGCATCAGGCCCATGGATCCGGGCGGCACGGCGTCGACCAGGCGGTCGAACAGCGCTTCGGCGGACAGGCCCGTGCCGTCTTCGGCGGCGGCCGCCCGCTCGCGGTCGCCGAACTGCTCCTTGAACCAGTTGACCATCCAGTAGCCGCGGAAGATCTGCACTTCCGTGCTGTAGGCGCCCGGCATGGCGGCCGGATACGGTGGAATGAAGCGCGTCACTTCCACGTACTTGCGGTTGGTCGTGTTGATGGTGGCCGTGGTGCCGTAGCTCAGGCACGCCACGTGGGGTTCGACGCAGCCGGCGCCCAGCACTTCGCACGCCTTGTCGGCGGCCGCCGCCAGCAGGGGCGTGCCTTCCGGGATGCCCGTCGCGGCGGCGGCGGATGCCGTGATGGCGCCCATGCGCGTGCCCGGCGTCACCAGCTCGGGCAGCATGGAGCGCTTGATCGCCAGCGCCTGCCACTTCCAGTCGAAGCGCCCGGCCCACGCATGGCGCTTGTAGTCGAACGGGATGTACGCCACTTGCGAGCCGGTCGAATCGACGTAGCGCCCGCAGAGGCGATGGTTCAAGAAGCCCGACAACAGCAGGAATTTGTGCGTGCGGCGCCAGATGTCGGGCTGGTGCGCGCTGATCCAGTTGATCTCGGCCTCGCGGCGGAAGTACGCGATCGTGCCATCGAGGCGCGTGGCGCGGAAGGCGGCGCGCCACCATGGCGCCAGTTGCGGGATGTCGCGCGTGCTGCGCTGGTCCAGCCAGGTGATGGCGGGCCGCAAGGGCTGCCCCTCTTCGTCCACGTTGACGACCGTGCCGCGCTGCGTGGTCACGGCCACGCCGGCCACCGAGGATTTATTGATGTCCGTGCCGCGCCACAGCTGCTGGCATGCTTCGCACACGGCTTGCCAGTAGCCGTCGGCGTCATGCTCGGCCCAGCCGGGGTGGTCGGAATAGTACGCTTCCAGGAACACTTGCGCCTTGGCCGCCAGCTTGCCGTCCCGGTCGAACAGCAGCGCGCGCACGCTTTGCGTGCCATTGTCGATGGAGAGGATATACGGACCATCGTCCGCCAGGGAAGCCATGGCTTATGCCACGCTGGCCAGCGCGGCGCGCAACGCTTGCAGCAGCGCCTGCGGATCCTTGTCAGGCTGCGCGCTGAACACGGGCGCTTCCCAGTCCTGTCCCCGCACGGCCACCACGCGCAAGCGTCCCTGCTCGCTCCATGCCGGATACCAGCCCACATCGACGATGTCGCCATTCGCGCACGTGATTTGCAGCAGGTCTTCGCCCAGATCGTCGGCGAGGGCATCCACGGGCTGGCGCAAGTCCAGCGGCGACAGGCTGTCGTAGGTGATGCGGGCGTCGCCCAGCGCCAGGGGCTGGCCAAACAGGGTGGTCTCGATGATGTTCTCCTCTTTTATAGTTTTTATCGTTGCTTCATGCGCCTTGCGGCACGCTGTAATGGCGGCGCCACAGGGCAAGGTAACGCTGCCGCTCTTCCTCCCAGCGCGCGTCATCCCAGCCCAGTTCATGCTGGCAGATGGCGCGCAGGCGCGGCATGATAGCAAGCGCGCCGCCTGCCAGCTGCAAACCGAGGCGCGTGCGCCGCAGCAGCAAGTCGTCCAGATGCTGCACGTCTTCCATGCGCGCGCCCCAGCGCAGCTGCGCCCACAGGGTCTGCGTGCCGGGAATCGGCGCCAGTTCGCCATCCTGCGCCGCATCGCACAGGGCCTGCGCGGCCGCGCCATGACGGCCCAGCAGGCGCTCGCGCTGCTCGCCGTCGAGCGCCAGGGCCTTGCCCGACAAGGGCGGCGTGGCGTCAAAAATCGGCAAGGGGCGCAAATCCGCCTGCCAGCCCGGCAGCAGCGGGGCCGCGCGGCGCAAGGCGTCGAGGGCGATCACGCGGAACGTCGTCAATTTTCCGCCCGCTACCGTCAGCAAGCCGTTTTCCAGCCATAGCGCATGTTCGCGCGCTTCCTTCGACGGGTCAAGCTGGCCACTGCCGATCACGGGACGCACGCCGGCAAACGTGGCCAGCACGTCGCCTTCGCCCAGCGCCAGCTGCGGGAACTGCCACTGCAATGCGGCCAGCAGATATGCGAGTTCGCCGCGCGTGATGGCCGGCTCCAGGTCCAGGCTGGCGCCATGGTCGACATCGGTGGTGCCCACCAGGGTCACGCCCTCCCATGGATATGCAAAGACAGGGCGGCCATCGTGCGGATGCATCAGGCTGACGGCTTGCGCCAGCGGCAAACGCCACGCGGGCAGCAGCAGATGGCTGCCGCGCAGGGGCCGCAGTTTCGGCTTTTCTCCCACCTGGCCGCGCAAGGCGTCGGCCCAGGCGCCCGTGGCGCTGATCACCAGGCGCGCACGCACGGTGGATACCGTGCCATCGAGCGCATCGTTCAACGTGGCGCCGGCGACCTTGCCGTCGTCATGCAGCAGCGATGCCACGCCCAGGTAATTGACGGCCACGCCGCCATGGCGGCGCGCTTCCTGCAGCACGCGCAGCACCAGGCGCGCATCGTCCGTCTTGGCGTCCTGGTACAGCATGCCGCCCTGCAGGCCGTCGCGCCGGATATGCGGCGCCAGCATGGCAAAGTCGGACGCATCGACATAGCGGCGCGCGCGCCGCCCCGCCATCACGTCATAGATGGCCAGGCCCAGCATGAACTGGCGCCGCCCCGGCTTCCTGCCCGTGTAGTCGCCAAAGGCAAAACCCTGCGGTTCGACCAGCCCCGCCGCATCCGTCAGCAAGGCTTGCCGCTCATGCACCGACTCGCGCGTCATCGCGAACTGGCCCTGCTTCAGGTAGCGCAAACCGCCGTGCACCAGCTTCGACGAGCGGCTCGACGTGCCCCAGGCGAAATCGCGCTGCTCCACCAGCAGCGCCGTCAAGCCGCGCCGCGCCGCTTCCAGCAGGATGCCGGCGCCCGTGATGCCGCCGCCGACGATCAAGATATCCCACTCGCGCGCCAGGATCCCAGGCAAATCCCCCCTGTTCACGATGGGCCTCCGGCGTCAGGCAGCAGTTTGCCGGGGTTCATCATGCCCTGCGGGTCGAACTGGCGCAGCAGCGCGCGCATGGCGGCGATGCCCAGTTCTCCCTTTTCCGCCGCCAGCCAGGGCGCGTGGTCCGTGCCCACGCCATGCTGGTGGCTGATGGTGCCGCCGTTGGCGACGATGGCCGCGCTGGCCGCGTCTTTCAAGGTGCGCCAGCGCGCCATGTTGTCTTCAAAGGTCGGCGCCAGCCGGTACACATACGTGGTGTAGACGCTGGCCCCCTGCGCATACACGTGCGACAAATGCGTGTAGGCGTGCACCTGCTCGCCATGCGCCGCCAGCGCATTGGCGCCCGCCTGCTCCAGCGCCGCCATCATCGCCGTGACGCGCGGCCAGTCGACGGCCGTTTCCACCGTATCGATGACATAGCCGTGTTCCCAGGCGCCGTTGCGCAGATAGACGTTGCGAAAGCGCCCCTGCTTCCACTTGTCGCCCATGTGGCGTCCCACGTGCACGCCCTTGTGCCGCCGCGCCAGCGCCAGGGCGCCGCGCAGGGCCGCGCGCGCCGGTTTTTCTTCTCCGCTGACGCCCACCATCAGCATGCATTTGCCTTCGCCGCAGCCGCGCAGGGACAAATAGCGTTCCAGCAGCCCCACCAGTTTCTTGTGCCCGGCCAGGGTCAGCATGGTTTGCGTTTCCAGCGCATTCGACAGGCGCAGCATGCACAGCGGAAGGCGCGACTGGGCCAGCGCCCGCACGGCCTCCTGCGCCTGGCCCCAGTCGGCGAAAAACACGGCGTGGAATGCTTCATAAGGGGGCAGCGGCGAGACGCGCACCGTCGCCTGCGTCACGATGCCCAGCCGGCCCTCGGAGCCGAGCACCATTTCGCGCAGGTCGATGCCGGCCGCCGAAGCGGGAAACGTGGGGATGCTCAGGGTGCCGGCCGGCGTTTCCACTTCGCCGCCCGCGAACAGCTGCTCGATGCGGCCATAGCGCAAGGATTGCTGGCCCGACGAGCGCGTGGCGATCCAGCCGCCTAGGGTCGAATATTCAAACGATTGAGGGTAGTGCCCCAGGGTGTAGCCGTGCGCGCGCAGTTGTGCTTCCAGGTCGGGGCCATACACGCCCGCGCCGAACGTGGCCAGCTGCGCCTCGCGGTCCAGGTGGCCCAGTGCGCACAGGCGCGCGAGGCTGAGCGCCAGCACGGGGCGCGGCCCCGCAGCCACCGTCAAATGCCCGGCCACGCTGGTGCCGCCACCGTGGGGAATCACGGCCACGCACGCCTGGCGCGCATACGCGAGCAGCTGGCGCACCTGCAGCGCGCTGTCCGGAAAGGCCACGCCATCGGGCACGGCGCCGATGCGGCCATGGCGTAATTTAAACCAGTCGGGCAGGCTTTGACCGAGCGCATGGCGCACCCGAGTGGCAGGCTGGGTGTCGATCAGCGGATGCGGCGCCAGGCGCGAAGCGGGCACTTGCGCACAGGCATCGTCGAAGGTGGCGTCGACAACGGCGCTGCCCGGTCCCAGGCGCGCGCGCAAGAAAGCCAGCGCATCCTCGCTCAGCGCATACGTGATGCTCTCGTCCCCCCAGCCATTCCAGCGTTGCATCGACATCCCCTGTGTTCGGCCAGTTGCGCGCCACGGCGGCTTGCTATACTGTTCTTGCCTGATTTTCTTGCTAGATCAATAGCATATGCCGCCACAGACGAAGGGTATTGGTTTTTCATGACAATCGCATTGTTCCATCATGACAAGTACTGACGGCCGGGTCGCCGGCGCCTATCTGCAGCCGCTGCTCGAAGCGGCCGGGGCGCACGGCATCACGCCTGCCAGCCTGGCGCAGGCGGCCGGCGTGGCGCCGCACAGCCTGGAAGCATCCGCGCCCAGCCTCGCCGCGCGCGACTACGTGCGCCTGCTCGATGCGGGTGCGCAGCTGGCGGGCGATGCGCATTTCGGCCTGCACGTGGGGCAGCGCGTACGCATGGGCACCTACAGCGCGTATGGCTTGATTTTGCTCAGTTGCAGCAACGTGGGCCAGGCGCTGGAACAGACGGCCCGCTATGAACGGCTGGCGCACGACCTGGGCCGCTCGACCCTGCAGCGCGATGGCGCCGTCGCCCATTACCGCTGGGCAAGCAACTATCCGGGCGCCAGCCGGCACCTGGTCGACAGCGTCTTTGCCGGCATTCGCGTCTGCGGCGACTGGCTGGCGGGCATGCCGCTGCCGCCGGCCCAACTGGCGTTCAGCCACGATGGCGGCGACGACCTGCTGCGCCACGCGGCGCACCGCGACGAATACATACGCGTGCTGGGCAGCCTGCCCGCCTTCAACGCCCCCGCCAACACGGCCACCTTCGATGCGCAATTGCTGGACTGGCCCGTGCCGAACGCCGACGTCAGCCTGTACCCCGTGCTGTGCCAGCATGCGGAACAATTGCTGGCGCTGCGAGAAGCTGAAACAGACACTGGCGGCGCCATTGACGCGCAAGTGCACGCGGCCATCGTGGCGGGTTTGCGCCAGGGATCGGCGCGGCTGGCCACCGTTGCCGCCGCCCTGGCTGTCACGCCGCGCACCTTGCAGCGCAAGCTGGCCGACGCGGGCACCAGCTTCCAGGCCCTGCTGGACCAGGCCAGGTACGGCCTGGCGCGCGACTATCTGCGCGAGCCGGATTTGTCGCTGGTCGACATCGCCTTCCTGCTCGGCTACCAGGAACAAAGCGCGTTCAATCACGCGTTTCGCACCTGGGCGGGCACCAATCCCGGCGCCTGGCGGCTACAGGAAATGCTTGACAAGCGACTTGACAAGCAGCAAGCCCCTTAGGCGTGCGCGGGGCATGCGCGGCGCGTTTTCTCGCTATACTGGCGCAGTCAGGTTTTCCACGATCACTCCAACCCGCAATGCAAAGGATTAATATGCAACTCAAAGATAAAGTCGCACTGATTACCGGCGCCGCCAGTGGTATCGGCAAGGAAATGGCCATCGAATACGCGAAACAAGGCGCCAAGGTCGTCATCGCCGACCTGGCCCTGGAAGCGGCCAGCAAGACGGCCGAGGAAATCAAGCAGTCGGGCGGCCAGGCGTTTGCCGTCGCCATGGATGTCTCCAGCGAAGAACAAGTGGACAAGGGCGTGGCGGATGCGGCGGCCCACTTCGGCGGCATCGATATCCTGATCAGCAATGCGGGCATTCAGATCATCAGCCCCGTCGTCGACTACCCGTTCGATCAATGGAAAAAGATGCTGGCCATTCACATGGACGGCGCCTTCCTCACCACGCGCGCCTGCATGCGCGAAATGATCAAGGCGGGCCGCGGCGGCGCCATCATCTACATGGGTTCCGTGCACTCGCACGAAGGCTCGCCATTCAAGAGCGCCTACGTGGCCGCCAAGCACGGCTTGCTGGGTCTGGCCAAGGTGGTGGCCAAGGAAGGTGCGAAAGACGGCATCCGCGCCAACGTCATCTGCCCCGGCTTCGTGCGCACGCCGCTGGTCGACAAGCAAATCCCCGAACAGGCGGCCCAGCTGAACATCAGCGAAGAAGACGTGATCAAGAAAGTGATGCTGAAAGACACCATTGACGGCGAATTCACCACCACGCAGGACGTGGCGCAAACGGCCGTGTTCCTGGCAGCGTTCCCGTCGAACGCCCTGAGCGGCCAGTCAATAGTAGTGAGTCACGGCTGGCATATGCAATAAACAGGTAATGTATCCGGCAGGCGGCGCCGTCCGCCTGCATCACCGCATCTGAAAGTTCCCAATTGCAAGACAACACTTACCGCCACCCGCGCGCGGGCTGGCCGGGGCGCCTGTTTGCGGCGCTCGCCAATTCCACGCGTTTCGCCAACCTGCGCCAGGCCGTCATGTCGCGCCTGCCCTTCCTTACCCTGCACAGCGACGTGCGCGACGTCGTCTACGTGAGCTGGCTGGTCGACGCCGCTGCCGCTCAGCAACTGCTGCCCGCCGGCGCAACCTTGTGGCAGCGCGACGGCAAGACGCCATTTACCGTGCTGACCTACCGTCACGGGCATTTCGGTCCGGCCCTGCCGGGTCCGCTGCGCAAGCTGCTGCCATCGCCCCTGCAAAGCAACTGGCGCCTGTACCTGGACCACACGCCTCCGGGCGCGCCGGCCGTGCCCTGCGTGTACTTTTTGAAAAACATCATGGACAGCTTGCCGCATGCGCTGGGCACGCGGCTGTTCAGCGACATCCTGCCGACCCACCTGGCCGACGGCATGACGCTGGAAGTCACGCCCACGCAAGCACGCTGCAGCATTGCAGGCGGCGCCGGCAGCGCGCCATCGCTGGAAGTGCAGGCGGACATCGTGACCGACCATACCCTCGATGCCGACTGGCAGGCGCTGTTCGGCAACTGGCGCGACGCCGTCGCCTTCCTCGCTTGCCAGGATGCGGCCATTGCGCACGTGCCGCGCAACGGCAAGCTGGTCTTCGGCGAAATCGACTTGCCCGTTGATGTGGATCAAGTGCAAGCGCTGACGGCCTTGCGCGCCGACTGTGGCTTGCTGGGGCAGTTGCCACCCGTCTCGAAGCCGTTCGCCTTTCTCGTCCCCAAGGTTCCCTTCAAGGCGCTGTCAGAGCGGCTGCTGTAGCGCGGTGGCGGCGCGGCGCTCCGGCGCCCGCACGGGCCTAACCGGGCCGCCGCGCCGCCGTTCCAGCTTGAACAGGGCCATCGCCTGCTCCAGCTGCAAGGTCTGGTCTTGCAGCGAGGCCGAGGCGGCCGCCGATTCCTCGACCAGCGCCGCGTTCTGCTGCGTCACTTCATCCATTTGCGTGACGGCCATGTTGACCTGGCCGATGCCGTGGCTTTGCTCGCGCGAAGCTGAGGCGATCTCTTCCATGATGCCATGCACGCCCTGCACGGCGCCCAGCATCTCGGCGCTGCTGGCGCCCGCCTGCTGCGCCAGCTTCGCGCCCGCCTGCACCTGCGCCAGCGACGCCGTGATCAATTGCTTGATTTCCGTGGCCGCCGCCGCGCTGCGGTGCGCCAGGCTGCGCACTTCGCCCGCCACCACGGCAAAACCGCGCCCCTGGTCGCCCGCGCGCGCCGCCTCGACGGCCGCGTTCAGGGCCAGGATATTGGTCTGGAAGGCGATGCCTTCGATGATGCCCGTGATGTCGCCGATCTTCTTCGATGAAGCGTCGATGTCCGCCATCATGTTCACCATCTGGCCGACGATCTCGCCGCCGCGCCCTGCCAGGCCGTGGACCTTGCCCGCCATGTCGCTGGCCTGCACGGCGTTGCCGCTGTTTTGCTGCACCGTGGCCGCCAGCTGCTCCATGCTCGACGCCGTCTGCTGCAGGGCCGACGCCTGCGCTTCCGTGCGGCCCGACAAGTCCATATTGCCGGCGGCGATTTCCTGGCTGGCCATACTGATGCGCAGGAAATTGCCGCGCACGTCGCCAACGATGGAATGCAGGTTCACGCGCAGCTGGCGCAGCGAGCGCAGCAACTGCCCCATCTCGTCGCGCCGTGTGGTGTCGAGCTCGCCCGTCAGGTCGCCGCCCGCCATCACGTCGCAGGCCTGGCGCGCCCGCTGCAAGGGTTGCAGCACGGCACGGTGCAAGCTGTGCCAGAAATACAAGCTCGCGCACAGGGCCACCACGGACAGGCCCGTCAGCCAGCCGCCCGCGCCGGCCGGCAACGCCCCCGCATTCCACGCCAGCTGCAGCAGCAATACCAGACTCAGCAAGCCCAAATTCCAGCCGATGCGCTTACCCAGCGGCAGGTCGCGCAGGCTCGCCAGCCTGGCCAGCCAGCCAGTCCGCACGGCAGCGCCCTGGCTGATGACGATGCCATCGGCCTGCCCCGCCTTGATGCGCGCGTACAGGGCGGATGCCTGCGCCACCTGCTGGCGCGTGGGCTTGGTGCGCACGGACATGTAGCCGACGGCCACGCCGTCTTCCACCACCGGCGTCACGTTCGCCAGCACCCAGTAGTAATCGCCATTCTTGCAACGATTTTTCACCATGCCGCTCCACGAGCGGCCCGAGCGGATGGTGGCCCAGAAATCGGCGAACGCTTCGACCGGCATGTCCGGATGACGCAGGATGTTTTGCGGCGCGCCGATCAATTCTTCCGCACTGTAGCCGCTGACGGCGATGAAATACGGGTTCGCATACGTGATATTGCCTTGCAAGTCGGTAGTCGAGACGATGGTCTCGGTATCGCTCAGGTTGATCTCGGTAGCAGTGACGGGAAGATTGAGTCGCATGGTCGTATCCTTGGCTGTAGCCCGTGCGGGAGCGGGAAAGAAGCAAAACGCCGGACAACGCCGCGCCGGCGGCAGTCCGCATCGATACATTAATTTTAATATTTAATTATTAATTTAAATGGGCAATTTTTACTGGCGAAATTGCCTTGCGAATCTGCAAAGATTGCAGGTGGCGGCGTAGCCGCAGGGGAATGGGGAGAGATACCGGAACAAGGCGATTGTCCCGGCGGCAAACAGCGTAGCGTTTAGCGTGGCACGTAACGCCAGTTGCCGTTTTCCAGCATGAACGTCAGTTCCGTCTTGATGCCTTCCGGACGGCTCGGCACGCTCAATTCCGTATCGCATACGAGATAGCCCGTCTTGCGCTTGACGTCGCACTCATTGACGGCCTTGACCTGCATGGTCGTCTGCGCTTCCTGCATCTGCACATCCTTGGCCGCTTCCGGATTGCGCGCCACTTCGTCCTTGGCCCAGCTTCGGATCATGGCTTGCGCCTCGGCCGGCGACGGTCCCGCGAACTTGGCGTCCTTGCGCTCGACGCCCACCCAGGTACCGTTCTCGTTACGCAGCGGCAGCACCATGAAAGCATCGCGCATGCCGGCGCTCATGGCGACCAGGCACACCACTTCGCCCGGCACTTCCTGCGAATCCTGGCAGCCGGTCAAGCTGGTGACCTTGACGGCGATCGGTACCGGCACAGTCGTTTGCATCCTGGCTTGGGTCTTGGCCACGCCCGCCTGCACGGCGGCGTGGATTTGTTCGAGCGTCGGCATGGTGGCCGCCTGGGCCGGCAAGGCGGTAAACAGGGCGGCGGCGGTCAGGGCGAGGGAAGTCAGGCGCATGGGTGTCGAGAGTAGTGATCAAAGGCCGGCAGTCTAGCACTTTGCATCAAATCAGCTGTTTCTATAGGGAATTATCCACGGCATCGGGTGCGAGAAAGGCCCCGCCCGCGTCCGCCTGTCCACGCAGCCGCAAGCCAATGGTTCGCAGCATTTCGACCAGCTCGCGCAAGCGCAGACCCTCGTCCGTCAGTTGGTACTCGACCTTCACGGGCACTTCCGCGTAGATCGTGCGCGTCAGCAAGCCCGCCTCTTCCAGCGCGCGCAAGTCCAGGGTCAGCATGCGCTGCGAGATATTCGGCACGGCGCGGCGGATTTCGCTGAAGCGCTTCGGCCCCGCCATCAGATAGCTGAGCAGCACGATGCGCCAGCGCCCGCCCAGCAGTCGCATGGCTTCTTCCACGGCGCAGCCGGAGACATTGTCTTTCATGGTTGGCTTCGTACCTGGTATAAAAAATGTACCTATATCACATTATTCTGCCTTCTTCCAAATAGTAAGCATTGCACTTAGACTGCCCTTCCTCACCCAACTTGGAGTTTTGACTTGGAAACCACCCTGATCTACAGCGTGCCGTTCGGCTGCTCGTTTGCCGCCATCGCCGCCCTCGAATGGAGCGGCCTGCCGTACCAACTTGCCCGCGTGGAAGCGCGCGACCCGGCCAGCAAGCAGCATCCGGCCTTTCTCGCCATCAATCCGCTGGGCCAGACGCCGGCCCTGCTCACGCACGCGGGCGCGCCGCTGCTGGAAAGCATGGCGATCCTGCTACACATCGCCGCCCGCACGCCGCACACAGGCTTGGGCTTTGCGCAAGGCACGCCGCAATACGACCGCCTGAACAGCGTGCTATCCTTTTTGCACACGACCTTCCATGCCGCCTTCATGCCCGCCTTCCAGGCATCGCGCGCGGCACCGGACGATGCGCGCGCGGCCGTGTGGCGCGAAATGGCCGTCGACAAGGTCAACAAAAGCCTGGCGCACCTGGAGCGCCTGCTCGCTGGCCGCGCCTGGCTGGCCTCGGACACGGCACCGACCATCGCCGACGCCTACCTGGCCGCCACGGCGCGCTGGGCCGAACCGCTGCAGCTGGCCAGCCTGGCCCATTATCCGCACGTGGCACGCCTGCTGGCCGCGCTGGAACAGGACCCCGGCATCCGCTTTGCCCACGCCATCGAGGCGGGCTTGCCGGCCGCCAGCCAGGGCGGCTTCCTGGGCCATGTGGCGCTCGACCAACTGGCACTGCCGGCCGGCTAACCGGCGGTCAACTCCCGCAGCAAGCGCGTCTTTATTGCTATGATGTCGGGCTGCCGGCGGTACAGCCGGCCACGTCAATACCATATCGATAACGTCGTCATAAGAATCGGGAGTTTGAATGAGTTTACGTCTGCTGCTCTTGGGAGCATTCAGTGCCGCCATGGCCACCACCGCAGCCATCCCTGCGCTGGCCGCGCCGCGCGGTTTCACCGTGGAAGACATGGTGGCCATGGAACGTGTGGGCAGCCCCGTGCTGTCGCCGGACGCCACGCGCGTCGTCTACACGGTGCGCACCACCAACCTGGACAAGAACCGCGGCAACACGCAGCTGTGGATGATCGACCTGCGCGCGCCGAACGCCGCGCCGCGCCAGCTCACGCGCGGCGATGCCAGCGCCAGCGACCCGCAATGGTCGCCGAACGGCGACGCCATCTACTTCCTGTCCGGCCGCTCCGGCTCCTCGCAAGTGTGGCAGCTGCCCCTCACCGGCGGCGAAGCGGCCAAGGTCACCGACCTGGCGCTGGACGTCGACACCTACCGCTTGTCGCCGCAGGGCGACCGCCTGGCCTTCAGCATGGGCGTCTTCCTCGATTGCGCGGACATCGCCTGCACGAAGAAGCGCCTCGATGAAAAAGCGAAAAACAAGGCGACCGGCATGGTCTACGACCAGATGTTCGTGCGCCACTGGGATACCTGGGCCGATGGCCGCCGCAATGCGCTGTACTCGGCGCCGATCGACGCCACCGGCAAGGTCAGCGCCGCGCCCGTGAGCCTGAGCGGCACCCTCGACGGCGACGCCCCATCGAAGCCGTTCGGCGACAATGGCGAATACCATTTCAGCCCGGACGGCAAGACGGTGGCCTTCTCCGTGCGCGTGGCCGGCCGCACGGAATCGTGGTCGACCAACTTCGACATCTACACGATTCCTGCCGCCGGCGGCCAGGCGCCGCGCAATCTCACCGCCGACAATCCGGCCTGGGATGCCAAAGCCACCTGGTCGCCCGATGGCCGCACCCTGGCCTATGTCGCCATGACCAAGCCGGGCTTCGAAGCGGACCGTTTCCACCTGGTGCTGATGGATGTCGCCACCGGCAAGAAGCGCACCGTGGCCGATGACTGGGACCGTTCCGTGGCCGACTTCCGCTGGACGCCTGACAGCAAGGCTTTCCTCGTCGCCGCCGATGACGTGGGCCAGCACCGCCTGTTCCACATCGACGCGGCCAGCGGCAAGGTCGCTGCGCTGACGGGCAAGGGCGCCGTGGGCGACTTCGACGTGCGCGGCAATACCATCGTGCTGGCGCAAGCGAATCTGGCCTCGGGCGCGCAGCTGTACACGCGCAAGCTCGACGCCAAGTCGGAAAACGCGCCGATGGTCCAGCTGACGAAGCAGAATGCGGCGGCCCTGGCCGACGTGCGCTTCGGCGAATATGAGCAGTTCTCGTTCGCGGGCGCGAATGGCGAAACCGTCTACGGCCACGTGATGAAGCCATGGAATGCCAAGGCCGGCGAAAAGTATCCGGTCGCTTTCCTCGTCCACGGCGGCCCGCAAGGCAGCTTTGGCAACAGCTGGAGCTACCGCTGGAATCCGCAAGTGTATGCGGGCGCCGGCTACGCCACCGTATTCATCGACTTCCACGGTTCGACCGGCTATGGCCAGAAGTTCACGGACTCCATCAGCGGCGACTGGGGTGG
Organism: Janthinobacterium sp. SUN128; assembly: GCF_030587275.1. NCBI lineage: Bacteria > Pseudomonadati > Pseudomonadota > Betaproteobacteria > Burkholderiales > Oxalobacteraceae > Janthinobacterium > Janthinobacterium sp. SUN128. The sequence goes on along the minus strand of NZ_JAPWHY010000001.1, from coordinate 391,312 downwards.
CAAGCCGCTGGTCGACCTGCAGAAGGGCCTGGAAGCGGCCACCAAGAAATTCCCATGGCTGGACCGCGAGCGCAGCTGCGCGCTGGGTGCGTCGTACGGCGGCTACATGATGAACTGGATCGCCGGTAACTGGCCGGACGGCTTCAAGTGCCTGGTCAACCACGACGGCGTGTTCGACAACCGCGGCATGGCTTACGCAACGGAAGAACTGTGGTTCACGGAATGGGAAAACGGCGGCCCCTACTACGATGCGCCAGCCAAGCACGAGCAGTTCAATCCCGTCAACTTCGTGAAGAACTGGAAGACGCCGATGCTGGTGGTCCAGGGCGACCTGGACTTCCGCATCCCCACGGCGCAAGGCCTGGGCACCTTCACGGCGCTGCAGCGCCAGGGCATCCCGAGCAAGCTGCTGGTTTTCCCGGACGAGAACCACTGGGTGCTGAAACCGGCGAACTCGCTGCTGTGGCATCACACGGTGCTGGACTGGCTCAATACCTACACCAAGAAGTAATCGGATGAATGTCGGATTACGGCCTTTGGCCTCGGCGGCCCCGCCTAATCCGACCTACGTTCGCTCTTCATAACAAAAAAGCCGCACGGTGCATCCCAGCACCGCGCGGCTTTTTCCATGCGTAGGTCGGATTAGCGGCGCGCGCGCCGCGTAATCCGACACATCCACCATCGTTCAATACGCAGTGAGCGCCTTGGCAAACTTCACGATCCACAAGCGGCTTGGGCGTTCGCGGTCGTCGCCGCGCGCCACGCGGATGGTGTTGGCGGCATTGCAGCCGGCGGCGGCGCTGGTGACGATAGTACCGCTGGCATCGACCGTGCACTTGGTCACGTCGGCATCCGCCACTTCCACGCCGTTCGCGTCAAAGATCTTCGTCTTCAGGCCGAAGTCGTTGTCGTTGGCCAGCGCGATGGTGGAGTCGTCGATCAGGGTCAGGCCTTCCGCCTTTTCCGCCGCCCAGCCGATGGCATTCAAGTCCAGCAGCAGGGTTTTCTTCAGCGGCGTGACGGCGGTCCAGTCGGCGCCATTCACGGCCGCGCCGCCCATGCTGCTTTTTTCCAGGTCCGAGGTCGTCGCGTTGAAGGCAGCGGCCGAGATATCGGTGGCGCCCTTCAATTCGACCAGCATCAATTTATTGAACACCTTGCCCGACGGCGCGGCACCCTGCTCGATGACGAGGAACTTGCCGCCGCCCAGCGCCACCATGTCGCCCAGCTTGGCGTTGCCCGTGCGGCCATCCTGGTAGTCGGCCGCATTCAGCGGATACGCATACATCTTGCCGCTGGTGCCCGTCGTCGGGTCAAATTCGATCCAGCGCGTGAAGCGGGCGAAGCGCTCGACCTGCTCATTCTTCCTCGTCACCGTGTATGGCGCCGTGCCGTCGGACAGGGGGCTTTGCAGGAAGGCATACAGCTTGTCGTTGCTCGTATCTAAGGTCATGCCCTCCATGCCGCGGTTCGCGCGGCGCTTGGCGAACAGGGTTGGCAAGCCCTTGCCCGGTTCGTACTTGGCCTGGATGATGCCGGTGGCCGCATCGATCTTGATGATGAAGGGGCCGTATTCGTCCGAGACCCACAGCGCATTGCGCTTCGCATCGACGACGATGGCTTCCGAATCGAGGCCGCCCGCATTGAAGACAGCCTTGCCGTTTGCATCGAACTTCATCGCATCCATGACGGGAATCTCGGCCGAATTGCCGACCGCGCCCACGGGCACGGGCAAGCCCGAGCTGTTGACGGTGGCGGACACCTTGATCGGCGTGCTCGACGCCAGCACGGCGCCGTTCTTGCCCACCGTGAGTACCCCGAACGAAGGCGTGAAGCTGGGCGACGGGAAGATTTTGCTGCCGATGGTGCCCTTGCCAGATGGATCGGGCACCAGCGGGCCGTCGCCGTTCGGGCCGCGGTCCGTCAAGCCATAGAATTCCAGGTCGCCGGCCGCATTCTTGCCCTTGTAAGCCAGGCCCGAGCCGTACGACGGCAGGAAGCCGTTCGGGAATTCGCCCTTGATCTTGGCGTTGGTACCTTCGTACGGAACGTAGAATTTATCGGCCGCCTGGATCTGGTAGCGCGTCACGGTGACTTTCACTTCGCCGACCGGATTGGCTTGCGTCAGCGCCTCGTTGACGGGCGCGCCCGCTTTCGAGGCCAGGGTGTCTTCGAAATGCTCGCGCACGAGGGCGCGGCGCTCCGCATCGACCGTGCGGCCGGCGAATTTCCCGCCCACCGTTGCCAGATGCGCGGCCAGCGCCGCGTTGAAGCCGGCCGGGGCGGCGGCAAAGTCCAGCGTCTTGCCGGCCAGCGCCGCCTTCACTTCGGCCGTCAGCTTGATGCCGTTCGACGGATCGCTGTCGTCATCGAGCAATTGCAGCGCCAGCAGGCGGTTGACGACCTTGTCGTCCGCCACGTTGGTGCTGGCGGCCAGCGCCAGCGGCGTGACGACGGCGCCGCATGGCGCCGAACCCAGGGCCAGGCCGCCCACGCTGAAGGCGACAGTATCGCCCGGGTTGCACATGAATTCGCCCTTGGCATTGGTGCTGGCCTTGGCCGCGCTGCCCGCCACGTAATCGAGTCCTTCCACCGCGCCATCGAGGAACACGCCCGTCTGCGCCACGGGCTTGGAAGGCTCCGCCGGCGGATTGTCGCTGCCGCCGCACGCGGCCAGGGTCAGGCCGGCGGCGATGGCCAACAGGGTCAGTTTCGGGATCGACGTTACAGCAGTGTTCATGCATTCCTCGGCTAAGGTGGGTGGGATAACCGTGGAGCATAACCAGTCAAAGTGACAAGCCCGTGACAGTCGTCAGGCCTGTGGCATATCCGCCACGGGCCCGCCGATGCCGCCAAAGCGGCCATCTGCCTGGCGCCGGAATTCCTTGGGCGTGACGCCCTTCACCTGCAAGAAGCGGCGGTTGAAATTGGCCACGTTCTGGAAACCCACGTCGTAACAGACGTTCGACACATAGTGATCCGTATCCATCAGCAACTGGCACGCCTTGTTGATGCGCAGGCGGCTGATGAAATCCGTGAAGCTGTTACCCGTCGCCTTGCGGAAGAAGCGCGAGAACTTACTCAGCGACATGCCCACCTGATCGGCCAGCATTTCCGCCGAAATCGGCTCGCGGTAATTGTCCGTGATGTAGTTGAGGACGGAGTTGACCTTGGCCAGGGTGGCGTCATCGTCGTACGAGCGCAGGGAGGCGGTCGACAGCAAACGGTAATTGGCCGTGCGCGCCAGCTTGCTCATCAGCTGGACGAATTCGGCGAAGCGTTCGGCGCCATGCGTGGCGCGGATGCGCGCCAGGTGCTGCTCGGCCTCGTGGCCCATGTCGAAAAACTCCACGCCATAGCTGGAGCGCTCGAGCAGCGGCAGCAGTTCGCGCAGTTCGGGGATGACGCGCGCGGCACCGGCCAGCGGCGCATGGGCAAATTGCACGATCATGTCGCGCAAGGCCACGCCGCCTTCGGGCATCACGTTGGAAATCCAGTTGTGCGGCAATCGCGGGCCCGTCAGCACCAGGTGGCCAGGCGAGAATTCGCCGATATAGTCGCCCACGAACAATCGTCCGCTGGTGGCGACGATCAGGTGCAGCTCATATTCCTCGTGACAGTGCCAGCGCACGCGCGAGCTGGGATAGCCGTGTTCCAGGTAATTGATGATGCCATCATAGCTTTCCCGTTCCAGCTCGGGCGCCTTGCGCTCGCTGTCCTTCTGCCATAGGTGTTCCATGCTTGTCTCTCCCAGGCTGTCCCCGCCTGTGCCATCCAATGTACCTCAAAAAGCCTCAGGCGCCAAAACGGCCCAGCGCCTGCTGGCGAAACTCCTTCGGCGTCATGCCCTTCAATTCCAGGAAGCGCCGGTTGAAATTGGCCACGTTATTGAATCCCGCCTCGTAGCAGATGTTGCTGACATAGCGCTCGGTCTCCATCAGCAGCTGGCACGCCTTGTTGATGCGCAGGCGGTTGACGAAGTCCGTAAAGCTGTTGCCCGTGGCGCTGCGAAAAAAACGCGAAAACGTCCGCTCGGGCATGTCCACCTGCTCGGCCAGCTGTTTCAGCGAAAACTGGCTGCTGTAATTGTGCACGATGAAGTTGATGGCCGAACTGATGCGCGCCAGGGCCACGTCGTCGTCGCTCGACTGCATCGGCACCGTCGACAGCAGCTGGTAATCGCTGGTCTGCGCCAGTTCGCCCAGCAGTGTCAAAAATTCGATGAAGCGCGGCAGGCCATTGCTGTCGCGGATGCGCTGGAAACGCCGCAGCGACTGTTCGCTGACGCCAAAAAATTCCACGCCGTGCAAGGCGCGCTGCAGCAGCGGAAAAATATCCTTCAATTCGGGAATGGCGGTGGCCATCGACGCCAGCGGCGCATGCGAAAACTGGACCACCATGTCGCGCAATGCCACGCCTTCCGGCGGCGTGTCGAGCGAGACCCAGTTGTGCGGCACGCGCGGTCCCGTCAGCACCAGGTGGCCGGGCGTGAACTGGCCGATGTAGTCGCCGACAAAGACCTTGCCGCTGCTTTCGACGATCAGGTGCAGTTCATACTCGTCGTGGTAATGCCAGCGCACCAGCGAATTCGGAAAGCCGTGCTCCAGGTAGCGGATGAAGCCAAAACTGCCTTTCGGCTCGAAGCCTGGCGTGGCGTCGCGCTGCTGTTCCAGCTCCATCTGCGGCAGTGAGGCATCGGCTTTGCGTGGCATGGCGCGCCCTCCCCCGTCAGGCGACGATCTGTTCCAGCGCCGCGCGCGCACCCATCCCGTACAGGCTGGCCAGCGACTGCCCCACCGCCTGCGTAAAGGCTGGCGTGTCGCTCAACTCGCCGAACAGCTCGCGCAGCGACAGCAAGGCCGTCGCGTCCGCCCCGCCCTGCAGCGCCAGTGCGCGCAGGCGCGCCGCATACGGGTCGTTCAAGGGCATCTCGCGCCCCTGCTCGTCGTGGCCTTCCAGGTAGCGAAACCAGCACGCCACGGTAAACGTCAGCAGCTTGATGGCGCCGTCACGGGCCAGCGCTTCGCGCACGGATGGCAGCACGAATTTCGGGATGCGCGCCGAACCTTCCGTGCCGATGCGCGCCAGCTGGTCGCGCACGGCCGGATTCGAAAAGCGCTCGATCAGGGTGGCCTTGTACCGCTCCAGGTCGATGCCTTCCACTTCATCCAGCAAGGGCGTCACTTCCTCATCCATCATCTGGCGCACGAGCAGGCGGATGCCAGGATCGTTCATCGCTTCGTGCGCAAACGTGTAACCGAGCTGCATGCCGATGTAGCACAGGGCCTGGTGGCTGGCATTCAAGAGGCGCAGCTTCATCTTTTCATATGGCAGCACGTCGTGCGTCATCTGCGCGCCCACCAGCTCCCAGGCCGGCCGCCCCTGCGGGAAGTCGTCTTCGATGACCCACTGGCGGAACGGCTCGCACACGACGGGCCAGGCGTCGATGATGCCAAAGCTGTCGCGCACCAGCGCCCGGTGTTCATCGGTGGTGGCCGGGGTGATGCGGTCGACCATGCTGTTGGGGAAGCTGCCATGCGTGGCCAGCCAGCGCGCCAGCTCCCCGTCGCGCAGAGAGACAAAGGCCAGCAACATCTTGCGCGTCACGTCGCCATTGTTTTGCAGGTTATCGCAGGACATGATGGTAAACGGCGCCAGGCCCCGCTGATGGCGCACGGCCAGCGCCGCCGCCAGATAGCCGAACGAGCAGCGCGGCGCCTGCGGGTGCGCCAGTTCATACACGATATCGGCATGACCGGCGTCGAATTCGCCCGTGCCCTGGTTCACATAGTAACCACCCTCGGTGATGGTCAGCGCGACGATGCGCGTGCCAGGGTCGGCCAGCTTTTCCAGTACGGCTTGCGGCTCGTCGGGCGCATACAGGTATTCGCCGACGCAGCCGATGATGCGCGCGCTGTCGCCGGCCGCGCTGCGCTCGACCACCGTGTACAAGCCATCCTGCGCCCGCATGGCGTCGCGCATGGCCGCGTCATGCGCCAGCAAGCCCACGCCGCAATAGCCCCACTGCGCGTGCTGCTGGCCTTGGCCCTGCAGTCCGAGTAAATCATCGAGATACACGGCCTGGTGGGCGCGGAAAAAGCCGCCCACGCCGATGTGCACGATGCTGGGCACGAGCGCGCCGCGCGCATACGCGGGCACGGCTGCGTCCACCGGCAGCTTGGCCAGGTTCGCCTGGTTCAATGCGATGGCGTCCATTACAGCGCTCCTTTCGCCGCCGCGTAGGTCTTGCCGGCGCGGTCAAAATAATGGACGAAGCCCGGCTCGAACGTCAAATGCGTCTGCTGGCCCGGCTGCAGGCTGCTGCGCTCCGCCCCGCGCGACACCACCTGCACATTGTTCGGCAAGCGCACATAGGTCAGGGTTTCCACGCCCAAGGACTCCACCAGGTCGACCGTGACGGGCACGCTGCCCGGCTGCGCCGCGCCCAGGTGCACGTGTTCGGGGCGGATGCCGACGAAGCCGTCCGCCTGCGCCGCGCTGCCCGCCTGTGCCAGCAGCTGCGGCGCCGCGTCAGCGGGCACCACGTTCATGCTGGGCGTGCCGATGAATTGCGCGACAAAGCGGTTGGCGGGACGGTCATACAGTTCCAATGGCGAGCCATGCTGCTCGATCTGGCCGTCGCGCAGCACCACCACGCGGTCCGCCAGGGTCATCGCCTCCACCTGGTCATGGGTCACATAAATCGTGGTGGCGCCCAGTTCGCGGTGCAGCTTGGCGATCTCGATGCGCGTCTGCACGCGCAGGGCCGCATCGAGGTTCGACAGCGGTTCGTCGAACAGGAACACTTTCGGGTCGCGCACGATGGCGCGGCCGATGGCCACGCGCTGGCGCTGCCCGCCAGACAATTCTTTGGGCGTGCGTTCCAGGTACTTGCCAAGGTCGAGGATGGCGGCCGCCTTGTCGACTTTTTCGCGGATGATGGCCGGATCGACGCCGGCCAGTTTCAGCGCGAACGACATGTTCTGGAACACCGTCATGTGCGGATACAGCGCATACGACTGGAACACCATCGCCAGATCGCGCTTGGACGATGGCAGCGCCGTGATGTCGCGCCCGTCGAGCGACAGCTTGCCGCCGTCGATCGGTTCCAGGCCCGCGATCAGGCGCAGCAAGGTGGATTTTCCGCAACCCGACGGACCCACGAAGACGACGAATTCGCCCTGCCGGATCTCCAGGTCGATGCCCTTGATGGCGCGGTGCTCGCCAAAGAATTTTTCGATATTGCTCAGTTGAAGGTAAGCCATGATGTGTGTCTCTATTCTGTAGTTTATTTGACTGCGCCAAAGGTCATACCCTGGACTAACTGCTTCTGGCAGAACCAGCCCAGCGCCATGATGGGCGCGATGGCCATCAGCGAAGCGGCCGACAATTTCGCCCAGAACAAGCCTTCCGGGCTGGAATACGAGGCGATGAGCCAGGCCAGCGTGCCCGCGTTGGAGGCGCCCAGGTTCAGCGACCAGAACGACTCATTCCACGACCACACCATGCACACGAGGGCCGTGGAAGCGATGCCGCCCACGGACAGGGGCAGCACGACGTGGCGGAATTCGTCCCACACGGTGGCGCCATCCATGCGCGACGCCTCCAGGATTTCGCGCGGCAGCTCCTTCATGCTCGTGTACAGGAGCCAGATCATGATGGGCAGGTTCATCAGCATGAACATGATGGTCAGGCCGATGCGCGTGTCGAGCAGGCCGAAGTACTGATAGCAGATATAGATCGGCATCAGGGCGCCCACGCCGGGCATGTAGCGCGAGCTGAGCATGAATTTCAGCAAGCCGATGGTGCCGCCCGTGGGAAAGAAGGCCATCGAATAGGCGGCCGGGATGGCGATCAACAGGCCGATGGCCGTCGAGAGCACGCTGGTAAACAGCGAGTTCCACGCGTAACCGAAGTAATTGTCGCGTGCCAGCACTTCGCGGAAGCTGTCGAGCGTGGGCGTGAAAAACAGCAGCGGCGGCGTGGAAATGGCTTGTCCTTCCGTCTTGAAGGCCATCAGGCCCAGCCAGAAGATGGGAAAGAACAGCAGCAGCGCGAACAGCCAGGCGGCGGCCGTGCGGCCATACAGATTGAGTTTGCTATGCATCAAGGTCTCCTTATTTCGACAGATTCTTGCCGATGACGCGCATCAGGAAGAAGGCGGCGATGTTGGCGATGAGCACGGCGAACAGGGCACCGGCCGAGGCCGCTCCCACGTCATAGGACAGCAGTGCCTGCTGGTAAATCATGAAGGTGATGGTGGTCGTGTCGAAGCCGGGACCGCCGCCCGTGGTGGTAAAGATTTCCGCAAAGATCGACAGCAAAAAGATCATCTCGATCATCAGCACCACCGAGACGGCGCGGCCCAGGTGGGGAATATAGAGGTAGCGCAGCTGTTGCAGATAGGTGGCGCCATCCATGCGCGCCGCTTCCAGCTGTTCCCGGTCCATCGACTGCAGGGCCGTCATGAAGATCAGGCAGGCGAACGGCAGCCATTGCCACGAGACCATCATGATGATGGAAAACAGGGGATGGGCCGACAGCCAGTCGACGGGCGTGGCGCCAAAGAAAATGCTGATTTGCGCGAACAGGCCGTAGATCGGATTGAGCAGCATGTTCTTCCACATCAGGGCATTCACGGCCGGCATGATGAGAAACGGCGAAATCAGGAGCACGCGCACGATGGCGCGTCCCGGGAACGCTTCATTGATCAGCAAGCCCAGCGCCGTGCCCAGCACCACCGTGACCAGCATGACGGAAAACAGCAGGGTAAACGTGTTCTGCAATGCCGGCAGGAACGAGGCATCCGTAAAGAAAAAGTGGAAATTGGCCAGGCCATGGAAAGGATGGCCGCTCGGATCGAGCATGGAATAGCGCACGAACGAGTAATACAGGGTGATCAATAAGGGGATCACGGAAATGACGGAGACGGCGACCACGGCCGGCGTCAGCAAAGTCCGGGGGATAATGCGTTTCATAATGTTCTCTTGGGACAGGTGAACCGATAACCCGCAAAGCTAAAGTACCGGGGTCGGACCCTCAGGGTCCGACCCCAGATTTATGCCGTTGGGGTACGCAAACTATGCAGCAGGCTTACTTGTAGTACCCGCCCTTGCGCATCTCCCGCTCCGCCGTCTGCTGCGACAACTCCAGCGCCTGATCCACCGTCACCTTGCCCAGCAGCGCTGCCGCCATCTGCTGGCCGGCTGCCACGCCGATCACCTGGAATTCGGGAATCGAGGCAAATTGCACGCCCACGTAAGGCGACGGCGGCAAGGTGCTTTGCACGGCGCGCGTGGTGGCCAGGGCCTTGCCTTCGGCGGCGGCAAATTTCGCCACTTTCTGGAACTCGGGGCTGGCATAGGTCGACTTGCGCGTGCCGGTCGGCACGTTGGCCCAGCTCGTTTCCTTGGCTACCAGTTTCACGTAGTCGGGCGACGTGGCCCAGTTGATGAAGCGCTGTGCTTCATTCGGGTGCTTGGAACTCGCGGGGATGGCGAGCGACCAGATCCACAGCCAGTTCGCGCCCCGCTCCGTCACGCCGATAGGCGACTGGGCAAACGCCACCTTGTCGGCCACCTTGCTTTGCTTGGGGTCCGTGATGAAGGAGGCGGCAATCGTCGCATCGATCCAGATGCCGCATTTGCCCTGGTTAAACAGCGCCAGGTTTTCATTGAAGCTGTTGGCGGCCGCGCCCGGCGGGCCGTATTTCTTCATCAGGTCGACATACATGGTGACCGCGTCCTTCCATGGCTTGCTGGTAAATTGCGGCTTCCATTTCATGTCGAACAGCTGGCCGCCATAGGAATTGGCCATGGTGGTGATGAGTGCCATGTTGTCGCCCCAGCCCGGCTTGCCGCGCAGGCAGATGCCGTACACGCCGTTGGCCGGATCGTGCAGCTTGGCCGCCACGTCGCGCAGCTGGTTCCAGGACGGACGGTCCTCGATCGTCACGCCCGCCTTTTTGACCAGGTCGCTGCGGTACATGATCATCGAGCTTTCGCCATAGAACGGCGACGCATACAGCTTGCCGTCGCCGGAGAGCCCTTCGCGGATGGCCGGCAGCAAGTCGTCGATATCGTATTTGGCGTCCGGCTTGATGGGGAGCAGCCAGTTTTTCTTGCCCCAGATAGGCGTTTCATACAGGCCGATGGTCATCACGTCGAACTGGCCGCCCTTGGTGGCGATATCGGTGGTCATGCGCTGGCGCAAGACGCCCTCTTCCAGAGTCACCCATTTGAGCTTGATGTCAGGATTGGCTTGCTCGAAGAACTTGCTGAGCTTTTGCATTTCGATCATGTGGCCGTTGTTGACAGTCGCGATAACCAGGTCGGTGGCGGCAAAAGCGGACGAGCTGAGGCAGCCGGCGAACAGCGCGGCGATGGCGTAACGTTTCATTGTATGTCTCCAGTGTTTTTGTCGTTGGCAATGCTCAGGTACTTGGCACCACGACCACAATGTAGCACCGGACTTTGATACTTTCTGATACTCCAAAACCGCAATTCGATACTCTTTTGCAAGCCCACTATGCGCAAGAGTATCGATATGTAGCAAAAACAACACTCTGAAAGAAAGTATCAGCACTTGCACGTTTTGTATCAGGGTGGTTAAAAAAGCGCTGCTAGACTTGGTTTTCGGCATTAGACCGCGTGCGGTGGTCGCCTTCAGGGGCGCCACCGCTACCACTTACATTCTTCTGGAGACCGCATGAACCGTACTGCGTTGAAAACTTTACCTGCCCTGATCCTGGCCATCGCCAGCGCTTCCGCCATGGCCGACCCCATGTACCCAAGCGACGCCGAAGGCTTCCATGGCTACCTGCGCGCTGGCGCCGGCAGCAATACGTCGAGCGATGGCGGTTCGCAAGGCTGCTTCGGCCTGGGTGGCAATACCATGAAATATCGTCTGGGCAATGAGTGCGACGCCTACACGGAATTCGGCTACACCAAGTCTGTTGCCAAGTCCGGCGGCGTGAACTACCTGGCCACCATCTGGGTCAACGCCTACGCGCCAAACTCGGATTTCGGCGACAACAAGCTGGGCATCGTCAAGGCCTATGTCGAAGCGCAGGGACTCGATTTCCTGAACGGCGGCACGGCCTGGGTCGGCAAGCGTTTCTACTACCGTCCTGACATCCACATGCTGGATCTGCAATACATCAACATGAACGGCACGGGCGCCGGCCTGGACCGCATTCCGGTTGGCCCGGGTAAATTCTCGTATGCCTTCTTCAAGGACAACGACATCAATGCCCGCGACAAGAACACTGGCGCCATCACCGGCACCCGTTCCGCCGTGCGCCAGAACTTCATCTACGGCGAAATTCCCGTCAATGAAAACGGCACCCTGGACCTGGCCGCGACCATTATCACGGCCGAAGGCAAGGACAACGACATCTACGGCCCGAAACATAACGGCTGGCAACTGTCGGCATTCCACCGTCAAGGCAAAGTCTTCGGCGGCGGCAACACCTTCGGCGTGCAGTACGGCGTCGGCCCTGGTGTTGGCGGTGACGGCAACGGACAGTTCGGCGCCTCGGGCAGCACTTCCTACGGTTCTGACCGCAAGCGCACGCGCGTCTTCAATGACATGGCGATCCAGCCGATGGAAAACTTCGGCATGGAATTCGTCGCCCTGTGGCAAAAAGACGAATCGACGGCCGCAGGTTCCTCGACCTGGACCTCGGTCGGCGTGCGTCCTGTGTACGCATTCACCAACAACTTCAAGCTGGTGGGCGAACTGGGCACGGACCGCGTGACGCAATCGGGCGGCCAGCCAGCCAAGCGCCTGACCAAGCTGACCATCGCGCCGACGATCTCGGCCGGTCCTGGCCTGTGGTCGCGTCCTGAACTGCGCGCTTTCGTGACATACGGCAAATGGAACGATGCGGCCACCGCCTCGGTCAATGCGTCGAACAACGGCGGCCCGATCTACAACAACAATACCAGCGGCACGTCCTACGGTTTCCAGGTAGAAACCTGGTTTTAAGCCAGCTTAACTAACGCCAGAAACTAAAAAGGGCGGAACCGCGGTTCCGCCCTTCTCTGTTTACATTACCGGATTCAACTTATGGCAAGGCTACCGGCAATTCCGGATACTCCTGCGTCAGCGCATACTTGGTGCCGCCCACGGTGACCGTGTAGTTGGCCGGTCCCGAGATCGGCAAACGGTAATTCAAGGTCAGCGCCACGGAGCCGCCGGGAGCCAGCGATTGCCAGGCGGGAATCGCGAAGCGGGCCCGGTTGTAGTTCTTCGTGAAGCCGCCGATATTGTTCGGTCCCGTGTAGCCGGCATTGATCACCGTCAAACCAAAGCCTGACTGGTCGCTCATGTCCGATGGTGCCGAGACGGGATAGTCGAACTCCACCACGGTGCCGCCTGGCAAGGTCGACGCCGTATTGTTCTTCACCGTCATCACCGGGTTGATGGGGAAGTTGTTGTCGCCCAGCTTCCAGCCGCCCAAAGTGATGCTGACGTTGGCCGCCGTGCCCGGCATGGCGATTTCGGCGCGCTTGTTGCCATACACGCCAGCCGTGCGGAATGCCTGGTACAGCACGTCCGTCAGGGTGGTGCCCATGAAATACTCGCCCTTGCCGCCGTTGCGCGTGGCATCCCATGCATAGTCGCCCGCCATTTCCCAGATCATCACGCCGCCGATATTGTTGTTGACGATGTATTGGGCCTTGGCCGCGATCGACTGCGTGGTTTCCGTGGAAATGAACACTTTCTTGGTCGCATTCCACAGCCACGGCGCCACCATGGTGCTGCTGTAATGCGGCACATAGGTGCCCACCAGGGCCTTGTCCGTGACTTTATAGGCGTCCAGGTAGCTCGGCACGATACCGTTCTGCAAGTTCAACGCATGCCAGATGGGGTTGCCGCCGCCTGGCGTGGGTTTGCCCTGCGAGTCCAGGTCGTACCAGACGTTGTCGATGCCGGTGGCGCCCGTGCCGCACGTCTTGGTGCCGGCGCAGGTGACCGTGGAACTGATCAGTGGCGTCGTGCCCCACAAGCCATTCGTGCCACCCGTCACATCCTTCCAGCCCCGCGTGTAGAACGGCACGCCGATATTGATGCGCCCCGCCTGCATGGCACCGCGGTAATAGCGGTAGGCCCAGTCCGTGTTCAGGTAGCCGATGTTCTGGAACTGGTAGGCGTTACCGGCACGCAATTCACCATCGTTGCCGTCGTCAAACAGCGCCGCGTTCGGCCCCACATACTGGTTCCACGCGCCGTGCAAGTCGTAGCTCATCAGGCTGGCGTAATCGAGATATTTCAATCCCGACATGTTTTCCTCCCCGCGCAAGACCCAGCCCGAGGCGGAACCGGCGATGGTGAGCAGATAGTATTTATTGTCCTGCACGGCCGCCTCGTCGAGCTTCTGGCGCAGCACTTTCAGCAGCAGGTTGTAGCTCGTCATCAGGCCGGCCAGGCGCGGCTTCGAGACGGCGAAGTCGTTCGGATTGCCCGCTTCATTATTGGTGGTCGGATGTTCGTAATCGACATCGACGCCATCGAAGAAGTTGTACTGGCGCACGAAGGCCACCATGGAATCGGCCAGGGTGTTGATGCCGGCCGTGTTGATGCTGCCGTCCGCATTCGTCGTGGCCGTGTAGAAGCCGCCGCTGCCGGCCCAGCCACCCACGGAAATCATCAGTTTCACGCCCGGATACTTCTTCTTGTATTGCGACAGCAAGTTGAAGTGCCCCTTGTACGGCAAGGATGGGTCCATGGCGGCGGCTGGCACGTTCGGCCATGTAAGGCCCGTGTCCGGATTGGCCGCGCCGCTGCCGATGGCGATTTTCGAGGTTGCCGGATCGACGGAAGCGAACGCATAGTTCAGGTGGGTGATCTTGTCCCAAGGCAGATTGTTTACCAGATAGGTGGGGCTGCCATCGACACCGGTGCGCCAGCTGGCGAAGTAGCCGACGATGCGCCGGTTCAAGCCATTGCTCAGCACTTCGCGGCCATTCGCGTCGTACACCTTGCAATACGGCACATTCGGCACGGCTGAGATCAAGCCATCCGGGCGGCAAGGCGTGGGCGTGGGCGTTGGGGTCGGGGTCGGCGTCGGGGTCGGCGTCGGGGTTGGCGTCGGGGTCGGCGTCGGCGTCGGTGTTGGCGTAGGTGTCGGGGTTGGCGTAGGTGTCGGGGTTGGCGTCGGGGTTGGCGTCGGTGTCGGCGTATCCGTCACGGCCCACGGGCCCCACTGGTCGGCGGCGCTGGGGACATTGCCCTGCGTCCACCACTTGGCCTTGTAAGTGACGCCTTGGTAGAGCACGCACTGGCCGCCCGTGTAGACGGTGGCGGCGTCCCAGACGGCGCACGCTTCGACGGCGGCGAGCAAGGTGTTCGGGGTGGCGGTCGTACCGTCTTGGCCACCGCCGCCGCAAGCGACGAGTACGCCGCTGAGCAGGGCCATCAATAATGCATTCGATTTCATGTTGTATTGGTCTCCGTTATGGTTGTACAGGTTGTACGTTGTGAGCTGTTGCAGGCCCCTGAAGGGGCTCTTGTCAACTGTTATCCCTGGCCGGCTATTCCTGCATTTACTGCTACTGCAACTTCACATTCCAGTTGGCTTCCACGCATTTCACGTAGTTCCCGGCCTGCAAGGCGCTGTACGGGGTTTGATAGCTGACCAGCTGGCATTGGTTGTCGCCACCGGCGCTCCAGTTCTTTTCCCAATAGATGTTGTAGGAAGCGGAACTGGCCGGGGTGAAGCGTTGCATGTTGGCGCAAGACAATTGTTCGCCGGAATAATCCCAGCCCATGTCGGCGGCAAATTGCTTGTAGTAATCGATGCGGTTTTGCGCGGCCTGCTTTTCCGTGCCCTGCCCGCATTCGGCGTTGATGATCATGATGGTGGTGGCGAAATTATTGCCCGCGCCAGCCGTCGTATCGGCCGCGTTCGGCACCCACGTGCCGTCAAGCACATGCAGCATCGACGGCTTCGGCGGTTGCGGATAGACAAAGAAGAACGTGGCCGAGGCCAGGTTCAGCCAGGTCGAGGCCACCAGGTCCGGGTTCTTCAGCAGCACGGACTGGTCGCCGTCATGCATGGCTTGCGAGAATGGGCCGTAATTGTAGTTGTACGACAGCTGCTTGGCGCCGCGGCCGAAATACTTCTTGAAGCTGCCATCGGCGTTCTTGCCGCAGGTCCAGACCTTGTTGAAGACGGGATCGGCGCACTCGACGTTGTAGCCGCAGCCGGCGCCCGTCTCGTCGCAGCCCAGCTCGCGCAAATACTTCAAGCCCTGGCGCCATTGCGGCAGCGGACTGCTGGCGTTATGGTCGCCCGTTTCCTGTACAAAATGGGCGAACATGGTGGCCAGGCTGTGGCGGCAGATGGCGTCCGCATTGCGCCCGTCGCTGTAGTCGTCGCACACGGCGGGGAACTTGGCTACGGCTTGCAGGAAACGCTGATAGGTATAACTGGTGTCGCGCGCGGCAAAATAGTAATCCCACTTCGCCGCCGGCAGCAGGCGCTCGACCCGCTTGACGTTGAGCGGATTGCTGGCCAGGCCGGGCTGCACGGCCTCGACGGCCGTATTGCCCAGGGTGCGGATCGACGCCTTGACCTTGCGGAAGAAATCGTTGTTCGTCAGCGCCGCCTCGTTGGCCTCGGCCTGGGCCTTGGTGGGGATGCCGGGCGTTGGCGTTGGCGTTGGCGTTGGCGTTGGCGTTGGCGTTGGCGTCGGTGTCGGCGTCGGTGTCGGCGTCGGTGTCGGCGTCGGTGTCGGGGTGGGTGTCGGGGTCGGGGTGGGCGTCGGGGTTGGAGTGCTGCTATCGAGACTCCACGGTCCCCACTGGTCGTTGTTCGGCGCCGTGCCCTGCACCCACCATTTGGCGCGGTAGACCTTGCCGTCATACACGGCGCACTGGCCCGCCGTGTAGACGGCAGCGGCGCTCCAGGCTGCGCACTGATCGCTGGCGGCCGTGGCGGCCAGCAGGGTCGATGGGGGTTCGGTGGTGGAATTGCCGCCGCAAGCGAGCAGCGCGCTGCCCAGCAGGCCAGCCATCAAAGGCGAGGCCAGCCGGCTAATTTGCCGTGTCTTCACAATGTCTCCTGAACGTTATACGAAAACTATCGAAGTAGCTTTTTATGTTGTACGTAAAGAAAGCACAGCGAAGCGTCGGCTTTCTGCAGAGAGAATGCGACGCTCTAAATTGGTAGTCAAGTGGTTTTATATAACGGTGTTTTTTACAATACCAGTGCTGGCGATCGCTGCGTTGGCAAGCGATGTGGTGGCGAATGGGACAAGTAAAAAAAGGCCCGCTGCATGATGGCAGCGGGCAATACCGCGCTGGATGGGTGGCGGCAAGTGGTATTAAGGGTTGTTGCGCATCCGGGACGAACTTATCTGTTCAGCACGTACTTCGCCAGGCTCGCCGCATCCGCTTCGCTCAGCTGGCTGAATGGCGGCATGGGCACGGGGCCCCATTTGCCCGCGCCGCCACTGCGGATGTTGGCCGCCACGGCAGCGACACCGTCCTTGCCCTTGTACCTGGCTGCCACCTCGGTAAAACCGGGGCCGACCACCTTCTGGTCGAGCGCATGGCAAGCCATGCAGCCATTCGCCGCCAGCAAGGTTTTGACATCCTTGCCGCTGGCGGCCGGGACAGCGGCTGCCACGGGTTTGGCGACGGCCGCGCCCGTTGCTGCCACGCCCCGCTCCACGCCATAGGTTTTCACCAGGTAATCGACCATGGCCGGCATGTCCGCGTCGTCGAACTGCGCGCCGAACGGCTTTTTCATCTTCTTGACGGTGGCTTCCCAGTAGGCGCGCGGAGAGGCCGGCGGCTGGCTCGATGCATACTGGGCCGCGTGGCACGTCATGCAGTTGCGCTGCACCAGCTGGTAGCCGGGCAATTCGCTGGGTTTGTACGTCGCCGTTTCCGGCGGCAAGTGGATCTCCAGCGCGCACGCACCACCCGCCGCCGCCAGTGCCAGCGCGGCAATCAATATTTTCATTCGCATGTGAATCTCCTCAGACTGCCTGGATGCGCGTGGTTTCCACCACGTTGCGCATATAACCCATGGGATTCCACAGGGCTTTCATGGGCTGGCTCTGGCCGATGCGGTTGACGGCGCGCACCATCAGCACGTGCTTGCCCTTGCGCGGCGCCTTCATGAGCATGGTCCATACGCGGAACGAGTAGCGTCCCAGGTCCTTGCCCAGCTTCGCTTCCTGCCACGTCTGGCCGCCGTCAAGCGACACGGTCACCTCGCTGATGCCCTGGCCGCCATCAAAAGCGATGCCGCGCAGGGCCAGGTCGCGCCCCGCCTTCACTTGCGCGCCATCCTGCACGCTGGTGATGAAAGAGCGCACGTTGAGGCGGCTGATCGGCGTCGTCTTGCCCACGGGTGCGCCCGGCTCGATGAAGCCGGAGCCGTTGTCGGGGATACGGTAGCCCGTGCTCATCCAGAAACCGTCGAATGGCTTGTCCAGCACGGTGATGTCGCTCAAGTGCTTGACCCAGTAAGTGCCGTAATAGCCTGGCACGATCAGGCGCAGCGGATAGCCGTTGAGGAAAGGAATGTCTTCGCCATTCATGGCCCAGGCCAGCATGACGTCGCCCGCCATGATGTGCTCGACGGACAAGGCTTTTTGGAAGTCGGGACCATCGCCCACTGGCGGCGCTTCCAGGCCATTGAAGGCTACTTGCACGGCGCTGGCCGCGATACCGGCCTTTTCCAGCACGGTCTTCAGGGGGATGCCCGTCCAGCGGGCATTGCCCATGGCGCCATTGCCCAGTTGCCCGCCATTCGCGCGCGGGGCAAAGAAGCCGCGGCTGTTACCCGAGCATTGCGTCACGGCCACCACGTCGACCGGGTCGGCCAGCTGTTTCAGTTCCGCCAGCGACAGTTCCAAGGGCGTCTTCACCAGGCCGGCGATGCGCAGGCGGTAGCTGCCGCCATCGATGCTGGTAGGCAAGCCACTCCAGTGGTAGCGCACGAAAAATGCATCGTTGGGCGTGATCGCGCCTTCATTGAACACGCTGAACGGCGTTTCCAGCTGGGGCGGACGGCTGGTCAGCAGGATCAGCGGGCGCTTTTGCGGAAAGGCCACCAGTTCGCGCTCGCCATTTTCAAATGGCAGGGTAACGGAGGCAGAGGCGGCCAAGGCTGGCCCCGCCACTGCGGCGGCGCCCAGGGTGGCCGTCGTACGCAGGAAGCGGCGCCGGCCTGCGGGCAACAAGGTCGTGTCAGACATGTTTGAGCTCCACTTTGGCTTCGTTGTCGCCGTTGCGGTCGTCGTTGACGAGCTTCTTGATGTAGTACATGACGCTCATGATGACCACGCTCAACAGGCCGAACCAGAACGACACGCGCTGCTCCGTATCGGACGACACGCTCATGGCACCGAGGATCACCAGCATGGCGATGATGGTGAAATACGTCAGGTAAGGGAACAGCCACATGCGCACCTTGATGCGTTCCGGACATTCGCGCTCCAGGCGGCGGCGCAAACGCAATTGAGATATCGCAATGAGCAGGTACACGAACAGGATCAGGATGCCGTAGGAATTGACGATGAAGGGGAACACCAGGTCGGCCGATACATACGATACGGCAATGGCGAAATAGGCGAACAGGGTGCTGAACAAAATGGCGCGGATGGGCACGCCGTTCTTGCTCAGCTTGACCAGGCCCGTGGGCGCATCGCCGCGGCGCGTCAGCGCAAAGATCATGCGCGACGAAGCGTACAGGCTGGAATTCAAGGCCGACAGCACGGCCGTCAAAATGATGGCGTTCATGATGTGGGCCGCGTACGGGATGTTCATGACGGTCAGGGCGCTGACGAATGGCGTGGCGATGGCCGGCGAATCCCAGGGCACGATGCAGACGACGACAAACATGGAACCGACATAAAACATCAGCACGCGCGTGATGACGGAATTGGTGGCGCGGGCGATGGCCTTGGCCGGGTCCGACGTTTCGGCGGCGGCGATGGTGACGATTTCGGCGCCCGAATAGAAGGCCGTGGCGGCGACGGCGCCACTGAGCACCGGCCCCCAGCCGTGCGGCATGAAGCCGCCGTTGCTGGTCAGGAAACCCAGGGTCGGGATGCTGTTGGGCAAGCTACCCGTGATGAACAGGGCGCCGACAAACAGGAAGACGATGATGGCGACGACCTTGATCGAGGCGAACCAGAATTCGAATTCGCCGAAGGCCTTGACCGAGAACAGGTTCAGGATGGTCATCGAGACGAGCAGCACCAGGCTGATAGCCCAGGACGGTACGTCCGGCAGCCAGAAGTTGACCAGCTTGGCGCCGGCGATGGCTTCCAGGGCCACGACGACGACCCAGAAATACCAGTACATCCAGCCGCTCATGAAGCCGAGGAATTTCGAGACCTTCGGCTTGTCGTCGAAGGCCAGACGCGCATATTCGTAAAAGGAGCCGACCACGGGCAGGGATGAAGCCAGCTCGCCCAGCATGCGCATGATCAGGACGACGAGGCCGCCCGTTAGCAGGAAGGAAAGGATGGCGGCCGGGCCGGCAGCCTTGGCAATGACGCCGCTGCCGACAAAGAGGCCGGCGCCGATCACGCCGCCGATGGCGATCATGCTCATGTGGCGTTGCTTGAGCGAGTGCTGCAAGCCGGTACTGTTATGCGATTCGCTAATCATGTTTTGTCTCCTGAAAATCTCTGAAGCTCGGTGCGCCCTGCCTGCTGCGGCTTGTTCATGCCGCGCGGCTTTGTTTTATTTAGGCAACACCGTCAAGCAGCATCGATACATCGTGTGAATCAGTCTGGTTGGCCGCATTCCATAAGTCAATCTGGAAATGCAGCGGCCCGGCGCGGCGTCCAAGGGGCAAGCGCGCTGGAGGGTAAGTACGGGTATGGCGAGTTAAAAAAATGGGAGCAGCGGCAACACTTGTGGCGTGCACGCCACTCCCGGGAACGTCTTACACCTTGCCCTTCCATGGCACGAGGGTACGTTCGAGGTAACGCATCATCAAATCAAACAGGAAAGCAAAGAAGCCGATCACGATAATGCCCATGATCACCACATCGCTGGCCAGGAACTCGGAGGCGCTCAGCACCATGTAGCCGAGACCGCGCGTGGCCGCCACCATCTCGCCAGCCACCAGGGTGGTCCAGCCCACGCCGATGCCGATACGCATGCCGGTGAGGATTTCCGGTATCGCGGCCCGCAGGATCACGTGCACGATGACCTGGAAACGCGTGGCGCCCATCGAGTACGCCGCGTGGATTTGCTCCAGTGACACGGAGCTGACGCCGGCGCGTGCCGCGATCGCCATCGGCGCGAAGATGGCCAGGAAGATCAGGTAGACCTTCGAAAACTCGCCGATGCCGAACCAGATGATGACCAGTGGCAAGTAAGCGAGCGGCGGCAACGGACGGTAGAACTCGATCAAGGGATCGAAGATGCCGCGCGCCACGCGGTTCACGCCCATCATCACGCCGATGGGAATGGCGAACAGGCAAGCCAGGCCGAATGCGCCAAACACGCGCACCAGACTGGCGACAGTGTGTTCCCACAGGGTGGCGCCGCCGAAACCGGTGGTGGCCGCCATGATGAATTTTTCATACACGGCTTGCGGCGACGGCAGAAACAGCGGCTTGACCATGCCGCTGGCCGTCACGCCAAACCACAGCAGCAGTACGGCGATGACGGTGACGGTGGCGATGCGGCTGGAATTGCCCTGCCCCGGCGCGCCGAACGCTTCGCCGGGCATGGCGCAGCGGGGAGCGAACAGGCGCGAGAAAAAGCCGGCGCGCTTGGCGGTGGTGGGAGGAAATCCCACGACGGATGGGCTATGCATGGGACACCTCCAGCTCTTTATTGACGGCGCGTTCGTCGCCATAAATGATGTTGAGCACCGTTTCGCGCATCTTGATGAAGTCCGGGCTCGATTTCACGGCGCGCGCATCGCGGCACTCGAGGAAGCGCTTGTTGAAATCGAGTTCATACGTATGCGTGATGCGGCCCGGACGGGGCGACATGACGATCAGCCGGTTCGCCAAGAACAGCGCCTCGTCGACGCTGTGGGTAATGAAGAAGAACATGGTGCTGGACTTGGCCCAGATATCGAGCAGCAATTCCTGGATGGTTTCACGGGTCAGCGCATCGAGCGCCGCCATCGGTTCATCCATCAGCAGCATGGCCGGATTGCTGGTCAGGGCGCGGGCGATGCCCACCCTTTGCTGCATGCCGCCCGACAATTGATAGATCATATTGTCGTGAAAGTCTTTCAAGCCGACCAGCGCCAGATTTTTTGCCGCCTGTTCGCGCCGCACGGCCTTAGCCACGCCTTGCAGCTTGAGGCCGAATTCCACGTTTTCCATCACGTTCAGCCATGGCAGCAAGGCATGTTTCTGGAACACGACGCCACGGTCGGCACCCGGCCCTTCCACTTTATTGTCGCCGAGCATGATCTCGCCCTTGGAGGGGGCGATAAAGCCCGCCATCAGGCTCAGCAAGGTGGTCTTGCCGCAGCCCGAGGCGCCCAGGGCGACGACAAAGTCGCCGCTATTGATGGTCAGGTTGATATTATTTAAGGCATGTACGCGTTCACCGGCCGTCTTGCCCGGATAAATCACGCTGACATCCTTGACGTAGAGATTTTCCATCGTGTGCCCCGCATAGGTGTAGTCACTTCAGTTCAACGCATTCTGTTCAGCCAGCGCGCCCGCAGGCGCGCCATTGCACAACGTTTACTTCAGCAGGCCGGCGGCCTGTGCATACTTGGGTGTCACATATTTGGCGTAATCGGTAGCCAGGGTGTCGATCTTGCCTTCGCCCTTCAAAAATTGCGCCGTGGCCAGCAAGGCTTGCGCCACGCCGCCCTTCGCGCCGCCGCCGAGCCAGGCCCGCGAGGCCTGTTCCTGCAGCGAGGGATAGGCGTACAGGGCCACGGAAGCGGCCACGTCCTTGGCGGCGGCGCCCGAATGCTTGACGTTGGCTTTCACTTGCGGGGAGTCAATGGTCCACGCCTTCGGATTGGCGCGGTAGTCGGCATCGGCGGCGGCCATCACCTTGACGAACTTGGCCATGAAATCCGCATTCGCTTCGCCCCAGGCGCGCTCGACGGCCATGCCGTCAAACGTGGCCTTGCCCTTCTTGCTCAGTTCGCCGGACGTGACGAGGACCTTGCCGTTTTGCTTGAGTTTGCTCAAGGCCGGATCCCATACGAAGGCGGCGTCGATGTCGCCCCGCTCCCAGGCGGCGGCGATCTGGTTCGGCTGCATGTTCAGCAATTTCACTTCCGTGGGCTTGATGCCCCACGTTTCCAGCGCGAACATGGTGTGGAAGTGTGTGGTGGACACGAAAGGCACGGCGATCTTCTTGCCGCGCAAATCCGTCGGCTTGGTGATGCCGGCGCCATTGCGGGCGACCATCGCTTCGGCTTCATTGATGTCGTCGATGATCCAGAACAGCTGCAAGTCGACGCCGCGGCTGACGGCTGCAGTCAGGGGGCTGGAGCCGATGACGCCGATCTGCACGTCGCCGGAAGCCATGCCGGTAGCCACCTTGGCGCCCGAATCAAACTTGCGCCAGTTGATTTTATAGCCGGTGGTTTTTTCCACTTCGCCGCTGGCGATGGCCACCAGGAAGGGACCGTTGATTTCCTGGTAGGCAATCGTCACTTCCTTGCTTTGCGCGAAGGCGGTACCGCTGGAGGCAAGGGTAACGCCCAGTACCAGGGTGCCGAGGACGGCGCGGCGCATCGTTGAAAAAACCGTGTTTTTGCTCGTATTTGTGTTCATGTCTCACTCCAAGTTATTGTTATGTGTGAACGTGCGGGCAATCTCATCCCTCGCGGGAGGCGCCGCTGGTCGATCTATGTCAACGCATGCGGCGGCTTAGTACGGCTACTGCTATTTAAAACACTTCATCCTTCAAGTGATACCAGCGGTACAGGAAGCGCTGGCCCAGGCGGCGGAACGGCGCGAACGCTTGCGACTCGACCAGTTCCATCATGTTGGGATACGGCAGTTTGGAATTGAAAATCGGCAAGCCCGTGTCGCTGGCCTTGCCGGCGATACGCTCGGCCATGCGCCGGCCCGCCTGCGCCGAGTACATGACGCCGTTGCCGCCGTAGCCGAGCGAATAGAAGATCGATTGCTTCGGGTCCGGTTGCACGATGCGCGGCATCATGTCGTGGCTGACGTCGACCCAGCCCCACCACGAATAATCGATGGCGATGCCGGTCAGCGCGGGAAACTTGCGGTGCAGATCGTTGATCAAAAACTGTTTGTACTTGTCGTCCGGCGCGTCGGCGCCCGTGATGGCGCTGCGGCTGCCGATCTGCACGCGGTTGTCCGGCATCAGGCGGTAGTAGTGGCGCAGGATGCGCGTATCCGTGATCACCTGGTGGGTGCGGAAGTTGCACGCCTCGATTTCCGCCGGGGTCAGCGGACGCGTGACAAGCGAATTCGACAAAATCGGCAGCAAGCGGTTCTTGACTTGCGGATGCAGGTGCGGCGAGGTGTAGCCGCCCGTGGCCACGGCGACGGATCGGGCACGCACCACGCCGCCTGGCGTTTGCAGATAATGCACGCCGTTGCGCGTTTCCCAGCCCATCACGGGGCTGGACGGGTGCACCTTGGCGCCCAGCGCGCGCGCCTTGCGCAGGTAGCCGAACGCCAGCTTGCCTGCATGGATGCCGATGCCTTCCGGCTCGTGCAGCGCGCCGGCCGCTTCCTTGTCGTCGACGAATTCGCGCTTGACGGTGTCGGCGTCGAGGATGCGGGCGTCGTACTTGAAGATCTCGCGCATGACCTTGGCTTCTTTTTCCAGCGCGGGCATGGCTTTCGCCTTGTGGGCGATGTACAGGTGGCCGCCCGGCTGCGGGTCGCAATCGATGTCGGCCGTGATCTTCTTGAACGTTTCCATCGCATCGCACACTTCCGCGTGCAGTTTCAGGGCCGTGTCCAGCCCATAGCGGTCTATCCACTGCGAGCGTTTCAGGCGGCCCGTCGTGCATTGCGCCTGGCCGCCGTTGCGCGTGCTGCAGCCCCAGCTGACCCGGTTCGCTTCCAGCACGGTGGCCTTGATGCCGTGTTCCTGGGCCAAAAAGATGGCGCAGGATAAGCCCGTGAAGCCGGAACCGATGATGGCCACGTCAACGTCGATGTCATGCGTGATGGGACCGTCGTCGGCGGGCGGCTCGCCGGCCGTGCCGATCCAGTAGGTGGGCGCGTAGGCATTGCCGTGGCCGGGGCGCTGGGCCACCAGCGGATCGAAGGCGGGATCGTAGGGCGTGCGGGCGGCGGTGCTGTTGTTGCCCATTACGCCAGGCGGGGTGTCGACAGGTTTGTTCATGGTCATTCCTGGTGAACGTGCTGGCTCAGACTGTGACGACGGGTGGGCGATCCTTGCGGAAAGCATTCTTGACGACGATCTTGCCATCGCGGAAGGTGAAAATATCGACCATGCGCGCTTCGATACGCGTGCCGTCCGCCTTGGTGCCGGCAAAGGTCGACTCCGTCACGCCCCGTTCGCCGCTGACGAAATGCACGGGGTTGAGCCAGGCGGCGTCGGGGAAGGTTTGCCAGGCCAGCTCGAAGCCGGCGCGCACGGCGTCGCGGCCGATGAAGCTCTTGCCCAGAAGCTCGGGACCGGCGACGGCGTGGAATTCGCAATCGTCGGCCATGGCGGCCATCAGGGCATCGATATCGTGGCGGTTCCAGGCATCGCCGAATGCTTGCAGGAAGTCCGTGGTGACGGCGTCAGTATGCGGTACAGGGTGGTTCATGGTTGTCTCCGTAAATCGTTTTTGATACGCTACGTTCCGTTTTTTGTCTTTTATTGAATTTAAGCCTTAAGCATGGCCTTGTCAAATCAAATAATTCAAAAAACGGGACGCCTTGTATTCTTTAATGAAATTATGATGCTTTCGTGACAATCTGTGAGAATTTGGTCACAGCGCTGTGTCGGATTACGCCGGGCTTGCGCCCGGCTAATCCGACCTACACAGTCGCGTAGGTTGGATTAGCCTGAAAGGCGTAATCCAACAACACCAGCAAATCAGACGTAGTCTTTATATTTATCCAGGTGACGCACAGGTTTGCTCAGCGCATCGCGGCGGAACGGGTCGCCCAGCTCGCGCGTGCACATGATTTCGATGATGGTGGTCTTGCCCTCATTCATCTGCATGTCGATCGCCTTTTTCAGGGCCGGACCCACGTCTTCCAGCTTGTCGACCGTGATGCCTTCGGCGCCCATGGCGCGCGCGATTTCCGCGAAGCTCTGGTTGTCGAGTTCACCTGCGACGAAGCGGCGGTTGTAGAAATCCACCTGGTTTTTCTTTTCCGCGCCCCACTGGCGGTTGTGGAACACCACGGCCGTGACGGGAATGTTGTGGCGCACGCAGGTCATCGTTTCCATCAGGCTCATGCCCCAGGCACCGTCGCCCGCATACGACACGGCCGGACGGTGCGGCGCGGCCACTTTCGCGCCGATGATGGTCGGGAAGGCATAGCCGCAGTTGCCAAAGCTCATCGCCGCAAAGAAGCTGCGCGGCTTTTCAAAGCGCAAGTAACTATTGGCCACCGAGTTGATGTTGCCGATGTCGGTCGACACCATCACGTCTTCCGGCATGGCTTTTTCCAGCTCGCGCAAGACCTGGCGCGGGTGCAGGTAATTGCCCGGCTCTTTCTTCTGCTCTTCGATCATGTCCAGGCTGTACGCATCCTTCTCGTGCGTCCAGTTGGTCAGCTCCTCTTCCCACGCGGCCTTTTCCGCCTGCACGGTGGCATAGCGCTCGTCGCGCGTCGCGTCGCAATCGAGCGTCTTGCCGTCCAGGCGCGCCAGGATGGCTTTGGCGGCCGCCTTGGCGTCGCCGCAGATGCCGACCGAAATCTTTTTCACCAGCCCCAGCATCTTGTTGTCGGCGTCGATCTGGATTATTTTCGCGTTTTTCGGCCAGTAATCCATGCCGTGCTGCGGCAAGGTGCCGAACGGTCCCAGGCGCGAACCGAGGGCCACGACGACGTCGGCCTTGGCGATCAGTTTCATGGCTGCCTTGGAACCCTGGTAGCCGAGCGGGCCGCACCACAGCGGATGGCTGGCAGGGAAGGAGTCGTTATGCAGGTAGCTGTTGACGACGGGTGCGCCCAGGCGTTCGGCCAGGGCCTTGCATTCCTCGATCGCTTCGCCCATGACGACGCCGCCGCCCGAGATGATCACAGGGAACTTGGCTTTCGCCAGCAATTCCGCCGCATCGTTCAGGCTTTGTTCGCCGCCGGCGCCGCGGTCCAGGCGGTTCGGTTTCGGGATTTCCGCCTTGATTTCGCCATAAAAATAGTCGCGCGGGATGTTCAATTGCGTCGGCCCCATTTCCGACATGGCGCGGTCAAAGCAGCGGCCCGTGAATTCCGCCATGCGGGCCGGATTCGTCACATGACCTTGATATTTCGTGAATTCCTCGAACATCGGCAGCTGGTTCGCTTCCTGGAAACCGCCCAGGCCCATGCTCATCGTGCCCGTCTCAGGGGTAATGATCACGACGGGCGTGTGCGCCCAGTAGGCGGCGGCAATGGCGGTCACGCAATTGCTGATGCCGGGGCCGTTCTGGCCGATGACGACGCCATGGCGGCCCGAGACGCGGGCATAGCCGTCGGCCATGTGGCCGGCGCCCTGCTCGTGCACGACGGGAATCAAACGGATGCCGGCCGGGGCAAAGATATCCATCGGGTCCATGAAGGCCGAGCCCATGATACCGAACATGTCGGTCACGCCATTGGCGGCCAGGGTTTCCACGAACGCTTCGGAAGGCGTCATCTTTTGCGGGCCGGTGGGGATGGCCGCTGCGGCGGCGGCTTTTTGCTCGGTCATGTCATTCATGGGTGTCTCCTGGTCTGTGGTGATTGAAGCTGTTGAAATTATCAACTCATTTATTAAAAATCGGTATATTTTGTTCCGAAATTTGATATACAATTCAATTTAAGCGTTCACCAATCAAAAGTCAAACAGATTTTCAAGGAAACGGTACAATTTGAGTTCGAAAATGAAATAAGCTGAAGTAACACTCATAGCTACCCAACCGAGGCCACCATGGACATGATTTCATCCCCAAAACTTGAGCCGGAAAAACTGGAAGGCGACACGCCCACGATGCGTTTGTTTGCCTTGCTGGAAGTGATTGCCGAAAAAGACCAGTTGCTGTCGCTGCAAGCGCTGGTGGAAGAAACGGGCTTGCCGAAGCCGACCCTGCACCGCATGCTGCAACAGCTGGAAAGCGTGGGCGTGCTGCAGCGCGAAAGCGATGGTCGCCACTACAGCACGGGCGTGCGCCTGCGCCGCCTCGCATCGAACCTGCTGATTAACAACACTTTCCATGGCGCCCGCCGCATGGTCTTGCGCCAGCTGGTCGAGGAAGTGGGCGAAAGCTGCAACCTGACGGCCTTCAGCGGCAGCGAAGTCGTGTACCTGGACCGCGTGGAAACGGCGGCCCCGCTGCGCTTCTACCTGCATCCCGGTTCGCGGGTGCCGGCCCACTGCTCGTCCAGCGGCAAGCTGTTCCTGGCGCAAATGACGCCCGTGCAACGGCGCCGCCTGCTGGGCCACATGGAATTGACGCGCTTTACGGACAAGACGGAAACGGACCCCGTCAAGCTGGAACGCGAACTGGAATTGGTGCGCCGCAACGGCTATGCGCTGGACGACGAGGAATTCCTGCCCGGCCTGCTGTGCGTGGCCGTGCTGGTGCCGAACCCGAACGGCCGCTCGAACCTGGCCGTGGCCATCCAGGCGCCCATCATCCGTTTAACGCACGACAAGGCTTTACATTTCTTGCCAGCATTGCAACGCGCCGCGCAAGCCCTGGCCGCCATCGAATCGGAAACCATGCCGACGACGGGCGGGAACGACGACGCATTGCAAGCCGGTCACTCATAACCGCCGTAGCGCCCATGCTGCGGTTTCACAGGAGAACAAGGTGCCAGATTCACGCCAACATCCCCCCGCCGCAGCGGCGCAAACCTTGCAGTCCGTGCGCAGCCTGTTCAATATCGACAGCGACCTGCGCGTGCCCGTCTTCACGGAGCGCGACCCGCACGTGCCCGACATCGATCCCGCCTACCGCTTCAACCAGGACGTGACCCTGGCGATTCTGGCCGGCTTCAGCCACAACCGCCGCGTGATGGTGCAGGGCTTGCACGGCACGGGCAAGTCCACGCATATCGAACAGGTGGCGGCGCGCCTGAACTGGCCTTGCGTGCGGGTCAACCTGGACGGCCACATCAGCCGCCTGGACCTGGTCGGCAAGGACGCCATCGTGCTGCGCGAACAGCAGCAAGTAACGGAATTCCAGGAAGGCATCGTACCCTGGTCATTGCAACGCCCCGTGGCCCTGATCTTCGACGAGTACGACGCGGGCCGCCCCGACGTGATGTTCGTCATCCAGCGCATTCTGGAGCGCGACGGCAAGTTCACCCTGCTCGACCAGAACCGGGTCATCACGCCGCATCCCCACTTCCGTTTGTTCGCCACGTCGAACACGGTAGGACTCGGCAACCTGAACGGCATGTACCACGGCACGCAGGTGCTCAATCACGCGCAGATCGACCGCTGGAATATCGTTGCTACCCTGAACTATTTGCCGCAGGCGGAAGAAACGGAGATCGTGCTGGCCCGTGTCCCCGCCATGAACGACGAGGCGGGCCGCCAGCTGGCCAGCAGCATGGTGGCCGTGGCCAGCCTCACGCGCCACGGTTATGCGGCGGGCGACCTGGCCTGCCTGATGTCGCCGCGCACGGTCATTACCTGGGCCGAGAATTGCCAGATCTTCCGCGACCCGGCCCTGGCCTTCCGCCTGTCCTTCCTCAACAAATGCGACGAGGCCGAGCGGCCCATGGTGGCCGAGTATTACCAGCGCTGTTTCAATGAGGAATTGCTGGCGAGCCAGGCATGAGTACGGAAGCGACCGCGCCTGCGCCCTACACGCGCGAGCAGCAGGAAACGGACGAGTTGTGCGCGGGCGCCATCCGCGCGCTGAGCGGCGTGTCTTCCATCCGCTACCGTGGCCGGCGCCTGCACGATGGCCACCGCCCCGTGCCCATCCACGCAGCCCATCTGCAGCCCGATGCGGCGCTGCAGGATTTGCCCTCGCTGCGCGGCGCGGCAGACAGCGTGGCCCTGCGCCTGCTGCACACGGACGCCGCCCTGCACAAGTCCCTCTGCCCGCCCGAGCCCGTGGCGCGCCTCGTGTTCGAATTGCTGGAACAGTTAAGGGTGGAAACGCTTGCGCCAGAACACCACGCTGGCGTCATCGGCAACCTGCGCCACCGTTTTACGGCATGGTCGCACGCGTTCTACGATTCCGGCCTGGCCGAGGGCGCCTCGGGCTTGCTGTTGTACACGGTATTCCAGATGTGCTGGTCGCGCCTGACGGCGCGGCCCGTGCTGGAAAAGACGGAAGATTTCATCGAGGCGACGCGCTGGTCCATCTCTTCACAATTGAGCGGCGACCTGGCGGGCTTGCGCCGCCACCGAACGGACCAGGCGGCCTTTGCGCGCCACTCTCTGGCCATCGCCCACGCCGTCGATGCCATGCTGCAAGATGCGCAAACGGCGCGCGACGGCAGCCAGGACGAGGCCGGCGACGCCAAGGCGCAGGCGGCCTTCAAGCTGCTGCTCGATTTTGACAGCGAGAATGACAACGTTCCCGATAGCGCACCGCTGGGCGAGAGCCGCGCCTTCAGCGACGGCGATGGCACCTACCGGATTTACAGCACGGCGTACGACCGCGAAGAAAAAGCGGGCGAGCTGGTGCGCCGCGCCCTGCTGCTCGAGTACCGCGAACGCATGGATGCGCGCATCGCCAGCCTGGGCATCAACACGGCCCGCCTGGCGCGGCGTTTCACGCAACTGCTGGCCATACCCGAGCGCGACGGCTGGTCGTTCGGCGAGGAAGAGGGCACTATCGATGGCCGGCGCCTGGCGCAGCTGATCAGCTCGCCGTCCGAACGCAGGCTGTTCCGCAAGGAACAATTCCTGCCCCAGGCCGATTGCCTCGTCACCTTTCTCGTCGATTGTTCCGGCTCCATGAAGACGCATGCGGAATCCGTGGCCGTGCTGCTCGACATTCTGCTGCGCGCGCTGGACCAGGCCGGGATCAGCACGGAGTTGCTGGGCTTTACGACGGGCGCGTGGAACGGGGGACGAGTCAGGCGCGACTGGATGCGCGCCCGCTCGCCCGCCAACCCGGGCCGTCTGAATGAACTCGTGCACATGGTCTTCAAGGATGGCGATACGAGCTGGCGCCGCGCGCGGCCCGACATCGCGGCCCTGCTGAAAGCGGACCTGTACCGCGAAGGCGTCGATGGCGAAGCCGTGGACTGGGCGTGCACCCGCATGCTGGCGCGCCCGGAACGGCGGCGCATCCTGCTCGTCGTGTCCGACGGTTGTCCGATGGATACGGCCACGAATCTGGCCAACGACGAGTTTTACCTGGCGCAACACTTGAGGCAAGTGGTGGCGCGCCGCGAAGCGCAGGGCGCCGTGGAAATCTGCGGCCTGGGCCTGGGCCTGGACCTGGGCGCCTACTACAGCCGCAGCCTGGCCACCACCCTGCCCGCCTCGCTGAACAATGAACTGTTCAGCGAAATCGCCCAGCTGCTCGCCGGACGCGGGAAACGCTGATCACACCATGGACTTGCGGCGGCGCGTCATCACGCCGGCCAGCGCCAGGCCCGTCAGCAGCATCACATACGTTTCCGGTTCCGGCACGGCGCTGATGTATTCATACGTCACTGCCACGCGGCCGGAAGCGGCCGTCTGGAATTGGGTCAGCAAATTACCGGAACCGCTGCCCGTCGAGGAACCGATGGCGTTCAGGCCCAGCTGGATCAAGCCACCGCCGGCCGAGGAAAACAGGGCAAAGTCGCTGGCACTGCCGCTCGTGTAGGAGTTGGCGCCCGTGCTGGACCGGGGTCCTGTATTGGCACCCGAGGTGCCTGCAAAGTCGATGCTGCCATCGAAGGCGCTCAGGGCGAACGTCTGCGTGAACAGTGGGTTAGCCACCAGCAAGGTGGAATTGTCGGGACGGTACAAGGTCAGCAGCGACGCCAGGCTCAGGGTCACGTCGGAGGCGCTGGCGTCAAGGCTTTCCGCCTTGCCGCTGCCCTGTACGGCGCCCTCCAGGTGGAACTTGATCGAGGTCAAGGTACCGAGGTTGCTGTCGAACTTGCCCAATCCCAGGGTGTCTGACCAATTGGTGGCACCCAGGGCGCGGTCGGCGCTGAAGGTGATGGTCTGGGTGGCCGCTTGGGCGGAAGACATGGCGCCAAAGCCAACCATGGCGGCTGCGGCCAGTGCGATCAGGGATTTTTGCATTGAGGACTCCAATTCATTCAAAGAGGAAGAGTGGATCAGCCAGTGATTCACTCAGGAAACGCGAGGGAACTCCCTCGCGCCACAGCCCGGCCATTCAGCGCTCCAGGCAATCCATTGTAATAAATGAAAGAATCGCAATATACTCAGTTTGTTGCAATTTTAAAAATAAGTGTTGTTATTTTGATTTCCCCGGAAACGATCAAACAGCCGGCCGAATGAAGCGCCGCACCTTTGCTGGCGCCTCAAGCGACACAGTAACGCACGGCATGCGCTTCCATCGGCAAGGGGATTTCCCAGTTCCACAGCATCGATTGCAGCTTCTTGTTACTGAGCGATGTGTCGCGCTGGCCATTGCGCCGCAATAACTCCTTGCGTGGCTGCTCCAGGTACACGAGTTCCACCTGCGCGTGGTATTTATACAGCAGGTTGAGCGTCTTTTCGCGCATCAGTTTTGACAGATGCGTGGCATTCCACACGAACGGTTCGCCCTTGCGCAGCAGTTCGCGCGCCCGCTCTTCCGCATAGTCGCCCACCTGCCCTTCGTTCTTGCCGTGCTTCAAGCCCAAGGCCATCCGCGCATCGTCGAAGGACACGACGGGCAGGCGCGGATGGTGCTTCTCCACCCACGTATTCTTGCCCGAAGCAGGCAAGCCCGACATCACGATCACGTGCGAACCCGGCTCCTGGAACAGGGGGTAGTCGGGATGCGCCTCGGCGCCGCGAAAATATTTGACGCGCGTGTGATCGTCGACAAAGGCCTTGCGCTGACCGTAGCAACCCTCCTCGCGCGCCAGTTCGCGGAACAGCTCGATGGCATCTAAAATGCGCTGCGGATCGGGACAGATCCTGCCGCGGATATCGGCTTCGGCCAGCATGGCCAGCAAGTGGATATCGACCTGCCACGACAGTTCGCGCACGGTAAATTCCGGCGTGACGCCGCGCCGCGACGTTTCCAGCGCAAAGAAGGGCACTTGATGTACGTTAATCAGGCGGCAGATTTCCTCGCGCGCGGCAAACGGCACGTCGCAATCCCACAAGGCGATGCGCGCATCGAGGGCGCCCTTGCGCGAGTGGCCGGGCTGGCCGATGGCGCCCGTCACCGGGTCGATCACCGTGGTGCTGCACTTGGCCACGTCGTGCAGCAAGGCGGCGAGGAACACGATTTCCTGTTCCGCCCGCGTCGCTTGCTGGTAATCGGGCATGGCCAGCAGGGATTCCACCACCATCATCGTATGCGTCCACACATCGCCTTCCGCGTGATACACGGGGTTTTGCGGCGTCGTTTTCGCCAGTTCCAGCTGCGGGAAGGCGGCCAGGCAGGCATTGAAATCGGGCGACTGGCCCGCTTGCGGCACCAGTTGTTGTAACTGTTTCCAGTTCATCTTGTACTCCTTGAAAAGGTTGCCAGTTCGTCCAGCGACTGGCAGGTGTGCAAGCCCAGGCTTTCCCACGTCACCAGCGGCTGCGGCGCGTACAGGTCCACGCCTTCGGCCAGCTGGTTCGGGATCAAGGGCCGCGTGCTGTGGTGCGAACCGCTGTCGAGGATGGTTTGCGTAAAGTCATGGCGTACCAGCTTGTAGCGGGCCAGCACTTGCTCGTCGTCTTCCACTTTCAGGTACAGGCCTTCCGCGTGGTCGGACTTGTCCGTCTGCTTCCAGCACAGGTCCAGCGGCAGGCGTTCGCGCGCCACCGCGGTTTCAAAAGCGTCGCGCCACAGGCGGGACTTGGCCAGCGAATGGCGCAGCAACTGCCACAACTGTTTGGGCGACGAGGGCATCTTGCCCGCATACAGCACGGGGACGGAGAGCACGGGCGAGCCGGCCAGCATGGCGTGGCGGCGCGCCGTCGACAAAAACATTTGGCTGCGGCGGCAATACACGTCGAACTCGTTGAAATAATGGGGCAAGCGGTCGTAAAACACGGAATGCTTGCTGTACGACCATTCTCCAAACAGCACAAATTGGTCTTCCAGCAGATGCAGCAAGGCGTGTTCGTGCGCGTGCGCCCACGGTTTCAACAGGTTGAACTGGCGTTCGCTGCCGCCGCCCGCTAGGTAGTGGCCGCGCGACTGCAGCAGCACCTCGCCCGCATCGCTGAACGATACGGCAGAGTTGGCGCCATCGATTTTTTCCTCGATGACGACGTACTGGCCGGCCAGCTTTTTCAGGGGCATCTGGTCGGAACCGTCGTCGCCATCCTGCAGGCGCGAGCCTTCCAGGTGCGGCGTGCGCGGGTATTTGAATAAGGGTAAAGATTGTAAAAACATAGCGTCCCACGCCGCGTTCACCGGGGCGTGTCCATACAGGGTCAGGGGTGCTGACGACGTGTTCGGGCGTGGACGATCGAGACTAGCGTCTCGGATACGTGTGCGGAGGGAGCAGTGCCGCAGCAATCGGGGGCGTCAACGCGCCGAACGATGCTGCAGAGAGCATTTCGTCAGCGTTAGCAGGTGATGGCGAAGAAGCGAGGCACTTTTGGCTCCAATAAGGAAGAGGTTCGAGAAAGAACCGCGAATATAAAGGCTGTTTGATTATTTTGCAAGTGGCGCTGCGTATTGTGCGCACGCTTGTGCCCACCCCTCGCTTTGCAAGCGGCACAAAGTTTGCTAAGCTGGCGGCACTTCCTGTCGCTGCTGCGTGGAAAACAAACATGGCCCTTGCAAAAGGGCCGTGCATTCGTTATTTCCGGAGCAGAATCGTGTTTCCCCTATCCAGATTACAAAAAGCCCTGCGCCGCCAGGGCATCGCTGTCGCCTATGCCGACGGCATTTATACACTCAGCAATCCGCACGCGCAGGCGTCCGTGCTGCTGCCCCACAACTTTCCGCTCGAGGAAAAAGCCGTGCGCCAGCTGATGGAGTTTGCCGCCGTCAGCGTGCCAGGCCAGGATGGCCATGTGTGCAAGGCATGCGCCACGCCCGACTTCCACCCGGGCAGCATCGCCCCCGTGGGCAGCATCGTTGCCACCAGCCCCGACATGGTGATTCCCGCCATCCCCGGCACGGACATCGCCTGCGGCATGCGCCTGATCACGACGGGCCTGAGCCTGGCGCAATTCGAGGCGCGCAAGCCGCAGCTGCTCGGCAAGCTCAAACATGTGCTGCTGGAAGACGGCCGCAACGTGCCGCTGCGCTCGAAAGCGTTTGCCGCCCTGTTCGACGTGGGGCCGGAAGCGTTCATCGACAGCCTGCACAATGAGGGCTTGTGGCCCCGCGTCGACAAGCAACGCCTGCTGCGCGAGCTCGACGATTGCATCGCCCTGCGCGAACTGGGCGGCGGCTTGCGCCATGCGCCCGAAGCATTGGTGGGCACGCGCGAAGTGATACGCGACCCCAGCCTGGGCACCACGGGATCGGGCAACCATTTCGTGGAAATCCAGCTGGTCGACGCCGTCATGGACCGCCATGCCGCGTACCGGCACGGGCTGGTGCCTGGCGAAGTGGTCGTCATGATCCACAGCGGCAGCCGCGACGTGGGCTTTTTCGTCGGCAGCCGCTGGATGGACCGCGCCAAAGAGGCCTGGCCGAAAGGCGTGCGCCACCCGCAGTCCGGCCTGTACGGCTTGACGGGCGAACTGGCCGGCGAATACATGGACGCCATGGGCGTGGCATCGCGCTATGCCTGGGTCAATCGCATGGTCCTGGCCGAGCTGGTGCGCGACAGCCTGTCGCAGGTGTATGCGCACGATACCTCTCGCCTGGTGGTGGACGTGCCCCACAATGTCATCCTGCGCGAGCATGGCATGAACATCCACCGCAAGGGTGCCACGCCGGCGCGCGAGGGCGACCTGGCGCTGATTCCCGGTTCCATGGGCGATTATTCCTATGTGGCAACGGGCATGGGCAATCCTGACTGGCTGTGGTCGTGCTCGCATGGCGCGGGGCGCAGCATCCGTCGCCAGGCCATGCGCGCCATGCGGCCCACGGTGGGCGGCGACGAGATGGCGTTCCAGTGCGTGACTTTGCGCGAAGAACGCCGCGTCGAGGAAGCGCCGATGGCGTATAAAAAGATCGGTCCCGTCATCGCCGCGCAGGAGGAAGCGGGCTTGCTGCAATCGGTGGCGCGCTTGAAGCCCCTGCTGACGTTCAAGGCCTGAGCAATTGCGGCACGGCGGCCGCCATCAATGAGATACCGATGGCGGTCAGCACGGCAAACGCGATGCGGCGCATGCCGCGCTGGGCGATCGGTGGCGGATAGCGCTTGCCGGCCATCGTGGCCAGCACGCCCACGGGCAAGGCCAGCGCGCACAGCAGCAAGACTTTCGCGTCGAGCTGGCCCTGGCTGCCCGCCATCAGCGAGCGTCCGCCCGCGCTGATGGCGAACAAAAAGATCAGGCTGTAGCGGATGGTTTTCAAACTCATTTCCTGGCGATAAAACTGGTACACGAGCGGTGGCCCGGCCAGCGAAAACAGGCCCGAGAACAGGCCGCCGCACACGCCGCTAATAAAAAAGCTGCGTTTATCCGCCGCGCCCGGTCCCGGCGGCGCCTGCAGCAGGATGCTGACGCCGCCATACACGATGGCCGCGCCCAGCAACAGTTTCAGGACGGGCGCATACTCCTGGTCCAGGTATCCCAACAACAAGACGCCAGCCGCCATGGCCGGCAGCAAGCCGATGCCGGCCGCGCGGATGGCGCGCCAGTCCAGGTGGTGCAAGGCGCCCGGCAAGGCCACCAGGCAATTCGCCAAGGACAACAAACTGACGAGGGCCGCCAGCGCGGGCACGGGCGCCAGGCCCAGGCCGCTGGCCACGCCCATGACGATCATGCCCAGGCCAAAACCCGTGACGGTCTGAAAATACGTGCCCGCCGCCACCACGCCCAGCAGCGCCAGCACCGGCAAGCTGAACAGGAAGTCAGCGTCCACCCTGGGCCTGCACGGACGTGACGGCAATCACGTTGTACACGTCAATCGCGCTGCAACCGCGCGACAGGTCGTTGGCGGGCTTCTTCAAGCCTTGCAGCAGGGGGCCGATGGCGACGGCGCCGCCCATGCGTTCGGCCAGCTTGTAGCCGATATTGCCCGCGTCGAGGTTCGGGAACACCAGCACGTTCGCGCGGCCATTGACGACGGAATCCTTGACTTTTCTCTGCGAAATCTCGGCCACGATGGCAGCATCGAGCTGCACGTCGCCATCGATGGCCAGCAGCGGCCGCTGGGCCTTGACCAGGTCTGTTGCCGCATGCACCTTGTCGACGGCCGCGTGGTGGGCGCTGCCGCTGGTGGAAAACGACAGCATGGCCACGCGCGGCTCTTCCATCAGCAACGCTTGCGCGCTGTCGGCGGCGGCCATGGCGATGTCGGCCAGTTCCTCCGCTTTCGGGTCGACAACGAGGGCGCAGTCGGAAAAGATAAAACCGCCCTTGAGGCTGTGGAAGGGTTCGCACAGCATCATCAGGAAAAAGCTGGACACCAGCTTGAAGGCCGGATCGACGCCGATGATCTGGATGGCGCTGCGCACTACGTCGGCCGTCGTGTGCACGGCTCCCGCCACGCAGCCGTCCGCGTCGCCCAGGCGCACCATCAGGTTGGCATAGCACAGCGGATCCTGCACGGCGATCCTCGCCTGCTCCACCGTCATGCCCTTGGCCTGGCGCAGCACAAACAATTGCTGGGCATAGTGTTCCGACTCGCTGGACTCTGCCGGGTCGACCAGGCGCACGCTATCCAGGTCCAGCGCATGTTCGCGCGCCAGGGCCAGGATGGCGGCAGGCTTGCCGACGATGGTGATGTGCGCCAGGCCTTCGCTTGCCGCCCGCGCGGCCGCCTGCAGCACGCGCGCATCGCCGCCCTCGCACAACACGATGTTTTTCGGTACGGCGCGGGCTTGCTCGATGATGCGGTGCAGGGCTTTCATGGCGACTCCAATTCGGTAAAAAAATGCCGGAACCATGGAAGCATGAAACATGGTTCCGGCACATAAAACCCGGCAAGCCGGGGTCATACAAGGATCGGTCAGGGTGGTGTCGGATTACGCCGGGCCGAGGCCCGGCTAATCCGACCTACACAGTCGCGTAGGTTGGGTAGGTTGGGTAGGTTGGATTAGCCTGAAAGGCGTAATCCAACACTCCAGCAGCAAATCAAACGTAATCTTTGTACTTATCCAGGTGACGCACGGGTTTGCTCAGCGCATCGCGGCGGAACGGGTCGCCCAGCTCGCGCGTGCACATGATTTCAATGATGGTCGTCTTGCCTTCATTCATCTGCATGTCGATCGCCTTTTTCAGGGCCGGGCCCACGTCTTCCAGCTTGTCGACCGTGATGCCTTCGGCGCCCATGGCCCGCGCGATTTCCGCGAAGCTCTGGTTGTCGAGTTCACCTGCCACGAAGCGGCGGTTGTAGAAATCCACCTGGTTTTTCTTTTCCGCGCCCCACTGGCGGTTGTGGAACACCACGGCCGTCACGGGAATGTTGTGGCGCACGCAGGTCATCGTTTCCATCAGGCTCATGCCCCAGGCGCCGTCGCCCGCATACGACACGGCTGGACGGTGCGGTGCGGCAACCTTGGCGCCGATGATGGTCGGGAAGGCATAGCCGCAATTGCCAAAGCTCATCGCCGCAAAGAAGCTGCGCGGCTTTTCGAAGCGCAAGTAACTATTGGCTACCGAGTTGATGTTGCCGATGTCGGTCGACACCATCACGTCTTCCGGCATGGCTTTTTCCAGCTCGCGCAAGACCTGGCGCGGGTGCAGATAGTTGCCCGGCTCTTTCTTCTGCTCTTCGATCATATCCAGGCTGTACGCATCCTTCTCGTGCGTCCAGTTGGTCAGCTCCTCTTCCCACGCGGCCTTCTCTGCCTGCACGGTGGCATAGCGCTCGTCGCGCGTCGCGTCGCAATCGAGCGTCTTGCCGTCCAGGCGCGCCAGGATGGCTTTGGCGGCCGCCTTGGCGTCGCCGCAGATGCCGACCGAAATTTTCTTGACCAAACCGAGCATCTTGTTGTCCGCGTCGATCTGGATGATCTTGGCATTCTTCGGCCAGTAATCCATGCCGTGCTGCGGCAAGGTGCCGAACGGGCCCAGGCGCGAACCGAGGGCGACGACGACGTCGGCCTTGGCGATCAGTTTCATGGCTGCCTTGGAACCCTGGTAGCCGAGCGGGCCGCACCACAGCGGATGGCTGGCAGGGAAGGAGTCGTTATGCAGGTAGCTGTTGACGACGGGTGCGCCCAGGCGTTCGGCCAGGGCCTTGCACTCTTCGATGGCTTCGCCCATGACGACGCCGCCGCCCGAGATGATCACGGGGAACTTGGCCTTCGCCAGCAATTCCGCCGCATCGTTGAGGCTTTGCTCGCCGCCGGCGCCACGGTCCAGGCGGTTCGGCTTGGGAATTTCCGCCTTGATTTCGCCATAAAAATAGTCGCGTGGGATATTCAGTTGCGTCGGGCCCATTTCCGACATGGCGCGGTCAAAACAGCGGCCCGTGAATTCCGCCATGCGGGCCGGATTCGTCACGTGCCCCTGGTATTTCGTGAATTCCTCGAACATCGGCAACTGGTTCGCTTCCTGGAAGCCGCCCAGGCCCATGCTCATCGTGCCAGTCTCAGGGGTAATGATCACGACCGGGGTATGCGCCCAGTAGGCGGCGGCAATGGCGGTCACGCAATTGCTGATGCCGGGGCCGTTCTGGCCGATGACCACGCCATGGCGGCCCGAGACGCGGGCATAGCCGTCGGCCATGTGGCCGGCGCCCTGCTCGTGCACGACGGGAATCAAACGGATGCCGGCCGGGGCAAAGATATCCATCGGGTCCATGAAGGCCGAGCCCATGATGCCGAACATATCGGTCACGCCATTGGCGGCCAGGGTTTCCACGAACGCTTCGGAAGGCGTCATCTTTTGCGGGCCCACAGGTATCGCTGCGGCGGCGGCTTTTTGGTCGGACAAATCGGTCATGGCTCAGTCTCCTTACGGTTTTATGAAAAATCGGTATATTTTGTTCCGATATTTGAAATACGTGTTCAATTTAACGGCTGCGAAATGCGCTGTCAATGAAAATTTATGAAAAATCGGACTGTTTCATTCCTGAATCCGGAATCCGTGACTTAGGTCCACTCCTGAAACAACAATGGCGGCTTATCCGCAACAGACAAGCCGCCATCGTTCTCCTTCTGCGCCGCGCTTAGAACTTCAAGCGCATGCCGGCCGTGAAGGCGCTCGAGTTATGCCCAGGCAAGGGCACGCTGCCGCCGCTGGAAGCGTCGCCAACGAAATTGGTGCCCGCGCCATCGTTGTTGATGCGGCCGTACGAGGTGTACAGATTCGTGCGCTTGGACAAGGCATAGGTATAGCCGATGGCCAGCTGGCGCCCGCCGCGGCGCGCATTCGTGCGGTCATCCTTCTTGATGTAGGACGCCATCACGCTGCCCGCCGCGCCTACAGGGGCCGACGCACCCAGCATGTAGTTGCGGAAATCCGTGCCCGCATCATCCTTGTCCGTCTCATACGCGGCGTGCAGCTTGGCGGGACCGAAGTCATAGGTGCCGCCCAGCAAGGTGACTTTCGCCGTGTTCAGCGGCGTATCCTTGCGGTTGTCGTGCGCCAGCGTCAGCACCAGCGGGCCATTGGCGTAGTCGATGGAAAAGTCGATGGTGCGGCCCAGGGTGTTGCTGTCCGGCTTTTCGCCCAAGCCATACATGACGGCGGCCGACAAGCCGTTCACCTTCGGCGTTTCATACATGATGGAGTTTTTCGTGCGCAGGCTGGCCACGCTCATCAGGTTGATCGAGGCGCCCGTCATGCCCGTCTCGAAGGGGTCGATATTGTCCAGCGCGGTAAACAGCGGGTTGTGCTGCAAGCCCAGGTTCACGGCGCCGAAGCCGCCCGACAGGCCCACGTAGGCCTTGCGCCCGAACAAGGCGCCCTGGCGGTTGGCGCCAGTATCCACGTCGAGGCCATTTTCCAGCAAGAAGTTGGCCTTTAAATTATTGCCCAGGTCTTCCGTGCCCTTGAAGCCGATGCGGCTGCCCGACTGCACGCCGGTGGCCAGCTTGGTGACGGAACCGTCCGCGCCGCCATGTTCGGATGTCAGGCCCGCGTCGAGCAAGCCGTACACGGTGACGGACGATTGGGCGCTGGCGCTGCCAGCGAAGAAGGAGGCCAGGATGGCTGCCGCTACGAGTGTGTGTTTCATGTCATCTCCAGGTATTGTGGTTTTTATAAACGCTTGAAACGATAATCAACTACGGTGCTGCAAACTGCGGGTAAATGCGGTGGCTCAGGCGATCAGCCCGGCCAATGGCGACGACGGCGAGGCGCGCATGGCGCCAGGCTGCGTCATACTTTTCGGCATGCGTCCGGCCAGGTAAGCCTCGCGTCCGCCCTGCACTGCCAGTTTCATGGCGCGCGCCATGCGTATCGGTTCGCGCGCCGCCGCGATGGCGGTATTCATCAAAATGCCGTCGCAACCGAGCTCCATGGCGATGGCCGCGTCCGACGCCGTGCCCACGCCTGCATCGACCAGCACGGGTACGCGGGCTTGCTCGATGATCAGCGACAGATTCCACGGATTCAGAATGCCCATGCCCGAGCCGATCAGGGACGCCAGTGGCATGACGGCGATGCAGCCGAGGTCTTCCAGCATGCGCGCCTGGATGGGGTCGTCGCTGCAATACACCATCACCTGGAAGCCGTCGCGCACCAGCTGCTCGGCCGCCTTCAAGGTCTCCGGCATGTTCGGGAACAGGGTCTTTTCATCACCGAGCACTTCCAGCTTGCACAGCGGGTGGCCGCCCAGCAGCTCGCGCGCCAGCTGCAAGGTATAGACGGCGTCGCGCGCGTTGTAGCAGCCGCCCGTATTGGGCAGGATCGTGTATTTCGATGGCGGAATGAAGTCGAGCAGGTTCGGCTCGCCCTTCTCCTGGCCGATATTCACGCGGCGTATCGTCACGGTGACGATCTCGGCACCGCTCTCTTCGATGGCCAGGCGCGTTTCCTCGAAATCCTTGTATTTGCCCGTGCCCACCAGCAGGCGCGACTGGTAGGTGGTGCCGGCCAGGGTCAGGCCGGTCGATGGTTGGCTGGGGGTGGCGTCGTCTCTCATCTTGATCTCCTGTGCAATTCATTTAAACCAGAAGCAAAATCCGGGGTCGGACCCTGAGGGTCCGACCCCAGCCTTTTTCCTTGGGTTTCCCCGCAAAACGCAAAATCGACTTCCGGCCGGCGTCCCGATACGAGGTCCGCGATCGC
Source organism: Janthinobacterium sp. SUN128 (assembly GCF_030587275.1). Lineage (NCBI taxonomy): Bacteria > Pseudomonadati > Pseudomonadota > Betaproteobacteria > Burkholderiales > Oxalobacteraceae > Janthinobacterium > Janthinobacterium sp. SUN128. The sequence goes on along the minus strand of NZ_JAPWHY010000001.1, from coordinate 349,810 downwards.
CCTGCCCGCGCCGCAGCCCATGGTCCAGCCCAGGGTGCCGTGACCCGTGTTGAGGAACAGCTGACGGTAGCGCGTGGCGCCGATATACGGCACGTTCGAGGGTGTCAGGGGGCGCAGGCCGGCCCAGTAGACGGGGTCGCCGTAATCGCAGGCGTGCGGGAACAGCCCCTGCACGCGGCGCGTGATGGCGGCGCAGCGCACGGGATTGAGCTCCCGCGTATAGCCGTTCAGCTCGCACGTGCCCGCCACGCGCAGGCGTTCGCCCAGGCGCGAAAACACGAGCTTGTGGCCATCGTCCGTCAGCGAGACGGTCGGTGCGGCGGATGGGTCAAGAATCGGATAGGTGGCGGAATAACCTTTGCCCGGATACAGCATCAAGCGTATGCCCAGCGGCTGCAGCAGGGGCGCGGAAAAGCTGCCCATGGCCACCACCACGGCATCCGCGTGTTCCAGGCGATGGCGCCCTTGCGCATCGATGCATTCCACACCTGTGATGCGTTCGCCATCCGCCAGCAAACGCGTCACGGTGCTGCCGTACTGAAAATCCACGCCGGCAGCGGCGGCGCGGGCCGCCAGCGCCGTGGTAAACAGATGCACGTCCCCCGACTCGTCGCTGGCCGTAAAGTCGCCGCCGACGATGTGCGGGCGGGCGTGGGCCAGGGACGGTTCCAGCCGTATCACTTCATCGGCGCTGACGGTGTTGCGCGGACAGCCCAGCTCGCGCAAGAGGGCGGCGCCCGACTGCGATTTATCGAACTCCTGCTGGTCCGTATAGAAATGCAGAATGCCGCGCTCCAGGTGGTCGTAGGCGATACCCGTTTCGCGCCGCAGGGCTTGCAAACTCTGCCGGCTGTACTCGGCCAGGGCGACGATCTGCCGCATATTGCGCGACACGCGCGACGGCAAGCACTCGCGCAGGTAATGCAGCGCCCACTGCCATTGCAGCGTATCGAGGCGAGGACGGAACAGCAGCGGCGCATCGTCCTTGCCCAACCATTTCACTACCTTGCGCAGGGCGGCGGGATTGGCCCACGGTTCCGCGTGCGAGACGGATATCTGCCCGCCATTGCCGAAGCTGGTTTCCTGCGCGGCGCCCGGCTGGCGCTCGAACACGCGCACATCGTGGCCAGCCTGGCGCAAATACCAGGCCGATGCCGTGCCGACCACGCCGGCGCCGAGGACTAGGATCTTCATGGCAACTGGCCTGGAATCAGCGCGTCAGCAGCACGGCGATGGCGACAAAGGCGGCGATCCACACGGTTTCCATCACCAGCATGATCACGGGACGCCAGCCCAGCGAGGCCAGCGACTGGAACGACGTTTTCACGCCCAGCGCGGCAATGGCGATGACGAGGCAGGCGCGCGAAGCATTGTTGATCCAGCCATTCACTTCCTGCGGAATCAGGCCCAGGCTATTCGTGATGACGAGCCACACAAAGCCGATCAGGAAGAATGGCACGAGCGGCGGCGCATCGACTTCGCTCTTGCCGTCCTTGCGCTTGAACATGATCGACAGGCCCAGCACGACAGGCACGAGGCAAGCGACGCGCGTCAGCTTGACGAAGGTGGCCACGTCGCCCGTGTGATTACTGACCAGGTAGCCGGCGCCCACCACTTGCGCCACGTCATGAATCGTGCCGCCGATGAACACGCCCGCTTCCGTCGGATCAAAGCCCAGCAGCTTGACCAGCAGCGGGTAGACGATCATGGCCAGGGTCGACAAGGTCGTCACGCCCACCACCGTCAGCAGCGTGAATTTTTCGTTTTCCTTGGTCTGCGGCAGCACGGCCGAGATGGCCAGCGCGGCCGAGGCGCCACAGATGGCCACGGAACCACCCGACAGGATGCCTTCCGTGATGGGGCGTTTCAGCCACCTGGCCAGCAGATAGCCGAAGCCCAAAGTTGCCACTAGGCCGCCGACGACGATCAATAACGGCGTCACGCCGACGGAAGCGATCTGGTTGAAGGTGATGCGCGCGCCCAGCAGGGCCACGCCCGTGCGCAGCAGCACCTTGCTGCAAAACTCGATGCCGGGCTTGCAGGTGGGGTCGGAGGCGAGGAAGTGGAAAGCCAGGCCGAAGAACAGCGCATACAGCAACTGGGGGCCGCCGTAATTGCTGGAAATAAAGGTGGCCGACAGGGCGATCACCAGCGCGATGGCCACGCCGGGCCAGCTGCGCAGCACGGCACGAGGACGCCAGATGGCAACGGCGGAAGACAGGTAGGGAATGTTCTTGTCGACAACGCGTGTTATCGCTGAGGAGTTGGTTTTCATGCGGGTCCGCTCATAATGTTTTAAAAATTGGGACATTTCATCTCGTTTTTTAATAATACACGATGAGCTAGCGAAGTCCATGCTTTTCCATGAAAATCGAAACCGGATGTTCCGGAAACTGACGTTTTAAGGTTAATGCTGGCGTAAACGACAAGCGGCGCGGCCCTTTGCAGGGACGCGCCGCCGTGGCTGGCCGTTGAACGATTACTTTTTGTTCAGGCGGGTAATCAGACTGGATGTATCAAAGCGGTTGCCGCCTGCCTGTTGCACTTCGCCATAGAACTGGTCCGTCAAGGTCGTCACGGGCAAGTCGCTGCCGTTGCGCTTGGCTTCGGCGAGGCAGATGCCGAGGTCCTTGCGCATCAGGTCGACGGCAAAACCGAAGTCGAACTTGCGCTCTATCATGGTCTTGCCCCGGTTTTCCAGCTGCCACGACTGCGCCGCCCCCTTGGAAATCACGTCGACGACGAGGGCCGCGTCGAGGCCCGCGTTTTCCGCGAAGGCGATGCCTTCGCTGAGCGCCTGCACCAGGCCCGCGATGCAGATCTGGTTGACCATCTTCGTCAGCTGGCCGGAACCGGAAGCGCCCATGTAGGTGACGGCGCGCGAGAACAGGGCGATGACAGGCTCGGCCCGTGCATACGCCTCTGCATCGCCGCCCGCCATCACCGTCAGCTTGCCGTTTTCCGCGCCCGCCTGGCCGCCGGACACAGGCGCGTCGAGGAAGAACACGCCCTGCTCTTTCGCCGCCGCGTGGATGGTGCGCGCCGCTTCGGCCGAGGCCGTCGTGTGGTCGATCAGGATGCTGCCCGGCACCATGGCGGACAACAAGCCGCCCTCTTCCAGGATGACCTGGTACAGGTCGTTATCGTTGCCGATGCAGGTGAAGACGAACTCGGCGCCCGCCGCCGCGGCAGCCGGCGTGGCGGCGCTGCTGCCCTTGTGCTGTTCCAGCCAGGCGGCCGCGCGGGCCGGGTTGCGGTTGTACACGGTGACGTCGTGCCCGCCCGCCGCCAGGTGACCTGCCATGGGGAAACCCATGACGCCCAAACCGATGAATGCCACTTTTGCCATATTGTCCGTCCTGTCGATGAATGAATCCGATTATTGTTGCACAAATGGCCCGTGGCGGCAGCATGGCGCGGCCCTGCGCGACGTTTGGCGTACACGGAGTGGTGATTGGGAAACATCCGCTTTTCAGCTATACAAGACGAAAATTATCATAAAGAACTTTATATTGCATTTTTTTCTAGTTAATATTATATTGAATTGGCATTATAAATAAGCAAACTTTTGCCGCATCCTTTTCCCAACCCTTGTGAAGGAGTCGATCTTGCAAACTGCATTCTCCCGCCTGAAAATCATGAGCGCCGCCGCCCTGCTGCTCGCCGCCAGCGCCGCACACGCAGACATCACGGTGTTTACCAGCCAGTCCGCCTATCTGGCAGCGGTCGGCAATACCGGCGTCGACACCTTTGATGATTTGCCCATCGATGCGCTCGACGGCCCGCTGAACCGCAACGCGGGCAGCTATGCCTACACGGTCAGCAGCGTTGGCGCCTCGCCCATCCTGTATGGCGCAGGCACGGGCAGCGACAACTGGCTGAGTACGAACGACCGCAACGACAGCGTGGTGTTCTCCAACTTTTCCAGTGCCGTACGCGGTGTGGGGGGATTCTTCTTCGGATCGAACTTTGCCGGCGAATATGCCAATGGCCAGAGCATCACGCTGACAGCGCGCAATGCGCTGGGCGAGCTGCTCAGCTATGATCTGGCCCTGCCGACGCAAGCTTCGTTTATCGGCTTCGTGTCGTCGGACGCGTTCTCCGACCTGTCCGTCAGCACAGCCGGACAGATCGGTATCTGGCCAACCATCAATAACCTGTCCGTGTCGGCCGTACCGGAGCCAGCCACTTACGGCATGCTGCTGGGCGGCCTGGGCTTGCTCGGCTTCATGGCGCGCCGCCGCCGAGTCAGCCAGCAGTAAACAAACTGGCGCCTGGTACGGCTGCCGGCAGCCGTACCAGGCCTGCCATCACGACAATATCTCGCGCAACGCCGCCATCAAGGCTGCGCACTCGCCCACATTACCAATGCTGATGCGCAAATACTGGCTGATGCGCGGCGCATTGAAGTGGCGCACGATCACGGAGCGGGCACGCAAGCCGGCGGCCAGTTGCGCCGCGTCATGCTGCGGGTGACGGGCAAAGACAAAGTTGGCCACCGAGGGCAGTACCTCGAAGCCCAGCGCCGCCAAGTCCGCCGCCAGCTGTTCGCGGGTGGCAATAACGGCCTGGCGCGTCTGCTGGAAATACGCTTCGTCGTGCAGCGATGCGACGGCCCCGGCCAGCGCCAGCCGGTCCAGCGGATACGAGTTGAAACTGTTCTTGACTCTTTCCAGCGCCTCGATCAAGTCCGGATGTCCGAATGCACAGCCCACGCGCAAGCCGGCCAGCGAGCGCGATTTCGAGAACGTCTGCACCACCAGCAAGTTCGGATACCGCGCCACCAGGGCCACGGCGCTCTCGCCGCCGAAATCCACATACGCTTCATCGACCACCACCACGGCATCGGGATGGGCGCGCAGCAAGGTTTCCACGCCGGCCAGCGGCAAGTCCACGCCCGTGGGGGCGTTAGGGTTAGGGAAGATGATGGCGCCGCACGGCCCCTGGTAGTCTTCCGGACGGATGCGCATGGCATCGTCGAGCGCCACCGTGCGGTAATCGATGCCGTACAGCTTGCAATACACTGGGTAGAAGCTGTAGCTGATGTCCGGGAACAGCAGCGGCGCATCGTGCTTGAGCAAGGCCATGAAGGCCAGCGCCAGCACTTCGTCGGAGCCATTGCCGACAAACACTTGATTGCTGTTCAAGCCGTGGTAGTCGGCCAGGGTTTGCTTCAGTTCGCTGGCGGACGGATCAGGGTAGAGGCGCAGGCTGTCGTTGGCTGCTTCGCGCAATACGGCGCGCACCTGCGGCGACGGACCGTAGGGATTTTCGTTGGTGTTGAGTTTGACCAGGTTGGGCAGTTTGGGTTGCTCGCCCGGGATGTAGGGGGTCAGCTCGCTGACGATATTGCTCCAGAATCGGCTCATTGCTTGGGTATGGGGACAGGATGGGGAGGGGGTAGATTACCATAGGCTGAGGGGGGTCAAGGCGGACACTATCGGCGAGGAGTAGCGTGGGCGGCATCGGCCCCAACGCGAAGAGGACGCAGCATGAACAGCATGCACAAGCTGAGCGATACGCAAATGCGGCATGGCGCGCTGACGCAACAGTCACGCCAGCGCAAGATCGATGCGTGGCTACAGGTCGCAGCCAGTCTCAGCGAGCAGATCACCGTCGAATTGCAGACTGCCACGGAGCAGCTACAGGGCGAAGGAATGGCCGACTTGCAGCGCGTGACGGCGCTGGCGCAACGCCTGGCAAGCAATAGCAAAGCCATGCGCGATACCCTCGGGACACTGTTTGACAGCGGTGAAAAAAGCGAGGAGCATGCAGTGACAAGCACGGAGGATTGCGCCATGGACGAGCAAGTCAACACGCCGGGAAAGGACATGGCCAGTGTGAAACTGGACGTAAAGGATGTAAAGGCCGATGTGACTGACATCAAAGTCGATGTTGCCAGCCTGAAAACGGATGTCACTGGTCTCAAGGTGGATGTTGCCGGTCTGAAAACGGATGTCGCTGCTCTCACGACCGATGTCGGCGTTCTCAAGACGGATGTCAGTGGCTTGAAACTGGACCTCGCTGTGGTGCGCTCCAATTATGCGACCAAGTCCGATGTGGCTGAGGCGAAGTCGGCTGTCATCCTGTCGTGTGTGGGGACGATCATTGCCATGTCGGGCGTCGCGTTTGCGGTGGCGAGGCTAGTGCATTAGATTGCGTTTGTGGGAACGCTGGCTTTCAAAGCCTGAATGGAGGAAAAAACGCCTTGCGCTGCGCGCTTTGGGCGGTTTTTTCTACCTGCCTTATTGCGCTGGCGGCTTGCACATGTGGCGGGTATAAAAAAAGCTCCCTTGCGGGAGCTTCTCTTATGTATTCTGGCGGAGAGGGTGGGATTCGAACCCACGGTACGATTTAACGTACGCTTGATTTCGAGTCAAGTACATTCGACCACTCTGCCACCTCTCCGTTTACTGCGGTCTATTCGTTCAAACTGACGTGCCTGTTTGAACGAGGCGCTATTTTAGCATGGGGATTGTTGGGTTGGGTAGGGGTTTTATTGGCGATTTGCAACTGAGGGCTGGTAGCCAAACCAAAAAACCAATTGGTCGATTCGGGGAGCCTCGTACAAGGCGCGGCTCGCCTTTGTAGACGCCACCTTGGCGCACGCTTAAAACCAAATTGACGATTCGGGGAGTCTCGCGCGAGTACGCGCTCGTCTTCGAATCCCACGCGCAAGGCGCGCAGGCGCCTTGCTCCTTTCCGCCGCCACAAATAAAAAAAGCTCCCTTGCGGGAGCTTTCTCTATTTGTTCTGGCGGAGAGGGTGGGATTCGAACCCACGGTACGATTTAACGTACGCTTGATTTCGAGTCAAGTACATTCGACCACTCTGCCACCTCTCCATTTGCTGCGGTCTTTCCCGCATTGCTGCGAGAAGGCAAGATTATAGCAGCCCGCGGCGAAAAGAAAAGGACTATTTTAGGCCTTCAGATGCGTCAGGCCACCCATGTACGGGCGCAGCACGGCCGGGATCTCGACGCTGCCGTCTGCCTGCTGGTAGTTTTCCAGCACGGCCACCAGGGTGCGGCCCACGGCCAGGCCGGAGCCGTTCAGGGTGTGGGCCAGTTCCGGCTTGCCGGCGGCGTTACGGAAACGCGCCTGCATGCGGCGGGCCTGGAAGGCTTCGCAGTTCGACAGGGACGAGATTTCGCGGTAGGTGTTTTGCGCCGGCAGCCACACTTCCAGGTCGAAGGTCTTGGTAGCGCCGAAACCCATGTCGCCCGTGCACAGCGACATCACGCGGTATGGCAGGCCCAGGCGTTGCAAGATCGTTTCCGCATGGCCGACCATTTCATCGAGCACCTGGTACGACGTGTCCGGATGCACCACTTGCACCATTTCCACCTTGTCGAACTGGTGCTGGCGGATCATGCCGCGCGTGTCGCGGCCGTAGCTGCCCGCTTCCGAACGGAAGCATGGCGTATGGGCCGTCATTTTCAGAGGCAGTTGATCGAGCGCGAGGATTTCATCGCGCGCGATATTGGTCAGCGACACTTCCGACGTCGGGATCAGGTAGAAGGTCTCGCCCTCGCCTTCCGCGCCGCCTTTTTTCACCGAGAACAGGTCGGCTTCGAATTTCGGCAGCTGGCCCGTGCCGCGCAGCGAGTCGGCATTGACCATGTACGGGGTATAGCATTCCGTGTAGCCATGTTCGTCCACGTGCGTGTTGAGCATGAATTGCGCCAGCGCGCGGTGCAGGCGGGCGATGCCGCCCTTCATGACGGAGAAGCGCGAACCGGTCAGCTTGGTGGCCACTTCGAAATCGAGGCCCAGCGGGCCGCCCACGTCGACGTGATCCTTGACTTCAAAGTCAAAAGTGCGTGGCGTGCCGACCTTGCGCACTTCCACGTTGCCCGACTCGTCCGTACCCAGAGGCGACGATTCGTGCGGCAAATTCGGCACGGCCATGATGAAGTCGCTCAGCTTGGCTTGCACTACGCTCAAAGCCGCTTCATCGGCTTTCAGCTCATCGCCCAGGCCGGCCACTTGCGCCATCACGGCCGAGGTATCTTCCCCCTTGCCTTTCAACATGCCGATTTGCTTGGACAGCGCATTGCGCTTGCCTTGCAGCTCTTCGGTGCGCGTCTGGATCGCCTTGCGTTCGGCTTCGAGGGCATTGAAACCTGCCACGTCGAGCTGGAATTTGCGCGTCGCCAGGCGTTCTGCGACGGTGGCGATGTCTTTACGGAGAAGTTGGATATCTATCATGGGTGGATGGCGGTGCCGATGTATCGAAAGCACTCATTGTACCAAGACCCGTTCAGTTCTTTATGAGTTTTGCACATGGCCAACCATCGTCATGGCGGCATGGCCGGGCACTCGCACCCGCTTTACATTTTCTGCTTGGCTTATTGCTTAAATGAACGCGGCTTTTTCGGCAGCGGTCAGGCGGCGGGCGCTGACGGTAACGACGGGCATCGTGCTGTCGGCAGCCTGGGCGATCACGGTGCTGCTGGCGCTCACTTCCACCGTATTCGCGCCGGCGGTGGCGAAGCTGGCGCCGATGGCGATGATGGCGGCGGCGACAAAGGTGATTTCCATGTTTTTCAGTGCATGCATGATGTGACTCCTGGTTAGTTTGTGTCGTTGACTGCTGCTGGTATGGTGGTACTTTAGCCAGCGGCCGCGAACAACGCCACCGGCTTGCGACCAGCGGCGAAAAACAGGGAGCGAACGGTGAAAAACGGGGACTGAAGGGAAAACGAGGGAATGAACAACGCCTGACAAAACCGTAGCGAGCGGCAGTGATTTGTGGCTAAGAAGCGCAACTGTGCTGTAGCACAGTGAGCATCGCAGGCCGCAAAGCGCGCCGCGCAGTAGGTTTTGACAGGCGTTCTACAAGGCGTCCTTGACCAGACGCCCCAGGCGGCCGATGGCCTGCTCGATGCGCGGCGTCCACGCATTGCCGCAATTGAGACGCAGATAATTGCCGAACTTGCCCGAGGCCGAGAACAGCTGGCCCGGCATATACGCCACGCCTTCCGCGATGGCCTGGCCGTGCAGGGCCAGCGCATCGATTTGCGGCGGCATCTGCACCCACAGCACGAAACCGCCCTGCGGCTCGGACAGCATGCAGTCCGCCGGGAAGCTGGCCACCACGGCGTCGGACATGCGGGCGATGCGCTGCACCAGGGTGCGCCGCATCTTGCGCAGCTGCTGGTCGTAGCTGCTGCCCTCCAAAAAGTCGGCCAGCACGGCCTGGAAGAAATGACTGGTGGCTCCGCTCGACACGGTTTTGAGCAAAGCCACTTCCTGCGCGAAACGCCCGGCCAGCACGTAGCCGACGCGCGACGCGGGCGTGATGGCCTTGGAAAACGAGGAGCACAGCAGCACATTGCCGCTCGTATCGTAGGCTTTCACGGGCCACGGCCGCTGCGGTGCAAAGCACAGGTCGCCATACACATCGTCCTCCACCAACGGAATATTGAATTCCGACAGCAGCCCCGCCAGCCGTTTCTTGTTTGCTTCCGGCATGACGCAGCCCAGGGGATTATTTGCGTTCGGCACGAACAGACACGCTTGCACGAGGCCGGCACGCAGGGCCAGCTCGAGCGCGTCGAGCGACGGCCCCGTCTTCGGGTCGGTGGGAATTTCCAGCGCCTTCATGCCCAGGCTTTCGATCATCTGCAGCAGCACGAAATACGTGGTCGACTCGATGGCGATGGTGTCGCCCGGCTTGGCGACGGCGCGCAGGCACAGGCTGATCGCTTCCGTGCAGGAATTCGTCACGACGATCTCTTGCGGGTCCAGCTTGCCCCAGTCCAGCGCCCGGCGCGCAACCTGGCGCAGGAAATTGCCTTCGCTGACGTCGTAGCAGCTGACCTTGCTCAATAAAGCGGGTTCGCGCCGCGCCACGGCGCTGATGGTGCGCTGCATGCGCTTGATGGGCAGTATCTCGTCGGGCGGCCAGGCCGTGCCCAGCTGCACGATATTCGCCGTCTCGTTGTCCTTCAGCACGCGCATCAACAGATTGTTGATGCCGACAAAGGCTGGCTCCTTCAAATGCTGGGCGTCGGCACTGCAGGGCCGGCGCGGCGCCCGGTGGCGCACGAAATAGCCGGACTGGGGCCGCGCATCGACCTGCCCCCGGTCTTCCATCAAGCGCAAGGCTTGCATCACGGTACTGATGGAGATGCGCTTTTGCTGCGCCAGGTGGCGGATCGACGGCAGGCGGTCGCCGGGCGCGAATACGCGCGAGTCGATCAAGGCGCCCAGCTCGTTGGCCAAGTGCTCGTACAGATTCAAATGCGCGCTCATGTTCATCCTTTCAGTATGCGGCTGCCGCGCGTCGCCGGCACAGATACAGTTGCCGAGTTTTTTGATAAGCACAGTCTACGACAAGGGACACTGTATTCATGACAATTTCGTTTTCCTGCATCTGTCATGGTTCATTGCAAGGGCCTAAGCTGTTCCTGTCAGCACAACAGGAGCGATGCCATGCATACCGACCACGAATTACGCAGCGAGCGGCCTTTGCGTCTGGAAAAAGCGCATGCCAAGGTCATCGAATGCCTGTCCGGCACGGCGTGGATCACGGCCTACTCCCAGTTCGAGGATTGCGTGCTGCGCAGCGGCGAACGCTATACGATACCGAATGACGGCCTGGTGCTGGTCGAAGCCGTGGGCAGCGGACACATCCGCGTGCATGGGACTGCCGCACCCCGCCCCGCCCTGCTGCGCTGGCTGAACCTGGCACTGCCTCACACCTTGAATATTAGGAATACATGACTCAAGCACCACCACTGCGCGTCCTCGTCACGGGCGCCGCCGGCGTTATCGGCACCGTTTTCTGGAAGAGCCGGCACGGGGAATTCTCCCTGCGCCTGGCCGACCTGCACATAGGCAAGCTGGCCGAAGCGCCCTGCCCATCCATTCAACTCGACGTGGCCGACTATGCCGCCTGCCTGGCCGCCTGCGCCGATATCGATGTGGTGCTGCACCTGGCCGGCGTGCCGCACGCCAGCGCCGATTTCGATACGCAATTGCTGCAGCCGAATATCCTCGGCACGCACAATATCTTCCGCGCGGCACAGGCGCAGGGCGTGAAAAGAGTCGTGTTTGCCAGCAGCGCGCAAGCCATCGAAGGCTATCCGCTGGATATGCAAGTGCAGGAAAACATGCCGGCGCGCCCCGCAAACATGTATGGCGCCAGCAAGGCCTTCGGCGAAGGCGTGGCCTCGGCGTTCGCGCACCAGCATGGCATGACGGCAATTGCCGTGCGCATCGCCAACGTGGCCAACTTTGCGCCAGGCCAGCAGCACAGCGCGCGCGACGTGGCCGCCTTCATCAGCGAACGGGACGTGGTGCAATTGCTGGCCCGCTGCGTGGCGGCGGACGTGTCTCCCGGCTACCACGTCGTGCATGGCGTGTCGGACAACCGCTACAAGCGTCTGTCCATCGCGGCGACGCGCCAGCTGGTGGGCTACGCGCCGCAGGATGACGGTTTTACCTTGCTGGGCCTGTAGCCTCAGCCCTTGCCGGCTGGTTTTCCCGCTTTGCGGTCCAGCTCGCGCAGCCAGGCCAATTTATCGGCGATCTTGCTTTCCAGGCCGCGCGGCACGGGCTGGTACCAGCCCGGTTCCGCCATACCATCCGGGAAATACGTTTCGCCGGCCGCATATGCATCGGGCTCGTCGTGCGCATAGCGGTAGGCGTGGCCGTAGCCCAGTTCCTTCATCAGCTTCGTCGGCGCATTGCGCAAGTGCACGGGCACTTCCTTGGATTTATCTTTCTTGACGAAAGCCATGGCCGTATTGAACGCGTTATAGCCGGCATTGCTTTTCGCGGCAATCGCCAGGTAAATCACGGCTTGGCCCAGCGCCAGCTCGCCTTCCGGCGAACCGAGGCGTTCATACGTTTCCGCCGCGTCATTAACCATGGTCAAGGCACGGGGATCGGCCAGGCCGATGTCTTCCCAGGCCATGCGCACGATGCGCCGCGACAGGTAGCGCGGGTCGGCGCCGCCGTCGATCATGCGGCAAAACCAGTACAGGGCCGCGTCCGGGTTCGAGCCGCGCACGGATTTATGCAGTGCGGAAATCTGGTCATAGAAATTGTCGCCACCCTTGTCGAAGCGGCGTGAATTGAGGGTCAGCGCATTGTCGACAAAGGCTGCGTCGATCTTCGTCGTGCCCGTCGAGCTGGCGGCTGTCTCGGCCTGTTCCAGCAAATTCAGGAAACGGCGCGCATCGCCATCCGCATAGCCGATCAGGGTATCGGCGGCCGCCTCGTCGAAGGTCAGGTGCGCCAGGGCCGTGGATTGCGCCTTGGCCAGCAACTGCTTCATCTCGTCTTCGTTGAGCGATTTCAATACATACACTTGCGCGCGCGACAGCAGCGCCGAGTTCACTTCAAAGCTGGGGTTTTCCGTCGTGGCGCCAATGAACGTCACCAGGCCCGATTCGACGAAAGGCAGCAAGGCGTCCTGCTGCGACTTGTTGAATCTGTGGATTTCGTCAACGAACAGCAGGGTGTGCTTGCCGAACTGGTCCAGGCTGTGGCGGGCCTGGTCCATGGCTGCACGGATATCTTTTACGCCAGCAAACACGGCTGACAGGGCGATGAATTCGCTGTCGAAGGCGTTCGCCATCAGGCGCGCCAGGGTCGTCTTGCCCACGCCGGGCGGTCCCCACAAGATCATCGAGTGGGCCTTGCCCGCCTCGAACGCCAGGCGCAGCGGTTTGCCCACGCCCAGCAGGTGCGTCTGGCCGATGACTTCGTTCAGGGTGGCCGGCCGCAAGGCTTCAGCCAGCGGCTGGCGCGGTGCGGTGGAAAAGAGATCCGCCATAATGAGTTACCTAATAAGAATGCAAAAGCCCCGCATTGCTGCGAGGCCGGCTCATACGCAAGGCGCGACAGTCTTAATTATTAATGACGTCGGCACCGTTGGGCATGACAAATTTAAAGTGATTGGCCGAAAGCGCCGGATTTTTCTGGAAGTTCTTGAACGCCAGCACCGACGTCTGGCCGAACGAATCGCGCAACTCCATCGCTTCCGGCACGCCGTTGCGCAGGCCGATGGTGATTTCATCAAACGTCGTGTCCTTGGCTTTCGGCGTGGCCTTCAGCCATTCCAGGCCATCGCGCGTGCCCGCTTCGGCCAGGGTGAAATTCTTTTCCAGATCGTTGCTGCCAAACAAGATGGCGGCTGGCGAGGAGCCGAGCGCATCGCCCAGTTTCTTCACCGTCACCTGGCTCAAGTCCTTGTCGTAGATATACAGCTTGTCGCCATCCGCTTGCAGCAGCTGCTCGTACGGCTTCAGATACGTCCAGATGAACTTGCCCGGACGGGCAAACTCGAACGTGCCGCTGGCCGGTGTCGACACTTTCGCCTTGCCGCTGGCATCCGCTTTCTTGACTTGCCGCTGCACGAACTCGCCCTTGGCCGACTTGGTGCCGGCCGCAAAGCTCTTGAATTGCTCGAGGGCGCTGGCCGAGGCGCTTGCCGCGAACAGCAGGCTGCAGGCAACGCTGGCTGCGCCGATCATCATTTTTGCTGCGAAAGTCGTGTTCTTCATTCTGTTTACCCTTGTTCACTACTGGCCGCCGGCACCAGGATTTCCCGGTTGCCATTGGATTGCATGGTTGAGACCACCCCGCTCTGCTCCATCTGCTCAAGCAGACGGGCGGCGCGGTTGTAGCCGATGCGCAAATGACGCTGCACCAGCGAAATCGAGGCGCGGCGGTTTTTCAGCACTACCGCCACCGCCTGGTCGTACAGGGCATCGGCCTCGCCGCCGCCCTCGCCCGGCGCGCCGCCTTCGGCGCCATCGCCTTCCAGGGTGCCGCCTTCGAGGATGCCCTCGATGTAATTCGGTTCGCCCTGCAGCTTGAGATGGCTGACAACGCGGTGGACTTCTTCATCGGAAACAAACGCGCCGTGCACGCGCATCGGCAAGCCGGTGCCCGGCGGCATGTACAGCATGTCACCCATGCCCAGCAGGGTTTCCGCGCCCATCTGGTCGAGAATGGTGCGCGAGTCGATCTTCGACGATACCTGGAAGGCGATACGCGTCGGGATATTTGCCTTGATCAGGCCCGTGATCACGTCTACAGATGGGCGCTGCGTGGCCAGAATCAAGTGCAAGCCGGCGGCGCGCGCCTTTTGCGCGATACGCGCGATCAATTCCTCGACTTTTTTACCCACCACCATCATCAGATCAGCCAGCTCGTCGATGATGATGACGATGGTCGGCAGTTTTTCCAGCGGCTCCGGCGAATCCGGCGTCAGGCTGAACGGATTCGGGATATGTTCTTCGCGCTTTTTCGCGTCGGCAATTTTCGCGTTATAGCCAGCCAGGTTACGCACGCCCATCTTGCTCATCAGCTTGTAGCGGCGTTCCATCTCGTTCACGGCCCAGTTCAGCGCATGGCCAGCCTGGCGCATGTCCGTCACGACGGGCGCCAGCAAGTGCGGAATGCCTTCATACACGGACATTTCCAGCATCTTCGGATCGATCAGGATCAGGCGCACATCGAGCGGATCGGACTTGTACAGCAGCGACAAAATCGTCGCATTGATACCGACCGACTTACCGGAACCGGTGGTGCCGGCCACCAGCAAGTGGGGCATCTTGGCCAGATCCGCCACGACGGGCTTGCCAGCGATATCCTTGCCCAGCGCAATCGTCAGGCTGGACACGCCATCGTTGTAGACCTTGGAGCCGAGGATTTCCGTCAGGCGCACGATCTGGCGTTTACTATTAGGCAGTTCCAGCGCCATGTAGTTCTTGCCGGGAATGGTTTCCACCACCCGGATCGACGTCAAGGACAGCGAACGGGCCAGGTCGCGCGCCAGGCCGACGATCTGACTGCCCTTGACGCCCGTGGCCGGTTCGATTTCATAGCGCGTCACCACAGGGCCGGGGTAAGCGGCCACTACCTTGGCATCCACGCCAAAGTCGGACAATTTCTTTTCGATCAGGCGGCTAGTAAACTCCAGGGTTTCCACGGAGACCGTTTCCATCACGGGCGGCGCTTCATCGAGCAAGGACAGCGGCGGCAGCTTGCCGTCGCCAGGGGTTTCAAACAGATGCGCCTGGCGTTCCTTTTCCACGCGCTCCGATTTCACCACCGTCACAACCTGCGGCTCGATCTTCACGGGTGGCGCGGCCACATGTTTCTCCACATGCTTGGCCCGCTCGATCACCACCACTTCGTCGCGGCGCACGGCGGCCACTTCGCCCTGGCGGCGGTCTTCGCGGTCCTGGTAGCGCAGCACGAACCAGTTGAAGGCGTCTTCGATGGCGCCGCCGATGCGCTCGGCCACTTGCAGCCAGGACACGTGGAAGAACAGACTGAAACCCAGGCCGAACAGCAGCAACAGCAGCAAGGTCGCGCCCGTGAAACCGAAGGCCACGTGGGCCGAGTGCCCCACCAGCTGGCCCAGCACGCCGCCCGGATCGCGCGGCAGCTGCACGTGCAGGCTTTTCGCCATGCGCAGGTATTCGAGGCCCATGCTGCCGATCAGCA
Source organism: Janthinobacterium sp. SUN128 (assembly GCF_030587275.1). Lineage (NCBI taxonomy): Bacteria > Pseudomonadati > Pseudomonadota > Betaproteobacteria > Burkholderiales > Oxalobacteraceae > Janthinobacterium > Janthinobacterium sp. SUN128. The sequence goes on along the minus strand of NZ_JAPWHY010000001.1, from coordinate 334,337 downwards.
TGATGGAGAAGCCAACGATACGGATCAGCATCTCAACATGGTGCTCACGCTCCACCTCTTCCTCTTCCAGCAGGAAGCGCTTACTCAACCGGCGATAGCCATGCCACACCGTGCGCAGCAGCCACACGCACCACCACCAGGCGGAAAAGCCAAAGATATACAGCAACAGATCGGAGAACGTCGCACCGAGCTTGCCGCCCAGGTTGGCCACCTTGTCGACGTTGGTGGCGTGCGACCAGCCGGGGTCGAGCTTGTTGAAGCTGGCCAGTATCAGCACGAAATACAGGGCAAACGCGGCCAGCGCGAACCAGCGCGCCTCGGACAGCAGCCGCACCAGCCGGTTGGGCAAGGGCCGGCGTTCGACCGGTTTTCGGGTGTAGCTATTTTGATTGGCCTGGGCTGGTTTAGTCATTCTGGGAAGCGCTGCAAGGTGATAAATGTTTCTGAAAGGGAATTTCCCATAATAAGGAAGTATTCTAAGCCATATATGCCCCGGACGGCCCCACGATTCGTCGCTACAGGCGGCTTGGTCTATAATCGTGGATTGCTTGCACAAGCGCAATACGCCCTTGTTCTTCGCGCGTATGCCCCCAATTCGGATAGACCCCACTCATAGAGAAGCCTCATTATGACCACTACCAAACACGCCCGCGTTTTGATCCTCGGCTCCGGCCCAGCCGGCTACAGCGCCGCCGTCTACGCCGCCCGCGCCAACCTGAACCCGATGCTGGTCACCGGCGTGGAACAAGGCGGTCAATTGATGACCACCACCGACGTGGAAAACTGGCCTGGCGATCCGATGGGCGTGCAAGGTCCGGACCTGATGCAGCGCCTGTTGCAGCACGCCGAGCGTTTCAATACGGAAATCGTGTTTGACCACATCCACACCACCTTCCTGAATGAAAAACCGATCCGTCTGAAGGGCGACAGCCACGAATACACGTGCGACACCCTGATCATCGCCACGGGCGCATCCGCGCAATACCTGGGCCTGCCATCGGAAGCGGAATTCATGGGCAAGGGCGTGTCCGCCTGCGCCACCTGCGATGGTTTCTTCTACCGCAACCAGGAAGTGGCCGTCGTCGGCGGCGGCAACACGGCCGTCGAAGAAGCGCTGTACCTGTCGAACATCGCCAATAAAGTCACCCTGATCCACCGCCGTGACAAGTTCCGCGCGGAAGCGATTTTGATCGACCGCCTGAACGCCAAGGTTGCCGAAGGCAAGATTGTGTTGAAATATAACCACACTCTGGACGAAGTGACGGGCAACGAAGGCGGCGTGACGGGCTTGAACATCAAGTCGACCATCGACGGCAAGGTCGAAGCGCTGAGCGTGCACGGCGTGTTCATCGCCATCGGCCACAAGCCGAACACGGGCATCTTCGAAGGCCAGCTGGAAATGCACAACGGCTACATCAAGACGAAAACGGGCCTGGAAGGCATGGCCACCGCCACCAGCGCGCCGGGCGTGTTTGCCGCCGGCGACGTGCAAGACCATATCTATCGCCAGGCCATCACCAGCGCCGGCACGGGTTGCATGGCAGCACTGGACGCCCAGCGCTACCTGGAAGGCCAGGAGTAAGCGTCGCATGGCGTCGATGAAAGACTTTGCCGACCTGAAAGCGGTCAGCAAGCAACTCAAGGAGCAGGCGGATGCGCGCGCGCAAGCTGCGGCGGAGCGCGCGCAGCAGGTGAAGGTGCAGGCCGTGGAGAGCAATCTGTTCAAGGCCAGCATCGGCGGCGTCAAGCGCCTGCCCGAGTCGGACCGCTACGTGCCCAGCCTGCCCAAGGCGGGCGCCATGGCGGCCCAGCAGCCGGCGCGCAAGCTGTCGCCGGAAGAAGACGATGCGGCCGTGCTGCGCGAGTCGCTGTCGGACTTGTTCGAAGTCGACCACTACCTGGAAAACGATCCGGCCCTGAACTACGCCCGCCCCGGCGTGGGCCCGGACGTCGTGAAAAAGATGCGCAAGGGCCACTGGCCCGTGCAGGACGAGCTGGACTTGCACGGCTTGCGCCGCGACGAGGCGCGCGACGGCATCGGCGCCTTCCTGAACCAGGCGACAAGGCGCAAGCTGCGCTGCGTGCGCGTGATCCACGGCAAGGGTTTTGGCTCGAAAGGCCAGGAACCGGTCTTGAAATCGATGGTGCACAGCTGGCTCGTGCAAAAGGATGAAGTCATCGCCTTTTGTCAGGCGCGCCGCTCCGAAGGGGGCGATGGCGCACTGGTCGTATTGCTTTCTTCCGCACTGCAGCCTATCCGCTAGCCTTACAGCAAGATCACAGTTCAATAACAAGTTCCGCACTGCACACGGCCCCGTTTGTCACCATTCGGGGCCGTGTCATGTTAACCTGTGACAATTATTTCCTGCTCAAGCGCTCCACCCATGATGCCACCCCAATTGCCGCCTGGCTCGCTGATCAAGATCATTGAGGTCATCGCCATCCTGGTGGGCGCGTTTTCCGGCTTCATCGAAGCACGGCGCAAGCGCATGGACCTGGTCGGCGTGTTCGTCGTGGCATTCATCACGGCGTTTGGCGGGGGGACTTTGCGCGACATCCTGCTCGACAAGCGGCCCCTGTTCTGGGTGTCGCACCAGGAATACGCGATTCTCATCTTCGTGCTGGCCCTGACGGCCGCGCCCCTGATCCAGCACTTGCGCCAGATCGTCTCGGAACGCCTGATCATCGTGGCCGACGCCATCGGCCTGGGCATGTTCGCCATCGCGGGCGTGGCCGAAGCAACGCGCGCCGGCATGCCGCTCTTCATCGCCTCGATGATGGGGGTGATTACGGGGATTTTTGGCGGCGTGATGCGCGACATCGTCTGCAACGAAGTGCCGATGGTGTTTCGCGACGGCAAACCGTACGCCATCTGCGCGTTTTTCGGCTGCTGGGCCTACCTGCTGCAGATGCACTTCGGCGCCGAGCACGACTTCGCGCTGTGGACCAGCGCCAGCGGCATCACGATTCTGCGCCTGATATGCTGGAAATTCGACATGCGGCTGGGGCGCTGATGCGCGCAAACATCATTCGCCAACAATGTTGTCGGATTACGGCCCTGCGGACCTAATCCGACCTACGCCCACAAGGAACTTATACCGCGTCCGGGCCGGTTTCGCCGGTGCGGATGCGGATCACCTGCTCCACGTCGCGCACGAAGATCTTGCCATCGCCGATCTTGCCCGTGCGGGCCGCCTTGATGATGGCGTCAACCACCAGTTCCGACACGCTGTCGTCCACCACCACTTCGACTTTGACTTTCGGCAAGAAGTCGACCACGTACTCGGCGCCACGGTACAGCTCGGTATGCCCCTTCTGGCGGCCAAAGCCCTTCACTTCCGTCACGGTCAAGCCCGTCACGTTCACATCGGCCAGGGCCTCGCGCACTTCGTCGAGCTTGAATGGTTTGATGATGGCGGTAATCTGTTTCATGGCTACTCCTTAAAATTGTTGGATTGTGGACAGATGGCTGCTTATTCGTAAAACTTCGACGTAATGGGGTAACGCCAGTCGCGACCGAAGCCACGGTGCGTGACGCGGATGCCCACCGGCGACTGGCGCCGCTTGTATTCATTGATCTTGATCAGGCGCGTGACCCGGGCCACATCGGCCGGCGGGTAGCCAGCCTCGATAATCTCGGCGATCGGCCGGTTTTCTTCCATGTACAGCTGCATGATGCCGTCGAGCACGTCATATGGCGGCAAGGAATCCTGGTCCAGCTGGTCGGCGCGCAGCTCGGCTGACGGTCCGCGCGTCAGGATGCGCTCGGGAATCACGTCCGACACGCTGTTGCGCCAGGCGCACAGGCGGTACACCAGGGTCTTGGCGATATCCTTGATGACGGCAAAGCCGCCCGCCATGTCGCCATACAGGGTGCAATAACCGACGGCCATCTCGCTCTTGTTACCCGTCGTCAAGACGATGCTGCCATGCTTGTTCGACAGGGCCATCAGCAAGGTGCCGCGGATGCGCGCCTGGATGTTTTCTTCCGTCGCGTCTTCCGCCAGTCCGGCGAACTCGTCAGCCAGGGTGGCGCGGAAAGCGTCGAAGGTTTGCTTGATCGGAATTTCATCGTAGCGCACATTGAGGCGTTTTACCATGTCGCGCGAATCGATCCACGAGATATCGGCCGTAAATTGCGACGGCATCATCACGGCGCGCACCTTGTCGGCGCCCAGCGCATCGACGGCGATGGCCAGGGTCAGGGCGGAATCGACGCCGCCCGACATGCCGATCAGCACGCCCGGGAAACCGTTCTTGCCGATATAGTCGCGCACGCCCAGCACCAGCGCCTGGTACACCTGCGCCTCGGTGGTCAATGGCGCGGCCAGCGCCTGCGGCACGGGCGTGGCGCCGTCGAAGTCGACGACCTGCAAGTCTTCCTCGAAATGGCGCAGCTGGGCGCAGATCGTGCCGGCCGCATCCATGACAAACGAGTCGCCGTCGAAGATCAGTTCATCCTGGCCGCCGACCAGGTTGGCGTACACGAGGGCCATGCCTTGCGCGCTGACGTTCCTGCGCATCGTTTCATAGCGTAGATGCTGCTTGTTCATGTGGTAGGGCGAGCCGTTCGGCACCAGCAGCACTTGCGCGCCGGCAGCGCGGGCGCGCATCGGTGCATGCTCGAACCACGTGTCTTCGCAGATATTGATACCGAAACGCACGCCCTTCACGCCAAACACGAAAGCCTGGTCGGATGACGTAAAGTAACGCTTTTCATCAAACACGGTCGTATTCGGCAAATCGTGCTTGCGGTAGGTACCCAGCACTTCGCCGTTCAGCAGCACGGAGGCGGCATTGTGGCGCACGCCCTTCTCGTCTTGCAGGGGCAAGCCCACCACCACGTGCAAATCCTTGAACTGGGCCAGGTCGGCAGCCAGCCCGGCAAACGCTTCCTGCGTTTTTGCGTAGAATGCATTGCGCAGCAACAGGTCCTCGGGTGGATAGCCGACCAGCGACAGTTCCGGCGTGAGCACGATATCGGCGCCCGCCTCAAAGGCGCGGCGGGAAAGATCGAAGATCTTGGCACGGTTGCCGGCCAGATCGCCGACCGTACTATTCATTTGAGCAATTGCGACTTTGACTGTCATGATGATGATGGATATTTTCGTTCTATTAAACAAGACAGGGGCGCGCGGGCCGATGGCGGCGCCCCGAGAGTGATGAATGCACACTACAACAATGAATTATCGCACGGCTATCGTCACTACCCTGGCTGAAATTGGCGAAGCGGCCTGGTCTGAACTGCTGACAAGCCAGGCGGACGCCACTCCCTTCCTTTCCTACGCCTTTTTGCACGCGCTGCACGAGTCCGGCTGCGCCAGCGCGGACACGGGCTGGCAGCCGAATTACCTGGTGCTGTGGCAAGGCGATGTGCTGGCCGCCGCCCTGCCCCTGTACCTGAAAATGCACTCGTATGGCGAGTACGTGTTCGACTGGGCCTGGGCCGAGGCCTATCAGCAACATGGTCTCGAATATTACCCAAAACTGTTGTCCGCCATTCCGTTTACGCCCGTGAGCGGCACGCGCTTGCTGGCCCGCGATGGCGAGGCGCGCGCGGCCCTGCTGGCCTTCCTGCAAGCGCAGCAGCAAGCCAGCGAGGTGTCGTCCTGCCACATCCTGTTCCCGCCGGAAAGCGAAGCGCGCCAGCTGGCGCAAGCTGGCTATCTGATGCGTAGTGGCGTGCAGTTTCACTGGCTCAATCCCGGCTACACGGATTTCGAGCAATTCCTCGCCACGCTGGAACACAAGAAGCGCAAGAATATCCGCGCCGAGCGGCGCAAGGTGCGGGAAGCGGGCGTCACCATGCGCCAGGTGCGGGGTGTGGATGCTGTTGATGCCGACTGGAAGCTGTTCCACCGCTGCTACAGCAATACCTATGCGGAACACCGCTCGTCGCCTTATCTGAGCCTGGACTTCTTCCGGCGCATAGGCGCCAGCATGCCGCAAAACATTCTATTGGTCATCGCCGAGCGCGAAGGCCGGGCCATTGCCGCCTCGCTGGTGATCCACACGGCCGACACCCTGTACGGCCGCTACTGGGGCGCGCTCGAGCATGTGCCCTGCCTGCATTTCGAGACGGCGTATTACCAGCCGCTGGAGTTTTGCATCGCCAACGGCATCGCCACCTTCGAAGGGGGCGCCCAGGGCGAGCACAAGATGGCGCGCGGCTTCCTGCCGCAAAAGACCTGGTCCGCCCACTGGCTGGCGCACCCGGCGTTTGCGGACGCCGTGCAGCGCTTCCTCGAGCGCGAACGGGGCGGTATCGACGCCTACCTCGATGAATTGAACGAGCACAGTCCGTTTCGCGCATAAAAAAACGCTCCCGGCCATGACTGGCGGGGAGCGTTTTTTACTGGGTATTCTTAGGCTTTGGCGGCGTCAGTCTTGAAAGCGGCAACGCCATTCAGGATTTCTTCCTTGGCCACTTCAGGACCATACCAGCCGTCGATCTTGACCCATTTGCCTTTTTCCAGATCTTTGTAGTGCTCAAAGAAATGCTGGATCTGGCGCAAGCGCAGTTCGTTCAAGTCTTCCGGCTTTTGCCAGTGGCTGTAGATCGACAGGACCTTGTCGACTGGCACGGCCAGCACTTTCGCGTCTTCGCCCGACTCGTCGGTCATTTTCAGCACGCCGATAGGACGGCAGCGCACGACCACGCCCGGAATCAGCGGGAATGGGGTGATGACCAGCACGTCAACCGGGTCGCCGTCCGGCGACAGGGTGTTCGGCACATAGCCGTAGTTGCACGGGTAATGCATGGCGGTACCCATGAAGCGATCGACGAAAATCGCGCCGCTTTCCTTGTCGACTTCGTACTTGATCGGATCGGCGTTCATCGGGATTTCGATGACGACGTTGAAATCGTTCGGCAGGTCGCGGCCGGAAGAGACGTTATTCAAACTCATGGGGTTCCTCATTAGCGGATGGTGTTTTAACCGCGTAATTATAGCGAAGTACAGGCACCTTGTGCGATGCAGCAGCGCCCCGCCGGCGTTTTGCGCGTCCAGCCAGCAACAGTGGCGTGCATGGTCCGCTGGCGCGCGCAGGCTGCCAGCGAAAGAATAAACGGGCTGCCGCATACAATAAGTAGAAACACTTAAGCATTACTACCGTGAACCCTGAATTAATACCTGGAATATCTTCATATTTTCATTTCAATATCGCCACACCATGAACATGGTTATTATAATTATTATTGCGCTTCTTGCAGCCACTTATAACAACTGTTTCAGCCTTATTCTCCCAGCGATGCTGGCACATGATGGCGCGACCGCCTCAATATGCCTCGCCAATCACACTCCCAGCCTGGACAATCCCTCTCTCAGCATAATATTTGCGCTTATTTGAAGCATTTATTTATTCAAATGGCGGCTCTGCCAAAAAAAGGCACGACCAGAAGACAATCATCAATTCTGATAAACTATCAAATTCTGGTGTTTCCAAAACTTCGCATACTCTGCAAACAAAGCCTTCGCTAGATTCAATATGGCGCATCCACGCGCTACCGATAAATCCTTGCAAAAAGGAATATGATGATTCCCTCTTTCCGGCCCGGTCCTTTATTAAAGGTCACCGGCGTTATTTTCATTCTGTTTGGCCTCGCCCTGCTGGGCGGCGGCATCTGGCTGGCCACGCTTGGCGGCTCCTGGTACTACTTGCTGGCCGGTATAGGCATGCTGGTCGCGGGCGTGCTCGTCTTCAAAGGCAAGCGCAGCGCGCAACCGTTCATGGCGCTGCTGCTGACCGCCACCCTCATCTGGTCCGTCATTGAAGTGAAATTCGACTGGTGGCAATTGCTGCCGCGCCTCGATATCTGGTTTGCCGCCGCCGTCTGGCTGCTGCTGCCCTTCGTCAGCCGCCGCCTGGCGCCACCGGCCGCAGCAAAACAGGGGCAGGCGGGCAAGACGGCCCTCTCCGCCGCCGTGGCCCTGACCGTCATCGCCGGCGTCATCGCCCTGTTCCAGGATTACCATGACCTGCATGGCGACGTGCCGGCCGAAAACATGGCCGCCACCGCCAGCGGCGATCTGTCGCCCGGCGTCGAGCACAACGACTGGTCCGCGTATGGCCGCTCCGGCTATGGCGACCGCTACGCACCCGCCGCGCAGATCACGCCGGCAAATATTTCCGGCTTGAAAGAGGCCTGGACCTACCACACGGGCGACTTCAAGGGACCGAACGACCCGGGCGAGATCGCCAACGAAGTCACGCCGCTGAAGGTCAATGACATGCTGTACCTGTGCACGCCGCACAATATCGTCATCGCCCTGAACCCGGACACGGGCAAGGAAATCTGGCGCCACGATCCGAAGATCAACCGCGACGCGGCCAGCTACCAGCACATGATCTGCCGTGGCGTGGCGTACTGGGACGTCAACGCGGGCCGCGCGAAGAACAATCCCGCCCCTGAAGCTGCCAGCATGGAATGCCCGCGCCGCATCCTGGCGCCGACCATGGACGGCACCATGATCGCCGTCAATGCCGATACGGGCGAGTCGTGCAAGAGCTTTGGCAACAACGGCGTCGTCAACCTGTATAAAAACATGGCCATGATCAAGCGCGGTTTCCTGATGCCAACGTCGCCGCCGGCCGTCTCGCAGAAAATGGCCGTGATCGCCGCCAGCGTGACGGACAACCATTCAACGGAAGAGCCATCGGGCGTGATCCGCGGCTACGATCCCGTCACCGGCAAGCTGATGTGGAACTGGGACCCGGCCACGCCGGAAGATACGGCACCTTTCCCTGAAGGCAAGAACTACACCAACAACTCGCCCAATTCGTGGGGCGTGGCCAGCATCGATGAAAAGCTGGGCATGGTCTACATTCCGATGGGCAATGAAACGCCCGACACCTGGGGCGGCAACCGCAACAAGAATGGCGAGAAATTCAACAGCGCCATCGTCGCGCTGGACCTGGCGACGGGTAAAGTACGCTGGGTCTACCAGACCGTCCACCACGATATCTGGGACATGGATATCGGCGGCCAACCGTCGCTGGTCGACATCGACACGCCCAAAGGCAAAGTGCCATCTGTTGTGGCCACGACGAAACGGGGCGACATCTATGTGATCGACCGCCGCGACGGCAGCCTGGTCGTGCCGGCGCCGGAAAAACCCGTGCCGACGAGCAATCCAGCCGCCGGCGACACCCTGTCGCCCACGCAGCCGTTCTCGGCCCTGACCTTCTTACCTGAGCGCAATATCAGCGAAGCGGACATGTGGGGCACGACGCCGTTCGACCAGCTCGCTTGCCGCATCATCTTCAAGGAACGCCGCTATGAAGGCCCGTTCACGCCGCAAACGGCCGGCAAGGGCGCCGTCATCTCGCCGGGCCCGCTCGGTATCTTCGAATGGGGTGGCGCGGCCATCGACCCCGTGCGCCAGTTGTTGATCGTCAACCCTGACTACATGGGCTTCCTGGAAAAACTCGTGCCGCGCGCGGAAACGACGGCCAAGGGCGGCACGGGCGGTGAAATGGGCTTGCAGCCGCAGACGGGCGTCCCGTTCGCCGTGGAAATCAAGGCATTCCTGTCGCCGCTGGGCTTCCCATGCCAGGCACCGCCGTGGGGCTATGTGGCCGCCGTCGACCTGCGCACCATGAAAAAAGTGTGGATGCACAAGAACGGCACCACGCGCGACAGCGGCCCCGTGCCGATTCCACTGCCACTGGGCGTGCCCAGCCTGGGCGGCATGGTCACCACCGGTGGCGGCGTGACCTTCCTCAGCAGCACGCTCGACTACTACATCCGCGGCTACGACGTCAGCAACGGTAAAGTAATCTGGAAAGCCCGCCTGCCTGCCGGCGGCCAGGCTACGCCGATGAGCTACGTGTCGAACAAGTCGGGACGCCAGTTCGTCGTCGTCATGGCCGGCGGCCACGGTTCGCTGGGCACGAAGATGAGCGACACCCTGGTCGCATACGCCTTGCCGGAAGGCACTGCGGTACCGAAGAAGTAAGTTAGTCAGGTAGCAGCGCACTCCGCCATGGGGTGCGCACAAAGAAAAAGCCGTTCAGTCTGCACTGAACGGCTTTTTTACGTCCGAGGAAATGGTCTGCAAGGCTTACAGGATGGTCGCCAGCGCGCACTGCCGGTAATGCGCTGCAGCCTGTTCCGTCTGCTGCAAGGCGTCGTGCATCTGCGCCAGCTTCAGGTGCGCGTCGCGCACCATCTGCGGCTCGTTCGCGTCGGACAAGGCCTGCTCCAGGTGGCGCTGGGCCTTGCCCCACAGTTTTTGCTTGAGGCACAGGGTGCCCAGGGTCAGCGCCAGTTCCGCATCCAGCGGACGCTGTTTCATCCATTGCTCGCAATGCTCGATCTGCAGCAGCAGGGCCGGCGTGCCGCTCGGGGCCGCCGCTTCGCGGTAGGCGCGCACGACGCGCTCGTCCCAGTCGGCGGCCAGCGACTCTTCGCACACGAGGCGCGCTTCGTCGTGCAGGCCGCGCGCATTCAGGGCCGTGGCGGCGCGGCAGGCGATATACGGCTTGACCCGGTCCGCGCTCGGCACGGTGGACCACACGCGCATCAGCGATTCGGCGTCATGCGACGGATCGGACAGCAAATGATCGTAGGCCAGTTCGCGCAGGCGCGACGACAGGGCCGGATGCAGGGCGCGGTGCTTGTCGAGCGAACGCACGAGGCGCAGCACTTCCGGCCAGTTCTTCGCCTGCTGCTCGGCCTTGAGCGACCATTGCAGCGCGTGGATATGGCGCGTGCCGCTGGCATTGAGTTCGCGCACGGCGGCCAGGGCCGCTTCCGGCTGGTGGTCGTCGACCAGCAATTCCGTTACCGTCATCAGCCGCGCCGTCTTCAGGCTGGCATCGCCTTCGACGCGGGACAGCCAGCTGTCGCGGCGTTCGGACTGGCGCATGCGGTGCGCGGCGCGCGCGCCGATCAGCGCGGCCAGGCCGGCGTTTTCTTCCAGCTCGGCGGCGCGCAAGGCAGCCTTCTCGGCATGGCCGAAACGGCCTTCGAACAGGGCTTTCAAGGCTTCGCGCAAGCCCTTGTTGCCGTCGCGCTCACGCTTGCGCTGGCGATAGGCCGCCACTTGCGCCGGCATGCGCACGGTGGCGCGCACGGCGCGCACCAGCAGGTACAGCAGCACGAACAGCACGACCTGCAGCAGCAGGAAGAAGTTCAGCGACAAGTCGATGCGGTACGGCGGATAGAACAGCACCACGTTGCCGGGATTGAAACGGGCCGTCACGGCGATACCGATCGCCGCGGCCATCAGGGCGAGTAACCAGAGAAATAGACGCATGGGCTCAGGACTTCGCTTTGTAGTTGCGCACAGCCGTCAGGCTGTCGGACAAGGTTGGCATCTCGATGGCCAGGTTGCTGCCCTGCACCTGGCGCAGCAGGGCTTGCGCCGTCTGCGTGCTCTTGGCGCGGGTGTCGAAATACTTGGCCAGCGCATCCTGCGCCGCGATCAAGTCGTTGCGGAAGGCCGTTTCATTGCGCGACAACAAGGCCATGCGGGCATTGAGCAGGCGCAGCTTGACGTTTTCACGCAAGAAATACGATTGCGTCGGCGACAGCATCAGCGCTTCCGGCGTATCGACGCGGCGGATGCGGATCAATTGACGCACGTCGGCCCACATGTCGCCGCTCCAGGTATTCCAGCCGTCGCGCACTTTTTGCAGCAGCGGTTCCGGCGCAGGCGGTCCCATCAGCTTGCCGCTCGCATCGCGCACGGGCTTGGCCTTGCCCGGTTTTTCCGGCGCGGCCGGCAAGGCCGGCGTTTCGTCGGACAGCATCGGCAGGGAGTCGATCTGGGCGATCACGGCATCGAGGCGCAGGGCCACGCCCGTCGAATCGACGCTGGGCAGGGCCTTGAGTTTTTCCATGTCGCGCCCGATGGCGCGGCGGATGGTGATAAATTGCGGCTTGTCGGAACGCGACAGGCTGCGGTCCGCGTTTTGCAGGGCGATCAGCGCGCCGGGCACGTTGCCGGCCAGCTGCAGCTGCTGGCTGGCCGTCGACAGCACTTGCTCGATTTCCGTCAGCGCCCACTCGTCGCGGTTCTTCGACAAGTCGTTGTACAGTTGTTCCAGCGCCAGCTGCTGGCTTTGCGTTTCGCTCTGGCGGTTTTCCAGCGCGCCCACCTTGATTTCCAGCTCTTTCGTGCCTTCTTGCACGTTGCGCGCCAGCACGCCCGTTTCGGCGTTGCTGACATCGCCCTTTTGCAGGCGCTTGGCCACTTCTTCGCGCAGGTTGCGGATCTGCTTGCTGGTCGACCAGCTTTGCGCAGCCAGCAGCACGGCCAGCACGATGACGGCGATGCTCATGGGCTTTTGCAGCTGTTCGAGCAGGGTCGGCGCGCGGCCGGCAGGTTGGTCGGCCGCCTGCGGCGCCGTCTTCACGGCGCTGCCAGGCGTTGCATTCGGTTCGGAGAGTGTAGGCATTTCGTTCATGGTCGTGATTGTAACGCGGCGAGCACTCCTGCGTCGCCTGATCCTGTCAAGGTGACACGGGCAAAACCCAGGGCCGCCGCCGTTTGTGCAATGCGGGCGTGCGGCACGATCAGATGTTGCTGTTGCATTTTCACAACAACTGTCTTTTCAGCATCCATTTCGCCCAGCAGCGCCAGCAGACCGCGCAGCGCTTCCGAGCTGGTGATGATCCAGTCATTATTATGCTGCAACAGATTTTCCAGGGTCGCCCGCAAGGCCAGCGTCAGCCTTGGCACCTGGCGGCGGTAGGCCGTGACGAACTCGACTGCGGCGCCCGCGGCGCGCAAGCCGTCGGCCAGGTAATCGCGTCCGCCATCGCCGCGCACGATCAGCACGCGCTTGCCGCGCAGGGCCGGCAAGTCCAGCGCCAGCAACAGATGTTCGGAATCGCTGCGCGCCGTATCGAGCGGACTCGTGATGCTGGCATTCGCATCCGTGACGCCATGCGCGCCCAATGCCATCCTGCTGCCCTCGCCCACCACGGCCAGCGGCAGGCCGGGCGGCCAGGCGGGCAAGTGTGCAAAGACGCAGTCGATGGCGTTGGGCGAGACGAACACCACCAGGTCATATTCGGCCAGGCGCGCCAGCACGGCTTGCAGCTGCGCACATTCGTCCTCGCCGTCAAGCGCGTGGATTTCCAGCAGCGGCAGCAGTTGCACGGGCAAGCCCAGCGCCGCGATTTTGGCGGCCAGCGGCCCCGCTTGCGCCGCGGGCCGCGTGATCACCACGGTGTCAGGCATGCGGCGCCAGGCCTTCATGGTTGTCGGGTGTGACGGCGCACGAGGCGAGGATGCCGGCGGCATCTTGCCCGCGCAGCAGTTCGGCCACTTGCTCGCCCAGCTGTTCCGGCGCACCGGCCGGGCCACTGACGTCGGCGCTGGCCATGCGCGCGCCGTCCGGCGTGGCGACCATGGCGCGCAAGCGCATGTTGCCACCGTCGACTGTCGCGAACGCGGCCAGCGGAATCTGGCAGCTGCCGCCGAAGATCTTCGACACCTTGCGCTCGGCCGTGACGGCTTGCGCCGTGGCCGTGTGGTTCAGCGGCGCCAGCAGGCGCACCAGGTCGGCGCCGTCCGCGCGCCCGCTGCGGATTTCGATCGCCATGGCGCCCTGGCCGGCGGCCGGCAGGCTGTCTTCCGGCGCCAGCACGGCGCGGATGCGCGACGCCAGGCCCAGGCGTTTCAAGCCGGCGGCGGCCAGGATGATGGCCGCGTAGTCGCCACGGTCCAGCTTGCCCAAACGCGTATCGAGGTTGCCGCGCAGCGGTAAAATCGTCAAGTGCGGATAGCGCGCGGCGATCAGCGACTGGCGGCGCAGGCTGCTGGTGCCGACGACGGCGCCATGCGGCAGCTCGGCCAGGCTGGCGTAGTCGTTCGAGACGAACGCATCGCGCGGGTCTTCGCGTTCGAGGATGGCAGCCAGGGCAAAGCCTTCCGGCAATTCCATCGGCACGTCTTTCAGCGAATGCACGGCCAGGTCGGCGCGGCCTTCTTCCATCGCCACTTCCAGCTCCTTGACGAACAGGCCCTTGCCGCCTACCTTGGACAGGGCGCGGTCCAGAATCTGGTCGCCGCGTGTGGTCATGCCGAGAATTTCAACGCTACACTGCGGATACAGGGCGGCCAGGCGGGCGCGCACGTGTTCAGCTTGCCACATGGCAAGACGGCTCTCGCGCGTGGCGATCACCAGGCGGGCGGGAATCTTCGGCGTCAATTCGTTCACGGGCAATTCATTCGGGGTCAATTCGGATGCTTTCAAAACAAGTTCTTTCGCTGTGGCTGTCGTTGTCATTATCGTTGCCATTTGGCCCGTCCGATATCAATTTGTATCGAAAAGGCGCTTGGCGTCGCTATAATCGTTATCCCTTGGCCTAGAAGGCCAAGTCAGGCTAGCGTCCATGTTGAAGACCACAAATTTTATCATGCGCCCCCTCCCCTCTGCGGCCAAACGCCCGGTGCGATCCACATTCCCTTGCTTTTACACTTACTTTGGTTCTTTATTATGCTCAATGACGCAGTAGCACCAGAAATAGTTCCAGCGGCCGGCTCCGACAAGGACGCGCCACTGAAAGAAGACATCCGCCTGCTGGGCCGCCTGCTGGGCGACGTGCTGCGCGAACAGGAAGGCGACGCCGTCTTCAATGTGGTGGAAACCATACGCCAGACGTCCGTGCGCTTCCGCCGCGAAGCGGACGCCGGCGCCGCGCTGGAGCTCGACGCCATGCTCAAGGAACTGAGCCGCGAACAGACGATTTCAGTCGTGCGCGCATTTTCCTACTTTTCGCACCTGGCCAACATTGCGGAAGACCAGCACCACATCCGCCGCCGACGCGCCCATTTGCTGGCCGGCTCACCGGCGCAAAAGGGCAGCGTCAGCTTCGCGCTGAAAAAACTGCGCGCCGCCGGCGTGCCGCGCAAGACCGTCGACACCTTCTTCCAGGACGCCCTGATCGCCCCCGTGCTGACGGCCCACCCGACGGAAGTGCAGCGCAAGAGCATCCTCGACGCCGAGCACGACATCGCCCGCCTGCTGGCCGAGCGCGACTTGCCGCAGACGCCGAAAGAGCGGCACGCCAACATGCAGCTGTTGCGCTCGCGCGTGGCTACCCTGTGGCAGACGCGCATGCTGCGCTACTCGAAGCTGACGGTGGCCGACGAAATCGAAAACGCCCTGTCCTACTACCGCATCACCTTCCTGCGCGAACTGCCGGGCCTGTATGACGATATCGAGGACGACATCGCCGCCGAGTACCCGAACGGCAATGGCACCATCGAACCGATCAATGCCGCCTACGTACAGATGGGCAGCTGGATCGGCGGCGACCGCGACGGCAATCCGAACGTCAACGCGGGCACCATGCAGCACGCGCTGGCGCGCCACGCCACCACCATCCTCGACTTTTACCTCGACGAAGTGCACGCGCTGGGCGCGGAATTGTCCGTCTCGACCCTGATGGTGGGCGTGAGCGGCGAACTGCAGGCGCTGGCCGACCAGTCTCCGGACGCCTCGCCGCACCGCAGCGACGAACCGTACCGCCGCGCCCTGATCGGCATCTATGCGCGCCTGGCCGCCACGGCCCGCGCCCTGGGCGCCACCAACATCCTGCGCAAGGAAGTGGGCGCCGCAGCCGCCTACCCTGACGCGGCCGCCTTTGTGGCCGACTTGCGCACCATCGTCGCCTCGCTCGAGTCACACCACGGCGCTGCCCTCGTGCGCCCGCGCCTGGCCACCCTGGCGCGCGCGGCCGACATCTTCGGTTTCCACCTGGCCTCGCTCGACATGCGCCAGACCTCGGACGTGCACGAACGCGTACTGGCCGACCTGTTCGCGAAAAGCGGCGTGGCCGCCGACTACACGGCCCTGTCCGAAGAAGATAAGCAAGCGCTGCTGCTGAACGAACTGGCCCAGCCGCGTTTGCTGTACTCGCCCTACATCAGCTACGCCACGGAAACGGATTCCGAGCTGGCGATTCTGCGCGCGGCGCGCGACATCCGCCAGCGCTACGGCGCGCGAGCCATCCGCAACTACATCATCTCGCACACGGAAACCGTGTCCGACTTGCTGGAAGTATTGCTGCTGCAAAAGGAAACCGGCTTGCTGCGTACCGACTGGCAAACTGGCGACAGCAGCTGCGAGCTGATGGTCATCCCCCTGTTCGAAACGATACCCGACCTGCAGCGCGCGGCCGGCATCATGAGCCAGGTCATGACCTTGCCCTTGGTCAAGCAATTGATCGCCAAGCAGGGCCGGTTGCAGGAAGTCATGCTCGGCTATTCCGATTCGAACAAGGATGGCGGTTTCCTCACCTCCAACTGGGAACTGTACAAGGCGGAACTGGCGCTGGTGTCCGACTTCCGGAAGGCCGGCGTCAAGCTGCGCCTGTTCCATGGCCGCGGCGGCACGGTGGGCCGTGGCGGCGGACCCAGCTACGAAGCCATCCTGGCCCAGCCGCCGGGCACCGTCAACGGCCAGATCCGCCTGACGGAACAGGGCGAGATCATCGCCTCGAAATTCTCCAATGCGGAAATCGGCCGGCGCAACCTGGAATTGCTGGTCGCCGCCACCCTGGAAGCGAGCCTGGCGCCGCAGGAAGCCAATCCGGCCCGCAACAGCCAGCTGGCGCAGTTCGAAGCCGTGATGGCGGAACTGTCGGACCTCGCCTACCACGCCTACCGCCACCTCGTGTATGAAACGCCGGGTTTTACGGAGTATTTCTTCTCGGCTACGCCGATTGCGGAAATCGCCGAACTGAACCTCGGTTCGCGCCCCGCCTCGCGCAAGGCCAACCAGCGCATAGAA
Organism: Janthinobacterium sp. SUN128; assembly: GCF_030587275.1. Lineage (NCBI taxonomy): Bacteria > Pseudomonadati > Pseudomonadota > Betaproteobacteria > Burkholderiales > Oxalobacteraceae > Janthinobacterium > Janthinobacterium sp. SUN128. The sequence goes on along the minus strand of NZ_JAPWHY010000001.1, from coordinate 317,585 downwards.
GACTTGCGCGCCATTCCCTGGGGCTTTTCCTGGGGCCAGTGTCGCCTGCTGCTGCCGGGCTGGTTCGGCTTTGGCAGCGCCATCGAAGCCTGGATCAGGCAGGCCGACGGCGCCGCGCAGGATGAAAGGATCGCCACCCTGCGCGCCATGCATGCCGAATGGCCATTCTTTGCCACCCTGCTGTCGAACATGGACATGGTGCTGGCCAAGACGGACCTGGCGATTGCCTCGCGCTATGCGGAACTGGTGGCGGACCAGGACTTGCGCGAACGCATCTACAAGCGCATCACGGACGAGCATGGCAACACCTTGCGCTGCCTGGAGCTGATCACCGGCAATACCGAGCGCCTGGCGGGCAATCCGCTGCTGGCCCGCTCGATCCAGAACCGCTTCGCCTATCTCGATCCGCTGAACCACTTGCAGGTGGAATTGATCAAGCGCAACCGCGCCCTGTCGGCGGAAAGCCGGATCGATGAAAGGGTGCACCGCGGCATCCAGCTGTCGATCAATGGCGTGGCGGCCGGCCTGCGCAATACGGGCTGATAGCGTCACATTGCCATCGGCAGGCAGGGGCCGGCACCGCAAGGGCCGGCCCTTTTGCTTGCTCAATGGAAAAATATTCTCAATAAAACAACATTTGGGATTACACTAGCGTCAGATACTTTCCCCTCTTCGGCGCCAGGCGCACCGCAGCGGCCAACCATGACGCCAGGGACGCGGATGAGCAAATGGTCGATTGAAACGCTGAGTACGGCATGCGCCGCCCTCATCCTGATCATGCTGGGCTGGCTGGCAGGCGCAGCCTGGCAGGCACTCGACTTCTGGGAACATGTCTGGCTGGCGCTGCTGCTGACGGCCGCCGCCGGCATCGCCATGTGGCTGATGCGCACGCTGCGCGCCCACCTGGCCAGCACGCGCCAGCAGCTCGATGCCAGCGCCATGCGCTACCGCGACCTGAGCGAAGCGGCGCAGGACGGCATGTGGCAAACAGACGCGCATGGCCGCATCCTGCACGTCAACCAGCGCCTGTGCGACATGCTGGGCCTCCCCGCCGAGCTGCTGCTGAACCATACCATGGAGGAATTCCACGACGAGGCTACCTTGCTGCGCCTGTGTCCGCTGCGCCAGACAGCCACGGATAGCTGCATGGGAGAACTGCATTACCGGCACAGCGACGGCTCGGAACGCTGGGCCATGATCAGCGGCCGCTGCCTGTACGACCCGCAAGGCAGCCTGACGGGCGCCCTCGTGCTGGCCAGCGACATCACGGAACACAAGCGGGCGGAACACGCGTTGAGCGTCGCCCATGCGGAACTGGAAAACCGCGTGGCCCTGCGCACGGCGCAGCTGCTTGATGTCAATCTCCAGCTCTCCGCGGAAATCGCCATGCGCGCGCAAACGGAAGCGGCACTGGCCCGCAGCGAAGAGCGGCTGCAGGACATCATTTCCATGATGCCCCTGTCGCTGTTCCTGAAAGACGCCGATTCGCGCATGCTGCTGATGAACCAGGCCTGCGAGCAGCAATGGGGCGTGCTATTCCAGGATATCGCCGAGGGACGCGACGTGCAGCACTTTCCCTCGGACCAGACCCAGGGATTCCACGCGGCGGACCAGGAAGCGTTTGCCAGCCGCCAGGTGGTGATCCGCGAAGAATTGGTATGGAATGCGCGGCTGCAGGAAAACCGCCTGCTGCAGACGCATAAAAAACCCATCTTCGACGCGCAAGGCCGGCCGCAGATGATCATCGCCATGGGCATCGACATCACGGAAAGCAAGCGCAACGAGGAGAACCTGCAGCGCACCCTGGCCCAGCTGCGCGAACTGACCGACCACCAGCAAACCATCAAGGAAGAGGAAAGGCGCCGCATCGCGCTCGACATTCATGACGACCTGGGCCAGAACCTGATGGTGCTGCGCATCGATGTGTCGCTGCTGCATGCGCGCACGGCCAAGACCCACCCGCGCCTGCACCGCCACGCCCAGCGCGTGCTCGACACCATCGATGCCACCATCCGCTCGGTGCGCACCATCATCAATGACTTGCATCCCAGCACCCTGGAACTGGGGCTGGGCCCGGCGGCCGAATGGCTGATACGCCAGATGGAAAGCCGCGGCGCCATCCGTTACCAGCTATCGCTCGACAGCGAGGCGCCCGACCTGGGCCTGGACCAGCGCCAGACGTCGGCCATCTTCCGCGTGCTGCAGGAATCGCTGTCGAACATCGTGCGCCACGCCCAGGCCAGCGAAGTGAAGGTGGCGTTGGCGCAGGATACGGATGCCATCGTGCTGCGCATCAGCGACAACGGCATCGGCATGCAGCCGGACGACCACGGCAAGAAGGCCGCCTTCGGCCTGAAAAGCATACGCGAACGCGTCCACGCGATGGGCGGCGAACTGCGCATCGACAGCCAGGCGGGCCGGGGCACGGTGCTGGCCATCCACCTGCCGCAGGCGAGGAAAGGCGCGCCAGCCGGGCATGATGAAACACAGGAATTATCAAAAACAGTAGCAAATTAAGTATGCATTCTCGACATTGAAAAGTATAGTAAGTTTTTTCTTTGAGGAAACTATCATGCCGCCACGGTTCTCCCGCTTCCACGCCCCACTGCTCGGCCTGTGCCTGCTGGCCGCCGTCCCCACCGCCAGCGCCACCCTCTATGCCGAACGCGGCTTTGGCGAAAGGGATGGCAATGGCAGCATCGCGTCCGACCTGAATCCGGCGGGCCTGGTGGCCGGCATCATCATGGAGCAAGAAGGACGGCGCCGCGCCGTGACGTATCAGCATGGCCGCATCCGCGAGCTGGGCACCCTGGGCGGTGACGAAGGCTTCACCAAGGCCATCAATATCCATGGCGTGGTGGTCGGTTCGGCGCAGACGGCCAGCGGCGCCTGGCACGCCTTTCACTACGACGCAGCGGGCGGCATGCGCGACCTGGGCACCCTGGGCGGCACCAGCAGCTATGCCACGGCCATCGCGCGCGGCGGCCAGGTGGCCGGCTATGCCGATACCAGCGGCGGCGATTTCCACGCCTTTGTCACGAAAGCCGACCACAGCCTGCAAGACCTGGGCACCCTGGGCGGCGCCAGCAGCTATGCCAGCGGCCTGAACAGCCATGGCGTGGTGGTCGGCACGGCGCAGCGCGGCGACGGCTACCGCCGCGCCTTCGTCTACCGCCCCGGCGCGGGCATGCAGGAAATCGGCACCCTGCCCGGCGGACGCATCAGCTCGGCCACCGCCATCAATGACGCGGGCCTGGTCGTGGGCGCTTCGGAAACGGAGAAGCGCCGCTGGCACGCCTTTGCCTGGGATGGCAAGCGCATGCTCGACCTGGGCGCCCTGATCGGCCAGGGCGACAGCTACGCCACGGCCGTCAACGCGGCCGGACACGTGGTCGGCAGCGTCAGCATCAACGGCTTCGAACCGATGACCTTTGTCTACAAGGAAGGCGTGATGACGGTGCGCCGGCGCGACGATGGCCTGTACCTGACCAACAAGATCACGGATGCTGGGCTGGTGGTGGGCGCCATTTATACGGGGCATAAATTCCAGGCCTTCGCCGTGCCGTCGCAAGCGTCGCCACCGCCGCCACCGCGCCGCACCCCGCTGGACTGGCTGGTCATCACCTTCATCCTCGGCGCCAGCGGCGTGGCGCTGTACCAGCTGCGGCGCCGTCACCGCGCCGGCGTGTCGGGCCAGCGCATGCATTTCCTGTAAGGCCGCACGCGGCACGGGCGTAAAAAAAGGAGGCTCACGCCTCCTTTTTTATTACCTGCTGACTACTTAATTTTGAGTCAAGAAGGTTTTCAGCTTGTCCGAACGCGAAGGCTGGCGCAGCTTGCTCATGGCTTTCGCTTCGATCTGGCGGATGCGCTCGCGCGTCACGTCGAACTGCTTGCCCACTTCTTCCAGCGTGTGGTCGTTCGACATTTCCACGCCGTAACGCATACGCAGCACTTTCGCTTCGCGCGGCGTCAGGGAATCGAGTACTTCCTTGATCACGTTGCGCATCGACGCGTGCAGTGCGGCGTCCAGCGGCGCCAGGGTCGTGTTGTCTTCGATGAAGTCGCCCAGTTGCGAATCGCCATCTTCGCCCATCGGCGTTTCCATGGAAATCGGCTCTTTCGCGATCTTCATGATTTCGCGTACCTTGTTTTCCGGCATTTCCATCTTGACGGCCAGGGTCGCCAGGTCCGGCTCGCTGCCCGTTTCCTGCATGATCTGGCGCGAGATGCGGTTCATCTTGTTGATCGTTTCGATCATGTGCACCGGCACGCGGATGGTGCGGGCCATGTCGGCGATCGAACGCGTGATGGCCTGGCGGATCCACCAGGTGGCGTAGGTCGAGAACTTGTAGCCGCGGCGGTATTCGAACTTGTCGACGGCCTTCAGCAAGCCGATGTTGCCTTCCTGGATCAGGTCGAGGAATTGCAAGCCGCGGTTGATGTATTTCTTGGCGATCGAGATCACGAGGCGCAAGTTGGCCACCGTCATTTCGCGTTTCGCGTGACGGGCACGCTTTTCGCCGGCAGCCATCTGCTTGTTGATCTTGCGCAAGTCCGCCAGCGGCAAGGCCACGCGGGCTTGCAGGTCGATCATCTTCTTTTGCAGTTCCTTGACGGCAGGCACGTTGCGGCTGAGGATGGCGCTGTACGGATACTTGCAATCGACTTCGCGGTCGACCCATTCCAGATCGCATTCATTGCCCGGGAACACCTTGATGAAGTGGGCGCGCGGCATGCCGCATTTGTTCACGCACAGTTCCAGCACGGCGCGCTCGATATGGCGCACTTCTTCCATCTGGCCGCGCAGGGTGTCGCACAGCTTTTCGACGACCTTGGCCGTGAAGCGGATGCCCAGCAATTCCTGCGAAATGGCTTCCTGGGCCTTGATGTAGGCTTTCGAGTTGTAACCCTCGGGCGCCTTGCGCATCTTGTCGTACTGCGTCGAGATGACGTTGAATTTCTCCAACGCATTCTTTTTCAGCTGGGCCAGCTGTTCGCTGGAGAAACCGGCCGCGCCGCCATTGGCGTCGCCGTCTTCTTCCTCGGCTTCTTCTTCCTCTTCCTCGTCGTCACCGCTGGCGGCGGCAGGCGCGGGGGCAGCGGCGGGCGCCGGGGCATTGCTTTCGTTCAAATCGACAAAGCCGTCGACCACTTCATCGACCTTGATTTCGTCGCGCGCGATTTTTTGCGACAGCGCAACGATTTCGCCGATGGTGGTGGGGCAGGCGGAAATCGCCTGGATCATGTCCTTCAGGCCGCCTTCGATGCGCTTGGCGATCTCGATCTCGCCTTCGCGCGTCAGCAGCGCCACGGCGCCCATTTCACGCATGTACATGCGCACGGGGTCGGTGGTGCGGCCGAAATCGGAGTCGACGGTCGACAGGGCGGTCGCGGCAGCCGCTTCCACTTCATCGTCGCTGGTGACGGTGGCGACGTTGTCAGTCAACAACAGGCTTTCCGCGTCAGGGGCGCGCTCGTAGACGGCGATGCCCATGTCGTTGAAGGTGGCGATGATGCCTTCGATCGCTTCCGGATCGATGATATTTTCCGGCAATTGGTCATTGATCTCGGCATAGGTCAGGAAACCGCGTTCCTTGCCCATGTTGATCAAGCCCGTGATCTGCTTGCGGCGGCGTTCCAGGTCCGCTGCCGATGCTTCCGGATCGCCCAGTGCGTCCGCCAGGCCGCCCTTGGCCTTGCGGTCGCGCGCTTTCGACACGGCCTTCAGTTCGGCGCGTTCGACGGCGTTCAGCGCTGCCACTTCATCGTTTTCCGGCGTGAATTCGCTCGGTTTGCGGCCACGGCGGCCCGGCACCTTGACGGTGGGCAGGAAGTAGTTCGAGGTATCGATGGCGGCCAGGGCATCGGCGTCCGTGGTCTTGCTGACCACTTGCGCGCCGGTGATGATGGTCACGGGCGCCGCTTCAGGCTTGGCGCGCACGACTTTCGAACGGGCTGCCGTCACCACCTTGTTCGTGGCGGCGCTTTCGCTGACCTTGCGCGGCGCGGCCGGGGCCTTGGCGCCGGGAGCGATCTTCACGCTTGGGGTTTTCGCCGGTGCGGCTTCGGCAGCCTCTGCCACATCGGCAACAGCTTCGGCGGCTGGTGCGCTGACGGCCGCTTCCGCAGCCGACTCGGCCGGTGGTACTGCAGCCAGTCGCGAGCGGCTTTTCTTCACCACGGTGACGACGGTCGGCGCCGTCGTGACGGTGGCTTCCGGATTCGCTTGCGCATTATCGATGAAGTAAGATAAAGTCGTTTTGGGTACGGCAAGTGGCGCCGCAGCTGGGCGTGGCGCCTTGGCGGACAACGTTAAAGTTTTTGGCGTATTCTTCATGAGATATCTCTTAATGCGAGACCAGATGGTGTCGGCGCGAAGTGAATGATTCCACCTAAGCCTGCGAAACCGGACTCGATGGAGCGTATTGTTGCGGCTGCCGTGTTAACGGCAGCGGCGCCTGTCTATCGGGACGTTCAAAGCCCGCGCATCCGTCATGGGGAGCGGCGGGGCCGAAGCCGGGTCAGATAAATAAGCGATGTACATTGCGGAATGAAAAAAAGCCCGTACCAGAACGGGCTTGAATCTATTGTTGTTCAGTGAAGACACAGCGGAGAGCAAGATTATGCACGAAGGCCAGTTATCTGGATAATTGATAAACAAAATATCTGATATCAAAAATATCAATAATCGTGGCCCTGCACCGCACTGCTCCTATCCCCTGCACACCTGAGCCAGACCGTCAAATACGGGGTCCAGTCATCAGCGCAAGCCGACATTATACACATTTCCCGCATTTCGCGCTTGGCACGGCCAGCCACGCGCAGGCAGATCGCAGCGCAAGTTGCCAAAAAAGACAATGCACTTGCCTGTGGCGCGTGCTATGCTCCCCTTTTATAGCCCAACCAATGATGTCGATGACCAGCTCCACGCCAGACCAGCAAGCCACCACTCCTGACACGCCAGTCGATGCAGCCCCAGCGGCGGCACCGGCCGCAGCGACCACGCCGGCACCTGCCGGCCTGACCGCGCGCGCCCTGCTGAAGCAGTTCCAGGAGCAATTCCCGCCATTCCGCGATTGCCTGCCCTTGTCGATCGGTATCGACAAGCAGATCCTGGCGCGCCTGCCGGACCTGGACCGCAAGCTGATGCGCACGGCGCTGGGCATCCACACGGGTTCGCTGCGCTACCTGCGCGTGATGGAAAAAGCCAAGGTACGCTACGACCTCGACGGCACCGCCGGCGCGGAAGTGACGCAAACCCACCGCGACCACGCCACGCAAGTATTGCAGCAACGCTTCAAGAAGGAAGCCGAGCGCAAGAAAGCCGAGCGCGACGCGGCCGCCGCGGAAGAAGCGAGCCGTTTGCGCCTGGAAAAACTGAATCAGCTGACCGCGAAATTCTCGCGCAAAGGCTGATCCGGTTTCATGGACACAGCTGCCGCACCGCCACTGCCCCCCTATCAAGGCATTGCCCTCGACCACGTCAAGCTGGTACGCACCAGCGATGATGCAAAAGCGGCCATGGCCGCCCTGCTGGCAGCGGACGCCATCGGCTTCGATACGGAATCGAAGCCGACTTTTGTGAAGGGCGAATCCTCCACGGGCCCCCATCTGATCCAGCTGGCCACCGACGACATCGCCTACCTGTTCCAGGTGGGCAGCACGCCGGCGCCGGCCCTGGCCGAACTGAAAGCCATCCTCGAATCGACCACCACCCTGAAAGTGGGTTTTGGCCTGTCCGACGACGTCAAGCGCCTGCGCAACAAGCTGGGCATCGCCCCGGCCCAGGTGCTCGACCTGTCCGTCGCCCTGCGCGGCGGCCAGCGCAACGACCTGGGCGCGAAGACGGCCGTGGCCAAGTTCTTCGGCCTGCACCTGCAGAAATCGAAAAAGATCTCCACCACCAACTGGGCCACGTCGCGCCTGACGGAAAAGCAGATCCTGTACGCGGCCGACGATGCGCAAGTGGCCCTGCGCGTGTACCGCCGCTGGATCGCCGACGGCGGCAAAGTCGCGCCGCAAAAAGCCCCGCGCGCCAGCACGCCACCGGCCCCGCCACCCATCGCCGCCTGAGCCGGCGCGCCTTCCACAGCATGAACAAGAGCAAGTCCATCGGCACCACGCTTGACGCGATCGCCGCCGCCGAACAGGCGCTGGGGCGCGAACTGCCCGCGTCCCATGTGCAATGGTTATTGGCGAACAATGGCCGCGCGCTGGGCGCCTTGACTATATTTCCCGTCTACGACGCGGACCATGCGCGCAAGACGTGGGAATCGATCACGCGCCACTACCGCGAAGGCTGGCAGGAATGGCTGGAGAGTATGGGCGACAGCGGCAACAACGCCAGTAGCCTGCTGCCCTTCGCCCAGTTCGGCACGGGCGATTACTATTGTTTTGACTATGCACAAACGGGGCCGACCGGTGAACCGGTGGTCGTGCTGTGGTCGCACGAAACAGGCGCCGCCACCGCGGTGGCGCCCGGCTTTGCCGCATTCCTGATACTGCCCGGCCGCCCGGGCTGAAACCCGGCGGCCGACGCAGTTTTATTTGACGAGCCGCAAGGTCAGGGGATAACGGTAAGTGACTCCGTTGCTGGCCTTCACGGCCGCGACGATCGAGCACACCAGGTTGGCCAGCGCCACGATCCAGAACAGGAACAGGCCGATCAGCACGAACGACAGGATGAAGCAGGCGAAATACCAGATGATCAGGGTGATCTGGAAATTCAGCGCTTCGCGGGCGTTCTCGGCCGAGAATTTATCCGCATCGTCCTTCTTGATCAAATAAATGATCAGCGGCGCCACCCAGCTGGTGAACAGGCCGCCAACATGGGACAGAATGGCGATCGTCGTATCTTGCGTACGACCCACTTCCGGCTGCGTGTTATCCATTATCATTCCCATCATTAGTTATAGATACACCAATATAACAGCAATATTTCTTTTTGAAATGAAACACTTGCTGTCGCCAGGGACTTTTTTTGTTCTACGCTATGCCGCCGCCAGCGCCAGCCGCCCCAGGGTGGCGATGGCTTCTTCCAGCTGCGGGCTCCAGGGGTGGCCGTAATTAAGGCGAATACAGTGGCGAAATGCGCGCGTGGCGGAAAAAATGGGACCGGGCGCGATGCTGATGCCGGCCGCCAGCGCGCTGCGGTGCAGGGCCAGCGCATCGATACCGGCCGGCATTTCCACCCAGACGAAATAGCCGCCCTGCGGCCGCGTGACCCGCGTGCCGGGCGGAAAATGCACGGCAATGGCTTGCAGCATGGTACTTTGCTGCGTCGCAAGGGTCAGCCGCAGCTGGCGCAAATGGCGGTCGTAGCCGCCCTGCGCCAGGTAGTCGGCCAGCGCCATCTGCAGCGGTATCGGCGCCGACAGGCTGGTGGTCAGTTTCAAGCGCTCGACCTGGCGCGCGTAGCGGCCCGCCACGGCCCAACCCAGGCGAAAGCCGGGCGCCAGGGTCTTGGAAAACGAGCTGCAATGCATCACCAGACCCGCGCCGTCATGGCTTTTCGTCAGGCCTGGACGCTGCTTGCCAAAGTACAGCTCGCCATACACGTCATCCTCGATCAGCGGCACGCCATGGCGCGCCAGCAGCTCGACCAGCGCGCGCTTCTTTTCCGGCGGCATCAGGCTACCCAGGGGATTCTGGAAATTCGTCATCAGCCAGCATGCCTTGGGCTGGTGGCGCTGCAGCAACTCTTCCAGCGCCGCCAGGTCGACGCCGTCGCGCGGACTGGTGGCAATTTCCACCGCCTTGAGTTCCAGCCGTTCCAGCGCCTGCAGGCACGCATAGAAGCTGGGCGACTCGATCAGCACCGTGTCGCCGGGCCGCGTGACGGCTTGCAGGCACAGGTTCAGCGCTTCCAGCGCGCCATTCGTGATGACGATGTCGTCGCTGGACACGAGTACGCCGTCGAGCTGGTAGCGCAGGGCGATCTGGCGGCGCAGCTCCGCATTGCCCTGCGACAAATCCGTGACGGTGCTCCAGGGATCGAGGCGGCGCATGCTGGCCGACACGGCCCGTGCCAGCCGTTCCATCGGAAACAGATGCGGGCTGGGAAAAGCCGAACCGAAGGGCACGATATCGCGCGCACCCACGGCGCCCAGCACCTCGAACACGAGGTCGCTGACATCGACGGTGGTGCTGGCGTCGAGCGGATGGGAACTGTCCGGTTCGGGCGCCAGCGCGGCGCGCTGCGGCGCCACGTAGTAGCCGGAGCGGGGCCGCGAGACGATCATGCCGCGCGCTTCGAGCAAATAGTAGGCCTGGAATACCGTCGACGGGCTCACGCCCCTGCGCGCATGCTGCTGGCGCACGGAGGGCAACTTATCGCCAGGCAGCAACAACTGCGCGCTGATCATGGCGGCGACTTCCTCCGCCAATTCCTCATATCGTTTCAACCCTGCTCCTCAAACTGATCCGTAGTTTTATTGCACAACTGATCCTGTCACAGTGACAGCACCCGGTATATGCTAGGGTAACAACATCCGGGCAGCAACACCGGCACGCCATCCCGACCGACGAGACAGCTCATTTCCCATGCCATTTCCCATGCGACTTTCCATGCTACTGCATTTCCCCCTCGTGCCGGTGCTGACCCTGGCCCTGGCCGTCGCACTGCCCGGCATGACGCTGGCCGCGCCCGCCGCCATCTCAGCCAGCCACGACAGCCTGGAACAGCGCATCAAGGCGTGCACGGCCTGTCATGCGCAACAGGAGCGCCACGACGCCTTCTTTCCCCGCATCGCCGGCAAGCCGGCCGGCTACCTGTATAACCAGTTGCTGAACTTTCGCGAGGGACGGCGCCAGTATCCGCTGATGAACTATATGGTCGAACACTTGCCGGACGATTACCTGCGCGAAATTGCCGAGTATTTTGCGGTACAGCACCCGGCCCCGCCGCCGGCCCAGCCCAGCAGCGCCGGCACGACAGCCTTGGCGCGGGGCAAACAATTGGTGCTGCAAGGCGATGCCGGCAAAAAGATTCCCGCCTGTATCGCCTGCCATGGCCAGCAGCTGGCTGGCGTGGCGCCCGCCATCCCCGGCTTGCTGGGCTTGCCGCGCGACTATATCAACGCCCAGCTGGGCGCCTGGAAGAACGGCATCCGCCGCGCCCATGCGCCCGACTGCATGGCGCAGGTGGCGCAGCGCCTGTCGGACGCGGACGTGGGCGCCGTTTCGGCCTGGCTGGGCACGCAAGTGGCATCGGCCGACGCGCGCCCCGCCAGCAGCATCGCCCTGCCCTTGCCGCTGCATTGCGGCGGCGTGCCGGGCTCCGCCGCGCAGGTGGCGCCATGAAAAAATGGATGATCGCAGCCGCCATCGTCGCCATCGGCGCGGCTGGCGCCAAATTCGCACTGTACCCTGACGACGATCCGGGCCCGCCCGCCGTGGCCAGCCCCCTGAACCAGGAACAGCTGGTCGCGCGCGGCGCCTACCTGGCCAAGGCGGGCGACTGCATGGCTTGCCACACGACGCGCGGCGGCGTGCCGTATGCCGGTGGACGCGCCTTGCAGACGCCGTTCGGCAAGGTGCTCTCGCCCAACATCACGGCCGACAAGGAAACGGGCATCGGCAGCTGGACGGCCGACGATTTCTGGCGCGCCATCCACAACGGCAAGTCGAAGGATGGCCGGCTGCTGTATCCGGCCTTTCCCTACACCAGCTACACCAAGGTAAAGCGCGAGGACAGCGATGCCTTGTATGCGTATTTCCAGAGCGTGCCGCCGCACAAGCAGGCGAACGCGCCGCACGCGCTGCGCTTCCCCTACAACCAGCAGATCGCTCTGGCCGCCTGGCGCGCCCTGTACTTCAAGCCGGGCGTGTACCAGCCGCTCACGACGCAAAGCATGGAATGGAACCGCGGCGCCTACCTGGTACAGGGCCTGGGCCACTGCAGCGCCTGCCATAGCAGCCGCACGACGCTGGGCGGCAGCGATGACGGCCTGTCGGGCGGCCTGATCCCCGTGCTGGGCTGGTACGCGCCGTCGCTGACGTCGGACGCGGAAGCGGGCCTCGGCGACTGGGACACGGCGCATATCGTGGCATTGCTGCAAACGGGCGTGTCGCCGCGCGCCACCGTCTTCGGCCCCATGGCCGAGGTGGTACGGCAAAGCTTGCAGCACATGAGCAATGCCGACGTGCAGGCCATGGCCGTCTACCTGAAAAGCCTGCCCGGCCCCGCGCAGCCCGCACGACGGGCGCCGCGCGACACGTCGGAGCAAGCCCGGCAGCAACTGGCCCTGGGCGCGAAACTGTATGAGGCGCAATGCGCGAGCTGCCACCAGGCCGACGGCAAGGGCGTGCCGCCCGGCTACCCGCCGCTGGCCGGCAATCGCGCGCTGACGACGGAGTCGGCCGTCAACGCCATCCGGCTCGTGCTCAACGGCGGCTTCGCGCCCGGAACCCGCGGCAACCCGCGCCCCTACGGCATGCCGCCGTTCGGCCCCGTCATGGATGATGCGGAAGTGGCGGCCGTGGTGACCTATCTGCGCGCGTCGTGGGGCAATGATGCGCCGGCGGTTTCTGCGCTGGAAGTGAACAAGTACCGCAGCGTGCCGCTAGAGTAGCGCCGTTTGACGATTATCTCAAATTGAGATAATCTCTACATCACGATATCACTTCGTCACGGCATCGCTTTGACATATGCGCATCGTCGCCAACAAGGCTTTGATGGATTTCGCCAGAAAACACCCGCTGGCGGGCGAACCCATGCAAGCGTGGCGCAAGATCATCGAATCGCGTCCGTTTGCCAATTTCGCCGTGCTGAAGTCGACATTTAACGCCACCGATCGCGTCGGTGATTACTATGTTTTTAATATCGGCGGCAACAAGTACCGGATCATCGCCGCGATTCACTTCAATCGCCAGCTGCTATTCATCCGGGAAGTATTGACGCATAAGGAGTACGACGCATGGAAACCTTGATGCATCGTGAAATGATTACGGAAATCACTGTCCACTATCAAGCCCTGTCCAAGCTCGTTCCTCTGCAGGCAATTCCTGATGCGGCCGCTTATGAACAGGCTGTCAGCGTATTGCATCATCTGCTGGACGCCGGGGCGGCCGAGGAACAGCATCCGCTGGCCGGTCTGGTTGACAGTATCGGCCGGCTGATCGGCGACTACGATCAGGAGCATTTTCCGCCTGCCGCCGTCTCGCCTGCCGCGACACTGCGCCTGTTGATGGAACAGCATGCACTGACGCAATCCGACCTGCCGGAAGTTGGCACCCAGGGCGTCGTCTCTGAAATACTCAACGGCAAGCGCGCATTGAATGTTCGGCAGATCAAGGCCCTGACACAACGGTTCAATGTTCCCGCCAGTGTGTTCATGGCGTAAGCCAATAAAAAACCGGCCAGCGCCGGTTTTTTCACGTCAAGCAGCAATTCTCAGCGGAACTTGCTCTTGTGTCCTGTCTTCAAATCCAGCGCATAGCGCACGCCGTTGTCCGTCAACATGACTTCATCGGGCGGCTCTTCGCCGGCCAGGGCGCCGTCGATCAGGGGCAAGCCTTCGCCCTTGCGCATCAGGTCGTCGCAGCGCTCGTACACGTTCACGCAACCGGTGGACGCCATCAGCGATTGCACGATGGCCACTTTCCACGCATCGACGCCGCCGGCGTTGAATTCGCAGATCAGGTAGCCTTGCACGCCGCCGAACAGCTGCACCACCAGGCCGGGCAAGCCCTCGTCTTCGCCCTTGATCAGGGTCAACAGCTGGTTTTCGCCCGCCTTCTTGATGGCTGGCAGTTTTTTCTCGATGGCGACCTTGACGCGGCGCTTGATCAGCGCATGGTCGACCGGTTCGTCTTCCTTGAAGCTCCAGATGCGCGCGCGGATCTGCGACTTCGAATTGTAGGCGGCACGGGCGATGAACTGCTTCGACGAGCTTTGCACGATGGCCGTCGAGCCCGGCTTCATTTTTTCCTGCGGCTTGCCCTCGACTTTTTCAATCGCGGACGCGTAGATCCACGATTGGCCCAGCAAGCTCTTTTCCTTGCCCTGTTTGATGGTGATGATCAGCATGTAATTCCAGTAGTGTGAGCGGCGCGAGCCGGTCGTCGTATGTCCAATACCGGCATGATACCTCATGCCATCCTGTCGCATCCTCCTGCATTCCATGCCGCTGCTGGCGCAGTCTGTCGCAGCGCGGTACGCAAGCCTGGCCGGCTGGCATACCATGCACACAGTCCAATTCCAAACAGGGAGCAAGAATGACACACGCAATTTTCCAAGCCCGCCATGCCCGCGCCGTGACCACCCTGCTGCTGGCCGCCTGCGCGCTGGCCATCCCGGCCGCGCCGGCGCTGGCGTCGCCGCTCGACTGGATTTCCGGCAACAGCATCCAGGGCAGCGGCAAGCTGCAAAAGCAGACGCGCGAAGTGGGCAGTTTCCATGCCGTGGCGCTGAACGTGCCGGGCACGGTCGAATTGCGTATCGGCAACACGGACAGCGTCACCGTCGAGGCCGACGACAATATCCTGCCGCTGATCGAAACAGCGGTGGAGAACGGCACCTTGCGCATCCGCCCCGCCAAGCGCAACGCCAACTTCCGCCAGAGCAGCCTGAGCATCGTCATCCAGGCGCGCCAGGTGGAACGCATCAGCGTGGGCGGCTCGGGCAACATCACGGCCACGGGCTTGCGCGCCGAGAATCTGCGCTTCGACGTGGGCGGCTCCGGCTCCATCCACGCGCGCGACCTCGACAGCCGCCAGGTCTCCGTGGCCATCGGCGGCAGCGGCAACTTCAAGGCCAGCGGCAAGACGGAGCAGCTGACGGCCTCCATCGGCGGCTCGGGCAATATCCAGGCGGGCAAGCTGGCCGCACGCGAGGTGCAGGTGAGCATCGGCGGCTCGGGCGAGGCGCAGGTGTGGGCCAAGGATGACTTGACCATCAGCATCGGCGGCTCGGGCGAAGTCAGCTACTACGGCGATCCGCGCATCAGCCGCAGCATGCAGCGTTCGAGCAGCATCAAGCGGCTGGGCAGTGCGCCGAACTAAGCGCCCGCAATGACAAAAGCCCGGAGCGATCCGGGCTTTTTGCGTTGCAAACGGTAAAAATCAGCGGGCCGGCTTCACCGGTTCGCGGTCGATCAAGACCGTGTTGACGCTGTCCGTCAGCCAGATCTGGCCATCCTGGATCGTGCATTGCAGCTGCATGCTGCGCTGCGCCAGCTTGCTCATGTCTTGCGCCGCCTCGGATGGCAAGTTGATCACGGTCAAGTTCTTCGCCCGTTCCAGTTTATTCGCGATCTGCTTCCACCAGATGTGACTGGTTGCGCCATAGCTATAGACGATCACCTGTTCCGAACGGCCGCAGGCCTTCAGGATGCGCTTTTCGTCCGGCTGGCCCACTTCGATCCACAGCTGGATGGCGCCCGTCAAGTCTTTCTGCCACAGGTCCGGTTCTTCCGTATCGAACAGGCCCTTGGTGAAGGTCAGCGCCTCGTCGGCGTGGATGGCAAACGCCAGCAGGCGCACCATCATGCGCTCGTCCGTTTCGGACGGGTGGCGCGCCAGGGTCAGCGCGTGATCCTGGTAGTAATTGCGGTCCATGTCGGCGATCTGCAGATCGGCTTTGAAAATTGTTGCTTTGAGGGCCATCGTGTTTCTGTCTCGGTAAAGTGGATGTCAATATTGTACGGGCGAAGGTATCAGCGGAAAACCACGGTCTTGTCGCCATTTTTCAGGATGCGGTGCTCGACGAACCATTTCACGGCGCGCGCCAGCACCACGCACTCGACGTCGCGGCCGATGGCCGTCAGGGTTTCGGCATCCATCGCATGGTCGACGCGCTCGACGTCCTGCTCGATGATCGGGCCTTCATCCAGGTCGCCCGTGACGAAGTGGGCCGTCGCGCCGATCAGCTTGACGCCGCGGTGATGCGCCTGCGCATACGGCTTGGCGCCCTTGAAGCTGGGCAGGAAGGAATGGTGGATATTGATGGCGCGGCCATCGAGCGCCTGGCACAGGCCCGGCGACAGGATCTGCATGTAGCGGGCCAGCACCACCAGGTCGATCTTGTGCGTGTCCATCAAGTCGATGATCTTCGCTTCCTGCGCCAGCTTGGCCGCTTCCGGCGCGCCGGCCGCCAGCGGCAGGTGATGGAAGGGAATATTGTAGCTGGCCGCCAGCTGGTAGAACTCCATGTGGTTCGACACGATGGCGGGAATTTCCACGTTCAGCAAGCCGCTCTTGTAGCGGAACAGCAAATCGTTCAGGCAATGGCCGATCTTCGACACCATCAGCATCACGCGCGGCTTGACGCGCGCATCGTGCAGCTGGCCGTGGAAGGGGCCGTTCAATTGCATGGCTTGCGACAGGTCGGCGAAGTCGCTGCGCAACTGGGCGTCGCTGACGGCGCCGTCTTCCAGCGCGAAATGCACGCGCATGAAGAACAGCTGGGATTCCTGGTCGCCGAACTGGGCGGAATCGAGGATGTTGCAGCCGCGTTCGGCCAGGAAGCCGGACACGCGGTGCACGATGCCGCGCTGGTCCAGGCAGGACAGGGTCAGGATGTATTCGGGATGCGTCATGGTCGCGGAATAAGGCAAAAAAGGTGGGCTATGCTCGGCTCAGCCACGCGCGCCGGCCATCGGCTGCGCTGCCGCGAGCCGGCTATTGTCGCACGGCCGGGCCTGTAAACCTGCATTTTCCACACAAGCAGCATGGCTGCCGGCGGCGGCAAGCTGATTCACGTTCATTTGATCTGGCGCAAAACCATCGCGTTTTTCCCCCTGCCAGGCCCCATTCTCGCGCCAAACCGCCATCTGGCGTGGAACCTGGCACACCATCCGGCGTCTATCCCTTTGCTTGTTGCACCATACGCCGCATCCGGTACACCGGGTGTTTCCTGGATCCGCTTTTCATTGAGGTAGAACATGTTCACAACCAGTATGTCCCCCAGTTTCAGCCCCGCCCTGAAGTCCCATCTGGAGGCCCAGTGCAATTTCGCCACGGAACTATCGCGCAAGATGTTCGATACGGCGCAGCAACTGAGCGAGCTGCATCTGCGGCTGGCGCAAGACTTGCTGCAGGAATGGAGCAACGCCAGCCAGCAACTGCTGTGCGCGCGCGACACGGGCGAGTTCATGTCGCTGGCTGCTGCCCAGCTGCAGCCGGGCAGCAACAAGCTGCGCCAGTACCAGCAGCAACTCGGCAACCTCGTCGCCAACGCCAATGTCGAGATGAACCGCACGGCAGAGAACCACCTGCCCGAAGCGAGCCGCACGGCCGTGGCCTTCGCTGACGAAGTGGTGCGCAAGACGGCCGAGGAAACGGAAAAAGCCACGCAGCGCCAGCGTGAAATGATCGAAAAAATGCACGCCACGGGCCACCGCGATGGCGCCGGCCACAGGCAATCCGATCAGGCGCATTGAAGACTTGAGTTAAACACGTGAGTTGAACACTGGACCCCCACTCGATAGCAAGGAGAGCGACATGGCTAACAATCAAGGTAATGAGCAGGGCAAAGGCGCTGGCAGCAGCCAGAAAGCCAGCGAATCGGGCAGCGCCAAAGGCACGAGCAAGCGCGGCTTTGCCGCCATGAACGAGGAGCAGCAACGCGAAATCGCCAGCAAGGGCGGCCAGGCAGCCCATCAAAAGGGCACGGCGCATGAATTCGACTCGGAAGAAGCACGCCGGGCCGGGCAGAAAGGCGGCGAAGCCGTCAGCCGCAACCGTGTACACATGGCGGAAATAGGCCGCAAGGGTGGCGAAAGCCGGCAATCGGCCCAGCGCGCCAATGAAAACCGCGGCGGCACGTCGGCGCGCAGCGGCAACACTGGCCGGCAGGGTGGCAAGGAAGAAGACGACAAGGGCTGATCCGGGCTGACCGGGATTACCCGGACAGCCCGGCTTGACGAAGGCATGGGACGGCCCCGGCGGCCCCGCGCAAGGGCTGGCGCAGCGCGGGGCGCGGCGGTATGGTACATTCTCGCCTTACCGACACCTCCGCGCCCCGCCCCGCCCTTCCCCGCATGCAGCCATCCCTGAAATACCTGAGCGCCTATTCCGAACAAACGCAAGCGCAAGTGCAGCAACTGATCGCGCAAGACAAGCTGGGCGACGTCCTGTTGAAACGCTATCCGAACGCGCACGATGTGCGCAACGACAAGGCGTTATACCAGTATGTGCAGGACTTGAAGAATGAATTCCTGCGCAATGCCGAACCCATCAACAAGGTGGCGTTCGACAGCAAGATCCATGTGATCCAGCATGCGCTGGGTTTGCATACCTCGATCTCGCGCGTGCAGGGCGGCAAGCTCAAAGCCAAGCATGAAATCCGCGTGGCCACCATGTTCAAGGAAGTGCCGCTGGAATTCCTGCGCATGATCGCCGTGCACGAACTGGCGCATGTAAAAGAAAAGCAGCATGACAAGGCGTTCTACAAGCTGTGCACGTATATGGAACCGCAATACCACCAGTATGAATTCGACGTGCGCCTGTACCTGACCCAGCTCGACCTGTCAGGCCAGCGCCTGTGGTCATGAAGTCAGGGTCATGAAGTCCACGTAACAATGCCGCCCGGCATCCACTGGGCGGCATTGTTTACGTATGCGCCGGCATGGCCGGCACCATGTTCAGGCTCAGGCAGCGTTCTTGCGGCGAAGCATGAAGCCCAGCAGGCCCAGTCCGCCCAGCAGCATGCCGTAGGTGGCCGGTTCCGGTACGGCGCTGACAGTGGCGGAGATATTGTCAACCTGGAAGGTGTGCAAGGCGCCTTCCTTCCACGATGCCGACAGCAGATTGCTGAAACCCGTAAACGTGTAATCGGCAAAGGTGTGGCCGCCGCCAAGGCTGAAGGTCTGGGTCACCGTGCCGCCGCCCACTTGGTGGCCGACAAAGGTCACATCGAAGGAACCAGGCAAGCTCACGAAATCGGCCAGGCTGATCGAGCTCAGCGAGAAAGCGGCGCCATCGGCGCGCGACAAGGTCGTTGTCGACAGGGCTGTCGCACCCAGGCCGGCCGAGCCGGCATAGGCGAAGCTATCCTGATGTGCCGAGCTCAACAGGCCCAGGAAGCTGCTGTCAAAGTTATAGCCGCCTTCGGAGTAGGAATTGAATACGGAACCAAAGTAGCCGGGATGTTCGAGCGAATCGAAGCCGATCGTCGTCGTCTGCGCCTGAGCACCGCCAGCGGCTGCAAGAATGGCGGCGACAGCGGTCGCGCGCAAGAGGGTCATAGGTTTCAAAATAGCATCCTTTCGAGATGATGAAGTAGCGTGGCTGTGGCAACTTGAAATGGCTCGGCACCGTTTTTTAGGAGTCTTGTCGCGCTCACGGGTGTCCGATAGTCCTAACTTTTGAACAGGACAAGTAGACCACAACCATAATTAAAAAGCATCTTCATTTTCAAAATAACATGCATAGAGAGAAATATTATGGACATATATTTATCAATTGAATCATTGAGCGCGATCAATTTTCCCGTGTGGAAATAAAAAAAGCCATGCACTGCGCAGTGCATGGCTCCCTGTCAATTTCTATGAGGAAAGATTACGGCGCGCACTCCTTCAGGCGCTGCACCAGCGCGGCAGGATCGGCGTCGGCATTCAGGAACGCCGCGTGCTGCGGGCGGATAAAACCCTGTTCCTTGCCGTTTTGCACGAAAGCGATCAAGCCATCATAGAAACGGTCGACATTGAGCAAGCCGATGGGCTTGGCGTGCAGGCCCAGCTGGGCCCACGTGAGCATCTCGAACAGCTCTTCCAGGGTGCCATAGCCGCCGGGCATGGCGATGAAGGCGTCAGACAGGCTGGCCATCATCGCCTTGCGCTCATGCATGTCCTTCACGATGAACTGGCGCGTCAAGCCCGTGTGGCCCACTTCGCGCTCGACCAGCTGGGTGGGAATCACGCCCGTCACTTCGCCGCCCAGGCGCAGCACTTCATCGGCGATCACGCCCATCAGGCCCACCTTGCCACCGCCATATACGAGCGAGATATTTTCCGCCACCAGCACGCGCGCCAGTTCGCGCGCCGCTACGGCATAGTCCGGCGAGACGCCCGCATTGGCGCCACAGTACACACATAAAGCCTTGATCACAGTAATCCCTACCCTTTCAATTCATCGATCGCCGCCTCGACCTCGAGGCGCTCCTTGGCGTCCAGTGCCTCGCACTCGGCCGCCTTTTCATACAGTGCCAGCGCTTCCGCCAGCTTTTTCTTTCCGTCGAGCATATTCAAGGCGCGCGCATATTCGCTGTGCGCCAGCGCCGAATACGGCGTCAGGGCCAGTGCCGTCTTGAAGTGCTGATAACCGTCTTCCTTGTTGGCGCCGTAGGTCAGGCTGCCTATCATGGCGCCGACCTTGTCGATAATTTCCGTATGATAAATCCCAAACGCGATATGCGCTTCCGCATGCATGGGCGCCACCGTCATCGTGCGGTCCAGGCTGTTGCGCACGCGCGCGCCCATGCCCTGCGCCAGGGCCTTGACGACGGACGTGCCCAGCGCATAACGGCCCAGGCTGTAGGCATGCCAGTAGTAGCCGGCCGGATTGTCCGGCTGCTCGCTCTGCTGGCGCTCGCAGCGCTCCGCGACTTCTTCGTACATGTCGAGTTTCCGGCTGTCGTCCACTTCCAGGTGCGTGGCGTAGATGCAGGTCGCCTTGTGCGCCACCGCATAGCCGGGCACGCCGACGGCCAGGCCCAGCTTCACGGCGCGCTCGAAGTCGCCCGCATGGAAGGCCAGCCAGGCTTGCACCAGCGCAGAGTGCGTGGGAAAGGGTTCCACGTCACCCGCATGCAGGCGCGCCCAGGCCGCTTCCAGGGTTTGCGGCGTGTAGACATATGCCTCGTCCGGATAGGGGAATTGTTTCCAAGCCATATATCTCTCCTGTAAATAGCGACGTGGCGCCAGCAGCCGCGTCAGTCGTTCTTGAGTTTCGTCACATACTCTTCCGACAGTTTGCGAAACAGCAAATGCGTTTCATTGCGCAGATACGGGCCGATCAGGGACAGCACCTGGTAGCAGCCGCGCGCCAGCGCATCGGACATCGATTGCTGCTCGCTGTACTTGCGCGGATTGCGCACATACTCGTACGACAGCCAGTAGGTGGCGACAACCACCATATTCGTCGCCATCGCAGCAATTTCCATGTCCGACGCTTCCAGCGACTGTTCGCTGCGCAAGTCTTCGCACAGCTGCGTGGCCACCTTGATCTTGTGCGCCAGGATCAGCTTGAAGTGCAATTCCAGTTTGCGGTTGCGCGACAGCAAATCATTGAGGTCGCGATAGAAAAAGCGGTAGCGCCAGATCAGTTCGAACATCAGGTGCAAATACAGCCAGACATCCTCGATATTCGAGCGGCGACCGTCGGGCACGGTCAGGATGCGTTCGATTTCCGCCTCGAACTGGACGAAGATCGAATTGACGATGTCGTCCTTGTTACGGAAGTGGTAATACAGGTTGCCGGGCGAAATGTTCATCTCTTCCGCAATCACGGTCGTCGTGATATTCGGCTCACCAAACTCATTGAACAGGCGCAGCGACAACTCCAGGATGCGTTCGCGGGTACGGCGTGGTGCTTTTTGTAGCATGGCGGGCAATCTCTCTGTGTTCTGCCTCAAGCATACCACCTAAAATAGCCATAATGAAACACTCCGCCCCTGGCCGCCGGCGAAAAACCCAGGCAAAAAAAAGCCTGCGCGAGCAGGCTGGAGGAATGCGGCGTCAGCTCAGGCGGCCGGCGCTTTTTTCTTCGCCGCCGGTTTGCTCAGCGGCTTGCTCACCGGTTTGGCTGCGGCGCGCGGCGCGGCCCTGGCTGCCGGCTTGGCCGTGGCCTTGGCGACGGCCGTTTTCGGTACGGTTTTTGGCGCGGTTTTCGGTGCGGCTTTCGGCGCCGCCTTCAAGGCGGGCTTGGCCGCAGCCTTCGGCCTGGGCGCCGGCGCGGCCTTGGCCGACAGCGCCGCCACTTGCCGGCTCAAGGCATCGATCTGCGCGTGCAGCGCGGCGAGGTCCTGTTGCGTGGGCACGCCGATGGTGGCCAGGGCGCGCGCGACGCGCTCTTCAAACACCTGTTCCAGCTTGTCCCAGGAGCCGCTGGCCTGCTTGCCCACGCCATCGGCCAGCTTGCTGACACTGTCGCTGACACCGGCCACCTTGTCTTCGGCGCGCTTCTGGAATTCCGTGCCTTCCTTTACCAGCTTGGAAAACACGCGCCCGCCCTCTTCCTGCGCCTTGGCAAAGGCACCGAGGCCCGCTTGCCAGATCTGCTGCGCGGACGAGCGCACGGCGCTTGCCAATTCCTTGTCTTCCGTCGGTTCCTTCAATTTCTTCACCATCGCCAGCTCCCGTCATGTGAAAGGCCATGCCACTTCATGGATGCATTTTATTCTAGTGAGCAAAACTAGAGACGGGGGTCTAATTCGATAGAAAACGGCTGCTCAAGGTGCGCCAGCGCACGTGGCGGCCAGAACCTAGGCCGCCGCCTTCACCTGGCCATGCAGCAGCTTGTGCAGGCGGAAGCCTTCGCGGATATTCTCGCGCAGCACGGCGCCTTTCCACGGCTTGGTATAGAAGCGGTCGACGGCGCCGCGGTTGATGGCCGCCATGATGGGCGTCAGGTCGGCAAAAGCCGACAGCATGATGCGGAAGGTGTCGGGACACAGGTGCTTGACCCGCTCCATGAATTCGGTGCCGCTCATGAGCGGCATGCACTGGTCGCACAGGATCACCTGCACCTTGTGGCGCGCCAGGATGTCGAAGCCTTCGGCGGCCGTCTGCGCCGTGAGGATGCGGTAGCCGTCCTGCGCCAGGAAGTCGCTGAGCACATCGAGCATGAAGACGTCGTCGTCGACGATCAGCAAGGTTTGCTGCTCTTCGCCACCGGCATCCTGCGGCGCCTGCAACAGCTTGCCGCCCATCAGCATCTGTTCGAATTCCTCGTGCGGCACGGGACGGCTGAAGTAATACCCCTGCATCTCGTCGCAGCCGTGGCGCCGCAAATAGGCCAGCTGCGCATCGTTTTCCACGCCTTCGGCGATCACTTCCAGCTTCATGCTGTGCGCCATGCTGATAATGGCCAGCACGATGGCCGCGTCGTCCGGATTGCTGGTCACTTCGCGCACGAAGGCGATATCGATCTTCAGCTTGTCGATGGGGAAGCGCTTCAGGTAGGCCAGGCTCGAATAGCCGGTGCCGAAATCATCGATGGAAATCTGGATGCCCAGCGCCTTCAGGTTGCGCAGCACGGCGATGGTTTCCTCGGCGTTCGACATGAGCGAGCTTTCCGTCAGCTCCAGCTCCAGCAGCTCGGGCGCGATATCGTATTTGCGGATCGCCTTGAGCACCTCCTCTTCCAGGCCGCCGACGAAAAACTGGATACCCGACACGTTGACCGACAGGTGCACGGGCCCGATGCTGCTGGCGCCCCACTCGCTGATCTTCCTGCACGCTTCGTCAAGCACCCAGTTACCGACGCGCACGATCAGCCCCGTTTCTTCCAGCAGGGGGATGAACAGGGCCGGCGAGACCATGCCGTGGCCGGGGCGGCGCCAGCGTATCAGCGCCTCGGCGCCGCTGATGCGTCCCGAGATGATATTCACCTTGGGCTGGAAGAACAGCACGAATTCCTCGTTGTCGATGGCGCGCCGCAGGGCGTTTTCCATGTCCAGCCGCGCCATCGACTGCGCATTCATTTCCGCCGTGAAGAAGCGGAAGGCGTCGCGGCCCGCTTCCTTGGCGCGGTACATGGCCGTGTCGGCATATTGAATCAGCGTGTCCGCATCGATGCCATCGTCGGGGTACACGGAAATGCCGATGCTGACCGTCACCGTCACCTCGTGGCCCTGCAAGTCGAAGGGCTTGCGCATCGCCTCGCGGATCTTGTCGACCACGCCCACGGCATGCTGGGCGCCATCGGGCAGTACCAGGATGGTGGCAAATTCATCGCCGCCAAAGCGGCCGATGGTATCGCGCACGCGCAGGCAATCGACGAGGCGGCTGGAAAACTGGCGCAGCAGATCGTCGCCGATGGTGTGGCCCAGGGTATCGTTGATATTCTTGAAGCGGTCGATATCCATGAACAGCACGGCCACGGCCCACTGGTGCTCGGACGCCTGGGTCAGCGAATGGGTCAGCGAGGCGTAGAACTGGCTGCGGTTCGGCAAGCCAGTCAAGGTATCGAAATGCGCCAGCTTCATCAGGCGGTGCTCGGCATCCTTGCGCTCGGTGATGTCGCGCGCCACGGCCACCAGGATCCAGCTCTGCCCCGAGCGCAGGGTACGCCGCTGCACTTCCACCGACAGCGGCGAACCGTCCTTGCGCTGCAGCTGCAATTCCGTCATCGGGCCGCCCTGGTCGCCGGCCAACAGCTTGTTGTACAGCTCTTCCAGCTGGGATTCACCCTCGTGCGCGCGGCCCGGCCCCACGCGCAGAAAATCCTCGCGATCGAAACCAAGCATGCGGCAAGCCGTCTGGTTGACGTCGACGAAGCACATGCCGGCGCGGTCGACGAGGAAAATCGCGTCGGCCGTGGCATCCATCGCCAGGCGGAAGCGGCGCAAGTCTTCATCGAGGCGGATGCGCGCCGCCATGTCCAGGGTCAGCTGCTCATGGTGGCGCTTGATCTCGTCGTACAGCAGCAGGTTGTCGTAGGCGACGGCGATCTGCGCCGCCACCGTGGCGGCGACGCGCTCGTCGACTTCGGAAAATTCATTCGCGCCCAGCTTGTCGACCAGGTACAGCCAGCCGTGGCTGCGCTCGCGCGAGGCGATGGCCACGCCCAGAAAGGAATGCACGGGCGGGTGCGTGTCGGGCAGGCCCAGCGCGCCAGGGTCGCCCTTCAAGCCGTTGACCCGGTAGGGCTGGCGCTGTTCCAGCAAGCGGTTCAGGATGCCCGTGCGCGGTGTGCTGGCGATGCGCTCGAGGTTTTTCTCGGCGCCGCACGAGGAAAAATAGCTGAGCTTTTCGGCGCCCTCTTCCAGCATGCCGATGCAGGCGTACTTGGAGACGCAGATATTCTGCGCCACCTTGCAGCCCGCCTCGATCAGGGCGCGCGGATCGCGTTCGGCGCCCAGCTCGATGCCCAGCTCGATCAGGGCCGTGAGGCGCAGGCTGACGGCCTGCAGGCTCGACAGCGAGCGCGACAGGCGCTCCGTCATGACGCCCAGGTCTTCGGGGATGACGGCCTGGCCCTCGCGCTGGCTGGCCAGTTGCGAAATCTGCTGGCTGCTCGATTCGAGTTCGTCGAGGTAGCCGCTGACCTGGTGCTCGATGCCGGCCAGCTTGCCCGTGGCGGGAGGCGCCGCGGCGTCGCTGGCCTCCGGCGCTGCCGGCACCTGCGGCCCTGCCGGCATCAGTCCCAGCGCCTCGTTCACCGTGCGCACGATGACTTCGGGGTCGGACGGTTTGGGCAGCACCCAGCGCACGCCGCACGCCTGCGCCAGCAAGATCGCTTCCTGTTCGCGGTAGGTGGCCGTATAGAAAATGATGGGCACGTCGGTCAGCACGGGATCGGCATGCACGCGCGTGACGAATTCGTAGCCGTCCATGTTCGGCATGAGGATGTCGGAAATGATCAGGTCCGGCCGCTCGGTGCGCAGGATTTCCAGCGCATCGGCGCCATTCGCCGCTTCCAGCAGGCGGTGGCCGCCGTAACCGAGCAAAGCGGTCAGGAATTCGCGGTTCAGCACATGATCATCGACGATCAGGATGGTGGCTATGTCGTTTTTAACTGGCGTCGACGGCGCCCCGGGTAAAAAAGATTCCAGCTCCGCGACGAACAGGTCGGGCTCGATCGGCTTGCCGATGTAGCCATTGAAACCCGCTTCGAGCAGACGTTCGCGGTCGCCCACCATGGCCAGCGCCGTCACGGCCAGGGCCGGGATATTGCGCAGCTGCGGATCTTTCTTCAGCTCGGCCACCACGCCATAGCCATCGAGCTTGGGCAAATGCACGTCGCAAATGATCAAGTCCGGCAATTCGCTGCGCGCCATGCGCACGCCCTCTTCGCCGTCATAGGCGGCCAGCGGCGTGTACCCGAAGGCACGCAGCAAATACACCATCAATTCCATATTGGTGGCGTTATCTTCAATAATCAGGATACGTGCGGACAATTAGCGCCCCCAATAAAAACTGCATGGACTCATTTTCTGCCTGCGTTCAACTTTTCGCATGCGCGGGCTACATAACAATCCTACAATATCTTGCCATAGATCCTGAGAAAAATCTGGCCGCCGGACGTCTGCAGAACGGCGCAAGCGGCCTCAGGAACAATTTTTCCCGCTGCCCTTCTGACCTTAGCTTAATACAGTACGCCAGCGGAAAACAGCATTATCTGCCCATGGCGTTGTTAAACAGGGGCAACAGCAGAGTCAAAACAGACAGTCTTGCCATGCAGACAAAACACAACAGGAGTCAGGAAAAATGCGGGCAAGACGGAGGCTGGGCGACTTCGTTCTTGATAGTGATTTCTTCCAGCAGCTGACGCAGCACGCGCGCATCGCTGGCCAGCGCCACGTGGCCGATGCCGCCGAAGGCCAGATTGCGCGCGCCGGGCAGCTGCGCGGACGACTGCGGCGCGACGATATTGTCGTGATGCGAGTACATCGAGGTGATCAGGGCGCGCGTTTCCGGCGTCTCGCTGGCGGCCAGCTGCGCCAGCCAGGCGTCCGGGGCGCCATGGATACGGCTCATCTGCCGGGCATTCGCGCCTGCCGCCAGGTTGGCCAGCGCCGTGCCGTGGTGCGGCGTGCCGATGGTGATGATGCGGGCGACACGCCGCGCGCCATGCCGGCGCAGCCAGGCGCGCGCCACCAGGCCGCCCATGCTGTGGGCGACGAGAATCACGCGGCCGCTGCCCGTGCGGGCGCACAGCTCGGTGATGGCTTGCTCCACTTGGGGCACAAATTGCTCGATATCGGCCCCGAAGGGCTCCAGGTCGACGCCATCGTGCGCGATGCCTGCCCGCGCCAATTGGCGGCTCAGCTGCGCCCAGTAGCCGCGGTTGCATACATAGCCGTGTATCAGCAGCACGGGCAGGCCCTGGCCAGCGATGGTGTCGGCCGCATGCAGGCGCGGACGCAGCATGCCCCACGACGAGGTCCACAGGGTGGCGCGCAGTTCGCCGAAAAACAGGCGCGCGGCGCCCATGGCGCCCAGCTGATACTCGGGCGGCACGGGGCTACCCAGCCGCCGGCTCTGCCAAAAATTGCGCGCCACGACCAGCGCGCGCACGGCCAGCAGCATGGCCAGCGCCAGCAACACGGCCTGCACCGGCGAAGCCACGCCCCACGCCTGCATGGCCAGGTACGCCAACCCCAGCACGGCCAGCACTTGCAGCAGCATCAGCCACTTGAGTATGCGTGCGATCATGCTGGCGCTGGAACGGGCACAGGCGCCGGTTTGCCCGTCAGCTCCCGCGCCAGGCCGCTGGCCAGGCGCGCGGCCAGCGCATACAGCGTCAATTGCGGATTGGCGCCTATCGACGTGGGCAACAGCGAGCCGTCGTGCACGGACAAATTGCGCACGCCGTGGTAGCGGCCATCGGCACCCGTCACGCCCAGGCGCGCATCGTCCGACATGGCGCAGCCGCCCATCACGTGGGCCGACACCACCCGCGCCAGCAGCACCTTCATCGGCAAATCGCCGATCGCCTGCTTCGCCTGCGCCCAGCTGGTGTAATGGCTGGCCATTTCATGCACGGGATAGACACTTTTCGCGCCGGCGGCGAACTGGATTTCCGCCATCGACAGCAGCGCGCGCCGCACGCCATCCCACATAAAAGGCGTGAGCGGATAGTCGAGTACGGGCGCGCCGAAGCTGTCGATCGATACCGTGCCGCCCGCCGAATCATGGTGAAAGCCGTCGCGCAGCAGGGCCAGCAAGCCATGCGCATGGGGGAATTCGCGCATGGTGCGCGCGTGTTCATCGCCGAAACCGCCCATGGTGGTGGCCATCAGCAGCGGATGCAGCGGCGGCGCTTCGAGCTTGTAGCCGATGGGACCATCGATGGGCGCCGTGTGCAGGAAATGGTCGGAATAAATCGTCTGCGGCGCGCCCGCATAGGCGTCGACGCGCTGCGGGAACAGGCCCGCCGAGATCACCGTCGGATGCAGGAAGGTGCGCCGCCCCAGCAAGCCATGCGGATCCGGCGCCTGCGAGCGCAACAGCAGCGCCGGCGAGTTGATGGCGCCGCCGGCCAGCACGAAGTGCCTGGCGCGCAAGGTGAGGCGCACGCCCGTCGGCGCCTGCCCGGCGGCGTCGAGCGCCGTCACCTGCAGGCTGTCGATGCGCTCGCCCTTGAAGCTGAAACGCTCGGCGCGCGCATGCACGAGCAGGCCCGCGCCCAGCGCCAGCGCCGACGGGATCGTCGTCACCAGCATCGACTGCTTGGCGTTGGTCGGGCAGCCCATGCCGCAATAGCCGAGGTTCCAGCAGCCGTTCACGTTGCGCCGGATGGCGGCCGTGGGGATGCCCAGCGCCGTGGCGCCACGGCGCAGTAAATCGTTGTTTTCATTGGGCGGCGCGGCCCAGTCGCTCACGTGCAGGCGCTTTTCCATCATGGCGAACCACGGCGCCATGGCATCGACGGAATAGCCGGACAAGCCAAAATGCTTGCGCCAGTATTCGAGGGTGCCGGGCGGCGTGCGGAAGCTCGAGGTCCAGTTGACGGTGGTCGAACCGCCCACGGTGCGCCCCTGCAGGATATTGATCGCCTTGTCGCGCGTCTTGCGCGCGGCCGATTCCTGGTACAGCGCGGGATAGGCGTCCGCTTCGCGCATCTTGAAGTCTTGCGAGGACTTCAAGCCGCCCTCTTCGACGATCAGCACTTTGAGGCCGGCCAGCGCAAGGATTTCCGCCGTCACGCCGCCGCCGGCGCCGCTGCCGATGATGATCACGTCGGCTTCCAGCGTACGGTCGGCGGCCACGGTGCTGGCGTCGGTGACGTTCCAGCCGCTGGCCACGCCGATGGCGATGGGGTCAAGAATGGGAGATGTGCTCATGGATGCCTTATGCGCTCAGTTCGGGCAGCGGCCCCGGATAGCCGATGGCGGCCCAGTGGGCGGCATCGGCATACCAGGCGCCGAGGATCAGATCGTGCAGGGCCAGGTAGGCCGTCTGCAAGGTGGCCAGGCGGTGCGTGCGCCACGACTGCAGAAAAGCGGCCACCTGGGCGGGATCGGCTTCGCGCCAGCCGCCATGCACGCCGGCGACGAAGCGCCGCGCGGGGGCCAGCGCCAGCAGGCCAAACAAATCCTGCACCTCCTGCTGCGCCGCCAGTGGCAAGCCGCGGATGGCCGTATCCACGCCGGCGATGGCGCCATCGAGCGCCGCGGCCCGCGCAGCCGCTTGCGGCGGCGGCAAGGCCTCGCCCAGCATGGCCGGCACGATGGCCGCCAGCGCCGCGCGCGCCGCGCCATCGAGCACGAAGCGGCCTGGTGGCGCCGGCCCGCGCACCAGGCGATAGGCCGCCCCTCCGGCGGCCAGCGCGCAGGCGCCGAGCACGCCCAGTTTCAGAAACGATCTGCGTTGCATACCCCTATCCCCTTGTTTTATACCGCCTTTTGCAGGCCAGTGTACGCCAAAGGCAGTGGGCGCTTGAACGCAAAAACTAGAGCGGAGAGTCTAGTTTTTACGACTGAAACCACAGCAGCAGCATGGCCAGCAGCGCCGCCAGCGCGCCGCCGATGGCAATGCTGGGCAAGCCGAAGGCGACGATCAGCGCACCTCCCAGCGCGCCGCCAAAGGCCGTGCCCGCATTGAAGGCGGCGATATTCAGGCCCGCCGCCACGGCGTCGCTGCCCGGGCAATGCCTCTGCGCCAGGCGTAGCAGCCGCATCGTAGACAGGGTGACGAGGGCAAAGAACAGCAAGCCCAAAGTGCCGCACAGGGCCAGCATGGCCAGGGGCTGGGCACGCAGCAGATAAAACCCCAGCAGATTGAGCGCCAGCGCGGCCAGGGCCAGCACGGTGGAGCGCAGCGCGTGGGGACGGTCGGCGCACCAGCCGCCCAGCAGGTTGCCGCCGATGGCGCACGCGCCAAAGCACAGCATGGCAGCGCCCAGCCAGCCAGCATCGAGCCCGCCCAGCTGCAGCAGGAAAGGCGAGACATACGTGAAAAAGCTGAAGGTAGCCACGCTGACCAGCGCCGCCACGCCCGCCGCCAGCAGCAGCGGCGGCTGCAGGATGGCGCGCAGGCTGGCCAGCGCCGATACGGCGGCGGCCTGCTGGCGCGCGGCCGGCATGGCCAAGCGCAGGCCCGCGCCGCCGCACAGGGCCAGCACGCCGATGGCCGCGAAAACCCAGCGCCATGACGAGACGGCGCCCAGCCACGTCCCCAGCGGCACGCCGCCAGCCAGCGCCAGGGTCAGACCCAGCCAGACGATGGACAGCGCCCGTCCCGCGCGAGACGGGTCGACCAGGCTGGTGGCCGCATGCGACGCCACCGCCATGAACACGCCATGCGCGAGGCCGACGGCAAAGCGCACCCCCAGCAGCGCGCCCAGCGCCGGCGCGGCCGCCATGGCCACGCTGCCGGCCGCCAGCACGAGCATGGTGGACACCAGCACCTGTCGCACGGGCCGGCGCGCCAGCATGGCCGTCAGGATGGGCGCGCCGATGGCCGCCCCCAGCGCATACGCGGCGATGGCGCCGCCGGCCGCCGCCACGCTGGCGTGCAAGTCGCGCGCCATGGGGGTCAACAGGCCGGCGGCGATGAATTCGCACAAGCCGAAGGCAAAGCTGCACAGGGAGAGCAGGTAAATGGAGAGTGGCAGCGTGGCGGACGGCAGCACTGTGCGCGAGGACATGGTGGACATGGCAGTTCCTGACAATCAAAACGCCATGCTGGCCCCTCGTTCACCATCTGTAAAATATCTTATTTATCTTGAAACGAGACTTTGAAAGTCTCAATAGGCGGAAAAGTGCCGCAGCTGCGCCAGCAGCCGCTCGCGCACGGGAGACGTGCGCTGCGGATCCCACGCCATGTACAGGTCAAGCTGGCGCAGCGGCGCGGGCGCATCGCTGTGCAGCGGCAGCATGACGACGCCCGCTGGCGCGCAGGCGGCCAGGCTGGCCGGCAGCAGGGCCACGCCGAAGCCCGCAGCCACCAGTCCCAGCACCGTTTGCAAACGGCGCGCCTGCTGCGCCACATGCGGCACGAAGCCCGCGTGCAGGCACAGGCTGGCCAGCTGGTCGTGGAAACCCTGGCCCAGGTCGCGCGGCGAAGCGACGAAATCGTCGCCGGCCAGGTCCGCCAGATCCACGCGCGCCTGGCCCGCGCAGCGGTGGTTCGACGGCAGCGCGATCACGATGTCTTCGCCGGACAGGCGCTCGAAGCGCAAGCCCGGCGTGCTGCGTCCCGGCGCGCGCAGCAGGGCGATATCGACCTCGCCTTTTTCCAGCCACTCGACCTGCTGCTGCGTCGACGCTTCGCGCAAGGTGAACTGCACGGCGGGCGAAGCGGCGCGAAACGCGCGCAAGGCATTCAATACGTGGGCATACGGCGTGATGTGGATAAAGCTCAGGCGCAAGTGGCCCTCGATGCCCTGCGCCACGCGGCGCGTGGCCGCCACGCCCTCTTCCAGGCTGGCCAGCACCTGGCGCGCCGTGGCCAGGAAAGCCATGCCGGCCGGCGTCAGGCTGACCTTGCGGTTCGTGCGCTCGAATACGGGATAGCCGAGCGCTTCTTCCAGCCGCAATATCGCCTGCGACAAAGGCGGCTGCGCCATGTGCAGCCGCTCGGCCGCGCGGCGGAAATTGAGTTCCTCGGCGACGGCGATGAACTGGCGCAGCAGCCGGGTCTCTATCATGGACCTTTTTTCGCCACCGCCAGGATATGCCGGGCGATGCCGCGCAGGATATTGACTTCTTCCGTTTCCAGCCCCGTGCGCGAAAACAGGCGTTTCAGCCTTGGCATGAGTTTTTTCGGGTTGTCCGCGTCGAGGAAGTCGATGGCCACCAGCGCCTGCTCCAGATGCGCATACATGCCGTCGACCTGCGCCAGGCTGGCCGCGTCGCCATGGAAACCGACGGGACTGGCGATCTGCCCGTCGCCGAGGGCCGCCACGCGGCATTCATAGGCGACGACCTGCGCCGCCTGCGACAGGTTCAGCGAGGAATACTCGGGGTTGGCGGGTATGTTGATCAGCACATTGCACTGCTCGACGATCTCGTTGGGCAAGCCGAAGCGCTCGTTGCCGAAGATGACGGCCGCGTGCAAGTCGTCGCTGGCCGCCAGTTGGGCCGCGATGGCGCGCGGGGCCGTGACGGGCGGAGAAAATTCGCGCAGGCGGGCTGAGACGGCCGCCGCGTAATTGCAGCCTTCGAGCGCCTCGGCGATCGAGCCGACAATGCGCGCGCCGGACAGGATATCCTGCGCGCCGCTGGCGAAGGCCACCGCTTCCGCGTCCGTCAAGGCATCGGGAAAGCGGGGATTGACCAGCACCAGATCGGAAAAACCCATCGTTTTCATGGCCCGCGCGACGGCGCCAATGTTGCCAGAGCGACTAGTTTCGACAAGAATAAATCGCAGGCGTTTGAAAAGAGACGTGTTGATTTCGGGCAGATTCATTTAAAATAGCGCTATTGCGCGGTATCGATACAGGAAATTTCGGGAAACGGAGTCACAAAACGCTGACTCCAGGCCGGGATTTTAACCACTTCGGCACCGCTCCGCTCTTTAATTCATTCTTGCACTCTATCGTACCGGCGCCGAAAGGCGACGCTGGGCGGTCGCGTGCTTTTAACGGAAGCTCACATGCACCCAATGCTCAACACGGCGATCAAAGCCGCCCGCCGCGGCGCCGCCGTCATCAATCGCGCCTCTTTTGACCTCGACCGCGTCGTCGTCACGGAAAAACAACATAACGATTTCGTCACCGACGTCGACCAGGCGGCCGAACAAGCCATCATCGAAGTGCTGTCCAAAGCCTACCCGGACCACGCGTTCCTGGCTGAGGAATCGGGAGCTTCCGCCAACTCGCACGACGAGAATGAATATCAGTGGATCATCGATCCGCTGGACGGCACCACCAACTTTATCCACGGCTTCCCCCAATACTGCATCTCGATCGCCCTCGCGCATCGCGGCGTCGTCACGCAAGCCGTCATCTACGACCCGGTACGCAACGACCTGTTCACGGCCACCAAGGGCGCCGGCGCCTACCTGAACGAAAAACGCATCCGCGTCACCAAGCTGGACCGCATCTCGAACGCCCTGCTGGGCACCGGCTACGTGGCCGGCAGCGCCCGCGCGCTGGACGAATACCTGAAGATGTACGCGATCATGGGCGAACGCAGCCAGGGCGTACGCCGCGCCGGCTCGGCCGCGCTGGACCTGGCCTACGTCGCTTGCGGCCGCCTGGACGGCTTCTATGAAAAAGGCTTGAAGCCTTGGGATATCGCCGCCGGCGCCCTGATGATCACGGAATCGGGCGGCATCGTCGGTGAATTTTCCGGCGAATCGGACTACCTGTACAAGGGCGACGTCATCGCCGCCAGCCCGAAGATCTTTGGCCAGATGATCACCCTCTTGACGCCATTCGCCTGATTGCCAGGCGCGGTCTGACGTAAAAAAAGCTGCCGGAGGCGACTCCGGCAGCTTTTTTTTTGCCCCGGCCAGCCCTCAGCTGCCCCGCATGGCCGGCAGCAGCACGCGGTAAATCTGCAGGAACGCCGGTCCCATCAGCACGACCATCAGCGATGGGAAGATAAAAAAGATCAGCGGAAACAGCAGCTTGAGGGCGATCCTGGCCGCCGTTTCCTCGGCCCGCTGGCGCCGCTTGGTGCGCAGCTGGTCGGATTGCACGCGCAGCGACGCGGCGATGCTCGTGCCGAAGCGCTCGGCCTGGATCAGCAGGGTCACCAGCGCGTCCACATCGTCCACTCCCGTGCGCAAGGCCAGATTGCGCAAGGCCTTGTCCTTGGCGCTACCGGCGCGCAATTCCAGCGTCACCAGTTGCAGCTCTTCGGCCAGGACCGCGCTTTTCAGGCCGATTTCCTGCGCCACGCGCGCCAGTGCCGCATCCATCGCCAGCCCCGCTTCGACACACACCGTCATCAGGTCCAGTGCATCGGGAAAGGTCTCGAACACTTCGCGCTGACGCTGTTTCAGGCAGTGCGACAGCCAGACATTCGGCAGGTAATAACCGAGGGTGGCCGCCGCGACCAGCCACAACAGCATATTGTGTCCGCCCTGGCGCAGCAGAACATATGCCAGCAGCGGCAAGCCCACGAACAAGCCTGTCTTGGCCGCATAAAACAGCGCGGGCGCGGCCTGGCTGCGCCAGCCGGCATGGACGAAGCGGCTGCGGATGGGCGAACTTTCCCAGCCTTCGTCCGGCAGCGACAGCCTGGCCAGCGGACGCGTCAGGCTGACGGCGTGCACCAGCCATCGCCGCCTGGCATGGCGCCCGCCATCGCCGGCGGCGCCCCCATCGCCCAGCGCCTGCAGCCGCTCCTGCACGGCACTGCCAGTGAGCAGGCGCAACACCAGCAAGGCCAGCGCGAAGACAATCAGGAACAGCAGGCCCAGCAAAGCCAGCTGCGCCGCACTCATCGTGTTCATCGTGTCTTTTCTTTCATCTTATACCCGGATATTGATAATTTTTCTGATGCAGATCACGCCCAGCATCAGCAAGCCCAGCGATACGCCGACCATCTTGCGCCCGCCCCCATCCGTGTACAGCACGGCAATAAACTGCGGATTCATCAAATGCATCATCAGCGCCGCGCCGAACGGCAGCAAGCCCAGGACCCAGGCCGACATGCGCCCTTCGGCCGACAGCACGCGCACCTGGCCCAGCAATTTCAGGCGGTCGCGGATGATGGCGCTGATGCTGCTCAGCAATTCAGTCAGGTTGCCGCCCGTTTCGCGCTGGATCAGCACGGCGATGACGAAATAGCGCAAGTCCGTGCTGGGCACGCGCGCGGCCAGGTTGCCCAGCGCATCGGCCATGGCGACGCCGAAACTGACTTCGTCGAACACGGCGCGGAACTCGTCGGCCAGCGGTCCCGTCATTTCCTCGCCCACCATTTTCAGCGCGGTGGGAAAGGCGTGGCCGGCGCGCATGGCGCGGCTCATCAGGTCGAGCGCGTCCGGCAGTTGCTGCTCGATGCGCACCAGCCGCTTGCTCCTGGCGCGGCGCACCAGCAGATACGGCAGCGCGGCGCCGCCCACGCCCAGCCCCAGGCGCACATACCATGGCAGCGGCAGCGCGCCGGCCAGCAGCAGGCCGGCCATCCCGCCAAGTGCGCAATAGCCGAGGAAGCCGGCCACGAACCAGCGCATACCCGCCTGCAGCAGCAGCTGATCGAGGCGCCGCGCGCCGGGCAAGCCTTCCAGCACGCCGTGCAGCAAGGCATGGGCGCTCAGCGGCCGCTGCTTGGTGATCGACAGCGCCTGTTCGCCATCGCTGGCCGTGTACATGCCCTGCAGGCGCCGCGCCACCCGCGCCGCGCCCGCCCCCCGCGCCGCTTGCCACGCCAGCCAGGCGCCAGCCACCAGCAGCAGCACGGCCAGGAAGAGGAACAGATAGACCAGATAGGAAAGCATGATGGATCAGCGCCCCGCCGCAGTGGGTTCGAACAGGGCGGCCGACACGCCGATGCCAAAGCTGTTCAGGCGCTCGAGGAAGCGCGGGCGGATGCCGCTGGCCGAGAAATGCCCGACCACCGCGCCGCCCTCGGCCACGCCCGTCTGCCGGAAACTGAAGATTTCCTGCATCGTGATGACCTCCCCTTCCATGCCCGTGATTTCCTGGATCGACGTGACCTTGCGCTTGCCGTCGATCAGGCGCGACACTTGCACCACCACCGACACGGCCGAGCTGATCTGCTGCCGGATGGCCTTGCTGGGCAGGTTGGCGGCCGCCATGCTGATCATGTTTTCCAGCCGCGTGATGGCGTCGCGCGGCGTATTGGCGTGGATGGTGGCCATCGAGCCTTCATGGCCCGTGTTCATCGCGCCCAGCATGTCGAGCGCCTCGGCGCCGCGCACCTCGCCCAGGATGATGCGGTCCGGGCGCATGCGCAGCGCATTGCGCACCAGCGCCCGCTGCGTCACTTCGCCCTTGCCTTCGATATTCGCGGGCCGCGTTTCCAGCCGTACCACGTGCGGCTGCTGCAATTGCAGCTCGGCCGCGTCTTCCACCGTGACGATGCGTTCCGTCTGGCCGATAAAGCCGGAAATCACGTTGAGCATGGTGGTCTTGCCGCTGCCCGTGCCGCCGGAAATGAGGATATTCATCTTTGCCTTGCCCAGGCCCTGCAGCACTTCGGCCATCTCGGCCGTCATGCTGTGGTAGGCGACCAGGTCGGCCAGGCGCAGCGGATCGACGGAGAAGCGCCGGATCGACATCACGGGGCCGTCGATGGCCAGCGGCGGAATGATGGCGTTGACGCGCGAACCGTCGGGCAGGCGCGCATCGACCATGGGGCTCGATTCGTCGATGCGCCGGCCCACGCGCGAGACGATCTTGTCGATGATCTTCATCAGGTGGGCGTCATCGTCGAAGCTGACGTCGGTCAGCTCCAGGCGGCCGCCGCGCTCCACATACACCTGCTTGTGGCCGTTGACCAGGATGTCCGACACGCTGGCATCCGCGAGCAGCGTTTCGAGCGGCCCGAAGCCCAGCATCTCGTGCTGGATGTCGCGCGTCAGGCTCTTGCGCTCGGCGTCGTTGATGACCACCGCCTCTTCGTCCAGCAGGCGCTCGACCAGGCCGCGCAACTCTTCGCGGATGCGCTCCTGCGACAGGCGCTGCATGCTTTCCAGGTCGACCCGTTCGAGCAGCAGCCCATGGATGCGCAGCTTGAGGTCGCGGTAGCCGTGGTTGTCGATGGTGGCCATGCGTAGCGGCGCGAGCGCGGCGATCTTGGCGCTGCCGAGCCGTTCGCGGATGGACAAGGCGGCGATGGGGGAACTAGCCATGAAATGCTCCTGTTCTGGGATGGGGATCAGCGCGTGGATCAAGCGCGCCGCAGGACGCGGCCGAACCAGCCCTGGCGCGCCGTGCTGGCCGCGCCGCCGGCCAGGCTGGCGGCGAACTCCTGCAGCG
Source organism: Janthinobacterium sp. SUN128 (assembly GCF_030587275.1). Lineage (NCBI taxonomy): Bacteria > Pseudomonadati > Pseudomonadota > Betaproteobacteria > Burkholderiales > Oxalobacteraceae > Janthinobacterium > Janthinobacterium sp. SUN128. The sequence continues at coordinate 280,577 of NZ_JAPWHY010000001.1, read as the reverse complement.
AGCGGGTGATGGGGCTGGCTTTGTCGAGCTGCAGGATAGGCACGCCCTGGTTGACCGAGGCGGCCGCCGAGGCGTAGTGATTCGGCACCGTGCGGTAGACCGCCGTGCCGTACGCCGCTTCCAGGTCGCGCAGGCGGATTTCACCGCCCTTGTCGTGGCGGTTGACGATGATGTGCACCTTCTCCTTCGCGTATTCGAGCGAGCGGAACATGCCCAGCAGGCGCTTGCCATCGCGGATATACGGCAAGGTTGCCTGCAGGACGGGAAAGATCATGTCGGCGTGGTCCAGCGCGCGCACGCTGACGGCGTCGAGGTTGCGGCCCACGTCGAGCACGATGAAATCGTACTGGCGCCTGGCTTGCCGGATGATGGCGTCGATGTGTTCGGGCGCCACTTCGCTGGCGTGGGCCGGATCCTCGGGCGCGGCCAGCACGCTGTAGTTGGGCGTGATGTGCAGCATGCTCGATGCCAGGAACGAGGCGTCGAGCCGGTGGATGTCGCGCGTGACGTCGGACAGCGTGGCCAGCGGCTTGTTCTCGGACACGAAGAGCGAGGCGTCGCCAAAATGCAGGTTCATGTCGATCAGGGCAACGCGCTGCTGGCCGCCGGCGGCCAGCGCATAACCGAGGTTGCTGGCGATGAAGGTGGCGCCGCTGCCCCCCTTGCAGGAGATGAAGGCCAGCACCTTGCCGTTGCCATGTTCGCGCCGCTCCAGCTTTTCCTCGATGCGTTCGAGCGCCGCATACAGGCTGGCCGGCGCGGCGGGAAACGGCAGCACGTCGCGCACGCCTGCACGCATGGCCTGCAGCAGGAACTCAGGCGCCTGCTGGTGGCACAGCACGATGAAGGCCATGCGCGGATGCTGGTTGCTGAGGCGCTCGATGGCGGCCAGGTCGGCGCCGTCGTTCGACGGGCGGTCGAAGATCAGCACGTCGGGCAGCGATTGCGCCGCCTGCAGCGGTTCCAGCGTTTCGCCGCCTGCGTTGATCTCGTCGAGCCGGTTGCGGCTGCGCAGCAGCAGGCCCAGTTCGGACAGCGTTTTTTGATCAGTGGAATGGATGGCGATTTTCACGATATGCCTTGCTGGTTCTGTGGTGACGATGCCAGGCTCACTGGCGCGCCCCGACGCCGATGGTCAAGGCTGCCCCTTGCGGTGCGGGCGCGGCAAAGCTTTTCTGGTACGCCGTGTAGGCGGCCTGGGCGGCCTTGCCGTCCATGCCGGCCACGGGATCGCGGTTCGCGCCCGCCTGCGGCGACAGCACTTGCCGCAGGCGCAGTTGCGCGACGCTGTGGCCGAACTGGCGGTCCAGGTTCGGCGTGGCGGCGCAGCCGCTGGCGGCCAGGGCGGCCAGCAGCACAGAGAGGGAAAGGGAATGCTGCATGCTGTGCTCCTAGTGAGTGTCAGGGCCGGCGGGCGCCGTCTGCGTGGCCGCTTCCTGCCGTGGCCGTGGCGCGCTAGCGCCTTCCATTTTTCCTTGCAAGAAGAACTCGCCGCGGCTGGGCGCCACATAGGCGTCGGTCGGCAAGACGATATCGCCGTCAAGCGTGCCGTCGAGCGGCTTGACCAGGTGCGGCGTGATGATGAACACCAGTTCCGTGCGGTCGGTCTGGAAATCGCTGCTGCGGAACAGCGCGCCCAGCACGGGAATCTCGCCCAGGAAGGGCAAGGCCTTGATATTGGTCGTCACATTGTTCTTGATCAAGCCGCCAACGGCAAAGCTCTGGCCGTCAAACAGCTGCACCGTGGTGGTGGTGCGCCGCGTGGTAAAGGCCGGCAACACGGCATTGGCGGTGGCGCCACCGCCGGTGGTGATGCCGATGCCTTCGCGGTTCAGCTCCGATACTTCCGGCGCCACCTTCAGGTTGATGCGTCCGCCCTCCAGCACGGTGGGCGTGAACTTGACGGCGATGCCGAATTCCTTTTCTTCCAGCGTGATCTTGTTGGTAGTGCTGTCTTGCGCGACCGGAATGAAAATCTTGCCGCCCGCCAGGAAACTGGCTTCCTGGCCACTGATGGCCATGATATTCGGTTCGGCCAGCACCTTCACCAGGCCGTCGCGCTTTTGCGCATCGAGCGTCAGCCCGTTGCCATTCTTGCCGTGCACGGCGCCCAGCTGGCTGGGGTTGCCGCTGAGCAGGTTCGACAGCAGGCCATACGTCCAGTTGCCGCGCGTGCCGCTGATGCCCACGCTGGCGCCCAGCTGGTCGACCAGGGTCTTCGATACTTCGGCGATTTTCACTTCCAGCATGACCTGTTGCGGCGCCGCGATCGACAGCATATTGATGACCTTGACGCCGCCGGCCGCGCTGGCCGCGCCTTCGGCCGGCGCAGCCGCTTCGGCGGCGCCGCGCTGCGCATAGGCCTGCGCCATCTCCAGGATCTGGCTGGCCTTGACGCTGTCGCTCACCTGCCCCGACAGCACGATGCTGCCGCCGGCCGCACCGGCCTTGACGGCGCTCTCGCCGGGGAAGACATAGGCCAGCTGCGCCTGCAAGCCTTCGACATCGACCTCGACTTCAATATCGACGATCACGGGACGCTGCTGCCGGTCCCACAGGATCAGGTTGGTGCTACCCGGGGCCAGGCCCCAGACGAACAGCTGGCTGGACGTGCCCAGCATCCTGGCGCCGGCCACCCGGGGATCGTTGACGGCGATCTGCGACACAGGCAGGCTCAGGTTGCGCAAGGTAGACTTGCCCACGGCGATGCGCACGGGCGCGCCCAGGCGGGCGATATCGGCGCCCAGCGACATGGCTGGCGCCGCGACGGGCGACATGACGGCCTGCCTGGCCGGCGCCGCCGCGCTGGCGCTGACCGGCCAGGCCATGCCTGCCGCCGCGCCGCCCAGCATCAGGGCCAGGCGCATGCCCGCACCCGCAGCGTGCTTACGAAATTTGTTCATCGATCATCCTTGCTTGCCTGCTGATTTTTAAAATTGCTGGACGCTCGTATCCATGCCCTTGATGACGGTGATGCTGTCGCGCGCGGGAGCGCGTGCCGGGGCCGCCTGGCGCCGCGCCGCGCGCACCGGCGCGGCCGCCGGCGCCTTCAGTTCCAGCAGCGACTCCTTGGTGGCGCCGCCCGTGGTGACGGGCGCCGGATCGACCTGGTTGCGCAACACCAGCGACAAGCTGCCCACGCTGCGCGCCAGGTCCAGCTTTTCCACCTGCTCCGGCGTCAGCTCCAGGGTCACGGCATTGACCACCTTGGGCTTGTTGTCGTCGCGGCCGGACTCTTGCGCCACGGCCAGCACCAGGATGCGTTCCAGCACGATCTTGGAAATGGCCAGCGGCCCGCCGCCCGCCGGCCTGGCCCGGTCATCCTGCGTATGCACGAGAATGTCGACGAAATTGCCCGGCAGGGCGAAGCCGGCCACGCCCACCACGTCATTGACGCGCACGGTCATGGCGCGCTTGCCGGCAGCCACGATGGCCGACAGGCCGCCGGTGGCGCCGGGCGGCGCAAGCTTGCTTTCCAGCACAGGCTCGCCCCTGCTGACGGCCGTGCGCGTGATGCGCCCGTCCAGCGCACCGGCCTCGCCAAACGCCCCCGGCGGCATGGCGCCCGCCGGCCAGTCCATGCCGCGCAGCATGGCTGGCGTCACCTTCGCGCCCACGCCGATATCGACCAGCGCAACCATCACCGTCTGGCTGGCCGGCGCGCCTTGTCCCGACATCCAGCGCGCCGCCGCCAGCACGGCGCCCCCCGCCATCAGCAGCGCCAGCAGCAGCACGATCGCAACGCGGCTATTTCTCATGATTTTTCCTCTTGGTAAAACTTGGGTTTCCGGACGGGCATGTCATGCATGGCCGCCCGCCGCCAGGGCCAGCCAGATGGCGGTGCCGGCGGCAATGGCGATCGCGTACGGCAGTTTGCCGCCCGGCACGGCGGGCGCATCGACCCGCGGCACTTCCCCTGCCGCGGCGCGCAGCCAGCCTTGCAGCAGCAATTGCCGGGCATTGCTCATCGCCTGGCGCAGCGTGCCCTGGCTCAGGGCGACGGCCAGCGCCAGCACGCCGCCAGCGAGCAGGCTGCACAGCACGGCAAACACGGCGGGACCGGGGCCAAGAAAAGCCCCCACCATCGCCATCAGCTTGACGTCGCCCGCGCCCAGCGCCTTCATCGCATACATGGGCAGCAGCAAGCCCAGGCCGACGGCCATGCCGCCCAGCGCCAGCCACGGCCCGGCCGGCGTCACCCCGGGCAAGGCCAGGCTGTTGAGCAGCACGCCAAGCAAGGCGCCGGAAAACACCAGCCGGTTGGGAATGCGCCGGCGGCGCACGTCATGCCAGACAGCCGCGGCAAGCAGCCCCCACAAGACCATGGCGGGGCTGAACGTCCAGAAAGAATGAGGGTCCATCGTGTACCTGATGCAAGCCGATGGCATGACGGCATGCACATCGTTGGGCGGGAAGTCGACAGGCCGGTGCGCAAGGGCAGCCGGCCTGCCGGGGTGCAGCGCGGTGGGCAGGCGCCTTAGATCGCCGCGCCCGTCAGCTTGGTGCCGATCGCCTTGAAGGCGCCATCGAGGCCGGTGGTGAAATAGCCGACGGCCGTGACCAGCGCCGCAGCCACCAGCGCAGCGATCAGCGCATATTCGATGGCAGTCACGCCATCTTCTTCGGCGATAAAGTTTTTAATGAAATTCATATTATTCCCTTTCAGGTCAAGTTTTAAACATGATAAAAACTGAAAATACAGTCTGAAAATAAAAACATTATCCTTGTTTTTATTTGCCATTTTCTGATGCGTGTATTTTATATAAACAAACATTAAATAGAATCAGAGAAAAGTCATTTTATGCCCAGTACAAACCATCTTAATTTTTTGTCTATAATCAGGACATATGTACTGTCATTCCGCATGGACGGGTTCGGCCAGGCGGTTGCGGGTGGCGTACACATATAATTCCAGGCGGTTGGTGACATCGAGCTTGCTGTAGATCGATGTCAAATGATTACGCAAGGTTTGCTCCGAGATAAAAGCGCGCTGGGCGATCGCACGGTTCAGCGCGCCATTTCCTTCCACCATCATGGCCACGATCTTGCGCTCCTTCAGCGTCAGCCTGGCGATCCGCTGCTCTTCCGGGTCGGGCGCAGCTTCCGGCTTGTTCAGCACGCCCAGCATGCTGTCGAGCAGCGCCGGGTCCAGGCACAATTCGCCTCGATGCAGGCGGGCGATGGCGTCGATCAGTTGCTTGACGGACGTTTCCTTGCCCAGCACCGCGCGCGCGCCGCTGCGCACGGCCCGCCCGCACTCTGCCTGGTCCTGCGTGCCGCTGAACAGCAGCACCCGCGAGACGCCATTGCCCAGCAGCTGCGGCAGATAATCGATGGCGCAGGTGCCGCCACAGCCAAGATCGGCGTCGAGCACGATGACGTCGGGACACAGGGTGCGCGCCAGCAGCAGCGCGCTGTCGATCTCGGTGGAGCTGGCCACCACCTGCATCGCGGGCTGGGCGCCGGCGAGCAGCTGCTCCAGGCCCCACAGCCAGGTCTTGTGGTCCGACACCAGCACGACGCGTATGACATTGTTTGTTGACATGCTTTACCTCTTTACTTGTAGCCCACTCCCTTCGCGGGAAGGTGGTTGATCCGAATCGGGTTGCCTGCCTCGTCCGCGCGCGCCTTCTGCTGCCGCGCACGGGGGAAAGAAGTCATGGGGGCACGAAGGAAGAGGCGTTGGGCCGGCACGCGCCAACGCGGTGCGTGCCCCAAGGCAGCGGTCGCCGCATGCCGGGCGTGAGCCGATGGATGGGCAGCGTGGCCAGGGCGGACGCGCCGCTGGCGCGCCATCGCTGCTGCCACCGCTGCTGTTGCTTACATTGCAGCATTTTTGTTGCATCACCTTGCAAAACAAGTCCTTGCCTGCACGCAGGACAATCCTGACACCAGGCCTGTTTTCATACCCGCGCATATTACTCCCGGCCCTGTAGCGACGGGGCCGGCACGTTTGAAATAACGCAGTTAATTGCGATTATCTTGACCTGTAATAATTTAAATGGCGGACACACCCTTGAAAATCGATATAGAATAATTGCCAGTCAAATGGCGCAATGCCATCCGCCCGACATTCGTCATCGCGGAACTTAACCGGATTATTCCCATGCGCTTAAAACAGGCCGATTCCCGCATATTCCGCAAGCACAGCGGACAGGCTGGCGCCACCCTGGTCGAATTGGCCCTGATAACACCGGTCTTTCTCATGCTGATAATCGGCATCATTGAATTGAGCATGGCTTATTTTGCCAATATGACCATGCAGCACGCGGTGCGCGAAGGGGCGCGCTATGCCGTCACGGGGGCCAGGGATCTCGACCCCGACAGCGCCAACCAGCAGCGCTACCACGCCGTCATGCAAAAGATACGCGACAGCTCCATGGGCATGTATGACAAGGTCAGCCCCGTGATCTCCGTCAACGGCAGCGATGCGGTGGGCGCCGCCATGTTCGGCCAGGCCGGCGATATCGTCGTCATTTCCGTCGATTGCCGCTGGGCGTTTGCCACGCCTTTGATCCGTGCCCTGTTCCGCGACGGCCAGGCGCATTTCGTGGTGGCGGCCACCATGCGCAATGAAAGCTTTGGCGGCCTGTGATGCGCGCGCCCACTCCCCGTTTTCCGCGCCGCGCCGCGCGTGGCATCGCCGCCATCGAATTTGCCATCGTGCTGCCGCTGCTGGCGCTGCTGCTATTCATGCTGGTTGACCTGTCGCGCGCCATCCAGGCCAAGACCATCCTGCTCAATATCAGCCGCGAAGGCGCCAACCTGTCCGCGCGCGCCACGTCCGACCTGAGCGGCTCCAGCCAGGGCATCATGAACGCGCTGGCCGCCAGCACACCGCCGCTGGACATGCACGGGCGCGGCATGATCTACATCACCAAGATCATGGGCTACACGGCGCAGAGCGGCTTGCGCAATATCGTGCTGGAACAGTACCGCTGGGACGCCGGCGCAAAGGCCAGCGGCTACCTGCCCGCCAGCCAGGTGTGGCAATGCGGCAGCTGGCGCGATGGCACGTGCACCGGTATCGCCAAGGATGAATACGCCCCCGGGGTGTCATTGATGCAGAGCCAGCTGGCCGATGGCGAACTGATCTACGCCGTGGAAACTTTCTACAATTTCGACATGCTGTTCGGCACATTGAAATTTGGCAACAGCACGACGCCCGTGCTGGCGCCCAACCTGACTTCGATGACGGTATTCTGATGCGCATTCCACACCAGCGGCAAGGCGGGCAAGTACTGGTCATGGTGGCGCTGTCGGCCGTCGTCCTGATCGCCTCCGTGGGCCTGGCCATCGATTCGGCCCTTGGCTACTTCGTCAAGGCCAAGCTCAACGCGGCCGTCGACGCGGCCAGCCTGGCGGCGGCGCGCGGCGTCACTGCGGGCAACTCGGAAGAAGAACAGCGGACCAGGGCGCGCCAGTCGGCAAGGGATTTTTTTGACGTCAATTATCCGGACCACTTCCTGCTGTCGACGCCGACCCTCCATCCCGTCGATGTCACGTTCGACAAGGGCACCGTCACCATCGACGTCTCCGCCAGCGCCTCGCTGCCCGTCTCGCTGATGGGCGTACTCGGCTTCAAGACCCTGGAGGTGGCCGCCAGCGCGCAAACCATCCGCAAGGACCTGGACATGGTGCTGGTGATGGATACGTCGGGGTCGCTGAAAAACAATGCGGACGCCGTGCGGGCGGCGGGCAAGTCCTTCCTGAACAAGTTCAACGCCACGGTCGACCGGGTCGGCTTGCTGCACTTCGCCTCGGAAGCGCAAATCGACGTCCCGATCAGGCAGATCGAGCGCGGCTTCGACCGCGGCGGCATGACCATGAAAGGTGGAAAGATCGATCAATTCGCCTTTGTCGGCGGCACCAACTCCTCCGCCGGCATGTTCCAGGCGCGCAAACAGCTGAACGACATCGAGCAGGTCAACCGCTCCAGCCTGCGCGTCATCGTGTTTTTCTCCGATGGCTCGCCGGCGGCATTTTCCTCGTACTTCCCCAACAAGGACAACAAATGCAAGGACGCAGGCGGCCTCGCCACCTTTCCGAAACTGCAAAACCCGGCATTGGCGGGCCTGTACCGGATGAAAGTGAGCGACTCGCTCCAATACGGCGATTGCGCCGCCAGCCAGATCACCGCGCTTCCCGCATGGTATAACGCGACGAATGACGCCGCCCACGCCAACGACGCGGCACTGCGCGAGTTTCCCATCGTCACCAACTCGCCACGCGTCGTTACCGCTTCCACCGCGACGGCGCAGGCACAATGGACGAATGTGCACCGCGCCTCGCGCAACCTGGTCGAAGCGATGGCGGCAAAAGCGCGCCAGGAAGGCATTTTCGTCTTTACCCTGGGCATGGGCGCCTCGCTGAAAACCAAGGAAGGGCCGGACAACGAGCTGGGCGAAGACTTGCTGCGCTGCCTGGCCAATACCACCGATGCGAAAGCGACTTGCCGCAAGCCGGCCGAACCCGTGGGCCTGTACTGCTATGCGGCCAGCGACAGCGACCTGAGTCCCTGCTTCACCCGGCTCGCCTCGGCCATCCTGCGCATTTCCAAATAACGCCTGGCCAGCCGCTAAAAGGCGAAACAGCTACAGCCCAAGGTGCCCCAGAAACCGGAAAAATCGCTGACCGGCACGGCCGAGGCGCGCGCCCGGTCGTGGGCATGCGCATGCACGCCGCAGGCGCCCGCGCACTGGTGCGGCAGCATGGCTTGCGCTTGCGCTGGCCTGGCTGCGGGACGGTAGTGTCCCGGCACCGTGCGCACGGGCGACCATTCGGGCAGCACGGGAATCAAGGGCGGCGCAAGATGGGTAAATTCCGCCTGGCCGTAGACGATCTTGCCGCCCACCATGGTCAGCACGGATTCGATGGACTTGATCGCTTCTTCCGGCACGGCGAAGTAATCGGCCGACAGCACGCTCAAATCGGCCAGCATGCCCTCGCGGATGCGCCCCTTCTTGCCTTGCTCGCTCGAGAACCAGGCGCTGCCCGCCGTCCACAGTTCCAGCGCCGTATCGCGCGACAATCTGCCCGCCGCATCCGTCAGGGCCAGGCCGCCCACGGTGCGCCCCGATACCAGCCAGTACAGCGCCGTCCATGGGTTGTAGCTGGCCACCCGCGTGGCATCCGTGCCACCGCCCACGGGCACGCCCGCGTCCAGCATGCGCTGTACGGGCGGCGTGGCTTTCGCCGCGTCCGCGCCATAGCGTTCGACGAAGTACTCGCCCTGGAACGCCATGCGGTGCTGGATGGCCAGGCCGCCGCCCAGCGCCCTGACCCGGTCGATATTACGGGGGCTGATGGTTTCCGCGTGGTCGAACAGCCAGTGCAGGCCGCCGAACGGCGTGTCGCGGTTGACCTTTTCAAACACGTCGAGCATGCGGCTGATCGATTCGTCATAGGTGGCGTGCAGGCGGAACGGCCAGCGCTGCTCGACCAGGTGGCGCACGACCTTTTCCAGCTCGTCTTCCATGCCGGCCGCCAGCTCGGGACGCGGTTCGAGGAAATCCTCGAAGTCGGCCGCGGAAAACACCAGCATTTCGCCGGCGCCGTTATGCCGGTAAAAGTCCGTGCCGTCGCCCGGCTTGATCATGCCCGTCCACTTCTGGAAGTCCTGCAATTCCGCGCCCTTGTTTTGCGTAAACAGGTTGTAGGCGATGCGGATGGTCAGTTGCTCTTTTTGCGCCAGTTCGTCGACGACGGCGTAATCCTCGGGATAATTCTGGAAGCCGCCGCCCGCGTCGATGGCGCTGGTGATGCCGAGCCGGTTCAATTCGCGCATGAACTGGCGCGTGGAGTTCACCTGCAATTCCAGCGGCAGCTTGGGGCCTTGCGCCAGGGTCGCATACAGGATCATGGCGTTCGGGCGGGCGATCAGCAAGCCGGTGGGGTTGCCGGCCCCGTCGCGCACGATTTCGCCGCCGGGCGGGTTCGGCGTGTTCCTGTCGTAGCCGACGGCGCGCAGGGCGGCGCGGTTCAGCAGGGCGCGGTCGTACAGGTGCAGGATGAAGACGGGCGTGTCCGGCGCGGCCGCGTTGATTTCATCAAGCGTGGGCATGCGCTTTTCCGCGAACTGGAATTCCGTCCAGCCGCCCACCACGCGCACCCATTGCGGGTTCGGCGTGCGCAGCGCCTGCTCTTTCAGCATGCGCAAGGCGTCTGCCAGCGAAGGCACGCCTTCCCAGCGCAACTCCAGGTTGTAGTTCAGGCCGCCGCGGATCAGGTGCAAATGCGAGTCGTTCAGGCCGGGAATCACCGTGCGGCCAGCCAGGTCGATCACCTGCGTGGCGGGGCCGCGATGGCGCATCACGTCTTCAACGTCGCCCACGGCGAGAAATTTGCCATCGGCGATGGCGACGGCGGACGCCAGCGGCTGTGTCCTGTCGACCGTATGGAAACGGCCATTGAGCAAGATCGTGTTTGCGTGCATGGGAACTCCCGAATCAGGTGAAAACACGGTCCCGCCGGCAGGCGGCGGAACCGGGCTCAGTGAACAATCAATGGCCTTCGCTGGCGTTGAACATGGATTTGGCGTAGATCAGGCCCAGGCCATAGCCGCCGCCGTGCGCCACGGCCGTCGCCACCGTCTCGTTGTAGGTCTCGCCACGGGCCCAGTCGCGCTGCAGTTCCAGCAAGTATTGCACGGACGTCATCGGCTGCGCACCCGCCTGTATCATGCGCTGCATGGCCATCGCATGCGCTTCGTCGGAGACGTCGCCGCTGGCGTCGGCGATCACGTAGACCTCGAAGCCCTGCTCCAGCGCCGACAGCGCGGGGCCGACGATGCAGACGGAGGTCCACAGGCCGGCCAGCACGATCTTGCCCTTGCCGTAGCCATTCACCTTGTCGGCGATGCGCGCATCTTCCCAGGTATTCATGCTGGTGCGGTCGATCGGCGCCTGTTCGGGGAAGACGGACTGGATTTCATCGAAGATCGGGCCGGAGAACGATTTGGCTGCCACCGTCGTGAGGATCGTCGGCACCTTGAATTCCGCCGCCGCCTTGGCCACCAGGGCCGCATTGTTGCGCAGCAGGGCCAGGTCGATGGAACGGGTGGCGAACGCCATCTGTGACTGGTGGTCGATCATGATCAGGGTATGATCGTTAGGGGTCAGCAGTTTTTGTGCGGCTTGGGCGGTGGCGATAGGCATGATGTTTTCCTTAGTGAAAATAATTGAATATGAAAAAAGATGTCGTTGCATGGTGTTTCTGCTCCTGCCCTTGCGTCACACTGTGTGTGCCGGGCCAGTGCTATGCAGTATGGACGAGATACTTTGAAAACAAAAACGGAAAGAATGCGAAGTTATATTCGATTTTTTCGATGATGAAAAATAATCGCGGCGGCAGCCCGCGCATCCAGGAGAAAACATGGGATTTGAATTCAGGGTCACGGCCAGCCTGACGCAGGAACAGCGCCAGCACATCGCACCGCTGCTGGCGGCGCTGCCGCAGGCGTCAGGCGCCATGCCGGACACGGACGCCAGGCTGACGGACGCCGGCCTGTATATATGCCAGCACCTGCGACCGGACCCGTGGCACGGCCTTGAAGCCCTGCGCGCCTGGCTCGATGCGCAGGGCGTGCGCTACACCGTCGACGAGATCGACGACTAGACACCCTTTTCTTTACTTGCGGCATTGCAAAGCTGAAACAAAACAGGCGCGTTTTTTCCAGGCTGTTATACTTCGCGTGTGCGGCACATATGACCAGTCCCCTTGCCGCTGTCTTTCGACCCCTAATCTGATTGCCTGCGACTGGCGCCCCACGATGGCGACAGGCCGATCTCACAATAAAGTTACCATGTCCTTTTCCTCCCTCGGATTGTCCGACGCTATCGTACGTGCCGTTACCGAACACGGCTACACCGTGCCGACCCCGATCCAGTCGCAGGCGATTCCCGCCGTGCTGGCTGGCGGCGACTTGCTGGCCGGTGCACAAACCGGCACCGGCAAGACGGCCGGCTTTACCCTGCCCGTGCTGCACCGCCTGTCGACGGACGCCAATGGCGCGTCCATCACCAGCAACACCTCGACGCGCCCGATCCGCGCCCTGATCCTGGCCCCGACGCGCGAACTCGCCGCGCAGGTCGAGGAAAGCGTGCGCGCCTACAGCAAGTACACCAAATTGAACTCGACCGTGATCTTCGGCGGCGTCGGCATCAACCCGCAAATCAAGCAGCTCAAGCATGGCGTCGACATCCTCGTCGCCACGCCGGGCCGTTTGCTGGACCATATGGGCCAGGGCACCGTCGACCTGTCGAAAGTGGAAATCCTGATCCTGGACGAAGCCGACCGCATGCTGGACATGGGCTTCATCCGCGACATCAAGAAAGTGCTGGCAGTACTGCCGCCAAAACGCCAGAACCTGCTGTTCTCGGCCACGTTCTCGGAAGAGATCAAGGCCCTGGCCGACGGCTTGCTGAACAAGCCAGCCATGATCGAAGTGGCGCGCCGCAATTCGACCGTCGAAGTGATCAAGCAAAAGATCCATCCGGTCGACCGCGACAAGAAGCACCCGATGCTGTCCTACCTGATCAAGTCGAACAACTGGACGCAAGTGCTGGTATTTACGCGCACCAAGCATGGCGCCAATAAACTGGTCGAGCAACTGGGCGCGGACGGCATCGGCGCCCTGGCCATCCACGGCAACAAGAGCCAGTCGGCACGCACGCGCGCGCTGTCCGAGTTCAAGGATGGCACCTTGCAAGTGCTGGTCGCCACCGACATCGCCGCACGCGGCATCGATATCGACCAGTTGCCGCACGTCGTCAACTACGACTTGCCGAACATTCCGGAAGACTATGTGCACCGTATCGGCCGCACGGGCCGTGCCGGCGCCAAGGGCGAAGCCGTGTCGCTGGTCTGCGTGGATGAGCACGAAATGTTGAAAGACATCGAAAAGCTGATCAAGCAAACCCTGCCGCGCGAAGTCATCCCGGGCTTCGAGCCCGACCTGAACGCCCGCGCCCAGCCTGTGCAATTGCGCAGCGGCACCGGCGGTCACCGCAACAACAGCCGCGCGCCAGCCGGCGCCGTGGTGCGCGTGAAAACGGGCGGCAGCGGCGCCAAGCCACGCAGCGCCGGCCCATCGGGCGGCGGTGGCGGTGGCAACCGTTCGGGCAATGCGCCACGTTCGGCGGCGAACCACAGATCTGGTGGCCGAGGCCGTTAATACACGCTGGTAAGCGCGTATCGCAGGAATAAAAACCGTTCCAGGACTTGCTTCTGGAACGGTTTTTTTATGCACGCCACCATTTGCCGATTTGGGCTAGGATAGTATCCATCGTCCTCACCTGCGTGCTGCCATGCCGAACTTCGCTGCCAACCTCAGCATGATGTTTACCGAACTGCCCTTCCTCGACCGCTTTGCCGCCGCCAGGGAAGCGGGCTTCGATGCCGTCGAATTCCTGTTCCCCTATGCCGTCGAGACGCGGCAGATCGCCATGCGGCTGGAACGCCACCAGCTGCAGCTGGCCGTCTTCAACTTCCCGCCAGGCGACTGGGAGCACGGCGAGCGGGGCATTGCCTGCGATCCGCGCCGGGGCGAGGAATTTCGCGGCAACGTGCAACTGGCGCTCAACTATGCGCTGGCGCTGGGGGCGAAGCAGTTGCACTGCATGGCCGGCATCGTGCCGCCCGGCATGAGCCTGGAGCGGGCGCGGCAAAGCCTGATCGGCAACCTGCAATTTGCGGCCGACGCCTGCCGTCCGCATGGCATCAACGTGTTGATCGAGCCCATCAACCGTTACGACATGCCCGGTTACTTTCTGAACCATAGCCAGCAGGCGGCCGACATCATCGCCGACTGCCAGCGCAGCAATATCTTCCTGCAATACGACGTTTATCACATGCAGCGCATGGAGGGCGAGCTGAGCAACACCATCCGCGCCATGCTGCCCCTGATCCGCCATATCCAGATCGCCGATACGCCGGGCCGCCACGAACCGGGCACGGGCGAGATCAACTACCGCCATGTGTTCAAGCTGCTCGACCAGATCGGCTACGCGGGCTGGGTCGGCTGCGAATACCGCCCCGCCAGCGATACCGTCACGGGACTGGGCTGGCGTGAGCAATTGACGGGCACAGCGGGCACGCTGGGCGCCTGATCGCAGCGCGCTTGCGCCCGCACAAGGCGGGCGGCGCAAGCCGGCACGACAATACCTTTCCATACAGTATTTCCTGTCGAGAGGTGCCGTGTCCACCCTGCCCGCCCGCCATCGCCGCGCCCTTTGCCTGAAGCTGTACCTGAGCCTCTTCCTGGCTGCCGTGCTGTGCGGCTGTACCACTTCGCGCCCCGAGCTGGCGCAAGTGCGCGCCCTGGCCGCCGGCACCAATGCCCTGACAGCCTTCAACGAACTGTCGCAGCGCCACGTGGACACTTACCAGCGCGCCCGCCCCTATCTGTCGCCGGCCGAAGACGCGCGCGAGCGTCTGCTCGACGTACAGCGCCGCGCCGCGCAGGCGGACGTGGCGCGCCTGGCGCAGGCCGTGCGCCTGTACCTGCAGGCGCTGGGCCGGCTGGCCAATGCCGATGCGTATGACGTGCAGTCCGAACTGGCTGGCGCCGGCGCCGCCATCCGCGCCTGGCCAGGCAGCGGCATCGACGACCGCCATGTCAGCGCCTATACCTTGCTGCTGCAGCAACTGCCGCGCCTGGGCGGCGCGGCCAGCCAGCAAGCGCACCTGGCGCAAGTGCTGCACGAGGGCGACGCGCCGCTGCAAGCCCTGCTGGCCGCGCTCGACAGCTTGCTGGCGCTGTACGACAAAAGCGGCGATAACGAGCGCGACATGGTGCTCGGCTTGCTCGACGTGGAAATCGCCTATGCGGACACGCCGCAGCAGCGCCTGCTGGCCGTGCTGGCGAAAAACATGCAGCAAAGCAAAACCGAGGAATATCGCCTGGTTGGCCTGCGCCATACCCTGGCGCGCCGGCAACTGGCGGCACTGGGTCGCGAACACGCGCAGCTCGCTGCCACCCTCACCACCACGGAGGCAAGATGGACGGATCGGTAGGCAGCAGCAGCGAACGCCGCGAAGCGGCTCTCAGCAGTGCCATGCGCGTCGAACAACTGGCCGACAGCCTGTCGCAGGCGGCCGTCACCTTGCACGGCGCCGTCATGCGCGCCATCCGCAAGCGCGCCAGCCAGGGCGCCAATGGCATCAGCCACAGCCAGGCGCAAGCCGTCTTCGCCCTGGAAGTGGCCTTGCGCCAGCAAGCCAACCAGCTGTATGCCGATGCCGCAGGACACACCGTGGCGGGCCTGGAAACGGCGCAGCGCCAGCTCAGCGGCCTGCTCGACACGGTACGCCTGCGCATCGCCCGCAACGACGACGTGCGGCACTGGATCAGCCTGGCGACGAGCTTGTTGCACCTGGGCAGCGCCGTCCTCGCCGGCAATCCCGAGCGCATCCTCGCCACTCTGGGCAGGGTGCGTGAGCGGCTGCAAGAGATGGCGCCGGACTGATTGAAATCGGCCGGCAAGCGCCTATACTGGGACGGCCCCGCCTGGCAATCGTGCCTGCGGGGCGATGACCAGAGGAGACCAACATGCGTATCGAACCGTATTTGCAATTCGATGGAAACTGCGCGCAAGCGCTGGAATACTACCGCCAGCACCTGCATGGCACGGACCTGTGCCTGATGCCGTATCGGGGCAGCCCGGGCCAGGACCAGGTCAAGGAAGACTGGTATGACAAGATCATGCACGGCTCCGTGCAGCTGGGACCCACCATGCTGATGGGCTCGGACGGCGGCTGCAGCGAAGATGGCGCCAAGGGCATGAGCGGCAGCGCGATCTGCCTGACCGTCGATACGCCGGAAGAGGCGGAACGGGTCTTCGACGCGCTGGCGCGTGACGGCAACATCCAGATGCCCCTGGAAGTAACGTTCTGGGCCAAACGCTTCGGCATGCTGAAAGACCAGTTCGGCGTGGCCTGGATGGTCAACTGCCTCAAGGAACCAGCATAGAACGGCCGCTGCCAGCCTGCGCCGCGTCAAACGCGGCGCGGGTGGTAGCGCAAGCAGAGTCGCCAATCTTGGACTACCATGATGGAAGTAACCTCTACCGGGTGACAACCATGAATGGATTGCCGCAAGACCAGCTGCAGCGTCTGCAGGGCGTGCTGGAGCAACGCAAGCTGGCGTTGCTGGAACAGATCGAGAATGAAACGGCGGAAGCGGATGCGCGCGCCTCGCTGCTCAATGAAATCGAAGCCTCGCCGGCCGACAACGCCAGCGTGCGCACCTTGAACGCCCTCGTCAGCGAAGCGGCCGAACACAACCTGGCGCAGCTGGCCATCATCAAGCACGCGCTGGCCAAGTTTGCCGATGGCAGCTACGGCCTGTGCGACAACTGCGGCGAAGCCATCGGCCTGTCGCGCCTGAACGCGCGCCCCGAAGCGCGCCTGTGCATCGATTGCCAGACGCGGCTGGAAAAAACCCAGCGCTGAGTAGCGTGGCAGTGCCATGACGGCTGCGCCACGACAAAGGGCAAGGCATCGCTGCCCTGCCCCCTGTTTTCCAGCGTGACGACCATGCTGCCAGCCGCCCCCGCCAGCGTCTGTGCGCCGGCTGGATGGACGGGTCTCCTCTACTGCCATTGCCCTGCTTCACGTATCCAGCTGCACGCGGGATCAACTCATGTGCTGTCCGCCATTGATGGCGATATTCGCGCCCGTGACGAAGGCCGCCTCGTCGGACGCCAGATAAGCGACCAGGGCCGCCACCTCGCCCGGTTCGCCCAATCGGCCCAGGGGAATCTGCGGCAATATCTTCGTTTCCAGGATCTCGGCCGGCACGGCCGTCACCATCTGCGTGCGCAGATAGCCGGGCGACACCGTGTTGACGGTGATGCCGTGGCGCGCCACTTCCAGCGCCAGCGCCTTGCTGAAGCCATGCACGCCCGCCTTGGCCGCCGCGTAGTTGCACTGGCCAAACGCGCCCTTCTGGCCATTGACGGACGAGATATTGATGATGCGGCCCCAGCGGTTAGCCAGCATCGGCTCGAGCACCTGCTTGCTCATGTTGAACAGGCTGTCGAGATTGGTGCGCATGACCTCGGCCCAGTGCGGCAATTCCATCTTGCGCATGCTCTGGTCGCGCGTGATGCCGGCGTTATTGACCAGCACGTCAATGCGGCCGAACTGCGCCAGCACGCTTGCCACAGCGTCGCTGCAGGCATCGAAATCGCCCACGTCGATGGCCAGCGGATGAAAATAATACTGCTGTGACTGCTGCTTGTCGAGCCAGCTTTCCACGCGGGCATTGCCCGGCGTATGCGCCGCCACGACGGCAAAGCCCGCCGCATGCAGGCGGCGGCACAAGGCCGTGCCCAGGCCGCCCATGCCACCCGTGACCAGCGCTACTTTTTGCTCATTCATTGCTGTATCTCCCGCTTGTTATGGTTGTTCTGCGTGGGATCAAGTGTAAGTGGCACTTTTGAAAGCGGCATTGCGCCATATCAAAGGCTGAGCCCGCATATAGCAGCGTCTGCCTGCGCTGCATCCATGCATGAAAAATTGTCAAAATTATACTCATCCGTGAGGTGATGGCACCTCGACAGGCAAGCCGTGCAGACTTTGCTTGAAGGTAAGACTCACATGGAGAACGCGATGGAAATCCAGGACGACACAGAAGCATTGAGGGACTTGTTCAACGACATCAATCCCGGCATGAGCGACGTGGAATCGGTGCATCAGGCGGAGCTCGATCCACAGCATGCGCTGCCCTGATGGCCAATCCGAAAGCGGCGCTGAAAGCCATGGGCATCCCCGTCAGCGATGCCTCGCAAGTGCAGGTGACGATGAAGAACCGCGCCAGCCGCGCCATGCCGGAGGTGGCGCAAAAGGCGGCGCAATTGCGGCGCATCATCGTCATCGTGATTCACTACCGTAACTGCGACGCCGACATCATCATCATCGCCATGAGCTGAGGCGGCAAGCACCGGCCGCAGTCGTGCGCGGCCGGCACCCCGGACTGTGCCAGAATGATCCCTACTGCACAGCGAGAGGACAGGCCATGACGTACAAGACCGTATTGCTCCACATCGACGACAGCGCCGGGCGCGCCGCCCGCATCGAGGCGGCCGCCAGCATCGCCCAGGCGTGCGGCGGCCACCTGACGGGCGTGGCGCTGACGGGCGTGTCGCGCCTGCTGTACCAGAACCAGCCCGACCTCGATGCGGACCCGAACCTGAGTCTGCACCTCAATTTCCTGCGGGAACGGGCGACGCGCGCCCTCGACGGTTTCGAGGCGCAGGTGCGCGCGGCCGGCGTCGCCTCGTTCGAACAGCGCGTGCTCGACGACGAGGCGGCGGGCGGCATCAGCCTGCTGGCCCGCTATGCGGACCTGGTCGTCATCAGCCAATACAATGCCAAGGATAAATCGCCGTCCGTGATGCGCGACTTTCCCGCCTATGTGCTGCTGCATTCGGGCCGTCCCGTGCTGATCGTGCCGTATGCGCCGCCGCTGCCCCTGCTGGCGCCGCCGGCAGCGGCGCGCAATGTGCTCATTTCCTGGAACGCCAGCAAGGAAGCGAGCCGCGCCGTGAGCGCCGCCCTGCCCCTGCTGCAACGCGCCGGACAAGTCCACGTGGCCATCTTCGATGCCCAGGTGCACGCGGCCGAACATGGCGAACAGCCGGGCGCGGAACTGACGCACTACCTGGCGCGACACGGCGTGGAAGCGCGGCTGCATTTGCTCGATGGCGGGGGCGTGCGGCGCGGCGATATCGGCGAAGCGCTGCTGTCGCAGGCAGCCGACCTGTCGGCCGACTTGCTGGTGATGGGAGCGTATGGCCATTCGCGCCTGCGCGAAACGATTCTCGGTGGCGTCACGCGCACGATCCTGCAAAGCATGACCATCCCCGTGCTGATGGCGCACTAGGGACGAGTGAAAACGGCGGGCTAGCCGCCCTGCCATGGCAGGCTGCGGATCTTCGCCACCTGGCGCTGCGCCAGCCACTGCCACAGCTGCAGGGCGTCGCCCTGCGGCAGGGCCGACATGTGGCGCGGACTGGCGAGGGCGATCTCGCAATCGCGGTCCGACCATTCCTCGAAAGTGACTTCGCCTCCGCTAGCGACTTCGACCTGATACATCAAGCCATCGTCGTAGCCAAAGCGCAACAGGACGGCGGCCGGGCTGCCGTCCGGCGCGACGCCGCCACCGCGGTAGACCTCGGCCAGCGCATCGGCCAACTGTGCCGGCGAGGGAGCACAGATGTCGCGCCCATCGGCCCGTGTCAGAATGAACCATGCCTGTGTCATGACGCGACCTCCTATCCATACTCGTTAGCATGCGAGGCAAGTACTACAGGCAGTCACCTTGGTCCAGTGTCACTTCGGGCGCGCGGAAACTATCCCTGTCGGCATTGTTTACCAATAATTACGAATACTAACAAGGATCATACCTAAATTTCATGCAGCGCGGCATTTATGCATATTGCACGGCTGGCGCGCCGATTCACGCCACCAGCACGGGAATGCTGAGCGGATCGAAATCATGCCAGTCGCCATTGGCGATCGTGCCTTCCGCTTCCTCGATATGCTCGGCGCCGAGCCGGTGCAGCGCCTCGAGCGCCCGTTCGCGCTCGTCGAGGCCGCCCAGCGCCACGGCGATCAGCATGCCCGGATGGCGTGGCTGGCGGCGGTTTTCGCCATTGCTTTCGCCATTCTTTTCGGCTTCGCCCGCGTCCTTCATCTTATTGAAACTGTAGAGCGAACCCACGTGGGCGCCCACCAGCGCCCCCACCACCGGGCCCAGCGGCCCCGTCGCCAGGGTGGTGACCGCGCCGATGCCCGCGCCCACGGCGGCCCCGACGGCCACGCCTTCCACCACGCCCTCCGGCGTCTCTTTGGCGCCCGGCGACATGTCGCGGTCGCCGCCAAGCGCATGCAGATCATGCTGCCCCGGCTGGTTGACAAAGAAAGCGCTGATGCGGCTATCGGAAAAGCCCGCCTGGTTCAGCGCGGCGCGCGCGACGTCGATCTGCTCCTGCAACTGAAAATGACCTGCGATGATGCGTGACATGATACGGCCCTCCTCGTCGGCTGCTGGCGCACCATGCGCCGCCTCGATAGCGTGCGCCAGACAACGCCAGGTTACCGTTCGCTTACGCACACAGCTGCTTACTCCCATGCCCAATCATATGCTCACTCAAGCAGACGCGCTGAAGGGGCTGCGGATATCAGACAGGAATTGCTGTGCGCGCGCATGTTGCGGCCGCGCAAAGAATTCGCCGGGCGTGGCCCGTTCCAGCACTTGCCCATGGTCCATGAACCAGACCCGGTCCGCCACTTCGCGCGCAAAACCCATCTCGTGCGTCACGCACACCATCGTCATGCCGCCCTGCGCCAGGTCGCGCATCACTTGCAGCACCTCGCCCACCATTTCCGGGTCCAGCGCGCTGGTCGGTTCATCGAACAGCATCAGCGGCGGCTGCATGGCCAGCGCGCGGGCGATGGCCACCCGCTGCTGCTGCCCGCCCGACAGGGCAGACGGCATGGCGCGCGCCTTGTGCGCCAGGCCCACCCGTTCCAGCAGGGCCAGCGCCCGCTCTTCCGCTTCGCGCCGGGTCAGGCCGCGCAAGCGCTGCGGCGCCAGCGCGCAATTGTCCAGTACGGAAAGATGGGGAAACAGGTTGAATTGCTGGAAAACAAATCCGATATGCGAACGGAAGGCATTCACGTCCAGCCCCGGCGCATAAATGTCCTGGCCCGCCACCGTGATGCGGCCCGAAGCGATCGGTTCCAGGCGGTTGATGGTGCGGATCAGGGTCGACTTGCCGGAGCCGGACGGCCCGCACACGACCAGCACCTCGCCCTTGGCGACGTGCTCATTGATGCCGCTCAAGGCCTGATAGTCGCCATAGTATTTGTTGACGTTGTCAAAGGTGATCATGCAGCCGCTTTCAAGAGACGCGCCTGGCGCCGCTCAAGCCAGAAGGCCGCGCGCGACAGGCTGAAACACAAGACAAAATAGGTCATGCCCAGCAGGAAATACACTTGCACGGGTTTCGTCAGCACCAGGCCGTTCACTTGCGAAGCGATGAACGACACTTCGGCCAGGCCGATGATGTATCCCAGCGAGGTTTCCTTGATGGTCGAGACGAACTGGTTGACCAATGACGGCAGCATGTGGCGCAGCGCCTGCGGCAGGACGACCTGGCGCATGCTGTCCAGGTATGTCAAGCCCAGGGAACGGGCCGCCTCCACTTGCCCCTTGGGCACGGCTTGCACGCCAGCGCGCACGATTTCCGCCAGATAAATGCCGTCAAAGATGACGAGGGCCGCCAGCATGGTGCCGAACTGTCCGCTTTCGTGACCCGTGATGCTGGGCAGGAAGAAATATGCCCAGAAGATCACCAGCAGCAAGGGAATGCCCCGCACCACGTGGATCAGCGCGGCGATGGGCCAGCGCAGCAGCCGCCAGGGACTCAGGCGCGCCAGCCCCAGCAGCAAGCCGAACGGCAAGCTGAGCACCAGCGCCAGGCTGGCCAGCAGCACCGTCAGCGCGAGGCCGCCCAGCGGTCCCTCGGGATAGCGGCCGACGAGGAAATACAGCCAATAATCGTGGATCAGTTCCAGCATCAGGACACCTTCTTTTGCAGCAAGGCCGCCAAGCCCGCGATCACCAGCGAAACGGCAAGATACGCCGCGCTGGCGAAGACGAACGCTTCCACGCTGCGGAACGAGGCCGCTTCCACGCGCTGCGTCTGGTACATCAGCTCGGCCACGCCGATGACGGTGGCGATGCTGGTGTTTTGCCACAGATTCAGGGTTTGCGACAGCAGCGGCGGCGCGGCCAGCCGCAACGCCTGCGGCACGATGCACAGGCGCATGGTGGCGAGAAAGCTGAAACCCAGCGCCCTGCCCGCCTCGAATTGCTGGGCGGGTATGGCGCGGATGCCGCTGCGGATGTCTTCCGCCATGTAGGCGGCCGTGTACAAGGTCAGGGCCGTGACGGCGCTGACGGCTTCGATATTGCCGGCATACAAGCGCTCCTTCCAGGAGTCCGGCAACAATTCGGGCGCGCCGAAATACCAGAACAGGAAGTGGGCCAGCAAGGGAACGTTGCGGATCAGTTCGACATACGCGGCGCCCAGCCCGTTGAGCAGGCGCGACGGCGCCAGGCGCAGCATGGCCACGCCGCACGCCAGCGGCAGGGAAAAGAGCAAGGTAATGCCCATCAGTTGCAATGACAACAGCAGGCCGGACAGCAACCAGTCGCGATAGTCGCCAGCCAGCAAAAAGTTCAGATCAAACATGCGGAAGAGTCAGGCAAGGTTCAGGCGTCGATCTTGTCCGATTCAATTTTAAATGTGCGCTTCTGGAATTTCACATTGCTCGTCGGGCCATACCATTTGAAAAACAGTTTTTCTGCCTCGCCCGACTTTTCCAGGCCGCGCAGCACCTGGTCGACGGCTGTTTTCACGCCCGTCTCGCCCTTGCGGATGCCGAAGGCAAACACTTCCTGGCTGATGTTTTGCGGCAGCACAATGTAATCCTTTTGCGCGGCGCCCAGCTTGGCGTAGTTATTCAGCAAGGAGACTTCATCGTCGACATAGCCGACGCCCTTGCCCTGCTGCAAGCCCAAGTAAGCCTGGCCCGCCGTCTCGAACGTCACCACATCCACACCAGGCACGGCCTTGCGGATATTCGGTTCCTGCGTGCCGCCCTTGACGGTCAGCACTTTCTTGCCGGCCAGGCCAGCAACCGTCGTGATATTGCTGCTTTTTTTGACCAGCACGCGCTGGCCTGTGTAAAACGTGGACAGGGAAAAATCGATCAGCGCTTCGCGTTCCTTGTTGTGCGTCAGCGATGCCGTCAGGATATCGATGCGGCCCTGCTGCAATTCAGGAATGCGGGCGGCCACGGCCAGCTGCTTGATCACCGGCTTGACGCCCAGGCCCTGGGCGATGGCGCGGCACAGGTCCACTTCATAGCCGACCAGCTGGCGCGATTTGGCGTCGATAAAACTGTTCGGTTCATCCGTGCCCAGGGTCCCGCAGACCAGCTCGCCCTTCGCCTTGATACTGGCCAACTGGTCCGCTTGCGCCACCTGGGTGAAGGCGATGGAGGTGAAAAGAAGCGCGGCGAAGTGAAGACGGGTCTGCATGGAATTCCTCTGGTGAATAATGAATGCCGCCATTAGACCGCGGCACGCTTATTTCCAAAAAGGAATCTTTTCACCCATGTTTATGCAGAATTCATCTAAGGCATCAGCGAAGACATCAACTAAGGCGCCAGCGCCTTCGTCTCGCCGCCCAAGCGAATGATCGCCGCCTTGGCCCCCACGGCGCCCGGATAGCGGGGGTCGAGCTGCAGCGCCTGGCGATAGGCGGCCACCGCCTGTGGGTGCAAGCCTTGCTCCACATAAAACTCGGCCAGGCTATCCTGCAGATTCGCGTCGCGCGGATGCAGGCTGACGGCCGCCTGCAGCACGGCCATGCCTTGCGCCACGGCGCCGCTACCTTTCAAACGGTAGGCTTCCAGGTTCAGCGCCGCAGGACTGGCCGCGCCCAGCGGGTCGCGGTCCAGCGCCAGGCGCAGGGCGGCGAGGGCAGGCTCCGTCTTGCCGGCGCGCAGCAAGGTCAAGCCTTGCAACGCATGCGCGCGGTCGCTGAGCGGATACAGCTCCACGGCCAGGCGGCTGGCCGCCAGCGACGTATCCGCCTCGCCGCGCGCGGACGACGCTTGCGCCAGTTCCTGCAGTTCGGGCACGAAATCGGGATAGGCGCGCTGGCCGCGAAAGGCCGCGCGCAGCTGGCCATCGCGCGCGGCGATGGAGACGGACGCGGCCGGCCAGGCGATGGCGGCCGTTCGGTCCCAGCTGCTGGCCAGGGCCACGATGGCCTGTTCGAAGGCGGGGTCGAAGCGCGGCAAGGCACCGGCCTTTGTACCTTGCGACAACAGGATATAGTCGCGCGCAAATGCCAGCGCGCCGCCGCGCGAGTATTGATTCAGGTCGATGCCCGCCTCGCGCAGCTGCCTGGCCATGCTGGCGCCAGCCGTGAGAAACACGCGGCCGCCTGCGGGATGGCGGGCCGCATCGATATAAGCGCGCGCCGCCTTGGCGTCAGGCGCCAGGGCCTGGCGGTTGATTTGCGTAAATGCCTCGCGCGTGGTGGCGGCATCGGCATATGCTTGATCCGTGCGCTCGGCATACGCCCTGCCCTCCTCGAACAGGCCTTGCGCCACCCGGTAAGCGCGCTGCGCGCTGGCATCGGCGATATACGTGTTCAGCTGCCACGGTTCGCCCGTGACCACTTCGAACAGGCGCTGCACGAAGGCCTCGGGATTGACGCGCTCGAGATTGGCGGCGACGGCGATGGTGAGCTTGCGCGAAGGAAAGCTGTACAGGTAGGTGACGGTTTCCGGCTGCTGGCCACTGTGGGCAATGGCGTAGCGCCCGCCCGTCGGCAGGATTTCCCAGCCCATGCCGTAATTCGTCAAGCGGCCCGCGCGCGTGGCCATCGGCTGCACCATGGCGGCCACGCTGGCCGCCGACAGGATCTTGCCGTCGTGGACGCCCCGGCCGAAGGCCAGCATGTCGGGCACGCTGGCGCGCGTGCCGCCGGCAGAAAAGCGGCTGCTGATGTCGACGAATTCGGAATTCTTCAACTCCTTGCCGGCCAGCCGGTAGCCGCGCACGCGGTGCGCGATCACGGCGTCCGGGTCATCCAGCACGGTGGCGTCCATGCCCAGCGGCCCCCACACGTGGCGCCGCATGTAGCCGCCATAGCTTTCGCCCGAAGCGCCCTCGATGACGGCGCCCAGCAAGTTGTAGCCATAGCTGGTGTAGCGGAAGCGCGTGCCCGGTTCGGCGATCAGGTCGAACTGTTCGAAGACGGCGATGGACTGGCGCGTGTCCTTGTGTTCCTTGAAATGCTGTTCCACTTTGCTGTCGCGGTAGGCGTCGATGCCGCCCAGGTGGCCCAGCAGCTGGCGCACCGTCACGGGGAACGGCTTGACGGGGAAATACGGCACATAGGTTTGCACGGGTGCATCCAGGTCGATCTTGCCCTGTTCCACCAGTTGCAAGATGGCCACCGCCGTCATGGGCTTGGTGACGGACGCCAGCCGGTAGCTGGACTGGGCCGTGGCCGGCACGCGGTTTTCCAGATCGGCATAACCGTAACCCTTCACCCATTCCACGTCGCCCTGGCTGAAACCGACGGTCACGCCCGGAATGCGTTCCGCGCCCATGCGCCGGGTCGCCCAGCCATCGAAATCCGCCAGGCGCGCGGCCAGCCCAGCGGAGGGAACGGAGGCGGCTTGCGCCATGCCGCAGAACAGCGCCAGCGCGCCGGCGAAACCGTAGTATTTGCTGCTTTGCATAGTCATGATTCCATGGTGAGGGCCGTGTGCACAGCACGGCGCTGATGCATGGTAAATGTCTTTCACACACCGTTGGCGGGCCGTGCACGAAATGCACGCAGCCCGCACGAACGGCACCGGCGTTGATGAAAATGTTGCAAAGGGGTAGCAACGGGGTAGCACATGAGCAGCTACAATGCCCGCCATGCCCTGCTTCTTCCGCTCCCTGCTGCGGTACTGCCTTGCTTGCTGCCTGGCCGTGCCCTCTTTCGCCTGCGCCATGCATCCGCTCTGGCTGGACGAAGGCTGGCGCACCTGCGGCAACACCCCGTCCGCACCCGCCTCGCTGCAGCAGCTGGTCCGACCGGGCCTGTTGCTGTGCGTGGAGCGCGAGGTCACCCTGGCCGCCACGCCGTCGTCGACGCAGTTGCTGGTGCTGTCGGCGCTGGCTTCCAGCGAACTGTGGCTCGATGGTGTCTTGATCGGCAGCAATGGCCAGCCGGCCCGCCAGGCCAGCGGGGAACGCGCGGGCGACATCGATTTCGCCATCCACCTGACGCCACAACAATTGGCCATGGGCAAGCACGACCTGCGCCTGCTGCTGTCAACGCAGCACGTGCCGGCCCACCTGGCATCGCCATTTTATGCGCTGTACCTGGTCGACCGGCAAGACTACCGCGCGGGCCTGGCCTGGTACCGGCTGCCGCCACTGCTCCTGGCCGGGGCGCTGGGCGCCGTCGCAGCGCTCTTCCTGGCCCTCACGGCGCTGTACCAGCGGCAGCGTCACTGGGCCATGTTTGCCGCGCTGTGCCTGGTGGCGGCGCTGCTGGTGGTGGTGGAACTCTGGCGCAGCTTGACCGGCTATGCCTATCCCTGGCACATGCCGCGCCTGTATGCCGTCAGCGCCCTGACGTGGCTGTTTTCCGCCTTGCTGCCCCTGTATTTCTATACGGCTTACCGCCTGCCGCGCTGGCCGCTGGCGGCGGCGGTACTGCTGGCGGGCATCGCGCTGGCCGGCGCGCTGCACGTGCATTTCGACGCGCGCTGCTGGCTGATGTTCCTGACGGGCCTGGCGACGAGCCTGGCGCTCAACCTGGGCACCCTTTGGCGCCGCCTGCCGGGCAGCCGCGGCGGCACCTTGATCGCGCTGGCCTCGTGCGCGCTGTTCCTGCTGACGGGCAGCCAGTTTGCCGAAGGCGGCTTCGCCCTCGTCGTGTGCTTCCTGCTGCTGCCTTTATGCGCGCAATTGCTGGCGCAACTGCTGCGCGAGCGCAGCAAGGCGGCACGCGCCCAGCAGCTGGAAAACCAGCTCCTGCGTAAAAGCATGCAACCGCATTTCCTGATGAATTCCCTCAGTCTGATCAGCGAACTCAACGCACAATCGCCGCGGTTAGCCGAAACCTTCATCGAGGCGCTGGGCGCCGAGCTGCGCATGCTCAACGAATTCGCGCAGCAGCCCAGCATTGCCCTGACGCAGGAACTGGCCCTGTGCGAGAATTACTTGAGCATCATGGGCACGCGGCTGCAACAGCCGTGCAGCCTGCAACTCGATGGCGAGGCGGCAGGCATCACCGTGCCGCCCGCCATGTTGCTGACGGCACTGGAAAATGCGTTCAGCCACAACCGCTACCGCCACGGCGCCGTGTTTGTCCTGCGCATCGCACAACATGCGCAAACGCAGGTGCTTACCCTGCTCCTGCCCGCAGGCGAGGCGCGCCCGCACGCGGGCGGCGGCGTGGGCGAACAATACATCCGCGCCAGCCTGCAAGCCGTGTTTGGCGATATGGCCCGCTATGCGAGCGAACAGCAGCCAACGGGCTGGCGCCTCACCTTTACCTTGCCGGCGGCGCCATGAATGTCTTGATACTGGAAGATGAACCGCTGATTGCGCAGGGCCTCGAACGCGAGGTGCGCGCGCATTTCGGCGCGCGCCTAACGGCGCTGGCGCTGCATGACAATGTGCCGCAAGCCTTGGCCGCCCTGGCGCAGGAGCAGGGGCAGGACCGGATCGACTTGCTGCTGCTGGACTTGAACCTGCATGGCGCGGACGGCTATGACCTGCTGCGCCTGGCCCAAAATGCTTCGTTCCAGACCATCATCGTCTCGGCCCATGCGGAACGCTCGATCACGGCGTTCGAATTTGGCGTGCTCGACTTCGTCGCCAAGCCTTTCAGCCGCGAACGCCTGCACAAGGCGCTGCAACGCTATACGGGAAGGCACACGGAGACGGCCTCGCTGGCCGTCAAGAAGCGCGGTTCCCTGGAATGGATCGCCATGGCCGACATCGACCACGTGCAAGCCGACGGCCACTACAGCAATATCGTGCTGCGCAACGGCGAACAGTGTTTTCATGACTTGCCTATCGACAAGCTCATGGCCCTGCTGCCGCCCCACTTCCTGCGCGTGCACCGCTCCTACATCGTCAACAGCCTGGGTTTCAAGCGGCTGCAGATTGCGGCAGGCGGCAAATATGCGCTCGACACGCAGACCAGCACGGGCATCCCCGTGTCGCGCAGCAGCTATCCCGCACTGAAACAGCGGCTGCTGGGCTGATGTTGTTGAGTTAAAGCCAAACTTACCAGTGCGGCGCGTAGTTGGGGAACGGCGGGGCCATGTGCTCGGCTTCCACGGGCGGCGCCATCCAGTCGCGCGGGTCGACCTTGTAGTACTGCAAGAATTGCGCGTACAGCTCCTCGTGGTGCTCGGCCATCTGGTACGGCTTTTCAAAGAAGGTTTCCGTCGCCACGGCAAAGAATTCGGCGGGATTGGTGGCGCCGTAATGGTCCATCACGCTTTGCTGCTGGACCATGGCGTCATGGCGCAAGTTGTCGAAGTCGCGCGACAGCACGGTGGCCCAGCTGCGATAGCTCGACACGCTGGGCAGGTAGGGCGCGCCATTCGCGGCGCCCGATTCGCTGTCGAGCTGATGCGCAAACTCATGCAGCACGACATTGTGGCCATCGCTCCAGTCGGCCGCGCCCCGCTGCACGTGGTCCCAGGCCAGCACCACGCGGCCATCGCCCCAGGATTCGCCCAGCAAGCCATTCGCCGATGGCGTCACCACGCCGCCCGGCCCCACTTCATCGCGCGTGACGATAAATTCCGTGGGATACACGAGGATGGTGTCGAGTTCCGGATACACCTGCGTCTGGCGGTTCAGCAGCAGCAAGCAAGCCTGGCCGGCAATCGTATAGCGCATCTCGTCCGTGATCTCCAGGCCGCCGCAACCGACGAATTTCTTTTGATACAGGAATTGCACGACGAGACGGCGCAATTGCTCCTGCAGCGGCGCCGGCATATGCCGGTAGACGGGAATATTGTTTTCCAGCACAGCCAAGCCTTCTGCGGGCAAGGGTTTCGCCAGGGCCCGCTTCAAGCGCCAGCGGGGAAACCACAGTGAAAAGACGATGGCGGCCGTGACGAGGGCGATCCACAGCAGCGGATTCATGCGGCGGCCCGTTTCAGGCAAGGCAGGGGCGGACACGATAACAAGGCGGCGTAGGCAGACAAGGACAAGCTCCTTCGAATGAACCCCGCATCGGGACGGGCGGGCAGTCCAGCCCACATGGGGTTGATTAACATCTTTTCAATCCGCCAAGATCAAAGGGCCGGCTCCAACGCCAAAAGCCGGGTTGCAACCCGGCTTTCGACATGCATATGAGAATCAAAACCACAAGCATTACGCCCGCCAGCCGCCAGGCGGCAGTTCAGGCGCAATATTGTTTACTCCGCAGCCTTTTGCTGTGGTGCGCCAAACAGGGCGGCAACCAGGGGATCGCGCGTCACGGGACCGCGGTTGACGCGGATGGCGTAATGCGTGTCATCGGCCAGGATGTGGAAGTGACGGCCGCTGCCTGCCATGCTTTGCTCGCGCAGGCCTGGACGGTCCTTGCGCGGTGGCGCGCCTTCGCGTTTTGGCTGAACGATGGCGGCCAGGAAGGCGCGCACGCGCTCAGGATCCGGCGTCAGCTGGTACACTGCCTTGCCCAGGTAGGTGGCGGTGCCTTCGATGTAGCGGGCCAGTTCGATCACGCCCGCTTCGCGCAGGTCGCGGATGTATTTGCGGGCGCCCGATGGCGAAAACTTGAGGAACCACGCGATTTCGTCGGCCAGCATCTCGTGCAGCGACAATTCGCCGATCAGCTTTTGCATGTTTTCAATGCGGCGCAGGGTGGCCGACGTCGAACGCACGCGCTCGATCGGTGCCATGGAAATGGGATTCATGCGTTCCGGGGGGACGGGTGCTGCGCGTTCTACCATTTGCGAGCCTTTTTCGGGGCTACGAAGTTCCTGGTGCGCTGCCTTTAATTCGCTCTTCACGTGAGACTGAGTCATTGCATGCATTTGAATACTCCTTTTAAACGATTGCCGGTAGCCCGGATTGTTAAGTTCTTGGCAATTTTTATACCAGAACACCACGAATCCTGAGCGTCTGGACACAGAATGCCTGTGCCGGCGGCTACGGTCTGTGCGTTAACGAACATTAGAAGCAAGAAAGTGAAAAATATTGCCCTACTGAATTCTTTCTCTCATGGCATTTCAAAAAAACATCTAAAAACTGGGCACTCCCGCTCTGTGCTCCCATTCATGGCACAAAGTGAAATAGCGAACAGAAGCGGAACCACCATTGCAATAAATTCAAGCTTCGCACGCGGCGCCCGCCGCCCGCATCGCGCACCTTCGACTCTTGCAAAGGAAATATCATGAAAATACCTGCCCTGTTGGCCGCCGCCTTGCTTGTCAGCCTGTCCGCCTGTAAAAAACCGGCCGAGCCGCCCCTGCCCGAAACGGCACCCAATCCCGCTTCCACCCCGCAAGTGATGCCGGCACCTGTCATGCCAGCCACGCCGGAGACGGGTCCAGGCAGCACGACGCCGCCTGCGCCGCTGACCGACCCGGCCACCGCGCCCGCGCTGCCGCCCGCCACGGCGCCGAAGTAAAGCCTGAAGACGAGGCCGCCGGACGGCGATCGATCAGGCGCCCGCGCGGCGCCGCCCCTACTCCACGGGGGAGTTACGCGTTGCCAGCCTGTCTGCAACGCGTTTTTTTACGATTGGAGTCGGCTACGCCATGAAGGTTCACCTGCAATGAGCCCGCAAGCGGACATCGGACCCGTCCGCCAAAAATGCGGCAATCCGCACAGCCTTTCCCCTCCCCGTGCGGAAAGGCGGAATATCGCCATTTCCCATTTTCAATAGATCCAAATTAAACCTTTATAAACAATCACTTGCAATAAACGTCAAAATGCGCTCCACTGGCACGGAAGATGCTTTTATATTTTCATAACCGCCATCAGAGCGGCAGCCTGACCCACTATATAAAACCATCTACCTTTTGGAGACAACAGCATGGCACGCACCTTCCGCATCTCGTCCTTCCTGAACACCAAGGCACTGGCCGTCGCCGTCGCACTGGCCGCGCAATTCCCGCTGGCCGTCCACGCAGCCGATACCGTACGCCTGGGCAACCTGAAATTCGCCCATTACGGCGCCGTCGCCTACATGAAGGAAATCGCGCCGAAATACGACCTGAAAATTGAAGAACGCATCTTCGCCAAGGGCCTCGACATCGTGCCGGCCATGATCGCCGGCGAAATCGACGTGTCCGCCAGCGCGCTGGAAGCGGCCATCACGGGCCGCGCCACGGGCTTGCCCGTGTACCTGGTGGGCGGCTTCGCCAAGGGCGGCGTGCAGATCGTCGGCCGTCCCGACCTGAACATCAAGGGCATAGCCGACCTGAAAGGCAAGAAAGTCGGCGTCACGCGCGGCGGCCCGCAGGAAATCCTGCTGTTTGCCGAACTGACCAAGGCCAAGCTGACCTGGTCCGACAAGCCGGGCAAGGACGTGCAGATCCTGTACATGGGCTACCCTGACTTGAACCAGGCGCTCCTGACCAAGGATATCGACGTCATGAGCCAGTCCGAGCCGTACTCGACGCAGGCAATCCACAAGAAATACGGCGCGGCTATCCTCAAGCCTTACGACACGCCGCTGGGCGAACCCGTGCGCGCGCTGGTGATGACGGAAAAGATGTACAAAGAGAAACCTGCCGTGGCCCAGCGCTTCATGGATTGCTTCGTCGCTGCCACGCGCGCCTTCCTGGCCGACCCGAAACTGGCGGAAAAATACGTGCGCGAATCGATGTTCAAGAACCAGATCACCACCGAGGATTACCGCGATGCCATCGACAATGCCATCTTCACGGAAGACATCACGCAAAGCCACGTGCAGCTGACCACCGACTACATGGTGAAATTCGGCGTGGGCCGCATGGCCAAAGCGCCTGTCGCCAAGGATTGGGTCAAGCTGGACCTGCTGGAAAAAGCCAAGAAGTCCTACGCACCTCGCTAATCTGAAAGTGTCACGATGAATATTCAAATGATGAAACGCTTCGCGCACGGCGCCGCCGTGCCCGTCGCCGTGCTGCTGTTGTGGCAAGCCATGTCGACGTTTGGCTGGATCAACCCGCAGATCCTGCCGTCGCCCGTCGCCGTGGTGGTGAAATGGTATGAATACCTGATCCCCATGGAAGCCTACACGCCCGAAGCGGGTAATTACCTGGTGTGGATGTTCTCCGGCGAACTGCCGCACGATGCCTGGGCCAGCCTGTCGCGCGTGCTGGGCGGCTTTGCCATCGGCGCCGGCCTGGCCTTGCCGCTGGGCCTGCTGATGGGCACCAACAAGACCATCTATAAACTGTTCGACCCGCTGGTGCAGGTGCTGCGCCCGATTCCACCGATCGCCTACATTCCGCTGGCGATCCTGTGGTTCGGCCTGGGCAACCCGCCCGCCTTCTTCCTGATCAGCATCGGTTCCTTCTTCCCCGTGCTGATGAATACCATCGCCGGCGTGCGCCAGGTCGACGGCATCTACATCCGTGCCGCGCGCAACCTGGGCGCCAGCCAGATGACCATGTTCCGCCGCGTCATCCTGCCGGCGGCCACGCCGTATATCCTGGCCGGCGCGCGCATCGGCATGGGCACGGCCTTCATCGTCGTGATCGTGGCCGAGATGATCGCCGTGAATAGCGGCCTCGGCTTCCGCATCCTGGAAGCGCGCGAGTACTTCTGGTCCGACAAGATTATCGCCGGCATGTTCACCATCGGCCTGTTCGGCCTGGCCATCGATATCGCCATGAATGCCCTGAATAATCATTTGCTGCAGTGGCACCGCGGCCTGGAACACTAAGAGGAACGGCCATGACCACGATCAATATCAACGCAGTCAATAAAATCTTCACCACGGGCGGCGCGGACGTCATCGCCCTGAAGGATATCAACTTGGAAATCGCCAGCGGCGAGTTCATCTGCCTGCTGGGCCCCTCCGGCTGCGGCAAGTCGACACTGTTGAACGCCATCGCCGGCTTTTCGCAGCCGACCTCGGGCCAGATCCTGGCCGGCGGCAAGCTGATCACCGAACCCGGTCCCGACCGCGGCATGGTGTTCCAGGAATACGCGCTGTTCCCCTGGATGACTATCGAAAGTAATATCGCTTTCGGCCTGGAAATCGCCGGCAAGACGTCGGCCGAAATCAAGGAACGGGTCGACATGCTGCTGAGCATGCTGGGCTTGACGGAATTCCGTGCCCGCTACCCGAAAGACTTGTCGGGCGGCATGCGCCAGCGCGTGGCGATTGCCCGCGTGCTGGCCCTCGATTCGCCGATCATGCTGATGGATGAACCGTTCGGCGCGCTGGACGCCTTGACGCGGCGCAACCTGCAAGATGAATTGCTGAAAATCTGGAAAGTCTTCGGCACCACCATCGTCTTCGTGACCCACTCGATCGAGGAATCGATCTACCTGGCCGACCGCACCATCGTCATGACCTACCGTCCCGGCACCATCAAGCGCGACGTGGCCATCGACCTGCCCCGCCCGCGCGACCCGAGCGACCCCGAGTTCAACCGCTTGAAACGCATGCTGGGCGAGATGGTGATGGAAGAGCAACAGCGCCATCACAACGCGGAAACCATGGCAAGTACGGCAGACTGATAGTATGTCTGATTAGTTAGCACCGGGGCAGTGCCGTCTGGCCTGCCCCATCAACCCGACACACGGAGCACCATGGCATTCGGCAAATGGCCCCTGAGACCCGCGCTCGCCCCCCTGCTGGCCGTGGGCTCGCTGGTCGTGCTGACGTGGGCGTCGTATGCCTGGGTCAAGCAGCGCCAGCTCGATGAATTGCACCGCACCCTCGATTCGCGCGCGGAACTGTATGCGGCGTCCATCGGCGGCGCCCTCAACAAGTACGAATTCCTGCCCCTGGCCGTGGCCCAGAGCGATGCCGTCGCGCAATTGCTGGAACAGCCCAGCGCCGACAAGGTCACGCAGATCAACGCCTACCTGGTCGACATGAACCGCCGCGCGGGCGCCTTTGCCGTCTACGTGCTCGACGACAAGGGCACGACCCTGGCGTCGAGCAACTGGCAAGACCGCAGCTCCTACGTGGGCGTCAACTACGGTTTCCGGCCCTACTTCAAGGATGCGTTCGCGGGCGGCATCGGCCGCTTCTACGGCATCGGCGCCTCGACCTTCGAAGCCGGCTATTTCATTTCGCAGCCCGTGCAGCGCAACGGGCGCATCATCGGCATCGTCGCCGCCAAGGTCAACCTGGACTGGATCGAGCAATCGTGGCGCACGCCCGGCGCGGGCGAACAGATCTGGGTCAAGGATGCGAATGGCGTGCTGATCCTGGCGACCACACCCGCGTTCAAGTTCAAGACCCTGGCCCCGCTGTCTGCGGACGCCAAGAAAGACATCAGCGAACAGCGCCAGTTCTTGCAAGAAAACCTGCCCATCCTGCCGCACCGCGTGCGGCGCCAGTTTGCCGATGGCGCCAGCGTGATGACATTGGAACGTCCGCAGACGGGCGACACGCCTGCCCTGTCCGGCAGCGCAGACTACCTGGCCGTGAACCGCTCCCTGGGTCCGCTGCAATGGCAGATCACCGTGCTGGCCGAGCTCGACCAGGTCGACGAGGCGGCGCGCAATGCAGCCATCGCCGCCGCGCTGGGCTGGGCCTTGCTGCTGCTGGCCCTGATGTATGCGCGCCAGCGCCGGCGCCGCATCGCCGACAAGCTCAATGCGCAACAAACCCTGGCGCGCGCCTATGAACAGCTGGAAATCAAGGTCGAACAGCGCACGGCCGACCTGGTCCATGCGAATGGCCGCCTGCAGGCCGAGGTGGCCGAGCGCGAACGGGCCGAGCAAACCCTGCGCTATGCCCAGGCGGAACTAGTACAAAGCGGCAAGCTGGCGGCCATCGGCCAGATGGCGGCCGGCGTCACGCACGAACTGAACCAGCCGCTGGCCGCCCTGCAAACGTTTTCCGACAATGCCAAGGTGTTCCTGGCGCGCGGGCGCATCGATGATGCGCTCGACAACCTGTCGACCATATCCGACCTCGTCAAGCGGCTCGGCTATGTGACGTCGCAACTGAAAGGCTTTGCCCGGCGCAGCGACGATGCCCGCAAACCCGTCAGCGTGCGCCAGGCGTTTGCGCAAACCATGCTGCAAATCCGCACGCGCAAGCATTCGCAGCGCCTGACCCTGCATGAAAGCTGGCTTGAGGACGACATCATCGTGCTGTGCAACGCCATCGGCCTGGAACAGGTGTTTACCAACCTGATCACGAACGCCATGGATGCCGTGCCGGAAAGCGAGCCCGTGCACATCTGGTTCCAGGTGCGCCGCGAAGGCGACCTTGCCGTGCTGCATATCACCGATAATGGTCCCGGCATCCCGCTCGCTTCGCTCGACAAGATCTTCGACCCCTTCTATACCACCAAGGAACACGGGCTGGGCTTGGGATTATCGATCAGCGCAGGCATACTGCGCGCGGCCGGCAGCGCCCTGGCCGTGCGCAACCGCAGCGCGCAGGAAGGGGGCGGCGCACAATTTACCATCACCCTGAGCTGCGCCCCGGGGGAAAAGAATAAAGAGACAGAGGAAACACCCGATGCACGAGAATAATTTTGAAGGCATGCAAGTGCTGCTGGTGGAAGACGACGCCGTCGTGCGCAAGGGCGCCCGGCAATCGCTGGAGCTGGCCGGCTTGCAAGTGACGGCCGTCGCCACGGCCGAGGAAGCGCTGCCCTACCTGGTGCCCGAATTTGCCGGCATTTTATTGAGCGATATCAAACTGCCAGGCATGGATGGCTTGAAACTGCTTGATATCGCCGTGGCGCAGGATGCCAGCCTGCCCGTCATCCTCGTCACGGGCCACGGCGACGTGTCGATGGCCGTGGGCGCCATGCGCCGTGGCGCCTACGATTTCATCGAAAAACCGTTTTCCGCCGACTTGCTGGTGGAAGTGTGCCGCCGCGCGCTCGACAAGCGCCACCTGGTGCTGGAAAACATGAACTTGCGCCGCCAGCTCGAGCAGCGGGTCGGCATCGAGGCGCGCATCGTGGGCCGCAGTGCGGCCATGGCCAAGGTGCGCCAGCTGGTGCTGAACCTGGCGCCGAAATCGGCCGACATCATCATCCTCGGCGAAACGGGCACCGGCAAAGAACTGATCGCCCGCTGCCTGCACGACTTCAGCGAACGGCGCGACCATCCGTTCGTCGCCATCAACTGCGGCGCCCTGCCCGAATCGATCTTCGAATCGGAGCTGTTCGGCCATGAGGAAGGGGCGTTTACGGGCGCGCAGCGCCAGCGCATCGGCAAGATCGAATATGCGAACGGCGGTACCCTGTTTCTCGATGAAATCGAAAGCATGCCGCTGGCCCTGCAAGTGAAACTGCTGCGCGTGCTGCAGGAACGCCAGGTGGAACGGCTCGGTTCCAATAAACTCATTTCCGTCAATTTCCGCGTCATCGCCGCCGCCAAGGAGGATTTGAATGTCCTGGCGGAACAAGGGAAATTCCGTCCCGACCTGTATTACCGCCTGAACGTGGCCAGCCTGACCCTGCCCGCCCTGCGCAACCGGCGCGAGGATATCCCGCTGCTGTTCGAGTTTTTCGTGCTGCAGGCAGCCCTGCGCTACGGCCAGCCGGCTGCCCTCGTCAGCGGCGAACTGATCTCCTCGCTGATGGCGCAGCGCTGGGCCGGCAATGTGCGCGAGCTGCACAATGTGGCGGACCGCTTCGTGCTGGGCTTGCTGGACGACACCCTGAGCCCGGCCGGCTGCCGCGAAGCCTCGCTGGCCGAGCAAGTCGACACGTTCGAGATTTCCATCATCGAAGAAGCCTTGCGCCGCCACAACGGCAACGTCATCGACGCGGCTGCCAGCCTGAATATTCCAAAGAAAACCCTGTACGACAAGCTCAAGCGCTTCGATATCTCAACGGAACAATTCCGATAATCAGTAGCAAGTAGCCGACACAGCCATGAGGCGGCGTCCTACCCGTGCCGCCGGTATCCTGTGTGAGAATGCAAGCTCTTCCTCATTTCTGCACAGGACACTGCCATGAAAACCGCCGCTCTCTTGCTGGCCGCCACCCTGATGACCGTCGGCGGCGCCTGGGTGCAAGCCCAGTCGACGACGAATCTGAACCAGACGGGCAACCACACCAACAATCCCAACGATCCAGGCCAGAAATCAGACCAGTCCGACAAGCTCGACAATAAAGGCAAGCCGATCCACGACGCCAAGCCCGCCAAGACGCGCACGGACAAACGCACGCGGCGCGGCAAGCCCGTGGCCGCGCCGGACACCCCGGCCGCCAGCGGACCGGCCACCGCGCCGGCCCGCTAAATCCCGCATCCAGCGCTGCGCCACATTGCTCCAAGGCACGTTATCATCGCGCCTTTGCAATATATTCAGGATGACAATGAAAGCAGCATGGTGTGGAATAGTGGCGGCCAGCGTATTCGCGGCCGCGAGCGTGCAGGCGGCGCCCACGGTGGGCGAATGCATGGAGCTGACGACAGGCATCAAGTTCAGCAAGAACAATGGCGATGCGCAAGTCAACGTCGAGGAAACCTTCGAAGGCAAGAAACAAAAGGGTACGCAACTGATCCTCGACGGCGGCGTCTTGCTGGCCACGTCTTACCAGGACATCCGCGATGGCCAGGTATTCCTGACGGGCGCGGTCCATTACAATGAGGACGGCACCTTGCGCAGCAAGAACGTCTACACGCCGCAGTCCGCCATCCCCGCCACCATGCGCCCCGGCCAGGAAGTGCGCGTGCAGTTCACGGACACGCGAACGGACACCCACTATCCGCTGGCGGGCCTGTCCGACAAGATCACCACCTCCACGCGCACCGACAAACGCGATTTCTCCATCACCTTCCTGGGCTGGGAGCGCCTGGAACTGGCCGGCCGCCGCTTCCCCGATGCCTGCAAGTTCGAACTGCGCGACGTCGGTGGCAAGAGCAAAGGCAAGAGCGGCGAATACGTGTGGTACGCGCAAGGCTACGGCGTGATCATGACGGACAAGCTGGACAAGGATGGCGACGTGCAGCCCGCGTATCGCATCGCGCTGACGAAGATCATCAGTGCGCCGTAAGGCCCCCTTCTTTTCCGCAATGCTTGCGTAAACGCAATTAATCCGCCATCCCGCCCCTCTACACTGGCCTGTCTGGTCAGCATGGAGCGGCGATGGCGTATCCCAAACTTCCCTACACCAGCGGCAAGAATACCGCCCTGCTCCATTGCGGCCGCCTCAACGACGCCATCGTGCGCATCCGCCCTGAGCTGCCGGGCAACGTCATCGTCATCCATGGCGTCAACGACGTGGGTACGAGTTTCAGTGCCGTGGAAAAAGGACTCTGCCAGGGACTCGATGCGCGCATGTATGGCGGCGGCCACGTGTTCACCCCAGCCACCTATCGCCTGCCGCAGGAGTCCGACAAGCGTGAAACCATAGCCGACCCGGACGACGTGTATTTCAAGCGCAAGCCGGATGACGCGACGTACAGCCCCGTCATCCCGTTCTACTGGGGCTTTCGCGAACGCAGCAACGCCAGCAAAATGGTCAACGGCCAGAATACGGACCGCTATGGCAACCGCCTGGACAAGGACATGTCGAAGAACGGCGGCCCGTTCGGCAATGCCACCAATACCCTGCCCGACATGTGGAACAAGGGATTATTCTCTCCATACGACGTGGGCGGCGACCCCGTGCGTCCGCTGATGACGGCGCCGGGCCGCATGTACATGGTGCTGGCCGCCAAACGCCTGGCAGCGCTCATCGCCATGATCCGCGACTACGACAGCAATGACGTGGTGTCCATCGTCGCGCACAGCCAGGGCTGTCTGATCTCGCTGCTGGCACAGGCCTTTCTGCTCGACGAAGGCAAGCGGCCGGCCGACACGCTGATCCTTACGCATCCGCCCTACAGCCTGGTGGAAGACACGACCATGTTTTTCGGCGCGGCGGAAACCAGCCGCATCTTCGGTGGCGGCCGGGATGCGGCGATGGAAGACCAGTACGACGCCATCAGCAATCGCCAGACCCTGCATGCGCGCCTGCAAACGCTGGTGCAGATCGTGCAGGGCGTGGTGGCAAAAAAGCACGCCACGCCAGCCTTTGCGCAGATCAAGGACCACGCCGTCTGCCATGGGATGGCGGGCGCGGCATGGCGCGCGGAAGCGGACCGCGACAACCGGGGCAAGGTCTACCTGTACTTTTGTCCCGAAGACATGACGGTGGCGCTGGACAATATGCAAGGCATCGGCTGGCAGGGGATACCCGACCACATCGACGGGCATGGCCTGTCAAAGACCAGGGGCAAGACGGACAAAAGCATCTGGGGCGATGGCCCCACCTATTGGGAAAAGGAATTCCAGCGCCGCCAGCCGCTGGTGGAACTGGGTAAAGGATTTTACCAGCGCATCTTTACCAACAAGCAACGCCTGGATGCCACTGGCAAGAACAGCGGGCCGGTGCTGGTGGGCCTGCCGCCGCACGACTTCGCCCTGCGCGTGGAGGGTGAGGATGACCATGCCCATGTGGCGGGCGCCAACCGGGGTCATCGGGGCAACCATGCCGAGACACAATGGCCGCCCGTCAAACCCGCAAAATGGAATATCTTTTCAACGGAAGCTGGACGGCGCGAAGGCTTGCGCACGATCAATGGCGAAGCACTGCGCGCTCCCAGGGCGCCCGTGCTGGACGGTGGCGAGATCCGCCCTGGTAAGTTCCCGAGGGATTCCGACCAGGCCAGGCTGCCGCGCGACCAGCAAGGACCGTGCGAGGAGGTCGACCCGATCGATGCGGCCATCGCGGTAACCAGCAAGCAAGGTTTGCGCATGCGCAGGCAGGAAATCATCGCCGATCCCCGGCCACTCAAGCATCGTATTCCCGAATACGGCGCCGGCATATTCGGCGCGGGCGAGCGCGAGCAAGTGGAAAAGGCCCTGAACCTGGGCAAGGAAGCGGGCGACCAATGCAAGCTCGACCGCGTCTCGCGCCACCCGGGCGGTGGCGACAGGCTGCGCGTGGACCGCGAAGAAACCCCGAACGAGGCGCGCCAGCGCTGGCAGAACGAGGTCAGCCCCAAATCCTTCCACGGCGCCATCATCGGCAACGCGGAAAACCACCGCAACGTGACGGCGTATGACGTGGCTATTGGCGGGGGCAAGGCGAGCAGCGATCCACGGTTTTACCAGTATTTGTGTGCGGTGGCGGATTGGCGGCTAAAAACGAATGACAACATACCGCGTCCATCGATATTGAAGTGGGATACTTTTGCGAAAAAATTTGCAATCTATTTAGCTGCTGAGCCGGCGTCGCGTAAGGCTATCATCAAGGGCAATGCGGACTATTACAGCTCGGGAGAACTCCCCGCGTGTGTCCCCGCATTGCATGCTGGCCTGCCGTCCACCGTCGTGTGCGAAATAGTCAACGGCAGGCGCACTGAATCGGTCATCTCTCCTGTCGTTTATAAAGCCAGCGACGACATCCCAAAATGAAAAACCCATTTCCACGCTTGCGATATCCGCTCGGTGCAGCCTTCATCGCGCTGGCACTGCTTGGATCCTTGTTGATCAGCCCATCACCCTTCTTACTGGAGCCTACGATGAGCAGCAATATATGGAAGCACCTGCAATGGCTGTTGCTGATCCCGCCCATCGTCGCGGCCACATTACTCGGTTCGCGCTGGCTGCACTCGTCGAAGCCCGTGGCAGCCGCAAAGCCGCAAGTGCAGCAGGCTGCGCCCAGCGAACAGGAAAAGCGCGAATATATCCTGGAAGTCATCGGTCTCGGCGTCACCCTGGACAAGTATCGCCAGGGCAAGCTGTGGGAAGCGCTGCAGCAGGGTAACGCCTATGCCAGCATCCGTGAACAAGATAGGAAGAAATATCCATGGAGTAGCCTGGACAAAGCTGGCACCAGTGGGGGACGTGCAGGTGACTCCCTGGAAAATGGCGCACTGAACACGCCGATGTATTTTGCCGTGCCCATATTTAACGCCGAAGGTCCCATTGCCGATCCGGCGCTGCAAGATACTCCACATTCCCCCATCATGGGCCTGGCGGGCAGCGCCTCCTCCTCCGGCATGCACTGGCATTTGTTTGTGGCAGGGGCGCGACGCTTCGACGAGCACCCCGAGCATATTCTGGAAGATGTTTTCGCATTTTTCGATGCGAATCCCGACGTGCCATACATCATCCTGAATTCGCATGATGGCATAGAGTCACGCGATATTAATCGCCTTCCCACAACACCTGAACTGCTCAAGGACGGCTATTACATCCCCGAAATGCCCGACGCCTCGGCCCTGTTCGTACTGGCCCGGCGCGAACGCATCGATGCCGTGCGAAAGTTCGCCTACGACGATGCACCGCCCGAGGATAGCGTCGATGACTTGAATACCTACGGCGTGGCGCGGCGCCTGTATCTGGCCTACTATGACTTGATGGGCACCGTGCCCCAGGAGCGTCTGGAAAGCGATCCGGCAGCCACCACCCGGCGCCAGCCCACGATCGCCGAATGGCTCCCCGTCGCCGCGCAATTTGCGCAGCGCTCCGACATCCGCGGCACGGGCAGCTTCAGCATGCTCGACAAGCTCCAGCACAAGACCTATCACCCACCGAAAGACTGGCAACCCACGCCCTGGTTTCCCTTGCCGTTCAACAAGGAGCAACTGGCGCAGCTGGACCGCCTGCCCACCTTCGGCTTCATCCACAGGCCCACGTTCGTCAGGATGCTCGACAAGGATGGCAAACCCTTGACGCGCAAGGACCAGCGCGAACAGGCATTGCAGGCGGGCTGGCAGGAAGCCTTGCGCAGCTTGCCGGAAGCCGAGCGTCCCGCCGCACCGGCACGCCTGGTCGCCGCCACGGGCGGCAATCAGGCGCAGCTGGTGGCGCTGCACAAGACCTTGCTGAAACATGCGGAAGATGGCGGCACGGAACTCGACAGCGGCAACACGGCGCAGTGGATCGACACGGATCAGCGACTGGGCAACACGGGCGCGGCCTCCCTGTTCGTGCAGATGGCCATCGGCGTGATGGGCAGCTACCGCGATGGGGGGATCAGCGCCGTGGTAAACCTGCGCAATCCGGACGAAGCGACCATCGTGCTGGTCAGCCCGCCATCGGAAGAAAAACGCCGCACGCAAAAGCATCCGCACGGCGGCGATGTATTGCGGCACTACGTCACGCCAGCCATCGACCCGGCGAATTATCCATCGAACTGATTATTTGCCCTGTGCGGCAAGCTGCGCCAGCGCATTGCCCCGCACCTGGAACGCCACCTGCGCCACCGTCTTGCCGGCGCCGTCGACGAGCGCCAGCGCATGCTTGCCCGGCACGGGGCGCCAGCTGATGCTGTCAAGCGCCGCGCCCATGTCCTTGCCATCGAGCACCCAGCGCAAGGCGTGGCTGCCCTGGGCCTGGAAAAACACGCGCTGCAAGGCGGGCGGGATGTCGGGATCGATGGCGAGGATGCTGTCCTCGGCCGGATACACGATGGCGGGTGGCTTCACGGTGTCGCCCAATACGGCGATGACGGGGCTTTCCGTGCCTGCGATAAACCATTCGCGGCGCGGCGATTCCAGTGCGGGCTGGTACGCCACCATCTGCTGCAATACGCCGGGCGGCGCTTTCGGCGCATGGCTGGGCACGTTCTTGTGCAGGTAATCCATCACGTCGCGCCACACGGGCGCGGCGCCCGTCACGCCCGACACGTCCCACATGGGCTTGCCGTCGAAGTTGCCCACCCACACGCCCACCGTGTAGCGCGCCGAGTAGCCCATGCACCAGTTGTCGCGCATGTCCTTGCTCGTGCCCGTCTTGACGGCGCTCCAGAAATTCGTCCCCAGCTCGTTGCGCAAGCCAAAGGTCATGCTGCGCGCGGCGCGGTCGGCCAGGATGTCGCCGACGATGAAGGCAGCGCCCGGCTCCATCACGCGGCGCCGGTCCTTGCCCGCATGGCCCGGCTGCAGGCTGGCCGTGCTGTACAGCCCGCCATTGGCCAGCGCGCGGTAGGCGTTGGCCAGTTCCAGCAGGCTTACTTCGGACGAACCCAGCGCCAGCGAGGGGCCGTAGTATTCGGCCGGTTCCGTCAGGCTGGACAGGCCCACGTCCTTGAGGCGGTTATAAAAGCCATCCTGCCCCGTCAGCAACACCGTGCGCACGGCGGGAATGTTGAGGGAACTGGCCAGGCTGGTGCGGGCGCTGACATACCCTTTGAAATTGCGGTCATAGTTTTGCGGCGCATACATGCCGGACGCCGTGGCGACGTCCAGCGGCGAGTCGTCCATGACGGACGCGGCCGTCATCAGCCGGCGCTCGATGGCCAGTTCATACAAGAACGGTTTCAAGGTGGAACCGGCCTGGCGCAGGGCCGCCACACCATCGACATGGCTGCCGCCCGCATTGCCTACATAGGCGAGAATGTCGCCGCTGCGGTTGTCGAGCACGATGATGGCGCCATCGTTGACATTGCGCTCGCGCAAGGACGCCAGTTGCTGGCGCAGGTTTTCCTGCGCAAAACGCTGCAAGGGGCCGTCCAGGGTGCTGGCGACTTGCGCGCCCGGCTGTTTCAACAGTTGCTGCGCCACTTGCGGCGCCGGCGCCAGCTCCGCATACAGGGCGTTACGCTGCAAGGCCGTCTGCACGCGCTGGCCGATCAGCTGGCAACTGCTGTCCATGCGCCATTCCTTCGCCAGCGCACAGGCGCGGCGCGTGACGGCGGCCGGCGGCGCATTCGGCGCCCGCACGAGGCTGGCCAAAATGATGCCGTCCGTCTGGTTCAGGCCCGACGGCGCCTTGCCGAACAGGCTGTACGAGGCGGAGGCGATGCCCTGCAATTCGCCACGGAACGATACGAGGTTCAAATACGCTTCGAAAATCTGCGCCTTGCTCCAGCTATCCTCGATAGCCTGGGCCGCACGCATCTGGTCCCATTTCTGGCGCAGGCTGCGTCCGCCCGAAGACGCCTGCAAGTCCGCGTCCAGCTGGCCTGCCAGTTGCATGGTGATGGTCGAAGCACCCCGAGGTTTCTTGGAAAACAGATTGTCCCAGGCGGCCGTGGCCAGCGCGGACACATCCACGCCGCCATGCCGCATGAAGCGCTGGTCTTCCGCCAGCAGCACGGCCTGCTGCACGGCGGGAGAGATGTCGGCCAGCGGCACCCACGGCAAGCGGCGCACCTTCATGTCCACGCGCAAGGATTGCAGCGGCGCGCCGCTGCGGTCCAGCAGCTGCGCTTCCGAACTGCGGTACGCGGCCTGCACCTGGGCCGGCGTCAATATCGCTTCAGCGAAGACCGGGCCGGCCAGCAAGCCGCCCATCAGTAAAACAAACCCTTTCACTGCGCCACCTTCACATTCGCGTTCGGCGACTCGCCAAACATCTCGGGCGAATACATGGCTTCGATGCGCGTGGCCGGCAGGCTGAAATCCCCTGCATTGTTCAGGCGCACCGTGTATTCCACGCTCCAGTTACCCTTTGGCACGAAGGCGTAATACGCGCGGAAAGCGTCGAACGCCCGCTCTTCGAACGTGGGCCAGACCCAGCCCGTGGATTTTTCGCCCGCCGTGAGCAGCTGCGAATCGCGCCCCAGGCCATTGCCCAGCACCGTGGCGCTGGCGGGAATCGGGTCGTCGACCACCACCCAGCTCATGTCCGCCTGCGCGGACAGGTCCAGGCGCACGCGGTAGACGTCGCCGCGCGACCAGGCGCCCGCCGTCTTCTGTTCCACCGGCAAAATGGTTTTCTTGATCGTGTAGCCGCTGGAGACGGGCGCCTTGAGCGGGATGGCCGCCAGGCTTTGCACGGTGGCCCAAGGCTTGCCCGTGCCGCTGTGCGCCAGGCCCAGGGTGTCCGTGCCCTTCGGCCACGCTTGCAGCACGGGGCCGACCTTCGCCGCGCCATTCCACACGAGCGCTTGCGTATCGCTGCCCAGCTTGACGGCGCTGGCGCCCGTCACGGGCGTGGCTTCGAACTTGGCCGAGAACTTGGCGATCGCCAGGGTGCCCCAGGCG
The DNA here is from genome assembly GCF_030587275.1 of Janthinobacterium sp. SUN128. Lineage (NCBI taxonomy): Bacteria > Pseudomonadati > Pseudomonadota > Betaproteobacteria > Burkholderiales > Oxalobacteraceae > Janthinobacterium > Janthinobacterium sp. SUN128. Next base: position 235,879 of record NZ_JAPWHY010000001.1, on the reverse strand, counting down.
TTGGCCACCGTCGTATCCCAGCGGCCCTTCTTCTGGCGGCCCATGCTGCCGCGCACAAGACGGCCGATGTCGTCCTTCCACGCCGGATTGTCCATCACGGCCAGCAGCAGCCGGTTGGCATTGACGTCGCCGGAGACCATCAGCCACCACCAGTTATCCTTGCGCTCGGTGGAAAAGCCCATGGTCGTGCCCTGGAAATTCAGTCGCGCGCGCAATATCTGCTGCGCCTCGGCCAGCAGAACATCGCGGCGCGCCAGGCTTGGCGTGCGTTGCAGCAACAAGCTCCAGTCGATGACGGCGGACGTCGGCCACAGGTTCGGGCTGATGCTGATGCTTTCCAGCGCATCGGGCGGCACCTTGTTCGAACGCGACAGCGCTTCCAGCGCGGCCAGCTTGCGCACGGCCAGGTCGGTCGTATCCAGCGCGGAACGGCGCACGATGCGGCCCTGCACGAAGGCCGTCAAGGCTGCTTCCATGCGGTTCTTCGTCTGTTCGGGAATCGCATAGCCCGCCTCTTTCGTTGCCGACAGCACATACGCTGTCAGGCTGTCACTGCCCTGCTCCATGATGGGGAAGTATTTCAGCAGGCCGTCGCTGTCCAGGTAGGCGGGCAGGCTGGCGGCCAGCTTGTTCCACGCATCCTGGTCTTGCAGGGCGATGGCCTTCGACGTGTTTTGCTCGAAGCACGTGTACGGATAGGCCGCCATGTACTCGCGCACGCCGGGCAGCTCGCTGCCCAGCCTGGCGACAAAGCTGGTCTGGATGCCGCCCCGGCCCGGCAAGGCGCCGGCCGGCATCTGCACGGACATATTGATGGGCTTGTCGATCTGCTGCAAGGTGGCTTGATACGTGCGCACGGGCGTGGCCTGGCCCACCTTTTGCGTGATTTTGAGTTTATCGGTATGGCTGCCCGCCTTGGCGACTATCTCCCACACAATGCTGGTCGCGCCGAGCGGCGCCTGGTAATCCCAGCCCGTTTCGCGCGCTTCGCCCGCCGCCAGGGTCAAGCTCTGGCGCGGCAAGGCTTTGCCGGCCGCGCTGGCGTTGAGGTCCACGCTCAAGGATGCGGCCGAGGTGTTGCGCACGGTAAATCCCGCGCGCAACTGGTCGCCTTCGCGCACGAGGGTCGGCAAGCCCGACATCAGGATCAAGTCTTGCGAGCTGCGGATATCCGTACTGCCCGTGCCAAACAATTCCTTGCCGGCGCTGGCGATGGCGACGATGCGAAACGCCGTCAGCGAGTCGTTCAGCGGCACTTGCACCGTCGCTTCGCCCTTGGCGTCGAGCTTGACTGTGCCCTTCCAGAACAGCAGGGTGTCGAACAGCTCGCGGCTGGCCCCCTTGCCACCGCCACCGCCGGCCGGGAAAGCCTTGCGGCCGAAGTGACGCTTGCCGATCACCTGCATCTGCGCCGTCGCCGTTTCCACCTGCAGGCTGCGCTGCGCCATCATGGTGTCGAGCAACTTCCAGCTATCGTTGGGCATCAGTTCCAGCAAGCCCGTGTCGACGGCTGCCAGCGCCACTTCGGCGCCAGCCGGCAGCGGTTTGCCATCGGCGCGGCGCACGCGCACGGACACTTCCGCCTTGTCGCGTGTTTTATATACTTCCTTGTCGGACACCACCATGACGTTCAGTTCATGCGCCTGCCAACCCACGTTCAGCGGTGCAATGCCCATCTTGTAGGCGGGCTTGCCCAGGTCGACCAGGGCCGTCGGCTGCACGCCATCGACCCTGCCCCGCACGACAAACACGGAGACATACACATTCGGTGCATAGTTCGGTTTGACCGGGATAGTCACCACCGGTTCCCGCCCATTGAGCTGGCGCACATAGGTGTCGAGGATGCCTTCGCGCTCGACCGTGATCAGGGCCGTGCCCGAGCGGAAGGGCATGCGCACTTGCAGGCTCGCTTCCTGGCCCGGTTCATAGCGTTTCTTTTCCGGCAAGACGTCGATGCGGTCATTGTCGCTGGCGTTGAACCACCAGTCGCCGCTGCCGGCCACCCAGGTTTCGCGGTTGGCCACCGCCGCGTTGCCGGACGTATCCTGTGTGCTGGCGCGCAAAATCAGATTGCCGCTGGCGGGCGCCTTCACGTCGCACATCAACAGGCCCTTGGCGTCCGTCTTGCCCGAGCATGCCGGGCCCAGCCTGACCACTTCGCTGCTGTTTTCATATGCATAGAAGCCCCCGATCAGGCGCCGGCGGTGCGAATAGCTGTTGCGCTGGAAAAAGTCGACGGCGACCGGGGCGTTCGCCACCGGCTTGCCATTGGTACCGAGCACGGCCACCGTGAATTTGAAGGCATCCTTGCTCAAGGCCCAGGCATCGGGCTTGATGCCGATCACGACGTTCGATGGCCACAGCGGCACTCTTGTCGCCACGGAGGCCGTCTCGCCATTCGCATCCTGGAAAGCCATTTCCGCCACCAGGTCGTGCGGCGTGGACAGCTGCGGCAGCTGGTCGATGACGATGCGCGCGCCGCCCGCCTTGTCCAGGGTCAAGCTTTGCGTGCGCGCGGCCGCCGCGCCGGCGCCGGCCGCGCCATGGCCCTCGTCCTGCCACTCGCCTTCATCGTCGTCGTAACCTGTGCCCTGCTTGACGAGCCCTTCCTTCACGTCGCCATTGCTGAAGCTGTATTCGGGATAGTCGGCAAAGGAAACACTCTTGTCTTGCAGCACCGTGCGCAGCTTGACGGGCGCATTCGTGGCGGCGCCGCCGGCCAGATACGTGATTTGCGCATCGAGGGCCAGCTGCTTCGCCTGCACGGCGGGCGCCTTCGGTCCCTGCAGCACGGCCTTCATGGTCGGCACGCGGAACGCTTCCACACGGAAACTGCCGGACGGGCGGCCCGCCATCGTCACGCTGTATTCGCCCTGCTTGGCGTCGGCGGGAATGAGCCAGTCGCTTTCCGCCGTGCCGCTGGCGGACCAGCGCAGGGGCAACTGGTAGTTCTGGTCGCTGCCCAGGTGCGTGATGACGATGGAGGTGGCGCTGCCGGGGCCGTTGTTCTTGTCGACCAGGCTCATGCCTTCGCCCGTGTGCTTGCGGATGAAATGCTTCATGTGCACGGTTTCGCCGGCGCGCAGCAAGGTGCGGTCGAATACCGTGGCCAGCAAGGTGTTGTCGGCGCGCGTGTCGTCCGTGGGCAAATTGAAACGCCAGGCTTCGATGCCGCCCACCCAGTCCGACAGGGTGAACGTCATGTCGCCGCCGCTGCGCGCACTGATAAAGTAGCGGCCATTGTTCTTGCACGAGGAATTGGCCAGCTCGCCGGGGATGTGCGCCACGCCGTCCGCGCCCGTGGCGCCTTGCCACAGCAGCTTGCCGGCGCAGTCGCGCACGGCCACTTGCGCCTTCGCGACAGGCGCGCCCTTGTCCAGCGACGTCACCCACACGAGCGACGATTGCGCGCCATGCTTGAAGTGGGCCGCCAGATTCGTCACCAGCGCGGCCGTGCGGATATAGGCCGCCGTCGGTTTGCCCAGCAAGGCCTTGCCGAGGATGGGGCTGGCCAGCTCGACCACATAAAAGCCCGGTTTCTGCAGCGGGATGCCGATCACTTCAAAGGTTTTCTTGCCGTCCGGACGAGGCAAGCTGATGGGGCGCGTGCCGGCAGCGTCGGCCAGCACGGATTTACTCATGTTGCCCGCATATTGCGCATATGGCTGCCAGTATTCGCCCCCATCGCCATTGCCGGCCAGGCGCCGCATCCACTCGATGATGAACTTGTCGTCATTGTCAGGCACGCGCAAGGTGGCGCCCGTGGCGGCAGCGGATGGCTGGGCGACCTCCTTGCCGGAGAGCACAGGCTCGATATTGCGCACGGTGACGGGCAGCAAGCCATCGCCCTTGGCTTCGATGATGCCGAACGGGGCCGGGAACTTCAGCAGCGGCGGGTGTTCGCCCGTGCGCACCGTCATGGGGAAGCGCGCGCGGTTGAGCAAGGCGCGGCCCGCGTCATCCGTCAGCTTCGGCGGCAGGGCCAGCACGAAACTGGCCTGCACGGGAAACGGGCCATTGAAGGTGGCGCCATACAGGAATTCCGCCTTTTCTTCTTCTTTTGCAATCGTCGGCGCATACGTCTTGCCGCCGCCTTTCAGGGTCATGGCGCGTACCTGCGCCGCGCTCACGGGCGCGGAAAACTGCACGCGCATGGGCAGGAAGGGAATGCACTGTTCCTTCGGATTGCTGCGCTCGCAGCTGAACTTGGCCGTGAAATCGGGACGCGTCTTGAACTGCAGCGTTTGCGCCTTGTCCGTGGCGATGCCGCTGGCGCTGGCGATGCCCTCGCCCCACACGAGCGACACCTTGGCGTTGGCGGGAAAACTGCGCTTGCATTGCAACACGGTCACAGGCAGCGGCGGCGCACCCTTGCTGGCGACGGGCATGCCCACTTTCCACAGCGTGCCCCGCTTCTTGAAATACACGGTCAGGTAGCGGTCGAGAAAACTCTTGCGCAGGGTCAGTACCTGCTCCAGTTCCTTGCCCACAAGCTGCCGCACGGGAATCTTTTCATTGATGCCATCGGCGCGGCAATACGCGTTGGCGGCCACGCTGGCGTCGTTCGGCACGGCGTCGAGGCCCAGCACGAATATCTGGTTTTCATCGATATACGGCTGGCCGTCATACGGCACGGCCTCGACGATGGCCGGGCCGCCCGTGGAAAAGCGGTAGGCGCTAGTGCCCTGCAAGGGCTTGCCTGCCTGGTCCTTCAGCCCCGCTTTCAAGCTAAAACTGCACGCCACGCCGGCCGGCAAGTCGCGCTCGAAATCGTAGTTCCAGTTGCGCTCGTCGGCCCAGCGCCCCGCGCCCGCCACGACGGCAGGTTCGGCCTTGCCGCAATCGATGGCGAACGGCGCGGGCAAGCCCATGTCGCCGAACGGCACCATCGGCGTGGAGAACTGGGCCCGTACCTGGCGCACGGCCTTGACCGTGCCGCTCGGTGAAAACAGGGACACGCCGCTGTCTGCCCAGGCCGGCATAGCCATGCCCAGCGACAGCAGCACAGCCAGCAGACCCAGCGGGGCCAATTTGCCGGACAGCGGGGAAGAAACAGCACGGGGGTGGTCAGGCACGGGTAACTCCTTGATGAAAAGTGGCGGAGCTGACTGCGGCGCACGATAGTTGCCCGAGAGAAGCCCGGAAAAACAACAGAACGCGGCAGGAATACAACATCAATGTAATATTAGTTATCAAGCTCATCATTGTTGCTAATATACAGTGGCATGCTGGTAACAAGTCGTACGATTGCCTCCAGTTACGGCGCCAGGATATGGCCGTGATTGCAAAATTTTCCGGAGGCGAATTAGTTTTTTTCAACACCGAAGTAGTTGTCGTGAATCTGCAACACCATTGATATACAACAATGCTTTGTGCGCTAACGCACCGACCACGTGAACCTGCAACCGTATTCTCTACTCCAACAGCAGTGCATTTATCGCAAGAAAGCGCACCTGGAATTGTTGTCCATCTCTAGCAGAGCATGTCTGGCAGTTGTCGCATTGATGCATTAGAGAAAATCTCTTATCAACGTTGGGAGTTACTTGTGAATAATCTAAAAAAAATCGCCGTTGCCGCCGCAGTACTGTGCTCCGCCCTCGGCGCACAGGCCCAGGAAATCAATCCTTCCTGGTACATTCAACCTAGCCTCAACGCCCTCAAGCCAGATTCCGACTTCGCTACGGATAAAACCGGGTATGGCGCAGGCTTGCGTTTCGGTAAACCTGTTTCCCAGGACTGGGATATCCAGCTGGGCACCACGTATGCCCGCTCCAAGGATGGCCAACAACGCTACCAGCAAAATACGCTGGGCGTAGACGGTCTGTACATGTTCTCGCGTAAAGCCTTCCGCCCCTTCCTGCTGGTCGGTGCCGGCATGCAGCGCGACAAGGACACCAGCTTTGCTTTTGGCGAACGCAAAAAGAGCTCGCCGTACGCCAGCGTCGGTCTGGGCTTCCAGTCCACGATCAACGATCAACTGTCGTTCCAGGCTGACGTGCGCAACGTGCACGGCTTCCTGCGCGGCAATACGTTCGACCCGAGCAGCAAGGCCAACAACTACTACGTCACCGTGGGCCTGAACTTCGCGTTCGACAAACCACCTGCACCGCCACCACCACCGCCACCGCCGCCAGTGCGTGAAGAAGTCGTCGTGGTCGTGCCGCCACCACCGCCGCCACCGCCAGCACGCTTTGAAAAAGTGACGATGGCAGCAACGGAACTGTTCGCGTTCGACAGCGCCAAGCTGGGCCCGACACAGACCAAGCTTGACGAAATCGCCCGCGTGCTGAACGCAGCGCCGGACGTCAACAACGTCGTCATCAGTGGTTATGCCGACCGCATCGGTTCGGCCAAGTACAACCTGAAACTGTCGCAGCAGCGCGCTGATGCAGTCAAGGAATACCTGGTCGCCCACGGTGTCGCCGCCAACCGCCTGACGGCCGAAGGCAAGGGTTCCACCAATCCTGTCGTCACCTGCGATAACAAGAAGCGTGCCGACCTGATCAAGTGCCTGGAACCAAACCGCCGCGTTGAAGTGGAACAAATCACCATCGAACGCCGCGTGCAGTAAGCTCAACAGTGGTACGCCACTTGTGAATAAAAAAAGGGGCTCGCGCCCCTTTTTTGCATTGAAAGCCACCATGAATATTTCTACCCGCTACCCCAGACTGGCCGGCCTGGCGCCGTTCAGCAAGCAGATGCGCAGTGTCATCGTCTGTTCCGTCACCGAATGGCTGGAACACCGCGCCTCGAGCAAGGGCGCGGCCCTCGCCTATTACACCCTGTTTTCCATCGCCCCCATCCTCGTGCTGGTGATTGCCATCGCCGGCTTTTTCTATGGCCCGGCCGCCGCGCGCGGCGAACTGATGGGGCAACTGCAGGGATTGCTGGGCACACAGGGCGCCGAAGCCATCCAGCTGGTGCTGGCCGGCGCGAAGAACCATGAGCAGGGACGCATTGCCACCCTCATCGCCAGCGCCCTGCTGCTGTTCGGCGCCACCAGCGTATTTGCCGAACTGAAAGCCAGCCTTGATGAAATCTGGCAAGTACCGCCGCTGAAGGAAGCAGGCGCCTGGGACATGCTGCGCACGCGCCTGCTGTCCTTCGGCCTGGTGCTGGTGCTGGCCTTCCTGCTGATGGTGTCGCTGGTGGTCAACGCGGCCATGGCCATCCTCGCCAACTTCTGGGAAGGCGTGTGGAAGGACACGGCCGTGCTGTTTACCATCCTGTCGAACCTGATCGGCTTTGCCGTCATCGCCAGCCTGTTTGCCGTCATCTATAAAATGCTGCCGCGCGTGCGCCTGTCCTGGCGCGACGTGCTGATCGGCGCCATCGGCACGGCCTTCATGTTTTCACTGGGGAAATATGCCATTGGTGTGTATATCGGCAATAGCGGCGTGGCCAGCAGCTATGGCGCGGCCGGTTCGCTGGTGGCCCTGCTGCTGTGGGTATATTATTCAGCGCAAATCTTCTTCCTGGGCGCCGAATTCACGCGCCAGTTCGCCCTGCAGCTGGGCAGCATGAAGGATATGCCGAAGACGGACGATGGCGATGTGCAAGTCAAGATACTGAAACGCCACCAGTCGTAAGAGATACATCTGCATGCAACAACGGCGCCCGCGGGCGCCGTTTTCTTTACGTTGCCGCAAGCTATTCGCCCAGCAGCTCGGCCACCACTTCCATGCCCTGCACACGCTCGGCCACGACCTTCACGATGACGATGATGGGCACGCCCAGCAGCAAGCCCCAGACGCCCCACAGCCAGCCCCAGAACAGCAGGCTGATGAACACGGCCGTGGGATTCATCCGGGCGATGCGCCCCGTCATCCAGGTGGTGACAAAGGTGCCCACCAGGGTGGCGATGGCCATCGACGTGCCCGTCACCAGCAAGACCATTTCCAGCGATTCGAACTGCAGGAAGGCAACGAGGCCCGTGGCGATGGTGATGAGCAAGGGGCCAAAATACGGCATGATGTGCAGCAAGCCGGCCACGATGGCCCAGGCGCCCGCGTTTTCCAGGCCGATCACGCGCAGGGCGATCCACATCAGGACCGCCAGCAAGCCATTCGTGACGAGCAGCATGAACATATAGTTCTGGATCGACGTATTGATGTCTTCCAGGATGTGCACTGTGACCTTCTTGCGGCTCAGCGACGGCCCCGTCAGCTTGACGAGCTTGCGCTTGAAGGTATCGCCCGACAGCAGCAGGAAAAACACGAGGAAGATGACCATGGTGGCCTGGCTGAGGAAGCCCACCAAGCCCAGCGAGCCGGCCCAGATCCAGTCCATGATCTTGAAGTTGGGCGCCTCGGCGGCGGCCGCGCGGCGGTTGTTGCGGCGCGCTTCGGCGCCGGCAGCCACTTGCTCGATTTCATTGGCCACGGCCTGCATCTTCTGGAAGGTGCTGTTCTTGCCGCCCGTACTGGCGGCGATCAGGCGCGACAGCTTATGCGTGGCGGCCGGCAATTCTTCAACGATGGATTCGAATTCGCCCTGCACGCGCTCGACCACGACGATGGAGCCGAACAGGATTAGGGCCGTCACGGCCGTGGCGCCGATGGCGCGCCGCAGGCGCAGCTTTTCCAGCCAGGCGACGACGGGATTGAGGGTGTAGGCGATGAAAATGCCGAAGATGACGGGAATGAGGAATTTCTGTGCCCACTGCAGCGCATAAATGAAGCTGACGGTGGCGATGATGCCCAGCGCCATGCCACGCGCATTGACATGCAGCGGCAAACGCAAGGATGAATCTGGCTGCTCCGCGGGCGCGCCGGGAGGTGGCCCGGCAGGCTCGGTGGAGGCAGCCGCCACCGGCTCGGGCGGGGTATCTGTAGGCTGGATATGCATGCGATTCCCGCGACGGTCGGTGGAGGGCCGCAGGGCCAGCCCTGAGGCTGGCCGCTGCGGCAGGTCAGGCCATTACTTGACGCGGATGTCGTTTTTCACGGACTTCACGCCCTTGACGCCACGGGTGATTTCACCCGCTTTCGCGGCATCGGCTGGCTGGGCCACGAAGCCGCTCAGCTGAACCACACCCTTGAAGGTTTCAACGTTGATTTCCGTCGATTTCAGGGTAGGCTCGTTGAAGATGCTGGCTTTCACTTTGGTGGTGATGGCGGCGTCGTCGATGTACTCGCCCGTGCCTTCCTTGGTTGGGGTCGAAGCGCAACCTGCAACAGCGAACAGGGAAGCGACGAAAAGGCCAGTAGCGATAGATTTGGTGAATTTCATGGTTTTTTCCTTAGGAGTGGTCAATCAATGTGCTCACAATGAGCTTCTTATACCAGTTTGGTGACTGCGCGCCGGAGGGAGCTCAGTAACCGAACTGGGTTTTTGCAGCCTTGATACAGTCATCCTTGGCTGCGCCGGCTAATGCATCGCATTTTTCTGTCGCGACCTTGTACTCGGCTTTTCTTTTTGCTTCACGCGCATCGCTGCGCGCTTCGATGACTTTCTTGTCTGCCTTGGCATCGGCCAGGGCCGCCACCTTGGTGGACTTGGCCAGCTTGACGCAGACATCCTTGTCGTTGCCCGTCAGCGCATTGCAGCGCGCCAGGTCGACGTCGTAATTGGCATCGGCAATCTTGATGCGCGCCTTGGTGTAGGCGCGCAGGGTATTCGTGTATTGCGCCTGGGCCACAGCTTCATCGTAGGTGCGCACGGCCTTTGCTTCGGCGATGCAGACATCCTTCGGGTTGCCCGTGATTTTTTCGCATTCGGCATGGGCCAGCTTGTAATTCAGGCCCGCCTGTTCATTGGCCGCCTTGTAGGCTGCTTTCGCTTCCGGCGTGGCAGCCACGGCCTGGCCGCCCCAGGCGGCGCACGCCAGGCTGACAACGATGGCGGTGAAAAGCTTATTCTTGTTCATGTATTTCTCCCTGGTAGTGACAAGCATGTCTGCTTGGCATGACTACCGTTTTACGTGGATCGCCGACTCTCTTCTGTACGCTGCCGTACACAAGTAATTTATTTTGAAAGCGGAAGGCAGACAGGGATAAATAACAACGTTTTGCTGGATCGTTCCGGTAAAAAATACCATTTTCGGCACCAAATAAGTACGTGCGGCAGCGTACAGACCGGAAACAGGGGCATGACTAAGATGGCACTACACCCTCACCTCGTCAGGAGAATAAAATGAAAACCAACGCCACCTTGGCTGCACTGATGCTCGCCGCCACCGCCGCACTGAGCGGTTGCGCCACCGGTCCTTCCCAGTCACAACAATATTACCCGGCCAACCAGCCTGAATCCGCCATGTACGGCACCGTCGACTCCATCCAGATCGTGCAGGGCGGCGGACAAACCAGCGGCGCGGGCGCCGTGGTCGGCGGCATCGCCGGCGCACTGCTGGGCAATACCATCGGCTCGGGCGGCGGACGCACGGCCGCCACCGTGGCGGGCGCCGTCGCCGGCGGCGTCGTGGGCAACCAGGTGGAAGGCCGCAGGCAGCAAGCGCAGGCCTACCAGATCAGCGTACGCCTCGACAACGGCGAATACCGCACCGTGGTGCAGGACAACGCGAATGATCTGCGCCCGGGCAACCGCGTGCGCGTCGTTGACGGCCGCGTCTACCGCTATTAATTTTCGGCGGAGCTTGCCAACAGGCAGCCGCCATCCCGCATGAGTCATACGATAACAAGGAGTTGCCATGGGCACCATCATTCTGATCATCTTGATCCTGGCCCTGGTCGGCGTCCTGCCTACCTGGCCGCATAGCCGCAACTGGGGTTACGGCCCCAGCGGCATCGCCGGCCTGGTCGTAGTGATACTGATCCTGCTATTACTGACGGGCAGGTTGTAAAAAAAGGCGCTGCGGCGCCTTTTTTATTTCAAGGAGGAACTATCATGACTATCCACAACACACTGCTGGCCACCCTGTTCGCCTGCAGCCTGGCGCCAATGGCACTGGCCCAGACGGCCACGCCGCAGCCGGGCGCCCCGCAACGCTGGTACCAGGAAGACAGCACGGCGCAAGCCCAGCTGCGCACCCTGCGCAAGGAAATCGCCGCCGCCCTGGCCGAGGCGAAAAAAGCCTGCCGTTCGGAACCATCCGCCGCGCGCGCCACCTGCCTGAAGGATGCGCAGGACACGTATCGGCAAGACATGGCCAACGCGGAAAAACTGCGCGAAGCGGCCCATCCGCAGTAGTGAAGCGTACTCTTGCGACGTCGCCTGATCAGGCGACTTCGCGCTCGTAAGGGGGTAATTCGTGCACCACGAGTGGCGTATCTTCCGTGACAAAGGCCAGCCAGCCGGCCGCCTTGATCGCGCGCAAGCCATCCTGGTAGCCCTGCTCCCAGCGCCACTCGATGGAGCCCCGGGAAAAATTGATATCCTTGGCCGCCATGTGCCAGTCGCGCCCCGCATACGGCAGGCGCACGATGTGCATGGTGCTGTCGCAACCGAGCGCCACCAGCTCTTCCGTCTGCTGACGGTTGTGCTTGGTATCGGGCAGGCCGGCGTACAGTTCGCGCAATTTGCGCTGCAAGGTATGCGTATTGACGTAATCGGCGATATGCCGCTTCGAGCGCGACGCGAAGGTCACGTCCTTTTGCCGAGTCTGCACTTCGTCGAGGGTGGTCGGTTCCGGTCCTTCCGAGCTCCACAGGTCGACCATGAAGACGAGGGTGTCGACGTGGGGCGTATCGTCGAGCACGGTTTCCAGCGGCGTGTTCGAGTACAGGCCACCGTCCCAATATAAATCGCCATCCACGCGCACGCCGGCAAAGCCGGGCGGCAAGGCGCCGCTGGCGCGGATATGGTCCGCCGTCAGGGGCTGCTGCTGGCTGTCGAAACTGGTGAGGCTGCCGCATTTGACGCGCAGGGCGTTGACCGTCAGGCGCATGCCGCCGGGCTGGTTCAGGTAATCGAAATCGACCAGTTCCTCGAGAGTGCTGGACAGCTCGCTGGTGTCATAAAAACTGGCCTCTTCCGGCTTGACGGCGATTCCGGCGGAAAACAGGCTGAAGGCGCGCGGCTTGAAGAAGCCGGGCACGCCGCGCAGCAGCGTATCGAGCGTGGCCAGCCAGATGTTCGAGCGGCGCTGCTGGTCCGATACCAGGTTCATGTCGATGCTGTCGCGGTGCGCCACGCGCTGCCAGAATTCCTTCAGACGCACGAGCCGGTCTTCGTGCTTGTTACCCGCCAGAATGGCGGCATTGATGGCGCCGATCGAGGTGCCCACCACCCAGTCGGGCGCCAGGCCATGTTCGTGCAGCGCGTGGTAGACGCCGGCCTGGTAGGCGCCCAGTGCGCCGCCGCCTTGCAGCACCAGCACGATGCGCAGGCGCGAAGGATTTAACTGATTGATCGGTGTCTTCGAATTCGTCATCAAGATAGCCCTCTGTCCGCCGCGCGGGTGCGGCGTGAATCATTGTAAGGGATTGCGCCTGCACGTGCCGGACGTTGGGTACGGGCAAAAAAAAACGCCGTCGATGACGGCGTTCAGGGCAATTGCAGCTTCAGCGCTTGCGGCGCAGCCAGCTGGCGGCAACGGCGGCCACGGCCACGAGGACCAGGGCCGGCTTGACCAGCTTCTTGCGTCCGATAAACGATAACGCCGTAAGCACGTAGGGCATGGCGCCTTGCAGGCGCATGCCGCCCGGCGCCAGCAGGGATTCGACACGGTGGCCGGCAAAGCCGACCGCCGTTTCGACCACGCCCTGCAGCATCGATTCCGGGCGCAGCGCATAGCCCACGTTGGCGCGCGCATGCACGATGCCCACGCGGTACATTTCGCCCTGGGCGATCAGCAGGCGCTTGCGGGCGGCTTGCGCCGCCAGTTTGTCGTTGTCCGACATGAATTCTCCTCGTAATGCAGCTTACATCAGCATGTCGCGGTCAGCCTTCAATTCCGCCATGGTGGCCGGCATGGACAGCTTTCCTTGACGCAGCATGGCGCGCGCATACATGACCAGGGCGATGGCCAGCAGTACGAACACGACCGTCATGATCGCCAGGATCTTCCAGCCCAGGCTATCCCAGGCCAGAAAGACGATCAGCACGCTGCCGTAAGCGATGGCAAACAAGCCCGCCACGGTCGCCAGCGCGAAAATGACAATCAGCTGCAGCATGTGATTGCGCACTTCCGACAGTTCGATGGTGGCCAGTTCCAGCCGCGACAACATCAGTCCGACGGCGTTTTTGGCCAGGCCGGCGACCGAGCCGATCAATCCCGGCCCCTGGTGAGACGAAGCAGACTTGTCCATATCGCTCCTGACAGTGGATTACTTGCGGCCCAGGATGAAGCCGACCAGTACGCCGACGCCAGCGGCGACGGCCACCGTGCGCCATGGGTTTTCCTTGACATAGCCGTCAGCCTGGGAGGCGAGCTGCTTGGTGGCAACGATGGCCGACGCTTGCGCTTCATGCGCCTTGGCCAGGGCGGCATCCAGGGTTTTCATGCCCTTGACGCGCACTTCATCGGCTTTTTCGCCGGTCAGGGCGGCAGCGGCGCTGAACAGGGCTTGCGCATCCTTGACCAAGGTTTTGACATCGTTATTGACGGTGGTGATATTGTTTTCCAACATGGTTTAGCTCCTTAGCTGTGGATGAATGTAGTTACTATACCTACTTTACTCAAAAACACTATTCCATTAGATCGCGCATATCATCGGCGTGCTCTTCCTCGACAGCCATGATCTTGATCAACAAATGGCGTGTGGTCGGGTCTTTGTCGCCGATTTTCACGATCATCTGGCGATACGACTCGATCGCTACCCGTTCCGCGATCAGATTGGCACGCACCATGCTCTGCACATCTTCGGAGTCATCATACTCGGCATGGCTACGCGCAAGCAATGTTGCAGGATTAAAATCTGGCTTGCCATTCAATTGCACGATGCGTTCAGCCAGCCAGTCGGCGTGCTCCTGCTCCTGCTGCGCATGTTCAAGGAACTCGGCCTTGATGGTGCCGTTGTCGCGTCCACTCACCGTGTAGTAATGGCGCTTGTAGCGCGCAATACACACCAGTTCGGTGGCCAGCGCCCCATTCAACAGGGTAATCAACTCCTGGCGGTCGGCCTGGTAGCCGGCCGTCACGGCGCCATCGTCCAGGTTTTTGGCGGCAGCGCGGATGGCTGCCGTATCGATGCCAGCTGGAATCTCAACAGATGTTTGGGTCATGATGTTTCCTTTCAAGTCTTGCATGGGTATCCACCGGCCAAGCTTTGGCCGGTGCTGCCTACTAACAAATCAAACACTAGGCAAAACCGTAGCGAGCGGCAGTGAATTGTGGCCGAGAAGCGGAGCTGTGCTAGAGCACAGTGAGCATCGGAGGCCGCAAGTCGCGACGCGCAGCAGGTTTGGCCTGGTGTTTTAGCGGCGGGCGGGAATCGCCGTGTTGTCCTCGGACAAGACGATTTCCACCCGGCGATTCAGCTGGCGGTTCGACGCCGTGTCGTTGCCGGCGGCCGGATAGGCGGCGCCATAGCCTTTCGTGGCGATGCGGTCACGGCTGATGCCTTGCTCCAGCAGCGCATTGCGCACGGATTCCGCGCGGCGTTGCGACAATTCCAGGTTGTGCGCGGAGCCGCCCGTGCTATCCGTAAAGCCTTCGATCAGCACGGTGCGCTGCGGGTTGTTTTTCAGCACATCAGCCAGCTTGCGCGCCGTATTCGCGCCATCGGCCGTCAGGTTCGCCTTGTCCGTGCCAAACAGCACGTCACCCAGGGTGATCACCATGCCGCGTTCCGTTTTCTTGGCGGCCAGGTCGGCCAGCTGCGCTTCGAGTCCGGCGGCGCGCGCTTGCGCATCGCGGGCCGACGCTTCGGCCGCTTGCGCCTGGGCCTTGGCCGCTTCCGCATCCGCCTGCGCCGACTGGGCGCGGGCCGTGGCCTGGTCCGCCTGCTGCGTGCGCGCATCGAGGCGCAACTGGTCGCGCTGCTTGCCGGCGTTGGCGATATCGGCTTCAGCGGCCTTCTGCTTGGCGACTTCTTGCGCCGTGGCTATCTTTTGCTTGGCCAGGTAGGCCAGCTTGTCGACTTTTTCACTATCTTCCTGGCGCGTGGCGGCCGCGTTTGCCGCTTCCAGCGCAGCGCTCGCTTCGCGGAATTCGCGTGGCGCATAGGTCGACACGATCGGGTTCGATTGCGCCGCCATGTAGTCGCCGCGGGTCTGGTCGAGCAGGCTGGTGGTGGTCGGTGCGGAGCTGCAGGCGGCAACCAGAGCGGCCATGGCCAGCAGGCCGGGAATGGTAGTGTAGGTAGCTTTTTTCATGATGGGGTCCTGTTGTCGGTTATTGTTGTTAGTTATTGTTTTGGGGCTTGCTGATTGGCACGGTCGAGCTCTTCGCGCATGACGCGGATGTTCTCGTTGATTTCATCGGCGGCGCTGGTGGCCTTGGCCGAGTTGGCCTTGCTTTGCGCCAGCTTGGCATCGGCTTGCGCCTGGTCCGCCAGGTCGCGCGCCGTCTTGTAGTCGCGGTCTTTCAAGGCCTGGTTAGCCATGCGCATTTTTTCGCGGGCCGAACGCATTTCATCGGGAGCCAGGTCGGCGGCACCGGCGCTGGCAGCGTTATCGACGGCGGCGCGCGACACGGCGACATCGGCCGTGGCAGGCGTTTTCAGGCTGGAGCAGCCCGTCATAAGAACGACGGCGGTGGCGCAGGCGGCCAAGGCGGCCAGTGGGGAAATCTTGAAATCTCGGTTTGTCATTTTTCTTCTCCTGGAGAATGTTAAGCAATAGGGTTTATACGTCGGTGGATCTGGAATCAGGAACTGCGTTTGATGTATGACGTTATAGGCTCCGGCTCCCCGCATATCCGTTCGGTGCCGCACATAGGGTAAGAAATCGACAATACTTGCATGGGCAACGTGCGCCAGCGCACGTGCCCGCCAGCAAAACCTGAAACAGGCCCGGCTTTGAAGCGATTCCTGTAGCATCGCAACTACTTGTCCAGAAAGAATCAGCTTATGCCGCTCTCCCGCCGTCAGAAAATCGCCCTCGCCAGCACCGCCGTGCTCATCGCCCTGCCCGTCACGGCTTCCATCATCGTGTTAAACATGGACTGGAACCGCGCCAAGCCCTGGCTCAATGCGCGCGTCAGCGATGCATTGGGAAGGCCGTTTGCCATCGAGGGCGACCTGGCGCTGACGTGGCAGCAGCCAACGGCTGGCGGGCAAAAAACCTGGCGCGACTATCTGCCCTGGCCGCACCTGCAGGCAAAGGACGTGCGCCTGGGCAACCCGAGCGCCATGACGGACACGGATGGCCAGGCGCAGCTGGCCAGCGTCAGCCAGCTGGCGTTCTCGCTCAATCCGCTGGCCCTGCTCGACAAGAAAATCATCATCCCGCAATTGCGCTTCGACACGCCGCAGGTGCGCTTGCTGCGCAACAAGGATGGCAAGAACAACTGGACCTTCGACAAGCAGGACCAGCCGTCGCCTTGGCAGCTGGAATTGCAAAGCGTGGTCTTCAGCAAGGGCACCGTGTACCTGGACGATGGCGTCAGCAAAACGGCGATGCGCGCCGATGTCGACACCATCGCGGACGATGCGCGCTACGGCATCGCCTGGACCTTGTCCGGCAAATACCATGGAGAAAGCATCAAGGGTGGCGGCAAGGCCGGCGGCGTACTGTCGCTGCAGCAGCAGGGCACGCCCTTCCCCATCCAGGCAGACATGCGCGCGGGCGGCAGCAGCGTGGCCATCGAAGGCACCCTGACGCGCCCGGCCAACCTGGCCGCGCTCGACGTGCGCCTGAAGCTATCCGGACCCAGCATGGCGCGCCTGTATCCATTGACGGGCGTGCTGTTGCCGGAGACGCCGCACTTCAGCACGGAAGGCCATTTGACGGCGATCCTGGCGCCCCGCGGCGGCGAGTGGGTGTACGACAAGTTCAGCGGCAAGGTGGGCTCCAGCGACGTCCAAGGCAAGCTGGCCTTTTCCGCCAGCACGCCGCGCAAGCGCCTGACGGGTGAAGTCCACTCGCGCCTGCTGCAATTTTCCGATTTGGGTCCGCTGGTGGGCGCCGATTCCAGCGCCAGCAAGAAGGAACGGGGCGTGCCATCGACGCAGCCGGCCGGCCGGGTCTTGCCGGTGGAAACCTTCAAGACGGAGCGCTGGACCAGCCTGGACGCCGACGTGCGCTACACGGCCGACAAGATCACGCGCGATGCCGAACTGCCGATCAGCAAGCTCGACACGCATGTGGTGCTGACGGACGGCGTGCTGTCCTTGACGCCGCTCAACTTCAACGTGGCGGGCGGCACCCTGACGTCGCAAATCAAGCTCGACGGCAGCGGCAAGGTCATCGCCAATGGCATCGCGGCAGAGCTCAAGGCCAGCGCCCGCCATCTGCACATCCAGCAGCTGTTTCCCCGCCTGCCGGCCCTGCAAGCGAGCGTGGGCGAAATCAATGGCGACGCCTCGCTGTCGGCGACGGGCAATTCCGTCGCCACCCTGCTGGGCAGCTCGAACGGCGAAGTGCGCGCGCTGATCAACCGTGGCAGCATCAGCAAACTGCTGCTGGAAGAAATGGGCTTGAATATCGGCAGTGTCGTGCTGGCCAAACTGGCGGGCGACAAACAGGTCAGGCTGAACTGCATGGCCGCCGATTTCGCCGTCACCAAGGGATTGATGCGCACGCGCCAGTTCATCGTGGACACAGATGACGCCGTCCTGAATATCGACGGCACGGTGAACCTGGCCGATGAACGGCTGGACCTGACCCTGCGGCCGGACAGCAAGGGCTTGCGCATCTTTTCGCTGCGCTCGCCCCTGTATGTGCACGGCACCTTCAGCAAGCCCGACGTGAGCGTCGACAAGGGCGTGCTGGCCCTGCGCGCCGGCGGCGCCCTGGCGCTGGCCGTGGTGGCGCCCGTGGCGGCGCTGCTGCCGCTGGTCAATACCGGCCCCGTCGAGGACAGCGAATGCGCGGCACTGCTGGCCCAGGCGCGCGTGAAACCGGTGGCGCCGAAACCTGGCAAGGCGCCGCGCAAAAACCGGTAAGTCACACGTAGCCGTGCACGATTACAATTGTTACACCCCTATGTGCGTTGCCGAACAGACCCTGCCTTGCCACAATCCTATTCTGTAATCGTGCCTGAAACACCCAAGACGTGGCGATACGAAGTCTCACCGGCCCATACCATGCCGGCGCCACGAGGTCCGAATTCATAGGAGAACTATCATGCAAATCATTAAAAAAATCGCCGCTACCACTTCCGTTGCCGCCCTGCTGCTGAGCTTGACCGCTTGCGCCAACATGTCCGGCCAGGATAAAAACACGGCCATCGGCGCTGGTGTCGGCGCCGTTGCCGGCTCCGTGCTGACGGGCGGCAGCGCCGTCGGCGCAGTCGGCGGCGCCGCAGTCGGCGGCGTGATCGGCAACCAAGTCAAGCCGAAGTAATTATTGATCGAGAAAGCGGGGTGGGTGCCCAGGCGCCCGCCCCGCTTTTTTGCGTCTGCTGCAGAAGGATGAACGCCAGCAGGAAGAATCAGACGAAGACGTTGGCCATGCCGATGGCGCCGCTATCTTTGACCAGCTCGTAGCAGCGGCAGGACACGGCTTCCAGCCCCGCCGAATCGAGGATCTCGATATTGCCGCGGCTGTAGGTGATGAGTTTTTGCTGTTGCAGCGCGCTGGCCGCCTTGGTCACGCCGACCCGCCGCACGCCCAGGGTGTGGGCAAGAAATTCATGCGTGAGGTGAAATTTTTCCGACTGCAGGCGGTCGCGCGTGATCAGCAGCGAACGGGCCAGGCGCGCCTCGAGCACGTGGAAGCGGCTGCACACGGCAATCTGGATGGCTTGCGCCAGCAGGGTGTCCGTGTAGCGGTACAGCAAACGCTGCAGAGACTCGAGCTGGGCGAACTCGGCGCAGAACTCGGCCCGCCCGATGCGGCTGGCCGTACCGGAACGCTGCACCACGGCACGCACTTGCGCCAGGTCATGACCGAGCGCGACGGACGCGCCCAGGACGCCCTCGCGG
The DNA here is from genome assembly GCF_030587275.1 of Janthinobacterium sp. SUN128. NCBI lineage: Bacteria > Pseudomonadati > Pseudomonadota > Betaproteobacteria > Burkholderiales > Oxalobacteraceae > Janthinobacterium > Janthinobacterium sp. SUN128. Next base: position 216,950 of record NZ_JAPWHY010000001.1, on the reverse strand, counting down.
CCGACGGAGCCCACTTCCAAGGTCATACGGCCTTCCGCCACGGCCAGCAGCGAGATCAGGCAATCGCCAGGGAAATAGATGTGGCCGATAGGCTGGCCCGGTTCGTACAGCACCTCGCCCACCTCGACCGTGACGGTATCGAACAGCGCCGTCAGGTGCCGCAAGTCGTGCTCGGGCAGGCTGGCCAGCAGGCGGTTGCCGGCGTCAAGCGCGCCCGCGGGCGAACCCAGGCCGGATCGGCCTGTATCGCGGGACAGGGTCATGCTGGCAGTCGTTGGTGGCATTGCTTTTCCTTGGTGTCGTTACAACTCGACATAATTTTTACTTAGCCTACGGTGCAGTACCGGCCCTGTATGTACGGTGACGCACGGAAGCGGAGCAAGCGGCACAGCACACTGGCAATACACGCACAGAACAAGCATCAACAAACAGAACACGCAGCACCCTTTATTTAAAATAACCAAGGAGCCTTCCATGACTACCACCACCAAATCCCTCCATCCGCTGGTGCTTGCCGCCGCCGTCGCCGTCCTGCTGTTTTGCGGCGTCGGCACGGCTGCCCTGATGGGCTGGCTGCCTTCGTCCCAGGGCGATAGCCAGCCACTGGCGGCCAGCACCTCGGCCGAACAAATGGCCAACCTGCAGGCAAACCAGCCGCCAGCAAACTTGCAACCGGCCAGCGCGCAGCCGCTGGCCGCCCTGCCGCCACAGCAGCAGCAGCCAGTGCGCCAGCCGCAACCGCAGCAACCGCAGCAACAATACGCGGCAGCCCCGGCGCCGCAGGTGTGCGCTAATTGCGGCGTGATCGAAGCCATCCATGAAGTCAATACACGCGCCGAAGGCAGCGGCGTGGGCGCGGCTGGCGGCGCCGTCGTCGGCGGCTTGCTGGGCAACCAGGTGGGCGGCGGCCACGGCAAGCAACTGGCCACCGTGCTGGGCGCCGTCGGCGGCGCCGTGGCCGGCAACCAGATCGAAGGCAGCGTGCGCGCCACGCGCAGCTACAACATCGTCGTGCGCCTCGATAACGGCAAGACGCGCACCGTGCACCAGAGCGCCGCGCCAAACTGGCGCCAGGGCGACCGCGTGCGCGTCGTCAACGGCGGCTTGCGCGCCATCGGCTAAGGCATGGACCGCAGCGCTGCCGCCGCTGCAATAAGTTGCAAATTCAACACACGCCCGGCCTGTCCGGGCGTTTTCTTTTTAGCAATGTTCGTTGGCGTACAGATGAGCTTGCCGTCCCGCGAGATGATGCATTCAGGAAAGTTCAACGAAACGTCATCAAGGAGTAGCCATGCAAGACGACAAGGCAGGCAGCAACAGGATCTGGCTGGGCTTTATTGGCGGCGGCTTGCTGGCCACCGCGCTGGGCTTCTGCGCGCTGGACCTGGCGCCCGAAGCGGGCGGCCCCGTGTTCGGCGTCATGCTGCTGCTGACGGGCGGCATGGTCAGCTGCCTGGCCGGCGCCGTCGGCATGGCCGGCATGCTGGCATGGGTGCCGGGCATGGCCGATGAACACGCCGACCGCTCACGATAGTTGAGTCTTGTGTACGACAGCGTACAGAACGCAAGGGAAACAAAGTAGACACTTAGTCATGGCATCAGCGTTCAGCGACCCAGTCGCCGCGCAATGACAAGAACCGATGACGGCGCCACGCGCCAGCGCCTGCAAGGCCAAGGCCGTTGCCGTCATCCACACATTACTCTCGGAGGACACATCATGCTGTATACAATCGCCGTCGTACTCATCATTCTTTGGCTGCTGGGCCTGGTAACTTCCTATACCATTGGCGGCTTCATCCACATACTGCTGGTGGTCGCCGTGATCATGGTGCTGCTGCGCCTGATCAGCGGACGCGGTTTATAGAGGCCAATTTACTGGCCAGACGGGGCGGCGCGCGTGCGAACGGGCGCCGCCCTTTTGCCTGTAGTGCGCGCACACTGGCACGCCGCGCCATTTTGCAGTAACGTGTGCAGGTAATTCCTGGGTATGTCCCAATAACAAAACAAGGAGAAAATCCATGAAAGAAGCATTCAAAAAAGGCCCTGGTGCCAAATCCCTGATCGGCATGCTGGTGATCGCATTGGCCGCCAGCGGCTGCGCGGACATGTCCGCCACGCAACGTGGCACGGCCACGGGCGCCGGCGTCGGCGCGGGCCTGGGCGCCTTGATCGGCGGCACCACCGGTGGCGGCAGCAGCGGCCGCACGGCCGGCGGCGCCCTGATCGGCGCAGCGGCGGGCGCCGTGATCGGCAATATCTGGTCGAACCGCATGGAAAACCAGAAGCGCGCGATGGAACAAGCGACACAGGGTACTGGTGTGCAAGTGACGCAGACGGCCGATAACCGCCTGAAAATGGAAATCCCCAGCGATATTTCCTTCGACACCAACCGCGCCGACATCAAGGGCAATTTCCGCCCCATCCTCGACCGCTTTGCCGCCACCCTGAACGAAAACCCGAACACCACGGTCAGCATCATCGGCCATACGGACAGCACGGGCAGCGCTTCCATCAACGAGCCGCTGTCGGTGGAACGCGCGGCCCACACGCGCGACTACCTGTCCATGCGCGGCGTCTCGCCGACCCGCGTCGTCACGGAAGGCCGCGGCGCCCGCGAGCCGATCGCCTCGAATGCGGATGCATCGGGACGCGCACGCAACCGCCGCGTGGAAATCTACGTAGCAGAGCTCGCTCCCCGCTAAGGTCGGGAAATCGCCATAAAAAAAGCCCGCTGGCAAATAACTTGCCAGCGGGCTTCTTTATTTAAAACAGCTTACTTCGACGTCGTTGCCTTGGCGCCGCTTTCACCCTCTTTCGCCACCTTGGCAAAGTCGCCGGCCACCACCACCGAGACGGCCGATGGCTTCAGGTACTCGCGCAGGCCCTGGTTCACTTGCGCCAGGGTCAAGGCGGCCACTTTCGCTTCCAGGTCCTTGTCGTAAGCCATGGTACGCTCTTCGGCAAGGTAGCCGGCCAGTTCGCGCGCCAGGCCGCTGTCCTGCGTGCGGCCCACTTCCTGCGATTGCAGCCAGCCTTTCTTCGCTTCGGCCAATTCCTCTTGCGTGAAGCCGTCGGCCAGGGCCTTGGCGATTTCCTCGCGCAGGGCCGCTTCCACCTTGACCGTGTTTTGCGGCGCGCTGATGGCATACGCCATCCAGTAGCCGGCCGGTTCGCGCGACGGGATGCTCACTTGCGAACCGACGCCGTACGACAGGCCTTCCTTCTGGCGGATGCGGTCGGCCAGACGGCTGCGCAAGGCGCCGCCACCGAGCATATGATTGGCGATCAGCAAGGCGGGATAGTTGGCGGCGTCATCCCTGAGGGGAATCGGCTGGATGGCGAACAGCACGCTGTTCGCCTTGTCCGGCGTTTCCAGGGTGACTTTTTCGCCGCTGACAGGCTTGACGGCATCCAGTATGCGCGCATACGGCTGCTGCGCCTTCCAGTTGCCGTACAGGCCGGCCACTTGCGCCTTCAGCGCGGCCGGGTCGAAGTCGCCCACGGCAGCGAAAGTCGCGTTTGCCGCGCCATAATAGGCGCCATGGAAGGCTTTCACATCGGCCACCTTGATGGCTTTCCATTGCACCAGTTCGGCCGGCAAGGTGGCCACGTGGCGCACATGGCCTTCCGGCGTGGCGTCGAGCAGGCGGCGGAAGGCGTTCACGGCCAGCGGCTGCGGCTCAGGCAACTCCTGCTCCGCGCGGCCGACGCGCTCGCGCTGCAATTCCAGGAATTCCGTCTCGTTCAAGGCCGGCTTTTGCAGCACTTGCGCCAGCAGGTCCATGGCGGCCGGCAAGTTCTCGCGCTTGCCATTCAGCATGGCGGTGACGCCCTCGGCGCCGCCCGTGATGGCGACCTGCATGCCCAGCTGGTCGAACTTGTCCTTCACTTCCTGGCGCGACAGTTTATCCGTGCCGCGCGACAGCAGATTGGCCGTGTAGACGCCCACTTGCGCCTTGCCGCGCAAGTTTTCTTCGCTGCCGATCTGCAATTTCAACACAACGCTGACCGTGCTGCCCTTGGTTTTCTTCGGCAGCAAGGCTCCCTTCAAGCCATTCGGCAAGGTGAAACGCTGGGTGCGCGCTTCGATATTGTCGGGGCTCGGGTCGAACGCTTCGCCCTGCGCCACCACGGCGCGGCCCGTGTAGCCGGCCAGTTGCGGCGCCACGTCGGCATAGGCCGGCACGACGGTGCGGTCCGGCGCATCGGTAGGAATGAAGCGGCCCAGGGTGCGGTTCGAGCTCTTCAGGTATTTCTCGGCAGCCGCCTGCACCTGCGCCGTCGTCAGCTTGTCGAGCTGGTCGCGCTGCAGGAAGAACAGACGCCAGTCGCCGGCCGCCAGGGACTCCGTCAGGGCGATCGTCATGCGCGCCGTGTTCGAGGTGATCAGTTCCACCTGCTTGTTCAGCTGCTGTTTCACGCGCGCCACTTCCGCATCCGTGATGGGCTGCGATTTCAAGTCTTCCAGCACTTTCAGCATGGCCGTCTGCGCCGCATCGAGGTTGCCATCGAGCGGCACCAGCGCGCCGAACAGGTTGTAGCCCGGCTCCAGGTTGCTCACGGAGTTGTATTCGATCTTGCTGGCCAGCTTGGTTTCCACCAGCGCCTTGTGCAGGCGGCCGGCCGGCGCGTCCGTCAGCACGTGACCGAGCACCTCGATGGCGACGGCGTCCGGGTTGCCGGACGGCGCCACGTGGTAGCCGGCGCCGACGAACTGCGTGCCGCCGCTGCGGCGCACCGTCACGGCGCGCTCGCCATCCTGCACGGGTTCAGCCGTGTAGGTCGGCTCGATCACGCGCGTCGGTTTCGGGATCTTGCCGAACAGTTCATTGATCTGTTTCAAGACCTTGGCTTCGTCGAAGCGGCCCGCCACCATCAGCACGGCATTATCGGGCTGATAATATTTGTGGTAAAACGCGCGCAGACGGGGAATGTTCACCTGCTCGATGTCGGAACGGGCGCCGATGGTCGACTTGCCATAGTTGTGCCAGTCGTAGGCGATGGCCTGGATGCGCTCGCTGGTCACGCCGATCGGGTCGCTCTCGCCCATCTCGAACTCGTTGCGCACGACGGTCATTTCGCCCTTCTGCGTCTTCGGGTTCCACAGGTCGTTCTGGTCGATGGCCGCATTGACCATGCGGTCCGCTTCCATGGCCAGCATCTGGCGCAGGTTATCGTCGTTGGCGGGGAAGGTCGCATAGTAATTGGTGCGGTCGTACCACGTGGTGCCGTTGAAATCAGCGCCCGTCGAGTTCAATATCTCGACGGGGGTCTTGCTGCCCTTCTTGATGCCGAAGTTGGCGCTGGGCTTGAACAGCAAATGCTCGAGCAAGTGGGCCATGCCCGTTTCGCCATAGTTTTCATGGCGCGAACCGACCAGGTAGACGATATTGGTGGTCAGGGTCGGCTTGCTGGCGTCCGGGAACAGCAGCACGCGCAAGCCATTGGCCAGGCGGTATTCGGTGATGCCTTCGACGGACGTGACTTTGACGGCGGCGGCACGGCTGGGTGCAGCCTTGCCGGCTTTCTGGGTCGGCGCCGCTTCCACGGGGGTGGCGGCAAGGATGAACGATGGCGAGAGGATGCCGGCGGCAAGCAGGAGGGCGGTAATGGGTTTCAAGGCAGAGTCCTGGTAACACTACGTTATAGACGTGCGCAAGCAAACGGCGCAGGCGCAATGTGATACGAACGCAAGAATAGTCACGGGGCCCGCGCTGCGTCTTCGCCGCCACGTGAAATTATTGCTATTTCATAATTTACGGCATACGTATCACTATTGCAAGCCTCTGTCATCAAGCTGCCATACAGGCGTGTTATACTCGACCGTTCCAGAACTATCTGCCTGTATATGAGACGAGCTCTCGTCCTGCTCTGCCTTTTTGTTTTCATCGCGTTACCCCAGGCGTTTGCCAGCATGGCTTACGCCAGCCCTTCCCCATTCCAGCATGCAATCGCGGCCGGCGCTAGCGCCACGCCCGCCTTCAGCATCGATTGTGCCGATGCCGGCCTCCATGCGGGCCTGCCTGGCGACAGCTGCGATAGCTGCAGTAGCGAAGAATGCGACAACGACCCCATCACGCTGTACCCGAGCTCGCGCCAGGCCGTGCCGTTTTACGCCATCATTTGGCAAGCGGGACCGGGCGCACTTGCCGAAGCGGACGTGCGGCTGGCCACCCGGCCGCCGCGCGTCCGCCCCTGAAGACATGCATGCAGCACCCACGCGCCCGGGGCTTTAGCCGCCAGGCACGCTTTACACTGATCGACTTTACAAGGTTACACACATGGAATGGTTATTTGACCCGACAATCTGGGTCGGCCTGCTGACGCTGGTCGTACTGGAAATCGTACTGGGTATCGACAACCTGATTTTCATCGCCATCCTGGCCGAGAAACTGCCGCCGCACCAGCGCGACAAGGCTAGAGTGCTGGGCCTGACCCTGGCCCTCGTCATGCGCCTGGGCCTGCTTTCCCTGATTTCCTGGCTGGTCACCCTGACCACGCCATTGTTTTCCATATGGACATTCTCGTTTTCAGGGCGTGACCTGATCCTGCTCCTCGGCGGCCTGTTCCTGCTGTTCAAGGCAACCAGCGAGCTGCACGAGCGCCTCGAAGGCATCACGCACGCCCAGACGGGCCCGAAGGTCTATGCCGGCTTCGGCCTGGTGGTGGCGCAGATCGTCGTGCTCGACGCCGTCTTTTCGCTCGACGCCGTCATCACGGCCGTCGGCATGGTGGAAAACCTGTACGTGATGATGGCCGCCGTCGTCATTTCCATCGTCGTCATGATGCTGGCGTCGAAGGTGCTGACGCGCTTCGTCAACGCCCACCCCACCGTCGTGGTGCTGTGCCTGAGCTTCCTGCTGATGATCGGCCTCTCCCTGGTGGCCGAGGGCCTGGGCTTCCACATTCCGAAAGGATATCTGTACGCCGCTATCGGTTTCTCGATCGTCATCGAATTCTTCAATCAATTGGCGCGCCGTAACTTCCTCAAGCTGCAGTCGAACGCCCCCCTGCGTGACCGCACGGCGCAAGCCGTGCTGAGCCTGCTGGGCGGACGCAAGGGCCGCGAAGCCGTGGAAGAGCACGAAGTCAAGGAAATGCCCGATGTCTCCGCCTTCGGCGTGGAAGAGCGCAACATGGTCAGCGGCGTGCTGACCCTGGCCGAACGCTCGATCCGCTCCGTCATGACGCCGCGCGGCGACGTGTCGTGGGTCAACCTGAACGACAGCAGCGAAAAGATGCTGCAACTGCTGCGCGACACGCCGCACAGCATGATTCCTGTCTGCAATGATGACCTCGACAATGTGGTCGGCATCGCGCGCAGCAAGGACCTCATCGAGGATCTGGTCTCGCGCGGCAAGATCGACCCGGACAGCATGCGCGAAGCCGTCGTCGTGCCGGAAGCGGCCGGCGTGCTGAAAGCCATGGAAACGTTAAAGCGCTCGCGCGGCCAGCTGGTGCTGGTGGTCGACGAGTTCGGCACCGTGCAAGGCGTGCTGACGCCGATCGACATCCTAGAAGCCATCGCCGGCGAATTCCCCGACGAGGACGAGCAGCCCGACGTGGAAGTGCTGGGCCCCGGCCACTGGCGCATCGACGGCGCGACGGACCTGCATTATCTGGAGCAAGTGTTCGAAACGGAAACCCTGGTCAGCGAAGACGGCGAATACAACTCGCTGGCCGGCTTCCTGCTGGCGCATTTCGAAAACATGCCGGCCGTGGGCGAAGTACTGGAGCTCGATGACTTGCGCTATGAAATCATCGAGGCCGACGAGCGCCGCATCGCCTGCGTGGACGTGCGCCGCATCGAGCCCGATCACAGTTTGTAACACAATGGCAAGCGTGCCCCGCTTGCCATGCCGTATGCTGGGGTCTGCCCATACCGGAGACCCCACAATGAAAAAATCCCTGCTACGCCTGACCCTGCTGGCTTGCGCCGCCCTCGGCGCCCACGCCAATGCCATGGCCGCCTCGCAGTCCGCCACCATCAAGCCGGGCCTGTGGCAAGTCGACAGCAAGATGGCGTCGCCGGACGCCGCCACCGACAACGCCATGTCCATGGTGCTGCAGCAACTGGGCAACCTTCCTCCCGATCAACGCAAGCAGCTGGAAAGCATGGCGGCCAGCCGCGGCATGGCCATGCCCACCGTGGGCGCCGATGGCGCCGTGCGCGTGACGGCATGCGTGACGCCGGACATGGCGGCACGCAAGCAGATTCCCACGGGCCAGCCCGGTGACTGCAAATCGAAAAACACGGATATCGCGGGCGGCATGAATGTCTCGTTCACTTGCGCCAATCCGAAATCGAGCGGCGAAGGCAAGGTACTGTTTACGGGCGACCAGGCGTTCAGCATGCAACTGGCGGTGACCACCAGCGCGCGCGGCACGCCGGAACAGGTAAATGTGACGAGCAACGGCAAATGGCTGGGCGCAAGCTGCCCTGCCCCATCGGCGACCGCGGCTCAGAAACCGTGACGGAAGCCGAGATTAAACGCCGCATCGCCATGCCCCGAATCGCTGGCATTGCCCACCGTGTAGCGGGCGCCGTTCTTGTTGTGGATCTTCGCGTAGGACGCATAGAAATCGCTGCGCTTTGACAGCGAGTACGTGAGGCCGACGGCCATCTGGCTGGCGTCGCGGTTGGCCAGGTCGCGGTCATCCTTGCGCACCCAGGACGCCAGCAGCTTGAAGCCGCCTGCGGGCACCGATACGCCCAGCAAGGTGTCGCGGCTGTCAGACGACGACATCGACAGGGCCAGCGAGCTGTAGGCATTGTTCGGGTCCCATGGCGAGCTGCCATAGCCCTTGTTGATGCCCACGGCGGCAAAGGCGGTGGCCACCTTCAGGTCGATATTCGCCGCGATCAGGGTGTTGCGGGCAGACATGTCGATGGCGGGCAAGGTGCCGGAAGCGAGGATGAGGTTATTCTTGCGCTGGTGCGACACGCTGACATTCACGGCGCCGGCCGAATAGCCGAGGGTGGCGCCATACGCGCGGTTGTTGGCGTTGCTGTACGGCGACTCGCCAAAGCTGTAGATGGCGCTGGCAGTCACGCCGCGCAAGGCGGGCGTCACGTATTTGACGGTATTGTCGTAGCGTTTCACGCTGTAGCCGGCCAGGTTGCTGGCGCTGCCGGCCATGCCGCCCTTGAACGGGTCGGCCACATCGGTCAGGGTCAGGTATTGCAGGTTGTACTGGCGCCCCAGGGTCAGCGCGCCCAGGCGGCTGTCGAGGCCCACGTAGGCCTGGCGGCCGAACAGGCGGCCCTCTTCCGACTGGCCCGTGTCGTTCTGGATGCCCGCTTCCAGGGTAAACACGGCCGTGACATCATTACCCAGCGCCTCGCGGCCCTGCACGCCCAGACGCGAACCGGACGCGACACCGCCCGACACCTTGGCGCCGGCGCAATTGGCGGCACAGCCCCGCTCGGCCACGATGCCCGCGTCGAGCACGCCGTACACGGCAACGTTACTGGATGCGGCACTGCCTGCGCCATCGGCAGCCTGGGCCGTCGCGCCCAGCGCGAAAGGCCCCATCCCTATCACAGCAAGCGCAAAATACGAGGTCTTCATGATAAATATCTCGGTAACGTGAATTGAAACTTCCCGGTATTGATCAGGACATGCGCTGTGTGTCTGATCTCAGTGTTACCTTATCCCCGCTTTTTGTCCAGCGTCCGTGCGTTGTACAACAGAAACTTCAGCTTAGCCCAGGAAAAGAGTCGCACACTGACAACACGCAATATTGACCATGATTCAGCTAATTTGCGGCAAAATGGCGTTAAATGCAGGCCCTGCCGTAAAGCAATGTTCGGTGGCGAAAGTTGCGCGATTTGACGCAGGCGGTACACTACTGGTTTTACCGACAGCGGCTCGCCCGTTTTTTCTGCATGCTAGCTATCCTCGAACGCATTGACCCCAACTCCAGCAATATCGACTTGCTGGTGGAATTATTCAACTCACTGCGTCCCAAGCGCTCCCACGACAGCGCTACCGCGATTGCCAACGTGCGCACCCTGCGCCAGCTTCTCAAAGGTAACCCCGCGCAAGCGCGCGCCCTGCACGAATACGTGCTGCGCGTGCTGGCCGCGCGCCGCCACGCCAGCCTGTACACCGACATCGGCGTGCTGTCGAACAGCGGTTTCTTCACGGAATTGAAACGCCGCATCGCCTACCGCATGCTGCCGCCCGCCCTCGGCGACGAATATCTGAATGACGCGCTCGATCAGGTGCTGTACCTGAAGACCGATTATTTGTGGATCAGCAACGTGCCCGCCACGGACTGGCTGGAACTGTTCGACGTCCTGACCAGCGACGAGATCGAACTGGCCGTAGGCGATGGCAATATCATGCTGCCAGGCATGCTCGACGCCATCCGCACCCTGTCCTACCGCGTCTGCGCCATGGGCCTGGAGCCGGAACTGACGCGTTTCCACAGCGAAATCGAAGTGTTCCAGTCGCCGTTCATGGTGCAGAACACGGAAGTGAATGCCTACCTGGACGCCTACACGAATTTGCTGCACGGCGATCTCGAGCACATCGAGGACGCGCGCCACCTGCTGGTGATGCTGGACCAGTGCGATGCCGTCATCGCCAAGATCCGCAAGAAGGCGCTGTACCAGGGCACCAGCATTCCCCTCACCTACCTGCTGGTGGCCTTGGCGCAAAGCATCGACCGCCTGCGCAAGCTGCTGTTCCTCGTCGACACGAGCGGCGAGCTGCCTGCCTCCAACAACGTGGACATCGCCGCCATCACGGTCGACGCCACGCAAGACTTGCTGTACCCGCAGCCCGTCAGCCGCCGCCGCGCGGGCGCCGTCGGGCTGGCGCTGGAACTGATACGCGCGCACAACCACAAGTACAAGGTCAGCGACCTGTTTTCCGACAATATCAACTTGCTGGCGCGCAATGTGACGGAAAACGCCAGCCGCACGGGCGAGCACTACATCGCGGAAAACCGCCGCGAAATGGGCGCCATGTTCCTCTCGTCCGCGGGCGCGGGCGTGATCATCGGCTTCATGGCCCTGTTCAAGATATTGATGTCCTACCTGCGCTCGGCGCCGCTGGTCGAAGCCTTCATGTTCAGCATGAATTACTCGATCGGCTTCATGTTCATCCACTTGCTGCATTTCACGGTGGCCACCAAGCAGCCGGCCATGACGGCGTCGCGCATCGCCGCCGGCCTGCATAGCAAGGATGGCAGGAATATCGACCTCGACAGCATGGCGGAACTGATCAACAAGGTCTTCCGCACGCAAAACATGGCCGTGCTGGGCAACCTGGCGACCGCCATTCCCACGGCTTGGCTGATCGCGCTCGGCTACAAGGCGATTACAGGACACAACCTGGTGACGCCAGAGAAGGCCATGCATTTGCTGCACGATATCGACCCCATCGGCAGCCCCGCCATCTTCTACGCCATGATTGCCGGCGTATGCCTGTTCGTGGCCGGCCTGATTTCCGGCTACTATGACAACCAGGCCCTGTACACGCGCTGGGCGCAGCGCATCGCGCAATTGCGCGGCCTGGGCCGCGTGATCGGCCAGGAACGCCTGCAGCGGCTGGGCATGTACCTGGAAAACAACCTGGGCGGGCTGATGGGTAACTTCTATTTCGGTATCCTGCTGGGCTCCATCGGTACCCTGGGCTTTTTGATCGGCTTGCCCATCGATATCCGCCACATCACCTTCTCGGCCGCCAACTTCGCCACGGCCCTGGTGGGCCTGGACCACAACATGAGCTGGCAACTGGCCGTCAAGTCGCTGTCGGGCATCTTCGCCATCGGCACGGCCAACCTGCTGGTCAGCTTCGGCCTGGCCCTGTGGGTGGCCCTGCGTTCGCGCCAGGTGCGCTTCAAGCACGGCATGCAGTTGTTGAAGATACTGGGCAAGCGCTTCCTCCGGTCGCCCATCGTCTTCTTCTTTGGTTCAAAAAACCCGCCGCCACTGGCACTGGCCGATGATTCGGCAAACCTGTCACCCACCACCAAGGCTCAAAAATGACCGCTCGGCGCATGCAACCCTGCCTCACCGCCCTACTGCTGTGCTGGACCCTGGCTGCATGCGCCTCGCTGCCCAATGTCAAGAACCTCAACACCACCCTGGAGCCGGTGGCCAAGCCCAAGGTGATCACGGGCAAGGGTGCCGTGCTGAACGTCAACAGCCGCGCAGCCCTGCTCAACAAGCGCTGGGCCAAGTCCGGCATGGACTTGAAAACCCAGGCGGCGCTGGAAGAGGCGGCAACGGGCGTGCCTTTGATCAAGGGCAACAAGGTGACCCTGCTGTTTGACGGCCCGCAAACCATGGCCGCCATGTTCCAGGCCATCAGCGAAGCGAAGAACAGCATCAACCTGGAAACATATATCTTCGACCAGGATCCGCTGGGCCTCAAATTTGCCGACATGCTGATCGAAAAGCAGCAATCGGGCGTGACGGTCAACGTCATCTACGACAGCGTGGGCACCCTCGGCGTGCCGCAGGCGTTCTTTGACCGCATGCGCGCGGCCGGCGTGCACCTGGTGGCCTTCAACCCCGTCAATCCCGCCAAGCTCAAGGGCGACGACTGGAAGATCAATAACCGCGACCACCGCAAGGTGCTGATCGTCGACGGCAAGATGGCATTTACAGGCGGCATCAATATCAGCGATACCTATGCGAAAAGCTCGCTGTTCCGCTCGAAATCGAAACCCACCGACAAGAAGGACGTGGGCTGGCGCGATACCCATGTGAAGGTCGAAGGCCCGGCCGTGGCCGCCTTCCAGTGGCTGTTCATCCGCACCTGGGCCCAGCAAGACCAGGCCGACTTGCCGGACGCCAATTATTTCCCAACCTTGTCGGAAGTGGGCGACAAGCTGGTGCGCGTGGTGGCCAGCGAGCCGGAGGGCGGCTTCGAGATCTACAAGGCGTATATCCTGGCCATCCAGGAAGCCAAGAAATCCATCCACATCACGTCCGCCTATTTCGTGCCCGACCAGCAGACGGTCGACGCCCTGATCGCGGCCGCGAAACGGGGCGTGGACGTCACCGTCGTGCTACCGGGCGTGTCCGACAGCGGCCTCGTATTCCATGCGGGACACGCCCTGTACGACCAGCTGCTGGCCGGCGGCATCCGCATCTTCCACTTGAAACTGGCCGTGCTGCACGCCAAGACGGCCGTCATCGACGGCGCCTGGTCGACTGTGGGCTCGACCAACATCGACATGCGCAGCTTCCTGCATAACAGCGAGCTGAACGTGATCGTGCTGGGCGACAGCTTCGGCAGGGAGATGGAAAACGCCTTCCAGGAAGACTTGCGCGACTCGGAAGAAATCACCAGGGCGAAATGGGAAACGCGGCCGATTGCCGACCGCATGAAGGAGTGGGCGGCGCGCTTCATGAACTACTGGCTGTAGCGGAGTAGCCATCAAAAAGTCCAGGGCGTTGTTGCATTGCCTCGCCGTACTATTCGTACTGTCTTCGGCAACGCGCCTAGCCCTGGCCATTTTGCCGGCCACTCCGACGACAGGTGCAGGTCGGTGTAGGTTGGCGTAGGTCGGATTAGCGCAGCGTAATCCGACATCACCACAGCTATTACCAAAGCCAACAATAGCGTCGGATTACGCACGGCCTTGCCCCGCTCATCCGACCTACAGCGGCCGCAAGCTGGCCCACACCCCGCCCTGGCGCTCGAACGCTTCCGTGCTGACCTTTTCAAAGTCGCCGCTGTCCTCATTCCAGCTGTAGCGCTCGACGCGAATACAACTATTTTCCACGCGCAGCACGTTGAAGGAGTTCGACTCGCCCCGGCCCCGCGTGGACGTGGCCGTGCCCGCCTGCACCATCAGGGCAGCGTAGCCGGCGATCTTGTAGCGCTCGGCCGTGCTGCCCGCCACGCTGGCGTGCAAATGCCCGGCCAGCAGCAAATCCACACCGCATTCAGAAAACATTTGCAGCGCCTGCGGGGCGCGGTCCACCAGGTCATCCTCGTCGAAGTGCTCGGGCAAATCAAATGGATGGTGCGTGACGATGATGCGCGTCAAACCGGGCGGCAAACTGCGCAGGCGTTCACGCAGGAAATCGATCTGCTCGTGGCTGATGCGGCCATCCTTGAACGTCATCGAGCGGGCCGTATTGATGCCCAGCACGGCGATTTCCTCATCCACATATTCGGGCGACAAGTCGTCCGTCACATGGCGCCGGTACTTCACCAGCGGCGTCAGGAAGCGGGAAACGACGTTGTAGAGTGGCACGTCATGGTTGCCCGGCACGACGATCTGCGGCCCCGGCAAGCTGTCGAGAAAATGCCGTGCTTCCTGGAACTGGGCGCTGCGGGCGCGCTGCGTGAGGTCGCCCGAGACCACCACCACGTCCGGCTCCAGGCGCTCGACGAGCGCGCGCAGGGGCGCCAGCAGGGCCGCATCGACCCTGCCAAAATGCAAGTCGGACAAATGCACGATGGTACGCATGGCGTTCTCCTAGCTGGCTGCGGGTACGGGCGCCGGCACGATCACATCGAGCGCGGCCGTGCGGATGCGGTAATGCAGCGGCGTATTCATGACGGTCACTTCGCCATCGGTGGCCACGCGCAAACGGCGGTGTTGCGTGGCAATCTCCAGGTCGGTGGCCGTCAACACGTCGAAATCCTTGGCCTGCGACAACTTGCCAAACAGCGCATGCAGAGCCAGCTTCAGCAAGCCCAGGCGGCCCGGACGCTGCGCCACGTACAAGCTCAGCTGGCCGCCGTCGAGCCGCTCGCGCTCGCCGATATTCAAGCCTTCCATCAGGTATTCATTATTGCCGATGAAGACGAAAGGCGTGCGCCGCGCATGCACGGCGTCGTTGAGTTTCAATTGCACGCTGAGGAATGGGTAGCGGCGCAGAGCGGCCACCAGCGCCCAGCTGAAGGCCAGCCACTTGCCCCGTCCCAGCCGGCGCTGCTGCTTTTCGCGGTCGCGCACGATATCGGGATACAGGCCCAGGCTGGAATTGTTCAGGAAGATGCGGCCATTGACTTCGCCCACGTCGACCTGGTGCCGCACGCCCTGCGCTACATTGGCAATGGCCGCATCGAGGTCGAGCGGGATATTCAAATCCTTGGCGAAATGGTTCAGCGTGCCCAGCGGCAAGACACCAAACGGCGTGCCGCTGCCGACAACGACGGATGCGACGGCATTGATGGTGCCGTCGCCGCCGCCGGCCACGACGATGGGCGCGCCATCGCGCAGGGCTTGCTCGGCCGTGGCGATCATGTCGGCGCCGCTTTGCGCCAGGGTGATGGCGGCGTCGAGTCCCACGGCGGCAAAAGCCGCTTCGAGCTGCTGCGCCCAGTCGGGCGCATAGCCGCAACCGGCGCCCGCATTGATGATGACTGCAATCTTGCTCAGGATCGTACCCCTTATTTGGTTTGCCGGATATGCCGGCGGCGGCGCAGGGTCGACACGCCGGCGATGCAGATGGCCAGCCAGCCATAGCTTTCCGCCATGGCCGCCAGGACATCGCTCAGGTAATGCGCGCCCAGGTAAATGCGGCTGAAGCCCACGAGTGACGCCATCAGGAAAGCACCCAACGCGATGGCGATGCGCTTGCCCCACGCGCCCGGCGCCGTCTGGCAAATCAGGTAGGCGGCCAGCAAGCCGTACAGGGCTGTCGAGGTGGCCGTATGGCCACTGGGAAAGCTGTACGTGCTCAGGGCCGTCTGCAAGATGGGTTCGTCAAAGCTGGGCCGCGCGCGGACAAAAATGTACTTTAGCAGCAGGTTCAAAAACATGACGCCCGGCATGGTGATGACCAGGGTAAACAGCCAGTAATCGGCGCCCTTGCGGTGCAGATACCAGCCCAGCAAGACGGCCAGGGTGATGGCGCCGATCACGCCATGCATGTGCGTGACGACCAGCAGGCAGCTGGTGATCCACGGCACGGCATGCTGGTTGAACCACTGCGCCACCTGCAAGTCGATCACCGTGATCCGGGCCATGCCCATGACGGCTTCGGCGATTTCGTGAAACACCACGATGGCCACCAGCATCAGCGCCACGCCCACCGTCATATGCAGGCCCAGCTCGCCTTCCGGCGACAGGCGCGCCTCGACGAAGCGGCGCAGTTTCGTGGTCCAGCCCGTGGTCATGCCCATGTCATTTTTCTCTTGCAAACTCATCTCTCTTTCATGTTCCTGGTACTGATCAAAAAAACCACACCAGTAAAAAAATACTGTTTATTCATACAGTAGCTGTGTATTCATACAGTACTTATGCTATTCTGATGACTCGTTCAACACATCTCCCTCAAAGGAATTGTCATGGCAACATTGAATAGCGGTTTTGGCTCACGGTTCGGCCTGGAATACGCCCCAAGCTCTTTCCTCGTCCGCATGGGCAAGCGCGAAATCCTCGTCTGCCGCGACTTCCGCAAGCGCTACTACACCGTCAATCCCTTGATCGAGTGCGGTACGGGCATCGAGCCGGGCTATGTTGAAGTGCTGCTGATGCGCCGTTGGCTCCTCATTTTATCCAAGGCGCATTAAGAATGACTTTAAAACAAGGTGTTCGCACCCTGTTATCAAGTCAGCTCCGTCCGGCCACGCCGGGAACGCCTCAGTACCGGCCAGCGGCACGCTGACCGACCCCTCACTACTGTGTGCGTTCCGGCGCGGCCGGGCTGGCAGGTGTTGCAGCAGCTGTACCGGCAAGTGCGTCGGCACCTGCGTCGGCAGCTATGCTGGCAGGCATGTTGGCAGGCGGTACGCGGTCAGTCACATTCGCTTCGTACCACAAGGTAACGAACAGCACCATCACGACGGGGCCGATGAACAGGCCCACGAGACCCAGGGTTTCCACGCCGCCCAGGATGCCGAACAGCACGGCCAGGAAGGGCAAGCGGGTGGCGTTGCCGATCATGCCGGGGCGCACGAAGTGGTCGGCCACAAACAGCACCACGGTGCCCCACGCGGCCACGCCGATGGCGGCGCCCACATTGCCCTGGAAGACCAGCAAGGCGGCCGCGCACAGGTAAGCGAGCGGCGCGCCGAACGGGATGATGGCCAGGATGCCCGTGGCAAAGGCCCACAGGGCAGGCGACGGCAAACCGGCAATCGCATAGGCGATGCCGATCAGCACGCCTTCGGCCAGGCCCACCAGTACCAAGCCGTTGACGGTGGCGCGGATGGCCGTGGGGATCTTTTGCGCATACCGGCCCCACCGTTCGGGGCGCAGGAAATGGCTGCCGACGGCCGTGATCTGGCGCGTCAGCGCTTCGCCATCCTTGTAAAAGAAAAACAGGCATAAAAATGCCAGGCCGAAGTCGACCAGGCGATGGAACACGTCCGCCCCCAGCACCTTGAGCATGTCGCGCGCGGAATGAAAGCCGCCCACGGCGCTGCCCGCAAAGAAGTGGCCCAGGCCGTGCGGCTGGCTCAGGGTGGCCAGCCACCAGTCGCCGATGGCGCTGCCGGCCAGCGGAATATGCGCCACCCAGTGCGGCACGGGCAAGCCGTCGGCATTCGCATGCACGATGAAATTGGCCAGCACGGGTACTTCACGCGCCGCCTGCGCCACGCCGAACAGCACGGGAATGATGAAGATGCAGGCGAACGCCAGGGTCAGCGCGGCCGCCGCAATGATGGGACGCTGGCCCAGCGCCGCGCGCACGCGCAGGTACAAGGGCCAGGTGGCCACGCACAGGATGCCGGCCCACACGAGCGGCAAAAAGAAACGCTGCATGACGAAGGCCGTCACGGCGATCAAGGCCAGGGAAAAGCCTGCGCTGACAATATCGCGCTGGGTATCGTTCATGCCACTCCATTCGTGCCCGGCGCCACAAGCCGCCGGTTTTCGCTACGCGCCAGTTGCGCAGGCGTAGCGTAACACGGTGGCATTCCGATTTACACGAGCCCCAGCTCCGCCGGTTTCACGCCGGCAAACACGTGATCGAGCTGCGCCGGGGTCAAGCCAAACGTTCGGCGCAGCAAGCCGCCCAGCACGGCCCGGTATTCATTCAGCACGGGCATGTCGCGGTTCTGAAACAACGTCGCCTGCGCAATCGCCACTTGCTCGCCCGCCACCTGCTTGCCTTTGATGCCGCCGCCCAGCACCCAGAACACGCTGCCGTGGCCATGGTCCGTGCCGCGGTTGCCGTTTTCGCGGAAGGTGCGGCCAAATTCGCTGACCACCACCACCACGGTATGGCGCCAGGCGCCGCCCATTTCCTGCGAAAACGCTGACAGCCCCCGTCCCAGCTCATCGAAGCGTCCCGCCAGGTAGCCGCTGGCGCCGCCCTGCCCCACGTGCGTATCCCAGCCGCCCACATCGACGAAGCCGATGTTGTATTTATCCTTCATCAAACGGGCGATGCGCTGCGCTTCCAGTTCAAAGCCCTTGGTACTGATGGCGTTGCGGTTGGCCGCCTGCATCTCCCCCGTCAACTCCTTCGTCACATCGTCGCGCACGACAAAGCCCGCGCTGACGGGTTGCTGCAGGGGCGTGCCCCGGTACATGGCGGCGATGATCTGGCTTTGACGCGCATCAATGCCGGACTTGCCCACGGAGCGCAGCGCCATGTTCGGCACTTGCACGCCGCCCTGGAAGATCAGCGGCAGCTGGTCCGTGAAGGCGATGGCGGGATAGACCGGATTGGCCTTGCTGCCATTCAAGGTCTGCACCAGGCGGTTCAGGAAACCCGAGCGGAAGTCGCGGCGCGTGTTGATCTCTTGCCCCAGCTCGATCGTGTCCTGCGTTTCGAAATGGCTGCGCGTCAAATCCGTCGTGCCCGCGAACGGGATGAAGGCCGCCTCGCCGCCCGTGAACATGGGGTAGATGGTCTCGCGCAAGGCTGGATGCAAGGCCCAGTCAGCGTTCAAGGCCAGCGCGCCGTTTTCCTCACCGGGTTTCGCAATGGCGATATTCGGCCGCGCCGCATAGTAAAAATCGCTGCCGACCGGCACCAGCAAGTTGTTCGCATCATAGCCGCCGCGCAAAAAGACAAACAGCAGCTTCGCATCCGTGGCGGGCGCCGCCAGCAGACTGCCCGCATGGGTCAGCAAGGGCGCGGCGGCCAGGGCTTTTAACAAGTCACGACGATTCATGGCAATCCTCCGGTTTCAACTTATCGGTGCATCATTTCGGGTGACGAGAGCAGGAAGGTATTCCACTCCTGCGGCGAGGCGGCCTGCTCCAGGGCCAGGCGCGTGGCCGGACTCAAGGCTGGCTGCAGCGACTGGTAATACAGGGCGCTGGCCAGTTGCGGGAACGCCACTTTTTCCTGCGGCTGCGGGCCATCCGTCTTGAACAGGCCGGCGCTGCCCGAGCCGATGGTGCGGGCGATATCGAAACGCGTCGTCATCTGGCCGGGGCTGGCCCAGGAGGCGTCCGCCAGCGGATAGCCGTCCGGCGTCTGGCGTCCGTACAGGGGCTGGCCCATGCGCGAGAGCCAGCTCAGCATGGGGCCCGCGTTCAGGATGGGCTTGTCGTCATAGCTGAGGCGCACGGCCGACACCACATAATGCATGGGGTCCTTGAATTTCTTGCCCAGCGACTGCTTGAACTCCGGGCTGCTGAACATGGTTTGCAACACGTCGGCGATCATGCCATCGCTCTGCTGGAAGGTGGCGGCCATGCGCGCCACCAGCGGCGCGGGAGGATTGTCGCCGACGAAATACTGGGCCAGCTTGCCGCTGATGAAATGCGCGGTGGCCGGACTGCGGCTGAGGCGGTCCAGCGCTTCATCGAGTTCGGCCAATCCCCTGCCCTTCACCGTTTGCCCCAGGAATTGCTTGTCGCCGTAATCGTGGCGGTTCGGATTGAATTCAAACAAGCCCCGGCGCACGTATTGCGATTGCAGCGCCGGTTTCACCTTCGGCGTGTCCGCGCCCAAATTCACGCCCACGCCCGTCAGGATGCGCGCCAGTTCCTGCACATCCGCCTGGCTGTAGCCGCCGTTGACGCCCAGGGTGTGCAGCTCCATCAGCTCGCGCGCATAGTTTTCATTGATGCGCTTGGCGGCATTGGCTTCATTGTCCAGGTAGCGCAGCATGGCCGGATGGTGGACGGTGGCGCCCAGCAAGTCGCGAAATTTCCCCAGCGCGTGCGGCGCGATGGCGTTCGCCTCGTAATCGCCGACCATGGCGCGCAAGTTGTGCTTGCCCTGGTGCACGCTGAAATGGTTGAGCCAAAACCAGCTCAGCTGCTGCTGCAACTGGTTCGGCGAATACACGTCCAGCAACAGGGAGCGCGTGGCCGCTTCGCGCGCCAGGCGGTTCAGTTCCTGCTGGTACTCCTTTTGCGCCTGCTGCTTCGCCATGTCATCCATGACGCCGGCCGACTCCTTGCGCTTTTGCTCGATAGAAAACACCAACTGATCGAGCGGCACCTGGCTGATGGTCATGGCGTCGATTTGCGCGGCGATGGCCAGCGGCAAGGCCGCTTTTCCTGGATGCAACTGCGCCTGCAAGTAGGCATTCCAGCCTTGCACCTGCACCTGGCGCACGCTGCCCCCGCTCACGCCCCAGCTGACCCGTTCCAGCATGGCGATGTCCTGCGCGGAACTGGTTTGCGCGCGATGACCGGCCTGGACGGCAGGTTCGGTTGCGGCGCAGCCGGCCAGCAACAGCAGGGAAATCAAGGTCGTCGGCAACAGTCGGTTCGGAGTCATGGCAGTCCTTCAAGCGGTTTCATGCAGAATGCCTGAGGGTACGCCCAGGTTGACCTGCGCATGATTGCCATTTGCAACGAGTTGTAATCCAGCGCGATAGTTTTCAGGCCAACCTTTCGCCGGCAAGAGTGCCGCGCGTACCATTACGAATGAATAATCTCGGATAAAATATTATCGGGAGAATGGCGTATTGCAATGGCAGCTGCGTATTTTCTCTCGAACCAGACATTATCCATACAAAAGTCATATTAAAAATAGATGAAAATATTATTTATCGCTGCATTCGGAATGTTATCGCTGATTCAAACACCATCCTCCTTCGGGGAAAATCTCAACGGGAAAACGCTGTATGTGCAGAGATGCGCCGTGTGCCATGGAGCGGAGATCAAGGGAACCGGGCCATTGGCGAATAAAAGCAATCCTCCCACGCCGGACCTGACAACCGCCGCTTTCAAAAAACGCCTGAAGGATTATCCGGGCGTGATTGTATCGTCGGTCATACTGCGTCCGAATGGCGATTTGATTCCAAAGACCTTGAAAGAGAATGGCGTCAAGATCGCGCCATATGCCTGGCGGGTGAAGGATTTTCGCGATTTGAATCAATACATGAGTGACGTGATTTTAAAAAATCGATGAAATCAGGCTAAGTGGCGGGAACATCGCAAATAAGCAATCCACCGTCAATCATGCTGTTTCAATAGCTCCGCACATTGGTCGCGCAGGAAATCGCGCAGCTGCAGCACCAGCGGCGTCACCTGCGCCCGGTGCGTGCAGACCAGGTGCAAGGGCGTGGCTTCGCCCGCCACGCCGGGCAACAGCGCTTGCAGGCGGCCGGCGTCCAGGTCTCCCGCCACGTCGAGCCGCGATTTGTAGGCGATGCCCAGCCCCGCCACGGCCCAGCGCCGCACCAAGTCGGCGTCGTCGGCGCTGCGGTTGCCGCTCACGGACACCGTCACTTGCTCGCGCTGGGGCAGGCGGTAAAAGGTCCAGCGGTCGTGCAAGCCGTCTTCCAGCGCGAAGCGCAGACAATTGCGCTGCGACAAATCTTCCAGCGCCAGCAGGGGGCCATGTTCGCGCAGGTAGGCGGGCGACGCCACCAGCACCCGGTCGTTGGCGGGCGCGATCGGCATGGCGACCATGCTCGAATCGTCTTGCTGGCCATAGCGGATGGCCACGTCGACTTGCTGGCGCACCATGTCGGCCACCCGGTCGCTGACGCTGAGCTGATAGTGCAGTTTCGGATGGCGCGACTGGAATTCGTCCAGCCAGCCCAGCATCAGGTTGCGGCCCAAGTCGGAGGGCATGGCAATTTTCAAAGTTCCGCCGAAACTGTCCTTGCCGGCCAGCAGCGCATCGTGGCCTGCGCGCAGCAGGCGCAAGGCTTCCCGCGCGTGTTCCAGGTATTGCGTGCCTTCCGCCGTCAGGCTCAGCGAACGCGTCGTGCGGGCCAGCAAACGCAAGCCCAGCTCCCCTTCCAGGCGCTTGACGGCGGCGCTGGCCAGCGCGGGCGAAATGCCAATCTCGCGCGCGGCCGCCGACAAACTGCCCCGGTCGGCCGTGCGCACAAATACCTGCAAGTCATCGAGTCGCAGCAATTTTCAGCATTCCTTTGAAAGTGTTTCGGTACGTACCCCCTGTTTCCAGGGCGGCATTGCCACCATCATACGGTATCCACCCAACGAGGAAGCACATGAAAGCCATCGCCTACCACCACAGCCTGCCCATCACGGATGCCGACGCCCTGCTCGACATCGAGCTGCCCGTGCCCGTCGCCACGGGGCGCGACCTGCTCGTCGCCGTGCACGCCATTTCCGTCAATCCCGTCGACACCAAGGTGCGCAAGAACCGCGCCCCGAAAGAGGGCCAGCCGGAAGTGCTGGGCTGGGATGCAGCCGGCGTCGTCACCGCCGTCGGCCCCGACGTGACCCTGTTCCAGGTGGGAGATAAAGTCTGGTACGCGGGCGCCATCAACCGCCCCGGCAGCAACAGCGAATTCCAGCTGGTCGACGAGCGCATCGTCGGCCACATGCCCGCCAGCCTGGACTTTGCCCCGGCCGCCGCCCTGCCGCTGACGGCCATTACGGCCTGGGAACTGCTGTTCGACCGCCTGCAGCTCAGCCGCGACAGGAATCTGACAGGCAAGTCGCTGCTGGTAATCGGCGCGGCCGGCGGCGTCGGTTCCGTGCTGGTGCAACTGGCGCGGCAATTGACAGGTGTCACCATCATCGGCACGGCCTCGCGCGCGGAAACGGCCGCCTGGGTGAAGGAACTGGGCGCCCACCACGTGATCGACCACAGCCTGCCGCTGGCAGGGGAAATCACGCGCCTGGGCTTGCCGCCCGTCGATTATGTGATCAGCCTGAACCAGACCGACAAGCACTTCGAGCAGATCGTGGAACTGATCGCGCCGCAGGGCAAGTTCGCCCTGATCGACGACCCCGAGCACATCGACGTGCGCAAGTTCAAGGGCAAGAGCGTGTCCCTGCACTGGGAACTGATGTTTACCCGTTCGCTGTTCCAGACGGCCGACATGGTCAAGCAGCATGATCTACTGGAAGAGCTGGCGCAGCTGGTCGATGCGGGCATCATCAAGACGACCCTGGCCGAACGCTTCGGCACGATCAACGCGGCGAATTTGAAGCGCGCGCATGCCCTGCTGGAAAGCAATACTGCCAGAGGCAAGATCGTACTAGAGGGTTTCTAGACTCAGGTAATCAAAATGGCCCGGAAATCATTGACGTTCGTCAATGTCGGGCCCGTGACTACGGAGTCTCCCAGCGCCTGGAAAAAGCCGTGGCCATCGTTGTCGTCCAGGCTGTCGCGCGGTTTGATACCCTGGGCCCAGGCCCGTTGCAGGGTGTCGGGCGCCAGCACCGCGCCGGCGATGTCTTCCTGGCCGTCGACGCCATCCGTGTCGCCAGCCAGCGCGTGGATACCCTCGTGCCCATCGAGCGCGATGCCCAGCGCCAGCAGGAATTCCACGTTGCGCCCGCCACGGCCGTTGCCGCGCACGGTGACGGTCGTTTCGCCGCCCGACAGCAGCACGCACGGGGCGGGAAACGGCTGGCCCCGCACGGCCGTTTGCAGCGCGATGCCGGCCATCACCTTGCCCACGTCGCGCGCCTCGCCCTCCAGGCTGTCGCCCAATATATACGGCGTGACGCCGGCCGCGCACGCCACGGCGGCGGCCGCTTCGAGCGCCATCTGCGGCGTGGCGATCAGGGTGGTGTGCGTGCGCGCCAGACGGGGATCGTCGGGCTTCACGGATTCGCCGCGCCCGCTTTCCAGCACTTTGCGTATGCTTTCCGGCAAGTCCATGCCATAGCGGCGCACGATGGCCAGCGCGTCCTCGCACGTGGTGGCGTCGCCCACCGTGGGGCCGGACGCGATATCGCCCAGCTTGTCGCCAGGCACGTCGGAAATCGCCAAAGTGATGACTTGCGCCGGATGGCAGGCGGCCGCCAGGCGCCCGCCCTTGATGGCGGACAAATGGCGGCGCACGCAATTCATTTCGCCGATGGTGGCGCCCGACGCCAGCAGCGCGCGGTTCAGCGCCTGCTTGTCTTCCAGGCTGATGCCCTCCAGCGGCAAGGCCAGCAGCGACGAGCCGCCGCCCGAAATCAGGCACAGCACCGTGTCGTCGGCCTGCAAGTTGGCAACCAGGCCGAGCATGCGCCGGGCCGCCTCCATGCCGGCCTGGTCCGGCACCGGGTGCGACGCTTCGACGATCTCGATGCGCTCACACGGCACGGCATAGCCATAGCGCGTGACGACGAGGCCCGACAGCGGCCCCGGCCAGTGCCGTTCCACGGCTTGCGCCATGGCGGCCGACGCCTTGCCGGCGCCAATGACGATCAAACGCCCCTTGGGCGCGGGCGGCAGATGGGGCGGTATGCAGTGCGATGGCTGGGCCGCTTCGATGGCGGCCTGGAACATGGCTTGCAACAAGGCGCGTGGCGCTGGGGTGGTCGTCATTTTGTTTCCTCCGGGATCCGGTCCCGATCATAGCAGGGCCGGCAGCCTGGCAGCTACAATGGCTGCTCGACGGTAAAAACAGGAATGCAATGAACGAGGCAATTGAATGGACTGGACTGACCCGCACCTTCGGGCTGTTTACCGTCACGGCGGTGGCCGAACTGCTGGGCTGCTACCTGCCCATGCTGTGGCTGAGCAACAAGGGCAGCGCCTGGCTGCTGTTGCCGGCCGCCATCAGCCTCTTGATCTTCGTCTGGCTGCTGACCTTGCACCCGGCCGCCAGCGGCAGGGTGTACGCCACGTATGGCGCCATCTATATCGCCACGGCCCTGGGATGGCTGTGGCTGGTGGACGGCGTCACGCCGGCCTGGACGGACATCGCCGGCGTGGGCCTGGCCCTGGCCGGCGCCGCTGTCATTGCGATGGGACACAAGACGGCTTGATGCGCATCAGGCGGCGTGCGCGCGGAAGTTCGTTTCCGCCGACCATGCCGCGCTGGCGCGGGCCAGCAAGACGGCTTCGCCATCGGCCAGCCAGTCGTCCGCATCGGCGATCTTCCACATGGCTTGCAACAGCTTGCGGCGCAAGTCCGGGTCATCGATTTCATCGAGCAAGCTGTCGATCACGCCATTGGCCAGCTGCACGGCGCCATGCACGGTCGACGTCAGCATGTCGTCGCACAAGTCTTGCAGCAGTTGCTGGAAGGCGGCCGGCGCCAGGTCGATATGCTCGAGGATCTTGCTGCGGTGCATGGCTTGCAGCTCGGCGCTGGCCAGGTTACCGTCGACCACCATCATCAGGGCCAGGATACGTCCCGCTGCCTGGGGACTGTTTACTTCATACGTACGCATAATCTCTTTTCCATTGTGAGGTTAAAAAGCGCGCCACCGCCGTGCGGGGCGCGCCGTACTGCTGTTTTACTGTTTGTCGCTGCGGGTGATGAACACGCTGGCCACGCAGCTCGACACGATCAGGACTGCCACCACCAGCAACGATGCTTCCACCGGCACGTGGTACCACGGCATGATCAGCATCTTTGCGCCGATGAACACCAGCACCATCGCCAGGCCATACTTGAGCATGTGGAAGCGGTCAGCCACGTCCACCAGCAGGAAGTACAGGGCCCGCAATCCCATGATGGCGAACAGGTTCGACGTGAAGACGATGAACGGGTCCGTCGTGATGGCGAAAATCGCCGGGATCGAGTCGACCGCGAATACCAGGTCCGTCACCTCGATCAGGATCAGCACCAGGAACAGCGGCGTGACATAACGCAAGCCACCCTTTGCCACGAAGAAACGCTCGCCATGGTCGCCATCGGCCACCCGCAAGTGGCGGCGGGCAAAGCGCAGCACCGGGTTGTTCGCCACGTCCGGTTCCGCATCGGCCGCCACCAGCATGCGCATGCCTGTAATCAACAGGAAGGCGCCGAACAGATATAGCACCCAGCTGAATTCGCTCACCACCCATGCACCGGCCATGATCATCACGGCGCGCATGACGATCGCGCCCAGCACGCCATAGATCAGCACGCGGCGCTGGTACTGGATCGGCACCTGGAAGGCGCTGAATATCAGCAGGAAGACGAACACGTTATCGACCGACAGCGCTTTCTCGATCAGGTAGCCGGAGAAAAATTCCAGCGCCTTCTGGTTGGCGATCTCGGGTCCGGCCGTGCCGTTCAGATACCACCACAGGCCGCCGTTGAACAGCAGGGCCAGGCTGACCCACACGAGCGACCATGTCGCCGCTTCCTTGACACTGACCTTGTGCGCCTTGTTGCCGCCAAAGACGAACAAGTCCAGCGCCAGCATCACCAGGACAAAGGCGATGAAGCCGGCCCACATGGGGGCCGTAGCAATACTTTCCAGGCCGTTCATCGGCGGCCTCCGCAATGCTCTGTTTGTATCCTGAAGTCCATGGCACTCTCCTTGCATGAATTGAGCAGCCATCATAGTCCGAATATAAACATCGAACAAATCGAATATAATTTAAGAATACATCGAAAAATTCGATGTATTAATCTGCCGGGGAATACCATGTCGACACTCAACTTCAAGCACTTGCGCTATTTCTGGATGGTGGCCAAGACGGGCAGTATCGCCCGCGCGGCCGAGCAGCTGCACCTGACGCCGCAATCGATTTCCGGCCAGCTCAGCGAGTTTGCCGACACCCTGGGCGTGGAACTGTTCCGCCGCAGCGGGCGCCAGCTGGAATTGACGGACACGGGCAGGCGCATCCTCAGCCATGCCGAAAGCATTTTCAGCACGGGCGATGAATTGCTGGAAATCGTGCGCGACCAGTCGCGCACCACGACGACGACCTTCCGCGTCGGTTGCGCCGATTCCGTCTCGAAACTGATCGCCTGCCGCCTCGTCGCGCCGGCGCTGGGACTGGCTGAACCGCTGCGCATCATTTGCCGCGAAGGCCGGCTGGCCAGCCTGCTGGCGGACCTGGCCGTGCACCGGCTCGACCTGATCATGGCTGACCGTCCCATGCCGGCCCACTTGAGCGTGCGCGGCTTTAACCATTTGCTGGGCGAAAGCGGCATGACCCTGTTCGGCACGCCAGCGCTGGCCGCCACCCTGACGGGGAGCTTCCCGCAATGCCTCGATGGCGCGCCGCTGCTGCTGCCCGGCGAAGACTTCGCCATCTACGGACGCTTGCTGCAGTGGCTGGGCGACAATAACCTGCACCCGCGCATCGTCGGCGAGTTCGACGACAGCGCCATGATGAAAGCCTTCGGCCAGTCCGGCGCCGGCCTGTTCTTTGCGCCCACCGTCATCGCGCCCCAGGTCTGCGAACAGTACGCCGTGGTGGCGCTGGGCCGGGTCGACAGCCTCGTCGAGCAAGTCTACGCGATCACCACGGAACGGCGCCTGAGCCACCCGGCCACCATCGCCATCAGCCAGAGCGCGCGACACGAGCTGTTCGTGTAAGCCAGATTCAATCGCAGACGACGATCTTGCCCGGCTGCCCGCCCCCCTCCAGCAGCGCATGCGCGCGCAACACGGTGGCGGCATCCATCGGCGACAGGCGCTATCCTCTTGATCTGCAACACCATACTTGCCTGCACTACCGCTTCCGCCACAGCGGCAAGATCGAACAATGGCAGCTACGCCAGGAAGCCGAGGCGCCGGTACCGGACTTGCCTTTGTCGATGGTGTGCAACAACGTGGAAGCACGCCTGCACTTCGCCCGGCAAGGCCTGGGCATCGCCTGGCTGCCCGACTTTCATGTGCGCAGCGCGCTCGCCGACGGCAGCCTGGTCGAGGTGCTGAGGGACTACGCGATCGCCGGCCATCCAGCCCACAGTTGCTGGCTGCTGTGGCCGTCCGGACCACACCTGGCGCCGAAAGTACGGGCCCTCGTCGATTTCCTGGTCGAGGCGAAGCTGTTGTCGCCTCTTGCCCACAAATAAGGCACAGGAAATACATTTGAACAAATACATCTATATAATGGCAAGTCTCCCCGACGCCCTGCGCGCCCCTTCCTGGACTTGCCGCAATGAAGCACTTGCACGATATTCCCTCTGCCTTCAAGCATGAATTTGCCAACCCGCGCCTGTGGTGGTCGCGCGCCGTCGTCGTCGGCATGGCCGCCATCGCGGGCCTCGTCGTCGTCGGCTTTACGTGGCTGGCGGAAGAAGCGCTGGACTTGTTTCTGTTCTTTAACGGCAAGGCCTGGTGGTTCGCCCTGCTGTGGACGCCGGCCTGCGCCGCCGTGCTGGTCTGGCTGACGCGCCGCTACGCGATGGGCGCGGCCGGTTCCGGCATCCCGCAAGTGATGGCCACCCTGGACCCTGCCGTGGCGCCGGAACAGCGCTCCTTGTTTGTCTCGTTGAAACTCAGTGCCGCGAAAATCTGCCTGACGGCCGGCGGCTTGCTGGGGGGATTGTCCCTGGGGCGCGAAGGACCGTCCGTGCAGATCGCCGCTGGCGTGATGCTGGCCGCGCGCCGCTGGCTGCCCCGCCACTCGCAGGTGAGCGCCCATTCCCTGCTGGTGGCCGGTGGCGCGGCCGGCATCGCGGCCGCCTTCAACACGCCGCTGGCCGGCGTCATGTTTGCCATCGAGGAACTGTCACGCTCGCCGGAACAGCGCAACAGCGGCCTGATCGTCGCCGGCATCGTGCTGGCCGGCATGATGGCCGTGTCAATCCACGGCAACGCCACCCACTTCGGCATCATCCACCCCGGCCCCATCGGCCTGGCGCTGGCCTTGCCGGGCTTGCTCGTGACCCTGGTCGCGGGCGTGGCGGGCGGCCTGTTCGCCCGGCTGCTGCTGGCCTCCGCCCGGGGCAATCCGCTGGGAAAATTGTCTGCGTGGAGAAAGGGCCGTCCCGTGCTGTTCGCCGCCGTCTGCGGCGTGCTGGTGGCGGCCATCGGCATCGCCAGCCACGGCGCCACGTTCGGCAGCGGCACCGTGGCCACGCGCGCCATGCTGGAAGGCGCCAGTGACGCCTCCCCCGCCTTTGTTGCCTTCAAGTATGTGGCGACGTGGCTGACCGTCTGGTCGGGCGTGCCTGCCGGCATCTTCGCGCCGTCCCTGGCCATCGGCGCAGGCATTGGCCACGATATCGCCGTGCTGCTGCACTACCCGCACGCGCCGGCCCTGATCGCGCTGGGCATGGTGGGCTTCCTGGCCGCCGCCACGCAGGCGCCGCTGACAGCCTTCATCATTGTCATGGAAATGGTCGACGGCCACGGCATGGTGCTGAGCCTGATGGCCTGCGCCGTCGTCGCCAGCACCGTCTCGCGCGTACTCAGCGAACCGCTGTACGGAGCGCTGGCGCAGCTGCAATTGCAACGCTTGCCAGCGGCGACAAGCTAGAAATTGCGGCAGGCGCGCAGCAAGCGGCCATCCTGCCACTCGCAGATGGTGCGCGTGCCGTCGCCGGCCCAGGCCCGTTCCAGGCCCTGCTTGCGCCCGTGCACGTAATCCACGGCATGGCGGGGCGAGCCGTCCGCATGCCACTCCCGCCACGCGCCATGCGGCACGTCATCATGGTAGGAAGCGAGCCGGGCCAGCTTGCCGTTCGCATGCCATTGCCTGTCCTCGCCCTGCGCGCGGCCCTGCTCATCCTGCTGGCGCTGGCGCAGCGGCGTGCCATCGTCGCGCCAGCTTTGCGTGCTCAGCATGACGCCATCCTCGAACAGGTTTTTCTGGTCCAGCTGGCCATTCGCGAAATACAGCAGCGACCAGCCTTGCGGCTTGCCATGCAGGAAATTGAGGCGCGACATTTCACGGCCGTCCGGCCACCAGGCCTGGTGCAGGCCGTTGCGCTGGCCGTCCAGATACGGTCCCCGCTCGGCCAGCCTGCCATTCGGATGAAACGCCGTCACTTCACCGGTCAGCACGCCATCGACGAAATGCGCGCGGTTGCTGACCTGGTCATGCTCGTCAAAGCTCAGGAATTCGCCATCGGCGGGCTGGCCCGCGTGATACAGCAATGCATGCCTCAGCTGGCCATTCGCATGATAGTGGCTATGCAAGCCTTCGTACTCGCCTGCGCGGTAAGCCTTGCGGCTTTTCACCGTGCCGTCCGCATAGTACGCGACGGTCACGCCATCGAAGTTTCCCTCCCCATTGCGCTCTTCCAGCAAGCCCAGCTGGCCATCGGCGAAATACACGCTGCGCTGGTAGACGTAACCGGGCGACGCCAGGTCCGTGCTGCGCAGCCAGGCATCCATGTGCAGCTTGCCTGGCGGCTGCGCGAAATGCAGCTGCCAATGCCAGGCCTGGCGGGCCGCATCGTGATGCAACGGTGCGCGCTGCTCGTACATGGCCGCAGCGGGCGCAGCGGGCTGGTAATCCGCGTCGAAATAGAGGGAGGCCGGCGATTGCCCGGAAGGCAAGGCCGGGATGGCCAACTCATTGGCCATGCAAATGGTGGAAGAACCGGCCAGGATGGTGGCCAGCAAAACGGAAGTGAATATCTTCAATGCGTGCTTTCATCAACGGTGCGACAGCGCCGATGATAATGGCAAGCGCGGCGGTCCAGCCGCACGCTTGCCAGTGATTACATGGTGAACGGAAATGGTTGCATGCCCGCCTGCCTGTCATCGGGAGCGACGACGGCCAGCAAGGCGCTCAAGCCCTGGTTCAGGTGCGCCAGGCTGTCGGCATCGAGCTGGCTCAGCGCGCTGGGCAGCAAGCCGCGCGCCGGCTGCGGCGCGCCGGCGATCACGGCCTGCCCTTCCGCCGTCAGGGTCAGGGTCACCACGCGCTGGTCGGGCTGGTCGCGCGCCTTGCGCACATAGGCTTTTTTGACCAGCGCCTCAACCAGGTTGCTGGCCGTCGTCTGGTGGATCGACATCTTGCTGGCCAGCTCGCCCATGCGCAAGCCCGGCCGCTCCAGCAATTCCTGCATCACCCACAATTGCGCGCCCGATACGCCGCATTGCTTCTCGATCTGCGCCGAATGGCGCTGCGCCGCGCGCATCACGACGCGCATGTTTTGCAAGGCCATGCCTTGCGCCCTGGCCATCGCCGATACTTCCGCTTCCACCACCATTGCCTCCAGTTATCCCGCCGGCTTCACGCCTGCTGGCGGGCCGGAATCCCTGCATGATACCTGCAAAGGCGGACGACTCCTAGCGCATGGAAACTGGCTCTCCGGCTTGCCATGCCTGTTCCAGCACCAGCTTGCCGGCCTTGTCCCACTGGCGCTCGATGCCGTGCTTCTTGCCGTGTTCGTACGGCACGATCTGGCGCAGGCTGCCGTCGCTGTACCAGGTCTGCAGCAAGCCGTGGCGCTGGCCTTCGACAAACGGGGTCACGCTGGCGCGCGCGCCGTTGGCATGCCAATCCGTCGTGTCGCCGTGGTCGCGCCCCTGCGCGTCTTTTTGCCAGGCAAACACGGGCCGGCCACTCGGGGCCCACGTTTGCAAGCTGAGCACGGCGCCTTTCTGGTACAGCGTCTTGTTCGACACGACGCCATTGCCATGGCTTTCAAACGACCAGCCGTCGGGTTGGCCGTGCACCCAGACGGTCCGGGCCAGCACCTTGCCATTCTGCGCGTACATGACGAACTCGCCCTCGCGCTGGCCATTGACGTACCGCCCCTTCCGGAACAGCTTGCCATCGGCATAAAACGATTCCTCCACACCGTCCATCTGGCCATGGCGTCGATACGAGCGGTTGCTGACGGCCCCGTTCGCGCCATACGACACTTGCTCGCCATCGGCCATCTCGTCGCCGTGATACAGCGTGCGGCTCATCAGCTGGCCATTCTGGTGATACGTTTCCGATATGCTGTCGCGCCCGTTCGGCAAGGCGGTCACCCGCTGCTGGACCTGCCCACTCTCGAAGTACACGGAGCCGCCGAGCAGCTCCTCGCCCTGGGCATTGAAATAGGTTTCACGCAGCAGCTGGCCATTCTCGTGGTAGTACTTGCGAAACTTCACGAACTTGACCTGGCTCAGGTCCAGGTCCGTGGCATAGGTTTCAAAGGCGAGCACGCCCGGCGTGTCGGGAAATTCCAGCCGTACATGCCAGGCGCCCAGCGCCTCGTCGCGCACGGGTGGCGTGCGCAGCGCATACACGGCGCGGCGCTCGTTGCTGGGCATGAAATTTTCATCCAGATACATGGTCCTGTCCTCTTCTTGCGCGTGATGGGAAGCCGTTGCCGGCGACGGCGTATCTTCCTGTGCCGCCAGCGGCAAGGCCGTACTCATACCCAGCGCGGCGGCCAGCAGCCAGCGCATTGTCTGTTGATTCTTCATGTTGCTCCATTGTTCATGTTGCTTTGCGGCTGCCATCATAAAGGCAAGCGCCGGTCGCCACAGGCACGATTGCCGCCCCATGAAAAAAGGCCGGGACGGACCTGCTGGTCCGGCTCCGGCCTGGCGCATGGGCAGGCGCAGGATGGGCCAGGCGTCAGCCCAGGGCATCCTTGACGGGCGACAACTGGCTCGCATGCAGGCGCGCATACGCGCCGCCCTGCTGCAGCAAGTCCGCATGGCTGCCCGATTCCACCAGGCGCCCGCCCTGCATGACGACGATGCGGTCGGCGCTTTCGATGGTCGACAGCCTGTGGGCGATGACGATGGTGGTGCGGTTGCGCATCAGCACTTCCAGCGCGGCCTGCACGGAGCGCTCCGACTCCGTGTCCAGCGCGCTGGTCGCCTCGTCGAGCAGCAAAATCGGCGCATCCTTGTACAAGGCGCGGGCGATGGCCAGGCGCTGGCGTTGTCCGCCCGACAGGCGCGAACCATTCTGCCCCGCCTGGGTGTCGTAGCCTTGCGGCAACTGCATGATGAAGTCGTGGGCGTAGGCGGCGCGCGCCGATGCTTCGATCCTGTCCTGGTCCGGGGCCGGGTCGCCGTAGGCGATATTCGCCGCCATCGTGTCGTTGAACAGGATCACATCCTGGCTGACGAGGGCAAACTGGCGCCGCAGGGCCAGCAAGGCGTAGTCGCGCACGTCGACGCCGTCGAGCAGGATCTGGCCGCCGCTGACGTCATAGAAGCGCGGCAGCAAGCCCAGCAAGGTTGTCTTGCCGCCGCCGGAACCGCCCACCAGGGCCACCGTCTCGCCGGCGCGGATGTCGAGCGTGATATTGCTCAAGGCCGTGGGTGCATCGGAATCGTCGCTGTTGTAGCGGAAATGCACATTCTGCAAAGACAAATTGCCCTGCACCGCGGCCGGGGCCACTGTGCCCAGGTCCGGTTCCAGCGGCGTGTCGATCAAGCCGAAGACGGACTCGGCCGCCGCCAGGCCCCGCTGCAGCGGCTCATTGATCTTCGTCAAATTCTTGATCGGCGACTGCATGGCCATCAGCGCGCCCATGAACGCGACGAAGGCGCCCGGCGTGATGGCGCCGCTTTGCGCGCGCAGCATGGCGAAGTAAATCACGGACGACAGGGTAATACCGACAAGCATCATGATGAAGCCGGAATTCATGGCCGAGGTAGCCGCGTGCTTGACGGCCAGCTGGCGGTTGCGCTTGACCACGTCGACGAAGCGCGCCTGTTCATAATCTTGCCCGCCAAAGATTTTCACGACGCGCTGACCGGCTATGCTTTCGTCCAGCACGGACGTCAGCTCGCCCACGGCTTGCTGCGAACTCTTGCTCAGGTGGCGCATCCGGCGTCCCGCCAGGGTCACGACGATGGCCACGATGGGCATCGACGCCATGCAGAACAGGGCCAGTTTCACGTCGATGCTGAATAGCAGGATCAGGTAGCCGACGGTGGCGACGGAGTCGCGCACCATCACGTTGAGCACGTTCAAGCCCGCCTGCGACACCTGGCTGGCGTCGAACGCCACGCGCGACTGCGTCAGGCTGGTGGTGGTGGTATCGAAAAAGCGGCTGGGCAGACGCATGATGGTGGCGAACATCTTTTCGCGCAGGTCGGCCTGCACCCGGCTCGATAGCCAGACGGAACCATAATCGCCGGCAAAGCTCGACACCATGCGCAGCACAGCCAGGCCCAGGATAGTGGCGGGAATCACCCACAGGTCCACCTGCCCCGCCTGTGCCGGCAAGAAACGGTCGACCCAGCCCTGCAGCATGCCCATCACGCCGGACACGGGCGCGACCTGCGTGCTGGCCGTCGCGCGCATGGCGTCGACGACGTTTTGCAACTGGCGGATTAACAACACATCGGTGGCGGACGCCACGCCCACGGCCAGCAAGGTGGCGGCAACGATGGCGCCATAGCGGCGAAACTGGCCGGCCAGGCGGAAAAACAGGAGGCGACTTTGCTGCATGCAGGTGAGAAAAGTGAGGGTAAAGCGTGATTCTAACCGCTGCAACACTTACTTATGAGAAAGTCGCACCTTGCCGGTGCAGAACCGGCAAGGGAAATGCACGGGCAATCAGCTCTTCGCCACTTTCCACGCGGCCGTGCCGGCCTTGCAGACCTTCAGCTTGAGGGTCTGTTCCTGGCCCTTGGCGTTCAAGGCAACCTGCACCTTGCGGCATGTTTGCGCATCCGTCTTTTCCGTGTCGCTGGCCGTGATCTCGGCGGCGATGCGCACGGAATTGCGCAAGCCTTCATTGCTCCATTGCACGGTTTCGCCATCCTTCTTGTCATTGAGCACGTCGGTGACGGCCTTCACGAAGACGGGCTTGTCGTTCTTGTTCAGGTAAGCCATGGGCGTATCGGCCAGGAAACCCAGGCCGACGGCGGAAGCGGAAGCGCTGAAGACGACGCTGCCGAAGATCAGGGCGGACAGCAATGTGGCGGGACGAATACGCATGGAAAACTCCTTTAAAGTAAAAATAGGGACCGCCGGGACGGCCCTCAGCCGGGATCCGCCGGCGAAATACCCACGGCCAGCAAGGCATCGATGCTGGGCACAAAATAGATCGCCGACGACAGCGCCGTGGAAAAATCCAGCAGCCGGTCCGTCTTGGTGACGCCATCATAGCCTACGCCGTACATTTGCCGCAGCATGCCCATGGTCACCGTGATGTCCTTGCAGAAACCGACAAACATGACGCCCGCCTCGCTGGCATTGGCGTAATTGGCGTTGCGGCGCACGATATCGACTTCCTCGCCATCGCGGATGAACTGGTTACGGCCCACATGGGAATCGACGGGCAGCGGCGACAATTCATGGCTGCCGGCCTTGGTGCGGCCCCACACCTGCTCCGCCGCGTGCACGGGCAAGGCGCGCAGGCGTTCCACATCCATGCGCCATTTTTGCAGCAGCACGGTGGAGCCGCCCGCGCCCGCTTCACCGTCCGGAATGATGGCCACGCCGTTGGCGCGAAACGGATTCGGGTTGGCGACGCCGTCGGCAAAGCCGTCAAACGTCACGTTATTGTGATACGGAAAACACACCTGCTCGCTGGCCAGCTCGGCGAAAGGACTCAGCAAGGTGAGTGTCGTGCGCATGCTGTCGTACAGGGTGGCCGCGTTCGACTGCGTGATCCAGACCCAGAAATCGTGCTGGGTGGCCGGCGCCGTCTTGCCGTTGGCGCCCACCAGGTCTTGCCCGAACGACGCCATATTGTCCGGCACGCAACCCGGGCAAGCGGCGCGCCACAGCTCGGGCTTGAAACCCAGTACCACGTTGGCCGTGCCGCCCGTCAGCTGATGGTGGCGGTTCAGGGTGGGATCCAGAATGCCCGTGACCTCGGACTCCCACAGCTTGCCCAGCACCCTGAACAGCTGCCGCATGTCAACGCCGGCCTTCACATTGAACTGCAAATGCACTTCGTCGCGCGCGACGACGGACAGCATGCTTTGTGGAATTGCCATGACCAATATTCCTTTTTTCGTTTTCTATGTGGATGGTAAACCAGAAGTGCCGGATGGCAGTTTCATTTTGGCAACATGCGATAACTGTAACTATAGGTAGTCATGAATTGGACGATAATGCAATGACGTAGAGCAAGAATCAAAGAATGGATACCATTGCATGAAATTGTATGAAAAGCTCGTCAGCGACATCGAGCAACTGGTGGCCAAGGGCGTGCTCTTGCCCGGCGAACGCATTCCCTCCGTGCGCCAGACCAGCCAGCAGCACAAGCTGAGCATCACCACGGTGCTGCGCGCCTACGTCAAGCTGGAAAGCATGGGCGTGATAGAAAGCCGGCCCCAGTCCGGCTACTTCGTGCGCCCGCGCGCCAGCGACACGGCCGCGCCCGCCATGTGCATGCAGGCGTCGCATCCCAGCCCCGTGCCGGCGGAAGTGCACGTCAGCCGCCTGGTGCTGTCGACCCTGCGCTCGATCGGCTTGCACGACGCCATCCCGCTGGGCTCGCCCTACCCCGACCCGTCGCTGTTTCCCTGGGAACGCATCAACCAGTATGCGGGCGCCGTGGCGCGCCGCAACCGCGCGTGGAACGTGACGGACGACCTGCCGCCGGGTAACCCACAGCTGATCCGTGAAATCGCCCGCCGCTACATGGAGAACGGCCTGGCCGTCGATCCCGACGAAATCATCGTCACCGTGGGCGCCACGGAAGCGATCAACCTGTGCCTGCAAGCAGTGGCCAAGCCGGGCGACACCATCGCCGTCGAGTCGCCCACCTTCTATGCCATGCTGATGGCCGTCGAACGGCTGGGCATGAAGGTGGTGGAAGTATCCACCGATCCGTACGACGGCATCAGCATCGAGGCGCTGGCCGACATCATGGCCCGCCAGCCGATCGCCGCCGTCATGGTGATGCCGAACTTCCAGAATCCGCTGGGCTTTCAGATGTCCGACCAGCGCAAGCGGGCCTTGTACCAGCTGCTGGAGCAGCACGACGTGCCCGCCATCGAAAACGGCGTCTACAACGAACTGTATTACGGCGATGCCCATCCGTCCTCGCTCAAATCGTACGACCGCAAGGGCCTGGTGCTGCACTGCTCCTCGTTTTCCAAGAGCCTCAGTTCGGCGCAGCGCGTGGGCTGGGCTCTGGCCGGACGCTACCGGGGCAAGGTGGAAGAGCTCAAATTCCTCAATACCCTGGCCACGTCCTCGTTTCCGCAGCTGGCCATTGCCGAATACCTGCAAAACGACGGCTACGAACAGCATCTGCGCCGCACCCGCAAGGCTTATGCCCAGCAAGCGCGCATCATGGCCGCCGCCGTGCTGCGCTTCTTTCCTGCCGGCACGAAAATCTCGCACCCGCAGGGCGGCTACGTGCTGTGGGTGGAGCTGCCCGGCAATATAGATTCCATGCAGTTGTACCGGCGCGCGCTGGAATGCAAGATCACCGTGGGTCCGGGCCGCATGTTTTCCGTCAGCCAGGCCTACAAGCATTGCATCCGCCTCAACTACAGTTATCCGTGGAGCGTGGGCGTCGAGCAAGCCATTATTCTGCTCGGTAAGCTCATCACCGAATTCCTGTAGGCATTTCACGCAGTCCCGTCACCCTCCCACCAGCGACATGCGCACGGTGGGATACTGCTTGCGCCCGCCAACCTGGGCCAGCGCGCCGCGCACTTCCGAATAGCGGTCGCCACGTCGCTGCCAGTGCTGGCGCAGCAGGGCTTCCAGTCCTTGCACCGAGTCAAGCCGGGGCCGCAGGTCGAGGCCGTCGTGGGCAAACAGGCAGGTAAACAGTTTGCCGTCCGACGACACGCGCACGCGGCTGCAGTCGCCGCAGAACGGTTGCGACACGCTGGAAATGAAACCCACTTCGCCGCCGCCATCAAGGTAGCGGTAGCGGCTGGCCGTTTCGTGCAAGACAGGCTTGCCTTCGCCCAGCGGCACGAGGGGAAATTCGGCGGCGATCAGCGCGCGCGCCGCCTCGGACGTGACGACATGCGTGCGCGACCAGGCGCCGATGCCGCCCACGTCCATGAATTCGATCAAGCGCAGGATCACGCCCGTGTGGCGGAAATGGCGCGCCAGCGGCACGATCTGGCTATCGTTGACGCCTTTCTGCACGACC
This sequence comes from Janthinobacterium sp. SUN128, assembly GCF_030587275.1. Taxonomy (NCBI): domain Bacteria; kingdom Pseudomonadati; phylum Pseudomonadota; class Betaproteobacteria; order Burkholderiales; family Oxalobacteraceae; genus Janthinobacterium; species Janthinobacterium sp. SUN128. The sequence continues at coordinate 179,019 of NZ_JAPWHY010000001.1, read as the reverse complement.
ATGTTGACCTTCACTGGGTTCAAGCCCACGGCTTGCGCCACCTCGATACCGTGCAGCACTTTCTCGACGGGAAAATCGACGCCATTCATGCGCTGGAAAATACCGTTGTCGAGACTGTCGAGGCTGACGGTGACCCGCTCCAGGCCCGCATCCTTGAGCGAATGCGCCTTGGCCGCCAGCAAGCTGCCATTCGTCGTCAGCGCGATGCTCACGGCGCGCCCGTCCGGCGTGGTGAGACGCGCCAGCATTTCGATCAGCCGTTCGAGGTTCTTGCGCAGCAGCGGCTCGCCGCCAGTGATGCGGATTTTATCGACGCCGAGGCGCACGAAGGCGCGCGCCATGGTTTCGATCTGCGCGAAGGACAGGCGCTCGCTGGAGGGAAGAAACGGGTAATCGCTGGGGTACAGTTCGGCCGGCATGCAATAGGTACAGCGGAAATTGCACTGGTCGATGACGGAAATGCGCAAGTCCGTCAGGGGGCGGCCCAGCATATCCACGCATGGCTCACTATAGTCTGGCTGCCGGAGCGCTGGCTGCGGATACAGGATGGTGTTCATTGTGCTTCCCCTTGATGTGCATTCGTCTGTGTCCAGCATAGGACGAATGGAAGCAGGCAAAGAGGTACAGTCCGGCGCCAGCCGATAGAGTACAGACGCGATCTATTCCGCTGGCGGTGCAGTAAAGACGCTGGCGCACAGTTCCGCGCCCGCCGCGCTGAGTAGCGCGCTGCCGCCGCCGCTCTCCGCCGTGGCGACCACCACCAGTCCCGCGCTGGACAGCGCATTGAGCTGGCGCAGCAAAGTGCTCATCTGTACTCCCGCCCGCTTGGCCAGCTTGGCCAGCGACCATGGTCTCACCGGCGCCTCCTGGCGCGCTTGCCACAGCAGCGCCAGCAGCGCGATCAGCGCCGCATCGATTCCTTCTTCCTTTTGCATATTTTTTCTCCTTGTCCACATCATAGATCACGGCCGGCGCCGGCGCGACCGGCATCGTCGTCTTGCCATCTGTACTCTGTTTTTTTGTCCGGAACTGTGCGCCTACGGGGCAGGCCGCCGCCCCTACCATGTGATTGTCCCATCGCACATCACCAGGAGAGTCATCATGAGCAAGCCAAAGTCCGACGCGCGCATCGCGCCCTACACCCATGCCGCGGCCGGTTGGGGTGCCCTCAAGTATGTGGCCATCAATCTGTTCAAGGAAAAAGTCAGCGCAGGCAATTACCGCTCCCTGTTCGAGCAAAACCAGCCCGACGGTTTCGACTGTCCCGGCTGCGCCTGGCCCGACCGCGAACACGCGTCGACGTTCGAATTCTGCGAAAACGGCGTCAAGGCCGTGGCCGCCGAATCGACGAGCAAGCGCGTGCGCCCCGAGTTTTTCCAGGAACACACTGTCACCGAACTGATGGAGCAGTCGGACTATGATCTGGAGCAACATGGCCGCTTGACGGACCCCATGGTGTACGACGCCGCAAGCGACAAATACCAGGCCATTTCCTGGGACGACGCCTTCGCCCTCGTGGCGCACCACCTGCATGCGCTGGACGACCCGAACCAGGCCGCCTTCTATACGTCGGGCCGCGCCAGCAACGAAGCGGCTTTCCTGTACCAACTGTTCGTGCGCGCCTACGGCACCAATAACTTCCCCGATTGCTCCAACCTGTGCCACGAAGCCACCAGCCGCGGCTTGCCGGAAACCGTGGGCATCGGCAAGGGCACGGTGCTGCTGGACGACTTCGAGCATGCGGACACCCTGCTGCTGTTCGGCCAGAATCCGGCTACCAACCACCCGCGCATGCTGGGCGAATTGCGCGAAGCGTCGCGCCGCGGCGCCACCATCGTTTCCATCAACCCATTGCACGAACGGGGCCTGGAACGCTTCACCAGCCCGCAGCATCCGCTGGAAATGCTGACGGGCGGCAGCACGAACATCTGTTCGCTGTTCATCTGCCCGACATTGGGCGGCGACTTCGCACTGATCAAGGCCATGGCCAAGCGCGTCGTCGAACTCGATGACGAGGCCAGCGCCCACGGCCAGGAGCGCGTGCTCGACTGCGATTTCATCGCCGAACACACGACGGGCTTCGACGCCTTCGCGGCCGACCTGCGCGCGGAAAGCTGGGACTTGCTGCTGGCCGAATCGGGCGTGGCGCGCGACAAGATCGAAGAGCTCACGCAAATCTATGTGAAGGGCAAGGCCGTCATCTCTACCTGGGGCATGGGCGTGACGCAGCACAAGAATTCGCTGGCCACCGTGCAAATCCTGTCGAACTTGATGATGATGCGCGGCAATATCGGCAAGCGCGGCGCGGGACTGTGCCCCGTGCGCGGCCACTCGAACGTGCAGGGCGACCGCACCATGGGCATCGAGGAACAGCCGACCAAAGAATTCCTCGACCGCCTGGGCCTGGTCTTCAACTTCGAGCCGCCGCGCCACCACGGCTACGATGCCGTCGGCACCATAGCAGCGATGCTGGAGAAAAAGGTCAAAGTGTTTGTCGCGCTCGGCGGCAATTTCTCGATGGCCACGCCGGACACGCCGCGCACCTGGGACGCGCTGCGTTCGTGCGACCTGACCGTGCACATCGCCACCAAGCTCAACCGCAGCCACCTCGTGCACGGCAAGGATGCGCTGATCCTGCCCACCCTGGGACGCACGGAAATCGACGTGCAGGCGGGCGTGGCGCAAGGCGTGACGGTGGAGGATTCCATGAGCATGGTGCACATCTCGTTCGGCATGAACCAGCCCGCCTCACCCAATCTGCGTTCGGAAATCGCCATCGTGGCCGGCATGGCGCAGGCGACCCTGGGCAGCGAAAAGATCGACTGGCTGCGCTATGCCGGCAACTATGCGCTGTTGCGCGATTCCATCGAGCAAGTGTTCGATGATTTTTTCGACTACAACTTGCGCGTGGCCAAGCCCGGCGGTTTCCATCTGGAAATTGCCTCGCGCGAACGCGTGTGGAAGACGCAAAGCGGCAAGGCGCAATTCCTCGTCAATGCCATCGAACTCGATACGCCGATCCACCGTGCGCGCCAGCAATATGGCGAGCGCCTGATGGTGCTGATGACCACGCGTTCGCACGACCAGTACAACACGACGATCTACGCCATGGACGACCGCTACCGTGGCGTGTTCGGCCAGCGCCGGGTCGTCTTCATCAACAAGGACGACCTGGCCATGCTGGGCTTTGCGGCCGGCGACTGGGTCGACCTGATCGGCGTGTGGGATGACGGCATAGCCCGCCGCGCCGACCGTTTCCTGCTGGTCGAGTACGACATCCCGCGCGGCTGCATCGGCGCCTACTACCCGGAAACCAATCCGCTGGTGCCGCTCGACAGCGTGGGCGAAGGCTCGCGCACACCGACCTTCAAATCCATTCCCGTGCTGCTGTCGCCTTCGGCCGCAGTCAGCTGAACAGGAGAACGCCATGTTCGGTTTCGATACCCTGGACCTGTCGCGCGCGCAATTTGCGATGACGGCCATCTTCCACATCCTGTGGCCCATATTGACGATCAGCCTGTCGCTGTTCCTGTTTGTTGTCGAGGCGCTGTGGCTGCGCACCAGCGACCCCGTCTACTACCGTCACGCGCGCTTCTGGAGCAAGCTGCTGGTGCTGAACTTTGCCGTCGGCGTCGTCAGCGGGATTCCCCTGGAATTCCAGTTCGGCACCAACTGGGCGCCGTTTTCGCACCATTCCGGCCAGTTCATCGGCAACATCCTCGGCTTCGAGGGCGCCATGGCCTTCATGCTGGAAGCGGGCTTCATCGGCATCATGATGTTCGGCTGGGGCCGCGTACCGAAGGGCGTGCACCTGTTTGCCACCGGCATGGTGGCGCTCGGGTCGAGCATTTCCTCGTTCTGGATCATGGTCGCCAATTCCTGGATGCAGACGCCGGCCGGCGTGCGCGTGGTCGACGGCAAGATCATCGTCACCGATTACGTGGCTGCCATCTTCAATCCCGACATGGCCTGGGCCGTGGGCCACATGTGGGTGGCCGCCGTGGAAACGGGCTTGTTCGTCATCGCCGGCATTTCCGCCTGGTATATGTTCAAGCGCCGCGAACCGGCCTTCTTCGCCCGCTCGTTCAAGCTGGCGCTGATGTTGCTGCTGGTCATCGCACCCTTGCAAGTCTGGCTCGGCGATTCGAGCGGCGTCGACGTCTTCAAGACCCAGCCAGCCAAGGGCGCGGCCATCGAAGGCCACTGGCACACGAATCCTGATGGCGAGGGTGCGGCCTGGTCCCTGCTGGCCTGGCCTAACCAGGCGGAGCAAAAGAATGACTGGTCCATCGAAGTGCCCGGCATGCTCAGCGTGATTGCCACGCATAGCGCCACGGGCAAGATCACGGGCCTGGCCGACATCGCCCGCGAAGACCAGCCGCCCATGCTGCCGTTGCTGTACTACGCCTTCCGCACCATGGCCGGCATCGGCATGTGGTTCGTGCTGCTGTCGTTCTGGACCTTCATGGCCTGGCGCAAGGTAGGCGGGCGCGTGGAAGAGTTCGTGCGCAAGCGCACACTGCTGCTGGCCTGGGTGCTGACGATACCGCTGCCGTATATCGCCGTCGAGTGCGGCTGGATCGTGCGCGAAGTGGGACGCCAGCCGTGGGTCGTGTATGGCTTGCTGCGCACGCGCGACGCCGTCTCCGACGTGGCGGCACACGCTGTGGCCGGCAGCATGCTGATGTTCTTCGTGTTTTACATCGTGCTGTTCGTCACCTTCTTTGTGTTTGCCAAGAAATGGCTGCAACAAGGCCCGGACGTGGCGCTGCCGCTGCCGGACGCCGCCCATGCCGCGGGGGTATTGAAATGCGCCGCTATCTGACGAGGAGTGTGTAATGGATATGAATTCGCATGCCATGCTGGGCAATGCCTGGTTCGGCTTGATCGGCCTGATGCTGATCTTTTACGTGGTCACGGACGGCTTCGACCTGGGCGTGGGCATCCTCAGCCTGCTCACCCGCCGCGAGCAGGAACGCAACCTGATCTTCCAGTCCATCGCCCACGTGTGGGACGCCAACGAAACCTGGCTGGTAGTGGTGGGCGGCGCCCTGTTCGGCGCCTTTCCCAGCGCCTATGCCACCTTGCTGGAACAGCTGTATATTCCCATCATGCTGCTGATCGCCAGCCTGATCATGCGCGGCGCCTCGATCGAGTTCCGCCATGCGGCCGGCAACAAGCGCCTGTGGGACGTGGTCTTCGGCGTGGGCAGCCTGCTGGCCGCCGTGGCGCAAGGCGTGGTGCTGGGCGAGGTCATCACGGGCTTGCAGCCGGGCTGGCTAAGCGGTATTTTCACGGCCTGCACGGCGCTGGGCGTGGTGGCCGGTTATTGCCTCCTGGGTAGCACTTACCTGATCAAGAAGACGGGCGGCCAGCTGGAAGCGGCGGCGCGCCGCTATGCCACGGCCAGCGTGCTGGCAACTGTCGCGGCCGCCATCGTGCTGTCGGCCGGCACCATGGTCTTCAGCGCCATCGGCCACGACCGCTGGGCGCAGCCGGGCGTGTTCGGCGTGCTGCTGGCCCTGGCCGCCATCGCCGCCAGCGCCTTCATCTACATCCTGTGGGCCGTGCATGTGAACGGCGTGCGCGGACCGTTCCGCGGCGCCATCGTGCTGTTCCTGGCCTCGTTCGCGGGCCTGGCCATCAGCTTTTTCCCCGACCTCGTGCCGGGCAAGCTGAGCATCGCGGCGGCCGCATCCGATGAGCCGACCTTGATCTTCATGCTGATCGGCATGGGTTCCATGCTGCCAATCATGATCGGCTACAACCTGTTCCAATACTACGTCTTCGAGGGCAAAGTCGTGCCCCGGAAACATTAACCGGCATCACGGCATGCGCATTCCATCATGATTATCCGCCCCACCACCAACTGGTTTCGCATGCTGTTCGTCTGGGATGGCTCGGTGCTGCAAGCCATCATCCCGCAATTGCTGCTGATGCTGGTCGTCAGTTCCCTGGCCCTGCTGACGGATGGCCGTATCTTCGGCGTCAAGATTCCGCTCGATACGGCGCCGTTTCCCATGGTCGGCATCAGCCTGGCGATCTTTCTCGGCTTTCGCAATAACGCCAGCTATGCGCGCTTTGTCGAGGCGCGGCATATCTGGGGGCAATTGCTGATCGCCGCGCGCGCCCTGGCTTCGCAAGCGATCACGTATCTGCCACGGGAGACGAGCGGGCTCGACCATGAGTTGCTGATGAACCGGCTGATCGCCTTCGTCTACGCGCTCAAGCACCAGCTGCGCCAGACGGACCCGCAGGAAGACCTGGCGCGCTACCTGCCGGCCGAGGAAGTGCAGCGCTTGCAGGGCATCGCCTTCAAGCCCGTCGCCGTGCTGCACACGGTGCGCGCCATGCTGCATGACGCCGTGCAGCGCCAGCCGGGCCAGGCGCAGCTGCTGTGGATGCTAGACACCCAGCTCAACGACCTGGCCGCCACCGTGGCCGGTTGCGAGCGCATCAAGAACACGCCGATTCCATATCCGTACGGCGTGCTGGTGCACCGCACCGTCTACATGTACTGTTTTTTACTGCCGCTGGGCCTGGTGGACGCCATCGGCGTGGCCACGCCCCTCATTTCCGTCTTTGTCGCCTACACCCTGTTTGCGCTGGAAGCCATCGCGCAGCAGATCGCCGAACCGTTCGGCCTGGCGCCCAACTGCCTGGCCCTGAACGCTATGACGCGGGAAACGGAACGCTCGCTGCTGGAATTGCATGGCGACCCGCTGCCACCGTCGATACGGCCCTGCCCGCGCTATCAGATCAATTAACCGGAGGAAAAAATCATGGAATGCGATATCGGCATCACCACCATCGAACGCGACGGTTACCTGGACGTCCCCATGGTGCGCCACCAGGGGGACGTGGCCACGGCGGGCCGCGACATGGTGGCCGAGGAGTATCCCGTGGCCCTCGTCTACAACGGCATCGCCCACGCGGTGATGATGGCCACGCCGCGCGACCTGGAGGAATTCGCCGTCGGCTTTACCTTGACCGAAGGTATCGTCGGCAGCGTGCGCGACATCTACGACCTCGATGTGTGTTGCGGCGAGGATAGCGCGGAAGTGCGGCTGACCATCGCGCAGCCGGATTTGATCAAGCTCAAGGCCCGCCGCCGCGCGCTGACCGGGCGCACCGGTTGCGGCGTGTGCGGCATCGAAAGTCTGGCCCTGCTGGACCTGGTGCCGGAAAAGATCACGCGTCCGCTGCCGCCGCTGGTCGCCAGCAGCGCCATCCTCGGCCGCGCCGCGCGCGAACTGCTGCCCTACCAGGAATTGATGCACAAGACGGGCGGCGTGCACGCGGCCGCCTGGTGCACGGCCGAAGGCGCCATCGTGAAAGTGTTCGAGGATGTGGGCCGGCATAACGGCCTGGACAAGCTGATCGGCTACCTGGCCCTGCACCGCATCGCCATGCACGACGGCTTCGTCTTCCTCTCCAGCCGCGCCAGCTATGAACTGGTGCGCAAGTCGGCGCGCATGCATATCGGGCTCGTCGCCACCATCTCGGCACCCACCTCGCTGGCCATCCGCATCGCGCGCCAGGCCGGCATGCAGCTGGCCAGCTTTTGCCGCCGCGACGGCTTTGTCGACTACACGGCCGGTGACGGGGAAGATAGCGGCCAGCATGCACCTTAGCATGTACCTTTAACGGCAGATGCTGCATTCTTTGCTGTAAAGCAAGTGCACGCTTGACTTGCCGACGCTGCGGGTTTTCAATGGTCATTGTTTCCATTAATTAACTTTGTCCGCTTGCCAGCACACGGCGCGGCAACGATGAAAGGATGGCGTCGATGGCCCAGGCACAAGAGCAGCATCTGATGGATACATGGCAAACGGGCGGCTTGAAGCCGCGCGCCTGCGATTGCGGCGGCACCGTCTTCACCATCCTGCACCAGCGGGTGATGGCGGACATGCGGCGCCGGCAGTTTCTCGGCGGCGCGGCCGCCATGCTGGCGCCCTTCGTCGGCCTCGGCCTGTCCACCGGCAACGCCATCGCCCAGCAGCCGCAAACGCCCCAGCGCCCCCTGCTGCTGACCAATCTGCGCCTGTTCGACGGCACGGGCAAGGCGCCCCGTTCCGGCATCCACGTGCTGGTGACAGGCCCGACCATTACGGCCCTGCTGCCGGCCGGCGAAAAGGTGGACGGCGCGCAAGTGATCGATTGCCAGGGCAAGCTGGTGATGCCGGGCCTGATCGACGCCCACTGGCACACCATGCTCGCCGCCATCAACCAGGTGACGGCCATGACGTCCGACGTCGGCTATCTGTACCTGGTGGCGGCGCAGGAAGCGCAGCGCACCCTGCTGCGGGGCTTTACATCCGTGCGCGATCCTGGCGGCCCCGCCTTTGCATTGAAACGCGCCATCGATGAAGGCATCGTCGACGGCCCCCGCATCTTTCCTTCGGGCGCCATGATTTCGCAAACCTCGGGCCATGGCGACTTCCGTTTGCGTTCCGACATCCCGCGTGCGGCGAATGCCCCGCTGGGCATGGCGGAAACGGCGGGCATGGCCATGATCGCCGATGGCGAGGCGGAAGTGCTGCGCCGCGTGCGCGAACAATTGATGCTGGGCGCGACGCAAATCAAGATGATGGCTGGCGGCGGCGTCGCTTCGATGTACGACCCGCTCGACAGCACGCAATATTCGGAACGCGAACTGCGCGCCGGCGTGGAAGCGGCCGCCGACTGGGGCACGTATGTGATGACCCACGTCTACACGCCGAAAGGCATACAGCGGGCCATCCGCGCAGGCGTGCGCAGCATCGAGCATGGCCAGCTGGCGGACGACGACTCCGTGCGCATGATGCGCGACACGGGCACATGGTGGAGCCTGCAGCCTTTCCTGCAAGACGCGGATGCGAATGTGTATCCCGATGCGGCGCGCAAGGCCAGCCAGGCCATTGTCTCGGAGGGCACGGTGAAGGCATATGCGCTGGCGCAAAAGTACGGCATCAGGACGGGCTGGGGCACGGATATCCTGTTCAACGCGAAAAACACGCCCACGCAAGGCCGCCAGCTGGCGAAACTCACGCGCTTTTACGATCCCCTGACCTTGCTGGCGCAGGCGACGGGGCAAAATGGCGAACTGCTGGCCCTGTCCGGCCAGCGCTCGCCCTACCCGGGCACTTTGGGCCGCCTGGCCGCGGGCGCGCTGGCCGACTTGCTGGTGGCCGATGGCGACCCTGCGAAAAATCTCGATTTCCTCGCCCGGCCGGAAGAAAGCCTGCTGCTGATCATGAAGAACGGCCGCATCTACAAGGACAAATTGCGCGCGCCATTGGCAGGCTGAAGGCGGGCGCGTTGGCAACGGCGGTGGCTTGCCGCATAATGCGCCCATGTTCAAACTGACTTTTCTCGGCACGTCTTCCGGCGTGCCCACGCGCCACCGCAACGTCACGTCGCTGGCCCTGCAAACCACGCACAACCGCGACTGGTGGATGATCGATTGCGGCGAAGCCACGCAGCACCGGCTGCAGCGCCTGCCCCTGTCCGTGCACGACCTGGTGGGCATCTGCATCACCCACGTGCATGGCGACCACAGCTACGGGCTGCCGGGCTTGCTGGCCAGCGCCTCGATGACGGGGCGCAAGAAGCCCTTGCTGCTGATCGCCCCGGCCGCCATCAAGGCCTGGATCGACGCCACCCTGCTACACACGGAACTGTTCCTGACATATCCGCTGATCCACATCGACGTGGACAGCGCGCCAGTGGTCTACGAGGAAGCGGGCTTGACCGTTTCGCGCCATGCGCTGTCGCACCGCGCACCGAGCGTCGGTTATCGTTTCGCGCTGGAAACGAGCAGGTGGAAGCTGGACAAGGCGGCCCTGCAGGCAGCGGGCGTGCCGCCCGGCCCCGCGTGGGGACTCTTGCAAGCTGGCCAGGATGCGCTGCTCGACGATGGCACGGTACTGAACGCCGCCGCTTTCCGCCAGGTGGAAACGCAGCGCGCCACGGTGGTGATCGGCGGCGACAACGACACGCCGGCCTTGCTGGCCGACGCTTGCGCGGATGCGCAACTGCTCGTGCATGAAGCCACCTATACGGAAGCGATGCTGCAGAAAGTGGGGCCCGGCCCCACGCACAGTTCCGTGCAGCGCGTGGCGCAGTTCGCCGAAACGGTGCGCCTGCCGAACCTGATCCTCACCCACTTCAGCGCCCGCTACCACAATGCGGACGGCATGGCCGAGCTGGAAGCGGAAGCCCGGCTGCATTATTCAGGTGAACTGTTCCTGGCGCGCGATTTCGACAGCTATGAACTCGACGCGGCCGGCGTGCTGAGCAAACTACCTGGGAAATCCCAATAACAACGCCTAACAAAACCGTAGCGAGCGGAAGTAAGTTGTGGTTGAGAAGCGCAACTGTACGAAGGTACAGTGAGCATCGCAGACCGCAAATTACGACGCGCAGTAGGTTTTGTTAGGTGTTACTTTAGTGGGGATTGACGCCATACTGCGCCGCATACTCGGCAGCCAGCGCGCGCGCCGCCTGCTGCTGTGACGGCGTGAGGATTTCCAGCAACTGGTCGCGGTTCTTGATCGATTGCACGCTGCCTGCCTCGGCCGGCATGGCGATCCACGCATACGCCTGCACGTAGTCGAGCTCCACGCCCTGCCCTTGCGCGTACAGCAAGCCATATTCATTCTGCGCCGACAGGGAACCGGCTTCGGCCGCCTGCTTGTACCAGAACGCCGCTTCGGCATAGTCTTGCGGTACGCCATCGCCCTTGCGGTAAGCCTGCGCCAGGTTGAATTGCGACTGGCCATCGCCCGCCTCGGCTGCCTGGCGGCCATACGCGAGCGATTGCGCCATGTCTTGCGCGACGCCATCGCCGCTCGCATACATCAGGGCCAGATTGGCCAGCGACGGCGGAAAACCCGCCTGCGCTGCCGCAGTAAACAATTCCACCGCTTTCGGCAAATCTTGCGTCACGCCATGGCCCTGGTAATACAGGCTGGCCAATAAATGCTGGCCGGCCGGATCGCCGGTGCGCGCGGCCGCATCGAATTGCTTGAATGCCTCGGCGTAATTGACGTCGTTATAAGCGAGGATGCCTGCTTCATTCAAAGATTCGGGAGAGGATGTCATAAGAATTCCTTGTTCATGGATTTTTTGGCATTGTACACAGCACTGTTCCGCGCAGAATGCACGATAGGGAATGGTGTGGCGCACTGCCCAAATCCTGCAGTATGATCACTCTCCGCCTGATGCAATCGGGGTATTGTGCCCCAACGCCCGTCCACGAATATCGCCATGAAATTGATTGCTCTGCTTTTATCCCTGATTTCCACCTCGGCTTATTGCGGCACCTTGCACCTGGACAAAGCAGTAACAGGCAAAGTGTGGCAAGCGGCCGATATCCGTTATGCGAATCACGATGAAAAACAGACGTATCAGCTGAAAGTCGGGAAACAGTGGCTCAATGGCAGTTGCAGCAGCAGCGGCACGGGCAATTTGCACGCGCTGCTGCTGGACATGAATTTCGACGGCCATGCCGACCTGTGGGTCACCGGCTATACGGATAGCCAGGGGCGCATCCGCTGTTCCGATGTATGGCTATGGGATGCGCCGTCGAAGCAATACAGTTTCAACAAGCCATTATCAGCCATTCCAAATCTGGATATCGGCATGAACGATCAAAGAATCGAAGGCGGCATCGCCAATTGCGGCTGCGCGGCGCAATGCTTTTATGAAGACAGCTATGCGTGGCGGGCTGACACATTAATCGCCACCGCGCGGCGCGAACAGGATTGCGAGCGTTATCGGGAATATCGTCTGAATGACAAAAACGACTTGATCATCGTCAAGGATGAAATCATCGATAGCAGCAACCCCGGCCAGCAGGCCATCGAAAATACAAAAGTAGTTGACTGGCAGCGTCACGCGAAAATCATGCGCAAACCCTGGGAATGATTTTTATCCTGCCCTGCCCGCCATTCATCCCACACCATCGAGCAAATACATGACGACACACCCAACATCGATTACTTTCCATTCCGCCAAGGCGGAAGACACCCCCGCCTTCATCGACTTGCGCGGCAAGACGCGGCAAAATGCCATTCCCGCGGAACGCCTGGCGGAAGTGGGCATCACGGCCGACTCCTGGGCCGAAATGATGCGCTCGGGCAGCCTGCCTGGCCAGGTCTGCCATCACGACGGCCAGCTGGTCGGCTACTGCTTTGGCGAGCGCGACACAGGCGAAATCATCGTCCTGGCCCTGCTGCCGGAATTCGAAGGCTTAGGTATCGGCAAGACCTTGCTGGAATTGGTGATGACGGAACTGCGCGCGCAAGGCCACCAACGGCTGTTCCTCGGCTGCTCCAACGACCCCGCCTCGCGCTCCTACGGTTTTTACCGCTACCTGGGCTGGACCGCGACGGGCGAGACGGACAAGTATGGCGACGATGTGCTGGAGTTCCGCTTTACGGCCTAGGCTGCCAAGCGGTTGGCATCCCACACGCGCATGATTTGCGTGATGGCAGAGTCAAACACGGCGTAGCCCACGCCATCGCGGGCCTGGATAGCCACGCCCGACAGAAAGCTGTCGAAGACGGACGCCAGCGCCACGGCATCCATATCACCAGGCAGGTCGCCGCTGGCCATGCCCCGCTCGACGCAGCGCACGAAGCCGGCGCGCGTGCGGGCGCGCGATTGCGTGAGGGGCGCGGCCACGGCCGCGTGTTCGGCCGTCGGCGCGCTCATGCAGCCGAGCGCCACCATGCAGCCGGGCGGATGTCCCGGCTCGGACTGCATGCTGGCCGACTGGCGCAAGGCCAGCTCGATGGCGGCGCGCGGCGCCAGGCTATCATCCCACAGGCACTCCGTCACGCGGGCAAACGTGTCCAGATAGCATTGTGCCGCTTCGCGGAACAGCGCTTCCTTCGAACCGAACGCCGCATAAAAACTGGGCGCGGAAATGCCGCCGCCCAGGCTCGCCTTGAGCTGGCTCAAGGACGTCGATTCATACCCCTGCTGCCAGAATAAAAACATGGCCTGCTCGACCGCTGCCTGCCGGTCGAACGTGCGCGGCCGTCCCATTTGCGCCATCCTTCGCTCCTCCTCATTTACTTACATACTACTCGATACAGAAGTCGTTGACAACGCGGCACGTCATCACCTATATTTATACCGATCGATACATATGTACCGCAACGACGGTCAGGGGCGCTCCTGCGCCTGATCTCTTTACAATGATGTTTGCCGTGAATCTCGCCACTATCACCACCGGAACCAGCCCCGCGCTGGCCGACCGCCTCCCCGTCGCCGGCCTGCTGGCCCTGGCCATGACGGGTTTTATCTGCATCGTCACGGAAACCTTGCCCGCCGGCTTGCTGCCGCAGATCAGCTCTGGACTCGGCATCAGCGCCGCGCTGGCCGGGCAAATGGTCACGGCCTATGCCCTCGGCTCCCTGCTGGCAGCCATTCCGCTCACCATCGCCACGCGCGGCTGGCGCCGCCGCAACGTGCTGTTGCTGACCATCATCGGCTTTCTCGTGTTCAATACCGTCACGGCCCTGTCGTCGCACTACTGGCTGACCCTGGCGGCCCGCTTCTTTGCCGGCATGGCGGCCGGACTGGCGTGGAGCTTGCTGGCCGGCTATGCGCGGCGCATGGTGGCGCCACACCAGCAAGGCCGCGCCTTGGCGCTGGCCATGGTGGGCGCACCGGTCGCCCTGTCCCTGGGCGTGCCGCTGGGCACATTGCTCGGTTCGCTCGTCGGCTGGCGTGCCGCGTTCTGGATCATTTCCACACTGACATTGATCCTCATCGCCTGGGTGCTGGCGAAGGTGCCGGACTACCCGGGCCAGTCCGTCCATGAGCGCCTGCCCTTGCGCCGCGTCTTCACGACGCCGGGCGTGCGCCCCGTGCTGGCTGTCGTCATCGCCTGGATGCTGGCACACAATATTCTCTACACCTACATCGCCCCATTCGTGGCGCCGGCCGGATTGACGGAGCGGGTCGACCTGGTGCTGCTCGTCTTCGGCGCCGCCGCCATGGCTGGCATCTGGATCACGGGCAAGCTGGTCGAGCGCCACTTGCGCGCCACCGTGCTGGCCAGCCTGGCCGTGTTCGCCGCGACGTCCCTCGTGCTGGGCGTCGCATCGCACATTCCCGCTGTCATCTACCTGGGCATGGCTGTCTGGGGCTTGTCCTTTGGCGGCGCGGCAACGCTGTTGCAGACGGCGCTGGCCGACACGGCAGGCAGTGGCGCCGACGTGGCCTTGTCGATGAACGTCGTGGCGTGGAATGGCGCGATTGCGGCCGCGGGCGTGGTCGGCGGCGCCCTTCTGGAAACGTGGGGCGCGGACGCCTTCCCGTGGGCCATGGTCAGCTTGCTGGTACTGGCGCTCCTCGCCGCCTGGTCGGCCCGCGCGCACGGTTTCCGGCCGGGACGGCGCAGCGGCGGCGCGTCCGTGGCCGGGCATTGATACAACGCGTTTAATCAGCTGCCGGCACGCTCAGAATGCGGGGTACGTGTCCAGTATGGGCGAGGAAATCGACCAGGGTGGCATGCGACAGCGCCACCGTGGCCGTATTGCGCAAGGGATGGGCTTGCACAGAACCGGCTTCCCATACGGCCTGGTCCAGCACCAGTTCCACCGCCTGCGCACTGTCATGCAGCAAGGCAAACAGGCTGACGGAGCCGGGCGTGATGCCCAGATGCTGGAGCAGGCGTTCAGGCGAGGCCATGCTCAGCTTACTGGCCGGCAACAGCCGCCCCAGCGCCGCCAGGTCGATGCGCTTGTCGAAAGGCACGATGACGAGAAAATGCCGCCGGCCCTTTTCATCGCGCAAGAACAGATTCTTCACCATCAGGCCGGGCATGGCTGGCACGTGGATCAGCGCCTCGTCGATGGTGTGTACGGCCAGGTGTTCGGCCAGGGTGTAATCGCCGGCGCTGCTTGCCAGCCAGCGGGACAGGGTTTCTTGCATGGAGACTCCTCAGCTCGGACGCGATGAAGAGATTGTAGCGGCGCGCCGCGTGCTGCGCTGCCGTCAGGGCGGGTTCTCGTCCTTGTCGGCCTTGTCGGCCGCCGCCAACCCCCAGTCATTCCAGCCCTCGCCAAACAGCTCGATCGGATGCTGCGTGCGCTCGGAACCATTGCCGCAGCGCATGGCGTCCGGCGGACAATACTTGTCGCAGCCCCAGCAGATGCGTTCGGGATTCTTGGGGTTCAAGGGAAAAGGCTTGGCCATGGTGTGGGCGCCGGGGTCGGTTGGGTCTTGTTGATGACTCTAGACCTGGCGCGGTGGGCGGTCAAACCAATTTCAGCTAAAAACTTGTCCAATATCAACCTTATGCAGATAGTGGAGCATCTGCATGGCGCCGTCCCCTACTCTTTATCTTTTCTGACGGAGATGGCCACTTCCAGCACGATACGCGCCGCATTGACACCGCCGTCGGCGGCTGGCTGTGCCTTGAGCTCATCGAGCACGTAGACCATCGTCACCATGGCGCCAGGCACGAACAGCTTGATGTCCTGTTTGTCGTTCATGTAGATGCTCTCGTCCACTGCCGAGCCATCCGCCAGGCGCAAGGTGAAGCTGTTAACCTGATCGCCACGGCGGCTGTCCTGGCCCGCGAAATAGGTGTGTTCGATGCTGCCCGTCAAGGTTTGCGTCGGGAGGCGTTGGGCCTCGATGCTTTCCCACCAGGCTTCGGAAGCGAACAGGCCGTGCCTGCCTTTCAGGCCCATGTGGGGCCTGGCACTGTCGAGGGTGAGGGCCTGGGTTTTGGCGACGCGGCCGGGATCTTTTGCCAGGGCTTCGGCGAGGGTATAGACGGGTTTCATCAGGTGCGGGAATTGTTAAAAACGGTCGCTCAATGTTTGCGCCGAATGACGTAGGCATTGCCGGCAGGCTCAAAACCGAGCGTCGGATAATAGGACATCGCATCCGGCGCGGAGAGCAGTATCAACGACACTTCCTCGCCGATGATGGCCTGGGTGCGCTTGACAAGTTCCTTGCCGATTCCCAGGCCCTGGTAATCCTTGTTGACGGCCAGGTCCGACAGATAGCAGCAATAGGCATAGTCGGTCAACGACCGGGCCAATCCTACCAGCTCCCCATCCACCCACGCCGACAGCAAGAGACAAGGCGTGGCGAACATGCGCGCGATTCTCGGGAGATTGGCGGTGGGGCGCTTGATTCCGGACTGATCGAAAACACGGACGACATCGACCGGATCAAGGGGAAAATTGTGACGATATTCTACGGTAATGTTTTTCATGGTTTCAGAGGTGGAGGTAAGCGCGCTTGGGCGTGCCGTAGCCATGATATGGCCGCAGCCTGTTTCGACAAGTATCGCTCATGTCGGCGTATTCATAGTATGGCAGTTGCGGGAGATGAAGGCTGTTCCCGTCCCCGCCACGCACCTGTATTTCAGTCAATTGCCCGGAACTTTAAAAAACATTGTCCTTCATACTCCACTTCGCAATCCAATGCGAAGCCGATTCTTGCAAGCCCCCTGACGCGAGTGCGGCTGGGCGGCAGCAGGATACTGACCGGGCCAATACCCAGTTCCAGCCGGAGGTGCATGAACCGGCGAACCAGTGCAGGACCATGTCCCCAGAACGCGGGGAGCAATACCAGTGCCAAGTCAGCTTCGCTCCCTTCCTTCTGAAAACCGCCCCAGCCGGCAAACGCGCCATCAATCCGGATAGCCCACGGCCCATAGCCATTTGCTTGCCACTGCGCGTCCTTGCCTTTCGCCCATTCCATCACAGCGTGCTCATCCCAGCTTTTGGTGGCGAGCGGCATGTGGCGGATGACGTCCGGGTGATTCAACAGAACGAGCCATTCTTCATTGGCAATATCGGAGAGCGGGTGAAAAGTAAAAGCCATGTGCGTCTTGTCAGTTTAATGAGAACCCGATGAACTTCTCATCGTGCCACGAAAACTACGCACTCACCAGTGGAGAACAAAAACGCTGGAGCCGGGATTGTTGACTGTAGACGGGGCAGTTCCATCCTTCCTGCATTCGCAAGGGTGTGAAGGCAGAGTCAACATGCGTGAGGCAATCCTGCCAGCAAACGAACAAGCTGTCGGCAGCTTGTGTGACAATGCACGCACTGGAAATATGGAAGCTTCCATATCTCTATCTAATATCGAACAGACTTGGCAAGGATTGTAAATATGTTGGCACCGTTACGTTTGAATAGACGCATGTACGCTTCCTTTGTCGCCGCCGTTTTTCTTGTTGCTGGCGTCTCATCGGCGCGCGCGACCACGCTTGACGAGGACAGGACACGCGGTGACATACATGGCTTGTTTGAGATCAGGGATGCTGCAGTAAAGTTCATGGCAGCAGAGAATTCCAAAAACGGAACACGGTGGCGGGTCTTGGAGCCGAACCGGAAGATTCTGGTGACGAAATGCGCGATATCGTTGCGTGTGGAATGGGTTCCGAAGAGCCGTGGTCTGTCTGGATCAAATGTTGCGGTGAGCTGCGCCAAGACTGTAAAGCCCACGATACAACATAAATGGGAAGTGTTTGTGCCAATCGCCAAGGGTCCACAACACGTCACAGTTATTCCAGGAAACTCCTGAGTGACACCGCTTATTTTGAGCCGCGGATGCAAAAAATGGCCAAAGAATAATAATTGACACAAATATTTCATTTGGGCAGTATCGATTTGCATTTCTGAAAAGTCATACACTTATCAGGACTTCGTTTCACACTAGAACATTGACCGCATCAATTTAAAAGGGTTTACAATGCCATTTAAAAAGTCGATTTTTGCAACGTTTTCCGTAGGATTATTAGCTTTTTCAGCCTATGCTTATGCGGCAGCTGCGTACTCCATTTCATACGCATACTATTCCGATGCCAGCTACAGCGAGCAAGTGGGCGAAGGACAATTCAATTGCAATGGAAGAACCATTGTCCTCTGGGGGCAGTCGACCTCTTACAAATTGGAGCAAACACGCGAATCTTGCCGTTCAGGCGATCCGTATACTGATCCGTGGGGAAACTAAATCAATTCCTTGCATAGCCAAGAAACTGCATCTTCTTAATTCATTGCCCAACATTTTGTGCGATAAAAAAGCCAGTCAAATGACTGGCTTTTTTATTATGCAGGACTTTCCTGAAACTGTTTTGCACTATCACAAATTTCATACCATGCGGGCTTGGATCCTACATAAACATGAAATTGCATGCTGACCTCAGGGTCATCATCCAGGCAGTTAACTGATATCGGAAACGAATCATTTTCTGAGCCAATTTCCCCCAAAGAAGTCCCGCAGTTTTTACAAAAAGTTCTTGCATATTTAAAGGGGGCCTCTGGCTCATATCGCTGAATAAATTCTCGCCCCTCCAGCAAGGTAAATGAATTTTTATCAACGAAGGCCAAGGCACTCGCGCCGGCCTTCCGACAACGAGAACAGTGACACATGCCCATCATGCCCGGGGGCGACGCCAATTCAAACTTTACTGAGCCACAGCAGCAACTGCCTCTGATCATGAGATGTCCTTTTTGAAAGTTGACACTGTATTTTTACACAGTACTTTTGGACAGGCAAGTTACATATGGTGGAATTTTTCAGGACCGAAGCGAGGAAGGGGCAGCTCTGCCATTCAGGCACAGACTGATGCGTTGATTGCTGTGAAAGCTTGTTCAATCGAAAACTGATTAGAAGTTTGCGAACGGTAGCAGTGGATCTCTCCTGCTGTTGGAACAGGCCGGGAGATCGTGCTGGTGTTGATGATGAGCGTGCACTGGAGTCAAAAAAGCAAGGGGAGGATTCTGAGCGGGCTGGCCCCATAAGCCCAGCCTGTAGCCCAAGCTTTATTCTTCACCAGTGTACACGGAGTTCAACTGGAATATTTATCAATGGTTTCACTGAATAATCTGGCTTGCGATCCAGGAAACAAGCAACGTCGGGAATGGGAAGGATCTGTGCAAATATTCCTAGCTTTGTCTTGTATTCGATTTTATTGAGCAACACGGCATTCGCATGGGATAGAGCATGGATGTCCTCGCAAGCAAGATCGAGTGTCTCGTATCGCGCATAGTGATCGCCCGGCTGATTGGCCCAGTAGATGCACAGCGCTGTAGCAAATTCACACTTTGCTTGCGCTATGACCTGCGTTATAAACCATATGCCACTATCATAATTATGATGCTGGACGATGGCATGAAGCTGACATCCAGACAGAGTCGAGAGATCGTTTTCTACTTCTTTTTTGAACGCTTGAATACCTATCGTTCTCTGCCGAACATAGAAGTGATAAAAATCTTCCTCCTCGTTACCTTCCATAGCGCTGTCAAAAACCGACTGATCCATGTTGTGGTAATAAGTGTCGCCGGCACATTTTCCTTTCAGGGCCAGGATTAGGATATCTTGCTCGGCATCCGAGCCGTTCGGCTGTGTAAGTCCCAGCGCTTTTTTCAGTTTTGTTAAAATTTGCATTCCTTGGAGTAGACGGTTTGACAAAACTTCAGGATGAGTGAATGCGACAAATGGAAAAGAAATGTCGTTCCTCATGCAGCCTGCACAATATTGTCGTATCTATTTAGCTGGCGCGACTCGCACCACAGCGTACCAGCAATATGAAAGAGTTAATGGAAAACATCAATTGTAAAGGCATGCCACACATCCGCGTACTGGCAGACGAAGACACCGACGGCCCCACGTACGAAACTCTGCCGGCGCGCCAGATTGACGAGCACGTCTTCGAACTGCTGGCGTCACCCGGCTTGGCCCTGAACCTGGCGCGCGGCGACATCGTAAACATCGCCGACCCGCTCTCCCCTGCACTAGTATTAAAGCGCGGCGGCAACTTCTGCATCCAGATCTACGATGCCGACGCCGTGAGCCAGTCCGCAGTCGACCAGCTCGAGTACGACGTGCAAAAGCAGCTTGGCGGCACAATGGACGGCCAAATCTGACCTTCAGCGTGTCAGGCCACCACGGCATTTACAACGTCAACAGTCCCTTCGACGCCTTCCGCGAAGCAACGGGCGTGGAATGGTACTTCGCCAATATCTACGCCAACCTCGATGACGACAATGATGAAACCCTACTCAACTGGTGGGTGGATATGTAAGTTTACTGACTGCCTTAACGAGGCGCCGCAAGCCTTGGTCCAGCACGTCATCAAAGGCTACCTCATACCAACACCAAAACCGTAGAAAAGGTTTATAGCGCCTGGGCCACTTGGCGAGGCAAGTTCGGTCCCAGACGGCTCCACCACTGAATTTTAGAATCAACTAGGCAGCTAGAAGAAGGCTGTCATTCTTTGGGGTGTTTTTGCGGTTTTTAGCCTGGGAATGACAACAAAATGACAGCTTTTTTTCGTACGTTAGCGACTCAGCAACAACAGCCATCCCCTCATGTCGTAGCCTTGCGATGGGTTTGCGTCAAGACCCGGAGCGCTATGTGCATAGGAACGTTGTTTTTCGCCAAGTAGGCGGCCGCAGTCGCTGTGCCTAGCATTTCTTGAAAAATGACTCCGACATCGACTTTTTGCGCTGTTAGACCGTCATGCCTTAAACAGTCATAATTTTGGTTGGCTGCAATAGCAAATATGGGTTCATCAAGGTTGTTAACGTGCATTTTTGCCTCATCAATAAAAGAGAAAAATGTCTCCTTTTTTGTCTTAAAGATAACTTAAATTTCCATTTTTGAGTAAATATTTTCTTTAATCAAGTTATTGAAAAAGTAAAAAATTAACTATTAACAAGCAAAAATCATGCTGACAAGAACGTAAGGAAGCATGGGGGCAAAACACCTGTTATTGTAAGGGAGACTCTCCCACTTCCCCTGCAAATCCCTTGGCCAGGACACACCACGCGCACTGACGCGAGGGTCAGGTTTGGCGTTCAGACACGGACTGAGGCGTGGGGTTCTGTAACAGTTGGCTCAGTCGAACAACTGATTGGAAGCACGAGCGCGCGCCCACGGCGCGCGGGGCTGCCGCGCAGCGGCAGCGTCCACCTACGCACAAACATCGATATAAAAAAGCCTTTGCGTACCAGAAGCGCAATGACACCAAGCTGGCACACGCATGGATGCGTGCCACTGGCTTGGATGGTACTGCGCATGAAACGTAGCGACTGGGGGAGCCATTACGGAATCACCTAGGCGTTAACACTATGAAGCAGGCCGGATCACTTCCAGACTCCAGCCTTCCCCATCGCAGAAACAAAAGTGGAAAAATCGCGCGCCGGCTTGCCAAGCACAGCCTCGACGTCACCCGAGACTTGCGCCAGCTTATTGTTAGCGATGTCCTGATAGAGAACGCTGAAAGAGTAGGCCCACTCCTCCGGCACCTGTTGCGCGATTTGCTCGGCGACGTAGGTAGCAGGATCGACCGGCACATACGAGAGAGGGTGTTGCGCCCCCGAGGTAATTTCCTGCGCCACCTCTGCAAAGCTCAGCAGGCCAGGGCCAGTCAGATCATACTTGCAGCCGTTGTGGCGATCATCCGTCAAAGCGGCGACCGCCACTTCAGCGATGTCATCCGCATCGACAAACGCTTCCTTTCCGGACCCTGCTGGCAAACGCAGCTCGCCCGAGCGTACGGACTGGAGCAGAAAATCCTCGCTGAAATTCTGGAAAAACCAGCGCAGACGCAGACTGGTCAGGTTTAAGCCGGCGCTGACGATATGATGCTCTGCAGCGCGCATGGCCTGTGAAAACTCGCTACCGTCGTCCGGAGTCGAAGCCAGCACAGTCTTTTTCACGCCGGCAGCAGCGGCGGCACGGGCGAAATCTCCCACTTGCTCAGTCGCGCCGTCAAAGCCCAAACCGGGGTGCACGATGTACACAGCGCGTACGCCCTGCAGCGCCGGTTGCCAGGTCGAGGCATCGTCCCAGTCGAAGCGCACGGCCGATTTGCGCGAAACGGCGCGGACGGCGAACCCTCGTTGCCTGAGATTGGCGGCGACGCGGCTGCCGGTCTTACCGGTGGCGCCGATGACGAGAATTGGACTGTCAGACATGATGCTCTCCTGATGGTGTTGCGGTGGTTAAAAAAGTCATGGCTATCAAACGCGCTCTGATCGCTGGCAGGTCCAGAACCCTTGCCGAAGCGCCAACGCTCAGCGAAGTAAACCAAGCGCCATCGGCCGCCAGTCTGACGACCTCTAGAAGTTCTCCGGCGTCGGTGTCAGCATGGCGGCGCAATCGTTGCGCCAGCCAGGCGTGCCATTGGGCTGCCATCAACGTCTCCGCAGTCAGCGAACTAAAAAGAGCAGACCAAATGCGCGTGGTGTCGTCATCCATAGAGAGTGCGGCGTGAACATAGGCGCGGGTAAAGCTGCCGCGCGGCACCTGATCGGCGGCGATCAAGTCGTCAAGCGCCGCGTCCAACTCCTGCATCAGCTCATTGACCATCGCATCGACCATCGCCTGTTTATTAGCGAAATGGTGGAAGAGCGCGCCCTTGGTCACGCCTGCAGCTGCCGACACACCTGCAACTGTCACGGCAGCGAGACCCTCGCTACCAGCGATCAACGCTGCACAATTGAGCAAGGCACGACGCACCGCTTCGGGATCCTTTCGACGTTCGTAAGCAGATGCCATGTCAATGCCCGCTTGCTTTAGAGAAGCCGTTGACGATAATCACCCCGACCACGATGAAGCCGATGCCGACCATGGCAATCCAGTCGAGCCGTTGCTTAAACACCACGATGCTGACAATCGCGGTGAGAACGATGCCCAGGCCGCCCCATATCGCATATGCCACTCCAATTGGCAAAGTCCTAAGTGCCTGGGCCAGTAAATAGAATGAGACGCCATACAGCCCGAGGGAGATCAAGGTCGGCGCCAATTTGCTGAATTGCTCGGACTTGTTGAGAAACGCGGTGCCGGCCACCTCGCATGCAATGGCGCCGCCCAAAGCCGCCCACGATAATAAATTTGGATTCATTTGAAGAAAACTTTTCACAATTGAAGATGGGTGCAAAGATAACATACCGCTTGGTATCTTTCAATTGAAAGTGTGTACTATCACCATTATCAAAGTCCTTCACTACAACCTCTATCCGGCTGCGATACAGCCTCTTCAGCACACAAACATCATCCGTTTCACGTCATCACATCACCTGTACGAAAAACCGCTCACAGTGCGTCAAAATGCGTCAAATCGCATGCCCCCTCTTCGCCCCGCCGCGCCAGTCCTCATGCGCCTTCGGCCATGGCGCACATTTGAGTCAAAAGACCCCTACATAGCGGGCAGGTGTGGAAGGGGGCAACTGCGCGCGCCGGGCCGAAATGGGCTTTTTTCTTACATCCGATGCAACATCATTCGCTGGGGCGTGAAAAAGCCGCCTCGTGGGCGGCTTGCACGGTGTCTAGGGATCTCCAGCGTGCAGGGAACGTCCGGAACTCTGCCCTGCCGACTATAGCGGTGTGGCGGTCATCCTGTGCGTAAGCGCCCAGCCATCCCGTTTAAGAATTCCTGATCGTTATCTCCAAACTATTCCTCGACCAATACGGGAGGCAACGGTGTCAAACGTGGAGTGGCAGAAGGTGCGGAAGGAACGGGTAGCGGAGTGGCGGGCCAGCGTACAATCGGAGGCCAACAATGATAACCTCTCGATAACACCTCCTCGCTGACAGCGATATACCCTGAGACACCTTATGAAAAAGATGACGGCGACTGAAAAGAAGGCGATTACTCAAGACTGGAAAGAAGCGATTGGTGCGTATGAAATATATAAGCCACTTCACTTATTGAAGCGTAACGGCCCTCTGCTGACTGGCATTTATCTACAACCTATGTATGGCGAGGAACATTATGTTCCCGTGTTCCACACGCACTCACTGATGACGCCGTTTCCTGTGGTTTCGCTGGCCACACCGAGTCCTTTATTGAATGGTAAAGGCGTAGATGAGTCAATAAGTCCCTTGCGCCACTCAAGCAAGTTCGATGAGCTAGTTGAACGGTTTCGATTGCAGTGCCCTACTGCATTTCTCGACACACTGTCCTGCTCCACGCTGGACAGGCTGTATCAAAATGCTGTAGCAAGTACGCATAACTTCCCGATACAAGCCATGACCGACAATGTCTTGTTGCTGGCTTGGTGCAAAAAGGAGGCAAGGGTCGCCGAACGTATTGAGTATTACAAACTCATCTTGCAGGGATGGCCGGAAGGTGTAACCCATCACGTAGGGGGAGCTATAGGCTGGGAGCGTGAAATCAAGACGTTATTAGAGCCTCAACGTCTTGTAGAGTCCGTCACACAAGAATTGAAAAAATTCAAGTTGAGTCATTTCCCAGATCATTCACTGGCATGTGATTAATCCTGTGTGGCCGGCGCGCGCCTTTGCAAGCCAGTTCCTTGTCGTAGTCGTCCCGGCACTCCACGCTACAGAACAGCAACGCAGGTGCCTGCGCCTCGTCGCAGTAGTGGCAGCAGCCATGTGCCACGCACGGCGGCCAAGCCGCGCGCCACTTCCGCGAAAATGATCTTGCCGTTGTTGTCGATATGGTCGCTCATTGCGCTGTCTCTTGCCCAGGCCCACGACGCGAGGGTCAGGTGCGGCGTTCAGACACGGACTGAGGCGTTGCCGGCTGTGACAGCTGGGTCAGTTGAAAAGCTGATTGGAACCACGAACGCGCGCCCACGGCGCGCGGGGCTGCCGCGCAGCGGCAGCGGTTGGAGGATTCGGGGAGGGCTGGGCCGGTAGGCCCAGCCCTTCGAATCTCACACGCAGGGCGCCGCCCTGCTCGCTTCCGCCAAGAAAAAAAAGCCGCCCAAAGGGGGGGCTCTTCTTTTTATTTCTTGGCGGAAGCGGTGTAATGCGAATAGATAATCCTGATGCGGCTCACAGACCGACCACAACAACCGTACCTACTAAACTACCTACTAGCGGATATCGGTGCAAAAATACTTTGCGAAAATTATTGCCCCATTGGACTTGAATCAGCTCGTAGTCGTGCGCATTAAGCGTATGCGCTATGAACTCATGCCGCCAGTTACCTAAACTGTAGCCGTACTGGTGACTTCAGACACCCCTTCTCTACCCGAACTTCCCTGCCCCCTGCAACCGCCAAAATAATCCAGAAAAAACAAAAGCCACGCTTAGCATGGCTTTTGAGCAATCTGAGCAGTTTAGCTCTACTTCTTCGACTTAACTTGCTTTCCCGCAGGTACCGTCAACACGACCGTAGTCTTGGGGTGCGTCTTTGCGTATTGCGCTGTAACGATGCGGCCGGTGCCAGCGTCTATAGGCATTTGCTTGGTTCGGGTAGGCTTGGTTGCCATTGAATGACTCCTAACATTTCAAATTAACAATGCAACACTTAACAAATAAAGAAATAAATTAGATGAAAAATGTCGAATTTTTGCTTAGAATAGAGTCATGGTCGCTTCACAAGCGCCATGACTCGGTGTCAACCCGATCTCCTGATCATATGGGTTTTTGCCATATACGATCCCTGCCTTATTAGCTCTACATTGCTAATTATGTTCCGCGTGTCAGCGGCTGGGTTCAATTCCGGGGTGGCTAGCGTTCGACGCGCTAGCCCCCTACCTACACGGCCATCCATTGATGAATAACTACCACTACATCTAGTGGATGTGCGCATGAACAGATCTAATTGTAGTGACGCTAGGATACAGAAGCAATACTTTTCCCACGTTTAGCCCCGTAATTTTTTGTCATTTCTCGTACGATTTCGGTTGACTTTTCACAGTGCGCATAGACTGCCCAATGCCTGCGGAGTAAGCGCTAACGCACGCCAGTAACCAGTTGTGGTCTTAATCTTCCCGAATACCAAAATTTTCGAATATCCATCTAGCCATCATCGACAAATTTGTATTTTTCATATCCAACTTGTGATTTTTAAAATTTTTTAGCTCTAAGTACAGATTAACGTAGCAATCAGCTCTGTCCTTGGCCGTTATAGGTTCTTATCGCCCCTCGGGCACGGCTGGTGCATCGACTCCAACAAAACATAACCATGACTGTGCAAAATCGCAAAACTGCTGGTCGCTATTCTTGTGACGCTCAAAGCCAGAAAGCACCATCCGGCCGTCCCGAAACCAAAGCAGTTCGCCCCCAAACAGAGTGTCCATAACTTGATCACTACTCCCGTGAGTGAATCGAGCAAGTTTCACCATCCGGTGCAAGCCTTGATCGGTAGTATCAACGACCTCAAGTCGCCCTGGACGCGCCATATTGAAGCGATCATTTAAGCGGCGCTTGGGTATCTCAACTCCATTCAGGCGCATCTTCAGCATTTTCACCATCATACTCCCCTCCAAAAAATAACTGTATATACATACAGCATATCAAAACTAGAAACCAGCTATCATCTGCCCCATGTGTGGACGCGTCGACATGAGTGAAAATTCCCGGCTCTACCTGAATGCCATCGGGTGGACAGATGCGGCCATCGACAGCCAGGAGCAGATACGCTTCAACGTCATGCCCGGCACCTACGTGCCAGTGCTCCACCTCAAGGATGATCAACCGCGCCTGGATGACACCTTCTGGAGCTACCGACCAGCCTGGGCCGCCGCCGCTACACCCGCCACTGGCAAGCAGAAAATCCCCATCGCCATCAATGCCCGCGTGGAAAAGCTCGCGGGTGCCTACTGGAAACCGCTGCTGCGCGCCGGTCGCGGTATCGTCTGCGCGTCGGGCTGGTACGAATGGACGGGAGAAAAGGGACACAAGCAACCCTGGCACATTCATCGCAAAGATCGGGAGCCGCTGTTCTTGCTCGCGCTGGCCAACTTCGGGCCGTTCAAGGAAAACCGCGAGGAAGCGGGCTTCGTCCTGGTCACCGCGGATTCAGTCGGGGGCATGGTCGACATTCACGACCGCCGGCCCGTCACCGTCAGCGCCGACGACGCGCGCCGCTGGCTCGATCCCAGGCTGACAACCGACGAGGCCATGCACATCGCGCGCACGGCCATGCTCGACGCCGACCTGTTCGAATGGCATGCCGTAAGTACGGAATTGAACCGTGGCACGGACGGGCCGCAGGTTGCCGCGCCGCTGGCCAGCACCGAGTAAGCACGGGCTGTGCGGCTGTGATACAGCCCCACCAGCGCATGAAAGCCGCCCTTCCCAAGCCATCGCACCACCCAGCCGAAAAACCGCTAAAAGTGCGTCAAAATGCGTCAAATCGCATGTCCTCTCTTCACCCCGCCGCGCCAGTCCTCATGCGCCTTCAGCCATGGCGCAAATTTGAGTCAAAAGAGCCCTATATAGCGGGCAGGTGTGGAGGGGGGACAACTGCGCGCGCCGGGCCGAAATGGGGTTTTTTCTTGCTTCTGGTGCAACATCAATCGTCGGGACGTGAAAAAGCCGCCTCGTGGGCGGCTTGTGCGGTGGCTGCGGCGTGCTGGCGCGGCGAGTCGGTCGCGGCCCTGCCCTGCCGGCTATCGCGGCGTGACGCTCATCCTGTGCGGCCGGCGCGGGCCTTGGCCGCCTGCTCCTTGTCGTAGTCGTCGCGGCAGTCCACATCGCAGAAAAGCTGCGCGGGCGCCAGCGCCTCGTTGCAGTAGTGGCAGCAGCCATGCGCCACCAGGGCGGGCCGGCCACGCACGGCGGCAAGGCCGCGCGCCACATCCGCAAAGATGATCTTGTCGGTGTAGTCTACGTGGTCGCTCATTGCACGCCCTCCCCACCTGTGGCCAGGTCATACGGGGCGAACGTCACCACTTCCACGCCGGCCCACTCATTGATCGCTTCGAACTGCGCCTGCAGCGGCACCAGCTCGTTACGCGCGAAGACGCGCGCGGCCGGCTCGACGGCGCCGAAGCCGCCGGCATTGTTCGGCAGGATGCCCATCAGCTGCGGCGGCACGCGGTGCGCGGCCAGCTGGTCGTCGCGCGTCACGCTCTTGATGTTGAAAAACTCGTCCTTGGCGGCCACGTCCGATACCGGCAGAATCTGGATACCGTCCTTCTTGCCGTTTGGCGCGTACATGAACAGGTTGCGGAAGTTGCCCGGCCCCTTGCTGTCGCGCATGGCCTGACGCAGGTTATCCACGTCCTGGGTGTTGGCGGCGGCATCCGTCATGTAGAAGACGAAACCGGCGTGCGAACCGTTCTTGTAGTACTTGCGGCGGAACAGGGTCGCCGCTTCGTTGAGCCAGGCCGATTGCAAAGCACTCAAATACTGCGGCACGCCGTACAGCTCCTGGTTGACGTCCGGTTCCATCAGGTGAAACACGCGGCCCTTGTCGAATTCATGCACGGCCTGGTAGCCGTTCACGAAGAAATACGTGTCCAGATCGACGCCGCGCCGCATGTACTTGGCCAGGGCATGCTGATACGCCAGCGCCTTGCCGCTGCGGCTGGGGCGGTCCTCCAGGTAGGCATTGCCGAACGTCAAATAGTCCAGGGCCATGCGCTTGAAGCCATCGCGCGACAGGTATTTCGTCGGCATCAAGGTGGACGTCAGCACGTTGGCCTTGAAGTGGATGGCGCTGCTGTGGTGCACGCCGGCATTGAAGGACTTGGCCAGGCCGGCCAGGTTGACGGGCGGCTCATACCAGTGGCCATTTTTCCAGCATTCGAAGCAGTCGAGGATATCGGCGTGCTCGAGCACGGGCGTGGGGTCGCCGAACGAAAACGCCTCGATGCCGGCGGCGGCCGGCGCCGTGGCCGCTGGTGGTGCGCTCTCGGCCTGCCGGCCGCGCAAGTGTCGTGCTTTGCTCAAGAATAAATCTCCATGAAAGAATGGTGGTTGTCAGTCGTGCCTTCGAATGGCTCGTGATCGAGGGCATGCATGCAGGCCCACGCCAGATCAGCGTGGCCGGTTTCATCGCTGCGGCCGGCGATGTAGGTCACGTGCCGGCCGCTGGGGGTGAGGGTCTTGTGGATGGCCATGAAGGATTGCGCGATGTCCGTCCAGCCGGCGTCGAATTCCAGCCGGCCCTTGCTGATGATGTTTTTGGCCTTCAAGACCATGCGGGTTTTGACTTCGGGCGAGTAATTCAGCGCCGTGACAGCCGGGAAGAAGCCGCGCACGATGGGCAGTACGCCGATGCCCATGCCCGTGGTATCGATGCCGATGTATTCGACGTTGTAGCGCTGCGTCATCTGGCGGATGGCGTCGGCGTGGTCTTCGAAACTCTGCCCGCGCCACTGGTGGCGCTCCAGGATGCGGAACTTGCCGCCGGCCGTCATGGGCGGCGCCAGCACCACGCAGCCGGCGCTGTCGCCGTTCAAGGCCGGGTCGTAGCCGATCCACACGGGCCGGTTGCCGAACGGACGCAGGCCCAGCAACGGCTTATAGTCGTCCCACTCCACCCAGGAATCGACCATGCAGCGCTGCAGCTCGGCCAAGGGGAAGACCGAGGCCGAGTCGTCGATAAAGTTGCACATCAGCAGGTTGTCGAACTGGTCCGGGCTGTATTCGAAGTTACGCAGCTCGTCGATATCGAACAGGTTGCAGCCGCCGCGCTCGGCGTCCAGGATGGTGACGATCTGGCGCCAGATCTTGTCCTCGCCCGTGAAGCCCGACGAAAGGCGGCCATGGCTCACATCGATATTCACCTGGTCAGCCTTGGCGCGGCGTTTGTTGAACATCTCGCCCGTCCAGAACGGGTAAGCCTGGTGCGTGGTCGAGGATGGGGTTGAAAAGTAGGTCTTGCGCCACTTCTTATGGATGGCCATGCCCGAGGCCACCTTGTTCAACTCCTGGAAATTCTGCGTCCAAAAGAATTCATCGAAGTAGAAATTGCCGTGGTAGCCCTGCGCCGTGCGCGCGTTGGTGCCCAGAAAGTACAGATGCGCGCCGTTCGGCAGCACGATGGGGTCGCCCGTCAGCTCGATGCCGGCCGCCTCGCGCGCGAATTGCACGATGTATTGCTTGAAGACGTGGGCCTGGCTTTTTGACGCGGACAGGAAGATCTGATTGCGGCCCGTTGCCATGGCGTCGGCCAGCGCTTCGCGCGCGAAGTACCAGGTGGCGCCAATCTGGCGGCTCTTGAGGATGGCGCGCGTGCGCTGGTCGCCGTTGCGATACCAGACCTTTTGATAATCGAACAGCGAATCCTGGAAGGCGTCGAGCAGCTGGATTTTCTGCTCTTCGCTGAAATCGTTGCGCGTCGGCTTCTTCTTCGGGCCGGCATTCCGGTTCGCCAGCTTGGGATTGAGATCGACCTCGTTGCCGCCCGGCTGCTCGTAGCGGCGCACGCGCGCCATCTGCACGATGGTGCGCGCCAGCAGATCAATTTCCTTGTAGTCGCTGCCGCTCTTGACCTCTTTTTCAATCAATTTCACCAGGCGCAGCTCGGCCGACGCCTCGACGTGCTCGATGGCCTGTGCCTTGTCCCATTCGTCGCGCTCTTTCCAGCTATTGATGGTGCTGCGCTTGATTCCCAGGTGGCGGGCGATGGATGAAATGCGCCAGCCCTTCCAGTACAGGGCGCGCGCGGCACGGCGCGGCTCGGATTCGGGCACGGCCAGTTCGCCGATGATTCCATCGACGGTTTGTTCGCTTGTTTTCTCGATTGTCAGCATGCCGCCAGCGTAGGCCGCGCGCGCGCGGAGCGGGGGAAGGCAGAAGTCGCTATGGCCCATAGCAACCCGCACCGCATTGAATCGCGGCGCCAAGACGTTGACCATGGCGTTATCCGATCAACCGAGAACGCCCATCATGTCCAAATCGAAATTTTTCCGCGTCGCCACCGAAGGCGCCACCACGGACGGTCGCAACATCGACCGCGCCACCATCGAGCAGATCGCCGCCACCTACAACCCGAAAACCTACGGCGCACGCATCTGGCTGGAGCACATTCGCGGCATCCTCCCCGACAGCCAGTTCAAAGCCTACGGCGACGTGATCGCCGTGAAAGCCGAAGAAGTGGACACCGACAGCGGCAAGAAACTGGCCCTGTTCGCGCAGATCGAACCCACGCCGGAACTGATGGCCATCAACAAGGCGAAACAGAAGCTGTACACCAGTCTCGAAATTCAACCGGACTTTGCCGACTCGGCACAGCCCTACCTGGTCGGCCTGGGTGTGACCGACAGCCCGGCCAGCCTGGGCACCGAAGCGCTGAAATTCTCCGCCGGCCGCAAGCAGCAAAGCGCCAACCTGTTCACCTCCGCCATCGAGGTGACGCTGGAATTTGAGGAGCCGCAAGGCACCAAGCTGGCCGACGCCGTGAAAAACCTGTTGTCGCGCTTTTCGAATAAATCCGACGCCGACGCCGCGCAATTCGCCGACATCAGCGAAGCCGTGCAGGAACTGGCCGGCCACGTCGTCACCGCCAACGACAACTACACGGGCACCCTGGCGCGCCTGGAAAAGACCGAAACGGCATTGAAGGCCACGCAGGACGAGCTGGCCGCCTTCAAGGCGCAAATGGACGAAGCACCCGGCAACGGCCCGCGCCGCCCGGCCGCCACCGGCAACGACGGCGCCGTGCAGACCGAGTTTTAAGCGCCCGCGCCATCCACCAACACCCCATTCAACAACGGAGCACCAATACATGAAAAAGCAAACGCGCCAGGTCTTTGGCCAGTATGAAACCCGCCTGGGCCAACTGAACGACACGGACAACGTGGCCAAGACCTTCAGCGTCACGCCCAGCGTGCAGCAAAAGCTGGAAACGAAGATGCAGGAATCGAGCGAATTCCTGTCGAAAGTGAACATCATTGGCGTGACCGAGCAGGAAGGCGAAAAACTGGGCCTGGGCGTATCCGGCCCGATTGCCGGCCGCACCAATACCAAGGACAAGGAACGCAAGACGCGCGACCTGTCCACCCTGGACGGCACCAAGTACCGCTGCGAGCAAACCAACTTCGACACGCATCTGAACTATGCCAAGCTGGACGCCTGGGCCAAGTTCGCCGATTTTCAGTCGCGCGTGGCCAATGCCATCCTGACGCGCCAGGCGCTGGACCGCATCGTCATCGGCTTCAATGGCGTGAAAGCCATGGCCGACACCGATCTGGATGCCAATCCGCTGCTGCAGGACGTGAACAAAGGCTGGCTGCAGCACCTGCGCGAGCTGGCGCCCGAGCGCGTGCTGGGCCTGGTGGCCGCCGGCATGCCGGGCAAGGTCATCATCGGCGACGCGGCCGATGCGGATTACGCTAATCTGGACGCGGCCGTCACCGATGCCGTCAACCTGCTGGATCCGTGGTATCAGGAAGACACCAATCTGGTGGCCATCGTCGGGCGCAAGCTGTTGAACGACAAGTATTTCCCATTGGTCAACACCAAGCAGGCGCCCACGGAAACCCTGGCGGCCGACATCATCATCAGCCAGAAACGCATCGGCGGCTTGCCGGCCGCGCGCGTGCCCTACTTCCCGGATAACGCCATCCTCATCACCCGCTTCGACAATCTGTCGGTCTACTTCCAGGAAGGCGCGCGCCGCCGCCGCGTCGAGGACGTCCCGAAGCGCGACCGCATCGAGAACTACGAGTCGTCCAACGACGCCTACGTGATCGAAGACCTGGGCCTGGCCGCGCTGGTGGAAAACATCGAGCTGAAAGACAAATGATGGCGAACCAATCCCCCGCCCTGCGCCACCGCGCTCGCATGCTGGCCGAGCGCACGGCCGGCGCCGCCGCGCCGCAGGGCGTGACCACCGGCACGGCCTACGAAATGATGCTCTACAAGCTGACCGACGACCGGCGGCGCCTGAAATCCATCCAGTCGGTCGAACGCAAGATCGAGGTCAAGGCCACCTTGCTGCCCGACTATGCGCAATGGATCGACGGCGTGCTGGCCGGCGGCAAGGGTGCGCAGGATGACGTCTTCGCCACCCTGCTGGTGTGGCACATCGACACGGGCGAGTATGCGCGCGCCCTGGTCATGGCCGAATACGCGCTGGCGCACAAGTTCACCCTGCCCGACACCTACAGCCGCGACATCGCCACCCTGATGCTGGACGAGTTCGCCGAAGGCTATTTACACGGCAAGCTGGCCGCCGATCCGCAGCACGCCGCGCAGGTGCTGGGCCAAGTGGAACAGTTGACGGCCGCCAGCGACGCACCCGACCAGGCGCGCGCCAAGCTGCACAAGGCGATTGGCCTGGCCATGATCGCCGTGCTGGATCAGGCCGACGACACGGACATCGCCCCGGCGCTGGTGGCGCAGGCGGAAACGGCCATGGGCCAGTTGAGGCGCGCGCGCGCCCTGTCGGAGTCGTGCGGCGTCAAGAAAGATATGGAACGGCTGGAACGGCGCCTCAAGCGCGCGGCCGGTTCCACGTAAAGAGCATCCCCCGCAGCACGGCGGCACGGGGGGATTCTGGCCAACGCATTGGCAACAATCTCGGCCTGATGAACCCCGTCCACCGCCCCCTTTTGAAAGCGTCCCGTATGTCCTTCATGGCCCTGCCCCCGTCCATCCCACCCGGCGCCACCCCGGCGCCGCCAGCACCGGCCGCCGGCATCATCGAGAACGACGGCTGGTTTCCCGACATCCTTCTCACCGATATGCGCGACGCCATGCGTCTGGACGGCACCGTCACCGACGCGCGCCTGGTGCAAGCCGTGGTCGATGCCATCCTGCAGGTCAACCGCGAGCTGGCCGACTGGCAGGGCAAGCAGGCCGCTGCCGGCATCGCCACCCTGGTGGACGTGCCGGCCGCCCGCATCAACCGCGAATCCCGCCTGCTGGCGCAGTACCTGCGCGCCGTCTACAGCACGGCGAAAGCCGACCTGATCGAGCGATACCGCGACTACGACAGCACGGCCACCTCCGTCAGCGACAAGAAAAGCATGGAGTGGCTGGACGAAGCTCCCGGCGCGCAGCGGCGCAACGCGCAATGGGCCATCGCCGATATGGTCGGCCGTACGCACCTGACCGTGGAATTGATCTGATGCAGGTGCGCACGCGGCAGCACGACACGGTAGACGCCCTGGTGTGGCGCTACCTGGGCGATGGCGCGGGATACGTCGAGCAAACCCTGGAAATGAATCCCGCGCTGGCGCGCCACGGCGCCGTGCTGCCGGCCGGCCTGGTCGTCACGCTGCCCGAGCTGGCGCCCAGCACGGGCCAGGTGGCCGCAGCCGATCTTGTGCAGCTATGGGACTGATCCTGGCATTCACCCTTTTATTCATCATGAAAAATCTATCACCCCTCATCCCGGAGACTCAAGCAATGTCCGCAGAATCGTTTGGTGGTTTCGCCACCCTGGTCAAACTGTACGGCTTCAAGGCGGCGCTGGGCATGGTCGGCGCGGCCATGCTGTACATCGTGCTGCCGCCGTTGAATAGCGACGGCACCTTCAACAAGGGCGAATTCGTCGCCCGCCTGGCCTGCGCGGGCGTGTTCTCATGCCTGTTGGGCGGCACCGCGTACCAGTTGCTGTGCGCCCAGCTCCCCGCCATCGGCGCCATGGTCAACGCCTCCGCCATCGACTTGATCGTCGGCGCGCCCGGCTGGTGGGTATCGCGCGCCGTGGCCCTGTGGTTTCAGCGCCGCAGCGACAAGGACATCGCCGAGCTGGTCAAAGACGCGAAGGAGCATTGATGGCCACCATGGAAAACCCGCTGATCGCGCGCGTCATCGACGCCATCCTGCGCGCCGAAGGCGGCTACGTGAACGACCCGCAAGACAAGGGCGGCGAAACCAACTTCGGCATCACCGTGGCCGTGGCGCGCGCCAATGGCTACGCGGGGCCAATGCGCGATATGCCCGTGGCAGTAGCGCGCACCATCTACACGGCGCGCTACATCACGGAACCGAAGTTCGATCAGGTGCTGGCCCTGCATGCCGGCATCGGCGCCGAAGTCATCGACACGGGCGTCAACATGGGGCCGCACCGCGCGGCCGAGTTCCTGCAGCGCTGGCTGAACGGCTTCAATGACACGGGCGCCCGCTACCCCGCCCTGTTCGTCGATGACCGCCTGGGGGCGCAGTCGCTGGGCGCGCTAGCATCCTTCCTGACATGGCGCGGCCAGGATGGCGCAGCCGTGCTGCTGCGCGCCTTGAACGGCTTGCAGGCAGCGCGCTACCTGGAAATCACCGAGGCCAACAAGACCCAGCGCCGTTTTCTGTTCGGCTGGATCAAGGAACGGGTGACCATGTGACCACAACCACCTGGCGCCCGCTGACCGCTGTTCTCGTGTGCGGCGCCATCGCGGGCTGGACGACGCAGGGCTGGCGCAAGGATGCCGACATCGCCGAACTGCAACGGCGGACGGCCACCAGCAAGACCACCGCCGCCACCGCACTGGCTAAAGCCACCGCCCGCGTGCTCACCCTGGAGCGCGCGGCCGGCGCCGCCCTGGCGCAGCGCGCCGACCACCTCACCCAGGAGCAAACCCATGCGAAAACTGAACGTGACCGTTTTAACGATGACGTGCGCAGCGGCGCTGTGCGCCTGTCAATCCCCGTCGCCAGCGGCCAGTGCGCCGCAACTGCAAATACCACCACTGCCGCAGGCTATCGGATTGAAGCGCGCGCCGAACTTGACCCGGCGACTGCGGCAGCTCTTGACGCCATTGCCGGCGACGGAGACGACGCCACCCGCCAGCTAAACGCCTGCATTGACGCCTACAACCTAGTGCGAGACACCTACCATGTACAAACCGAATAGCTTGCGCCAGCACTTAGCCGCAGCCATCCCCGACCTGCAGCGCGACCCCGACCGCCTGCTGGTCTTCGCCGACGAAGGCAACGTAGTGGCCACCTCCACGGCCTCGCTGTCCTTCGAATACCGCTTCAAGCTCAACCTGATCGTGACCGATTACGCGGGCGACGCCGACGCCATCATGGTGGCCCTGATCGCCTGGCTGAAAGTCCACCAGCTCGATCTGCTGGCCAATGAAGAGCGGCGCAAGCACGGCATTGCCTTCGAGGTGGATTTTAATAACCATGAAACGGTCGACATTTCCATCAAGCTGGAGCTGACCGAGCGCGTGGCCGTGAAGGCCGGCGAGGCGGGCCGCCTGGACATCAAGCACCTGGCCGAGATACAGCACATGCCGGCCTACGCGGACGAATTCTGGAAACTGTATGACGGCGAGACGCTGCTGGCCGAATGGCGCACGCCGGAGGCGACAGCATGAGCGACGACCTGCACGCGCTGGAAACTTGGGTCGGCGCACTGCTGGGCAAGCTGCAGCCGGCCCAGCGCCGCGCCATCAATCACAAGGTGGCCATCGACCTGCGCCGCAGCCAGGCGCAGCGCATCAAGGCGCAGCAGGGGCCGGATGGTGCGGCGTATCCACCGCGCAAGAAACGCAAGGAATTGAAGGGGAAGAAGGGGCGGATCAAGCGGCAGAAGGCTGCGATGTTTGCGAAGCTTCGCACCACCAAGCACATGAAAGTGAAGGCAACCGGCGACCAGATCGAGGTCGGCTTCTTTGGCTGGGTAGTGCGAGTGGTGCACGTACACCAGTTTGGGCAACAAGACCGTGTCACCCAAAAAGGGCCCATCTACAAGTACCCGGAGCGGCCACTGCTTGGCATAAGTGAACTGGATCGGACGGTGATACGCGAATCGCTGTTGCGTCACGTAGGAAAAGACTAAGATACTTCAAAGCAATCTAAAACTGACAATGGTTATCAAATGCGTTACAGTCACATGATACTTAGCGATACTGGCCAAGAACAGCCGCTCAAGCCGAACTCATAGGGCAACTATTTTGTGAAAAAAGCACTGTGCCAGGTTCCATTCCCCAATTCGACCATACTCTCTATACATCTAGACGATGACGGCGAATACAATCCGGTAGGACAACTAAAATATTATCTATGACAGCTCCTAAACGTCCCAATGAGCCAATTACAAAAGCAGACCTTGAAAAATTTATTGCGACTCAGCATGATTTCGCTCTGGAATTATATGTCTACAATTTGACCAGAAAGCTCGGATTTGAAACAGCCCACGCTGGTTCATATACCGACCAAATTACAGGAAAGACGCGACAGTTCGACGTTCGTGCAAATCGATCTTGCGGTAGAGAATTTCACGTGCATTTTGCGATTGAATGCAAATCCCTACAACCATCATTTCCATTGCTCATTAGTCAGATTCCTCGTCTTCCTGCTGAAAGCTATATAAGTATTCTTCATTCATCATATATTAGCTTTGGTCCTCCACGAGTCGCGTCGTCGCCGAGAATTGAGCGTCTTGACGGATTTAAATCACTATACCCTCCTAATGATTATGTAGGGAAAGCGTCAACACAGGTAGGAATAAATGGCAAGGCTTTTATTTCAAACGACAGCGAGATTTTTGAAAAGTGGGGACAAGCTATTTCTTCGGCCAGCGACCTGATCGCTAACGCGATTTGGCTTGAACATAGAAAATCAATTATCATACCCGTATTAGTAGTTCCAGACGATACGCTTTGGGCTGCAAACTACGCCGAAGATGGCTCACCTGATGGAGGACCAACCCAAGTCAATGAAGTAAAGTTCTTTATTGGCGATGTAAAAAAATTTGACAATCCGGTTTTTTCTTACCCTATCTCGCATCTACATATTGTAACGAAGTTAGGCCTGAGTAAACTCTTAGAACGTTTTATAAATGATGGGCAAGACTCAACCCACTTGAATCCTCCATTGTTTGAATATGAATATGATTCGTTTGATTTACTCTGACCTGCAAGAAAAAATGGAAAAATTCTTTTTTTGATATTCCGACCGTCAGAAGCTTATTTAATTGTTCCGAGTTAAATAGCAAGTAGCCAAAGATGAAGGTCCACTTCAGCGCCAGACTGTGAAAACTCCAAATCTTGAAATATTCGCAGGTAGCATCGCCATTCCCGCGACAGAGAAAACGGCGTAGTGCGCGTTTTGAAAGGCCGACTTTTTGAACGCTCAGAATTTTTCTGCGTTTTCACACAGCCTGGGGAGAAAGCAGACACCCTCCATATCGCCAACTACAGCCAAAGTATAAGTTTATGTCCAACGGGCCGCCGTAGTCACTAAGCCACTTAACAACCCGCCCCCGCGTGCATCCGCACGCGGTCTTCGGCAACATGCACTGCATGAACGCCGACCTGTCCGACATCCTCCGATTGCTGCAAAACCTGATCCGCCTGGGCACCATTGCCCAGGTCGACGGCGCCATGGCGCGCGTACAGCTCGGGCCGCAACTGACCACTGAATGGCTAAACTGGATCACCCCGCGCGGCGGCACCACCCGAGCCTGGTCTGCGCCCACTGAAGGCGAGCAGGTCATGGTGCTGTCACCAGGCGGCGACCTGACGCGCGGCGTCATCGTGCCGGCGCTGTTCTCCAAGGCGTTTGACGCACCCGAGTCCAGCCACACCATCCACGCCACGCACTACCCTGACGGCGCCGTGGTGCAGTACGACCACGCAGCCCACGCCCTGACCGCCACGCTGCCGGGCGGCACCGCCACCATTACAGCCGATAAAGTCACCTCCAACGCGCCCAGCACCATCTGCATGGGTGATGTGACTATCATGGGTAACTTGGTCGTCAAGAAAAACGCGACCGTAGAAGGCGCCACCGCCCTGAATGGCGGCGTAAACGCCAAGGCCGGCGCTGCCGGTGGCGTGGCCATGTCCGTACAGGGCACCGTCAAAGCCAGCGAGGATGTACAGGCCGGCACGATCAGCCTGGCCAAGCATACGCATGGCGGCGTCAGGGCCGGCAGCGACCAGTCGGGCGGCCCACAATGAGCGGCTTGAACCTGACCACCGGCCGGGCCCTGTCCGGGCTGGCGCATATCCGCCAGTCCATCGCCGATATCCTGACCACGCCTATCGGTTCGCGCCTGATGCGCCGCCGCTATGGATCGGAAGTGCCCGAGCTGATGGATCAGCCCTTGAACAGCGCCACGGTGCTGCGCATCTATGCCGCCACCGCCTACGCCGTGCGGCTGTGGGAACCGCGCATTACCCTGACCGGCCTGCAGTTTGAAGCTGGCCAGCCCGGCGCCGCCGAACTGGTTCTGGACGGCATGGCCGATGGCCAGGCTGTGCAGCTGGCCGTCAATATCGGCCAGGACGGTGCGCCATGAGCAGCGCTATCGACCTGTCCATGCTGCCACCACCGTCCATTATCGAAGAGCTCGATTTTGAAACGCTGCTGGCCGCGCGCCGCGCCGACCTAGTCGAGCGCTATCCGGCTGCCGCTGATGTGATCGTGTTGGAATCGGAACCGCTGAACAAGTTGCTGGAAGAGTCGGCCTATCGTGAGCTGATCCTGCGCCAGCGTATCAACGAGGCCGCGCGCGGCGTCATGCTGGCATTTGCCGGTGGCGCCGACCTGCAGCACCTCGCCGCGCTGTTCGGCGTGCAGCAGCAAGAAGGCGAAGCCGACGAGGCGCTGCGCCTGCGCACGCAGCAATCGCTCTATCGCCTGTCCGTGGCCGGCCCGACTGAGGCATACGCAAGCCATGCCCGCGCTGCCGCGTCCTATATCAAGGACGTTGCCGTCACCAGCCCCACGCCGGGCACCGTGCTGCTGACGCTGTTAAGCGCCATCGGCAACGGCACGGCCAGCAGCGACCAGATTGCCGCTGTTAATGCCGCTCTGTCGGCCGATACCGTGCGCCCGATCTGCGACACCGTGCTGGTACAAAGCGCTGCCATCATCGACTATGGCGTCGAGACCGTGCTGGAAACGCTGGGCGGCCCATCGGGCGAGGCTGTGCGCGCCGCCGCCCAGGCAGCGGCTGAACGCTATGTACGCGACGCGCACCAGATCGGCAATGCCGTCACGCGCAGCGGCCTGTATGCCGCTCTGCGCCAGCCTGGCGTCACGCGCGTCACCCTGATAACGCCGGCCCAGCCGACAGACGACAGCGATATCCTGGTGCAGCCTGCTGCGCTGGGCGCCGCCTGGTGCGCCAGCGTCATCGTGCGCCTGGCCGACAAGCGAGTAGCGCCATGATTCACTTGCTACCGCCAAACGCCAGCCCGCTGGAGCGTGCCCTTGCCGCCACCGGCGCCGGCATCGATACCCTGCCGGTGGCCCTGCGCGATCTGTGGAACCCGGCGACCTGCCCTGTCCCCCTGCTGCCTTGGCTGGCCTGGTCGCTGGCAGTGGACGAATGGGACGAAGCCTGGACTGAAAGCGTCCAGCGCGCCG
Source organism: Janthinobacterium sp. SUN128 (assembly GCF_030587275.1). NCBI lineage: Bacteria > Pseudomonadati > Pseudomonadota > Betaproteobacteria > Burkholderiales > Oxalobacteraceae > Janthinobacterium > Janthinobacterium sp. SUN128. The sequence goes on along the minus strand of NZ_JAPWHY010000001.1, from coordinate 139,065 downwards.
TGGTGGCCGACGCCATCGAAGTGCACCGCCATCGCGGCACCGTCTGGTCGCTCAAGCGCTCGCTGGCGCCGTTGGGCATGGCCATCGACGTGATCGACCAGGCCACCCAGCGCGCCAACTATGCGCAGCTCGATGCGGCGCAGCTGGACGGCTCGTGGCAGCTCGACAGCACACACACAATCAGGCCCATCGAGCTGTACGCCAACCTGCCGCAAATCCAGCATTGGGCGCAATTTATCGTGCGCGCCAACCTGGCCGATGCGATCCGCGCCGAGAACTTCGCCATGCTGCGCCACTTGGTGCAGAAATGGAAGCCGGCGCGCAGCTGGCCGATCTTCATGTTCTGGCTGTCGTTCATGCTCGACGTGCGCGCCCAGGCCAGCGCAGCTCTGCAGCTGCAAACGCAGGCCGACGCACGCTATCCGTGGGCGGGCCGCACCATCGGCAACGCGGCCCGCTGGTCGCTGGGCCGCGATGGCGTGCTGGTCACGCTGCCGCAGCCCATACGCAGCTTCCGGCTGGGTGAGCAGCGCGGCGCGCGCAGCAGCTGGCGCCTGCAGGGTGGCCGGGTGGCCAGCACAGTGCTGCTGCAAAGCTCTGCAGCGGCCAGTGCCTATCGCCTGCCGGCGCTGGCCGAACGCAGGCGCCGCCTGGATGGCGCATGGGGCATTGGCCGCGCGCGCATCAGCACCATGAGCGAGGCCAGTGTCCAGGCCCATGGCGTGATCGCGGCGCCGTCGCAGCTGACCACCACGCACCACATCGCGCTGCGCCTGGACTATCCGGCCACGCCGGCCAGGCTTGGCGCGCGCGCCAGGCTGGCGCCGTGGCGCCGCCTGGATGGCCGCTGGGCGGTCGGCTCAAGCAGCACGCCCTGCAAGTTCGGCTTTGCGCTGCGGCGCGATAGCGCTATCCAGGTACAGGCATCCGTGGGCCTGGCATGCGCGGCCGATGCTTACGCCAGTCCTGAGCGGCTGGCCAGGCGCGCGCCGGTCAGCCTGGGCGCCACCGCCAGGCGGCTCGATGGCAGCTGGCGCCCCGGTGCTGAAAACCGGCTGGGACAGTTCCAGCTCGACGGCCGCCGGCTCCGGGCGCAGCGGCTCGTCACGCGACCGCGCATCGGCCAGTTTTCGATCCTGCGGGAAGCTGCCGGCGGAACAGGTTCACACCGGCGCCTGGTCCTCAATGGCCAGTGGCGTATCGGCACCAGCACGGCGCCGCAATTCAATCTCAACATCATCAGGGAGGTACAACATGGCTGAGGCCATCACGGTCGATGCATACCGCAAGCGGCTGGCAAAACACATGGCAGACAACACGGCGCTGCCGCCGATTGCCTATATGGCATTTGGCGATGGCGGCCACAACGCCGACCTGACACCCAAGCCGCCATCTGCCGGCGCCGTGGCACTGGTTCACGAAGTGCTGCGCAAGCCGCTGGCCATGATCGTCCAGGAAGACGCATTCAGCACCACCGGCAAGGGCGTGATCGAGGCGGCCGAACTGGTCGGCGCCCGTATTTCCGAAGCGGCTTTGCTGGACGCTAATGGCCAGCTGATCGGCCTGAAAAACTTCGCGCCCAAGCTCAAGGAAGCCGACGAACGCTATGAAATCAGCATCAAGCTGCGATTCTAAAGGATAGAAAAATGGCACTGCCAAACATTACCCCCATCCCCAACAACGAGCCGGACGCCGTGCCGGCGCTGTGGAACACGCGCTACGAGGAAATCGACCGTAATTTCGCGGCTGTCAATGGCGGCGTAGAAGCGGCCGCCGTTGAAATTGCGCGCGCACGCGGTGGCGCCGCCAGCCTGGGCGACCGTATGGACACCATAGCGGCCAATGTCTCGACGGTATCCGTCGAGATGCAGAACGCCATCACTGCAGGGCTGAAATACGCACTCGACCAGTCGGCGCTGGCGAACTACAGCATCCGCGCGCTCAAGAAACAGCTGCAGCAGGAAGGCGAAATCACCATCCAGAACAGAGGTATCGTTTCTGGCTGCGCCGCCACGAAGTCAAGCACTGCTGCGCGCAACCTCTCGCTGTCCCGCGGCGTGTGCTTCGCCAATGGCCGAGCATACTCGGTAGCGGGCGGCGTGAATACGGCCAGCGTGCCGAGCAACACCACTACAGGTAGCGTCACTGTGTCCGCCTATCTGTATCAAGATGCCACGGGCGCCTGGCGCGTGGCCGTGACGCCAATCGGCCAAACCGTCCCTGCAGCGGGCATTCGCATCTACATCATTACGGTGCCAGCCGGTAATACCGATGTGACCGATCCCAATCTGACAGCCGTGACCTTGACCGATATCCGCCGTATCGAAGCGGCGTTTCCGGCGCGCTTCAATGCGCCGGCCATGGCGTCGGCTGTCCTTAATGACCTGTCGGCCAACGACTATCACCTGACCATCGACGTGATTGCAACCACGGGCGCGCCGTGTGATGCCGCCGCCATTGTGGTTTACAGCCGCGCAACCAACGGCTTCACCCTGGCGCTGGCCAGCGCTGCCGATAACGTCGTCCTGCGCTGGCGCGCAAGCAAACTCAACAACTAAACGAACGGAGCTTTACATGCCACAAATTGTCTTGAAACAGCCTGGCCAGCCTGTCGCTGAATTTGCCTTCACCGGCGCCATTGTCACCGTGGCCGGGGTCGTGATCGATTGCGCCGCACGCCAGCTCGATACGGATGTCGCCATTGAAATTCGCAACAACCGCGGCGATCCAGGCGAAGGCGGCAATGGCGCCTATCTGGCGCAGATCAGCATTCCGGCCCGCCGCTTCATGGCGATGGCCCGGCCAGCGCTGCGCCCGATGCCGGTGTCGAGCTGCCACCGACCCGGGCCGCGCTGCCGCTGGACCCCAATGCCGTGCAAGTGACCTTATGGCCAGCTGCCTGACTTGAACCCCAATCCACCATTACAAAGATCAAACCATGACCACAATTTTCAGCAAAGACAGCCTGCGCGCCAGCGTTGAGGCGGCCAGCGGCGGCCGTCAAACCGTGCTCTACACCTCGCTTGGCCAGCCCACCTACATGACCGTGATCCCGCAGTTTGACGCTCAATCGCTGGACCCCGGCCTGCCGGCAGGCCCGCATGATATGTTCCTGGTCAACGGCGTTGCCAAGAGCGAATACTTTGTCGGCACCTACCAGGGGCAGGTCGTCAACGGCGAACTGCTGAGTTTGCCAGGCGTCGCGCCCAATGCATCGCTCAGTGCGGATCAGGCGGTGGCCTATGCCCGCGCCTGTGGCGCCGGCCACCATGTCATGACCAACGCGGCATTTGCCGGCCTGGCGCTGTGGTGCCGTGCCAACGGCTTCCAGCCGCGTGGCAACACCAACTATGGCCAGTCCAATGACGCGCCATGGGAAACCGGTCGCCGCATTGACGGCCTGAGTATCGGCAACACTGCCGGCGAGCCGCGCACGCTCACGGGGTCCGGGCCAGTCGCCTGGCGCCACGACAACACCCATGCAGGCATCGCTGATCTGAACGGCAACGTGTGGGAGTAGACGCCCGGCATGCGTTTGCTGGCCGGCGAAATTCAGATCATTGCGGGCAATAACGCGGCATCGCCGACCAGTGACCTTTCCGCCACGTCGACAGAATGGCGGGCGATCAACGGCGCTACCGGTGCGCTGGTGGTGCCGACCTTTACCGGCTCGATTGCAGGCGGCGATTATGTCGCCACCACGGAAAACTCGGTCCGCCTCGCTGGCACGGGCACGGCAAATTACACGCTGGTGCGCACCAGCAGCCAAAGCTTTGAAGGCATGACCAATCCTGGTGCGAAACCGGTCGCGGCGGCGGCACTGGCGTTGTTGAAGTCGCTGGGCCTGTTCCCGGTATCGCTGCAGTTGGGTGGCACGATTGCCATGCCTGCAGAAAATGGCGACGGCATCTGGGCCACCTTGACCGGCGAGCGCCTGCCTATCCGTGGCGGCAGCTGGGGTAATGCTGGCATGGCCGGGGTATTCGCGGTCATCCTGGACTATGCCCGTGGCTACTCCGGCGCCAACTTCGGCGCGCGTCCCGCATTCGTCCTCTAATCCACGCCAGAATCAAGGGAAACACTATGCCTACCGATTACCACCATGGCGTACGCGTCATTGAAATCAACGAGGGTTCGCGCCCCATCCGCACCGTCTCCACGGCCGTACTGGGCCTGATCGCCACGGCCGACGACGCCGACCCGGCGGCCTTCCCGCTCGACACGCCCGTGCTTGTCACCAATGTGCTGGCCGCCATGGGCAAGGCCGGCAAGACCGGCACCTTGTACCGCAGCCTGCAGGCCATCGCCGCGCAGACCAAGCCCCTGACCATTGTGGTGCGCGTGGCCCAGGGCGAAACCGAAGCGGAAGCCACCAGCAACGCCGTGGGCGGCGTCTCGCCGGACGGCAAGTACCTGGGCGCCCAGGCGCTGCTGGCCGCGCAAAGCAAACTGGGCGTGAAACCGCGCATCCTGGGCGCGCCGGGACTGGACACCCAGGCCGTCACCAATGCCCTGGCCAGCGTGGCACAGCGCCTGCGCGGCTTCGTGTACGCGTCGGCCTATGGCTGCGCCACGGTCACGGCGGCCACTACCTATCGCGGCCAGTTCGGCCAGCGCGAGGTAATGATGATCTGGCCGGATTTTGTGAACTGGGATACCGCCACCAACGAAGAGGCCAACATTTCGGCTGTCGCCTACGCCATGGGGCTACGCGCCAAGATCGACGAGGAAACGGGCTGGCACAAAACGCTGTCCAACGTGGTCGTGAATGGCCCGACCGGCATTAGCAAGGATGTGTTTTTCGACTTACAAGACCCGGCCACCGATGCCGGCGTGCTCAACGCCAAGGAAGTCACGACCCTGATTAACATGAGCGGCTACCGCTTCTGGGGTTCGCGTACCTGCGAGGAACCGGGCGGCTTCTTCTATTTCGAGAGCTACACACGCACGGCCCAAGTGCTGGCCGACACCATCGCCGAAGCGCATTTCGCCTTTGTCGATCTACCCTTGCATCCGTCCCTGGTGCGCGACCTGCTTGAAAGCATTAATGCCAAGTTCCGCGACTTGAAACTGCAGGGCTACATCATCGACGGCCATGCCTGGTATGACGAGCAGTACAACGACAAGACAGGGCTGAAAGACGGCAAGCTGGCCATCGATTACGACTACACGCCCGTGCCGCCGCTGGAAAACCTGAAATTCCAGCAGCGTATTACCGACCGTTACCTAGCCGACTTCGCCTCGCGCATCGCGGCCTAACCATTCCCGTGCCCGCCGCGAGCGGGCGCAACTGACTACTGGAGAACACTATGGGCCTGCCCCGCAAACTGAAAAACTTCAACCTGTTCCAGAACGGCGTGTCCTTCATGGGCATGGTGCCCGAAGTCACCTTGCCGAAACTCAGCCGCAAGATGGAAGAATACCGCGCCGGCGGCATGAGCGGCCCCGTGTCCGTGGACTTCGGCAACGAGGCGCTGTCGCTGGAATGGAGCGGCGGCGGCCTGATCGCCGAAGCCCTGAAACAGTACGGCGCGCACACGCATGGCGCCGTGCAACTGCGCTTTGCCGGCGCCTACCAGGAAGACGATGACGGCACGGTCGCCGCCGTCGAGGTCGTCGTGCGCGGCCGTTACAAGGAAATCGACATGGGCGGCGCCAAGATGGGCGACGACACCACGCATAAATACACGACGGCCTGCAGCTACTACAAGCTGATGATCGACGGCGCCACCGTCATCGAACTGGACTTCATGAGCGGCACCGAGAACTTCGGCGGCGGCGACACGAATGCTGACATCCGCAAGGCCATCGGCCTGTAACCCCTTTTCTATTCACCACCACCCTACAAGGACAACACCATGCACAACGATACCCAAAACAGCGCCGTCATCGAACTGGACGAGCCGATCAAACGCGGCGACACCTTCATCACCTCGCTGACGGTGCGCAAGCCCAAGGCAGGCGCCCTGCGCGGCATTTCCCTGATCGAACTGGCCAACCTGAACGTGTCGGCCCTGCAGATCGTGCTGCCGCGCATCACCGAGCCGACCTTGACCGCGCACGACATCGCCAACATGGACCCGGCCGACCTGCTGGCCGTGGGCGCCGAGGTTGCCGGTTTTTTGGCGAGCAAAGCCGATCGCCTTTCGGTATCCCCGGCGAAGTAGAAGACGCCATGGCCGACATTGCCGGCGTCTTCCACTGGACGCCGGCAGCGATGGACGGCTTTACGATTGATGAACTGATGGCCTGGCGCGAACGCGCCCGGCAGCGAAGCGGAGCGAAATAGATGGCTGGTCGGGATTTGAGGTTACAGGTAGTGTTTGCAGCGCTGGACAAAATCACTGGCCCGCTGAAAAAAATCATGGGCGGGTCCAGCGAGACGGCGAAGGCGCTGAAAGCGACCAGCGACCGCTTGCGCGACCTGAATGCCCAGCAAAAGAACATCAGCAAGTTCCGCGAGTTGCACGGCGGCCTGGACGCCACCCGCAGCAAGCTGGAAGCGGCCCAGCAGAAGGTCGCCAGCCTGGCCACCAAAATGAAACAGACGGAGGCACCCACGCGCGCCATGACGCGCGAATTTAATGCCGCCGTCAAAGCGGCTGGCGCCTTGAAGACGGCCGGCCAGCAGCAAGCCCAGCAACTGCAGGTCATGCGCGAGCGCCTGGCCGGCGCCGGCATCGGCACCAAAGACCTGGCCAACCACGAGCGCACCTTGCGCCGCGAGATCGAGGCCACCAACAAAACCATGACGCTGCAGCAGCAGAAACTGGCCAACGCGGCCGCCAAGCAACAGCGCGTCGCCAATGCCACCCAGCATGCGGACAAGCTGCGCAGCAAGGCGGGCAACCTGGCCATGGCCGGCGCAGGCGCCACCGCCACGGGCGCCGTCATCGGCGCGCCCGTGGTCAAGGGGCTGAACGAGGCCAAGCACTATCAAACGGAAGTGGGCCGCGTCAACGCGCTGGGCCTGGGCGACAAGGTGTCAGCCGAGGCCGTCGCCTTCGCGCGCAATATGAAGACCTACGGCACCAGCCAGCTCGACAACCTGCAACTCATGCGCGACGGCATGAGCGCCTTTGCCGACGTGCACCACGCGGAAATGGTCGCCCCTACCCTGGCCAAAATGAAGTTTGCCAATCACGCCTTCTTTGGTGAGGAAGAAGGCGCCGACAACGAACGCAAGTTCATGGATATGCTCAAGGTGATCGAGCTGCGCGGCGGCCTGGAGAGCAAGGAAAAGTTCGAAGCCCAGGCAAATATCGTGCAGCAGGTCATCACCGCCACGGGCGGGCGCGTCGGCCCGAATGAATGGCTGAACATGATCAAAACGGGCGGCATCGCCGCCAAGGGCTTGAAGGATGACGCCTTCTACTACCAGATGGAACCGCTGGTGCAGGAAATGAGCGGCAACCGAGTCGGCACGTCCCTCATGAGCGCCTATCAGAACTTGTACCAGGGCCGCACGACGAAGCGCTCTGCCAGGAAGCTGGAAGAGTTCGGCCTGATCGGCGACAAGAGCAAGGTCAAGCACGACAAGGCCGGGCAAGTCTCGTTCCTCGATCCCGGCGCGCTGCTGGGCGCGGAACTGTTCCGCGAGAACCAGTTCGAATGGCTGGAAAAGGTGCTGTTGCCGCAACTCGCCAAGAAGGGCATCACGGAAAAGAAACAGGTGCTCGACGCCATCGGCAGCATCTTTTCGAACCGCACCGCGTCGAACCTGTATTCACAGATGTACTTGCAGCGCGTGCAGATCCACAAGAACGAAAAGCTCAACCGTGGCGCCGCCGATATCGGCAAGCTGGAAAAGCTGGGCCGCGACTCGGCCGCCGGCAAGGAACTGGAAGCACAATCCAAGCTGGCCAACCTCAAGCTCACCATGGGCGAGAAAATCCTGCCGCTGTATGCGCAGGGGCTGGAGCTGGCCATCAGTGCCGTGCAGCGCCTGAACGGCTTCATGGAACGCAACCCGACCGTGGCCAAGATCATGATTACCGCCTTTGCCGTGCTGGCCGGCCTGCTGCTGGTGCTTGGGCCGCTGATGCTGGGCATTGCCGCCATGATCGGCCCGTATGCCATGCTGCACGTCATGTTCGCCAAGATGGGCGTGACGGGCGGCGTGCTCACGCCCATCTTGCGCAACCTGGGCGGCGCCTTCATGTGGGCGGGCCGCGCCGTGTTGTGGTTGGGCCGCGCTCTTCTGATGAACCCGATTGGCATCGCCATCACGGTCATCGCCGGCGCCGCCTTCCTGATCTACAAATACTGGGAACCGATCAAGGGTTTCTTTGGCGGTCTGTGGTCGGATGTCAAGACAGCGTTTGCCGGCGGCTTTACCGGCATCAACAGCCTGATCGCCAACTGGTCGCCGCTGGGCCTCTTCTATCGCGCCTTCGCGGGCGTGCTGGGCTGGTTCGGTATCGCACTGCCGGCCCAGTTCACCGACTTCGGCGCCAGCATCCTGCAGCGCATCACCGCATCTTGGGCGCCTATTTCCGCCTTCTTTGCCGACATCTGGTCGCGCCTGCGCACGGTCTGTGCCGGCGGCATGGGCAGTATCACGGCCCTGATTATCAACTGGTCGCCCGTGGGCGTGTTTTACCAAGCGTTCGCGGGTGTCATGAGCTGGTTCGGCATCGAACTGCCGGCCCAGTTCACCGAATTCGGCGCCAACATCCTGCGCGGGCTGGTCAACGGCATCACCGGTTCCATGGGCGCCGTCAAGGACGCCATCAGCAATGCCGGTTCCAGCACCATTGCCTGGTTCAAGGAAAAGCTGGGCATCCACAGCCCGAGCCGCGTCTTCGCCCAGCTCGGCGACTACACCATGCAGGGCCTGGCCGTGGGCCTGGACCGCAGCGAGGGCGCGCCCATTGCCAAGGTTTCCGGACTAGCGCAGCGCCTGACGCAACTGGGCGCCGGTATTGCCATCGGCACGGCCACCGCACTGCCCGCCAGCGCCTTCGACACGCGCGCGCCGCTGGCCCAGGGCGGGTTCGGCGCCGGCATGACGATTCAGGGCGACAAGATCGAAATCACCTTCCACGTGCAGGCCGGCACCGATCCCCAGGCCATCGCGCGCGCGGTGAGCGTGGCGTTAGAACAGCGCGACCGTGAAAAGGCGGCACGCATCCGCTCTTCCCTGCGCGACCACGATTAAGAAAGAAGCACCACCATGATGATGATTTTAGGAATGTTCGTCTTCAGCCTGCCCACCCTGGCCTATCACGAGCTGCAGCGGCAAACGGAATGGAAGCACGCCAGCACGGCCCGCGTGGGCCTGCGCGATGCGCACCAGTACGTGGGGCCAGGCGACGACACCATCACCCTGTCTGGTTGGGTGGCGCCGGAACTGACCGGCTCCCTGTATTCGCTCGATGCGCTGCGCATGATGGCCGATACCGGTAAATCGTGGATACTGATCCAGGGCACGGGCCGCATTCTCGGCTCCTACCGCATCACCAGCATGACCGAGGGCCGCACCATCCTCGACGGCAGCGGCGGCGCGCGCCGTGTCGAGTTTTCGATTGCGCTCAAACGCGACGACGACGGCGTGCTGGCCATGCTTGGCCTGGGCGACATCGGCGACCTGAAAAACATGCTCAGCATCGACGGCATGACCAGCAGCATTGCCGGCGCGGCCAAGAATGCCGTGGGCAGCGTGGTGGGCAATGTGGTCGGCGGCATCACGTCGAAATATGGCGGCGTGGTCAGCGAGATGAAAGACAAGATCGGCGGCGGCATCAGCGGCGCCATCGGCAGCGCGGCGGACAAGTTCAAATGAGCGAGCATATCCCCGCCTTCAAGGTCAGCATCGAGGACAAGGATTTGACGGCCATCGTGTCGCCGCGGCTGATCAATCTGACCTTGACCCTGTGCCGTGGCGACGAGAGCGACCAGCTCGATATTTCCCTGGACGACAGCGACGGCAAGCTGGCCCTGCCGCCGCGTGGCGCGCAGATCGCCCTGGCGCTGGGCTGGCAAGCCACCGGTCTGGTGGACATGGGCAAGTTCACCGTCGACGAGGTGGAGCACAGCGGCGCGCCCGACACCATCACCCTGCGTGCCAGGTCGGCCAACCTGATCGACACCTTCAAGCAGCAGCAGGAACACAGCTTTCACAAGACCACCCTGGGCGCCATCATCGAAGCCATCGCCTTTCGCAACGAGCTGGCGTCGGGCGTATCGGCGCGCCTGCGCGATACCGCCATCGAGCACATCGACCAGACCCACGAAAGCGATGCGGCCTTCCTGCGCCGGCTGGGCAGGAAATACGATGCGGTGGCCACCGTCAAGAATGACACATTGCTCTTCATCCCCATCAACCAGAGCCGCACCGCCAGCGGCAAGGCGCTGCCCGTCATCCCCATCACGCGCGCCTTGGGCGACGGCCACCGCTACCACAGCGCAGAGAGCGACGCCTACACGGGCGTGCGCGCCTTCTGGCACGACGAACGCTACGCGCGCCGCCGCAGCGTCGTGGCCGGCGTACCCGGCAACAGCAAGCGCCTGCGCACCACCTTCGCCAACGAGACGGACGCGCGCGCGGCGGCCGTGGCCGAATGGCAACGCATCCTGCGCGGCCTGGCCACCTTTGAAATGAACCTGGCCTTGGGCAACCCGGCCGTATTCCCGCAATCGCCCGTGACGGTGAAAGGTTTCAAGCCCGAGATCGACGCCACCGAGTGGCTATCGGTCAAGGTCACGCACAGCCTGGGCGGCAACGGCTTTACCACGCGGGTGGAGTTTGAGACGAAAACGGAAGCGGTCGAGGCCGAACGCGAGGACGAGAAAGACCCGGATGAAGGCATCACGGGCGTGGTGGCGAAGTGGAAGGATGTGGCGGCGAAGAAGAAAAAGGCAGGCCAGGAACAGGCCGGGGTCAAGAGTACGCTTAAGACGCTGGAGCATCTTTACAAGAGCAAGCAGGCCGCCAAGCGGGCGGCAAAACTGGAGTGGGAGCACATCAAGGAGGTGCGCGAAATCATTCGGGAGAACAGCGAGGAGCCATGGAAGCCGGCGGAAACGGATTCCAAAGCGCAGACGTAACGAACTACGGGAGGGTCACAGACTTTATCAGGACGCTCAATACTTCATTTGTTACACCCTTGAGTGTCTCCATAGTTCCGGCCTTCACTGATTGCACCAACCTCTCGCCCAAGGTAGCGCGGCTAACCAGACTATCGGGGACAGCTTTGAGGGCAGTCAAACCTTTTTCGGAAAGTACCGCATCCGAGAAGCCTGTGCCTGTCTTGCTATTGGGGCGTACGGAAATGTATCCCTCTTGCACCAACCATGTGGCGGTGTTGATAAATGCATCTGCCGGAGGAGTCACTTCGGCACCTGTGAAGCTGTCAGCATTGAAGCATGCAGCTTCGCCACCTTCAACAAATTTTCTCGCGTCCAGGAAGATTGGTTTCGGGAAATTTTCATACAGTTTTGCAAAAATTCGGCCAGTTAATTCATCAAAAGCATCAATATTGGAGAGTGTCATGATCACCAGAAATTTGGAAGAAGTAGAACGCCAGGAAAACGAAATTCGGCACCATATCCATCGGCAGATACTGGGGCTATCTGATCAAGTACGCTCCAAAGAAATATGGCTTAGGATTCTGGCGACAGCAAATCACGAAACCATTGCAACTGCTCTGAGCACACAGCTCACACATTTCAATTACCATCAGGTGATGCCATATAAAGACTGCAGTTGCTGTCGCTGACATCTTTGATTTCAGACAAAAATCGAAGATGCCAGCAGGAAAATCGTCTAGTTAGAAATTCAGAAACATACGTCAGCTATACTGGACCAGTGTTTTGCGAATCGGGAGAATCTTCTCTGTTTGCACTGGCCTTAAAGAGTTGAAACCAATATTCGAGCGAGTTTAGTTTGATCAGGTGCTGGCTTACAGCGATAGGTAATTGCCGCTCAATCTCGGGCACAAGCACACTGAAGTACGAGCGTCGCTGTTCGCCGCCATCGCGAAGTAGCCCCATATATGAGGGCAAAATCTCTGGATTTTTGCGCCTTTCGATGCGGTGCGCACGAAACAAACCCGTCATAAGAGAGGCTCGAACGCTGAGATAGGCCATCGGCATACTGGCATCGCCTCTATTCTCAATGTTCTTGCTCGCCACAAGAAAATCGGCAACCCAATTGTTACCCAGCAAGTGGCTGGACTCGTCGCGAATTACAGGATGAGGATGACGCCCAGAAGAAATATCCAGATTGTCCGGGTAGTGGGAATAGAAGCGCTGAAACATACATCCAATGGAACAGACCAACAGGTACAATACTTTGAAATTGAGCCTACGGTCTTTTACGAGATATTTCAATGTGAGATCCATCGCCTCAGCATCGGCCATCAATTCCCGTGCCTGTGCAGGAAGATCGGGCGGCACCGACTTAGCCGCATCTTGGGGAACAGAGCTCATGTTAGCAGAGTTGTTCAGATCCACGGCGACCTCGTCAATTTCCAAGAAACTATAATCATGGACTTTTGACTTGCCACCCGAGTGCATCAGATGATGTCCCTGCGCGACATGGCCTAGCTCGTGAAAAAATGTCCACACAAGCATCAGCTCAAACATTATGAACCGGCACCGAACGTCATTAGCTTGAATTTGATGATCGCGCTCTCTCTGCTCTCCGAGAACCTCGATCATGGTACTACATTGGAGTCTAAATATCTCCGCCACATACGACTCATTTAGCTGCGGTATTGGATCGGTAAACCGAACCTGGCAATCGAGAAACCCTTCTATGTCATTGAAATTTTTTAACGTATCGGTCTCCATCCCGATACGTCGACACACAAGAGGAAATGAGAACGCATCTGCATAGATTTCTGAGATGAGAGAGGTGCGGAACTCCACGCGGGGGAAAAGAGGGCGGCTCGGGCTGATGGCGACGCCGGCGTTGGGTGGTCCCAGTGTCATTTCGAAGCTTAGTTTACCGCCCTTAGGCTCGAAAATTTCTTCGTTGGACCATTTAACGAGGCTGTCGATTAGCTGTTGTGCTAGCGCTTCAATGAACTCATTGTTGATAAACCTCTTTTCTTCCTGTAGCCGCAACTGTTTAAGATCGTCAATCTCGTTCATGGTACCCCTTACTTGAAAACTTCCGTGGTCTATACGGTCTCACGCGAAAATCGCCCTCCACCGCCTTGGTCTGCTGATATTGTATTCGTATCCATGCAACCTACTGGAAAACCGTCAACGGCAATCCGATCACTGGGGCACATTCGGACAAAGACGCCATTTTAGGCGAATCAATTCGCTCTTCAACAACGAATACTTTCTAACTTTACTATAAGATCTCCATCGTTAAATGTGATGCCGCGACGAAAACCATACGATTCGCCTGTTTCAAGTGCTCACTGCCGATGATTCAAACAACTAAAAATTATGCAGAGCAAAGAAGTAACAATTACAATAAGCATAAGAAGGTGAATCACTTGCAGACTATTTTTCCTTTTTTCGTCCGCTGCCGGCCACATTAAAAGTCTGCGGCCCAATGATATTTCCCACGAAATTTTGCCCAATCTTGCCGTGGGTTTCAACGTGTGGGGCATTCCCTGCTTGGGATGCTGGGGGCGTTGGCGAGCGCATGCCGCCAATCATCCCAAGTACGCCTGCTTTCCCTCGAACGTCCATACTTCTATAGCCATCCAACAATTCTCGCTCATCCGAGGTAACGGCTGATTGCAATCTCTCACCCGTAAGTATGTAGTGGACATCGACCCCGATGCCAGCCAGCGCTCGTAAGTAAAGCGCATCCGGGGCACGCTCGTCTTGTTCATACAGCGTTTGTGCGCGTCGCTTCAGCCCGGCGACGGCAGCAAAATCTTCCTGGTTCATGCCCAGCCGTTGACGCTCTTCTTTTAGTATTTCACCAATTGATCTCATTTGTGCGCAAATTCTTCTTTACAATGCTCTCATTTGAGAGCTATAGTTATGCCATACCATAGCGATTACAGATCATAACATTATGAAAAACGTATCCATAGCGAGGCGCACTGCCAAGGGCGTCACGACTAAGCCTCTTGGCGTTCGTCTGACGTCTGATGAGGTAGACGAAGTCGAAGGCTACGCAGAGAAACTTGAGCGCTCCCGTGCCTGGTTTCTACGTTTCCTGATCCTGCGCGGCCTCGCCGACTACAAGCGTGAACTCGCTTCCAAATCCATTCACTAAGGACAACGTCATGTACCCCGATGCAAAACGTATCCGCAGCCACCGCGTCATGCTGCGCCTGGACGATTACGAGCACCAGCTCGTTTCCTCGATCGCCAACTACCAGGGCGAAGAGCTTGCGGTGCTGGTGCGCCAGATCGTGATGCGTGAAGCCTTGGCCGTGATCGCCTTGGATGACGCCACCATCGACAGCGTACAGCGTCGCAGCGTTTAAACCGAGTCACTTTTGAGCAACTCTAAAGTTACAGAAAATGCCAGACCATCAAATTCACCTCAATGACGAAGAGCGCGCGGTGCTGGAACTCGTGCGCCAACGCCAGGGGCTGGCAAGTATCGACCAGGCGGCTGAATGGCTCGTCAAGTCGCGCTTACGCATACAGTCGAAAAACATGACAGGTCGCGGTCGCGCCCTGTACCAAGTGGAAAGAAAGCTGAAATGAGAGTCATCGGCCTGCCCTGCCCGCATTGCGAAAACACCGTCCGCGCCGTCAAAAGCCGCACGATGTCCGCCATGTTCAAGGAAATCACCTACATGTGCCAAAACCCCGAATGCGGGCACTCCTTCGTGGCAGGCCTGGAAGTGCTGCGCACCCTCTCGCTGTCCGCCATGCCCAAGCCGGATATCCGCATCCCGATGTCCCAGCATGCGCGCGCGGCAGCCACCAGCCAGCTGGCCCTGGACCTGACGGCGGGCTGCTGATGACTATCGCTATCCTCGCGCCGCCGTAACCCGGCCGCCGTAACTCCCCTCTTTTGCTGTGCCCTGCAGCGCTCCCTTTTGAGCGTGCGGGATTCGTTCAACCTGAAATAAGGAAAACCGATGGAAACCACGCTGCACGTCACCAGTCATGCCCGCCATAGCCCGGCACCAGGTACACCCCGCCCGGCACTACAGCAATGCGTCGTGCCAGTGGCGCCGACGTGCTTCCTGCTGCATGCCGGCGCTGGCGCCGACATCGGCGCGCTGTCCGCCTACATTCATGAAATTGCCAAGACCTACCAAGCCTATGGCGCGGCCAATCTCACCTTCATCATCAGCGATGCGCAAGCGCTGCAGCTTGGCGGTTTTTTCACATCGGAAAATCAACGCGCAGTAGTCGGCAGCCTGCCCTTGGAAATGCGTTATCTGTTTGCCAGCGAAGAGGGAACAACTGCGCTTTCGTACTGGGGCGAAGGTATGGCCAAGGCAGGCGCACGCTGATGCAGCGCCTGGCCAAAGCCTGCGGCATCTGGCTGCTGTCGCTCCTGATCGTCATCGCCCCTGACGTGCTGCGGGCCATCGGCGTCATCAAGGACTGAACCATGCCGGCGTCCCTTATCGACAATCACCTGTCCTTCCAGCCTGCCGCCGAGATTCTGGCCGCGCGCGACAAGGACATGCCGACGCCACCAGGCGCCGGGCATGCGCTGGCCGCCATCGCCGAAGCCAAGGCCCAGCTGCGCAGCATCAAGCCGCGCAACCTGGCGCCCTTCATGGCCCAGGCCTGGGGATTGTCGCCGCGTGGCGCGCGCCGTTCCGTGCTGATCGCCGCCGGCCTGGACGCCGACCGCTGGGAATCGCCGATTCACTCCTTTACCGAGGAAGAGCGCATCGAGCTACGCGCCGCCACTTCCGCCGCTATCCGTGTGTACGAAAGACTGTTGAATGCAATCTAAACAAATCCTGCTGCCTGACGCGCAGCGTCACGAAGCTTTCTTGCGCTCCGCCCAGTTCGCGCCCGAGCTGGCCCGCATCCCCTACAAATGGCGCAACCGCGTCATCACGGCCGCCCTGGCCAAGATGGCCTGGTCGTCCTGGCACAAAGTCTATGAATCCGTCGCCACCGGCTTTGTGCGCGAGTTCGCCGAACAGTACGTGCCAGCCGGCGTCGACCTGTCGCAAAGCGACGCCGACATCGTGGCCACCGCCGAACGCGCGGCGGCCGGCGTCACCAAAATGCTGTGGATGGCCGTGTCCGACACGCACGCCCTGCAGATCATGGAAGACGAATGCGCCTCCTATGGCATCGATCTGCCCGAATTCGACGCGCTGACCGACACCATCGCCCGTCTGGTGGACGCCCGCTGGTGGCGCCGCCAACTGCGCAAGCGCGTCAAGCGCGCCTTCGAGGCCGGCAATATCCGCCTGGGCTACGTGAACTATCGCGGCGAACCTTACGCCAGCAACGACGCCGTGCTGTCGCGCCTGGCGCAAAACCGCCGCAACGCGGCGGCGCTGGCCGCCACGCTGGTGCAAAACGAGAGCGGCCAGCAATTCAGCATCGCCGAGCTGGCCGAGAAAACTACCGCCAACAAGGCCATCCGCCGGGGCGAACTGATGTTGCGCATCAACGGCTTTGAGCAGATCGCCCGCGAGTGCGGCGATCAAGGCATTTTCATCACCTGGACGTGCCCATCGCGCTTTCACGCCATGCAGCACAGCGGCAAGCCAAACGACAAGTTTGACGGCTCCACGCCGCGCGAGGCGAACGCATACCTGGGAAAAATGACGTCGCTGTGCCGCTCCGCGCTGGCACGCCGGGGCATCGGCCTGTACGGCTTTCGCATCGCCGAGCCGCACCACGATGGCTGCCCGCATTGGCATCTACTGCTGTTCGTCCGCCCCACCGCGAAATACAAGACGACCCACCTGCAGGACGTGGCCGGCCGCGCCATCCGCATCATGAAGCGCTACGCCTGGCGCGTGGACCGTGGCGAACCGGGCGCCTTCGCGCGCCGCCTGGACGTCAAACGCATCGACTGGGCGAAGGGCAGCGCCGCCGGCTACATCGCCAAGTACGTGGCCAAGAACATCGACGGCGTGGCCGAGCACAAGACGAAAGAAGGCTATGTCGTCACGGCCGACACCGAAGGCGATGTCGAGCTGACGCCATCGGCGCGCGTCGAGTCCTGGGCCGCGTGCTGGGGCATCCGCCAATTCCAGCAATGGGGCGGCGCACCGGTCACCGTGTGGCGCGAACTGCGCCGCATCGAGGAAAGCATGCTCAACGAGGCGCCGGCCGCCATGCGCCGCGCCTGGGACGCCGTGCAAAAGATCGACGGCGAAAAGCGCGCCTGCTGGGCCGAATACCTGCGCGCCCAGGGCGGCGCCCTGGTGCCGCGCAAGGAGCTGGTCGTCACCCTGGCCAAGGACGAAAAAACCGTCATCGGCCGCTACGGCGAAACGCTGCGCACCACGCCCTACGGCGTGCGCTGCAGCGACCTCATCGGCGTGGTCTTCAAGTCCGTACGCCATACGTGGACGCCAGTACAGGCCACAGGCGGGCGCGCGGTGGCTGTTGGGGTCGCCGTTCCTCGGACTCGTGTAAATAACTGTACGCACCCCGACCGCCCTTCCCCGGCCACGCCGCCAGCGGCGCCCATGCCTGACCTGCCTGACGAGGCAAAAACCGCATTGATTGCAGCCTGGGCGGCCGTCAACGCCTGCCCGTATCCCCGGCTGATCGTCCCCGACAACCCACCCAATGAAGGAAATGGCACATGAGCACATATGCCGTGATCGTTCGCACGCAAACCGAACGCTTTGAATACGCCGCGATTGCCGCTTCCAGCGGCGACGCGATCCAGGCCGCCCTCGACCACTTCGGCGTGTGCGGCGTTACAGCCAAACTGAAAGGAGCACCGCAATGCTGAACACTTCGACCAATTCGCCGCGGCAAATCGCCCTGGGCGACCGCGTGACCTTCGATACCGACGAAGGCTACCAGGCCGGCACCGTCAACGACCTGCGCCGCGACGTGGGCAATGGCGAGCTGCATGCGTGGGTGGAGCTAGACCACCAGTGGCCCGGCATGTTCCGCGCGGTGCCGCTGGCCGCCATCGAAGCGATCAAGAAGGCTGTCGCGCCTGTCGGGTACCCAGCATGACGGCGGAACGCTCATTACCTGCCGTGGCGGCCTTGATCGAGGACGCCGACTATAAAGAATTTTGCAGGCTAAGAGACTTCCGCAAGATCGGCGCCGAAGTTCCCCAATATACCGAGGCCGAAGCGTTCGCCTTGGCAACGAGCAAAAGCAAGGCATGCAACCCCGCAATAACGAGAGCGGCATCCAATGAATAACCTTTTTGACAATTCCATCCAGTCCGAAACCCTGACTGCGGAAGAGCTGGAAACCATTTCAGGCTGCTGCCGGAAAGTGGATCAGATCAAATGGCTGCAGCAAAACGGCTGGACCTTCATCAAGAACCGCGCCGGCGCGCCCATCATCGGGCGACTGTACGCCAGGCTGCGCTTGAGCGGCATCAATCCCGCCAGCCTGGTGAGCACGCCGGCCTGGGCGCCGGACCTGTCCAAAGTACGTTAAAAGAAAGAAAACTATGCGACCTAAGAGCACTGGCTACAAACTCCCCCCGCGCATGCTGCGGCGCGTGCGCAAGCTCAAGTCCGGCGATACATGGACCGGCTACTACTACAACGGCCGGGACGATGCCGGGAACAGGAAGGAATACCCGCTGGGCACGGATCTGGTCGAGGCCAAGCGCCTGTGGGCAGAATACGAGTGCAAGCCTGTCCCGACCGACGCCACGCTGATGGAGTATGTGTTTGCGCAATACGTCCGGGACATACTGCCCGGCAAAGCGCCAAGCACGCAACGCGAGAACTCAAGCTCGTTGAGCCAGCTGCGCCCGGTCTTCGACAGCGCGCCCATCGATGCCATCACGCCGCAGGACATTGCCCGCTACCGCGACGCGCGCAGCGCCAAGGTGCGCGCCAACCGCGAAATCGCGTTGCTGTCGCATGTGTTCAATATGGCACGGGAATGGGGCTACACCAAGCGCGAGAACCCATGCCGGGGCGTGCGCAAAAATAAGGAGGTGCCGCGCGACTTCTATGCCGACAAAGCCGTGTGGGATGCGGTGCGAAACGCTGGCTGTGAAGAGCTGCAGGACGCCATGGACCTGAACTACCTGACCGGCCAGCGGCCTGCGGACGTGCTCAAGATGCGCGACGGCGATTTGAAGAATGGGGCATTGCAGGTGCGCCAGGGCAAGAGCAACAAGCTGCTGCGCATCGTGCTCGAGCACGACGGCATCAAGTCCGAACTGGCGAAGGTCATCGAGCGCATCCACGCGCGCCCGCACCGGCCGCGCACTACCTTCATCGTCGCGCTGCCGAATGGTTGCCAAGTCAAGAAGTGGCATTTGCGCCTGCGCTTCGATGGCGCCCGGAAAGCTGCGGCGGAACTGGCGCTAAAGGCTGGCGACGAAGAGCTGGCCAGCCGCATCAAGGCCTTCCAGTTCCGCGATATCCGAGCACGCTCTGCCAGCGACATTGCCGACCTTGGCGCCGCCAGCTCCCTGCTGGGACATAGCGAAAAAGTCATCACGGAAAAGGTATATCGACGAATTGGCCAAGCAGTTCGGCCGACACGCTAAGGACCGAATTCGATCCAGCCAATCATGGCTGGATCGTAATTATGCTAAGTAACCAATAGCTTTGCCATAGTTAAAAAGCTTCGTAAGGACATAGTTAGATATATCGGCACGACCAGTTTTTTTGCGCCACATAAGCTCAAGTCGAACCATTGAACCAGCTACCTTTACGACGATATCAGTCCGTCTCGTTAAGCCGAGTCCAAAATCTTGCTCCACTTCGTAACTTTCAATAACGCCCATATTTTTAAGCGCCTCTGCAATCGCCCTGTTTAACGCAATATCATTTGCTGCGGCAATCGCGGTAAGCTTTTCAAATGCAGTTATCGAGTTTGACCCAGTCTTACCGCCTACCTTCCGCACACCAATTGGTTGATTTTTAAACGAGGATACTAAATTGGTGCCTCCAAGACGTTCATGAACTTTTTTATCAGAAGCTACTGTCATGCCATTCGCCTTCATGGTTGCCTTAAGTTCAGGGGACGCGTACGTCCTTACGGCCGCTAGCGCCGCCAATACCGGAATATGCAAAACACGAGCATCAAAAAAAGTTCCCAACAAACCAAGTTTTTCTGGAAACTGTTTTAGTTCCTCAACAATATTGGCTTGTGTAACAGAGAGCATTCGATCAATATCTGCCGAATACATCGTACCCCTTGTTATTCCATCAATATCACTATCTGGTTCGTTTCCTGCCAGAACTACAATCCAAATACGGCACACATCCTTTTGAGCGAGTACAGTAAGTGCACCTCTATTAGCAATGAGGTCCCTCCTGATCATTCCCAGATATGTCCCTATTGTTGATGTTAATTCAATCAGCTCTTCTGCACGAGTGGTCGATATACCAAGATCATGTATAGTTTCACCTTGATTCAAGAGTGCAATAGTTTTATTCGCAATATTTATAAAATCGGACTTATCCGGCCCAGGAAACCTGTATATAGGATCACCAAGCCCTACAAGCGCTTCGGCTCCAATTTCGCTCGCCAACCTCGCCAGCTGGTTAGCTAAGTCATCTCTATTAACGGGCCAAGCGATCAAAGTTCGTTCACCTTCGGCCGTTCTGACGAAGGAATTAATCGCATGTATTGATTTTTCGAGCAATTCTTTCGAAACATCTGTCAGCGCTTCTCTGCCTTCAAAAACTACGATTCGAAGATCCCCAGTTGCCAAAGGCAATTTTGAAAGCGTGTCACTTATATCCTCATTTTTTCCAACCGTTAGCGTCTCAACATTATTTCTAAATAAACCTACGGTATGGATAAAAGTTGACTTACCTGTCCCAGAATCACCCCTTAAAATCAGAAACGCTCCTCTAGACGAGGCTCTCATATCAGAATGAACCGCGTCGACGTGGTCAAGTGCTGTTTTCACTGGGGAAATAATTTGGGCAAGCTGCCCAGGTACTTTGCGTTGCAAAACATCGTAGCGATCTGGAACACTTATATCAAACTGGGCACTCATACGCTTCTCCTAAGAACCGCTACTTCATTGAAAAGTGACTAGTTGCGGAAATCACTTCCGTAACTAGTCACTTTAAGAAAAGAAAAGAAATATTGTCTTTTTGATAAAAAATAGATCGAAAAAAATAAGTCCTTTAAAAACAAGGACTTATTCTGCAATTCTGGCGGAAGCGGTGAGATTCGAACTCACGAACAGTTTAACCCGTCGCTAGTTTTCAAGACTAGTGCCTTCAACCACTCGGCCACGCTTCCAGATGGCAGCATTATACATAAAGGTCCGTGGCTTACCAATGACTAGAACTGTCGCGGCTCTTTTCCCTCATAGCAAGGAGGCGGCACGCCTGGGCTACACGCCCCAGTTCTCGCGCAGCGCCTTCTCGAACTCCCCCGCCGGCAACGGCCGCGAGAACAGGTAGCCCTGTACTTCGTCGCAGCCAGAACTCTTCAGGAAGGCCAGCTGCTCCGCCGTTTCCACGCCTTCCGCGATGACTTTATGGTGCAGCTGCTGGGCGATGCTGATGATGGTGCTGGCGATGGCGCAGTCACTGGCATCTGTCGGAATGCCGGTGGTGAACGAGCGGTCGATCTTTAATGTGTCGATGGGGAAACGCTTGAGGTAGGACAAGCTTGAGTAACCAGTGCCGAAATCGTCCAGCGACAGGGCCACGCCCAGCGCCGTGATGCGGTCCATGATGCCGATGACCCTCTCGATGTTGTGCATCAGGGTGCTTTCCGTGATTTCCAGCTCCAGCCAGGCCGCTTCCAGGCCGTAGCGGGCCAGGGTCGCGGCCACCCTGGCGGGCAGGGCTGCCGTGAATTCGCGCGCGGACACGTTGACGGCCAGGCGGATCGGCGGCAGGCCGGCCAGTTTCCACGCTTGCGCCTGGGCGCAGGCCGCTTCCAGCACCCATTCGCCCACTTGCACCACCAGCCCCGTCGATTCGGCCAAAGGAATAAACTCGGCGGGCGGGATCATGCCGTGCTGCGGGTGGTGCCAGCGCACCAGGGCTTCGGCGCCGATGATGCGCCCGCTGGCCAAGGCATACTTTGGCTGGTAATGCAGCAACAGTTGCTGCTCAGACAGGGCCTGGCGCAAGCCTGTTTCCAGCCGCATGCGCGCCTGCATGCCCAGGTTCATGTCCTGGCTGTAGAAGGCCACGCTTTCCGCTTCGCCGCCGCTGTCCTGCTTGGCCCGGTACATGGCGATATCGGCCAGGCGCAGCAGGGTTTCCGCGTCCTGCCCGTCTTGCGGATACACGCTGATGCCGATGCTGGCGCCCACGCGCAAGTCGTGGCCTTCGATCAAAAACGGTTCCACCAGCGAGGCCAGCAGCTTTTGCGCCACCATGCTGGCCTCGAAATGCTGGCCGATGTCGAACAGGCCGACGGCGAACTCGTCGCCACCCAGGCGCGCCACCAGGTCCTGGTCGCGCAAGGCGTGGCGGAAACGCAGCGAGACTTGCCGCAGCAATTCGTCGCCGATGCGCCGGCCCAGGGTGTCGTTGATCAGTTTAAAACGGTTCAAGTCGATGAACAGCACGCAGCCGAGCATCTTGCTGCGCTGCGCCACGCTGAGGGCCTGGTCGACCAGCTTGGCCAGCAAGGTACGGTTAGGCAGGCTGGTCAGGGGGTCGTAATAGGCCAGGTGGTGCAGGCGCTCTTCGGCCAGCTTGCGCTCCGTGATGTCCGTCAGGTAGGCGATGAGTCCGATGGGCTTGTCGTCCAGGTCTTGCAGCGGCGACAAGGACAGGCTGGCCCAGAAGATCTCGCCCGACTTCTTTCGGCGGCGCACCTCCATCAGGCGCCCTCCCTGCTCCAGGAAGGCGTCGTGGAAACCCGTGTCTTCGTCGTCGTACAGGAACAGGATGTTGCGCCCCACGGCTTCCACCGAGGTGTAGCCGAACAGGCGCTCGGCGCCCTTGTTCCAGCTGGTGATGTAGCCGGTCAAGTCCATCGTCAGCACGGATTCGTGCAACTGGTCGAGGATTTGCGTCTGCTGCGCCAGCAAGGCTTCGACTTGCGCGTAGGCATGGGTCGAGCGTTGCGCCAGCGAATGCACTTGCAAGACGCCGGCCGTCAACGATGCCAGGCTGGCCAGGTGGCGGCGGTCAGCGTCGTTATACAGCGGGCGCCCCGCCACGCTGTAATGGCCGAAGCAGTGGCCGTCGAAACTGATTTCCTGCAGCAAGGCGGGCGTATCGTCGGGAAACAGCGCGGCCGGCGCAGCGGCGTCCATGCTGGCCGCAGGCAGGAAGCGGCCATGCGGGCTGACCATCACGGCGCTGGCGATACGGCCCAGCTCGGCCACCAGCGCAGGGCCGCGCAAACGCACGACGGCGTCGCACAGGGCGGCGCTGTCACCGAGGAAATCCGACACCGGAAACAGGGTCATGCTAGAGGTTCCGGCTGACCTGGATGGCCCATTGGTAGGCCTGCAGCAGGCTGCGCCAATAGGTTTCTCCATCGATGCCGGCGCGGCGCAGGCCCTCGGGCGGCGGCGCGGCGCTTTCGACCAGCGCCAGCAAGGTGCCCAGTTCGCCATTGCGTTCGAGCAAGGCGGCGCTCACTTCCGGCGCCAGATTCAGGGTGGCGATGATTTCCTGCATCGGCATGCCCAGCAGGACGTCGAGCAGCGAAAACACGCCCGCCATGAAGGCCAGGTCCTGCGCGTCGCGGTCGCCGCCGCGCAGCTGGCACAGCGCTTCCATCTGCGCCGCGCGCACGGCCGCCAGCGGCAGCAGCGCGTGAATCTTGCCATCGTCCTGTTGCCGCGCATACAACAGCAGTTGCAGCCAGCGCTGCAGCTGGCGCCGGCCCAGCAGGGTGATGGCCTGGCTGAAGCTGGTAATCGGCGCCGTGAAGCCGAAGGCGGCTGAGTTGACCAGTTTCAATAAATGATAGCTGAGCGACGGATCTTGCTTGAGCGGCACTTCCAGCTCGTGCGCGTCGGCATCGCGGGCCAGTAAACCCAGCAGCGCCAGCAGGCGGCGCCGCGACGTGGCGTCTTCCGGCTCGCTTTGCTGACGCGCATGGTGCAGGGCGTAGTCGCCAGCAAACCAGCTCACGCCGAGTTCTTGCAAGACAGCAAGCTGCTCCGCGTCGGCGATGTTGTAGGCCAAGTGCGGCCCAGCCAAGGGCAGCAACTGGTGCAGGGCCGGGCGCGCGCCGGACGCGTCAAAGCTCAGCGCGCGCGCGTCGACTTGCGCCGCCGCCACGGGACCGGCATCGGCGCCATCGAGGATGAGGCGGTAGCCGGCGTCGCGCCATTGCTGGCATTTTTTCTGGATCTGCTTGTCGCCGGCAAGATGGGCCGGCAAACGGAAGATGGTGCGTTGCGGCGCCAGTTGCGCCAGCACGGCCTCGTCCACGCCATGCGGATCGGCCAGGGGAATGATGCAGTCGAGCGGCGCCAGGAAGGCATACGCATCGGCAGCGGCCAGCGCTGCCAGCAGCGGCGCCGTCGAGGCCTGCGGTACATGCAGGGTGACAGCGACCCACTCGTTATGAGCATTGGCCACTGCTTGTAATCCCACCAACGGAAACAGGTTTGATTCAGACGCTGACATCGGTATCTCAGTGTGGGTAGGGCGCCATAGTAAATAAACTGACCAGCATTGGCAACCCTGGCCCGACAGGGATGCCATTTCGACAGCGAGAATCATTCTATCCGAATCTCACCCATGAAACAGTTTAATTTTGGCAATAAATATTCAAAAAGAACATTCCCCCGCGAGACCCGCCTGCCATGCGGGTTTGACAAAAACACGGCACGGCGCGCGCATTCTCAGGCGCTGCCGCCATGCGCGTGCTCGACCGCATATTTGATCAATTCGGCCTGCCCTTCGATGCCCAGCTTGCGCTTGATGTTCAGCCGGTGCGTCTCCACCGTGCGCACGCTCAGGTCCAGGTCGCGGGCGATCTGCTTGTTCGACTGGCCCGCCGCGATGTGCTGCAGCACTTGCTGTTCGCGCGTGGTGAGGAAGGAATCGTGCACCTGCGGCCGGGATAGCTGCCGCGCCAGGGCCGCGCTGTAATAAATACCGCCGGACATCACCGTCTCGATGGCGAACACAATATCTTTCCCTGGTGCATCTTTAAGCACATAGCCGCGCGCGCCGGCGGCGATGGCTTGCGACACATACTCGAGCTTGTCGTGCATGGACAGGATCAGCACGGCAATCTGCGGAAACGCCTGCTTGAACAGCGCCGTCGCTTCGATGCCGTTGATGCCGCGCATATTGATATCCATCAACACGAGATCCACCTGGTGCGCGCGCGCCTGAAGCAACGCCTCGTCGGCGCCGCCCGCCTCGGCCACCACGTCGAAATGCGCCACCGCTTCCAGGCGCGCGCGCAAGCCGTCGCGTACGAGGGGATGGTCGTCCACCAGCAGGATGTTGATCTTCTCGGTCATGTGTATCTATCAGTGTGAGGGTGGAAGGGCGAGCCGCGCCAGCACCAGGGTACCGGCCGCAGACGAGGTGATGTGCAGGCTGCCGCCGATGGCTTCCATGCGTTCCGTCATGTTGCGCAGACCGATGCCGCGCTGCGGATGCAGGGCGATGCCATCGAAATCGAAGCCGCCGCCATTATCCTGGATGCGCAATTCCACGGCCTTGCCCGCCTCGTGCAAGCTCACTTCCACGCCGCGGGCGTGGGCATGGCGCTCGCAATTGGTCAGCGCTTCCTGGGCGATGCGGAACAATACGGTATTGACCATGTCGGGCAAGCCCTCGCCCGCCGCCGCCGGGCTGGCCGTGAAACTGGCTTGCGCGCTGCTGCTGTCGTTAAATTCATGCACGAGGTGGTCGAGCGCGGCGGCCAGGCCCAGGTCGTCGAGGATGGCCGGGCGCAGGTTGTGCGAAATGCGCCGCACCTCGCCCAGCACCTTGTTCAACTGCTCGGCGGCCCGCTCGAAGGTGGCGGGCGCCTTGTCTTTCTGTTCTGCATTGCCGGCCAGGCGCGCGATGCCCGCCTCGATCTGCAGCTTGATGGACACCAGCCACTGGCTGATGCCGTCATGCAAGTCGCGCGACAGCCGCGCCCGCTCTTCTTCCTGCGATTCCACCACGCGCTGCGCCAGCACTTTCAGCTTGGCGTCGGCCACCCGCAATTCGCGCAGGTTCAGCACGAGGCCGCAGGCGGCCACCAGCAGGGAGCCGAGGATGGCGATGGCGGCGATCAGTTCCATGGTCGAGCGGATATTGCGCGACTGCTGGGCGTCAACCTTGGCCAGCGCCTGGTCCACGTCATCCATATAAATGCCGGTGCCCATCATCCAGCCCCATTCCGGCATCAAGATCACATAGCCGAGCTTGGGGGCGGACTTGTTCGTCGACGGCTTGATCCAGTTGTAGCGCTCGAAGCCGCCGCCGCTCTTCGCCCGCTGCATCAGGCGCTGGATGGTCAGATTGCCCTCGGCGTCGCGCAATTGCCACAGATTCTGCCCCACCAGTTCGGGCTGGCGCGGATGCATCAGCGACTTGCCCTGCAAATCATAGATGAAGAAATAGCCGTCGTCGCCATAGCTGAGGGCGGACAGGATGCGCTTGGCCTCCTCTTGCGTAGCGGCATCCTTGCGCCCCGACTGGTACAGGGAAGCGATGGAATGGCTGGCCAGGGTCACGTAATGCTTGAGTTCAGCTTCCTTGCTGGCCAAATACGCCTGCTGGATGGTGGCGCGCTGCTGCTCGGCCAGGGTGATGGCCTGGTGCCGCACGGCAAATGCGATGGCGCACAGGGCGAGGATCAGCGGCGTGATGGCCAGGAAGATGACTTTCTGTCTGAGTTTCATGGCCTGGCGCTCCGGCGGCGTCGATGCTGGTGGGAATGCGTGATTTTACGTCGCGGCACGGCGATCGGTCTGCGTAGTAATACTGAGCGTTACTGCGTAGTCGTGCGCTTGCGGCAATTATACGATTCCTGAATACTCGCCATAAGCTGCAAACAACCAATTCACACCCAAACTGGCGACGACCAGGCTCGGCAGCACACATCATCGCACGGCACAGCGCCCGTCAATCTCTGGAGGAAGCATGAACCGCATTTTCAAACAACTGGGCTGGGCAGCGCTTGCGCTGGCAGGCGCCGGGTCTCTGGGCGTCGTCGCCCTGCAACGTGGCGAACCGATCAGCGCGATCTGGATCGTCATCGCCGCCGTCTGCGTGTATCTGATCGCCTACCGTTTCTACAGCCTGTTCATCGCCGACAAGGTGCTGGGCCTGGACGCGCGCCGCATGACGCCGGCTTTCAAGCACAACGATGGCCTCGATCACGTGCCGACGAATAAATATGTGTTGTTCGGCCACCATTTCGCGGCGATCGCCGGCGCCGGCCCCCTGGTCGGCCCCGTGCTGGCCGCGCAGATGGGCTATCTGCCCGGCATGCTGTGGATCTTGGCGGGCGTGGTGTTTGCGGGCGCCGTGCAGGATTTCATCGTGCTGTTCATTTCCATGCGCCGCGATGGCCGCTCGCTGGGCGACCTGATCAAGGCTGAACTGGGCGAAATTCCCGGCATGATTGCGCTTCTGGGCTGCTTCATGATCATGGTCATCATCCTGGCCGTACTGGCATTGATCGTCGTCAAGGCGCTGACCGGTTCCCCATGGGGCAGCTTCACCGTGATGGCAACGATCCCCATCGCGCTGTTCATGGGCGTGTATTCGCGCTTCATCCGCGTGGGCCGCATCGGCGAAATTTCCATCATCGGTTTTGTCTTGCTGATGCTGGCCATCATCGGCGGCCAGTACGTGCAGGAACACGCCGTGCTGGGCCCGATGTTCACGTTCACGGGCACGGAACTGACGTGGATGCTGATCGGCTACGGCTTCATCGCTTCCGTGCTGCCCGTGTGGCTGCTGCTGGCACCGCGCGACTACCTGTCTACTTTTCTCAAAATCGGCACCATCCTGGGCCTGGCCATCGGCATCATCGTCGTTGCGCCGTACCTGAAAATGCCGGCCATGACCAAGTTCATCGACGGCTCCGGCCCCGTCTGGTCGGGCAATCTGTTCCCCTTCCTGTTCATCACGATCGCCTGCGGCGCCGTCTCCGGCTTCCACGCCTTGATTTCCTCGGGCACCACGCCGAAGATGATTGAGAACGAAAGCCACGCCCGCTTCATCGGCTATGGCGCCATGCTGATGGAATCGTTTGTGGCCATCATGGCCCTGGTGGCCGCCTCGACCATCGAGCCGGGCATCTATTTCGCCATGAACAGCCCGGCCGCCCTGATCGGCACGACAGCCGAGTCCGCCGCACAGGCGATCTCGCAGTGGGGCTTCTATGTGACGCCGGACATGCTGACGCAAACGGCCAAGGACGTGGGCGAGCACAGCATCATCTCGCGCGCCGGCGGCGCACCGACCCTGGCCGTCGGCATGGCGCAGATTCTGTCCGGCGCCATCGGCGGCAAGGCCATGATGGCCTTCTGGTACCACTTCGCCATCCTGTTCGAAGCGCTGTTCATCCTGACGGCCGTCGATGCGGGTACGCGTGCCGGCCGCTTCATGCTGCAAGATTTGCTGGGCAGCTTCGTGCCAGCTTTGAAACAGACGGAAAACGTCATCGCCAACCTGCTGGCCACGGGCCTGTGCGTGGCGGCCTGGGGCTACTTCCTGTACCAGGGCGTGGTCGATCCATTGGGCGGCATCAACACCCTGTGGCCGCTGTTCGGCATCGCCAACCAGATGCTGGCGGCCATCGCGCTGATCCTCGGCACCTGCGTGCTGTTCAAGATGAAGCGTGGCCAGTATGCGTGGGTGACCATCACGCCGACGATCTGGCTGCTGCTGTGTACCCTGACGGCCGGCTGGCAAAAGATTTTCGACGCCAACCCGCGCGTCGGCTTCCTCGCGCACGCCAAGAAATATTCGGCGGCACTCGATGAAGGCACCCTGCTGGCGCCGGCCAAGTCGGTGGCACAGATGCAACAGATCATCTTCAACGATTACCTGGACGCCGGCCTGGCCGCCTTCTTCGTCATCGTCGTGATCAGCGTGCTGTTCTTCGGCATCCGCACCATCATGAAGGCGCGCGCCGACAGCCGTCCGAGCACCAAGGAAACGCCGTTCCAGGCCATGCCCACGGTGCAATGATGATAGACGAAATCATCAAGGCGGGTCGGTATCTGGGGCAAAGCATGCGGCTGATGTGCGGCTTGCCCGAGTACGACACCTACGTGGCCCACCGGGAAGTCACCCATCCCGGCGAGCCGATGATGACGTATGAAGAGTTCTTCCGCGAACGGCAGGAAGCCCGCTATGGTGGCGCCGGCAAGCGTGGCGGTTGCTGTTAGCGGACACCTGACCCAGCCTACTGCGCGTCGGTATAGGCGGCTTGCGATGCTCACCGTACTAAAGTACGGTTGCGCTTCTCGGCCACCTCTCCCTTCCGCTCGCTACGGCTGAGTCAGGTGTTGTTGCTCAGCAATAATTTGAGGGCGGTCTTGTGAGACCGCCCCATTCATTTCCTCTCGTATAAGTTCCCCTCCCCTCTCTTCCCTTAGACCCACATCAACATCTGGGTGTGTCTTCGCGTCTATATTTTTCCAATAGGAATTAAATAACAGTCAACGGGCGACCGGGGAAGCAGCGACGCATGTTCAATTTCCAACGCTCCAGCATCAGCCAGAAGCTGACCATGATTTCGGTACTGTCATCGGGCTGCGCGCTGCTGCTGGTGTTCGTGGCGTTTGCGCTGACGTCCGTGCTCAGCCACAAGAACGATGAAGGCAAGCAATTGCTGTCGCTGGCGGGCGTGATCGGTGCGGCCGGCGCGGTGCCTTTGCTGGCGGGTAAATCGGCGCAGGGGCAGGCGGAACAGGTGCTGGCGGCCTTGTCCGCGCGCGACGAGGTGGCCCAGGCGGCCCTGTTCGACAAGGGCGGGCGTTTGTTCGCCCTGTACCGCGCGCCGCAGCATGCGGACGGCCTGCCGGCGCCGGAAGACATGGACCCGGCCTTGCTGGCCGACATGGCCGTGCAGCCCGTCACGCAAGGCTCGGGCACGACCCTGGCGCCCGGCATGCGCCTGTACCGTCCCGTCTACCGGCCAGGCGAGCCGCAACAGATCATCGGTGCCGTGCTGATCGAGGCGGACCTGAACCACATGTGGCGCGACATCGGCCGCAACGTAGGCGCCATTGGCGGCGCCACCGTGCTGTCCTTCCTGATCGCCGTGTTCCTCGCGCGGCGCTTCAAGAGCGTGATCGCCGAACCGATCACCAAGCTGATCGATACCGCGCAAAAAGTGTCGAGCAGCCAGACCTACAGCCACCGCATCGCGCACCAGCGCAGCGACGAGCTGGGCGTGCTGATCGACAGTTTCAACGACATGCTGGCGCAGATCGACAGCCGCGACAGCACCCTGGCCAATTACCGCGACCAGCTCGAACGCCAGGTGGGCGTGCGCACGGCGCAGCTGGAAAAGGCCAAGGATGCGGCCGAGGCGGCCAGTCACGCGAAAAGCGCCTTCCTCGCCACCATGAGCCATGAAATCCGCACGCCGATGAATGGCGTGCTGGGCATGACGGAACTGCTGCTGGCCAGCCCTTTGAGCCCGCAGCAGCGCCACTACACGAGCATGGTGCAGCGCTCGGGACAGAATCTGCTGGTGATCATCAACGACATCCTCGACTTTTCCAAGATCGAGGCGGGCAAGCTGAGCGTGGAATACATCCGCTTCAATTTCCGCGAATTGCTCGACGACATAGAACACGTGTTCGCGCCGCAGGCGGAAGCGAAAAACATCAGCCTGGAATTCGATATCGCCTACGACATCCCGATCGCCATCTGCGGCGACCCTAACCGTTTGCGCCAGATCATCGTCAATCTGCTGGGCAACGCCATCAAGTTCACGGAAACGGGCAAGGTCACGGTGAAAGTGACCGTGTGCAGCGAAGACGCGCCCAGCGTGGGCCTGCGTTTCGAGGTGCACGACACGGGCATCGGCGTGTCGAACGAGGCGCAGACGCGCATCTTCGAATCGTTCTCGCAGGCGGACGGTTCGACCACGCGCAAGCACGGCGGCACGGGCCTGGGGCTGACGATCTCGAAACAGCTGGTGGAGCTGATGGGCGGCACTATCGGCGTTGATAATGCTTTAACGCAAGGCTCGATCTTCTGGTTCGAAGTAAATTTCGATAAGCGGCGGGTCGACAGCGACGACCCGTCCTTCAACCTGAAAACCACGCGAGGGTTACGCGCCTTGATCGTCGACCACACACCCGCCACGCGCGCCGTGCTGGAGCGGCAACTGGCCAGCTGGCACATCGTCAGCGACAGCGCCGGCACGGCCAGCGACTGCCTGGGCAAGCTGCGCGCGGCGGCCCAGGCGGGCACGCCGTATGCCGTAGCCCTGCTGGACATGGAATTGCCGCGCACCAGCGGCCTGGCCCTGGCCGCCAACATCAAGAGCGATCCGCTGCTGGCCGACCTCAAATTACTGCTGCTGAGCACGGAACAGGCGGCGGCCGATCCCGTGCAGCGGCGCGAGGCGGGCGTGGCCTTCCAGCTGATCAAGCCGGCCCGCGAATGCGACCTGTTCGACTGCATCGTCACGCCGCCACGCGCCAGCGACAGCCTGCGCATCCATCCGCCGCACACGGCGCGCCAGGTGGGCCGGCGCCAGCGCCGCCGCGTACTGCTGGCCGAGGACAATGCCGTCAACGTGGAAGTGGCGCTGGCCATGCTCGACAGCCTGGGCCTGGACGTCGTCTGCGCGCGCAACGGCGAAGAAGCCTTGCAGGCGGCGCAGGCCGAGGATTTCGATTTGATCTTGATGGATTGCCAGATGCCGGTGATGGATGGCTTTGCCGCCACGGCGGAAATCCGCCGCCACGAACAGCAGTGCGGCCACGCGCGCGTGCTGCCCATCGTCGCCATCACGGCCAATGCGCTGCAGGGCGACCGCGAAGCATGCCTGGCGGCCGGCATGGACGATTACCTGAGCAAACCGTTCACGCAGCAAGACCTGGGCCACACGATCGCCCGCTGGATCACCCTGCCGCGCGCGGCCACCGTGCACCACAGCGAAGCGCTTCAGTCACACACGCCGCAGGAGGCGCCGCCCGCAGTGCCGCCGCCTGCGCCTGCCTCCGCGACATCGGCCCAGCCGCTGAACCGGCAGGCGCTGGAAAACATCCGCGCCCTGTCCGGCACGGATGGCGATGCGCTGCTCGAACGGGTCATCCTCGCCTTTACCGGCGAGACGCCGCGCCAATTGAGCGCCATGCGCGAAGCGATTGCCGGCGCGGATGCGGAAGCGCTGCGCAAGGTGGCGCACAGCCTCAAGTCGGGCAGCGCCAACGTGGGCGCCGACGGCCTGGCGCAGCTGTGCAAGGAGATGGAAAAACTGGGCCGCGCCGGCAGAACCGAGGGCGCAGCTCCCCTGCTGCAAGAAATGCAGCAGGCCTTCCTGGCCGTACGCGAATCGCTGAACGCCATCCTCGTGAAGGAACACTGACATGACAGCGCCCCTCTCCCCTCCCCGCGGCCTGGTGCTGGTGGCCGACGACGATCCCGTGATGCGCTTGCTGATGCGGCAAATGCTCACGCAGGTGGGCCTGGACGTGATCGAGGCCGAAGACGGCGTGCAGGCCCTGGCCAGCTACAAGCACAGCGGGCCGGACCTGGTCATGCTCGACGTCGACATGCCGGCCATGGACGGCTTTGCCGTATGCCGCGAAATCCGCCACCAGGAAGTGGGCGGCACGGTGCCCATCATCATGGTCACGGGCGGCGACGAACTGGAAGCCGTCACGCGCGCCTACGAGGTGGGCGCCACGGATTTCATTTCCAAGCCCATCAACTGGCCCATCCTCGGCCACCGCGTGCTGTACGTGCTGCGCGCCAGCGACGCCATCGCCCGCCTGCGCATCGCCGACGCGCACAACCGCGCCGTGCTGGCCGCCATCCCCGACACCTTCTTCCGCCTGAACCGCGAAGGCTTTTATCTCGACTACGAACAGGGGCACGACGCCAGCGCCGGCTTTTCCCTCAGCGACTGCGTGGGCAGCCATATCCGCGACGTGCTGCCGCCCGAAATCGCCGCGCGCCTGCTGGACCAGGCGCACGCCGTGCTGGCCACGCAGCATATCGGCTCGGTCGACTACACGCTCACGCACGAAGACAGCACGCGCCATTTCGAGGCGCGCCTGGTGGCGACGGGGGCCGATGAAGTGCTGGGCCTGGTGCGCGACATCAGCGAGCGCAAGCGCACGGAGGAGCAGATCCGCCGCCTCGCCTATTGCGACAGCCTGACGGGCATCCCCAACCGCCAAGCGTTCCTGGAAACGCTGGAGCGCGAACTGGTGCGCTCGAAGGAACACGACAAGAAATTCGCCGTGCTGTTCATGGACCTCGACGCTTTCAAGCGCATCAACGACACCCTGGGACACGACGTGGGCGACCATTTGCTCAAGGTGGTGTCCGAACGCCTGCGCGAAACCATCCGCCCCAGCGACCTGGTGCTGCGCGCAGAGTATGAACTCGACGGCATCTCCGGCGGCAGCAACCTGGCGCGCCTGGGCGGCGACGAATTCACGATCCTGATTCCCGACCTGGAGCGGGTGGAGGACGCGCTCAACGTGGCGCATCGCGTGAAAGAAGCCATGCGCCGGCCCTTCATGATCGAAGGACACGAGATTTTCGTCACGGCCAGCATCGGCATCTCGCTGTATCCGGAAGATGGCGAGGACTGCAACTCGCTGCTCAAATATGCGGACACGGCCATGTACCACGCGAAGAACTGCGGCAAGAACAACGCCAAGCTGTACAGCTCTTCGCTGACGATGGAAATCATGAGCCACGTCAAGATGGAAGTGGGCCTGCGCAAAGCCTTGCAGAACAACGAGCTGTATCTGCTGTACCAGCCGCAGATCGACGTGCCGAGCACGCAGATCGTCGGCGTGGAAGCGCTGGTGCGCTGGCGCCATCCCGAACGGGGCATCATCTCGCCCACGGAATTCATCCCGCTGGCCGAAGAGACGGGGTTGATCGTGCCGATCGGCGAATGGGTGCTGCGCACGGCGTGCAACCAGGCCAAGGCGTGGCAAAGCGACGGCGGACGCGCCATCCGCATGGCCGTGAACCTGTCGGCCAAGCAATTCAAGGATGAAAACCTGATGCAGATCGTGCTCTCGGCCCTGGCCGACACGGGCCTCGACGCGCGCCTGCTGGAACTGGAATTGACGGAAGGGACGTTGATGGACGATGCGCGCGCCACCATGGTAACCCTGGAGCAATTGCGCGGCATCGGCGTGTACCTGTCGATCGACGACTTCGGCACGGGATATTCTTCAATGAATTACCTGAAACGCTTCGACGTGCGGGCCTTGAAGATCGACAAGAGTTTTATTGCCGGCTTGCCGCAGGATACGGAAAACGCGGCCATCACGCGCGCCATCATCGCCATGGCGCATGGCTTGAAGATGGTGGTGGTGGCCGAGGGCGTGGAAACGGACGAGCAACTGCTGATGCTGGAAGAATACGGCTGCGACATGGCGCAGGGATACTTCCTGGGCCACCCGTCGCCGCACGACACGATCACGGCCATGCTGGCCAGGCAGAGAGGCCAGTTGGCCAGCGTGGAAACTAGAGCACTTCGAAGGCAAGGATTTGCGTGACTTGCTGGGCGTTGAAATTGTCGTCGGAAATCATCACCAGGCTGCGGCGGCCGTTTTCCAGACGCGGCCCCCAGCTGATGCCTTCGATATTGTCGACTCTTTCAAGGCCGGTCTTTTCCAGGTCCAGCAGCAATCGCTTGCGCGCCGGCACATAGCTGGCGCCCGCCAGCGCCGGAATGGCCTGGATATCGGTGGCGCCCTGCGTTTCCATCTCGTAGATGCGCACGTGGTTCGTGTAGAGGCCATCGGCGTGTTCCACGCCGGCCCGCTCCACCACCAGCAGCTGGTGATCGTTGACGGCGAGGATTTCCGACACGCCATTGTCCGCTTCCTTCCCCGGCGCGGGCCGCGACGCCACGGGCTCAATCGGATACGCGTACTGGCCCAGCACGGTGCCGGCGCGGTCCAGGCGCGTGATGCGCACGACGGAGCCGTGGTCCGGCGTGGCCAGCGGAGCATCCTGGTACAGGGCCGCTTCCATGCCCAGCCACAGGCTCTTGCCATCCGACGAAAACGACAGCGCTTCAAAGCTCATGTTATTGCGCGAACCGATTTCATCCTTCGCAACCTTGAACATGGCCGGCGTGGGCAAGGTGGCCAGGTAGTGGCCGCCACTATCGGCATGGCGCACGAACGGGTCCAAGCCCACCTTGCGGTTGCCTTCGCTGCCGTACCACAGGCTGCCGTCCTGGGGATCGACGCGGATGGTTTCGATGTCGGGTACCTGGTCGCCCTGCTCCAGCTTTGCATGCGCCAGGTTCGGATAGCGGCTGCCGTCGAGCTGCGTGAAGAAATGCACGCTGGCCAGGGTCACGCCCGTAAACGCCTTGCTGTCGTAGGCCAAGGTGGCGCGGTAGAAGCGAGCCGGATTGATTGCCGAGCGATCATCGCTTTCCATCACCCAGCTCTTGTTGGCCGCATCGTAATCGATGCCGGACAAGCCGCCCACCGTGGTGCCCTCGAACGGGTATTTCAAGGCGATGCGCTGCTCGCCGATCAGGCGCAAGCCCGTGACCGGTGCGTCGTGGGGGAAGCTGGCGCAGGCGGAAAGGAGGATGGAGATGGCCAGCGCGGGGATCAGACGCGCACGGGGGGCGCGGAGGGACGACTGCTTCACGATATTCCTTAATAAAACCCAAAGGACAGAATCCGGGGTCGGACCCTGAGGGTCCGACCCCAGCCCTTGCCTGGGGTCAAGATGATTTACCAAGCTAAACCTACACCACCCCATCGGCCTTCAGCCGCGCGATGGCGGCCGCGTCAAACCCCAGCGACGCCAGCACCTCGTCGTTGTGCTGACCCAGGGTCGGCCCCAGCCACTGCGTCTTGCCCGGCGTGGCGGACAGTTTCGGGCTGATCGCCGGCAATTTCACGGGCGTGCCGTCGGCGAAATGGTGTTGTTCAAACATGTCGCGGGCGAGGAATTGCGGGTCGCTCAGCATGTCGCGCACCGAGTAGATTTTACCGGCCGGTACGTCGGCTGCCTTCAGCACGGCCAGCGCGCTGTCTATCGTGTGCGTGGCGCACCAGGCGCCGATGGCGTCGTCGATTTCCTGCGTGCGCGCCACCCGGCCGTCGTTGCGCGCCAGTTGCGGGTCGCCCGCCATGTCGATGCGGCCCATGGCCAGCATCAAGCGCTTGAAGATGGCGTCGCCATTGCCCGCGATGACGATGTTTTCGCCGTCGCCCGTCGTGTAGGTATTCGAGGGTACGATGCCGGGCAGCGAGCCGCCCGTGCGCTCGCGCACCACGCCCGCCTGGTCGTATTCGGGCACCAGGGACTCCATCAGGTTGAACACGGATTCGTACAGTGCCACGTCGACCATCTGTCCTTCGCCGCCATCCCGGCCACCCGTCACGTCGCGGTGGCGCAGGGCCATCATGGCGCCGATCACGCCGTGCAGGGCCGCCACGGAGTCGCCGATGGACACGCCCACGCGCACGGGCGGGCGGTCGGCAAAGCCGGACACGTAGCGCAAGCCGCCCATGGATTCGCCGATGGCGCCGAAACCGGGCAAGTCCTTCATCGGCCCCGTCTGGCCAAAACCGGACAGGCGCACCATGATGAGCGACGGTTTCTCTTTCCTGAGCTGCTCGTAGCCGAGATCCCACTTTTCCAGCACGCCGGGGCGGTAATTCTCGATGATGATGTCCGCTTCCAGGGCCAGCTGGCGCGCGATGGCGCGGCCCTCGGGCGACTTCAGGTTCAAGGTGATGCTTTTCTTGTTGCGTGCCTGCACCGACCACCACAGCGAGGTGCCGTCTTTCAGCACGCGCCAGGTACGGATGGGGTCGCCGCCATCGGGCGACTCGATCTTGATCACGTCGGCGCCGAATTCGGCCAGCATGCGGGCGCAGAACGGCCCCGCGATCAGGGTGCCCAGTTCCAGCACTTTAATGCCTTGCAATGGACCAGTGGTCGCGGAGGATGTTGTCATGTTGTGCTCAGGTTGCCCTGCGGTCGAGCATCGCGCGGGCAATCGTGCCCGCGTCGACGTATTCCAGTTCGCCGCCCACGGGCACGCCGCGGGCCAGGCGGCTCACGCGCAAGCCCCGCGCCTTCAGCATTTCGCTGATGTAGTGGGCGGTGGCTTCGCCTTCATTCGTGAAATTGGTGGCCAGCACCACTTCGCCGACCACGCCATCGTTGGCGCGGTTCAGCAATTTTTCGAGGTGGATATCTTTCGGGCCGATGCCGTCCAGCGGAGAGAGTCGCCCCATGAGGACGAAATACAAGCCCTTGTAGGTGAGCGTCTGCTCGATCATCAGCTGGTCGGCGGGCGTTTCCACCACGCACAGCAAGCGCTTGTCGCGCTCTTCGTCGAGACAGGTCTCGCATACTTCGTGTTCGGTAAACGTATTGCACAGGCCGCAGTGATGCACGGCATCGACGGCCTGGAACAGGGCGCGCGACAGCATGGCCGCGCCTTCCCTATCGTGCTGCAACAAATGAAACGCCATCCGCTGCGCCGACTTGGGGCCGACGCCGGGCAGGCGCCGCAGCGCCTCGGTCAGGAATTCAAGCGACTTGGACATGGATCAACCTTGTCCCGTGCCATAGATCGAGCGCATGCGGTCTTGCATCAGAATGGCATTTTGAAGCCGGCTGGCAAATTCATGCCGCCAGTCAAGCCCGCCATTTTTTCAGCGGACGTCGCTTCCGCCTTGCGCACGGCGTCGTTGAAGGCGGCAGCTACCAGGTCTTCCAGCATGTCCTTGTCGTCGGCCAGCAGCGACGGGTCGATGGAGACGCGCTTGACGTCGTTCTTGCACGTCATGACGATTTTGACGAGGCCGGCACCGGACTGGCCTTCCACTTCCACCAGCGCCAGTTGTTCCTGGGCCTTTTTCATGTTGTCTTGCATTGCTTGCGCCTGCTTCATCAGGCCAGCCAGTTGATTTTTCATCATGAGAATGCTCCGTTCAATTCAGTTTGTGAGTGTGTTAATCATCAATGCAGGGTCGGCGCGGCGGAGCCGGCCGGTGCAGGGGTAATCGTTCCCGGCACGACAAAAGCGTCGAATGCACGCTTCATGTCGAGCACGAAGGGATCGCTGGCGATGGTTTCTTCCGCTTGCAGCTGGCACGCCTCGCGGTGGGCCTGCGCTTCCGCGCTGGCCGTATACCAGACAGCGCCCAGTTCCGTATCGACATTGACCTTGCGGCCGAAGCGCTCGCTCAGCACGGCAGCCAGTTTTTCCACGTTGGCCGGACTGCGCCACGTGTCGATCGGCACGCGCAGGCGGAACGTGGTGCTGTGACCGTCGTGCAGGCACTCGATCAGCTCGGCCTGCACGGCCAATTGCTGGGCTATGCCGCGCAGGGGCAGCACGGCGGCGACGGCCGGCCAGTTGCCATCCCAGTCCAGGCCAGGCACGGGCGTGATCACATACGGTCCGCTGGGGGCGGCTTGCTTGGCGGCACGCTGCGGCATGATGACGGCCGGCTGCTCGCTGCTCTGCGCGGCGGGCGCCGACACGGCCGCGGAGGCGCTGTCGTCGGAAAATTCGGTGACCCACGGCGGCAAGTCGTCGGCGGCGGGCGCCTGCTGCTGTGGCGGCGCCTGGCGTACCGGTGCCGCCGCCGGTACGGATACCGGTGCTTCCATCACGGCCACGGGTGGCGCGTCGTCCCACGGCGCCGGCGCTTTCGCGGCGGCGGGCGGTGGCGGCGGAGCTGCCTGGACTGGCGCGGCCGGGGCAGCGGCGACAGGCGCCACTGCTGGTACCGGTGCGGCTGGCTTGGGCGCCGACGATGGCGCCGACGGCGCGCTGCCCGGACGGCCTTTCGAGGCGGCGCGGGCCGCTTCCAGCGCCGCATTGATGGCGGCGCGCGCGGAACTGATCGGGGCGCCCGATGCGGCCGGGGCAGCCGCAGCAGGAGCAGCCGCTGGCGGCGTAGCGAGCGGCGGCGCCATTGGTGCCGGCGCCGGTGCAGCGGCTGGCGCCGGCGCAGCCGCGCGCGGCGGCGACGCTTCGCTGCGCGCCATGCTGGCGGCAGCGGCGGCGACCACGGCGGGCGGTGTCACGGCGGCGTGGCTGGCCACGCTGTTCGTGGCGGCGCGGGCGGCGGGAGCCGAAGCCCCAGCCGCGGCGCGCGCGGCGGCCACGGCGGCCGGACGGTTGCCCGTGGCAGCGGCCGGTGCAGCCGGCACGCCATCGGCGCCGCCTATGCCGGGCCGAAAGGCCAGCATGCGCAGCAGGGTCATGGTAAAGCCCGCGTATTCATCGGGCGCCAGGCCCAGTTCATTACGGCCATGCACGGCGATCTGGTAAAACAGCTGCACTTCTTCCGCGTCAAACGCGGAAGCCAGGCGCACGATGTCCGCGTATTCGGGCAAATCCTGCGGCAAGGCGGCGGGCACGGTTTGCGCCAGCGCAATGCGGTGCAACAAGGTGCCCAGGTCCTGCAGGGCGCCGTTGTAGGACAGGCTGCGCGAAGCCATCTCGTCGGCCACGGCCAGGAGATCGGCGCCATCCTGCTGCGCCAGTGCATCGAGCAGGCGCACCAGATACGACTGGTCGAGCGCGCCCAGCATGCCTTGCACGGCATCCAGCGTGACTTCGCCGGCCGCATAGGCGATGGCCTGGTCCGTCAAGGACAGCGCGTCGCGCATGGAACCGTGGGCGCCCTGGGCCAGCAGGCGCAAGGCTGGCTGTTCGAAGGCGATGCCTTCCTGTCCCAGGATATTGTCCAGGTGGCTGATGATGTGGCCGGGCGGCATCTGCTTGAGGTTGAACTGCAGGCAGCGCGACAGCACGGTCACGGGAATCTTTTGCGGGTCCGTCGTGGCCAGGATGAACTTCACGTGCTCGGGCGGCTCTTCCAGCGTCTTCAGCATGGAGTTGAACGCGTGGTTCGTCAGCATGTGCACCTCATCGATCATATAGACCTTGAAGCGCGCATTGCTTGGCGCATACACGGCTTGCTCGAGCAGCTGCGCCATTTCATCGACGCCACGGTTCGATGCCGCATCCATCTCTATATAGTCGACAAAGCGCCCCGCATCGATCGCCG
Organism: Janthinobacterium sp. SUN128; assembly: GCF_030587275.1. Lineage (NCBI taxonomy): Bacteria > Pseudomonadati > Pseudomonadota > Betaproteobacteria > Burkholderiales > Oxalobacteraceae > Janthinobacterium > Janthinobacterium sp. SUN128. Next base: position 98,897 of record NZ_JAPWHY010000001.1, on the reverse strand, counting down.
TGCACGCTTCGCACACGCCGCAAGGCTGGGCCGTGATGCCGCCCGTGCCATCGGGGCCGATGCAATTGAGCGACTTGGCCAGGATGCGCGACAGGGTCGTCTTGCCGACGCCGCGCGTGCCCGTGAACAGGTAGGCGTGATGCAATCGGCCGCTGTGCAAGGCATGCGTGAGCGCGCGCACGACGTGCTCCTGGCCGACGAGCGTCTCGAAATTCTTGGGGCGGTATTTACGGGCGAGGACTTGATAGGACATGCTGAGATTTTACCATGCGATTTTGCGGGTGATCCTGCGCGGCGGGCGCAAGCCTCATGGCCGGGCCATTCAAAATGGCAAACGCGGCAAAGCAGCAATTGTATAACATGGCCAGCTGGAAATATGGAAAACACGGCAAGCCTGGCAATGCTGCGGGCCGGCAAGAAAATATGGCCGTAAAAGCAAAAAAGCTGCCCATGGCAGCTTGATTGTCGATCCTGATAAAACATTCCCGAAGGAGGCGAGCCTGATCTGCGGCACTCATGGTTAATAGCCGTGGCTGCTTCGTTCCCGACCTGACCAGGTTAGCCATGCCACGATGCGCAGGGGCCCGCCAGGGACAATTATAACCGACCTGCGCAAGATTGGGAAATTGCCGTACTGCACGCGATCATTTTATGCGTAGGTCGGCTTAGGCCGCAGGCCGTAAGCCGACACTGCTGACTACGCAGGCCCTGAACATGCAAGCGCCGCAACGTCGGGTTACGCGCAAGCGCTAACCCGACCTACTTAGCGCCTACAAACCCAGCTCTTGCCAGATGCCATCCACCCTCGCCTTCACTTCCGGCGTCATGGCGATCACCGTGCCCCACTCGCGCGTCGTTTCGCCCGGCCATTTATTCGTCGCGTCGATCCCCATCTTGCTGCCCAGGCCGCTGACCGGCGAGGCGAAGTCCAGGTAATCGATGGGCGTGTTGTCGACCAGCGTGGTGTCGCGGATGGGGTCGACCCGCGTCGTGATGGCCCAGATGACTTCTTTCCAGTCGCGGATATTCACGTCTTCGTCGACCACCACGATGAACTTGGTATACATGAACTGGCGCAGGAAACTCCACACGCCGAACATCACGCGCTTGGCGTGGCCCGCGTACTGCTTCTTGATCTGCACCACGGCCATGCGGTAGCTGCAGCCTTCGGGCGGCAGATAGAAGTCCGTGATTTCACTGAACTGCTTTTGCAGCAGCGGCACGAACACTTCGTTCAGCGCCAGGCCCAGCACGGCCGGCTCGTCCGGCGGCTTGCCTGTATACGTGGAGTGGTAGATCGGGTCGCGGCGCATGGTGATGCGGTCGATGGTAAACACGGGGAAACTGTCCTGCTCATTATAGTAGCCCGTGTGATCGCCATACGGCCCTTCCAGCGCGTGCTCGTAGCCGCTCGGATGGTTTTCATCCGGGTAGATATGGCCTTCGAGCACGATTTCGGCGGAAGCGGGCACGCGCAGCTCGCTGCCGATGGCTTTCACCAGCTCCGAGCGGCTGCCGCGCAGCAAGCCGGCGAACTGGTATTCGGACAGGCTGTCCGGCACCGGCGTGACGGCCCCTAATATAGTAGCGGGATCGGCGCCAAGCGCGACGGCGATCGGGTACGGCTTGCCCTTGCTCTGGATCGCGTGCTCGCGGAAGTCCAGCGCCCCGCCCCGGTGCGCCAGCCAGCGCATGATGACCTTGTTACGCCCCAGCACTTGCTGGCGGTAGATGCCCAGGTTTTGCCGCTTCTTGTTCGGGCCCTTGGTGATCACCAGGCCCCAGGTGATCAGGGGAGCGACGTCGCCAGGCCAGCAATGCTGGATCGGCAGGCGCGCCAGGTCGACGTCGTTGCCTTCCCAGACGATTTCCTGGCACTTCGCGCCGCGCAACTCCTTCGGCGACATGTCCCACACGGATTTCACCAGTGAACCGAGTCCCAGCAAGTCCTTGAAATCCTTCGGCGGCTCCGGCTCCTTCAGGCGCGCCAGCACATGGCCGATCTTGCGCAACTCGCTGACGTCTTCCGCGCCCATGCCCAGCGCCACGCGGCGCGTGGTGCCGAACAGATTGCCCAGCACCGGCATGTCGTATCCCGTCGGATGATTGAACAGCAAGGCCGGCCCGCCCGCGCGCAAGGTGCGGTCGCACACTTCCGTCATCTCCAAAATCGGTGAAATGGGGGTCGAAATGGGCTTAAGTTCACCCATTTGTTGCAGTTGAGAAATAAAATCTCGCAAATCTGAATATTTCATGTGTTTTTAATTTTTTTTGACGTCGGACGCCGTTGCTGAAGGATCTATGCCAAGTAATTGATTTTATTGGCTTTTGGCACAATGCAAGACAAAAAGTAAGACATAAAAGTAATAAAGAAACGATTCGTTAGTATTGACTTGATATAAAACGGCTTCTACAATTCGCCCAACTTGAAAGAGCACGCCGGCCCAGAGCTTGATTTTAGCGTTTCTCTTTCATTCACGGAGTCGGGGCTCCACATGACATTTTAAGGAGTGTTTTCAAAAGGCGTCTGCCTTACCCCCGGTAAAAGTTGTATTGCGACTGATCCAATACCAAAAACGGGACCGATCAGCTCAAGCAAGCAATGACGGCGTTTCTCGCACGCATCCATACGCGGCGGAAACGATGATATTTCTGATGCACGGCATTGGCAGTACCCACAACACCGCGAGACCGCGGAGGGACTGCCTGTTGACGCGACATTTCGGGGAACTCTATGACTCATCGTAGCACTGAAGCAGCTTTGCCTGCTTCAACCGTGGCTGGCCAGCCAGCGTTGGCGCGTTTGCGCGCCCGCGCACAAGCCATTTCGGCACGTGGCGTATTGACCACGGCACAACACACACTGACAGTCTTCGGCATTTCCGCCCTGGCACTGATCGCCCTGCTGATGTTCCGCCCTGACCTGGGCAAGCAACTGACGCACAGCCTGTTCCCGCTGCCGATGGCAGAGGCGCAAGCCGTTGAAGCACCGGCCCTGTCGGCACTGATGGATGCGCCTGCTTCCGTGCAAACGGCCGCCAGCGACGCACCGCTGAGCAAGGAAGAAAAAGCCTTGCTGGGCACGCAAAAGCAGCAGCAATGGGTCACCAACTGGCTTTCCAAGCGCTACCGCGTAGCCAACGATGCGACCAATATGCTCGTCTCGACGGCCTACCTGACAGCCCGTGAAATCAAGCTGGACCCGCTGCTGATCCTGGCCGTGATGGCCATCGAATCGGGCTTGAACCCGTTCGCGGAAAGCCCCGTCGGCGCGCAAGGCTTGATGCAGGTCATGTCGAAAGTGCACCATGAGCGCTTCCAGGAAATGGGCGGCGTGCAGGCAGCGCTGAATCCCGTCGCCAACATCCGTGTCGGCTCGCTGATCCTGAAAGACTACGTCACGCGTGGCGGTTCCGTCGAAGCGGGCCTCAAAACCTACGTCGGCGCCGCCAACTTCGCCACCGACTCGGGCTATGGCTCGCGCGTGCTGGCCGAATACCGCCGCCTGAAACAAGTGTCGGCCGGCCAGCGCGTGCCGACCACGACGCCGGTGATGGCATCGAACACGCCAGCGCCAGCCAAGGCCCCGGCAGCGGAAAGCGGCATCACCATCAAAGTATTGCCCCATAACGAGATCGCCGGCCTGTGACCCTTTAAAAGCCCTCACAGGGGCATCCAAAAAGCGGCACCCAGTAAAAAAGCCACCGCACGCAAGTGCCGGTGGCTTTTTTATTGCCCTGAAGCATCAGCCGCAGGAACTGCTGTATATATTACTTGCGCTTGTTGGCGCCCACTTCTTCCTCTCGGAATTTCACTGCCAGCTTGTCCAGCACGCCGTTCACATACTTGTGGCCGTCGATACCGCCAAACGACTTGGCCAGCTCGACCGCTTCGTTGATGACGACGCGGTACGGGATTTCCATGTTGTTCTTCAGCTCGAAAGCGCCGATCAGCAGGATGCCGTGTTCGATCGGCGACAGCTCCGCGATATTGCGGTCGATCAAAGGTGCCATGCTTTCGCGCAGCGCCAGCGAATCCTTGATGGCGCCGTACAGCAGCACCGTGAAATGATCGCCATCGGCCTTGTCGAAACCATGCGCGGCGCGAATATTGTTCACGACGGTGGTCGCGTCTTCATTGTTCAGCAGCCACTGGTACAAGCCTTGCAGCGCAAACTCGCGCGCGCGGTGACGCGGCGTGCGGTTTTTGCTGGGATTGGCGAGCAAATTTTTCTCAGTCATGATTGTTACCTGTTCTTAAATACGTGTTCACTACAAATTCCGGCGAGACACTGCGGCGCGCTTTTAGGTAGCGCAGCCGCAATTCAAGCGTGCGTGAGAAGGATGTCAGGGCAAGGCGCGGGGCCGAAGGCAGTACGATAGTACGGCGAGGCCTTGCAACGCAGCCATGGCATTCTTATCACACGCGCTTAGTCTTCGTCGGTGTCTTGCAACTCTTCTAGCGCTTGCGCCAGATTGGCCATTTCCACTGCCACGCGTGCCGCTTCGGCTCCCTTGACCAGCATGCGCACTTCCGCTTGCTCGTCGTTTTCGGTCGTCAACACTGCGTTGGCGATGGGGATGCCGTAATCGAGACCGACGCGCGTGATGCCCGCGCCCGATTCGTTCGATACCAGCTCGAAGTGGTAGGTTTCACCGCGAATCACGGCGCCCAGTGCGATCAGGGCATCGAATTGCTCGGTTTCCGCCATTTTTTGCAGAATCAGTGGGATTTCCAGGGCGCCCGGCACGGTCACGTGCAGGATATCTTCATCGGCCACGCCCAGCTTGCTCAACTCTTCCAGGCATGCCGACAGCAAGCCACCACCGACGATTTCATTGAATCGTGCCTGGACGATACCGACGCGCAAACCTTCGCCGGCAAAATTGGTTTCATATGTTCCTACGCTCATCATAAGCCTCTTTAATCTGGTGGTTCAGGGCGACATGCACATGTCGCCATCATTTACTCTACATCGACGCCTGACAAAATCGTAGCGAGCGGCAGCGAGTTGTGGTCGAGAAGCGCAACTGTACGAAGGTACAGTGAGCATCACAGGCCGCAAATCGCGACGCGCAGTAGATTTAGTTAGGCGTCCTGGCCTGGATGGCACTGAAAACCCGTTACTTCCAGGTCGAACCCGGCCATCGACGGCATCTTGCGGGGGCTGGCCAGCAATTGCATCTTGCTCACGCCCAGATCGCGCAGGATTTGCGCGCCGATGCCGTAACTGCGCAAGTCCATGCTGGCGGCGCGGCCTTTCGGCTTCGCTTGCGGCGTATCGAGCGCGGCGAACTGGGCAAACAGCTCGCCCGACGTCTCGCCGCAGTTCAGCAAGACCATCACGCCCCGCTCGGCCTGCTTGATGGCGGCCATCGAAGCGGCTACCGTCCACGAGTGGGTAGTCGCTTCGCTTTCCAGCACGTCCAGCAAGGAAACGGGCTGGTGCACGCGCACCAGGGCTTCCAGACCGGGCGCCAGGTCGCCATGCACGAGGGCCAAATGGGCCGATGCGCTGGGCTTGTCGCGGAAGGCGATCAGGCGGAATTCGCCGTGCGCCGTGTGCAAGGTGCGCTCGGCAACGCGCTCGACCAGCGATTCCGTCTGGCTGCGGTAATGGATCAGGTCGGCAATCGTGCCGATTTTCAAGCCATGCTGCTCAGCAAAGACCAGCAAGTCCGGCAGGCGTGCCATGGTGCCGTCGTCCTTCATGATTTCGCAAATCACGGAGGCGGGCGTCAGGCCGGCCATGGCCGTCAGGTCGCAACCGGCTTCCGTATGGCCTGCGCGCATCAGCACGCCGCCTTTTTGCGCTTTCAGCGGGAAGATATGGCCAGGCTGGACGATATCGCTGGGCTGCGTGCCCTTGGCTACGGCCACCTGGATGGTCTTGGCGCGGTCGGCGGCGGAAATGCCCGTCGTCACGCCTTCGGCCGCTTCGATGGACACGGTAAAATTGGTGCCGTAGGCGGTGCCGTTGCGCGACGTCATCATCGACAAGTTCAGCTCGTCGCAACGCTCTTCCGTCAGGGTCAGGCAGACCAGGCCACGCGCATGCGTGATCATGAAATTGATGGCTTCAGGCGTCACGAAATCGGCGGCAAGCACCAGATCGCCTTCATTTTCCCGGTCTTCTTCATCGACCAGTATCACCATGCGGCCGGCGCGCAATTCAGCGACGATCTCTTCGGTGCTGGATATTGACATTATTCATCCTCTGAAGACACCTGGCAAAACCTGCTGCGCGTCGGTTTTGCCTGGCGTTGTTAATGAAACTAAAAACTGAAATATCGAGCGCGAAAATTCCGCGAATTTCCGGGAATTTTCTTATAACCTGCTATTTTAAAGGATTTAGCGCTTGCAGACCTGAAATAAGACAGCTTTGCGGCACGGATGCCACCGCCTGCCCCGCAAAGCGCCCATTCCCTGATCCAGCGCATACGGCGACGGCAAGGCGCGCGCCGCCGGCCTTGCAAAGAGCATAAGATCAGCCAGTCACCGCCACGGCGCTGACGCCCCACTCGCAGCTACACCCCACACAGGAGCGGCACTATGAAAACCAATGGATCGGCCATCTGGTCAGGCGGCATCAAGGATGGCAAGGGCGCCATCAGCACGCGCAGCGGCGCCTTGCAGGAATATCCCTACGGCTTTGCCAGCCGCTTCGAAGGCAAGCCCGGCACGAATCCCGAGGAATTGATCGGCGCCGCGCACGCGGGCTGCTTCACCATGGCCCTGTCGCTGATCCTTGGCGAAGCGGGCCTGACGGCGGAAAAGATGGAGACGACGGCCGAAGTCACCCTCGACAAGGTCGACGACGGTTTTGCCATCACGGCCGTCCATTTGATCCTGAAGGCAAAGATCCCCGGCGCCAGCCAGGCTCAATTCGAGGAATTGACGGGCAAGGCCAAGGCCGGCTGCCCCGTGTCGAAGCTGCTTAAAGCCAACATTACCCTGGACGCTACCCTGCAGCCCTAGATTTTCGTCACGGGCTTGACGGGTTCCACAGGGGCCACCGGCGCCACCAGCGGCAGGCGCGAGTCGCTGGCCGGCAATGGCCGGTTCATCAAACCGGGATTCAGGGCTGCATTGTTCAGGTTATAGGCGGCGATGGCCGCCGCCACGGACGGGTCTTGCGATGAAGGCGGCGGCACGGCCTGGCCCGCGTTTTGCGCGGCCAGCTCTTGCGCCTGCGCATTTTGCTGGGCCAGCCGGGCTTGCGCCGTCGCGAGGCCGGCATCGGCCTGCCCCTGCGCCGCGCGCGCCAGCGACTGCGCCCGGTCGGATGCCGCCTGGGCCGCCATCTGCGCGTCGCTGGCGGCCAGCTGCGCCCGCGCCGCATCGTCCGCCGCTGCTTGCGCCTGCTGCTGCAATCCCTGCTGCTGCACTTGCCCCTGCCGCAGCTCATCCACCCGCGCCGCTTCCTGCTGCTGCGCCTGCTGATCGGTATTGATGCGTTCGCTCTCCAGGCGTTCGGCGTCCAGGCGCTGGGCATCGACGCGCTGGTTGTCGGTGCGCTGCGTCTGCAGCAATTGCGCCGCATCAGCCGCTGCTTGCGCCTGCGGCTGGGGCCGCAGTTCCTGCAAGTCCAGGTTCAGCTCCTCCGCTTCCAGTTGCTGCTGCAGTTCCAGCTGCCGCTGCGCAATAGCGGCCGTCTGCGACGGCGCTTCGTCGACGGCCTGCATCTGCTCGGCCTGCGGAGCCTGCGCGGCGCTGGACGGCAGTGCTTCGCCCGTCAAATCCGCTTCGACCACGACAGCCAGCGGCGCGCCCTGCTGCTGGGCTAGCACGGCGCCCACCTGCGCCAGCACGTCCGTTCCCTGTTGCAAGGCATCCAGGGTGGCATTGCTGTCGGCCGCATACGCGGCCTGCAAAATGACCGCATCGACATCTTCATTGCGCAAGTCGATGCCGATGCGGGCCAGTTGCGCTTGCGTGAGCAAGCTGCCGTCCTGCGCCAGCGCGGCGGCCGCATCCGTCGTGCCGTCGCCCGACAGCAAATCGTAGCGCTGCGCCAGGCTGCCCGGCGCATCGCCGGCCGTCGCCAGCTGGCTAGCATCGATGCCGCTCGTTTGCAGCTGGGCGAACGATTCCGTCAACTGCCGCGCCAGCACCAGCAAGTCGTCATTGACATTCACTGGGGTATTTGCCGCCCTGGCCTCTTCCGTGGCGCCCTGCAAGGCCAGCAATTGCCGGCGCGACAAGGCCACGCCGGACAGGAACTGGCCCAGCGGGGAGATGTCGACCTGGGTCGATGACAGGATGGCAAGAGCAGCCGCCGCGCTGGAAGGCGGCACGGGCAGTGCAGGCGGCAGCGGCGCCGTTGCGCCCACGCGGGACGTGGCCGGGATGGTGTTGGGCACGGTTGCGCGCGAAATCGGGTCCATGGCTAGCCTCCACTGCGGAAAGCTTCATAGTATGCGCGTCTGAAAGAAAAGCAACACACGCTTGGCAAGGCAGCAAGTGTGTTGCTTCAAGCTGTGGTGTTAAGCGGCAGCCTTGTCCAGCGACAACATGCGCTCGACATAGCGGGCGATCAGGTCGATTTCCAGGTTGACCTTGCCATCGACCGTCAAGTGTTTCAGGGTCGTCATGGCGATCGTGTGCGGGATCAGGTTGATCGAGAAGCGGCAGCCGTTGACGGCGCCCGCGCCCAGGTCTTCCACGCGGTTGACGGTCAGGGACACGCCATTGACAACGACGGAACCCTTGAAGGCCAGGTATTTCGCCAGCTCGTGCGGCGCCTCGATCACCAGTTCCCACGATTCGCCCACGGCTTCGAACTTGCGCACGATACCCAGGCCGTCGACATGGCCGGACACCAAGTGGCCGCCCAGGCGCTCGGCCAGGGTCAGGGCTTTTTCCAGGTTCACTTCCGTGGTGGTATCGAGGCCCACGGTGCAATTGAGGCTTTCGCGCGAGACATCGACTGCAAAACCCGTGTCCGACTTTTCCACCACCGTCATGCAGGCGCCATTGATGGCGATCGAGTCGCCCAGGGCCACGTCAGCCAGCGGCAAGCCGCCCGCGTGGATGTTCAGGCGCACGCCTGCATCGAGGCCGCCGTCGAGCGGTTGCACGGTTTCAATCTTGCCGATGGCGGCAACAATTCCTGTAAACATGAACTAACCCTATAAAAGTATGAAAGTATTAATTGCGCTGGGCGAATCTTGCAAGGATACGCAAATCTTCGCCCACTTGCTGAACCTGGTGAAATTGCAAAGTGTGCTGCTGCTTGATATCCGTCAAAGGGGGCAAGGTAAACATGCCTTGCGCATCGCCCAGCAAAGTGGGCGCCAGATAGACCAGCAGCTCGTCGACGCAGCCTTCGCGGATCAGCGAGCCGTTCAGTTTGGAACCGGCCTCGACGTGGACTTCATTGCATTGCCGGCGTCCCAGTTCCAGCATCAGCGCGGCCAGGTCGACCTTGCCGGCCGCGTTCGGCAGCATGATGACTTCCGCGCCGAGCGCCTGCAACTGCGCTTCCTTTTCCGGGTTGGCCACGGCCGCCACGATCCACGTGCCGCCCCCTTGCAGGATGCGCGCGTCGGGGCTGATGTCGAGCCGGCTGTCGACGACGATGCGGCGGGGCTGGCGCGGCGTCTCGACGGCGCGCACGTTCAATTGCGGGTCGTCCGCCTTGACGGTGCCGATGCCCGTCAGGATGGCGCAGGCGCGCGCGCGCCAGGCGTGGCCGTCGGCGCGCGCTTGCGGCCCGGTGATCCACTGGCTTTGCCCGTTGTGCAAGGCTGTCATGCCGTCCAGGCTGGCCGCCGTTTTCATGCGCACCCACGGCTTGCCGCGCTGCATGCGTGAGAAAAAGCCGATATTCATTTCATATGCCTCGTCGGCCAGCACGCCCGTGGTGACGGCGATGCCGGCCGCCTCCAGCTTGGCCAGTCCCTGCCCCGCCACCAGCGGGTTCGGGTCCGTCATGGCGGCCACGACGCGCCCCAGCCCTGCGCGCACGAGCGCATCGGAGCATGGCGGCGTGCGGCCGTGGTGGTTGCATGGTTCCAGGGTGACATAGGCGGTGGCGCCGCGCACATCGTTGCCACGCGCCGCCGCATTGGCCAGCGCTTGCACTTCGGCATGATCCTGCCCGGCCGCCTGCGTCACGCCGGCGCCGATCACCTGGCCATCCCTGACGATCACGCAGCCGATGCGGGGATTGGGCGAGGTCGTGTACAAACCGCGCGCCGCCCATTCCAGCGCCAGGCGCATGCCATCGATATCGTTGAGTATTTCCACGGGCTTCTTTGATAGTGAGTGATAGGTGAGTCGGGTTACGAACTGTCGGCCACGCCGCTGCAATTGGCCGCCTGCTGCTGCGGGTCGCACACGCGCACCCTGCCCAGCATATTGATTTTAATATGCCGTACCTGCTTTCCCAAAGCCAGGGACAAGGTACCCCAGCGCGCCGCCAGGCTATTGGTCGCGCTGCAACTGCGTCCTGCGCCATTGTAGGCGATATAAAACGGCGCCGTGGCCGACGAAAACGCGAACTGGGCCGTGATGCCCGCCGGCAGCGGCCCCTGGCGGAACAGCAATTCGTCATCGCCATCGAACGCCAGGTTGGCATTGCGGTCGATGAATATCAGCCAGCCCGTACGCCAGTCCACGCCACCGGCTCCGGCCGGCATCAGCAGCACGCGCTGTCCCCGCGCCATCGCCTGTGCCCGCGTCAATTCGATGGCCGAAAACAAGTCCGTGGCCGCCGCACGCACCTGCTGGTGTGCCAGCACCTGCTGCAGGCTGGGCATGGCAGCGGCAGCCAGCAACGCGGCAATCGCCAACACGGCCAGCAATTCGGGCAGGGTATGCCCGACGGTGTGCCCAATCCGCGGTGAGCGATTGTGCATGGCCATGGCCTAGGGCCAGCAATGGCTGGACGGGCCGCTGCTGCCGCGCTGACCCGTGCTGCTCAAGGACAACACGCCGCAATCGGCATCCTGGAAGTGCGCATCGACCTTGGACGTGCCCGGCATCGCGCGCAACAGCACGCATTGCCCGATCGCCAGGCCGGGACAAGCCAGCGCCTCGATTTCATACGCGCTGCCGGCCGCGCCCCCGTCGCCAGACCACCATGGAAACAGCTGTACTTGCGACGACGGCGACGCGGAGGAAAATGCCAGATAGCGGTTGTTTTGCGAATAATAGCGCTCCTGCTGCTGCATCAGCCGCAGCAGGGCCGCCTGCCCCTGCACCCGCTTGGCGCGCACGACATGACCGTGATAAGCGGGCACGGCCAGCGCCAGCAGCAGGCTCAGGATCGCCAGCGCGGACAGCAGTTCGATCAGGCTGAAGCCCCGTGTGGCAGCAGGAGCACCACCGTTTGCAGCGGGACCGTGCCGGCTTGCCACCACGCCCATATAAGCTCCCGTCGTTCCTGAAATCGCCGCCGATGCTATGTGCCAGCCTCACTGGGCCTTATTTTTTCTTGGCCGCCTCGTGCAATTCGCGCCAGTTCGCCACTTCGCGCCAACTGAGGCGCCGGGCCGGCAGCGGTGCGCTGACGACCTTGAGTCCCGTTCCGCTGGCCGCGCCAGGCAAGCCAGGCTGCAACACCGCCAGTTCCTTGCGCCCCTCGGCCCGCCCCGCCGCCGTCGCGGCACCCACCGTGCTGTTCAATTCCAGCGCCAGCGGCGGTGCGCGCGCCAGGCCGTCGAACAAGCGCCCCGTCTGCGCACCCGCCTGCACGACCCCGGCGCCATCGGCGGCAAAGCCGCTCAGCACATCAAGCACGTACAGGCGCGTGGCCGGCTTGGCGCAAGAATCGCGCCCGGGCAGCACGGTGTTGAACAGCACCTTGCCGGCGGCCAGTACGGGACTGCCGATGCTGCGTTCGCCCGTTTGCGCGGTATTGAGGAAATCGAGGTACCAGCCGCGCATGGCGTCGCCGCCTGTATAGCGCAGCTCGGCGCCATCGACGCGCACGCCGCCCACCGCCTCGCCCAGGCTGCGCTGTTCCAAATCAGCCCGGCTGCGCGTGGGAGACGACTCCCGCAAATCGTCGTGCACGGCATAAAACGATTGCGACAAAAAGGCGGAAGGCCAGGTATCGGCCGCTTCGACCAGTTTGCCCGTGCCGAACAGCAGCAGATAGCCGCCACCGGGTGCGTAGGCCACGTTCAGCTGTTGCGTCACGGGCTGGCGCCTGCCCTGCGCATCGCGCGCGACAAAGACGAGCTTGCGTCCCGCCCCCTCTTTCCACGGCGGCCCGCCAGCCATGTCGAGGCGCCAGATATTGCCCTGCAAATCGCCCGCATATAGATAAGCCAGCGCGCCGTCGCCGCCCGGCACCACGACGGGCGGACCGAGCGCGTGGCGCATGGCGTCAGCGCCCGTGTTCGCGCCCGCATCAGTGTCATGGCCGCCATCGCCGCCACCACCACCGCTGGCCACAGGCACCTTGAGGCGGAAGTAATTACTTCCCAACACCCAGGACGTGCCGGGCGCCTTGTCCAGCGCCAGCAGGAAAATGGCGGCGGCCGATGCGGGCGCCGTCGTGTCCTTGCCATCATCCACATGGTTGTTGTAGCCGCTGGCGACGATGGCAAAATCGCGGTAGGCTGGCGCGCCCTCCTTGCCGCCCATGTTGATGCGGGCAAAGCTGGGCGGCCCGCGCACGTTGCCCATCAGCCTGTCATCACGGTCCGTAAACTCCCACAGCGCTCCGTCTTGCGCGAAGCGGGCCGGATCTGTGATGTCGAGCGCAAACATGCCTTGCGCCCCGCCGCCCATGCCCGATACCAGTACCGTCTTCCAATGCCCCAGCGCTAGCACTTCCGCCGTGGCCGCCGCGCCATCGAGCAGCGGGCCGGGGCTGTAGTGAGTACTCGCAGCGGCTGGCGCAAGGTGCAGCAGCGCTTGCGGCAGATAGGCAAACAATTCGCTGCCCGTGCGCGCATCGAAGGCATGCAGCAAGCCATCGTTGGCGCCCAGGTACAGCATTTTGCGCCGCTGCAGCAGCGCCTTGCGGTGCAAGCCATAGCCTGCCCCCGGCATGCCCAGCCCCGGCGCGCCCACGTACAGCAAATTGCCATGCGGCGCGGCGCCCAGGCTGCCTGTGCGGCGGCGCAGGAAGCCGCCCGGCTGGCCCACCTCATGCGTGCGCTGGCCCAGCAGATACGCCAGGCGCGCTTCCCCTCGTCCATCGCCGCCGTCGAATGCGCCGCGCTGCTCCGTATCGAGCCGCTTCCAGGCCAGCGGCATCAGGGTGCCCTTGGCATCGAGCGTGTAGACGGGACGCAAAACCGCTGGCGTTCCATCTGGCGCGACCTGCTCCTGCCCGCCCGTGCTCCACCATGGCTTGCCGGAAAGCAGTACGCCATCGGCCCCCAAGGCAAATGCGGTGCGCGACAAGGTCATGCTGCCATCGACCAGGCGCATCTGCGTCTGGAACCAGTATGCCTCTTCCGTGCCGCTGGCCAGCGCCATCAGGGCAGGCCCGGCGAGCGTCGCCGGCAAGCTGCCCTTGTCGGCAGCCGCAAAGGCTGCGCGCAGTCCCCCGATCAGGGCGGCCGGGTCGCTGCCGGGCAGGTAATGGGCGGGCCAGCGGCCATCCAGGCTCCACTCGCTCAGCGCGCTGCCAGTCGCGCTTTTGAAGGGATTGGCATCGCCATTGGCATCGAGAAAACCGCCATACTTGGCCGCCAATAACAAGGGCGTAGCGACGGGAGTGGCGGCCGATTCGCCGGCCGGGTCGCCCTGGCGCAAGTCGCCCGCATAGTGCTCGACCTTCGCCATGCCGTCGCTCTTGCCGCCGGGACGCAGGGCCTGCACATGCGACCAGTAGGCCAGTCCTGCCGCATGGTAGCTGGCGCCGCCCGCCCCCTCGGCCAGCAATTCCAGTGCCGCCAGTTCGGGCCGTGGCGCGGGATTGCCTTGCACGCCACCGCTTTCCAGGCTGCCCACCGCATGCGTCCAGGCCATGGCATCGAACGGGGGCGGCGCAAAACTGTCCGGCGCGCGGGCGCGGTCGCCGTTTGATGCGGGAGTCGCCGGAACGTTGCCGGGCACGTAGCGGTCGCCCGCCATGCCCGCATCGCCGAAACTGACAACGATGTGACGCTGGCAACTGGCCGTTTGCGGGTCGCTCCATTGCGTCACGACCGGCAAGCCGTCGTCGATGGCAGGCGGTGCCGTAGCGGGTGGCACGACGGCGCTCGCTTGCCGCCCCTGCAGATAGCGCAGCGATTCGTACAGCAATTCAGCCAGCGGCGCCGCGCTGGCGTACGCGCCGGGATGCCCGGCGTTGCCGCGGCCCAGGCCATTGATGTAAGCGGTCACCCCGCCGCCAGGGCTCGCGCCTTGGGCCCCAGCTTGAGCCGCATAGACGCCAGTGGCGGGATGCCACTCGGCGCCGGTATTGTCTTGCGGCATAAAGTCGGGCGCCATCCAGCGCTGCTGTCCCACGTGGGCCAGCGGCGCGCGCAGCACACCGCCATACACGGCGCCAGCGCTTGCAGGCAGGCCATTCAAATGGCCAAACACGCCCACGCGCACCCTGCCGCCATGGCGCTGCATGGCGCCCACCGGCTTGTAGTTCTTGCCATACGCCAGGCACAAGTCGTCGCGCAGCGGCCCCTCATCAGCGTCGCACACGCGCACGCGCGCGAGGAACACGCCGTGCGTGGCGGCGGCCCCAGGCGCGTCGCAATTGCCGCCCGGAGGCAAACTGGCGTCGCCGAACAACAGGCGATTACGGCAAGAAACGATGGCCAGTTGCGCCAACGCAAACGGCGTCGCCGCCGCCACGCCAGTCTGCAAGACCTTGCGCGGGAAAAAAACGGGGTGGGCAAAAAAGTCGATGGGGCTGTCGGCATCGGGCAAATAGGTGCGCTGCAGCACCGTCTTGCGCACCTCGTCGATGACGCGGTCGCCGCCCGTCAGCGCATAGCGCACGATGTCGAGCATGCTGGCACTGGCCCAGTTGAGAAAGTTGCCGCTGAAACTGTCTCCGCCGCAGCCGTGCAGCGCATCGGCCGGTTTCAGCACGGAGAAGTAAGCGGTCGCTACGCGCAAGTCCGGCAGCATGACGCCGTCCTTGCTGCGATACGGATAGCTGTAGCACATGCGGGCATGGAAGTAACCGAGGTACTCGCGCTGCGGCGCATAGTCGCCGCCATGTGCGGCAGCGGCAGCAGCGTGGGTGAGGGACAGGTTGAGCAGCAGATTCGGCGGCACCCTGGCGCCGTGCAAGCCCGCGTCGGCCCGCGCCAAGGTCACCGGGGGAGCGGCGGCAAGGACACTACTGCAAATCAGGCCAGCCCCCAGCAGCCAGGCCCAGCCGGAGCAGCGCAGCGCGGACGAGAAAGCGGACGGCAAAGCCCTCATGGCCCCGCTCCAGCCGCCTGCTTGCGGTAATAGCTTTGCAGCACGACTTGCGTGCTTTCCTGCGCGCCAAAACCGATGGCCGTGATGCGGTACACATAGCTTTCCGTGGCCAGACCACTGGCCACTGCAGTGGCCTGCGCGCCGGGCGGGTGAAACGGCAGCAGTTCGATAAGGTAGCGGGGCCGGCGCGACGGCAGGAAACCCTGCCCTGTCTGCATGACGGCGCCCGTAAACTGGCCGTACGGCACGGTGCGGCTGCCCCCTGCGTCACCATCGAGGTCCGTGCTCAGCCAGAGTGCCGGCGCACCCGGGGCTGCCGGCAGGCACAGGCCCAGTGCTCCCCCTTCGCCGCAGCCGTCCGCAAACCCTGCCGCACTGCATGGTGCGAAGAGGCTGCTGCGCCCCGGTGCGCCGGGCAAGCCTTCGATATCGTTCTGCGCATCCACCAATGCCTCCTCCGCCGCCTGAAACGCGATCTGCCTGTCGCGCTCGCCCCGTGCCGCCTTTTCGCCCTGCAAGGCCATCTGCGCCGCCGATATGCCCAGCAACAAGATGATCACCAGCAGGCACAGCACATACACGAGGGTGGCGCCGCCGCAGCGCTCACGAAGTGCACGACAAGATAAGCAACAGCGGACGCCCGCGCCAGCCATCGCGCCGCCCGCCTAGGCCGGCCCGTTGCGCAGCATGATGCTCGTCTGCACCAGTTGCCGCAGCCGAGAGCGCGTCGCGGCGGGCAAGGACGCGCGCGCGATGCGCACGCCTGTGTCGCCGGCGCCGTGCGCCTCGGCATACGCCTTGCCGAACAGATCGAACTGCGCCGGTCCCAGTTCCGCCATCTTGTCCGCCTGGCCCGCCTCGCCATGCAACAGTAAGGCCACGCGCACGCTGGCCACGCGCTTCCAGTGCGTGCGCCGGTGAAAATCGCGCTGGCGCGCGGCCGCGTCCGCGCCAACCAGCACCAGCGCCGCATCGTAGGCGTCGAGCGCGCTGGCGTTGACATAGCGGTTCGCCACGCCGTCGGCAGGCGTATCCGTGTCGAGGCCATACAGCACCTGGAAGCCGTCGACGCGGCGGATGATGGCGTCCGCGCCCCAGCCGTTCGCGCCACGGTATTTGCAGCGCAGCTCGCCCTCACCATCGGCGCCCTGCGCTACATAGAAAATGCTCCAGCCCCGCTGCGCCTCCGTTTGCGCGGCGCCCACGCCAAAACCGGCGCAATTGAGCACGGAACCGTCGCCGCCCTCTTCCTTGCCGGCGCCGTAATAGCGTAAGGCCAGCACATCGCTGCCATGCAAGGCGCCGGGCAGCGCGCCGCTGATGCCTTCGCTGTTCTTGCCCAGGCTGCGCGCGTCGAGCCCGGCCACATTGGCGCTGTCGTCATCGGCATGGGCGACGGGCGCGGCGCTGCTATCCCAGTTCACGTACGCCGTCTGGCGCACGGCGCGGGCGATGGTATCGAGCGCATAGCGGCCGTTGTCATCCAGCCGCGCGCTGGAGGACTGGTCGCCATAGCTGCCGCTGGCCGCCAGCAACACGCTACTGGCCGCCAACATCAACAGCGAACCGAGCGACAGGGCCACCAGCAATTCCACCAGGCTCATGCCACGATGCCGGCGGTTCATGCGCCGCCTCCGCCCAGCTGGAATGCCAGCCTGGGCAGCGACTCGCCTGCCGCATTCTCTGCGGACGAGCCATCGGGCAGGCGGGCGCGCCAGCCCAGCTTGATGACGATGGGCGCCCCCTTGCCGCCGCTGCAAGCCCAATGCAAACCCTGGGCGGCGGCGTCCCACGCGGCGAGGTCGCGGCAAATGTGCAGACGCGCGCCTGGCAAGGCCGCATGCAGCCCTTGCTTCCATTCGGCGATATCGAATTGCGCCAGTTCAGCCGCACCGCAGGCGGCGGCACCGAAGCAGTCCGGCGCACCGCCGCCAGCGTCGGCGCCGTCCGCCGCCGCGTACGCCACGTTCAGGTAGGGATTGCCCGCATCGGGTCCATTCATGAGCACGCTGTTTGCGCGCATGCGCTCGGCCATGCCGGCGGCCAGTTGCACGCCCGCCGACAACAACGCCGACTCATGGCGCGCGCGCAGGGAGTTCAGTTGCAGGATACTGGCACCGAGCAGGCCCAGCGCCAACAGCAGCAGCGACACGAGCACCTCGACGAGGCTGCTGCCACCCGCAGGAAACATAGTGCGACCGCCATTGCGCATGCGCTACTCCCTTCCGCAGAAAGAGTCGCAAGAACAGGCGGCCCAGCTACAAGATAGGCGCGCGCAAAAAACCGGATCTGCGCTAGCGCAAACAGGACGGCGATAAGGTGAGAAGAACAGCGTTGAATTGATCAGGCCGCTTGCCAGGCGAACGCTTGTGTGGTGAAAACGGGGCGCATGAGCAGCCCCGTTGTCGGCGAAGTGAACGTCAGGGCTTGCGTGCCTGTCCCACTTCGGCAATCGCATCCTGGAACTCGGCCAGGTCTTCGAAGTTCTTGTAGACGGAGGCGAAGCGGATGTAGGCGATCTTGTCCAGGCGCTTCAATTCTTGCATGACGAGTTCGCCGATATAGCCGGAATCGACTTCGCGCAAGCCGCTGGTCAAGAGTTTTTCCTGGATGGACACGATGGCCGTATCCACGGAGGCGGCCGCGACGGGACGCTTGCGCAAGGCCAGCATCAAACTGCCGCGCAACTTATCCGCAGCGAACTCCGTCCGGCTGCCATTCTTTTTGACGACGGCCGGCATGATAAGTTCAATGCGCTCGTACGTGGTAAAACGCTTGTCGCATTTGCCGCAGCGGCGGCGGCGCCGAATGGCATCCCCTTCCTCCGATACGCGCGTATCGAGAACCTGGGTGTCGCCGTGCTGGCAAAATGGACATTTCATGGGCTGGCTACAACTTTATAGTAATAATTACGGGAAATCGCCGCCCTTGTACAAAGGGCGCCCGAATCACTCCGGGCGCCCTTGGGCACGACTGGAATGTGTCATACAGAATCTTACTCCGTATGACACATTCTGGACAAATAATTAGCGACTATTCCGGTAAGGAGCGTCTGCAGCAGATTGCTCATCGGTCGCGCGGACAAGGCGCGAGGAGGACGCATGGCTAGCCATGCTACGACGAGCAACGCAGTACCCGCTTCCGAGGGGCTGTCTGCTGTAGATGTATTCCTTCACCGGAACAGGCTCTTAAGCTGCGTACACCGGGTGCGCGTCGGCCAGCACTTTCACGGCCGCTTTCACGCGCTCGATGGTGGCGGCGTCATGCGGATTGTCCAGCACGTCGGCGATCAGGTTGCCCACTTCTTCCGCTTGCGCTTCCTTGAAACCGCGCGTCGTCATCGCCGGGCTGCCCAGGCGGATGCCCGAGGTGACGAATGGCTTTTGCGGGTCGTTCGGGATGCCGTTCTTGTTGCAGGTGATGTGCGCGGAACCGAGGATGGCTTCGGCTTCCTTGCCCGTCAGGTTCTTGGCGCGCAGGTCGACCAGCATGACGTGCGATTCGGTGCCGCCGGACACGATGCGCAGGCCGCGCTTGATCAGGGTTTTCGCCAGCACGTCGGCGTTCTTGATCACTTGCTTCTGGTATTCGACGAATTCAGGGCTCAGCGCTTCCTTGAAGGCGACGGCCTTGCCGGCGATCACGTGCATCAGCGGGCCGCCCTGGATGCCAGGGAAGATGGCCGAGTTGATGGCTTTTTCGTGTTCGGCCTTCATCAGGATGATGCCGCCGCGCGGGCCGCGCAGGGATTTGTGCGTAGTCGAGGTGACGAAGTCGGCGAACGGCACCGGGTTCGGGTACAGGCCGGCGGCGATCAGGCCGGCGTAGTGGGCCATGTCGACCATGAAATACGCGCCAACTTCCTTGGCGATCTTGCTGAAGCGTTCGAAGTCGATCTTTTTCGAGAACGCGGACGCGCCAGCGATGATCAGTTTCGGTTTGCGTTCGCGAGCCAGGCGCTCCATTGCCTCGTAGTCGATGTCTTCTTCCGCCGTCAAGCCGTAGGAGACGACGTCAAACCATTTGCCGGACATGTTCAGCGGCATGCCGTGGGTCAGGTGGCCGCCTTCGGCCAGCGACATACCCATGATCAGGTCGCCTGGTTTCAGCATGGCGAAGAACACGCCCTGGTTCGCCTGCGAGCCGGAATTCGGCTGCACGTTCGCGCATTCGGCGCCGAACAGCTGTTTCACGCGGTCGATGGCCAGTTGCTCGGCCACGTCGACGTATTCGCAGCCACCGTAGTAGCGCTTGCCTGGGTAGCCTTCGGCATATTTATTCGTCAGCTGCGAGCCTTGCGCTTCCATTACGGCTGGCGACGTGTAGTTCTCCGACGCGATCAGTTCGATGTGGTCGTGCTGGCGCGTGTTCTCTTTTTGGATGACGGCGAACAATTCAGGATCGACGTTGGCGAGGTTGTGATCTTTTGCAAACATGTAAAAACTCCAAGTATGAGGGTGCTTGTACTGGCAGGTTGGATCGAATGAGGGGAGCCGGCGTTAAGTGAATAACAACATTGGACAGGCAGCCTCTTCGTGCTTTTCCATAGTGGCTACCCAGGCGAACGGCTGATGAAAAATCTCACGTTTCCCGGTGGATGCCCACCTTTCGCCGGTTTGCCGATCGCCATTCATGGAGATCGCCCGACTTTTCGCCAGTCACGTGAGACGTAATGGAAGCCAAATTGTAAGTTAAGTGCCCAAATTGAGCAAGGAATGCAACCGTGAGGCTATAATCGCCGCGCGCCACCCCAGCCAGGGTGTGGCCACAAGCTGCCCCGGGGCATGACTGCGGCTTTTAAGCTGGACTTAAACCTGGCCATGGCATGTAAGCGTATGTTACGAAGCTTGCCATTGCACACGCCGGATTTACAATGCTGCGGTGCAACTTATATGCAGCTTTTGCATGGCTTTCCAGCAAGCGCCCACAGTCACAAGAAGAAAAATCGCGTAAAATGTTGCTCAATCTCACTACTGGCGCAATAAACATGCCTTCAGTCTTTACCTGGAACGTACGTGTCTACTATGAAGACACCGACGCCGGCGGCATCGTCTATTACGCAAATTACCTGAAATTCTTCGAACGCGCGCGTACCGAATGGCTGCGCGCCATCGACGTGGGCCAGCAGGCATTGCTGGAGCAGCACGATGCAATGTTCGTTGTCAAAAGCGTCAACGCCGACTATCATGCGCCAGCCAGGCTCGATGACACGGTAAGATTAACCTTAAGCATAGAAAAAATGGGGCGCGCCTCCATCGTTTTCCTGCAACAAGCCTGGTGCGGCGACCGCCTGCTCAATACGGCCCGCGTCAAGATCGGCTGCGTCGATTCGGCACTGCGCCCGCGCGCCGTGCCTGATGCAGTCGCGGCCCGCATGCGCGCCGCCTGAGCCCTACCCGCCACTCCCGGACAATTCACCCAACAGACTGCCAGCCAATGAACGTTACACAAGATCTTTCTTTCCTCGCGCTCATCTCCAATGCCCATTTGATCGTGCAACTGATCATGGCCCTGCTGCTGCTGATTTCCCTGACCAGCTGGACCTATATTTTCCGCAAGATGTTTGCCGTGCGCCAGGCGCGCAAGCAAACCATCGAATTCGAACGCAGCTTCTGGGCCGGCGGCAACCTGCATGCGCTGCACCAGAACGCCAGCGGCAACCGCGACCAGAGCGGCGCGCTGGCCCGCATCTTCGATGCCGGCATGGGCGAATTCATCAAGGGCAAGGCTTCCTACGGTTCGCGCGAAGCCCTGGACGTGGGCGCCGTGCTCGACGGCGCCCGCCGCGCCATGCGCGCCGCGTTTCAGCGTGAAATGGACGTGCTCGAATCGCACCTGGCCTTCCTCGCTTCCGTCGGCTCCGTCTCGCCGTACATCGGCCTGCTCGGCACCGTCTGGGGCATCATGAACGCCTTCCGCGGCCTGGCGAACGTGCAGCAAGCCACCCTGGCCGCCGTCGCGCCCGGCATTGCCGAAGCGCTGATCGCCACCGCCATCGGCCTGTTCGCGGCCATTCCCGCCGTCGTCGCCTACAACCGTTTTTCGCATGACATCGACCGTCTGGCGATCCGCTTCGAAAGCTTCGTCGAGGAATTCTCCAACATCCTGCAGCGCCAGTCGCGCTAAGAGGGAGCAGCGTCCATGGGTTCCTCATTCAATAGCGGCGGCATGCGCGGTGGCCGTGGCCGCAAGTTCAAGTCCGAGATCAACGTCGTGCCGTATATCGACGTGATGCTGGTACTGCTGATCATTTTCATGGTGATGCCGTCGTCGAACAATCCCAGCGTGGTGAACTTGCCCAACGCGGAAAAGTCGGCCAAACCGCCCGATGACTATATTCAGATCGTGCTGAAACCGAATGGTTCGCTGTCGATCGGCGTCATCGGCAAGGAACAACTGTCGCCGGAAACGGAACCGAACCGCGACGCCCTGCTGCGCAAGCTGCGCGGTTTGCATGAAAGTAATCCCGACTATCCCGTGATGATCGCGGGCGACAAGGAAAGCAAGTACGACGATGTGATCCAGCTCATTTCGGAAGCGAAAAAGATGGGCATTACCCGCGTCGGCCTGGCCACCAAGTAAGCGCAGCACCCTGTTTCCAGACTTGACCGTTTTTAGATAGACTAGACTTTGCAGAACAAACAAATCGACCATGTACTCGGCAAGCCCTACAGCGTGCCGCGCGAACGCAGCCGCTGGCCCTCGCTGGGCCTGGCGCTGGCGATGCACCTTGGGCTGCTGTTTTTCCTGTGGGTGGGCGTACACTGGCAAAATACGGAACCTGTCGCCGTCGAAGCGGAAGTGTGGGATATGAAAGTGCAGACGGCCGCGCCGCCGCCTGAAGTGGCGACGGAACCGGAGCCGACACCGGCGCCGCCGCCGGAACCGCAAGTGGAACAGCCGGCTCCGCCGCCACCGCCGCCCGTGGCAGCGCCCGAGCCGAAGGTCGATCTGCGCGAGGCGGAGATCGCCCTCGAGCGCAAGAAGGCCAAGCTGAAGGAAGAAAAAGACAAAGCGGCAGCGGAAGAACGCCGCAAGCAGGAATTGAAGGAACGCGAGGAAGAAAAGCGCGAACTGGAAAAACAGAAGCAGAAAGAAAAAGACAAGGCTGAAAAGCTGGAAAAAGAAAAGGCCGACAAGCTGGAGAAAGCCAAGGAAGCCAAAGAGAAAGAAAAAGCGGCGGAAGAAAAAGCCGAGAAAGAACTGTCCGAGAAAAAAGCGGCGGCGGAAAAGGCCGCCAAGGCGAAAAAAGCGGCGGAAGAGAAAAAAGCCGCCGACAAGGCGCGCGCCGCGGAAATGAGCCGCATCACGGGTGCGGCGGGCGCCGGCACGACGGGCACGGCCGCGAAAGCGACCGCGCCACGCAAGGACAGCGGCTATGTCGCTGCCCTGACGAGCAAGATCAAGAGCAATATCGCGTACAGCGGTAGCACGGACGTGCCGGGCAACCCGCGCGCCGTGTTCAAGATCGAGCAACTGCCAACTGGGGAAATTATTTCGGTCCGAAAGATTAAAAGTAGCGGCCTGCCGGCGTATGACAGCTCGGTGGAAAACGCCATTAATAAATCGTCGCCACTGCCGAAGAAAAAAGACGGCACCGTGGAACGCGAGATTGAACTCATATTCGAGATGAAGGATTTGCCTAAATGATGACCATGAAAAAAATGAGCTATGTCGTGCTCTGCGCCAGCCTGGTGCTGGGAGCGTCAAGCGCCCAGGCGCAGCTGCGCGTGGAGATTACGGGGATCGGCAGCAACCAGATCCCGGTGGCTGTCGCCAGCTTCGTCAATGAATCGGCGGCGCCGCAATCGCTGTCGGGCATTATCAAGGCCGACCTGGCGCGCAGCGGCGTGTTCAAGCTGATCGACGCCGATGCGCCCGTATCGGAAACGGCGCCCGTCAGCTACGAGCAGTGGAAATCGCGCGGCGCCGACGCGCTGGCGGCCGGCACCGTGCAAAGCATGGCCGATGGCCGCCTGGACGTGCGCTACAAGCTGTTCGACACCATCAAGGGCGCCCAGATCTCCAGCATGAACAATGCGGCCGCGCCGCAGTTCAACCGCTTGCTGGCGCACAAGATCGCCGACGACATCTATGAAAAACTGACAGGCGTCAAGGGCGCGTTCGCCACGCGCATCGCCTACGTCACGCAATCGGGCCGCGAATACCGCCTGGAAGTGGCCGACGCCGATGGCGAAGGCATCCAGGTCGCCCTGCGCTCGAACGAACCGATCATTTCGCCGTCGTGGTCGCCGGATGGCACCAAGGTCGCGTATGTGTCGTTTGAAAAGAAAAAGCCGATTGTCTACGTGCAAAATCTGGTGACGCGCCAGCGCACCATCGTGTCGAATGAAAAAGGCAGCAATTCGGCGCCGAGCTGGAGCCCGGACGGCTCGCGCCTGGCCGTGGCCCTGTCGCGCGATGGCCATACCCAGGTCTACACCGTCAATGCCGACGGCAGCGGCTTGCGCCGCGTCAGCAGCAGCAGCGGCATCGATACGGAACCTCAATTCTCGGCCGATGGCCAAAGCATTTACTTCACCAGCGATCGCAGCGGCGGACCACAAATCTACCGCATGTCGGTCAGCGGCGGCGAAGCCAAGCGCGTGACGTTTGGCGGCTCCTACAACATCAGCCCGCGGATTTCATCCGACGGGAAGACACTCGCTTATATTTCCCGTCGCGACGGCAATTTCCAGCTCTACGCGCTCGACCTGGCTAGTGGCCAGGAACTGCGCCTGTCGGACACCGCCAACGACGAATCACCGAGCTTTTCGCCCAACGGGAAATATATCATGTACGCGACCGAATCCGGACGACGCAAGTCGCTGGCAGTGGTATCGGTGGATGGCCGCGTCAAACAGCGTTTGACTACGCAAGCTGGCAATATCAAGGAGCCCACCTGGGGTCCTTTTATGAAGTAAATGCTGTACAGTTTCACCTTTAACCATGACCCGGAGAATAAAAATGAGTAACTTTAAAAGTTTGGCTTTCATCGCCGCTACCGCAGCCCTGCTGTCCGCCTGCAGCACCCCAGTCAAAGTCGCAGAAACCCCAGTGGTTGAGCGCGCTCCTGAAAAAGTCGTTGCTCCAGTTGACACCCGTCAAGTTCAGCCAGTGACGACCGCATCGGTCGATCCACTGGACGATCCAAAAGGCGTGCTGGCTAACCGCAGCATCTACTTCGACTTCGACAAATACGTCGTGCGCGAAGCGGACACCCCAGTCGTGCAAAACCACGCTGGCTACCTGGTGAAAACGCCTAGCCGCAAGATCCTGATCCAAGGTAACACCGATGAACGCGGTGGCGCTGAGTACAATCTGGCCCTGGGCCAGAAACGTGCTGAAGCCGTGCGCAAGTCGATGGCCGCCCTGGGCGTGCCAGAAGGCCAAATGGAAGCCGTGTCGCTGGGCAAAGAAAAGCCTAAAGCTCAAGGCAGCAACGAAGCAGCATGGGCAGAAAACCGCCGCGCTGACATCGTTTATTGATGTTCAGGGGTGAGCGCCGCAGCATTGACGCTTACCTAACTGGCCAGTCATAGGCATAATAATGGGGCGCAGCGCGGTGATTCACCGCCCGGCGCCCCGTTTGCATGTTTTGCGTAACCTTTGAAAGCCCGACCCATGATGACATTCTCGAAAGCCGGCGTCGCCGCCGCCTTGATGGCCGCGTTTGCCTACCTGCCCCTGCACGCCAACGCCGCCCTGTTCGACGACGACGAAGCACGCAAGGCCATCCTCGAGCTGCGCGCCAAGGTCGACGCCATGGCGCGCGACCTGAACAGCCGCATCGACACCAAGGCGGACAAGACCAGCACCTTGAGCCTGATCAACCAGCACGACCAGACCATGCAAGAGATCGCTCGCCTGCGCGGCCAGATCGAAGTGCTGGGCAACGACCTGGCGAATGTGCAAAAGCGCCAGAAGGATTTCTACACCGACATCGACGCGCGCCTGCGCAAGCTCGAGCCGCGCCAGGTCACCATCGACGGCCAGGAAGCGGCCGTGGGCGTATCCGAGCAAAGCGCGTACGAATCCGCGTTCGGCCTGTTCAAGTCGGGCGACTACAAGGGCGCCGTCACGGCGCTGGACGGCTTCGTGAAACGCTATCCGGAATCGGCCTACGCGGCCAACGCGCAATACTGGCTGGGCAACGCCTATTACGCCCAGCGCGACTGCAAGAGCGCCATCACGGCCCAGCAGGCAGTGCTGAAGAACTACCCGGACAGCCCGAAGGCGGCCGATGCCATGCTCAACATCGCCAGCTGCTACACGGAGCTGAAAGACAAGCCGAACGCGACCAAGACGCTGAACGCGCTGATCTCGCGCTACCCGGACTCCAGCGCGGCCCAGGCGGCCAAGGAACGGGGCGGCAAAAAGTAAAAGCGGGGAAAAAGTTGCCCGTTAGGTTTGACAGAATCCCGGGCACCCCCTATAATCTTTCTTCTTCGGGTCGTTAGCTCAGCTGGTAGAGCAGCGGACTTTTAATCCGTTGGTCGCAGGTTCGAATCCCGCACGGCCTACCACGAATACGCAGTACTGATCTGCTTGCGAGTTGTTATAGCAAGCATTTTTTTACGGCACAGTGTTACCGAAGTTGTTGTAAAAAGTTTTTGGGTCGTTAGCTCAGCTGGTAGAGCAGCGGACTTTTAATCCGTTGGTCGCAGGTTCGAATCCCGCACGGCCTACCAAATACTACAGAGAAGCCAACCGTTCGCGGTTGGCTTTTTTTGTTTTCTAGGCTTGCCTGGATCGCAGCCACTCCTTCAGCACATCATTCATGCGCGTTTGCCACCCATCTCCGGTGGCCTTGAAGGCGTCGAGAATCTCTGCATCGAAGCGTATGGTCGTGCTGACCTTGCCGCCAGTGCCAGCGGGTCTGCCGCGGCGGCGTGCCGCCTCCTGCCGCGCGTCGGGACGGGAAACGGGCTTGTCGCCCACTTGCCAGACACCCTTCTCCAAAAAACCGTCCGTCAATTCAGGCGCATCGTCGGGATCAACCCAGGCTTTGCTTGTATTTGTCGATTTCGCGTTCATTTGCCTTCCTCATGCTGATGATTCTGCGCGCCCGGCCACGTGGCGTCCAGACCAGTACAACTAGGCGCTCGTCGAGCCAGCCTGCAGTGATGAAGCGGGGTTCGCCGTAATCCTGGCGCTGGTCCGGCAGCGTAATGGTGAGCCCGCCAAACACTATACGCGCACGCGCAAAGTCGAGACCACGCCCCCTGAGCGTCTTTTCACGCTTGACAGCATCAAAAGTGATTCTCATTATTTATTGTAGTAACAAATAATAGAAACAGCCAGCCCTGTTTCGCGAGCAAGGGCGCCATCGGGACTGCTACATCGCCACCCTTAACGTGACGCCAACGCCGGCCTCCCCGCCAGATGCGCCAGCACACTACCCATCACCCGCCCCAGCGGCACCTCCACCCAGCGGTAAAACGCGGCGCCGGCCGCCAGGCTGGCGCCCCAGGCTGTCAGCATACCCAGCGCTTGCCATTCCGGCTCGAGCGGCACATACGTGATGAACAAGGCATTCACCAGCAGGCTGACGGGGAAGTGGACGAGAAACACGGCATACGAGATCCGGCCCAGCGCATTGATGATGTTCCAGGCGCCGCCTTGGGATGGCGTGCGGGCGCGGCCGAACAGGAACAGGGCGCAGGCGACGATCAGGGCCAGGGCGATGCGGCTGCGGTAGTCGACAGCCAGGGCCAGCAGCACGGGCACGGCGGCCATGGCCATGAGCGCGGTCATGGCGCCGGGTTTGCGGGCCGGATCGCTGGCCCACCAGGCCAGCATGCCAAGGCCATAGCTGCCGAAGAAATACGGCGCCCAATTGTCCCAGTCCGCGTCGAGATTGAAATACAGCAGGGAAAAGGTAATACCCACGGTGACGGCCAGCGGCATCAGCCAGTGCCCGCGCCGCTGGCCCGCCAGGCGGCCGCCCAGCCACAGCAGCGACACCGTCAGCAGGTACAGCTGGAAATCGATGGCCACATACCAGGCGCCGGCGGACAGCGACTCATAACCGAGCACGCCATGCAGCAGCAAGGCATGAGCGCTCAGCTGGCCCAGGGTGACGGCGGCCGACATGGAGTCGTGCTGCATCCAGATGCCGGCAACCGGCGTAATCACGGCAGCGAGCAAGGTGGCAGCCAGGAAAGGCGGCGCCAGCTTGGCATAACGGCGCCAGATCGCCTGTAGCGGGGTGGCGATGCCGGGACGGCCGGCAGGTGACAGGGATTTGGCGACGAGAAAGCCGCCGATGACGAGGAACACTTGCACGGCGATGCGCGCACTGCCGCCCAGCCAGTCCAGCAATGCGGGCCACAGGGGTTGCACGTAATCGGACATGGGGCCGTAAAACGCCAGGTGATGCAACACGATCAACTGCGCCGCGCCTGCCTTCAAACCATTGATCCAGCCAAACTGCGGACGATTTGCCAGGTCCGCCTGTGATACCACTGCTGCTGCCGTCATTCCCATCCCTTGCCGTGCCAGGTAGCGTCGCCAGCCCATCGCGCAACAGGCGCGCGGCCGGGGACTTACCGAAAGGCCGATATCATAGCCGAGCCTGGAAGATGGCGGGGCACGGCAGGCCGCTACGCGCCCTGCCCGCCCGCGTCCGGCGCCTCGGGCGCCAATGGCTGTTGCGCCAGGATGGCGTCCAGCAAGCCGGGGAAGCGGCTTTCGATATCGGCGCGGCGCAAGGTATTCATGTGCGTCGTGCCCGCGTTTTCCGTATAGACGAGGCCCGCTTCGCGCAAGACCTTGAAATGATGGGAAACGGTCGACTTCGGCCGTCCGCCGTCGAGGTCGCCGCAAGCGGCCGCGTCGACTCTGGCCAGATGGCGCACGATGTCGAGGCGAATGGAGTCGCTCAAGGCGTAGAGCACGCGTTCGAGCACGAATTCGCTGGCGGGAGGATGTTTGTGTGGGCGCATGAGCAGAATCATACAGCATGCGCTATACTAATTCCATTCTTCGAATATTTACGAACTACCGAATCAGCATTCCCCAATACTTCCACCAACAAACACAAAGGCCACCATGTCCGCCCTCTTCCAGCCCTACACCCTCAAAGACATCACCCTGCGCAACCGCATCGCCGTGCCGCCGATGTGCCAGTACATGGCCGTCGATGGCCAGGCCAACGACTGGCATCTGTCGCACTATGCTGGCATGGCGCGTGGCGGCGCCGGCCTGGTGATCGTCGAAGCGACGGCCGTGGCGCCCGAAGGCCGCATCACGCCAGGCTGCACGGGCATCTGGAACGATGACCTGGCGCAAGCCTTCGTGCCTGTCGTGAAGGCCATCAAGGCGGCCGGTTCCGTGCCCGGCATCCAGATCGCCCACGCGGGCCGCAAGGCCAGCGCCAACCGCCCATGGGAAGGCGACGACCATATCGCTGAGGGCGACGCGCGCGGCTGGCAAACCATCGCCCCATCCGCCATCGCCTTTGGCGGCGGCCTGCCGAAAGTGCCGCGCGCCATGGACCTCGACGATATCGCCCGCGTGAAGCAGAACTTCGTCGACGCGGCCGTGCGCGCCCGCGAAGTTGGCTTCGAATGGCTGGAACTGCACTTCGCCCACGGCTACCTGGCACAAAGCTTCTTTTCCGCCCACTCGAATCAGCGCAACGACATCTATGGCGGCAGCGTGGAAAACCGCAGCCGCTTCCTGCTGGAAACCTTGAAAGCCGTACGCGAAGTGTGGCCCGAGCACCTGCCGCTGACGATCCGCTTCGGCGTGCTGGAATTCGATGGCCGCGACGAGCAAACCCTGCTCGAATCGATAGCCCTCGTGCGCCAGTTCAAGGATGCCGGCATGGATATGCTCAGTGTCAGCATGGGCTTCACCATTCCCGACGTGGCGATTCCGTGGGGTCCGGCCTTCATGGGTCCGATTGCCGAGCGAGTCCGCCGCGAAGCGGGCGTACCCGTCTCGTCCGCCTGGGGCTTCGGCACGCCAGCCATCGCCGAGCGCGTCGTCAAGGATGAACAGCTGGACGTGGTGATGGTCGGCAAGGCGCACCTGGCCAACCCGCACTGGGCATATTTTGCCGCCAAGGAGCTCGGCGTCGAGCGCGCCTCGTGGACCCTACCGGCGCCCTACGCGCACTGGCTGGAACGCTACTGATCGTCCTTCGTCTGCGCTGCCGGATGCCCTTCCAGGGGCAATTCCGGCAGGAATAACAGCCCCAATAGCAGCAGTGGCATGCAGCAGACGCCTGGACGCCGTGCACAATTCGTCGGACAGCGCCAGCGCTCGCTCGGGGATGGGAAGGTCTTCGTTGCAGGCATGGGATCCGATATAGGCAGGCTATCTACCAATATGAGACCGCGCATGAGGGCTACACGAGGCTTTTTTCCGCCCATATCCCGCACGGCCCTTCCCAAAACCGCTGTTGGCCGTCATAATAGCCGCCCTTGGGTCGTTAGCTCAGCTGGTAGAGCAGCGGACTTTTAATCCGTTGGTCGCAGGTTCGAATCCCGCACGGCCTACCAAGAATATGCAGTTCGATTGCATGCCGCCATGGCAAGCATCACCGCACAGCGTTACCGCAGCAAGTAGTCAAAGTTTTTGGGTCGTTAGCTCAGCTGGTAGAGCAGCGGACTTTTAATCCGTTGGTCGCAGGTTCGAATCCCGCACGGCCTACCAAATACTTCAGAGAAGCCAACCGTTCGCGGTTGGCTTTTTTGTTTTGCTCCATTTCGGGTCCTGAACATCAAGAAATGCCTAAATCCACACTCAAACAAGCGGATGGTTGCTCTTTTTGTCGCAAGTTCGAGCGCCGCATAGTCTGCCAATGTTCGCAGAAAGCCAGTCTCGGACTGGCTTTTTTTTGGGGGTACCCCTATCATGGCGCCACTTTGATCGTGCGCACGTTGGGTGCGCTTCGCGGCTTATTCGCCTGCGCCATGTACTAGACGCTAAGGGAAATATGAAAGTGCTTCTATCAATAAAGCCCGAGTTTGCTGAAAAAATACTCTCGGGGGAAAAGAAGTATGAATTTCGAAAGATTCTCCCCAAAGCACAGAACATCAAAACTATCGTCATTTACGCCTCTCGACCAACTGGCAAGGTTGTTGGTGAATTCGAAATTGCCCAAATTATTTCCGATACCCCAAAAAAAATTTGGAGCCAAACCAAAGAAAGTGCAGGGATTAGCCGACGCTATTTTGATGAGTATTTTTCCGGAAAAGCACTCGCACATGCCATCCAGATAAAGGCCGTGAAACGGTATGCTCGACCTCGCGCGCTCGATACCATACTACCAAGTGGGATCGCTCCGCAATCTTTTTGCTACATAAAAAAATAGCAAATCATTGTCACTATACTCACCAGAATTTCCAATAATCAACGGTAGTGCACTATAATTATCATGGATCAACTTCCAGGATAAAGCTGTGAGCAACGACCTGTCTTTCCATATCTTAACTTCCTATTCGGAAGTATCCACGCATCTTCCTGCGGTCGTGGCGGCAGCCGACAATAATAAGCATGCTTTAGGCTTTTTCCCAAAAAGCGTCTTTACGGATTTCGCTCGTCGCGAACTGTTATTCGTAATTGCGACAAGGGATGGACAATCAGATGAGTACGCGGGTCACTTGCTCTTCGATGTGACATTTCCCAAGGCGCATGTCAGACAGATTTATGTCAGAAACATATACCGAGGCCATGGACTTGGGCGACTCATATTGGACGCTCTCAAAGCTCAGCTAACGTCACTGCAATACATTTCCATCCAAGCCCGGGTAGCTGAGGATCTACAAGATGCTAACGCGTTTTGGGAGGCACAAGGATTCTACCCTCAACGTGTATCGACTGGAGGGCAGACCAAGAAGCGAATGATTGTGGTCAGAGCCCATGAACTGGAAACGCCTCAACTCTTCCAGCCGAGTGGCATTTCAGTAACCAATCCATTAGGGTTTGAAAATAAGCTAGAGGACATTCGACCATTGCTGCTTCTTGATTTGAACGTACTGTTCGATCTTGGCCCACGCCGCACACGGCATGAGCAGGCGATAGCTGTATTCAGGGCTGAGAGAGGTCAAACCTGCAGTCTTGCAATTAGTTCAGAAATAGATGCCGAGCTTAAGCGCACAGCTCATAAGGGAAAAACTGATCCAATGCAAGCCCTTGCACGTGCATTACCAAGATTTCCAATTCCCCCTGTTGAATACACTGATGTGTTGTGCCCGCAATTGGCGAAAATTGTATTTCCCGAACGAGCGACGGCAAACTCACTAACAGCTAATGATATATCGGATCTCCGCCATTTAGCCACTTCCATCTTCCATGGTTTACATGGTCTCATAACATCGGACTCATCCATACTTAATTGTTCTGCGCAACTTCGTAAGGAATTTTCTATTGAGGTAATTTCCCCGGAGTCCTTTCAAAATGACACTGCCGAACGCAGGCCTGTCGAAAGCCAACCTTCTACTGCAGAGGATACCCTTACCCTTTTGACGGCCCAACCTGACGATGAGCCAAGCATCCGTGCCATTCTAAATGCACTCGATGTGACACCTGCGGCAATGGCTAGCCAATGGGCGGCCTTCGATGGTGGAGGACATCCTTCACAGCGAGTGGTCGTACGCGCGGGAACCGATGTAACCGGATATTTGGTTCTCGCAAAGACTCTTTTGAAGAATACGCTGATCGGCAGCATCGCGGTTTCAGAGAGCAGTGCGGCGGCGTCTGACACCGCTCGCCTCTTGCTTAATTTTGTAGACGAACAGAATGATTTTTCAGCAGTCAATCGAATAAGATTGCACTCACCCTCCAAGCAAGCGTTAGTACGAGAAATTGCCGCAGGCTATGGTTACAGTCGTCAGTTGGCCAATAACGAGCTGCAGAAAGTACGCATCGGCGACGTAATTACAGTAAAAAATTGGAGCATCGTTCGAAGAAAACTCATTGAATGTTGTGATATCACGCTGCCGTCATCACCAGTACAATTTAGCCATATTGACCAGCAAATCTCCGTAGGACGCGCAGATGGTGAGCTTGCACTTCTAAGCATCTTTCGGCTCGAAAGCTTATTCAGTCCCGGACTATTTGGCCTGCAAGGTCGTAAAGGTGTCTTGGTACCCGTGCAACCTCAATATGCGGAGCCACTTCTAAATCATTCGCCTCAATTATCATTGCTTCCGAGGTCTCGTGCTCAACTATCTCGTCAGCGTCATTATATTGGTGGGCCAGCCACAATTCGATCATTCACTCGTGGCGACATAATCTTCTTCTATGAGTCAGGACGGCATTCCGCTCAAGTTGTGGCGCTAGCTCGCGTAGCGGGTGCATATCAACGGGATATGAACCTAATCGACCACGAAGACTTAGCCCCATCCGTTCTCGAGGAAAAACTTCTGACGGAAATAGGAAAGGCAAAATTTAAAACGATCGTAATTTTTGAAAATATAATCAGATTTCGGCGTCCAGTGCCAATGGAAACTTTGCAAAAGCTAAAATGTGGGGAACCCCATCAACTCTTGACCGCCCAACGTTTATCAGCAGAGCAAGTACAAGGCATTCTCCAACTCGGATTCAACGTCTAACAAGTCTTCATGTAGAACCAGCAAAGAAAATGATCGTTCACGGTTATCCCTCAGCAGAGATCGCTGATCGTTTAAGTGTATATTGACGGCATTCGGCGAACCGATTAAACATCTGGCTGTAATAGATCCGGGCTTTCTTCTGGTCGCCGGGCGCGGATTTTTAATCCGTTGGTCGCAGGTTCGAATCCCGCACGGCCTACCAAATACTTCAGAGAAGCCAACCGTTCGCGGTTGGCTTTTTTGTTTTCCGCGCCAGCTATTCCCCTTCCCCATACCTGCCCGGCGTCACCCCCATCACCCGCTTGAACATGGCGATGAAGGCGCTGACGGTCTCGTAGCCCAGGTCGAGCGCAATCGTCGTGACGGGCTGGCCGGTGGCCAGCAGCTCCAGGGCGCGCAGGATGCGGGCGCGCTGGCGCCAGGCCGAGGGCGTAAAGCCGGTCTCGATCGTGAAACGGCGCGCCAGCGTGCGCGGCGATACGCCGGCCCAGGCGGCCAGCGCTTCCACGCCCCGCTGGTCGGCCAGGTCATCGAGCACGGCGCGCGCCACGCGCAGCAGGCGCGGGTCCGTGGGCAGAGGCAATCCGAAGGACTCGTGCGGCGCGGCGGCGATCTCGTCGAGGATCACGCCCGCCACCCGGGCCTGCCGCGCATCGAGCGCACCCTCGTCCCAGGCGCTGGCGCGGCCCACCGCCTCGCGCAGCAAGCCCGAGACGCGCATCACGCAAGGCACGGCGGGCAAGTTGCCGCAACTGGCCTCGTCCACATACACGCTCCAGCCCGCAAACGGACCATGCGAACGCAGCCCATGGACATGATGGGGCGGCATCCACACGCAGTGGCTGGCCGGCACCACCCATTGCCCGCTGTCGGCGACAACGGAAAGCAAGCCCCGCATGGCTCCAAACAGCTGGCCGCTGGCATGACGGTGCGGCGGCGTCACCCGTTCCCGCGACTGGGACATGCGCATGGCGCGCAGCGGTGACGGCGGCGACGCTGGAAAAATTGGCGGATTTGACGTATCGAATGACATAAACAACGCAGGCAAGACAATCCCGTCATCATACAGTGGAGTCTTTCCATCGTTCAGGAGTGCATCATGCGTGCAGAAGACGTATTACCCGATCAACAAAACCAGGGCCAGTTCAATGGCGTCACCGTGCGCAAGGGAACGGTGGGGGCCTTCCTGGCCAACGCCCGGCTATGGCTGGACGAGACCAGCAGCGACGCCGACCGGAGCATGGCCGAGCGCGACATTATTGAAGCGCTGCCCGCCCTGCACGCGCTGGGACTGTTCGACATCGTGCAAGTGCGCGATGCGGCGCTGCGCGAACTGGTATCGCCATCGGGCGCCTAGGCGGCACCGGCTCGTCGCGGGCGCGCATTTCCTCTATCATGCTGCTTTGCCCGCCTTCGCACCCGCCATGCCGTTTACCATTGCCACCCCCGTCCACAGCGAACTGATCATCAAGAAAAGCCGTTTCATCGGTTGCGTGCAGCCGATGACGGACCGTGCCAGCGCGCAGCAGGTGGTCAACGATTTGAAGGCGCAGCATCCGGGCGCCTGCCATGTGTGCTGGGCCCTGCTGGCGGGCGGGCAGTCGGCGGCCGTCGATGATGGCGAACCGAGCGGCACGGCCGGGCGGCCCATGCTCGACGTGCTGCGCCACCAGGACCTGGAAGGCGTGCTGGCGACGGTCGTGCGCTACTTTGGCGGGATCAAGCTGGGCGCGGGCGGTCTCGTGCGGGCCTACACGGATAGCGTGGCGCAAGCGTTGTTGCAAGCGGAAAAGACGGCCATCGTACGCCAGCGTACCCTGCGTTGCACGGTGCCGTATGCGATGGAAGGCATGCTGCGCCGCGAACTCGACGGCGCCGGCGCCACCTTGCTCAACGTGGAACACGGCGCAGACGTACTGTTCGACTTCAGCCTGGCGGAGGCGGCGGCCACCGCCCTGCTGGCCCATCTGGATGAGGCAGGCAATGGACGGATAGCCTGGCTGAAAGCAGAAGCCGAAGAGGAAGAATAAAACTTACAAGTTGCCCGGTCGCTTGATCTGCAACAAGATGAAATGCGTCCACGCCAGCGCCGGCAGCACCATCAACAGCAGCATCAGTCCGGCCGGCATGTCCGGCACGAAACGCACGAAGCAACCGAGAAAACCGGCGATGGCCAGCCAGAAGCGCCAGTTGAACGCATACGCCTTGCGCGCCACGGTTGCCAGGGCGATGCGCCAGAATTCCAGCAAGGCCCACAAGCCGCCCGTCAGCAGCAACGCGGCCAGCGCATTGGCGCCGGGTGCGTCGGCCCAGGTGCGCACCAGGTTGTACAACAGCACGGGATAGCCGGCCGTGATGGCCAGGGTGGCCGGGCCGGCGGCGATGACAGCTTCCAACAGCTGCCCTTTGGAACGATGATCCACTAACTCTTGCTCCTCAAGCCACGACGCCGGAATGGGCGGCGATCACTTGCAGCGCGCCGGCCGCATCCTGCGCCCAGACGCGCGTAAAACGGAAGTCGCCATGCGTTTCCACGTCGTGATAGCTGCCTGTCAAGTGCATGCGCACGGAGACGACGGCCACGTTCCCAGTGACACGCACATGGCGCTCGGACGCGCGCAAGTCCGTGATGGTCAGCAGCCGCTGCTCGTGCGCTGCCAGGTCCGCATGTTTGCTCAGCAGATGACCCAGGTGATTGGTAAACAACAAGTCATCGGCCAGCAACACATTCAGTACAGCCACATCGGAGGCCATCATGGCCAGGCGCAAGCGTTCTTCCGCATCGAGTACCTGTACTTCCGTTAAAGCATTCATCTTTTTCCTTGAAATAATTGGGACGACATTAATAAATAAGCAAAACATGCTTGCATGAAATCTTCTTTTTCACAATCCACCGGAAGACTTATGCCTGTGGAGCATATTTATATAGCGTAATATTCGCAGCGGTATTGCGCAAAACGCCACCATAGTACTGTACAGTGCTTGCCCTTCCGCCCCGGGCTGGGGCAGCTGTCAGTTGCAGTACTGTTTTATGTGCTCCGTGCAGTCTCGAATAAAACCAAGATAAGGCCCCTTCATGGCAATTAACATCATCCTGAACCTGCTCGTTGCGTTGCTCGTCTTCGCTTTCATGTTCCACCAGCAACGCAAACACGCGACATTTACCGTGCGCGTCTTTACAGGCCTGGGCCTGGGCGTGCTGCTCGGTGCGGCCGTGCAGTGGCTGTACGGCGCCGGCTCGCCCATCATCGCCGGCACCAATGAATACATCGACATCGTCGGCAGCGGCTACGTCAAACTGCTGCAGATGATCATCATGCCGCTGATCATGGTCTCGATTATTTCCGCCATTCTAAAGCTCAAGGATGCGAGTTCCCTGGGCAAGATCAGTGCGCTGACCATCGGCACCCTGCTCATCACCACGACCATCGCCGCCGCGCTGGGCATCCTGATGGCCAAGCTGTTCGGCCTGACGGCTGTCGGCCTGACGTCAAGCGCCGCCGAAGTGGCGCGCGGCGTGCAGCTGCAAGGCTCGCTGGAAACGGCGAAGGCCCTGTCGCTGCCGAAACTGCTGGTCAGCTTCGTGCCGACCAACCCCTTCCTCGACATGACGGGCGCGCGCAAGACGTCGACCATCGCCGTGGTCGTGTTCTCCATCTTCATCGGCATCTCGGCCACGGGCATCGCGGCGAAAAAGCCGGAAATCTTCGCGTCCTTCGAAAACTTCATGAAAGTGGCGCACGCCATCGTCATGCGCATGGTCACCCTGGTGCTGCGCCTGACGCCGTACGGCGTATTCGCGCTGATGTTTGAAGTGGTGGCGTCGTCGAGCTACACGGACATCTTGAAACTGATCAACTTCGTCGTCGCCTCATACAGCGCGCTGATATTGATGTTCCTCGTGCACCTGGCCATCATCGCCGGTGTGGGTCTCAATCCGCTGCGCTTCGTGAAAAAAGTCTTCCCCGTGCTGGCCTTCGCGTTTACCTCGCGCACCAGCGCCGGTTCGATCCCGATGAGCGTGCAGACGCAGACGCAGCGCCTGGGCACGCCGGAAGGCATCGCCAACTTCGCCGCCTCGTTCGGTTCGACCATCGGCCAGAACGGCTGCGCCGGCATCTATCCCGCCATGCTGGCCGTCATGATCGCCCCCACCGTCGGCGTCGACCCGTTCACGATCAGCTTCCTGCTGCCCTTGCTGGCCATCATCACCATCGGTTCCGTCGGCGTGGCCGGCGTGGGCGGCGGCGCCACGTTTGCCGCCCTGATCGTGCTGTCGGCGATGGACTTGCCCGTCGCGCTGGCCGGCTTGCTGATCTCCGTCGAACCGCTGATCGACATGGGCCGCACGGCCCTGAACGTGAGCGGCTCGATCACGGCCGGCACCGTCACCAGCCGGGTCATGGGACAAACCGACCTGGCCGTCTACAACAGCGACGACGCGCCCGACTTGGACGAAGCGGAACATACCGCCTAGAACGCATAACCAAACCTACTGCGCGTCGCGGGTCGCGGTTTCCGATGCTCACTGGCTCGGCGCCCCCGTACATTCGCACAGTTCCGCTTCTCAAGCCAACGGGGGCGCCGAGCCTCGCTTCCGCTCGCTACGGTTTTGTTAGGCGTTCTTAAGCGCGTCCAGCCACACCACCGGCGCGCCGCGCCTTGCCGCTTTCGTCTATATTTATTAACAATAAATACAGAGGAAGGCGCAAGGCGATGGAACAGAAATGGCCGCAACAAATCTGGATCGTGCGTCACGGCCAAAGTGCCGGCAACGTGGCGCGCGATGCCGCAGAAGCGGAAAAACAGTTATTGATCGCCATCGCCGAGCGCGATGTCGACGTTCCCCTCTCCGAGCTGGGCGCGCGCCAGGCGCAAGCCCTGGGCGACTGGTTCGCCACCCTCCCCCCTGAACAACAACCGACCGTGGTGCTCTACTCGCCGTATGTGCGGGCCCAGCAGACGGCACAAGCCGTGCTGGCGCGCATCGATGCGGACAGCCTCGCCTCCGTGGTGGCCGACGAGCGTCTGCGCGAAAAGGAATTCGGCATCCTCGACCGCCTGACCGTGCACGGCATCGCCAGCAAGTACCCGGAACTGCACGAACAGCGCCAGCACGTCGGTAAATTTTACTTCCGTCCGCCGGGCGGCGAAAGCTGGTGCGACGTCATCCTGCGCCTGCGCAGCGTGCTCGACACCATCACCCGCGAATACCGGGGAGAACGGGTGCTGATCGTCGGCCACCAGGTGATCGTCAACTGCTTCCGCTACCTGCTGGAACGCTGCGACGAGCACGCCATCCTGGCCATCGACAAGGCCGCCGACGTGCCCAACTGCGGCGTCACTTCCTACGCCTTCAACCCCGCCCTGGGCAAGCACGGCAAGCTGCAGCTGGACCTGTGCAACTTCGTCGCGCCGCTGGAAGCGGCCGGCACACCCGTTACGGCCCAGCCCGACATGCCGGCCGCGCCCAAGTCCTAGTTTTTTCGGAGTCACGCATGGACATCACCGACATCACCCCATCCCTGCTGCGCTCCTGGCCCCTGCCCATGCCGCAGCCCGACGGCGACAAGGAAGTGCGCGGCCACCTGCTGATCGTTGCCGGCTCGGCGGAAATGCCGGGCGCCATCCTGCTGGCGGCCACGGCAGCGCTGCGCGCGGGCGCCGGCAAGCTGACCCTGGCGACGGGCGCATCGGTGGCGGCGTAGGTAGCCATCGCCATGCCCGAGGCGCGGGTCATTGGCCTGGACGAGACGGCGCTGGGCGGCTTCCGGCATGAGGCGCAACACCAGCTGGCGCCGCTGGCCGGCAAGGTGGATGCCGTCCTCGTCGGGCCAGGCATGTGCGACACGGCCGCCAGCTGCGAGCTGATGCGCCACCTGCTGCCCCTGTTTGCCGGCAGCCGCCTCATTCTCGACGCCTGCGCCATGCAGGTCGTGCGCAAGCCCGCGCACTTCCGTTTTGAGCAAGCCGTGCTGCTGACGCCGCACGCGGGCGAACTGGCCCAGTTGCTGGGCCTGTCGAAAGACGCCGTGCTGGCCGACCCGCATGCCTGTGCCGTGGACGCGGCGCGGCGCTGGAACGCCATCGTCGCCCTGAAAGGTGCACTGACCGTCATCGCCATGCCCGACGGCACCAGCTGGACGCATGCAGGCGGCAATATCGGCCTGGCCATTTCCGGTTCCGGCGACACCCTGGCCGGCATCATCACGGGCCTGGCCGCGCGCGGGGCGCCGTTGGAGCAAGCGTGCGCCTGGGGCATCGCCCTGCATGCGCTGGCAGGCGAACAGCTGGCCCTGCGCTTCGGCAGCCTCGGCTACCTGGCGCGCGAAATCCCGGCCGAGATTCCCGCCCTGCTACGCCATCTGGCCGCATGAACGGCGCGGCGTGGAAACAACAGCATAAGCATATCCAGAAAGAATCGTTAGCGCCGGCGGGCGCCTCCCTTAAGCTCATTGCAACTGTTTCCATACGAACACCAATCGAGCCCAAAGGACACCGCCTTGCATCCGCACCACTCATCCACCCCTGCCTCCCGTCCCGCCACGCCCCTGCGCGCCATCGTGCTGGCCTGCGCCATGCTGGGCACCGTGCCCGCCTGGGCCCAGGACGCGCAAGCCACCGCCAGCACAGGCACCACCGCTGAAACGGCCGGCGCCAGCATCGACCAGGTCACCGTCGTCGGCTCGCGCGCGCGCAACCGCACAGTGTTCGACAGCAGCGTGCCCATCGACCGTTTCGGCGCGCGCGAAGTGAGCAATGCGCTGGCGACGGGCGACGTGGGCGCGGCCCTGCAAAACCTGTCGCCGTCGATCAACTTCCCCCGCATCGAGTCGAGCGGCGCGTCGGACTCCGTGCGCGGCATCCAGTTGCGCGGGCTGGCGCCCGACCAGGTGCTGGTGCTGATCAACGGCAAGCGCCGCCACACGAGCGCCGTGCTCGACACGGAAAGCAGCTTTGCCGGCACCGTGCCAGTGGACATCAACGCCATTCCACCGAATGCCATCGACCACATCGAAATCCTGCGCGATGGCGCCGGCGCCCAGTACGGCAGCGATGCCGTGGCGGGCGTCATCAACATCGTGCTGAAAAAAGCGCGCACGGGTGGCGCCGCTTCCGTCAGCTAT
This sequence comes from Janthinobacterium sp. SUN128, assembly GCF_030587275.1. Classification (NCBI taxonomy): domain Bacteria; kingdom Pseudomonadati; phylum Pseudomonadota; class Betaproteobacteria; order Burkholderiales; family Oxalobacteraceae; genus Janthinobacterium; species Janthinobacterium sp. SUN128. The sequence goes on along the minus strand of NZ_JAPWHY010000001.1, from coordinate 58,864 downwards.
GGCGCCAACCACACGCATTTCGACCCGACCGACCAAACCCTGACGGATGGCCAGACCGTCATCGTCAACGCCGACTATGGCGTGCCGCTGGGCGAGGCGGGCTTCTTCCGCTTCGGCGCAGAAACGCGGCGCCGCTCGCCCACGGAACGGGCCGGCCCCAGCGACGCGGGCTGGACTTCCTACAACTTCACGCCGGCCGACCAGGCGCTCGACGGCAAGGTGGTGTTCAAGTCGGGCGACTCGCGCCAGCGCAACAACTATTTGTTCTACAACACCCAGCTCACCCTGGACAGCGGCCTGGACCTGTACTCGTTTGCCACCCTCAACGAACGCACATCGGACGGCAGCGCCTACTTCCGCTATCCGGGCGACCCGTCGAACGTAGCGACCCTGTATCCGAACGGCTACCGCCCCGTCACCAACGGCGACAAGCGCGACCTCAGCATCGTGGCCGGCGTGCGCGGCAGCGCTGGCGAATGGAACTGGGATGCCAGCGCGCGCCACGGCAGCGACCGCTTTGACTATGGCGTGAGCCACTCCGTCAACGCTTCGCTGGGTGCGGCCAGTCCCACGCGTTTTAATCTGGCCGGATTCGACTTCCGCCAGAATGCCTTGAATATCGATGCCACGCGCAGCATCGACATCGGCTTGCCCGCCCCTTTGAGCCTGGCAGTGGGCGCCGAATGGATGCGCGAAACCTACACCAGCTCGGCCGGCGATCCTGCCTCGTATGCGGCCGGCAGCTTCACGGACGCTCCGCCGGGCGCGCAGGCGGGGCCGGGCTTGCGCCCCTCGGACGCCTACGACGGCAGCCGCCAGATCCGCTCCGTGTATGCGGACGTGGAAAGCGACCTCACGCCGCGCCTGCTGGTGGGCGCCGCCGCCCGCTATTCCCACTACAGCGACTTCGGCAGCGCCAGCACGGGCAAGCTGTCCACGCGCTATAAAGTGACGGATAACTTCCTCGTGCGCGGCTCGCTGTCGAACAGCTTCCGCGCGCCGGCCCTCGTGCAGACGGGTTTCCGCTTCGCCACACTGAACTTCAACGCCGATGGCACGGCACTGCAAACGGCGGCCCTGCTGCCGGCCAGCGATCCGCTGGCGCGCAGCTTCGGCGCGCAACAGCTGAAACCGGAAAAATCGACCAACGTATCGCTGGGCCTGGCCTGGAAACCGGCCACCGCCACCAGCGTGACGGTGGACGCCTACGTGATCCGCATCCGTGACCGCATCACGCGCTCGAGCGACCTGCAAAGCGACGCCGTCACGGCCTACCTGGCCGCCAATGGCCGCAACGATATCCAGTCCGTGGCCTATCTGGCCAACCTGCTCGACACGCGCACAAAAGGCCTGGACGTGGTGCTGAACCATGACCTGGCGTTCACCTCAGGCAAGCTGAACCTGAATGCGGCGCTGAACCTGAACAAGACCAGCCTCGACAAGGTGCATCAGAGTTCCGCCGCGCTGGCCAACATCGATCCGAGTCTGACCCTGCTGACGGAAACGAGTTTGTTCCGCATCAAACATGCGTCACCCTCCAGCAAATTAATCCTCGGCGCCGACTGGCAGGCAGCCGGCTGGGGCGTGCAGGCGCGCGCCACGCGCTTTGGCGAGCTGAAAGATTTTTCCTACGACAGCGATGCACCCTTGATCGACGGCATCCCGGCCCAGCGCTTCGGCGCCGTCTGGTCGCTGGACCTGGAAGGCCAATTGAAACTGAGCAAGCAACTGACTTTGAGCGTGGGCGGCAACAACATCCTCGACCGCTATCCGCAGCGCGTACGGGAAACGAATAACGCCACGTATGGCGGTGCCCTGCCCTACAATTTCATCAACCCCATCGGCGTCAATGGCGCGTACTTCTACGCCAAGCTGAACTACATCTTCTAACGCCACGGAAAGAACCCATGATCATCAAGAAAATCTCCCACCTCGTCGCCGGCGCCTGCCTGAGCGCCCTCCTGCTGTCGTCCGCCCAGGCCGCCGCGCCGCTGGTACTGATGACGGACTTCGGCACGGCCGATGGCGCCGTATCGGCCATGCATGGCGTGGCCTATGGCGTCGATCCCCAGCTGACCATTTCGGACCTGACGCACCAGATTCCCGACTACGACATCTGGCTGGGCGCCTATCGTTTGTACCAGACGGCCAATTACTGGCCGCAAGGCACGGTGTTCGTGTCCGTCATCGACCCGGGCGTGGGCACGGCGCGCAAGTCGGTGGTGCTGAAAACCAAGGGTGGACGCTATTTCGTGGGGCCGGACAATGGCCTGTTCACCCTGATCGCCGAGCGCGACGGCGTGGCCGAACTGCGTGAAATCGATGAAAAGGTCAATCGCCTGGCGGGTTCCGCCGAATCGTACACCTTCCATGGCCGCGACGTGTACGCGTATGTCGGTGCGCGCCTGGCGTCGGGCGCCATCACGTATGAACAGGTGGGTCCGCAATTGCCGAGCGAATCCGTGGTGAAGATCGCGTATCAAAAACCTGTACGCGACGGCAACACCATCCGCGGCATCGTGCCCGTGCTGGACGTCAAGTATGGCAATGTGTGGACGAATATCCCGAAATCCCTGCTCGACGAGTTGCAGGTAAAGCTGCACGATCCACTGCAAGTGCGCATCTTGCACAAGGGCAAGCAAGTGGCCAAGGTCACGGCGCCATTCGAACACACGTTTGGCGGCGTCGCCAAAGGCAAGCCGCTCGTCTACCTGAACAGCCTGCTCGACGTGGCCGTCGCCATCAGCCAGGGCGACTTTGCCGCCAAGCATCACGTCGAATCGGGCGTGGATTGGGAAGTGGAAGTGAGCAAGGCCCCTGCCGCCAAATAAACGCTCCTTACGCGGCCGGGACAACCTGTCCTGGCCCAACTGATCATATCCCTTGCAGGTTTGCGCTGCGTCAAACGCAGCGCGCTCCCCTCCCCCGCCAGCACGGTGCCTGCGCAAGTCCGGTGAACCTGTGCCGGCCCGCCTACTCTAAACCTTGCAAGCGATGCCAGCCTTGTTCCAGATACGCAATCTGGCGAGGCATGCGTTTCCATGACAGTCTTACACTGAAAAGGAACAATCATGACGGCTCCACTCCTGACCACCAGCAAGCTCGTCCTCGGCAGCGCCATCGTCTGTGCGCTGCTGGGCGGTTGCAACAAGCGCAACGATACCAGCACCACCGCCACGCCCGCCGCCACCGCGCCGGCAACGCCGCCCGCCACCAGCGGCACGTCCGGCACCACGGGCACGACCAACCCGGACGCCACCACGCCAGCCACGCCTGGCATGGCACCGGGCGCCACCACCAACCCCGATGGCACGACCACGCCGCCATCCACCACGCCGCCCCCCAACGGCACGACACCGGGAACAGGCACGGGCACAGGGACCACGCCGCCGCCACGCAACAGTTAGCCCTCTGGCCAGACGGACGGGCAAAAAAAAGAGCCTTCCGCGGAAGGCTCTTGAAATACCACGGCGCAGCGCAAGCTGGCCTTGGCCCGGTATTACTTTTGCAGGCCGACCGATGTCGCCTTCGGCGTGCGGCGTCCCATCAGGAACAGCACGGCCTTTTTCAGCATGCGGTAGATGAAGCGCACCAGCAGCAAGGTCAGCACGCATTCGAGCAAGGTCAATATCATGGCCACGGCTACGGGCATGCGCGCGGCGCGGCGGTGGAACTTGGCCACGGCGCCATCGCGGGCGATCTCGATGCTGTCATAGAAGGTCGGCACGACCAGCAGGGTCAAAATCGTCGAGGTGATGGTGCCGCCGATGATGGCGATCGCCAATGGACGGTAGAACTCGCCACCCTCGCCCAGGCCCAGCGCCACGGGGAACATGCCGGCGATCAGCGCGAACGTCGTCATCAGGATGGGACGCAGACGCATGCGGCCCGCATACATCAGCGCGTCTTCGCGGCCATGGCCCTCTTCCTCGCGCTTGCGCGCCGCGTCCAGCAGCAGGATGGCGTTCTTGGCGACCAGGCCCATCAGCATGATGATGCCGATAAAGCTCATCAGGTTGAGGGTATTGTTCGTGATCACCAGCGCCACCACCACGCCGATCAGACTCAGCGGCAAGGACATCATCACGGCCACTGGCGCCGTAAATGAACCAAACTGCATCACCAGGATCAAATACATCAGGCCGATACCCATCACCAGCGCGATCAGCATTTCCGTGAACAGCTCTTGCTGATCCTGGCCAGCGCCACCGAGCGCCAGGCCGTAGCCGGGCGGGAAGTCGATGGAGTTGGCCAGCTTCATGGCATCGCTCGTCACTTCACCGTTCGAGCGGCCTTGCGCATTGGCCGACACGGTGATCGTGCGCTTGCCATTCTTGTGCTCGATGCCGGACGGGCCCTTGCCCATGGTAATGGTGGCGATCTGGTCGAGCGGCACCATTTGCGACGTGCCCGTCACGCTGATCGGCAGGCGCTCGATGTTTTCCGATGCCACGCGGTCATCGGGATGCAGGCGCACGGCCACGTCGCGCGTCTCGCCCGTCGGATCGACCCAGTCGCCCACTTCCACGCCGGCGAATGCCACGCGCAACGATTGCGCCGCGTCATTGACGGAAATGCCCATCGAGTTGGCCAGGCCGCGATTGAGCTCGATCTGCAGCTCGTTCTTCGGATCTTGCTCGGACAGGCCCACGTCGACGGCGCCGGGAATCGCACGCAGCTTGTCCATGTAGGCGTTCGTGATCTCCATGAGTTTACGCGAATCCGGACCCGTGAATTCCACCTGGATCGGCTTTTGCGAACCATTGCTCAAGTCATCCTGCACCACGTACTCGGCGCCCACCAGGCGCGACATCTTCTCGCGCAGCTCGACGGCGATTTCCTTGGCCGAACGCTTGCGGGTGTTGCGCTTGCCGATGTCGACATATACCCGTCCGCCGCCGGCATTGATGGAGCTGTTGGTATCCTTGGTCTCAGGCAGGGTACGCGCCAGCACGGCAGCCGCTTCCAGTTTCAAGCGCGAATACTCGATGCTGCTCGACGATGGCGTGCGCACATTGATCATCAGGTTGCCTGAATCGGATGCTGGCAAGAAACTCGTGCCACCATGCGTGGAGTGCAGGACGATGGCGCCCACCAGGCTGCCGAAGGCGATGACAGCCATCCAGCGGCGGTGATGCAGTGCCCAGGCGATCACGCGGCCATAGCGGTCGGCCTGATGGTCGAACCAGTGGTTGAATTTTTCCAGCACGCGGCCGATGCCCTTTTTCGGTGCCGAGTGTTCCTCGACCGGGTCGCCCCAGTAGGCCGACAGCATCGGGTCGAGCGTAAACGAGATGCCCAGGCTGACGAGCACCGAGCACGTCACCGTCAAGGCAAACGGGCGGAACCATTCGCCAGAGATGCCTGGCATGAAGGCCACGGGAATGAAGACGGCGATGATGGAGAAGGTCGTGGCAGCCACGGCCATGCCGATCTCGGCCGTGCCTTCCAGCGCGGCCGTGCGGCGGTCCTTGCCCATCTGCATGTGGCGCACGATGTTTTCACGCACGACGATGGCGTCATCGATCAGCACGCCGATGGCCAGCGACAGACCCAGCAAGGTCATGAAGTTCAGGGTAAAGCCGCACAGCCACACGGCAATGAAGGCGGCAATCACGGACGTCGGCAGGCTCAGCGCCGTGATCAGGGTCGAACGCCACGAGTTCAGGAAGGCGTAGACGACGAAAATCGTCAGCACGGCGCCCAGCACCAGCGATTCGATCACGTTGTTCAGGCTATGCTGGGCGTTTTCGCCGCCGTCCCGCGTCACTTGCAGGATCGTGCCTTTCGGCAAGGTTTTGTTGATTTCCGCCACCATGTCGCGGATCTTGTTGGCCACGCTGACGGTGGACGCGTCGCGCACGCGGGTGATCGAAATGCCCACGTTCGGCTTGCCGCTGCGCATGCTCAGGCTGTTAACTTCGGCAAAGCCATCTTCGATGGTGGCCACTTGCGCCAGGCGCACGATTTCCTCGCCGCGCCGCTTGATCACCACTTTCTCGAAGTCGCTTGGCGATTCGATGCGGCCCACCAGACGGATGCTTTTCTCGTCCAGGGTGCCGCGCACCTTGCCCACGGGCGCATTCGTGTTCTGGTTACGCAAGGCGGTGACGACATCGCTGACGGACACATTGTATTCACGCAATTTTTCCGCCCGCAGCAGCACGGACAGCTCGCGTTTCAGCGAACCGCCCACGTTGACCAGCGCCACGCCATCGACAGTGCGGAAGCGGTCCGACAGCACGTCTTCGGCCAGGCGCGAAATTTCCGCATGGCTTTGCGTATTCGACGACAGCGCCAGTTGCATGATCGGTTCGGCAGCCGGGTCGATGCGCTGCAAGATAGGCTCGCGCATTTCTGTCGGCAACTTGTAGCGCACGGCGGCAATCGCATTGCGGATATTGTCGGACGCTTCGATCAGGTTGGTATTGAAGGAAAACTTCAGGAAGATGCTGGCCGAACCTTCATTCGAATCGCTATTGACTTCGGTCACGCCGGAAATACTTTGCAAGGACTTTTCCAGGCGGTTCACCACTTCGCGCTCGACCGTGTCGGGCGACGCGCCAGGGTAAGGAATGCTGACGACGATGAAGGGTACTTCGACGTCCGGGTTCTGGTTGACGCGCAGTTTCTTGAGCGCCAGCAAGCCGACGCACATCATGGCCAGGATCAGGACGATGGTGGCGGTGGGCCGCTTGATACTGAAATCGGAAAGGAACATGGCTTAGTTTCCTTTACCAGCAACGGCGGTGCTGCTGCTGGCCACGGCGGCGGCAGGCACGGCCTTGGCGGCCGTCAATTCCACTTTCTGACCATCCTTGAAGGTCGAGCCCGGCGTGCGCAGCACGGTGTCGCCGCTGGCCAGGCCGCTTTGTACTTCCCACTGGCCCGTGCGCACGTCGCGCGCGCCGATGCGCAAGTTGACTTTATGCAAAGCCTTGTCCTTGACCTTCCACGTGTAGGTCACGTCGCCCGCCTTCACCAGGGCCGAATCGGGGATCATCAGCGCGCTGACGGTTTCCGTCTCGATGCGCCCTTCCGCGTACAGGCCGGCCACGCGCGGTTGTTCCTTGTCATTGAAATCGACCAGCACGGCCACCTGGCGCGTGACGGCATTGGCCGCAGGATCGACGCGGCGCACCTTGCCCGCGAAATCCTGGCCCGGATACCCATTGATGCGGAACAGCACGGGCTGGCCCACCTTGACGACGCCAATCTTGTCGGCCGACACCAAGCCTTCGAGGCGCATGCTGGTTGGATCGATGACCTTGATCAATTCCTTGCCGATTTGCGCCGTATCGCCATTCGAGACCTTGCGCTCGCTCACGATGCCGTCGAACGGCGCGCGCACGAGAGTGCGCTGCAGCTGCTGGCGGGCTTGCACGGCGCGGCTTTTCGCGGCGGACAGGTCGCTTTGCGCATTGTTGCGGCGGATTTCCGCGTCTTCCAGCGCCTGCGTCGACGTCATGCCCGAGGCGCGCAGGGTTTTCATGCGCTGGAACATGCGTTCGGACTGCTCCAGCACCTGGCTGGCGGCGCGGCTGGCTTCCTCGGCCGAATTGAGGCCGTCGCGGATGGACGTTTCGTCCAGGCGCACCAGCACGTCGCCCCGTTTGACGACTTCGCCATTTTCCTTCATGACCTGGATCACCACGGCCGACACTTCGGCGCGCAAGTCCGCATTGCGCTCAGGCTGCACGGAACCGGTGATGACAGGCCCCGATGCCAGCGCATTGCTCTGGATGGTCAGCAGGTCTTCCGGGGATACCAGCAGATTGACGGCAGCGCCCGCCTGTTCCTTGCCATTCTTGCCGCCCTTGCCGGGATCTTTGGACTCTTTGCCGCAGGCGGCCAGGGCGGAAGCGATTGCCAGAACAAACAGGGTTTTGCGCAACATGGGTAATTCTCCGGATAGATAGCACCACTACCGTTGCTGCGGCCCGGATAGGGCTGCAAGCGATAGCAAGCATAATATTTTTATTAAAACCACAAGCGCCAAAGTATCCATGAGCGTGTCCGGGCATGTCAATCAGCGGCTTCCTGTAATGCTTTAATGAATGGATGAAACGTAGTTTTTACGCCCTGAAACGCAAAACCCCGCCTTCAGGCGGGGTTTTGCGTTTCAGGGAAAGCGAACTTAGCGGGCAAAAACGGTGTTGATCAGGAAACCGATCGCCACGCCTGTGCACAGGCCGCCGGCGATTTCCACCAGGGTATGCCCCATGCGCTCGCGCAACCAGGTGTGCGCCGGGCTGGCCGCTTCCTTGGCCAGGCGGTTGATGGCCGCCGCCTGCTTGCCCACGTGCTGGCGCAGGCTGTTGGCGTCGATGATGACGATGAAGGCCAAGGTCACTGCCACGCCGAAGGCGGGATGGCCGATGCCTTCGCGCAAGGCGATCAGGGTGGCCATGCTGGAAACGACGGCGCTATGGTTGCTGGGAAAGCCGCCATTGCCGACCAGACCGAACGCCCATTGCCGCGTGCGGACACTGTTGATCAGGAATTTGATCGGTCCGACCAGGATCCAGGTGATCAGGGGCGTGACGAGGTAAGCGATATCCACGGGGTATTCCTTCTTATATATATATGTCTGTCAAGTGTGTGAGGGGCTGCGGCAGCCCGATGGGCGCGCCGCAATTATCGCAGATCATCCGCGCCAGCAGAACTGTCCATCGTCAGCCTATAAAACGCCGCCCCCGGCGGCAACTAATATAAAATCATGGCATATACAACAATTGACGTATATCAACACTGAGTGCGGCGCGCACAGCGGCGCGGATAATCAAACGTCTTTCACACTTGCAACGGGGTCCTCATGCGGCATTTCAGAATTTCCTTTTTAGTCACTTTTATCCTGATGGCAGTGTCAGGCTGGTGGGGGTACAGCCATGGCGGCATGTCTGGCATGATCCAGGCGCTGTGGATCACGGGCGTGCTGGGCATCATGGAAGTGTCGCTGTCGTTCGACAATGCCGTGGTGAATGCCTCGGTCTTGCGTCACTGGAATGAGTTCTGGCAAAAACTGTTCTTGACGGTCGGTATCCTCGTGGCCGTCTTCGGCATGCGGCTGCTGTTTCCGTTGGTCATCGTTTCCGTCGCCACGGGCCTGGGCCTGGTCGACGTGTGGACCATGGCCACCACGACGCCGGACGTGTATGCCAAGCACCTGACGGACAACCATGCGCAAGTGGCGGCCTTCGGCGGCGCCTTCCTGCTGCTGGTGTTCCTGAACTTCCTGTTCGACGATGAGAAGGAGTTGCACTGGCTGGGCTGGGCCGAGGAAAAAGTCAACGCGCTGGGCACCGAAAGCCTGGCCGTGCTGATCACCATGGGCGCCGTGGCCGCCTGCGTGGCGATGGGCCCTGTGGATGAAAAATACAGCGTGCTCGCTTCGGGCATCGTCGGTATCGCCGTCTACATCGGCGTAAACTGGATCAGCGGCTTGCTGGAAGAAGGCGAACCGGACTTGCAGGATGACGCAGAAGAAGGCGCCGCGCCAGCCAGGAACGGCAATGGCGACCTGGTAAAAACGGTGGCGCGCGGCAGTATCGGCGGCTTCCTGTACCTGGAAGTGCTGGACGCCTCGTTCAGCTTTGATGGCGTGATCGGCGCGTTCGCCATCACCAACGACGTTGTCATCATCATGCTGGGCCTGGCCATCGGCGCCATGTTCGTGCGCTCGATGACGGTGTACCTGGTGCACAAGGGTACCCTGGACGAATTCGTCTATCTGGAGCACGGCGCCCATTATGCGATCGGCATCCTGGCCTTGATCATGCTGGCGTCCGTCAAGTACCATATTCCGGAGTGGTTCACGGGCCTGTCGGGCGTGGCCTTCATCCTGGTCTCGCTGTGGTCATCCTTGCGCTATCGCAAACGGCACGCGGCACAAGCTTGAAATCGGGGGTTCCGCCCCCAATTGAGAGAGTAATGGCACGAGCGCTTTGCGCTCATCCCATGAAGGCATGACAACCGGCCAGCAGGCAAAACACGCCACCGGCCGGTTATTTAAGCTAAATTACTAAACAAGGAGCACCACATGGCAATCAGTTTGCAAAAAGGCGGCAACGTCAACCTGAGCAAGGAAGCACCGAACCTGAAGAAGATCATCGTCGGCCTCGGCTGGGATCCTCGTTCGACGGACGGCGCCACCTTCGACCTTGACGGCAGCGCTTTCCTCCTGAAAAGCGACGGCAAAGTCCGTGGCGACTCTGACTTCATCTTCTACAACAACCTGAAGTCGACCGACGGTTCCGTCGTCCACACGGGCGACAACACCACGGGCGAAGGCGAAGGCGACGATGAGCGCATCGAAATCGACCTGTCGCGCGTGCCGGCCGACATCGACCGCATCAGCATCACCGTCACCATTCACGATGCCGACGCGCGCCGCCAGAACTTCGGCATGGTCTCGAAAGCCTTCATCCGCTGCCTGAACGCGGAAGGCGAAAAAGAAATCGCCCGCTACGATCTGTCCGAAGACAGCTCGACGGAAACGGCGATGATCTTTGGCGAAATCTACCGCTACAACGGCGAATGGAAGTTCAAGGCTATCGGCCAGGGCTTCAACGGCGGCCTGGGCCCACTGGCCCGCTCGTTCGGCGTCAATGCCTAAAATTCACACGCAGAAAGCCTGCCTGGCTTTCTGCGGTGAATTGGACTAGTGTCGTATCATCACTGCCGCCTGCACAGTTCAGGCGGCTTTTTTTTGGAGATTTATCATGCCAGTATTTAGTGTCACGGGCGACGTCGATCCTTTCCTCCACGTCAGCATGAAACAGGGCGAAACCATCTATTGCGAATCCGACGCGATGGTGATGATGGAAACGGCGCTGGACTTGAAAGGCAAGATGACGGGCGGCCTGGGCAGCGCCATCATGCGCCGCTTCGCGAATGGCGAATCGTTCTTCCAGCAGCATATCGAAGCGGTGCGCGGCAGCGGCGATTGCCTGCTCTCGCCCACCCTGCCGGGCGCCATCGAAGTGGTCGACGTGGGCGCGCGCCAGTACCTGCTCAACGACGGCGCCTTTGTCGCCGCCACCTCGGGCACGGAAATGAAGGTACGCACGCAAAGCATCGGCAACGCGCTGTTCGCCCAGTCGGGCGGCTTCTTCGTCATGGAGACGGCCGGCACGGGGCAAGTGGTGGTATCGGGCTTCGGCTCCATGTTCCAGCTCGACGTCGAGCCGGGCAAGGATGTCGTGATCGACAATTCCCACGTCGTGTGCTGGGACAACAGCCTGAAATACGAGATTTCCGTGACCACGGGCGGCGGTGCCAGCGGCGGCGGCATCGGCGGCTTCCTCGGCAATATCGTCAATAGCGTCACCAGCGGCGAAGGCATCGTGCTGCGCTTTTCCGGCTCGGGCAAGGTGTTCATCTGCTCGCGCAACCGCGACGCCTTCCTCAAATGGACAGCCAGCGGCAAAGCTGGCTGACCCTCAAACGCCCGCCAAAACCGTTGCGAGCGGAAGGGGACGTGGCCGAGAAGCGCAGCTGTGCGTATGCACAGTGAGCATCGCAGGCCGCGTCCACGACGCGCAGCAGGTTTGGGCGGGCGTTTTTCTAAGGCCAGGTTAAGTCTGGCTGGTTAGACTCCCCGCGCGCGCACCTGCGCGCGGCTTTCCCTTTCTTTACCCGGTCCCCGTACATGCAAAGAGTCTGGTTCAACAAAACATTTTCCTCGGTCGGCACGGCCATGCGCCTGATCCGCGAGGCCGATATGGCCGCGACAAGCGGTGCGCCCCGCTATCACATCGTGTGCAGCAATACGAATGCGCACGCGGCCGCCTTCCTGTCGGCCCACGAATACGCGGTCGAACCGTCGGGCCTGACGGGCCTCAATTATGTCGAGTGGTGCCTGGAATTCTGCCGCGACCGGGGCATCACGATTTTCTGGCCGGGCAAGGAAGCGGGCCTGATCGGCAGCGCCAGCGCGCGCTTCGCCGCCATCGGCACGCGCGTGCTCAGCGTAGCCAGCGAAGACACCCTGAATTTAATGCACGACAAGGCGCGCTTCTGCGACGGACTCGATCTGCCCATGGCGCGCCCGGCCGACTACCGCGCCGTCACCACGATCGCAGAATACGACGCCGCCTACGCCGAACTACGCCCGCTGCATCGCAAGCTGTGCATCAAGCCGTCCGAATCCGTGTATGCCCTGGGCTTTGCCATTCTCGATGAAGAGCGCACCAGCGCCCAGCTGCTGCTGGCCGGCGCCGCCTACCAGATCAATGCGCAAGAGCTGCGCAGCGGCCTGGCGCAGATGGCATCGTTCAAGACCCTGCTGCTGATGGAATACCTCGATGGCCACGAATACAGCGCCGACTGCGTCGCCGACCAGGGCAAGCTCGTTTGCGCCGTGCCGCGCAAGAAGCTGCAAGGGGGCGGCAGCGGCCAGCTGATCGAACTGCGCGACGACTTGCTGGCCGCCTGCGACAAACTCGCGCGCGACTACCGCCTGAATGGCGTCTTCAACATCCAGTTCCGCGAAGGCGCGAATGGCCTGGCGCTGCTGGAAATCAACCCGCGCATGTCGGGCGGCATCGGCATGGCGTGCGCTGCCGGCCCGAACCTGCCCTACCTGGCGCTGGCCGGTTTCGACCAGGGCTTTGACAAGCTCACCGTGCCCGCCATCCACGAAGGCATGCGCGTGGGCGAAGCCGCCTACGCCGTGGAGCTGCCATGAACATCGTCAAGCAGCAGATGCCCACGGGCGAGCTGACCCTGAAGGTGGACGAGGCGCGCTTTCCGCTGGACTGGCTGATCGGCTTTGCCGCGCGCGCCAACGCCAAGCGGGGCTTTTTGTTTCTGTCCAAGGTGCTGGGCAAGCACTGGCCCGTCACGCCGCGCGCCATGCAAGCCATCCACGACGACCTGGCCGCGCAGATCCCCCCCAGCCTGCCCGGCCCCGTGGTCTTCATCGCCATGGCGGAAACGGCCGTCGGCCTGGGCCAGGGCGTGTTCGAGGCATGGCTGCGCGCCAACCCGCATGGAAAAGCCCTGTTTTTGCACAGCTCGCGCTACCGCGTGGGCACGGTGCCCTTCTTCGAATTCGAGGAGTCGCACAGCCACGCGCCGCGCCAGTTCCTGCATTTATCGGACGCCGCCAGCGCGCTGTTTTCCACGGCCCGCAGCCTGGTGCTGATCGACGATGAAGCGTCGACCGGCAACACCTTCGCCAACCTGGTGCAAGTGTGCCGCGCGCGCTATCCGCAGCTGGAAAAGCTGCACCTGGGCGTGATCACCAATTTCATGGGCCAGGCCGCCAATGCGGGCTTGAGTGAGCGTTTCGGCCTGCCCACCAGCATCGGCGCGGCGCTCTCCGGCCAGTACGCCTTCCAGGCAGGCGATGCGCCTGCTCCGGTAGCGGCCAGCGCGCAGCGCTTCGAGGCGAATGCGGAACGGGGCGCCAGCCCCGCGTTTGGCCGCATCGGCGTAGGCCGCGCCCTGGCGCCGCCGCAAGGCCTGGCGGTGCAGCTGGCGCAGGAAATCGGCGCCGGCGACTCCGTACTGGTGCTGGGCACGGGCGAATTCATGCACCCGTCGTTCTTGCTGGCGCGCGAACTGGAAGCGCTGGGCAAGAACGTGGTGGTGCAATCGACCACGCGCTCGCCCATCCTGTCGTGGGGCTCCGTCGGCCACATCGTCAACTGCGACGACAACTACGGCGAAGGCATCGCCAATTACCTGTACAACGTGGCGCCTGGCCAGTACCAGCACGTTTTCATCTGCCATGAAACCCCGGCCAGCCCGGCCCTCATGCAACTCGCCGGCCAGTTGAATGGCCGCCTGTTCCACTTTCAGTCAGAGACCAAAATTGAAGAAATTCCTGTTTGTTGATCTGGACGACACACTGTTCCAGACCCCGAAAAAATGCCCGGGCGAGACCGACCTGCAGCCGGCCGCCTATCTGAAAAATGGCGACGCCTGTTCGTTTACGACGGCGCGCCAGCGCGCCTTCTTTGAATTCGCGCACAGCGGCATGACCCTGATTCCCGCCACGGCGAGAAATGGCGACGCCTTCCGCCGGGTCGACCTGCCGTTTACCAGCTACAGCGTGCTCGATTACGGCGGCATCGTGCTGCAGCCGGGCGGCGCGCTCGACGCGGGCTGGCTGGCACTGATGCAGGACGACATGCAGACGGCCTTGCCCGGCCTGCGGGAAGCCATGCGCATCATCGACGATTTCCAGGCCAAGACGGGCATGCCTTCGCGCGCGCGCCTGATCGAGGACTACAACACGCCGTTCTACATCGTCGTCAAGGACCACGAAGCGCGCGGCGAACGCCTGGCCGATATCGAAGAGCAGGTGCTGCAGCAGTGGATCGCCACCGAAGGCAGCGACTACTTCATCCACCGCAACGGCAACAACCTGGCCGTGCTGCCAAAAACCCTGAACAAGGCACGCGCCGTCGCTTACCTGCGCGCGGAGCTGGAAGCCGAACATGGCCCCATCGTCAGCTTCGGCATGGGCGACAGCCGTTCGGACGCCCGCTTCATGGCCGCCTGCGACTACGCCATCATCCCCAACGGCACCCAGCTGGCGGCACTCACGGTGGCGGCGCTATGACCGACGGCACGCAGCATTTCAGCGGCAGCTACCGCCAGGAAGACGTGGAGTTTCTGCTCACGCCGATGGCGCTCGAACCCATCCTCGACCTGGCCGAAAAAGAGCGCTTGATCCAGTCCGGCCAACGCCACTACAGCGAAATGCTGTCGCCCGAATCCCTGCCCTCGCCCGCCTACCTGGCCCTGTTCCGGAGCGCGTTTGCGGCCAACCGCCTGCAGATGGCGCGCGACTGCCTGCGCCTGGCCGCCCTGATCGCCGCGCGGCGCACGGGCCCCATCACGCTGGTCTCGCTGGCGCGCGCCGGCACGCCCGTGGGCGTCATCCTGGGCCACTTGCTGCGCCAGGTGTTCCAGCGCGAATGCAGCCACTATTCCGTCTCCATCATCCGCGACCGCGGCATCGACGCCAATGCCCTGCAGCACATCCTGGCGCACGGCCATGCGGCCGAATCCCTCGTCTTCATCGACGGCTGGACGGGCAAGGGCGTGATTTCGCGCGAACTGCGCCAGACGGTGAACGACTTCAACGCGGCGCATGGCACGGCCATCGACGGCGGCCTGTTCGTGCTGTCCGACCTGGCCGGCACGGCCGCCTGCGCCGCATCGGCCAGCGACTACCTGATCCCGTCGAGCATTCTGAATGCCACGGTCTCGGGCCTGGTCAGCCGCTCCGTGTTGAATGATGCCATCGGCCCGGACGACTTCCATGGCTGCGTGTACTACGCGCAGTTCGAAGCGCACGACCAGTCGCGCGATTTCGCCGACGGCCTGGTGGCCGACGCCATGGCGATTGCCGCCAGCAGCGGTATCCCGCTGGCCGAAGCGAGCGACGCGCCAGCCATGGCGGCCCGCTCGCAAGCCTACATGGCCGCGGCGCAGCAGGAATACGGCATCAGCGACATCAACCTGATCAAGCCAGGCATCGGCGAAGCGACGCGCGTGCTGCTGCGCCGCGTGCCCGAGCGCCTGATCGTGCGCGACACGAATGCGCCGGACGTGGCACATTTGCTGCTTCTGGCGCAGGAAAAAGCCATACCCGTCACAGTAGAACCGGCGCTGCCCTACCAGGCGGTTGCCCTTATCAGGAGCGCAGTCGATGGATAACAACTCCCTACACCCGCAAAGCGAGCATAAAGCGGCGCTGGGCGCCTCCATGTATGTACCGACCACGCACAAGGACTTGCTGGCGATCGCCAATGGCGACAAATTCAGCCATTTGCGTTCGGTCATACTTTGCACCGAAGACGCCATCGCGGAACGCGATCTCAGTTACGCGATGTTCAACCTGTCGCTGGCGCTGCAAAACATGTGCGACGAATCGGATACCCTGCGCTTCGTGCGCGTGCGCAATCTCGACGTGCTGGCGCGCGTGCTGGCCATGCCCGGCGCCGACAAATTGAGCGGCTTCGTGCTGCCGAAATCCACGCGCCACAACTTTGCCGCGTATTTCGAACTGGTGCGCCACACGCACCATCTGCTGATGCCGACCCTGGAAACGGCGGAAGTGTTCGACGACGAGGAAATGAAGCAGTTCCGCATCATCCTGTCGGCGCCGGAAGTGCGGCGCCGCATCCTGGCCCTGCGCATCGGCGGCAACGATCTGCTGGCATTACTCGGCTTGCGCCGCCCCACCAGCGGCACCATCTATTCAACGCCGCTGGGCCAGGTCATCGGCCGCCTGGTCACCATCTTCAAGCCGCACGGCTTCCAGCTGACGGCGCCCGTCTTCGAGCACCTGTCGCAGGGCAGCTGGCTCGATGCCGAAGTGGCGCAGGACATGGCGCACGGTATGATCGCCAAGACGGCCATCCACCCGGACCAGGTGCCGCAGATCGAACGCCACTACCAGGTGGCACAGTCGGACATCGAACTGGCGCTGCGCATCATCGATCCGGACAGCCCGGCCGTGTTCCGCATGCAGGAATCGATGTGCGAAGTGGCCACGCACAGCAGCTGGGCACTGCGCATCATCGAGCAGGCGCGCCTGTTCGGCATCCGCCATGCGGCCGACGGCGCCGCGGCGCCCGCCCCCCATTTGCACCACTCCTTGAATACTCAACTCTCCAGCGACGAAGGGACTGCACGACCATGACCAATTTCACACGCGGACAAAAAGGCAAACTGGCTGACCTGGGCTTAAATGGCCCGTTTGCCGTCACGCTCGATATCGTTTCGGGCTCGATGGAAGTGGACGTCAGCTGCTTCGGCGTCGATGCGGCCGGCAAGCTGTCGGACGACCGCTACATGGTGTTCTTCAACCAGAAAAGCGCGCCGGACAACGCCATCACTGTGGACTTGAACGGCCCCCGCTCCACCTTCCAGGTCGACCTTTCCCGCCTGCCCGCCTCGATCGACAAGCTGGTGTTCACGGCGGCGACGGAACAGGGCAGCATGCGCGCGCTGGGCAATTCCAGCATGGCGCTGGGCCAGGCGGCCACGTTTGCCTTCACGGGCAATGACTTCCAGGATGAAAAAGCCGTCATCATCGGCGAACTGTATCGCCGCGACGGCAGTTGGCGCTTCGGCGCCGTGGGCCAGGGTTTCGCCGGCGGCCTGGCGGCCCTGCTGAAGCACTTTGGCGGCAGCGAAGCGGGGGCATCCTCCCCGGCGCCAGCGCCGGCTTCCGTGCCCACGCCGGCGGCCCCGCCGCCGGCGAATAAAATCTCGCTGTCGAAAATCCGCCTGGAAAAACGCGGCGACAAGATTTCGCTCGACAAGCGCGACAGCGGCGGCTATGGCCGCATCCGGGTCAACCTGAACTGGAACCAGAACGCGTCGCAAGGCCAGGCGCCCGCTTCGAAGCTGGACACGGGCTTCCTGGGCAAGCTGTTCAACAAACCGGCCGGCCGTTCGGGCGGCATCGACCTCGACATCGGCTGCCTGTTCGAAATGAGCAATGGCAGCAAAAGCGCCGTGCAGGCGCTGGGCAACAGCTGGGGCGCCTACGACCGTCCGCCGTACATCCACCTGGAAGGCGACGACCGCACGGGCAGCATCAGCAGCGGCGAAAACATCTTCATCAACGGCACCCATTTCGACCAGATCAAGCGCGTGCTCGTGTACGCCTTCATCTACGAAGGCGTGCCGAACTGGGCCGCCACCGATGGCGTCGTGACGATCGAGATTCCCGGCCAGCCGACGGTGGAAGTGCGCCTCGACAGCGACAGCCAGCACGCCATGTGCGCCATCGCCATGCTGGAAAACCACGGCGGCAACCTGCAGGTGACAAAGTTGGTGGAATACTTCGGCGGCCAAGGTAAAATCACGGCGCACCAGGCCATGGACGAGCGATACAATTTCGGACTGAACTGGAAAGCCGGCCGCAAGGACTGATCCTTTTACCTAAACAACCCTACCATGACCCCTACGACCAAAAAAGTCACCTTCGCCTTC
Source organism: Janthinobacterium sp. SUN128 (assembly GCF_030587275.1). NCBI lineage: Bacteria > Pseudomonadati > Pseudomonadota > Betaproteobacteria > Burkholderiales > Oxalobacteraceae > Janthinobacterium > Janthinobacterium sp. SUN128. The sequence continues at coordinate 40,900 of NZ_JAPWHY010000001.1, read as the reverse complement.
GCCATCTTCCTCGTGACCGGCTTCCTGCTGCTGGCCGCCTACACGTGGATGGCCCTCAGCTTCTCGTACTCGGAAGGCGAACGGGCGGGCTACCTGCAAAAGTTCTCCAAGCGGGGCTGGATCTGCAAGACATGGGAAGGTGAATTGCTGTTGACGGCACTGCCCGGCACCATCCCGGAAAAATTCCAGTTCAGCGTGCGCGATGAAGACGTGGCGAAGCAATTGTCGGCGGCCGCCGGCAAGCGCATCCTCGTCACCTACAGCCAGCACAAGGGTGTGCCCACGCAATGCTTCGGCGAGACGGAATATTTTGCCGATAAAGTCGTATTGAGCCAGTAATAAGACAGCAATACGACCGCAAGTCCAGCAGTCCCGCGCCGGCCATCCCCTTCAGGCCGGCGCCTCCCCTCCCGCCAGCACATTCAATAACTCATTAGCAACAAATTACCGGTGCGCTTCGCGCATTCCCATCTTCTGCAATCGTGACGAGTTCCGGCTGAAAACGCCGGCATGCGCAAGCCCAGGTCAACCGCCGCTGGGTGGCGCAAGCGGCGTGGAACCGGGAGGTGACGGATTACCACCGCGATGCGGATGTGCTGCTGGTGGGGGTGGGACGGAAGTTTTGAGCGAGATGCAGACGTAACCCAAACCTAGGACTGGGGTCGGTCGCTGCGCGATTGGAACGCAGTCCATTGGACTGCGTTTCCCCATTAAGGTCCGACCCCGGGTGTTATCGGGTTTTCAGGCCTTCAACGTGAGCGCCAGACAGCGCCTGCGGATTCATTCGGCTGCGTCAGGCGCTCGATCACCTCACGCGTCAAACTGGCCGAGCTGACCTGTTCCGCTTTCGCGCGGGCGGCGGTCAGGGAACTGGAAAACGCGCTTTGCGGCTGCTCCAGGCTGGCGCGCAAGGCGGCCAGTTCGCGCTCTTGCTGCTGCGCGCGCGCCGTTTCCAGGTCCAGCAATTGCTGCTTGGCGGCGGCCATCGCGCGTGTCGTCTCGGCCGCCTTGCGCTGCAGGGCGGCGTGGGCCTGGGCACTGGCCAGCAAGGCTTGCTGCGCGGCGAGCTTCTCGCTGGCCGCCTGCTGCGCGGCCAGTTCCAGCTGCTCGCGCTGGCGCATGGCTTCCAGCGCCTGCTGTTCCATGGCAGCGCGCGCTTCGGCAGCCGCCGTCGCCTGCTTTTCCGCTTCCAGGCGGCCGGCAATGGCTTGCGAGGCGCGCTCTTCGGCACTGCTGGTCTGGCGCTGCTGCACCAGCTTCTGCGCGATCAGGGCCAGCGACTCGCGTTCGGCCGCGACGAAATCGCGCTCGGACGCCAGCAGCGCATCGGCCGCTTGCGCCTTGGATTCTTCCACGCGGGCGCGCTCGGCATGCACTTGTCCCAGTTCCACGGCCAGGCGCGCCTGTGCCTGTACGGCTTGCGCGGCAGCGGCTTTCTGTTCGCCTTCGACCAGGGCCTGATCCATCAAAATACGGATGGCGTCCGCTTCTTTTTGCGCCGCTTCCGTCAAGGCCTGTTCGGCCGCATGCTGGCCGCGCAGCAGTTCCGCTTGCGCGCCTTCGGCGGCGATGCGTTCCTGTGCCGCGTTGAACGCCAGCGCTTCCGCTTCCAGTTTCTCTTTCAAGGCGGCGATGGCGGCTTGTTCGGCGGCCAGGCGCTCCTGCTCCGCCTGCAGCAGCTGCTCTGCCTGCTGCGCTTTTTCCTGTGCCAGTTGCGACGCCTGTTCCTGCGCGGCCAATGTCGCCCGGCCGGCATCGACCTCGGCCTGCTCGGCTTCGTTCTGGCTGGCGGCCAGTTCCGCGGCCTGGCGCGCCAGTTCGGCCCGTTCGTGCGCCAGGCTGGCGGCGCGCTGCTGCTCTTCCAGTTCGTGGGCTGCCGCCACGGCGGCGGCCTGCTCGGCCGCTTCGCGTGCCTTGGTTTCTTCGAGGGCCGCCGTTTCCGCTTCCAGCTTGGCGTGGCCGGCGATTTCCGCATCCTGTTCGGCGGCGACGCGGGCCAGCGCCACGGCGCGCAGCTGGCGGTCCACCTCGATGCGCGCTTCGGTGGCGGCCAGGATGCGCACGTCCGCATCACGGCGCGCCTGCGCGCTGGCCACGGCGACCATTTCCAGACGCTCGCGGTGGATGGCCGCGTCGCGCAATTCCTTTTCCGTCTGCAGGCGCAAACGCAGCGATTGCGCCGCATGGCGTTCCGATTCCGCCTGCGCCAGGGCGATGGCTTCGCGTTCCTGTTCCAGGTGCGCCAGCGCGCGCGCTTCTTCCAGGGCGCGCACTTCGGCGGCGGCCCGGTTGAAGGCCGATTCCAGCGCGATCTGGTCGGCGCGCTCGCGCTGCACCGTCAAGTCCAGCGCTTCGCTTTCCGCTTCGGCCAGCATCTGCGCCGTCTGGCGCGCACCGTGCGCATGGCGCTCGCGTTCACGCGCCAGCACGGCGACTCTTGCATCGGCCGAGGCGATGCCCACCATTTCTTCCTTGGCCGCCTGCACGGCGGCGACGCGCTCGACGGCCTGCAGGCGCGCCTGCTCCGTCTGCACCTGCAATTCTTCGGCGGCGCGGGCGGCCTGTTCGGCCAGTTCCGACTGCACGGCCACCTGCTCGCTGGCGCGCAAGCGGCTTTCCTGTTCCGCGCGCGAACGCTGTTCGGCGGCCAGGCGGATTTCATTGTCCGACTCCACGCGGGCGCGCAGTTCCGCCGTCTCCTGCTTGACGGCTTCCAGGCGGGCCACGCTGGCTTGCGCGGCAGCGCGCATGGTGTCGAGACGTTCGCGGTTGGCGGCAATCGCTTCTTCGGCTGCCTGTGCATTTTGCTGTGCGGCGGCGGCGGCGGCGGCGTCGATGGCGGCGCGGTCCTCGGCCAGCGAGCGCACGCGCGCCTCGGCCAGCGCGCGGCTTTCGGCGGCGCAGGTGGCCTTCGCTTCCGCTTCCACGCGGGCGATCGCCTCGTGGATGGCTTTCAATTCCATTTTCTGGCGTTCGGCGGCCGGTGCCTTGCCATCAACTTCGGCTGCCGGCTCGGCTTGCGGCTCGGGCATCGCGGCGACAGGAGCGGCAGGGACAGGCGCTGGCGCATCGGCCTTGCGCTCCAGGTCCTTGAAATCATGCAGCGAGACCATGCTGTCCTGGTCGAACTCGTCGTCGGCGGAATACGCGACGGTGAGGGAGGCGGCCTGGCGCTGATTTTGCTGTGCTTGCATGATTTCTCGCTTATTCGGGTGAATTCCGTTGCTTATGGGAATTTATTACCACCATTATCGAACAGGCATGCGCAAATCAGCGCGGCAAGAAGAGGGGCGTTTACCGCCCTTTTCCCGCGTTTAGGTCAAATGGGCCAGAGCGGCGCCTCATCCATCAGGGCCACCTGCTCCCTGAGTTCCAGGATGCGGTCCTGCCAGTAGCGCTGCGTGTTAAACCACGGGAAGGCGACGGGGAAGGCGGGATCGTCCCAGCGGCGCGCCAGCCAGGCCGAATAATGGATCAGGCGCAGGGTGCGCAGCGCTTCGACCAGGTACAGCTGGCGCGGGTCGAAGTCGCAAAAGTCTTCGTAGCCGGCCAGGATGTCGCTCATCTGGCGCACCATGTCGCCCCGCTCGCCCGACAGCATCATCCACAGGTCCTGGATGGCCGGACCCATGCGGCTATCGTCGAAATCGACGAAATGGGGGCCGGCATCCGTCCACAGCACGTTGCCGCCATGGCAATCGCCATGCGTGCGCAGCATGGCCACGTCGCCCGCGCGGTCATAGCAGCGCTTGACGCCATCGAGCGCCTGCTGCGCCACGCTGGAATAGGCGGCCAGCAGTTCGGGCGGCAGGAAATTGCCCTCCAGCAGGAACTCGCGCGGCTCGACGCCGAACGTCTGGTGGTCGAGCGCCGGACGCTCCTTGTACGTGGACAGCGCACCGACGGCGTGGATGCGGCCGATGAAGCGCCCTATCCATTCCAGCGTCGCCGGGTCGTCCAGCTCGGGCGCGCGGCCGCCGTGGCGGGGAAAGACGGCAAAGCGGAAGCCCTGGTACTGGTGCAGGGTGCTGCCATGGATTTCCAGCGCCGGCACCACCTGGATTTCGCGCTCGACCAGCTCGGACACGAACGCGTGCTCTTCCAGGATGGCCGTATCGCTCCAGCGCTCGGGACGGTAGAACTTGGCCACCAGGGGCGCGCTGTCTTCGATGCCCACCTGGTAGACGCGGTTTTCATAGCTGTTCAGGGCCAGCAGACGGCCATCGCCGCGCAGCCCCACGCTGTCGAGGGCGTCGAGCACGCAATCGGGGCTCAGGGCGGAAAAGGGATGGACGGGCCGGTCGTCCTCGTGCGGCTGGTTTTCATTGTGCATAAGCGACATTGTAAGGCGCGCGCGGGCCGCCGGTGCAAACACTTAGGTGAGGAAGCGCCGCTAGGCGTATACTGTCTGCTTACATTCAATAAAGAGCAAGCCATGCAACTCGAACAGCCATTATCAGAAAAAGAATTCGACGAATTAGACCAATTCCTGTTGTCGGAGCGCTGCTCCGAAGACGCGATGACCATGGATATGCTGCACGGCTATCTGACGGCCGTCGCCATCGGCCCGGAACCGATCATGCCGGCCGAGTGGTTGCCGCGCGTGTGGGGCGAAGATGCCGAAGATGCGCCGAAATTCAAGAACAGCAAGGAAGAAGAGCGCATCGTCAACCTGATCATGCGCTTCATGAACGAAGTGCTGGTGACGTTTGAAGTGGCGCCGAAGGAATTCGAAGCCCTGTTCGTCGAACACGACTACGAAGGCCAGACCCTGATCGACGCCGAAGCCTGGTGCTGGGGCTTTTGGGACGGCATGGAGCTGCGTCCTGGCTCGTGGAACGAAATCTGGGATTCCGAAGTGGCCGAGCTGATGCAGCCGATCTACCTGCTGGGCGCCGACGAAATCAAGGAAGAAGAGCTGAAACTGGTGGAAGACCCGGTCAAGGCGCACAAACTGGCGCAGGAACTGGAAGCGAACCTGCCGGCCATCCACCGTTTCTGGGTCCCGCGCCGCAAGGCTCCCGTGCAGACCATGAAACGCGAAGAGCCGAAAGTGGGCCGCAACGACGACTGCCCATGCGGCAGCGGCAAGAAGTTCAAGAAATGTTGCGGCGCCGAGCCGGCAGCCGAGTAATCCCGCAGTAGCATCACTGTCTGCGCCGGCGTCCTGCCGGCGCAACGCTGGCGCTGGCCCCCGGGCTATAATCGCCGCATGAAACTCCCTGACCTGAACCTGCTCGTCGCCCTCGACATCCTGCTCGAGGAAGGCAGCGCCGTGGCCGCCGCGCGGCGCATGCATTTGAGCGCGCCGGCCATGAGCCGCACCCTGGCGCGCATCCGCGACGCCATCGGCGACCCCGTCTTCGTGCGCTCCGGGCGCGGCCTGGCGCCCACCCCGCGCGCGCTGGAATTGCGCGAGCAGGTACGCGGCGTGGTGGAACAGGCGCACGCCATCTTCACGTCGGGCCGCGAAGTGGACTTGCGCACGCTGGAACGCACGTTCAGCCTGTGCGCCAACGACGTGTTTGTCGGTTCCTACGGCGGCAAGCTGCGCGACCTGCTGGCCCGCCATGCGCCGCACACGGTGCTGCGCTTCGTGCCAGAGGGCGACGGCGCCACGGAAAACGACGCCCTGCACGCGGGCCGCATCGACCTGTACATCAGCGCGCGGCGCGCCTTCGCGCCCGACATCAAGCTGCAGCAGCTGTTTACCACCGGCTTTGTCGGCATCGCCCGCAGCGACCACCCGATCTTCGACGGCCCCATCAACCTCGACAGCTTTACCGAATACGAACATATCAGCGTCTCGCGGCGCGGCCTGGCGCGCGGTCCCTTCGACACCATCCTGGCCGAGCGTGGCTACACGCGCCGGGTCTCGCTGATCAGCCCCAACTTCCAGTCCGCCATCTTCGCCGTGGCCGATTCGCGCCTGCTGCTGCCGCTGATGCCCACGCCCCTGCTGGCCATCGTCGAGCGCCTGGGCTTGAAGCTGCGCACCTTCCAGCTGCCCATCCCCGTCGACAGCGTGGAAGTCTTCCAGGCCTGGCACCCGCGCCTCGACCACGACCATGCGCACCGCTGGCTGCGCCGCATGATCAAGGAGCTGTGCGACGGCACGCCACCCGACGCTTAGGGTCTGAGCCCACAATCATTGCACCAGACGCAATTCAGAATTCATTAATTATCAATTTTCACAAGATTAACGGCTACCTATACTGCGTGGACTGATCCTCATCCACGGAGTTCCCTGTGCCTGCTGTACCCCTTCCTGGCGCCGCCCCCGCGGCCGCGCCGCCCGCGCCTCCCATCTTCGGACTGCGCCTGGCCACGGGCCTGGCTGGCGTGCTGCTGGCCGTGCTGGTATCCGGCCTGAATGAAAACATCACCAAGGTCGCGCTGGCCGACATCCGCGGCGCCATGGGCATCGCGCGCGACGACGCCAGCTGGCTCGTCGCCCTGTATGCGGCCGCCTCGGTCTCGGCCATGGCGTTCGCGCCGTGGTGCTCCGTCACCTTTTCACTGCGCCGGCTGACGGCCACCGCCATCATCGTCTGCATGGCCGCCGGTGTGCTGTGCCCGTTCGCGCCGAACCTGTCCGTGCTGATGCTCCTGCGCGTGGTGCAGGGCGCGGCCGGCGGCGCCCTGCCGCCCATGCTGATGACGGTGGCGCTGCGCTTCCTGCCGCCGAACATCAAGCTGTATGGCCTGGGCGGCTATGCGCTGAGCGCCACCTTCGGTCCCAGCCTGGGCACGCCGCTGGCCGCCTTCTGGACCGAGTACCTGGGCTGGCAATGGGCCTTCTGGCAAGTCGTCCCTGGCAGCATCGTCGCCCTGCTGATGGTGTCCTGGGGCTTGCCGCAAGACCCGCTGCGCCTGGAGCGCTTGCGCCAGTTCGACTGGCGCGGCCTGCTGCTTGGCCTGCCCGCCATCAGCATGCTGGTGGTGGGATTGCTGCAGGGCGAGCGCCTGGCGTGGTTTGCCTCGCCGCTGATCTGCGTGCTGCTGGGCGGCGGTCTGTTGCTGCTGGTGCTGTTCTTCATCAACGAGTGGTCGCATCCGCTGCCGTTCTTCAAGCTGCAGCTGCTGTCGCGGCGCAATCTCAGCCATGCCCTGCTGACCCTGGGCGGCGTGCTGTTCGTGCTGCTGGCCGTGATCCTGATTCCCTCGTCCTACCTGGCGCAGGTGCACGCTTACCGCCCGCTGCAAACGGCGCCCGTGATGCTGATGGTGGCGCTGCCGCAGTTGATCGCCCTGCCGCTGGTGGCCGCCCTGTGCAACATCCGCGCCGTCGACTGCCGCTGGGTGCTGGCTATCGGCCTGGCCCTGCTGGCCCTGTCCTGCGTGCTGGGCGCGCGCATGTCGCCGGACTGGATCCGCACGCATTTCTACCTGCTGCAAGCGGTGCAGATCTTCGCGCAACCGATGGCCGTGATTCCCTTGCTGCTGCTGGCCACCACGGGCCTGGCGCCGCAGGATGGCCCGTTCGCCTCGGCCTGGTTCAACACCATCAAGGGCATGTCGGCCGTCGTCGCCACCGGCGTGCTCGATGCGCTGATCACGCGCCGCAACCATTTTCATTCGACGGTGCTCAGCGAACGCCTGGGCAACCTGCCGGCCGGCGTGGACATGGCGGGAATTGCGCAGCGCATGCATGCGCAAGTCGTCACCCTGACCTCGTCCGACCTGTACCTCACCGTGGCCGCCATCGCGCTGGCCATGATTGTGATCATTCCCATCCTGCCGACGCGCGTATTCCCTCCGCGCGCCGCCTGATTTCTATTGTTACGAAAGAGCTTCACCATGCAAACACCCATACTGCGCTCGCGCGCATTTCTTCTCGGCCTGGCCCTGCTGGCCTGCGCCCTCGCCTTTTGCGCCTGGCAACTGCTGTTCGCCCGTGGCGACGAACAAGCCACCGACGACGCCTTTGTCAGCGCCGACTACACCGTGCTTTCCCCCAAGGTGGGCGGCATCGTGCGGGAAGTGCTGGTGGAAGACAACCAGACTGTCAAGGCGGGTCAGCTGCTGGCGCGCATCGACGACCGCGACTACCAGGCCGCCGCCGCCTCGGCCCGTGCCGAGGTAGCCGGCGCCGAAGCGCAACTGGCGAATGCCCGCGCCACCTTGCAGCGCCAGCAATCGGTGATCGAACAAGCCAGCACCCTGGTCGACGCCAACCAGGCGGAAGACAAACTGGCGCAGCAGGAACTGGCCCGCTCGCAGCACCTGGCTGGCCAGGGCGCGGGCAGCGTGCAGAACGCGCAGCAGGCGCAATCGCGCTTCGACGTGAGCCGCGCGCGCCTGGCGCAAAACCGCGCCGCCCTCGTCGCCACCCGCAAGCAGACGGAAATTTTGCAAGCGCAGCAAGGCGCGGCCGAAGCGGCCTTGCTGCGCGCCAGCGCCAGCCTGCAACGGGCCGAACTGGATCTGTCGCATACGCAGCTGCGCGCCCCCATCGACGGCATCGTCGGACGCCGCATCGTGCGCGTCGGCGCCCTGGTGGCTCCCGGCGCCAGCCTGATGGCCGTGGTGCCCCTGAACCGCAGCTTTGTCGTCGCCAACCTGCAGGAAACCCAGCTGACCCACGTGCGCCAGGGCCAGCGCGCCAGCATCGCCGTCGACGCCTATCCGGGCGTGCTCCTGCACGGCACGGTACACAGTATCGCGCCGGCCACGGGCGTGACGTTCGCCGCCATCGCGCCGGAAAACGCCACCGGCAACTTCACCAAGGTGGTGCAGCGCATCCCCGTCAGGATCGCGCTCGATCCGGGCCAGGATGGCGACGCCCGCCTGCGCGTGGGCATGTCGGCCGAAGTGCGCATCGATACGGCCATGCGCCGTCAACATCTGCAACAGGTGAGCGCGCGATGAAAGCATGGATACTCTTCACGGCCCTGGGCCTGGCCGGCTGCGGCAGCGTCGGCAGCGATTTCCAGCGCCCGCACCATGATCTGGGACAGCAATGGCGCCAGGTGCAGGATGCCCGTTTCGCCGCACAGCAGGATGGCGCGATCGAGCAGCGCTGGTGGGACAGCTTTGGCGATACCACCCTGTCGTCACTGCTGCAGCGCGCCGCCGGCGCCAACCTCGACGTGCTGGCGGCCGCCAGCCGGCTGGAGCAAAGCCGCGCCGCGCGCGGAGTCATCGGCGCCGCGCAAGGCCCGTCGCTGGGTGCGAATGGCGGCTACAGCCGCGCGCGCAACAGCGAACAGGGCTTGAGCGACCCGTCGCGCAACAATGGCCAGTCCGCCTACAACCTGTGGCAAAGCAACCTTGACGCAGCCTGGGAACTGGACCTGTGGGGCCGCGTGCGGCGCGAAGTGGAAGCGGCCGATGCGCGCGTCGACGTGGCAGTGGAAACGCAGCGTGGCGTGCTGCTGGCCGTGCTGGCAGAAACGGCGCGCGACTACATCGAGCTGCGCGGCGCGCAGCAGACGCTGGCCATCACGCAGCAGCTGCTCGATATCGCCCGCCATACCTTGAACCTGACCCGCATCCGCCTGCGCGAAGGCGCGGCGACGCAGCTCGACGAAGCCGAGGCGGCGGCCCATGTCGCCACCATCGAAGCGCGCCTGCCGCCGCTGCAGCAGCGCGAAGCGCGCCTGGGCAATGCCCTCGCCCTCCTGCTGGCGCTACCGCCGCAAGGCTTGCGGGCGGAGCTGGCGGCGGCCAAGGACATTCCCGCCATGACCATGCAGGTGCAGCTGGGCGTGCCGAGCAGCCTGGCCGAACGGCGGCCCGACATCCGCCGCTCGGAAGCGCAGCTGCACGCGGCGACGGCCGCCATCGGCGTGGCGCAGGGCGATTTTTATCCACGCATTACGCTCTCGGGCAGCATCGGCCTGCAAGCGATGCAGCTGTCCGACATCGGCTGGGACGCCAGGCGCTTCGCTTTCGGCCCCGGTTTCAGCATGCCCCTGTTCGATGGCGGCCGCCTGCGCGGCAACCTGCAATTGCGCGAGGCGCAGCAGCAGGAAGCGGCCATCGCCTACCGCCAGACGGTGCTGGCCGCCTGGCACGAGGTGGAAGATGCACTCTCGGGCTACCAGGCCAACGCCCGCCGCCAGGCCAGCCTCGATGAAGCCGTCAAGCAGGGACGGCGGGCGCTGGGCAGCGCGGAACTGCAGTACCGCCAGGGCGGCACGGACCTGATCAACGTGCTGCATGTGCAAAACACCTTATTGAACAACGAAGCGGCGCTGGTCGACAGCCGTGCCACCGCGTCGCTGTCGCTGGTCCAGGTCTACAAGGCGCTGGGCGGCGGCTGGCAAGCATTTTCAACCACCTCGCAAGGAGGCACGCCATGAAACCGAATCCCGCACATTTCTCCATCCACGACGTCAGCGACTTTCCCGTCGTGCGCTTTCGCCCTGAAACGGCCGTTACCGGCTATGCCCCGCTGTGGGAAAACGACATGGACGCTCTGCTGCGCCATGGCGAACCGTTCGTCATGCTGTTCGAAGAGGAACGCAGCGATGAAGCGCACATCGACCGCAAGCGGCGCGGCCTTTGGCTCAAGCACAACAAGGTAGCGCTGGCCGCCATTTGCCGGGGCCTCGTATCGGTCGAGGCGGACGCGGAACAGCGCGCGCGCCTGCAGGCGATGGCGGCCGGCGCCACGAAAGCCTTCGGTATCCTGCAGGAGGTGGCGGCCACGCGCGAACAGGCCGAGGCCCTGATGGTATGGCTGCTGGGCAGCGGCCAGATGGCGCGGCCGCGCACGGCGGACGTGTGGTGAGTGAATGAGTCAGGCGACCCTGCGGACGGCGCTTCTGGCAGGGATGACGCACACGTCGCCATCGCTGCTGGTCGCCGTCGTCAGGGCGATGCCGTACAGCGCGGCCAGGGCCGGCACGGCGCCGGCATCGCTGGCGATATCGGCCACCAGCTGGCCCGAACGCACCAGCAGCAATCGCTCGAAGCCCAGCAAGGCGTGATTGATGTCGTGCAGGATGGCGATGACGGCGTGGCCGCGCGCGGCGCAAAACTGCTGCAGGCTATCGAGCAAATCGAACTGCAGGCCGGGATCGAGCGCCGCCAGCGGTTCGTCGACCAGTATCAAGCCATCCTGTACGTCCCACATCTGCGCGAAGATGCGCGCCAGCTGCACCCTGGCCTGCTCGCCGCCGGACAGGGTATCCAGGCGGCGGCCCAGCAAATGCCCGGCGTGCGCCAGGGTAGCCGCGTCCTGCACGATCCGCCCCAGCTGCGGGTCGACCAGGCGCGCCACCCGTCCCAGGCCGATCACCAGCTCGCACTGCAGTCCGAAGGCCACGTTCGAGCCCTGCGGCAGGACGGCGCGGCGCCGCGCCAGGTCGGCCAGCGGCCACTGCGCCAGCGGCCTGCCCGCGAACGCCACCTGGCCCGCCTGCGGGTGCAGTTCGCGCGCCATCAATTTGAGCAGGGTCGACTTGCCCGCGCCGCTGGGGCCCAGGATGGCGACGCGCTCGCCGGCCGCGATCCGCAGATTGAACGGGCCGAAATACTGCTGGCCCAGTTGTGTGGTGGCGAAGGAGAGTTCCAGCAGGGGCGTCATGTTCACCTCTAGGCTGTGCCGTGGCGGAAGCGCCGCAACAGCATCAGGAAAAATGGCCCGCCCAGCAAGGCCGTGAAAATGCCGACGGGGACTTCCGCCGGAATGGCGACCGTGCGCGCCAGCGTGTCGGCCAACAGCAGCAGCAAGCCGCCGGCCAGCATCGCCAGGGGCAGGACGCGGCGCTGGTCGGCGCCCAGCCAGGTGCGCACCAGGTGCGGCGCGATCAGGCCGATGAAGCCGATGCCGCCGCACCAGGCGACGGCAAAGCCCGTCAGCACGGCCACCAGCACGATGACCTGCGTGCGCAGCCGGCCCACATCGATACCCACGTGCAGCGCCTGCGCCTCGCCCAGCGCCAGCGCATTCAATGAGCGCATCAGGAAGCGCGTGGCCCACAGCGCGCCAGCCAGCACAATCAGCAAAGCCGCCACCTGGCGCCAGCTGCCGGCCGACAGCGAGCCGAGGGTCCAGAAAGTCAGGGTGCGCAACTGGTCGTCGCTGGCCAGGTAGATGCACAAGCCCATGACGGCCACCGTGATGGCGTTCAGCGCCACGCCCGTCAGCAGCAAGCCGACGATGGAGCCGGGGGTGGCCCAGCGCGCGACCCGGTCGAGCAGCACGCAGATCAGCATGGCGCCGGCAAACGCGGCGGCCGGCAGCAGCCACACGCGCAGCTCGGGCGCCACGTGCAGGCTGGCCGCGAAGACGATGGTGGCCACGCCCGCGCAGGCGGCGCCGCTGCTCACGCCCAGCAGCCCCGGATCGGCCAGCGGATTGCGGAACAGGCCTTGCGTCAGGCCGCCGGCCAGCGCCAGCGCGGCGCCGATCAGGATGGCAAACAGGGCACGCGGCAAACGGATATGCCACAGCACATACGCGCCGCCGGACAGCGTCTCCTCGCCAGATTGAAACGGTGCCAGCCAGTCGGCCAAGGTCACCGGCACGGCGCCCGCCTGCACGGCGATAACCATGCCGACAAACAGCGCCACGGCCATCAGCCCGCCAGCGCCCCAGCGTGGCCAGCGCCACGGGGCGACAGACGCCAGGGAAGCCACGTTCATGCTGTCATGGCTTTGGCGAAGGCGGCGTCGAGTTCGCCCAGCGCCTGCGGCATGCGCGGGCCAAAGCCCAGCAGCAGCATGGTTTCCAGCGACACGATGCGGTGCTTGCGCCCGGCCGGCGTCTGCGCCAGGCCTGGCAGTTTCAAGATGCCGTCCACGCCGCCCGAGGCCTTCAGCCCCTGGTCCGTGACGAGCACGATGTCGGGGCGCGCGGCGATCACGGCTTCCGGCGTGAGCGGCTTGTAGCCGGCAAAACCGGCCGGTCCCCCCATCACGTTGACGGCGCCCGCATACGCGAGCATGGCGTCGGCGCCCGTCTCGCGCCCGCCCACCATCACCTGGTTGGGCGCATGGGCGAGGATGAACAGCACGCGCACAGGCGCGTGGCTGCGCTGGCGCACTTTGCCCAGGGCGCCGTCCCACTGCTGCTGCAAGGCTTGCGCCAGGCGCGCGGCGGGGTCGGCACGTCCCGTGATCTGGCCCACCTGTTTCACCCGTTCGAGCAAGCCTTCGAATTTGTTATTCGCGTTCAGCACCGCCACCGGCACGCCCGCGTCGCGCACCTGGCGCAGCACCGTTTGCGGCCCCGCTTCCTCGGTGGCGATCAGCTGCGTGGGCGCCAGCGACAGCACGCCCTCGGCCGACAAGGTGCGCGCATAACCCACCTGCGGCAGCTGTTGCGCCACGGCCGGATACAGCGAGGTGGTATCGACGCCCACCAGTTCCCCCTGCGCTTCCAGCGCATAGACGATTTCCGTCAACGCGCCGCCCACGCTGACGATGCGCCGCGCCTTGACCATCGGCTTGGCCGCGTCGCTGACGGCGGCCAGCACCTGCATCGGCGCGGCCAGCGCCAGCGCTCCCGCCCCCATTTTTTTCAGCGCGATGCGGCGCGCCACGCTGGCGGCGATCATGCGGCGCATAGTTCGCCCTCCTGCAGCACGCGCTCGACGACATTGCGCCATTCGCACAATTCGTGCACGCCCGGCTTGCGTTCGCCAAAGAACATGACGATGGTGTCGCCCTTGGCGTCGAACAGCTCCACCGATGTCACCAGGCCATCGACGGTCGGTTTTTTGACCACCCAGGCGCTGGCGATATGGTCTTCGCGCAAATGCAGGTTGAAGCGCTGGTCCAGGACATTGATCCACGGCCCCATCACGGCGATCTTGTGCACGGGTCCCGAATGGATCTGGATCATGCCGGCATTGCCGACGAAGGCCATGATGGCCACCTTTTCGAGGGCGGCATTATTGAGCAGGTCGAGCACGCAGGATTTGTCGAGCTGCTGCACGAAACGCGCCTCGGCCAGGCGCAGGCCTTGCAGGCGCGAGACCGAATATTTTTTCAGCACGGTGAAAAATTCATGCGTATCGCGCAAGTCGGCCCAGGCGGCGCGAAAGCCGGCCACGTCGATCTGCGCGTCGGGCAGTTCCGCCGGCGGCGGCGCCGGCGCCGTCACGGCAATGCCGGCCGCCTGATCCGCATCGGTGAAGCGCGCCACCAGCGCGTCGTAGGCGGCCAGGTCGCTTTGCGGCTTGAGGAAAATCTTGTGCACGGCATGGCCGGCGGCATCGAAAAATTGCAGGCTGCGCTGCACTTCCTTCTCGCCCATCTCGCGAACGGCAAAACCATGCGCCCACTGGCGGTAAAACACGCGCAGGTCGATATCGCCACCGAGCACCAGGCCCACGTGGTGGTTGTGGCTGGCTTTTCGATACACGCCCGTCTTTTCATGCACGCACGAGGCGTTGCGCGTCAGCGCCATGACTTCGCCCAGCGGTTCCAGGGCGGCAATGATGGCGGGCCAGTCGGCCTGCAGGCGCTCGGCGCCCAGCAAGGCGCCATCGGCCAGCGACAGGCCGGCGTGTGCGGCGATCAGCTCGCCTTCGGAAATGGCCAGTTCCTCGGCGATATCGCGGTGGCGGGCTTTCTTTTCGCGACGCAGGCGGGCAAATTCGCCGGCGACCAGCTCGGTATTGCAAATAGGGGGCATGCTCGTCACGGTGTCTCCTTTCAAGGCGAACACTGGCTGGCATGGGCTGGCTGGTGGTGGGGGAATCTTGAAATCAATTATAAATGAGAATCATTCGCAATCAAGTGTTATTTGCGCGCGGCCAAAAAAAAGCGCCGCGGCAGGAAACCCGTCGCGGCGCAAAGGAGACCGATCGGTATTGCCGATCAGTTCAGGAAAAAAGTTCAGGCGCTGGCTTGCACGCCTGGCATGGAAACCGGCTTGGCACTGGGCCGCTGTGCCAGCAAGACCACGGCGGCCAGCACCATGGCACCGCCCAGCAATTGCGTGCCGCTGACGGATTCCTTCAGCAAGGTCACGCCGAACGCCATCGTGATGACGGGTTCAAACGTGGAAATGATGGATGCCTTGGCCGCGCCGATCTGCGCCACGCCGGCAAAGAAGGCGGCAATCGCGATGGCCGTCGAGAACAGGGCGATGGCGCTGACGGCCAGCCAGCCCGTCGCCGTGCCCGGCAAGGACACGCCTTGCCACAAGGCAATCGCGCTGTTCGACAGGCCGGCCGTGCCCAGGATCACCACACAGGCGGCCAATGGGTGAATATTCTCGCGGCTTTTCGACAGGCTGTTGCCAAACAGGATGTACACGGCATACACGCCGGCGGCCATCAATGCCAGCGCGATGCCGATGGGCTGGCCCTGCAGCTTGCCACCCAGGGTGATGGCCATGCCGGCAATGGCCAGCGCCATCAGCACCAGCATGCGCCGGTCCAGCTTTTCCCAGCCCAGCGCCAGCGCGAGGATGGTGACCAGCACGGGATACACGTACAGCAGCATGCCGCACAGGCCGCTGCTGGCATACATGAGCGCATTGAAATAGCCTTGCGACTGGGCCGTGTACATCAGGCCCATCAGCATGTAGCCGGCCAGCAGGCGGCCGCGCGGCAAGCGCCAGCCGCCAAGCCACACGAGCGGTAGCAACAGCATGGCGGCGATGACGAAACGCAAGGCCAGCATGGTCGACGGGTTGACCCCGGACGCATATGCCGCCTTGGCAAACACTGCGGAACTGCCGAATCCGGCGGCCGACAGCAACACCAGCGCAACAGCGCGGCGATCAGACATGACTAACCTCTTTGAGTACACCCGGGCAAACCTGCTGCGCATCGCGACGGTTTTCCCAGGCGTTGTAAATATAAATGCCAAGCAAGGCTGGTAGATGATTCATGCGTGAATCCTATTGCGGGTCACTTCACGCATAGCCGGCATCATATTCGCTTGCGCAAAATGAAACAAACCAATATTCTTCACGGATAGGCCAAATAATACTGAGGCTCAATTCTCTTGAGAATGCCATGTCACGTCCCCTGCCCCCACTTGCCGCCCTGCACGCCTTCGAGGCGGCCGCCCGCCACGAAGGCTTCCAGCGCGCGGGCGAGGAATTGCACGTCTCGGCCGGCGCCATCGGCCATCATGTGAAACAGCTGGAAGCGTGGCTCGGCATCGTGCTGTTCCAGCGCCTGCCGCGCGGCGTGGTGCTCACCAGCGCCGGCCAGCGCTATGCGGCCTCGCTGGGGCCGATACTCAACCAGCTGGCCGATGTATCCGAGCAGGCGCGGCGCCAAGGCGATGACAAGGTGGTGACGGTGACGGCCACCAGCTCGCTCGTCTCGCGCTGGCTGATGCCGCGCCTGGGACGCTTGCGCGACCGCTATCCGCAGATTGAACTGCGCGTGCTGGCCTCGATGCACCCGGTCGACCTGGCGCGCGATGGCGTGGACGTGGCCATCCGCCTGGGACCGGGCCGCTATCCTGGCCTGAAAGTGGATTTATTGATGGAAGAATGGTTTTCCGCCGTCTGCAGCCCCGATTTCCGCGCCAACGCGGCCAGCCTGCGCCAGCCCGCCGACCTGCTGCGCTACCCGCTGCTGCACGACGAGCCGGAAGTGCACCTGCCCGGCGAAATCGACTGGACGCGCTGGTTGCACAGCTGCGGTGTGCATTACAGCGGCAATAGCGGCAACAGCGGCGCGCGCTTTTCGCACACGTATCTGTGCCTGGACGCGGCCGCCAGCGGCCAGGGCGTGGCCATCGCCGCCAGCCCCCTGATCGGCGACGACCTGCGCTCGGGCCGCCTGGTGCGCGTGTTCGAACATGCCGTGCGCGGCCCCCACTGCTATTATCTGCTGCGTTCGCCCCAGGCGGAAACGCGCCCCCTCGTGCACGCCTTCTGCGAATGGCTGATCGCCGAGGCGCGCGCCGACCAGGAAACCGTCTGGCCCACCGTGGAGACAGCATGACGAGCAGGGAACTGGCGCGCAGCGCCCAATATATTGTCCAGCATGAATATGAACACGCCAAGGTGACGGCGGCCGATGGCCGGCAAGCCAGCCTGGGCGAGTTCTATGGCGACCCGGCCGTGGGCTTGATCGATGTCCATGAGCAATGGTGCGCCGTGGCGGGCGAGGGATTGGTACTGTGCCGGCTGGAGCGACCGTTCGGGCAGTGCGTAGCGTATTTTCGCGAACCTGGCGAGACAGTGTGGATCACGGGCTTGCGGCAAACGGGACAGTTTGCGCTGGAGTGGCAGGATGAAGACGGCGTTTGGCACACCCTCGATTTTGACTTTGATACGATGTAACAGAACCTTCGCGACGCCTCACAAAACCGTCGCGAGCGGAAGGGAGAGGTGGCTAAGAAGCGCAACCGTACTCTAGTACGGTGAGCATCGCAGGCCGCCTATACCGACGCGCAGTAGGTTTTGTGAGGCGTTTTCAACTTACAATTTGATGAAGTGCTCGCGGTAGTACTTCAGCTCTTCGATCGACTCGAGGATATCGGCCAGCGCAGTGTGCTTCTGGTGCTTCTTGAAACCGGTGGCGATTTCCGGCTTCCAGCGCTTGCACAGCTCTTTCAGTGTCGACACGTCAACATTGCGGTAATGGAAGAATGCTTCCAGCTTCGGCATGCCGCGTACCATGAAGCGGCGGTCCTGGCCGATGGTGTTGCCGCACATGGGCGACTTGCCTGCCGGTACGTATTTCTTCAGGAAGGCGATCAGCTCCGCTTCCGCCTGGGCTTCCGTCACGGTCGACGCCTTGACCTTGTCGATCAGGCCCGAGCGGCCGTGCGTGCCCTTGTTCCAGGCATCCATCTTGTTCAGGGTTTCATCCGACTGGTGAATCACGAACACGGGGCCTTCGGCCAGCAGGTTCAAGTGCATGTCCGTCACCACTACCGCCACCTCGATGATGCGGTCGGTATCGGGCTCCAGACCCGTCATTTCCATGTCGACCCAGACCAGGTTCATCTCATTTGGACGTGCGGGCACCGCGGGTGCGGGGGTGGATGCAGTTAAGTCGGTCGCTTGTGACATAATTCTCTCTTGGCCTAATCAAACTAAATAATCAGCCATTTTCTCACAGGCACAGAATGTATTCACTCGCGTTTTCGATTTTGTTTGTATCCGTCCTCGTTTTGACCCTCGCCGTGCGCTTCTGGCTCGCTTCGCGGCAGATTCGCCACGTGCTGGCCCACCGCGCCGTTGTCCCGCCCGAATTCGCGGAAAAAATCCCGCTGGCCGCGCACCAGAAGGCGGCCGACTACACGGTGGCCAAGACCAAGTTCGGCTTGCTGACCCTGCTGATCAACTATGCCGTGCTGATCGGTTTTACCTTGCTGGGCGGCCTGCAATGGCTGGCGCTGCACCTGAATGAATGGATGGGTCCCGGCTCGCCCATGTTGTATCAGATCGGCCTGATCGCCGCCTTTGCCGCCATTTCCGGCCTGATCGACCTGCCCTTCGACTATTACCGCCAGTTCGTGCTGGAGCAGCGCTTCGGCTTCAACACCATGGCGCGCAAGCTGTTTTTCACGGACATGCTCAAGGGCGTGGGCCTGGGCGCCGTCATCGGCTTGCCGCTGATCTGGGTCGTGCTGACCCTGATGGCCAAGTCGGGCGACCTGTGGTGGCTGTACGCGTGGTTCGTCTGGAGCGGCTTCCAGCTGCTGATGATGGTGCTGTTCCCAACCGTCATTGCCCCGCTGTTCAACAAATTCACGCCGCTGGCCGACGAAGCGCTGAAAAGCCGCATCGAAGGCTTGATGCAGCGCGTCGGCTTCGCCTCGAAAGGCTTGTTCGTCATGGATGGCTCGAAGCGCAGCGCCCACGGCAATGCGTATTTCTCGGGCTTTGGCGCCAACAAGCGCATCGTCTTCTTCGACACCCTGCTGTCGCGCCTGGCGCCGCAGGAAATCGAAGCCGTGCTGGCGCATGAACTGGGCCACTTCAAGCTCAAGCACATCGTCAAGCGCATCGCCATGATGTTCATCATCTCGCTGGGTTTCCTCGCGCTGCTGGGCTTCCTGAAGACGCAGCCGTGGTTTTACGCGGGCCTGGGCGTCGACCCGGTCGCGCTGGCGCTGACGGGCCAGCCGACGGACGCGCTGGCCCTGCTGCTGTTCATGCTGGCCTTGCCCGTCTTCACTTTCCTGCTGGGGCCGTTGACGTCGCTCAGCTCGCGCAAGCACGAATTCGAAGCCGACGCCTTTGCCGCCACGCACACGCAGGCGGACGACCTGGTGTCGGCGCTCGTCAAAATGTATGAAGACAATGCGTCGACCCTGACGCCCGACCCGCTGCACTCGGCCTTCTATGACTCGCATCCGCCGGCCAGCGTGCGCATCCGCCACCTGAAAGGGGCTTCCGCATGAATACGCCATCAACTTCGCAAGACCTCGCCCAACTGAGCTGCACGCCGCGCCAGCAGGCGCTGGGCGACACGGATATCGCCACCCTGCACGCCCTGCTGCCCCTGTGGACCGTGCAAAACGGCAAGCTATGCCGCGACTTCGGCTTCAAGAATTACTACCAGACCCTGGCGTTCGTGAACGCCCTGGCCTATATGACCCATACGCAAGACCACCATCCGGAGCTCATCATTACTTACAAAACCTGCGCCGTGCGCTACGACACGCACTCGGTCAACCAGGGTGCCGGCGGCCTGTCCGAAAACGACTTCATCTGCGCCGCCAAGGCCGACCTTATCTACCAGAGCAGCCAGGTGGCCCCATGAGCGAAGGCAAGTTGACGGGCATCATCATCGCCGCCCACGGCCGCCATTACCTGGCCGACGTGGACGGCGCCAAGCTGCAATGCGTAACGCGCGGCAAGAAAACCAATGTGGCCGTGGGCGACATCGTGCACCTGACGCGCACTTCCAACGACCAGGCCGTCATCGACCGCATCGAGGAACGCAAGACCTTGCTGTACCGCTCGGACCAATACAAGTCGAAATTGCTGGCCGCCAACCTGACGCAGCTGTTCATCGTCGTGGCGACGGAACCGGGCTTTGCCGACGACCTGATCTCGCGCTCGCTGGTGGCGGCCGACGCGGCCGGCATCGAAGCGCGCATCATCCTCAACAAGACTGATGTGACCGCTTCGCTGGAGCGTGCCCGGGAACGCCTGCTGCCGTATTCCTCGATGGGCTATCCCGTCGATGAAGTGTCGGCGCGCGCCGAACCGGAGCACGCCGTGGCCACCCTGGCGCCCCTGCTGGCGGGCCAGTCGTCGATCCTCATCGGCCAGTCGGGCATGGGCAAGTCGTCATTGATCAACCTGCTGGTGCCGGACGCGGACATCGCCGTGCGCGAAATCTCGGCCGCGCTCGACACGGGCAAGCACACGACCACCTTTACGCGCCTGTACAAGCTCGACGAACTGGGCGCGAACAGCTCCATCATCGATTCGCCCGGCTTCCAGGAGTTCGGTCTGTACCACTTATCCGAGGGCATGCTGGAACGGGCCTTCCGCGAATTCCAGCCCTACCTGGGCGGCTGCAAGTTCTATAACTGCCGCCACCTGATCGAGCCGCAGTGCGCCATCCTGCAAGCCTTGTCCGAAGGTAAGATCGCCAAGATGCGCCACACACTGTATGGCCAGCTGCTGCACGAGTCGGCGCAAACGCTGTATTGAGAAATATTTCTCTCATTCAAATATAGCGCCGCAAAACACCCGGCAGGCGAAATTTAATTTCGCCTCCGAAGCCGCCTTCCGACTTTAATCCCAAAACCATTCATCCGCCGTTTTATGCGCTTCATCGCGTAAAACCTGCCTTCCATCGCCTGCCGCTGGCGCTGGCCAGGCACGTTTGCTAACTTGACACCAGTCCCTGCCGGAAACCTGCCAGCGACCACACGATCTAACTCTAACCAATCCCGTCATCCTGATCGAAGGTGAATGTCATGCATACCAAACGCTTCCTCCCTCTTGTCGCCGCCCTGTTCGCACTTGTCGCCGGCGCCTCTCACGCGCAAACTGTTGCGGCTCCACAAACGACTGGCAGCGTTAGAGTCAGCAGCAACGCTTACTACCATGTCACTGCGCAGGAAGCGTCCGAGATCGAACGGCAATACCGCCTGTCGAACGGGCAACGCCTGGAAGTGCTCCAGCAGGGCAGCCACTTCTATGGCCGTCTGATCGACGACCGCGAAATGCAGCCAAAACCCAGTGTCAGAATCACTCCCGTCGGATCTGGCCAGTTTGCCACCCAGAAAGGTGCAATGTTCGCCTTCAGCAATGCGGGCGAACATGTGACCATCGACAACGCCCAGCTGCTGTCGGGCCTGCGTCTGCCGGCCGACGTGCGCAGCATCAGCGGCGTCAGCGTCAACAGCGTTCGCCTGGTTTCACGCTAAGCGCACGGCAGAGCGTACGCGGCGCGGGGCAAATCGCCCCCGCCGGTGGCACCATGCCGGATGAATAATCCTGACTGGCGTACTGAACAATTCCCCTGAATGCAGCTTACAATGCGATGACGCATGGCCTGTGCGGTCGCAGGCTGGCGCCACCGTTTGCAGGGAGAATGCTTGAATGGAAATGTTCGCGCTCGAACACGACGTAGCGCAGTGGGAAAGCGCATTGCTGCCGTTGCACGGCGCCGGGCGCGTACCGCTGCTGTTGTTGCTGTCCTGGCATTTGCGCCAGCGTGATTGCAACAGAGCAATTGAGCTGAGCAAGGAAGCGCATCGGCTGCTGCCGCTGGCCGGCCTGGAAGCGGCCGCACTGGAACAGGCGCAGGCGCGCCTGCAACTGGTGCAGGCGGAAGTGGCCTGGCTGCAAGGCGCGCTCGATGCGGCCGAAAGCCTGGCCATGGCGGCGCACGCCATCCTGTGCGCGCATGGCGATGGCGCCGCTTGCGCCGACGCACACTGGCTGCTGTCCTCGATTGCCGTCGACCGGGGCGACCATGCCCGCTGCGATGCCGAACTGCTGGCCGCTGCCGAACAGGCGCGCAGCGCCGGCGATGCGATGCGCGCCAGCCTGGCCGACGCGGCCACGGCGCGCTGGGCCGTGCTGCGCGATGCGCCGGCAGCCCAGGCCCGCTGGAGCGGCCACTTCCAGGCCGATGGCGCCAGCGGCAAGCTGCCCGCGCCGCTGGCTGCCTGGGTGCATGATTTCCGCGGCTTGCTGGCGCACACTTCGCGCGACCTGGGCACGGCCGCCGGCCACTACATGCAAAGCTACGAAGCGGCGCTGGAAAGCGGCCAGCTGCGCGGCGCCATCACGGCCGCCATCAATATCGGCGACTGCTTCGCCAGTCTCAACGACAACGAATCGGCCCTCGAATGGATGCAGTGCGCGCTGGACCTGGCGCGCCCCACCGGCTGGCCGCGCAGCATCGGCGCCTGCCAGACGCATACGGCCGAAACCATGCGCAAGCTGGGGCGGCTGGCCGCGGCCGAAGACTTGCTGCGCCAGGCGCTGCTCATCCTGGCCCCCGTGGCAGGCGCGCGCACCTATGCCAACGCCCTATTCCACCTGGGTGAACTGAGCCTGGACAAGGGCGACTACGACACGGCGCTCGACGCTTTCAGCCGGCTGGCGCAGCGCGCCGAAGCGCTGGGCCAGGCCGATTTCCGCAGCATGGCGCAGCGCGGCAGCGCGCACGCGCTGTCCTATCTGGATCGCCCCGATGAAGCGCTGCAGGCGGCCGAACGGGCTTGCCAGCTGGCCACCGCGCAAGGCGACGCCATGCACCAGGTGGCGGCGCTGCGCGTCTTGTCCATGCTGCATGCGCGCCACGAGCTGCCGCCGCCCGCAGGCATGCTGGAACGCAATCCCGCCCTGCATTTCCTGCACCAGGCGCTGCAGGTGGCCGCCTCCATCGAAGGCTATTCGCCGCCCGGCGAACTGCTCGATGCGCTGGCGCGCGAATACGCGCATGCGGGCGACTATGCGCGCGCCTACGATATCGCCCTCGATGCGGGCATGGCGCGTGAAAAAAGCCACACCCAGCAGGCGAGCAACCGCGCCACGGCCATGCAGGTCTACCACCAGACGGAACATGCGCGTTCGGAAGGCTATCACCACCGCGAACTGGCCGCCTCCGAAGCGCGCCGCGCCGAAGTGCTGCAACAGACCAGCGACACCCTGGAACGGCTGTCGGCCATCGGCCAGGAAATCACCACCCACCTCGATGCCAGCGCCGTATTCCAGGTGCTGGACCGCCATGTGCACGCCTTGCTGCCAGTCAACACCTTCGCCGTCTACATGCTCGATCCGGCTGGCACGGCGCTACGCCGCGCGCACGGCATGGAAGCGGGCCGTCCCCTGCCCGACAACGCCATTCCACTGAGCAATCCACGCGCCTACTCCGTGCGCTGCCTGCTGGGCCGGCGCGAAGTGTATATCGACCAGGTACCGCCGCGCCGCCATGCCTACACGGTGCCCGGCACCCTGCATAACCAGAGCGTGCTGTACGTGCCGCTGATGGTGGGCGAACGCGTGCTGGGCGTGATGACGGTGCAAGCTTGCCATGCCAACGCGTATGGCGAACGGGAGCGGCTGATCTTCCGTACCCTGTGCGCGTATGGCGCCATCGCGCTCGACAACGCCAGCGCCTACCGGCAATTGCAAGATGCCCAGGCGCAACTGGTATCGCAGGAAAAACTGGCTGCCCTCGGTTCGCTGATGGCCGGCGTGGCGCATGAACTGAATACCCCGATCGGCAACAGTTTATTGATCGCCAGTACCATGCAGCAAAAGACGGAAGACGTGGAACGCCTGATGAACGGCCCCGGCCTGCGCCGCTCGGACCTGGCCGCCTTCATCGACGATGCGAACAAGGCGTCGGCGCTGGTGATGCGCGGCCTGCGCAGCGCGGCCGACCTGGTCAACAGTTTCAAGCAGGTGGCCGTCGACCGCACCACCGAGCAACGGCGCCGGTTTGACTTGCAACAAGTAAGCAATGAAATCATCGCCACCGTCATGAACCGCATCCGCAGTTCGGGCCACCGCATCGAAGTGGAGATAGCCTTCGGCATCGCCATGGACAGCTATCCTGGCCCGTTCGGCCAGGTGATCACCAACCTGATCAACAATGCCCTGCTGCACGCCTTCCCCCCCGCGCCCAACGATGGCGGCGCCGGCGCGGGCTGCATGCGTTTGTCCGCCACGATGGAGGCGGCGCGCGTGCAGATCGTCTTCGAGGACAATGGCGGCGGCATCGCCGAACAGCACTTGTCGCGCATCTTCGACCCCTTCTTTACCACCAAGCTGGGCCAGGGTGGCAGCGGCCTGGGTTTGTCGATCAGCTACAACATCGTCACGGCCCTACTGGGCGGCACCATCCAGGTGGCCAGCAGCCCTGCCGGCACCCGCTTCACCCTGGACTTGCCCCTGGTGGCGCCCCAGCTGGACGGCGCTGCGCCCGCCAGCATCTATTAATCCACCGCCCCGTTGCCCGGGCGCAGGCTTGCCTATACAAGTACGCGCCCGGCCAGTCTTTCCAATCTAAAAGCAAAACCCTTATAATTGAACGGCTGAAGTACTTGCCATTGCATTATTTTCAACTTGGCAAACCGCATCGTACCGCGCGACAGGCGTCGCGCTGGCACCGATCAACACAGCAGCGCGCCGGGCGAGGCAGTCATCAGACGAGATGTTTTACGCTGATGCAACCCGGCGGGAAAGGCACGCCGCCGGCGGCCTGCGCATCTTCAAGTGGTCATTATGTCGACAAAAAAACCGATCAAGCACTACCTCCAGTTCTCCGATTTCACGTTGGAAGAGTACGAATATGTGATCGAACGCGCCCATCTGATCAAGCGCAAGTTCAAGAACTACGAAATCTACCATCCCCTGATCGACCGCACCCTGGTGATGGTCTTTGAAAAGAACTCGACCCGCACGCGATTGTCGTTCGAAGCCGGCATGCACCAGCTGGGCGGCGCCGCCATCTACCTGAACACGCGCGACTCCCAATTGGGCCGCGGCGAGCCGGTGGAAGACGCGGGCCAGGTCATGTCGCGCATGTGCGACATCATCATGGTGCGCACCTTCGGCCAGGAAATCATCGAGCGTTTCGCCGCCAATTCGCGCGTGCCGGTGATCAATGGCCTGACCAATGAACACCACCCGTGCCAGGTCTTTGCCGACATCTTCACCTACATCGAACACCGCGGCTCGATCGCCGGCAAGGTCGTCGCCTGGATCGGCGACGCCAACAACATGCTGTACTCGTGGCTGCAGGCGGCCGAAGTGTTCGGCTTCCACGTCAACGTGTCGACGCCGAAGGGCTACGACATCGACCTGTCGCAAGTCAAGACCGAGCGCTACACCTTCTTTGCCAACCCATCCGACGCCTGCGAAGGCGCGCACCTGGTCAACACGGACGTGTGGACCAGCATGGGCTACGAAGCGGAAAACGCGGCCCGCATCGCCGCCTTCGACGGCTGGATCGTCGATGGCGCGAAGATGGCCCGCGCGGCGCCCGACGCGCTGTTCATGCACTGCCTGCCCGCCCACCGCGGCGAGGAAGTAGCCGCCGAAGTGATCGACGGCCCGCAATCGGTGGTGTGGGATGAAGCGGAAAACCGTTTGCACGTGCAAAAAGCGCTGATCGAATACCTGTTACTGGGTAAAATCCAATAATTCGCCTGGAACTGCAGAACTCCCGGCAGCATCGCAACACATATATCGACAACGACAACTGGAAGCAATATGAGCGACATTAAAAAAGTAGTCCTGGCCTATTCCGGCGGACTCGACACCTCCGTCATCCTGAAATGGCTGCAAGATAACTACCAGTGCGAAATCGTCACCTTCACGGCCGACCTGGGCCAGGGCGAAGAACTGGAACCGGCGCGCGCCAAGGCCATCAAGTTCGGCATCAAGCCGGAAAACATCCATATCGAAGACGTACGCGAAGAATTCGTGCGCGATTTCGTCTTCCCGATGTTCCGCGCCAATACCGTCTATGAAGGCGAATACCTGCTGGGCACCTCGATCGCCCGTCCTTTGATCGCCAAGCGCCTGATCGAAATCGCCAACGCCACCGGCGCCGACGCCATCTCGCACGGCGCGACCGGCAAGGGCAACGATCAGGTGCGTTTCGAACTGGGCGCCTACGCGCTGAAGCCAGGCGTGAAAATCATCGCTCCATGGCGCGAGTGGGATCTGCTGTCGCGCGAAAAACTGCTGAAGTACGCGGAAGACGCCGGCATCGAAATCGACATGAAGCACAAGAACGGCGGCGCGCCGTACTCGATGGACGCCAACTTGCTGCACATCAGCTTTGAAGGCCGCCACCTGGAAAACCCGAGCGCCGAAGCGGAAGAAACGATGTGGCGCTGGACCGTCAGCCCTGAAAAGGCCCCGGACGAAGCGGAATACCTGGACATCGAATACGAAAAAGGCGACATCGTCGCCATCAACGGCGTGCGCATGTCGCCTGCCACCGTGCTGGCCGAACTGAACAAGGTTGGCGGCAAGCATGGCGTGGGTCGCCTGGACCTGGTGGAAAACCGCTACGTCGGCATGAAATCGCGCGGCTGCTATGAAACCCCGGGCGGCACTATCATGCTGAAAGCCCACCGCGCCATCGAATCGATCACCCTGGACCGCGAAGTGGCCCACCTGAAAGATGACCTGATGCCGCGCTACGCATCGATGATCTACAACGGCTACTGGTGGGCGCCTGAGCGCGTTGCCCTGCAAACCCTGATCGACCACACGCAGGAAACCGTGAACGGCTGGGTACGCATCAAGCTGTACAAAGGCAATGTCATCGTCGTCTCGCGCGATTCGAAGACGGATTCGCTGTTCGACATGAACATCGCCACCTTCGACGAAGACGGCGGCGCCTACAACCAGGCCGACGCAGGCGGCTTCATCAAGCTGAATGCCTTGCGCATGCGCATCGCCGCCATCGCCCGCGAAAAGCGCGGCCAGAAGTAATTAGTTGCCGGGAGGCACTGCCTCCCGCAGCTGCCTGAGCCGCCCACGGGCGGCTTTTTTGCGTCTGGAGCGCACTCTGCCGCAAATTACGCCCCGCCACGTCCCGAGATCGCCCCCATTTTGCTGTCCGCATGGCAAAATGCTACAGTGCAATTGTGCTGACCTTCCCGCTTCCGGAGCCCTCCCATGTTCAAAGACCTGAGTATCAAGAATAAACTGTACCTGGGCTTCGGCTCCATCGTGGCCATCATCCTGATCCTGCTGGGCGTGGCCTACAACAGCTTTTCGCGCCTGTCGGAAGCTAATGCATGGGACCGCCACACGATGGAAGTGCTGGTCGAGATCGACAGGATTCACAATTCCATCCTGCAAATCCAGGTGGAAGCACGCGGTTTCATCCTCACAGGCAACGAAGCCTCGCTGAACCCTGGAACGGACGAGATGGCGGTGCTGAGCCAGCACACGCAAAAAGCCATCGCCATGACGGTCGACAACAAGGTACAGTCGGAACGCTTCCGCAAGATCGACCAGCTGACCACCACCTGGGTGAAGGAGTGGATCAATCCCCTGATCGAGAAGCGCCGCGCGCTGGGCAACGCGCCGGGCGCCACGGAAGCGGTGGCGCGCACCATGCCGCCGACCGGCTACCCGGCCGTCGCGCAAGCGAACAAGCTGCTTGACGAAGTCGCCGCCGAAGAATCCCGCTTGCTGGTCGAACGCACGGCCACCACGACAAAATTGCAGGAAACCATGATGCTGACCCTGGCGCTGGGCGGCCTGCTGTGCGTGGTGCTGGCGCTGGGCATTTCCTACCTGCTGGGCCGTTCCATCCTCGGCCCGCTGAACAGCCTGACGGACGCCGTCGGACGCATCGCCGGCGGCGAGCAAAACGCGCGCGCCGCCATCCTCTCGCGCGACGAGCTGGGCAAGGTCACGGAGGAGTTCAACCGCATGGCGCAAACCATCCAGGACAACCAGGCCAACGAACTGGCCGCGACGAACAGCTTGCGGGCCAAGGTCGATTCCCTGCTGGAAGTGGTGTCGAAGGCGGCCTCGGGCGACCTGACGGGCAAGGTCGGCATCACGGGCAGCGATGCCATCGGCCAGCTGGGCAACGGCCTGGCGAAGATGTTCGAAAACCTGCGCAGCCTGCTCAACAACGTGCAAAAGGCCGGCATCCAGGTGACGACCTCGGCTACGGAAATCGCCGCCTCGGCACGCCAGCAGGAAGCCACGGGCATCGAACAGGCACAAACCAGCGTGGAAATTCTCAGCACCACCAAGGAAATCTCGGCCAACACGAGCCAGTTGCTGAAAACCATGGAAGACGCCACCGCCGTAGCCGACTACACGACGAATGCCACGGCCGAAGCACAAAACAACCTCAAGCGCATGGACTCGACCATGCAGCACATGGTCTCGGCCACCGATTCCATCAACGCCAAGCTGGCCGCCCTGTCGGAAAAAGCCAGCAATATCAATAGCGTGCTGATCACCATCACCAAGGTGGCCGACCAGACCAACATCCTGTCGCTGAACGCCGCCATCGAGGCGGAAAAAGCGGGCGAGGCGGGCCGCGGCTTCTCCGTGGTGGCGACGGAAATCCGCCGCCTGGCCGACCAGACGTCCGTCTCCACGTGGGATATCGAGCAAATGCTCAAGGAAATGCAGTCGGCCGTGTCCGCCAGCGTGATGGGCATGGATAAATTCTCGGAAGAAATTCGCCGCAGCGTGGGCGAGGTGCGGCAAGTGGCGGAACAATTGTCGTCCGTGATGGATCAAGTGCAAAAACTCACGCCGCAATTCGATGCCGTGCTGCAAGGCATGCAGTCGCAGGCCATCGGCGCCTCGCAAATTTCCGACACCATGATGCAGCTCAACGATGCCACGCAGCAGACGGTGGAATCGCTGAAAGCCACCAGCGAAGCGGTGCACCAGCTGCAATATGCGGCGGGCGACCTGCAGTCGAGCGTGTCGACCTTCGCCGTCACCATCTGATCCCATGAAAGTACTGCTCTTTCACATCGGACGCGACCGCTATGGCCTGCCCCTGGCCGGCATCGTGCGCGTTCTGCCGCTGCTGGAGCTGAAACAGTTGCCGCTCACGCCAGACTACGTGGCCGGCCTGATGGACTTGCACGGCACGCCCGTGCCCGTGATCGACCTGTCGCGCCTGGCCGGGCTGCCTGCCGCCGCCGCGCAGTTCGACACGCGCATCGTCATCGTCGACTACCGCGCGCCTGGCGGCGCCACGCATACGCTGGGCTTGCTGGCCTCGCAGGTGCGCGGCATCGCCGACATTGATGCGGAAAAGCTCGACGACAGCGGCGTGACGACGGCGCCCTTCCTGGGCCAGGTGGCCAGCGACGCCGACGGCATCGTGCAGCTGGTGGAACTGGAGCACCTGCTGCCGCCCGACGTGCGCGCGCTGCTGTTTCAAGACGCGGGCGCGGCATGACGGCACAAGCCCTGCTGCGCCGCGCGACCGGCCTGTCCGTCTCCAAAGCCGTGGCCGAACGGGCCGTCGGCCAGCGCATGGAGCAAACGGGCTTCAGCGATAGCGAAGCCTACCTGCAAGCGCTCACGCCGGCCGAAATGACGCAATTGATCGAACTGGTGGTGGTGCCGGAATCGTGGCTGTTCCGCGACCCGCAGGCGTTCTACGCCAC
The DNA here is from genome assembly GCF_030587275.1 of Janthinobacterium sp. SUN128. Lineage (NCBI taxonomy): Bacteria > Pseudomonadati > Pseudomonadota > Betaproteobacteria > Burkholderiales > Oxalobacteraceae > Janthinobacterium > Janthinobacterium sp. SUN128. The sequence goes on along the minus strand of NZ_JAPWHY010000001.1, from coordinate 11,419 downwards.
CGTCGAACTGGTACAGGAACGCTGGGCACGGGGGCGCGCCACGCGCATCCTGTCGATTCCCTGCGCGGGCGGCGAGGAACCGTATTCGATGGCCATGGCGCTGCGCGACGGCGGCGTGCCGAAACAGGCGTTCAGCATCGACGCGTATGACCTGAGTCCCGGCTGCATCGAGCGTGCGCAGGCCGGCGTATATGGCCGCAATGCCTTCCGCGCGCAGGATGTGGCCTTCCGCGAGCGCTATTTCACGCACGTGGCCGACGACGCCTACCGCATCATCGACTCCTTGCGCGAGCAAGTCACCTTCAGGCAGGGCAATCTGCTGCAGTTCGATACCGCCACCTACAGCCGCCATTACGACGTCATCTTTTGCCGCAACCTCTTGATTTACTTCGACAAGCCGACCACGCGCGCGGCCATCCACAACCTGTCCGCCCTGCTGGCCGACGACGGCATGCTGCTGGCCGGCTATGCGGAAGTGCCATCGTTCTGCCAGAACGGCTTTGCGCCGCTGCAGTTCCGCCAGGCCTTCGCCCTGAAGAAGGAGACGGCGGCGCCGGCCAGCCCCGTGCAAGTGGCGCCGCTGCCGGCCTTGCGCACTTTGCGCAGCGTGCCGCCCGCGCCAAGGCGCGCCGCCGCAGCCGCCCCTGCCGCCGCGACAGCGCCGCGCACGCGCCCCGTGTCCGTGCCATCGCCGGCGCCGGCCGCGCAAGCCGCGCAGGCCGATTTGCTGGCCGAGGCGCGTCTGCTGGCCGACCGTGGCCAGCTGCGCGAAGCGGGCGAAAAATGCCACGCCCACCTGGCCAGAGTGCCCGAGGCGGCGGAAGCGTATTTCATGCTGGGCATTATCAATGAACTGGCCGGCAAGATGGACCTGGCCGACGATTACTGGCGCCGCTGCATCTACCTGCAGCCGGACCACTACGAAGCGCTGTGCCACCTGTCCCTGCTGGCCGAACGCAATGGCAACCACACGGCCGCCGCCACCCTGAAGGCGCGTGCGGCGCGCATCTACCAGCGCCGCCAGGCGTCCAACTAAGGGGCAAGCATGACCAACCTCATCGCCACCGAGTCCCCCGCCGCCATCGACGACTGCTGGAACCATATCGGCGTGGTCGGCGACCAGAGCTGCCCCAAGCTGCCGGCCAATGTGCATTGCCGCAACTGCGACGTGTATGCGGGCGCCGCCCAGCGCAACCTGCAGCGGCCCGTGGATGAACACTACCAGCGCGACTGGGCCAGCCACTTCCGCCAGATCGATGCGGGCGGCGAAGTGCGCGACAGCTCGGTGCTGGTGTTTCGCATCGGCCGCGAATGGCTGGCGCTGCCCACGCGCGTGTTCGACTCCGTGGCACCGCAGGCCAAGCCGCACGTGCTGCCGCACCGCGGCGGGCGCGGCCTGGCGGGCATCGTCAATATCGGCGGCAAGCTGTATCCATGCATGTCGCTGGCCAGTTTGCTGGGTATCGACGAACAGGGCGCGCCACCGGCCAAGGGCCGCCACACGTTCGCGCGCCTGCTGCTGATGCGCTGGGAAGAGCAGGCCTACGCCCTGCCCGTGGCCGACCTGCACGGCATCGTGCGCTATGCATCAAGCACCGTGCAGGCGCCGGCGGCCACCATCAACAAGGGCCTGTCGCGCTATCTGTCCTGTGTCATCACCGAAGGCGACATGCGCATCGGCTGCCTCGACACGGCGCTGATCGGCTTTCAACTTGCGAGACTATTACGATGAGCCAGGACCAGCACGGCGACCTGAGTGCCTTCTCCATGCTGGACCTGTTCCGCATGGAGGCGGACAGCCAGACCCAGATTCTCACCGACGGCTTGCTGGCGATGGAGCGCCATGCGGGCGACGCGGCCGCCGTCGAAGCGATGATGCGCGCGGCGCACTCGATCAAGGGCGCGGCCGCCATCGTCGGCCTGCAGGTGGTGGTGCAGCTGGCGCACGGGATGGAGGACAGCTTTGTCGCCGCCCAGCATGGCCGACTGAAGCTCACGCCGGAACGGGTCGACGTGCTGCTGTCGGGCGTCGACCTGATCGTGCAGCTGTCGCGCCTGGACGACGCGGGCGCCGAAGCATGGCTGGCCGCGAATGCGGCGCAGATCGACCAGACCCTGAACGCCATCGCAGGCATCGCCGAGCTGCCCGAATTGCCGGCCCTGCCCTCGGCGCCTGCGCCCATGCCGGCGCCGGCAGCGGCCACACCACAGCTTCCCGTGGCCAGCGGCCTGGCGATAGAGGAGCCGGAAGCGGCCGCGCCTGCGCCACGCACGGGAGCCGCACCAGCCAAGGCCCCGGCGCAAAACTTCGACAAATTGCTGTCGCTGGCCAGCGAGTCGCGCATCAACGCGCACCAGATGCACCCGTTCATCGGCGCGCTGCAGCGCTTCAAGCGCAACCAAAGCAGCCTGTTTTCCGCCATCGAGCACCTGCACGAAGCCATTGCCCGCGCGGGCGACGCGGGCCTGATGGAAAAGTCGCTGCTGGCGCTGCAAAAGACGCAGCCCCTGAAGCAGTTCATGCTCGAGCACATCGCCGACATCGAAACCTATGAACGGCGCCTGCTGGCCGTCTCGCAAGGCATGGTCGACGAAGTGCTGGCCCTGCGCATGCGCCCCTTCCGCGACGGCATCCATGCATTTCCCCGCATGGTGCGCGACCTGGCGCGCAGCCTGGGCAAGGAAGTGCAGCTGGAGATCGAGGGCGAAGACACCCTGGTCGACCGCGACATCCTGGCGAAGATCGAAAGCCCGCTGAACCACATGCTGAGGAATGCCATCGACCATGGCATGGAAGGCCCGTACGAACGCATCGACGCGGGCAAGGAAGCGCTGGGCACGATACGCATGGAGGCGCGCCACCGCGCCGGCATGCTGAGCATCGAAATCAGCGACGACGGCCGTGGCGTCGACCTGGAAAGAATCCGCCAGTCCGTCATCGAGCGCAAGATGGCCAGCCCCGTCATGGCCGCCGCGCTGTCGCCGGGCGAGCTGCTGGAATTCTTGTTCCTGCCCGCCTTCAGCCTGAAGGAAAAGGCGAACCAATTGTCCGGGCGCGGCGTGGGCCTGGACATCGTGCACGAGACGATACGCCAGCAAAACGGCACGGTGCGCCTGGAATCGGAACCCGGCCGGGGCTTTCGTGCCCTGATCACCCTGCCGCTGACGCAATCGATCGTACGCGCGCTGGTGATCGACATCCAGGGCGAAGCCTACGCCATCCCCATCGTCAAGGTGGAAAGCGTGGTGCGCGTGCCACAGGCGGCCATCCATACCCTGGAAAACAAGCAGTTCTTTGAACTCAAAGGCGAGCATCTGGGCCTGGTCTCAGCGGCGCAGGTGCTGGAACTGGGCGAGGCGGCCAACCAGGCAGAGGACTTGCCGGTGGTGGTGATCGGGCGCGGCAAGCAAAGCTATGCCCTGGTGGTCGACGCCATCCGCGGCGAGCAAAGCCTGGCGGTGCAGGCCATCGATCCGATTTTCGGCAAGATGCGCGACATTTCCGCCGCTGCCCTGCTGGACGACGGCGAGCCGGTGCTGATCCTCGACGTGCCCGATTTGCTGCTGTCGATCGATAAGCTGCTGCACGAGGGCGGCCTGCACCAGCTGGCGCAGGCGGGCCACACGCAGCAGCGCCGCGCCAAGCGCATCCTCGTCGTCGACGATTCGCTGACGGTGCGCGAAATGGAGCGCAAGCTGCTGCTGGCGCGCGGCTTCGAAGTCGACGTGGCCATCGACGGCATCGACGGCTGGAACGTGGTGCGCAGCGGCGAGTACGACCTGGTGATCACCGACGTCGACATGCCGCGCATGGATGGCATCGAACTGGTATCGCTGATCAAGAAGGACCTGCACCTGCACAAGCTGCCGGTGATGATCGTCTCGTACAAGGACCGTCCGGAAGACCGCGCGCGCGGCCTGTCCGCCGGAGCCGACTATTATCTGACCAAAGGCAGCTTCCACGACGAGACCTTGCTCGACGCGGTGGCCGACCTGATAGGAGATGCCCGCTTATGAGTTGTACTTCATGAAAATTGCCATTGCCAACGATGTCCCCATGGCCGCCGAGGCCCTGCGCCGCGTGGTGGCCAGCACGCAGGAGCACCAGGTGCTGTGGATCGCCCGCACGGGACTCGAAGCCGTGCGCATGTGCGAAGGCAACCGCCCCGACCTGATCCTGATGGACCTGAACATGCCGGAGATGGATGGCGTCGAGGCGACGCGCCTGATCATGGAGCAAAGCCCGTGCGCCATCCTGGTGGTCACGGGCCGCCCGCAAGACAATGTCAACCAGGTCTTCCGCGCGCTGGGCGCGGGCGCGCTCGACGTCACCGCCACCCCCGTGCTCCAGGGACAAGTGGGCGGCGACAGCGAACTGCTGGCCAAGATCAAGACCATCGGCAAGCTGATACGCCACAGCGCCGAAACGCCGCCGCCGCGCCAGGCGAACGGCAATGGCGGCGAACGGGGCGATGGCCAAGTATCGACCCTGGTGGCCATCGGCGCCTCGACGGGTGGCCCTTCGGCCGTGGCCAGGGTGCTGTCCGGCTGGACGGCGCCGCCCGGCTGCGCCATCGTGGTGGTGCAGCACATCGATGAAACCTTTGCCTCGCACTTCGCGAAATGGCTCGATGACCAGCTCAGCATGCCTGTGCGCGTGATTGCCGAAGGCGACGAACTGGTGTCCGGCACGGTACTGATCGCCAAGACCAATGATCACCTGCTGCTAGATCAAAATTATCGTTTGGGTTACGATGCAGCACCACGCGAGTATGTTTACCGTCCTTCCGTCGATGTCTTCTTCAACTGCGTGGCGGAGCACTGGCGCGGCGACGCCATCGGTGTATTGCTCACAGGCATGGGGCGCGACGGCGGCGATGGCTTGCTGGCCATGCGTCGCGCCGGCAAGACGACCATCGCGCAAGACCAGGCCAGCAGCGCCGTGTACGGCATGCCGCGCGCGGCGGCCGAACTCGATGCGGCGCAGCACATCCTGCCATTGGATAGAATTGGTGCCAGCCTGCGCAGCCGCCTGGGCGCCAAACTCAACAATGGGTGGGAGCCCTCCCCTAACATCTGAAAAGAATGCAATGCCAGAATTTTCCTCCAGCTTCATCCAGCAAGAACCCGCATTGACCGAATTCAAGGTCAGCGTCCTGCTGGTGGACGACCAGTTGATTATTGCTGAGGCAATCCGGCGCATGCTGAGCGATCAGCAGGATATCGAGTTTCACTATATGACCGACGCCACCCAGGCGCTGGACACGGCGCTGCGTTTGCAACCGACCGTCATCCTGCAGGATCTGGTGATGCCGGGCATCGACGGCTTCGCCTTGATCAAGCTGTACCGCGAAAACGAGGCGCTGGCGCATGTGCCGGTGATCGTGATGTCGGCCAAGGATGACCCGAAACTGAAGGCGCACAGCTTTGCCGTCGGCGCCAACGATTACGTGGTGAAACTGCCAGACCGACTGGAGTTGCTGGCGCGCATACGCTATCACTCGGCGGCCCACATCAGCCGCTTGCAGCGCGACCAGGCTTTTCGTTTCCTGCGAGAAAGTCAAAAAAACCTGGCCGACGCGAATATCGAGCTGCAAAAACTGGCCGCCCTCGATGGCTTGACGGGCATCGCCAACCGCCGCCGCTTCGATGAAACCCTGCAATTCGAATGGCAGCGTGGCCAGCGCGACAAAACACCGCTGAGCTTGCTGTTCTGCGATATCGACCATTTTAAAAGCTATAACGATCACTTTGGCCACCTGGCGGGCGACCTGGGCCTGAAAAAAGTCGCCGCCGTGCTGACGGAACATTTGAAACGCCCGGCCGACCTGGCCGCCCGTTACGGCGGCGAAGAATTCGCCTTGATCCTGCCGGAAACGAATCCGGCCGGCGCGCTGCTGATCGCCGAAGCGTGCCGGCGCCACCTGGAAGGCTTGCAGATCGAGAATCCGGCGGCAAGCACGGGCATCGTCACCATCTCGATCGGCGTGGCCACCATCGTGCCGTCACCGGACTCGACGGTGGAGCAACTGATCAACCGCGCCGACCAGGCCCTGTACGCGGCCAAGCGCGGCGGACGCAACAGCGTGCTGAGCGCCGATGACGTCCAGGACTGATTTTTAACAGCAAGGAAAGTGAAGCATGAGCACACAACTGGACAATGTCAGCGTCGTCAAGAAGTCGAATATCTACTTTGACGGCAAATGCGTCTCGCATAACGTCATCCTGGCCGATGGCACGAAGAAAAGCGTGGGCGTGATTTTCGCGTCATCGCTGCGCTTCAATACGGGTGCGCCGGAAATCATGGAAATCGTCAGCGGCCTGTGCAAGGTGCGCCTGGCCGACGCGACAGAATGGAACAGCTATGCCGCGGGCACGCAATTCAAGGTGCCGGGCAATAGCTATTTTGATATTGAAACGGTCGAGACCGTCGACTACGTCTGCCACTTCGGCTAATCCACGCAGAAAAAACGTCCATGGCTGCGTTGCACTGCCTTGCCCTGAGCATTTTTTCAAGCGCGGATTGACTATTTAGACAAACACAGGCTCGGGCGACAGGCGCACGCCATATTTCGCCTCTACATCATCCTGTATCGCTGCCGCCAACCGGGTAATGTCCGCGCCACGAGCGCCGCCATTATTCACCAGAACCAGTGCCTGCTTGGGATACACTCCCGCGGGCCCCAGGTTTTTCCCCTTCCAGCCGCACTGATCGATCAGCCAGCCGGCCGCCAGCTTTTCCGTGCCATCGGGCTGCGCATGGTGCACGAGGTTCGGGAAACGTTCCAGCAAGGCAAGACATTGCTCTCGCGACACCACGGGATTCTTGAAGAAGCTGCCCGCATTGCCGATCACGGCCGGATCGGGCAATTTTCTCCGGCGGATCGCCATCACCGTCTCGGCTACCTGTTGTGCTGTCGGCTCGACAAGATTGCGCTCGGCCACGGCCTGCGCCAGTTCCGCATAGCGCAAGTTCGGCTGCCACACGGCCGGCAAGGCAAACGTAACCTCCAGCACGATCAGCTCGCGCCCGTCCGCCTGCTTGAAGATGCTGTCGCGGTAAGCGAAGCGGCAAGCATCGCGGTCCATGTCGAAGACGATGCCGCTGGCGCTGTGCATGACGCTCACGCTATGCAGATAATCCTTGATTTCAACGCCATACGCGCCAATATTCTGGATAGGCGCCGCGCCCACCGTACCGGGGATCAAGGACAGGTTTTCCAGCCCGCCCACGCCTTGCGCCAGGGTCCACTGCACGAAATCGTGCCAGTTTTCGCCGGCCGCGGCCGTGACGAGTACCGTCTCGAAATCCGCCTGTGCCAGACGCATGCCGCGCGTGGCCATGTGCAGCACGGCGCCGGGAAAGTCGCCCGTCAGCACGATGTTGCTGCCGCCGCCCAGTATCAGGCGCGGCATGGCGGACAGGGCGGGATCTTGCAGCGCGGCGTGCAATTCGGCCTGCGAAGTAATGCGTACGTAGGCGGCCGCGTTGGCCGTGATGCCGAAGGTATTCAGGCGCTGGAGGGGGTAATTGTGTTCGATGGTGAGCTCTGCAGACATGGGATAGGGAAATTTTGCTCGATTATAGAGCGAAAGCGACAAAAAACCACCTCAGGACAAGGGCGACTTGCCCGTTGTCCGTTAAAATGTCGCATCTTTAACAGGGCCGTCCCATGGCGCAGAATCAGCCGCCAAGGCCCAGCGCGCCGAGCGTGCGCTCGCTTTAACAAGAAAAGGAACAGACCATGCCGTCATTTGATGTAGTCTCCGAAGCCGATATGATCGAAGTCAAGAATGCAGTCGAGCAATCCAACAAGGAAATCACGACCCGCTTCGACTTCAAGGGCAGCGACGCCCGCGTCGAGCACAAGGAAAACGAATTGACCGCGTTTGCGGACTCGGAATTCCAGCTCAGCCAGGTGCGCGACGTGCTGACCAACAAATTGACCAAACGCAAGGTCGATGTGCGCTTCCTCGACGAAGGTGACATCAAGAAGATCGGCGGCGACAAGGTCAAGCAGATCATCAAGATCAAGAATGGCATCGAATCGGATGATGCGAAGAAAATCGTGCGTGTCATCAAGGACAGCAAGATGAAGGTGCAAGCGAGCATCCAGGGCGAAGCCGTGCGCGTCACGGGCGCCAAGCGCGACGACCTGCAGGCGGCCATGGCCATGCTGCGCAAGGACGTGCCCGACATGCCGCTGGAATTTAACAATTTCCGCGATTAATTTCGATGATGCGCACGCTCCGGCCTGCGCTTGCACCGGCATGGCGGCAAGCTGCCTCGGAGCGCCTGCCCGCTTGGGGTAGAATTGAAGCTGCGCGCAGCTACATGCGCCCGCGCGCCTGACCGGCGGCGGGCTTGACCGTACATCTGGCTCAGTGATAACCACGGTAGTCTAAGGATAGCAATGAAACGTGTTGATGATTTCCGCCTGCGATTTGGCAAAAAAGAATATGTGCCCATCATGATAGGCGGAATGGGTGTGGATATTTCCACGTCGGAGCTGGCCCTGGAAGCGGCCCGGCTGAACGGTATCGGGCATATCTCCGATGCCATGGTGGAAGACGTGTCGGATCGCCGTTTCGACACCACCTTCGTCAAAGACAAGACGAAACTGTACAAGTTCAACATCAATAACAGCGACAAGGCCGTGGTGCAATTCGACCTGGGCCGTCTGGCGGAAGCGCAGCGCCTGCATATCGGCCGCACCATGGAAGCAAAAAAAGGCGATGGTTTGATCTTCGTCAATTGCATGGAAAAGCTGACCATGAATGGCCCGCGTGAAACCTTGCGTGTGCGTCTGAATGCGGCGCTGGACGCCGGCATCGACGGCATCACCCTGTCCGCCGGTTTGCACTTCGGCTCGTTCGCCCTGATGGCCGACCATCCGCGTTTCCGTGATGCCAAGCTGGGGATCATCGTCTCGTCCGTACGCGCCCTGCAGATTTTCCTGCGCAAGAACGCCAAGCTCGACCGTTTGCCCGACTTCATCATCGTCGAGGGGCCATTGGCCGGCGGCCACCTGGGTTTCGGCATGGACTGGGCCAATTACGACCTGCACACGATCACGGCGGAACTGCTGGCCTACCTGAAGGCCGAACAGCTGGATATCCCGCTGATCGCCGCTGGCGGCATTTTCACGGGCAGCGACGCCGTTTCCTTCCTGGAAGCGGGCGCGGCTGGCGTGCAAGTGGCGACGCGCTTTACCGTCACCAAGGAATGCGGCTTGCCAAACAAGGTCAAGCAGGAATACTACAAGGCCTCGGAAGAAGACATCATCGTCAATGGCGTCTCGCCGACGGGCTACCCGATGCGCATGCTGAAGAACACGCCCGCCATCGGCGCCGGCATCCGCCCAGGCTGCGAATCGTATGGCTACCTGCTTGATGCGACGGGCAACTGCGCGTACATCAACTCGTACAACCGCGAAGTGGCGGCCCATCCGGAGCAAAAAACCGTCGTCGTGATGGACAAGACGTGCCTGTGTACCCACATGCGCAACTTCAACTGCTGGACCTGCGGCCATTACACGTATCGCCTGAAGGACACCACGCATAAGCTCGACAACGGCGAATACCAGATCCTGACGGCCGAACACGTCTTCAAGGATTACCAGTTCAGTGTCGACAACCAGATCGCCCTGCCGGAAAAAGAAATCTTGGTGGCAAGCTGAATCTTGCCACCCTGAAGTAGAAATGGCGCAGCCCGCGAAGGCTGCGCCATTTTTTTATGCGGGGAGCATGTCCCGCAAGGCCAGTTCGATCGCCTCGAACCTTGGCCGCCGTAATACTTCTTCCTGCAGGCAAGTTTCTTGCAAGGTATGCAAGGCGGGCACAGGCGCCGCACAATGCGCGATCAACTCGCCCAGCAGCACGCCAAAGGCGCGTGCCTCCAGGCCCTGCAACAAGTCCCCTTGCGGCGAGCCCGGCGCAAACATGGACGCCGCACCAAAGTCGCCCAGCAGAGAGGTACCAGCGTCCGCATGCAGGATATTGTGTGCATACAAGTCGCCATGCACGATGCCGCGCGCGTGCAGCTGGCACACGGCCGAGGCGATGCCATGGGCAATCGCCAGCGCTTGCGGAATATCAAAGCGCGCGTCATCGGCATACACGTCGCGCGTGCACGATTCCAGGCTCGGTGGTCCCGCCAGGTTGCGAAAGGCCGCGTCGATGAGCGGCATGACGAGTCCCATTGCCCCTTGCGGATGCGCATCGAGCGTCCCGAGGATGGGAATCAGGCCCGGGTGCGCACCGGCGCCGATGCAGGCGGCCATTTCACTGCGCGGCAAGCCATCGCTGGTCATGGCTCCCTTGAACACTTTGACGGCGACATCATCCACGCCATCCAGACAGGCACGGTAAATCACCCCCGATGCGCCCTCGCCCAGCTGCTGCGCCAGTTCCAGGCGCTGCCATGCCACGCCTGCCGCAGCCGTACCGGCCAAGGCCGCCAGTTCCCGCGCTTCCGTGCAGGGATTGCCCGCATACGCGAGCCAGCTCAGGCGTGGCAGGGACAGCAGGCAGTCGGGCAGCGCCGTAAAACGGTTGGCGGCGATACGTACCAGTTCCAGACGGCGGCAGTTCGTCAACGAAGCGGGCAAACTGTCCAGGCAATTTCCCGCCAACATGAGTTTCTGCAGCTCACTGCACTTGCCCAGTTCGTCCGGCAAGGCTTCGATGGCATTGTCGGTCAGGGTCAGCCAGCGCAGCCTGGCTGGCAAGGCGGCAGCAGGTACCTGGCGGATCCGGTTCGCCTTGAAACCGATCATTTCCAACGCAGGACAGGAACCAAGCACAGCCGGCAAGGTGGTGAACAGGTTATCCGAGCAAAAAATGATGCGCAGCTTGTGCAGGCGCGGCAAGTCGTCGGGTAAAGTGGACAGCGCGTTGCCCGAGAGGTCGAGGATTTCCAGGCTGTCGGCCAGGTCGAAAATCTCGCGGGGAAAGTCGGTCAAGCCGCAGGACAGCTTCAGGCGGCGCAGGCCGGCCAGTTGGCCAGCCCGTAATTGCTCCAGTGTATGCACAGCAGACAAGATATCCCTTTCAAAAACCCGGCAATCGCTGGCGCACTTAAAACCAGCGGACGTAAAAAAACCCCAACCGGATCACCGGAAGGGGTTTTTTCGAATAACAAGCCTGACGATAACCTACTTTCACACTGGTTGCAGCACTATCATCGGCGCAAAGTTGTTTCACGGTCCTGTTCGGGATGGGAAGGGGTGGGACCAACTTGCTATGGTCATCAGGCATAACTTGTACTGGCGTTTGTCTCCTGTGGGACGACAAAGCCATGAATCTGGAAGAAGCAAAGATTGGGGTAATGACTGGTAGTATCAACACACACGCAACGTTGTACCGTCTTATCCTCTGTACCTGCTAAGGTTATAGGGACAAGCCGTACGGGCAATTA